>NZ_CANMFI010000017.1 GCF_947497125.1 uncultured Polaribacter sp. | reverse complement strand
AAGATTGGAGCAACTTCATCTACATCTGTCACCGTTACTGTAACTGTGGTTGCAGTTTCATTACCCGAAGCATCTTCTATTGTAATGATTAAATCATATACATTGTTAGTGCCATTATCTTGTGCATCTTCATAATCTGGTGCCGCTACAAAACTTAAAACACCTGCTGAACTAATCGTAAATAAGTTTGCATCGGTTCC
>NZ_CANMFI010000016.1 GCF_947497125.1 uncultured Polaribacter sp. | reverse complement strand
GCTGATAACAATGAGCATCGTATATTAAAAGTAGCTATTACAGGAGAGGTTACTGTTTTTGCCGGAAGTGAGACTGGAGAACGTGGTTTTGTTAATGAAAGAGGAACTGATGCTCGTTTTGATAATCCATACGGTATAACTATTGATGCTGCAAATAATTTATATGTTGCTGATGGAGAGAATTTTGCTATTCGAAAAATC
>NZ_CANMFI010000015.1 GCF_947497125.1 uncultured Polaribacter sp. | reverse complement strand
GCCGCCTTTCTTTATTACTGATCATTCAGTAACCTAAACCTCATATCTTAACGATATGAGGTTTTTTTATGTGTTTAATTAAGTATTGATTTTCCTTTTATATATCAATATATACTTATCCTCTTTATGATTTCCAATTATTAATTAAACTTCTATTAGTTTATTGATTTATCCATTTAGATAGATAGATAGATAGATAGATAGATAGATAGATAGATAGATAGATAGATAGATAGATAGATAGATAGATAGAT
>NZ_CANMFI010000014.1 GCF_947497125.1 uncultured Polaribacter sp. | reverse complement strand
AAATTAACTAAATGTCAGTTCGAGCGCAGTCGAGAAAGAACTATACTTGTAAAGCTAAAAACATCCTCTAGACTCCGCTCGAGGTGACATTTTAATATCAATATAGCACTGTCAGGTTGAGCACAGTCGAATCCTAATTATGAACCTCGTAATTTAAAAATTAGGATTTTAGTAGAAATTAATTATGAAGTATAAACTAAAATTGAAAAAATAGCTAGCATATGTGATTTCTCATTAACAGTCGAAATGACATTCGTTTTCTGAAGATAGGTACAATCAGAAATTAAAATTAACTAAATGTCAGTTCGAGCGCAGTCGAGAAAGAACTATACTTGTAAAGCTAAAAACATCCTCTAGACTCCGCT
>NZ_CANMFI010000013.1 GCF_947497125.1 uncultured Polaribacter sp. | reverse complement strand
TGCTGTGCCACACTAATTTGCTGCACGGTAACAGCCAATCTGCTGGTACTTTCAACTCCACTTATTGTTTGACTTGCATAGTATGTAGTACCGCTAACTAATGTTGTTGAAAGTGGTAATGGATTTCCTAAAGCTGGTGCTGCATACCATTGTATGTTTTCTCCAGATACTGTTAAAGCCTCTAAAGTTTTATTTCCTGCATAAATTTGCAACTCGTGTGAAGTTGTAGGGGCTGGTGTTACCAAATTTACAGTAACAGCAATTCTATTTGAAGTTGTAGCTCTAGTGGTAATTTTTCGG
The DNA here is from genome assembly GCF_947497125.1 of uncultured Polaribacter sp. Taxonomy (GTDB): domain Bacteria; phylum Bacteroidota; class Bacteroidia; order Flavobacteriales; family Flavobacteriaceae; genus Polaribacter. Next base: position 169 of record NZ_CANMFI010000013.1, on the reverse strand, counting down.
ATAGCCCTATTAGATAAATCAGAAGCATATAAATTGTCTTGTGCATCTATGTTTAGGTGATAAACAGAACCAAATTGAGCATTTAAGCCAATACCATTTAAAAAACCACGTTCTCCAGTTCCAGCTACTGTTGTTACTTCACCATTTGGCGTAATTTTACGGAGTGTAA
>NZ_CANMFI010000012.1 GCF_947497125.1 uncultured Polaribacter sp. | reverse complement strand
ACCATTTAAAAAACCACGTTCTCCAGTTCCAGCTACTGTTGTTACTTCACCATTTGGCGTAATTTTACGGAGTGTAAATTCTCCACTTCCCATTACGTATATATTGTCTTGAGAGTCTACAATAAGCGTCCTTGGAGTGGTAAAACTTGCATTTGTTCCGGTTCCGTCAGCTATTCCTTCTACATCTTTAGTTCCTGCAAAAATACTTGCATCTCCTGTACTTGTTATTTTATAAATCACATTTTCAAAAGGTGCAGTTCCAAAAAAATTTCCTCCATTATCAATTGTAAGACCTCTTAAATATGGAAGACTTTCTTTAAATATAACTGTTTCTCCATTAGATAATGATTTATATATTTTTGAAGAAGAAGCTCCACTATTATCAATAAATATTAAATCCCCATCAAGATCTATTCTAATATTGGTTAAATAATCAAAATCTCTTGATTCTCCATCGTCATTAACAAAGTTATCCGTAAACGTAGTTACATCTCCTTCTGGTGTGATTTTTCGAATAGCAAAATTCTCTCCATCAGCAACATATAAATTATTTGCAGCATCAATAGTTATACCGTATGGAT
>NZ_CANMFI010000011.1 GCF_947497125.1 uncultured Polaribacter sp. | reverse complement strand
ATACATATTGCCAGAAGCATCAAAAACGTTCCCTGCTGGCCAACTAATAAATTCAGAAGGTATTTCATATTTAGGATCATACGCTGCTTCTCCAACATAAGTTGTTACTGAATATACTGGCGAATATTGCTCAATAAAATACGTAGCTCCATTTTTAATAGCAGTGGTATTTGCTAATGGAGAGCCACCCGTTTCGGAAGTATACCATTTTGGAACACACCCAGAAGTTAAAGACAACGGTATACCAGCTAATGTAGTATTTTCTGCATTTACATCTTGTGGGCTATTACTTACTTTTTTTACTGTAACCGCAAAACGTTTTACACTTTCTACACCTCCAACAGTTTGGCTCGCATAGTAAGTAGTAGCATCTTCTAAAACTGTTGTTAATGCTAAAGCACTACCTCCAGTAGCTGTTGCATACCATTGTATATTGTCTCCAGATACTGTTAAAGCTTCTAAGGTTTTGTCTCCTGCATAAATTTGTGTAGACAAACCTGTTGGGGGTGCTATTCCGTTTAAAACATCAATAGCTACTCGATTAGAACGACTTTTGCCTTCCATTAAACGAATAGTATTATCATCTAAAATATAGTAATTGCCTTGAGGGTTTTTAGTAATATTAAATGGATCTAAAAAACTAGCATTGGTTCCTTCACCATCTGTAAGTTGATTATCTCCACTACCTGCTATAGTTGTAACTTGTTTGGATGTAAGGTTTATTTTTCGAATATTTAAATTGTCTTCATCTACTACTAAAAGATTCCCTTGCCCGTCTAAAAGAAGATTAGTTACATTTCCAAAACGTGCTTCAACTCCAATACCATCTGTTGTGCCTCTTTCATAATCATTTCCTGCAACTAATTCTATAACACCTGCAATAGTCCTTTTATAGATAGTTATACCACCATCTCTTACAAAGTAAAAAGTACCCGCTGCATCTCTTACAAATACACTATTACTATCAAAATCTGTAAATAGAGTACTTACTACACCGTCAGATGTTATTTTTCTTACTTTAGGGTCTTCACTTTCAAAAACATATAAATTATTTAAAGCATCTATTTCCATAGAAACAGGGTAGTAAAAGCTTGCTGCAACTCCTGTACCGTCATCGTCTCCATTTTCACCACTTCCTGCAAAAACAGAAACCGTACCATTGGGTAATATTTTAAATATTACGCTTAAGCTATTATCTACTAAAAAAAGATTTCCATTAGAGTCAATTACCATATCAGTAATCCACCCAAAACCTTGGTCTGTTTCTACCCCATTTGCATCTAAAAAAACACCATTCCCATTGCCTACCAAATAAGAAATTTCTTGACCTGGTGTTATCTTTAAAATAATTTGTTTATCAGGGTTATAAAGCTCTATTAATACATATAAATTACCAGAAGCGTCAGTTACTACTTCTTGTAAAGAATAACTTGTATCCTCTAAAAAAGAACCTAAACTTTCTTCTGTAAGAAAAGTACTAACGTCTGGCGAAGTATTAATATTTATCGAATGCTGCTCTACAAAATAAGTACCTGAGGTAACTTCCTGCTCACCATCTAATACCTCACTTGAACTTGCAGAAGCATACCATTTGGCTTCATATCCATCAGTTGGGGTGGTTGCTAAATCTGCTATTGTATTTGTGTTATTTGAACTAATAATTTGCTGTGCCACACTAATTTGCTGCACGGTAACAGCCAATCTGCTGGTACTTTCAACTCCACTTATTGTTTGACTTGCGTAGTATGTAGTACCGCTAACTAATGTTGTTGAAAGTGGTAGTGGATTTCCTAAAGATGCTGCAGCATACCATTGTATTTCTGTGCCAGCAACCATTAAAGACGCTAAAGTTTTATTTCCTGCATAAATCTGCAACTCGTAAGAAGTTGTAGGGGCTGGTGTTACAAAGTTTACAGTGACACCAGCACGGTTGGAAGATTCTGCCGACATAAACATTTTAAGTATTCTATGATCATCATCTGAGATGTAAAGATTGCCTACTGCATCAAACAGAATCCCTCGTGGGTTATCAAAACTAGACAAAACTCCAATTCCTGTCTGAAAATCATTATTTTCATTACCGGCAATAGTGGTCACCGTTCCAGAAGGTGTTATTTTACGAATACGGTTGTTATCTTCGTCTGCAACATATAAATTTCCTGCTGGGTCGATTGTGATTCCTTGAATATAGTTAAAACGAGCATCCTGACCATCACCATCCTGGTAACCTGCATCTTCACTTCCTGCAAGAATACTTACCTCTCCTTCTTGTGTTACCTTACAAACCCGATTTTCTGCAGCTACATATAAATTCCCAACTGCATCTACAACAATTCCTTTTGGATTGCCTGAGATGGCCTCATCTGACAAAAGAGTTGTAACTTCAGCCCTAGTAGTAATTTTTCTAATTGTACTATCTTCTGAAGTAACATACAGCACATCATTAGCATCAATAGCAATATTATTTAAATACAAAAATTCAGCATTAGAACCAGTACCATCAGAAGAACCATCTGTTCCACCAGCAAAAGTACTTACCATGCCTGATGGAGTAATTTTACGGATGGCATAATTTTCTTGATCTACAACAAATAAATTACCATGGGTATCTATAGCAATATCTCTTGGATAATAAAAACTAGCCGCAGAGCCTTGTCCGTCTGTAAAACCATCAGTTCCAGATCCTGCAAAAGTAGAAACCACTCCACTTGGGGTAATTTTACGTATTACATGATTATCCTCATCAGCCACATAAAGGTTTCCATCGCTATCAAAAGCCATGCCACTTGGATCATCAAAACTGGCATTTGTTCCTGTACCATTTACCAAATCGTCATCTCCATTACCTGCAAAAGTACCTACATAATTTTCTGGGACTGTTTGTGCTACAAAATACGTAGCTCCATTTGTAATACCTGTAGTATTTGCCATTGGAGAGCCACCATTTTCAGTAGCATACCATTCTGGTGAGTAATTTAAAGTTAAAGACAACGGTACACCAGCTAATGTAGTATTTTCTACAGGTACATCTTGTGGATAATTACTTACTTTTTTTACTGTAACCGCAAAACGTTTTACACTCTCTTCACCTCCAACAGTTTGGCTCGCATAGTAAGTAGTAGCATCTTCTAAAGCTGTTGTTAACGCTAAAGCACTACCTTCAGTAGCTGTTGCATACCATTGTATATTGTCTCCAGATACTGTTAAAGCTTCTAAGGTTTTGTCTCCTGCATAAATTTGTGTAGACAAACCTGTTGGGGGTAGTATGGTAAAAACTGCGGTAACCGCGACCCTTTCACTCTCTAAATCATCAATGGTCTGTGTAACGTAATAAGTGGTTCCATTTACCAAATTGGTCGTTAATGACAATGTATTGCCATCTTCCGAAGCGTCGTACCACTTAATGTTACTCCCTGGTACTTGAATATCTGCAAGCGTACTTTCTTCATAATATAAAAATGTAGAGGCTCCTGCCGGTTTTTCAGTTACCAAATTTACTGTAATTGCAATTCTATTTGAAGTTGTAGCTCTAGTAGTAATTTTTCGGATAGCATCATTACTGATATCAGAAGCATATAAATTGTCTTGTGCATCTATGTTTAGGTGATAAACAGAACCAAATTGAGTATTTAAGCCAACACCATTTAAAAAACCACGTTCTCCAGTTCCAGCTACTGTTGTTACTTCACCATTTGGCGTAATTTTACGGAGTGTAA
>NZ_CANMFI010000010.1:0-2500 GCF_947497125.1 uncultured Polaribacter sp. | reverse complement strand
ACATTATCAGTGTAGCGCTCTAACCAGCTGAGCTACGAGACTATAATAGCTTATTATTATTGTTTTTTAAAATTAACAGCAAAGAGTAAAATTTCCTTTTGTAACTCACCATCTTTCTCTAGAAAGGAGGTGTTCCAGCCGCACCTTCCGGTACGGCTACCTTGTTACGACTTAGCCCTAGTTACCAGTTTTACCCTAGGCGGCTCCTTGCGGTGACCGACTTCAGGCACTCCCAGCTTCCATGGCTTGACGGGCGGTGTGTACAAGGCCCGGGAACGTATTCACCGGATCATGGCTGATATCCGATTACTAGCGATTCCAGCTTCACGGAGTCGAGTTGCAGACTCCGATCCGAACTGTGATATGGTTTATAGATTTGCTCTCTGTTGCCAGATGGCTGCTCATTGTCCATACCATTGTAGCACGTGTGTGGCCCAGGACGTAAGGGCCGTGATGATTTGACGTCATCCCCACCTTCCTCACTACTTGCGTAGGCAGTCTCGTTAGAGTCCCCAACTTTACTTGCTGGCAACTAACGACAGGGGTTGCGCTCGTTATAGGACTTAACCTGACACCTCACGGCACGAGCTGACGACAACCATGCAGCACCTTGTAATATGTCCGAAGAAAAGTCTATCTCTAAACCTGTCATACTACATTTAAGCCCTGGTAAGGTTCCTCGCGTATCATCGAATTAAACCACATGCTCCACCGCTTGTGCGGGCCCCCGTCAATTCCTTTGAGTTTCAGTCTTGCGACCGTACTCCCCAGGTGGGATACTTATCACTTTCGCTTAGTCACTGAGCTAATGCCCAACAACTAGTATCCATCGTTTACGGCGTGGACTACCAGGGTATCTAATCCTGTTCGCTCCCCACGCTTTCGTCCCTCAGCGTCAGTACATACGTAGTAGACTGCCTTCGCAATCGGTATTCTGTGTAATATCTATGCATTTCACCGCTACACTACACATTCTATCTACTTCCATATGACTCAAGTCAACCAGTATCAAAGGCAGTTCCATAGTTAAGCTATGGGATTTCACCTCTGACTTAATTGACCGCCTGCGGACCCTTTAAACCCAATGATTCCGGATAACGCTCGGACCCTCCGTATTACCGCGGCTGCTGGCACGGAGTTAGCCGGTCCTTATTCTTACAGTACCGTCAAGCTGCTACACGTAGCAGTGTTTCTTCCTGTATAAAAGCAGTTTACAACCCATAGGGCCGTCTTCCTGCACGCGGCATGGCTGGGTCAGAGTTGCCTCCATTGCCCAATATTCCTCACTGCTGCCTCCCGTAGGAGTCTGGTCCGTGTCTCAGTACCAGTGTGGGGGATCTCCCTCTCAGGACCCCTACCTATCGAAGTCATGGTAAGCCGTTACCTTACCATCTAACTAATAGGACGCATAGCCATCTTTTACCAATAAATCTTTAATTAAAACTCGATGCCGAATCTCAATACTATGAGGCATTAATCTTCATTTCTAAAGGCTATTCCTCAGTAAAAGGTAGGTTCTATACGCGTTACGCACCCGTGCGCCGGTCGTCATCTGTAGCAAGCTACAATGTTACCCCTCGACTTGCATGTGTTAAGCCTGCCGCTAGCGTTCATCCTGAGCCAGGATCAAACTCTTCATTGTATATTTTTAATAATATGAATGAATAAGTTTCAAAAGAATTTGTCTATAATTAAATAAACATGGTTATTCTACTCTTTGTTTACGCTGTCAATTTCAATATTTTCAATGAACTTGTTAAGAGTGTCTCAATCGCTTTTATACAATTGATGTAATTCCTAATCTTGATGAAATGATAGAATCGAACTATCTAACTTTTTACTAAAACTAAAACTTAGTTTCTTAAATCGTTATTCCAAAATCTCTAATGATCGTTGTGCTGTTTTTGTTAGCGGGTGCAAATCTAAAACTTATTTTTAATCTGACAATAAAAAAATGAATTATTTTTATTTATTTTTTTAAACCCTAAAAAACTGAACTTTGTGCCCCGAAAAATTCGGACTGCAAAGATACAAGCTTTTATTTATCTACCTAATCTTTTTTGAAAAAATTTAATTTATTTTTAAACCTAAATTCTAACCAAATAAAACCACAAAACAACCTATCAATGAACGTGACTAACAAACTACTATTTCCGTTAGCGGGTGCAAATATACAACCCCTTTTCAATCTCGCAACTATTATTTCAATTTCTTTTTTGTTTATTTTTAATCAACTCCTTAAATCTCTGAAAACTCGAAGCTTATAACTCGAAAAAAAATCAGTTTATTTTTACAAGCAAGCGCGAAAACTGAAAATAACCCAGCTACACAATAAAATGGGTAAGGTTACAAACATTACAATTCCTGAAAAGCCCCTCTTTTTTTTATCTAAAACTTCTTTTTATTATCCCAATCCCTGAGTTAAGGATTGAAACGGCATCCTTTTTTTTGTAATTATAACCTGCTAAATGGAAATACATCCCTAAAACAAACTATAAAT
>NZ_CANMFI010000009.1 GCF_947497125.1 uncultured Polaribacter sp. | reverse complement strand
ATATTAAAAAAGACTAGAGCATTAATATCTGAACTATTGTTTTAGATAAATACCCATCTAAACAAAAACACTTTTCATTTTTTATGAAAAGCGTGTAAATCGCTTATGCCGCTTTTTAGGGGGATCTAACAAATAAAACTGCACAAAAAGAACCAATCAATTAAAAGCAATGTCTCAATATTACTTTTAATTGAAAACACAACTTATATTTCTATATCTGTATATTTTCTACTAACTTCGTTATTTAAAAAATAATTTTCTTTCAACCCCCAATTGATCTTCAGTTTATGAAATACGACTATATAATTGCTGGTGCCGGTTGCGCAGGTTTAAGCCTCTTGCATGCAATTTTAATAGACGAAAAACTACAAAACAAAACTATTTTAGTTGTTGATAAAGATCAAAAAAAATCAAATGATAGAACTTGGTGCTTTTGGGAAAAGGAAGCAGGGGATTTCGAGCAAATTTTATATCACCAATGGAAAAAACTTCAATTTTTATCTTCAGACATAGAAAAAGAGTTTGATTTAGAGAAGTACACCTACAAAATGATTCGTGGTATCGATTTTTACAACCATATCTTTAAGATTGCTAGTCAATTTAAAAATGTTTCTTTTGTAAATGAAGAGATTACACATATTTCAAGCACTAAAAACACAGGAAAACTTACTACAAAAAACAACGAATACGAAGCTAATTTCATTTTTAACTCTACCAATTTATTCAACCCAAAAACAACAACAGAAGATACGCTTTTACAACATTTTAAAGGCTGGAATATTAAAGTAGAAAAACCTATTTTTAATGATAAGCTTGCCACTTTAATGGATTTTAGAATTCAACAAAAACAAGGTGCAACTTTTATGTATGTATTGCCAACATCGCCAACAGAGGCTTTAATAGAGTATACTTTATTCAGTAAAGAAATACTTGATCAAAACGAATATATTTCTGAATTAAAAAAATATATAAACACCTACTTAAGAATTGATTCATACGAGATTGTTCATGAAGAATTTGGAGTAATACCAATGTCTTTAGCAAATTTTAAAAGAAGCACAGAACATGCTAAAAATGTAATAAATATTGGTACAGCTGGTGGATTTACCAAGGCCAGCAGTGGTTATACCTTTCAGTTCATTCAAAAAAACACTCAAGCAATTGTTACAAACTTAAAAGCAGATAAAAACCCATTAGAAACCATAAAATTTAGAGAAAGAGTTTTTGAATGGTATGACAGAACACTACTAGAAGTATTACTTTCTGAAAAACTTGAAGGCAAAGAAATTTTTTCTACAATGTTTAAAAAAGTTCCTGCAGATATAATATTGGCTTTTCTAGGAAATGAAAGCACTATTTTAGAAGAACTTAAAATAATGACTTGCTTACCACTAATGCCTTTTTTAAGCTCTGGCATAAAACAATTAACGTGAATAAAAAACAACTAATAAGTAAAGAACTAGAAGTTTTTTACAACAAAGCATCAGAAGAAACCAGACTCGAAAAAGGAATGGGCATTTTTGAGTTTGAACGTATTAAGGAATTAATTGAACTTCATATTTCTAAACCAAATACAACTATTATTGATGTTGGTGGCGGAACAGGAAAATACTCTGAATGGTTGGCAAAAAAAAATCATACAGTTCATTTACTAGAACCCGTTTTAAAACATATAAAACTTGCCGAAAAAAGGGCTAAAAAGTTACAAAACCCATTTTCTGTTTCCATTGGCGAAGCAACCAACCTACCCTACAAAGACAATACTGCAGATTTAGTTATTTTACATGGCCCTTTATATCATTTGCAAAAAAGAGAAGATAGAATTGCTGCTATTTTAGAAGCGAAAAGAGTACTTAAAAAAGGCGGTATTATCTTAGGATTTGCAATAAATGCAACAGCCTCTACTGTTGTTGGTTTAATGAACGGAATGATTCATGCAAATTCGTTTTTTGAAATGTGTAAAGAAGAGTTAACTACAGGCATCCATAACACACCAAAAGATTTTCCGTTTTTACTAGCCGATGCTTATTATCACAAACCAGAAGGGTTAAAATCTGAATTTTTACAACAAAACCTAGAGTTTATAAATATTTTTGCTGTAGAAGGTATGATTTGGTTAGACAACGAATATTTTGCAAATATGATTGATAAAAAGAAATCTAAAACTTTAAAAGCATTGCAACAACTTACTCAAAATGATGAATACTTGCTACCTTTTAGTCCGCACATGATGATTGCTGTTAAAAAATAAATTTTAATATGATTTTTTATCAGACCAATCTTTTACTTCTAATCGATCTTTAAGAAAACTAAAAGAATCGCCACCATAATAAATACAATATTCACCAGAGGGTCTTAAAATAATAAAACCACTGCAAGTTTCTTTTAACTTCAAAATTTTATCATTTATAAAACCAGAAGTATCTAACTGCCATTTTTTTCTATCTTTAAGAAACTCTGTAAAAAAAGAGTTTTTGGTGTAAACAAGAAATTTTTGAATTCCGGTAGCATCAATAAATGTTTCAAAAATTTTTTCTTGCCTATCTATTACTTTAGAAATACGATGGCTATCCATGCCTGCAAGAATACAATTAGATCCATTTTGTGTAAAACTAATTACTACTGTTTTACCCTTTTTAATTGGTGTTTGCAAACTCTCTTCAATACCCAAAATAAAACCACTAAGTTTTTTTCTATCTAAAAAACCATAGACTGTTTTTCTTGCCTTATAATTATCTTCATTTAACACTGTATTTACTTTAGAAATACCTGTGAAATTTTTATCAAGAATAACTTTTTTAGGCGCTATACAACTTGATATAAACACAAGAATAAATACTATACTTATTTTCTTCATCAAACTATTTTTGCACTAAGATAACAAAAATTACTAACGCCTTTTTTTAGGCGCTCTAGTTGCCTTTTTCTTTCTTTTATTAAAAGGGATTGCATCATCAAAAGTATGCTGTGCTTTTTTATGAGTCGTTTTATTCTTTTTCCAAGAGTTATTTTCTGGCAATAGTCGTTTTAATAAATCTTGACGCCCTACTTTGTTCAACGTATTTTTAATCCAATCTCTATTTTCTTTCTTATACCAAAAGAAAAATTTATGTTGGTCTTCTTTCTCCTTTTTAGTCTTCGGAGTTTTCGTTGGTTTTAAAGTGTAAGGATGATAACCAGAATAATAAATAACCGTTGCAACCGTCATTGGCGTTGGTGTAAAACCTTGCACCTGCTCTAACTGAAACCCCATGTCTTTGGTTTCTGCAGCTAAATTAGCCATATCCTCTACTTCACTTGCAGGATGGCTAGATATAAAATAAGGAATTAACTGTAAGTTTAATTTGTTCTTAATATTTATCTTATCAAAACGCTCTTTAAACTTATGAAAATAAGTAAAAGAAGGTTTACGCATTAATTTTAAAACAGGATCAGATGTGTGTTCTGGCGCTACCTTTAATCGACCAGAAACATGCTTCGTCATCACCTCTTCTGTATACGCATCTAACTCTTTAGGATCGGCATTTTTATTGAATTCAGGCACTAACATATCATGTCTAATTCCACTTCCAATAAAAGATTTTTTTATCTTCGGATGCTTATCTACTGCCTGATACAAATCTGTTAATGGCTTGTGAGAAGTATCTAAATTACTGCAAATTACAGGAGAAATACAACTAGGTGCCACACATTTATCGCAAATAGATTGCACTTTACCTTTCATTTGATACATGTTAGCAGAAGGCCCACCAATATCTGACAAATAGCCTTTAAAATCTGGCATATTTGCTACTTTATCTATCTCTTTTAAAACAGACTCTTGACTTCTACTAGCTATAAATTTACCTTGATGTGCAGAAATAGTACAAAAACTACAACCACCAAAACATCCTCTATGTATGTTAATAGAAAACTTGATCATTTCAAAAGCAGGAATTGGCCCTCTTTTGTCATATTTTGGATGTGGCAAACGCGTAAAAGGCAAATCAAAAGAACCATCAATTTCTTTTTCTGTCATGGTAGGAAAAGGCGGATTAATTACCAACGTTTTTCCTTTAACTTCTTGTAAAATTCTTCTGGCTTTTAATTTATTTGATTCTTGCTCGATTACTTTAAAATTAGAAGCAAATGTTTTTTTATCTTTTAAACACGCTTCATGAGAATTGATGGTTACATCTTCCCAATCATTTACAACAGGAATTTTCTCTTCTTGCTTATTGATTAAAACAGCAGTTTGCTTGATATTCTTCAAGCTAGAAAACGGAACTCCTTTTTGTAACAACTCTACAATTTCTCTTAAAGGCTGCTCTCCCATTCCGTACACCAACATATCTGCTTTAGAAGTTTCTAAAATGGTTGGCAACAACTTATCAGACCAATAATCATAATGAGTTACACGTCTTAAAGAAGCCTCTATACCACCAATTAAAACAGGTACGTCTGGAAACTTTTCTTTTAAAATTTTCGAATAAACAGAGGTTGCATAATCAGGTCTAAAACCTTTATCTCCATTGGGTGTATAAGCATCTTTATCTCTGCGTTTTTTACTAGCAGTGTAATTAGAAACCATCGGATCCATACAACCACCTGTACAACCAAAAAACAATCTTGGCTTTCCCAATTTCTCAAAATCTTGTAAATTATCATTTACACTCGGTTGTGGCACAATTGCCACACGCAAACCATAACTCTCTAAAATTCTACCTATTACAGCAGGTCCAAAAGAGGGATGATCTACATACGCATCTCCACTAAATAAAATTACGTCTAAATAATCCCAACCACGTATTTTAACTTCTTTGTTTGTCGTTGGTAACCAATCTGTTAATTGATGTTTTTTAGTTTCTTGCATAGTTTGCAAAAATAAGGAGAAAATTAGTTGCAGAAAACACTTATCAGAAAAATAATAAAGAAAAACACAAGAGAAAACCCCTTTTTAAAACTTAGAATTCTATCAGCTTTTATTTTTTGAAACGAAAAAAATTATTCGAGCAATCTTTTTTTCACAGTTTACAAAAGAAATCATATTAGTTTTGTAATTTTAGCATTTAAAGCAATACCATGAAAAATATATTTTTATTAAGTTTTATAAGCCTTTTTCTTTTATTTTCTTGTGATGATTTAGCAACTGCAAAACAAGAAAATTATGTAGAACAAAATTACACAAAAACAGAATTTGCTATACCTATGAGAGATGGTATAAAATTACATACCACAATTTATTCTCCAAAAGACACCTCAAGAAAACACCCAATTTTAATGCAAAGAACACCCTATAGTTCTGCGCCTTATGGTGTTGGTAAGATGAAAACTAAAATAGGACCCAATGTTCATTTAATGAAAGAAGGCAATATTATTGTTTATCAAGATGTTCGTGGTCGTTGGATGAGCGAAGGCGTTTATGACAACATGCGTGCGTACATCCCTAACAAAACAAAAAATCAATCTGATGAAGTTTCAGACACTTACGACACCATCGACTGGCTGGTTAACAACGTAGAAAACAACAACGGAAATGTTGGTACATGGGGTATTTCTTATCCTGGGCATTATGCAACAATTTCTACCATTGATGCACATCCTGCTTTAAAAGCTGCGTCTCCACAAGCTTGTATTGGCGATTTCTTTTTTGATGATTTTCATCATAATGGCGCCTTTTTACTAAGCTATTTTAGAGCTATTTCTCTTTTCGGCACATATAAAGACACTCCAACAGATACTGCTTGGTACTCTTTTCCGAAGATGAACACCGAAGATCAATATCAATTTTTCTTAGACAAAGGGCCTTTAAAAAACTTAAATGAATATTTTCAGTACGAGAAGTTAGATATAAATGCTACTGCTTCTAAAAATAAAATTGATGATTTTTTCTGGAAAGAAATTACCGAACACCCAAATTACGATTCTGTTTGGCAGCGCAAAGGTATTATTCAGCATTTAGACAAAGTACCAAGTTCTGTTGCAACAATGGTAGTTGGTGGTTGGTTTGATGCAGAAGATTTATACGGACCATTAGAAACTTACAAAGGCATAGAGAAAAACGGAAAAGACAATTACAACACCTTAGTTTTTGGCCCTTGGGATCATGGGAAATGGGCTAGAACAGGCGAAAAAAATTATGTTGGTAATTATTACTTTGGAGATTCTATTTCTTTAAAGTTTCAAAAAGAAATTGAAACAACCTTTTTTAATCATTTCTTAAAAGGAAAAGGCGACAAAAACTCTGGATTACCAGAAGCGTATGTGTTTGATTCTGGAAAAAAAGAGTGGAAATCTTATGATGCTTGGCCTCCAAAAAACATCGTAAAAGAAGATTGGTTTTTATCAGAAAACCAAGCATTAACTTCTGACAAAAAAACTGTTGAAAAGATTAATTTTATTAGCAATATAAAACGTCCTGTTCCATATTCTGAAGACATTAAAACAGTATTTACCCCACGTAAATACATGACCGATGACCAACGTTTTGCTGCAAGAAGACCTGATGTTTTGGTTTTTGAAACTGATATTTTAACAGAAGATTACACCTTGGCAGGAGACATTTTAGCAAAATTAAAAGTGGCTACAACAGGTACTGCCGCAGATTGGATTGTAAAAGTAATTGACGTGCATCCATCAGAAACCAAAGAAAAAAACGAAAAATTACAAAACCATTTAAAAATGAGTAATTATCATTTAATGGTAAGAAGCGAGGTAATGCGTGGGCGTTTTAGAAATAGTTTTGAGTTTCCAGAACCTTTTACACCAAACAAAAAAACAAACGTAAACATTAAATTACAAGACGTTTTTCACACCTTTAAAAAAGGGCATAAATTACAAATTCAAGTACAAAGTACCTGGTTTCCTTTGATTGATTTGAATCCGCAAACATATGTAGACAACATATTTAAGGCAAATGAAGAAGATTTTAAAACACAAACTCATACTGTTTTTACCGATTCTAGCATTGAGTTTTCTGTATTAAAGTAATTTATAATCTATCATGAAAAATATTCTTATTTTATTTTTACTTATCTGCATGTCTGCATGCAACTCTAAAGACAGAAGACCTTTAATGGGTAAAACAGAATTCCAGCAAACTTTAAATGCTAGCTATAAAGATGCTACAAAATCGCCCTTAAAAAAGAAAGATTTACAAAATTTTAAAGGATTAGATTTTTTTGAGGTTGACAGTTCATTTATCGTTACTGCAACATTTACTAAAATTAATAATGCGACTGTTTTTGAAATGGCTACCACAACAGACAGAAAACCACTCTATAAAGAATACGGAGTTGTGCAGTTTAACCTAAAAGGTAAAGAATGTGAATTAACAGTTTACCAAAACCAGGATGATTTGCGAGATGAACAGTATAAAGACTATTTGTTTTTACCATTTACAGACTTTACCTCTGGAAATGAGTCTTACGGAAGCGGCCGATATATGGATATTATGACAACCGATATTACCACAAATAATACTGTTGTCTTAAACTTTAACAATACTTACAATCCGTATTGCGCATACAACGACAAATATTCTTGCCCTTTAACACCACGAAAAAATCATTTAGAAATTGCTGTAAAAGCAGGTATAAAAATTTTTAAAAAAGAATACTAAAGTAATTACTTCGTTTTTTTTAGAGTTACATAGACTCCGTAGAAAATACTAATAGCTATTTTAATTCCGAAAAAAGAAATCCATTTTCCGTTGTTAAAATTCAAGTTGGCTACTTCAGTAAAGTTTCCAGCAAAAATATCAGAAAAACTATTCATTAACAACGAAACAATTGTTACAATTATAAAAAATGGAATTGCTATTTTTAGAAAGTTAGCAAAAAATTGTGGCTGTTTAATTTTATTAATAAAACTCATTATTTTAATTTTTGATTGTTATGATGACGGTCATGATCACGTTTGGTTTTAAACTCTAATTTTTTATCAAAAGCTTCTTTTAAGTCGACACCTGTTTGGTTTGCCAAACATAAAACAACAAACATAACATCTGCCAATTCTTCCCCTAAATCTTTATTTTTATCAGACTCTTTTTCACTTTGTTCTCCATATCGCCTGGCTATAATTCTAGCCACTTCACCAACCTCTTCGGTTAATTGCGCCATATTAGTTAACTCGTTAAAATAACGAACACCGTGTGCTTTTATCCAATCATCTACTTGTTTCTGTGCGTTTTCTATCTGCATTTTTTGCTTATTAATTTAAAAAATTTATAACAACATCATAAAACTGTTTTGGATTTTCTGCGTGCAACCAATGACCTGCATTTTCAATTTTAGTGATTTTTACATTCGAAAAATGAGTTTCAATAAGAGGTTCATCAATTTCAGAAATATAATTAGAATTAGCACCTTTTAAAAATAAGGTTTCTTTATTGTACGTAGTATTTATGGGCAATGCTGCTCCAATTTCAGAATTATTTTCTGTTAATGAGCTTAAATTAAATCGGAAAGCCAAAAGTCCTTTTTCTTTCCAATAAACATTTTTTAATAAAAACTGACGTACCCCTAACTCTGGAATAAGTTTCGATAATTTTGCATCTACCAAAGACCTTGTATTATCAATCGAAAAATCTATAGAATTTAAACCTGCTAAAATTGCATTATGATGCGGCTGATATGATCTTGGAGAAATATCTACAACAACCAATTTAGAGACCAACTCAGGATAACGAACCGAAAACAACATGGCTGTTTTACCACCCATAGAATGCCCAATTAAATAGACATTTTCTAGTTGATGATGTTCAATGTAGTTGCGTAAATCTTCTACCAAAAGTGAATAATTAAACTCAGAAGTATGAAAGCTACGACCATGATTTCTTTGATCTATAAGATGAACTTGGTAAGTCTCTGAAAACTGATTTCCTAAAGATTTCCAATTATCACTCATGCCAAAATAACCATGTAAGATTAAAAGTGGTTTTCCTGTTCCTGATATTTTTGAATGTAAAATAGGCGTATTATTCATTTATTATTTTTGATTAAAAGAGCACTATCAAAATTGCAACAACAGGTTATTGAAGCCTATGAAGGTACATTTTTACTACATTTTCTAACCCTAAATACAAACTTTCTGTAATTAAAGCATGACCGATAGAAACTTCTGCTAAATTTGGAATATTTTGTTTAAAAAACTGAATATTATCTAGACTTAAATCGTGACCAGCATTAATACCCAAACCTAAACTATGCGCTAAAATTGCTGCTTCTGTATAAGGTTTTATGGCATTTTCTTTAGATACAACAAACTGACTTGCATAGTTTTCTGTGTACAACTCAATTCTGTCTGCACCCGTTTTTGCCGCTGCTTCAATTAATTTTAAATCGGTGCCGATAAAAATTGAAGTTCTTATGCCGTTTTGCTGAAATTCTTTTACTACCTCTTGTAAGAAAGACTGGTGCTTAATAGTATCCCAACCGGCGTTAGATGTAATTGCATCAATGGCATCTGGCACTAAAGTAACTTGCGTAGGACTAACTTCTAAAACCAAATCTATAAAAGATTGAATCGGATTTCCTTCAATATTATACTCCGTTGTAACCGTCTTCTTTAAATCTCTTGCGTCTTGGTAACGAATATGCCTTTCATCTGGTCTTGGATGAATTGTAATTCCCTGAGCACCAAAACCTTCTATATCTGTAGCTACATTTAATAAATTTGGCACATTACCGCCTCTAGAATTTCTTAAAGTGGCTATTTTATTAACATTTACACTTAACTTTGTCATCATCTAAAATTAGACTACAAATATAACGGATACCAATTACAACATCAACAAATGCAGGTAAATTATTACTTAAAAAAATAGGTGCGGAAAGAAGTGTTAATTCTAAAAAATGACAAACTTTTACTCGTAAAATTTGATAAATCAGTTGGTTGTTTCTTTATAAAATTAAAGGACAATCAAAGGCTATTCGATCAATTTAACTTATATTCGTAGCGTATGAAATTAACAGATTACATCATAAAAGACATAAAGCCTTTTGTACTAAAAAACACTATTGCCATAGCACAAGATGTTTTTAAAAGTAACTCTATGTCTCATTTTCATGTAGTAGAAAACATGAAATTATTGGGTTCTTTTGCAGAAAAAGACATTCAATTTATAGAAAATAACAAAGAAACCTTAACCGCGCATAAATATTTACTAGACACTTTTTTTGTTGATGAAAAAGCAACTGTTTTAAGCCTTTTAAAAGTTTTTGCAGACAACGACACAACTGTTGTTCCTGTTTTAAATGAGGCAAAAAACTATATTGGATATTATGATTTAAGAGATGTTTTAGATTTTTTTGCAACAACGCCTTTTATCAACGAGATTAGCGAAACCGTTGTGATAGAAAAACTAAGTGTTGATTATTCTATGGGAGAAATCTCGCAAATAATTGAAACTAACGGAAGTGAACTACTTGGCATGTATATTTCTAGTAAAAAAGATGCTATTGTTCAAGTAACCCTTAAAATAGTTTCTGAAGATATTAATGAAACTATACAGACTTTAAGGAGATATGATTATAAAATTGTATCGATGCATGAAAATGATCGGTACTTAGAAGATTTAAAAAACAGATCAGACTACTTACAAAAGTACCTAACCATGTAAACTTTAGGTTTTATTTTAAAAATTACTGATATTGAAAAAAGCAGCCATTTACGGACAACCCTACGCAATTTCATCAGAAAAAGAAATTGAAACATTATTAAAAGTCCTAGAAAAAAACAATATTGAATATTATATAGAATACAAGTTTTACAATCTCTTAAAGAAACGTAAAACCATAAAAAAAAGCTGTAAAACTTATACAAGCTTTACAGATTTAGATAGTAGTTTCGATATTATGTTTACCCTAGGCGGCGATGGTACTTTTTTAAGATCTGTAACCTATATAAGAGATTTAAACATTCCTATTTTAGGAATTAATACCGGTCGATTGGGTTTTTTAGCCATTGTAAAAAAAGAACACATCGAAGAAAGTATTGAGTTGGTTTTAAAAGGCAATTACACATTGCAAGAAAGAACTCTTTTAACAGTAGAAACAACGCCAGAAACTAGCGATTTTAAGGAGCTAAATTTTGCACTAAACGAAGTAACGGTTGCCAAAAAAAATACCACTTCTATGATTGGTGTTCAAACAAGTTTGAATAACGAATATTTAACAAACTATTGGGCAGATGGATTGATCATCTCTACACCCACAGGCTCTACCGGATATTCTTTAAGTTGTAACGGCCCTGTTATTTTACCCAACTCTAAAAACATAGTAATTACCCCAATTGCGCCACATAATTTAAACGCAAGACCTATGGTTATTTCTGATGAAACTAATATTGAATTAACCGTAGATTCAAGAGAGAAAAGCTATCTAATTTCATTAGATTCTAGAGTTACATCTGTTCCAAAACACACCAAAATAAAGATTAAAAAAACCGACTTTACAATTAAAAGCATTTTACCAAAAAATCATTCTTTTCTAAAAACCCTAAGAAGTAAGCTTTTATGGGGAGAAGATATTAGAAATAAAGAAAATATTTAAGGCTAGAACAACAATATTTAACTAAAAATATTGTTATTCAAAAAAGACCAAATATTAACTTTACAAAGCAAATTGAAATTATTATATTTGCCGGCTGTCAAAAGAATGAAAAAGAAGCTATTATTTTTTGCATTTGCAAGTATTACCCTTACATTTTACACTCAGGTTAATGAAGTTGGCCTTACATTCGGGGGCACTAAATTTGTTGGAGATATTGGTAACGAAACCTATTTTCTACCAAATAAAACAGCCGGTGCCATTTTTTACAAATACAACTACAACCCAAGAATTGCTTTAAAAGCCACTTATAGTTTTTTACCAATTGCAGGAAACGATTTAGATGCCAATAACACTTTTAGACAGCAACGTGAAATTTCTTTTACAAATACTATTCATGAATTTGCCGCTGGTATTGAGTTTAATTTTTATGAATTTGACTTATCATCCGAAGGAAAAACAGCAACTCCATATCTTTTACTAGAACTCGCTGCTTTTAGCTATACAAATGTTGCTTCATACAGTTCTACTGGAGAAATTAACTACGGAAAAGAAACTTCTTATGCGATTCCTTTCGGAATTGGGTATAAGTCTAAATTATATGGTACTTTAGCAATTGCTTTTGAAGCAAAGTTTAGATATACATTTAAAGACGATTTAGATTTTACATCAATAAAAACACCAAATGCCAATTTAGAAGGTACAGGAAATGACTGGTATTTTTTTAGTGGTATTTCTTTAATATATACCTTCGGAAGACCATCTTGCTATACAAAAGGACTTTAAAACTATGGATAAAAAATTACGCATCGATTTACAAAAAACACCGAAACACGTTGCCATTATTATGGATGGTAACGGAAGATGGGCAAAAGGTAAAGGAATGAATCGTATTTTTGGCCACAGAAATGCCTTAACCGCGGTAAGAGAATCTGTTAAAGCGGCTTCTCAAATAAACATCGCTGCAATTACCTTATATGCTTTTTCTACAGAAAATTGGAACCGACCAAAGTTAGAAGTAGATGCTTTAATGAGTTTGTTAATAAGCTCATTAAAAAAAGAACTGCCTGATTTTATGGAAAATGGCGTAAAAGTTAATGCAATTGGCGCTATAGAAAGCTTGCCTAAAAAAGCACAAAAAGTATTATCTGATGTAATAATTAGTACAGAAAACAATACTAATATTACTTTAACCTTTGCTCTTAGTTATGGTTCTCGTGAAGAAATTGTTAACACAATCAAAAACATATCTAAAAAAGTTGTTAATAAAGAGATAAATATTGAAGAAATTAATGAAAATACTATAAATAACCATTTATATACGTTTAATTTGCCTGATGTAGATTTAATGATAAGAACTAGTGGAGAACAACGCATTAGTAACTTTTTATTATGGCAAATGGCTTATGCCGAATTATATTTTACAGATGTACTTTGGCCAGACTTTAGAGAAACGCATTTTTACGATGCTATAATTGATTACCAGAATAGAGAACGACGATTTGGAAAGACTAGCGAACAAATTACAGAATAAATTTTTTATGAAATTATTTTCTGCCAACATAATGCTAATAGCATTATTTTTTACTTTAAGTGCCAATGCACAAACACCAATAGACAGCTTAAATCTTATAAAAAAAGATACAACAGCCTCAGAAAATCTTTCTTTTGAAAAAGGAAAAGAATACATTTTAGGAAGTATTAGTGTTACAGGTTTAAAGAAATTTAGCGAAGAAACTGTTCGAGTTTTTACGGGCTTAAGAAACGGACAACCGATAAAATTACCAGGAGATAAACTTACAAGTGCCATAAAAAAACTATATGAAAGTAAACAATTTAGCAATGTAGATGTTTACTTGGCTAAATTAGATGGCAATACTGTTTACCTTCAATTTGATGTTTTAGAATTACCACAGCTTAACAATGTTAGAATAACGGGTATTAAAAAAGGAAAAGCAAAAGAGCTAATTAAAGACGCTGAACTAAAAAAAGGCGCTATGGTAACAGACAATTTAATTGTTACTTCTAAAAATTACTTCACTAAAAAATATACAGACAAAGGTTTTCTTAAAACAAAAGTAAATTTAGATGTTAAAAAAGATACTACAGACACAAACATTGTTAATATGTCTGTTTTTATAGACAAGGGTCAGAAAATAAAGATAAAAGACATCGTACTTAAAGGAAACAAAGCTCTTTCTGATAAAAAAATTAGAAAAGCAATGAAAAACACCAAACAAAAATTTATTGGTCGTTTTTGGAAAGGATCAAAATACATAGAAGAAGATTACCAAGAAGATTTAGAAAGCATTTTAGATAAATATAGTCGATTAGGATATAGAGACGCACGTATTTTAAAAGATAGTATTTCTTGGAATGATGACAACACCATTAACATTAACCTAAAATTAGAAGAAGGAAAGCAATACCGTTTTTCAGAAATTTTATTTGTAGGTAATAAAGAATATACAGACGAACAGTTACAACAATATTTAAAAATTGAAAAAGGAGACGTTTATAATGGTGCAGTTTTAAAAGAACGTATTAAAGGAGATGGCAGTCCTACATCTCAAGATATATCTACACTTTACCAAGACAATGGTTTCTTGTTTTCTTCTGTAAACGCAATAGAAACAAAAGTAGAAAACGATTCTATTACTGTAGAAATTAGAATTAGAGAAGACGAAAAAGCACGAATTAAAAAAGTAAGTGTTACCGGAAACGATAAAACAAACGATCATGTATTATTTAGAGAACTTAGAGTAAAACCGGGCGATTTATTTAGTAGAAGTGCAATTATAAGATCGATTAGAGAAATTGGTCAATTAGGTTTTTTTGATGCAAATGTAACTCCAGATGTTGTACCTGATTATCAAAATAAAACTGCAGACATCGATTTTACAGTAGTAGAAAAAGGTGGAAGTCAAATAGAACTACAAGGTGGTTATGGTGGTGGCTCTTTTATTGGTACTTTAGGGTTGTCTTTTAACAACTTCTCTATCAGAAACATTTTTAACAAAGAAGCATACAAACCCTTACCTATGGGAGATGGGCAAACGCTCTCTTTAAGATTACAAACTAGTAGAACTTTTAGTACATATAGCTTTTCTTTTACAGAACCTTGGTTAGGTGGTAAAAAGCCAAAATCGTTATCATTTTCTGTGTATTCTTCTAATCAATACCAATTAAACCCACAAACATTTGATGTAGATAGAGATCGTAGTTTAGGTATTATTGGTGCGTCTGTTGGTTTAGGACAACGTTTAAAATGGCCAGATGATTATTTTCAATTATCACAAACAATCGCATACCAAAGTTTTAAATTAAATGACTACGGATTTAGAGTTGGAAACTCAATTTTAGATAACGGAACTTTAAACAACCTCTCTTATAACGCAACCTTGTCTAGAAATTCTGCGGGACCAAGTTTGATATTTCCTACCTATGGATCTGAATTTACTATTGGTGTAAAAGCAACATTCCCTTACTCTTTAGTAAACGGAAAAGACTATAGCGAACCAAGTGGTTTAACCGAAGCCGAACAAAACGATTTTATTGCAGACAAATATAAATGGTTAGAATACTATAAGGTAAGTGCAAAAGGAAAATGGTATACAGCCTTAGCAAACAAATTAGTATTAATGACAAATGCAGAAATGGGATATTTAGGATACTATAATTCTGAAGTAGGATTATCTCCTTTTGAAAGATATTTTGTTGGTGGAGATGGTATTGCTGTATTTCAGTTAGATGGTAGAGAAACAGTTGGTTTAAGAGGTTATGAAAACAATCGATTATCTTCTATTGATGGTGGTTCTATCTATAATAAATTTCAATTAGAAGTTAGATATTCAATTACAGATGCGCCTTCTGCATCGATCTATACATTAGGTTTTTTAGAAGCAGGTAATTCTTACGACAATTTTACTGAATATAATCCGTTTGAATTAAAACGTTCTGCCGGTGTAGGTGTTCGTATTTTTATGCCAGCATTTGGGTTGTTAGGTATCGATTTTGCACATGGTTTTGATCCTTTACCTGGTCAGAGTGTAAAATCTGGATGGCAAACACACTTTATTATTGGTAGACAATTCTAAAAAAACTGTAACTTTGTAATTAAAATTAATTTGGCACGGTTTTTTCTAAACACATATTATAAAATGAAAAAAACACTTTTACTAATCGTTCTTTTATTAACTATCAGTTTTTCTTGGGGACAAAGAGGTCAAATTATAGCTTACATTGATATGGAGTATATTTTAGAAAATGTACCCGAATATATAGAAGCACAAAATACGCTTGATGCCAAAATTGTTAAATGGAAAAGTAAGCTAGACAAAGAAGCTAGACACATCGAGGTTTTAAAAACAGACCTTGCCAATGAAAAAGCAATTTTAACAAAAGACCTAATTGAAGAAAAAGAAGAAGAAATTAGTTTAAAGCAATTAGAATTAAGAAGATTAGAGTCGTTATACTTTGGACCAAACGGAGATATGTTTTCTGTAAGAAAGCAATTGGTAAAGCCAATACAAGACCAAGTTTATAATGCCATACAGAATATCGCAAAGCGAAAAAAATATGATTTTGTTTTTGATAAATCTAGTGATTTAGTAATGCTATATTCAAATAAAAAATACGATATTAGCGAACTCGTTTTATCTTCTATTGGTAGAAATAGAATTATAGAACAAAAGAAAGAGCAAAAAGAAGCACAGAATAAAGCTCCGCAACAAGAGCTAACAGATAAACAAAAACAAATAGTTGCAAAAAAAGAAGCCGCAATTGCTAAAAAAAATGCAGATGCAGCAGCTAAAAAGAAATTAATAGCAGACAAAAAAGCGGAAGCAATTGCTAAGCGAGAAGAAAAAAGAAAGTTATTAAGAGAGCGAATAGAAGCTAAAAAGAAGAAAAGACAACAAGAAGAGAACAAAGACAATAATAATTAAATTAAAACAAGAATGAAGAATTTTAAAACGTTACTATTAATTGCTGTATTTACATTAGGACTAGGTGGAGTTGCAAATGCACAAAAAACAGGTCATATAGACTTTGAAAAGCTAGTAGCTGAAATGCCAGAAACAAAAGCATTAAAAGTAGAAATGGAAAAACTTGGTAAAACATACCAAGACGAAATTGTAGGTATTGAGAAAAAATTAGAATCTACAAGAAAAAAATACATTGCAGAGTCTAATACTCAAACACAAGAAACAAACGACAAAAGAGCTCAAGAATTACAAGCAGAAAATGTAAAATTAGAGCAAGCAAGAAGATTTGCTTACCAAGACATGCAAAAAAGACAAAATGATGGTTTACAGCCAATCATTGAGAAGGCACAAAAAGCTATCGAAGCTGTAGCTGCTACCAAAGGTGTATTGTATGTATTAGATGCATCTGTTGGTAAAGGTTTATTAGTTAAAAAAGGAGAAGACTTATTTAGCGCAGTAAAAACTAAATTAGGATTTTAATAAAACTACTTTACAAATAGTATTAAAACCTACTGATATTCAGTAGGTTTTTTTATTTTTACACATTATGGTAAATCAGCAAAATTTTCCGATAGGTATTTTCGATTCAGGTGTTGGTGGCACCTCTATCTGGAAAGAAATACACACACTTTTACCTAACGAAAATACAATCTATTTATCTGATAGTAAAAATGCACCTTATGGCGAAAAGTCTGAGCAAGCCATTATAGATCTCTCTATTAAAAACACTTCTTTTCTATTAAAACAAGACTGCAAACTAATTGTTGTGGCATGCAACACCGCTACTACAAACGCTATTAAAATTTTAAGACAAAAGTTTGATATTCCTTTTATAGGCATAGAGCCGGCAATAAAACCTGCAGCCTTAAAAACAAAAACAAATACTATTGGTATTCTTGCAACACAAGGCACTTTAAACAGTGCTTTATTTGAAAAAACTGCCAATACTATTGATCAAAAAATTATTCGAAAAGAAATTATTGGCAATGGCCTGGTTAATTTAATTGAAGACGGCAAACTATATTCATCAGAAATGACAGCATTGCTTAAATCTTATATAACACCTCTTTTGGCAGAAAATGTAGATTGTTTGGTTTTAGGTTGCACCCATTACCCTTATTTAATCCCTCAAATTAGAGAAATTGTAGGTCATAAAATACAAATTATAGATTCTGGGGAAGCTGTTGCAAAACAAACTAAAGCAATCTTAGCAAAATTTAAATTACAAAACACCAGTACTCTTAAAAGCAAACACGAGTTTTACATCAATAAGAACAAAGCAACTTTAGAAATGCTGGTTCAATCAGAAAAAGAAAACGTTCGTTTTATAGAAACTGACTTTTAAAAACCACCTAAATTTGCATTTATATTAGGGCATGCTGCACCTCGTTGCTCTCTGGTCCATAAATTAATACCCAAAGATATTTGATGAAAACCGGCACTAGTAAAAACGGTTTCATTCATTTGATTTGTATAGGTGTATGATAACATTAGATTGTTATAATTTACCCCTATTATTGGAGAAATAAACTGAGAATTATCAATCGCATTTTTATCAAAACCTCTTCTATAAGATAATGCCGCCCATAATTGGGTTTTAGAAATAGTTTTATATGCTTTTATATTAAAATCGGCTATTCGTTGCCCAGTACTTTCTCTAAACTGTAACATTACCGAAGGTTCTAATTGAATAAAATTTTCTACTCCATAGTAGTATCCAGCAGAAAAAATATAGTTTCTTAAGTCTAAAGGCTCTTGTACATTTAAATTATTCTTAGCAGTAAGCAGTAAGTTTTTAATAGTAAAATAAGAAGAAAAACCTGCTCTGTGATACGCAAGACTAAAATCTGCATTGTAATATCTAGTACTTTCTACTATCGGATTTACCTTACCAGTGCTCTCTATAAATGTTCTTTGATCTGCTTGATTTTGTACAAAAGTAAACGCTAAACCAAAAGAAAGTTGTTCAAAAAAACGACCGTCTGTTAATGGCAAATGATAGGAATAGGTTGCTTGAACACCTTTTTGAGAATGAAAACCATTTTTATCGTTAAAAAGAACAAAACCATACCCTGCGTTAGAATACTCCGATAATTTTGAGTGAAAACTAATGGTTTGCAAAGAAGGCGCATTAGGCACACCTGCCCATTGCTGTCTTGCAGTAAATCTTAATTTACTAGCATTACCGATACCTGCAGCAGAAGGGTGTACTAAAAATACATTGTCTGATA
The DNA here is from genome assembly GCF_947497125.1 of uncultured Polaribacter sp. GTDB lineage: Bacteria > Bacteroidota > Bacteroidia > Flavobacteriales > Flavobacteriaceae > Polaribacter. Next base: position 17,563 of record NZ_CANMFI010000009.1, on the reverse strand, counting down.
AGTAATCTTGATAAATTGGCAAGGTTTCTTGCCCAACACTCTGTAGCGAGAAAAATAAAACAATTAAATATAAAAATTTTAGATTTTTTAGCTTCATTAACAATATTTTGGTTTAGAAAAGTGACCAAATATATTGTTTTTATAATAATAAATAGTTTTTCAGCTAACTTTTAACACAGTAAACATAGCGATTTTATAAAGCTAAAAACTTTATAAGACTAAACTAAAAAAACACAGAGCTAAAAGCAAGAATTAATTTAAGTGAGGCGGCAGGTATATTTTAATTTACTTTTGTAAGTGTACCTATCCATTTACCAGACACCCCAATTTCACTAGTTACAGGATTTACTTGGTTCTGATAAAATTCTATCTCTAATTGTTCTTCCCTAAAGTTTCCGTTTGCAAACTCTACTACCTGAAAATGAGTTGTTGAAGCAGAAGTTGTTTCTTGTATAGATAATAAATTGTTATCTATAGAACAGGTATTTGCAATTAATAAACTACCCTCTAAAAGATATTCGTTTGATGACGCTACTTTTGTAAATGAAATGGAATGATTGTATAACGTACTATGGTATTGATTGTTGATATAAACAGAAATATCTCCTTTATAAGTACCTGATAAATCTGATATACTTGATAAATTATTACTTGAAGTACAATTTAAAAAGAATACAATAGATAAAAATAGTACAAATACTTTTTTCATATTTAAATTAAAAATCGAAATAGTTAATAAATTCATATAAATATCTGACTAATACCTTACAATATCCAACAGATTATTTTACAAAGTAACAACAAATCAATAAATATTTTTGCCCATAATTAGCTCATGATAAAACAAATACCTGTTTAAAAGTAATGATAACTGACTGACTTAATAAATATTAAATCTACTATTGTTAAAAAATGTTTTATTTTGAAGCTTTTATAGAAACTTTAGAAGAGCTTAAGTTTAGCGCATCAACATGACCAAGAACTTTGCGATCATCAGAAATAAAATGAGCATGAAAAAAACGATCATGATGGGTAAAAACCGCCTTATGATTTCGAGAGAAGAAACCAATTAAAGAACCGCTAATACCATTAAAGTTGTATTGGGTTAAGCCTTGGTGCGCTTCCTCTGGTGAAGCTACTTTAATACCACTTGGTAAATTTACGCTATGTATTTTTAAATCATTAAAAACCCCATCAATTCTAATCAACAAAGGCTTGTCATAATCTTTATATATAACATCTATTTGTGCTTCTATACTTTCGAGTGAGTAAGAAGTATTTGGCAGCGCAATCTCCTTTAAATTACTGTGCTTACTATACACAAAAAAGGGCGCTTTTACAGAAGATACTTTAGCTACTTTATGAGATACACTATCTATAGCTTTAGAAACAAAAGTCTCTCCTTCAAACAACAAAATTTCACCTTTTAAGAACTCTACAGGTCCCAAACCATATGTTTCTTTAGTGTTTAAAGAATCTGTAGCAATCTTACCTTTCAGGTCTCCTTTCTTCATAACATCTCGCATCTGCCCCTCAACCTTAATTGAAGAAATGTTTCTTGGTTTGTTACAGCTAATAAGCAGAAAGACGAAAAGAAAGTAAATGCTATTTTTAATCATAACACAAAAATATAAAAAAGTATTTAGGTTTTGTGATTTCAGGTAAATTGAAAAAGAATAGTGTAAAAAGAAAAAACCTCTTGATATCTCAAGAGGTTTTCTTAGTAGCGGGAACTGGACTCGAACCAGTGACCTTCGGGTTATGAGCCCGACGAGCTACCTACTGCTCTATCCTGTTAACCAGCATATTAGAAGCACCTGTTATTTAACTGCCAGTAATTACTGCCAGAATGAACAACTTTAAAGTATCTATTGGAGAGTCTAAATCTTCTAAAATAATTGTAATTTACTACAACAACAAACGCTTCCGTTTTTGGAATGGAACTAGCATAGGTGTTGATTTAAAATCTTCTGAAAACCCTACACTTTTAAAAGCTGCTTTTGAACTAAAGTTACTAGAAGGGTGGAGACCTAAACCAAAAGTAAAACAGATTAAAGAGAAACCTATTACGGTTACTGATGCAATTAAAGAAGGTATAAACCTTAAAATAGCTCAAAGGTGTTCTGAACGTTTTATAAAAGATGCCAGAAGAGTACTAACACTTTGGAAGCGTTTTGAAACTGAAAACAATATTAAACATTTAACTATTGTAAACTTAAAACCTACACATATTAGAGATTTTTTAGTAAGACCCAATTGGAGTGCAAAGACACAACGAACTATTAAATCTACATTAAGTCCATTATTAAATGAATTTATACCCAATTTAGTGCAAAGTGTAAAACTAAAGAAACCAACCTCAACACTTCACAAACCATTTAAAAATGTGGATGAAATATTGTGTAGCTTAAAAGATTACAACACCCATCTTCATTTATGTTGTTTAATGACTTATGGATGCCTTTTAAGACCACATAGAGAAATTAGAGAACTCACTTGGGGAGATTTTTCAGAAGATCTAAATTATATCCAATTATCTGGTACAAGGAATAAATCTGGTAGAAACAGAATTGTACCAGTACCTTCTTACATAAAAGAATTTCTTAGGAGAGGAAACTCACAGGATAATATTTTTTCTGGTACACCCATACCCTATAATGAAGAATACTTTAAAACACTTTGGAGCCGTTTTAAAAGACAATCTATTCTAATAGAACAAAGACAGACTTTATACTCTTTTAGACACTCTGGCGCTATAGAACTATTTAAGAGAACTGGATCCTTAACTAAACTTCAAAAAGCAATGGGGCATTCTACCATAAATGTGAGTTTAACTTACTTACGAGGTTTAGAAGTAGCTGAATTAAAAGAAGAAGATATGCCTATTGTTTGACTAGTATAACATTATTTATATCATTTACCCATTTTATTGAGTTTTCAGATACTTTTTCAAATTCATAATTATATTCTGCACCTGCAATAGTAGTAGTTGTAAAATATCTTATATTAGATATTTCTTCATAGACACTAAAATCATCTACTTGACTATAAGTTTGCTTATAGCATAAGGTATTAGATATAGTAATTAAACAAAAATCACTTTCCCTAAATTCAAATCCTGAAGTTGGAACATCTGGATTGATCCAAACACCTTGAATCCAGTTAGGTGGATTATAATAGTTATCTAATAATACACGCTCATTGTCTTCACTACTGCAAGAGAACAGTATAGCTAAACTAAATAATAAGATTATTTTTTTCATTTTTATTTTTTTTTAAATATATTAATAATTTTGATACATTTTAAACCTGAGTAGAGGAGCCGTATCTTATGCAACAAAGTACAATAACTTATCAGTTATAGCTATATATATTATATAGACTGAAAAAAAATATTTATTGCTTTTTACCTAAAAATTTGCCAATTAGAGATTACCTTAGCGGGGGGTATGCGCTTTTAATATGTATGTGGGGAGTGGAATAAGGACACCCCTACAGAAATTAACACTTAAAATAATGAAACACCTTTTTCACAGTATATACCTTTTATCAGATAATAAAAGTTTTTCTATAGATTGTTGGAACCTCGTAGAGGACAATCTTTGGTTATTAGCTCATTTTGGAGATTTAGAAATAATATCTAAAAAGATTATGTATGCCAAACTACCGAGAAAAAATGAAGGCTCTATTGACAAAAGTAAAAGACACACACTTAGAAAAAAAGTAAACAATACAATAGAATTACTAGAGTACTTGTGTAAAAGAAAAATTTATATTTATTCTATAGAGATTGAATTCAAAAATAAAACGAGAATAAAGCTTTTTAGTAACTTGTATTTTAATATTAATACAAACAGTACAGAAGACAGAAACTCTTTAATAAACCTGTTTATGAAGGTTTCTGGTATGCCTAAGTTTGACATAGATACTTTAAAACCAAATTATGACTATTATTTAAGATATAAAACAGCTCCTGTAGAGAATGGTTTTGCCATGCCAAGTGAGTTTTGGAGTAAAGAAAATAGAGATGCTTGGTATAGTGATAGTTTTTAATTTATGATTATAGCTATATACTGCTAAAAAAGTTGTCAAAACAAGAAAAAAAACTTGACTATTAAAAAAAAAATGTATAACTTTACAGTGTAGTTTTTCACTTCTAAAGAACATGTTTTTAACCAGTTAAATTTAATAAATCTCCAAGATCATTAATTCTTATATAAGAATTATTCATCTGAAATTTTCCACAGTAGTATGTATCTAATAATAGATATAATAGTACTGGTGTTGTTAGTTAGAACTATAGTGCACTATTTTTTTTAAGCAATGCTTGCATTCCCATTTATACTGTCAATAATTCTTACCACTTTTACCAAATCTGCATCCATGTCAAAAACACCACTAATACCTTGGTCATTTAAATCTGTAAATGGTGGCTCATACAACATGCTTTTGTCTATGGTTCCGTTTTTGGTTAAATAAGAGATAATAGTTCTTATAAAAGTAATTTGATCTGCTCTTAAGTTTCCTACTTGCAAGAATTCTGCAAATGCTTCATTCAAAGCTGCTTGTTCTATGCCTGTAATACTTCTTATAAAAGCCCCTAAAGGCTTTTCTCCATATTGTTGAACAAACTCCTGCTTTGTACCTGCAACCTCTTCAGAAAAGAAGATTTTCTCTAAAACAACTAATTCATGCTCAGTGATTGGTATATTATTTGCCAACTTATGAATGGTTAACTGGTCTTTGTTTTTTCTTATATAGGTTTCTACCCTGTCTTTATAAGATTGAAGGCTTGTATACGTATTGGTTACAGGCTCTCTTACAACAATGCCTTCATAATCTAATTCATCTTGAAAATGCGTATAGATTGGTTCTTGACTTACAGTTTCTAAATATTTTATAAGATCTCTTAAACTAGTTCTAAGCTCTTCTAACTTTTTTATAGTAATGGAAGACCAGTAGTGATCTGTTTGCACTTTCTTTATTAAATTAATATGCAAGGCTACCTGCGGTATATTATCCTTTTTTTGAAGTGCTACGGCTGTTTTAAATATTTTTGCCATATACTTTGCTGTGCTGTCAGAACCTGTAAGTAATAGTATTTGATAAATTAGAACCAACATATCAAAACGCCTTGCCAATTCATCATCATCTTTTGATGCTGGTTGTAAGTGAGACAAGTGCATGTTAATTTCTTGCACATCACTTTTTGAAAGGTTAAGCCATTTGTTTTTGTTACTAAACATGGTTACATACCGCAATTGCTTTCTAACTACAAACCTATTTTTATCTAGATTTTGTACAATTGTATGTAATTCTGCCAAATAGGCATCTCTAACTTCTAGCTCCTCTGGTGTTTTGTCTGATAAATGCGTAATTAACTGAGATACTTTTAGCTTGGCTTCAAATATTTGCTGTAGTAAGGGTTTGACTGCTTTTAAATTAGCACCGTCTGGGTTTTCATCAAAAAACTCAAAATTTTGACAATAATCAAAAATTACAAATTCCTTTTTATCCTCACCAGGAGCAAATAAATCTGGACACAAACGGGTACCTCTACCAATCATTTGCCAAAACTTAGAAGCACTTTTCACCATTTTAAAGAACACTAAATTTACTACCCTTGGTGCGTCTACTCCTGTATCCATCATATCTACAGAAACTGCAATTTGAGGTTCTTGCTCTTCTAATGGGTCTACAAACTTTTCTAATAGATTTTGTGCTTTAGTTTCATAATTGTCTATCACCCTTAAAAATGTGCCACCGTACTCTGGGTAATTTTCATTAAAACGTTCTTCTATAAAAACTGCATGGGCATGGTTTTTTGCAAATACAATGGTCTTACCCAGTTTGTCTCCACCATTTACTTTGATGCCCTTATTCATTAAATGCTCTAAAACCTTATCTACCGTATCTGTATTAAAGAGCCATTTATTTAGCGCAGCACTTCCAATTTCATCTGGAGCTTCCTCATTAGATGGATCTCCAAATTTTTCTTCATACTCTACTTTTTCTCTATCTGAAAGTTCTGCGTATTTAATACCTTCTCTTTGAAACTTTAAAGGCACACTCATGGCTTTTGGCGGTACTAAATAGCCTTGCTCTACAGCTGTATTAAGTTCATAAGCAAAGGTAGGATTGTCATCTTCTATACCAAACAAGCCATAGGTATTGCGGTCTATTTCCTTTTTTGGTGTAGCTGTTAACCCAATAATCATAGCATCAAAATAATCAAAAATAGCACTGTATTTTTGATACACAGAACGGTGGGCTTCATCTATAATTATTAAGTCAAAATGCCCAACGCCATAAAAACGTTGATCTGCGGTTTTTACTTTGTCTATTTTATTGATAATGGTTGGGTAGGTAGAAAACACCAAGCGTGTACTATGGTCTTCTTTTTCTTTGGTTAAATCTATAGCAGACAAGTGCTCTAAATGCTCTTTAAAGGCATTTTTTGCTTGAGAAACCAAGGCATTTCTATCTGCTAAAAACAATATGCGTTTTGCCCAGTTGCATTTGGTAAGCATATCTACAATAGCTGCGGCAGTTCTTGTTTTACCAGAACCTGTTGCCATTACCAATAAACTTTCTCTTTTAGCTCCTCTAAGGTTGCCGTTTTTACCATCTACTACAAGATTTTCTGCCACACGCTTTATGGCTTCTAGTTGGTAATCTCTTCCTGCTATATCTAAATTTACTTTAAAGTTTCTAAGGTCTTTTCTAATGGTTCTTCTGTCTACCAATAGTTGCAGTTCATCTTGGGTATAAAAACCTTGTATTTCTCTATCTGTATAAAAGGTATCATCCCAAATATAGGTTTCAAAACCATTGGTGTAAAAGATAATTGGGCGCTGCTGATGCATTTGCTGTAAACAGTCTGCGTATAATTCTGCTTGATGCCTTCCTTTTCTGGCATCTGCCATGGTTTTTTTGGCTTCTACTACGGCTAGTGGTTTGCCATCTTTACCCCAAAGCACATAATCTACGTACCCCAAGCCAGACGGATTGGTGCTTTTAGGCATTCCTGTTACTTCATATTCTAGCTCTCTGCCTTCTGTTAGGGTTTCCCAACCTGCTTCTTTTAGCAAAACATCTATGTAGAGTTTACGGGTTACAGATTCTGGTATTAGAATAGGAATGGTTTTATTAGGGTCTTTTACTTTTTCACGTGCTACTCTTCGCTGTGTAGCTTCTTTTTGTTGTGCTGCCAGTTGGTTTTGCAACAAGGCTATTTGAGCAGCTTGGGCTTCTATTTTTGCACGCTCTTCTTTGTCTTTTTCTCTTCTATAATCTAACTGCTGTTCTAGTTGCTGCAGTGTTTTTAGGGTTTCTTTGTGGGCGTTACCATCTGGTATGAGTGCCAAGTTAAAAACAGGGGTTGCTATTTCTGGCTCACTGTAATACACGCCTATAAAACTTAAAAAACGAAACAAGTTTTTAATACTAGCAAGAGATTGGTCTTGTGAAATTACCTTACCATGTGCCGCTGCATTACCATTTAAACGTACTAGGTTTATTTCTCTAAACATAGAAGGTTTAATAATTTCTCTAAAACATTGCTCGTGTATTAAGCTGGTTAGCTTAGTATCATAAGGGAATTCTAATTCTGTATCATTTTGATACAACCATTGCACTGCTTTTTCTAGGGCAGAACGGGCTATCATAGCACTTGCCTTGGGAGATACCAACGTAAGTTTTTCTGCCTCTGCTGCTTCTTTGTAAATGGCAGGCCATGTGGTTTGTAGAAATTGGAAATTGCTCATTTTTTACTTTTTCTTACTATATATTTATCAACGTTTTATCAACATTTATCAACATTTTTATTATTATTTCATGAAGTTATGTTGATAAAGTATTTTGTCCCTTTTCGTTCACCTTCTTTAATAATTAATTGATTTTCAATCATTTCATCCAACTTTGATTTCAATGTTCTCTGTTTTATCTCACTCCCAATCCGTTTATTTATTTCACTTATTGAACTTTTTGGGTAGTTTTTTAAATCTTCATAAATTAATTCTTGTAAACGATGAGGCTCAATACGTTTAAGACTGGTACGTTCAACAAAATCTGTAGTTCTTATAAAATTAGGATTCACATAATAAAAAGTTCCCTTGGTCTTACCTTTATGCAATAGAACTCCCAATTCTAATAAACGACCAACCCAAAATTGTAATCCATTTGGCTTTGAAATATTTAATGATTTAGATAAATCAATTGCAGATATGCCCTCTTTTTGTGCTATTAAACCTAATGCAATTACTTCTTTTTGTTTCAGTTGAAGCTCCTGTGAGGCTTTATCCATTAATTTTAATATAGTATTACTAACTATTTGTTTTTTGACAACAACAATAACACGGTCATCTGCTTCTATTACGTCTGGAGGCTGTTTACCACTTCCCAACAAAACCTCATATACTTTATCATAACCACTACCTTCTTTTTCCATAAGTTTCAAGTCATAGAATAATTTAGACAATAGCGCATTTCTTTGGATTGATTGTGATAATATATTTTTAGTAGTTACACCTAATGGCAACAAGCCTGGGCTATGTATCTCTAATCTATTATGATATAAATTGATAAAGATATCTCCACGCATAGTGTAGTTTCTATGAGCAAAAGCATTTGCAACTAACTCTCTTATTACTTCTGGTGAGTAATTATAAATGTTCTTCCTAAAAATACCATCTGAAACTTCTATAAACTCATTCCAATCAGGTATTTCTTTTAATATTGCATCAATTAGTTCTTTGGGGTTATTTGAGTAATCATCCCAAACTTTTTTAAAAATTTTATTTTCTAACTCATCATATTTAATAAACTGTACAGAGGGAGCGTAATGAAGTACCGCCCTGTCTTTTCTTTTACCAAGCCAAAGAATACCTAAGTTTGTTAGCACTTCATTTTGGGTTAAAAAGTAAAAATCTGTAATTTCTTCTGGTGTCATTTCTTTTATAAATGAACTAACACGTTCTGACTCTTTAATATCTTTTAAAAAAGAATTATATTTAGATAAATCACAATCTGACGCGTGTATTTTTCTTGTTATTTTCTTTTCCCAAACAAATGCATTTTTTTCTGAAAGCAGTCTACTTAAATCTTCTGGCAACAAAGGTTTACATTGGTCAGACACACGCATATAATATTTACCGTCTGTAGTACTAGCAATACTCTGAGCGTTTCTAAAAACTTGTAACTCTATGTATTCTCCACCATTTTCTGCTGTTTTTATTACAGGCGCAACCCCTACATTATGTGTTAATGCTGGTATTTGTTTGTTTATTTTATCTAATAAATTATTAGAAATTTTTTGTTCTTTAGGAGGCATATTTTCTTCATCTTCTATACCAATTATAATTTTACCTCCTGCAGCATTTGCAAAACAAACACAGTCTTTAGCCAACTCTTTTAAGTTTGCTTTTGACCCTTGAATTATAGCAATAGATTTTTTATCTAATAAACTGTTTTCTTTCATACTAATAAGTTAACTCCCCTTTAAATGCCCTTTGTAAAAGGCTGTTAAACAAATCTTCTGCCCCTGCTAAACTAGCCTTTGCTTGTGCTTTTTGTGTTTCTATAGCTTGTACGCTGTCTGCAAATTGGTTTTGGAGGTTTAATGGTGGAAATAGAATCTCTATTCCTTTTACCATTGACAAATTCAAGTTTTTCTGCCTAACACCTCTCTGAAGACGTCTATAATGTTCTTTTCCTATTTGGATGATATTATAAACAAAAGATGTATTTACTAATCTGTCATCTAATTTACAATAGGCAATAGCTTGATTACAGCTTAAAACTTCAGTATTTATTGCTGACTTGAGAGCAGCAGTATCATACATTCCTAAAAGAATACTTCCTTTAGCTATGAGTTTTGTATTAGACTCTTTAATTGCTTGTTCTGTTATATGCTCTTTACTATCAGAGATATACATTTGATTTAGTTCACCTGAAGATAACCAAGGTATTTCTCCATCATAATAAGCTGAATTACTTCTAGATGGTGTGCCACCACTTTGCCATTTACCTAATTCACCAAGTTTTATTTTTGGTAATTTTTTTGAATTACTCACAGGATCCCCAAACATATCCAGAAACAAACTTTGGGTAAGGGCATCATACTTTTCAATGAGTGCTTTTGTTTTTTGCCTGTAGGCATCTGCTGCATCTAAAATAGCAGCTATCTTTTTTTGTTGGTCTAGGGGTGGTAGGGGGATTGTAATATCAGAAATGTAAACTTTAGAAATATGTTTTAATCCAGCACCTTTAAAACCATTTTCTAAAATATGAATATTACCACTTAAATAATAATACACGTATTTTAAAAATAATTTATCTCTATTTTTAGGTTGCGTGACAAAACAATCTGTAGATACTGCAAATTTATCATCACAGAAATGAATACTTGCCTGACCACCTGTCCCAAAAATCAAACTATTACCATCAAAAAGGAATTCATTAATTGATTTTTTCAAGATACTACTAGAAGTATAAAAAGGATAATTTCCTTCCCCTAAAAGAAGACCATCACCAGCTTTAATTTTAGACTTTTTTTGAAAGTCAAATAGATTTTTGAAACTTACTTGATTCATCCCAACATCTTTTTTAAAGCTGCTAAAGCTTGGTTTCTTTCTTGATCTAGAACTTCAATTTCACCAATAATGTCAGAAGGAGCAGCATATTCAATTTCTTCATAGATAATTTCCTTGTATCTGTTTATAGAGAAGTCCCAATCATTGTCTTTAATTTCATCAAAAGGCACCAAGAAACTCTTGTCTGTTCTGGATCTGTTGGTTTCTGCTGCTAGGTTGTGGTATCTCTTTAAAAGATCTGGTATGTCATTGTCTTTAATTTCATTGCGTTTGTCATCTAAACTGTACCCGTCTGCGGTCATGTCATAAAACCAAACGGTATCTGTACCACCTGTGCCTGTTTTGGTAAAAAATAATACGGCTGTACTTACCCCAGCATAGGGTTTAAACACCCCACTTGGCATAGATACTACGGCATCTAGCTTGTGTTTTTCTATGAGTTCTTTGCGTATTTGTTTGTGTGCATTAGAACTACCAAACAATACGCCATCTGGTACAATTACGGCTGCTCTACCACCTGTTTTTAGCATGCGTAACATCAACCCTAAAAAAAGTAGTTCTGTCTTCTTAGATTTTACTACTTTTAAAATAGAGTTTTCTACCCCATCATAGTCTAAACTCCCTTTAAAGGGTGGGTTTGCTAATATGAGTGAGTATTGGTTTCTTATGGCTGCTGCACTTTCACTTAGCGCATCATTTTTAATCAAATTTGGGTTTTCTATTCCATGCAGCTGTAAGTTCATAGCTCCAATACGTATCATGGTGTCATCTATTTCTACACCATTAAACATTTCATTGTTAAAATGGTCTCTAAATGACTTATCTAAAAACAACTCTTGGTGATTGTCTCTAAAATATTCTCCTGCGGCTACTAAAAAACCTGCGGTACCAGAAGAAGGATCACAAATAACATCATCCTTTTTAGGTTGTGTCATGTCTACCATCATTTTAATAATGTGTCTTGGGGTTCTAAACTGCCCGTTGGTTCCTGCTGAGGCAATTTTAGAGAGCATGTATTCATAGAGATCTCCTTTGGTATCTCTATCTTTCATGTCTATTTTATCAATTAACTGCACCACTTGGTCTAATAGCCTTGGTGTAGAAATAATAAAAGTGGCTTTGCTCATAAACTCTGCAAAAACACCTGCAGAGTCTCCCACTTGTTTCATATGATCAAAAACCGTCATACCATCTATGCTAGGTTTTGTAAACACCTCAAACATAGACTCTGGATCTTTATTTTTAAAAGAACTCCAACGTAGCTCTTTTTGGGCTGTGGTAAATATGCTGTTTTGTATAGGTATACCAACAGTATTGGCTTTTTTTTCTTCTAAAAGTTGGCGTTCATCTAGCCGTCTTATAAAAAGCAGATAGGTAAATTGTTCTATGACACTTAGCGGGTTAGAGATTCCACCTGTCCAAAAGGCTTCCCATATTTTATCTACTTGACTTTTTAATTCTCCTGTGATCATTGCTTTTTGGTTGTATATCTGTCTGTAAAAGATGAGGTACCAAAGTAAAAAATATTATTGTAAAATACTATGGGTGTTAAAAGAATTATCAAACACTAAAAATTACTGCCAGTTTTACTGCCAATTTACTGCCAGTATATTGGTTTTTACTGCCAGTTTTATGTATATTTGAAACTTAACCTATGGCAATTAATAACCAAAGTGTAGTTAATATATGCTGTTTAACACACAAGCAATACACTCTTAAACCCCTTGTATACTTGAGTTTAAAGCAAAAAAAAAGAGTAACCATTTCTGATTACTCTTGTAGTAGCGGGAACTGGACTCGAACCAGTGACCTTCGGGTTATGAGCCCGACGAGCTACCTACTGCTCTATCCCGCGTTGTAATCTCCAATTGCTTCAATTTAGCTTTTAACTTGCACATCATAACTGTGCCCAAATAATTGGATTGCAAATATACAATACTTTTTAACTTTTACAAGTTAAATTTAAATAAAAAAATAAAAAAAGAGGATTGTTAAATCCTCTTTTTTTTAATTATAGCTTAATCAATCGTTTCATCATTTTTCCTCCTTTAGAACTGATTACTTTTATCAAGTAGGTTCCACTACTTAAATCTGCTATATCTATAAGCTGATTAGAAGTATAACCATCAATCTCTTTCAGCGTTCGTCCGTTTATATCATAAATAACAACCTTTAAATTAAGGCTACTCTCAGTTTTTATGCTTACAACATTAGTTGCCGGATTTGGATACAAGACAAGCTCTAAATCTAATAATTCACTAGTTGTACTAAGTGTTGTTATTGTTATCGTTTGCGATTCAATTTCTGCAGGATTATAATTTTCATTCCCTGGTTGTATTGCACTAATAGTTGCCGTTCCAACACCAACAATAGTTACTGTATTAGCATTAATAGTTACCACATCGGTATCTGAACTACTAAAACTAACTGACAAACCAGAACTAGCAGTTGCCTCTAAATTAAAAGTTTGAGAATCTGTAGGAACTGTGAATGAATTGAATGTAATTGTTTGATTTGCCTTTGCAATTGTTAAAACAACCTCTTTTTCTGCAGTCTCATAGTTTTCGTCTGCTGCTACAACGGCTTTGACACGAACCGTTCCTGCTTTTACAATTGATACCGTATTACCAGTTAAACTAACTTCTCCCGTTCCTCCAGCGACAATACTGTATGTAATTGTTCCTGTTGATGTACTACTTGCGGACAAATCAAAATCGGCTGCTCCAAATGTTGTAGAGATATCTTCAAAAGTGATGCTTGGGGTTGCTTTGTTAATTGTTAAAACAGTGGTAGTTTCTGCAGCTTTATAATTTGCATCTTCTACAACACTTGCTTTTAAAATAACTGTTCCTGCTTTTACAATTGAAACCGTATTACCTGTTAAGGTTATTTCCCCAGAACCTCCGTCTACAATACTATATGCTATGTTTGAACTAGAATTGGTTGTTGCAGCTAGATTAAAATCTGCATCTCCAAAGGTTTTAGCTATTGCAGAAAAACTTAGTGTAGGCGTTTCTTTTACTTGAATAGAAACTGCTACTCGGTTAGAAGTATTTTTATAAGATACTCTTCTTACAATACCATTGTCTATCAAATAGTGGTTCCCAAAAGTATTTTTTGAGATTTTTGTAGGTGCTTCTAAGCTTGCTAAAAGACCGTTACCATCTGTAACAACTGCATTTTCATTTCCTGCTATTGTAGTAACTGTATTTGTTGATAAATCTACTTTTCTTATTTTAGTATCATCTACTACTAATAGATTACCAGCAGCATCAAAAGAAATATTTTTTATTTTTTTAAACCCTGCATTTTCACCAACTCCGTCAACAGCACTTGTAATTGAGAAATTTCCAGCGATTACTTCAAATATCCCTTGTGGCGATATCTTGTAAATAGCACTACCATCAATATCTAAATAAATAAACCCATCAGCATCTACAACAATTGCTGCTTCTGCTGGAATTAACGGAATTGATGATTGAAAAAGCGTAGTAACCTCTCTTTGTGGGGTTATTTTACGTAACAACTCTTGATTAAAATCTAACACATATAGATTGTTAAAGCTATCTATCGAAACCTCAGTAGGATAATCAAAACTAGCTGTTAAACCATTTCCATCATCTCTACCATTATTTCCACTTCCTGCAAAAACACTAACAATACCTTGTGGTGTGATTTTAAGTATTCTATTTGCGCCACTTTCTGCTAGAAAAAGATTACCGTCATTGTCTATAACCATCCCTAACACGATGCTTATGTTTTCTGAAGTTGGATTTCCATTTTCATCAACAAAAGTACCTGCACCTGCACCAACTATATAGCTACCAATACCGCTTGGCGAAATTTTTAGAACTACAAATTCATCTGCACCTAAAAGCTGGCCACCTACATATAAAAACCCATCTGTATCTACTGTAATTACTTTTGCTAAAAAGGTATCTGAACCAAAAAGCTCTTCTGCGTTTTGAATGTTAAAAGTACTAATGTTCGGATACGGTAAAGGATTAATTGCTTCTTGTGCTACATAATACGTTGCTGTATTAATTAAGGCAGAAGACAATAAAGCCTCTTGCGAGTTTATATCTGCATACCATTTTGCCTCATAACCTGCACTTGGCGTTGCTGCTAAATTGGCTACTGTAGCTTCTGATGACAAACCTAGGGTTTGAGTAGCTTCACTAATTTTTTTAACTGAAACTGCCAAACGACTACTACTCTCAATGGTGTTTAATGTTTGAGTTGCATAATATGTTGCTCCATCTACTAAGTTTCTAGTTGCATCTAAAAGACTGCTAGACGTAGCACTTGCATACCATTTTACAGCAGTTGCCGTTAGTGTTAAATCGTTCAAAGTTTTTGTGCCTGCATAAATCTGCAATCCTAAACCGTTTGGTCTTGGAGCATCAAATTCTACTATAACATTTACCTTGTTAGAGGTTTCTTCGTTGATATTAATTTTAAGTATCTGATCTTCATCTGTAACATACAAACTACCAAAACCATCAAATACAATTTCTGAAGGATGCCTTAAACTTGCACTCAAACCAACACCATTTTCACCTTCATCGTTTCCATTGCCAACAATTGTAGTAACAAGGCCTTCTGGTGTTATTTTACGAATTAGTCTGTTATCGGTATCTGTCACATATAAATTATTGTCAGCATCTATAGCCAAACCTGTTGGATTGTTAAAGCTCGCTAAAGAACCCAAACCGTCATCATTACCTATTTCTCCGTTTCCGGCAAGTGTTGATACTGTTCCGTCTGAAGTAATTTTACGTATAGAATGATTTGCAGCATCTGCTACAAATAAATTGCCTTGAGCATCAAGTACAAGTCCTTTTGGACTATTAAATCTAGAAACATTTGCTGCTCCGTCTGTATTTCCGCCTTCAACAGAAGAACCTGTAAACGTAGTTACAACAGCCTCTGGGGTAATTTTACGAATTTTATAGTCTGAGTCACTTGTATAGATATTGTCTTCAAGATCTATAGCCATACCTTCAATTGAAGTAAAAGATGCGCTAGTGCCTGTACCATCTATATTTGCAGATTCTCCATCTCCTGCAAAAGTAGTTACCTCTCCTTCTGGTGTAATTTTACGTATTAAATAATTACCTGAATCTGCTACAAATAGATTTCCGAAAGAATCTATAACTAGCCCCCATGGTCTGTTAAAACTTGCCGCAATTCCGTTTCCATTATCAGCACCTTCTCTTCCTGTACCCGCAAAAGTAGTAACCGCTCCGGTAGTAGAAATTTTACGTATAAGATGGTTGCCCGTATCTACAACAAATAGGTTCCCATAAGCATCAAAAACCATATCTTTAGGTGCATCAAAAGTAGCATTTTCATTAAAACCATCTGCATTACCAACATTTTCACTACCTGCATAGGTAATTGAGGTGTACGCTGATATATATTGTGAAACTGCATAAGAAGCTCCGTTTGTAATTAAAACTGAATTATCTAAAGGATTGATACTCGTCTCATTTTCGAACCACTGTACATTGTACCCACGACTAATATTTGCTTGTAAATTTTGAACAATTGTTCCTTTTGAAACATCCATTTTTTGAATGGCATCACTAATTCTTTGCACTCTAACAGGCAATCTTACAACACTTTCTAAACCATCAACTTCTTGACTCGCGTAATACGTAACTCCGTCTTCTAATACTGTACTCATAGACAACACATCACCCTCTACAGCCGTGTTGTACCATTTTATAGAGGTGCCTGTTACAGTTAAAGCTTCTAAGGTTTGTGTTCCTGCATAAATTTGAGTTGTTAAACCTTCTGGAGTTGGCGTAGCCGTTATTACATCAACAGCAACTCGATTAGAGCTACTTTTAACTTTCATTAAACGAATAGTATTATCATCTAAAATATAATAATTGCCTTGAGGATTTTTAGCAATATTAAATGGAAATAAAAAACTAGCATTGGTTCCTTCACCATCTATAAGTTGAGAATCTCCACTACCTGCTATAGTTGTTACTTGTTTAGTTGTAAGGTTTATTTTTCGAATATTTAAATTGTCTTCATCTACTACTAAAAGATTCCCTTGCCCGTCTAAAATAAGATCAATTATATCTCCAAAACGTGCTTCAGCTCCAATACCATCAAGTGTATTGTCATTATTATCATTACCGTCATCAATAACTCCCGCAATTAACACTACTTCACCAGTAGCAGTGAATTTGTAAATAGTTGAACCATCCATTTCAAAATAAAAAGCACCTTCTGCGTCTCTTACAAATGCACCATTACTATCAACATCTCTTAGTAAAGTACTTACAAGACCGTCAGATGTTATTTTTCGTAATTTTGGATTTTCTCTATCATAAACATATAAATTATCCAAAGTATCTATTTCCATAGAAACAGGGTAATTAAAACTTGCATCAAATCCTAAACCATCATCGTCTCTATTTTCTCCACTTCCTGCAAAAGGAGTAACTGTTCCGTTAGGTGAAATTTTAAATATCATACTTGAATACGAATCCAACACAAAAAGATTTCCATTAGAGTCAAATACCATATCGCTAATATAAGAAAAAGGCACATCGGCTTGTGAACCATTAGGATCTAAAAAAACACCATTCCCATTGCCTACCAAATAAGAAATTTGTTGATCTGGTGTCATCTTTAAAATAATTTCTTCGTCGGTATTATCAAGATAAACTGCTATATACAAAACACCTGAGGCATCTAAAGCTATTGCATCTAAAAAATATGGTTCATCCTCTAAGAAAGAACCTAATACTTCTTCTGTTAAAAAAGTACTAACATCTGGCGAAGTATTGTTATTAATAAGATGCTGCTCTACAAAATAAGTGCCTGAAGTAACTTCTTGCTCATCATCTAAAACCTTATCTGAACTTGCAGAAACATACCATTTGGCTTCATATCCATCAGTTGGGGTGGTTGCTAAATCTGCTATTGTATTTGTGTTATTTGAACTAATA
>NZ_CANMFI010000008.1 GCF_947497125.1 uncultured Polaribacter sp. | reverse complement strand
AGATAGATAGATAGATAGATAGATAGATAGATAGATAGATAGATAGATAGATAGATAGATAGATAGATAGATAGATAGATATAGGTCAAAAAATAAGCCATTAGTAACATATACTAATGGCTTGTTTTTTTTATAGACCTAATTTTACATAGCAACTAAATCTCCAGTAATATCTTTTGATGGTAATTCTGATTTACCCATTAAATATAAATCTACTTGTCTAGCTGCTTCTCTTCCTTCAGAGATAGCCCAGACAATTAAAGATTGCCCTCTACGCATATCACCTGCAGTAAATATATTTGGAACATTTGTTTGATACTTTCCATATTCAGCTTTATAGTTAGATTGATTGTCCTTTTCTAAACCTAGTTTGTCTGCTAATGTACTTTCTGGACCTGTAAACCCTAGTGCTAACAAAGCTAAATTACAAGGCCATGTTTTTTCTGTTCCTGCTACTTCTATCAACTCTGGTCTTTGACCTGGTACTATTTTCCATTCTACATTAACTGTTTTTAAAGCAATTAAGTTTCCAGCTTCATCCTTTACAAATTCCTTTGTATTGATTAACCAATTTCTCTCTGCACCTTCTTGATGAGATGATGATGTTTTTAGTTTTAAAGGCCAAAATGGCCAAGGTGTAGATGATGATCTTTCTCCTGGCGGCTTTGGCATAATTTCAAAGTTAACAACAGACTTTGCACCATGTCTGTTTGACGTTCCAATACAGTCAGATCCAGTATCACCACCACCAATTACAATAACATCTTTATCAGTTGCCATTATTTGATCTTCAATTTTCTGACCCGATAATACTTTTGTTTGTTGAGTTAAAAAATCCATGGCTTGTACTACGCCATTTGCCTCTATACCTGGTGTTGGTAAACTTCTTCTCTCTGTAGAACCTCCACAAAGCACAATGCTGTCAAATGCTTTTAATTCTTCAACATCATAATTAACACCAACATTTACATTGGTCTTAAAAATGATACCTTCTGCTTTTAGGATGGCAATTCTTCGATCGATAATGCCTTTTTCCATTTTAAAGTTCGGAATTCCATATCTTAATAATCCACCGATTGCATCATCTCTTTCAAAAACAGTTACTATATGTCCGGCTCTATTTAGTTGTTGAGCAGCAGCCAATCCGGCTGGTCCAGATCCAATTATTGCTATTGTTTTGCCTGTTCTAGTTTTTGGTGGTTGTGGTTTTATCCAACCTTCTTTAAAAGCACGTTCTACTATATTTTTTTCAATATTTTCAATAGAAACTGGGTCTTCAATAATACCTAGTACACATGCTTGTTCACATGGTGCAGGACATAATCTACCTGTAAACTCTGGGAAGTTATTTGTAGAATGAAGTATCCAAGAAGCTTTTTTCCATTCTCCTTGATGAACCATGTGGTTAAAGTCTGGAATTAAATTTCCTAACGGACATCCACTATGGCAAAAAGGAATACCACAGTCCATACAACGAGATCCTTGTTTTGTAATTTCTTTTTCTGATAGAGGAACCGTAAATTCTTTGTAATTTTTTACACGATCTTTTACAGAGGTGTACGTTTCATCTTGTCTTTCAAATTCTTTAAATCCTGTTATTTTTCCCATGACATTATGCTATTGTTAGTTCTTCGAACATTGGTTCTTCTGTTTCTATACGTTTCAATGCTTTTTTATATTCAGTTGGCATTATTCTAACAAAGTTTTTTAAACTTGTTTCCCAATCACTTAATATAGCTGCACCTTTTTTACTGTTTGTGTATAAAACATGTTTTTCGATGTCTGCTTTTAAAGCGGCAGCGTCTGCATCAGTAATTTCTTCAAATTCGATTGTTTCTGTATTACACAGTCCATTTACAAATTTATTTTCTGTATCATACACATAAGCAATACCACCACTCATACCAGCTGCAAAGTTTCTACCTGTTTTACCTAGTACAATTACTTTACCACCTGTCATGTATTCACAACAATGATCACCTACACCTTCTACAACTGCAGTAGCACCAGAGTTACGAACCGCAAAACGTTCTCCTGCAATTCCATTGATGTACGCTTGCCCAGCAACTGCACCAAACAGACAAACATTACCAACTATAATATTATTTTCAGCTATAAAGTCTGCCTTTGCAGGTTTTTTTATAATTAATTTGGCACCAGATAATCCTTTTCCTAAATAGTCATTAGTACCACCTTCTAGTGTAAAAGTTAATCCGTGTGCACCAAAAGCACCAAAACTTTGTCCGGCAGAACCCGTAAAATTCATGTTTAAGGTGTCTTCAGGTAAGCCTAAATGACCATATATTTTAGATATTTCATTACTAATTATTGCACCAACTGTTCTATTGGTGTTTTTAATAGTATAGTTTAAATTCATCTGTTCTTTACGATATAAAGCTCTGTGCGAATCTTTTAAAATTGTAAAGTCTAATACATTGTCTATATTATGATCTTGTTTTTCTGTATTCTTAACAGTAAGATCTCTATAACCTGTTGGTCTGTGTAGTATGCTAGATAAATCAAGACCTTTGGCTTTGTAATGTTTAATTGCTTTGTTAGCGTTTATTTTATGAGTTTGCCCAACCATTTCATCTAAAGTTCTAAAACCTAGTTGTGCCATAATAGCTCTTAATTCTTCTGCAATATAATAGAAGAAGTTAATTACATGTTCTGGTGTTCCTTTAAAGTTCTTACGTAATTCTTTGTCTTGTGTAGCAATACCTACAGGACAAGTGTTTAAATGACATTTACGCATCATAATACATCCAGAAGCTACTAAAGGAGCCGTTGCAAATCCGAATTCTTCAGCACCTAAAAGAGCTGCAATTGCAACATCTCTACCTGTTTTTAGTTGGCCATCGCATTCTACTACAATTCTACTACGTAGACTGTTCATTACCAATGTTTGTTGTGCTTCTGCCAAACCTAGTTCCCAAGGTAAACCTGCATGTTTTAATGATGTTAAAGGAGATGCACCTGTACCACCATCATAACCAGAAATTAAAACAACATCTGCTTTTGCTTTTGCAACACCTGCTGCAATGGTACCTACCCCAACTTCTGAAACTAATTTTACATTAATTCTAGCCTCTCTGTTAGCATTTTTTAAATCATAAATTAACTGTGCTAAATCTTCAATAGAATAAATATCGTGGTGTGGTGGCGGAGAAATCAACCCTACAAAAGGAGTAGAATTTCTTGCATTTGCAATCCAAGGCAATACTTTATATCCTGGTAATTGACCACCTTCGCCAGGTTTTGCACCTTGCGCCATTTTAATTTGAATTTCTTTTGCGTTGGATAAATAATGAGATGTTACCCCAAAACGACCAGAAGCAACTTGTTTTATGGCAGAGTTTCTACTATCTCCGTTGCTATCTTTTTCAAAACGTTTTCTATCTTCTCCACCTTCACCAGAATTAGATTTACCTCCGATTCGGTTCATTGCAATCGCTAAATTTTCGTGCGCCTCTCTAGAAATTGATCCATAAGACATGGCACCAGTTTTAAAACGTTTTACAATTTCTGTCCAAGGTTCTACTTCCTCTAAAGGAATTGGATCTAAATTATCAAACTGAAACAACCCACGAATGGTCATTAAATTCTCTGCTTGTTCATTAATCGCTTTAGCATATACATCGTAGCTTGTTTGGTCGCTTAAACGAACCGCTTGCTGTAATTTAGAAACTGTTGTTGGGTTGAATAAATGACGCTCGCCATTTCTTCTCCATCTATAATCACCCCCAACATTTAAGCCTAAATTTTTATCAATCTGATTGTCTGGATATGCTTGTTTGTAGCGTTGATCTATCTCTTTTTCGATTTCATACAACCCGATACCTTCTATTCTAGAAGCAGTATACGGGAAATATTTTTCTACAAATTGAGAGTTGAAACCAACAATTTCAAAAATTTGTGAACCTCTATAAGAATGTAATGTAGAAATTCCTATTTTGTTCATCACTTTTAAAAGTCCTTTTCCGATAGCTTTATTAAAATTATCAACTGCTTGTTGCTCATTCATATCGGTAATAAAACCATCTTTTACCTGAGTTCTAATAATTTCGTTTACCATGTATGGATTAATGGCACTTGCGCCATATCCAAATAAAGTAGCAAAATGATGTGGTTCTCTAGGTTCTGCAGATTCTATAATAATATCAAAATAAGAACGTTTTCTTAACCTGTTTAATTGATGATTTACAAATGAACAAGCTAATAAAGCAGGGATTGGTGCAAATTCTTGATTGACACCTCTGTCTGAAAGAATGATGATATTGTTCTTTTTCTCTAATGCTTTTTCTACTTTAATTACAATTGCATCAAGAGCATCTTCCAATCCGTTTAACCCTTCTTTTTTAGGGTATAAAATTTGAATTGTTTCTGCTTTGAAACTTTCGATATCAATGTTTCTAATTTTTTCTAAATCTGCATTAGAAATTACAGGGTTTTGTATGCGTAACTTTCTACATTGTCTATCTGTAATACTAAAGATGTTTCTGTCTTTTCCTAAATTTAGACTAATATCTGTTACAATTTCTTCTCTAATTCCATCTAATGGCGGATTGGTTACTTGGGCAAATAATTGCTTAAAATAATTAGAAATTAATTGTGGTCTGTCAGATAAAACAGCTAAAGGAGTATCAATCCCCATAGAACCCAAAGCTTCTTTACCTACTTGCGCCATTGGTGTTATTACTTCTTGAATGTCTTCAAACGTATAATTAAATAAACGCTGTCTAGTTTTAACGTCTATAGTTTCTATAGGACACGTATCTCCTGTATAAGGCACATCTTTTAAGTGCAAACGTGTTTTATCTAACCATTCTTGGTAAGGTCTTTCTAAAGCTATTTTACTTTTTATTTCTTCATCTTCAATAATTCGCCCTTCATTCATGTCTACCAAAAACATTTTTCCGGGTTCTAAACGACCATGTTCTTTAACATCTTCTGGCGCAACATCTACCACACCAATTTCTGATGACATAATTAAGCTACCGCTTTTTGTAATAGTATATCTAGAAGGTCTTAAACCATTTCTATCTAACAATGCACCAATATAGTCTCCGTCTGTAAAAGGTACAGAGGCCGGCCCATCCCAAGGTTCCATAATACACCCATTGTATTCGTAAAAAGCTTTACGCTCTTTAGACATTGTTGCATGTTTTTCCCAAGCTTCTGGTATCATCATCATCATAATTTCTGGTAATGAACGTCCTGTATGAGTTAATAATTCTACCACCATATCCATAGAAGCAGAATCTGATTTACCAGGTAAAATTATTGGAAAAAGCTCATCTATTTGTGGTCCAAATACATCACTTTTCATAATTTCTTCTCGTACACGCATTCTACTTACGTTACCACGTAGGGTGTTAATTTCACCATTTTGACACATGTGCCTAAAAGGTTGCGCAAGTTCCCAAGTTGGCATTGTATTGGTAGAAAAACGTTGGTGTACCAAGGCTAATTTTGTTACTAAATCTTTTTCTTGAAGATCTTTATAATAAGGACCAATATCTTCTGGCATAATAATACCCTTGTAGATAATGGTTGTTATAGATAAACTAGGAATGTAAAAATAATTAGCTTCAGAAATTTTTGATTTTCTGATTGTATGTTCTGCAATTTTTCGTGCAGCATATAATTTTGCTTTAAAAGTAGCTTCATCAATATCTTCAGATTTACCAACAAAAATTTGTTCGATGTTTGGTTCTGAAGCCAAGGCTATTTCTCCTAACTGCGAAGAATCTACGGGTACTACTCTCCAACCCAATATTGTAAGTCCTTGTGCTTTTATATTGTTTTCGAAAGTAGATTTACAAAAATTGTATTGATTTTTATTCTTTGGAAGAAACACCATACCTACAGCATACTCTCTTTGTTTAGGTATAGGAAAATTACAAACACGCTCAAAATAAACATGAGGTATGTCTATCAGTAAACCAGCACCGTCTCCTGTTTTTCCATCAGCACTTACACCACCTCGATGTTCTAGTTTAACAAGTATTTCTAATGCATCATGTATGATTTGATTTGTTTTTTCTCCGTTTAAATTACAGATAAATCCTGCACCACAGTTTTCGTGTTCAAATTCTGGTAAATATAAGCCTTGTTTCTCCATGTTATAATAAATTATATTTGCTAATTTATGTTTTTTATTGAGAAAAACGCAGTGTTTAAGGTGTTTTAATGTTATTTTTATGATGAAAATAAAATTCAGCTATAAATTATTCACTAATAATAATTAAAGTAATTTATTTTGAGAAAATGATAATAAGCAGGAAATCCTGCAAATTGTAAAATTTGCAGGTTCCTAAATCTATAAGTTATTCCTATTAGTTGTCGTTTAAACGAAAGTCTGGATATGCATCCATACCATGCTCATGAGTATCAAGGCCTTCTAATTCTTCTTTTTCAGAGACTCTAATACCTACTGTTTTCTTTAAGGTAAAGATTATTAAGAAAGATGTTATCAAACAAAAAGCAGCATAACAAGCAACCCCTGTTAATTGTATTAAGAAAGTATGTTCTGGGTTTGTAGAGAAAATACCTACCGCTAAAGTACCCCAGATACCACATATTAAATGCACAGCAATTGCACCTACAGGATCGTCTAATTTAATAGCGTCAACTAAGGCTACGGCAAACACTATAATAGCACCCGCTATACCACCAATGATTATTGCGCTACCTGGCGTCATAACATCAGCGCCAGCTGTAATACCAACTAAACCACCTAAAATACCATTTAAAAACATCGTTAAATCTAAATTTTTATATTTTATGAATGATACAAGTGCTGCAACAACACCACCAGCTGCCGCTGCCAAACAAGTTGTTACTAAAGTTAATGAAGTTAATTCTGGGTCTGCAGATAAAACTGAACCACCATTAAAACCAAACCAACCTAACCAAAGAATTAAAACACCTGCAGTAGCTAAAGGTATATTATGTCCTGGTATTGCTTGTGGTTTACCGTCTTTAAATTTCCCAATACGTGGGCCTAGTAACCAAACAGCTACTAGTGCAGCCCAACCTCCTACAGAGTGAACTAGGGTAGAACCAGCAAAGTCATAAAAACCTAATTGGTCTAAAAATCCGCCACCCCATTTCCAAGAACCTGCAATTGGGTAAACGAAACCTACGTATAAAATTGTGAAGATCATAAATGGACCTATTTTCATGCGTTCTGCTACGGCACCAGAAACAATGGTTGCAGCAGTTGCAGCAAACATCCCTTGAAACAAGAAGTCTGTCCAGTAAGTATAACCTGCATTGTAAGCTAAGTTAGCTCCAGCTACAGTATCTAGTCCAAAGCCAGCAAAACCTATAAATCCGTTAAAGTCTCCTGGATACATTAAGTTAAATCCGCCAATATAGTATAATAGTAGACCAACGGTAATAATGAAGATGTTTTTAAATAAAATATTAATTGTGTTTTTTTGTCTTGTTAAACCAATTTCTAAAAATGCAAAACCTGTATGCATAAAGAAAACTAGTGCTGTACAGATCATCATCCATACGTTGTTTGTTGTTAATAATTCCATGTTATTTTTATTTTGATGTTTTCTTTAAAGTTTCTCCTCCTTTTTCGCCTGTTCTAATTCTGTAAGCTTCAGAAATATCTGATACAAATATTTTACCATCTCCAACTTCACCGGTAGCTGCAGATTTTAAAAGAGCATTGATGGTAATTTTTTCGAAATCGTCATTTACTACAATTGATAAATATCTTCTTTGAATATCACCTGTGCTGTAGCTAACGCCTCTGTATACATGTGCTTCTTTTTCGTTACCTAAACCTGTTACATCCCAATAAGAGAAGAAGTTTACATCTACTTGATGTAGCGCCTCTTTTACCGCGCTGAATTTAGATTTTCTTATAATTGCTTCGATTTTTTTCATTATTAATTGATTTAGTTAATTTTTTAAAGCCTATAAAGCATGCTTTATAGGCTTCATATTTATTAGTTTTAGAAAGAATAAACTGCTGCTAATGTTGCACCTGTAACGTTCTCTTTTCCAAAGAAAGTAACGTCATCAGAAGTGTCATATCTTACTTCTGCAATTATATTTAGGCTAGAAGTTAATGATTTGTTAGCTGTAAGTGTGTATGCAGATTGACTAGCATCTCCTGATCCAGAAGTAGTAGTAAAAAACTCTGGTCTTAAACCTAAAGAAAAAGTATCAGAGAAAGTGTTTTGTAAATATAAAGCTACACCTTGGTATCCTGCATCTGCATCGCTAGAGTTAGCGTAAGCTGCATTTATTCCTAAAAAGAAAGATTCTGATACATCGAAACCACCTGTATAGTCTAGGTATAATACATCTTTAAACCCAAAACCATCAGCGCCATAAGCTACATTAAAGTACTGGCCTTTGTAACCTACTTGACCACCTAATTGATAATCATTTCCTTGAGTGTTTGCTCCTGAAGTGATTCCGTGTGGATTTGTAATTGCCAACATAAAAGATAAATCTTCTGAGCTAGCATAATCTAATCTTAAACCGGTGTGCGAAAAAGGACCTGCATTAAATAAATAAGATACAGAATAATTAAAGTTACTCGCAGGAGAAATTACTTCATAACCGTAAAACGTGTTAAATTGCCCTAAAGTTATCTTTAATTTATCTGTTGCATTGTAATAGGCATATAATTGGTTGATAGCACCATCATAAGCATTTGCTGCATTTGCTCTTGGGCCATAAGCCAAATCAGCAACAACTCCGGCTTTTCCTTTTTCGTAAGCAAAAATGGTATTTACCATACCTAAACCAAAGCCATTTGCGGGTACATCAGATAAGATGCCTACAGAACCTAGAGAACCACTTTTAAGATTGCTACTGTGGTATACATCTACTGAACCGCTTAATGTAAAAGTTCCTTTTTCTTCTTTTTCTTGAGCGCTTATAACTAAGCTGCTTGTTAGTAATAGTGTAAAAATAATTTTTTTCATAATTTTTGTTTTTAAATTTTGTTGTTTGTTTTAAGTTGTGTTGTTTGTTTTGTTATGCCAAAAGTAAATATTTATTTTACATCTGCAAGGGGTTGTTTTTTAAAAAGTATGTTTTTTAAAAACAACCCCTCAAAAAAAGGGGGGTTATATTGTGATAAGTTTATTTTTTTATTATTGAGTGGTTTAAAATATGAAGTTGTCAAAAAAACAGTATATGATTTTAAGATATTCATAAAAATGCCTGTTTTGTAAAAAAAATGTAATTATTGTACTTTTGTAGGTATGAAATATTCATATTCTTACCTTGTTGGTATTCAATTTCTTGGTTTCCGTTTTTCGGGTTGGCAAAAGCAAACAAACGCAAAAACACTGCATGAAATGGTAGATAAAAGTTTGTCTTATGTTTTTAAAGAAGTTGTTTTTAAGACTATAGGAGTTGGTAGGACCGATGCAAAGGTTTCTGCAAATACCTACTATATTCAGTTGTTTGTAGACATAGAGTTAGAGGAAAAGTTGTTTTTATCTTCTTTGAATTCTAATTTCTCTCCAGATTTTAGAGCTGTTTCTTTTAAAAAAGTACCTCATAGTTTTAATGTTATTAACGCGCCAAAGGTTAAAGAGTATCATTATTATTTTTCATTTGGACAAAAAAATCATCCGTTTGCGGCACCTTTTATGGTAAATATTGATCAAATATTAGATATTGATGCGATGATGACTGCTGCGAAACTTTTTGAAGGGGAACATTATTTTCATAAATATTGTACTAGACCTTCAGAAAATACTATTTTTAAAAGAGTTATTGATGTTTGTGAAATTGTAGAGAATACGATATTGACTGCAAATTTTTTTCCAGAAAAATCATATATATTAAAGGTAAAGGGAAAAGGTTTTTTGCGTTATCAAATTAGATTGATAATGGCAACGTTGTTTGAATTGGGTAAAGGAAACTGCGATTTTAATTTTATAGAGGCTTCGTTACAAGAAGATAACGATAGGTTATTTATGAGGCACAATGCACCTTCTTCTGGGTTACAGCTGTTTGATGTTCAGTTTTATGATTCATTCGATTAGCTTTTGCGCAAAGGATTGAAGCGATTGTTTGAGCTCTCCCGATTTTTATCGGGAAGCGAGTGCGAAAAGCCTGACCTGAAAGGTTGCGCCATAAAAAAAATCCACCTTATATAGAAAGGTGGATTTGTGTTTTAAACTAGGAACTGTTTTTTTATCCTTTAATAACTCCGCGAGAAATTACAATTTTCTGAATTTCTGAAGTTCCTTCATAGATTTGAGTAATTTTTGCATCGCGCATTAAACGTTCTACATGGTAATCTTTAACAAAGCCGTTACCACCATGAATTTGTACCGCTTCTACTGTTTGTTCCATAGCAACTTTAGATGCGTATAGTTTAGCCATTGCGCTAGACATGTCGTAATTATTGCCCTGGTCTTTGTCCCAAGCCGCCTTGGTAACTAGCATTCTAGCAGCTTCTATTTCGGTATACATATCTGCTAATTTAAAGGCAATTGCTTGATGATTGCATATTTCTGTACCAAAAGCTTTGCGTTCTTTCGAGTATTTTAAAGCTAATTCATACGCTCCGGCAGCAATGCCAAGTGCTTGAGCGGCAATACCAATTCTACCTCCAGAAAGGGTTTTCATGGCGAATTTAAATCCGAAACCATCTTCGCCAATTCTATTTTCTTTGGGTACTTTTACATCGTTAAATTGTAAGGTGTGTGTGTCTGAACCACGAATACCTAACTTGTCTTCTTTAGGTCCGATATGAAAACCTTCTGTGCCTTTTTCTACAATAAAAGCATTAATACCTCGGTGTCCTTTTTCTCTATCGGTTTGTGCAATAACTAGGTATACATCGGCTCTACCGCCACTTGTTATCCAGTTTTTTGTACCGTTAATAATATAATGATCACCTTTATCTTCTGCAGTAGTTGTTTGCGATGTAGCATCAGAACCAGCTTCGGGTTCACTTAAGCAAAAGGCGCCTACAAACTCTCCGGTAGCTAATTTGGTTAAGTATTTTTGTTTTTGTGCTTCAGAAGCGTAGCTTTCTAGTCCGTAACAAACTAAAGAGTTGTTTACAGAGACAATAACAGAGGCAGATGCGTCTATTTTAGAAAGTTCTTCCATAATCAATATGTAAGAAATAGTATCCATACCACTTCCGCCATATTTAGGGTCTACCATAATCCCCATGAATCCTAAATCGCCCATTTTTTTTACCAATGAATTCGGAAATTCTTGTTTGTTGTCTCTTTCGATAACGCCTGGTAATAATTCTGTTTGTGCAAAATCTCTTGCGGCATCACGTATCATGATGTGTTCTTCGGTTAAACTAAAATCCATGTATGTGTATTTTTATGTTATTCGTAACTTTAAGTGTCAAAGATATCGATTTCGTAACATATTTTCATTAGAATTTATTAATTTTACAGATATGATTAAAAAACCTGTATTTGCTATAGGCATTATGTCTGGCACTTCTTTAGATGGTATTGATTTAGTGTATGTAGAATTTGATAACAATAACTTTCAAAATTTTAGCATTTTGCATTCAGAGACTGTATCTTATAATAAAGAATGGAAGTTTACTTTGCAAGAGGCTATTCATTTTTCTTCGGATAAGTTATTAGAGTTAGATCTTAATTATGGTGATCTTTTAGGGGCTACTGTCAATAAGTTTGTAGCGAATTATAAAATTGCTAAAATCGACTTTATTGCGTCTCACGGTCATACTGTATTACATGAGCCTAAAAAAGGCCGAACTCTGCAAGTGGGAAATGGGCAGGTAATAGCAAATAAAACCAATCAAAAAGTAGTTTGTGATTTTAGAACGCAAGACGTGCAATTGGGTGGTCAGGGAGCGCCACTGGTGCCTATTGGCGATGAGTTGCTTTTTGCTGATTACGACTATTGTTTAAACCTTGGCGGTTTTTCAAACATTTCTTATCATACAAATGGCAAAAGGATTGCATATGATATTTGTGCGGTAAACATTGTTCTTAATAAATACGCTAAAGAATTAGGTTTTGATTTTGATGATGGTGGGCAAATAGCTGCCTCGGGTTCCATCTTAACCTCTGTATCAAAAGAGTTAAAAGCATTGTCTTATTATCAAAAAGAAGCGCCAAAATCATTAGGGTTAGAGTGGGTGCAAGAACATGTTTTTCCAAAGTTAGTAGCAAGTGATGCAAATCCTACAGATATTTTAAGAACATTTACAGATCATATTGCTTGGGCTATAGCAAATGAATTGCCAAAAGAAGCTACTGTTTTGGTAACTGGTGGTGGCGCTTTTAATACTTTTTTGATAGCCGAAATAAAACGTTATAAAAAAGTTAATTTAATATTGCCAGAAGTTACATTGATCAATTTTAAAGAAGCACTTATTTTTGCCTTTTTAGGCTTGTTAAGAGTTGATAATCAAGTAAATTGTTTAAAATCTGTTACTGGTGCTCGTAAAAATCATTCGTCAGGAGAAATTTTTTATCCTAATTAAAAATTTGAGCACTCATTTTTTTACTGTAAGTTTGTATAGTTTCCTCCTAAAATTTAATTTTAAAGATCATAAAATGAATCAACTTTAGCTTTGCCCCAGAAGGGGTTTTTAATGAAAGATTAAAATTGTTTAAACGAACAAAAAAGAAAGTTAATTTATTTAAAATTTTAGAATGAAAGAATTATTAAAAATATATGAGAATAAACAGCCAGAAATTGTTTTTAACTGGAAAGATTCTGAAACAGAGGCAGAAGGATGGACAGTTATTAACTCTCTAAGAGGTGGTGCTGCAGGTGGCGGAACAAGAATGCGAGAGGGTTTAGATATGAATGAAGTACTGTCTCTTGCAAAAACAATGGAAGTAAAGTTTACGGTTTCTGGACCCGCAATCGGAGGAGCAAAATCAGGAATTAATTTTAATCCGCAAGATCCTCGTAAAAAAGGTGTTTTAGAGCGTTGGTACAAGGCTGTTTCGCCATTGTTAAAAAATTATTATGGTACCGGTGGCGATTTAAATGTAGATGAAATACATGAAGTGATACCGATGACAGAAGATGTGGGTGTTTGGCATCCGCAAGAAGGAGTTTTTAATGGTCACTTTAAGCCGACAGAAGCGGATAAAATAAACAGAATTGGCCAGTTAAGGCATGGTGTAATTAAGGTGTTAGAAAGTAAAAATTACTCACCTAACGTGTTAAAGAAATTTACGGTAGCAGACATGATTACTGGTTTTGGTGTTGCCGAAGCAGTAAAACATTATTATGATATTTATGGCGGTTCTGTTGTAGGTAAACGAGCTGTTGTGCAAGGCTTTGGTAACGTAGGTTCTGCAGCAGCATATTACTTGGCGCAAATGGGTGCCAAAGTTGTAGGAATTATTGATAGAGACGGAGGGTTAATTAATGAAAGCGGATTTTCTTTTGAAGAAATAAAAACCTTATTTTTACAAAAAGAAGGGAATACTTTGGTGGCACAAAATATGATTCCTTTTCAAGAGATTAATCAGAGAATATGGGAGCTTCCATGTGAAATATTTGCTCCTTGTGCGGCCTCAAGATTGGTGCAACAAGATCAAGTAAATAAAATGATTGCAAGTGGTTTAGAGGTAATTTCTTGTGGTGCAAATGTGCCATTTGCAGATAAAGAAATTTTCTTTGGATCTATTATGGAAGATACTGATAAAAAAGTTAGTTTAATTCCAGATTTTATCTCTAATTGCGGTATGGCAAGAGTATTTGCCTATTTTATGGAGAGAAGAGTAGCAATGACCGATGAGGCTATTTTTGAAGATACCTCGAGTGTTATTAAAAAGGCACTGCAAAGAACCTTTGCAAGAAGTGCATCAAAAACTAAAATAAGTGAAACAGCGTTTGAAATAGCGCTAAAAGAATTGATATAAATTAAAAATAAAAAAAATGGAATCAGTAATTATTATTGTATTTGTAATGGGGTATTTAGCCATTACTTTAGAGCACAACATAAAGTTAGATAAACTAATACCTGCCTTAATTATGATGGCAGTCTGTTGGGCATTGGTGGCGTTAGGTGTAGATAATTTTACAAACTGGTTCGATTCTAGTAAACATGGTTTAGTAGACGGATTTGCTTCTATGATTCATGCAGATAAGTTGCATTTGGTAGAAGAAACACTATTACACCATTTAGGTAAAACTGCAGAAATTTTAGTATTTCTTTTAGGTGCCATGACTATTGTAGAAATTATTGATTATTTCGATGGTTTTTCTACGATAAAAGGCTATGTAAATTTTAAAAGTAAAAAGAAGCTTTTGTGGATGTTTGCTATTTTAGCTTTTATATTATCGGCAATAATTGACAACCTTACAGCGACTATTGTATTGATTTCAATTTTACAGAAAATTGTTAAAAATAGAGATGAAAGAATCTGGTTTACAGGTTTAATTATTATTGCAGCTAATGCAGGTGGTGCTTGGTCTCCTATCGGAGATGTTACCACAACAATGCTTTGGATTGGTAAAAAAGTAACTACGTTAAAGTTAATAGAGTATTTATTATTGCCTTCTTTATTATGTATGGCAGTTCCTACTTTTATAGCTTCATTTTTACCTGCTTTTAAAGGAGACATCGATTTTGATGAAAATGAAGTTGAAAAGCCAAAAAGCATGCACAGTGCAAGAATGTTATATTTAGGTTTAGGAGCTATTTTGTTTGTGCCTGTTTTTAAAACAGTAACTCATTTGCCACCTTATGTAGGTATGATGTTGTCTTTAGCAGTAGTGGCTACTTTTGCTGAAATCTACAGTCGTTCTAAATTTTCGATGACAGATTTTAATTCAGGAGAATCAGATGAAAATGCACATCATAGTCCTGTGCACCATTCATTATCAAAAATAGAAATGCCTAGTATCTTATTTTTCTTAGGTATATTGATGGCAGTTGCTGCTTTAGAGTCTTTAGGAATTCTTTTTAATTTTGCATCAACGCTTCAAGATTCAATACCAATGATGGGTACAGAAATGCACACAACTGGTGTAACAGGTGTTTCTGATTTGGTGGTTATGTTGTTAGGTGTTGGTTCTGCTATTATTGACAATGTACCTTTGGTGGCTGCAAGTTTAGGAATGTTTTCTGAGCCTTTAGATAATGAGTTATGGCACTTTATAGCTTTTTCTGCAGGTACAGGAGGTTCAATGTTAATCATTGGTTCTGCTGCAGGTGTTGTAGCAATGGGAATGGAAAAAATAGATTTCTTTTGGTATTTTAAAAAAATATCTTGGTTGGCTTTAATTGGTTTTGTGGTTGGTTCTGCAGCTTTTATGGTAACAAGAACATTATTTTAATTTGATAAGATAAAAAAGTAAAAATGTCATTTTGTGTAACTACAGAATGGCATTTTTTTTGATACATAGTTAATTGCTTTTTTTAAAGCAATTTTAAAAAGGAATCTCCGTTATTCATTTATAAATTTAAATAACTTTTTAATGATATTATTTATTCAAGAAAATACACCGCTTTTAAACGAGGCAGTTTCTAGTAAAAAAACACTCTCTATTTATTCGTTAATCGCAGATGGTGGTGTTGGTGGGCAGTTAATTATTGCGTTGCTGTTTATTTTGTTAATAGTAGCTTTGTATATCTACTTCGAACGTTTTTTTGCCATTTTAGCGGCCTCTAAAATTGACGAAAATTTTATGAATCAAATAAAAAGTGATGTTTCTGATGGTAATTTAGCAGCTGCAAACGCACTTTGTAAAAGTAAAAATACACCAACAGCTAGGTTAATTGGTAAAGGTATTTCTAGAATTGGCAAGCCTTTAGATGATATTAATACAGCCATAGAAACAGCAGGTAAGTTAGAGGTGTATCAATTAGAAAAAAATGTAAGTGTTTTGGCAACAATTGCCGGTGCTGCGCCTATGATTGGTTTTTTAGGTACTGTAATAGGTATGATTGTTGCCATACATGAAATAGCTAATGCAGGTGGGCAAATAGATATAAAATTATTGTCTGACGGGTTGTATACCGCAATGACAACCACTGTTGCTGGTTTAATTGTTGGTATTATTGCTTACATAACTTACAATCATTTAGTGGTAAGAACAGATAAGGTTGTGTATCAAATGGAGGCTAAATCGGTAGAGTTTTTAGATTTGTTAAACGATCCAGCGTAAATCTAAAAAATATAAACAGTAATACTATTTTAAATGAATTTACGCGGAAGAAATAAAGTAAACGCAACTTTTAACATGTCTTCAATGACAGATATCGTTTTCTTATTATTGATATTTTTTATGTTAACTTCTACTTTAGTTACCGTTAACGCTATAGATGTTCTGTTGCCAAAGGCAGGCGGAAAAACAGAAAATAATACTGCAATAGCTGTAACTGTGACAAAAAATGAAGTTTTTTATATTGATAAAGTAAAAGTGTCGATGCTTAATTTAGAAAGTGAATTGATTAAAAAAGTAGGTTTAGATGTTAAAAAGACCATTGTAATTAGAGCAGACAAAGAGGTTTCGTATAAGAATGTAATGCATGTTATAGATATTGCAAATAAAAATAAATTGAAAATGATTTTAGCAGTTAAAGGAAATTGATTAATTTAGAATAACCCCTATATAAATGCCTCTATTAAATACTATTCATAAACGGAAGTCAGCACTAATTACAACATTACTTGTAGTGCTTTTAATGTTGGTTGTTTTTACTTTTGGATTACAATATACAGATCCGCCAGAAGAATATGGTGTTGCTGTAGCTTTTGGATTTACAGAAAATGATAGTCAATCAGCGGATGCGTTATCGAGTAAAAAAACAATTTCAAATGAAGTAGTACAAGATGTTGCAACAAAAGAAGTTTTACCAGATGAGAGTGCAAATGCAAAAGAGATTGAGCCGATAATTACAAATGAAAACGCTGACGATTTTTTAATAGAAAAAAAAGAGAAGGTATCAGAAGAAAATAATTCAAAAGAAGTTATAAAAAAAGAAGTAGTTAAGCCTAAACCATCCAAAGAAATTCAAGATGCTTTAAATAATTTATTAAACGCAGCTTCATCAAAAGAAAATACATCATCAGAAAATAAGAGTGTCAAAAACACCTCTGATCAGCAAAATAGCTCATTAACGAATAAAGGAAGCAAAACCGGTGTAGATAATAGCGATAAATATTATTCAAACACAAAAGGCATAGCAGATAGTAATTATAGTTTACTGGGCAGAAATGCGTTGTTTAAGCCAAAACAACAACCCGATTGTCAAGAAGAAGGTACGGTAGTAGTTAGTGTAGAGGTTGATAGAAAAGGCAATGTTATTCGTGCGTTTGCAGGAGAAAAAGGAACTACAAATTCTGCTGCTTGTTTGTTAAAACCAGCTAAAGAAGCTGCATTAAAAACAAAATGGAGTGCAAGTTCTAGTGCTTCAAAAATACAAATAGGAACCATAATTTATAAGTTTTCTTTGTCTAAATAATGGTATTTTTGTAAGTAGCTTTCATAAATAGTAAGCTTAAAGTAGTTAGGATATAGAATATGACATACAAAGAAACATTAGATTGGATGTTTGCACAGTTACCCATGTATCAAAGAGAGGGTAAAGTAGCTTTTAAAAAAGATTTAGCAAATACTTTGGCTTTTTCAAAAGAATTAGATTTTCCGTCACAAAAGTTTAAATCTATTCATGTTGGTGGTACAAATGGTAAAGGTTCTACCAGTCACATGATTGCATCTATATTGCAAGAAGCAGGTTATAAGGTTGGTTTGTACACCTCGCCACACTTAAAAAATTTTACAGAGAGAATTCGTATTAACGGAAAAGAAATTTCTAAGCAAAAAGTAACTTCATTTATAGCAGCCCATAAAGTGTTTTTACAACAACAGCAGCTTTCATTTTTTGAGATGACTGTTGGTTTGGCGTTTGATTATTTTGCGTCAGAAAATGTAGATATAGCGATTGTTGAGGTAGGTTTAGGTGGTCGGTTAGATTCTACTAATATTATTACTCCAGAGGTTTCTGTAATTACTAATATAGGATTAGATCATACCGATTTATTAGGAGATTCTTTACCAGAAATTGCTTCAGAAAAAGCGGGTATTATTAAAGAGAAAGTTGCAGTTGTAATCGGAGAAGAGCAAGATGAGGTAAAACAGGTTTTTGTAGAAAAGGCGATGCATAGAAATACGACGTTGCATTTTGCTTCTTCCGATATGGTTAATTATCAAACAGATTTATTAGGTGTTTATCAGCAAAAAAACACTAAAACAGCTGTTGCCGCAGTTAAAAAATTAAATGGATTTGTGGTTTCAGAAGAAAATATTAAACAAGGCTTGTTAAATGTTGTACAGAACACCAACTTAAAAGGTCGTTGGCAAATTTTACAAGATTCACCAAAAGTAATTTGCGATACCGCACATAATAAAGAAGGTTTAGAGATTGTTGTCAATCAGCTAAAAAAAGAAATTTATAAGAATTTACATATTGTTATAGGGGTCGTTTCAGATAAAAAATTAGAGAATGTTTTGCCGATGTTTCCAAAAGAGGCTACTTATTATTTTTGCAAACCGAACATACCAAGAGGGCTTTCTGAGATAGAATTACAAGAAAAGGCAGTTTTATTTGGCTTGCAAGGAAAAAAATATTCATCGGTGCAAAAAGCATTAAAAAGTGCCTTAGCTAATGCAAATCAACAAGATATGATTTATGTTGGTGGAAGTACTTTTGTGGTGGCTGAAATAATTTAAATAAAAGTTCTTTTTTTATTTGGTAGATTAAAAATCAATGTTATATTTGCATCCGCTTAGGGCAATTAGCTCAGTTGGTTCAGAGCACCTCGTTTACACCGAGGGGGTCGGGGGTTCGAATCCCTCATTGCCCACCAAAATAAAAATCCTTCACAATCATGTGAAGGATTTTTTGTTTTATAGATTTTTATGACTTTTTACCTGTACATTTTATATTCAAAAAAACTAGATAAATATTATGTTGGTGCAACACAAAATATTCAGAAACGATTGGTAAGTCATTTATCAAATCATCAAGGTTTTACAGCACGTGCAAAAGATTGGGTTGTGGTTTATCAAGAAACTTTTCAGAGTAAAGAAGCAGCTTACGCTCGAGAAAAACAGATAAAATCATGGAAATCAAGAAAAATGATTTTGAAATTAATTTTAGAAAATGATAATAAGTAAAATCTATAGCATCCCGATTTTTTATCGGGAGAAGTCGGGTGTTCGAATCCCTTTCCGAAAAAAGTTCGGAACAGGCTATTGCCCACCAAAGTAAAATCCTTCACAATCTTGTGAAGGATTTTTTGTTTTATAGCTTTTTATGACTTTTTACCTGTACATTTTATATTCAAAAAAACTAGATAAATATTATGTTGGTGCAACACAAAATATTCAGAAACGATTGGTAAGTCATTTATCAAATCATCGAGGTTTTACAGCACGTTCAAAAGATTGGGTTGTGGTTTATCAAGAAACTTTTCAGAGTAAAGAAGCAGCTTACGCTCGAGAAAAACAGATAAAATCATGGAAATCAAGAAAAATGATTTTGAGATTGATTTTGGAAAATGATAATTAGTGAAATCTAGAGCATCCCGATTTTTTATCGGGAGAGGTCGGGGGTTCGAATCCCTTTCCGAAAAAAGATCGGAACAAGCTATTGCCCACCAAAGTAAAAATCCTTCACAATCTTGTGAAGGATTTTTTGTTTACTTCCCTTTATTGTGTGAAAATTAAGTGATTCTTTTTTGCTACATTTGTTTCTTAAAAGCTTAATAAAAAGGAAAGATGGAGGTTGTTTTGACTGGAAAAAAAATACTAGTTACTGGTGGTGCAGGTTTTATAGGTTCTAATCTATGTGAAGCATTGCTTAAAACGAATAACACAGTCGTTTGTTTAGATAATTTTTCTACAGGAAAAAGAGAAAACATTCAAGACTTCATCAAAAACTCAAATTTTACTTTAATTGAAGGAGATATTCGCAACCTTGCAGATTGTCAGTTTGCGTCTAAAAACGTAGATTTTATTTTGCATCAGGCAGCATTGGGTTCTGTGCCTCGCTCTATAAAAGATCCAGTAACCACAAATGAGGTTAACATTTCTGGCTTTTTAAATATGTTAGTTGCTGCAAGAGATAATAAGGTACAAAGAATGGTGTACGCTGCAAGTTCTTCAACTTATGGAGATTCTGAAACATTACCAAAGGTAGAAGAGGTGATAGGAAAACCATTATCTCCGTATGCGGTTACCAAGTATGTAAATGAATTATATGCAGATGTTTTTTATAAAACATACGGTTTAGAAACAATAGGTTTAAGGTATTTTAATGTTTTTGGTGCTAAGCAAGATTCCAATGGAGCATATGCAGCAGTAATTCCGAAATTTATAGAGCAATTTATGCGTTTAGAGTCCCCAGTTATTAATGGAGATGGAAGTTTTTCTAGAGATTTTACATATATAGAGAACGTGATTCAGGCAAATTTATTAAGCTTAACATCAGGTAAAGAAAGTGTAAATGAGGTATATAATATTGCCTTCGGAGAAAGAAACACCTTAAAAAAATTAACACACTATCTTAAGGATATTTTAGCTGATTTTGATACAAAAATAAAAGAGGTGTCAATTATTTATGGTTCAAAAAGAGTTGGTGATATTCCGCATTCGCATGCAGATATTTCAAAAGCGAGAAAATTACTAGGCTATACGCCTCTTTTTTCTTTAAAAGAAGGGTTAAAAAAATCGATAGAATGGTATTGGTTGCATTTAAAGTAATTTTTTAGGGTGGTTTTTTGGATTACAAAAAACTAGAAAAGATAATTGCAATAATGAAAAGAATAAATGAGTAAAATAAAAATAGGAATTATTGGTTTGGGTTATGTTGGTTTGCCTTTGGCACGCCTTTTTGCAACCCAATATAGTGTGGTTGGGTTTGATATAAACACAACTAGAGTAGATCAACTAAAAGCGTATGAAGATGTTACAATGGAGGTTGAAGCATCGTTGTTAAAAGCAGTAGCAAAATCAACAAATAATGAAGATTTAGGACTGTTTTTTTCATCAAATTTAAACGAATTAAAAGAGTGTACTTACTTTATTGTTACCGTTCCTACGCCTGTGGATAAAAATAATAGACCAGTTTTAACTCCTTTAATTAAGGCGAGTGAAACGGTAGGAAGCGTTTTAAAAAAGAACGATATTGTTGTATATGAGTCTACCGTTTATCCTGGAGCTACAGAAGAAGATTGTGTGCCTATTTTAGAAAAGGTATCTGGTTTAAAATATAACACCGATTTTTTCGTTGGATATTCTCCTGAGAGAATTAATCCCGGAGATAAGTTGCATACTGTAGATAAAATATTAAAAATTACCTCTGGTTCTACCCCGGAAATTGGTGAAAAAGTAAGCCAACTGTATGCTTCTGTGATTACTGCTGGCACCCATTTAGCGCCGTCTATTAAGGTAGCAGAGGCTGCAAAAGTAATCGAGAATTCTCAAAGAGATATTAATATTGCTTTTGTTAATGAATTGGCTAAAATTTTTGGTTTAATGGATATAAATACCCAAGATGTTTTGGCTGCTGCAGGTACAAAATGGAATTTTTTACCATTTAAGCCAGGCTTGGTTGGAGGGCATTGCATCGGTGTAGATCCTTATTACTTGGCTCAAAAGGCTCAAGAGTTTGGGTATCATCCAGAGATAATTTTAGCAGGTAGAAGAGTGAATGATAGCATGGGTAAATACATAGCATCAGAGGTTGCTAAATTGATGATTCAGAAAGATCAAGAGGTAAAAGGCGCAGGTATATTAGTTTTAGGAATCACTTTTAAAGAAAATTGTCCAGATATTAGAAATACAAAAACGGTAGATTTAATTTATGAGTTACAAGAATATGGAGCTAATGTGGTTGTTTTTGATCCGCATGCTAATTCAGAAGAAGTAAAAAACACCTATAAAATCACTTCTTTTTCCGAGATACCAAAAAAACAATATGATGCCATTGTATTAGCAGTTGCACATAAAGAGTTTCTAGATTTAAATTTTGAAGAGATAAAAAAAGAAAAATCAATAGTATACGATGTTAAGAATTTTTTAGATTCTAAACAGATAGATAAGTCCCTATAAATAATGAAAAATTTCGCATTAATTGGTGCAGCAGGTTACATTGCGCCCAGACATTTAAAAGCAATTCAGCAAACAAATAACCAATTAATAGCTGCATTAGACAAATTTGATAGTGTAGGTATTATGGATCGTTATTTTCCGAATGCTGATTTCTTTGTAGAATTTGAAAGGTTCGATCGTCATATAGAAAAACTAAAAAGAGCTGGCACTCATATTGATTATGTGAGTATTTGTACCCCTAATTATTTACATGATTCTCATATTAGAATGGCCTTACGAAGAGGTGCAGATGCAATTTGCGAAAAACCGTTGGTATTAAATCCATGGAACATAGAGGCTTTAATGGGAATTGAAAAAGAATCGGGACAAAAAATAAATACCATTCTGCAGTTACGATTACACCCTAGTATTATTGCTCTAAAAAGTAAAGTAGCGTTGGCGAATAAAAATGAAAAGTACGATGTAGATTTAACTTATATTACCTCTAGAGGGAAATGGTACGATATTTCTTGGAAAGGAGATGAAAGTAAATCTGGCGGAATTGCAACCAACATTGGTGTGCATTTTTACGACATGCTTTCTTGGATTTTTGGTGAGGTGCAAGAAAATAAAGTTCATTTACGAGAAAAAAGTAAATCGGCAGGATATTTAGAGTTTAAAAACGCCAGAGTTCGTTGGTTTTTGTCTATTGATGAAAATGATTTACCTATATATATCAAAGAGAAACAGCAGAAAACGTTTCGATCGATAACCGTAGATCAACAAGAATTAGAGTTTAGTGATGGTTTTACCGACTTGCATACAACTAGTTATCAAGAAATCTTAAAAGGCAACGGATTTGGATTGAAAGATTCTGAAAAATCAATTCAAATAGTTCATGATATCAGAAATTTAGCTATTTCTAAAAATGGTGAAAAACACGCTTTTTTAAGCCACATTAAATAAATTATATTTGTAAAAAAAACGAGATGAAAGTAGGAATTACTTTTAGTGCATTTGATTTGTTTCATGCAGGTCATGTAAAAATGTTAGAAGAAGCAAAACGCCAATGCGATTATTTAATCTGTGCCTTACAAACGGACCCCACACTAGATAGACCAGAAAAAAACAGGCCTGTTCAATCAGTAGTAGAAAGGTATATTCAGTTAAAAGGGTGTAGGTATGTAGATGAAATTATTCCTTATGCCACAGAGCAAGATTTAGAAGATGTGTTGCGTTCTTTTAAAATAGACGTTCGTATTATAGGAGATGAGTATGCAAGTAAGCAGTTTACAGGCAGAAAGTATTGTGAAGAAAAAGGAATCGATTTGTATTTTAATAAACGAGAACACCGTTTTTCTAGCAGTGGCTTACGAAGAGAAGTACAAGAGAAAGAGAATTTAAAAAATGATAAGTAGCATCAATATTTATTTTTCCCTTTTAGGGATGAATAGTACCATGGTTTATCAATTGATATAATGAGTTTACAAAAAAAGAAGTTGAAAATTTACATTGCTGGGCATAGAGGTATGGTTGGCTCTGCGGTTTGGCGAAGTTTAGAAAGTAAAGGGTATACCAATTTAATAGGAAAAACAAGTGCAGATTTAGATTTAAGAAATCAGCAACAAGTTTTTGAGTTTTATAAACAAGAAAAACCCGATGTAGTTATTGATGCTGCAGCAAAAGTTGGAGGTATTTTAGCGAATAATAATTTTCCGTATCAATTTTTGATGGAAAATATGCAGATTCAAAATAATTTAATAGATGGTGCATTAAAACTGGGTGTTGAAAAATTTATATTTTTAGGAAGTTCTTGTATCTATCCTAAGTATGCACCACAACCATTAAAAGAAACTTGTTTGTTAACTGATTCATTAGAGCCAACAAATGAATGGTATGCGATTGCAAAAATTTCTGGTGTTAAAGCTTGTGAAGCAATTAGAAACCAATTTAAAAAAGACTATGTAAGTTTAATGCCTACTAACTTATATGGATATTTTGATAATTTTGATTTGCAAACGTCGCATGTTTTACCTGCAATGTTGCGTAAGTTTCATGAGGCAAAAATAAACAATCATGCAGCAGTAGTTTTATGGGGAAGTGGTTCGCCAATGCGCGAATTTTTGTTTGTAGATGATTTGGCAGAAGCTGTAGTTTTTGCACTAGAAAATAAATTACCAGAGCACCTGTACAATGTTGGCTCTGGTACAGATGTTACCATAAAAGAATTGGCACAAACGATTCAAAAAGTAGTCGGCCATAAAGGTAATATTATTTGGGATGCATCAAAACCAGATGGAACACCAAGAAAATTGATGGATGTATCTAAGATGCAAAGATTAGGTTGGCAGTATAAAACAGCGCTAGAAGAGGGTGTAGAAAAAACGTATGCTTGGTTTTTAGAGCATATAGATAGTATTAAAGAAGTGAAGTTAATTTAGGTAGAAGTTAGGTGTATAAGACTTAGACTAAAACGAAGACTAAAATAAAACTAAGACAAAGACAAAGACAAAGACCAAGACTGGAAATTATTATGACTATCAGAATTAAATGGATATAACGAATCTAGTCATCGTCATTGTCAAAGTTTAAAAAGGTTTGTGATAAAGACTAAGACTAAGACTAAGACTAAGACTAAGACTAAGACTAAAACTAAGACTAAAACTAAAATAAAACTAAGACATTGTTTAAGTTTTTTAAAATAAAAAAATGAAAGTTGCATTAATTACAGGAATTACGGGTCAAGATGGTTCTTATTTAGCCGAATTATTATTAGAAAAAGGTTATTTTGTGCATGGTATTAAAAGAAGATCATCATCTTTTAATACAGATAGAATAGATCATTTATATCAAGATCCTCACGATCCAGATTTAAGAATTAAATTGCATTATGGTGATTTAACAGATGCGATGAATTTAACCCGTATTATTCAAGAAACACAACCAGACGAGATTTATAATTTAGGGGCTATGAGCCACGTTGCTGTTTCATTTGATACACCAGAATATGTTGGTAATGTAGACGGTTTGGGTACTTTGCGAATTTTAGAAGCGGTACGTATTTTAGGATTAGAAAAGAAAACAAAAATTTATCAAGCATCAACATCAGAATTGTATGGCGGAATGCCGGAAAATAAAAATGAAAAAGGATTTTACGATGAAAAGTCACCTTTTTAT
The DNA here is from genome assembly GCF_947497125.1 of uncultured Polaribacter sp. Taxonomy (GTDB): domain Bacteria; phylum Bacteroidota; class Bacteroidia; order Flavobacteriales; family Flavobacteriaceae; genus Polaribacter. Next base: position 24,689 of record NZ_CANMFI010000008.1, on the reverse strand, counting down.
CCTCGTTCTCCTTATGGTGTTGCAAAAATTTATGGCTTTTGGATAACTAAAAACTACCGTGAAGCTTATAATATGTTTGCATGTAATGGGATTTTATTCAATCATGAGTCGCCAAGAAGAGGAGAAACCTTTGTAACCAGAAAAATAACCAGAGCAGTTGCAAAAATAGCCTTAGGATTACAAGATAAATTATATTTAGGAAATTTAGATGCGCAGCGAGATTGGGGGCATGCTAAAGATTATGTTCGCATGATGTGGATGATTCTACAAGCAGAAAAACCAGAAGACTGGGTTATTGCAACAGGAAAAACCACAAAAGTAAGAGATTTTGTTCGTTTGGCTTTTGAAGAGGTTGGAATTGAACTTGAGTTTATAGGTGAAGGAATAGATGAGAAGGCTATTGTTAAGGCTTGTAGTCATAAAGACTTTCAAGTAGCAATAGGTAAAGAAGTCCTTTCTGTAGACCCTTCTTATTTTCGTCCAACAGAAGTAGATTTGTTGATCGGAGACCCTACAAAAGCAAAAGAAAAATTAGGTTGGGTTGCAGAATATAGCCTAGAAACATTGGTAAAAGATATGGTGAATAGCGATGTTCATTTAATGAAAAAAGAACAGGTTTAGTTTTTGGCAGCAAATATTGTTCTTAAATAAATGTTACTTTAAGAGAAAGAAATTATATGAAAATTACAGTTATTGGTTGTGGTTATGTCGGCTTGGTTACGGGGGGTTGTTTTGCAGAAATGGGAAATACTGTTGTTTTAGTAGATATAGATGCTTCTAAAATAAACAAATTAAATAAAGGTGAGGTTCCTATTTTTGAGCCAGGGCTTTCTCAATTAGTTTCAAAAAATTTAGAAAATAAAAGTTTGAGATTTACGACTAGTTTTTCTGAGGCTATTTATAAATCTGAAATTGTTTTTATAGCGGTTGGTACTCCAATGGGCGAAGACGGAAGTGCTGATTTAAAACATGTTTTGTCTGTTGCAGATTCAATTGGGGGTGTTTTAGAAAGTAAAATAATTATTGTAAATAAATCTACAGTACCATTAGGTACAGCAGATAAGGTGAGGTTCAGAGTTCAGAGTGCATTAAATAAAAGAAAAATAAACTTGAATTTCGATGTAGTTTCAAATCCGGAATTTTTGAAGGAAGGAACAGCAATAGAAGATTTCATGAAGCCAGATAGAATTGTAATTGGTTCAGATTCTGAAAAGGTTACAAAAAAAATTAAAGAATTATACGCTCCTTTTTTTAGGACACATAACCGTTTTGTGTCAATGGATGTTCGTTCTGCAGAAATGACAAAGTATGCAGCAAATGCTATGCTTGCAACTAAAATATCATTTATGAATGAGATTGCTAATATTTGCGAAAAAGTGGGTGCAGATGCAAATATGGTTCGTTTAGGAATCGGTTCTGATAATAGGATAGGCTACAGTTTTATATATCCAGGAGTTGGTTATGGAGGATCTTGTTTTCCTAAGGATGTAAAAGCGTTATCTAAAATAGCAGAAGAACATGGTTATAATGCACGTTTAATTAATGCTGTTGAAAAAGTAAACGATGCGCAAAAATTAGTAATTGTTAAAAAAATAGTTCGTCGTTTTGGAGATGATTTAACCGGGTTTTGTTTTGGAATATGGGGTTTAGCATTTAAACCAGGCACAGATGATATGAGAGAGGCTCCTGCAATTTATGTGATCAAAGAATTAGTCAAAAGAGGTGCTAAAATAAATGCATATGACCCTAAAGCTATAAATGAAGCAAAAGAACACTATTTAAAAGAGGTTCAAAACGTTGAATATGTAGAGGCAAAATATGAGGTTTTAAAAAACTCAGATGCTTTAATATTGTTAACAGAATGGAAAGAGTTTCGTTCTCCAGATTTTTCAGAGATAAAAAATCAACTAAAGAAACCTGTTATTTTTGATGGGAGAAATCAATACAATGCCTTTAATCTAGATGATAAAGGCTTTGAGTATCATCAAATAGGGAAATAATAAAATCAAAATCTCTTGTTAGCTTTGTTTCAATAAGATTAAGATCACTTTTATTTAAATAAGATTCGATTTAGTTTTATTAAGACCTTAAAATTAGTATTTTTGTAAAAAAAAGTAAAAATGAATAAGAATCTTCTGTCCCTTGGGATTATTATGATCTTTTTTTTCTCGGTATCTTTGTACTCACAAGATGTTTCGAGTCTTAAGAATGTAGATGTTAACTCATTGTCCGATGCACAAATAAGTGCTTATTGGTCTAAAATGACTGAAAAAGGATATACCTTAGATCAGTTAACAGTTTTAGGTGAGGCACAAGGTATTTCTCCTCTTAAAATAGCATCCTTTAAACGAAGAGTTTCGGCTTTAAATAATTTTGATTCAAAAGAAAGGGTTTCTAGAAATGAATCAGGAAGTCAGAAAGAAAAAGAAACAGAGAGTTTTGGTCTTACGGAAAAAAAACCTTTAAATATCCTTAAAGAAAAATCCTTGCTTTTTGGCTATGATTTTTTCACCAATTCTAAAGTTTCTTTTGCTCCTAATGTAAATATTGCCGTTCCAGAAAATTATCAAATTGGTCCAGGAGACGAACTTATGATTGACTTGTGGGGTGCTGCAGAAGTTACTTATGTAGCAACGGTAAACAACAATGGTAGCATCAAGATTAATGGTGTAGGTTTTATTTATGTGAATGGATTTACATTAGAAAATGCGACCAATAAAATTCTTTCAAAATTAAAAAGTAAGCATTCAGGCATTACCGCTTCAAAAAATAGTTATGCTAAAATTTACACCAATGTTACGGTTTCTAAAATTAGAACTGTACAAGTAAATATTATAGGAGAAGTAAAAGCGCCTGGAACGTATGCATTAAATTCATTGTCATCTGTTTTAAATGCATTGTATGTTGCTGGTGGTCCAACTGAAATGGGTACCTTTAGAGAAGTACAATTAATAAGAAATAATAAACAGGTAGCTACATTAGATATTTATCAATACATGTTGTTTGGTACTCAAAAAGGAAATGTAACACTACAAGATCAAGACGTTTTATTAGTAACACCATATAAGAGTTTGGTAACAGTTGAAGGGGCAGTAAAAAGGCCTGGTATGTATGAGTTAAAAGAAGGAGAGTCATTGTACGATTTAATTCAGTATTTTGGTGGTTTTGCATCCAACGCTTATACAAAACTATTGTTAATAGAGCGTTTCAACGGTTCTCAAAAAGAAGTAAAAGAAGTTTCTTTAAACCAAGCTGCTCAGTTTTTAATGAAATCAGGCGATGAGTTTGTGGTGCAAGAAGTGCTAGATCGTTATCAAAATAGAGTTTCTCTAGAAGGAGAGGTGTATAGGCCAGGAAGTTTTGAGTTAATTGAGGGGATGACTTTAAAAGATTTGCTTCTAAAAGCGGAAGGTATTACACCAGAAGCTTTTTTAGAGAGAGGTTTGTTGGTAAGATCACATGACGATACCCAGAAAGAAAATATTCCTTTTTCTGTAAATGCTATTTTACAAGATAAGGAAGTCATAGCTATGCAAGCTAAAGACTCAGTAAAAATCTTTAACAAAGAAGAATTAAGAGAAAAAAGAACTCTTACTATTGGCGGAGCGGTTAATAAACCTGGTACTATTGATTTTGTAGGTAATTTACAAATAGAAGATTTGATTGCTATATCTGGAGGTTTGTCTGATGGAGCAGATCCAGAAAAGATAAGTGTCTCTAGGCGTTTAAAGGATGGTAGTTTTGTTACTTTAAGTGATGTGTTTGCGGTCTCTTCGGATAAAAACTTGGCAATTAATAACGGCAGTCCCTTTTATTTAGAACCTTTTGATATTGTAGAGGTTAGAAATGCAAAAGGCTATGTGGCTCAAAAAAATGTAACTATCGAAGGAGAAGTAAACTATGAAGGGAGTTATGTTTTGCGTAAAAAAAATGAGCGTATTTCAGATTTAATACTCAGAGCGGGTGGTTTTACACCTTTTGCTTATTTAAATGGAGCTACTTTAATTAGAGAAGTTGATGATACCTCTGTAAAACAATTAGAAGAAACACTTGAGAAAAGTTTAGATGATTTTGAAGCCGAAGAGGTATTAGAACAGAAGTCATCATTTTCTGTAGCAATTAATTTAGAAAAAATCATGTACAATAAAGGGTCTGCAGTAGATTTATTTTTAGAAGAAGGGGATGTCTTAAAAATCCCTACAAAACAACAAACCGTTCGCGTTTCAGGTATGGTTTTACAACCTTCTTTAGTGCCTTTTACAAAGAAACAAAATCTTAGAAAGTACATTGCTAAGTCTGGTGGTTTTGCACAAAAAGCAAAGAGAAATAAAGTTTATGTTTCTTATGCAAACGGAGATATTAAAACAGTTCGTAGTTTTTTCTTTTTTAAAGTCTATCCTAAAATTAATGCTGGAGCAACTATTTTTGTTCCTGAAAAAAGTGAAAATAAAGATCGTATGTCTACCACAGAAATAGTAGGAATTACCTCTTCTTTAGCCACTTTAGGAATTTTAATTCAGACACTCGTAAAATAAAAAGATTCGCCGACACATTTGTCTTATTAATAAAAAAATGCAAGAAAATAAAAACACATACATAGAGCCAGAAGATACGATCGATATCATTGCACTTTTAAAAGGTTTTTGGCAAGCACGTAAGTTAATATTAAAAATCACGTTGGTTTTTTCCTTCTTGGGGCTTTTTGTGGCTATCTTTTCTAAGAACGAGTATACAGCTAGCACAACCTTTGTGCCTTTGGTGCAAGGGAAGACCTCAGCCAGTGGTTTAGGGAGCTTGGCTTCTTTGGCAGGCATAAGTCTAGGTGGAGGTGTAAATAATACAGAGATTTCTCCAGAGTTATATCCTCAAATAGTAGCGAGTATTCCTTTTCAATTAGCCCTTCTAGAGACTAATCTAACTATTCAGAATCTTGAAAACGATGTTACTTATAAAGAGTTTTACGAGAATGTTTATAGTGCTGGATTGTTAGCTAATATAAAAAAATACACACTTGGATTGCCATTAGTTGTTGTTAAGCTATTTCGCTCAAAATCAGCTTCAGTTGGACAGAATATTACTCAAGATAATCAAGAAATTATTACCATTTCTGATAGAGAGAATGAATTGATAGAACTAATCTCTTCTCAAATAAATTTAAATGTCAATGTTAATGAAGGCTTTGTATCTCTTGAGGTTACCTTTCCAGAAGCTAAAGCATCTGCTCAACTTGCTCTAAAGGCACAACAATTATTGCAAGACTTTGCTCTTTATTTTAAGACTCAGAAATCAAAAGAGCAATTACAGTATATAAAGGAGCGCTATGTCGAAAAGCAAAATGAATTTAATAAGGTGAAAATTTCCTTGGCTCGTTTTCAAGATAGAAATACAAGTATAAATACTGCTTTAGGTAAATCGAAATTATTACAGTTGCAATCTGAATATGATTTGGCTTTTTCTGTCTATTCTGAATTAGCAAAACAATTAGAAACACAGCGATTACAGGTAAAAAAAGATACTCCCTTGTTTACAGTATTAAAACCTGTATCAGTGCCAAATAAGAAATCTGCACCAAAAAGGTCTCTTATTCTTATTATTTATGTGTTTTTAGGGTTAGTGTCTAGTATTGGATATTTATTGGTGAAAAAATATTTAAAAATATTTAGAAAACAATGGTTATTAAGATAAACTTGATTTTTTTATATGAAAAATCAAGTTGCAAATTTAACTTGATAGCAATTTTTTCAAAAATGAAAATGTATATATTGTTATTAAAAAAAAAATATAAGAAAAATGGATTTAAATAATAAATCAATATTAATTACTGGTGGAACAGGTTCTTTTGGTAAAATGTTTACAAAATTAATTTTAGAAAGAAGTCCAAATGTAAAGCGTTTAGTTATATTATCCAGAGATGAACAAAAGCATTTTCAAATGGCACAAGAGTTTCCTGAAAGTGAGTTTCCACAAATTAGATATTTTATTGGAGATGTTAGAGACGAGAAGCGATTAGAAACAGCTTTTGAAGATATTGATATTGTAATTCATGCTGCGGCGATGAAACATGTTCACTTAGCAGAATACAATCCTATGGAATGTATTAAAACGAATATAAATGGTGCGGAAAATGTTATTAATGCTGCGCTTAAGTCTGGTGTTAAAGATGTAGTTGCGTTGTCTACAGATAAAGCAGCAGCACCGATAAACTTGTATGGCGCAACAAAATTAGCTTCGGATAAGTTATTTATTGCAGCAAATAATATAAAAGGTAAAAGAGATGTCAAGTTTTCTGTAGTACGATATGGAAATGTTATGGGTTCTAATGGTTCAGTAATGCCTTTTTTTCTTAAAAAGAAAAAGAATGGAGAAGCTTTTTTACCAATTACAGATAATAAAATGACCCGTTTTAATATTTCATTAGAGGATGGATGTGAAATGGTTTTCTATGCGATTGAAAAAGCATGGGGAGGTGAAGTTTTTGTGCCAAAAATACCATCATATAAAATACCAGATGTAGCAAGCGCAATAGCACCTGAGTTAGAGCAAAGAGTGGTTGGTGTTCGCCCTGGAGAAAAATTACACGAAGAAATGATTACCTCTTCAGATTCATACAATACCGTTGATTTAGGTAGGTATTATGCTATTTTACCTCAAAATTCACCTTACTCTAAATATACTAAAGAGGAGTATAAAAAAGCATTTAATGGCGTTGATGTACCTGAAGGGTTTTCTTATGACTCAGGAAATAATACTGAATGGGAAACTATAGAAACTCTGAGAGAGTTAGTAATTGAGCATGTAGATTCTAATTTTAAAGTTTAGATTATTTTGAAAAGTAAACTTATTTTAGGTACTGTCCAATTTGGTCTAAATTATGGAATAAATAATAATAAAGGAAAGCCAAATTTTAATGAAGTTAAATCTATTTTTGATTATGCTTATAACAATAATATTAACTTTTTAGATACTGCAGAGGCTTATGGTAATTCTCATGAAATAATTGGGAACTATCACGAAGCTTCTGGTAATAAATTTCACGTTATTTCTAAATACTGTTCTGCTAGACTTGACTTACCAAAAAATATTTCAGATAGAATCAATCATCATTTAAAAATATTGAATGTTAATAATCTTTATTGTTACATGTTTCACAACTATGATGATTTTAAGAACTACTTTAATTTATTTAAATTAGAATTATTAGAATTAAAAAATAAAGGTATTGTTAAAAAAATAGGAGTTTCACTTCATAGTAATCATAATATTAATGATGTTCTTGAAAATAAAGAAATAGATTTAATTCAACTGCCTTACAATCTATTAGATAATAAATCTAAAAGAGAAAAGATATTTTTAAAAGCAAAAGAAAAAGGAGTTGAAATTCATACAAGATCTACTTTTTTACAAGGTTTATTCTTTAAAGATTTAAATACAATACATGGTAAGCTAGATGTTTTAAAAAAATACTTATTCGAATTAAAAAGATTAGTAAATAAAAATGAAATTAATAGTTTGGCACTTAATTATGTCTGCTCAAATGCAAACATTGATGGTGTTTTATTAGGTGTTGACACAGTTAGTCAATTGCAAAATAATCTCAGTTGTATCAGCGATTATAAATTTAAGAATATTATAGAAAATATTGATTCTATTAACGTTAAAGAAGAAAATTTGTTAAACCCTGCTAATTGGTAAAATGAAAATTATAGCTATAACTCAGGCAAGAACTGGATCTACGCGATTTCCTGATAAAATTATGAATAAAATTGAGGATGAAACTCTTCTAAGTATTCATATTAATAGAATAAAGCAATCTAAAAAGATAGATTCAATAATTATTGCAACCACCAACAAAAAAAAAGATGATATTATTGAGCTCGAATCTAATAAGTTAAATGTATCATGTTATCGTGGTAATGAGGAAGATGTTTTAGATAGATTCTACCAAGCAGCAAAGCCTTATAATCCTGATTTTGTTGTTAGATTAACATCTGACTGTCCGCTAATTGATTCCTCATTAATTGATATGATTATTGAAGCTACTGTAAATTCAAATGTTGATTACTGCTCAAATACGTTGATTGAATCATACCCTGATGGACAAGACGTTGAAGTTTTTAGTTTTAATTCGCTAAAAAAAGCATGGGAGGATTCAGTTTTATTATCCGATAGAGAGCACGTTACACCTTATATGAAAAAAAACTTTAAAGTATTAAATATACATTCAAATAATATGAAATTCAATAAGGTTAGAATGACTGTTGATGAACCTACCGATTTTGTTGTAATAAAAAAGTTGGTTGACAAGTTAGGTTTAAATGAAAAATGGGAAAATTACACAAACTTATATTTGAATGATAAATCGATTAGTAATACTAACAATTCTATAATAAGAAATGAAGGCTACATAAAATCTATTAAAAATGATTTAATTAACTAATTATGAGAAAAGGTCAAGATTTATATAAAAAAGCAAAAAGTATAATTCCAGGAGGAACCATGCTTTTATCTAAAAGACCAGAAATGTTTTTGCCAGAAAATTGGCCATCATACTTTTCTGAGGCTAGGGGATGTAAAGTTTGGGATCTAGATGGTACTGAACTAATTGATATGTCAATAATGGGTATTGGCACAAATAGCTTAGGATATGGAAATAATGAAGTTGATTCTGCAGTTTTTAATGCTGTCCGAAAGGGAAACATGAGTTCACTAAATTGTCCAGAGGAGGTTTATTTAGCTGAAAAATTAATTGAGATGAATCCATGGGCAGATATGGTTCGATTTGCAAGAAGTGGAGGAGAAGCTAATGCCATAGCAGTTAGAATTGCCAGGGCAGCTTCGGGAAAAGATAATATTGCAGTTTGCGGGTATCATGGATGGCATGATTGGTACCTTTCAGCTAATCATAATGGAGGTGATGACTTATCGAGCCATTTAATAGCGGGTTTGAGCCCTAAAGGTGTTCCTAGAAATTTAAAAAACTCTGTTTTTCCTTTTAATTATAATAATTACGAAGAACTTTTGGATATAGTTGAAAAAAATGATATCGGCGTAATAAAAATGGAAGTCATAAGGAATTTTGAACCCAAAGATGGTTTTCTAAAAAGAGTTCGGGATTTAGCCACAAAGAAAAATATTGTTTTAATTTTTGATGAGTGTTCATCTGGTTTCAGAGAAACTTTTGGTGGTATTTTTCAAAAATATAATGTTGAACCAGATATGGTAATGTTTGGTAAAACAATCGGGAACGGTTATTCACTAACAGCTGTTGTTGGAAGAAAATCAGTAATGGAAGCTGCACAGTCAACATTTATAAGTAGTACTTTTTGGACTGAGCGTATTGGACCTACAGCAGCATTGGCCACTCTTAAAGTTATGGAAAGAGAGCAATCATGGAATAAAATTACTTGTACCGGTAAAAATATGCAAGAAGGCTGGTTAGCACTCGCAAAAAAAAATAATTTAGACATTACAGTGTCAGGTATACCCGCTATGACATCTTATAGTTTCAATAGTAGGAATGCTCTAGAATACAAGACTTTTATAACTCAAGAAATGTTGAAAAAAGGTTTTTTAGCAAGTACAATTTTTTATGCTTGTACAGAACATACAGATGAACATCTAAGTAATTACTTTGATGAACTCGATAAAATATATAAAACTATTTCTAAATGCGAATCGGAGAAATTAAATATAAACACTCTTTTAGATGGTCCAGTTTGTCATTCAGGGTTTAAAAGGTTGAACTGATGAAAAACATACTAATTACAGGAGCATCAGGTATGTTAGGGGCATCATTAGTTAATGATTTAAAAAATCAATTTAACGTTTATGCAACGGGTAATTCCTTTTTCAAGGAACAACATAGCCAGTTTATGAAATTTGATCTTAAATCTGATTGTTATCTAGAATTAATACAATGGGCTAATCCTGATATTATTATTCACAGTGCTGCTTTAACTAATGGGAATTTTTGTGAAAAACATCCTATTGATGCATTTAATATTAATGGTATTTCTGTTCAAAAGTTACTCAATGCAACAAATAATGATGTTAAGATAATTTATATTTCATCAGATGCTGTATTTCCATCATCTCTGCATTTAGCAAAAGAATTAGACTGTGTTTTTCCTGAAAACGTTTATGGGAAGTCAAAAGAATTAGGTGAATTTTTTTTAAAAACATCAAACAACCGAAGTTATACAATTATTAGAACAACTATATTTGGTTTAAATTTAAATACCAATAAAGTAGGGTTTGCAGAATGGATAATTAATACTGCAAAAGATCGCAAAGAATTAGGATTGTTTACTGATGTTTTATTTACTCCAATTTCAATATGGGATTTAGCAAATGAGATTGAGTTTTTAATAAAAACTGATAATATTAATTCAGAATCTCTCCATGTAGCAGGTGAATTATGTACTAAATATGAATTTGGATGTAAATTGTTGGATAAACTTAATATTCCGACTAAAACACTCTCTAAGACCCTAATATCCTCATACAAGGATAGGGCTAAAAGGTCAAATGATCAGTCTCTAGATTCTAGTTATTATAGTCAAAAATATCAAAGAGAATTAATAAGTTTAGATCAAACTATTTTAAAATTAAAAGAACATTATGAATACAATTAAATTAGGTAATAAAATTATAGATGATAATTCGTTATATTTTATTGCTGATATAGGTGCTAACCACAATGGCTCTCTTGAAAAAGCTATTGAATTAATTCATTTAGCTAAAGAGGCGGGAGCTGATGCAGCAAAGTTCCAAAATTTTCAAGCAGATAAGATCGTAAGTAAAACAGGCTTTGATAAAATGAAAGGGAAACTTTCACATCAATCAAAATGGAAAAAATCAGTATTTGAAGTGTATGCGGATGCTAGTATCTCTAAGGATTGGACTAAAATTCTTAAAGATGAATGTGACAAGGTAGGAATTGATTATTTCACAAGTGCTTATGATTTTGAATCTGTTGATTTAGTTGATCCATATGTTGATATTTATAAAATTGGTTCTGGTGATATTACTTGGTTAGATATTATTGATTATATAATTGATAAAAATAAACCTGTTTTGATAGCTACGGGAGCATCAACTAATGAAGATGTTTCAAGAGTTATGAAAATGGCACTTAAAAAGACTCAAGATTTAGTATTAATGCAGTGTAACACTAATTACACTGGGTCCATCGAAAACTATAATTACTGTAACTTAAATGTGTTAAAACAATTTTCTATTGATTACCCAAATACTGTTTTAGGTTTATCAGATCATACTGCTGGTCATGCTACTACTCTAGGAGCTATTGCATTAGGAGCAAGAGTGATAGAAAAGCATTTTACTGATAACAATAATCAAGAAGGCCCTGACCATGGGTTTGCTATGAATCCAAAATCTTGGAGAGATATGGTAGATAGATCATATGAATTATTAGTTTCTTTAGGTGATGGTGTTAAGATTGTTGAAAAAAATGAAGAACAATCAAAATTAGTTCAAAGAAGGTGTATTAGAGTCAAAACTAATTTAAAAAAAGGGCATACACTTTTAGAATCTGATTTAATTTCATTGCGACCAATTTCTAAGGGAGGTTTTGAACCTTTTGAGAAAACAAGCCTTATCGGCAAGGAATTATTAATGGATATTGAAGCCGGTGAACACTTAACCAAAAAAATAGTGAAGTTATGATCAAAGGAAAAAAAGTTGGCCTAAGAGCTGTTGAAAAACAAGATTTACCATTTCTAAGAGATTGGAGAAATATTGTTGAATTCAGAAAGAATTTTAGAGAGGTTAGAGAACTATCTTTAACTGACCAAGAAGCTTGGTTTGATCACCTTCAAAAGACCAAACATATTAACTTTATGTTTACTATTGTTGATTTAGATACTCAAAAACCCATTGGAGCTGCCGGTTTATTGTATGTTAATTGGATAAATAGATCTGGAGACTTCTCTTTTTATATTGGAGAAAATGAAATGTATATAGGTGACGACGGTAAAGCAAATGAGGCAGCAGAATTATTAATAGATTATGGATTTAAAAACTTAAATCTTCATAAAATTTGGATGGAACTTTATGAATTTGATAATCAAAAATTAAATTTTTTTATCAATGATTTTAATTTTATACAGGATGGCCTTTTAAGAGATAACTGTTTTGAAGATGGTAAATATTGGAATTCATACATTATTAGTTTGTTGAATGGTAAATTGTAGTCTCATTAATTATTAAAAAAAAACTCTGCCCTTTATGATTTATAAATTCAAAATATTTTAAAAAAAAATGAATGCTAAGTCAGTAAAAATTTCCAGAATTCTAGTTAGTTAATAGTTTAATTTTATGAATTTATTTAAAAACAAAATCTTTATTTATACATCAAGTCGCTATTTAACTTATGGCTTGCATTTTCTAAATTCTCTATTAATAGCTCGGTTTCTAGGTGTTTTTTACCTTGGGATTTGGGGTTTTGTTATGTTGGTTTTACAATATTTATTGAGAATGAATTTTGGAATCTCAAATTCAATTAACGCTATTGTTTCTATAAATAAAAATAATTCAAGTTATGTTTCACAAGTCATTGGTATTGGTGTTACATTATTATTTATACTTTCTGCTTTAATTTTATTTTTTTTCTCTTTTCTTTATTTTTTTTCTATAGATTTTGGAACTAAATATTCATTTGAACAGTATCTAGTTTATATTATTGCAATAGCCATTTTAAGCCATTTTAATTTATTTTTTTCTAATATCTTCAGAGTATATGGAAAATTATCGGCTATAACTTTTAATCAAACAATATTACCAGTTTTAACTTTTTTATCAATATTTTTTTTTGAAGGCAAGGAACTGTTAATAGTATTAATTAGGGTTTATTTACTATCGTCTGTTCTTTCTATAATGTTTTATTTATTCACCTCCCCAGTTTCATTTAAACCTATTATAAATCGAGATTTAGCTAAGAAAGTTTTATCAAAAGCTTTTTATTTATTCATTTACAATGCCTGTTTTTATTTAATTATTATTGTTACTAGAACTTTTGTTAGTGATTATTTTACAATTGAAGAGTTTGGATATTTTACCTTTGCATTTACTTTAGCTTCAGCTGTTTTGTTAATTTTTGAATCTATGTCGTTTTTAATATTTCCCAAATTATTAAATAGATTTTCTCAGAAAGATAATTTAAACGTAGTGGTGTTACTTGATTCATTAAGAGATTCTTATGTTTCAATTTCACACTTATCAATGCATGTGGTTATTTTATTTTACCCCTTTTGTTTATTGTTTTTTCCTGAATTTATATCAACAGGAAAAGTATTTGTTTTTACTGCTTTAACAGTAGTAATAACAACCAATTTATTTGGTTATCAGGGTTTGATGATTGCTAGAGAAAAAGAGAAAACGATAAGCTTTATTACCGTTTTCGCTTTAATTTTAAATTTAATTTTAAATTATATTTTTATTAATTTTTTTAAATTTCAATATGAGTATGTCATGTTAGCAACTATGATAACTTATTTTATTTACATTTTTATAGTTTCTTTTTATGGAAGAAATATCATTTACAATAGAAACAATTTTAAAGCTACCTTTCTCGATGTTTTTCCATTAAAATGGATGATTCCATTTTTATCAAGTATGTTTATTACATTTTTGTATGATAATTATATCATCTTTTATTTAATACCAGTAATTTTATTTTTCATTTTAAATACTAAAGGCCTTATTAACTCTTTTAAGATGGCAAGAAACATATTTGCAAATTCTAAAGTTTTAGATGTCTAGTTATGGTAAGAAAAAACTCAATAATATTATCAATTTATATTTTTTTATCAAGTATATATTATATTTTCAACTTACCTATACGTGCATTAATTTTTATAATAACGTTTTTTATTTCTATTTATTTTGGAGTAAAGATTAAAAATGGTTTTTTCATTCTAAAAGTCCCGAAATCACTTTATGCTATTGTATTTGTTATATTTTGCTTCACTTTTTTTGTTCAATTAGTAAATAATACATTAACTCCATTTGTTATTTATTATTTAACATCCCCAATTATAGCTTATTTTATTTACTCAAATAAATTTAATACAAAAATTTTATCAATTCCATTTTATATTTTTTCTTTTTACACTACGTATTATTTTATTATCAATAAAGGTTTATTTGGAATTTTGAATAGTGTCAGTGAGAATTATTTATCTATAATATTAATAATGAACCTAGTTACTTTGTACGTAGTTAAAATTAGACAAAATGAAAAAATTCCAATATTACCCTCTTTATTAGGTTTAATTTTATCAGTCTTGGCAATAGGAAGATCGGGTATTATTTGTACCCTATTAATTCTATTAATAGTTGTATGGTTTAAATGGAAGTTTTTTTCTAAGTTCAAAAAAATAATTTCAGTATTAATGTTTTTAATGCCAATTATTTTTCTACTAATTTACAAGTGGGATCTAGTTTATTTAACGTTCAATAATATTGAACTTTTTGAAAAATTTACCAAGGGAGGAATAGATTCTCCATCTAGAGACATTTTAAAGAATGCTTACCTTTCAAGCATGAATTCTATAACTTTTTTTACAGGGTATAACTATGAGAATAATATTTGGTTTATACATTATGGTCTTAATCCTCATAATTCGTATCTTAGATTACATTATTTTTCAGGTTTTGCATTTTTTTTAATTATTCCAATATTATTTATAACCCTTTTTAAACTCATCAAAATTAATGTTGTTTTTAGTGGATTATTATTATCTGTTCTTTTGAGGAGTTATACAGATAGTGTGTTATTTTTAACTTTATTTGATTATATTTTGGTTTTATTTATCATGATTGCTTTTTTTGATTCCAAATCCCATATTCAAAAAATAAATAAATTAAAAAGTTGTTTATGATATGAAAACCGAAAATCAAATTTTATTAGAAATTGACCATAATGAAAAAGCACTAAATTTGTATGACTTTAAATTTTTAGGTATTTCAGTTTGGAGATTGGTTCGTTTCTCTGTTAGGGTTGGTAAATTAAAACAAGAGATAAATTATATCAACAGAACTTCTACTACTAAATTTAATTTTTTTAGTTTAATAGCTAGCTACTTTACTTCTTTTATTAGATTTCTAAGTATTTTAATTAGTAATAAAAAGTATAATTTTTTAATCCTAGCTTTCCCTCGTTTAGTTAAGTACAATGAAGAGTATATGGATAAGTATACTGATCCGTTGATAGAGAAAAGCAATCTCAAAAACAGATCTATTGTGTTACAAAGGAATTTAAGTGGTAATCAATTTAGTCCAAGATACAATTCAGGCGCAGAATATGCAAGTTCAGATTTTATAGATTACACATCTAATATTTTAGGACTCTTAATTTCTCCTTTCTTATATTTATTTTTTTTCAATAAAATCAATAACCTCAATAAAAAGGCAAAAGAGTATTTTAATCTTTCATCAAAGTTCAGTTTTATCATTGCTCTTAGAATGGGTGTTTTTTTAAATAAATGTTTGTTTGCATATATAACATTAAAATTTTTAAGAATAAACAAAGTTATTTTGGTTAATAGGGTTGTATTTCTTCCTTTTATAGCAGTTGCAAAGAAAAATAATATTAAAGTTTTAGAGTTACAACATGGTATCACACATTCTGAAACTGATTTATATATGGGGGAGTATCAATATGAAATTGATCCAGATTATTTCTTAAACTTTGGCTCTATTTGGGTAGGAAATCAATTTTCAATTTCTAAAGAAAAGCAAGTTGTAATTGGTTGGGCTTATAAAGACTGGTTGTTAAGTAGAATTAATGTTGGTTTAATTCCTAAAAGTGTTTTAGTAGTTTCCTCTCCATCTATCACATCAAGAATATTAAAATCCACTATAGAATTAGCAACAGAATTTAAAAATTATAATTTTATTTTGAGATTACATCCTCAAGAGAAACTTGATTCTACTCAAATAAAGGAACTTGAAAATTATATAAATATTATAATAGATGATAATATTCAAGACTCATTATTTTCAATATTAAAATGTCAATTCATTATTGGTGAAAATTCATCTGTGTTGTATGAAGCAATAAGTTTAGCAAAGCCTGTTGCTAAAATTATGTTTAATGGTTTGAAATCCAAAAACATTTTAGACAATAACATTGAAACTATTCAATACTTATTTGAAGTAGCGGATTTTTCATGTTTTATTTCAAATAGTTTAGTGAAAAGCAAATATTTAAATGGAATATATGATACTTTTGATGTGTGTAAATTTAACAATCTTCTAAAATAAAATAATGATAAGAGTATTAGTTACCTGCGTAGGTTCAGGTGTTGGGCAATCTATTATAGATTCGTTAAACTTAAAAAGAGATTATAAAATTATTGGTTGTGATGGCAACAGAAATGTTTATGCAAATAGTTTTTGTGATAAATTTTACACAGTAAGGAGTTTATATGCAGAGGGATATATAGGCGAACTTATAAAAATTTGTAAAATAAATAATATAGATATTGTTATACCAGGTCATGATCATGAGTTAACATTGTTTGCTAAAAATTTAACCGAATTTGAAAGTAATGGTATAAAAGTTTTAGTTTCTGAGCCAACTATTACAGAAATAAGTAGAGATAAACAAGATTGGTATACCTATTTTGCTTCAAGAGGTTGTAAAATTGTACCAACACTTTCTGTAAAAGAATTTAATTTAAATATAGATACTAGTATTTTTCCTGCTATAGTAAAACCAAGTGGTGGTTCTGCTTCCCAAGGGATTAGTATTGTAAACACAATAGAAGATTTAAAAGGTTTAAAAGAAGAAGATATAATTCAACCCTATTTATTTCCGCAAGAGAGTGATCCAAATTTTGATGCAATAAAAAAAGCGGTTAAAAATGGAGATTTTATTCAGAAATCAGAAATTTCTATCCAAATTTTAATGAATAAAGATTCTAAGCATACAGCTACTTTTATCTCTAAGAATACACTAAAAAATGGAGTTCCTGTCTTTGTAGATCCAATAAACCCAACTACTTTTGAGTATTTAGACGAAATTTTAAAGTTTGTACCGTTTTTAGAAGAGAAAAAAGTAAAAGGGCCTGTAAACATACAAGGTAGAATTACACCAAATGGTTTATTCTTTTTTGAAATGAATATGCGATTTACAGGTATAACAGGCAATAGAGCATTATTAGGTTTTAACGAAGTAGACTATTTAGTTAGAAATTTTTTAGATAAACCAGCATCTATAGAAGGGTATGCTATTAATAAAGTAGGTGTAAGGCAAGTTGCTTGTACATCAATACCAAAAATAAAAAGTACAACTGATAAAAAAATAGCAACTATTTTAGGGGCAGGAAGTTCTGTGGGGCAACATTTTATAAACACACTAAACCTTAACCAATACTCAAAGATTTATCTTATTGCAAGAGTAACCTCAATAAAAAAATATACCACACTATTTAAAGACGCTAAGTTTGAAATAGTTGCAGATACAGATAATAAACTTACAGCCTGTTTCACACAAAGTGATGTTTTATTAAATTTTGTAAGTGCACTTGCATTTCATGATGATGAATTAAAGTATGATGCAATAAGGTATATATATAAAATGATTCCTAAAATTGCCAAAGCAAAAATCCCAAAAATAATTAATATATCATCACAATCTGTGTATGATCAAAATGAGAATATTTCTAAAACGGAAGAATTTAACACGGTAAGTAAAACAAGTTATGCTTTTCAAAAACTTATTATTGAAGATTTTTTCACCTCTATAAATCAGCATAGTGTTTTAACAAAAGTAATTAACTTGCGTTTTTCTAGAATATTGAATACCAATAATATAGAGCAATTAGGTTTTTTTGGAGTCATAATTAGTAATTATATTAATGGTAAAGAAACAACAATAGGCAACCCAAATAACAATACAAATTTAATAGATATTACAGATGTCTGTAGTGCAATTGCTTATACTTTAGAAACTAATCTTGATAACTCAACACTTAATGTTGGTGGGCAAGATGTTAGTATGAAAGAGTTTTGTGAAGTAGTGAAAAACCACCTTCCACAAAATAATAATGTTATACTTTACGGTGATGATACCTCTGTAAAATCTAGCTCGATGATAAATGCAGATAAAATATTGAGTCTAGGTTGGAAACCTAAAAATTCGCTAAAAGATATAATTAGAGCTATTATTAAAAATAATAACTAATAATGAGAAAATTACTTTGGAATCTTTTGTCAAAAGTTTATCCCTTTATATTAAGAAAAAGATATAAAATGAATATTGACAATAATGTTATAATTTCTTATAAAGCTAGGTTAGACAAAAGTATAAACCCAAAAGGAATTTATATCGGAAACAATACTTGGGTTTTGGCAAATAGTTTAATTTTGACTCATGACCATCTAAGGGGGTTAAAACTAGACACACGCATAGGTCACAATTGTGTTATAGGGGTAGATTCTATTATTATGCCTGGAGTTACAATTGGCAATCACGTTGTAGTTGGGGCAGGAGCAATTGTTACTAAAAACATTGAAAGTAATTGTATTGTTGTTGGTAATCCTGCAAGGGTAATTAAAAAAGATATTAAGCTAAATAACAAAGGACAACTAATTAACTAAATCAATGTATAAACATTTTTTTAAAAGAATAATAGATTTTATTTTATCTTTTACAGGGTTGGCAATTTTAGCACCGCTATTACTGGTTGTTTTTATTATTTTAAAAATAAAACAAGGCGGTGTGTTTTTTGTGCAAAAAAGACCAGGTAAAAATGGTGAAATTTTTAATATTATTAAGTTAAAAACAATGACAGATGAGCGTGATGCTAAAGGAGAGTTACTGCCAGATGATAAGAGAATTACAAAAATCGGAAAATTTGTTAGATCTACCTCTTTAGATGAAATACCACAACTAATAAATGTTGTAAAAGGAGACATGTCTTTAATTGGGCCAAGACCTTTATTGGTTAAGTATTTAGAAAGATATACGCCAGGGCAAAAAAGAAGACATGAGGTAAGGCCAGGTGTAACAGGTTGGGCACAAGTAAATGGTAGAAATCAAATTTCTTGGAAAAGAAAGTTTGAATTAGATGTTTGGTATGTTGATAATTTAAGTTTTTTATTAGATTTAAAAATAATATTCTTAACAATTAAAAAAGTGTTAAATAAATCTGGTATTAGTTCAGATACTGACGCCACAATGGAAACGTTTATTGGCACGCATAAAGAACAAAAAAATGAGTCTTAGAGTATTATAATTTCCCTAGTTTTGTAAAAGAAATACAGAACAAATACCTTCAATATAAAATTAGGATGATGTTATTTTATAAACGGTTATTAATAATTAGTATCTTTTTTATGCTTCATAATACAAACGTTCTTTTTTCTCAGGTTTTTTCTGCTAAAAAAGATTCAATAAAAACAATTGTTTGGAATCAGCACTTAAACAAAGTTTATACTACTGGCGTTAAAAGAGGTGTTGGAGTATTTAATAACTCTATGAGAATAAATTACAGGGTAAATAAAGTAAATAAATTTTATATAGAATTAGATGAACCAACATTAGTATATCAAGCTAAAAAAACAAGAGGTTGGGGCTTTGTTCAATTTCCAAGGTTGTTTAAAAATGATGATGAGAAATTAGCGGTGGTTTGGAATATGAATGAAGATGACATTTTGGCAAAACCCAAAAAAAAGTGGAAATACTCTAAAAATGCTGGTAAAACATGGTTTTTTAGGCACAAGGAATCACCATATGATAAAGGGGTTTTATTATCAGATAATAGCAGGTTAAAACTCTATTCTAATAAATACAAAGAAGCAGAGCTTAACACTACTGCCATTGAGTATAATTCTAATACATTTAATACAGAAACTTCACAAGCAAATAGAGAAAAAGAAGCTCTTTTTAAGTTTTATAAGGTTGAATCCTTAGAAAGTAGATTCACTAATTTTAATCAAGTAAAATCATATAAAGATTCAATTGTTTTGATAAGTTCTCCAGTAAAATATCTACCTAATACTTTAAAATATTCTTATAAAGGGGTTTTTCCAAATCAACTATGGGGTAAAATGGCAAAAGTTAATAACTGTACATTAATTACTTGCCAGTATCCTTACTTTAAAAATAATGGTGATAAAAAAATTAACTCATCTGGTGTCGCTTTTTTTGAGTCAAAAGATAATGGAGGTTCTTGGAAACAAATTAGTGACATAACTTTTTATGTAAATGAGGTATACGATAAAGAAATTAAGCTTGATAGAACTTACTTGGGCTATACAGAACCTATTTTTCAAGTTTTAAAAAACAATAAAATTGTCTGTATATTAAGATCTTCCCCCACTTATAAAGAAGCACCTATGTACATGACTGTATCAAGTGATTTAGGAAGAACTTGGTTAAAACCTAAGGCAATAACAAATAATGGTGTTTTGCCACAGTTATTATTGTTAGAAAATGATATGTTAGTATTATCTTATGGAAGACCAGGTGTACAAGTACGATTTTTAGATACAAAAGAAGACAACCTTGTTTGGTCAGACCTAATAGAAATGCTGCGTTTTAAAAACTTAAAAGGTCAAGTTTCTTGTGGTTATAACAATTTATTAGCTACTTCAGAAAATAGTTTTTTAATTGTTTATTCTGACTTTAGGAGTAGAGATGAAAACAATAATTTAAGAAAATCAATATTTATAAGAAATATTGAAGTTGTAAAATGTAATTAATAAAACATTTGATGGTACCTATTTTGATGTTTTTTTTAATTTTAATTATTTTACTATTAGTAATATATTACTTTAAATCATGTTTTATTTTTACGCAAACTCGAATTGGTCAATATGGTAAACCTTTTTCCATTTATAAAATCAAGACTATGCAAAATGGAGTTGTAACTCCATTAGGTAAGTTTTTAAGAAAAACAAAATTAGACGAACTACCGCAATTAATAAATATTCTAAAAGGTGAAATGTCATTTGTTGGGCCTAGGCCAGATATCCCAGGTTATTATGATACTCTCGAAGGAGAAAATAGAAAAATATTAGAATTAAAACCAGGTTTAACTAGTCTAGCAGCTTTAAAATACAAAAACGAAGAGCGTATATTAGCTCAACAAAAAAAACCAAAGGAATATAATGATTATATTATTTTTCCAGATAAGGTGAAAATGAATTTGGAGTATTATTATAAAAAAAACTTACTTTTAGATATTCAAATAATAATAAAAACTATTTTTAATAAATGACACATAAAATATGGCTATCCTCACCGCATATGGGAGGTACAGAACAAAAATTTGTAAATGAAGCTTTTGATACTAATTGGGTAGCCCCTTTAGGTCCTAACGTAAATGGTTTAGAGTCTGATATAGAATCATATATCGGTGAAAACAAGAAAGTAACAGCTTTGAGTTCAGGAACATCAGCAATACATTTGGCGCTTATAATGAGCAATGTTATTGCAGGTGATGAGGTTCTATGCCAATCTTTTACTTTCTCTGCTTCTGCTAACCCAATATTATACCAAGGAGCAACTCCTGTTTTTATAGATAGTGAATTCGATACATGGAATATGTGCCCCCTTGCTTTAGAAGAAGCAATTATAGACAGGATAAAGCTAGGTAAAAAGCCAAAAGCGATTATAGTGGTTCACCTTTACGGTATGCCAGCTCAAATGGATAAAATTGCTGACATAGCAAATAAATACAATATAAAAGTAATTGAAGATGCCGCAGAGGCATTGGGCTCAACCATAAACGGACGAGCTTGTGGAACGTTTGGTGACTTTGGTATATTTAGTTTTAATGGTAATAAAATAATTACTACATCTGGTGGTGGTGCATTAGTGTGCAATACCTTTGAAGCAAAGCAAAAGGCTGCATTTTATGCAACGCAGTCTAGAGACGATGCTGCTCACTACGAACACTCTTACATTGGCTACAATTACCGCATGAGTAATATTTGTGCAGGTATAGGAAGAGGTCAAATGGAAGTGTTAAACCAAAGAGTAAAACAACGCAGAGGCAATTACGATTTCTATTTTAATAATTTAGATAAAAATAAGTTCACGTTTTTAAACGAACCAGCCAGTTATTTTGCAAATAGATGGCTGTCAACAGTATTGGTAAGCGAATCGAATAATTTTAATAGAGAAGATGTACGTTTAGCATTAGAAAAAGAAAATATTGAAGCTCGCCCATTATGGAAGCCTATGCATTTACAGCCAATTTTTGAGAAATATCCCTATTATGGGAATAAGGTTTCTGAAACTTTATTTGATATAGGCTTATGTTTACCTTCAGGGTCTAATTTAACAAAAAAAGATCTAAATAGAGTTTTAAAAGTTATTAATTCAATTTAATTCAAAAAAACATGAGCTATTTAAACTTAAAGAAAGAAAGTTGTCTATTATCAATTTTTTGAGATTAAAAAAATAAATTATTGTAAATTTGTAAAATATGTTAGTAACACAATGATTAAAAAATTCTTTTTAAAAACTTTAAATAAGTACGCTTCTAAGTGGGTTGTTTTATTAATAGACATTATATTAGTCTGTCTTTCTTTTGTTATAGCCTATATCATTCGTTTTAATATTAGTTTTAATTTCGAAATTTACAATCTAATTAATCAACTACCAGTGGTTGCTATTGTTGCTTTATTTAGTTTTCTTTTGGTGGGTTCTTATAAAGGAGTTATCAGACACACGGGGCCAAAAGATGCTTTTAATGTCTTTTTTGCAGTTTCTATTTTTATTTTTTTTTTAAGTTGTATAGTACTTTTAAACCAGTTTTTTCTTTTTCAAAAAAACTTTACAATTCCTAAATCAATCATTTTAATTCATTATTTAGTTTCCATTTTTACATTATTAATTAGTCGTTTTATATTCAAGTCTTTTTTTGATATTATCTCTACAGAATTAAAATCTGTTACTAATGTAATGATTTATGGTGCTGGGGATTCTGGGATTATAACATATGGAACTTTAAATAGAGAAAAAAAATTAAATTACGACGTTTATGGTTTTATTGATGATGATACAAATAAAATAAATAAGAAGATTGATAGAATAAAAATTTACAATCCGAGTAAAATTGACAAAACTTTTATTGAAGACAATCACATAAAAGAGGTGATTATTTCTATCCAAAACATTCAACCAACAAGACTTTTAGATATTACAGATTCGTTATTAGAATTAGGGGTAAAAGTAAAGATTGTACCCCCTTTATCTCAATGGATAGAGGGAAATTTAAAAATAAATCAAATTAAAAAAATTAATATTGATGATTTATTAGGCAGAACAAAGATCTCTATTAAAAATCCTGTAGTAAGAAAAGAGGTAATAGATAATGTTGTTATGGTAACAGGAGCAGCAGGTTCAATTGGTAGTGAAATTTGTAGGCAATTGATGAATTATGATCTAAAATTACTAGTTTTAGTTGATCAGTCAGAATCTCCTTTATACGATTTGCAGCAAGAGCTATTTCAGTTAGGAAATAATAATTTTGAAACTTTAGTAGCTGATGTGAGAAATGAGCAACAAATGGAAACTATTTTTAAGAAGTATACACCTCAAAAAGTGTTTCATGCGGCGGCTTATAAACATGTTCCTTTAATGGAAGATCGCCCATACGAGGCTGTTAAAGCTAATGTTTTAGGAACTAAAAACATTGCCGATTTATCTCTAAAATACAATGCAGAGCGATTTGTAATGGTTTCTACAGATAAGGCCGTAAATCCGACGAATGTAATGGGAGCTACAAAGCGAGTTGCAGAAATGTACATAACTAGCTTAAGTGAAACAACTGACACAACAAAATTTACCATCACTCGTTTCGGAAATGTATTAGGATCTAATGGCTCTGTAGTGCCTTTATTTAAAAAACAGATAGATAATGGTGGGCCATTAACCATTACACACAAAGAAATAACACGTTATTTTATGACCATACCCGAAGCCTGTAGTTTGGTTTTAGAAGCAGGAACAATGGGTGTTGGTGGCGAAGTTTATATTTTTGATATGGGCAAATCTATTAAGATTTTTGACATGGCAAAAAGAATGATTTCTTTATCTGGGTTAAAATATCCTGATGATATAGATATTAAAATAACAGGCTTACGACCCGGAGAAAAGTTATATGAAGAATTGTTGGCAGATGGAGAAAATACAAAGTCAACTTACCATCAAAAAATAATGATTGCTAATACAGCAACAGTAGATACAGATTTGGTTTTTCAAACTATTTTAAAGCTTTCAGATGAAACAGCCAATAGTACCCCTTTTGAATGCGTATCACTACTAAAGTTACTTGTGCCAGAATATAAGTCTCAGAATTCGGAGTTTGAGAAATTAGATTAGAAGAATCTAAGAGCACTTTTTTAAAGCTAAAAATGTCACCTCGAGCGGAGTCTAGAGGATGTTTTTAGCTTTACAAGTATAGTTCTTTCTCGACTGCGATCGAACTGACATTTAGTTAATTTAAATTTCTGATTGTATCTACCTTCAGAAAACGAATGTCATTTCGACTTTTAAGGAGAAATCACATATGCTAGCTATTTTTTCAATTTTAGTTTATACTTCATAATTAATTTCTACTAAAATCCTAATTTTAAATTACGAGGTTCATAATTAGGATTCGACTGTGCTCAACCTGACAGTGCTATATTGATATTAAAATGTCACC
>NZ_CANMFI010000007.1 GCF_947497125.1 uncultured Polaribacter sp. | reverse complement strand
ATGATTGAATGATTTAGCTTCCTTAAACATCTCTGACATATTAATTACATTACTTACATCCCAATCACCCAGAGGTTGATTGAATGATTTAGCTTCCTTAAACATCTCTGACATATTAATTACATTACTTACATCCCAACCTTCCAAGGGATGATTGAATGATTTAGCTTCCTTAAACATCTCTGACATATTAATTACATTACTTACATCCCAATCACCCAGAGGTTCATTAAATGACTCAGCTCCATCAAATATCATTAACATGTCTTCCACATTGCTTACATTCCATTCACCTATAGGTTGATTAAATGACTCAGCTCCTGAAAACATCTCTGTCAAATCTTTCACATTACCAACATCCCAACCTCCTATGGGTTGATTAAATGATTCAGCTGTCTGAAACATCCCATAAATACTAGTCACATTCCTTACATCCCATTCACCTATGGGTTGGTTGAATGAATCAGCTCCAGAAAACATACACTTCATGTTAGTTACATTACTTACATCCCATCTCCCTAGAGGTTGATTAAATGAATCAGCTCCAGAAAACATAGACTCCATGTTAGTTACATTACTTACATCCCAACCTCCTATGGGTTGATTAAATGATTTAGCTGTCTGAAACATCCTATAAATACTAGTCACATTACTTACATCCCATTTGTCAATAGGTGAATTAAATTCATGAGCATTAAGAAAAAGTGATGACATATCAGTGACCTCAGAGGTATCCCAATCTGAAATATAACCATATTTTATTTCTGCCAGTTTCTCGTCATCTAACCATTCTTTTACTGCTACTCTTATTGTTTCGTTATTGAATTTCATTGTTTTAAAATCAAATAAGACTCCATTTTCACTCCATTCTTTAATGATTGTAGACTTACCATTCCTATAAGTTCCTTCTAATTTTTTTTGTCCGTTTTTATACCACTCGACATAATCTCCGTTAAACTCTCCGTTTAAACGAATAACTTGTCTAGCTTTAGTTCCATTATCGTGATAAGAAGTTATTTCTCCATCATCTTGTACATTATTAGTCCAATTTACCTCTACTTGAAGTTGCCCATTTTCATGATATAATCTTGTTATACCATTACGCTTTCCGTCCTCTGAAACTTCGTACTCTTCTCTTATTTTTCCATTATCAAAGTATATTGCCTTTTTCATAGTTATTTTTTTATTGTATTTACGAATTATCAGATGGTCTTAGTATTATTTTTGTAAGGTTTAAATATAACTATTAAATTCTAATCATAATTTTTATCCATAGGCATTCTAGTAATAGCGACTCTTCTATTTATATCACCTTCAAAAACACAAAGAATTTGATCATCATTTAATAATTCATAAATAACATTTACAGAATAACTGTTACTTTCATTATGTAGGGAAGTAAAAATCTTATCATCTTCTACCTTTGTAATCTTTTCATATATAACTTCATCCTCTTTAAAGCTAAAATTGATTATTTTGAATTGATCCTTTTCTTCATTGTACATTATTGTTGTAAAGTAAGAACTAGTAGGTGATGTCCAGACTCCTTCAAATTTTTCCATTTGTGCTTTAGCACTTAAACTCATTAATAATAAAGCGGTAAGTAATAATTTCATAATTATTTTTTTTTAAAAATTAAACATATAACGCATTATCAGATAGTCTTAGTATTTTTCTTGTAATGCATTTTGGCCATTATCAGAAAGTCTTAGTATTTTCTTTGTACTGATTTAATTTTACCACAAAACCCAACCATCAACTTAAGCCACCAGACGTTCGTTATTATAAACATCCTCTTTCCGATATAGTACACTACTTCCAATATTTAAAGGAATTAAAATCACTTCTCGTTTCCAATTATTTAATGTTTGAACTGTGACACTCAAAACTTTTGAAACTTAGTTTCGAGTCATGTATTGAGTATCCTCAACACTTATTGATAAACGGTTCAATGGGTTTCCAATAGATCGTTGTCGGTTTAATTCTAATTTGACAACTCATTAACTATTTGGAGAAGTTATTCTTAATTGTATTACATTTTTTTGTTAACTCAAATTAAATACCCAATATGAGCGGGTTATGGGCTATATACATTTGACAGCAAAGTGCTAAAAAAGAAAGTGATTTTTAAAAAGTAACCCGGGGTCACTATAAATGAAGTTGTAGTGGATTTTTTAGCGTTTTTTACTAATACAGTAAATACAACAAGTGTAGGTTTAGAACAACTTTGTTCTAATGATTATTGAAATTTACCGTACATTAATCGTGAAAATACTAAAATAAAAAAACCTCAACTCGCTACTTATTAGCTTGTTAAGGTTTTTAACTGTACAGGCGGAGAGACTCGAACTCTCACACCTCGCGGCACTAGATCCTAAGTCTAGCGTGTCTACCAATTCCACCACGCCTGCTTAATCTACAGATAAACCTGTAGCTTTTCCGAATATTTCGGGATGCAAATATAAACAATACTTACAAACTACAAACTTGTTCATTATAATTTTTATATTTTTGAAGTAGAAAAAACAAAATTAAATGGATACCATAAAAAATTACATTCAAGAAAACAAACAACGATTCTTAGACGAATTAATTTCTTTGCTTAAAATACCTTCTGTAAGCGCCGATTCTGCTTACAAAAAAGACGTTTTAAATACTGCAGATTTCGTTTTAGAAAGTCTTAAAAAAGCAGGATGTGATAACGTAGAGTTGTGTGAAACACCTGGGTATCCAATTATCTACGGAGAAAAAATTATTGATAAAAACCTACCAACTATCTTAGTTTATGGGCATTATGATGTGCAACCCGCAGACCCAATAGAACTTTGGACTTCCCCGCCGTTTGAGCCTGTTATTAAAAATACAGACATTCATCCTGAAGGAGCCATTTTTGCAAGAGGAGCATGCGATGATAAAGGGCAAATGTACATGCATATAAAGGCTTTAGAGTACATGACCTCTACTGGTAACTTACCTTGCAACGTAAAATTTATGATAGAAGGTGAAGAAGAGGTTGGTTCTGAGAGTTTATCTTGGTTTGTTCCTAGAAATAAAGAAAAATTAGCTAATGATGTAATTTTGATCTCTGATACAGGAATGATTGCAAATGACATACCTTCTATTACAACTGGTTTGCGTGGTTTAAGTTATGTAGAAGTAGAAGTTACCGGGCCAAACAGAGATTTGCATTCTGGCCTTTATGGTGGCGCCGTTGCCAATCCAATTAATATTTTAACCAAAATGATTGCTTCTCTTCATGATGAAAATAATCATATTACCATTCCTGGTTTTTATGATAAAGTAGAAGAACTATCTACAGAAGAGAGAGCCGCAATGGCTGCAGCACCTTTCTCTCTAGAAAATTACAAAAAGGCATTAGATATTGATGCTGTTTATGGCGAAAACGGATATTCTACAAACGAGCGCAATTCTATAAGACCTACTTTAGATGTTAATGGAATTTGGGGCGGGTATACTGGCGAAGGCGCAAAAACAGTAATTGCCAGCAAAGCCTATGCAAAAATATCTATGCGATTGGTTCCAAATCAAGATTGGAAAGAAATCACCGAACTCTTTAAAACTCATTTCGAAAACATTGCTCCTAAATCAGTAAAAGTGCTTGTAAAACCTCATCATGGCGGTCAGGGTTATGTAACACCAACAAATAATATTGCCTACAAAGCAGCAAGTAAAGCCTATGAAACTAGCTTTGGCAAAACCCCAATTCCGCAAAGAAGTGGTGGTAGTATCCCTATTGTAGCGTTGTTTGAGCAAGAACTAAAAAGTAAAACCATTTTAATGGGCTTTGGTTTAGATTCTGATGCCATTCACTCGCCAAACGAACATTTTGGTATTTGGAATTACCTAAAAGGCATCGAAACCATTCCGTATTTTTACAAGTATTTTACAGAAATGTCTAAATAATTATAATCCGTTCAGCAATGAGCGGATTTTTTTTGGGCGTTCCTTTTTCCTGATGGCAATCAGGATAAAAGTCAGGCTTTCCGCACTCGCTTCCCGAAAAATCGGGAGAGCTCAAACAAACGCTACAATCCTTAACGCAGGCCTACTTGCTGGCTACAATAATTAAAAACAAGTAAAATTATTGTTTTTTAACTCTACATTTGTAGAATTCATTTTTTTATTCTATGTTTGTAGAGTAAAAATAAAACAAATGCAATTATCTAAAACCGAAGAACAGTTAATGCAGTATTTATGGAAACGTAAAAAAGCATTTTTAAAAGATTTGATTGAAGATTTTCCTGAACCAAAACCTGCAACAACAACTGTTGCAACCTTGCTAAAAAGAATTTCAGACAAAGGCTATATCGATTTTAAATTGTTCGGTAAATCAAGAGAATATTTTCCGTTGGTAAAGAAAACAGATTACTTTTCTAAACATGTAAACGGTTTAATTAAAAATTTCTTTAATGATTCTGCAAGTCAGTTTGCCTCATTTTTTACTGAAGAAACTAATCTTTCTACAAAAGAATTAGAAGATTTGAAAAAAATAATAGACAGTCAAATTAAAAAACAGCAAAAATGATCATCTACTTATTAAAATCGGCAGGTTGTTTGGCTTTGTTACTATTTTTCTATCATGCAGTTTTAGAAAAAGAAAAAATGCATAACTTTAATAGATACTATTTATTAATTGGGGTATTTACCTCATTATCTGCGCCTTTAATTACTTTTGTTACCTATGTAAAACAACCAGAATTTACTGCACTTTACATACCAAATACAAATATTTTAATCGAAGAAGGTAATTTTAATTACACGCAATTAGCAATCATTATTTATATGTTAGTTACAACAGTATTCTTCTTTCGATTCGGATTTAATTTGATTAAAATAATCAGAAAAATAAATACAAACAATAAAGTAAAATACCAAAAAGCAACACTGGTTTTAGTAAACGACATTAATTTACCGCATACATTCTGGAATTATATTTTTATCAACAAAAAAAGGTACGAAAATGATGAAATTGAACAAGAACTATTTACGCATGAGCTAACACATGCAAAACAAAAACATACCTTCGATGTGCTTTTAACAGAACTCTTACAGGTTGTTTTTTGGATGAATCCGCTATTTATATTCCTAAAAAAAGCAATAAAACTAAACCATGAGTTTTTAGCAGACGAAACGGTAATTAACACTCATAAAAATACACTTCAATACCAGCACTTATTACTACATAAAACTGCTTGGAACAACAATTATTACTTGGCCAGTAATTTGAATTATTCACTTACTAAAAAAAGATTAAAAATGATGACAACAAAAAGTTCACACACAAAAGTATTGCTAAAAAAAATATTGGTTTTGCCACTTTTAAGCGGTTTTATCTTTCTATTTGCAAAAAGAATCGAGGCTCAGAAACCGAGCCAAAAAGAAAATAATATTCAATTTACGCTAAAGAAGATAGATACCTTAAAAAAGCCCATAACAATTAAGTTTGAAAATACATCGGCAACTAAAAAAGAGCTAAAAGAATACAATGCTCTCTTAGCAAAAGGAAAAAAGACACAATCGATTAGCACAAAAGAGCTCTTAAAAATACAGTATTTGTATAAATTAATGTCTAAAGAACAACAAAGTGAGGTAGAAAACTTTGGCAATTTAATTCCGCCACCACCGCCACCTGTTGCAGAAAAAGGACAAATAATTTTTAAAAACACAAAACTTGATAAAAATAATGTTTCCTTTTTTTTAAATAACAAAGCCATCTCTAAGAAAGAAATAGCCCTTATTTCTCCTGACAGCATAGATTCTTTAAAGGTTAAAAAAGACGGCAATGGTAATGGCGCTATCTACATTACTCAAAAAAATAAGATTGCTTATTATGTAAATGATAAATCGATTACAAAAAAAGAAATGGAAGCAATAGACACTAAAACTATTAAAAGTGTTGATGTAAAAAAAGATAAAAATGGAGAAGGTGCTGTTTATATTTATCTAAAAAAAGAATAAAAAAACTACCAAAAAAAGCCTCGAATTAATTCGAGGCTTTTTGTATTTAAATAAAACTTATATTAAAAGATAGCTATTTGCAGGCAAACAAGTGCGTTAGCGATTGCAGCAATTGTTTGAGCTCTCCCGATTTTTTTCGGGAAGCGAGTGCGGAAAGCGCCACTTTGGTTCTGATTGCCTTCAGAACAAAGAAACGCCCAAATATTACTCTTTCTCTGCCATTTTTTTTACATAATCTGTAATAATTACAATTTGAGTAGGCCCAACTTTACCTTCTATATATTTTGCATTTTCATGATCTAAAGAAATTCTACGCACCGCAGTTCCTTGTTTTGCAACCATGCTAGAACCTTTTACTTTTAGATCTTTTATTAAAACTACAGAATCTCCGGCTTCTAAAATAGCGCCATTTGCATCTCTATGAATAATTTTTTCGCTGTCGTCTAAATGATCTCCAGACTCTTTTGCAAAGCGCAAATCGTCATCCTCTAAATACATCATATCTAGTAAATCTTGAGGCCAACCTTCTTTACGCAAACGCGATAACATGCGCCAAGCAACCACTTTTACACCTCTATGCTCACTCCACATAGCATCATTTAAACAACGCCAATGATTGGCATCTGTTTGTTCTGGATTATCGATCTGAGTGATACAAGTTTCGCAAGCTAAAACACTTCCGTCAACGCCACCTCCGCCAGTTATCGTGGGTTTTACATCGTAAATTGATAAATTAGTAGTTGTAGTACATAACTCGCATTGATTGCCACTTCTGTTTTCTAAATCTTGTTGTAAACTCATTTTTTATTTTTGGTTGATTTTGGCAAAAGTACCATTTTATTTGAAGTTATGGCTGTAGAAGAAGCGTTGTAATATATTCGTTAAAATTACACAATCGACAGTTTAAAAAAACTTGATGAGATTTCTCCTAAAAAGTCGAAATAACACTCAAACCGCTCCACCTTTCACATTTTCATCTTTTCAACTTTTCAACTTTAATACTTTGAAACTTTGAAACTAAAGAATACTATGAAAAATCTAAAGATGTAAATTCAAATTTTTCTCCGTCAAACAGCCCTTTATCAGATAATTTTAAAGACGGAATTACCAGCAATGCCATAAACGATAGACTCATGTATGGCGCACGCAATTTACTACCCATTTGTTTTGCCATTGCGTCTAATGCTGCATACGATTTGCCTATTTCTTCAGCTGATAAATCAGACATAATTCCGGCAACTGGCAACGACACTATTTTTTCTTCAGATTGATTTACAGCGCATATTCCACCTTTATTTTTGATGATTAAATTAACTGCTTTACAAATGGCCTCATCAGAAACACCAACGGCTATAATATTATGAGAATCGTGCCCAACAGAACTTGCAATAGCACCTTCTTTAATTCCGAAATTCTTGATAAATGCAATTGCTGGCTCATCATTTTTATAGCGATTTACAACCGTCATTTTTAAAACATCAGTTGCTGTATTTGAAACCAA
This sequence comes from uncultured Polaribacter sp., assembly GCF_947497125.1. Taxonomy (GTDB): domain Bacteria; phylum Bacteroidota; class Bacteroidia; order Flavobacteriales; family Flavobacteriaceae; genus Polaribacter. Next base: position 172,142 of record NZ_CANMFI010000007.1, on the reverse strand, counting down.
GTTTCCGTTTTCAATTAACGAATCTACTGTAATTTGATTGGTAACCAATTCGCCATCTAAAGCCTCGATAACACGAATCTTTTTTGCATCAGATTCAAATCTAAAATCAGAAATAGTTTTATAATCGGTGTTAAAATTATTCAACACTTCAAAAGCTACAGATTTTACAAAAGAATTGCCATTTTTGGCAACTAACTCACCATTTATATACGTTTCTAAGACTTTAAATTTTTCTAAATCTTCTACAACAATAAAATCTGCAAAATCGTCTTTTTGTAACAAACCAACATCCAACTTATAATGCTTAACCGGATTTACACAAGCTGCTTGTAACACTTTAAAAACATCAATTCCTTTTGCTACAGCTCTTTCACACAGTTGATTGATATGCCCTAACAACAAATCGTCTGGATGTTTATCATCAGAACAAAATAGCATATTTTCAAAATGTTCTGGTAATAGATCAATCAACGCATCAAAGTTTTTTGCAGCAGAACCTTCTCTGATAATCACCTTCATTCCTTTCTGTAATTTCTCTAATGCTTCCTTATAGGTAAAACATTCGTGATCTGTAGAAATTCCGGCAGCAATATATTTAGTAATGTCATTCCCTCTTAAACCTGGTGCATGCCCATCAATGGGTTTGTTATTGTTTTTTGCATGTTTAATTTTCTTTAACACCTCTTCATCATCAAACAAAACACCAGGATAATTCATCATTTCGGCCAAATATTTAATGTCCGGATTTTCCATCATCAATTGAATATCTTGAGAATCGATAATTGCACCAGCACTTTCAAAAGATGTTGCTGGCACACAACTTGGCGCGCCAAAATTAAATTTTAACGGAACTTTTTTTCCGTTTTCAATCATAAAATCAACGCCTTTTACACCCAACACATTGGCAATTTCATGCGGATCAGAAACGGTTGCCACTGTTCCGTGTACAACCGCAATTTTTGCGAATTCAGACGGAACTAACATGGAGCTTTCTATGTGAATATGCGCATCTACAAAGCCTGGTAAAATGTAATTTTCTACAGAGTGATTAGATTTTCTAACAGCTTTAATTTTTCCGTTTTCAACTTCAATTTCGCCTTTAAAAATCTGTCTATTTTGTATGTCTACTATACTTCCTTGAACTATCATTCTACTCAATTTTATTTGGATATATTACTTGATGCAACGGAATATCAAATTCATTTATATCATTAATATGCTCGATTGGTTTGAAAAAATTTAACCCAATAAATCTTGCTTCTTTTTTACATTTTATCAAAAAACGGTCGTAAAAACCTTTTCCGTAACCAACTCTGTAATTTTTATCATCAGAAATTAATAAGGGCACAAAAATTAAATCTAATTCTTCTTCTGAAACCTCAACTGCATTTACAGGTTCTGGTACTCCAAATTTATTTGGCTCTAAAACAGTTTCTTTTTCTAAATAATAATGGGTTAAAGTTTGGTTGTTAAAATTGCATTTAGAGACAACAATCCGTTTACCATTTTCTCTAAAATAATTTATTATTGGTTGGGTATCAATCTCTTTAAACTTAGTTAATGAAAGAAAAAAATGCACCGTTGTAATGTTCGAAATATTTAAATTACAAATTTGATCGAAGATATTTTTTTGAAAAGACACAATTTCATCGGCTGTTAAATTTAACCGTTTTTGCTTATATAACTCTCGAAGCTGATTTTTTTTCATGCTATAAATTTTGTAACTCTTTTTGTGATTTTTTAGGCAAACCAGTTATAACCAAGTCATACGAATGGTTAATTAGTTGTTTTACTAAAACATCAGAAACATCGGCAACATTTATAATAACAGTATTCCAATGTTTTTTATTCATATGAAAACCTGGGGAAATACCTTCAAATTGTTCTCTTAGTTCTAAAGCTTTTTCTGGATTGCATTTTAAGTTAACCTTTGGCAAACCTTGCTCCCAATTAAGTAAATCTGTTAAGGCAAACATTTTATCCATTACCTTAAATACTAGGGTAGTTTTATTAAAAGGAAAATGTTCTGTAACTCCTTTTTTCGCCAAACATAAATCTCTAAATTGCTCGATGTGCATCTATTATTTTTTTAAAGAACCCTTAAATACCATTTTTAAAAACTATCTTTATAATTCAAAATTACAATTATTTTAAAGATGGAAACCGATTTTTTAGACAACTCCTCAATAATAAGTTATTCTGCCAAGAATTTCGAAAAAAAGAAATATTCTGCTATTTCTGAAATTATTTTTTCTGAAAAAGCTACAGATATAAAATGGCTAAATACATACGGAATTCAGTTTCAAACTGCTTACAGAGAAATTATTCATCAAAATAAATTAGATGATTTTCTTATTAAACTTTTAGCAGATGAAGAGCATCCAAACAAAGTAATTTTACTAGACAACCTTCTTTTTGTAACTACTAGAGTGTTAATTACAGAAAACAACCAGTTAGAGTCTGAACAAATGGTTTTTGTAGTTTCTACCGATTTTTTATGGTCTATTCAAGAAAAAAAAGGCGATTATTTTAATTGGATACGAGAACGATTAGAAACAAATAAAGGTATTGTTAGAAAGAAAAAAGCAGATTATTTGTTGTTTTTATTGTTAGAGTCTATCATAGACAATTACCAAGAAACTTACTTAAATAATGCCGCATTAAGTGCAGATAAACTTAATGCAACCAGTATAAAACCTACACCAGAATTTACCTCTTTAGTAGAAAAAAGAAAACAAGAATTGTTTAACTTTAAAAAAGCTACTATTAGCTTAAGAGATACTGTTATTAAGTTAGAAAAAATAAAAATTAAAGACTTTAACTCTATGTATTTTAGTGAGTTAAAAGAACAAACTAATAACCTTATTACAAATATTGATTTCGAGCTTCAGGAGTTAGAAAGTAAAATAAATTTAATTTTTAGTATTCAAGGTCATCGATTAAATGAGGTAATGAAAACACTAACTATCTTGTCTGTTATTTTTATTCCTCTTACTTTTTTAGCAGGTATTTATGGTATGAATTTTGAAAATATTCCCGAATTAAAAAGTAAATATGGCTATTTTATTTTACTGATAGTAATGGCTGTTATAAGTGTTTTATCTGTTTGGTATTTTAAAAGAAAAAAGTGGTTTTAAAAAACACTAATTCTCTAGAAACCTATAAAGTGCTTGCAAACTTTCTATTGGTTTTTCTTCCATAGGAACATGCCCTGTATTTTTAAGTATAACTAGAGTTGAATTTGGTAAATAATGCGCCATTTTTTTACCATTTTCTTTCGGAATCCAAACATCATTTTCTCCCCAAATTAACAATGTAGGTGTTTTAATACCTCTAAGAATTCCTATATTGCTAGAATCTTTTGGCTTAAAACTTAAATTAGCTCTGTCTATAAATGCCTTTCTATTACCTGTTCTTAACGCTAGTTTGTGATAACGAGTTACTAGGGTGTCTGTAATTTTATGATCGTTAAAATAAACTTGTTCTAAATTTTTCTGAATTAAAAATTTTGGAGTAAAAAATAAAAAAGTAGCATTTAACACAGGTGTTTTTGCTATCTTAAAAATAAAGGGTTGTGGTTTATTTGTTGACAAACCACTTGCGTCAATCAATACTAATTTTTCTACTTCATTTGGGTATTTAGCAGCATAATTCCAAGCGATATTACCTCCTAATGAATTTCCTGCTAAATAAAATTTAGTCACTTCTATTTTTGTCATAAATTGATGTAAAAAAGAAGTATACGCAGCAATAGAATAGTTGTCTGTTTTATGAGGTCCTGTTAGTCCGAATGCAGGTAAATCTAACCTAATAACTCTATATTTTTGCAACAGATCGTTTGTCCAATCATTCCAAGTATGAAGAGATGCTGCAGTACCATGTAGCAAAACTATTGGAAAACCAACCCCTTGGTCTTTGTAATGAACTTGCACACCATTAATTTCTATAAATTTAGAGTTCTTATCCGCATAGTCTTTTTTTAACTCTTCTAGAGTAATATCAGCATAAGAACCTAAGTAAATACCGAAAAAAATCAGCAATACTAATGGGTAAAAAATTCGTTTAAAATTTATTTTTTTTAAAACCAATTTATTTTATAATTTCATACAACACTGGCTTACTTGGCGTTGCATCATTCTCGAAAGGTGCAATCATTAAATTTAACAAATACTCACCATCTTTTACCGTATTTGGCACATAAATAAACTCTGTAATAGTAGCGTTTAGTCTTATTTTGCCAGCGGTGTTCCAAAAAGCATTGTGTGCTAATAATTTACCGCCATCTTTTTCTTTATCTACAGAAGGCACATCTATTAACAAGTGTTTAATTCCTTTTTCTCTTAAATAAACTGCTGCAGACTCTAACAAATAAGGCGGATTTGTATTTGAATAATCAATCGATTTTTTATCTTCTAGATTTGGCAAAGTTCTAATTACAATTGCATCTCTTTTTTTATTGCCCAGTGCTGTTTTTAATTGTTTTTCTGATATAAAAAAATCTTCTCCATCACTTTCTGGCACAACAGTTACTACTTCTGCCAAAAAAATAAAATACTTTAAATGCTTGTTTACAGAATGTACTTCTTTAGTAATATGCCCCACACATTCTGTGTGAGTAATATGAGAATGTGGATTAAAATGAATACTGTTAAAATTTACAACAGCGCCATTTGCAACACTAATTTCATAACCTTCTTGTGTTTCTGCCGAAATTTTTGGCGCATCAATATACCAAGCGTTTATATTGTTTTTTTTAGGATCTATAGGAATAGAAATATCAATAGGTTTCGAAATATTTACTTCTATTTTTCTTGAGTTATATTCAATAACAGCTTTCATATTATAAAAACACTTTTTAGTTTAAAATAAATAAATTTGAAGCAATACCGTCTGATAAAAATTTACCTTTTTGGGTTGCTTTTAAAATTCCGTTTTCAATATACAATAATTCTTGGGCTATATATTTTTGAGCTTCTTTTTCTAAATACTCTCGATATCGAAACCCAAAATCTTGTTCAACCTTTTCTAATGAAACTCCCCAAATAGTTCTTAAGCCTGTCATAATATATTCATTATAACAATCTGTTTTTGTAAGAACTTCTTTAACAGACGGCAAATTATTAGCAGCTATTTCAGCGATGTATTTGGCATTGCTTTTTACATTCCAACTACGTTCTAAACCATTAAATGAATGGGCAGAAGGCCCAATACCAAGATAAGGCTTACCCAGCCAATAAGAAGAATTATTTTTACTAAAAAAACCTTCTTTTCCGAAGTTAGAAAGCTCGTAATGAATAAAACCCTCAGCTTCTAAAGTGTCTAACAAAATATGAAACTGTTCTTCAGATTTCTCATCATCAACATTTTTAATAATGCCTTTTTTAATAAAACTTGCCAAAGCAGTTTTTGGCTCTACCGTTAGTGCATAGCTCGAAATATGTTGCACACCAAAACTTAAAGCTGTTTGTATATTTATCAACCATTCTTGATGGCTACAATCGGGTATACCGTATATTAAATCTATAGATATATTTTTAAAATAACGACTCGCCAAGGACAGGCAATTTTTTGCCTCGGTAGCATTATGAGCCCTATTCATTAACTTTAAATCTTTTTCAAAAAAAGACTGTACACCTATACTTAATCTATTAATTGGCGACTTTGAAAAAGCAACAATTATTTCTTCGGATAAATCATCCGGATTTGCCTCTAACGTAATTTCTGGGTTGGCAACTACTTTATAATTATCATAAACAGCAGCTATTAATCTTTTAATTTCTGTAACTGTTAATATCGATGGAGTACCGCCGCCAAAATAAATAGTTGCTACTTCTTTGGTTTTAAACTCATTCTTTCTAATTTCTAACTCTTTTATAAGTGCAAAAATCATCTGTTCTTTCTTTTTTAAAGAAGTAGAAAAATGAAAATCGCAATAAAAACATGCTTGTTTACAGAAAGGAATGTGAATGTAAATACCTGCCATAAAAATTATTTTACCTTCTTCGGATTCTGTTTTACAAAACTAGCCCAACCTGTATAATTTTTTCCTCCTATTACTTTACCAGAATTATAAAAGTGGCAAACTGCTGCTGCCAAACCATCGGTAGCATCTAAATTTTTAGGTAAGGTTTTTAAGTTTAAAAGCGACTTTAACATCAACGCAACCTGCTCTTTACTAGCACTACCACTTCCTGTTACTGCCATTTTTATTTTCTTTGGCAAATATTCTGTAATAGGTATTTCTCTAGATAAACCTGCGGCCATAGCAACCCCTTGTGCTCTACCCAACTTTAACATCGATTGTACATTTTTACCAAAAAAAGGAGCCTCAATTGCAATTTCATCTGGATTATAGGTGTCAATTAACTCAATTGTTCGCTCAAAAATAAGTTTTAATTTCAGGTAATGGTCATCATACTTTTTAAGCATTAATTCATTCATTTGAATAAATTCCATCTTTTTACCAACAACTTTTATCAATCCGAAACCCATAATAGTGGTTCCTGGGTCTATGCCTAAAATAATTTTTTCGATGGCCAAAATAGTCTACTCTTTTTTTAAAGATATCGTCAAATTTACTGACGATTATTTATTACTTTGCAAATAATGTACAATTCTCATTCTTACAAAATTAAGCAATTCTTAGCGCTAGGCATCAAACTTTTTATAGTTATTGGCTGCGGGTATTTTATATGGCTAAAACTTACTTCTAACAGTGCGTTTTCGTTTTCAGAATTTTACCATAATTTGATTAAAAACGATAATTTTAAGGCAAAAAACATTGTAATTCTTCTTTTATTTTCAATTTTAAACCATTATTTCGAAATTTTAAAATGGCAAAACCTTGTTTTTCCTATTAAAAAAATATCATTTTTAGCAGCTACAAAACAAAGTTTAGCTTCCTTAACAGCCTCTTTAATAACACCTAATAGAATAGGAGAATATGGCGCAAAAGCACTTTATTATAAAAAACAGTATAGAAAACAAGTGGTTGGCCTTAATTTTGTGGGTAACTTTTACCAACTTTTAACAACATTATTTTTTGGTTGCATAGGCTTTATTTTATTTAGTAAAGAACAATCTATCCACATTTATTCTTATGCTATTTTTAAAATCATTGTATTTCTTGTTATAGTAGGTGTCCTTTTTTTTGTGGTTATAAAAAAATACAGCTACCGCATTAAGTACCTCCAAAAAACAACACATTTCTTAAGTAAAATATCTATTAAATTGCATTTAAAAATTGCGATGCTCTCTTGTATTCGATTTTTTATTTTTGTGAATCAGTTTTATTTTTTGCTCCTTATATTTAAAGTAGATATTTCTTACTACATGGCAATAATTGCTATTGTTAGCATATATTTAATTGCTTCTATTATACCAATGTTGTCTATTTTTGATGTTGTTTTAAAAGGGACTGTTGCTATTTGGATATTTTCTTTTCTATCTTTAAACGCTAATACTGTACTTACAATAACAACACTTATGTGGCTTTTTAATTTTGTTATACCTGCTATTATAGGTAGTTATTTTGTGCTTCAATTTAAAACCAATTTTAAGGAATGATAATAGCTGGCTACGTTCTATTTTTCTTATATACAGTTTTAATTATTAGCCTTGCAATAGGTGTTTTAAAAGTTAAAAACAATAACGATACTGTAAAACAACACCAGAATTCTTTTTCTGTGATAATTCCTTTTAGAAATGAAGCTAAGAACTTACCTGCTTTATTAAATTCTATTTCTAACATAGATTACACAAAAAAATTGGTAGAATTTATCTTTGTTGATGACGCCTCTATAGATACTTCACTAAAAGTTGTTGAAGCAGCAATTTTTAATAATTTAGATACCAATATTACTGTCCTTAAAAATAATAGAACCACGAACTCTCCTAAAAAAGATGCTATTACTACGGCCATAACAGAGGCTAAAAACCAATGGATAATAACCACTGATGCAGATTGTATTTTATCTAAAAAATGGCTTTCTTCTTTTGATGCTTTCATTCAAAAAAAGAACCCAAATATGGTAGTTGCACCTGTTAATTATTCTGCAAAAAACAGTTTTTTAGAACAATTTCAACTGTTAGATTTTTTAAGCATGCAGGCTACAACAATTGGTGGTTTTGGTCTTGATTTTCCCTTTTTATGCAATGGCGCAAACCTTGCCTACAAAAAAAATACTTTTTTAAAATTAGAAGGGTTTAAAGGCAATGAAGATATTGCTAGTGGTGATGACATTTTTCTGTTCGAAAAATTTATAAAAGACAATAAGAAAAAGGTATTGTATCTAAAATCTAAATCGGCAATTGTAACTACTTTTCCGGTAAACAGTTGGCTAAAATTACTACATCAAAGAACTCGTTGGGCGGCAAAAACAAGCAACTTTAATTCTTTTAAAGTAAAAACAATTGGCTTGCTTGTATTTGCTGCAAACCTCTTTATAATTCTTTGTTTGGCTACTAAATATTTTAACCTAGCTGTTTATCTTTTGGCGTTTAAAGTAGGAGTAGATTTTTTCTTATTTTTAACAGCTAGTCGTTTTTTTAATGTTAAAAACTCTTTTTTTAAATGGTATGTAATAGCAAGTATTGTTTATCCATTTTTTAGTACTTTGGTTGTATTTAATTCGCTGTTTTTTAAGTATTCATGGAAAGGGCGCGTGTTTAAAAAATAACTCTTTATTTTAGCCCAGATTGAAACGGCATCCTTTTTGCTGCTGTTTCTTTAAATAACTTTTCTGAAAGAACAAATTGTATCTAAAACAGTAGAAAAAAGATATAGTGTAAAGCTGGAAATAGCTTCTAAAAAAGAGCCTCTAATATAGCTTCTGCCTTAAACCAAAAAATAATGATAAAGGCTAAAAGTATGACCAAAAAAAGTCCTTTTGTGGGCTTTGTTCGTTTTCTTCTACTAAATTTTCTTTTAAACTCCATGTATTTTTATTTTACAAAATTGTGTAATTACTTTATTTTAAGTAAATTATAAAACCTACTTTACTCGGTAATTTTCTTTTTAGTAGCGCGCAACATTTCTCTTTTACCTGGAGGTCCGGGCAATCTTTCTACAACAAAACCAACTTCTTGCATTGCTCTTCTTACGCTTCCTTTGGCAGAATAGGTAACTAAAATTCCGTTTTCTTTAAGGGCATTATACATTTTTTGAAAGATTTCTACCGTCCATAATTGCGGTTGAACACGTGCCCCAAAAGCATCAAAATAAATTAAATTAAAAGCCTCTTTGTCTGTAATATCTTCAAAGAATTGTTTTCTTTTTGTAAGTGAAAAGCGTTCTGAAATTTGATGTTCTTTTTCCCAAGAAACTTGGTGTATTTTTTTAAATGCTTCAGATTCATTTTCTGCATCTAAAACATTGATAAAGTTCATCTTTTCTACCTCTTCTGGAGTAACCGGATACGCCTCTACACCAACATATTTAATGTTTTTATTAGCTTCTAAATACGTAATAAAACAATTTAAACCCGTACCAAAACCGATTTCTAAGATTGATACATTTTCTGCAGTAACCTCTTTTAAACCACAATTTATAAAAACATGATAGGTTTCATTAATAGAACCATTTTTAGAATGGTATTGCTCATCCCAATCCGGCAAATGAATTGTAGATGAACCATCTGAAGTAATTAATATTTCTCTTTTCATATTTTAAAATTAAAAGGTTTTTCTTAAAAGCAGCTGTAATAATTGTTATTTTTTAGCTAACAAAACACCATCTGCTTCAAAAGAAAGCACTCTTTTCGGGGTTGTAATTTTAGCAATTTCTTCTGCAGATTTACCGGCATCTTTTGCATAGTGTTGCAATTCGTCAACAGAGGTTTCTTTAAGGTAAGCAATTCCGTTAACAATTACTTCTTTTCCGTTGGCATCTAATGGCATAAAAAAACCATAATCTTTAAAACGTACCATCGTTTCTGTTTCATTATCTAATGGCAACTTCATCCAGCAACCTTTTTTAGAGCAAACTTCTTTTATGGTTGATGCAAATTTTACAGAAACCGTATCGCCAATTTTTAAAGAGTTAAAAGTTGCTAAAAGAGCTGCAGCATCTACTGCTTTTTCTGAAGATATTTTTGCTCCAAAAGACTCGTAAGCAATTTCTGTTGTTACACTATTGTCTTTAACTGCTGGTTTTTTTACTTCTTTACATGCTGTTAAAACAAAGATGGCAAGTAAACTAAAGATCATTATATTTTTCATTGTCTATTTTTTTTTTAAATTTCTGACACAAAAATACATTTTTTTTAGCAGTAAAAGCAATGATTAGGTATGTTGTCAGATGAATAATTTATGTACATTTGTGCTTTAACTCAACTTAATAGAATGAAATCTAATATAGAAATTCAACGCATCGAAAAATCGAAGATCGATTCTGTAGATTTTAACAACCTACCTTTTGGTAGCGTATATTCTGATCATATGTTAGAATGTACTTATACGAACGGCGCATGGCAAACACCTGTTATTAAGCCTTATGCTCCTATTTCTTTAGACCCTTCTGCAAAGATTTTTCATTATGGTCAATCTATTTTTGAAGGAATGAAAGCCTATAAAGATAAAGACGGTAAGTCTTTATTATTTAGACCATTAGAAAACTGGAAGCGATTAAATAAATCTGCTAAAAGATTGGTGATTCCAGAAATTCCTGAAGAAATTTTTATGAATGGTTTAACCAAATTATTAGAAGTAGATGCTAACTGGATACCTACTAATGATGGTAGCTCTTTATACATAAGACCTTTTATGTTTGCATCTGGTTTAGGATTTCATGCATCACCTGCCAACGAATATAAATTTGTAATTTGTACAGCGCCATCGGGTGCTTATTTTGCTGGTAAAGTAAAGGTTTTAATTGAAGAAAAATATGCACGTGCTGCTAATGGTGGTGTTGGTTTTGCAAAAGCAGGTGGTAACTATGCTGCTCAATTTTACCCAACTCAATTAGCCATCGAAAAAGGCTACAACCAAGTAATATGGACCGACGATAATTCGCACGAATATATTGAAGAGGCTGGTGCGATGAATATTTTTATTAGAATAAATGATACTCTAATTACAAGTCCGACCAGCGATCGTATTTTAGACGGAATTACACGTAGAAGTGTACTTCAAATTGCTGAAGACTTAAACATAGATGTAGAAGTTAGAAAAATTACAGTTTCTGAAGTTATTGCTGCGGCACAAAGTGGTAGTTTAAAAGAAATGTTTGGTGCAGGTACGGCTGCTGTTATTTCTCCAATAGCAGGTTTCGGTTACAAAGATACCGATTATGATTTGCCAGAATTATCAGAACCTTTTGCGCAAAAACTAAAGAAAGCAATTACAGATATTCAAACAAACAAAGCAGAAGACCCACACGGTTGGAGAGTTTTTATATAGCACAAAAATTATACTTAATTACTTTTAAAGCATCCATTAATTTGGATGCTTTTTTATTGAATTTATAAATATATTGTTGTCGTAAAAAATGACTACTTATCTTACAAATCGATAGGTTGCTTTTATTAAAAAAGTGTCCTCCGCAGGCGTATTTAAAACTTGCTCTCTAATTCCGTCAGACAAAGAATCTGCAGAATCTCTATTACCTACAGAGCCTCTTGCCCACACAAAAAACAATTCAGAACCGGGTATATACTCCCAACGAGCAACAAGATTGGTTTGCAATTGCACAAAAGAAAAATCTGGATTGGTAAATTGATAATCAATAGTTTGATCTCTATTTTCATCAACAGTAAAAATAGACGTACCGCTTGCATCTGTTATTTCATTTATTTGTTGCGCGTCATAGAAACTAACCCTATCTTTAAATGAGTCTGCAGCAGCAGTTTTTACAAAATTAAAATCAGAAAAACGCCCTCTAGAAATAAAAGGTTGCCCATAAAATTGAATAGAAAAATTAGGATTGATACTGTAGGTAAAACGTAAAGTAGAAGTAAACTCATCATTTTTAATATTTCCTAAAATATATCTGTTAGAAGCCCCAAAATCTGCAACAGTTACATATTGAGACCTGTCTTTTGTAATTTCTAACTGATTTTCAAAAGTGATATTTAAAGCATCTGTAGGTTGATACACAAAACCAATTCTATATCGATTTCTACCCAAAACATTTTCATCAGAATGTACATTTAAGTAGTTTACATTGTAGCTAAATAACTTGCTTGCATCAGAACCAAAAGAAGTAAATAAATATCTACTATTTGCTGTTCTCCATCTTGGGCCACCTCTTAAAAAAGAATTTGAAAAACGTTTAAAATTGGCGCCAAAACCAATTCTTGTAGTTGCGTTATTTATCCAGTTTACATCAGCAGAACCCTCAAAACGAATTCTGTTTAAATTTCCTTGAAAGTCATATTCTGTTAATTCTTCTGCATTTACAGACATATTTCTATAGGTATCTGTAGGTATTTGCCATAAATAAGATCCATTTGCAAACTGAATCATTTCATCTGTATTTCTTAAAAAGCCTACATCATTTAACTCTAATTCTGGAGATCGCCAAATAAAACCTCCGTTGTAACGCCAGTTACCACCACCGGCTTTTCCTAGTTCTATTCTACCTCCAGAACCCGTTAAAGAGGTTCTTGTTGGATCTACCGAGACGTGGGTTGCATCTTCTCTCTGAAACAATCTGGTAATAGAACGTTGTGTGTTTTCTATGGCCTCTTGGCTACCTAAAACATGACTAAAAATAACATTACCATCTAGATAATAGTCTCTATTTTTCCAGTTATGCTGATAATCTACACCGCCTGTATATGCTGCTTTGTGTAACTCATTAAAATTCCCATTTAAGTTTCTATTTGTTGCTGTAAAAATTGCACCTAAAAAAGAGTTTCTTTCGTTAAAATCTTTTTGAGCTCTTGCTACAAAAAAATTGGTAAACGGCTCTACTATCTCTTTTTTAGTTTCTCCGTTTACTTGCTTTATTTCTGCATATTCATTGGCTGTTACAGTTTCTAAAACACCCAAAGACCAACCATTTTGTGTTTTACCAGAAAACTTTGCAGCGCCTAATATTCTTGAGTTTTGTGGTTCTTTTGAAAATTCACCTTCGTTTAAAGAAGCACTTCTGTGCGGGTTTCTTCCTATTCTTCTACTGTAAAATAAATTATCTCTTCCATTGGCAAATTCGAAATCGAAAATATTTCTGTTTTCAACAAAAAATGGGCGTTGCTCTCTAAAAAATATTTGAAAACCATCTAAAGCAATTGCTCCTGGATCTGCTTCTACTTGTCCGAAATCTGGATTAACAGTTAAATCTAAGGTTAAATCGTTGGTTACTCCTATTTTTGCATCTAAACCTGCATTTATTTTAAAATCGCTTCCATCTCTATATGGGTTTCCAAACTCAGCCGGATACGCATCGTATTGCATCACAGTAAAAGGTTGAATTTCTAGTTGTTTTTGAGATTTTAAATCTATTAAACCATGCAATTCTCCGGCTTCACTTATAAAACCTGCTTGATTGTTAGGTATTCTTTGCCAAAGAGAACGTTCTTGTACTCTAAAAATAGTTCGGTTTACGTTAAAACCCCAAATTTGTTCTTTTGCATTTCCAAAACGCAACTGACTGAAAGGGATTTTCATTTCTGCGGTCCAACCTTTATCATCTACATTTGCATCTGTATACCAAACTGGATTCCAACTATCGTCCCAATTATCACCGTTTTGCGACGTAAATTCTTCACCCTTAACACCTGCTGCGGTAGTTGTAAAAACAAAAGCAGTTCTTTTATCATGGTAACTGTCTATAATTACATTTACCCTATCGCCAGCAAAACCATCTCTTCTACTAAGTCTTTGTTGAATTAAATGCGGTTCATTATCTAAAGCACGTATGGCAATGTATAAATATTTGGCATCATACATTACCTTAAATTTAGTTTGATATAAAGGTGCAGTACCTTCATCTGGTGTTTTCTCGGTAAAATTAGAAGACCAAGGCACTACACTCCAAGCGTCTTCTTGAATTAGCCCATCTATAACTGGTACTTTTTTTAATTTTTTTGTGGTGTATATTCTTTTTTCTATCACAGCCTTTTCTGTTTTCTGAGCAGAAATATTTAATGCAAAGAAAATGCTTATTAAAAGAGAAATGTGTAGAAATTTCATTGGTTTAGGTTAGAATTTTAAGAATTTTTCAAAGAAATATCCCACAAAAATAGTTTTCTTTTTTCTTAATTATATGTTAATTATTAGAAAACGATAATTACAAAATTAAAATGTTTAAATAAACTTAAATGACTATTTGTCAATTAAATAAATAGCCTTACATTTGCACTCCTTTTTTAAGGAAAAAATAAATTATTAATTTACAAAAACTAATAGTGTAATTATGAACACATTAAGTTACAAAACAGTATCAGCAAACAGCGCTACCGTAAACAAGGAGTGGGTTTTAGTTGATGCGGACGGGCAAACGTTGGGTCGTCTAGCTTCTAAAGTAGCAAAGCTAATTAGAGGTAAATACAAACCAAACTTTACACCACACGTAGATTGTGGAGATAACGTGGTTATTATCAACGCAGAAAAAATTGTTTTAACAGGTAAAAAATGGACTGACAAATCTTACATTCGTCATACAGGTTACCCAGGAGGACAAAGATCGTTAACTGCAACAGAAATGTTTGAGAAAGATCCTACAAGATTAATCGAAAAAGCAGTAAAAGGAATGTTACCTAAAAACATTTTAGGATCAGCATTGTTTAGAAACTTGTATGTATATGCAGGTACTGAGCACAAACAAGCAGGACAAGAGCCTAAAGCTATTAACCTTAACGACTTAAAATAATGGATACAGTTCACAAAATTGGTAGAAGAAAAACTGCCGTTGCTCGTATTTATCTTTCTGAAGGAAAAGGTAACATTACGGTAAACAAAAAAGATTATAAAAGTTACTTTTCAACAGGAACTTTACAATATAAGGTACAACAACCATTAATGTTAACAGACAACTTAACATCTTATGATATTAAGGTAAATGTATATGGTGGTGGTGTAACAGGTCAAGCAGAAGCAATTCGTTTGGCAATTACAAGAGCTTTAGTTGCTATTGATGCAGATCATAGAGCAATCTTAAAACCAGAAGGATTATTAACGAGAGACCCTAGAATGGTTGAACGTAAGAAATTTGGTCAGAAGAAAGCACGTAAAAAATTCCAATTCTCGAAACGTTAATAGGTTTGCTGAACTTGTTTCGGCATTTATTATCAAACTCGAGAACTGTTATTATTACAAACAATTAATAAAAAACAGTTTAGCATCTAAATATATAAGACTCGAAAGACTACTTGTATATTGATTTCAAAAACAGAAAGTAAACACATTTTAAAAATGGCAAACGTAAACATTCAAGAATTATTAGATAGTGGTGTACACTTCGGACACTTAACTAGAAAATGGAACCCAAACATGGCTCCATACATTTATACAGAACGTAATGGTGTTCACATCATCGACTTGTATAAAACCGCAGCAAAAATAGAAGAAACTGCAGAAGCTTTAAAGAAAATTGCAAACTCTGGACGTAAAATTTTATTTGTAGCTACAAAAAAACAAGCAAAAGATATTGTTGCAGACAAAGCAAAAGCAGTAAGCATGCCTTTCATTACAGAAAGATGGCCAGGTGGTATGTTAACCAACTTTGTTACTATTAGAAAAGCTGTTAAAAAAATGGCTCATATTGATAGAATGAAGCAAGATGGTTCTTTTGATGCTTTATCTAAAAGAGAAAAATTACAAATTAACCGTCAAAGAGAAAAATTAGAAAAGAATTTAGGTTCTATTTCTGATATGACTCGTTTACCAGGTGCTTTATTTGTGGTTGATATTAAAAAAGAGCACATTGCAGTTGCAGAAGCTCAAAAATTAAACATTCCAATTTTTGCAATGGTAGATACAAACTCTGATCCAAGATTAGTAGACTTTGTAATTCCAGCAAATGACGATGCATCTAAATCTATAGACAAAGTATTAACTTTTGTTACCGATGCTATCGCAGAAGGTTTATCAGACAGAAAAGCAGATAAAGAAAAAGTAAAAGAAGTTGCAGCTCCTAAAGCAGAGAAAGCAGCTCCTAAAGCTAAAGAATCGAAAGCAGAAGCTCCTAAAACAGAAGCTACTACCGAAACACCTGCAGAAGAAAAAAAATAACAATCATTTAAAAAATAGATAACATGGAAACAGTAAAGATAAGTGCTGCTGATGTTAAAAAATTAAGAGAAGCAACTGGCGCAGGAATGATGGACTGTAAAAAGGCATTAGTTGAAGCAGCTGGAGACTTTGATAAAGCAATAGACATTTTACGTAAAAAAGGTCAGAAAATTGCTGCAAAAAGAGCTGATAGAGAATCTACAGAAGGTGTTGCAGTAACTAAGATAAATGCAGATAAAACTGCAGGTGTTGCTATTGTTTTAGCTTGTGAAACAGATTTTGTTGGTAAAAACGAAAACTTTGTTGCTTTAGGTAATCAATTTGCAGATATCGCATTAAACTGTGCAGATAAAGATGCATTTTTAGCGGCAGATTTTGGCGGAATGACAGTAGCTGATAAACTAGTTGAACAAACTGGTGTAATTGGTGAAAAGTTAGAAATAACTGCTTTCGAAAAAATTGAAGCTGCTTATGTTGGTGCTTATACACATATTGGTAAAATTGCTGCTTTAGTAGGTTTATCTAGTGCTGTAGATAATGCAGAAACTTTATCGAAAGATTTAGCAATGCAAGTAGCATCTATGGGTGCAACATCTTTATCTTATAAAGATTTTGACCCTGCATTTGTTGCCGCAGAGACAGAAGCTAGAATTGCTGTTATTGAAAAAGATAATATTGAATTAGGAAGATTAGGTAAAACATTGAAAAATGTACCTCAATTTATTTCTATGTCTCAATTATCTGAAGAAGTTTTAGCAAAAGCTGAAGAAGCTGCAAAAGCAGAATTAAAAGCTGAAGGAAAACCAGAACAAATTTGGGATAGAATTTTACCAGGTAAAATGGAGCGTTTTATTGCAGACAATACAACTCTAGATATGGAGCAGTGTTTGTTAGACCAAGCTTTTATTAAAGACGAAAAGAAAAATGTTGCTCAATATGTTGCTACTTATGGCGATGTAGAAGTTAGTACTTTTAAAAGAGTTACTTTAGGATAAAAACCCTAATAACATTACTACTAAAAACCTCGCAAATTTGCGAGGTTTTTTTATTTATCATAAAAAGGAAACTGAAAAAAAAATTGTAATTTTGCGCAGGTACTAATATTAAAAAGCCTAAAAATCTAAAAGCTTTATGCAATACAATAGAATTCTTTTAAAATTAAGTGGAGAGGCATTAATGGGAGATAGACAGTATGGAATAGATCCAAAACGATTGTCTGAATATGCAAAAGAAATAAAAGAGGTTGTAGCAAAAGGAATAGAAATTGCCATTGTAATTGGTGGTGGAAATATTTTTAGAGGTGTTGCAGGTGCTGCAAATGGTATGGATCGTGTACAAGGAGATCACATGGGAATGCTAGCAACTTGTATAAACGGCTTAGCACTTCAAAGTGCACTTGAAGATGAAGGTGTGCATACAAGATTACAAACTGCTTTAGAAATTAAAGAGGTAGCAGAACCATATATCAAAAGAAAAGCTATTCGTCACTTAGAAAAAGGAAGAGTTGTTATTTTTGGGGCAGGTACCGGAAACCCTTATTTTACAACAGATACTGCGGCAGTACTTAGAGCCATAGAAATAGATGCAGATGCTATTTTAAAAGGTACAAGAGTAGATGGTATTTACAACGTAGATCCAGAAAAAGACAAAAATGCTATTAAATTTGAGACAATAACTTTTAAAGATGTTATTAAAAAAGGTTTAAAAGTAATGGACATGACCGCTTTTACGTTAAGTGAAGAAAATAAACTACCAATTATTGTTTTTGATATGAACACAAACGGCAACTTGTTAAAGTTGATATCAGGAGAAAAAATTGGAACTATTGTTGATGCAAATAATTAAAAAATTTATTACTAATGAATGAAGAAATAGAATTTATTCTTGACTCAGCTAAAGAAGCTATGAACAACGCGATAGCGCACTTAGTAAAAGAACTAAGAACCATAAGAGCTGGTAAAGCAACCCCTGCAATGTTAAGCAATGTAATGGTAGATTATTATGGATCTCAAACACCATTAAGCCAAGTAGCAAATGTAAACACGCCAGATGCAAGAACGATTAGTGTTCAGCCTTGGGAAAAAAACATGTTGCAAGAAATTGAAAAAGCAATACAACTTGCAAATTTAGGGTTTAACCCAATGAACAATGGAGATGTAATAATGATAAACGTACCTCCTTTAACTGAAGAAAGAAGGATTGGTTTGGCAAAACAAGCCAAGGCCGAAGCTGAACATGCAAAGGTTGGTATTAGAAATGCGCGTAAAGACGCTAACAACGATATTAAGAAAACAGAAATTTCTGACGATATGAAAAAAATTGCAGAAGATGATGTACAAAAAATGACCGATACTTTTGTAAAGCAGATAGATGAAATGCTTGCTACAAAAGAAGTAGAAATAATGAAGGTTTAAAAACCTAATAGACATTAAAAAGAGTGTTTTACAACACTCTTTTTTTTTACCATAAAAGACGTATAAACTATATTACATAAATAATAATTTTATGAACTTCTGGACAAAGATTGCAGGTCTAATACTAAGAAATAGATATTTAGTATTACTCTGTATCGCTATTATTACTGGCTTACTAGCAACACAAATGAAGTATATGAAGTTTTCGTATACAGAAGCTAATCTGCTACCAGAAGACCATGAAGCAAACTTACAATACAACCAATTTTTAGAAATTTTTGGAGAAGAAGGAAACCTCGTTATTTTAGGAATAAAAGATGCAACTGTTTTTACCCCTAAAAAATTTAATGCTTGGAATAATTTAGTCCAAAAATTTGATAGTTTAGAAGAGATAGATTTTACACTTTCTATTGCTGATATTCAAAAATTGAAAGCAGATAGAAAAAAAAGAAAATTTGTTTTAGAACCCTTATATGAAAAAGAACCTAAAACAGTTGAGGAAGTTACTAAAATAAAAAATCAGCTTTTTGAAAAACTTCCTTTTTACGAGAACTTACTATTTAATAAGGAAACAGGCACACTACAAACTGCTATTTACATTAAAAAAGAGATTATAAATACGCCAAAACGTAGAGATTTTATTTTTAACATTTTAATACCTCAAATAAAAAGTTTTGAAAAAGAACACAATGTTAACATTCGTGTTTCTGGCATGCCATACATAAGAACACTAAATGCACAAAACATACAAGACGAAATAATACTTTTTGTTTTAGGTGCTTTGGGAATTACTGCAATAATCTTCTTCTTCTTTTTTAGATCTTTTAGGGCAACATTTATCACTTTACTAGTGGTAATGATTGGTGTTACTTGGGCCTTTGGCTTTATTGGTTTATTCCGATATGAAATTACTGTTTTATCTGCATTAATACCACCTTTAATTATTGTAATAGGGGTTCCTAATGCTGTTTTTCTGATTAATAAATATCAACAAGAAATAAAAAAACACGGGCAACAAGCAAAAGCATTACAACGGGTAATTTCTAAAATTGGTAATGCTACATTAATGACAAATATTACAACTGCTTCTGGTTTTGCAACCTTTGTATTTGTAAAAAGTAGCCTACTTAGAGAGTTTGGTATTTTAGCTTCTGTAAACATTATTAGTATTTTTATTTTAGCGCTTCTTATAATTCCTATCTTATATAGTTTTATGCCGCTTCCTAAGAAAAAACACTTGAACCATTTAGAAAGAAAATGGATTGAAAATGTGGTTGATTGGATGGAAAAAATGGTAAAAAACAGAAGAATTACTATTTACTTTGCCACTGTAATCATTATAATTTCTGGAATTATTGGTGTTTACCAAATTAGAGTTTCTGGAAGCTTAATAGAAGACATGCCTAAAAGTCTCGAGTTTTATAAAGATATAAAATTCTTTGAAACAGAGTTTGGTGGTATTATGCCCTTAGAAATTTTAATAGACACTAAGAAAGAAAAAGGTGTCATGAAATTATCGACGCTAAAAAAGATGGAGAAGATAAATGAAGCCATCGAAAGTTTTCCAGAACTATCAAAACCCTTGTCGGTTACCAACTTAGTAAAGTACTCTAAACAAGCTTACTACAAAGGAAATCCAAAATATTATCAATTGCCAACCTCTCAAGAGCAGAGTTATATTTTTGCGTACACTAAAAACTCGAATAACGATGCAGGAATGCTTAAAAGTTTTGTAGACTCTACAGGACGTTATGCTAGAATTACAACTTTTATGAAAGATATTGGCACCGCTAAAATGGATGTTATTCAAGAAAGATTAAAAGCAGTAATTGCTAAAGAATTTCCGGCAGATAAATACGAAGTTTCTTTAACCGGTAAAGCTCTTGTATTTATAAAAGGAACTAATTATTTAATTAAAAACCTTGTTATCTCTTTGTCTTTAGCAATCTTATTAATTGCAATTTTTATGGCTTGGATGTTTAGATCTCCGCAAATGATTTTTATATCCTTAATACCAAATATGCTTCCGCTTCTTATTACTGCAGGTTTAATGGGCTTTTTAGATATTCCTATAAAACCATCTACCATACTTGTTTTTAGCATCGCTTTTGGTATTTCTGTTGATGACACCATTCACTTTTTAGCAAAATACAGGCAAGAATTAATGGCCAATAAATGGAAAATAAAACCTTCTGTTTACGCAGCTTTAAAAGAGACAGGCGTTAGTATGTTTTACACTTCTATTGTATTGTTTTTTGGTTTTTTAACCTTTACACTTTCTAGTTTTGGTGGTACAATAGCACTGGGTGGTTTGGTTTCTATAACCTTACTCTTAGCGATGGTGTCTAACTTACTATTATTACCCTCTTTATTATTGACTTTTGAGAAAAAGATAGCTAATAAAAAAGTTTTTAAAGAGCCAAAAATGAAAATTTTTCCAACGGAAGAAGGTAAAAAGGAGGTAAAAAAATAAATTTATATACTGTTAAAATTGAAAATCGATTGCTAAAGACTAGCAACCGATTTAAATCTAACAAAAAATAAAAATAACGGGAATTTATATCAATATTAAATAATAAAATTCGAGTAAGTATTTTTAATACTTCAAATATAACTTTTTAATTCTCTCAAAAAATAAGGGTTTTCCCCCTAAAATATTATAAAACTACTTTAAATTATCATTGTTCATTTTCTGTCAAAAAAGTATCTTTACTTTTTTAAATTTTTTGATATAAACGTAAAATTTTAATTTAAAAGTCACTGTTTAGTAACATAAAAAAACTCTTTCACTATTATTTATAAGAATATGATACAAAAAAACATAGCCGAATTATTAAATTCTGAAGGCCTAATTTTACAAGAAGTAACACTAAAGGGTTGGGTTAGAACATTTAGAAGTAATCGTTTTATTGCTTTAAATGATGGCTCTACAATACATAATATTCAGTGTGTAATCGACTTCGAAAATACCGATGAATCAATTTTAAAAAGAATTAATACGGGTGCTTCAGTTTCATTACAAGGTACATTAACCGAAAGTAATGGAAAGGGGCAATCTTTAGAAGTGCAAGTTTCTAAAATTGAAATATTAGGAGACTCTAACCCAGACGAATATCCTATTCAACCTAAAAAACATAGTTTTGAGTTTTTAAGAGAAAATGCCCACTTAAGGGTAAGAACAAACACATTTAGCGCCGTAATGCGTGTACGATCTAAACTTTCTTTTGCTGTGCACCAATATTTTCAAGAAAGAGACTTTAATTACGTAAACACACCTATTGTTACTGGCTCTGACGCCGAAGGTGCTGGAGAAATGTTTAGAGTTACTACTTTTAAAGAAAATAAGGCTCCGCTTACAGAAGATGGTAAAATAGATTTCTCTAAAGACTTTTTTGGCAAAGAAACAAACTTAACAGTATCTGGTCAATTAGAAGCAGAAACCTTTGCAATGGCTTTAGGAAAAGCCTATACATTTGGACCAACATTTAGAGCAGAAAATTCGAATACCACACGTCATTTAGCAGAATTTTGGATGATTGAGCCAGAAGTTGCCTTTATGGATTTAGATGGCAATATGGATTTGGCAGAAGACTTTATAAAGTATGTAATTAGCTATGTTATAGAAAAGTGCGAAGATGATTTAGCCTTTTTAGACCAACGCTTAACACAAGAAGATAAAAGCAAACCACAAGCAGAAAGAAGCGAATTAAGTCTTCTAGAAAAATTAAGATTTGTTGTAGATAATAACTTTAAAAGAGTTTCTTATACAGAAGCAATTGATATTTTAAGAAATTCGAAACCAAATAAAAAGAAGAAATTTAAGTATCCTATAAATGAATGGGGAGCAGATTTACAGTCTGAACACGAACGTTTTTTAGTAGAAAAACATTTTAAATGCCCTGTTATTCTTTTTGATTATCCAGCAGATATAAAAGCTTTTTACATGCGTTTAAATGATGATGGTAAAACAGTAAGAGCCATGGATGTATTGTTTCCTGGTATTGGTGAAATTGTTGGAGGATCTCAAAGAGAAGAACGATATGATGTTCTTGTAGAAAAAATGAAGGCCTTAGATATAGATGAAAAAGAACTTTGGTGGTATTTAGATTTAAGAAAATATGGCACAGCTGTTCATTCTGGTTTTGGATTAGGTTTCGAAAGATTGGTACAATTTACAACAGGCATGAGCAATATTAGAGATGTAATACCATTTCCTAGAACCCCTCAAAATGCAGATTTTTAAATTATTAAAAATAAAATCTTAAAACTTTTAAGCATACTTATTAAAAAAACAGTAATTTTAAAGTAGTATTTTTTTCAACCAAAAAACAAAAGTCTTTACATTGATTTAAGAAAGTATATATGTTAAAACAGAGCTTACAATATAAACTTTTACAAAAATTATCTCCACAACAAATACAGTTGATGAAGTTAATACAATTGCCTACCCAAGCTTTTGAAGAACGTATAAAACAAGAAATTGAAGAAAATCCTGCTTTAGAAACTGGTAAAGATGACGCAAATACTGTTGATGACGATTTGTCTAATGAGTTTGATGAAACTGGTACCGAGAAAATAGAAGCTGAAGATATTAATATTGATGAGTATTTGAGTGATGATGAAATACCCAGCTACAAGACACAAGCTAATAATTATGCAGCTGATGATGATGAAAAAAGCATGCCTTATGCAGCCGGAACAAGTTTTCATCAATCCTTAAAAAATCAATTAAATACCTATAGTTTTAAAGACGATGAACTTGTAATTGCTGAATTTTTAGTTGGTAGTATCGATGATAGTGGTTACATCAGAAGAGAAATTATAGACCTAGTAGATGACTTAGCTTTTACTGCAAATGTATTTACAACTGAAGAGAAAGTAATTGGTATTCTAAAAAAAGTAATTCATACTTTAGACCCAATTGGTGTTGGTGCTAGAGACTTAAAAGAGTGTCTTATAATACAGTTAAAAAGAAAAGAAAAGACTATAACAAGAACGCTTGCTATTGATATTTTAGAGAATGCTTTTGATCATTTTGTGAAAAAGCACTACAAAAAATTACAAGAAAAATTTCATATTTCTGAAGAGCAGCTTAAAGAAGTAAATACAGAAATATCAAAGCTTAATCCTAAGCCTGGTAGTTCTTATGCGGGTAATAATAAAATAGCAGAACAGATTGTACCAGACTTTTCAATTAAACTAATTGATGGTGAATTAGACTTGGTATTAAACAATAGAAACGCTCCAGAACTGCATATCTCTAGAGAATACAATAATATGCTTAAAGGGTATCAAGAAGCAACCGTAAAAAGCAAATCTCAAAAAGATACGGTATTCTTTATCAAACAAAAATTAGATGCTGCTAAATGGTTTATCGATGCTATCAAACAAAGACAGCAAACTCTTTTGGTAACCATGAATACCATTATGCATTATCAATATGACTACTTTTTAAGTGGAGATGAGCGAAAATTAAAGCCAATGATCTTAAAAGACATTGCCGATAAAATAAACATGGATATTTCTACGGTATCTAGAGTAGCAAATAGTAAATACGTATCTACCCCTTATGGCACAAAATTGATAAAAGAATTCTTTTCTGAATCGATGAAAAATGACCAAGGTGAAGATGTTTCTACTAAAGAAATAAAGAAAATTTTAGAAACAGTTATAGAAGAAGAAAATAAGAAAAAACCACTGACTGATGAAAAATTGGCAGTAATTTTAAAAGAAAAAGGGTATCCGATTGCCAGAAGAACAGTTGCAAAATATAGAGAACAATTAGACTTACCTGTTGCTCGTTTAAGAAAAGAAATGTAGTGAAACTATACAATTTAATATCAGTACTGTTTCATCCAATTGTAATACCAACAATTAGTGTTTTAGCTTATTTAACAGCAATACCTAACTATTTTAGTAGCCAACAAAAACTATCCATTTTAGGTTTAATTTTTTTAACTACTTACATAATTCCTTTAATTATATTAATACTTTTTAAAGAACTTAAGCTTATTAAGTCTTTTAATGCCACAGAAATTAAAGAACGAAAAAAACCATTAGCAATAATGATTTTACTCTTCTATATTTTAGGAAATACCTTATCTAAAATTGATTATTTATATGATTTTAGCATGCTTTTTTATGCAACAACTCTAGGATTGATACTCATTTATATCTTGTTCTTCTGGAAGATAAAAACAAGTATTCACTTACTTTCTATGGGTGTTTCTGTTGGCTTCTTTTGTGTGTTAACTTCAATTTACAATACCAATTTAAACGTGCTAATTATTACTTTAATACTACTATCAGGCATTGTTGCAAGTGCAAGACTGCATTTAAAAGCACATACACCTAAAGAAGTGTATTTGGGTTTTTTAATAGGTTTTAGTAGCCCAATATGCTGCTATTTTCTCTTATAGAAGGTAAAAAACAAGTCCGACTTTTAATATTTTAGTGTTAATATTTTCACCGTTAAGGGTACTGTCTTTAAACACAGGAGACAAACCGTAGAATATATGAAAATTAAACTCATCATAACCCGTAGACAATGTTAACCCATATTGTAATTTGTTATAACTACTAACATTCGATGAATTAAAAACAGAATTATTAGTATCTATAAACTTAAAATTATTAGATAGGTTGTATAAAAATTTGATACCTGCGTATATTCTCCAAAAGTCATATTTGGTAGCGTTAGATGTTCTCCAACGAAGCTCAAAGGGCAACTCTAAATTTTGAGAAGTAAATATATTACTCTCGTTACCAGTTTGATCAGAAAAAAGGGTTGTACTATTCACTTCTTGTACCGTTAGTTTATGATTAAAATAATCAAAACCATAACCAAAACCAATTGCCATAGCAATCGTACCCTTTTTATTTAAACTAATATCTTTTAAATAACCTGCAGACAGTCCGTAAGAAAAATTACTTTTAAAAATTGTTGTTGGCTGGTTAAAAAATTGAGCATAAGAAATGGTTGCATAAATTTGATCTTCTGCATAACGATCTCCTAACTGCAAAGTATCTTTTTGGGCTAAAATACTAACAGATATAAAGAAGAACAAAAAAGAAATTGAGATTGCTTTCATTTCTAAATATTATAATAATTGTATAGTTGGTTAAAATTAAGCACAAAAAAAGGATAATTCTAAGAATTACCCTTTTTTTTATTTTGAAAAAAAGAAATTAATCTGATGTTTTAGAGGCAGAATAACTAATTTTTAGTGCATTTACATCTCTTAGTTTTAATCTAATATCTGTAATTGTACCAACGCTAGATTCTTTATCTGCTTTTATAGATGTTGTCATAAAAGGCACCTCTGCTTCAGAAACTTTAGATCTTGCATTAATAATAAATGCAGGAACATCGTCTGCCGAGGCAATTTTGTCATTCAACTGAATTCTATTAAAACTTGTTCCAAATTTTGCTTCTTTGGCCTTACCAACATATATGGTTGTTACCAAACTTTTATGTTCTAATTTTTTTACTTCAGATGCAGAAGGTAATCTTGGTGCATCAATCTGTAAAGATGTTTCTCTCATGGTAGTAGTAACCATGAAAAAGAACAATAACATAAAAACGATATCAGGCAAAGCGGCAGTGTTTACTGCTGGAATTCCTTTTTTCTTTTTTCTAAATTTAGACATACTGTTAATTTTTTAAATTAATTTGTAGGTTCTGCATCCGAAATAATTTGAGGATAACTTGTTTTGATAAGCTCAACTTTTTTCTTTAATGATTCGTTATCCTTGTCATCTTTATACGCTTCTTCAAGTTCTGCAAAAGGCATTTTGTACATTTTAATACTCAACCTATTTCTTAACTCAGAATAAGCTCTTAACAATTGATCTTGAACTGTTAGATACGTTCCATATTCTGTTAATCGATCACTTTGCACCGAAATAATTGCTTTATTTGGATGATCTGATGATGTCTCACTTTTTTCTCCGTTACAATACGTACATGGTCCTGTAGCAACACCATTTTCTACCTTACCTTCACCTCCACCGTTATCAATAAATTTGATAGCAGCTTCTTTTAGGTCTTTAATTTCCATTCTGTCGCCTTCAACTAAAAGCTCATTATTTCTATTAATGTTAACCTCAAAGATGTTTTTCTCTTTAATTACAGGTGGCACATAATCTGCTGGTGGTTTTTCAGAAAGCTTTTTAGAAACTCCTGAATCTACATTCATTGTAGTTGTTACTAAGAAAAAGATTAACAGCAAGAAGGCAATATCTGCCATAGAACCTGCATTAATTTCTGGATTCTCTCTTCTTGCCATATTATTATGATTTTATTAATCCTTTTACTAAATCGTATACAAAAAACATGCTAGCTACAAACCCTAAGGCAATGCTATACCATATTCCTGTTCCTACCCATTGGTTTGTTGCCGAACCTGCCTCGCCACCTTCAAGAACTTTTCCTTGTGTGTCTAAAACAGCGTTACTATCTGCTAAAAAGTAAGCAAATACTAATACAACAGCCAATACAGCAATACCTAATAATGTTTTCTTTAAATTATCTGGGTTTCTAAAAAGCCCAATTAAAGAAAGTACTATGGTAGCTCCTACAGCAAAATAAAGTAAAATTGTAGAAAAAGAAACTATGCTTCCTACAGAACTACTTAATGCCTCTACATCGTTACTATCTGTCATGAAAATTCTGACAAATAGGAAAGCACCAATTAAAGCCACTACAGCAATAAATATGCTTAATATTTTTGATAAATTATTCTTCATAATATATCTTATTTTTTATATTTTACTAACAAATCTATTAATTGAATAGATGCATCTTCCATACTGTTTACAATACTGTCAATTTTAGACACGATGTAATTATAAAAGATTTGTAAGATAATTGCAACAATTAAACCAAATACTGTTGTTAAAAGTGCTACTTTAATACCAACGGCTACAACTCCTGGAGAAATATCATTTGCTACAGCAATCATATCAAAGGCCTGAATCATACCAATTACAGTACCCATAAACCCAAGCATTGGCGCTAATGCGATAAATAAAGACAACCAAGAAACGTTTTTCTCTAAAAGTCCCATTTGAACTCCACCGTAAGAAACAACTGCTTTTTCTGCTGCTTCTACACCTTCATCTACTCTATCTAAACCTTGGTAAAAAATAGATGCAACAGGTCCTTTCGAGTTTCTACAAACTTCTTTAGCAGCTTCTACACCACCAGAACTTAAGGCCTCATCTACACTTGCAACTAATTTCTTAGTATTGCTTGTTGCCATGTTTAAATAAATAATTCTTTCAATTGCAATTGCTAAACCTAAAATTAAGGCTACTAATACAATTCCCATAAATCCTGGATCACCTTCAATAAAACGTTGTTTTAATTCTTGGTGAAAAGTTCTTGATTCTTCGACTGCTTCTTGTGCGAAAGTTGATTGAATAGCTCCAAAAAACATAAATCCTGTTACAGATAAGACATTTACTACTTTTTTCATCTTTGTTATAATTAATTTTAATTGTTAACGGGTTAAAGTTCTAATTTTAACTTAAATAAATAAAATTTAATCTGCTTTATTTGTTCATCAACTTAAAGCTTCTTAAAACATTTTACTTAAGAGTACGGCAAGTAACAAAAAAATATTGAGCATTGAAAAAAAAAATGAATCTATTTAACGATTTAAAGTACTTTTTTTTCTAAAAAATTAAAACAAAACTATTTAAGAGTCATTTCTCCTCGCAATGGTTTTTCGAAAAAATGAGTAAAATCTTCTAAAGAAAGGGGTTCATTTAAAAGATACATTAGTTTAGCAATAGCAGACTCTGTGGTTATGTCTAGGCCATTTATAACCCCTATTTCTTTTAGTAACAAACTGGTATCATAATGCCCCATAAGCACACTACCACTTTTACATTGGGTAACATTTACTATTTTAATTCCTTTATCAATCGCTGCTTTTAAAAGCTTTATAAATGGTTTAGCGTTTGGCGCATTACCAGAACCATAGGTCTCTAAGATAACTCCCTTTAAATTAGAAATAGCTAAAATACTTGCTACAACTTCATTTGAAATGCCCGGAAACAACTTTAAAATAACTACATCGGTTACTAATTTCTTTCTAACTATTAATTTTTTATTGTCATCTTTTGGGTGATGCACCAAGTGCTCATTAAATTTAAGATGCACCCCACTTTCTGCTAATGGCGGAAAATTTAAAGAAGCAAAAGCTTCAAACTGTTCAGAACTTATTTTAGTAGTTCTGTTGGCTCTATATAATTTATACTCGAAATAAAGACCAACTTCTTTAATAATTGGGCTACCATTTTTATATGCACAAGCTATTTCTATAGAGGTAATTAAATTTTCTTTAGCATCGGTTCTTAAATCTCCTATTGGCAATTGAGATCCTGTAAAAATAACAGGCTTTTGTAAATTTTCTAACATAAAGCTAATGGCAGAGGCTGTAAATGACATGGTGTCTGAACCTGTTAAAACAACAAAACCATCGTATGCATTGTAATTGTCTTCAATAATTTCGGCAATAGTAAGGTAGTAATTAGTATTCATGTTTGATGAATCTATTGGCGCATCAAAAGAAATACTCTCTATTGTACAATTTAACTGTTGTAATTCTGGAATTTTATTTACAATCTGACTAAAATCGAAAGCCTTTAAAGCATTTGTTTTATAATCTTTTACCATTCCTATGGTACCACCAGTATAAATCAATAATATGTTAGGCTTTGTTGTCATTTTGTCAATTTTTTGTCTGTAAATATAATTTGGAATACTTTATGTTGTAAATTTATCAAACAAAAACGAAACAAAAATTTAAAAAGCATAAATTATGATGATTGGCATGGAATACTATATTATTATTGGTGTTATTTCTCTTTTTAGCTGGTTAGCTAGCAATACTTTAAAAAGAAAGTTTAAAAAATATTCGAAAATTCAGTTAAAAAACGGAATGTCTGGTGCAGAAATTGCAGAAAAAATGTTAGCAGACAACGGTATTTTTGATGTAAAAGTAATTTCTACACCAGGACAACTTACAGATCATTACAACCCACAGAATAAAACTGTAAATTTAAGTGAGGCTGTTTACAACCAAAGAAATGCTGCTTCTGCCGCTGTTGCAGCACATGAAGTTGGTCATGCTGTGCAACATGCGCAAGCGTACAAATGGTTAACAATGCGTTCTCAATTGGTACCTATGGTAAATGTATCTTCTAAATTTTCACAATATTTGGTTATGGGAGGTTTAATTTTAGGTGCCGCATCTAGTTTGGGGTATTGGGTTTTATTAGCCGGTGTAGTATTAATGGGTATGGCAACGTTGTTTAGTTTTATTACTTTACCTGTAGAATATGACGCAAGTAATAGAGCTTTAGCTTGGCTAAAAAACAAGAATATTGTTAATAGAGAAGAATTTGTAGGCTCTAAAGACGCATTAAAATGGGCTGCCAGAACCTATTTGGTAGCTGCTTTAGGTTCTTTAGCAATGTTAGCTTATTGGGTTTTAAAGTTAATGGCTAGTAGAGACTAAGATTTACATAACTTTATTTAAAGGACAAAATGCTTCGATTTATTCGAAGCATTTTTTATTAAAACAAAACAGTTGGTCGGTAATTTATCCCAATTGGGCAGATTTCTTTATGTAAACTTCTACAAAATAAATAGTTTTGATACCTAAATAACACTAGAAACCAAAATGAAACTTTTTACCAAACTACTTTTTCTTTTTTTCTTTGGATGTTTTACAACATTTTCTCAACAACACACCATTTCTGGGTATGTTAAAGACACTAAAAACAATGCTTTACCATTTATAAACATCATTTTGTATAAAATTAATGCAGCACAAACACCAAAAGGAACCGTTTCTGATGATAATGGCTTTTATCAACTTAAAAATATTGAATCTGGAAAATACAGGTTAGAAGTTTCTAGTCTAGGTTTTGAAACTCAAAAAATTGCTGCCTTTGATTTAAATACTAATAAAACCTTTAACATTACTTTAAAAGAGCAAAGTACCAGTTTAGACGAAGTGGTTATAAAAAGTACAAGACCCATTATTAAACAAACTGCAGAAAAACTAGTTGTAGATCTGGCAAATTCTGAAATGATAAATACAAACCTACAAGATGTAATGCGAAAAGTTCCTGGAGTTTTAGTAACCAATAACGGAATTTCTATTGCAGGTAAAGGTGGCGTTACCATTTTAATAAATGGTAAAACCACAGAATATATGGATGTAGATACTTTATTAAGAGACTTTCCGGCAGATAATATTGCTAAAATAGAAGTAATAGAACAACCTGGTGCAGAATACCAAGCTTCTGGTTCTGGTGCAATTATTAATATTATTTTAAAGAAAAATGTAAGATTAGGCACTCATGGAAGCACAAATGCTTGGGTTGGTGAAGATGAAGGTGTAGAATATGGTACCGGTTTTTCTATTGCTAGTTATAAAAACAAGTTAAACTGGCAAACAAGTGTAAATTATTCTAGACCAACCTTTAGAGAAGATTTATTTTTAGTAAGAACTGTTGGCAACGAAACCTATGACCAAGCTACCAGAGAACCTTATGACCCTGAAAACTTTACCATAGCTGGTAATATAGATTATTACTTAACAGAAAATCAATCTATAGGAATTGGCAGTAGGTTAAATACTAGAAAATCTACAAGAACAGCAAGAAGTGAAACTATTATTTCTAACTCAAATACCACAAACACCCTTT
The DNA here is from genome assembly GCF_947497125.1 of uncultured Polaribacter sp. Taxonomy (GTDB): domain Bacteria; phylum Bacteroidota; class Bacteroidia; order Flavobacteriales; family Flavobacteriaceae; genus Polaribacter. The sequence goes on along the minus strand of NZ_CANMFI010000007.1, from coordinate 140,829 downwards.
TTTCTGAAAATTATTTCGATAGAGATAGAATTACTTTTAATATAAATCCATATTACGAATACAAGACAGCAACCGATAAATTAGTTTTAGATTTTAATTATGTAGATTTTACGAACAACAATACCAATACATTGTATGATGTTATTGGTAGTACTATAAATTTTACAGACAGACGCTACATACAAAAAGGCACCTATACCATTAAAACCTATAGATTAGATTATACCAAAACGTTTTCAGATAATTTTAAAATAAGTGCAGGCTCTAGATTTGCAGATGTAAATACTGATAATGATTTAGAGGCACTTATAGAAAATGGTGCTAATTTTAGTAAAATTAATGCAGAAAGCAGTCGTTTTGTAATAGACGAAACCATTTTTGCACTGTACTCTAAAATAAATGCAAAATTGGGCAAATGGTCTTTTTCTGGCGGTATGCGTTTTGAAGATAGCAATACAGACGGAACTTCTACTTTTTTAAAAGAAGGGAATTTAACCACAGAAATTCAAAAAAGACCGATTCAAAAAATATTTCCAAGTGCATCTGTTAGCAGAAAATTAACCGATGTTTTAGGTGCAAGTGTTTCTTATAGTTATAGAATACAAAGACCTTCTTACAATAGTTTAAATGCTTTTGCTACCTTTTTAGATCCTTTTTCTGCAAGCGAAGGAAACCCAAGTTTAACACCTTCTTTTACTAACAATTATCAATTTAACCTAACCTATGAAGGACAACCATTTTTTACAATTGGTTATAGCAAAACAGACGATGAGATTTTTGAACTGATTTCTCAAAACAACACCACTGCACAAATTAGACAGCAAGTTGTAAACGTAGAAAATAGTGCAAATTGGAATTTTAGGTTATTTGCACCCGTAAATTTCACCAAAGGTTTAGAAGGTTACACAGGTATTATTGTAACCAATACAGATTTTGAATCTTCTACTTTTAATGTAGATTTAAACAAATGGAACCTTATTTGGTTTTTACAAGCTAGTTACCAACTCCCTTGGGATGTTAATTTTGAACTAAGCGGAAATTATGGAACAGGTGCTTTAGAAGGACAAATTGATGTAGATTGGTTTGCAGAATTAGATTTTTCTTTTGGCAAAAAGTTTTTAGATGATAAATTAAAAGTAAATTTAGGCTTCAATAAAATGCTAAATAGAGGTTTTGTGGGGCATATTGACTATGGAAACGGAATAGCTGATGTAGAAAGTAATGAGTCTAGACAAAACATACAACTTAGATTGGTATATAGTTTTGGATCTAAATTCGGCAAGAAAAAATCGAGTAGAAATAGAAATAATGACGAAGAAAACAGAATTAATGATGGTAATTAATACGTTTGTAAACAGATGAACACCAAATTAAATAAATCTGACTGGATTATTTTAGCCGTAGTTTTTGGAACAACAATTATTTTAGGATGTTTTGATTATTATAAAGAAGGGAATAAGCTTATAGAATATCTTGTAGATTTCCCAACGTCAACATTTTTATCAATTGTAATTATTTTAATATTTATTCAAAAATTGGTACCTACTTTTTTGGTTGATAGAAAAAATTACTTTTTATTCTTTTTATCAAGTTTAATCTTATTAACTTTTTTAGGCACTCTAGATAATGTAATTGGTCGGTTTACTGCCGGAAAAAATTTAAGTTCAATTTCTAATATGGTTGCTTATTTTATTGACGGATTATATAATGCCGTTGATATGGCAAGTTTTCCACTAGGAATTTTATTAATAAAAAAATTCTATGAAGGACAACAAGAATTAACCACAATACAAAACCAACAAAAAGAAAACGAATTAAAATTATTACGCTCACAAATTGATCCTCATTTTCTGTTTAATAATTTAAACACCCTAGATAGCCTAATAGATAGCAATCCAATTAAAGCAAAAGAATATATTAACAAACTCTCTTTAATTTACAGATATTTGATAAAGACTAAAGATGCTGAAGTAATGGAGCTTGCTAGTGAAATTGAATTTGCTAAAAACTATATTTTCTTAATAAAAACTCGTTTTGAGGATGATTATGAATTTACGATCGAAGAACATATTTCTTTAAAAGATAAATTTGTGCCAACAGGCGCAATTCAGTCATTATTAGAAAACGTTGTAAAACACAATAAATCTGATGGGAAAAAACCAATTATAACAAACATTTCAATTAATGACGGGTGGTTAATGATTACCAATTCTAAATCGTCTGTAAAAATAAATGAAGAATCTTTTGGCACAGGTCTAGAAAATTTAACAACACGCTATCAATTGCTTTCGGACAAAAAAATACAAATACATAACATGGATGTAAAGTTTGAAGTTCTAATACCAATTATTAATTTAAGCGAATAATTTTATTAATTTAAAAGAAATTACAACAAGAGTATTTAAGGGTTAGTTGCCTTATGTGATTTCTCACTTTGTTCGAAATGACACTCAAACGCGAATAAATTGTTATTTTAAAAGTATCGTTTTGACTTTTCGATTTTAAGAGAAATCACAACAAGAGTATTTAACAGTTAGTTGTCTTACATTACTTTTCACTATGTTTAAAATGACACCTGAATAAAAAAATGAAATAAACAATGCATATCTTAATTTTAGAAGACGAAATACCAGCCTATCAAAAACTGCAAAAATGTTTGGATCTTTTTTTTGATATAAAAATTACCAGCGATTGGGCAAGAAGTATTGCTGATGGTAAAAAATTATTAAAAGAAAATAAATACGATTTTATAGTATCTGACATTCAGCTTTTAGATGGCCTTTCTTTTGATATATTTAATGAAAGTGAAATAAACTGTCCTATTATTTTTTGCTCTGCTCATGATGAATATTTATTTGAGGCATTTAATACAAACGGAATTGCATACATTTTAAAACCATACTCGCAAGACGATTTTAATAAAGCTTTAGAAAAACATCAATCTTTATTTAATAAAACTGATTATAATGCTTTAGACAAAACAACAATTAATGCATTAAAATCTGCACTGAAAGAAGAAAACAATATCTACAAAAAGCGTTTTGTAATTAAAAAAACTACAGGCATACAGTTATTAAATACAGAGGATATAGCACTAATTTCTGCCTCAGGAGATTTTTGTTTGGTAATAGACAATTTTGGTAAACGCCACACAATTTCTCAAAATTTAGGAACCACTTTCTCTCAATTAAACCCAAAACTTTTTTTTAAAATCAATAGAAGTGAAATTGTAAACATTGATTGTATAGAAAAAATAGAATCTCATTTTAAAAATAGATTGTTACTTTCTATAAAAAACTACAAAGAGAAAGTTATGACAAGCTCTTCGAATACTGCAGATTTTAGAAAATGGATCGAAAATTAACAGTATTAAAAGTTGACTAATTTTTAGCCCAGATTGCAACGGCATCCTTTTTATTTTGTTCGAGTAAATTTGCTTTTTTTTGCAAATTTGTATCGAGAACTCAATAAAAAGATATAGTGGAAAGCTGGAAATAGCTACTCATAAAAAAACCTTCTTAATTTCTTAAAAAGGTTCTTATCTTATGTTTGGTTTTTAATTCTAAAATTTTAATGCTGTTTCTAATCATTCAATTTTAAAACCGCCATAAATGCTTCTTGCGGTATTTCTACATTACCCACTTGACGCATTCTTTTCTTACCTTTTTTCTGCTTTTCTAACAGTTTACGTTTTCTAGAAATATCTCCACCATAACATTTTGCGGTAACATCTTTTCGAAGCGCTTTGGTGGTTTCACGTGCAATAATTTTTGCACCAATAGCTGCCTGAATAGGAATATCGAACTGCTGTCTTGGAATTAATGTTTTTAACTTTTCTACTATTTTTTTACCGATAGAATAAGCATTGTCTGCATGTAAAAGTGCAGAAAGCGCATCTACAGAATCTCCATTTAATAGTATATCTACACGCACCAACTTAGATTCTTGCAAACCAATTGGGTGGTAATCAAAAGAGGCATATCCTTTAGAAACCGTTTTTAAGCGGTCGTAAAAATCAAATACAATTTCTGCCAAGGGCATGTTAAATATCAACTCTACCCTTTGTGTGGTTAAGTATGTTTGATTGACAATTTGCCCTCTTTTTTCTATACAAAGGGACATTACTTGCCCAACAAAATCTGATTTTGTAATGATAGACGCTTTAATAAACGGCTCTTCTACTCTGTTTAATTTTGAAGGCTCCGGAAGATCAGATGGGTTGTTTACCACAACAATCTCGTTAGGCTCTTTGTTGGTAAATGCATGATAAGAAACGTTTGGCACCGTAGTTATTACAGTCATATTAAACTCACGTTCTAAACGTTCTTGAATAATTTCCATGTGCAACATGCCTAAAAAACCACATCTAAACCCAAACCCTAAAGCGGCAGAACTCTCTGGCTGAAACACCAAAGAAGCATCGTTTAATTGTAATTTTTCCATAGAGCTACGCAACTCTTCATAATCTTCAGTATCTACCGGATAAATACCAGCAAATACCATTGGTTTTACATCTTCAAAACCTTCTATTTTTGTAGCCGTTGGATTCTCAAAATCTGTAATAGTATCTCCTACTTTTACTTCTTTTGCTGTTTTAATTCCTGTTATTAAGTACCCAACATCTCCTGTTTTAACTTCTTTTTTTACAACTTGCTCTAACTTTAAAGTACCTACTTCGTCTGCACCATATTGTTTGCCAGTTGCCATAAATTTTATTTGCTGATTCTTTTTAATAGAACCATCTATAACTCTAAAATACGTTTCGATACCTCTGTATGAATTGTATACAGAATCGAAAATTAAAGCTTTTAAAGGTGCCTCTGGATCTCCCTTTGGCGCAGGAACTTTTGCTATAATTGCTTTTAGAATATTATCTACACCAAAACCTGTTTTTCCACTTGCATGAATAACATCTTCGGGTTCGCAACCTAATAAATCTACAATATCATCGGTTACTTCTTCTGGGTTTGCAGAAGGTAAATCTACTTTATTTAATACAGGTATAATTTCTAAATCGTTCTCTAAAGCTAGGTATAAGTTAGAAATGGTTTGGGCTTGTATGCTTTGTGCAGCATCTACAATTAATAATGCTCCCTCACAAGCAGCAATAGATCTAGAAACCTCGTAAGAAAAATCTACGTGACCTGGAGTATCAATTAAGTTTAGTACATATTTTTCTCCATCTAACTCATAATCCATTTGTATGGCATGAGATTTTATGGTAATACCACGCTCTCTCTCCAAATCCATATTATCTAGCAGCTGTGCCTTTTTTTCACGGTTTGTTACAGACCCTGTAAAATCTAACAATCTATCTGCCAATGTACTTTTACCATGATCTATATGCGCGATAATGCAAAAGTTTCTTATGTTCTTCATACGTCGTTTTCTAACTACTTGTTGCTTGCAAAGATATGGTATTTACAAACCTATTCAAATAAAAAAAGTACATTGAAAAACAATGTACCTTTTAAGTAAAAATTGTTGTATTTATTTTTAATAATCTCTTTCTAATTCTGCAATGGCTACTTTAAATTCTTCCCAATTAATAGTGTCATCACTATTTTCATCATACCCTTTTAGCAATTCATTTGCTACCAAACCAGATATAAAACCACTTACTTCACCTGCTCGTAACATTTTCTTTATTTCAGATTTATTTAATCTGCCATCTTTATCTGAATCAAAAAACTGAAAAGCTTCTTCAGGTGAATCAAACTGATTGGTTATTAAAATTCTAATTTTTCTTAAAATATCTTCTTTTGCTCCCATAATAATTATTTTTTTGATGTGTAATATAAAAACTTTTAAATAAAATGTAATAATTATATTGAAAAATGATTTCTAAACCACTAATAAAAACTTTTTTTACTAAAGGATGAAAAAACACTAAATTTGCAGAAAAAATAATCAGTTTTGGTAAAAATAGGCAACATAGAACTTCCAGAATTTCCACTTTTATTGGCTCCAATGGAAGATGTTTCTGACCCACCGTTTAGAGCTTTGTGTAAAGAAAATGGCGCAGATGTTGTGTATACAGAATTTATTTCTTCGGAAGGTTTAATTAGAGATGCTGCTAAAAGTGTCATGAAATTAGATATTTATGAAAAAGAAAGACCTGTTGGAATTCAAATTTTTGGTGCCAATTTAGAGTCGATGCTTAAAACCGTTGAAATTGTAGAGAAATCGAAACCAGATATTATAGACATCAACTTTGGTTGCCCCGTTAAAAAAGTAGTTTCTAAAGGTGCTGGTGCAGGTATTTTAAAAGATATCGATTTAATGGTTTCACTTACTGAAGCGATGGTAAAACACACCAATTTACCAGTAACAGTAAAAACTCGTTTGGGTTGGGACCACGATTCTATTCGAATTGTTGAAGTTGCAGAACGCCTGCAAGATGTAGGATGTGCCGCAATATCTATACATGGTAGAACACGCGCACAGATGTACAAAGGAGATGCAGACTGGAAACCTATTGCAGCGGTTAAAAACAACCAAAGAATGCACATTCCTGTTTTTGGCAACGGAGATGTTACCACACCTGAAAGAGCCATGGAAATGCGCGATAAATATGGCCTAGATGGCGCCATGATTGGAAGAGCTTCAATTGGGTATCCGTGGTTTTTTAATGAAGTAAAACACTATTTTAAAACAGGTGAACATTTAGCAAAACCTACCATTGCACAACGAACAGAAATGGCTCGCAGGCATTTGCAAATGGCGATCGACTGGAAAGGAGAACATTTAGGCGTTGTAGAAACAAGAAGGCATTATACCAACTATTTTAAAGGAATACCTCATTTTAAAGAGTACAGAATGAAAATGGTAACCTCAGATGACGCAAAAGATGTCTTTAATGCCTTTAATGAAGTTGAAGCAAAATTTGGGAACACTATTATTCCGCAATTATAAAGAGTAACAAATAGTTACCTATCTATAAATTCTTTAGAAATTCTACTACTTGCAATTTTAGAAGCAATATAGCCTAAAATAGAAATGGTAGCTATTACAATAAAAAGATTTGAGAATCTAAATTCTACTGGATAAGATAAGTTTTGAGTAATCATAAAAAAACCAAAATGTTTCTGAAGCATTACTAATAGTATTCCTAAAAGTAGCCCAATTGACATGCCTACCAAGGTTAGTAAAAACCCCTGAAAAACAAACACTTTTTTAATTTCCTGAATTGTTGCTCCAAGATTTAATAAGGTTTTTAAATTTTGCTTTTTATCGATAATCATCATAATTATTGCACCGATTACATTGAACAAGGCTATAATTACGATTAAGGTAAATATCAAATATGAAACAAAATTTTCGGTATTAATTACTTTATAAAGGGCCGCATTTAATTGTTGCTTGGTTTTTACTTTAAAAGAAACACCTAATTTAGATTGTAATTTTTCTGCAAAAGCATCGGAATCTAAATTGTTATGAAGTCGAATTTCGAGGGCCGTTATTTCATTTTCTTTTAAGCTTAACAAGGTTTTTGCGTCTGATAGTGCTACAAAAACATACTTATTCTCAAATTCTTCTGTACCAGAATACAAACCAACAATTTGAACATTTAACTTCTTAAATGCATTGTTTAAATTAAAAAAACCTTTTCCTGCTTTCGGAATTAAGATAGACAAAGGCTCGCCAAAACTTAAAACACCTAAAGATAATTTTCTTGATATTCCACTACCAATAACGGCTGTATTTAAAACATCTTTCTGCAACCAATTACCTGTATTTAAGGCACTATCTATGTTTATAATAGACGTATAGTTCTCATCAACACCTTTTATGTAAGCAATTTCATTTTTATCATTATAAGCTAAAAACGCTCGTTCTTCTATCACTTTAGAGTAAGAAAAAATCTTAGCATCTGCTAAATCTTGTTCTATGTTATTTGTAAATAAAAATGTTTTACCAGACGTAGCAGTTATTTTAATATCTGGATCTGAAGATTCTAAAAGGCTGTTGCTAAAGGTACGCAAACCAGAAAAGCCAGATAAAATAATAAACAATGCCAATGCACCAACTATTACACCAAAAGAAGCAATAATTGTAATAATATTAATGGCATTATTTGTTGTTTTTGCAAATAAATACCGTTTTGCTATGTATAGAGAAAAGTTCAAATAAAAAGGGTTAATTAATTCCTTTTACGTTTTGGCAAAACACTCGGATTCTTAATAGGGTTTTCGTCTTCTCCTTTTAAAGATTTATCTATCTTTTCTATGTAATCAAGAGTATCATCACCAAAAAAAAGTAATTCTGGCATTCTTCGTAATTGATTTTTTGTTCTTGCGGCCATTTCATGCCTAATTAAAGTAGTATTAGAAATCACTCCTTTAATTAATTCTTCTCTTTTGCTTGAAGGAAAAACGCTTAAGTATACTTTTGCAACTCCTAAATCTGAAGTTACATGAACTTTAGAAACAGAAATAATTACACCCTTCATGCCATCTTGGGCAGCTTTTTGTAAAACATCTACTAAATCTTTCTGTAATACTCCTGCTATTTTGCGTTGTCTGTTCGTTTCTTCCATACTGCAAATTTACACTTTTTTTATGGAGTGTAAATTTTATTTTTTATAGCATACATTACCAATCCAACCCTGTTTTTTACATTTAATTTTGTAAATAAAACATCTCGATAGCCATCAATCGTCTTAGGACTTAAACACATTTTATCGGCTACTTCTTTATAAGTTAATTCTGTACAAGCCAATTTCATAAAAGTAAGTTCTCTTTCTTTAAAGGTAATTTCTTGTTTTGCTTTTCCTGAAATAGATTTTAATAATAAATTTGTCACACTTTTATTGTGGTAAAAACCATTTTCTACAATTTCTACTAAAGCTTTCTCTAAAACTGTTTTTTCGGTGTCTTTTAGCAAATACCCAATAGCACCTACTTGTAACATTTTAAGAATAGTACTGTCTTCATCTTCTACAGAAAGCCCCATAACACTTACGTCTGGGTAATTTTTGGTAATCCACTCTGTAGTTTCAATCCCATTCATGATTGGCATATTTATATCCATTAAAACAACATCTGGAATAAATTTAGCAGATTCTGCAAATTTACCCATCAATTCTTTACCATTTTTACAAGTATACAACACCTTAAACTTATCAAACGTATTTACCATACTCTCTATGGCCTGAGACAATAAAGTATGATCGTCTACTATAACTACCGAATGTTTCATCATAAATTGTATATTATTTTTAAAGAAGTACCTGTATTTTCTGAAGAAGAAAAAATAGCAGAAGCTCCAATTAATTTTGCTCTATTTTTAATATTATCTAAACCAATACCCTTATACGTTTTATTTTTAATCGAAAAACCAATACCATCATCTTTAACATTAATTATCAGTTGAGTTTTAGTAAAAGACATTGTTACATCTAAATTAGACGCTTTTGAATGTTTAATAGTGTTCGAAAAAAATTCTTGTAAAATTCTAAAAATAATAATGTTAGACTGACTTTTAATTTCTTGCTCTTTACCCGTAACTACCAAACTAGCATTTATAAAGTTTAATCTATTAAACCTATCTATCTCTAACTGAATTGCTTCTTTTAAGTCGATGTTGTTTATTGCCTCTGGATTGATTAACTTCGATAGAGAACGTACTTCTTTTAACCCTTTTGATATTGTATTGGAAACCTCTGTAAAATTTTCTGCTGTAGCATTCTGTAACTGAATTTTTGCTAAGGTTAATAACTGACCAATATTATCATGCAACTCCCAACTAATATTTCGCAAAGTTTCTTCTCTTATTTCAATTTGCGTTTCTGCAATTGTTCTTTGAAATCTTTTCTCTGATTGTTCTCTTTCTAGTAAAAGTTTATTTTTTCTACTCTGAAAAACAGAAAACAATAGAATAATGGCAATAATTATTAATACTATTACAACTGTTGATACAATTAAAATTATTTGACTTTCTTTTGATTCCATAGTAACCCTAAAATAAAACAAGCGTACATAAACACAGAAAGTAAATGTTGAATATTATAGATAAAATCTAAATTTTCTTTAGACAAATTAGCCATTGTATTTAATACAGATACAAAAGGTATAGAAGCTAAATAATATACTAATAACCCAATTGTAATCCAGAAATTAATTAGCCGCTTGTAATCTAAAATTTTTTCTGAATTTAAAAGCTCTCTAAGATATAATAATAAAATAATACTTATTAAAGATGATCCTATAATATCTGTAATTACAAAATATTTATTTAAAAAAGAATATTTAATTCCGTAAAACAGTGCCAAAGCAACATAACAAATATTAAATAAATAAAGTAAAATATAATTCCATTTTTTTACAACTTCGTTATTAAAAACCTTGTAATAAAAAAACAGAATTAAATTATATTGAACAAAAATTAGAATGTTATAAAAAATAACATTGTACCTAAATTCAGTAAACTCCCTTGACAAATGTGCAATAAAATCTAAAAAAAACATGGCAAACAAATACCATATAAAATATATTATTTGAGACTCTTTTACTTTATTTTTAAATATAAAATAAAATAAAAGAGTTACAAAAGAGATTAAGTAAATTAGATAAAACATATATAATACTAATAAGGTGGCGCTATATGTGTTCTATTTGCAGCAGAACTATTTTCATCTTTTACATAAATACTTGGTAAAAAAGAAGCTTTGTTAACGTTATTCTTATTATTAAACTCTGCTAAATATTTTAACATTGGAACAGGGTTTTTATTAGACGATTTTAAAGGCTCAAAGGCAACTTTGTCATCAGATCCTATTGTTGTAGTAGGTGCAAAAATAAGTGTTTGCCTACCTTTATGATCTTTACCAACACTATTATCTGGGTATGCTGCAGAAAATATTTTAATACCCGTTAAAGGAATACCTTTTTCTTCTGAAAGTCTCTCTACATAAGCAATATATTGTTTTAATTCATCTATAGAATACCAATTAGACTCTGTGTCACCCTCCTTATAACTAAACTCTTTATTTACATAATCTTTTAATACTGCTTTTTGATGAGTTTCATACTGTGCTAACATAGCTGAAAGTTCTTTATAAGTAATTGCATTTTTTGGTCGTTCATTATTTGGGTAGCAATTGTTCTGAGCTTCTTTGGCAATAAAATTTTCTTTCTTTTGTTCTGTAGAATCACAAGCTAATAGAATAGAGAACATAAAAAATACTAAACCGGTTTTTTTAAAAAACATTTTCATAATTATTTATTTAAAATTAATACTCACTAATGTACAAACATATTAGGAATATAAATTGATAATCAAAACCTATAAATTTTTAAATTACTGATAAAGAGATTCTTAAATTCACATGAAACAATTAAAAGAGTGTAAACAATGTCTAAAAAAGGTGGTTTTCCCCTAAAATAATGAAGGTTTTTACTGTTGTTTACAATTAAAAAAAGGCAAATATTTGTAGTATTAAAATGTATGTTCATACATTAATTAGGGGAAATTGCTATAAAAACATCTTATTTTAAAATAAGATGTTTTTTATTACAAAAAAACCTCAAAGTACTATTACTTTGAGGTTCTAATAAATTGTATATGTTTGATTAATCTGCTAAGATAATCGCTTTGTTATCATTTAGTTCTAAAGTACCAGAATTAATGTTTAACAATAAAATTTTATCATCATCTATATGAGATTCAAATTTACCAGATAAATCATCTAAAACTAGGTGCTCTTGAGTATGTACATGAACTTTAACAACTCCTTCTTTTAAGTTTGAAACTATCGGAGCATGATTATTCTGCATTTGAAACTCACCATCTACACCAGGTACCGATAAAGAATCAACTTCTGATGAAAATAATATAGCTTCTGGTGTTACAATTTCTAAATACATATTTAATACTTTTGGCTTTAAGCTATGGGCTTTAAGCGGTTAATTATGCTTCTGCTAACATTTTTTCTCCTGCATCAATTGCATCCTGAATTGATCCTCTTAAATTAAATGCTGCTTCAGGGTACTTATCTAATTCACCATCTAGAATCATATTAAACCCTTTAATAGTATCTTTAATATCTACTAAAACACCAGGTATTCCAGTAAACTGCTCTGCTACATGGAAAGGTTGAGATAAGAAACGCTGAACACGTCTTGCTCTATGAACTACTAATTTATCCTCTTCAGATAATTCTTCCATACCTAAAATAGCAATAATATCTTGTAACTCTTTATAACGTTGTAAAATTTCTTTTACAGCTGTTGCTGTGTTATAGTGCTCGTCTCCTAAGATTTCTGCTGATAGGATTCTTGAGGTAGAATCTAAAGGATCTACGGCTGGATAGATACCTAATTCTGCAATTTTACGAGACAATACTGTTGTTGCATCTAAATGGGCAAAAGTTGTTGCTGGTGCCGGATCTGTTAAATCATCCGCAGGTACATAAACTGCCTGTACAGAAGTAATAGAACCTTTTTTAGTTGATGTAATACGCTCTTGCATTGCACCCATTTCGGTTGCTAATGTTGGCTGATATCCTACTGCAGAAGGCATACGACCTAAAAGTGCCGAAACCTCTGAACCTGCTTGTGTAAAACGGAAAATATTATCAACAAAGAAAAGTACATCCTTTCCTTGTGCTTCACCTGCTCCGTCTCTAAAATACTCTGCTATTGTTAAACCAGATAAGGCAACACGTGCACGTGCTCCTGGTGGCTCATTCATTTGGCCAAAAACAAAAGTTGCTTTAGAATCTTTCATACCAGACTTATCAACTTTAGATAAATCCCATCCTCCTTCTTCCATAGAATGCATAAAGTCATCACCGTATTTTATAATACCAGACTCTAACATTTCGCGAAGTAAATCATTTCCTTCACGAGTTCTTTCTCCTACACCCGCAAAAACAGATAAACCACCGTGTCCTTTTGCAATGTTATTAATTAACTCTTGTATTAAAACAGTTTTACCTACACCTGCTCCTCCAAACAATCCAATTTTACCACCTTTTGCATACGGCTCAATTAAATCGATTACTTTAATTCCTGTAAATAATACTTCTGTAGATACTGATAAGTCTTCAAATTTTGGTGCAGATCTATGAATTGGCAAACCATCTTTACCTTCTTTTTTTAAATCTCCTAGACCATCAATAGCATCACCAGTTACGTTAAATAAACGACCATAAATATCGTTACCAATTGGCATCTGAATAGGGTTACCTGTAGCAACTACTTCTGTACCTCTACTTAATCCATCGGTAGCATCCATTGATATAGTTCTAACTGTATCTTCTCCAATATGCTGTTGTACTTCTAATACTAAAATTGAGCCGTCAGCTTTTTTGATTTCTAAAGAATCATAAATTTTAGGAAGTTCATTTTCAGTATTGAATTCTACATCAATTACTGGTCCAATAATCTGTGAAACCTTACCTGTTATCGTAGACATTATGTATCTAATTAAAGTTATTATTTTATTTAAGAGTCTTTACTCTCATTTTAAGGTTGCAAAGGTAATTTTTTTGATTGAAACTAAAAAAGTTTTTTTACTTAAAAACAATAATCTTACTTCATAAAAAAAGCCTCATCTAAATGATGAGGCTTTATAAATTATAGTTAATTTAAAACTAATGCTTAGTTTGTAACTTTAACTTCTACTCTTCTGTTGTTAGCTCTACCAGCTCTAGTCTTGTTAGAGTCTACTGGGTTTGCTTGACCAAAACCTTCTGCAGTTAATCTAGAAGCATCAATACCGTTTTTAACTAAATAGTTCATAACAGCTGTTGCTCTTTGCTTAGATAACTTTAAGTTTCCAGCTTTAGAACCAGTACTATCAGTAAAACCTCTGATTGCAAATTCTGAAGCAGAATATTCTTTCATGATAGCTAACATACCGTCTAATTCTTTAGTAACACCTGATTTAAATGAAGTTCTACCAGAATTAAATAAGATTGACTTTGCAAAAGCATTCATTCCTATTTTAGCTTCGTTTGTCATTACATCAGGACATCCATTTTTAGAAGCAACTCCTGCCTCATTAGGACATTTGTCATCTTTATCTAAAATGCTATCTCCATCAGTATCTGGCCAAGGACAACCTGCATTTGCAACAGGACCTGCTACGTTAGCACATTTATCATCTTTGTCAGCAACACCATCTCCATCAGCATCAGGACAACCTTTGTTTGCTTTTGTTCCTTTTTCGTTAGGACACATGTCATCATTATCAGCTACTCCGTCGCCATCAGCATCAGGACATCCATTCATTGCAGCTAAACCAGCAACATTAGGACAAGTATCTTCAGAATCTTTTACTCCATCGCCATCAGCATCAGGACATCCGTTGAATTCTTTTAAACCTGCTACTTCAGGACAAGCATCTTCTTTGTCATATACTCCGTCTCCGTCAGTATCTTTACCACCAAACTTAACTACTAAACCAATAGAGTTTTGGTAATGAGATCTTACATTTTTTGCAAAACCTAATTTACTTCCGTGTTGAAAGTTTAAACCTAAGTTATCATTAAACCATACGTTAAAACCTAAAGCACCATGACCCATTAATTCACTTTGGTCACTTTTTCCACTATTTACATAGTCTCCACCCAAAGCTACATAAGGATCAAACCATGCAGTCTCTCCTATTAAATGATTTAAATCATACTTTACTAAAGCCCCTACAGACCATAATAAGTAATCAGCATCATTTTTCTCTAAATGCGTAGTAATTTTGTTTATAGATCCAGCTAATTGTAAGCTAAAACCTTTTTCTAAATACTTGTCTACAGAAATTCTAGAAATAGATGGTAAAATATTCCAATCTGTACTTCCTAATAAATCTTTAAACTGGTCAGAAGTTGAGTTTATACCGTACATATCCACAGCATTAACACCAAAACCTACTACCCAAGGGTTGTTCTCATCTTGTGCACTTAAATTACTAAAAGACACCATAGTAAATAAAGCGATCACAGCTAATTTTAATTGTTTCATTATCAAATTTTTAAATTAAATTCTTTTTTATAATAGACAAAAGTAAACTCTTAAAATGTATCTACAAAGATAAAAATGAAAAAAATTCATAAAAAAAAGTATTTTTAATATTTCTAAATAACGTTTAACTCTTTACCTACAGCTATAAATGCAGCAATTGCAGCATCTAAATGTTTTTTTGTATGGGCTGCAGATAACTGAACTCGTATCCTAGCTTTGCCCTTTGGCACAACCGGAAAAAAGAACCCTATCACATAAATCCCTTTTTCTAACAATTTATTAGCCATTATTTGAGATAGTTTTGCGTCATATAACATAACCGGAACAATGGCAGCATCTGCACCCACTAAATCGAACCCTGCTTTTTCCATTTCTAATCTAAAATAATTAGTATTCTCTTCTAACCTATCTCTTAAAGAGGTGTTTTCTGTAATTAAATCAAACACTTTTAATGAAGCGCCAACAATTGCTGGAGCTAAAGAGTTTGAAAACAGATAAGGTCTAGATCGTTGTCTTAATAACTCTATAATTTCTTTTTTGCCTGTTGTATAACCTCCCATGGCACCACCCAAAGCCTTGCCTAAAGTACCGGTAACAATATCTACCCGATCCATTACATTTTTCAATTCAACGGTACCTCTACCTGTTTTTCCAATAAAACCAGTCGCATGGCATTCATCTACCATCACTAAAGCATTATATTTATCGGCTAAATCACAAATTTCATCTAGCTTTGCCACAATACCATCCATAGAAAAAACACCATCTGTTACTATTATTTTAAAACGATGTTCTTTTTTATTTGCTTCTTTGAGCTGGTTTTCTAAAGAAACCATGTCATTATTATCATAACGATAACGCGCTGCTTTACACAAGCGAACTCCGTCTATTATAGAAGCATGATTTAAACTATCTGAAATAATAGCATCTTCAGCAGTCAATAAAGGCTCGAAAACACCACCGTTGGCATCAAAAGCTGCAGCATAAAGAATAGTGTCTTCTGTGGTATAAAAATCTGCAATCTTTTTTTCTAATGATTTGTGAATATCTTGTGTACCGCAAATAAAACGCACAGACGACATACCGAATCCGTGAGTATCTAAAGTATCTTTTGCTGCCTGAATAACTGCAGGATGATTAGACAAACCTAAATAATTGTTACTACAAAAATTAAGCACCTCTTCTCCTGTACTTATTTTTATTGTTGCGTCTTGAAATGAAGTTATAATTCGCTCTGACTTAAATAAGCCTGCGTCTTTTAAATCTTGAATTTCGTTTTTTAAAGTATCTTTAATTTTACCGTACATTTTTTATGAATTTAAAAATGTAAAGTTACAAAGATTATTTTTTTTGATTATACTGCAACCACATCAATCTCGTTATTAATATAAACTAGTAGCTTTTTGTCTACCCTATAACCAATGGTGTTTATAGCTCTTTCATATTTTAATAATTGCTGATGGTGTTCCTTTGAAGGCAAGCCTGTTTTATAATCTATGATAACAACAGTATCGCTAGAAGTAAAAACCAATCGATCTGGAATTATAACCTGATGGTCTTCTGTTAAAATTTCTCTTTCATTTAAAGTTTTTGTACTACTAGAATAATAAGACGCCAAATCTTTATGAGTAACCACATTAAAAACACTTTTTTCAATAAAAGCTGCTTGATCTTTAGTTAACACTCCTTGCTCATAATATTGCCTAACAGAATTTTTAATATCATTTTTGGTTTCTATTTTAGCAAAAATAGCATGCAATAAATTTCCGAAATCTATGGCTGCTCCTTGGTCCGTGTTCCATAGTTTAGAAGCACCTGCTAACAAAACAATATTGTGCTGCTGCCATGGTGATGATAAAAATTTAGAATGCACCTCTGCTGTTATAGCTTCGGATTTTATAACACGATTTCGATTTTCATTACCAAAAGTATATGTTAATCGAGCATCATTCCAAAGATTTTTTTCTTTAAGGTAATTGATAAAAATACCTGAATAATAATTAGTATTCTCTACACCTTTAACATTAAGTCTTTTTTCTGTAATTACATGTAACTCTTCTACCGCTCTAGTTAAGGTTACGTATAAAAGATTAAAATTATCTAATTCTAATGCCTCTCTTTGTTGGTTGTAAATTTCTAACCCTCTATGATTAACCCTACTTAAATCTTTTCCGTTTGCCAACAACAACTCTTTAAAACCATTGTAAGTGGTAGGTAATTCATCTAACCAAGATTTTGGTTTTACTTGACCATAAATATCTACATCAAACGGAAAAATAACAACCGGAAACTCTAGTCCCTTTGATTTATGAACCGTCATAATTTGAACGGCATTGGCACTTTGCGGAGCAACAATACTTAGTTGTTCTTTTTTAAGATTCCAAAAATCTAAAAAAGCACTTACATCGGTTCCTTTTCTTTGCTGCTCTAAAACAACATCTAAAAAAAACTGGAGATAAGCATCCGAAGAATTAGTTAATCGAAAACCTCTAATAATTTCTTCAATTTTTTCGTAAAAAGGCATCTCAAAATAAGCACTTATATTAAAGGTTACGTCATATTGCTGTAAGTCCTTTAAAAGAGGCTGAAAATCTACCTTCGAAAAAGCATTAAAAAATTGATGTTTGGTTAATGACACCCCTAAATGCTCTTGTAAAAAATACAGCATTTCGAAGCGTGTTTCTTCGTCATTCGGATTCTCTAAAACACTTAAAACGTTTATAATAAATGAAACTTTAGCACTATTTTGAAGTAATAATGTTTCTGATGATACAATAGCAATTCCGTTTTCTGATAAGTAATTTGCCACCAACACACCACTTTTTCTGGTTCGTGTTAAAACACAAATTTCGTTTAATGAAAAGCGTTCTTGCAAGGCAACTATCTTTTCGAATACTTTCTTTGGATACTTTTGTTTTTCTATTTCCTTATCTTCTTCTTTTTCTAAGAAAGATAAAGAAACAAACCCTCCTTTACGATCGTTCTCTAACTGCTTATTACCCTCTAAAAATAAATTACTATATGACTTGTTTTGTAAAAATGCGGCTGCATGCTGAAAAAAGGAATTGTTAAACTTAATAATCTCAGAAAAACTTCTGTAATTTGTTTCTAGACTTTTGATTGTTTTTTGAACCTGAAAAGGATTATCAGAGCCGGCACCAAGTCCGATAAATTGCTCGGCCTTACCTCCGCGCCATCTGTAAATTGCCTGTTTACCATCGCCTACTAATAATAAGTTACTGTTTTCTTGCGCCAATGCATTGGTAATTAACGGAATTAAGTTTTGCCACTGTAAAAGCGAAGTATCTTGCATTTCATCAATAAAATAATATTGAAAACGCTGCCCTATTCTTTCATAGATAAAAGGCGCTGGCTGGTCTTTTATATGATCTGATATTAGCTGGTTAAATTCTGCATTTAAACGAATGTTATTATCTTCTTTTATTTGTGTTAACTCTCCATTTATATGATTTAAAACAGATAAAGGAGTCATACTTTTTAAAGCCAATCTATTTAAAATAAAAAACTGATAAAAAGATTCTGATTTATAATACAAATCAAGTAATTGAGGCACAATACTCTCTATAGCAGCCTTTGTGCTATCTGGTTTGTTTTTAGAATAATATACTCCTTCTTCTAGCCTTTCCTTTAGCTTATTATCTTCGAAAAACTTGGTTTTTTCTGGGTTTGATGCTAAAGAACTAAAATGTTTAGGCAATAATGAATAGTAAAAATCTTTGTAATCTAAACCTGCCTCATCAACAAGTTTTGAACCTAAAGCACCTATTTCTGTCAATGCTTTTAAATGTTCTTTTTGCTGATTTTGTAAGGTTGTTTTTAATTGTGTAAAATCTTCTAATTTTTTATCAGATAAATTTTTAAATCGAAGGGCATCTTCTTCGTTTAATAAAAGCCGAGCAAATTCGCTTAAATCATTAGAAATATCCCAAGAAGTATCATCATCTGTTTTATCTAACGAATAAGCAATTAATAAATTGGTTAATTTTGTATCGGTACCAATTTTAGAAATCAAAACATCTACCGCTTCATTTAAAAGAGAAACAGCATCCATTTCTACTTCAAAATTTAAAGACAACCCTAAATCGAATGCAAAATTTTTAATTATTTTATGTGTAAAGCTATCAATTGTTGTAATAGAAAAAGCGGAATAATTTTGTAAAATTGCCTCTAAAATTTTCTGACTTCTAACCTTAACAAGCGATTTATCTATTTCTATTTCCTTTAAAATTATAGGTAAAAGAGCATTGTTTTCTCCAGAAGCAAACTCTTCTAAATTAAGCATTACACGCTCTTTCATTTCTGCAGCAGCTTTGTTTGTAAATGTAATTGCTAAGATTTTCTGAAACAAAAAAAGATCTTCAGATGCCAACAACACCTTTAAGTATTCTTTAACTAAGGTAAACGTTTTACCACTGCCTGCAGAGGCATTGTAAACTTGAAAAGTAGATGTTTCAGCCACGTTCTTATTTTAAAAATGAATGCTACGAATTTAAGAAAAAATAGCTTTAAATTTTTATAAAAAGTCACGAAAGTGAATGGGTGTTATTTTGTTTTCATATCTTTGATTTTACTTTGATCCTTATGTAAAAAAGGAATTGAACCTTATTTTAAAAGATGATTTTAGATCAAGACAAACTTTTTAAAAAAACATTCGAACAACTCACAGAAAAGCCAACAGAACAAAATATGTTTCATGCTTTTTTAAAGTTATATCCCGAACAATGGAAACAACTAAAAATTAATTTTTCTAAATTTAATAGAAGTAAACAGTTCGGAAAAACGATACCACTACCCAAACCCGAAGTTACGCTAAGAAAAGAACTGCGCACTTGGTTAAAAAAACAACTTTAACCAAAAAATGCTGCATAATCTAGCACAACATATACAAAAAAACCTACCTCTTTTAGAAGGTAAAAAACTATTAATTGCTGTCTCTGGCGGAATAGATTCTGTTGTTTTAACACACCTATTACACTGTTTAAAATTTTCTGTATCAATAGCACATTGTAATTTTAATTTACGCGAAAAAGACAGTGATTTAGACGAGCAATTTGTTATAAATTTAGGTAACAATTTAAATATTAAAACATTTACAAAGTCTTTTAATATTTCAGAAAAAGGGTCTATACAAGTTTTAGCAAGAGATCTAAGATACCAGTGGTTTAAAGAACTAATGCAAAAAAACACTTTTGATTTTGTTTTAACCGCACACCATGCAGATGACAACTTAGAAACTTTTCTTATCAATTTATCTCGCGGTAGTGGCTTAGAAGGTTTAACGGGTATTCCAGCAATTAACAACAATATTGTGCGCCCTTTATTGCCGTTTTCTAGACAAGAAATTCTAGACTATGCAACCACAAATAAACTCTCTTGGCGAGAAGATAAAAGCAACGCAACAACAAAATACATCCGAAATAAAATAAGGCTTAAAATTGCACCTGTTTTAAAGGAAATTAACCCTTCATTTTTAGAGAATTTTACCAAAACAATTTCTCACTTAAAAGGAAGTAAACAAATTATTGAAGACCATATTGAAACTGTTTCTTTAAAAACAACTACCAAAGAAAATGCAATTTTAAAGATTGATATTACTAAAATCTTAGCATTATCAAACCCAAAAGCATACTTATACGAACTTTTAAAAGATTTTAACTTTACAGATTGGAATGTGCTTTTAAAGCTACTTTCTGCTCAATCTGGTAAAAAAATTTATTCGGAAACACATGTACTCTTAAAAGACAGAAACTTTTTATTACTTCAAAAAAAAGAAGTTTCTAAAGATGAAATAACACGTTATTTTATTACAGAGAAAGACACAAAAATTACACATCCAATTTCTTTAAACCTTAAACAAGTTTTAAAAACTACTGCAAATACTTTAGAAACTATTTATGTAGACAAAGAGATGTTAAGTTTTCCTTTATCAATTAGAAAATGGGAACATGGAGATTTTTTCTATCCTACAGGAATGACAGGAAAAAAGAAGGTAAGTAAGTACTTTAAAGATAAAAAAATACCACTTTTAGAAAAAGAAAATATCTGGCTACTTTGTAACAATAACAATGACATTATTTGGGTGATAAATCATCGGGCAGATCGTCGATTTTCTGCTACTAAAAACACTTCAGAAATTCTTAAAATATCTTTTTAACATTTTTACTTGTTTAAATAAAAACAAAATCAACAAAGTGACTTAAATTTTAAACATTTAATTAATAAAACTTGTTATTTATATCGTTTTCGTAAATAAATTAGGAATTATTTACAATAATGTAAGCATTATAATTGCCCTTTTTTGTAGTTTTATAGCTGAAAATATCAACAGATGAACACACTACCGAAGCTAGATCGATTTAATGAAAATGTACTCTCTAAATATCAAATTTACAATAGTGTTTTTACAACACTTCCTTTTGATACTATAGACGATACCGGCGTTTTGCTGCCTCTTTTACACAAAGTTTGTAATGAAGGTTTTAAATTAGGTAAAAATCCGACTGAAATTATTGATTATTTTTTTAAAAAATATCACGAAAATCCGACTGAAAAAGAAAAAAGAGACCTACTGTTTCTTTTTATACAATTTATAGAAAGACAAGTTGTACTGTTTGATGCTATTGAAGATGCTGCCTTTTCTGTGGTAAATAATATGGATGGTATTGGTACGCTTAGAAACTCTAAAGAATCGGCTTTTTTAAATAATAAAAAAGATGAATTAAAAGCTCATTTAGAAGATTTTAAGGTTCGTATTGTGTTAACAGCGCATCCAACGCAATTTTATCCTGGTTCTGTTTTAGGTATTATAACCGATTTAGACAAGGCAATACAAAATGACGACCTGCTTTTAATAAAGAAATTATTAGCTCAACTAGGTAAAACTCCTTTTTATAAAAAAGAAAAACCAACTCCTTTTGATGAAGCGGTTAGCTTAATTTGGTATTTAGAGCATGTATTTTATCACTCTGTACCTAAAATATACAACTATATTCAGCATCATATTTATGACGGAAAACCGATTGAAAATGAAGTGATAGATTTAGGTTTTTGGCCAGGCGGAGACAGAGACGGAAACCCTTTTGTTACCACCAAAATTACTTTAGATGTTGCAGAAAGATTGCGCCAAACTATCTTAAGAAGTTATTACAGAGACATTAGACGTTTAAAAAGACGTTTTACTTTTGATGGGGTTCAAGATATTTTAGCAAAAGTAGAAAAAAGACTCTATAAACATGTAGTTAGAACCTATGACAAAGTAAACTTTTCTCAGAAAATTCTTTTAGAAGAATTGTATGCTGCAAGAGAAATTATTGAAAACAAACATCAATCTTTATTTATTGAAGAGTTAAATGATGTAATTAATAAAGTTAGAATTTTTGGCTTTCATTTTGCTACTTTAGACATTAGACAAGACAGTCGAGCACACCACGAGGCTTTTACAAAAATTGTAGAAGATTTACAGAAAATTGGAGACACTACTTTTCCTGAAAACTACCTAACGCTTTCGCAAGAAGAACAAGTAGCTGTTTTAGCAACTATTAAAGGAAATATAGACCCGAAATTGCTATCTGATGAAACCTCAATAAAAACGATAGAATCTATTTACGCATTAAAACAAATTCAGCAAAGAAATGGTGAAAGAGGTGCAAATAGATATATTATTAGTAACAATCAAACAGCGTTAAATGTAATGCAAACCTTTGCAATGCTAAACTTATGTGGTTTTAAAGATGAATTACCGGTAGATGTAATTCCGCTTTTTGAAACTGTAGAAGATTTAGAAAATGCAGAAAATGTAATGAGAACTTTGTATTCGAATGCTGTTTACAGAAAACATGTTGCAAATAGAAAAGACAAACAAACCATTATGTTAGGTTTTTCTGACGGAACAAAAGATGGCGGTTATTTAATGGCAAATTGGGGAATTTTTAAAGCAAAAGAAGCGCTTACAAAAGTATCTAGAGAATTTGATATTGAAGTAATTTTCTTTGATGGACGTGGTGGGCCACCAGCAAGAGGTGGCGGAAAAACACATCAATTTTATGCTTCTTTAGGGCCAACAATTGAAGATAAAGAAATTCAATTAACCATACAAGGGCAAACTATTAGTTCTAATTTTGGTACCTTAAACTCATCACAATACAATTTAGAACAATTGATAAGTTCTGGTATTAAAAATGATGTTTTTACCAAAGATCAATTAAATAACGATCATAGAAAGTTGATAGAAGATATGGCAGCAACAAGCTACCAAACCTATGTAGACTTTAAAAATCATCCTAAATTTTTACCGTACTTAGAAAAAATGAGTACTCTAAAATACTATGCTAAAACCAATATTGGTAGTAGACCTAGTAAAAGATCAAACTCAGATACACTAGATTTTTCTGCTCTTAGAGCCATTCCGTTTGTAGGTAGTTGGAGCCAGTTAAAACAAAATGTACCTGGTTTCTTCGGACTAGGAACTGCCTTAAAAAAGTATGAAGACGAAGGTAGATTTGATGAAATTATTGAATTCTACAATACCTCAGACTTTTTTAGAACCTTGTTAGAAAACAGTATGATGAGTTTAACAAAATCTTTCTTTGGCTTAACTGCTTATATGGCCGATGACGAAGAATTTGGTGAATTTTGGAAAGTAATTTTTAAAGAGTACGAAACTTCTAAAAGACTGCTTTTAAAACTAACAGGACATAAAGAATTGATGGAAAACTTTCCGGCAGGAAAAGCCTCTATAGAAATGAGAGAGCAAATAGTATTACCTTTATTAACGATACAGCAGTTTGCATTAAAAAAGATACAAGAACTTCAAAAATCTAAGGGTAATTTAGAGGAGATAGAAGTGTACGAAAAAATGGTAATGCGTTCTTTATTTGGTAACATTAACGCCAGTAGAAACTCAGCCTAATATTTCTATAAAAAGTATTCGAAATGCAATCATTAATTTGATTGCATTTTTTTTATGCCTTAAATTTCTCTACATTTAAAGAAAAAAGATGCTTACAAAAGTCTATGGATCAGCAGTTTTTGGTATTGAAGCAACCACAATTACTGTTGAAGTAAATATTGATAAAGGAATTGGGTATCATTTAGTAGGCTTGCCAGACAAGGCGGTAAGTGAAAGTTCTTATCGAATTTCGGCGGCTTTAAATAATAACAACTACAAACTGCCAGGTAAAAAAATCATTATTAATATGGCGCCTGCCGATATTAGAAAAGAAGGTGCTGCCTATGATTTAACTCTGGCTGTAGGAATTTTGGCAGCATCAAATCAAATACAATCAGAAAATATAAATTACTATATTATTATGGGAGAGCTTTCTTTAGACGGAAGTTTGCAACCCATAAGAGGTGCTTTACCAATAGCCATAAAAGCAAGAGAAGAAGGATTTAAACATTTAATTTTACCTAAAGAAAATGCAAAAGAAGCGGCTATTGTAGATAATTTAGAGGTTTTAGGCGCAGAAAACATACTAGAGGTAATCAATCATTTTAATAATGATAAAAAGATTGAACCTACCATTGTTGATACAAGAGCAGAATTTTATAAAAATATCGATTTCCCTGAGTTTGATTTTTCTGATGTAAAAGGACAAGAATCTATAAAACGATGTATGGAGATTGCTGCAGCTGGCGGCCATAATATTATTTTAATTGGTCCTCCAGGATCTGGAAAAACCATGCTAGCCAAAAGATTACCCTCTATTTTACCACCAATGACGTTACACGAGGCTTTAGAAACCACAAAAATTCATTCTGTGGTTGGTAAAACTAAAAAAGAGGGGTTGCTTTATCAGCGACCATTTCGTTCACCTCATCATACCATATCAAATGTTGCTCTGGTGGGCGGCGGACAATATCCAAGACCTGGCGAAATTTCTTTGTCTCATAATGGTGTTTTATTTTTAGATGAATTGCCCGAATTTAAGCGAGAAGTTTTAGAGGTTATGCGTCAGCCATTAGAAGATAGAGATGTTACCATTTCGCGTGCAAAATTTACGGTAACTTACCCTTGTAGTTTTATGTTGGTGGCAAGTATGAATCCGAGTCCGAGTGGTTTTTTTAACGACCCTAACTCGCCCATGACTTCTTCTCCGCAAGAAATGCAACGTTATTTAAGTAAAATTTCTGGTCCGTTGTTAGACAGAATTGACATTCATATAGAAGTAACACCTGTGCCTTTTGAAAAACTTTCGGAAGAACGAAAAGGAGAATCATCGGTAACTATTAGAAAAAGAGTTACTGCTTCAAGAGAAATTCAATCTGTACGTTTTAAAGATTTCGAAAACATACATTACAATGCGCAAATGAATGTAAAACAAATTCGTGAATTCTGTAAATTATCTAAAGAAAGTTTAGCTCTCTTAAAAACTGCCATGGAAAAACTAAACCTTTCTGCAAGGGCATATGACAGAATTTTAAAAGTTTCGAGAACCATTGCAGACTTGGCAAATGAAACTGATATTTTACCAGATCATATTGCAGAAGCCATACAATATAGAAGTCTAGACAGAGAAGGTTGGTTAGGATAAAACCTATTTTAAAATACTTTTTACAATTTTTAGATGATGATTGGTATGTGCTTTTAAAAAAGACGATACCCTTGCCTTATTGACATTTCCAAACATTGGATGTTTAAAATAAGCGTTGCTATTTAATTTTTCTATTTCTTGAACATTCTTTTTGGCTAAGTCTAATTGTAAAATAATAGCTTCTTTTAAAACAATTTCTGGTGGTTTTACATGTTTGGGTGCTTTGGCTTTTCCTCTAGGAAAGTAATTAAATGCTAACAATAATTTGCCTACAAAACTAAAGTTGTCTGTGTACAAACTAGGGTCTGATTGCTCCATATTTTTAACCACTGCATTTATAACTTTTAAACTATGATCTAAATGCCAACCTACATTTACTGCAGATACCTTTGTGTTTACTCTTTGGTAACTAGAACAATAATGTTCTATTTGTTGTAGTTGATTTTCTATGGTTTTTGTTGCTTGCATGCTAGCTTTTGTTTTTTTAAAGGTACTTAAAAACTACAAATGCTTTTAGAATAGTTATTAATTGTTTATAATTTGGTTATGTTACCAAGATTTGGTATTTTTAAATAAATTTAGTTTAAATGGGAAAAAACACATCAATATCACTCGGAAATTATTTTGAAGAATTTATTAAAGAAGAAGTAAAATCTGGAAGATATAGTTCTGTAAGTGAAGTGATACGCTCTGCTTTACGTTTGTTAGAAACGGAAGAAAAAAAAGAAAGAGAATTGATTAAGGCACTTGAGATTGGAGAAAAAAGTGGATTTATTGAAAATTTTGATCCAAAACAAAATCTAGCTGAATTACATCACAAGTACTTATGAGTATATATAAGTACAGAATAAGTGAACAAGCAATTAAAGATTTAAATGATATTTGGATTTACACCTTTCAAAAATGGTCTAAAAAGCAAGCAGATAGATATTATGACCTTATTATAGGAGAAATTGAATTTATTGCTGACAACTTTATGATAGGGAAATCGGCTGAAAAAACTCGAAAAAATTACAGATGTATAAAAGTCAAATCACATCTAATTTTTTATAGAAAAGTCGAAAATGAAACTTTAGAAATTGTAAGAATTTTACACCAAAGAATGGATATTAAAAGACAAATGGAATAAAAAAATATACACAATAAGGATATTTTGTGTTAGAATATTGAAACTGTTTTACTACTTTTTATTAAGGCCGACTCTTATTTAAAAGACA
Source organism: uncultured Polaribacter sp. (assembly GCF_947497125.1). Lineage (GTDB taxonomy): Bacteria > Bacteroidota > Bacteroidia > Flavobacteriales > Flavobacteriaceae > Polaribacter. The sequence goes on along the minus strand of NZ_CANMFI010000007.1, from coordinate 114,096 downwards.
TAATTCGCGTTAAGGATTGCAATGGAAATCCTTTTGTGCTTTTGCTGCACAAAAGATTGTAATGTAAAGCCTGTTAAAACGCCCAAATAAAAAAAACGCTCTCAAATGAAAGCGTTTTTAAGTAATATAAGATTTCTAATTAGTTTATCTCGAGCAAAGTCGAGAGGCCTAAAAGAGCTCTTTTTTATATGCTATTTAATATCTGTAATGCTCTGGCTTGTAAGGCCCTGCTTGTGTTACACCAATATATTCTGCTTGGTCTTGGCTTAATTCTGTAAGCTCTACACCAATTTTTGCCAAGTGTAAATACGCTACTTTTTCGTCTAAATGTTTTGGCAACATATACACTTCGTTCTTATACGCTTTTGCGTTGTTCCAAAGTTCCATTTGTGCCAAAGTTTGGTTTGTAAACGAGTTAGACATTACAAAACTTGGGTGCCCTGTTGCGCAACCTAAATTTACCAAACGTCCTTCTGCAAGAAGAATAATATCTTTTCCGTTGATGTTGTACTTATCTACTTGTGGCTTAATTTCTACTTTTTCGCTATTGTTGTTTAAGTAAGGTACATCAATCTCGTTATCGAAATGACCAATATTTGCAACAATTACCTTGTCTTTCATTGCTTCAAAGTGCTCTCCTCTAACAATTCCTTTGTTACCAGTTGTAGTAATTACAATATCTGCATTACCAACTACTGTTTCTAATTTTTTTACTTCAAAACCATCCATTGCAGCTTGTAACGCACAAATTGGGTCTATTTCTGTAACAGTTACTATAGAACCTGCACCTTTAAAAGAGGCAGCAGTACCTTTACCAACATCTCCATAACCACAAACAACTACTCGTTTACCTGCTAACATAATGTCTGTTGCTCTACGAATTGCATCTACTGCAGATTCTTTACAACCATATTTATTATCGAATTTCGATTTGGTAACAGAATCGTTAATATTAATTGCTGGCATTGGTAAAGTTCCGTTTTTTACTCTTTCGTATAATCTGTGAACTCCTGTTGTAGTTTCTTCTGACAAACCATTAATACCTGCAGCCAATTCTGGATACCTGTCTAAAACCATATTGGTTAAATCGCCACCATCATCTAAAATCATGTTCAATGGTTTTTTATCTTCACCAAAAAACAAGGTTTGTTCTATACACCAATCAAACTCTTCTTCATTCATCCCTTTCCAAGCATAAACAGGAGTACCTGTAGCAGCTATTGCAGCAGCAGCTTGGTCTTGTGTAGAAAAAATGTTACAAGAACTCCAAGTAACTTCTGCACCTAAAGCTTGTAAAGTTTCAATTAAAACAGCAGTTTGAATAGTCATGTGCAAACAACCTGCAATTCTTGCTCCTTTTAAGGGTTGAGAGTCTCCGTACTCTTCTCTTAAACTCATCAATCCAGGCATTTCTGCTTCTGCTAATTCAATTTCTTTTCTTCCCCAATCAGCTAAAGAAATATCTTTAACTTTAAAAGGTACATAGGCTGTATTTGTGCTCATATTTTGTATATTTAAAATCTAATTTTTTGCAGTTGCAAAGGTACAACATACATTTTAAAATCTATGTCTCTTTACAAAACAATAACAGTTAACAGTACAACTAAAGTACTGATATGGAAGATTGAAGAATCATTAATCAATTTACAGCAAGGCATTTTACTTACAGAAAGCAGTAAAAACAGATTGCAGTCTATGAAATCTGAACTGCATCAAAAAGGGTTTTTAAGCATTAGACACTTATTAAAAGAAGTTGGTTATACCGATTCTGACTTAATTTATGATGCCTTTGGAAAGCCACATTTAATAGATAAAAAATTAATTTCTATTACCCATTCTTTTACGTTTACCGCTATTATTGTTTCTGATGATTTACAGGTGGGCATTGATATTGAAAAACAACGTGATAAAATTTTAAAAATAGCGCATAAATTTACACCTCTAGAGGAATACAAAACTATTGCAAACGCAGATGCTTTAATTAGCAAATTAACGATTGTTTGGGGTGCAAAAGAAAGTTTGTATAAAATTTATGGCAAAAAGAAACTCTTATTTTTACACCATATTTATATTGATGATTTTAAGTTTGAAGATGAAAAAACGAGTGGAGAAATTCGATTTGATGGTCAAATGACACCGTATAAAATTGAGTTTTTAGAGTTTGAAGGATTTACCTGTGTGTATGCGTATTAAAAGAGTTAGAAGGATTTTAAAGTACTAAAATTGAAAAGTGTTGTCAGTTCGAGCTCAGAACAGTACTAATTTATATTTATAATAAATAACTGTCTAAACTAAAAACCTCTCGACTGCGCTCGAGGTGACAGTATTCACAAAGTTTCTAAACTGAAAAATGTTGTCAGTTCGAGCGCAGTCGAGAACTAATTTGTATTTTTGAAATTGATATGAATATCTACCAAAATATTTTAGAAGCTAAAAAGGAAGGCAAAAAACTGTTAGCAGTTTTAATTGATCCAGAAAAAATGCCGCTTCAGAACATTCCCTCTTTTTTTAAGAAAGTAACAGCATCTATTGCTACGCATATTTTTGTTGGTGGTAGTACAGATATTAACAATCAAACAGAAAAAGTAGTAGCTGCTATTAAAAAAAACACCCAATTGCCTGTTGTTTTATTTCCTGGTGATGTACGTCAGATTACAAACAAAGCAGATGGTTTGTTGTTTTTAAGTTTACTTTCTGGACGAAATCCAGAATATTTAATAGAGCAACAAATAAAAAGTGTGCCTTTTGTAAAGGATACACACTTAGAAATTATACCTACCGGATATATTTTAATTGATGGCGGAAAAGAAACTGCTGTACAAAAAGTAAGCAAGACAACACCTATTGATCAAGATAATACAACACTAATTTTAAACACTGGTTTGGCTGGGCAATTTTCTGGAAAAAAATTAATTTATTTAGAAGCCGGTTCTGGAGCTACAATACCTGTAGCCGAAAATATTATAAGTCTCGTTTCTAAAAACCTAACAATTCCTTTAATAGTTGGTGGCGGAATTAAGTCTAAAAAACAATTGGAAACTGCTTTTTCTGCAGGTGCAGATTTGGTAGTTATTGGCACTGCTTTTGAAAATGATGAAACTTTTTTTGAGGATTTGAAAAAGTAGTTGTCTTACTATAGTATACAGTTTGTCATTTCGTACGCTAGTGAGAAATCTCATAAAGCGGCTAAAAATTTATGGTCTTTTCTTGTGTGATTTCTCTTAAAATCGAAACGACAAGACTAAATGAAATACTCTAATCTTCTACAATAAAAAAAAACCTGTCATTTCGACTTTTTTTTTGGGGGAAAATGACAAGATTATGTTTTTAACATATTTGAAAATTAAAATAAACAGTATAAAACACTATTTTTACTGTTCAAACAAAACAGATGCAAGAGATTTTTAATTTTCTTTTCGAACAATATAAAACCTACGAAACTATTGATATTTTTTTAGAAATTATTGCCGTAATTTTTGGCTTTTTATCTGTCTGGTTTTCTAAACAAAATAAAATTTGGGTGTTTCCTACAGGAATGATTAGCACCGCTATTTTTGTTTATTTACTCTTAAAATGGTCGCTTTTAGGAGACATGATGATCAACGCATACTACTTTATAATGAGTGTTTATGGTTGGTATATTTGGACGAGAACTGTTGATGATAGCTATGTTACTAAAATATCTAGAACTACTTTAAATGAAAAAAAGACATCAACTGCTATTTTTTTAGCAACTCTTGTTTTTGTTTTTATCGTTTATAACTATTTCGATAAATGGACCAATTGGGTTGCATATGCAGACACTGTTACAACGGCAATTTTCTTTGTGGGAATGTGGTTAATGGCAAAAAGAAAAATAGAAAACTGGTTATTTTGGATTGTTGGAAACATCATTTCTGTACCTTTATACCTTTATAAAGGATTTACATTTACTAGTTTTCAATACTTAGGATTTACATTTATTGCCATTTTTGGCTATTTAGCATGGAAAAAGAACTTACTCAGAAACCAATAAACATTATAAAAGTTGTTTTATTTGGACCAGAATCTACCGGAAAAACAACACTTTCTAAACAACTTGCAAGACACTACAATACGGTTTGGGCACCAGAATTTGCCAGAGAGTACTTACAAAAAAAATGGAATAATGAGCGCAAAACATGTGAAGCAGACGATTTACTTCCTATTGCCGTTGGACAAATGAAACTAGAAAATAAGTTGGCAAAAAAAGCAGACAAAGTATTAATTTGTGATACCGATTTACTAGAAACCAAAGTATACTCTGAAGAATATTATGGTGGTTTTGTAGACTCACATTTAAACGAAGCTGCCAATAAGAATACCTACGATTTATATTTACTAACGTATATAGATACTCCTTGGGAAGAAGACGATTTAAGAGACAGACCCGAGTTGCGTTTAGAGATGTTTACTGCCTTTGAAAATGCTTTAAAAAAACACAACAAAAACTACATTCTATTAAAAGGCAATAAAGAAACTCGTTTACAAAATGCTGTAAACGCTATAGATAAGTTAATTGCAACTAGCACCAATTTAAATTTATTTTCTAAAAGCTTAGAAAAATAATGGCACCAGAAAAACTAATTAAAGAACTTGTTTTTAAAGCAACTAGAAGTAGTGGCGCTGGTGGGCAACATGTAAATAAAACCTCTTCTAAAGTAGTATTGACTTTCGATTTAGAAAATTCACTTGCTTTATCTGAAAATGAAAAGGCGCTTTTAAAAAATAAGCTTTCCTCTAAATTAACCAACCAACAGATTTTAATTTTATTTTGCGAAGAAACTCGTTCTCAACATAAAAATAAAGAGTTGGCAATAAAGCGTTTTTTAAATCTGATAAAAACAAACTTAGTTAGACCCAAAAAAAGAAGACCTACAAAACCTAGTAAAGGTGTTTTAAAAAAACGTGTTGAAACTAAAAAAAAGACTTCTGTAAAAAAAGCACTTCGTAAAAAACCAAACTTAGAGTAAATCTAAAAGCTGGCAAACAAGTTTAGCCCAGATTGCAGTGGCATCCTTTTTATGCAAAACACTATTAAATAGCTACCAAAGAAAGTGAAGACTTCTAAGTAATAATAGAGGCTAAAATAAATTCAGCATAAAAAGATAAAACGAAAAGCTGGAAATAGCTTCTAAAAAAAAAACACTTTTCTATTTCACAATAAAAAAATCCACCTTAATTTTGCATCGTTCTCATAAAGGGGTGCTAATTTTAGTTGTTGGTTTTTAGTCTACTTAGACTTTTTAACTTTTAACTTTAAAAGGCTGAGATCATACCCAATGAACCTAGAACAGATAATGCTGTTTAGGGAGGCGATAATCGCCATTTTGTAAAACATGTTTTGCAAATAAGAAGCGAGGGAAGTAATCTCTATTTGTAAAATAGATTTTTTCATTATTCTTAATTTGTAAAACAAACACTAATTATTCAATATTAATCACAAGAATAATTACCTCTTTTTATTCGTTTTAAATTTTTTTAAAATGAAAAAAATTACACTTTTTTTATTCTTGTTTGTAAGTATACTTGCAAACGCACAACAATTTACACTTTCTGGAAAAGTAGTAGATGAAAACAAAAAACCTTTAACTGGCGCATCTATTGTGGTTAAAGAACTTAAAAAAGGAGTTTCTTCTGATGAAGCAGGAAACTTTAATCTGAACCTACAAAAAGGAACCTACACTGTGGCTGTTTCTTTTTTAGGGTACAAAACGGTTTCAGAAAAAATTACACTTTCTAAAAACGAGTATTATGTGGTGCAGTTAAAAGCAGAATTTTCGGTTTTAGATGAAATTCTGGTATCTGCCGTTCGTGTAAATGCAGACGTACCTGTTACGTTTTCTAATTTGTCTAAAAAAGAAATTGCCAAACGTAATTTAGGACAAGACATTCCGGTTTTACTAAATTATTTACCAAACGTGATTTCTTCTAGTGATGCTGGTGCTGGTATTGGTTATACGTATATGAATGTGCGTGGTTCTAACTCTGAAAGGATTAATGTAACTGTAAACGGAATTCCGTATAACGATGCTGAAAGTCAGGGTACTTTTTGGGTAAATTTAGGCGATTTTGCCTCTTCTACAGAAAGTTTGCAATTGCAACGTGGTGTAGGAACATCTACCAATGGTTCTGGTGCTTTTGGCGCAAGTTTAAATATTTTAACAGATGCCGTTTCTGATAATGCTTTTGGTGAAATTGCTAATTCTTTTGGGTCTTTTAACACCAGAAAACATACGGTAAAATTTAGCACCGGAAAAATAAATGACCATATAGAAATTGCGGGTCGTGTGTCTAATATTTATTCTGATGGTTATGTAGACAGGGCTTTTGCAGATTTAAAGTCGTATTTTTTACAAGCAAGTTATACTGATGAAAACACCCTGATAAAAGCAATTACTTTTGGAGGTAAAGAAAAAACATACCAAGCGTGGGAAGGCTTAACTGAAGCTCAATTACAGGAAAACAGAAGGCAGAACCCATACACGTATGATAATGAAGTAGACAATTACCAACAAGACCATTATCAATTGCATTGGAACGAAAAATTAACCGATAACTGGTCTACAAATCTAGGTTTAAACTACACCAAAGGTGCGGGTTATTTTGAGCAATTTAAAGCAAGTGAAGATGCCGCAGATTTTAATAATTTAATTGTTGATGGTTCTGATGTAATTGTAAGACGTTGGTTAGACAATGATTTTTATGTGGTTAATTTTAATACCAATTACAAAACAGAAAAACTGAATTTCATTTCAGGAATTTCTTATTCTAATTACACCGGAGACCATTTCGGGGAAGTAATTTGGGGAAATAATTTAACATCAAACACTACTATTAGAGATCGTTATTATTTTTCTGATGCTACAAAAAATGATTTTTCTGTATTTAGCAAAGCAACATTTGCAATTTCAGAAAAGCTTTCTGGATATGTAGATTTACAAGGTCGTTTTGTAAGTTATCAAACAGCAGGTTTAACATCTGATAGAGATGCAATTGATGTAGATGCTAATTTTAACTTTTTCAACCCTAAATTCGGATTTACCTATAAAATTAATAGTCAAAATAATTTATATACTTCGTTTGCTGTAGCCAATAAAGAACCTAATAGAAACGATTTTGAAAACGGTGTAGACACACCAGAAACATTAAATGACCTTGAATTAGGCTGGCGTTTAAACAAAGAAAATCTAACACTAAATACCAACATCTATTATATGGATTATAAGAATCAGCTGGTTTTAACAGGTGCTTTAGATGATGTTGGACAGCAAATTAGAGCAACTTCTGGTAGCAGTTACCGATTAGGTTTAGAGATCGATGCAGACATCCGTTTGTCTAATCAATTTAAAATAAGGCCCAATGCTTCTTTTAGCACCAATAAAAACAGAGACTTTTTTATTACTAGAGATGGCAATCCTACACCACAGTCTTTGGGCGAAACAGACATTTCATTTTCACCAGACGTTGTTCTTGGAAATATGATTACCTACATGCCAGTAGAAAATTTACAGTTTACATTTTTATCTAAATATGTAGGGCAACAGTTTATGAGTAATTTTAGCAGTGCAATTTCAGACACCGATGTTTTAGACAATTTCTTTACTTCTGATGTAAATGTTGTATATGAAATAGCACCAAAATCTATCTTTACATCGATTACATTTACAGCTTTGGTAAATAATATTTTTAATGTAGAAATTGTAGACAGAGGATATTATTATACGTTTGATGATACTTGGTCTCAAGCAAATGTTACAACAACAGTAGATGGTGCAGGTTACTATCCGCAAGCAACCAGAAACTTTTTAATGGGAGTTACCCTACGTTTCTAAAAAAAAAGTAAACAATTTTTAAATCCCAAGCTTAGCTTGGGATTTTTTTTGTAAAAAACTGATTTACAGCTATTTTTTGTTTTTAAATTTTTAATGCTTAGATTTATGCTTTAGAAACTTCCCTACTTAGTCTAAAAAGTATCAATTCCCCTTTTTTAAAGAATATCGTTTTATTTTTTTGCTTTCAGCAAAATGATAGTAAAATATAACTACATTTTTATATGTATATTTTTTGGTTTAGTAACAAATAAAGTAAGCTAACAGTTTTATTTGTTTCCTTTTGTAGAGTTCTTGTTAGCATAATTAAACCAATTTATTATGATAGAAGATTTAGCCAACGAGCTTCACAAAGGATTTAATGCAACAGGAGAAGAAATGCATCAACATGAATTAGATATCGAAATGTCTACTATTGAAGATCATTTAGAAAAAGACTCTGCTTTTATTAATCGAGATTGCACTGTTTTACACTCTAACGGTGTGTACGAAAAACCAAACGTAGTTATTACTGGTGGTCGGGTTTCTGTTAGTCTGGGTAGAAATGTTAAAAAAATACAATTAAGAAGTGTCCCTGGTAACGGAATTAGGCATTTTAGAGGCGGTACGCACAACATACCCAACGGAGAATATGTTTTATCGCTTTTTGGCGGAACATACCCGTATAGCTTTATTAAAGCCTGTATTTCTTATAATTGATAAAAAAATAGCGTTTGCTTAATTATGCAAACGCTATTTTATTAATCTGTAAAAGCATAAAGGTTTTATGCTTCAAACTTGCCCACTGCACAACTCACAAAAGATTTTGCTTTGTGCAATACTGTATTTTTATCGCCAACTTCTGGATACCCAAGTTTAGATAGTTTTGTTTTTACCAATTCTAAATCTGCATTTTCAGAAGAAATAGCTACGATAGATTTTTCTACATCAATGGCTACTTCTTGTATGTTTTCTATCTCTAATAATCCTTTTTTAATTGTAGCAGCACATCCGCCACATTTTAAATTTTCTATCTGTATTTCTATTGTTTTCATAAGTATTAATTTTCTTTTTTCCATTGGTTAATTCCGCCAGAAATATTTATAACATCAAACCCTTTTTCTTTAAGAATTTTACAGGCTTTTAAACTTCTGTTTCCGCTTCTACAAAGAATGTATACTGGTTTTGATTTGTTTAACTTTGTACTCGCATTTTCTGTAAAATTTACATCAAAATAGTTTGCAAACTTCGCATTTTTAAGAGTGCCTTGTGCTATTTCTTCTGGTGTTCTTACATCGAGTATTTGTACGTTTTTTTTCGCTAATAAAACTTTTAAATCTTTAGGAGCAATCGTTTTAATTTGCTCTTGTGAAGTACAACTTCCCATAGAAAATACAAGGAATAAAAAAAATACAAATTTTCTCATTTTATTTATTTTAAAGTTGATGGGCAAACGGCCACTGTTCTTTCTATTTGCGTATTTCGAATGGCTGCATAACCACCCGCAACATCAATTACATTATGGTAACCTCTTGCTTTTAATATAGACGCTGCAATTACAGAACGATAACCGCCTGCACAATGCACATAAAAGGCCTCTTTTTTTGGAAACTCGTTAAGATGATCATTTAAAAAGCTTAACGGAGTTGATGCTGCAGAAATAATATGTTCACTTTGGTATTCTCCTGGTTTTCTTACATCAAAAACAACTGCGTCTTCTTTTATCCTATGCTCTAAATCGTCTGCAGATATTGATGTTAACGTATCTATCTCTTTGCCTGTATTTTGCCAAGCTTTAAAACTACCTTCTAAATAGCCTAAAACATTATCGAAACCTACTCTAGATAAACGTGTAATGGTATCTTCTTCTTTACCAATTGGCGCTACCAACAAGATAGGTTGTTTTACATCTTTAATCAGTGTGCCTACCCAAGGAGCAAATCCACCATCAATACCAATAAAAATAGATTGCGGTATAAAGCCTTTTACAAATTCTGTTTGATGACGAACATCTAAAATAACAGCTCCGGTTTCATTTGCTAATGCTTCAAAATCTTTTGCTGCAATTGGCTTTATACTTTTTTTAAGCACGTCGTCTATTGCTGCATATCCTTCTTTATTTAATTTTACATTTAAAGGAAAATACGCTGGTGGTGGCAATAAACCATCAGTAACTTCTTTTATAAATTCTTCTTTAGTCATGTCTGCTCTTAATGCATAATTGGTTTCTTTTTGATTGCCAATTGTACCAACAGTTTCTTTACTTAAATTTTTACCACAAGCAGATCCTGCACCATGAGCAGGGTACACAATAACGGTATCTGCCAAAGTCATAATTTTTGTTCGTAGGCTATCAAATAAATAACCCGCTAAGTCAGCCTCTGTAATTGCTCCTTTTTGGGCTAAATCTGGACGACCAACATCTCCTAAAAAAAGAGTATCACCACTAAAAAGCGCATGGTCTTTTCCGTCTTTGTCTTTTAATAAAAAACAAGAACTCTCCATTGTATGACCGGGTGTATGTAAAACAGTTATGGTTATATCACCTACTTTAAAAACCTGATTGTCTGTTGCAATAATTGCTTCGAAATCTGTTTTTGCTGATGGTCCATATACAATTTTTGCGCCTGTTTTTTCAGCCAATGTAACATGACCACTTACAAAATCGGCATGAAAATGAGTTTCAAAAATGTATTTTATTTTCGCCTTATTTTTAGTGGCACGATCTATATAATCTTGTACTTCTCTTAAAGGATCTATAATAGCAACTTCTCCGTTACTCTCTATATAATAAGCACCTTGTGCTAGGCAACCTGTATAAATTTGTTCTATAATCATGTTCTAATTTTTAAAACTCTAATGGTATTTATTTGTATGCTTGATGGATGTATTTTGCATACTTTTCTTGTTTTTTTCTGTCTCCTGTTTTGTAAAATTTTACCGCATCATTTACCCGCATAAAAAAATGATTGATATCTATTATTGATAAAATTCCGCTTCGAAACAAGTCGTCTCTTACCGGGCCTTTTACGCCTGCAAATAAAAAGGTAACTCCTTTCTTTTTATAAAAACTAATACGTTCTTTAAGCATTTCTACCCCTGTACTATCTACTCTGTTTATACTTTCTGCATCTACCACAATTATTTTTAAATCGTTGCCTTTAACAAGCGCCATTTCATCGAGTTTATCTCTAAAATAACTAGAATTCGCATAATAAATTTGTGCATCAAACCTAAAAATTAAGATATCATTTTGAATTTCTACTTCTTCGAAACGGCTTTTATTTCGATAAAAATTAGAATCAGGCACTTTGCCTAACTCGGCTACATAAGGTCTAGAGGTTCTAAAAATTAATACAATTAAAGAAAGTCCGACACCTACTATAATTCCAAATTTAATACCTAATGATAACGTAGCAATAAATGTAGACAACATCAACCAAAAATCTAAGTGATTTGCTTTCCATAAAAAAGCGGCTTCTTTAAAATTTACCAAGCCAAAAACAGCAACAATAATAATTGCTGCAAGTACTGTTTTGGGTAAATAATAAAAATATGGTGTTAAGTATAGTAATGTTATTACAACCATTACTACAGAAATTAGGGCAGCCATACCTGTTTTTGCTCCGCTCTCTTGATTTATTGCCGATCTAGAAAAACTTGAAGTAGAAGGATATGCCTTAAAAAAAGAGCCCATAATATTACTAATTCCAAGTGCAATTAGTTCTTGATTGGGTCTTATTCTGTACTCGTCTTGTTTCGCTTCGAGTGATTTTCCGATAGAAATAGTTTCTAAATACCCAACCATTACAAGTGTAAATGCTATGGGTAACAATTCGGTTATTAAATCTGTATCGTATTCAGGAATAGAAAACGTTGGTAACCCAGACGGAATTTCTCTTATAATAGCAACATCATTAAAAGAACTACCAAAATATCTCATGGTTACAATCCCAAGAATAACAACAATTAAAGCATTTGGAATTTTCTTATTAATCTTTCTAAAAATAATAATTATCAGCATAGAGAGAATACCAATACCTGTTGTATGGTAATTATAACTTGCCATTTGAAGCCAAATATCTTCTATAACATATTGTATTTGTTCGCTTTGAATAAAATTTACACCAAACAAATTGCGAAACTGATTGAAACCGATAATAAGTGCTATCGCAGATGTAAAACCAGTAATTACTGGCTTCGATAAAAAATTTACAATAAAACCTAAACGAAAAATACCCATTAAAAATTGAAGGGAACCTACCATTAATGCTAATAAAATGGCAATAGAGATATAACTATCAGATCCTGTTAATGCCAGTGTAGAAACGCCTGTGGCAACTATTAAAGAATCCATGGCAACAGGCCCAATAGCCACTTGCCTAGAAGATCCAAAAATAGCATACATAACTTGGGGAATTAACGCACAATACAACCCATAAATAGGTGGTAAACCTGCAATAAGTGCATAGGCAATACCTTGCGGAATTAAAACAATACCTACTGTAATACCACCAATTAAATCTCCCTTAAAATAAGAAACATTATACGTTGGTAACCAGTCTAAAATTGGTATTATCTTTTTAATATTCATGCTACTCTGCCTATAAAATAGGCTTATTAATTTCTTTGTATTATACTTTAATTTCTATTTTTTAAAACAATTCTCCTTGATTTCTTCCTCTTTCTCTACCTAAATGAGTATACGCCAATTCGGTAACTTCTCTTCCTCTAGGTGTTCTCATAATAAAACCTTGCTGTATTAAAAAAGGTTCATATACTTCTTCTATAGTCTCAGTATTTTCTGATACTGCAGTTGCAATAGTGCTTAAACCAACAGGGCCTCCTTTAAATTTATCAATAATAGTTAGTAATATTTTATTATCCATTTCATCTAAACCATGTGCATCTACATTCAATGCTTTTAAGGCATATTTTGCAATCTCTATGGTAATACTTCCATCTCCTTTTATCTGTGCAAAATCTCTAACTCTACGTAATAGAGCATTTGCTATTCTAGGTGTTCCTCTACTTCTACCTGCAATTTCTATCGCAGATTCCATAGAAATTGGCACTCCTAAAATATGAGCACTTCTTTGAATTATAGTGGTTAATAACTCCGTTTTATAATAATGTAATCGGCTACTAATACCAAAACGCGCTCGCATTGGTGCTGTTAATAATCCTGAACGAGTAGTTGCACCTATAAGCGTAAAAGGTTCTAAATTAATTTGAACAGTTCTGGCATTTGGGCCAGACTCTATCATAATGTCAATTTTATAATCTTCCATTGCAGAATACAAATACTCTTCAACAATAGGGCTTAGTCGGTGTATTTCATCAATAAACAATACATCTCGCTCTTCAAGGTTGGTTAACAGTCCCGCAAGATCACCTGGTTTGTCTAAAACAGGCCCAGAAGTTACCTTAATGCCTACTTGTAATTCATTTGCTAAAATATGTGCAAGTGTTGTTTTACCTAAACCAGGAGGGCCATGGAATAGGGTATGATCTAAGGCTTCGTCTCGCTGATTGGCTGCTGCAACAAAAACTTTTAAGTTATCGAGTGCTTGATCTTGACCTGTAAAATCGTCAAAAGAAAGTGGACGTAATTTTTTTTCTACGTCTAATTCTTCGTTAGATAAATTTGTGTTTTCAGGATTTAAATGCTCATTCATAATAACAAAGATAAATGATTTTAAACGACATTTATGTAAGAATTGTTACATAACAAAAAACCTTTCCAAGAAACTTGGAAAGGTTTTTATAAGTATAGTGTACTCTTAAATAATCTTTTTTTATGAAGGGTCTTCTCCTTCTAATAAAGGTGTTGTTTGTAAAACAAAATCTTGACCGTGTAAATAATCACTATCATCATCTTTTGGATCTACACGTTTACTGTAATCGTAAGCCCATCTATGTACTTCTGGTAATTTACCTGGCCAGTTACCGTGAACGTGCTCTACAGGTGTTGTCCACTCTAAAGTATTAGAATTCCATGGGTTTTGAGTTGCTTTTTGACCTCTATACATTGAGATAAAGAAGTTTGCAATAAATATAATTTGAGCTAAACCACCAACTAATGCAAAAATTGTAATTACAACATTGATTTCTAATAAATCATCAAACATTGGAAAGTTTGTATTCGAATAATATCTTCTTGGTAAACCTGCTAATCCAATAAAATGCATTGGCCAAAATACGCCATAAGCACAGATAATAGTAATCCAGAAGTGCCAGTAACCTAATGTTTTATTCATCATTCTACCGTACATTTTAGGAAACCAATGATAAACACCTGCGTACATACCAAAGATAGCAGATACACCCATTACTAGGTGAAAGTGTGCAACAACAAAGTACGTGTCATGTATATTAATATCTAAAGCAGAATCTCCTAAAACTAACCCTGTTAAACCACCAGTTACAAAAGTAGATACCAAACCAATAGAAAAAAGCATGGCTGGGTTTAACTGTAAGTTTCCTTTCCATAGAGTAGTTACATAATTAAACGCTTTAACCGCAGAAGGAATTGCAATTAACAATGTTGTAAAGGTAAATACAGATCCTAAAAACGGATTCATACCAGATACAAACATATGGTGACCCCAAACAATTGTAGATAAAAATGCAATTGCCATAATAGAACCAATCATTGCTCGATATCCGAAAATTGGTTTTCTAGAGTGTGTAGAAATAATTTCTGATGTTATACCCAAAGCAGGTAATAATACAATATATACTTCTGGGTGACCTAAGAACCAAAATAAATGTTCATATAATACTGGTGATCCTCCTTGATAATGCAATACTTCACCTGAAATAAAGATGTCTGATAGGTAAAAAGAAGTTCCAAAGCTTCTATCAAAAACTAATAATAGTGCTGCAGATAATAATACCGGGAAAGAAACTACACCAATAATTGCAGTGATAAAGAAAGCCCAAATTGTTAATGGCATTCTTGTCATTGTCATTCCTTTTGTTCTTAAGTTTAATACAGTTACGATATAGTTTAAAGAACCTATTAAAGAAGATGCAATAAATATAGCCATAGAAACCAACCATAATGTCATACCTGCACCAGAACCTGGTATTGCTTGTGGCAATGCAGAAAGCGGTGGGTAAACTGTCCATCCTGAAGAAGCAGGACCTGCTTCAACAAATAAAGAGATAACCATGATAATACTAGATAGAAAAAACAACCAGTAAGATACCATGTTTAAAAAGCCAGAAGCCATGTCTCTTGCACCAATTTGCAAAGGAATTAAAAGGTTCGAAAAAGTACCACTTAAACCAGCTGTAAGTACAAAGAAAACCATTATTGTACCATGTATTGTAACCAATGCAAGGTAAATATCTGGATTCATTACACCGTCTGTTTGATGAGGGCCTAAAAAAGCTTCTATGATAGAAAATGATTTTTCTGGCCATGCTATTTGCATACGAAATAACATAGACATAAATACACCTATAATACCCATAAACATACCTGTTACTAGGAATTGCTTAGAGATCATTTTATGATCTTGAGAAAAAAGATATTTTGTTACAAATGTTTCTTTATGATGATGTTCTGACATAATCTTATAAATTTGTAGGGTCTTATTTAATTATAATTATTTAATAACTGATGATAATGTTGGCTGTTCTGCAATCCATTTATCGTATTCATCTTGCTCTACAACAGTAATTTTCATTTGCATGTTGTAATGAGATGCACCACAGATTTTGTTACATAACAGTAGGTAATCAAAAACATAAGGGTCTTCTCCTTTTGCTTTTCTTATCTTATTAATACCATTGGTTTTTTCAATTACCTCTGGATTTTGTCTCATTTCATCGGTAGTATACTTTGGTGTAAAACCAAACTCTGTAACCATACCTGGTACACAATTCATTTGTGCTCTAAAGTGTGGCATGTATGCAGAATGTAAAACATCTTGAGAACGGAACTTAAAATGTACCTTTCTACCTTTTGGTAAATACAATTCTGTAACTTGTTTGTCATCAGCAGAATTTTTATCAGACATATCTACACCCATTGTGTTAATACCTTTGATAAAATTAACATTACCAAAACCTAAAGTATTATCTTCACCGGCATAACGTGCATCCCATCTAAATTGTTGAGAATATACCTCAATAACTACAGGGTCTTCTGAGTTAGATAAATCCATGATGTTGTTCCATTGCCACAATCCGTAACCAATTAATAAAACCAACACCACAGCTGGTGTAATTGTCCAAATTGCCTCTAATTTATGACTATCAGAGTAAAATTTAGCTTTCTGACCTTTTTTACCTCTGTATTTAAACGTAAAGTAAAAAATTAAGAATTGCATAAAAAACTGAACAATACCAATTAACCAAAATGTAATATTAAAAAGATTGTCATCATGTTCTCCTTCAAAAGAAGCAGACTCTGGTAACATAATTACATTCATAAATATTAAGCAATAAATCATCATTGCATAAAGGAAAACCATAAAATAAATGGCATATGTACCTTGTTTCTTGTTGTCGTCATCAGTAGCAATAATGCCTCTAAAGTTCATTATTCTGGTAATTTGCCAGAAACTTACTCCAATTGCAACAGCTATAAAAATATAAAATAAAGCTAGCATAGTTATCTCGTCTTAATTATTTTAATTCAATTTATTTGTTAATGATGATCTCCTGAATCTTCACCTCTATGTTCTATATTATAATAATGAAAGTGATTACTTTCTTCTAAAAAAGGATTTCCTTTTGGTATTGGATTTGCTTTTGCAAAGGCTGCAAATGTAGCATAAATAAAGATTCCTAAGAAAAATAATAGGGCACTAATTTCTGCAATACCAAATGACCATTGAGCACCTACTGTTGCAGGCATTACCATTACAAATACATCTATATAATGACCTGCAAGTATAACAATACCACCTAATACTACAAACCAAGGAAGGCTCTTAAAGTCGCTATTTAATAACAATAGAACTGGGAAAATAAAGTTCATAGCTACCATGGCTAAGAAAGGTACTTTATATTCATTAAACCTTGCTACAAAATAAGTAGTCTCTTCTGGAATGTCTGCATACCAGATTAACATAAATTGAGAGAACCATAGGTACGTCCAGAATACTGAAAAACCGAACATGAATTTTGCTAAATCATGAATATGACTGTCATTAACTGCAGGTAAAGCTCCTTTATGTCTTAAATAAATAGTTACTAAAGCAATTACTGTTAATGCACTAACTAATAAACTAGATAATACATACCAACCAAATAATGTAGAGAACCAGTGTGGGTCTAGGCCCATAATCCAATCCCAAGACATCATCGATTCAGTAATCATGAACAAAAACAAGAATCCAACAGAAACATTGTAGTTTAACTTATATGTTTTACCACCGTCATTTGCTGTATCTTCTTTAATAGAATTTTTTCTGATAAACCATCTGTAAGCATTCCATATTGCTAAATAAGCAATACTTCTAATTGCCCAACCTGGTACATTCATCCACCAAGATTTACCATCTACAATAGGGTCGTAATTTGGACTAGCTGGGTCAAAAACACCCTCGCCCATCCAAGGGAATAAATGATTTAAATGCATAACTGTTGCAATAATTACTAATAACATTGCAATAGATGTAGGTACAATATTCGCTGTAATAGCCTCCATCACTCTAAATAAAACAATAGACCAACCTGCTTGTGCAACACGTTGTATAGCGTAAAAAGCTAATACTAATAATGTTGTTCCTAAAAAGAAAAACAATGCTACATATAATGCAGCCCAAGGTTTGTTTTGTAATTGATGTAAAACGTGTAAAGCATGTTCATCATCATGATTTTCTGCATGAGCGTCTGTCTTAGCATGAGAATCTTCTGTTACATGATGACCATTATCATCATGAGCGTGTGCAGCTTCTGAAGCATGAGCATCTGCTACAACTACTTTCTCATCATGATGAGCTTGTTCTTGACTATCACCATGTGAAGCACCATGAGAAGAACCATGTGCTGACTGATGAGCTATAATTTCTTTTGCTTCTTCAATTGTAGAGGGTGCATTTAAAAAACTAAATACAATACCAAAGGCACCTAAAATAATTAGGGCTAAAGAAACTTTTTTTAATTTACCTGAGAATTGATACATATCTTATCCTGTTCTATCTTGTTAGAATCTATTTTGACAAATCTGCACGTAAAACTTCTACGTACTGTACTATTTGCCAACGTTCTTTATAAGTTAATTGAGATGAATGAGAACCCATAAGGTTTTTACCGTGCATTAAAACATGATAAATACTACCTTCTGTAAGGTCTCTGTCTTTATAATTTGGGATACCTAAAAACTTTTCTGCTTGAGATAAGTATCCATTTCCGTCTCCTTTACTACCATGGCAAGAAGTACAATATATCGTGTACATAGCTTTACCATTTGCTAAATTTTCTTCAGTAGCCTCTAAAGGATTCTTTAAGTTTGTTTTAGCCAACTCATACCCTTCATTGGTATCTAAATACTCATAAGCAGCATGGCCACCTCTAGCAATTGTACCTGCTACTGGCTTTAAATTTACAGGGTCT
Source organism: uncultured Polaribacter sp. (assembly GCF_947497125.1). Taxonomy (GTDB): domain Bacteria; phylum Bacteroidota; class Bacteroidia; order Flavobacteriales; family Flavobacteriaceae; genus Polaribacter. The sequence goes on along the minus strand of NZ_CANMFI010000007.1, from coordinate 95,692 downwards.
CCTAATAGGCCGTTTTCTGCATCTGTATTGTAAGGTACAGATTCATACATGTCTGGCATATATTGTAATTGAGGCGTACGTTTATCATTACAAGATATAATACTTGTAAATACAACTAAAGCAAAAATTATTTTAATATTCTTCATTATCTATATATTAGTGCTTATCTACTACATTAATTTCTACAGCACCTGTTTTTGCTAATAAAGCTGTTAATTCTGCTTCATTATTATGTACAGGTATTTCCATCAAAAAGTGGTCATCTGTTGTTCTTGGATCAGGGTTTTCTGCATCCTTAAAAGGCCATAATCTACTTCTCATATAAAAAGTAATTACCATTAAATGGGCTGCAAAAAATACTGTTAATTCAAACATAATTGGCACAAAAGCTGGCATGTTTGCAAACCAAGAAAAGTTTGGTTTACCACCAATATCTTGTGGCCAATCTTGTATCATCATGTAATTAGTCATCCAAATAGCAAAACTTAATCCAGTAATACCATATAAGAAGGCAGTAATTGCCAATCTGGTTGGTGCTAATCCCATTGCTTTGTCTAAACCATGCACTGGAAAAGGACAAAAGACTTCTTCGATGTGATGATGTGCTGCTTTTACGTCTTTTACGGCGTCTAAAAGCACCTCGTCATCAGTATAAAACGCATGAATAACTTTTGATGATTCCATAATTACTCTTTATCTAATTTATCGGTTGTACCTGCATTACTAACTACATTAATAGCTGGCTTAGTTGGTATTCCTTGTTCTCTTCTTTTCTTATAAAATTCTCCAGAAGATTTTAATATTGTTTTTACTTCTGCTTGTGCTATTACTGGAAAAGTTCTTGCATATAATAAGAATAACACAAAGAAGAATCCAATAGTACCAATAAAGATACCTACATCTACAAAAGTAGGCTCGAAACGCCACCATGTAGATGGTAAATGACCTTTACTTAATACAATAGCAATAATATCGAAACGCTCGAACCACATACCAATGTTAATGGCAATAGAAATAATAAACGTAATGATAAAACTTCTTCTGAATTTCTTAATCCATAATAACTGAGGCGTTATAATATTAAATATAATTAACGACCAGAATGCCCAAGCATAAGGACCTGTTGCAGCTCCTACAGATAAGTACGTATAGTTTTCATAAGGCGAACCTGTGTACCATGCAATAAAAAATTCTGTTGCATAAGCTACGGCTACAATACCACCAGTTAAAATAATTACAATGTTCATATACTCTATGTGCATACGTGTTATGTAATCTTCTAAATTGGTTACTTTTCTCATGATACCTAATAAAGTCTGTACCATGGCAAATCCTGAAAAGATTGCACCCGCTACGAAATAAGGTGGAAAAATAGTTGAGTGCCATCCTGGATTGATAGAAGTAGCAAAATCCATAGATACGATAGTGTGTACAGAAAGTACTAATGGTGTTGCTAAACCTGCAAGTACCAAAGAAACTTCTTCAAAACGTTGCCAATCTTTTGCTCTACCCGACCATCCGAAAGATAATAAAGCGTATATTTTCTTTTGAAATGGCTTTACTGCTCTGTCTCTAATCATTGCAAAATCTGGTAATAAACCTGTCCACCAGAAAACTAATGAAACTGATAAATAAGTAGATATTGCAAAAACATCCCAAAGTAATGGTGAGTTAAAGTTTACCCATAACGAACCGAATTGGTTTGGCAAAGGCAATACCCAATAAGCATTCCATGGTCTACCCATGTGAATAATTGGAAACAAACCTGCTTGAAAAACGGCAAAAATTGTCATTGCTTCTGCAGAACGGTTAATCGCCATTCTCCATTTTTGTCTGAATAATAAAAGTACTGCAGAAATTAATGTACCTGCATGACCGATACCTACCCACCATACAAAGTTGGTAATATCCCAAGCCCAACCAATGTTCTTGTTTAATCCCCAAACTCCAATACCTGTTCCTACGGTATAGAAAATACATCCAAATCCCCATAGCATTGCTGCTAAAGAAATGTAAAATGCTATATACCAATTTTTATTTGCAGCGCCTTCTATTGGCTTTGCAATGTCTTCGGTAATATCGTGATAACTTTTATCACCTAATACTAAAGGTTCCCTTATGGGTGCTTCGTAATGAGACATATTTATTACTTATTTTTATTTTTAGTTTAAAAGTTTTAAAATGTTCTTAAAGTTATAAAGCTAAACTTACTTTTTTTACTTTATACTTTTACAACTTTTTTAACTCATTTACACTTCGTTTGTATTTCTAACTTTTACTTGATACACTACGTTTGGCTTGGTTTGTAGATAATCTAAAACGTGGTAAGCTCTCTTGTCTTCTGCCAAAGCAGCTACCTGATCTTTATCATTATTTACATCACCAAAAACCATTGCTCCGGTAGTACATGCAGAAGAACATGCTGTAGAAAACTCATCTTTATTTACAGCTCTTCCTTCTTTTTTAGCTTTTAAAATAGTTGCTTGTGTCATTTGAATACACATAGAACATTTTTCCATAACTCCTCTAGAACGAACTACAACATCTGGGTTTAACACCATTTTACCGTATTCATTGTTCATATTAAAGTCGAACTCTTTATTGTCTGCGTAATTAAACCAGTTAAAACGACGAACTCTATAAGGGCAGTTGTTTGCACAATATCTTGTACCCACACATCTATTATATGTCATTTGGTTTTGACCCTGACGACCGTGTGTTGTTGCCGCAACCGGACAAACTGTTTCACATGGTGCATGGTTACAGTGCTGACACATCATTGGCTGAAAAGTAACTTCTGGATTTTCTGCCTCCGTTTCTAATGCCTTATACATATCGCCTCTGCTTAAGCCAAGCTCTTTTGCATCTTCTCTTGTTTCTACTTCAGAAGAATAATATCTATCAATACGCAACCAGTGCATATCTCTACCTACTCTTACTTCTTTTTTACCTACAACTGGCACATTGTTTTCTGCATGACATGCAACAACACAAGCACCACAACCAGTACAAGAGGTTAAATCGATTGATAAATTAAAGTGATGCCCAACTTCTCTGTTGTGCTCGTCCCATAAATCAATTGTTTTAGCTTCTACTTCTTTATGATCGTAAGAGACAAATGCAGGCTTGTTCCAAGAATGCTTTGGATCTACATTGCTATTGTATTCTTTTAAAGTAGCTACTTTTAAAATATCATGACGGCCAGCAATTGTTTTTTGCACCTGAGTACAAGCAAATTGATGCGTACCAGAAGCTTTTTCAATAGTTGCTCCGTATTGTATATTGTTTGCGTTGTTGTATAGTGCATATGCGTTTACACCAACTTGCATTTCTTCTTTTAAACCAAATGTTTTACCAAAACCAAGTGCCAATCCAATAGATCCGTTTGCTTGCCCTGGCTGTATCATTACCGGTACTGTTACAGAAACACCGTTAACAGTTACTTTGGCATAATCACCATCAATAGCACCATTATCTTTTACAGGATTTGCAAAACCTAACGTATTTGCATCTGAAATAGACATGGTTAAATAATTATCCCAAGAGGCTCTTGTTATAGGGTCTGGAAACTCTTGTAACCAAGGGTTGTTTGCTTGCTTACCATCTCCTAAACCTGTTTTGGTATATAAGTTTAATTCAAACCCAGTAGCTTTATTTGCAGAAGCATATAATGCAGCGGCAGCATCTGAAATTGAAATTGATTTTTTGTTTGATGAAGCTACAACTGTTTTGTTGTAAAAACCATTGTGTAATGCTGTAGACCAAGAACTACCATTTAAAACATTTGAAGTTGCAAAAGCTTTTAAATAATCGTAATATTTGGTGGTGTTACCAGACCAATTTAACAACGTGTCTTGTACTTGACGAGTGTTAAATAAAGGCTGAATTGTTGGTTGCATTAAACCATATGTTTCTTCATTAAACTGAGCATCGCCCCAAGACTCTAAAAAGTGAGGTGTTGGCAATACAAATGTTGAAGCATCTACAGTTTTGTTATTATCAGTTGATAAAGCAACAGATAATTCTACTTTTTTAAGTCCTTCTAAAAATGCACCAGCGTTTGATAAAGAATACGCAGGGTCTACATTGTAAGAAATAAGACCTGATACATTACCAGCATTCATGTTTGCAACTAATTCTGCAACATCAACATCGTTTCCTTGACGGATATTTAAAGTATTATTTACATCAATAATTTCACTATTGATAGCATTGTTAATTGCTAACGAAATTAATTGAGCGTTTTTATCATTTAAACCTGTTAACACAACACCTTTAGAACCTGATTTCTTAAGTTGAGATGCTAACTTTTTGATTGTTGCATCTACAGGAGTTGCTTTAGAAGGTAAATTTTGCCCAGTAATTTGGTTGTATAAATTTAACAACGCAAACACTTGATCAGAAGGTTTTACAACCACTCTTTTATCAGAATTTGCACCTGTTAAAGACATGTTACTCTCTACTTGCACATGGTAAGACATGTGACCTGCTTCTGGCTTTCTACCAGCTATGTATTGTTTTTCGAAACCACCATGAAAATCACCTAAAAAATCGGCACCAAAAGAAACAATTGTCTTTGCTTTGTTAAGGTGATAATTTGGTAATGCACGTTTGCCATACATTGCTAACATTGCATCTGCAGCACCTGCTTCTGAAACAGCATCATAAACAACGTGTTTAGCATTTGGATAAGAAACCAAAAACTCTGCTACAATTTTCTCTGTAGAAGGGCTTGCCATAGAACCTGTTAATAAAACAACAGGTTTGTTTGCCTCTTTAAGTTCGTTTAATTTTGCAACAATCTCTTTATCAGCAGTATTCCATGAAATTGCTTCACCAGACTTTGTTGGTTCTTTTAAACGTAGTTTTTCATCATATAAAGATAAAATAGCAGCTTGTACTCTTGCACTTGTTGTTCCGTTTGCCTCTTTGTTTGGCATAATTTGAATCGGACGACCCTCGCGAGTTTTTACCAAAACATTTGCAAAATCAAAACCATCTGCCATTGAAGTAGCATACCAATCTGCAACTCCAGGAATTACATCATCTGGTTGTACTACGTAAGGTATCGATTTTACAACCGGTCCTTGACACGCAGCTAACGAAGCAGCAGCTGTAGTAAAGCCAACATATTTTAAGAAATCTCTACGAGAAGTAGACGAAGTCTCTAATGTTTCTTTATCACCTAAAAACGCTTCTGTAGAAATATCTTCTATAAATTCGTTTTTACTTAACGTTTCAACAATAGAACTATCTTTTAGTTCCTCAACACTTTTCCAGTATTTTTTGTTTGAAGCCATCTTATCTTTTGTTATTAGTTGTTAGTTTTCGGTTTTAAATTATCGCTAAAACCAAACTATACTTATATTTCTATTAATTAGTAATGACATTTACCACACTCTAAACCACCTAACTGTGCCGCTGTAACTTTTTCTACACCGTACTTTTTAGCTAGCTGTTCATGTATTTTAGCGTAATACTCATTTCCTTTTAAATCTACTTTTGTTTCTCTATGACAATCAATACACCAACCCATTGTTAATGGAGCGTGCTGATACAATTCTTCCATTTCCTCTACAGGTCCGTGACATTTCTGACATTTAACACCCTGTACCGTTACGTGTTGAGAGTGATTAAAATACACAAAGTCTGGCAGGTTATGGATACGCACCCATTTAATTGGCTGTGTTTCTCCCGTATACTCAAGATTTTCTGCATCCCAGCCAGCGGCTTTATAAACCTTTGCAATTTCTTTGTCTAATTCTTGCTTACCAAGAACTACTCCATCTTCTAATTCTACCACAGTATTCTCTGCTACTTCAGAAATGTTTTTATGACAGTTCATACAAACGTTTACCGAAGGAATACCAGAATGCTTACTATGTTTCGCCGAAGAGTGACAGTATTGACAATCTATCTTATTATCTCCTGCATGAATTTTGTGTGAAAACACAATTGGCTGCACAGGCTGATAACCTTCATCTACACCTACTTTAAAAAGTGTGCCGAAAACAATATAAGCACCCATTAAAGCTGCAAATATCACAAACAAAACATGTAAGAAAGTATTCTTCTTTATACCTTCCCAAAGTTCTTGCAAATCTCTTTTTAAGTTAGATTCTACAGAAGGTTTTTTAACACCTTTTAATTCATTTACTTGTTTTAGCAATGAAGCTATCATTAAAAAGGCTACAACAATTGCACCTGCTAAAAGATAGATAATCCACTCTGGCGCCCCACTAGTAGAACCAGCTGAAACAGCTGCTACAGCACCTGCAGGAGCTGCTTTCTTTATTTCGCCAACAGTTGTATAATATAAAATATCATCTATATTTTGATCTGTTAACTGCGGAAAAGCACTCATGTTAGAGCCATTGTATTCTTCAAAAATAGCAACAGCATCTGCATCGCCAGTTGCTCTTAATTCTGCGTTGTTTTTTATCCATGCTTTTAACCAATCGTTCTCTCTACGAGATTCGATACCAGCTAACGCAGGACCTACCAATTTCTTATCTAATTTATGACAAGAAGCACATAGAGATTTAAATAACTTTTTCCCTTCTTTTTGCCTCGCTTCGTCTACATCTTGTGCATACGTAGAAATACTAAATGCAAAAAATAAGAGCATTAATAAGCTCTTAAGAAGTACTGTGGTTCGTTTGCTGTGCAATGCTACACTTTTCATATTTAAAACTTTGTTTAAAAATATCTATAATTAAATGAGAAATCCCATTTTTTTTTATCTCAACAAAAGTACTACTTATTGCCAAAATTTAAAATACTAAAGGAAGCTTAAATACTAATTTATATTTATTCTAAATAAGTAAAAAGTTCAATATAATACCAAAGTTGTGGTTATTTTTGTAAAAAAACTATCGAGATGAAAAACAAATTAACACGCTTTATTTTTACTTGGCTACTTCTTGCAATTAGCTATTCTTCTTTTTCACAAGGTGTTACAAAACAGTCTGTAGAAATAGAAAATATGATTGCTAAAAAAAGAAGCTATAACAGCAAACATGGTTTTGGTTATAGAATTCAACTTTACAACGGCTATGAAGAAAAGGCAAGAAGTATAAAAGCTAGTTTTGATGAACATTTTTCTGGAAATTTCTCTAAATTAGTTTACAAAGCTCCTGAATGGAAAGTTCATGTAGGAAACTATAAAACTAAACTAGAAGCCGATAAAGAGATCGAAAAGTATCAGAAAAAATACACTGGTATTATTGTAGTACCAATGGGCAAATAATCTTTTATAATATTTCTGATATCGGTACTGAAACAACCGTATTGCCCCATCCGATATAAAAAGTTAAAACATCAAACTCATTTAAGCTAAATAGCATTGAAAAAGCCTCTATGGTTTTTTCTGAATTTACCACCGCTGCTTCTACCCTTAAAACATCTTGTTTTTCATCGTAGGTATAGTGCCCCCAAACGTTTCTAACACTGCTTAAAATTAGAGTCCATTCTTTTTCAGACGGAATGGTAAACAACGTATAAGTACCTGCTTTTACTTTTTTACCAGCAAATAAAACATCTTTAAAAAAAGTAATTTCTGGCGCTTCATTGGCACCGGTTCTCCAAACTCCTTTGTCGGAAACTGCTGCTAACTTTGCAAAATCTCTCCCTTTTAGTTGTGGTCTGCCATAAATAACCTTCACCAATTTGTCATTGTTTTTCCAATCTGTAGGATACACAGCTGCATCCATCGGACTTAAATCTAACCTTGGGAAGTTTTGCGCAACAGAAGTGCTACTCACAAAGATTGACAAAAAAAGAATTAAAACGGTAGAGAAAATATTTTTCATTTTTTAAGTAGTTTTATTTTGTTAAATATACAATATTAACACTTACAATCTGAACTACATCCTTTAATTTTACGAGGGAAGAAATATTTTTTTATCAAAAAAAATACTGCGAAAACAACCAATGAATAAGCTATAACTTCTTGCATTAACTAAGTATTTGATAGGTTATAAATGAGGCAACATAAGCTAATAACCCCATACCAAATAATTGTATTAAAGGCCATTTCCATGTTTTTGTTTCTCGCTTAACAATCGCTAAAGTAGCCATACACTGCATTGCAAAGGCGTAAAAAATCATTAAAGACATGCCTACCGGAAAGTTAAAACGCTTTTCACCTGTTACAGTATTTACTTCAGACTGCATTTTTTCTTTAATAGTTGCAGTATTTTCATCATCAGAAGCTACACTATAAATTGTTGCTAAAGTACCTACAAAAACCTCTCTTGCTGCTAAAGAGGTAATTAATGCAATCCCAATTTTCCAATCGTAACCCAGCGGTTTGATAACTGGCTCTACTGTTTTTCCTAAAATACCGATATAAGATTTTTCCAACTTTACAGAGGCTATTTTTTGCTGCAATTCTTTAGTAGATAAATTGATGTTTATTGGATCTTTTTCTATATTCTGAGCTACATTATCAAAAGAAGAAGGACCGTTAGACGCTAAAAACCACAAAACAACCGACAAGGCTAATATAATTTTACCAGCCTCTAGTACAAATGATTTAGTTTTTTCTACAACTTCGAAAAATACATTTTTAAAAGATGGTAGTTTGTAATTTGGCATTTCTACAACAAAAAACGACCGTGTTTTAATATCTAATGTCTTGTGTAAAATATACGCCGCTATAATTGCTGTTATAAAACCCAATGCATATAAAGACAACAAAACCAAGCCCTGTAAATTTATAAAACCTAAAATTTTTGTGTCTGGTATAATTAAAGAAATCAGAATTGCATATACAGGCAAACGTGCAGAACAGGTAGTAAAAGGGGTTACTAAAATGGTAATTAATCGCTCTTTCCAACTAGAGATTGTTCGAGTTGCCATAATTGCTGGTATGGCACAAGCTGTTCCAGAAATTAACGGAATAACACTTTTACCATTCATCCCAAAACGACGCATAATTTTGTCCATTAAAAAAACAACACGACTCATGTAACCTGTTTCTTCTAGTATGGCAATAAATAGAAAAAGAATGGCAATTTGAGGTATAAAAATAATAACACCACCAATACCTGGTATAATGCCTTCTGCTAATAAATCTGTTAAAACACCCGGATCTAGATTACTTCTTGCAAAATTAGAAAGCGATGCAAAGGTGTTGTCTATAAGATCCATTGGCAATGTTGCCCAATCAAAAACAGACTGAAAAATCAAAAACAATAACAATACAAAAAAGAAATAACCGAAAATTTTATGGGTAAAAATTTTATCTAATTTACCACGCAAATCTGTTGCTTTTGTTTTGTCTACAATATATGTTTTCTTTAAAATTTTATTAATTTCTTGATAACGATATATGGTTTCTTTGTGTTGATATTTCTTTAATTTAGAAACGTCTTTTTTAAAGGCTAATAATTTTTCTTTTTCTGATTTTGTGATGGTATCTGGGTAATTGTTTTGTGTAACCATTAACCACAACTCGTACAAAGAATAATTTGGACTTATTTCTTTTAGCTTGTCAAAATAATCTGGATCTATTTGATGGTTAATACCACAAAGCGGTGATGCTTTTGCAGCAACATGGCAACGAATAATTGCCGATTTTACCTCATTTATACCTTCATTTTTTCTGGCACTTATTAAAACAACTTCTGTATTTAACTCTTTTTTTAATAGTGATAAATCAATTGTAATGCCCTTTCTGTTCATTTGATCTACCATATTGATCGCTAAAACAGTTGGCACTTCTAAATCTTTAATTTGTGAAAATAAAAGTAAATTTCTTTTTAAGTTCTCTACATCTGCAACCACTAAAATTACATCTGGAGACTCTTTAATATCTTTTTTTAATAGCGTTTTTAAAACAATACTCTCGTCTAACGAAGTTGGATTAATACTATAAGTACCCGGTAAATCTGTAATGATAGCATTTTGTGTAGAAGACAATTTACTAACACCTTCTTTTTTATCGACCGTTACCCCAGGGTAATTACCTACTTTTTGATTTAAACCAGTTAGCTGATTAAAAAGAGAGGTTTTACCTGTATTAGGGTTTCCTATTAATGCAACTTTTATATCATTTTTAGCCATATAAATACTAGCTTTTTAAAATTTGAATCATAGCTGCAGTCTCTTTTCTAATGGCCAAATGACTACCATTAACACAAATATATAACGGGTCTTTTAAAGGTGCAATTTGCACCAATTCTACCTCTGCGCCTGGTAAACAACCCATTTCTAATAACTTTAGCGGAATTGACTCTAAAGACTCTTCAGAAACATACCCTATTTCTCCAATTAGTAAAGATGCTATTGTATTCAATATTTTTATTTTGGAGAACAAAGATACTCATTTAGAATGATTCTAAACAAGTTATTTCGATGCATATTCTTCTTTTAGCAAAACAATGTCTTCTTTTAACTGCTGCATCTCTTTTGTATCGGTACCATCATAATAGCCTCTAATGCGTCTTTGCTTGTCTACCAAGACAAATTGCTCGGTATGAATAAAGTCGTTTTCATCGCCATTACCTTCATCTAAAACAGCAAAATAACTTTTTCTTGCTAAGTTATAAATGTGCTTTTTAGGCCCTGTAGTTACATTCCATTTACCATCTAAAACCCCTTTTTTTAAAGCATATTCTTTTAAAACAGAAACACTATCAATTACAGGTGTTACCGAGTGAGAGAGAAACATGATATCAGTATCATTTTTATAAAATTCTTGCAATTCACTCATATTAAAAGCCATTGCAAGACAAATGGTTTGGCAACGCGTAAAAAAGAAATCTGCAATATAAATTTTATCTTGATAGTCTTTATTGGTAATTATTTTTCCGTTTTGATTGATCAATTCAAAATCTGCAATTGTATGGTTCTTTTGAACATGTAAAAGGCTCTCATCTACCAATCTAGGGTTTACATCGATAGGATTGTAAACTTTTAAACGGTTTTCTACTTTTAATAAATGATAAAAAACTGGGAGAGATATTGCAGAAAAAACTACAAAAAACACAAGAGTTGGTGTCGACTTTTTAAAGAATTTTACATCCATATAAATAATTTATAACAACAAATTTACAATATAATAGGACTTTAGTAAAGGAAACGAAAACAAATACTTTCAAAAAATTTTGTTAAAATAAAAAGGGAACTAAATTTGTACTTTTTATACGACCTTTAAAAACGTACATTTGTCACTATTTTAATTATGATTTAATACTGAATGGAAATATTAATAAAAGCATCGCAATTTATTTTAAGTTTATCTTTATTAATTGTTTTGCACGAATTAGGGCACTTTATCCCTGCAAAATTATTTAAAACAAGAGTCGAAAAATTTTATTTATTCTTCGATTACAAATTCTCTATTTTTAAGAAAAAGATTGGCGATACCGTTTATGGTATTGGCTGGATTCCTTTAGGTGGATATGTAAAAATATCGGGCATGATAGATGAAAGTATGGACACCGAACAAATGGCTTTACCACCAAAACCATGGGAGTTTCGATCTAAACCTGCATGGCAACGTTTAATCATAATGCTTGGTGGTGTTTTTGTTAATTTTGTACTTGGTATCTTCATCTATATTTTGTTAATGTACGCTTACGGCGAAAAGTTTTTACCAAACGATAGCGTTGCAGACGGAGTATGGGTACAAGATTCTTTGGCTGTAAATCTAGGATTACAAACTGGTGACAAAGTAATTTCTATTGATGGTAAAAAGGTTCAGAAATTTAATGAATTAACCCTTGGTTTTATCAACGGAAACAATTATCAAATAGAAAGAAATGGCACGCTTATTAACCAAGAAATACCAGAAGATTTTATTTCTCAATTAGTAGACAGAGGTAAAGATGCTGGCGCCTTTTTATACCCAAGATATCCGTTTGCTATTGCAAATGTTTCTAAAGATTCGCCAAATATTAATTCAGAATTAAAAGTAAAAGATATTGTAGTAGGCATTAATGGTACGCCGATAAAATATTTCGATCAGGCACAAAATGAGTTAGATAAGTTTAAAAATCAAGATATTTTTATCAATGTAAAACGAGGTGATGAACTTAAAGAAATTGCCGTAAAAGTAACTACAGAAGGTAAATTAGGTGTTGGTTTAGGTAAATTAGGTGCAAAAGATTTAGAGCAATTAGGGTATTATAAATTAGCTGAAGTAGAATATTCTTTTGCAGAAGCAATACCTGCCGGATGGAACAAATCTGTAAAAACACTTACAGATTACATCAAACAATTAAAAAAGATTTTTAATCCAAGTACAGGGGCTTACAAAGGTTTGGGAGGGTTTATCTCTATTGGTAGTATTTTCCCTAGTGAATGGAGTGCAGAATCTTTTTGGAATATTACTGCATTTTTATCTATCATGTTAGGTTTTATGAACCTTTTACCAATACCGGCACTAGATGGTGGGCATGTTGTGTTTACCTTATGGGAAATGATTACGGGTAAAAAACCAGGAGATAAATTTTTAGAATACGCCCAAGTTACAGGCTTTATATTGTTAATTGCCTTGCTACTTTTTGCTAACGGAAATGATATTTTTAGATTATTTAAATAAAAATATTAAATTTAGACGCTACTTAAAAAAATAATTATGAAAAGAAAATTACTTATACCTTGTTTTGCAGTTGTCGCTATTACGATGATAAGTTTTTATTACAGCAACAAAAACAATTCTTCTTCTTTTATTAATAAAGAAGAAAAACTAAAAACTACTAAAAAAACAGAAAGCACAAGACAATTGTATGCTATTGAAAGAGAAAAACATGAATTAGAAATGCAAAAAAACCCTTTAACAGGGGTTGTTCCTTTAGAAGAAAAAGAAAAAGAACTAGCAGTTTCTCTAGAGCTTAAAAAGAAAAAAGAATTACAAAGAGCTACCATAAGTACCTATACAAGTAGAGGTCCTTCTAACTTAGGTGGTAGAACAAGGGCTTTTGCTTTAGATTTATCTGACCCTACTAGTAAAACAATGTTGTCTGGTGGAGTAAGTAGCGGTTTATTTAGAACCACTGATGGCGGTGCAAATTGGACAAAAGTAACCACTCAAGGACAAATTCACAATGTATCTGCTTTGGCACAAGACCCTAGAACAGGATTTCAAAATATTTGGTATTATGGAACTGGCGAGTGGTCTGGCAATAGCGCAAGTCTTGGTTCTTCATATCGTGGACAAGGAATTTGGAAATCTACAGATAACGGTTTAACTTGGAGTATTTTATCAGGAACAGACTCAGATCAAACAGTATTTGACACTCCTTTTGATTATACAAACGCACTAGAAGTACACCCCGTAACTGGTGAGTTATTTATAGCAAGTACACAAAATATTTACAGGTATGATGGCACTACTTTTCATATAGAGTTATCTAATGATACGCAAGACTTTTCTGACCTGGTTATTTCTGATGCAGGAAAAGTGTATGCAAGTTTTGATGGTGGAACTACTTTAGAAGGTGTTTGGTTATCTCCTACAGGAACAGGCTCTTGGACACAAATTGCTAAAAATGGTACTCCAACAGACTGGGCTGCAACAGGTAGAATTGTTTTAGGTGATGCTCCTTCTGAAGAAGGGATGATATATGCTTTATACGTAAATGGAAATTCTGGTGGAAAGGAAGCAGATTTATGGCAATTTAACCCAACATTAAACACATGGGTAAACTTTTCGAGCAAATTACCAGATGAAGCTGGCGGAGATTCTGCTGGAAACGACCCTATAGCAGTACAAGGTGGTTACGATCTTGTTGTTTCTGTAAAACCAGATGATGAAAACTTTGTAGTAATTGGGGGTACCAACGCTTATAAGATAGAAAACATCAATACAGATCCTACTTTCTTAAGAATTGGTGGGTATGCAAGTAACTCTGGGTATGCTCAGTATTCAAATCATCACCCAGACATACATGATTTAACTTTCGACCCAAACAATTATTCTACCTTATTCAGTGGTACAGATGGTGGTGTTCACAAAACAACAGACATTTCTGCAAACCCAATAGTTTGGGAAAGTTTAAATAACAACTACATTACTTACCAATATTACCATGTAGCTCTAGACCCTTTATCTGGTAGTAACATTGTTCTTGGTGGCGCACAAGATAACGGAACTACAGTTGGTGGTACAGATGCTGGCTTAGCAGATAATAAAACAATGAACTCTGTATTTGGTGGAGACGGTGTTGCCGTTGGCTTAGCGAGAAGAAATACAGCTACAGGTTCAGCTTTACAATACTTTTTGGGTTCTCAACAAGGTAACATTTACACAAATTACCCAAGTGGATTAAGAAACATAAAACCAACAGGTTCTCCTAGTGGTAATAGCGCTCAATTTGTTACTTATTTTTATGTAGACCCAGATAACAATGATTTACTATATTATGCAGGTAATAACGATTTATATAGAACCAATGCTTCTGAAACAGTAACAAGTGCAGATTGGGTAAATGCAGGAAGCTTACCTACAAATGAAAATTTAAGAACTTTTGCAACCACCAGAGGTAATTATAACGATTTTACAAGCTTTTTACTAGTAGGTGGTAATAGTGGTGGCGTTTTTAAAGTGGTAAACCCAAAAAACACTTCAAGTATTGGCAACGCTGTAAACATAACACCTTCTGGCGCAACTACCACAAACAACACCATTGTTAGTGGTATTGCTATACACCCAACAAACCCAGACATCGTATTAGTTACTTATGCTAATTATGGTATACAAAGTATCTTTTTATCTAATGATGCAACTTCTGCATCACCAACTTGGACACTTGTAGAAAGAAACCTTTCTGCACACTCAATTCGTTCTGCAGCTATTGCGCAAGTAGGTGCAGAAACAGTATATTATGTAGGAACTGCGAGAGGCTTGTATAGCTCTTTAGACCCAACAACAACCGACTGGGAAATGGAAGGTGCTTCTGAAATTGGGTTATCTTTAATTAGCGGATTAGTTTACAGACCTTCTGACAATAAACTGTTAATTGGTACTCATGGTAATGGTATGTTTGAAACTACAGTAGAAAGCACACTTTCTACAAAGAATTTTAACACCAACAATCTTGAAGTTTCTTTTTACCCAAATCCAACTCAAAAAACTCTAAACCTACAGAGTAATTCTTTAGATTTAAGTAAAAATGTTACTTACACCATTTCTGATATTACAGGGAAAATAGCCAAAAAAGGAACGCTTAACGCCCAAAAAATAAATGTTGAAACATTAAACAATGGTATCTATATTGTTCAATTAATAGCTGAAGGAAAAAACCAAAGTTTTAAATTTATTAAAAACTAGTTTACAATGGGGAAAATAAAATTTTCAGCAATTCTATTAGTTGGTAGTCTTTTCTTTGGATGTGCCAATACCTATCAATTAGACAAAAAAGCTAATTTCGAGCTTTCAGAGTCATATTATACAATTTGGTCTTCTGGTGTTAAAGGTGGTGGTAGTGGTTTTAATATTTTTATTGAAACCGCCTTAAATAGCAACTTTTCAGATAAGAATATTAAAATTCAAGGTATTTATTTTAAAGAACAGTACGCTAAACTTAAGTTTCAAAAAAATAATGAATACCAAGCTTTTATTAAAGAAGAAAGTACAACAGAGTCTTTAAAGCCAATTAGCAAACAAATAACAAAAACGGTAGTTAAAGAAAAAATACCTTTTACTTTAAAGGACAATGAAGCCGTTGTAAAATATCTGATAAAAGAAAAACAACACTATTTTAAAATTATACTAACTAAGAAGGAGACAATGGATATACCCATGTAACCCTTTAAATTGATATTAAAAAAAGACGCTGTAATGCGTCTTTTTTTTATGATAATAAATTCAATTTATTTGCAATACTTTTAGCATCTAAACCTAGTTTACTTTGTAAGTTATCAATACTCCCGTGCGCAACAAAGGTATCTGGAATCCCTAAAAGAGTTAAGTTGTTTTGATACTTATTTTTAGAGGCAAACTCTAAAATAGCACTCCCAAAGCCACCACATACACTTGCATCTTCTATGGTTACAATTTTTTTATATGTAGTAAAAATAGTGTGTAATTGTTGCTCATCTAAAGGTTTAACAAAGCGCATATCATAATGAGATATTTGCTCGCTATTGGTTGCCAAAGCAATTGCCCCTTCAACATTTAATGCAATGGTACCAATTGACAAAACAGCTATTTCAGATCCTTTTTTTAATTGCTTAGCGGTTCCTATTTGAATTTTTTGAAACGGTTGCTGCCAATTTACAATTGAGCCAGTTCCTCTAGGATATCTAATTGCAATAGGGTTCTTTAAACCTAATTGAGCCGTATATAAAATATTACGCAATTCTATTTCGTTACTTGGTGCAAAAATAATTAAGTTAGGAATGCATCTTAAGTAAGAAAAATCGAACACACCATGGTGAGTTGCACCATCTTCGCCCACCAAACCAGCTCTGTCTATACAAAAAACAACTGGTAAATTTTGCAAGGCAACATCATGTATTACCTGATCATAGGCGCGCTGTAAAAAGGTAGAGTAAATAGCGCAAAACGGCAATAAACCCTGCGTTGCCATACCTGCAGCTAAAGTTACAGCGTGTTGCTCTGCAATGCCTACATCAAAAGTTCTTTCTGGAAATTTTTGAAGCATCAACTTTAAAGAACTACCAGTTAACATTGCGGGGGTAATACCTACAATTTTATCATTTTCTGCTGCTAATTCTACAAGTGTTTTTCCAAAAACATCTTGGTATTTGGTATAAACACTTTTTTCTTTGAGTATTCTTTGCCCAGAAACTTTATCGAACTTACCAGGCGCATGATAGGTTACTTGATCTTCTTCTGCTTGTAACAAGCCTTTGCCTTTGGTAGTAATTACGTGTAAAAATTTAGGCCCTTTTACATTTTTTAACCGTGCTAATTCTGCTAACAATTTAGGCAGATCGTGCCCATCAATCGGACCTGAATAATCAAAGTTTAAAGCTTTAATAATGTTATTTTGTGCCGCTAATTTTTTATCTGTTTTTACTTTTGTTAAATACTCTTTTAAAGCACCTACAGAAGGATCTATCCCGATTGCATTGTCATTTAAAATAATCAGTAAATTTGCCTCAGAAACACCTGCATGGTTTAAGGCTTCAAAAGCCATACCGCTTGCAATAGAAGCATCACCTATAACAGCAATATGTTGTTTTGTAGTTTTTCCTTTTAAGCCAGAAGCTATTGCCATTCCTAATGCTGCAGAAATTGAAGTAGAAGAATGACCAACACCAAAAGCATCAAATTCACTTTCTTCTTTGGATGGAAAACCGGCAATACCACCAAACTGACGATTGGTATGAAAAACATCTTTTCTGCCCGTTAAAATTTTATGACCATAAGCTTGATGTCCAACATCCCAAACAAGTAAATCTTTTGGTGTATCAAACAAATAATGCAACGCTATTGTAAGTTCTACAACGCCTAAACTTGCTCCTAAATGCCCTTCTTTTGTAGCAACAACATCTATAATAAATGCTCTTAGCTCTTTTGCCAATTGCGGCAATTGCTCTTGATTTAATTTTCTTAAATCTAAAACATTAGAAATATTGTTTAATAAGTCTTTCATCCGATTGCAAAAATACAATATAACTTTTTGTGTCTGTATTACAGAAACGTAATTATTACAAATCTATCGTAAAAAAAATTCTTAAATTTACACTAACTTACAATCACAATAGATGATACAGCCCTTTGATGATAATTATTTTATGAAGAAAGCTTTGCAAGAGGCTCATACTGCCTTTGATAAAGGCGAGGTTCCGGTAGGAGCAATTATTGTTTTAAAAGATAAAATTATTGCAAGAGGCCATAACTTAACAGAAACATTAAATGATGTTACCGCTCATGCAGAAATGCAGGCATTTACTGCTGCTGCAGATTTTTTAGGTGGTAAATACTTAAAAGAATGCGTATTGTATGTTACTTTAGAGCCTTGCCAAATGTGTGCTGGCGCTAGTTATTGGGCGCAAATTGGTAAAATTGTATATGGTGCTTCTGAGCCAGATAGAGGTTTTATCAATTTAAAAACTACTCTACATCCAAAAACAAAAGTAATTGGTGGTATTTTAGAAAATGATTGCTCTGTATTATTGAAACGCTTTTTTATAGAGAAGCGAAACCTTAATTAGATTTTTTTTAGCATTACACTTTTTTAATAACACTGGTTACAATTCCCCAAATCATAAAATCGTTCTCTTCTGTTATTTTAATAATCGGATAATTTGGGTTTTCTGGCTGTAGCCAAACCTCATCTTTTTCTACTCGTAATCGTTTTACGGTAAATTCTCCGTCTAAAAAACAAACAGCTATTTTATTATTTGCTGGCTCTAAACTTCTGTCAATTACTAATAAATCATTATCATCTAGCCCGGCATCAATCATCGATTGCCCTTTTACTTTTGCAAAAAAAGTAGCGTCTTTGTTCTGAATAAGTTCATCATCTAAAGAAATTCTTGTTTCTGTAAAATCGGTTGCAGGCGACGGAAAACCTGCAGAAATACCTGTGTCTACTAAAATAACACCTTTACCAGACGATGCTTTTGGTGTAAAAAAGACAAGATTTTTTGTTGTTTTCATTTAGATGCAAATTATAACTTTTTAATTGTTTTTAGAAGCTTTTACAATAAGAACCTCATTTATATTGGTCGTAAATTTTTTAGACAATCTTTTTTGACGCATTTTCCAGGTGCGATTTAAATCTTGATTTCCTAATTTAATTTTATCACTCTTAAATTTTTTATTTAAATGATCTATTGCAGACATTAATGGTTTATGCTTCGGATTTTCTTCTGAAAATAAATTTAATTGAAAATTGTCATTTGGTACAAAACCTGCAATGATAACGCCTGCTTTTTTATATTGAATTCCTTTTTTAAAAATACTTTTTACTGCCGTAACTGCGGCATTAGAAATAGTTAAAGAAGAATCTGTTGGGTAAGATAAAACAACCGTTCTATTTTCTCTTTGATAAGCTTGTTGCGTATCAAACCGATTGCTTCTTAAAAAAACAGTAATTAAATGACAACTCGATTTTTGTGCTCGTAACTTTTTTGCACAAACACTAGCAAACGTAGAAACACGCTCTGTAATATCATCTATATTAGAATAAGTGTTTTCGAAACTACGTGTGGTTGCAATCATTTTTTTAGAGGCAATAAAAGTCTCTAAAGGTATTTTAGAGATGCCCTGCAAATCTTTCTGTAAACGCCATTCTACAATTGAAAAATTTTTTAAAACCCAATCGCTTGGCAACTGTGTAAAATCATATGCGGTAACAACCCCTTTTGCTTCTAATCGTTTTTGCAAACGACTACCTATGCCCCAAACTTTCCCAATTTTTGTCCATTTTAAAGCTTTAATTCTTTTTTCTTCAGAATCTATAATGCAAACCCCTTTAGATTGTTTTAAGTTAGAACGTGCAATTTTATTAGCTACTTTACTTAATGCCTTTGTTGGTGCTATGCCTACACAAGTTGGTATGCCTGTCCATTTTAAAATTTTACTTCTCATTTTGGTAGCATACTCTGTAAAATTGTAATTTTCGAAACCTTTTAATTCTAAAAAAGACTCGTCTATAGAATACACTTCAATATCAGGAGAAAAATCTGCTAAAATATTCATAACCCTTGTACTCATATCGCCATACAAAGGATAGTTAGAAGATAATACTGTAATATTATTTGCTTTGCAAAAGGCTTCCCATTTAAAAATTGGCGCACCAAAAGGAAGTTGTAATTTTTTTGCTTCATCACTTAAAGAGATTACACAACCATCATTATTACTTAAAATAGCCAAAGGTTTGCCTTGCAAAGCAGGGTTAAAAACCCGCTCGCAAGAAGCATAAAAATTATTACAATCTACTAGTGCAAACATGCTATAAAAATATCAAAAAATAGCACACAAAATAAGGTTGTTAATATCTTAATCTGTAAAAAAACAACCTAGGTATTTAGCTCTTTTAAAGCGGTTTTAAGATATGCCTCTTTTAATTTAATAAGAACAATTTGCATTTCTTGTTCTTCTAAATGACCAAAACCAAAACGAATTGCGCAATTATTTTTATCTTGATATAAGATTGTTTTGGGTAAAAATAAATCGTTTTTTTCGGCTTCTTCTGCCAATTTTATTAAAGATATCGTTGAATTAAATTGCAACCAAATTGCCAATCCGCCAGAGGGTATTTGCCAAGTAGCTATTGTTAAAAAATGTTGTGTTAACAGCTTATCTAAATAATTACGCCTTTGTTTATAAACAACAATATTCTTTTTCATGAGACGATAAATCTCTCCCTCATTAATAAGTTCAGACAACATTTGTTCTTGTATTAAATCGCCTTGGGTGTCTAGTAATTGCAGGTAGTTATTTGCTTCTAAAATTAAATTTTCTGGGGCAACTACAAAGCCTGTTTGAAAGCTAGGGAATAAAGATTGACCCATTTTTCCTAAATAAATAACTACCCCGTTAATGTCTGCACTTGCCATTGGCAGCATGGCAGAAGTTTCAAACTGAAAATCGTAATCATAATCATCTTCAATAATAGCAAATTGATATTCTTTGGCAAGTTGCAACAACTCTAAACGACGCTTATTACTTAACTTTACCGTGGTCGGATAATCTCTATGCGCACAAATATAAAGACACCTAATACGTTGTTTTACAAAGTGTTTTTTTATATAATCTACCTCTAAACCATTGTCATCTACAGGAATTGTTTTTATAATGGCGCCTGCTTGCTGAAAAATCATATTAGCAGCATAATTACTTAAATTACCCACCAACACTATATCGTTTTTTTGTATTAATAATTGAGATACAATGTACAAACTCATTTCAGAGCTACGTGTGCTTATTAAATTGTTGGGTGTTATATGAAACCCTCTGGTAATGTTTAAATAATTGCTTAATTGTGCTTTAAAATTGGCCGCTAAAAAATCGTTAGGGCGGTTCCATTTATGCACCAAAGTTTTACGTTTCATGGCGGCGCTATACCATCTTGTAAACTCATTTACAGGATGCAACCTTAAATCTGGTTTGCCGTCGTTAATAATATACTTGGCTTTTGTTGTTTGAACTGTTGAAGCTAAATGAAACGAGTTTTGAAAAGGAAATCCGGTAATCTTTGCAGCACTATAAGCGTTGTTTATTTCTTTAGTAAACTTTTTTTCGATTGATACTTTTTCTTCCGGGGCTAAAACAAAAGTACCTTTATTAGGAATTATTTCTACCCAACCTTGGGCTGCTAACTCATTATAAATAGCTACAGCAGTATTTCTATGTACTTGTAATAAGCTTGCTAAAGCTCGTGTACCTGGCAACAACATTCCTTTTGTTAAATAACTGCGCTGTATGGCATTTATTATTTGCTGTGCAACTTGCAAATACACAGGTTTTGCAATCGATTTATTAAAATTGATGAGCTTTTGAAACAAGTTATTAACCGGACTATCTTTCATTTTAAAATCGGACTAGTTTAATCGTCCGGAAAGTTACGACTTTTGCATCGTTTTATAAACTAAAAAAACTTACAATGTATCAAAACAAAGGCCTCCTTTTTTTATTTTTTCTAGCTACAATACAGCTTTCATCACAAGAAAAAATACAAACCCAAAAATTAGACTCTGTTGTTATTAAATCGACAAGAATAGAATTACCCTTTAAAGAAAATTCTAGAACTATAAATATTATTACATCCGAAGTGATAAAAAATAGCGCTGTAACAAATGTTTCAGATTTATTACAGCAAGTTGCTGGTGTAGATATTAGAAGAAGAGGAACTGGTGGCGGACAAGCAGATTTATATATTAGAGGTGGTGGTTTCGATCAAACATTATTACTTATCGATGGCATTAAAATGGATGACGCGCAAACAGGGCATCATACCATGAATGCGGCTTTACCAATAGAAGTTATAGAACGAATAGAAATTATAAAAGGACCCGCTGCAAGGGTTTTTGGGCAAAATGCATTTACAGGTGCTATTAATATTGTTACAAAAAAGGCCTTAAAAAACAAGGCATCTGCAAACATAGAAACAGGATCTTTTGGGCAACTAAACGGCTCTTTAACTTTTGGTAAAGAGTTTAAAAACAGCTCATTTATAGCACATGTTGGCGCCTTAACTTCAGACGGATATCGAAATAACTCTGATTACAAAAACTACAATTACTTTCTTAAAGGAACTTTTAATAAAAACAAGCAACCCATAAATGTAATTGCTACTTTTTTTGATAAAAAAATGGGTGCCGAAAATTTTTACACCACAAATCCTGCATGGAATGAGTATGAGGAAACACAAAACAGCTTACTTGGTGTTGCTACTACTTTTAAAAATGAAAAACTAAAGGTTACCCCAAAAATTTATTGGAGACGCGGACAAGATATTTTTCTATTAAAAAGAAACGATCCTAGTTTTTTTAGAAACCTTCATATTACCAACAAAATAGGATTAGAAACCAATGCTTCTTTCACCTCTAAAATAGGTATTACTGGTTTTGGTGTTGATATTTCTCGTTTTTCTATTAGCAGTAATAATCTTGGTGATAGAAATAGAACCATGGCAAATCTATTTTTAGAACACCGTTTTAAAATAGGAGACAATATTGATATAACTCCAGGTATTGCAGCTACCTATTTTTCTGACTTTAAGTTTAATGCCTTTCCTGGGCTAGATTTAGGCATAAAAATTTCAGATAATTTTAAGGCATATGGTAATATTGGTACTACTTTTAGAGTTCCTACTTTTACAGACCTTTATTACAACAGTCCTTCTACTGCAGGTAACACAGATTTAAAACCCGAAAGTGCTTTTGCACAAGAAATAGGTGTAAAATATACCAATGCACATTTTTCTGGTTCTCTGGCATTGTTTAATAGAGATTCAGATAATTTAATCGATTTTGTTAGACCCAATACAGACACCTCTGTTTTTACAGCAACCAATATTGCAAAACTAAATACACAAGGATTAGAATTAGAAGGTGATTACAACTTTAAAATGATGAATTATAGGCAGTCATTATCTGTTGGATATACTTATTTAAATGATGATATTTTAGATCAAAATAAAGAGTTATCTCGCTACTCTTTAAATACTTTAAAACATCAATTTATAACACGATTTAGTAGTAAACTATTTAAAAATGTACAACAAAACATTATCTACAAACATGCCGAAAGAACCGTAGGCACAAGCTATAATGTTTGGGATGCATCGGTACTTGTAAGCCTTAATAAATTTAATATTACACTAACTGCAAACAACATTTTTAATGCAGAATATATAGAATCTGGATTTATACCAATGCCAACAGGTAACTTTTTAATTGGTCTGCGTTATAATTTATAGCGTAAATTGCCTTATATCTACAAAACCAATGCACTTAGGTGTATTGGTTTTTTTTTGATAAATTTAGTACAACAAAAACTGCTAATGCTGGCAATACCCAACCTAAATTATAATTTGCTAAAGGAATACTATTTTTAAACCCCGAAATGTTTTCTACAGGAATTATAAAACCTAAAAAATCGGTTATGCTAAAAATAAATGTTGTGATAACAACTCCTCTAAAAACTAGTTTTGATGCAAATTTATCTGGCACCACGTTTAAAATAATTAACACAATAGTTATTGGGTACAAAAACATTAAGGCAGGAATTGCAATAGTAATTATAAAAGCCACATTATAACTACCTACAATAATACCAACTATAGATGCTAATGCCGCTGTAATAATGTATGCTTTTCTAGAATTATTACAAATGCCTTTTATATAATCTGCAGTACCTGTTACAATACCAACTGCGGTTGTAAAACACGCTAAAGCAACTAAAACACTTAAAAAACTAGCCCCAAAACCACCAAGAGTTTGAGAGCTTAAACCGGTTAAAACTTCTATTCTTGTTGCATTTTCATTAAATGTTGATGAAAAAATAGCACCACTATAAATTAAGCCTCCATAAATCAACAACAACCCTGCTCCTGCAATAAAACCTGCTTTTCTAATAAGGGCTCTTTTTGCATCAAAAGTAGTATGACTGCTATAATCTAAAGAGATGATAATTACCGCACCTACAACTACACCTGCAATGGCATCAAATGTTTGATACCCTTCTAAAATACCATCTACAAAAGGACTTTTAAATGTTGATGAAACAAAATCTACCGAAGGTGTAAAGAATGAAAGAGCAATAATAACAAATAAAATAAATACAATTATTGGTGTTAAAAACTGCCCAATTAAAGTGATAATTTTAGAACGATTGACCGCAAAAAGAAAAACCAATAAAAAATAAATAACACTGGTTAAAATAGGCGGCGTATTAAAAAAAGGCTCTACAGCCATTTCATGAGTAACAGCAGCAGTTCTGGGCGAGGGTATTGCAATGGCAATACTATAAATTAAAAAACAAAATACCGAACTAAACAGCGGAGATACTTTTTTACCGAAATCAAATAACGTACCCTGTAATTTTGAATGTGCAAAAATGGCAAAAATAGGAATTATAATCGCTGTTATAATAAAACCAAGAACTATAATCCACCAATCTGCACCCGCTTTTACACCTAAATTAGGCGGTAAAATTAAATTTCCGGCTCCGAAAAAGAGAGAAAATAATGCAAAACCTGCAATCCAAATTTCTTTTGTTTTATTCATGATAATTATTAACTTAATGGGCGAAATATACATATTTTTGAGGGATGCAAAAGTCTATAAATTTTAAAAATGCTAAAATTTTTTATACAGATCACGGAAAAGGTGCTGCGGTAGTATTAATTTATGGTTTTTTAGAAAATTCTACTATGTGGCAAAAAATAATTACGCCACTTTCTAAAAAAAATAGAGTGATTACCATTGACTTATTAGGGCATGGCAACACAGATTGTATTGGCTATGTGCATACTATGGAAATTTTTGCTGAAACTATTTTAGCTGTTTTAAAAGCACTAAAAATTAGAAAATGTACTTTAATTGGGCATTCTTTAGGAGGTTATGTTGCGTTAGCGTTTGCCGAAAAATATTCAGAGAAAATAAAAGGTCTGTGTCTACTTAATGCTACTTCTAATGAAGACGACGCTGAAAGAAAACAGCTACGCGTTCGAGCAAATAAAATGATTGTAAATAATTTTAAGCAAATGGTAAACATGTCTTTTGCAAATCTTTTTGCATCAGAAAGTAAAATATTGTTTAAAGAAGAAATTAATTTTGCATTAACAGAGGCTCTAAAAACGCCAATACAAGGTTATATAGCCGCACAAGAAGGAATGAGAATCCGTTTGAACAGAAATCATGTTTTAGCAAATGGCAGTTTTAAAAAACTGATTGTTATCGGAGAAAAAGACCCTGTTTTAGATTTTAAACTATCCATTAAAGAAGCCAAAGAAACAGGTTCTGAGGCTGTTGTTTTACCTAATGGACATATGAGTCACATTGAAAATAGTGATGAACTAATTGTTGTTTTAAAAAAATTTATAAAAAATATTTAATAATACTGTAATGTTTGTTTTTTTTCTCGACTACTTGTAAAAACAGATGATGAAAAATAAATTTTTACTAATACTATTATTATTACCTGCAATTGCTTTTAGTCAAGATTACAATACAAAAAAAGGTTTTGTAGCAGAAGGATATGATGTTGTTGCCTATTTTAATAACAAAGCAGAAAGTGGTAATAAAGAATTTACTACAGAGTACGATGGTGTTAAATTTAAATTTATATCAAAAGAAAATTTAGAGCTATTTAAAAAATCACCTAAAAAATACATTCCGGCTTATGGCGGCTATTGTGCATATGCAATTGGTTTAAAGGGAGAAAAAGTAAGTATTAACCCAAAAACATTTGAAATTAGAGACGGTAAATTATATCTGTTTTACAATTCTTGGGGAACAAACACGCTAGATCTTTGGTTAAAAGAAGATGCCGAAGCACTTAAAAAAGCAGCAGATAAAAACTGGTTAAAATTGATACAAAAGAACGATTGAAAGCAATCTTGGGGGAGTTTTGTGAATGAAAATGAAAAAACGAGCACTACGAAAGTAGTGCTCGTTTTTGTTTAAAAATTATTTTAAGCAATTACTAATAAATAATACGTTTTTTTACCTCTTTGTAATAACACATACTTATTGGCAATTAAATCTTCTTTAGAGATTATAAAATCTTCTTTTACCTTTTCTTTATTTACAGATATTGCATTTTCTTTTAATGCTCTTCTTGCCTCTCCGTTAGAAGTCAAAAAATTTGTTTTTGCAGATAAAGCACCAATCATATCTAACCCTTCTTCAAAATCTGTCGCTGCAATAGTGGCTTGAGGCACACCATCAAAAACATCTAAAAAAGTTTGCTCGTCTAAAGATTTTAAATTGTCTGCAGTAGCTTTACCAAATAAAATATTAGATGCTTTTATTGCATTCTCTAAAGCCTCATTACCATGTACTAATAAAGTAACCTCTTCTGCAATTCTTTTTTGTAAAATACGTTCGTGAGGTGTTTCATTATGCGCAGAAATTAAAGACGCTATTGTTTCTTTATCTAAAAAAGTAAAAATTTTAACATACTTCTCCGCATCTTCATCCGAAGCATTTAACCAATATTGATAAAACTTATAAGGAGACGTTCTTTTGCTATCTAACCAAACATTTCCACCTTCAGATTTTCCAAATTTACTACCATCAGACTTTGTAATTAAAGGACAGGTAATTGCATACCCTTTACCACCACCAATACGTCTAATTAACTCTGTACCGGTTGTAATATTACCCCATTGGTCTGAACCACCCATTTGAATAGAGGCATTGTTGTTTTGATATAAGTGTAAAAAATCATATCCTTGAACAAGCTGATAGGTAAATTCGGTAAAAGACATACCGTCTTTAGACTCTGAACTAATTCTGTTTTTAACAGAATCTTTAGCCATCATGTAATTTACGGTAATATGTTTACCGATATCTCGTATAAACTCTAAGAAAGAAAAATCTTTCATCCAGTCGTAATTATTTACTAATACTGCTGCATTTTTTGCTTCAGAAGTAAAATCTAAAAAGTGACTTAACTGCCCTTTTATAGCCTCTTGGTTGTGTCTTAAAGTCTTTTCATCTAACAAATTACGTTCAGAAGATTTTCCTGACGGATCACCAATCATCCCTGTTGCACCACCAACTAAAGCAATTGGCTGATGCCCACACCTTTGAAAATGCGCCAACAACATGATAGGAACTAGGTTACCGATATGTAAAGAATCTGATGTAGGATCGAAACCAACATAAGCACTTCTCATACTTTCCATTAAATGTTCTTCTGTTGTTGGCATGCTGTCGTGTAGCATTCCTCTCCATGTTAATTCTTCAATAAAATTTTTCATTGTATGGTATGTGATATTGTCTGTTAAAGTGTATAGAGAATTATTCTTCGTTTTAAATATTTTAAACCTCTTTATACAACACTTAATAAAACATTGTGAAACTTTAGTCTTTTAGGTTGGCAAAGATAAACTTATCAATCAAAAAACCATAAATTAGCAGCATGATTTTAGTTACAGGAGGAACCGGTTTAGTTGGCGCACATTTATTGTATCAATTGGCAAAAAATGACGAGAATATTAGAGCTATTTATAGGTCTTCTAAAAAAATTGAAGCCGTAAAAAAAGTCTTTTATAATGAAGTAAACGGGCAATCTTTATTTGATAAAATAACTTGGTTTAAGGCCGATATTACAGACGTACCTGCTATGATTCCGGCATTTACAGATGTTAAAAAAGTATATCATTGTGCTGCATTTATTTCTTTTAATCCAAAAGATTATAGAGAAATGCGAAAGGTTAATATTCATGGCACCGCTATTATTGCCAATCTTGCTATTGATGCTAAGGTTGATAAAATTTGCTTTGTTGGCTCTATTGCTGCTGTGGGTAATTCTTTATACGATGGCTTTATTACCGAAGAATCTGAATGGAACTCTGAAGACGATAACAGTGGCTACTCTATTACAAAGTTTGGCGCAGAAATGGAAATTTGGCGCGCAAGCCAAGAAGGTGTCAATGTGGTTATTGTAAACCCAGGTGTTATTTTAGGAAGTGGTTTTTTTAAGACTGGCTCTGGCGCTTTGTTTAGCAATATTAATAACGGACTTCAATATTACACAGAAGGCATTACCGGTTATGTAGGTGTAAATGATGTTGTAAAATGTATGGTGTTATTAATGAACTCTACCATTAAAAATGAGCGCTTTATTTTAGTTTCTGAAAACAACTCTTATAAAGAAATCTTCTCTTTAATAGCAAAGTATTTAGGCAAGAAAGCTCCAAAAATTAGAGTGAAAAAGTGGCAAACTGCTATTTTTTGGCGAATAGCATTGTTGATTTCTAAATTTACCAAAAAAGACCCTTTATTAACAAAATATACTGCAAAAAGTGCACATACTGTTTCTAAATACTCCTCTAAAAAAATAAAAGAAGCGTTAGACTTTCAGTTTGAAGAAATAGAAACTGTTATTAAAAAAGTATGTATTAGCTATACAAATAAAGACAGTTAATCTTCTTTTTTTATTAAATCTAGAGCACGCTTTTTAATCTTTGTGGTATCTATTATCTCTAAACGTGTGTTTTTAATGGAGTCCCTTTTAAGAGAATCTCTTTCTGCTTTAACTCCCTTATAATATGCTTTCTTTTTTTCTAACTGAACGTTAACATCATTTATAATTTCTTCGTATTCATCTATTTTTGAAGTATAGTATAAATTGCTTGTCTGAAAACGAAGACTGTCTATTAAATATCTATCATAAATAAAAGCCATATAATTTATGTTCTTTTGTAAATGTTTATTTTTTATAAATTTTGCAGAAGAAGCTACCATCATATCTTGTATTAAAAGACTCATTGTGTCTTTAGGTATTAAGTCTTTCGGCTTTTTAAAGATGGTATTACTAGTACAAGAAAATAACAAAAGTAATAGTATTATATGGCTTATATTTTTCATGTTTATCTGTTAAAAGTAATTCGCTGTCCTTTTATTTCGTCATTAAAAACACCTTGATTGTAAATTAAATTCCCATTAATAAAGGTATGTGTTATGGTCGATGAAAAAGTTGTTCCTTCAAAAGGAGACCAACCACATTTATACAATAAATTTTCTTTAGAAACGGTTTGCGATTGGTTTGCATCTATAATTACCAAATCTGCATAATACCCTTCTTTTATAAAACCACGCTTTTCTATTTGAAATAATTTGGCAGGATTATGACTCATTTTTTCCACTAACTTTTCGATAGAAATAACCCCTTCTTTCACTTTTTCTAAAAGAGCAATTACTGCATGTTGTACCAAAGGTCCGCCACTTGGTGCTTTTAAGTATTTATTGTTTTTTTCTTCTAAAGTATGAGGCGCATGGTCTGTTGCTAAAACATCTATTCTGTCGTCTAACAAGGCTTTCCAAAGTCCTAATCTATCTGCTTCTGTTTTTACTGCAGGATTCCATTTGATAAAAGCCCCTTTTTTGTCATAATCTTTATCATTAAACCATAAATGATGAATACAAACTTCCGACGTTATTTGCTTTTCTTCTAACGGAATGTCATTTCTAAACAAATGGGTTTCTTTTTCGGTTGATAAATGAAAAACATGCAACCTTGCACCTGTTTTTTTAGCCAATTCAATTGCCTTAGAAGAAGATATATAACAAGCCTCTTCACTTCTAATAATAGGATGATATTTCATAGGAATATCTTCTCCGTATTTCTCTTTAAATGCAGCTGTATTTTTTCTGATGGTAGCTTCATCTTCACAATGAACAGAAATAATCATTTTTGTTGATGAAAATATTTTTTCTAATACTTCTTGATTATCTACCAACATATTACCTGTAGAAGAGCCTAAAAACAATTTAATACCAGCTACTTTTTTAGGATCTGTTTTTAATAATTCTTCTAAATTATCATTTGTACCGCCAAACATAAAAGAGTAATTTGCATAAGAATCGTTTGCGGCAATGGCAAACTTATCTTCTAACAAATCTTGCGTAGTAGCTTGTGGTACTGTGTTAGGCATTTCTATAAAAGTGGTAATTCCGCCAGCAACAGCAGCTTTACTTTCGGTAGCAATATTTGCCTTGTGTGTTAACCCTGGCTCTCTAAAATGAACTTGATCATCTATAAAACCAGGAATTAAATAATTGCCGGCTGCATCTATAATAGTTGTGTTTTGTGGAGCAGTAATGTTTGAAGAAATTTGCTTGATAAAACTATCTTCTATTAAAACATCTGCTATAAAAGTCTTGTTTTCGTTTACAATTTTTGCATTGGTAATTAGGACGCTATTTTTCATGATATTTCTGTAATATTGGTACTAAAATCTATAAAAATTTTAGTGTTTTTAAAATTCTTTTTTTCTTAGATACATTTGTTTATTCTGAAAAGAAGAATGTTTGCTAACTTTTTAATTTTTTTCTCACTAGCCCAAGTTACTAAAGACTTTAAAACAATAACAAGTTGTCTGTTTTTTTTATAAACAGGGCTTACCGAGGTGTAAAAAGCACCACCAAACTGCTGTTTTCTATATAAAAACTGAGCTTTTTTAATACTTAAATAGCTTGGGGTTGTATGCTGTTTTAATGTTAATGTAAAAATTGTACTCATCTATTTAGGCAACCCTTTTAATTTCATTTTAAGAACGCCAAACAACGCTTCGTAAATAATATTCCCACTCATTTTAGAAGTCCCTAAGGTTCTGTCTGTAAAAATTACAGAAACTTCTTTAATATTAAAACCATGTTTCCATGCTTTAAATTTCATTTCTATTTGAAATGCATATCCTACAAATTTTATTTTGTCTAATTGTATTTTTTCTAATACTTCTCTTTTCCAACAAACAAAACCTGCGGTGGTATCATACAAAGGTATTCTAGTAATAAAACGCACATATTTAGATGCAAAATAAGAAAGCAAAACTCGCTTCATTGGCCAGTTTACTACATTTACTCCTTGCGAATATCTAGAGCCTACAGAAACATCTGCACCCTGTTGAGCACAAGCATTGTATAAACGAATTAAATCTTTTGGATTGTGAGAAAAATCTGCATCCATCTCAAAAATATAATCATATTTTTTATTGATTGCCCATTTAAAACCATGAATATAGGCAGTGCCTAAACCATTTTTACCAACTCGTTTTTCTAAATAAAGGCGATTTGGAAATTCTAAAATTAATGTTGTTACAATTTTAGAAGTGCCGTCGGGAGAGTTATCATCAACAACTAAAATATCGAACTCTTTTTCTTGATTAAAAGTAGCTCTTATAATACTTTCTATGTTCTCTTTCTCGTTATATGTTGGTATAATTACCAATGAATCTGACATAAATAAGCTTTATATATGTAAGTACACAAATATACGTGTTTTATTAGTAATTTTGTAATTCTAAAACAATAATTAGTGCACGCATTAGAAAGAACAGTAACAAGTACAAACTGGATAACCTTATTAATGGTTTTCCTTTTGATTTGCATTGTTGTTTTAAAAAAAATAGATGCTAACAGATTAAAAGAAATTATTTTAAGCCCTTTAAATAGTAATTACATAGAGCACGAAACCGAAGAAACAAGCTCTTTTTTTGATGCTTTTAAAAGTGTTCTTTTTATTTTTTTGACAGCAAGCATTTCTTTTTTAATCTACAAGTTAACAACCTATTACGTAACAGAATCGAAAGAAGGTTTTTTTACTTTTTTTAAAATATTTAGTGTTGTTTTTTCGTTTTTTATCCTAAAAAGAAATCTAGAACAGTTGCTAACCTTTACTTTTAAGATAGAAAAAGAACTCCATTTTTTTGTAACCTCTAAATTTAGTTATTTAAATGCTATTGCTTTTTTACTACTAATAAGCCTTATTATTGTTGAGTTTTCTGGAATATCAAGTAGTTTCTTATTTTATTTTTCTGCAATTTTATTTCTCTTTCGGTTTGTTCTTATTATATCAATTAATAAAAACCTGATTTTTAGTAAGTTGTTTTATTTTATTTTGTACCTTTGCGCCTTCGAAATAGCACCGCTATTTATACTGTTTAAATTGATGTTTTAACTACAAAAAGAAAGCGTATGAAAGTGAAAACGATACTAGTATCGCAACCAGAGCCAAAGACAGAAACATCCCCATATTTTGACTTGTCTACTAAACAAAAAGTAAAAATAGATTTTAGGTCTTTTATTCATGTAGAAGGCATTCCTGTTAAAGAAGTTAGAGGGCAAAAAGTTGACTTAAATAATTTTACCGCAATTATATTAACGAGCAGAAATGCAGTAGATCATTTTTTTAGAATTGCAGAAGAAATGCGCTTTAAAGTGCCAGATGCTATGAAGTATTTTTGTCAGTCTGAAGCAGTAGCTTATTACTTACAAAAATATGTTGTATACAGAAAACGTAAAATTTATGTAGGTGCAAGAACATTTCCTGATTTAACAAAACTAATTAAAAAGCACAAAACAGAAACCTTTTTACTACCTAGTTCAGACAAATTAAAACCTTTAATTCCTGAAGAACTAGATAAATTAGAGGTAAAATGGACGCGCTTAGACTTGTACAGAACGGTTATTAGTGATCTATCTGATTTAGAAAATGTTTTTTATGATGTATTAGTATTCTTTAGCCCTTCTGGAATAGAATCTTTACTAAAAAACTTTCCGAATTTTAAACAAAACGATACTAGAATTGCCGCTTTTGGAAACTCTACCGTAAACGCTGTTACAGATGCTGGCTTTAAATGTGACATTGTTGCTCCGTCTCCAGAAACACCTTCTATGACAATGGCTTTAGAAAAATATATTAAAGCTGCAAATAAGAAATAATTTTTTGCTGAATTTATTTTCAGGCTCCTTATAAAGTATAAAAAAACCAAGTATTGATACTTGGTTTTTTTAGTTGATTAAATTTAAAATTAGGTCTTAACTCTATGAGTGTTATTACCTATATTTTAATCAATTTTTACTAACTTTATGTCTTAGAGGTAATTGTTAATATAACCTTTGATAAATAATTTAAAATGTACTTTGACAAAAAAATACTGTCGTTTTTAAACCCGAAACTACTAGAGAAATTAATAAAAGAATCTACTTTAAAAGAGTTTGCAAAAGACACTCAAATAATAAGAGAAGAACAATATATAAAAGCAATACCGATCGTTATAAACGGACTTGTTAAAGTTTATTCGAGATTTGAAGAAAAAGAATTACTACTTTATTATATAGAGCCTGCTCAAAGTTGCATAATGACTTTTTATGCTGCTCTAAAAAACACCACAAGTAAAGTTTTTGCAACTACAGAAGAGCAATCTACAATTCTGTTAATTCCGGTGCAATATTTACCAAACCTACTTAAAGAACATCCTGATTTTAATGAGTTATTTTACAATCAGTTTAATTTACGTTACTCTGAACTTTTAGATACAATTGGCCATTTACTAATCAATAAAATGGACAAGAGACTTTACGAACATATTAAAAAGAAATCAAGTTTAACAAATGGAGATTCTGTTAAAATGAGTCATAATAAAATAGCGAACGAATTAGGTACTGCTAGAGAGGTTGTGACTAGAGTTTTAAAAAAACTAGAAATTGAAAAAAAGATTGTTCAAAATAAAAATGGAATTAAAATTATTAATGAGTGGTGACTATAGTCACTGCAAGATTATAAAATACAACTTAATTTTGTGATGCAATTATGCAATAACTTTTAATTTTTACAAAATGAAAAAAAATATGGGTCGTATAGATAAATCTATCAGAATAATATTGGCATTAATTTTTGCAACTCTTTATTACGCTGGAGTTATTTCAGGCGTTTTTGGTATCATTATTTTAATACTTGCAGCAATCTTTGTTTTAACTAGCTTTATAGGTTTCTGTCCTTTATACGCGCCTTTTAAAATTAATACTTGTTCTTTAAAAGGTAAAAAGTAATTTTAAATAAGTTAGCACTCTTTAGGTTTTTAAAACCTAAAGAGTCTACTAGACAGCCTATTACTTATGCAAATAAAGTAGCAAAAGCTTCTTCAATTTTACCAACTAAAACCAATTTAATTCCATGATTTTTAGAGGCAATTTTATTGTATTTAGAAGCTACTAAAGTTTTGTAACCTAATTTTTCTGCCTCTGTAATTCGTTGGTCTATTTTAGAAACTGGCCTTATTTCTCCTGCCAATCCAACCTCTGCGGCAAAACAAACATTTGGGTTAATAGCAATGTCTTGGTTAGATGATAAAATAGCTGCAACAACCGCCAAATCTATCGCTGGATCGTCTACATTGATACCACCAGTAATATTTAAAAAAACATCTTTGGCACCTAATTTAAAGCCTGCTCTTTTTTCTAAAACCGCTAAAATCATGTGTAGCCTTTTTAAGTTATAACCAGTTGTAGAACGTTGTGGTGTACCATAAACTGCCGTAGAAACTAAAGCTTGTATTTCTATCATTAAGGGTCTTATGCCTTCTAGAGTTGATGCAATTGCAGTACCGCTTAAATCGGCATCTTTTTTAGAGATTAAAATTTCTGACGGATTTGATATTTCTCTTAATCCGTTTGAAAGCATTTCGTAAATACCTAATTCTGAAGTAGAGCCAAATCTATTTTTCTGACTTCTTAAAATTCTATACGTATGGTTTCTATCACCTTCAAACTGTAAAACAACATCTACCATGTGCTCTAAAATTTTTGGTCCTGCAATGTTTCCATCCTTATTAATATGACCAATTAATAAAACAGGCGTTGCGGTTTCTTTGGCATATTTTATTAATTCTGCAGCAGTTTCTCTAATTTGAGAAATGCTACCAGGAGAAGCTTCTATAGAACTTGTATGCAGCGTTTGTATAGAATCTATCACTAAAACTTCTGGTTGTGTTTCTTCTATATTTTTAAAAATGTTTTGTGTGTTGGTTTCGGTAAGTATCAAACAATTAGAATTGTTGGCTGCCAACCTTTCGGCTCTCATTTTTATTTGAGATTGGCTTTCTTCTCCTGAAACGTACAATACTTTTTGGCTAATATTTAAAGCTACTTGCAATAATAAGGTAGACTTACCAATACCTGGCTCTCCGCCTAAAAGTGTAACAGATCCTTTTACCAATCCGCCACCCAAAACAGTATCTAGCTCGGCATTATTAGTTACTACTCTTTCTTCGGGATTTAACTGAATATCGGCAATTTTTAACGGCTTATTTACTGTTTGTTTTGCTGTTGTAGATTGTTTCCAAACGCGTTTTTCTTCTTTTTGTATTACTTCTTCTACAATGGTATTCCATTCTTTACAAGCACCACACTGGCCTACCCATTTTGCATGTTGTGTACCACAGTTCTGACAGAAAAAAGTTGTTTTAATTTTAGCCATTTTTAAATAAGTTGCAAAGTTTTAGCGATTCAAAGTTACAAAGTTTTTAAAATACTTATGGTCTTTTATTTCTTTAAATGCCCTTAAAAATTTGCGTTAGCGATTGAATGGCCTGTTTAAGCTCTCACGCTTTTTTTAGCGTGAAGCGAGTAATGAAAGCGCGACTTGGTGCTGAATGTTTTCAGCAAAAAGAAACGCCCAAAAATTATTTACTCTTATTATAAACCGGTAAAAGTAAGAATGCTAGTCCACCAAAAACGATAATCATAGCGGTTTGGGCAGTCCACATAATCCAACCAAAAGCGGTTGCGGGTTCTGTAGGAACATTAAATAAAGCCAGTGCACCAGCTACCGCTATTGGATACAAACCAATGCCACCATTAGTTGCGGCAATAGAAAATCCGCCAGCAATAAAACCTATTAACACCCCTCCAAAA
This sequence comes from uncultured Polaribacter sp., assembly GCF_947497125.1. Taxonomy (GTDB): domain Bacteria; phylum Bacteroidota; class Bacteroidia; order Flavobacteriales; family Flavobacteriaceae; genus Polaribacter. Next base: position 59,890 of record NZ_CANMFI010000007.1, on the reverse strand, counting down.
GGCACGTTTAAACCTTCTATTGCCGGTATTGTTGCCCAAAACATGGCTACATACATCGCCCAAATAAAAACGGTATGAAAAATAAATGCCCATTTATTTTTCATCTTAAAAATACTTGTAACCCCTTCTACCAAACCGGCAATAAAGTTTTTAATTTTAAGTAAAATACCCGATTTTGCCTTTTTTATTAACGCCGTTAACGTATAAAAACCGATAATTAATACAGCTAAAAAGACTGCAATTTTAATGGGATTAAAATTCTTAGTTAAAAGTTGGTAAATAAAATCGAATTGAACAAAAAGGGTAATTGCTACAATTAGCAACATCATAATTAGATCTGCAATGCGTTCTGCAACAATGGTACCGAAGCCTTTTTCGAAAGGTATTTTTTCGTAGTTAGCCATTACAGTTGCTCTAGAAATTTCTCCGGCTCTTGGCAAAGCTAAGTTTACTAAATAACCGACTAAAACCGCTAAAATACTGTTTGTTAATTTCGGTTTAAAACCCAGAGGAGCTAACATAAATTGCCAACGGTAAGCTCTTGATAAATGACTTAAAATACCGAAAAACAGGCCAAGAAAAATCCAACCATATTTGGCTTCTTTAAAGTATCCTATTAAAACATCGATAGAAATATTAGAGATAGAATACCATACTAAAACACCCCCCAAAATGAGTGGTAATATTGTTTTTATTATTTTTTTGATGTTCAAAACTAGGTAAGTGTATTGTCTTTTTCGTTCGGAAACACCAATGCTGGTTTAAATTTCTTTGCTTCTTCTAGCTCTAAAAAACCATATACAATTAAGATTAAAACATCGTTTACAGCTACTTTTCTTGCTGCAGCGCCATTTAAAGTAATTTCTCCACTTCCTCTTGGTCCAGGAATTGCATACGTTTCTAAACGTTCGCCATTGTTATTATTAACGATTTGAACGCGTTCGCCTTCAATAATATTGGCGGCATCCATTAAATCTTCATCTATGGTAATGCTTCCTATATAATTTAAATCTGCACCTGTAACTCTTACACGATGGATTTTTGATTTTACAACTTGTACTAACATCTTACAAAAATAGGTTTTTTAAAATTAATTATGTTTTAAACGAATATTATCTATCAGTCTTATATCTCCTGCAAATACAGCAATAAAAGCACGGTATTTTTTGTCAGATTCTTTTGTTTCTATCGTTTTTAATGATTTTTCATCTGCAATCGTAAAATATTCTAACTTTAAAGAAGGGTGGTTTTTAAATTGATTTTCTACCCATGCAGTAATTTTAACAGCACTTTCTGTGCCAAATTTTTTACGAACTTTTTTAAGTGTTTTATAAATAAATGGCGCCGCAATTCTTTGAGTATCGTTTAAACGCGTATTTCTAGAGCTCATTGCCAAACCATCTTGATCTCTGTAAATAGCACACCCTTTAATTTTTACATTTAAACGTTGTTTTTTAACCAATTTTTTAATGATCTGCAATTGCTGAAAATCTTTTTGACCAAAAAAGGCTTTGTCTGGTGCTACAATGTTAAAAAGTGCTTTAACAACTGTACCAACACCATCGAAATGACCTGCTCTAAACTTCCCTTCCATTTGATGCTCTAAGCCATCAAAATTAAATTTTTCTGAAACAACATTACCAGAATAAATTTCATCTACCGAAGGAAAAAACAGCACATCGCACCCAACACTTTCTAGTAATTTGGTATCGTTATCAAATGTTTTTGGATATTTTAAAAGGTCTTCTTTTTTATCAAACTGAGTTGGATTTACAAAAATACTAACAACAACTACTGTTGTTTTTTGTTTTGCTTTTTTTATTAAAGACAAATGCCCTTCGTGCAAAGCACCCATTGTCGGTACAAAACCGATGGTTTCTTTTTTTAACTTTAATACTGACAAACAGTCTTTTAAGTCCTTTTTTGTAGTAAATATTTTCATTCTTTGTAGCTATGTAAAGTGTGCAAACTTACCATTTTAACACGATATTAGCATATTAATTTGTACTTTTGCCAATCTCACAAAAAGAGTTTGATTTAATGAAGGACAAGAGAATATTATTTGTTTCATCGGAAGTAGTACCCTATTTGCCGGAAACAGAACTAGCATCAACAGCCTTTAATGTTGCAAAAAACGCACATTCTAAGGGAGTACAAACAAGAATATTTATGCCAAGGTATGGTGTAATTAACGAGCGTAGACATCAATTACATGAAGTAATTCGCTTGTCTGGTATGAACCTAGTTGTGAACGACATGGACATGCCACTTATTATAAAAGTAGCCTCTATTCCGAAAGAAAGAATGCAAGTTTACTTTATTGATAATGAAGAATATTTTAAGAGAAAAGCGGTATTTACAGATGAAGATGACCAGTTGTTCGAAGATAATGACGAGCGTGCTATTTTCTTTGCAAAAGGTGTTATCGAAACTGTAAAAAAATTAAATTGGGCGCCAGATATTATTCATGTTCACGGTTGGATGGCTTCTCTTTTACCTCTTTACCTAAAAGAGTTTTACAAAGAAGAACCTTTGTTTACAGAAAGTAAAATTGTTACTTCTTTATACAACAACCCTTTTGAAGGTACTTTAAACGAAACCTTATCAGAAAAAGTAAAGTTTGATAATATTAGTGATCAAAAAATTGAAATTATTAAAACACCTAGTTTTATTAATATTTTAAAAAGTGCTATTGAAAATTCTGATGCAATTATTCATGGTAGCGAAACAATCTCTGAAGAGCTAACAAGCTTTTTAGACGAGAAAGATATCCCTGTTTTAGAGTATCAAACAGAAGACTTAAAAGAAAATTATTTAAATTTTTATGCTGATTTAATTTCAGTTGATTAATTGTTATAAAGTGAAAAGAAATTTAAAAGTAAGCGCAAAAATTGCAGCTTTAGTTTTGGTATTTACAACTGTTATCTCTTGTGAAAAAGACTTTGCAGATATTGGGGCTAGTATTATTAGCAATACTAAATTTTCTACAAATTCTATTTTAGTAGATGTAACGTTAGAAAATGCACCCGTAACAAATTTACGTTCAGACAATTTAACTTTTGAGCCCGGAACCTACTTATTAGGTGTACATGCAAGTGCAGATTATGAGAAAATTGAGGCTTCAATAGTTTCTCAAATAGCTGTTCCATCGGGTTTAACTCTTTTAGATGCAGAAAATACGTACGTTTCAGATACTACTGTAATAACTACAATAGATACTGCATTTGTAAAACTACCTTACCAAGTTAGCCTAAACGATACTAGCACTGGTTATGAATTAGATTCTATTATTGGCGATAAAACAAAAGCGTTTGACCTAAATATTTTTCAATTAAACACTTATTTAAGTAGGTTAAACCCTGCAGACCCATCAAAAGTAAATAGCTATTACTCGAATGATGTTTTTGAAAAAGCAGGTGCTGCATTAAACACCACAAACAATTTTAAACTTATACCAAAAGCTACGGATACTGCCATTGTAGTAAAAAGGTGGTTAAATAACGGTGCGTTATATAACAAAGACACTGTTACTTATACTAATTCTACTGCAGTAACTGTTCCGCTTCCTTTTGCAGCCATTCCTTTAAAAGAAGATGTTATTAAATCGCTTTTTTTAGACAAATATGAAAGTGCAGAATTTGAAACTCAAGACGCATTTAACAATCATTTTAGAGGAGTTATTTTAGAAGCTACAGGAAATGAAGGTTCTTTAATTTCTCTTAATTTTAATGGTACAAACAACCCATCTATAGAAATATACTACACCAATACTGTTATTGCAAATGGGGTTGCTATAGATACAATTTCTAAAAACCACAGTTTTCCTTTAGCGGGTATTAGAGCAGCAACCTATAAAATGGAAGACAAAGTTTACCCAACTAACGAAGAAGTTATTATACAAGGTGCAGCGGGTAGCGAAGGTGTTTTAACACTTTTTGGCGCAGATGCAGATGGAAATGGATTGGCAGATAAAATAGAAGAGTTAAGAGCCCAAAATTTACTGGTAAACGATGCTTTATTAACAATGTATGTAAAGCAATCTGCAGATACAACGGCAATCCCATATCGATTGTATTTATATAAATCTGATGAAGCACCAACACCTACTTACAGCATTATAAAAGACGTGTATTCTGAAAATATTGCTTCTTTTGGCGGATTGTTAGAAAGAGGTACTGATGATCAGTTTGAAAAATATACCTTTAGAATTACCGACTACATCTCAGATCTTTTAAACGGCAACACTAACTACTCGCCAACACTTAGATTAAAAGTCGTAAATACAACAGATTTACAAACGGTAACAGATACAATCTTTAAAAATTATAGTTGGAACCCCAAAGCAGTTACACTTTTAAACCATTCTGCTATAAATGGTGATAAAAAGGTGGAACTAAAAATTTCCTACTCAGAAGAAAAATAAGAAAAGAAAAAATATGTGTGGAATAACAGGTTACATAGGTACAAGAGATGCTTATCCTATTGTTATTAATGGTCTTAAAAGACTAGAATACAGAGGTTACGATAGCTCTGGAATAATGATGTTTGATGGTAAAGAAATTCAACTTTCTAAAACCAAAGGAAAAGTATCTGACCTAGAAGAAATTACAAATAACGACGAAAAACGAAAAAAAGGAAATATAGGAATTGGACATACACGTTGGGCTACACATGGTATACCTAATGATGTAAACTCTCATCCGCATGTTTCGCAGTCTGGTGATTTGGTAATGGTGCATAACGGTATTATCGAAAATTACGATACCATTAAAAAAGAGTTAATTACTAGAGGCTATGTTTTTAAAAGTGATACCGATACAGAAGTATTGGTAAATCTTATAGAAGAGGTAAAAAAGAATGAAAAATGCAAGCTAGGTAAAGCCGTACAGTTAGCTTTAACAAATGTAGTAGGCGCTTATGCTATTGCTGTTTTTGATAAAACAAAACCAAACGAATTAGTAGTTGCACGTTTAGGAAGCCCAATTGCAATTGGTGTTGGCACAGACAATAAAGAGTTTTTTATTGCTTCTGATGCATCTCCTTTTATAGAGTATACAAAAAATGCCATCTATTTAGAAGATGAAGAATTAGCGATTATTAAGTTAGGTAAAAGTATAAAGGTTCGTAAAATTAATGACGATTCTTTAGTAGTCGCTAACATTCAAAAGCTTAAACTAAGCTTAGATCAAATAGAAAAAGGGGGTTACGACCACTTTATGCTAAAAGAAATACACGAACAGCCAAAGGCAATTATAGACACTTATAGAGGTAGAATGTTACCGAACGAGGGTATTATAAAAATGGCCGGTATAGACGATCATTTAAACAAATTTTTAACCGCTAATAGAATAATTATTATTGCTTGCGGTACTTCTTGGCACGCTGGTTTGGTTGGCGAATATTTGTTAGAAGACATGACGCGTATTCCTGTAGAAGTAGAATATGCATCAGAATTTAGATATAGAAATCCGATTATAAATTCTAATGACGTTGTTATTGCTATTTCTCAATCTGGTGAAACTGCAGATACTTTAGCCGCAATTAAATTGGCAAAAGAAAAAGGCGCATTTGTTTTTGGTATTTGTAATGTTGTTGGCTCTTCTATTGCAAGAGAAACACATGCAGGTGCTTATACGCATGCAGGACCAGAAATTGGTGTAGCATCTACAAAAGCATTTACAACACAAATTACCGTACTTACATTAATTTCTTTAAAATTAGCGAGTGCAAAAGGCACTTTATCTAATTCTAAATACAGAATGTATTTACAAGAATTACAATTGGTACCTCAAAAAATTGAAGCACTTTTAAAGATTGATGCTAAGATTGAAGAAATTGCCAAGGTTTATAAAGACGCACCTAATTGTTTGTACTTAGGTAGAGGCTTTAACTTTCCTGTTGCTTTAGAAGGTGCATTAAAGTTAAAAGAAATCTCATACATACATGCAGAAGGATATCCTGCAGCAGAAATGAAGCATGGCCCAATTGCATTGATTGATGAAAACATGCCAATTTTTGTGATTGCTACTAGCAAAGGACATTATGAAAAAGTAGTGAGTAACATTCAAGAAATAAAATCGAGATCTGGTAAAATAATTGCTATTGTAACAGAAGGAGATACACAGGTTAAAGAAATTGCAGATCATGTAATAGAAATACCAGAAATAGAAGAGGCTTTAACACCTCTATTAACAACGATTCCTTTTCAGCTATTATCGTATCATATTGCGGTTTTACTTGGCAAAAATGTAGATCAGCCAAGAAACTTAGCAAAATCGGTTACGGTGGAGTAAAGTTGTTATTTGACAATTTAAAATAAAAAAATCTAGCTTTTGGCTAGATTTTTTTTGATAGAAACTTAAATTTTATCATGAATTTTAGTGTGGTTACCGTCATTCCAGAGTGTTAAAATATCGGTAGCAACACTAGCTCCAGAACCAGCAGCAATGGCAAACTGACTTCTAACACCTGCAATAGTGCCGCAACAATACAAATTATGTTTGATAAGATAATCTGTGTTTTTTAATTGAATTCTATCTTTGGCCTTATTGGCTTTCTTGTGTGGTTCTATATAATTTTCTAAGCCTTTAATTAAAAGTGGTTTTGCATAATTTAAAGCTAACACCACAATTTTAGAAACATAGGTTTCTTTATTAGTAATAATTTTAAACGAGGTTTTTAAATCTTCTATCTCAAGTACTTTTTCATTGTCTATTTGTGAAACAGATGGGTACAAACTTGACAAATGCTCTTTACCTTCAATCAAAATATCGCTTCCTAATTTTTTAGGAGAAAGTCCTAAAACATTATTGAATAGCGCATTTTGTAAGTGTGATGTTTTTTGATGCATTATTATGCCTACTTTTTTAAAAGAAGCAAAAGGTTTTTTATTTGCAGAACCTAAAACTAAAGCACATTGCAAACCAGAAACACCGCCACCAATGATTAAAGCATCAAAAATCATTTTTAGAATAACATTTTAATATTGGCTGCAAATAATTTTACGGCTATGGCTAATAAAACGACTCCAAATACTTTTCTAATTATTTGAATACCTGTTGCACCAATGATACGCTCTATTTTTGCAGAAGTTTTTAAAACAACATAAATTACAATTACATTTAAAAGTACTGCAACAATAATGTTTTCTATAGAAAATTCTGCTCGTAAAGAAAGTAACGTTGTTAAACTACCAGGACCCGCAATTAAAGGAAAAGCCAGCGGAAAAACAGTAGCTGTAATTGTTCCAGAACTAGAATCGTCTTTATAAAGTGTAATTCCTAAAATCATTTCTAATGCAATAAAAAACAATATAAAAGCACCTGCAACCGCAAAAGAATTTACGTCTATACCAATTAAGCTTAATAAACTTTTTCCTAAAAACAGAAAAAATATCATTATTATTCCCGCAATTATAGAAGCTTTTTCAGATTGAATATGCCCAACTTTTTTTCTTAAATCGATAATAATTGGAATGTTACCAATGATGTCTATTACTGCAAACAAAACCATAAATGCAGTAATTATTTCTTGAAAATTAAATTTCATAATTTTTTATTTTTGTGCAAAATTAGGCAACTAAATTCAACTTTTCATAAAATTAAAGAAAAAAAATAGCCTATTTTTGCAGTATGTTTCAACTAGGAAAAACAATCGTATCAGAAGATATTATAGAAAAAGATTTTGTGTGTAATTTATCTGCATGCAAAGGAGCTTGTTGTGTAGATGGAGATGCTGGTGCACCATTAGATTTAGAGGAAGCTAAAATACTAGAAGAGATTTATCCGAAAGTAAAACCTTTTTTGCGTAAAGAAGGAATTGTAGAAATTGAAAAACAAGGTACTTCGATAAAAAATGAATGGGGAGAGTTAGAGACCCCTTTAATTAATGATGCCGATTGTGCTTATGTTATTTTTGATGAAAAAAAAACAGCGCTTTGTGGTATTGAAGAAGCCTATAATTCTGGAGAAATAGCTTGGAAAAAACCTATTTCTTGCCATTTATATCCTGTAAGGGTTAAAGATTATAGTGAGTTTGCGGCGGTAAATTACCATAAATGGGAAATTTGTGATGACGCTTGCACGCTAGGAAAAGAATTACAAGTGCCCGTTTATAAATTTGTAAAGCAGGCTCTAGTAAGAAAATTTGGCGAAGATTGGTACGCAGAACTAGAAAAAGTAGCACAAAAACATTTGAATAAAAATTAATGTAGTTTATCAACTAAAAACAAAAAGCACCAAAATAATTTGGTGCTTTTTTTATGGCACATTCTTTGTTTTTAAGTAGTTATAATCTTAAAAACACTCTTATTATGAAAAATGTAAAAAAAGTGCCCAACAAACAGCTAGAAAAATTTTCGAACATTTTTACTCAATTAGGCCTTGTACTAGTGCTCTTTATTGTATTTATCTCTTTAGAATATCAAACAGAAAAACAAACTGTCGCTATTTTAAAAAATGATTTTAATGAGCAAGCCTATATTCCTCAAAATGAAACTTATGTTTTTGTAAAAGAAACAAAAATAGTTCCGAAAACAACAGTTCATAAGGTAAAAAAAATTATAATCGATAACATTGAAAAAGGTAACAATACAGTTATAGAAACTGTTATTGAGCAACCTACCTCGCTAAAATTTGACGCGAATAAGATTGTTGAAGTTAATGATTTTGAGCCTATTATAGAAGATGTGCCTTTTATAAATATTGAAGAAGCACCCGTTTTTAAAGGATGTGAAAACTTATCAAAAGAAGAAAATAAAAAATGTTTTGATAGAAAAATGAAAGCATTTGTTCTTCGTAATTTTAACGCAAACCTAGCAAATGATTTAGGTTTGCATAGCGGAATTCATAAAATACAAACTCAGTTTATAATTGACCAAAACGGAACTGTTATAGACATTAAAATTAGAGCTCCACATAAAGAATTGAAAAAAGAAACAACTAAACTACTAAACAAGCTACCCAATTTTACACCTGGCAAACAAAGAAATAAACCTGTAAGAGTGCGATATACACTGCCCATTATTTTTAGAGTAGACTAACCACCTAATGCCCAACCAAATGGTTGGGTATTTTGTTTTCTGTAAGTATGATTTTGTTACTTTTGTAATATGAAAATACATCCGTTTTTAGATGCCACTTATTTAAAAACAGCAAAACAAGCTGATATTTCTGAGCAAGAGACTGTTTTAAGAATTAAAACACTTACCAAAGAAGCAATTGCATACAATTACAAACTAATTATGATTCGGGCTGAATATATTAGACTTGTAAAAGAACTTTTAGACACCGCAAAATCTAGAACATTAATAGGAACAGTTATTGATTTTCCTGAAGGAAACTTAACAATTGATGAAAAGTTAAAAGAAGCTAAGAAAGCAATTGATTTAGGCGTAGACGAATTAGATTTTGTAATAAATTACAATGCTTTTAAACAAAAAAACTACTCTTTAGTAAAAGAAGAAGTGACTAAAGGCACAAGTTTTTGTCTAAAAAATAACAAGACCATAAAATGGATCATTGAAATTGCTGCATTATCAGATAAAGAAATAATTGTAATTTCGCAACTAATAAAAGAGACTGTAATGAATGCCTTTGGCGAAATAAGTGCAGATCGGGTTTTTGTTAAATCGTCAACAGGGTTTTATAAAACACAAAACAACAAACCAAATGGAGCTTCAATAAAAGCAATGAAATTAATTATTGAAAATGCAAAACCATTAAAAGTAAAAGCAGCAGGTGGTGTAAAAGATTACAAGATGGCTGCAAAAATGATTCATTTAGGAGTCGATAGAATAGGAACTTCTAGCGCTAAAGAAATATTAAATAAAGAAAAAAACATAAATAGCACTTATTAAATTGAAAGAATACTTTGCACATAATACCGCTATTATTGATGACAATTGTAGCATAGGTAAAGAAACTAAAATTTGGCATTTTAGCCATATAATGCCAAATTGCATCATTGGTGAGGCTTGTAATATTGGGCAGAATGTAGTAGTTTCTCCGAATGTTATTTTAGGAAAAAATGTAAAAGTTCAAAATAACGTATCTATTTATACCGGCGTTATTTGTGAAGATGATGTTTTTTTAGGGCCATCTATGGTTTTTACAAATGTAATTAACCCAAGAAGTGCCATTAAAAGAAAAAATGAATATCAAAAAACCCTCGTAAAAAAAGGTGCAACTATAGGTGCAAATGCTACTATTGTTTGTGGCAATACTATTGGAGAGTTTGCTTTTATTGGCGCTGGTAGTGTTGTTACTAAAGAAATTTTACCCTATGCATTGGTTGTAGGAAACCCATCTAAACAAATAGGTTGGGTAAGCGAATATGGGCATCGCTTGTCTTTTGATGCTAACAACATAGCAACTTGTAAAGAAAGTAACCAAAAGTATCAATTAAAAAACAACCTTGTTACAAAATTATAAAATGAAAAAGAAATACCTGTTTTTAGCTCTATTGTTTCCTTTAAGTCTCTTTTCTCAAACAGAGAAATACCCCACTTTTAGTGATTGCAAAAACAATGATGTTGCCTCTATAGAAAAATGTTTTTATACTAACACAAAAAAAATATTTTTCGAGAACTTTGAAACACCTGCTATTATAGAAAAAGAAAATTATACAGCCACTACCAATGCTATTTTTACTGTTACAAAAGAAGGAGCGTTTAAATTAATCTACATAAATACCCCTTACAATGAAATTAAAACAGCTGTTAAAAATGCTTTCGATAAATTTCCTGATGTAGCACCGGCAACCTACAACAATCATGCTATTGAAATGAAATTCGAATTGCCAATTCAATTTCCAATAACAGACAATTTTATATCAGAAAATACCACATCAACAAAAAAAATTAAAAAAGAAAGTTTGATAGAAACTGTGGCTAAAAAAAAGCTTGCAGACGCTACTTTTTTAGAACATAATAGCAATTTAAACATTCCGTTTAATCACAGAAATTATGTAGACTATGAGTTTGCACTTCACCAAGCAGATGGTACTCATTCCGCTTCTAAACCTTATACTTTTAACGAAATTAGCCCATATTATAACCTTAGTGAAGAAAAAAAGAAACTCTTAAAACCTGAAAAAAAATCTTGGTTAGGCAAAAAAATATGGAACGAACACCTTATACAAGTAAAAAATAAAGATTATTGGTTTACTGTTGATGCCTTGTTTGATGTTCAGTTGGGTAAAGATAATTCTGACGTTGCCTACACTTACAACAACTCTCGAATTATAAATATTAATGGAGAAATTGGTAATAATATTTCATTTTCTACAAGCTATTATGAAAGTCAGGGTCGTTTTGCAGATTATATAAATCGTTTTATAACCAATAGAGCGGCCAATGTAAGACCAAAAAACTCTGAAGGATTAGTACCTGGTAGAGGCAAAACAAAAGGGTTTAAAACAGACAGTCATGATTATCCTGTAGCTGAAGCCTACATTGCATACACACCAAACAAACACATGCAATTTCAGTTTGGTACTGGTAAAAACTTTATTGGTGATGGATACCGTTCTTTTATATTGTCTGATGTTTCTGCACCAACTACTCATCTAAAAATGAAGGTAGATTTTTGGAAAATACAATATACCAATATCTGGATGTGGAACACAGAGCCTTCTTTAAGCGCAATAAGCAACCCAAATGAACATGCAAGAAAGTACGTTGCGGCTCACTATTTAAGTATTAATGTTTCTAAAAAACTGAATATTGGTCTTTTTGAAACAGCAATTTCTGCAGGAGAAAACGGAATGGATGCTGGTTTTTTTAATCCTATTTTATTTTATAGATCTTTAGAGTTTAATAGAGGCGAAGATGCCGGAAATGCAATCGTAGGGCTTACCAGTAAATACAAATTAAACAATAAAGTATCTTTATATGCCCAATTAATGGTCGATGAATTTTCTGTGGGCAATTTTTCTGACTTAAGCGATTGGCGTCATAAATTTGCCTATCAAATAGGAGCTAAATATTTTAACGCTTTTAAAGTAGACAACTTATTTTTACAAGTAGAATATAACAGAGCTCGCCCTTATACTTTTGCTCATAAATCACCTATTTTAAATTACGGAAACTACAGTCAACCTTTAGGGCATTTATGGGGTGCAAATTTTTGGGAAGCAATTGGTATTTTAAGGTATAAAAAAGACCGTTGGAGCGGAAGTGCAAAAATAATTATCGGTAAAAAAGGATTCGATTTAGAAGATCAAACAGTTAGTTATGGTGGCGATATTTATCAATCTTATAATGATCGTTTAGGAGATAGTGGTATCGAATTGGCACAAGGTAACACTGCAAACGTATTTTTAACAGACTTACAAGCTAATTATTTGATAAACCCAGCCAACAATACCAATCTTTTCGCCAACTTGTCGTATCGAAATTTTTCATCAGAAACAAATTTAACAAGTTATCCATCTGGCACAAATGTTTGGTTTACAGTTGGTATTAGGGCAGACTTATTTAATTGGTATTTTGATTTTTAATTTTTTTGAAAAGATATTTTGAAAAAATAAAAATAATTAACTATATTTGGATGCGATTTTTAAGTAAATCGCACTTTTTCTTTTTCATAGCAATTTTCCCACTCAATTTATTGAGTGGGTTTTTTTTGATATAAAAGCTAGTAAAAAACTATGGTAAAGTCATAATTATCAAATATCTTTGCAAACTAGTTTTGTACTATGAACTCATCAGTAATTACATATCAAAAAACAACTATGAAAGCAATCATTTCAGACTTAAAGCAACTTACAAAAGTTGGCTTGTCTTTAAGTGTGGTTTTCTCTTCTGTTGCCGGATATCTTTTAGCAGTAAAAAGTATTAACTATACAACATTAATTTTACTTGCAATTGGTGGTTTTTTTATGGTAGGTGCCTCTAATGCTTTCAATCAAATTATAGAAAAAGAAACCGATAAGTTAATGAAACGCACACAAAACAGACCCTTACCAACCGGTAGAATGTCTGTAAATGTTGCGCTAACAATTGCCATTATTTTAACCATAAGTGGTATTGCAGTTCTATACAGCATCAACCCTAAAACTGCTTTATTTGGCGCCATTTCTATTTTTTTATATACTAGTGTTTACACACCTTTAAAACCAGTAACACCCTTAGCCGTATTTGTAGGTGCTATCCCTGGTGCTATTCCTTTTATGTTAGGTTGGGTAGCTGCAACAGATCAATTTGGTATTGAAGCCGGTTTTTTATTTATGATTCAGTTCTTTTGGCAATTTCCACATTTTTGGTCTATTGGTTGGTTGCAATATGAAGAATATAAAAAAGCAGGTTTTTATATGTTACCAATGAACACGAAAGACAAAGGTGCTGTAAAACAAATTATTTTTTACACGATTGTAATGATATTGGTCTCAATTGCACCAGTTTTAAAAGTATCGGGTAGTTTTTACATACACCCTTTAACAGCTGTAATAGTAGCTCTTTTAGGTGTTTTTATGTTGTATTATGCTATTAAACTTTATAAATCTGAAGAAAATACAGATGCTAGAAAACTTATGTTGTCTAGTGTATTATATATTACTATTGTTCAAATAGTTTACGTAATTGATAAATTTTCACACTAACCTTATGATAAAAGAACAAACATTACAAGAAGAGTTAAGCTTAGCAAAGAAAAAATCTTTAAAACCGATGTTATGGGTTTCAATGATAAGTATGGTAATGTTTTTTGCTGGTTTAACAAGTGCCTATGTAATTAGTATGAACAGAGACGATTGGGTTACTTTCGATTTGCCCTTAGCGTTTTACACAAGTACCGCATTTATAGTAGCTAGTAGTATTACTCTTTTGCTATCGCAAAAATTCTTAAAAGAAGATAAAAGACAACTTTCTTTAGTTTTAGTTGTACTAACCTTTGTATTAGGAGTTGGTTTTGTTTGGCAACAATATGTAGGCTTTAATCAACTTAAAAATGCAGGCTTATTTTTTACAGGACCAGAAAGTACCGTATCTACATCGTTTATAATTGGCATTACTTTTATGCACGTTTTACACCTAATTGCTGGGTTAATAGTGCTATTTGTTGTTATTTATAATCATTTTAAATACAAATACAAATCAGACAATATGCTTGGTTTTGAACTTGGTGCAATCTTTTGGCATTTTGTAGATGTGCTATGGATTTATCTATTTTTCTTTTTCTATTTTATTAGGTGATGAAAAATAGTTATTTTTGACAAATAAATTAAGAAAATTAAATTAACAGAAATAAATATGGAAGCAAATATTGCTATACCTACTGACAGTAAAGAAACTTGGAGCGGTGGTGGCGTAAAGCCATTTGGAGCAAGTTATGGTAAAATGATGATGTGGTTTTTTATCGTTTCTGATGCATTAACCTTTTCTGGGTTTTTAGCAGCTTACGGTTTAACTCGTTTTAAGTTTATAGACTCTTGGCCAATTGCCGATGAAGTATTTACCCATTTTCCTGGTTTACATGGTGTGCATGCACCTATGTACTATGTGGCTTTAATGACATTTATACTGATTATCTCTTCGGTAACAATGGTATTAGCAGTAGATGCAGGTCATCAAATGAAACAAAAAAAGGTGGCTTGGTATATGTTTGCAACCATCATTTTCGGAATTATATTTGTTGGATCTCAAGCTTGGGAATGGAAAAACTTTATCAAAGGTTCTTATGGAGCTGTTAAAACTACCGATGGTAAAATTTTACAATTTGTAAAAGATGGGCATCAAATTGCGTTGTCTGATTTTGTTGTAGAAGAAAGAGCAGACCACCGTGTACAACACACAAGAAAAAATGGTCTTTGGTTTGAAGAAGAAGCTACTATAGCAACCTACTCTATTGCACAAATAAAAAATGCATACCAAGCTAATACAGACATTCAGATTAGGTCTGAATTGATTAACCCAGAAACAAAACAAAAAGTAATTCTTTCTAGAGAAGAAGGATTAGCACAACTAGCAAAAACAAAACTTGTTGTAGAAGGTGCTAACTTAAAAGTAAATGAATATGGAAATACCATATTTGCAGATTTCTTTTTCTTTATCACTGGTTTTCATGGGTTTCACGTAATTTCTGGTATTTTAATAAACATTATTATTTTCTTTAATGTTATTCTTGGTACTTATGAAAAAAGAGGCCATTATGAAATGGTAGAAAAAGTAGGATTATATTGGCACTTTGTCGATCTAGTTTGGGTATTTGTATTTACATTCTTCTACTTAGTATAATTTATAAAAGAAATTAAAATGGCACACGCACACGAATCAAGTAAAAAAAGAATTTGGATAGTTCTAATAATGTTAACGTTAATAACTACCGTAGAGGTTTTATTAGGTATTATTAAACCAGCATCTTTGCACCTTACTAGTGTTTTAGGAACTAGCCCTTTAAACTGGATATTCATTATTCTAACACTTGTAAAAGCTTACTATATTACCTGGGCATTTATGCACATGGAAGGTGAAAAAAAATGGCTAAGACGTTCAGTTGTATGGACAGCGGTATTTCTAATCTGCTATTTACTTACCCTAATATTAATAGAAGGTGACTATTTACACAGTACATTAGCACCACTAGTAAAATGGTAATTTATTAAAAAAAAGGTGGTTTTTAAACCACCTTTTTTTTGCAAAAATCATAAGATATAAACGTTATTGCAAATAATAGAAAATGAAACTTACTAAAAAAAGAGTTGTATTATTTTTACTGTTTATCTTTCCTTTAATCTGTTTTTTATTGTTATCTACAGGTAGTAACAACTTTACAAAGTTACCAATAGTAAATAAAAACATAAAAGACATCGCTATTTTAGATAGCACCAAAACCTTTAAAAACAATATTTCTATTGTTTGCTTCTTAGGAAATGAAATTTCTAAAAATAAAGGAGGTTTCTTTAATCTAAACGAAAAAATTTACAAGAAATTTATAGATTATAATAACTTTCAGATAATAGCTATTTACCCAGAAAATAAAGAGGAAGAAGTAGCAGTATTAAAAAAAGAAATTAGCGCGTTTACCGATATGGTAAAATGGAATTTTGTAAAGGGTACTAAAAATAATATTACAGAACTTTATACAAGTTTTAAAATAAACGATACGCTAAACCAACTATACACTAACAATGCTTTTTTAATTGATAAAAATGCAGAAATTAGAGGAAGAGCAGATGATCTAAATAATGTAAACAGAAAAATAGTTGGTTATAATATGAATTCTGTGGCCGATCTTAATAAAATAATGAAAGACGATGTATTGGTTTTGTATTATGAGTATTATGCGGCTTTTAAACAAAAAAACAAAAACAAGGCAGATAGAAAAGAAGTTGGTTTATGAGCAAAAAAAATTCTTACATAGGTATTTCTTTTATCATTCTTTTGTTTGGTATTTATGTGGTTAGAAACGTAGATAGAAGAATAAATGACAACGATCTTGTTCAAGGAGATCGTTTGAATAAAGTTACTTCTAAAAAAAGTACTAAAAACGACTTATATGCATTTAATAAAGTGCCCGACTTTGAGTTTATCAATCAAAATGGCGCTGTAATTAACAATGAAAGCTATAAAGGTAAAGTGTATGTTGTTGAATTCTTTTTTACAACATGCCCAACAATATGCCCGTTAATGAATGCTAAAATGTTATCTATTCAAAAAGAATTTAAAGGCAATGACTCTTTTGGTATCGCATCAATTTCTATAACTCCAGAAATTGATACACAAGAGGTGATGAAGTCTTATGCAGAAAACAATAATATAACTCATAACAATTGGCATTTGCTAACCGGTAAATCCGAAGAAATAGTATACGATTTATCAAACAACGGATTTAAACTTTTTGCAGGAAAAGGAGATGAGCAGCATGCTGGTTTTGAGCATTCTGGCTTATTTGCATTGGTAGATAAAAAAGGAGTTATTAGATCTAGAAAAGATACTTATGGCAATCCAATTATGTATTACAGGGCTTTAAAAGAACAAACATTTCCAGATCAAATAGAAGAATTAAAAGAGGACATTAAAATTTTATTAGATGAGTAATTTAGCAAAAGAAAAAAAATATAAAAAAATAATTACAGCATTATCAGTTATCATTCCTTTAGCTGTTGCAGCTTTATTTGGTATCAACTTAAAAGAACTCGGTTTTAATGTAGCTCCGTTAACTTTTTTACCGCCAATTTATGCTACAATAAACGGACTAACTGCACTATTGTTAATTGGGGCAGTAATTGCTATTAAAAAAGGGAACAAAAAACTACATGAGCAATTAAACACTACAGCTATCGCTTGTTCTTTGGCCTTTTTAGTTATGTATATTGCTTACCATATGACATCTAACTCTACAGCTTTTGGCGGAGAAGGTGTTATAAAGTATGTTTATTATACTATTCTATTTACTCATATTATACTGTCTATTATAATAATTCCGTTGGTTCTTTTAACATATATGAGGGCTAAATTGGGCAATTTTGATCAGCATAAAAAAATAGCAAAAATTACTTTTCCTATTTGGTTATATGTTGCTGTTACTGGTGTAATTGTTTACTTAATGATTTCTCCGTACTATGTATAAAAGACTATTACTTCTTACTTTTTTAATGCTAATTTCTATCTCAGAAAAAAGCTACAGTCAATGCGCAATGTGCAAGGCTGTTGTTGAAAATGGAGATTCTTCTATGGCAGAAGGTATTAATGATGGTATTACATACTTAATGGTTTTCCCCTACTTATTAATTGGTTTTTTATTTTATATAATTTATCGATATAATAAAAAATCTAAAATTTAACATAACTATAAGACCTCTATCGTGTAACAAATTTTACATTTAGTCGTCGTATAAGAAGAGTTAAAATAATTACTACTTGTCTGTAATAGACATCTGTAATTTATACATCAACCAAAAAACAATATTTTGAAAACCAAAATCATATTATTTGCTGCTTTTTTTTCAGCTTTAAATACTTTTTCTCAGAAAAAATGGACACTAAGAGAGTGTGTAGATCAAGCATTAGAAAAAAATATTTCTATTCAACAAAATAAACTTAGTTTAGAATTAGCTAAAAAAGACGTTGCAATTGCAGAGGGTAACTTTTTACCAAACTTAAATGCATCTACAGGTGGTAATCTAAACTTTGGTTCTGGTTTTGATCCAGTATCGCAAAACAGGGTAACAACAAGTATTTTTGGAGGCTCTGTAGCTTTAAGTGCTGGCTACACTGTTTTTAATGGTTTTAGAAACACCAACACTTATAAGCAAGCAGAATTAGGCATCGAATCTAGTTTACTTGACTTACAAAAAATAGAAAATGATATTTCTCTTTTTGTAGTAAATGGCTATTTAAATGTACTATTTGCTAAAGAAAATTTATCGGCAGTTAAAATTCAGTATGAAATAAGTAAAAAACAGATTGAAGCAGCAGATAGTAGATTTAAATCTGGTGTTATTGCTAAAGGAGAGCTATTAAACACACAATCTACTGCAGCTACAAATTTGCAAAATGTAATTACACAAGAAAATGCATTAGACATCGCTCTTTTAAATTTAGCACAATTGCTTCAAGTATCAGTAGAAAATTTTGACATTGCTCCGTTAGATGTTAAAAAACCAACAACCAGTTTAATTTACGCAAACTCATCTAGTGTTTATGAAAAATCATTAGAAATAATGCCAGAAATAACCAGAGCAAAACTAGCGATAGAAAATGCAGATTTAGATATAAAAATTTCTGAGAGTTTCTATATGCCTTCAATTTCTGCCTCTGCTGGTTTGTCTACAAATTACGGTTACAACCTAAAATCTGGACCTGATACGCCATTTTTTAATCAATTAGATGATAACTTGGGTTATGGCGTTGGATTTAATATTAGCATCCCTATTTTTAACCGTTTTCAAACTAAAAACAATGTAGCCAAATCTAAAATCAATAAAAATATTTTTGAAACAAGATTAGAAAGCGAAAAACTAGCTTTAAAACAAACAATAGAGCAGGCTTTTTTAGATGTTAAAACAGCATTAAAAACATATGAAGCTGCAGAAATATCTTTACAAGCACAGCAAGAAGCTTTTAAAAACGCACAAGAAAGATATAATTTTGGTGCTGTTACCCTATTTGATTTTGATCAAGTAAGAACTAGATTGGTAAACGCACAAGCAACAATGATTCGCTCTAAATACGATGCCATTTTTAAAACAAAAGTATTGCAATTTTATACCGGCGAACTAGTTTTAGAATAGACTAATTAAAAAAATTTAATTACAAACCTCACTGATTTTATTTCAGTGAGGTTTTCTTTTTTTGAAATACTATCTTTGTAAAAAAAATAAATTGGCAATTATAATAAATATAGAAACAGCAACTAAAAACTGTTCGGTTAGTATTGCAAAAGAAGGGATTGTTTTAGCCGTAAAAGAATTAAATAACGGCAATTACTCGCATGCAGAAGTATTGCATCCTTTTATTTTAGAAGTATTAAAAGAAGCAAACATAAATACCAATCAAATAGATGCTGTAGCCATTAGTAAAGGCCCTGGCTCTTACACAGGTTTAAGAATAGGTGTATCTGCGGCAAAAGGGCTTTGTTTTGCGCTTAATAAGCCATTAATTTCTATACATACACTACATTCTTTAGCACATAGTGTAAGTATAAAAGAAGGCATAATAATACCTCTATTAGACGCAAGAAGAATGGAAGTTTATGCATCGGTATACAATGCCAAGTATCAACAAATTAGAGACATAAAAGCAGAAATAATCTCCGAAAATTCTTTTAGTGAGTATTTAGAGAATTCGCAAGTATATTTTTTAGGTGATGGTGCTCACAAATGCAAACAAACAATTTTACACAAGAATGCTAATTTTATAGATGATAAATTTCCATCAGCAATAGAAATGGCAAAATTGTCTTTTGATAAATACAAAAAAAACGACATCGAAGATGTCGCTTATTTTGAACCTTTTTACTTAAAAGATTTTGTTGTAATTCCTGAAAAAAAGAAAAAACCTACTTTTTAACGTTTACTTGATGTGGATAAGGTATTTCTATACCTGCCTTGTCTAACGCTAATTTTATGTTTTCTGTAACTTCAAAATATACGTCCCAATAATCGGCGGTATTACACCATGGTCTTACTGCAAAATTAACAGAACTGTCTGCTAATTCTAATACAGAAACAGTTGGCAATGGAGCCTTTAAAACTTTTGTATGTGCTGTTAAAACAGCTGTAATTACCTCTTTTGTCTGCTTAATATCTGCATCATAAGAAACGCCAATTACCAAATCTACTCTTCTAGTGCCTTCTGTAGAAAAATTTATAATTGTTCCGTTAGAAAGGGTACCGTTTGGTATAATAATTTCTCTATTTGAAAGACCTGTTAACTTGGTTGTAAAAATTTCTATTTCTTTTACAACACCTGTTTCTCCTTGAGCTTCAATTAAATCTCCAATTTTAAAAGGCTTAAAAAGCATTATTAAAACACCTCCTGCAAAATTCCCTAAAGAACCTTGTAATGCCAAACCTACAGCCAAACCTGCAGCTGCAATAATAGCAGCAAAAGAAGCAGTTTCTATCCCTAACTTTGCAATAACAGTTATTAGTAATAATACCTTTAAAGAAACTCCTACTAAGTTTCCTAGAAAATTCTGAAGTGTAACATCTACACCTCTAGTTTTCATTAATTTCTTGCTACTATTAACAACTATTTTAATTACAAAAAGCCCAATAATTAAAATAGCAAGTGCTACTATAATTTTAGGAGTAAATTCTACAATTAAATTTTTTAAATTTTCAATATACTTTTCCATATTTTTTTATTTTGATTTTTAGCAAAAGTAAAAATTCTTTGATGAAAACAAATTAGAAAACTCCCTTATTTTAAAAAGTCTATTGTAAAACAAGTTGTGTTTTAATCAAAAAAAAAACGTTTAAAGTTTTAACCTTAAACGTTTTTTATAAATTAAATAATTTCTTTTACTCTACAATTAATGTAAAAGGAATACTATATTTTACACCTACTGGCTTACCTCTTTGTCTACCTGGCGTCATTTTAGGTAATTGTTTCATTACTTTAATAACTTCACTCTTAATTTTTGGGTGAGGTGCACGTGCATTTACATTTACAATGTTTCCGTTTTTATCAATTTTAAAACCGATAAACACTCTTTTTCTTCCTGCAGATAATCCTAACTCGTTAGGTAAATCAGCATCAAATTTTCTTGAAAAATGCTTTTGAACCATTTTACTAAAACAAGCTTTTAACTCATTTTTGTTTCCTTTACAACCAGGAAAAACAGGCACATCTTCGATAATCATAAAACTTACATCTTCTATAACCTCTTCTGCTTCTTCTACTTCAACAATTTCTTCTACTTCAATCGCTTCAGTTTCATCTGTTTCTGTAGATTCTATAACAGTTTCTTCTACTTCTTTTTCATCTTCTACGATTTCAATTTTTTCTGGTGCTGGTGGTGGTGGTGTTTTTGGCTGTACCGGCTCAATTCTTTCAGTAATTGGAATATCTTCTTCCATTTCTGCGTTCATATTTACAGTACCTAAATCACCAATATTTCTATCGTAAGTCTTCTTTTCTATAGCGGCATATGTTACAAAAAGGGCTAAAACTAAACCTATTTGCATAAATATTTTACTGTAGTTTTCTAAGTTAGACTTTGGGTTTTTCTTAATTTCCATTGTATAAGAGTTTTTAATAGTTCGCTAATTTAAATAAATTATTGGTTTATTTACAATTCTTAGTCTTATTTAATGTCTATTTTTTTAAAAAAATAGTTAAATACTATCAATCCTAAGAATATACCAATCGTATTTGCAATTACGTCTTTATAATCTGCTGTTCTATAACTGGTAGTTGCTTGTTGTAACAACTCAATAATAATGCCAAATAAAATACAGCAAAAAACAATAATGTATTTTAGGTTTGGCTTCTTATAAAAAGATAATAACCAGCATATTGTAATTGTAAAGTAAGAAATAAAATGGTACACCTTATCTATATGACCAATTTTTACACTTACTTTAGTAATTTTTATCAAACTTAAATAAGCTACTGCTAGCGTAACAAAAAAAGCTATGATAATAAAATTACCCTTCAATAAGCGTTTTATACGATGCTGCATCTAATAGGTTTGCTATTTGAGAACTGTCTGAAAGTTCTAACTTAATCATCCAACCTTTTCCGTAAGGGTCAGTATTTACTAATTCTGGGTCTTCTTCTAATTCTTCATTAAAAGCAACAACTTCTCCTGTTAAAGGCATAAATAAATCAGAAACTGTTTTTACTGCTTCTACAGAGCCAAATACTTCTCCTTCTTCTACGGTATCATCTAAAGTATCTACATCTACATAAACAATGTCACCTAATTCTCCTTGCGCAAAATCTGTAATTCCAACAGTTGCTATATTTCCTTCAATTTTAATCCACTCGTGGTCTTTGGTGTATTTTAATTCTACTGGTAAATTCATTTTTATAATTTTATAAGTTAGTTTCCTCCTAAGTTGTAAATAATATTAAATCCGCCATTAATTGCCTGTCTAGGAAATGTGGTAGAAATAGCATATTTAGATGTTTGATGATTGTAATAAAAAGAGGCAGTTAAACTACTACTTAATCTATAATCGGCTGTAAATTTAATAGAAAAAAGTTTCTGACCACCACTTATTTGATCATTATCTTCATCTACGGCTCTTATTTGTGTTAAATTGTCTCTTAAAGACACATCTGCTCGTATATTAACATCGCCTTTTAGCGTTTGCTTTTTACCTGTAAAACGGGTGTTAAACTTTACGTCTTTAATAACATACCCCATACCAAGTATGTATTCTGTACCTTTAATATCGGTTAATGTGCTATTATTAAAGTTCATGGTTAGGGTTCTATCACTTTTTACTTCTCCTCGTAAAGAAAAAGAGTTTCTCATTTTCATATCTAACTTTATTAAAGGAGAAAACTCATCAACCAAAGTTACTGCAGATACTAATAATGAAGGCTCATAATTGTCGGCAACATTTCTATTTGCAAACGGATTGCTACTATCAAACTGCAAATTATTGGTGTAACTAGATACTGTGTAAGAAGATCTGTATCCGTGAGAAATTACAAAATTGCTAAAGTGTTTCTTAAAAAATTTCTTTTTCATTAAACCGTTGTAACGAAGTGTCCAATTAGGAATAGGTACATTTCTAAACAAACCTGTATTTACTTTCTCTGGATTTAAACCTGAGTAAGCTGCCATAAATGCCGGCAATAATACTTGCTGGCTATTTGCACCAAAACCATCTGCAGGAACACCATTTTCTCTTGCCAATCTATTGGATATTTGACTTCTGTAATCTCTTAAATTTTGAAACAACACATCAGAATCTGTAAATACAGTAGATAACATAGAATAACTAGTGCTAAAGTTTCCGTTTTCGAAAAACGGAGTTTCTTCAAAAGTAGTTTCACCGTTTACTAAATCTAATTGCTGCGATAAATCTCTGGTTTGAATTTTATTTCCTCTAACATCAATATTTAAATCTTTTACAGGTTTTACAGTAAAAGTGTAATCTAATTTATTGTAATGTGTTTTACTAAAAGTTTTACTGTAATACTCATCTGTTGCACCTCTGGTAACAAACCAACCATTTTCTAATGCTTTATTTCTAATATCTACTTGACTACCAAATGCAAAAGAAGTAGGCGCGCCACCTAAAAAGCCAATATCTTGATTGTAACCAGGTAACAATTGCCCATTATTTTCAGAATAACTAAGCTTACCTTGTTTTACAGATGTTAAAACATCATAAACGCCTTTTAATATCTTTTTTGATAACGGAGCGGTTTTCTTTAAGGTAACATTTTTTGGCATCCTTGGTAAACTAGGTCCTTTTTTACTTTTTAAACTTTTACGCTTGCTTTTGGTTAGTAGTAGTTTCTCAAACCCTAAGGTTTTATAAAAACTTTCAAAATTTAAGGTAGTATTAAGGTTGTGGGTATTTGCATTCTGAATTACATTACCAATTAAATCTACCGAAGACACATCTACTCCGTTTACATTTATCGTGTTTTGAGGTGCCGCTTGCCAATCAAAATCTGCTGTATAAGCATAATCTGCTTTTATAAACTTTAAGAAAGGTATTTTATCTATCGGTAAATTATACGTTGCGTTTAACTTTTGATGATAATGGTTAGCCCTACCGGTATTAAAAAAGTCATCAAAAACTTGTATATCTTCTGTACTATTAAACGTATCATAAATATAACTATTGGTCGCGTTAAAGTTTAACTGTAACGATTTTGTTAAATCGAAACCTATAGTATAATCCCAATCAAACAAAAATCTTCGTTGTTTTAATTCTGGTTGTGGCGCTAAACCTGCAACTAAATTTCGAGATTGTTGCTCGTTGTAATTTCTAAGTATGGTAGAATTAACGGCCAATGTTTTTGGTATCGGATTAAAATTGATGTCTTTTATTAGTTTCCAGTACTTGTGCTTTAAAATAGAATCGCTTTTAAAAGGAACAATTGGCTTAGAATCGAAACTAAAGTTATACGAAGCACTTGCTTTTACGCTTTCGTTAATTCTTTTCTTAATGTTATAATTTCTTTGAAACTCTTTGTTATGCGCATAAGAAACCGCAAGGTTTTCTACATCATAAAAAGCAGGTTTTTTAGTAGAATTAGGGTTTCTATTCTTTTTAACATTGATAAAACTAATGCTCGTTCTTTTGGTATAATCTCTAGAAAACTCGCTATTTTCATTAACACCCAAAGCATCTTCTAACTTAACATCTTGGTACTGCGGATCGAACTTAGGGTCTATAAATTTTTCGCCAATGCTATAGCTCATTGGCAATTGAATGCCCCATTTTTTTGGTGTAAATACTTTGCCTAAATTAACAGTAGTAGCAACATCATACTGTTTTGTTTCATCTAAACTACGTTGGTTTACTCTCTGTTCTACATTACCAAAACCTATTGTAGACATACTACCTGCCAAAGATACATTGGCTACATCTGCAAAATTTACATCGGCATTTACAACTGCCGCCCAACCGCCTTTGTTATCAAAACCTGCAGCACGTAATTCATTAAACCAAACCTCTCCACTAATAGGAGCGGTGGTATTATTTTTTAATCCTAAAACAATGGTTTGTAATTGTGCCAATGTAGGGTTACCCTTTACAGAAATTTTATAAGGTATATCTCCATTTTGTTTGGTAGAAGTAAACAATTCTGTAATGGCAAAATTTTGAGAATCTCGCTCTAACTTTACCAAACCAAAGTTTTCTAAAAAAGCATTTAAGTTGTTTGCTTCTGGCCAAATATCAATCGCAGAAGTACCGGTTGTAGATACCTTTAATGGCAATTCTATTTGATAATAGTTGTCATCTAAATCTGTACCTAACCTAATTACTGCTGCAAAATCATCATCATTAATAGCTAATGCTCCTTCATTTTTTTGAAGATGCATAAACATTTTTAAATTTTTAAAACGCCTTAAATCGATGCTAATATTTTTATAAATAGCCCTAGTTTTTAAAGGTGCTAAATTGTTTACTTTTAAGGTAACAGATTGTTCGTTTTGTAATTGAACAGTGGTAGTACCTTGTAATCTTTCTCTTTCTATACCTGGTGGTTGTATGTAACTACCCTCGTTTTGTTCAATACTTACTACACCTACTTCAAAATCTTTTAATTCGGTTACGTCTAAATCTACAGGTGTGGTAATGGTTTCATCTAACGTTCTTAAATAGCGTCTCCAATCTCCACGAACTAAATCTATTTCACCAAAACGAAGTACAACAGGCATCTTAAAATTGGTTAAAAACATTCTCATAAAACGAATGCTATTAAAATCTGAAATACCATTTATTGGAGTACCACTTCTAACCGGTACTCTAAATTGATACCAAGTTGTAGTTTGATTGTTACCGTTTTCTAAACGTACATCTGTAGTTTTTTTATCTACAATAAAATTTTGCCCTACTTGTAAGTTGTTTTTGTCTAAAGAAATTTTATACTCATAATAGCTCTCTACAGTATTCATTGTCTGATCTCTATTAATATCTTCTACATCTGGATAAGTGGTAGATGAAGTAGGATAAGAGGCCGGAGATTGATTTAGAGTTGGCGAGTTGCCTTCGGTATTATTGTAATCTTTATATCTTGTTAGTATAGAAGCATCTCTATTATCTAGTTCGGCACCTCTAAAAAATTGAAAATTGTCTGATGCAGGATCTTCAGGATTTAACTTACTTACATTTAATGATGGATAATTGGTCGAGTAAAAAGCCAATTCGTCTTCATTCTTTAAACCATCTAAACCAAGATCTTGATTGGCTCTAGCATCATCTTGCTCGTTAAAAGCATATATAATTGATGGGTTTGTAGGTACTTTACCCCAACTTGTAGCATCTGTTTGTAAACTACTACCGTCTGCAGGCAAGCCGTTTTCAAACATTTTTCTACTATCTTTTAAAATATCTTCTGAAACGTTTCCTAGGTTAATGTATAAATCTCCCACTTGATTTACAACACTCATCGGATTTAATTCTGCAGGCAACCCTTCTTCTGTGGTAATTGAGTAATTTTCGTATGGATCCATAATCCAAAACTGAAGATACTCTACATTTGCCTGATCGAAATTGTTGGTCGTTAAAGCTCTCATGATACCGGCCCAACGATTCTGAGGGTCTAAAAAAGTACCATTTGTAGCTACATTATTACCTGTATCTAAATTATAAGAACCTCTTTCTGAAGGGAAATAGGCTAAATCTAAGGTTCTAACCAAAGAGTTTTGAGTAACATCTAACTGAACATTCGGAAAGAGTTCTGTGTAATTCACTTGCCTTGTTTCTGCTCTAGAAAGTTGATCTGCATCAATATTAGAAGGCGTATCACCAGCACCATAAAAAATTTGATCAATATTATACCAAGCCAACTTGGCTCTTTTATAGTTATAGGTTAAGTCGTCTTGTGCACCATTAAATCCATTAAAATACCTAGGTGTACTTGCTTCGTACCAATCTAATGGCGATAAAATACTAATTGGTATTTGCGAGGCTTCAAAATCATCTATATAAGTAGTTGCTGCTCCGGTTACATCTATTCCGCTTGGTGTGCCTGGTAATAAATACGCCATATCTGCTCTTACCGATAAATTAGAAGGCACATCTGTATCTACAAAAGGCAATTTATTGGCAAGTTTTGTAAAATAAGGTACTTCTGTGGCATAGTCTAAATTTACCCCAAACATCGTATTGTTTATCGGGTCTGATCCAAAATTTACTTTAGGTGTTATTGGGCGTTCGTTTACATTTAAAATAGTAGCACCAAGTGTAAATTTATCAGAAAAAGTATGCTCTACATCAACACCCATAAAGGTTTTTCTTTGTTGATTAAAAATAGCATTGTTTTCTGTTGATACGTTTATTGGCGATCCGGATGCCTGTAAACCAGGGTCTATAATTTGCACTCGTCCTAATTGATAATCAACTACATAATCTACCCCTTCTACCAATTGCCTTCCGCCAGTTGTTACTTTTACAGAACCTCTAGGCACGTTGAAAGCGCCTATTGAAATTCCGCCAGAATTTTCTGACTTAAAATACCCTTTTAAAAGGTATTTATCTTTATTCTGAAAGTTGTTTTTGATGTTAATCTTTGTATTTAAATACAGTTCTTTAAACAAAAAAGCAGCATCTAAAGTTTCATCTAAACCAATATCGTTGGTATTTTGTGCTACTAAATCATTACCAAAAGGCTCTGGCTCCGGAAAAAATATAAATCCGTTTTCAGAGTTTACAGTAATTCCTTCTACATAATCAAAAAAACCATCAGAAGCTCTAAACTGACTTTGGTCTAACTGATCTAGTTTTAAAACCTGTATTAATGGTAAGTTAGAAATACCCGCAGTAGTAGCATTTTGCAATACATTAGAAGGAATCCCCGTTTGATCATCTCTATATTGAATTTCGAATCGAAAACCGTCTTGGGTTAACGGATAAGCACCTAATGCATACACGTTTTTCATCATCAAACGCCAAGTAGGAAAAGAAGTCTCTATAGTTTGCCCATTTACAATTTTATCTCTCTTCGTTGTTAAAATTTCGCTACGTAATAACTTTACAGCCAACACTTCTGGCGATTGAATACCATCATTAGAAAATTCTCCTACCTTAAATGAAGTTTCTGTGCTACCACTTACACCACCAGCCACTGTATATTCATAAGAAACCGCTAAAACTTCGCCATCATTTAATCTTCTATTTAAAGAAATAAAACCTAACTGACTGTTTAATTTAAACTCATTCGGCTCTAATTTTCTGGCATTTTCTAGCACCGAATAATCAGTACCTTCGTTCATGTTACCATTTCCAAAAGTTCGCAAAGTACTATTTATAGTAGCAATACTTCTAAGACCACTGTTGGGTGTTAACAAACTAGCAATATTGTTAGATTTATTTGTAGGTATCTTTCCGCCACTAGTAAATGGTGGGTTTGTAGGTTGTACATCTCCGGTTTGGTTCACTAAAACATCTGCATCAGACTCACCAATATCTGCCAAGGCAACTATGCTTCTAAAATCTTCGGTGCTAGAATTTCTATTGGTAATCCAAACTTCTATTCTTGTTACGTTAACCTGACTGTTAATTAACGGGTAATTTTTAAGTGAATTTGCATAATTATCAACAAAATACTGTCCTAAAAAAAAGTGTCTGTCGTTATCATAATCGGTGGCTCTTAATTCAAATTCTTGAATAGATGCGCCGCCTTCTGCAACTACTGTTTTACTTTCTGAGTTTTGCTGAGAAAAAACAGCAGTTACTCTTGTATTACCAAACTGAAGGTCTGTTTTTAAACCAAATAAACTTTGCGCACCGTTAATTAAAGAGTTTTTAATTGGCATGGCAATATTACCCGCCTCGATGCCTTGTATAATTCCGTCTTCGCCATATTTAATATCCGACAAAGAAGGTGGTATAAATTCTACTCTTACTAAATTCTGAAAATCGAAAGTAGATTGGGTATCATAATTTGCAGTAAATTTTAGTCGGTTACCTACTTTTGCTTGTATACTTGCATTTATTTGCTGATCAAAATCAAACGTAAAACTACTTCTATTTTCTTCGGATAATTGTGGGTTTTCTGTATTCTGATAAATAAAACCCAGCTTTAAGTTTAAATTCCCGGTTGGTGTAACCTCAACCGTATTTCCGCCAAAAATTGTTTCAAAAAATTTAGAATTTACATAATAAGTTGGCAGTAAGTTTTTTTGTGTTTCTTTAGATCCTTTCTTTTTACTATTTGTTGCGCTTACCTTTTCTTTAAAGTACTGCAACATATCTCTCTTTAATCGATAATTAGCATACTCTTTTGGGGTAAGAAAAACAGGTGTTCTTGTTTCATAATCACCAATTTTTTCTATAATTACGTACTTGTTTAATTCTTTGTCAAAAACAATTTCTTTTTCAGCCAAATAATCTAAAAACAAACCACCTGTTTGTTCTTTTTTAAAATTATACCTTAAGCTATCATTTTTTACAAGGCTAGAGTCTTGCTTTTGTTCAGTTTGTGCGTAAGCAATATTGTTTGCTACAAAAACAAAGGCAATAATTAAAAATACGTGTTTTAGAAAAGTAGTCAATTTATTATAAATTCTTTAAAGCTAATTTTATTAAGTTCTCTACAGTAGCATCGGGATTTTCTTTTAAAATTGAAGCAACCACTTTTTCTGATTGTTTCTTATGAAAACCTAAAACTTCTAAAGCAGATAACGCTTCTTCTTTGTTTGTATTGTTATTAGAGATAGAAACTTCATCTAATTCGAAGGTTTTAAGTATTTTATCTTTTAAATCTACAATAACTCTTTGGGCTGTTTTAGCCCCAATACCTTTTACAGACTGAATTAAAGCTACATTCTCTGACGCTATTGCTTGCTGTATTTCTTCGGATGTCATAGAAGACAACATCGTTCTGGCAATGCTTGGCCCCACACCAGAAACAGAGATTAAGAACTTAAAAACGGCTCTTTCTGTTTTTGATATAAAACCAAATAACGTGTGTGCATCTTCTCTTATAGACAAATGCGTGTACAAAACAACCGCTTCTCCTTCTGGTAAGCTAGAAAATGTATTTAATGATATGTGTAACAAATACCCTACGCCATTACAATCTACAACAACTTCTGTCGGATTTTTTTCTACTAGTCTTCCTCTAATTTGTGTAATCATCGCTTTTTTTAAGGTCGCTATTATTTGTTTCTTTTCTCTTTTTCTTGTGCATCTACAGCAGCTAAAGCAGCCATATTTACCATTTCATCTACACTTGCACCTAACTGTAAAATATGAACTGGTTTGCTTAAACCTAAAATTACAGGGCCTATAGATTCTGCCTTATTTACTTCCTTTAAAAGTTTATATGTAATGTTTGCCGACTCTAAGTTCGGAAAAATTAACACATTTACTTTTTTACCATTTAATTTAGAAAAAGGAAACTCTTTTGCTAGCATTTCTGGGTTAAGTGCAAAATCTGCTTGTAACTCTCCGTCTACTATTGTTTCCGGAAAATGACGATGCAAATAAGAAACTGCTTCATTAATTTTCTTAGAAGTTTCTGAACTCGATGCCCCAAAATTAGAAAAAGAGAGCATTGCCATATTTGGTTTCATCCCAAACATTTTTGCAAAGTTGCCCGTCATTTGTGCAATTTTAACTAGGTCTTTTGCTGTAGGGTTTATATTGATTGTGGTATCTGCTAAAAACAAAGGACCTTGCTTGGTAAGCATTAAATTACTCGCAGCTATTCTTGTAATTCCTTTATCTTTTTCAATAAGTTCTAAAATTGGCTTTAATACGGTAGGATAAGGTCTAGAATATCCGGTAACTAAAGCATCTGCTTCTCCTTCGTTAACCATCATCGCTGCAAAGTAATTACGCTCTCGCATTAATTTTTTTGCCTCTGTAAAGGTACGTCCTTTACGTTGTCTATTTTTCCAGTAAGCTTGTCCAAATCGCTCTCTTCTCTCCGATTCTTCATCTGTTTTTGGGTCTATAATAGGCACATCTGCTGTAAAACCTATTTCTTCCATCAAGTCTAAAATAACGTCTTTTCTACCCAATAAAATAGGGTTTCCAATTTTTTCATCATAAACTCTTTGTGCTGCTTTTAAAACATCTAAATGGTCTGCCTCTGCAAAAACAATACTTTTTTTATTGCTCTTTGCTCTGTTATGTAACAGTCTTATTTCTTTATTACCAGAACCAGAACGCTCCATTAAAGCTTCTCTATATTTTTCCCAATCTTCAATTGGCTCTAAAGCTACACCAGAATCCATAGCTGCTTTGGCAATTGCTGGTGGTATTTCATAAATTAATCTTGGATCGAATGGTTTTGGAATAATGTATTCTTTACCGTACGTTAAGCTTACCTCATCGTACACAATATTTACTTGTTCTGGCACCGATTTTTTTGCTAAATCTGCCAAGGCGTGTACCGCTGCCATTTTCATCTCTTCATTAATTTTAGTAGCTCTTACATCTAAAGCGCCTCTAAAAATAAACGGAAAACCTAATACATTATTTACTTGATTAGGATGATCAGATCTACCTGTTGCCATAATAATATCGTCTCTGGTAGCAACAGCAATATCATATTCTATTTCTGGCTCTGGGTTTGCCATAGCAAACACAATTGGGTTTTTTGCCATTGATAAAAGCATCTCTGGCGAAACTATATTTCCTTTAGACAAGCCTATAAAAACATCTGCATGATGCATTGCTTCTTCTAAAGTTTGTAAATCTCTGTCGGTAGCAAATTCTGCTTTCTGAGAAGTAAGATTGTCTCTATCTTTTCTGATAACACCCTTACTATCACACATAATTACGTTCTCTCTTTTTACCCCTAATTTTAAATATAGGCGAGTACAAGAAATGGCCGCAGCACCTGCTCCGTTTACTACAATTTTAATTTCACGAATGTCTTTTTCGGTAATATCTACAGCATTTTTTAAGGCAGCTGCAGAAATAATTGCAGTTCCGTGCTGGTCATCATGCATGACCGGTATGTCTAATTCTTCTTTTAAACGTCTTTCTATTTCAAAAGCTTCTGGCGCTTTAATATCTTCTAAATTAATACCTCCAAAAGTAGGTGCTATTGCTTTTACAGTGCTTATAAAATGCTCTACATTCTTAGAATCTACTTCAATATCAAAAACATCAATATCTGCAAATATCTTAAAAAGCAATCCTTTACCTTCCATTACCGGTTTAGATGCATCTGGGCCAATATCTCCCAAGCCTAAAACCGCAGAACCATCTGTAATTACAGCAACTAAATTTCCTTTGGCAGTATACTTATATGCGTTATTTTTATCTTTTGCAATTTCTAAACAAGGCTCTGCCACACCTGGTGAATATGCTAAGGCTAAATCGTGTTGTGTAGCATACTTTTTAGTAGGTACAACTTCTATTTTTCCTGGCTTTGGTTTTGCGTGGTAAAGTAAAGCTTCATGTCTTTTTCTAGAATCGCTCATATATTTTTTGTTTACTTATTTTTGACTTACAAATATATGATTTTCAACGGAAGAGAAAATGAAATAGTAAAAGAATATAAATTCAGAAAAAAGACGTTAAAATTCGCATTCTTTAAAGCATGCTTTAATATTTAAAAACGATTGCCTTCAGCAATAAAAATCTTAATAAACATATCTTTTTTTGATGGTTTAACATTGTTTTTATCGCTATTTACAACAGAAAGTTTATGTTTGTAATAAAAAAAGATGAATAAGTTTTCTTTCCTTTTATTGCTATTAATCACTTCTAGTGCTTTTGCACAAATACAAGGTACCATTACAGATAAAAACAACAATCCTTTGTCATTTGTTAGTGTTTATCTTAACAAAACAGTTACAGGCACAACCTCTAACGATAATGGAGAATATATTTTAGACATCACTAAAAAAGGAACGTATACGGTGGTATTTCAATTTATAGGCTTTACCACTGTAAAAAAAGAGGTAACTATTACTTCTTTTCCTTTTAATTTAAATATCGAACTAGAAGAAGAACAGGTTGTTTTAAACGAAATTTATATTTCTACAAAAGACAACCCTGCAAATGCAATTATTAGAAAAGTTATTGCTAACAAAGAAAAAAACACCGACAAAAACGCAGCCTACACCGCCGATTTCTATTCAAGAGGATTGTATAAAATAAAAGATGCTCCTGAAAAATTTTTAGGACAAACAATGGGCGATTTTGGTGGCGGATTAGATTCTACCAGAAGTGGTATTATTTACCTTTCTGAAACAGTCTCTAAAATTAAATTTCAAAAAAAACCGAGTCGATTTAAAGAAACTATTATTGCATCAAAAGTAAGTGGTACAGATAACGGTATTAGTTTTAACAGAGCAGAAGATGCAAATATTAATTTTTACAGCAACAATGTTGAGTTTGGTAATAATTTAATATCACCAATTGCTAACAATGCATTTAGCTACTACAAGTATAAGCTAGAGGGTTCTTTTTATGACAAAAACGGCAAACTAATCAATAAAATAAAACTGCTACCAAAACGAAAAAACGATAATGTTTTTAATGGTGCTATTTATATTGTAGAAGATGATTGGGCACTTTACGGTGTTGATGTGTCGGTTACTGGCGCACAAATAAATGTACCAGTTGTAGATGTGCTTCTATTAAAGCAAAACTACAATTACGCTACACAAAATGATGCTTGGGTATTGATTGGGCAAAGCATAGATTTTAAAGTAAATGTTTTGGGTTTTAAGGTAGACGGACGATTCTCTGCAGCTTACTCTAACTATAATTTTTCTCCTACCTTTTTAAAAAATACCTTTACAAATGAGGTATTAACTTTCGAAAAACAAGCGACCGAGAAAGACAATACTTATTGGAACAATTTAAGACCCGTACCGCTTACCAAAGAAGAAGTAAAAGACTACAAAGTTAAAGATAGCTTAAAAAGCATACGTGTATCAAAAAAATACCTAGACTCTGTAAACAGAAAGCAAAATAAATTTAACATATTAAGTCCTTTGATGGGGTATACGTATCGAAATTCTTACGAAAAATGGTCTGCCTCTTACAATGGTTTTTTAAGTGATTTTGGATTTAATACCGTACAAGGATTTACAACCTCTACAGGTTTTAACTACTTTAAGAGAGTAAATAAAACCGGCAAATGGTTTTCTACAGGCGCCAAATTAGACTATGGTTTTTCTGAAAAAAAAATAAGACCTACTGTCTTTTTTACAAAAAAATGGAACTCGTTATCGAAACCAACTCTAGCCATAACAGCAGGTATTACAACGGCACAATTTAACCCAAGAAACCCAATTTCTAGAAAAGACAACACTATAAGATCTCTATTATTACGAGATAATTATTTAAAAATATACGAAAAAGAATTTGCTAAAATTAGCTATTCAGAAGAGATTACAAACGGCATTTACCTTTCTACCTCGTTAGAGTACGCCAACAGAAAACCACTTTTTAATACCAGTAATTATTCTTTTGCCAAACAAAGTACCAATGCGCCATACACTTCTAACAATCCGTTAGATGAAACAAATTATACAGATGCTGCTTTTACCTCTCATAAAATTGCTTCTTTAAATATTGGTGCAGAGTTTGTTTTTGGTCAAAAGTACTTGTCATATCCGAATAGAAAAGTTCGTGTAGACAACAACAAGTACCCAACATTAGATGTAAATTATAGAAAAAATTTTGGCGCTGAAAACAACGCATTAAATTCAGACCTTATTACCACCAATTTAAGACAATATATAAGTGCTGGTAATTACGGAAACTTAACCTATCATCTTAGAGCTGGAATGTTTCTTAAAAAGAAAGACATTGCTTTTATGGATTACCTGCAACCCAACGGCAATCAATTAACATTTGTAACAGACAATCAATTAAACAGTTTTGGTTTGCTTAACTATTATCAATTTTACACCAATGATAAATATTTAGAAGCACATTTAGAGCATAGTTTTAAAGGAGCTATTTTAGGCAAAATACCGTTGCTAAATAAACTAAGTCTTCATTTGGTTGGTGGTGCTAAAACATTATTAATGGCAAACCAAAAACCATATACAGAATACTCGATAGGGATTGATAACATTGGTTTTGATAAATGGCGATTTTTAAGAATAGACTTTGTTCAATCTAATTATAATGGCATTACAAATAATGGTTTCCTATTTCGATTAAATATTTTTTAATATGACTATTCAACTTCTTTTTTTCGGAATTACAACAGATTTAATAGGCAACTCTTCAGCTGCATTTACACTACCAGAAGCATGTTCTGTAGCCCTTTTTAAAGTGTTGCTTATTGAAAAATATCCGCAGTTACAAAACAACAGCTCTTTTGCAATAGCCGTAAATGAAAGCTACGCAACAGAAAACGAAGTAATAAAAGAGGGAGATGTTGTTGCAATTATACCACCAGTTAGCGGAGGATAATTTAGCCTTGTAAATATTTTTTATCAACATAAAAAGTACCAAAAGGAAGTATTGATGCTAACAAAACAATGCAAAAGTCTTTAAGACTCCATTTCATTTCTTTTTTAATTAAAAAAGCTATAATAATATAAAGCATAAAAAGGATTCCATGAGGCATCCCTAACATTTTTACATAACTAGCATCTGCACTAAAATACTTAATGGGTACTGCTACAAAGAGTAGTAATAGGTAAGAAACTCCTTCAAAAAAACTAACAACTCTAAAAATGTTTTTCATAACTTATCTTATTTATCAGCAGTAATGTTTGCAATACAAAAATACAAATTTGTTTTCCTATTTTTGCCTAATAAGCAACTAGATTTACAAACACTTAATGAGCAATATTTCTATTAAAATTACTTCGGATAAATTAGATTTACAAACATGTTACCAGTTTGTTGAAGATGCTTCTAGTGGCGGAATTGCTGCTTTTATTGGTACTGTTAGAAACGACACTGATGGTAAAGAGGTAACTAAGTTAGATTTTTCTACCTATAAACCCATGGCAATTAAAGAGATAGAAAAAATTGCAAGAAAAGCGCTATCTGATTTTGATATAAAAAAAATTGCCATTCACCATGCCGAGGGTCTTTTAAAAATAGGCGATATTCCTGTTATTATAACCGTTTCATCTAAACATAGAAAAGCAGCGTTTAGCGCTTGTCAGTTTGCGATTGACACTTTAAAAGAAACCGTACCTATCTGGAAAAAAGAATATTTTTCTGACGGAGAAGTATGGGTAAATGCACACCCATAAAAACAATTATTTTGCAGAACGACTTTGCAACAGTAAGTAATATTGCAATCCGAATAAAACAGCACCAGACAATAAATGTACTGCTTGTGTTCCTATAGGAAAAGATGCATAATACATTAAAATACCTGTAATGGTTTCTAAAAAGAGTAAAAGTAAAATCCAATTAACAAGTTTATAGCCTAGGTTTTTTATTTGATTTAAATAAAAC
This sequence comes from uncultured Polaribacter sp., assembly GCF_947497125.1. Taxonomy (GTDB): domain Bacteria; phylum Bacteroidota; class Bacteroidia; order Flavobacteriales; family Flavobacteriaceae; genus Polaribacter. The sequence continues at coordinate 23,401 of NZ_CANMFI010000007.1, read as the reverse complement.
AGACCAAAATTCACTAAAACTATCAAAATAGTAAAAGAACGATGAAAATAGAACTTAAAACTTGGGTTAAGTAAGCTGTATTGTTTGTTTTCGAAACCAAATAACTTTACTTGCTCGTCTATAAATTGCCTTACCTGTGTTCCCATTGCTATCTGAACCAAAGAAAATAAGACAGAAACAATTAATAATTTAGAGAAAAGAGCATTGTACTTATAAACCTTCTTTTTTGTAGATGTTATAAATTGTAAACGTAATAACAACCCAATGATAATTAGACCTACAACCATATGAATGGTAATAATTGTAGGTTTTAAATTCGTGTCTACCACCGTTTTACCGAGCCAAGCTTCAAACAACATTAAAGCAAAAGCAATGTAGGCTAAGACTGGTATTCTTTTATCGGTAGACCAAAACTTAGACGCTGCAAAAACTAAAAATAAGAATACAAAACCAGACAAAACAGAGGCCAATCTATTGATATACTCTGTCCAGGTATGGTATTTATTAAATACATTATAAGTGTGTTTGGTATAAGGCTGCCAATTATCAAGATTAAAAGCAGCACCTGTTTTTAATGTTTTTTGAGCAACAAATAAAGCTTCATCTTTAATAATGATAACTCCTTTTTTAAAAGTGGCATTTGGTTGCCAAGTAATTTGAGATTCTGATGTTGGCGGTATGTAATAGCCAAAGCATTTTGGCCAATCTGGGCAACCCATTCCAGAACCTGTCATTCGAACAACAGCACCTGCTAAAAATATTAAATAAACCGAGATAATGGCTACTTGAACAATTTGAGGGAATCTATTTTTCATCATCAAAAAACTTTATACAAAAATAAGACAAAAAAAAAGTCGCTCAAAAAATTAAGCGACTTGTTTTTAAAATTTAAAAGAGTGGTTATTAGATAACTCTAACGTCTACAGCATTTAAACCTTTTCTACCTTCTTTAAGGTCAAACTCTACGGCGTCGCCTTCTCTAATTTCGTCAATTAATCCTGATACATGTACAAAGTACTCTGTGTTTGAATCATCTTCAGTTACAAATCCAAATCCTTTAGATTCGTTGAAGAATTTTACGGTTCCTTTTTTCACTATAATATAATATAAATGTTAATAATATTACAAATATAAGAAGAATAGTAGTCGGTTTTACAAAAGCAAAAATTATTACCATTTTGTTCAACCAAATTTGTATTAATTAAGAGCAAAAAATTCTTTTTTAAAAAATATTTTTTCATCAAAAACAACAAAATTAAAAAGTGATTTAAGAAGACCAACAAGCATAGTGCTTACAGCGCTTTTAACAACTTAAAAAACTAACTATCAATTCATTAAAAAAAGTATAAAAACAAAAAATATGCGTAAAAAAAACATGAATTGTTAAAAACTTATAGGGATTGTGGATAAGTATGCCTTTTATTTTGGAGCAAAAAATTCAATCTTTGTAAGGGTCCAATTTTGAGATCAATATTTACAAATTAACACATAAAACTCCACGAGAAATGTCTAAACAAGAACCAATTTTACAACACAATGATAATCGATTTGTTATTTTCCCCATACAACATGACGACTTGTGGGAATGGTACAAAAAACAACAAGCTTGTTTTTGGACTGCCGAAGAAATTGATTTAACTGCAGACATTGTAGACTGGACTACAAAACTTACCAACGACGAACGTTACTTTATAAAACACATTTTAGCGTTTTTTGCTGCTTCTGATGGTATTGTAAACGAAAATTTAGCAGAAAACTTTGTAAATGAAGTACAATATTCTGAAGCTAAATTTTTCTATGGTTTTCAAATAATGATGGAAAACATTCATTCTGAAACCTATTCTCTACTAATAGATAGTTATGTAAAAGATGAAGTTGAAAAAGATAACTTATTTAGAGCTATAGAAGTATTTCCTGCAATTAAAAAGAAAGCAGATTGGGCATTAAAATGGATTGAATCTGACTCTTTTGCAGAGCGATTAATCGCTTTTGCAGCTGTAGAAGGCATCTTCTTTTCAGGAGCATTTTGTTCTATCTTCTGGTTAAAGAAAAGAGGATTGTTACCAGGATTAACTTTTTCTAATGAGTTAATTTCTCGTGACGAAGGCATGCACTGTGACTTTGCCGTTCACTTACACAACAACCATATTGTAAATAGAGTATCGCCAGAACGTATTAAAGAAATTATAGTAGACGCATTAAATATTGAAAGAGAGTTTGTTACAGAGTCTTTACCTGTTAGTTTAATAGGAATGAACGCAAAACTAATGACGCAATATTTAGAGTACGTAACCGATAGATTATTGTTAGAGTTTGGATGCGATAAAGTATACGAATCTACAAATCCTTTCGATTTTATGGAAATGATTTCCTTAGAAGGAAAAACTAATTTCTTCGAAAAAAGAGTTTCAGAATACCAAAAAGCAGGTGTAAAATCTGGTGGTACAGGTAGCATTAGCTTCGATTCTGACTTTTAAACGCGACTTAAAAAACGTAAAAACAACTAATCAGTAAAAAGAGTGTCCAAAAATTGGAGTTTTTGGTGGCTCTAATAATTAATAAACCCAAAAAAAATAAAAATGTTTGTATTAAAAAGAGACGGCAAAAAAGAGCCTGTAATGTTCGATAAGATTACAGCGAGAGTTAAAAAAATGTGTTACGGATTAAACAAAATTGTAGATCCTGTAAAAGTTGCAATGCGAGTAATAGAAGGCTTGTATGATGGGGTTACCACTCCAGAATTAGACAACCTTGCCGCAGAAACTGCAGCAACAATGACAACTGCTCACCCAGACTATGCTAAATTAGCTGCAAGAATTGCCGTTTCTAACTTACATAAAAATACCAAAAAATCATTTTCGGAAACGATGGATGATTTGTATTACTATGTAAATCCTCGTACAGACAAAAAAGCTCCATTACTAGCAGACGATGTTTATAAGATTATAAAAGACAACGCAGAAAAACTAGACTCTACCATCATTTACAACAGAGATTTTAATTACGATTATTTTGGGTTTAAAACATTAGAACGCTCTTACTTACTTAAATTAAATGGTAAAATTGCCGAAAGACCACAGCACATGTTAATGCGTGTTTCTATCGGTATTCATAAAAATGATATTGATGAAGCAATTGCTACTTATGAGCTAATGAGTAAAAAATACTTTACCCATGCAACACCAACATTATTTAACGCAGGTACCCCAAAACCACAAATGTCATCTTGTTTTTTATTACAAATGCAAGACGATAGTATAGAGGGTATTTACGACACACTACAACAAACAGCAAAAATATCTCAATCTGCAGGTGGTATCGGATTATCTATACACAATGTAAGAGCTACAGGTTCTTATATTAGAGGAACAAACGGTACCTCTAACGGAATTGTACCAATGCTAAAAGTATTTAATGATACTGCTCGTTATGTAGATCAAGGTGGTGGTAAACGTAAAGGTTCTTTTGCAATGTACTTAGAAACATGGCATGCAGATATCTTTGATTTTCTAGACCTAAAAAAGAATCATGGTAAAGAAGAAATGCGTGCTAGAGACCTTTTCTATGCAATGTGGATTTCTGATTTATTTATGAAACGTGTAGAGCAAGATGCAGAATGGACATTAATGTGCCCAAATGAGTGCCCACATTTATTTGATACTTATGGTGATGAGTTTGAGCGCCTATACACAAGCTACGAAGCAGCCGGTAAAGGAAGAAAAACAATTAAGGCCAGAGAATTATGGGAAAAAATTCTAGAATCTCAAATAGAAACAGGCACACCTTACATGCTATACAAAGACGCTGTAAACCGTAAAACGAATCACAAAAATTTAGGAACTATTCGTTCTTCTAACTTGTGTACAGAAATTATGGAATACACTGCAAACGATGAAGTAGCAGTATGTAACCTTGCTTCTATTGCTTTGCCAATGTTTGTTTCTGAAAGAGATAACGGAGAAAAGTTTTTTAATCACAAAAAATTATTCGATGTAACAAAAAAAGTGACTCGCAACTTAGACACAGTGATAGACATGAACTACTATCCTGTTAAAGAAGCAGAAAACTCTAACTTTAGACACAGACCTGTTGGGTTAGGTATACAAGGTTTAGCAGATACATTTATTAATTTGCGCTTGCCTTTTACAAGTGATGCAGCAAAACAGTTAAATAAAGACATTTTTGAAACCATGTATTTTGGTGCGGTAACTTCTTCTATGGAGCTAGCAAAAGCAAAAGAACCATACTCTACATTTAAAGGATCGCCAATGTCTGAAGGAGAATTTCAGTTTAACATGTGGGGCATTAAAGATGATGAACTAAGTGGTAACTGGGACTGGGCTAAATTACGTAAAGACGTTAAAAAACACGGTGTAAGAAACTCTTTATTAGTTGCACCAATGCCAACGGCTTCTACCTCTCAAATACTAGGTAACAATGAAGCTTTTGAACCATATACATCTAATATTTACACTCGTAGAGTACTTTCTGGAGAATTTATTGTTGTAAACAAACACCTACTAGAAGACTTAGTAGAATTAGGCTTGTGGGACAATGAAATGAAAGAAGACATTATGCGTGCAAACGGATCTATACAACATATAGAAAAGATTCCTGCAGAATTAAGAGAGCTTTATAAAACGGTTTGGGAAATGAGTATGAAAGACATTATTGATATGGCACGCCATAGAGGTTATTTTATAGATCAATCTCAGTCTTTAAACTTATTTATGAAAGACCCAGATTATGGTAAGCTTACTTCTATGCATTTCTACGGATGGAAATCTGGTTTAAAAACAGGAATGTATTACTTAAGAACAAAATCTGCAGTAAATGCAAAACAATTTACTTTAAATATTGATAAAACAGAAGAATTGGTAGAAAAACCAATGTCTCCTGCAGAATTTAAAGCAATGGTAGATGCCTCTAAAAATGCTGCACCAGATGATGATTGCTTAATGTGTGGTTCTTAAACCAACAATTAATCATAAAATATTAAAAGAGAAACCAAATTGGTTTCTCTTTTTTTTATTAAAAAACAATACATAAGAAACCAATGCATACAAAAATTATGTATATTTGATGCGAGTCGGATAGACAATTTTTAAAATGTCTTTTTAGACAGTCTAAAATGAAGTAATCTATACGTTTAAATTATGGATTGCTTCAGCTAAAAGCTTAGATAAGGTAAGTTACTAGTAAAAACAATTATACGATTACACACCAAAAAAATGGGAAATCAGAAATTATACAAAGGGTCTTTACAAACCATTATTTTAAAATTGTTAGAAAGCAATGATAAAATGTATGGTTACGAAATTACACAACACGTAAAAGAATTAACCAAAGGTGAACTTAAAATAACAGAGGGAGCTTTATACCCTGCTTTACACAAATTAGAAGCCGATGGGTTGCTAGATGTAGAGGTTGCAAAAGTGGGCAATAGATTACGCAAATATTACAAACTAACCGAAAATGGCACCAAAGAAACAGCCAACAAGTTAGAAGAAATGCAAGAGTTTTTAAGAACCATGCAGCAATTGGTGAATCCTAAATTTAGTTTAGAATAAGATGGAATTAACAAAAGAGCAACTCTTACAAATAGATAACTACCTAAAAGAAAAGAAATTCGATTTTATAGATTTAAAAATTGAAGTTTTAGATCATATCATTTCTGATATTGAATCACTTGTAATAAAAGGTTATACTTTTTCTGAGGCATTTATAATGGTAAAAATTAGGTGGGAAAAACACTTTAGAGAAACTTCTAGTTTTTACTTTGGTTTACAGTTTTCTGAATCAAAAATTGTCGTTAAAAAAGCTAAAAAAATATTTAAAAAATATTACTTTATATATTTAGCTACGTACATATTTCCTCTTATTTTATTTAAAAAAATACCTTTTAAAGTTGAAAATCAGATGGGAGAAGCAATTAGCACTCTAACTAGAAGTCTTGCCGTTTTAGCGACAATCTACATCCTTTATATGGTTCTAAAAACAACACAAACTAAAGTAAAATCTACCTATAGGTTTATTCTAAAAACACAATATTTAGGAGTAATTTTTTTAGTTATCCTCACATTTTTAGATAGTATTAATGATAAGGATGGTTTTGTTAACCCTTTGTTTGCGAGCTTTACAGGTGCTGGGTTTAGTGCTTTATTAATCTGCAATCACTTTTACAAAAAACATAAAGAAGCCATATTAAAAAATAGAATTTCATAAACTATGGAATTAACAAAAGAGCAACATTTACAGATAGACAATTATATATTTGCTTGTGGCATAAAATTCTATGATGTTAGAACAGAAATAGTAGATCATTTTGCAAATATTTTAGAACAAAAATTAAATAAAAACCCTGATTTAAATTTTAAAAAAGAAATAGAAAATATCCACAGAAATTTTTCTGATAGAGGTTTTAGCAGACTTTTAAAAGAAAAAACAAAATCGGTACAAAAAAGATTTTTCAAACAATCTTTAAAGAACTTTATTACCTTTTTTAAAGTGCCTAAAATAATTATTGCTGCAGCTTTATTTTATTGCTTACAGCTATTAATGCAACTATTTGATGATAAAGAACTTTACTTTTATGTACTAACTGGTATTGGGTTTTTGTACCTGATCGCTTTTTTAATCAAAAGGAAGGAAAAGAAAAATAAATTTTTAGCTTTAAACTTAAACAATGCCCTTTTTCATATTATACACAATATGATTATATTATTTAATACTTTAACTATTTTTAGAAATAAAGAAAGCTTCACAAACCCATTATACAATAATATTCAGTTAACAATTTATGTAATGCTTATACTCTTATTATGGTCTGTAAATACAGTATATAATCAAAATAAAAAAACAGTAAGAACGCTATATCCTTTAGTTACATTATAAGTATGGAATTAACAAAAGAGCAAATACAATACATAGACCATCGTTTAGAAAACGAAGGGGTAAAATATTGGGACATTCGTTTAGAAATGTTAGACCATGTAGTTTTAGATGTAGAAAAAAGACTTGATTTAGGTGGAAATTTCAAAAATGCGGTAATGAATTCATTTATATTTTTAGGTTGGGATGGTAACTTTGAACAACTAACAAAACAAAGACTATTCTCTATCAATAGTTTTGTGAAAAAACTATATTTTTTAAAAATAAAAAACCTTTTCACAAAATTGAAATCTTTAGTATTTATAATTCTATTTGTAACAACTTATTATATTTTTTACAAGTACTCAAGTTTAAAAGTTTATAAATTAATTACGCTAATAATTTTATTTACACCTATAATTTTTGGTATTATTTCGTATTTATTAGAATTCTCAAAAAGAGGAAAATCAGGACACTTAACCTATAGCAGTTTTTATATTTTTTTCTCTTTCTTAATTTTAAACGGGGTTATTCAGTTTGTAAAACCAGATGGTTTTATCCCTGTATCAAAAGACACACATTTATTTGTTTGGTTTTTAATTACTGTTTTAAATACAATATTTTCTTTTGCAGGCATATTAGTCCATTTAGATACGAGTGAAAAAATTAAAAATATGGAATTGAAATTGAAAAGCATATGAAACTAACAGCATTACAAATAGACAATCTTTACAAATTCACCAGAAAACATTTTGTGTATCATTATGATGTACAGACAGAATTGGTAGACCATTTAGCAAATGATATTGAAGAAATTTGGCAAGCACAGCCACTTTTATCATTTGAAGATGCACGAGATAAATCATTTAAAAAGTTTGGGGTTTTCGGTTTTATGGATGTTGTAGAAGCAAAACAAAAACAAATGAACAAACGTTATAGAAATATAATGTGGCGCTTTTTTAAAGAATGGTTTACTATGCCAAAAATTATAACTACACTAGGTATCTTTTTCCTTTTTTTCTGGGTTTTAAAAATTCCGAACTCTAAATATGTTCTTTTTGGGCTTTTATTAATACTGGCAGTATTCGATTTAACAAAACAAACTATTTCAAGAAAAAAATTAAAAAAGAAAAAAGAAGAGCAAGAAAAAATATTTTTATTAGAAGCAATGATTGGCGATACCAAAAACAGTTTTTCTGGTCTTTTGTATATCAATTTTTTTAACACTGCAAATGCTTTTAAGGTTTCTTTTAGCGATCTAGAAACCCATTGGTTAGTACTACTTTCTTTATCATTAACAATGGTAGTTATTCTATTTTATGTTACTAGTTATTTAATGCCACAAAAAGCAGAAGAGTTATTATTAGAAACCTACCCAGAATATAAGTTGGTAAAAAACTTATAGATTTGGGTTTAAATAAAACCTAAAATTAACTTTCTACTTTTTTAAGATAAATTCTTACCCGTAGAGAAGATAAAATTTAGTAATTTTATAAAACTTCCCCCAAAAAAATAATTGTAAAAATAGGATAAAGAGAAACAAATTCATTTTCAATGTTTTATCAAAAGAATACGTTATTAAACAAATAAACTAACATACAAAACTTATGGTTTTACATTTTTTAAAATTAGAATGGAAACAATTTTTTCGTTCTGCTGCATTTGGTAAAAGTATTGGTGTAAAAATACTTTTAGCCTTTTTTGCACTCTACTTTGTTTTAATGTTTACAGGTTTTGGCATTGGCGGATTTTATCTACTAAAAAAACAATACCCAACTAAAGACCCGTTATTTCTTGTAAATAGTTTTTTACTTTTTGCAATAACAGCAGATTTAATTTTTAGATACCTTATGCAAAATTTACCGGTATTAAACATTAAACCGCTATTAGTTTTATCGATAAAAAAGAACAACATAGTACATTTTGTATTGGCAAAATCGGCCTGCTCATTCTTTAACATCATGAGCCTGTTTTTTTATGTGCCTTTTTCGTTTGTATTAATAAAAGAAGGGTATCATACAAATGGTGTCTTAGGTTGGTTATTCCTGATGTTTTTACTCATACAATCTGCTAATTTTTTAAATTTTTTAATCAATAAAAGTAACATTGCATTTAGTGTTTTGTTAACCATAATAATTGGTGGATTTTTAATTCAATATTACAATGTATTCAACATTCATCAGTTTGTTGGGCAAGGTTTTAATTTTGTATACCAAAACCCAAGCTATAGTGTATTAGGCGTTATTTTACTAGTAATACTGTACATTTTAAATTTTAAGAAATTAAAAAGCGAAGCTTATTTAGATGAAGCAATTGCTACAAAAGTAAAAGAAGCAAACTCGTCAGATTTATCTTGGACAGAGAAACTAGGCGATGTAGCGCCATTTATTAAAAACGATTTACGTTTAATGTGGAGAAATAAACGCACAAAATCTTCTATCTGGATGTTAGCTATGGGCCTATTATATGGTTTGTTTTTCTATCCAAACCCAATGTATTCAAAAATGAATTTTATGCCTGTTTTAGTCGGTATCTTTTCTACAGGTGCTTTTCTAATCAATTTTGGTCAGTTTATACCTGCCTGGGACAGCAGTTATTACAACATGTTAATGAGTCAGAATTTTAAATACGAACGTTATTTAAAATCGAAATTTACAATTATGACTATTAGTGTTTTACTGCTTTTTGTGCTAGGCATACCTTACGTTTACTTTGGATGGAAAATTTTAGCGGTACACTTTGCTGCCATGATTTATAACATTGGTGTAAACACGCATGTAATTTTATACGGAGGTACTTTTAACAGAAAGAAAATAAATTTAGATGAAAAAGCGGCTTTTAATTTTCAGGGAACTGGTGCAGTACAATGGCTAATTGGGTTGCCTCTAATGATTTTACCAATGGGATTATTCGCATTAATTAATTATTTAGTAAGTTTTGAAATTGCTACCGTTACTTTGGGTATTTTAGGGCTTATTGGCATTGCTTTTCATCAAAAATTAATGGCTACAATTACAAAAAAATACATTGCAAATAAATACGTAATGATTCATGCATTTAAACAAGAAAACTAAGAAAAAATAGAATGATACAAACAACACAACTTTCAAAAAAATACGGACAAACTGCTGTTTTACAGATCGATGCATTAGAAATTCCGAAAGGGCAATCTTTTGGGTTGGTTGGTAATAATGGTGCCGGAAAAACAACCTATTTTAACCTATTATTAGACTTAATTAGACCAACAACAGGCTCGGTTATAAATCATGAAATTCAAGTAAACCAAAGCGAAGCTTGGAAAAACTTTACCGGTTCTTTTATTGATGAATCTTTTTTGATAGGTTACTTAACACCCGAAGAATATTTTGAGTTTATAGGTGATTTACGAGGGATGAATAAAGCAGATGTAACCAGTTTTGTAGCAAAATTTGAGGAGTTTTTTAATGGTGAAATTATCGGGAAAAAGAAATATTTAAGAGATTTAAGTAAGGGAAATCAGAAAAAAGCAGGAATTATAGCAGCACTGATTGGCAATCCTAAGGTAGTAATTTTAGATGAACCTTTTGCCAACCTAGATCCTACAACACAAATTCGCTTAAAAAAGATTTTAAAAGAATTAACAGAAAACAAAGAAATTACCCTGTTGGTTTCTAGTCACGATTTAAGTCATGTAACCGAAGTTTGCGAACGAATAGTAGTGTTAGATAAAGGAAACGTAGTAAAAGATATTGAAACATCTGCAGCAACTTTACAAGAATTAGAAAGCTATTTTTCTATATAAGTATTAGGTTCTTAATTTATTACTATTTTTACATTCTTATTTATACTTTTTTACACAAAAAAGAGTTTTAAATAAGAGTTTTTTATTTTATTAGCCTTTAAAAAAAGTTACCTAGCAAATGTTTATTTCCTCGAAATACATCTCAAAAATACTATTTATTATTACTGTTTCTGTGCTTTTACTTGCCTGTAAAACAAACAAAGACACAATAGTTAGTAGAAATTACCATGCATTAACCACAAAGTTTAATGTGTTATTTAATGGTAAAGAAGCTTTTAATGAAGGTGTAGAAAAGATAAACAACGATTATAAAGACGATTGGTTTGCACAATTACCAATAGAGCCTATTAAATTTGATGAAGATAAAATTGTTATCAAAAGCACATCAACTACTATGGGTAGTGGTTTTGGTGATACAGATACCGCTGCAGAAGAAAACAAAACACCTTTTGATATTGCAGAAGAAAAAGCTGTAAAAGCCATTCAAAAACATGGTATGAATATTAATGGTATCGAGCGAAATAGCCAAATTGATGACGCTTATCTTTTATTGGGTAAAGCAAGGTATTACGATCAACGTTTTATACCGGCAATCGAAGCATTTAATTATGTAATTACTAATTACCCAAACGCAAGTTTAATAGAGGAAACAAAAATTTGGAGAGCAAAGGCAAATATTAGAATAGACAATGAAGAATTTGCAATAGAATCTTTGAAATTGCTATTAAAAGTAAAAGATACTCTAGAAACTTTATTACCAGACGCCATAAAAGAACAAGGTTATACTGCATTGGCAATGGCTTATGTAAAAGCAGATAGTTTAGATATGGCTAAAAAAAGCCTAATTAGAGCAACAAAAACCTTACAAAATAAAAATCAAGGAGCCAGAAATTTATTCATTCTTGGGCAATTATATCATCAAGAAAATAAGAAGGATTCTGCATTGCTATATTTAAATAAATTAATCGACTTTAAAAAAGCGCCCTACAAGTATAAAATGAATGCTTATGCAGCTTTGGCAAAAAATATTACTTCAGATTCTGTTGCTAACATAACATTACAAAGACTGCAAAAGCTAACAAAAGAAAGAGAAAATAGGGCATATTTAGATGCTTTGTATTACCAAATTGGTTCGTTATACGAAAATACCGACAGTATAAATTTAGCTGTAAACTACTACAATAAATCGCTTAGAGCATTATCTGGTAGTGATAAACAAAAAACATATACTTTCGAAAAATTAGCCAACATTAACTTTAAGAATTCTAATTATATTAATGCAAGTGCATATTTTGATAGTATTTTATCGATCTCTAAAGACACTTTAAATCTTAGAATTAGAAGAATAAAAAGAAAGCACAAAAATTTAGCATCTCTTATTAGCTTCGAAAAAATAGTTATTAAAAATGATAGTATTATTAAAATTGCCTCTTTAACCGATGCTGATAAAGAAACTTATTTTAAAGACTACATAGAGAATTTAAAAAAGAAAGACGAAGAAGCTGCGCAATTAAAACTTAATCAACAAGCTTTTGGAGCAAGTTTTGGGGCAAATTCCTTAAAAGCTAACAAAAAAGGAAAATGGTATTTCTACAACAGCCAATCATTAGATTTTGGAAAGACAGAGTTTAATAAAATATGGGGAAACAGAGCTCTTGAAGATGGATGGAGATGGGCTTCTAAAAGAGTTATTAATAATACAAATAGCGATACCGCAAAAACCGAAAAGGTTAATTTACGATATAATTTAGAAACTTACATCAATACAATACCTACGAGGAAAGGAGCTATTGATACCTTAAAATTAGATAGAAACAATGCTTTGTATGAAGCCGGAATTATCTATAAAGAACAGTTTAAAGACCCTAAACTAGCTGTAAAAAGATTAGAAAGAGTAGCAAGTTTAAATCCTAAAGAAGATTTAATACTGCCTATCAACTGGCATTTATACAACCTTTACCTAAACAATGACAGTAATAATGAAGAAGCATTAAAATATAAGAACTTTATTTTAACAACGTATCCAAAGACAAAATTTGCTCAAATTATTAATAATCCTAACACAACGTTTAAAGAAGAAACGTCTGTTAATCAATTAGAAGAAACTTATAAAGAAATTTATTACCTCTTTAAAGAGTATAAGTTTGAAGAAACTGTAGCCGCAATAAATAAACTACTGCCCTCTATACAAGGTTCTAAATTATTACCTAAATTCGAGCTTTTAAAAGCTTTTGCTATTGGTAAATTTCAGAATAAAGAAAGTTACGAAGCAGCATTACAATTTGTGGCTGTAAATTACGGCAGCACAGAAGAAGGAAAAAAAGCAAAAGAAATACAAAAACAATTAAAAAAATAATATGTTTAGTGCTAAAGAAAATAATACACAGAAAAATAAAGTTATGGAAAGAAACGTGATTGCAAAAAATACGACAATAATTGGAGACATTAAATCTGAAGGAGATTTTAGAATAGACGGAACTCTAGAAGGATCTTTAATAACAAAAGGAAGAGTTATTATTGGGACAGATGGTGTTGTTAAAGGTAAAATTGATAGTACAAACACAGATATTGAAGGCACTTTTTCTGGAGAACTATTGGCAAATAACACTTTAACAATAAAAGCAAGTGCAAACATTACAGGCGATGTTATTATTGGAAAACTTTCTGTAGAACCAGGCGCATCTTTTAATGCAACTTGTGCAATGAAAGGCACCATAAAAGAATTAAATACCGGAAATGAAGCAAAAAAAGCCTCAGAAAAAACCGCTTCATAAAGCAATTGCATTATCTGGTGCAGGTTTGCAAATGGGCGTTACTATTTATGCAGGATTTTTATTAGGAAAATGGTTAGATAGTAAGTTTTTAACTAGTTTTTTAACCGAAACAATAACGCTAATTGCTATTTTTTTATCTATGTATTTACTGATAAAACAAGCGAATAAAATTAATGACTAAAAAAATAATTATTGTTCTTTTTGTTTTTTTAAGTATTGGTTATTTTGGCTATTTAGGTCATTTGATGCTTTTAAACAACATAGAAGTAACGCTGCCTTTTTCATTAAAAAAATTATACCTCTTTCACGCAGGGTTTTCGACTCTTGTAGGTATCAATATCATTTTAATTTCTAAAATAAAAAAAGTTTTAGAGCAAATTGGCTTTATTTATTTAGGAAGTTTATTTATAAAAATAATGTTATTTATTGCCGCCTTTTATCCAACTATAACCTCCGAAGAAAAAAGCAGTCTCATTATTAAATTATCGATCTTAATACCTACATTTTTATTTTTATTGATAGAGCTACTTTTTGTTGTAAAATTCCTAAAGAGAAAACTGTGATTTTTTTCAAAAAAAAAAGTTTGTGTTTTTGATTTATTGCTTACATTTGCACCGAATTTAGAAAGCGTATTTTTACAATGAAGATTGCACAAAAAACAATCAAGTTTCTTATAATAGCGGTTATAGCCGTTATTTCAACGACAACTTTTGCATCAGAAGCAGACAAAAAGAACCCTTCACAAAAAGATGGTGGCGAAGTAAATACTCCGACTGAAGTAAAAGCTTACATTCAACATCACCTTAAAGATTCGCACGATTTTACTTTCTTTTCTTATACATCAGAAGAAGGAGAAAGAAAACATTTTGGTTTTCCATTACCAGTGGTTTTATGGACAAGCAAAGGAATTGTGACTTTTATGTCTTCAGAATTTCATCACAATGATGATGGCCATGTTCTTGTAGAAAAAAATGGCTTAAAATTCGCAAAAATACATTCTAAAATTTACGAATTAGACAGTAGTGCTGCAACAGTTTCTTTTGATGAAACTCACCATGCAACAAATGCTAAAAAAATATTAGACTTTTCTATAACAAAATCTGTTGTAGGTATTTTATTAGCTAGTTTGTTAATCTTTTTCGCTTTTACTAAGCTAGCGAAACAATACAAAAAAAGAGAAATTCCTAAAGGATTTGGACGTGTTTTAGAGCCTTTAGTAATTTATGTTAGAGATGAAATAGCAAGACCAAATATTGGTGAGAAAAAGCACAAAAAATTTATGCCTTTTTTATTAACGGTATTCTTTTTTATATGGCTTTTAAATCTTTTAGGATTAACTCCGTTAGGATTCAACGTAACAGGGCAAATTGCTGTAACAGTTTGTTTGGCTTTGTTAACAATGATTATCTACATTACAAACGGATCTAAAGATTTTTGGGCACACACCTTGTGGATGCCAGGTGTTCCTTACATTTTAAGACCAGTTTTAGCCGTAATAGAATTGGTTGGATTTATTGTAATTAAGCCATTCTCTTTACTAGTTCGTTTGTTTGCAAACATAACTGCAGGCCATTTTGTGGTAATGAGTTTAATTGCATTAATGATTACAATGAAAGAAGCTTTTGGCCCAGTAGCCTCTACAGGAATGTCTTTAGTACTTGCATTGTTTATTATGGTTATTGAAATTTTAGTAGCTTTTTTACAAGCATTTATATTTACAATGTTGTCTTCTTTATTTATAGGGATGGCAGTAGAAGAGCACGAGCATCATTAGTGAAACTCAAAATCTATGATTTTGTAAGTTGAACTAATTCCGATGAAAATCGGAATATTATCAAAAGTAAAAAGTTGTTTTTGATATCTCCGATGAAAATCGGAATCTAACAAAAGTTAGAAAGTCTTCCGAAGGGAAGCAAATAAAAGAGAATTAGAGTTTGTTTAATTAATATATTTAAAATCAATTAGTATGTACAATTTAATTGGAGCAGGATTAATCGTAATCGGTGGTGGAATCGGACTAGGTCAAATTGGTGGTAAAGCAATGGAAGGTATTGCTAGACAACCAGAAGCAGCTGGAAAAATTCAAACTGCAATGATCATCATTGGAGCCTTATTAGAAGGTTTAGCATTTGGTGCATTAATCTTAGGGAAATAATTCCCAAAAAAGACAAAAACACTTTTCTGTAACGGTTGGTTACAGAAAGTGTTTTTAAATTAAACAAAAACAATATAAAAGCCATATAAAAATGGAAACTTTATTAAACGATTTTTCGCCAGGGTTGTTCTTTATGCAACTATTAATTCTAGTAATACTAATTGTATTATTAGCTAAATTTGCTTGGAAACCTATTTTAACCTCTTTAGATGAAAGAGAATCTGGTATCGAAGATGCATTATCTGCTGCAGAAAATGCACGTAAAGAAATGCAAAACCTACAAGCAGACAATGCTAAGTTGGTAAAAGAAGCGAGAGCAGAGCGAGAGGCAATGATGAAAGAAGCTAGAGATGTTAGAGATGCTATGATTGCAGAAGCAAAAGAAGATGCAAAAGAAGTAACAGCTGCATTAATAGAAAAAGCACAAGCCTCTATTAACCAAGAAAAGCAAGCCGCTTTAGCAGAAATTAAAAAGAATGTTGCAGAACTATCTATAGGTATTGCAGAATCTGTAATTAAAAAAGAATTATCTAATAAGAAAGATCAGCTAGAATTGGTTGAAGGTATCTTAAAAGATGTTACTTTAAACTAAGTCAGGCATGAAAGACGCAAGAGCAGCAATACGTTATGCAAAGGCAATCTTAAACCTTGCGAAAGACTCTAAAGAAGAAGATTTGGTAAATAACGATATGTTATTAATAGCAAATACAATTTCTGAAAATGATGAGTTTGAAGTAATGTTAAGAAGTCCGATTGTAAAATCGTCTGACAAAATAAAAGTTTTAAACGCTATCTTTAGCGATAAAATAAACAACATTACGCTTGGCTTGTTTCATTTATTACAAGACAATAAGAGAATAGCAATGTTGCAAGCTATTGCAAAGCAGTTTGCAATTATTTATGATTTTGATAAACGTACTCAAGTAGCCAAAGTAACTACTGCCGTTCCTTTATCAGAAGAAATAGAAGCACAAGTATTGGCTAAAATAGTAGCTTTAACCGGTGAAAAAGCCAATCTAGAAAACGAAATAAATCCAGCTATTTTAGGTGGTTTTATTTTACGAGTTGGAGATGTACAGTATGATGCTAGTATTTCTAACTATTTAAACGAATTGAAAAAGGAATTTGACAACAGTCATTACATTCCAAAAATATAAAAAAGCTATAAGCTCGAAGCTATATGCCCAAGTATATAGTCTAAAGCCTAAAGTCTAAAGCAATTAAAAATGGCAAGTATTAAACCAGCTGAAGTATCAGCAATTTTAAAGCAACAGTTAACAAATTTTGAGGCAAAAGCTACTTTAAACGAAGTAGGAACTGTTTTACAAGTAGGTGATGGTATCGCACGTGTTTACGGTCTGTCTAATGTTCAATACGGAGAACTAGTAGAATTCGAAAACGGATTAGAAGGTATCGTATTAAACTTAGAAGAAGACAATGCAGGTGTTGTATTGTTAGGTGCTTCTACATCAATTAAAGAAGGTTCTACCGTAAAACGTACAGAACGTATTGCTTCTTTAAGAGCTGGTGAAGGAATTGTAGGACGTGTTGTAGATACTTTAGGAAGCCCAATCGATGGTAAAGGACCTATTGAAGGTACAACTTACGAAATGCCTTTAGAGCGTAGAGCTCCTGGAGTTATTTATCGTGAGCCTGTAACAGAACCATTACAGACAGGTATTAAATCTATTGATGCTATGATTCCTGTAGGTAGAGGTCAACGTGAGTTGATTATTGGAGACCGTCAAACAGGAAAGTCTACCGTTGCTATTGATACTATTTTAAATCAGAAAGAATTTTTTGATGCTGGCGAGCCAGTATATTGTATTTATGTAGCTATCGGACAAAAAGCTTCTACCGTTGCAGCAATTGCAAACATGTTAGAAGAAAAAGGTGCTTTAGCATACACTACAATTGTAGCAGCAAATGCATCAGACCCTGCAGCAATGCAAGTATATGCACCATTTGCTGGAGCAGCAATTGGAGAATACTTTAGAGATTCTGGAAGACCTGCTTTAATTATTTATGATGATTTATCAAAGCAAGCAGTTGCTTACCGTGAAATTTCTTTATTATTAAGAAGACCTCCAGGACGTGAGGCATATCCTGGTGATGTATTTTATTTACACTCAAGATTATTAGAAAGAGCTGCAAAAGTTATTAATGATGACAAGATTGCTAGTGAAATGAACGATTTACCAGATTCTTTAAAAGGAATTGTAAAAGGTGGAGGTTCTTTAACTGCATTGCCAATTATTGAAACACAAGCAGGAGATGTATCTGCATACATACCAACAAACGTAATATCTATTACTGATGGACAAATTTTCTTAGATGGAGATTTATTTAACTCTGGTGTTCGTCCAGCAATTAACGTAGGTATTTCTGTATCTCGTGTTGGTGGTAATGCACAGATAAAAGCAATGAAAAAAGTATCTGGTACTTTAAAACTAGATCAAGCACAATATAGAGAATTAGAGGCATTTGCTAAGTTTGGATCTGATTTAGATGCAGCAACAATGAGTGTAATTTCTAAAGGACAACGTAATGTTGAAATTTTAAAACAAGCACAAAACGATCCTTATTCTGTAGAAGACCAAGTAGCAATTATTTATGCAGGTTCTAAAAACTTGTTAAAAGATGTGCCTGTAGAGCAAGTTAAAAAATTCGAAAGAGATTATATCGATTTCTTAAACGCAAAACATAGAGATACTTTAGATGTATTAAAGTCTGGTAAATTAACCGACGAGGCTATTGCTGTTTTAGAAGCGGCTGCTAAAAAGATTTCTACTCATTTTAATTAGTAGTTAAGTTTTAGTAGTTAGGCATCGCTTAACTACTAATTACTATCAACTAATAACTAATAAATATGGCAAACTTAAAAGAAATACGTAATAGAATAACCTCTATTAAATCGACAATGCAGATTACATCTGCCATGAAAATGGTATCTGCTGCAAAGTTAAAAAAAGCGCAAGATGCAATTACGGCAATGAGACCGTATTCTTCTAAACTAACTGAGTTATTGCAGAATTTAAGTGCAACCTTAGATAGTGATAGTAATGCTGGTGGTAACTACTCTGAACAAAGAGAAGTCTCTAAAGTGCTTATAGTTGCTATAACTTCTAACAGAGGTTTGTGTGGTGGTTTTAATTCATCGATTACTAAAAAAGTAATACAAACTGTACAAGAAAAATATAGCAACGTAGACGTTGATATCTATGCAATTGGTAAAAAAGGGAACGATATTTTATCGAAGAAATACAACGTTATTGCTACCAAAAATGAACTATTTGACAATTTAACGTTTGATAATGTTTCTGAAATTGCAGAAAGCTTAATGGCAATGTATGCAGACGGAACGTATGATAAAATAGAAGTTATTTACAATCAGTTTAAAAACGCTGCTACGCAAATTACACAAGTAGAGCAATTTTTACCAATTAAACCGATAGAAAATACAACGGATGCTGCAGTAAATTCTGATTATATTTTTGAACCTTCGAAATTAGAAATTATAGAGGCTTTGATACCTAAATCTTTAAAGACTCAATTGTATAAATCTATTAGAGATAGTTTTGCATCAGAACATGGTGCGCGTATGACGGCAATGCACAAAGCAACCGACAATGCAACAGAGTTAAGAGACGAGTTGTTATTAACATATAACAAAGCAAGACAAGCAGCTATTACCAACGAAATTTTAGAAATTGTTGGTGGTGCGGAAGCACTAAATAATTAAACGGAGTTTTTTACGAAGTTAGATTGTTAAAAGGTGCGGAAGCACTTAATAATTAAACGGAGTTAAATTATAAAAATATAAAGCGAACCAATTAGGTTCGCTTTTTTTATATATTGGCATATTGTTTGACTTAATTTATGAAAAATGAAAACCATAAAAACTTTATCAATCCTATTAATCCTTACTAGTTTTATACAGTGTAAAAGTATAAAGTTCAGCAAAAATCCACCATTTAAAATTACCAATGCAACCTATGAAAATTGGACTGGTGGTGTGCCTGGTGTTTCTGGTACTAACGTAAAAATTTACTATTCATCTAACACAGAAATTAAATTTGATCAAATTTACTATGCAAATAAAATAGTAACACTAGAAGTTAAAAAAACACTTGATAGCAAAGTGATAGTTGGTTATTTTAATACATCAACAAATAAAAAAGAACTAATTTTACATTCAAATTCAACAAAAGAAATAAAGAATAGCATACCAGAAATAAAAGAATTCCCTTTTCAATTAAAAGAAAACCAAGCTGTAATTAGTTATTACGTTGGTAAAAAAATAAATTATTTTAAGATTAAAGACCTTCAAAAACAAAACGGAGAAACGTATCCTAAAATAAAATAATCAGAAAATATAAATTTAAAAACCACGCTAAAATGAGTGGTTTTTTAAGTTTGGCACGCATTTTGAAATTACATAAGCAACACCATAAAACACAAGCTTATGAAACTTACAAAACTACTTTTATCAATATTATTTACAGTGGTAGTATTTAATGCTTGTACTACCGTTTACGATGTTAATTTTCAAGATGAATATGAACAAGAAGTTGCCTTAAATAATTTGGTAACTGATTTCGATGTATGGTATGTAGACTATCACAGAACTACTGGTAACGGAGATATTCCTTACCTATCTAGAGCTTTTACAATCTCTTTTTTAAACGGAACTTTATATGCAAACAATAATATTGCAGATATTGGCAGAACAGGTAATGGTTTTGGTATTGATGTTGGTACTTACAATACATTTAACGGCATACTAGAAACTAACCACGATTTAGATGGCGCAAATGATTTTGAAGTTACCGTTCTTTCGAATAACGAAATTAGGTTGTATAACTACAGAGAAAATGTAAATTATTACTTAATTGGATATCAAATAAACGAGTTTGATTACGATAAACTATTTTACGAAAACATAGAATATTTTTTACAAGAATATGAAGCTTGGGAAAAAACAACCACAAATGGTGGTGTGCCAAATATATTTGATGCGGAAAATTACTTAGCTTTTACACCAGAAAATATAACTACATTTTACAGCTCTGAAAACGCATTTAACACCCCTATAGATTTAATTGACTGGAACTATATTGGTGGTTATGAAGTGTTTGATGTAACTGGCTATGAAGACCTTAAAATTTTATCTTTAAGTTACGATAATGGTTACATTGAAGAGTTTGAGTTGAGTATTTTAAACGATCAAACCATAGAATTATTTAGCCTAAATTCTGAAACGATCTATGTTTTTGAAGGCAAAGGATTTATTCAATATTTAAAAGGAGCAGAAATAAAAAAAGAAGCAAAAGATATTGTAAGGAATGAAGGAAGAAAACGAACTAAAGTAGAAAGAAAGATTAAAAATAGAAGAAATTTAAAATAAAGTTTGGTTAGTTGATTGTTCAGTTGAGAGAAACTCAATTGAAAAGAAAACCGCTCTTAATCGAGCGGTTTTTTGTTGTTGATAATTTATAAATAAATAAGATACTTTTAAAAGGGCTTACCATCTTGTTTTTATACATTTATAGAAGTGAACAAAAAACAAAATAAGAGTAAAATTTGTCTATCAAAACCATGAAACAAACAGCATTTATAACCGGCGCAACCTCTGGAATTGGAAAAGCAACTGCAGAAATATTTGCAAAAAATAATATTCGTTTAATTCTTTGTGGCCGAAGAAAAGAACGTTTGCAAGAACTTCAAAAAGAATTAGGGCAATTTACAGAAGTAACTACCCTACAATTCGATGTAAGCAACAAAGAAGCTGTTTTTACAGCAATCAATTCTCTGCCAGAAAATTTTAGCAATATCGATATCTTAATAAATAATGCTGGTAATGCTCACGGATTTTCTACCATACAAAATGGTAGCATAGATGATTGGGATGCTATGATTGATATTAATGTAAAAGGGCTCTTATACGTTTCTAAAGCAATCATACCAAAAATGACAGAAAAAAACCATGGTTTTATAGTAAATATTGGCTCTATAGCGGCAAAAGATGTCTATGCAAACGGCAATGTTTATTGCGCTTCTAAACACGCCGTAAACGCGCTAAACAAAGCCATGCGAATCGACTTAAACAAGTATAACATTCGTGTTTCTGCCATTCATCCTGGTGCTGTAGAAACAGCTTTTTCTGATATACGTTTTAAAGGTGATACAGAAAAAGCAAAATCAGTTTATGCTGGTTATAAAGCTTTGCAAGCTGCAGATATTGCAGATATTATTCATTTTGTAATTACCAGACCTTATCATGTAAATATTGAAGATTTAGTAGTGTATCCAACAGCACAAGCAACACCAACAATTTTAAATAGAAAATAAATGAAAATAGCTTCTAAAATAATTATCGGATGTATGTCTTGGGGAAGTTGGGGAAAACAATTTTCTACAAAAGAACAAGCAGAAATGATTCGGTTTTGTGTTGATAATGGAAACACAATTTTTGATCATGCAGATATTTATGGCGATTACACCACAGAAGCAGATTTTGGAAAAGGCTTGGCTGAAAGCGGTATCCAAAGAAAAAATATTCAATTAATATCTAAATGCGGAATTCAGTTACATGCAGGCATCAGAAAAAATGTTGTAAAACATTATCAATATGATAAAAAGTATATAATTGATAGTGTAGAACAATCTTTAAAAAATTTAAAAACAGGGTATATAGACACCTATTTACTGCACAGACCAAGTCCGTTAATACAACCAGATGAAATTGCCGAAGCAATTACAACACTAAAAGATAGTGGTAAAATTCTTAATTTTGGAGTTTCTAACTTTACACCGACTCAAGTTAATTTACTTTCAGAGAAGATTAATATTTCTGCAAATCAGGTAGAGTTTTCTTTAACAAACCCTGTAGCAATGAACAATGGCTCTTTAGATTTAATGTTACAAAAAAACATACAACCAATGAGCTGGAGCCCTTTAGGAAGTGTTTTTAGAGAAGAAAATGAGCAGACTAAGCGCATAAAAAAAGTCTTAAAAGAAATGTCTGAAAAATATGCAGTTAGTAGCGATGTTCTATTATTAAGTTGGATTTTAAAGCATCCTGCCAAAATATCTCCGGTAATTGGAACCACTAACAAAGAAAGAATTTTAAATGCAAATAAAGCGTTAGAGATCAATCTAGAAACTAAAGATTGGTTTCTACTTTTAGAAGCAAGTAATGGTTATGAAGTTGCCTAAAATTAAATTACCCTATTTTTAAACCGTTTTTAATACTTTTTTCGGGTTGTATAAGCGTTACTTCTTTATCATCGCCAAGTGCTCCTAACACCAAACACTCGCTCATAATATTAGCAATCTGCTTCGGTGGAAAATTTAATACAGCAATTACTTGTTTGCCTATTAGCATTTCTGGGGTATATAATGTAGTTATTTGAGCAGATGTTTTTCGAATACCATATTCGCCAAAATCTACCATCATTTTATAAGCAGGCTTTTTTACTTGTTTAAAAAACTCTGCAGAGATAATAGTGCCTACTCTCATTTCGATTTTAGCAAAGTCGCTCCAACTAATTTTATCATTAATTAATTTCATTTGATTTTTTGATGTTTAATTTCTTGCTTCTAATATATGATATCTTACTTACTCCTCTATCATTTATTTCAATTGTAATTTCAGAAGAAGTCTCATAACAGTGAGAAACAGAAAAGGGACTAGATGATAGAGATTAGAGTCTAGACTCTAGAAACTAGACAAACAAAATCAGCTTTATGAGATTTCTCGTTAACACTCGAAATGACAGAACTAACTGAAATACATACCCTGTCACTTCGACAATAGGA
>NZ_CANMFI010000006.1 GCF_947497125.1 uncultured Polaribacter sp. | reverse complement strand
AAGGATTGAAACGGCATCCTTTTTTTTGTAATTATAACCTGCTAAATGGAAATACATCCCTAAAACAAACTATAAATATTATCTGATAACTTACAAATCCAACAAAAAAAAGATACAGTGGAAAGCCTGACGCAACCTTTTTTGGGGGCGGAACTCTAAAAAAAATACTACGTTATAATAAGTACATATATATATTGTAGGAATTATTGTTTTCTAATATCTTTGTGCTTCTAAAATTAGATTGATTTAAATGATTAAAATTACTTTACCAGACGGAACTATTAAAGAGTTTGAGAAAAATTGCACACCAATGGAGGTTGCAAAGAGTATTAGTGAGGGCTTTGCTAGAAATGTAATTTCGGCAAATTTTAATGGCACAACCATAGAAACCACTACTCCACTTACAACCGATGGTTCTTTAATTTTATATACATTTAATGATGAAGGCGGTAAGAAAGCTTTCTGGCATTCATCTGCCCATGTATTGGCTGAAGCTATTTTAAGTTTTTACCCAAAAGCTAAGTTAACTATTGGGCCTGCTATTGAAAATGGTTTCTATTATGATGTAGATTTAGGTGAAGGTGTTATTTCTGATAAAGATTTTGCAGCTATTGAAAAGAAATTTTTAGAAATAGCTAGAGGAAAACACAAGTTTTCTATTAGAGCCGTTTCTAAAGCAGATGCTTTGTCTTTATATAAGGAACAACAAAACGAATATAAAGTTGAGTTGATTGAAAACTTGACCGATGGTGATATTACCTTTTGTGACCATAGCAATTTTACAGACTTATGTAGAGGAGGCCATATACCAAACACGGGAATTATTAAAGCAATAAAGGTGATGAGTGTTGCCGGTGCTTATTGGCGTGGTGATGAAAAAAACAATCAATTAACACGTGTGTATGGTATTAGTTTTCCGAAACAGAAAATGCTTACAGAGTATTTAGAGTTGTTGGAAGAGGCTAAAAAGAGAGATCACAGGAAATTAGGGAAAGAGTTAGAATTATTTACTTTTTCTCAGAAAGTTGGTGCTGGTTTGCCTTTATGGTTGCCAAAAGGAGCTGCGCTTCGTGCACGTCTTGAAGATTTTTTGAAAGCTGCACAGAAAAAAGCAGGATATGAAATGGTGATGACACCGCATATTGGGCAAAAGGAACTATATGTTACTTCTGGACATTATGAAAAATATGGTGCAGATAGTTTTCAGGCCATAAAAACACCTAAAATGGATGAGGAGTTTTTATTAAAGCCGATGAACTGTCCACATCACTGTGAAGTTTATAATTTTAAACCATACTCATATAAAGACTTACCAAAACGTTTTGCAGAATTTGGAACAGTATATAGGTACGAACAAAGTGGAGAACTACATGGATTGACTCGTGTAAGAGGGTTTACCCAAGATGATGCGCATATATTTTGTACACCAGAGCAATTAGACCAAGAATTTAAAGAAGTGATAGACTTAGTACTATATGTTTTTGGTTCTTTAGGTTTTGAAGACTTTACTGCACAGGTTTCTATAAGAGATATGGAAAACCTAGATAAATATATAGGAGATGCCGAAACTTGGGAGATTGCAGAGCAAGCTATTATAAATGCAGCTACAGACAAAGGCTTAAATTTTATTATTGAAGAAGGTGAAGCAGCATTTTATGGCCCTAAATTAGACTTTATGGTTAAAGATGCTTTGGGCAGAAGCTGGCAATTAGGTACCATACAAGTAGATTATAACTTACCTAAACGTTTCGATTTAACTTATACTGGTTCAGATAACCAAGCACACAGACCAGTAATGATTCATAGAGCACCATTTGGTTCTATGGAACGATTTATTGCAGTATTGTTAGAACATACCGGAGGAAATTTCCCTCTTTGGCTTACTCCAGATCAAGTTATCTTATTGCCAATCAGTGATAAATATCAAAAATATAGCGAAAAAGTTTTAGAATCGTTAGAAAATTCCGAAATTCGCGCCCTCGTAGACAGTCGAAGTGAAAAAACTGGACGTAAAATACGAGACGCAGAAGTTAGCAAAGTACCATTTATGGTGATTGTTGGCGAAAAAGAAGAACAAGACGGCACCGTTTCTGTAAGAAAACATGGAGAAGGAGATCTTGGTACTTTTACAATTGAAGAATTTATTTCTTTAATTAAAACAGAAGAAAGTAAAACATTGAAGAAATTTTAATTAATTTTGACAAATAATAGATAGGTCGCTGAAAAACAGCGAAACATTAATTTTTAAATTTACACGTCATAGCAATTCGTAGAAGCAGGTCGAGAAGACCGTTAAGAGTAATCAAAGAAGATCAGCATAGGATTAATGAAAAAATAAAATATGTTGACGAAGTTCGTCTTGTGGGCGAAAATATAGAAGTTGGTGTATATCCTTTAGAAAAAGCTAAAGAATTGGCCAAAGAGCAGGAATTGGATTTAGTAGAAATTTCACCAAAAGCAAAACCACCTGTTTGTAAAATTATTGATTACAAGAAGTTCTTGTATGAACAAAAGAAAAGAGAAAAATCTTTAAAATCGAAAGCTACCAAAGTAACGATTAAAGAGATACGTTTCGGACCTCAAACAGATGAGCACGATTACGAATTTAAAAAGAAGCATGCTGTAAAGTTTTTACAAGAAGGAGCTAAATTAAAAGCTTTTGTATTCTTTAAAGGACGTTCTATCATCTTTAAAGAACAAGGACAAATTTTATTATTAAAATTAGCCCAAGAACTAGAAGAGTATGGTAAAGTAGAACAATTACCAAAATTAGAGGGTAAACGTATGATTATGTTTATTGCCCCTAAAAAAGTAAAGTAATAAACGTTTTAAGGTTTAAAAGTTCTTCAGGTTTAAAAGTCTAGTTTATACACTACTTTAAAACACATTATAAACTTTTATACTTTTTAACTCACAATAATAAGCAAGATAAAAACGAAGGAGAGATGCCTAAAATGAAAACAAAATCTAGCGCCAAAAAACGATTTAAAGTTACTGGTACTGGAAAAATCAAAAGAAAGCACGCGTTTAAAAGTCACATCTTAACAAAGAAGTCTAAAAAACGTAAATTAAAGTTAACTCATGATGGTTTAGTACATAAGTCTGATGAGTCTAACATTAAACAACAATTAAACTTAAAGTAAGTTTAATAAGGGAATTTAATTATTAACCATGGAGTTAGGCAAAAATAAAAAGTATTCTTAAACGAATCGCCTACTACAAAAAACATTGAAATTATGCCAAGATCAGTAAATTCAGTAGCCTCAAGAAAAAGAAGAAAAAAAATCTTGAAGGCAGCAAAAGGTTACTTCGGACGTAGAAAAAACGTTTACACAGTAGCAAAAAATGCGGTTGAAAAAGGTATGCTTTATGCATATAGAGACCGTAAAAATAACAAAAGAAACTTTCGTTCTTTATGGATTGTACGTATTAACGCTGCAGCTCGTTTACACGGAATGTCTTATTCTCAGTTTATGGGGAAAGTAAAAACCAACAATATCGAATTAAACCGTAAGGTTTTAGCAGATTTAGCGGTTAACAACCCAGAAGCTTTTAAGGCAGTTGTAGAGAAAATAAAATAATTAACAATACTTGCTTATTTAAAAAACCCAAACTTTTTAGTTTGGGTTTTTTTTATTAATTTACACGTCATAAAAAATAAATGATGAGAGCTCCTTTAATTACTTTACTACTTTTATTAACCACTGCTACTTTTTTCTCACAAGAAACTTTGGAACCTGTAAATACAATAGAAAATCAGTTTGATGAGATTTACAAAAAATCTTCTAGTTACCAGACTTATAAAGTAATCAGTAAAGATAAATTTAACAAATTAAAGGCCAATATTTTAGATAGCTTAGAGCGATTAGAGGCTACTATCGCTAAAAAGGAACTTTTATTAGTTACAGCTAATAATACTGAAACAGCACTTAAGGACGATTTAAATGAAACAAAGAAAGCCTTAGAAACTGCTATTAAAAAAGAAAATACAATTTCGTTTTTTGGAATCCCCCTTAGCAAACTAGCCTATAATTTTTTAATGTGGATACTTGTTATTATCTTAATTGCGGGCATGAGCTACTTTGTGTTTAAATATCTTAGAAGTAATATTTTAACAAAAAAGGCTCAAAATGATTTGTCTGCAGTTAATGAAGAATATGAAGAAAGTAGAAAAAAAGGGTTAGAAAGAGAGCAAAAACTGAGAAGGCAACTTCAAGATGAGATTATGAAACATCAAAAATAAAGTAAAAACTTAAAGCCCAAAAAAATATTTTTGGGCTTTATTTTTATAAAATAAAATCAATAAGAAAAGGAATTCATAATTAAAGACCTCAATTATTTTAATTAGATACATAATCTTTAATCATTTTTAGATATTACTAATTAAGTAGCAATTCCAAAAAAGTACCGTTCAACTTCAAAAATATTTTGTAAATTGAGATACTAATCAATTCATTTTATTCTTTTGAAAGTATTACATATAAGTGCAGAATGTTTTCCTATTGCAAAAGTTGGAGGTTTGGCAGACGTTGTTGGCGCTTTGCCGAAATACCAAAACAACTTAAAAACTACGAGTAGTGTTGTAATGCCTTTTTACAACAACAGGTTTACCAAGCAGCATACCTTTACTGAGGTTTATAAAAACACCATTGCTCTTGGGCATCAATATTTTCAATTTAACATACTTAAATTGGTTGACAGTTCTTTGGGGTTTGAATTGTACTGTGTAGATATTAAAGAACTCCTATTTACAGAAAATGTATATACAAATGACGATACGGATCGTTTTTTAGCGTTTCAAATTGCAACGCTAGATTGGATACTAAGTGGTCATGAATACCCAGATATTTTACATCTGCACGATTACCATACAGGCTTAATTCCTTTTATGGTTTCTAGGTGCTACAAATACAAACCTTTAAGCAATATACCTACTGTCTTAACCATACACAATGCACAATACCAAGGTTGGTTTTCTCATGATAAAGTAAATTTACTACCTCCATTTAATTTTGAAGATGTTGGTTTGTTAGACTGGGACAATACAGTGAACCCACTTGCAGCTGCCATAAAATGTGCCTGGAGAGTAACTACTGTCTCGCCATCATACATGATAGAGTTAAAACAAAATGCAAACGGTCTAGAAAATTTACTACTTCATGAAAGCGCAAAATGTGTAGGAATTCTTAATGGTATTGATACCGCAGTTTGGGATCCGGAAACCGATAAAAGACTCTTGAAAAACTACAGTTCTACAACCGTAATTTCTGGTAAAAAAGAACATAAAAAATGGCTTTGCAATAAATTTAATTTAGATGTAAAAAAACCACTCTACACCTTTATTGGTAGATTGGTTGGTGAAAAGGGTGCAGATTTATTCGCAGAAATTTTTAAAGAAGCACTTTCACACAAAGACATCTCTATCCTTCTATTAGGTTCTGGAAATCCAGATACAGAAAAAGAAATAACCTCAATTAAAGACCCTAACTTTAACACCTATATTGGTTACAATGAAGATTTAGCGCATAAAATATATGCAGGTTCAGATTTTCTGTTGATGCCATCTCGTGTAGAACCTTGTGGATTAAACCAAATGTATGCACTTCGCTACGGAACAGTACCCATCGTAAACGCTATTGGAGGGTTAAAAGACACCATAATTGATATTGATAATAACGGTTTTGGCTTGTTACATGATGGGGTAACCACAGCTAATGTAAACGCAGCAATACGAAGAGCTTCAGAATTTTATTCGGAAACTAAAAAATTTAGAAGCAATTTAAAAACCATAATGGCAATTGATAATTCTTGGAACAATTCTGCCAAAACATACGTTAACTTATATAAATCTTTAAAAAAATAATTATGATAAATGACAAAGTGCTTGGTATTATTTTAGGTGGCGGACAAGGTTCTAGATTGTATCCTTTAACCGCAGATAGGTCTAAACCTGCGGTGCCAATTGCCGGTAAATATCGATTGGTAGACATTCCTATTTCTAATTGTATCAATTCTGATATTAAAAGAATGTATGTGTTAACGCAATTCAACTCTGCTTCTTTAAATAAACATATCAAAAACACATATCATTTTAGTTTTTTTAGCGCTGCTTTTGTAGATGTTTTGGCTGCAGAACAAACCATGAAAAGTGACAAATGGTTTCAAGGAACAGCAGATGCTGTAAGGCAAAGCATGCATCATTTTTTACAACATGATTTTGAATATGCACTTATATTGTCTGGAGACCAGTTGTACAATATGGATTTTAATGACATGATCTCGAAACACGAACAAAGTGGCGCCAAAATTTCGATAGCCACCTATCCAGTGAATGCAAAAGATGCTACCTCTTTTGGTATTTTAAAAACTGATAAAAACAATACCATTACTTCTTTTATAGAAAAACCTAAAAAAGAATTATTACCAGATTGGACATCCAATGTAAGCCAAGAAATGAAAAATGCTGACAGAAATTACCTTGCCTCTATGGGAATTTACATTTTTAATAGAGATTTATTGGTAGAGTTGATGAGCAATCCTGACACAATAGATTTTGGTAAAGAAATTATACCACAAGCTATTGGCAAACATAAAACCATGAGTTATCCTTACGAAGGTTATTGGACAGACATCGGTAACATAGATTCTTTCTTTGAAGCAAATATAGGACTGACAGATGAACTGCCTAAATTTAATTTATATGATGAAAATCGTGTGTATACTAGAGCCCGTATTTTACCAACCTCTAAAATTGCAAATACTACTTTAAATAAAACCATTATTGCAGATGGCTGTATTATTAATGCCGAAAAAATAGAAAAATCTGTCATTGGTATTCGTTCTAGAATTGGTAAAAATAGTGTGGTAACCAACACCTATATGATGGGTAATGATTTTTACGAATCTTTAGAAGACATTCAAAATAAAAAGATAGAAAACCTAGTTGGTATTGGAGACAATTGTACTATAAACAACTGCATCATCGATAAAAATTGTAGAATTGGTGATGGCACTGTCATTAACGGTGGTATGCATTTAAAAAATATAGAAACAGATACATACCAAGTAAAAGAAGGTATTGTTATTATTAAAAAAGGTGCTACTATTCCAAAAGGAACTCGTATTTAAAACACATCAATCTAAACAAAAAACATGTCTAAAGTTATAGCACACAGTCTCTTTTCAGATTTTGACATCAGTCTTTTTAAGGCTGGTAAACATTATAAATTATTCGAAAAATTTGGTGCTCATATAATAACCAAAGATGGCATACTGGGTACATATTTTGCTGTTTGGGCTCCTAACGCACAAAAAGTAGCTGTTATAGGAGATTTTAATTATTGGAATACAACACAACACTTGTTAAATGTAAGATGGGATTCTAGCGGTATTTGGGAAGGTTTTATTCCTTTTGTGAATAAAGGAAACCTATATAAATACAAAATTACAAGTAGTACAGGTAGCGAAGAAAAAGCAGATCCGTATGCAAGAAGGGCTGAGCATCCGCCAAAAACGGCCTCTGTTGTTTGGGAGGACAACTATGGTTGGAAAGACAAAAATTGGATGAAAAACAGAAAAAAGCACAACTCTTTAGAGGCGCCTTTTTCTGTGTATGAAGTTCATTTAGGTTCTTGGAAAAAACAATTAGAAGAAAATAGGTTTTTAAGTTATGTAGAATTGGCAGACGATCTAGTAACCTATGTAAAAGAAATGAATTTTACGCATGTAGAGTTTATGCCAATTATGGAATACCCATATGACCCAAGTTGGGGTTATCAATTAACCGGTTATTTTGCACCTACGGCTCGTTTTGGATATCCTGATGAGTTTAAATTTTTAGTGGATAAATTTCATGAAAATAACATCGGAGTTCTCTTAGATTGGGTACCTTCTCATTTTCCTTCTGATGCCCACGGATTGGGGAATTTTGATGGTTCTTGCCTTTATGAACATCCAGATCCAAGAAAAGGATACCATCAAGATTGGAAAAGCTTAATCTTTAATTATGGAAGAAATGAGGTAAAATCTTTTTTAATAAGCAATGCCATCTTTTGGCTACAAGAATACCATGCAGACGGCCTAAGAGTTGATGCTGTGGCATCGATGTTGTTTTTAGATTATTCTAGAAAAGATGGTGAATGGGAACCAAATCAATTTGGTGGAAGAGAAAACTTAGAAGTCATCTCTTTTTTAAAAGAAATGAACGAGGCGGTTTACAAAAACTTTCCAGATGTACAAACCATTGCAGAAGAATCTACATCTTTCCCAATGGTATCTAGCCCAGTATTTCTTGGAGGATTAGGTTTTGGCATGAAATGGATGATGGGTTGGATGCACGATACTTTAGACTACTTTGCCAAAGAACCAATTTACAGAAAACACCATCAAAATGAATTAACCTTTAGTTTAAACTATGCATTTACAGAAAATTTTATGCTTCCTCTTTCTCATGATGAAGTAGTGTATGGTAAAAAATCTATTGTAGAAAAAATGCCTGGTGATGAGTGGCAAAAATTTGCAAACCTTAGATTGCTATATTGCTTTATGTTTACACACCCGGGTGCAAAGTTATTGTTTCAAGGAGATGAATTTGGGCAAACGAGCGAATGGAACTTTAACAGTAGTTTAGACTGGCATTTACTTGAGTATGATGTACACAAAGGCGCTCAAAATATTGTAAAAGAGTTAAATAAATTATACAAAAAAGAGCCTGCTTTGCATGAAAAACAATTTTCTTCTGATGGTTTTGAATGGATAGATCATGGAGATCATGAAAACTCTGTCATTAGCTTTCTTAGAAAAGGCAAAACAGCAACAGAAAATATTATTATTGTTTTAAACCTTACGCCAATACCAAGAGAAATTTATAGAATTGGTTTGCCTAAAAATGGTACTTTAAAAGAAATTTTTAATAGCGATGAAATACAATACAACGGAACAGACAATTTTAAAAACACGACTGTTGTCTCTGAAACAATAGATTGGAATCTAAGAGAACATTCGGTAGTATTAAAACTTCCACCTTTAGGTATGATCGCTTTAAAATACAGTTAAACTAGATTTAATGTCGGTATTAAATTCGTAATAAAGAAAGTTTTTTTTTAATACTCCGTAATAAAAATGGGCATTTTTAGAAGTATAAAAAATAGTACTGCTTTTTTAATAAATATCTCACTATTGCACTAGTTTCTAAATAAATAAAGAATAATTTCGTTTAAAGTTAGACGAATACGTTATCGTAAAAAAAGGCGATTTCAGAATAGTAACCTACAAACTTTTACGATTTTTACACCTCCTAAATAAACAGTTTATATATGATTGTTAATACAGAATTAGAACAAAAAGGAAATCTTTTTCCTTCAAAAATAAAAAGCTACAAAAAAGATGTAGACACCTTATATTTTACAACCGAAAACAATGTAATACTTCAACTTACCGTTGTTAGAGATAGTGTTATTCGTTTTAGGTATTGTACTACAGGTAAATTTGAAAAAGACTTTTCTTATGGCGTAACAATACACGCTAGCAGAGGCTATAATTTTTTAAATATCTCTGAAAACGACACTCATTATACCATTACAACTTCAAAATTAATTTGCACAGTAGAAAGAAGTAGTTTGCAAGTTAAAATTTATGATGCCATTGACAACAAGTTAATTAATGAAGATGAAATTGGTTTTCATTGGGAAGAAAGTTATGAATTTGGTGGAGACATTGTGAAAATGAGTAAAACTTGCCAAAAGGCAGAAAGTTTTTATGGCTTAGGAGACAAACCTGTTGATGTTAATTTAAAAGGAAAACGCTTCGAAAACTGGGCTACAGACTCTTATGCTTTTGGTAAAAACACAGACCCTATTTACAAAGCAATTCCGTTTTACACAGCATTGCAAGACAATAAAGCGTATGGTATTTTCTTTGACAACACCTTTAAAACTCATTTCGATTTTGCAAACGAACGAAGAAATGTAACCAGTTTCTGGGCGCAAGGTGGCGAAATGAATTACTATTTTATCTACGGTCCTAAAATGGAAGATGTAGTTGCTAACTATACAGATTTAACAGGAAAACCACATGCGTTACCGCCATTATGGGCTTTAGGATTTCATCAATGTAAATGGAGTTACTACCCAGAAGCAAATGTGAAAGCGGTTACAAATACATTTAGAGACTTAAAAATACCTTGCGATGCTATTTATTTAGACATCGATTATATGGATGGTTTTAGATGTTTTACTTGGGATAAAAATCATTTTCCGGATCCTAAAAGAATGGTAAAAGAGCTAGAAGATGATGGTTTTAAAACAGTGGTTATTATAGACCCGGGAATTAAAATTGATTTAGAATACAATGTTTTTAAAGAAGCATTAGACAAAGACTATTTCTGTAAACGAGCAGACGGCCCCTATATGAAAGGAAAGGTATGGCCAGGAGAATGTTATTTTCCTGATTACACAAAACCAGAAGTTAGAGAATGGTGGTCTGGCTTATTTAAAGAATTAATAGAAGAAATTGGAGTAAAAGGTGTTTGGAATGACATGAATGAACCTGCTGTAATGGATGTACCAAACAAATCTTTTCCGGATGATGTTAGACACGATTATGATGGCAACCCATGCTCTCATAGAAAAGCACATAACATTTATGGTACTCAAATGGCACGTGCAACGTACCATGGTTTAAAAAAATATGCCTATCCAAAAAGACCTTTTGTAATTACAAGATCTGCCTATTCTGGGGCGCAAAGATATACGTCTACTTGGATGGGAGACAACGTTGCAACTTGGGAACATTTGGCAATTGCCAACAACCAAGCGCAAAGAATGGCCATGTCTGGATTTTCTTTTGCTGGTTCTGATATTGGTGGGTTTGCAGAACAACCACAAGGCGAATTATTTGCTAGATGGATTCAATTAGGCGTTTTTCATGCGTTTTGTAGAGTACATTCTTCCGGAGATCACGGAGACCAAGAGCCTTGGGTCTTTGGAGATGAAATTACAGATATTGTAAGAAAGTTTGTAGAATTAAGATACCAACTACTTCCTTATTTATACACCGCTTTCTGGGAATACATTACAGACGGCACACCTATTTTAAAATCTTTGGTTTTGTATGACCAAGAAGATCATCAAACACATTATCGAAGTGATGAGTTTGTGTATGGAAATAAAATATTAGTATGTCCTATTCAAGAACCAAACGCAAAAGGAAGAAGAATGTACATTCCTAGAGGTAAATGGTATAATTTCTGGACTAATGAGCAGATAGAAGGTGGTAAAGAAGTTTGGGTAGATGCAGATATTGATAGCATGCCAATTTTTATCAAAGAAGGAGCTGTCATTCCAAAATACCCTGTTCAACAATATGTTGGTGAAAAAGATTTTGATGAAATTACGTTAGATGTTTATTACAAAGATGGTAAAGAAATCTCTAAATTATATGATGATGCACATGATGGGTATGATTATAAAAAAGGAAGATTTAGCTTGCGAAGCTTTAAAACTACGGGTAAAAACAACGAATTTATTTTACAACAACACAAACGTGGAGATTTTAATGCAGATTACACTAAATTTAAAATTGTGTTTTATAATTTACCTTTTCAAGTAACTTCTGTACAATTAGATAATGTAGAAATATCCATAGATTCTTTTAATAAAGAGACAAGTACAATTACTTTAGACAAAGAATTTACAGAATTGCATTTATTTGGAGAATAAATGTCACTAAAACTAGCGCATAAAAAAACCTCAGAAAATTCTGAGGTTTTATTTTTTAATAAGAAATTTTAAATACCGTCTCCTAAAGTTTTTAATTTCTCTGTATTTTCTGCTAGCATCAATTCGTCAATAATTTTCTGAATATCACCATTCATAATATTTGGCAAATCATATAAAGACAAACCAATTCTGTGGTCTGTTACTCTACCCTGTGCATAATTATACGTTCTAATTTTTGCACTTCTATCACCAGAAGAAACCATAGAACCTCTTTTTAAAGCATCTTCTGCTTGTTTTTTAGCCAACTCCATATCGTACAAACGAGAACGCAATACTTTAAATGCTTTTTCTTTATTCTTGTGTTGCGATTTTTGATCTTGACACTGTGCTACCAAACCAGTAGGAATGTGAGTTAAACGAACAGCAGAATAGGTTGTGTTTACAGACTGACCACCAGGACCTGAAGAACAGAAAAAATCGATTCTTACATCTTTTGGATTAATTTCTACATCAAATTCTTCTGCCTCTGGAAACACCATACAAGTAGCTGCTGATGTATGCACACGACCTTGAGTTTCTGTTTGTGGTACTCTTTGCACACGATGCACACCTGCTTCAAATTTTAAAATTCCATATACATCTGCACCTGTAACTTCAAACTGAATTTCTTTAAATCCGCCATTGGTTCCTTCAGAGTAATCTACGGTAGACACTTTCCATCCTTTGCTTTCACAATATTTAGAATACATTCTAAACAGATCTCCTGCAAAAATACTTGCTTCATCTCCACCAGTTCCTGCACGCAATTCTACCACCGCGTTTTTAGAATCTTCAGGGTCTTTAGGAATTAATAAAAACTTTATTTCGTCTTCTAATTGCGGAATTCTAGTATTGGCTTCTTCTAACTGCATTTTTGCCATTTCTGTCATTTCTGCATCAGAACCGTCTGCAATTATTTCTTTAGCTTCTTCTATATTTTCTGTAAGTTGCTGGTATTCATCACCTTTTTTCACAACATCACCCAAATCTTTATATTCCTTCATTAATTGCGCATAACGCTTCTGATCCATGATAATTTCTGGTTGAATAATCAAATCAGAAACCTCATCATAACGTTGCTTAACAATTCTTATTTTTTCTATCATCTTCTAGACTTTTCTTGGAATGCGAATTTACAATTTTATTCGGAAAATTTCATATTTCATTTTAGTATCTTAAAATACATCAACACAAAAACAGCAAACTTAAAAACACTTATAAATTTGGTACTACTTTTGATATAGTAGTATCAAACAATTAAAAACCAACTGTTATGAAAAAAATCACATGGATTGCCTTATTATTTTTTACCGCTTTTTCTTTTGCACAAAACAAAACATTTTTAGATGTTTCTTATATGGAAATGAGTGCAAGCGCAGATTCTTTAGTTTCACCTGACCGAATATACCTATCTATTTTTATCAACGAATTAGATGAAAAAAACAAAATTTCTGTAGAAGAATTAGAAGCCAAAATGATGAATGAACTAAAAGCATTACAAATAGATACCAAAAAACAACTAACCTTATCTGATTTAGGGAGTAATTTTAAAAAATACTTTCTAAAGAAAAAAGACGTCATAAAAAATAAAAAGTACAGTTTACAGCTCTTTGATACTCAAACTGCAGGTAAAGTTATTGTTGCTTTAGAAGAAGTAGGTATCTCTAATGTACACATCGAAAAAACCGAATATTCTAAAATTGAGGCCTTACAATTAGCACTTAGAACGAAAGCCATGCAACGTGCCAAAATACAAGCCGAGGCTTTATTAAAACCTTTGAATCAAAAAATAAAAGGAGCAATACATATTACAGAAAATAACTCGAGCGGATATTTATATAGCAGAAATGCTGATGTGCATGAAGTAATGGTAATGAGTAAAAGTTTAAAAGAAGAATACCAAGCACCAGACATTGAATTTAAACCAATTAATGTAAAAGCATTTGTGTTTGTAAAATTTGCAATAGAATAAACAGAAACTATTAACTCTAGACATTCAACTTGTGTAAATTAGGTTGAAATACAAGTGTCGAAAATGATAAATAATTCTTATATCTACGCTAATAAAATTGATATTACAGTTTAAAAATTGATGTAATTATTCTTTATATTTGTGAGAGATCGTTAAAATAAGACTATGAAGATATTTAATAAAATAAAGTGGATTTTAGGAATTTTAATTATTTTTGGACTAATAGTAGCAACAAATCTAATTGATAGAGCAAATTTTATTCGAGTTAAAGATTCTGCTGTTACAATCTACGAAGATAGACTTGTTGCAAAAGATTTAATTTTAAAATTATCTAACGCTATTCATACTAAAGAACTAGCAATCGCTAAACAGAATACAGCCTTCTTTTTAGATAAAAACATTAAAACAAATACCGAAATTGATACTTATCTTATAGGATTTGAAAATACCAAGTTAACAAAAGAGGAAGAAGCTGTTTTTGTACAATTTAAACAGCATCTATTGCAACTAAAAAAAGCTGAAACCATTTACCTTAATACTTCATTTACGAATGAAGAAGCTATACAAAACGGAATACATAAACTTAAAGAGGACCTAAATAATCTGTCTAAAATTCAATTAATAGAAGGAGAAAGACAAATGTCTATAAGTAAAAAAGCCATTGATAAAATAGACTTATTTACTAGCATAGAAATTTACATTCTTATTGTATTGGCTATTATAGTTCAGGGTATTATCTTATATACTCCAAAAAAAGAAAATGTTTAAAATATGGGTTTCCTTTTTGATTTCTCAAAAATAACCTCTACGAATCTAATATTCAAAAACTCCAAACTCACTTTTAATAGTGAGTTTTTTGTTGTTCTTATGATCATTAGAATCTAAAGCCTTTACACTACCTACAATTTTAGCAGCTACATTAAAAGACTTTGAGATTGCAATAATATCTGATGCAATTTCTGGAGAAACGTAAATCTCCATTCGATGTCCACAATTAAACACCTGGTACATTTCTTTCCAATCTGTTTTAGACTGTTCTTGTATCAGCTTGAATAAAGGCGGAACCTCAAACATATTATCTTTTACAATATGTAAATTATCTACAAAATGTAATATTTTGGTTTGCGCACCACCAGAACAATGAATCATTCCGTGAACGTTATCTGCGGTATATTTCGATAGAATTTCTTTTATAATTGGCGCGTATGTTCTTGTTGGTGACAAAACTAATTTACCCGCATCAATAGGAGAATTCGCTACCTTGTCGGTTAGTTTTGTATTTCCAGAGTACACCAATTCTTCAGGAACAGCAGCATCAAAACTTTCTGGATATTTTTCTGCTAAATACTTATGAAAAACATCGTGTCTTGCAGATGTTAATCCGTTAGAGCCCATTCCACCATTGTATTCAGATTCGTAAGTTGCTTGTCCAAAAGACTCTAAACCAACAATTACATCACCAGCTTTTATGTTTGCGTTGTCTATAACATCGGTACGTTTCATTCTTGCAGTTACTGTAGAATCTACAATAATAGTTCTTACCAAATCGCCAACATCTGCAGTTTCACCTCCAGTAGAATGTATGGTAACTCCGAAACCTTTTAAGTCTTCTATCAACTCCTCTGTTCCGTTAATAATTGCTGATAAAACTTCACCAGGAATTTTAGATTTGTTTCTACCAATGGTAGAAGACAACATAATGTTATCCGTTGCACCTACACATAATAGATCATCAATATTCATAATTAACGCATCTTGTGCAATACCTTTCCATACAGAAACATCGCCAGTTTCTTTCCAATACATATATGCCAAAGAAGATTTTGTACCAGCGCCATCTGCATGCATTATCAAACAATAATCTTCATCATTTGTTAAATAATCGGGTACAATTTTACAGAATGCTTTAGGAAATAACCCTTTGTCTATGTTCTTAATAGCATTGTGTACATCTTCTTTTGATGCAGAAACGCCTCTTTGTGCGTATCGTTTTGAAACTTCTGAGCTCATGTTGTTGTGTTGAATTGCAAATTTAATCTTTTGCTTAAAAAAAACGATGAATTTTTACTTGAATATTTTAGAATTAAAAAAAAGTAGCATTACACTTCTAAAAATGGAATAAAAAAAGTAACGTTATGATATATGAAATATATTGCTATATTTGGTTTAATAATTAACTCTTAACCCTTAAAAATGAACAAACTTACTTTACTTACTTTACTTACTTTTATTAGTTTTACAATTTCTTCTCAAGTATCAGCAAAAAAATATATCGATTTTATTCCGATTCCACCTGTACAAATAAAAAATTTGGTACTAAGCACTTCTGCAAATAATAAGATTGTTAATTTGTCTACCACTCAAATGTCTTTAGACAAGCAGGCTGTTTTAAACTTTGTGCCTAATGAATCTATGGAAACTACAATTCAAAAATTTAATAATGAAGGGAATATCGAATATTACTATTCAGGTAGATCTGTAAACAAAGGAAGTTACCGGTTAATCATAGATTACAACAAATATATTATTCATAATATAGACAAAACAGGGCAAGAAGATTGCCAGGGATACGCTAAAATAGGAATAGGTTTAAGAATTATTGCCAATATTAAAGCCCTTAAAAACAACATAGACATTAGTAGTTTAGTCGCTATCGGTAATGCTGCAAAAGACGGTAATATTTCTGGTACTGTTGGCTATCAAGTTATTGGAATAGAGTCTAAAGAAATTACGGCAATTTTACCTATAAATTCTGAAATCACTTCTTCTATCAATCAAATTTTTTTACAAGCAATAGGTGTCGTAAAAGGTAAAATTTATGATGAAAAAACAAGACTTCACCCACAAATTATTGCTTTAAAACATACAGGGTGTGAAATTAACGTTGTTCTTAAAAACTTAATGGCACAATATACCGTTAACAAATAATTATGTAAATAAGAAAGCCTTTTTCATTATTTTAAAAGCACCTGTTTTTTTTAACAGGTGCTTTATTTTTTACTTTATAAATAATAACTCTCTATATTTTGTTAACGGCCACAAATTGTCATCTACCATGGTTTCTAATTGATCGCAGTGCTCTCTAATTTGATCAAAAAATGGTTGTATTTTTTGACTATAAGTTTCTGCAGACTTAAATAATACTTGCGAATTAGCTTTTGATTTCTCTGCCTCCATTTTAACTACCAATGCATTAATTTGAGTAATATGGTTCGAGATATTCATAATTAATTCTATCTGTTCTTTGGCTATATTTTTATAATCATTACCAAAAATTTCTTTTAAATTCTTTGTGTTTTCTAGTAATGTATTTTGATAAATAACAGCTGTAGGCACTACATGATTTCTTGCAATGTCTGCAATTACCCCAGCTTCTATTTGCATTTTTTTAGCATAAGTAGCCAAATCTACTTCATACCTAGCAGTAACCTCTATGCTATTCATAACTTCCATTTCTTCAAAAAGGGCAACCACTTCTTTAGAAACCTTAACTTTTAATGCATCTGGAGTTGTTGTATTGTTACTTAAGCCTCTTTTTTTAGCCTCTTTTTTCCAACTTTCGCCATAACCATCACCATCAAAACGAATATTTTTAGATTCTTTAATATATTCTCTTAGAATATTAAAAACAGCTTCGTCTTTTTTCAAGCCTTTTTCATCAATTAAAAAATCTACCTCTCTTTTAAATTCTTTTAATTGTTTAGCTACAATGGTGTTTAAAACCGTCATTGGTATTGCACAATTAGCACTTGCACCTACTGCTCTAAACTCGAATTTATTACCTGTAAAAGCAAACGGAGAAGTTCTGTTTCTATCAGTATTATCTAATAAAATTTCAGGTATTTTTCCAATAATATTTAACTTTAAATCGGTTTTTTCTTCGGGTGATAGTTTTCCTTTAGTTACATTTTCTAACTCGTCTAAAACAGCCGATAATTGACTACCTACAAAAACCGACATGATTGCGGGTGGTGCTTCATTTTTACCTAATCTACGTTCATTACTTGCAGATGATATTGAAGCTCTTAACAACTCTTCATAAGTGTTAACTGCCTTAATTGTATTTATAAAGAAGGTTAAAAACTGTAAGTTTTTCATTGGTGTTTTACCCGGACTTAATAAATTAGTGCCAGAGTCTGAAGATAAAGACCAGTTGTTGTGCTTACCAGAACCATTTATACCTGCAAATGGTTTTTCATCAAAAAGAACTTTAAATTGATGTCTGCGAGATACTTTTTGCATCACATCCATTAATAAAGAATTATGATCTACTGCTAAATTAGCTTCTTCAAAAATTGGTGCTACCTCAAACTGATTAGGCGCCACTTCATTATGCCTTGTTTTAACAGGAATCCCTAAAAGCATACATTCTTGCTCTAAGTCTTGCATAAAACTCATTGCTCTGGCAGGTATAGTACCAAAATAATGATCATCTAACTGTTGCCCTTTTGCTGGCGAGTGCCCTAAAAGGGTTTTACCTGTTAACTGTAAATCTGGTCTAGAAAGAGCCA
Source organism: uncultured Polaribacter sp. (assembly GCF_947497125.1). Lineage (GTDB taxonomy): Bacteria > Bacteroidota > Bacteroidia > Flavobacteriales > Flavobacteriaceae > Polaribacter. The sequence continues at coordinate 209,867 of NZ_CANMFI010000006.1, read as the reverse complement.
AAGCATCATCAATTAAAAAAAACTCTTGCTCCCAACCTAGGGTTGCAATCACCTTATTTGCGTTTTTGTCAAAATACTTACAAACAGCAGTTGCATGAGTATCTATGGCTTGTAAAGCTCTTAACAAAGGTGTTTTATTATCTAAAGCTTCGCCTGTATAAGACACAAAAATAGTTGGTATACACAAGGTTGTTTCGTAAATAAATGCCGGTGAACTTGGGTCCCAAGCAGTATATCCTCTGGCTTCAAAAGTGTTTCTAATTCCGCCATTCGGAAAACTAGAGGCACCTGGCTCTTGCTGAACCAACTGCTCTCCATCAAATTTTTCCATTGCCAAACTACCATTTATAGACTCAAAAAATGCATCGTGTTTTTCTGCTGTTGCACCTGTAAGCGGCTGAAACCAATGTGTATAATGAGTTGCACCTTTAGACATTGCCCAATCTTTCATGCTGACAGCTACTTGATCTGCAATTTTTCTATCTATTTTAGTTCCGTGCTCAATTGCATTCATCACACTCTCATATGCAGCTCTTGTAAGATACTGTTGCATAGCATATTTATTAAATACATTTTGACCAAAAAGTGTAGATCTTTTTTCTTTTTGAATTACATTTTTAGGACTTCTGTGAAGAGTTTCTTGTAATGCGTTAAATCTTATCCTTGACATATTACTAAAATTTTATACTTTTTTTAAATTTAAAACAAATATACCCTTTAGATATTAGGGATAAAATTATTTTTTAATCATTTTTAATATTTTACCCCTCATTTTTTTGATATAACACTATTTTTTTTGATTTTTGTAAGCGAATCCATTCAAATAAACAATTACTATGGCAAAAATTAAATTAGAATACATTTGGTTAGACGGATATTATCCTACTCAAAACTTAAGAAGTAAAACCAAAGTTGAAGAACACGAAAACTTTAAAGGGACAATTGAAGAATTAGGACTTTGGTCTTTTGATGGTTCTTCTACTAAACAAGCTTCAGGAGGCGCTTCTGACTGTATTTTAAAGCCAGTTGCTATTTATCCAGATCCTACAAGAAGAAACGGATGGTTAGTAATGACAGAGGTAATGAATGCTGACGGTACACCACACAAATCTAACGCACGTGCTACAATAGAAGATGATGATAACGATTTCTGGTTCGGTTTTGAACAAGAATATTTTATTATGGATACTTCTACAGGTTTACCATTAGGTTTTCCTAGAGGCGGTTACCCAGCACCACAAGGTATGTACTACTGTTCTGTAGGTGGTAAAAATACTCATGGTAGAGACTTTGTTGAAAAGCATGCAGATTTATGTATAGATGCTGGTTTAAACTTTGAAGGAATTAATCAAGAAGTTGCTTCTGGACAATGGGAATACCAACTATTTGCAAAAGGAGCAAAAAAAGCTGGAGATGAAATTTGGGTTTCTAGATATTTATTAGATAGATTAACAGAAGGAAAAGGGATGTATATTGAGTACCACCCAAAACCATTAGGTAAGGATATGGATTGGAATGGTTCTGGTATGCACGCTAACTTTTCTAACTCTATTTTAAGAACTTGTGGTTCTAAAGAAAAATACGCAGAAATTTGTGAAGCTTTTAGACCATTTGTTAAAGAACATATTGAGGTTTATGGAGAGTTTAACGACCAACGTTTAACTGGTGATCACGAAACAGCATCAATCAATGATTTTTCTTGGGGTGTTTCTGATAGAGGAGCTTCAATTAGAATTCCAATTATTGCTGTAGAAAAAGGTTACAAAGGTTGGCTAGAAGACAGAAGACCTTCTTCAAACGGAGACCCATATAAAATTGCTGCAAGAATTATAAAAACAGTAAAACCAATAAAATAATTTATTTATTTTAAACTTATATTTTAAGCATCAACATTTATTGTTGATGCTTTTTTTATGCAGTTACTTTAAAAACCATATAAATAAAAAACACATATGAAATAAACAATAGCGCCCCTTTAAATCTGGTTAACACTAATTTTTTTGAAATAAATATTAGTGGTAATAAAACAATTGCAAAACCTAACATCCAAAAAATATCTCTAGATAAAATTTGAGGTTCTGTTACCGGAATTTCTTTAACAATAGCTGTAAGCCCCAATACAGAGGCAATATTAAAAATATTTGAGCCAATTAAATTTCCTAAAGAAATTGCTTTTTCTCCTTTTAAGGCTGCAATAACAGAAGCAGCCAACTCTGGCACACTTGTACCAATAGCAATCATTGTTATAGAGATAACACCTTCGCTAATTCCCATATTTAAGGCAATGTCTTTTGCACCGTCTACTAAAAAATTAGCTCCATAATAAAGAGAGGCTCCTCCTATAAGCAACCAAATAACTATTTTCAAGTATCCTACTGACGCCAAAGCATCATCAACCTCATCAGTGGCATCTTCTTGATCAGCATTTTTTCTTGCATTTTTTATCAAAACATATAAAAAAAAGAGCAAACCTATTAAAAGTAAGATTCCTTCTAATCGAGATAAAACAGCATCATTATTTAAAAAGTAATATAAAACTACCGAAAACATCATCATTACTGGCCAATTCAATTTATAAAAATCTTTACTTACCGTAATCGGACCGATAAGAGCTGTAATACCCAGTACCAAACCGATATTTGCAATATTTGAACCTATAACATTATTAATTGCTATTGCCGGAGAGCCTACTAAAGCTGCCTGTATACTAACTAAAAGCTCTGGCGCAGAAGTTGCAAAAGAAACCACTGTCATACCAATAACCATTTTAGAAATGTTTAATTTAAAAGACAATCCTATAGATGCCCTTACTAAAAACTCGCCCCCAAAAACCAATAAGGCTAGGCCAATACAAACATAAAAAATACTCATAGTTATCTATTTTTTGCGAAGATATGATTTTATATATCTAAATTATAAAAACACTACTTCTCAAAGTGCCTTAAAAGTTGATTCATGTCTAGTTCATAATTTTTTACTAGAGAAAATACCGATATTTTTTAGTAAATTTGATAGTAAATCATCGACTAATGAAAAAAAAAGTTTTTAAAACTATTGCAGCAATTAATAAATTAATACTACCTTCTTACTCTAAAAGGAAGCTAGATATTACAAAAGCCTCTAAAACGCAACTTGCAGTTATAGGCTGGCGAGCTTATGTTACACAAAACTCATTAGACTAAAAAAGAACGACTATGGAAGAAAATTACACTAAAGTATTTACAGGAACTTTGATTATTATTAGAGGACTAGAGCATATTTTAAACGAACACAATATTGTATCATTAATAAAAAACCACAATGAATCTGCTAGATTAAGTGGCTTTGGCGTTCCATCAAACTCTGTAGAGTTATTTTTATTAACAAGCGAACTTGAGAAAGCCAAGCCTATTATAGAAAGCTACAAAGAAAAAATTAATATTTAAAAAATGCATTAAGATTTTCTATTTCAAAAAAATGCTATTATATTTGCACCCGCAAAAAGGCCATGTGGCGCAACTGAATAGCGCACTTGATTACGGCTCAAGAGGTTCTAGGTTTGAATCCTAGCATGGTCACAAACAAAAAACGCATCTTAATTAAGATGCGTTTTTTTTTATACTTTCTATTTAAGTTTTTATTACAACTGATAACGAAGCCTAAAACTTATAAATCTTGGCAATATAAAACGTTCGTTTATATTAAACGATACTAAACTTTGATTAACAGAGGTTTCAGAACCTGTTGCTAATAAGTTATTACCAACCAATTCATATTCCCATTTAGCATCTTTATCTTTTCTATATGCTAATTTTGCGTTCCATATTTTAAATGAACTCTGTTTAGCACCATCTTGTCTAACTTCATTAAAAGTAAAGTCTGATGTTACTGTTACTGAGTTCCAAATATAAGCATCAAAATCTACCGAAGGCGCATGTGTAACTGTCTTTAAATCTATAGGTCTTGCACTGTTACTTTGGTCTCTAAAGAAAACATTGTAACGAAAAGTTACATTGGGTGCTTTTGTAAAATTGGTTCCTACTCGTGCATTAATTCCTTTACTAACACTCTCGTTTGTATTTTCATTAGAATTGATAAACTGATAAGTTTTACCGTACGAAAAATTTGCTCCTAAAGAGGTACTAATTTTTTTAAATCTTTTACCCACATTACCAAAAGCAGTTAAGTTTTCATTATCGAAAGGAGAATTTAAGGTAGTACTACTAGATACCACAGAACCTGGCTCGAAAATGGTATTTCTATTTACCTGATTCTGTGTTTTAGAGTAGCTAATTCTTGCAAAAGCATTGGTACCATTATAAAGGTTAAAACTACTATAGTTTAATCTTAAATTATGAGAACTTGCATTTACCAGATTTGAATTACCAGCAAAAAAAGAATTATAACTATTAGCAACAATACCTCTTGCTATCTGGTTTACATCGGTAAAATTAACTTGTTGTTTGTAACTAAATCTTAAACTTTCACTTCTTTTAAATTGGGCAATAATTTCTAATTCTGGCAAAAACTCTTCAAACTTATCTCTAAAACTTTCTGAACCATATTGGGTATTTTCAGCAACATAAGAGTGCACTGTAAATCCGGGTGTAAATGTAAAAATACCTGCTTTTAATCGATATCTTAAACCTGCATAAAGGTCTGTAAAATTATATTCTGTATCGTTGGTGGTTAGTGCATTATCAATCCCTTGAATTGTAGGAGTAGGATCTAATTGAGAACCATTGTCTAAAATTTGAAAAAACCTTGAATCAAAATTTTGCTGACTTAAAATTGTACCTCCTACAAAGTTTAAATTACTCTTATTATTTAAAATATAATAGTAATCTAGCTTTGCATCTACTTGGTTTGTTTTTACTCTTCTATCTTGCTCTAAAGTATAGTAAAGATTAGATCTATCTAACCCTAAACTTTCGGCTGCATCATCAAAACCATCTTCTAAAGCATCTAAACTAGTATCGTCTGAAGGATTATTATTGTTTGGATCGTTCTCTAATGAAGCTACATAAAAAGGATCTTCATCTTGTAATAAATGTTGAACTTCTAAAGCAAAAATATGTTTTTCACCTGCAGTATAGAAATAGCTAAAGTTTTGGTTTATCTTAAAAGGTGTTGCTCTTTCTTGCTCATTAATATCACTCAAAACAAATGAGTTTACATCATCTGTTCTAAACTCATTAGAAAAACGCCCAGTAACATCATAATTAAACTGATTGTTAAAATCCTTTTTATAAGCTGAACTAAACCTAAACAAACCGGTATTACTTGTTTGAGTTGTTTTATTATCTACAAAATCGTCTGGAGTATTAGGATCTACATAATTGATAGAATTAATGTTTCTTTGTCCGTTACTATTGCTAGACCAAATTAAAAACCCACTTAAATCTAATTTTTTATTTGGTGAATAACTAAAATTAAGAGCCGTTAATTTTGTTTCTATTTTATTAGCATTTCTAGCTCCGGCACTTAAAAAACCAATACCAGCATCTGCAATATTAATATTGGTACCATTTGACGGACTTTGACTTTGAAAACTACCCCCAAAACTTCTTAAATCTCTTCTGCTCAATACCACATCGCCAATATTATTTACATCACCAATAACATTGATTGTGTACTTTGGAGTGTAATAAAATAATTTTGGCTGAAAAAGATACAATCCCTCATCTGGTGATGTTCCAGCGCCAGCAGTAACATCACCAAACCAGAAATTCTTTTTTCCTTCTTTTAGTTTGATGTTTATTGCTACTCTATCTTGATTGTTTTGCACACCACTTAACTGGCTTACATTTGAGTAATTTCTTAAAACCTGAATTTTATCAACAGCATTCGATGGAATGTTTTTAGTTGCTAACTTACTATCTCCACTAAAAAACTCTTTACCATCTACCATTATTTTTTCAACAGCCTTACCTTCTACTTCTATTTGACCTTGATCATTAATTTCTACACCAGGCAACTTTTTTAAAACATCTTCTAGCTTTCTTTCAGAACCATTTTTAAAAGAATCTGCATTGTAAATAATAGTATCTCCTTTAACTGTAACTGGCATTTTAGAGACTATTTCAATACCGTCTAACATCTTATTTTCTGTCATTGTAAAGGCAGCACTCATGTTTTTAGCCCCAGTGTTTACAAAAGCACTAATATCATCATAACCAATATAGCTTATCTTAATATTGTATGTTGTATTAGTATTTAAGCTAAGTTTAAAATTCCCTTTTGCATCGGTAAAACCATAAGAGGTAATTTTTTTTGCTACAGTATCTATTGCAATTACGTTTGCCATTTCTAAAGAAACACCCAAAGAATCTTTAACGACTCCTTTGTATTCAATTTGAGCAGAAAGAGCCGCAGAAATTAAAAAAAGAACGATTACTAATTTATTTTTCATAGTTTATTATTGATTTTTTTATAAAATAAGGACTAAAAACGACCTCTACCACCTCTATTTCCTCTATTCTGAAAACGCTCTTTTAACTCTGTTGTCTTTACTTTTATTATTTCATTATATTCTTCTCTAGAAACTTCTTTTCCCTTGTTAGGCTCTGTAATTTCTACAATATCTTCGGTATTAATTGCTACCTCTGTACATAACATTGTTGTTCTACCAGCATTTAACTCTAAAATTAACCCCGGCAAACCATAATATTTGTCTGGTCCAGAACTTACTGGTATTTGTGGTGTGTACCAAGCTGTAACGCTTAACATTTTCTTGGCCGGTTTTTCTTGTTTTACATCAGTAGAATCTTTTTTAGCACTTGGACCTCTTCTAAAAATACCTCCCCAATCTACATTTTTATCTTCAATAGTCATGGTTGCTTTGTAACAAGTATATTCACCAATTTTTTTTGTCTCGACACCCATTTCCCATTGTGGCTGCTCCATTGCTTCAATAATTAAAAAACGTTTGCTAAATTGCTCTACGTCTTCTATCATTTTTTTATCTTTTGTATTCTTGTATATAGAGCCTTGCCCATTACCTCTACCCCAACTTGGTCCAGAAGCACCGGGTGCTTCTAAAGCTACATTTTCTTTAAATGATGAAGCTGTTTTATTAAAGGTTAAAGTGTATGTTTTTTCAAGAAAATTTTTCATACGACTCATAATTTCCTTTTTTCTTTGTTCGCTCATTTTGTCTCCAAAACGATTCATATCCATCGTAGTTTTGGACATGTAGGTCGCTTTTCCTTGAAAATTTTTCTGGCTAAATACTGTAATTGTAGCTAATAGTAAAATAAATGTAAATATTGTTTTCATAAATATAGATGTCGATTTTTAGCGAAAGTAAGATTCACTTTTTTTATAAGACTTAAAAAAATCATAAAGGTTTAATAAGAGCAAATAAATCTTATCCTCCGATACGTATCTCAACTCCATCTGCATTTCCTCTTCTAGTTTTAAATTGATCAATACCTTGTATACTTTTTTGAATTTTAAATTAGACATTGAACATAACAAAAAGAACTTAAGTTTAATGCTATTATCTTAAAATGATATTACAATTCGTTTTCTAACTATAAAAATTTAGTACTTTAGCAGCTTATTTAACTTTATTACAATTAAAATATGCACGTCGCAATTGCAGGAAATATAGGCGCAGGTAAAACAACGCTAACCAAACTATTGGCAAAACATTATAAATGGAAACCTCATTTTGAGTCTGTTGATGAAAATCCGTATTTAGATGATTTTTACAACGAAATGGAACGCTGGTCTTTTAATTTACAAGTCTATTTTTTAAATAGTAGATTCCGACAAATTTTAGAGTTAAGAAAAACAGGAGAGAAAATTATTCAAGATAGAACCATTTATGAAGATGCTCATATTTTTGCTCCTAACTTACATGCTATGGGATTAATGACAAATAGAGACTACGATAATTATAGTTCTTTATTTAACTTAATGGAAAACCTAGTTACACCACCAGACTTATTAATCTACTTACGAGCAGATATTTCTACCTTGGTTAGACAAATTCATAAACGTGGTAGAGATTATGAAAACAGCATTAGCATAGACTACCTAAGTAGACTAAATGAAAGATACGAAGCATTTATATCTACCTATACAAAGGGAAAACTACTAATTATTAATGTTGATAATTTAGACTTTGTAGACAACCAAGAAGATTTAGGCTATATTGTAGACAGAATAGATGCTCAAATTAATGGGCTATTCTAATTAATAAAAAAACTAAAATTGAAAAGAGACCGAATATCGGTCTCTTTTTTTTGTGATAAATCACATTTTGATAGTTTGTCCCCCAACTCCCTATCAAACTCTTTTAACTTTAATTGTACTTTACTTTCTCTTTAATATAGTAATCGGTTAATGTATTCGGGTATTTTATCAGAAATAAATCTGCAATATCGTAGGTGCATTTAATCATCATAACATCATCTAAAATGCGCCCCTTAAGCTTTTTAGGTACTTCATAATCGGTGCCAATAGTCTTAAAAGGATTTTTCATAGTAATTACATCTCATCATAAATTTTTACAACTTTTGCTTTTGCTCTTTTAATTCTCATTTTAACGGCACTTTCACCTACTTGCAATGCTTCCATAATTTCTTTAATACTCATATCATCTTGATACTTCATTAATAAAATCATTTTTTCTGCAGGCTCAATTAACGCTAAAACTTTTACTAATTTTTCTGACTTTAATTCAAATAAATTAGCATCATCAATTTCATCAAAAGCACTTTCTTCTTTTATTTGATCTGTAACAACTGTAACTCTTTCTCTTTTCTTGTGTGCATTTCTTTGTACATAATTTACACAGTAATTGTACGTAAATGAATACAACCAAGTAGAAAATTTAGAGTTCCCTTTAAAAGTTCTTAACTTCACAAATAACCTAATAAAAACATCATGTGTTAAATCTTCTGCTTCTTCTTTATTTTTAGAAAAACCATAACATTTATTATAAACAAGTCTCGAAAATCGATCATAGAGTTCTGCAAATAATTCTGCATTGTTTGTTTCTACAATTTTGAAGACTAAAGCTTCATCCGATACTTTTTTTACAAGTGTTTTCAATTTGGTTATTTTTATGACACAAAAAAACGAAAACAGTCACATGTTAAAATAAATAAAAGTTTAGTTGCCCATTTATAACGTTGAATGGTAAAAAATAAACTTTTAAAAAAAAATACTATTTTTTGTAACATTTAAAAACAATACAACGTATACTATAATGTAGCATTTACACTAATGTTATTTTAATAGCACACAAAACAATGAGACAACTTAAAATTACCAAACAGGTTACCAATAGAGAAACCGCCTCTTTAGACAAATACTTACAAGAAATTGGAAAAGTAGACTTAATTACTGCCGATGAAGAAGTAGAATTGGCGCAATTAATTAAAGCTGGAGACCAAAGAGCTTTAGAAAAATTAACAAAAGCAAACTTAAGATTTGTTGTCTCTGTAGCTAAACAATATCAAAACCAAGGATTAACTTTACCAGATTTAATAAATGAAGGTAATTTAGGTTTGATAAAAGCCGCAAAACGTTTTGATGAAACTAGAGGTTTTAAATTTATATCATATGCCGTTTGGTGGATTCGTCAATCGATTTTACAAGCTCTTGCAGAACAATCTAGAATTGTGCGTTTGCCATTAAATAAAATTGGTTCTATTAATAAAATTAATAAAATGTACGCTTTCTTAGAACAAGAAAACGAACGCCCACCAAGTGCAGAAGAAATAGCTAAAAAGCTAGACATGACTGTAAATGACGTAAAAGAATCTATGAAAAATTCTGGCCGTCATGTATCTATGGATGCACCTTTAATTGAAGGTGAAGACTCTAACTTATACGATGTATTAAACTCTGGCGAGTCTCCAAACCCAGATAGAAAATTATTGCACGAATCTTTAAGAATTGAAATAGATAGAGCCTTAGAAACATTAACACCTAGAGAAGCAGATGTTGTAAAACTTTACTTTGGTTTAGGTGAACATCAACCAATGACCTTAGAAGAAATTGGAGAAACTTTTGATTTAACACGTGAACGTGTTCGTCAAATTAAAGAAAAAGCAATCAGAAGATTAAAACACACTTCTAGATCTAAAATATTAATGACATACCTAGGTTAATCATTATTCAAACAACTATTAAACTCTCAAAATTCATCGTTTTGAGAGTTTTTTTTTGAAGCCATTTCCCGCTTTTCGTTATATCTTTTTATACCGCCTTTAAATAACATCTTTAAAAAAGGAATTTCAATATCATATTTAAATACAAATTGCTTGCTATAAGTTTAAGTATAAAAAGGATGCCACTTCAATCGGGGCTAACCCATTTGTAAAATTAATTACTGGTTCAACGGTAATCTATTTAACGAATTAAGTACCTTTGTAAAAATATAACTACACAACAATATACAATGAACAATTTAATAGCACCTTCAGTATTAGCAGCAGACTTTGCCAACCTACAAAGAGATATAGAAATGGTAAATAATAGTGAAGCAGACTGGTTTCATATAGATATTATGGATGGCGTTTTTGTGCCAAATATTTCTTTTGGTATGCCTGTCTTAAAAGCAATTGCCAAGCACGCTAAAAAAACGATTGATGTACATTTAATGATTGTCAATCCAGATCAATACATAGAAACATTTGCAGCTTTAGGTGCAAACATATTAACCGTTCATTACGAAGCATGTACACACTTACATAGAACAGTACAGGCTATTAAAGCTACTGGGATGCAAGCAGGTGTTGCCTTAAACCCACATACACCTATTGCTGTTTTAGAAGATATAATTACAGATTTAGATCTTGTTTGTATTATGAGTGTTAACCCAGGTTTTGGCGGTCAATCATTTATAGAAAATACGTATAAGAAAGTATCTCAACTAAAACAGCTAATAGAATTTACAAACAGTACTTGTAAAATTGAAATAGATGGTGGTGTTACAGACAAAAATGCTAACGCACTTATAGAAGCCGGAGCAAACGTTTTGGTTGCTGGTAGTTATGTTTTTGGATCAGAAAATCCTACAGAAACTATTGCCAATTTAAAAAATAGTATTGCTTAATTAATAGCAAAAAAAACCACTCAATAAATTGAGTGGAAAAAAATTTGTTATGAAAAGAAAATACTATAAATAGTATTCAACAAAAGTACTTTAGTTTCTCTCAAAAAATAAAATAATGTTGTGAAACCCTTGTTTTTTGTTGTAGCAATCCTTAAAAAATAAAAAGTGTATTCAGTTGTAGATATCGAAACCACAGGAAACGGTTATAAAGGCTCTAAAATAACAGAAATATCAATTTTTATATTTGATGGAAAAAAAATTGTAGAAGAATTTACATCATTTGTTAATCCAGAGAAAAACATTCCTCTTTTTATAACCAACCTCACAGGCATTACCAATGCAATAGTAAAAAATGCTCCTAAGTTTTTTGAGATTGCAAGAAAAATAGAAGAACTAACCAAAGACTGTATTTTTGTAGCTCATAACGTTAATTTTGACTACAACATTATTTGTGAAGAATTTAAAAGTTTAGGCTTTAGTTTTAAAAGAAAAAAACTATGCACCGTTCGTTTGTCTAGAAAAATAATACCAGGTTTAAAATCGTATAGTTTAGGTGTTATTTGCGAAGCAGAAAACATTCCTATAAATGGGCGACACAGAGCTAAAGGAGATGCTGAAGCAACCACAGAGTTATTTAAAAGAATACTAGAAAGAGATACTAATTTTATTGTTAACTCATTTTTAAATCCAAAATCTAGACAAGCAACCTTACCGCCATTATTAAAAAAAGAAACAGTAGACAACCTACCAGAAACTTTTGGGGTTTACTATTTTAAAAATGAAGCGAAAGAAATTATATACGTAGGCAAAGCCAACAATATTAAACAACGTGTTATTAGTCATTTTTATGATAAAAAGAAAAAAGAACAAAACATGTGTTTAGAAACTGCCGATATTTCTTTTACCAAAACAGGTAGCGAGCTGGTTGCTCTTTTACATGAATCATCAGAAATAAAAGAAAACGCACCTAAATTTAATAGAGCACAAAGAAAAACAAAAGAAGCTATTGGGCTTTTTAACTACGAAGATCAAAAGGGAATCATTCACTTAGCCTACAACAACTTAAAACTGGTGCCGAATGCTTTATCTAAATACTACTCTATAATTACTTGTAAAAATCATTTAGAGGCGCTTTGTAAAGAGTTTGAATTATGTCCGAAATATTGTCAACTAGAAACAAATTTTTCGAGTTGTTTTAAATACCAACTTAAAGAATGTAAAGGCATTTGCTGTAATAAAGAATCGGTAGAAAACTACAATCTTAGAGTAAAAAAAGCCATCCAATCCTTGGGTTTAGGTGCCAAAAACTTAGTTATAAAAGAAACTGGCAGAACAAATAACGAAATTAGCTTTGTACTAATTATAAACGAAGTTTATATGGGCTTTGGGTATTTAGACAAAACACATGCGGCTGAATTAAACAACCCAGAAGACTATATGCTTTTTGTACAACCTCAAAAAGACAACAAAGACGCACAACGAATAATCACTTCTTACCTAAAGAAAAAAGACCTTTTTAATACAATATAACATGCAGAAATCAGACTACAAAATACATATTATTGGTGCAGGAATTAGCGGATTAATCGCTGCAAAAGTTCTTGAAGATAATGGCTACAAACCAACCATTTTAGAGGCAAGTGATTCTGTTGGTGGACGAGTAAAATCTGATGTAATTAAGGGATATAACCTAGACCATGGATTTCAAGTATTGCTTACCGCATACCCAGCTGCTAAAAAATATTTAGACTATAATAAACTCGAATTACAAGAATTATTGCCAGGTGCAGTGATTTTTAAGAACTCTAAAACGCTAACAATAGGAGACCCTTTAAGGAAACTATCTTTATTAATACCAACACTAACAAGTGGTATTGGCTCTATTGCTGACAAAATTAAAATCTTAAAATTAAACCGTATTTTAAAGAAAAAATCTTTAGAAGCAATCTTTGAATCTCCAGAAAAAACAACTTTAAAATATTTGAAAGATTTTGGCTTTTCGACTTCTATGATAAACACTTTCTTTGTTCCTTTTTTTAGCGGAATATTTTTAGAAACAACCTTAGAAACTTCTAGTAGAATGTTCGAGTTTGTATATAAAATGTTTGGTGAAGGATATGCAACTATCCCTAAAAACGGAATGCAAGCAATACCAAATCAACTAAAAAACAATTTAAAAAACACTACTTTTAATTTCAATTATTCGGTATTAGAAGTAAAAGACACTGCTATTATTTTAAAAGATAACACCAGTATTGAAACAGATATTACCATCATTGCAACCCAAGCAAACCATTTAGTTACTAACTTAAAAACAGAAGATAAAGCCTGGAAAACCTGCGATACTCTTTATTTTGAAACTTTAAATAGAACTATTAAAAAACCTTTAATCGGACTTGTAGCAAACTCAAATTCATTAATAAATAATATTTTTTACACCAACAGTATTGCTACATCAAACAGTAATGATAAAAATTTAGTATCGGTTACAATTGTTAAAAATCATCAATTATCAGAAGAAGAACTTATTGTAAGAATACAAAAAGAATTACAAGATTATTGTGGTATAAGCAACGCTACCTTCTTAAAAAGATATCAAATTAAAAATGCATTGCCTAATTTAACTGGCCTACAATATGAACTTACAAGTTCTGAAACCAAATTAAAAAGCACGATATTTTTAGCTGGCGATCAATTGCTAAATGGCTCTTTAAATGCTGCAATGATTGCGGGAGAGAGAGCTGCGATGGGAGTGATAGAAACCTTAAATGCCGATTCAATATAATAATTTTAAAAAAATATAACTAAAAAACCGCCATAAGAAATAAGTATCTTATAGCGGTTTTTTTATTAAAACTTGCTAATCAAACTTAAAGCAAATAATCTGTATTGATAAAGTTAGATGCTTTTTTATCTAACAACTCTTCTAAAATTGCGTTGTTATAAGGCGTGTCTTTTGCAGCAACAAAAGTTCTAATAGAAAAAGTACGCAAGGCATCATGAACACTTAAAGTTGCTACAGCCGAATCTTTTCTACCTGTAAAAGGGTACACATCTGGTCCTCTTTGCGCAGCGCTATTCAAATTTACTCTACAAACTAAATTCACCAAAGTATCTATTAATGGTGCCAATGTTTTAACATTACTACCAAAAACACTTACTTGTTGCCCATAATTAGATGCAGCCATATCATCTAACGGCTGTTGTATATTTTTAAAAGAAACTATTGGGGTAACAGGACCAAATTGCTCTTCTTTAAAAACTCTCATTTCTTTTGTAACTGGGTATAACAATGATGGAAAAATATAATTTTCTGAAGTTTGCCCTCCTTTTTTATTAATAATTTTAGCTCCTTTATCAATTGCATCATCTATTAATTCTTGAATATAAGCTGGCTTGTCTGGTTCTGGCAAAGGTGTTAAAACAACATTTTCTTCCCAAGGATTACCAAACTTTAAAGCATCTAATCTTTCTGCAAATCGTTTGTTAAACTCATCTACAATATCCTCATGAACATACATAATTTTTAAAGCAGTACAACGCTGCCCGTTAAAAGATGTTGCTCCAGAAATACATTCGTTTATAGCTAAATCTAAATCTGCATCTGGTAAAATTATTGCCGGATTTTTAGCCTCTAATCCAAAAACCAATCTCAGCCTGTTTTTATAAGGATGATTTGCTTGAATGGCATTCGCCGACTTACTATTACCTATCAATGCCAACACATCTACCAATCCTGTTTTCATAATCGGAGTTGCTAAAACCCTACCTCTACCATAAATAATATTTACAACTCCTTCCGGAAAACTATTCTGAAAAGCTTCCATTAAAGGAGATAGTAATAAAACCCCATGTTTTGCAGGTTTAAAAACGGTAGTATTACCCATTATTAAAGCAGGAATTAATAGGGCAAATGTTTCGTTTAAGGGATAATTATAAGGCCCTAAACATAAAACAACCCCTAATGGACCTCTTCTAATATGTGCATGAACACCACCATGTTTTTCAAATTTAGCAGCATCTCTATCTACTTGTTTATACTCTTCAATGGTATCATAAATATAGTCGATTGTTCTATCAAACTCTTTTTCAGAATCTGGCAGTGCTTTACCAATTTCCCACATTAAAAGTTTTACCACTTCATCTCGTTTGGTTTTCATTTGCTCTGCAAACTCCTCCATACATTCAATTCTATCTGCAACACGCATGGTTGGCCACATCCCTTGCCCTTTATTATATGCTTTATGTGCAGCGTTTAATGCTTCTAAACCTTCTTTTTCTGTTAAATTTGGTACCGTACCCAATAAAGTTGGCTTATAAACTTCTGTTGATGAAATTGTAGATTTTACCTCAGTAAAATCTCCTTTCCATGCTTTTAATTCACCATTAACCAAATACGTTTTTTGGTGAACTAGTTCCGAAATTTTATATTTATTGGGAATTTCTTTAATGCTCGTTTTCATAAATTTTATGCAACAAAAAAGTATACTTTTTTGCTATTTTTTTTAATTATTATATTTCAAAACTAACCAATAATTAGTTTTCAACTATCCTTTACTGTCCTAAAATGTTAAGTTTTTATACTAAAAACTGAAATAAATCTGGTTTATCATTTAAATATTCTCCAAAGAAGTTTTTTTCTTTCATTCTTTGCATTAATGGAGCTAAATCTTTTGCAGATTTTAACTCTAAACCAACCACAGCTGCGCCATTTTCTCTATTGGTTTTTTTGGTGTATTCAAAATGTGTAATATCATCATTAGCCCCTAAAATTTCTACAACAAATTCTTTTAAGGCACCAGCTCTCTGCGGAAACTTTACAATAAAATAATGCTTTAAGTTGGCATATAACAAAGCTCGTTCTTTAATTTCTGCTGTTCTTGTAATATCATTATTACTACCACTAACAATACAAACTATATTTTTTCCTTTGATTTCATCACTGTAAAAATCTAAAGCTGCAATGCTTAAAGCCCCTGCTGGTTCTACCACAATAGCATCTTTGTTGTACAAATCTAAAATTGTCTGACACACCTTACCTTCTGGAACCGTAATGACATCTGCTAAATATTGCTGGCAGATTTCGAAATTTAAATCTCCTACTCTTTTTACCGCTGCACCATCTACAAAAGGGTCTATACTTTTTAAAGCGGTATTTTTTTTATTTTTGATAGAAGTTAACATCGATGGTGCTCCTTCTGGTTCTACACCTATAATTTTTGTTTCAGGCGATAAATATTTAAAAACGGATGATAATCCAGACGACAATCCGCCACCGCCAATGGCAACAAACACATAGTCTATTGGATGCTTGGTTTGCTCTAAAATTTCTAACCCAACGGTTGCCTGACCTTCAATTACTTTTTCATCATTAAAAGGATGAATGAATGTTTTCTTCTTAGCATCGCACTCTAACGTTGCGGCATTAAAAGCATCATCAAAAGTATCGCCTTCAATTACAATATCTATAAATGCTTCGCCAAACATTTTTACTTGATTGATCTTCTGATTTGGAGTTGGAGAAGGCATAAAAATTGTACCTTTTATCTGTAATAATTTACAAGACAACGCAACGCCTTGGGCATGGTTACCTGCACTAGCACAAACAATATCTTGTTGTTTTTCATCTGAAGATAAAGAAGACATTTTATTGTATGCACCTCTAATTTTATAGGAACGTACTACTTGTAAATCTTCTCTTTTAAAGAACACATTTGCACCAAACTCTTTAGAAAATGTAGTATTTTGATGTAATGGTGTTTTATAAGCAACACCCTCTAATTTCTTAGCAGCTAATTGTATATTTTCTAAACTAGGTATATAAATTTGTTTTGTTTGCATAGGTTAAAGGTAAAAAGAAAACCTGTTAAGTTTTTACATCTTAACAGGTTTTTAAAAAATTTTAAAATCTTAAAATTATGCAGATTTTATTACTTTCATTGCTGTCATAGAAGCTCTTAATTTTGCACCTACTTTTTCTACCGGATGATTTCTAATAATGGCATTTATTTTTATCAACTCTTGGTTATCTACATCGTTTTTACTTGAAAAAGATTTACCAATTACGTTGGTAGAAACTGTTTTCATAAAATCTGTTAATAAAGGCTTACAGGCATGGTCAAATAAATAACAACCATATTCTGCAGTATCAGAAATTACACGATTCATTTCATACAATTTTTTACGCGCAATTGTATTTGCAATTAAAGGCGTTTCGTGCAAAGATTCATAGTAAGCAGAAGCTTCTATAATTCCAGATTCTGTCATTGCCTCAAAAGCCAATTCTACACCCGCTCTTACAAAGGCTACTAATAAAGTTCCGTGGTCAAAATATTCTTGTTCAGAAATTTCTGCCGTAGTTATTTCTTGTTTTTCAAAAGCAGTTTCACCAGTTGCTGCTCTCCAGGTTAATAAATTTTTATCATCATTTGCCCAATCTTCCATCATGGTTTTAGAAAAATGACCAGTCATAATATCATCCATATGTTTTTGAAACAACGGACGCATAATGTCTTTTAATTCTTCTGATAAACGAAATGCTTCTACTTTTGCAGGGTTAGACAATCTGTCCATCATGTTTGTAATACCACCATGCTTTAAGGCTTCAGTTACGGTTTCCCAACCATACTGAATTAATTTTGCTGCATACTCCGCATCAATACCTTCTGCCACCATTTTATCAAAAGATAAAATAGCACCTGTTTGTAACAAACCACATAAAATAGTTTGTTCTCCCATTAAATCAGATTTTACCTCAGCCACAAAAGAAGATTCTAAAACCCCCGCTCTATGTCCGCCAGTTCCTACAGCATAAGCTTTTGCTTGCGCCCATCCTTTATTTTCTGGATCATTCTCTGGATGTACCGCAATTAAAGTTGGTACTCCAAAGCCTCTTTTATATTCTTCTCTAACCTCAGATCCCGGACATTTTGGCGCCACCATAATAACGGTTAAATCTTTACGAATTTGCATCCCTTCTTCTACAACATTAAACCCATGAGAATACGATAATGTTGCTCCTTTTTTAAGCAATGGCATAATTGTTTTTACAACATTGGTATGCTGCTTGTCTGGTGTTAAATTGATAACAACATCTGCAGACGGCAATAAATCTTCGTAAGTACCTACGGTAAATCCGTTTGAAGTTGCATTTACAAAAGACTCTCTTTTTTGATCTATAGCTGCTTGTCTTAAAGTATAAGCAATATCTAAACCAGAGTCTCTCATGTTTAAACCTTGATTTAAACCTTGCGCGCCACAACCCACAATAACAATTTTCTTTCCTTTTAATGCGTTTACACCGTCTTCAAATTCTGAAGCGTCCATAAAACGACATTTTCCTAATTGTTCTAATTTTTCTCTTAATGTTAATGTGTTAAAATAATTTGACATTTTAATTGTTTTTGTTTGTGATAAGAAAAAAGAATAAAAAGTATAGACTTAAATTACTACGTTATTATCTGTCTATATTCTTTTATCTCTATTCTATACTCTTTTTTAGTTGTTATATGTTTCTAATAGTTCAGAAATTCGCATTTCATCTTTTGTAACTGCTATTAAACCAGAACGTGTGTATTGCATTATACCAAAAGTGCTTAGCTTGTTGTACAATTCTGCAATTTCTTCTTTTCTGCCCGATTTTTCTAATACAAAAAAAGCGGTATTTACCGTTACAATTCTGGCATTGCTTTCTTTTATAATATTCTGTATTTGAGGTTCTTCAAACAATAATTCTGACTTAATTTTAAACAAACCAGATATTTGATAAATAATTTCATCTAACGTATGGTAATACGCTTTTATAACCTCTACTTGTTTTTCTATTTGACCAATAATTTTTTTCACATCTACCTCAATCATGTTTACCACAATTGTAAATCTCGACACATTATCAATCTCTGAAGGAGAAATATTTAAACTCTCTATATTGATGTGCCTTCTCTGAAAAATTGCCGAAATTCTATTTAACAAACCAATATTGTTCTCGGTGTAAACAGATATGGTGTATAATTGTTTTTCTGTATTCATTTTTAAGTTCAAGGTTTAAAGTTTAAAGTTTCTAAGTTGCCACTCTTCTCTTTAAGCTTTGTTCTTTATTCTCTTTTCTTAATTCTTTTTTTACTCCAACCTTATATCAGAAACACTAGCGCCAGAAGGTACCATCGGAAAAACATTTCCTTCTTTTTCTACACAAACTTCTAAGAAATAAGCCTCTTTACTTTCCATCATTTCTTTAACAGCTTCTTTTAAGTCGGCTCTTTTTACAACTTTTCTAGCTTTTAAGTAATAACCTTCTGCAATAGCCACAAAATTAGGATTTGTCATTTCTGTTGATGCATAACGCTTGTCAAAAAACAACTGTTGCCATTGGCGTACCATTCCTAAAAACTCATTATTTAAAACAACAATTTTTACCGCTGCTTTTTGCTGAAAAATAGTCCCTAATTCTTGTATGGTCATTTGATAACCACCATCACCAGAAATAGAAACAACCTCACGCTCTGGTGCTGCCATTTTTGCACCAATTGCTGCTGGCAATCCAAAGCCCATGGTACCCAATCCGCCAGAAGTAATGTTACTTTTAGTTTTATTAAAATCGGCATACCTACAAGCAATCATTTGGTGTTGCCCTACATCTGTTACAATAGCTGCCTCACCTTCACTTTGTATGTTAATTTCATTAATAACCTCGCCCATTGTTAATCCTTCTTTGGTTGGGTGAAGGTCATTTTTTATCACTTTCTGATACTCTATTTCGTATAAATCTTTAAACTGTTGATGCCAGTTTGTGTGAGAATTTTCT
Organism: uncultured Polaribacter sp.; assembly: GCF_947497125.1. Taxonomy (GTDB): domain Bacteria; phylum Bacteroidota; class Bacteroidia; order Flavobacteriales; family Flavobacteriaceae; genus Polaribacter. Next base: position 190,011 of record NZ_CANMFI010000006.1, on the reverse strand, counting down.
TGTATTAATGGTAAAATAGCTGCTAGTGTTGCTTTTGCATCTCCTAAAACAGCAACATCTGCTTTTACATTTTTACTAATTTCTGCCGGATCAATTTCAAAGTGAATTACCTTGGCTTGTTTTGCATATTTACTTAAATCGCCTGTAACACGATCATCAAAACGCATACCAATGGCAATTAAAACATCGCATTCATTAGTTAACTTATTAGGTGCATAATTACCATGCATCCCTAACATACCAACATTCAAAGGATGAGAAGTTGGCAAAGCCGAAGCACCTAAAATAGTCCAAGCAGCAGGTATACCCGCTTTTTCTACCAAAGCCTTAAAAGCTGTTTCTGCTTCACTTAATACTACCCCTTGACCCCAAACTATAAACGGCTTTTTTGCCTCATTTATTAATTTTGCTGCCACCTCTAAAGAACTTTGTTCTGTTTTAGGTATCGGATTGTAGCTTCTTATTTTGGTGCACTTTTCGTAAGAAAAATCAAATTCCTCAAATTGTGCGTCTTTCGTAATATCAACTAAAACAGGACCGGGTCTACCACTTTTAGCAATGTAGAATGCCTTTGCCAAAGCTGCAGGAATGTCTGCTGCTTTCGTTACTTGGCAATTCCATTTTGTTACTGGTGTAGAAATACCAACAATATCGGTTTCTTGAAAAGCATCACTTCCCAACAAATGAGAAGGAACCTGACCAGTAATACAAACCATTGGTGTAGAATCTATCTGCGCATCTGCAATACCTGTAATTAAATTAGTGGCTCCAGGGCCCGAAGTTGCAATAGCAACACCTACTTTACCAGAAATTCTTGCAAAACCTTGTGCAGCATGCGTTGCACCTTGCTCGTGACGTGTTAATACATGATGAATTTTGTCTTGATACTTATACAACTCATCATAAACTGGCATAATTGCGCCACCAGGATAACCGTAGATTACTTTAACCTCTTCGGCTATTAAACAACGAACAATTGCTTCACTACCAGAAATTTTTTCAGTAGTTTTTGTAGCTTTCGAGTTGTTTTGTATGGTTTGTGTTTCCATATATTTTCTTTTTTGATAAGCATAAAAAAGATTGCATAAAGACATTTTGATATCTCTTTTAACCTCTTATTTCTTTGGTCTTGTTTCTTTATTTATTGACTACTCTTTTACAAATCTGTAACACAACCTTTAGAGGCAGATGCTACATACTTTGCATATTTGTATAAAATACCTTTTGTATGTTTTAAAGCAGGCGCTACCCACTTTGCTTTTCTTTCGGCTAATTCTTCTTCAGAAATTAAAACATTGATTGAATTGTCTTCTGCAGAAATTCTAATTTTATCACCTGTTTCTACCAAACCAATTGCCCCACCAGATTGTGCTTCTGGTGTAATATGCCCTACAACAAAGCCGTGTGTTCCTCCAGAAAAACGACCGTCTGTAATTAATGCTACCGATTTTCCTAAACCAGCACCCATAATTAAAGAAGTAGGTTTTAGCATTTCTGGCATTCCAGGTCCTCCTTTAGGTCCTACATAACGAATAATAACAACATCACCTTTGGCTACTTCACCATTAGAAATACCTGTGTTTGCTGCTTGCTCACCATCATACACCACTGCTTTTCCTTCAAACAACAAGCCTTCGTTTCCTGAAATTTTTGCAACTGCTCCTTCGGTTGCTAAGTTTCCGTATATAATCTGAATGTTACCTGATGTTTTTAAGGCTTTGTCTTTTGGAAAAATTACATCTTGCGCTTCAAACTCCATTGCAGTAACGTCTGCTAGGTTTTCTGCCAATGTTTTTCCTGTAACAGTCATGCAATCTCCATGAAGATATCCTTCTTGCAATAAATATTTCATAATTGCGGGTGTACCACCAACGCCATGCACATCTTCCATTAAGTATTTACCAGATGGTTTTAAATCTGCAATTAGCGGAGTTCTATCTGAAACTCTCTGAAAATCTTCTAGTGTAAAATCGATCTCTGCGGCATGTGCAATTGCTAAAAAGTGCAATACTGCATTTGTAGAACCTCCCAAAGCATTTACCAAAGCAACCGCATTTTCTAACGATTTTTTAGTAATGATGTCTAATGGTTTTAAATCTAACTCTAACAGATTTTTAATTGCTCTTGCTGTTCTTTCTGCTTCCGATAATTTATTCGGATTTTCTGCAGGAATAGAAGAGTTGTATGGCAATGCAAAACCCATACATTCTATAGCAGAAGCCATGGTATTTGCAGTATACATACCACCACAAGCACCTGCACCCGGAATGGCTCTTTTTATAATTTCTTTGTATTCAGTTTCATCGATTTCACCTGCTACTTTTTGACCCAAGGCTTCAAAAGCAGAAACGATATTTAGTTTTTTTCCTTTGTACTTACCTGAAGCAATAGAACCACCATACATCATAATTGCAGGTCTGTTTAAACGCAACATAGCAATAATAGAACCTGGCATGTTTTTATCGCAACCAACAATGGCCACAACAGCGTCATAACTTTGTGCATTCATTACCGTTTCAATAGAATCGGCAATAATATCTCTAGATACTAAAGAGTAATTCATACCTGAAGTTCCCATAGAAATACCATCAGAAACCCCAATTGTATTAAAACCTAAGCCCACCATACCTGCAATATTGCATTCTACTTTTACTTCCTCTTTTAGCCTGTTTAAATGCATGTTACAAGGATTGCCATCATAACCTGTACTAGCAATACCAACTTGGGCTTTGCTCATATCTTCATCGGTTAAACCTACCGCATACAACATTGCTTGTGATGCTGGTTGAGATTCGTCTTGTGTTAATCTTTTGCTATGCTTATTTAATTCCATTTACTAAATTGTTGTATTTGTTGTCTAAATTATTGCATTTCTGTCTTTTTGTTGCATATTCTTTAATAACATTCTTTAAATTCAGGTGTTAAAAAAATAACTTAAAATACTGATTTAAAGTATTTTAATCTATTTTTAATATGATACTCAATCATTGAAATAAATTCAAAAAAAACCTTCCAAATTAATGGAAGGATCGTTTATAAAAAATATAAATAGCACTTCCTTATCATGTCGTAATAATTACGTTGACAATAATAATAGAAATAATATTTAATATTTGTTTTTTCATTTGGATGTCAAATATTGTGATTTTTAATTTATCAAAAGAATTAAATTCAACTTTTTTAAGTAGGAATTGAAACTTTTTTAAAAGCGAATAGCTGACAAACAAGTTTAGCCCAGATTGAAACGGCATCCTTTTTATGCTAAACTAGTCTGCATAATTCTGCTTTAATAATAAAATTACTTTTATAAAAAAGCCAGGTATTAATATAAATATGCATAAAAAGATATAGTGAAAAGCTGGAAATAGCTTCAAAAAAAACTTAAATAATGGTACTTTGCCCCATATGAATGTTCTTAAAATTCATATTGCTATCTTCTTGATTTGTAATATAATCGGCAATAAAATCGCCAACTTTAGCTGTTGAAGCAGCATATTGATTTTTTCCTTTTAAATCTTGTGTAGTAATACCCAAATCTAAAGATTTTTCTACAGCGCGTTGTATGGCGTCTGCCTCATCATGCAACCCTAAATGCTCTAAAAGCATGGCCGCAGATAATATAGACGCAATTGGATTGGCAATATCTTTACCTTTTGCTTGTGAGTAAGAACCATGAATAGGCTCGAAAAGAGCATTTTCTGTACCTACAGAACTGGAAGCCAAAATACCTATAGAACCACCAATTACGCAAGCTACATCAGAAATAATATCTCCAAAAAGGTTTTCTGTAAGTACTACATCAAATTGCTTCGGATTTAATACTATCTGCATTGCAGCGTTGTCTACAAACATAAAATCTACAGCTACATCTTTATATTGTTTTGCAATTTCTGCAACAGTTTTTCTCCATAAACGAGAAGTTTCTAAAACATTTGCTTTATCTATGAGCGTTACTTTTTTGTTTCTATTCTGAGCAGCTTTAAAAGCTAGATGTGTTATTCTTGTAATTTCTTCTACCGTGTAAGAACAGACATCAAAAGAAGATAATCCGTCTTTACTTGTTTCTTTTTCACCGAAATAAATACCACCACTTAACTCTCTATAAATAGCGATATTGGTACCAGAAATAATTTCTTTTTTTAAAGGCGAATTTTTTAAAAGTTTTGCATATGCCTTTATTGGCCTTATATTACAGAACAAACCTAATTCTTTTCTTAACCTTAACAAACCTTGCTCTGGTCTTACTTTTAAAGATGGATCGTTGTCATATTTTAGTTCGCCAATAGCACCGAACAAAATAGCATCGGCACTTTTACAAACATCTATGGTTTCTTTTGGTAACGGATTGCCTGTTTTGTCTATGGCACATGCACCCATTAAAGCTTCTTTGTACAGAAAAATATGATCATACACCTCTGCAACTGCATCTAACGCTTTTTTTGCTTGAGTAGTTACCTCTGGCCCAATACCATCACCTGGAATTACTGCTATTGTGTATTTCATTACTGCTATTTGAGTTTGTATCTGTTATCAAAGGTAGCTAAATGTTTTAAATAAAATTTAAAGACAATTAACTACCATTGAAGACAAAGTACTATTATTTTTTTAAGCCATTGCTATTTTAGAGGTTTTATTTACCTCTTTCATAAGAACATGAATGTCTTTATCTAAGACTTCTTTTTGCGTATCTGCCATTGTTAAAAAAGCAGTATATGCCAAATCTAATTGCACCTTGGTTAACTCGTAACCAACTTTTTTAGCTCTGTAAGCCAAGGCTGCTCTACCACTTCTTGCAGTTAAAACAATTGCACTTTCTGTAACACCAACGTCTTCAGGATCCATAATTTCGTATGTTTCTCTGTTTTTGATAACACCATCTTGATGAATACCAGAACTATGTGCAAAGGCATTTGCCCCAACAATAGCTTTGTTTGGCTGTACAGGCATGCCCATACTTTCTCTTACTAAAATACTAGTATCGTATAACAATTTAGTATTGATGCTTGTCTCTAAATTTAAATACGGATGTTGCTTTAACACCATAACCACTTCTTCTAAAGCAGTATTACCAGCACGTTCTCCAATACCATTTATAGTACATTCTATTTGACGCGCACCATTGACAACCCCAGCAATTGAGTTTGCTGTTGCCAGACCTAAATCGTTATGACAATGACAAGACAAGGTTACATTTTCGATGCCTTTTACGTTCTCTCTCAAATATTTAATTTTTGCACCATACTCTTCTGGCAAACAATACCCCGTTGTATCGGGGATATTAAGAACAGTTGCACCAGCTTTTATAACGGCTTCACAAACTTTTGCTAAATAGGCATTGTCTGTTCTACCAGCATCTTCTGCATAAAACTCTACATCTTCTACAAAAGACTTTGCATAAGAAACAGCCTTTACAGCTCTTTCAATTACCTTATCTCTGGTAGAGTTAAATTTGAATTGTATGTGTGAATCACTTGTACCAATACCTGTATGAATTCTAGGTAACTTAGCATATTTTAAAGCTTCTGCAGCTACTTTTATATCGTTTTCTACCGCTCTTGTTAAACCACAAACGGTTGCATTTTTAACTATTTTAGATATTTCTGTTACAGACAAAAAATCTCCTGGGCTAGAAACTGGAAAACCTGCTTCTATAACATTAACCCCTAATAAATCTAACCTTTCTGCAATAATTAACTTCTGAGTAGTATCTAATTTACAGCCGGGAACCTGCTCTCCATCTCTTAAAGTAGTGTCAAAAATTTGTACTTGATTGTCTTGCATCATTTGGTTGAATATTATCTTAATTTATCTCAAATTTATATTTTGAGATTAAAATAAATACTTACTTTTACCACTCTGTACGATTTCTAATAGCATTAGCAAAAACATAATAGTTTTAAAATCAGTTATTTATGAGTAAAGTTATTACATCAGCCAATCAACAAAATGACGCTCTTTTTGTTTTAATTAAATCTTTAACAAAATCTGAAAAAAGGCAATTCAACCTTTATGTTGGTCGTTTGGGCGGTAATATTGATGCTAAATTTTTCTCTTTATTTAAGTTTTTAGAGAAACTAAAAATCTATGATGAAAAAGTAATTATTGGAAGTGGTATTGTTTCTAAACAACAACTTTCTAATTTAAAAGCACACCTTTACAAACAAATATTAATTAGTTTACGACTGAATCCTGCACACAAAAACGTACGTATTCAGATTAGAGAGCAGTTAGATTTTGCAACGGTTTTATATCAGAAAGGCTTGTACAAACAAAGTTTAAAGCTTTTAGAAAAAGCTAAAAACATGGCGCTAGACAATGAAGAAAAAAACATTGCCTATGAAATTGTAGAGCTAGAAAAAGTAATAGAAACACAATATATTACTAGAAGTTTAAGCAACAGGGCAAATCAGCTTTCGGTACAAGCAAAAGAACTAAGTCAGCAAAATGTTATTGCAAGTAAATTGTCTAATTTGTCTTTACAACTCTATAGCCATTTATTACAAAACGGCTACATAAAAAATGAAGAGGAGCTTCAATTTATAAATACTTATTTTGAAGATAGACTGCCAAAGTACAAGTACAAAGAGTTAGGTTTTAGAGAGCGATTATGGTTGTACAAAGCACATTTATGGTATAGCTTTTTAACGCAAGACTTTTTGCAAAGCTATAAATACGCAACAAAATGGGTAGACTTATTTAAAGAAGATCAAAAACTAATAATTTTACATCCTGTTTTTTTCTTAAAAGGAATCAACTATCTTTTGGAGGCTTCTTTTTTAGTGAAAAAAGTATCTACCTTTAAAGAAGAATTGACCGCGTTTGAAGAAGCAATTCAAACTAAAAAAATACCTTTAAACACCAATACAGAGTTGTTAATTTTTCAATACCTGTATGCCAATAAATTACATTTACACTTTTTAGAAGGCACTTTTTCTGAAGGGGAATATTTAGTAGAAACGATAAATACAAAATTAGAAAAGTACAAAAACAGGTTAGACAGTCACCATGTGGTAATGTTGTATTACAAAATTGCTTGTTTGTATTTTGGAATGGGTAAAAACAGAGAATGTATCTCTTACTTGCAAAGAATAATTAAATCTAAAAACTTAAGTGCTGCAGAAGATTTACAATGCTTTGCAAGAATATTAAATCTTATTGCACACTATGAATGTGGCTTAGATTACGATCTAGAAAGACAATTTATAGACACCTATAAATTTCTTTTAAAGATGGAAAATTTACAAGAAGTACAAAAGGTATTCTTAGAATCTATTAGAGATTTAAGTGATGTTTTTCCGCATGAAATAAAAGGCGAATTTAAAAAAATACATGCAAAATTAGAGGTTTTTGAAAATCACCCTTATGAAAAGAGGGCTTTCTTGTATTTAGATATCTTGTCTTGGTTAGAAAGCAAAATTAAAAACAAACCTATTGCAGCCATTATTAAAGAAAAAACAATGCTTCTAGGGAAATAAAATTAATTACGAAATTTAAATAAGTTAATTTTATGAAATTGATATAAATCGACCTAAATTCGAAAATATTATTCAATTTATAAGCTGAAATTAAATATTACTGCTACTTTTGCCTTGTGAATATTTCTAATCTACATACTAAAACCACTCAAACTATATCTATAGTAGGCATTTCTATGGGAAATATTACACGCACTTCTACAACAATTACCCTTTAGGGGTTCTCTACTATTATACAAACTCAGGTTCTATTTTTTTCGATACAATTCGGAACAAAACAATAAAACAGTATTATTTCATTCTCATATACACTCAAAATGAAAGTATTAAAATTTGGCGGTTCGTCTGTCGCAAATTCAGAAAACATAAAAAAAGTATTGGCAATTGTTGCAAATGCATCTAAAAAAGATACAATTGCAGTTGTAGTTTCTGCTTTTGGCAAAACAACTAACAATCTATTGGCTGGCGCAAATGCCTCACTAAAAAATATAGAGGAAGCTAAAGAAATATTATCAAACATAAAAACACTACACAATGAGGTAATTAACGACCTGATTGTTAAAAACAAACCCGAAGTTATACAAAAAACAACGGCTTTGTTTGATAGACTTCACTCAATTTATGAAGGCATCTTTTTGTTACAAGAATTGTCTGACAAAACATTGGCAAAAGTATCTAGTTTCGGAGAAAGACTGTCTTCTTACATCATTGCAAATGCAGCAAATGAGGTTTTAGATGCTGTACATAAAGAGAGTCGCGATTTAATTATTACAAACAACGATTTTTTAGATGCAGAGGTAAATTTTAAAGCTACCAATGCAAATATTGCTGCTTTTTTCAAAAAAAATACACACCAAGTAACTCTTTTAGGAGGTTTTATTTCTGCTAATATAGCTGGCGAAACAACAACACTTGGTAGAGGTGGATCAGATTTTTCTGCTGCTATTTATGCTGCTGCAATAAACGCTTCTGAATTACAAATATGGACAGATGTTGCCGGTATGTTTACAGCCAACCCAAGAGTTGTAAAACAAGCCTATGCGATTTCTGAAATCTCTTACGAAGAAGCGATGGAATTGTCGCATTTTGGTGCAAAAGTATTGTACCCACCAACCATACAACCAGCATTAAGAAAAGAAATTCCGATTCGCATACAAAATACTTTTGACCCAGAAAATATTGGAACTTTAATTTGTAAAAACCCTAAAAATAGTAACGAAGTAAAAGGGATCTCTCATATAGAAGACATTAGCTTAATTACTTTAGAAGGTGGCGGAATGATAGGTATTCCTGGGTTTTCGAAACGTTTGTTTGAAACACTTTCTGTTGCAAAAATTAACGTCGTTTTTATTACACAAGCTTCTTCTGAACATTCTATTTGTGTTGGTGTCTATGAAAATGATGCTACAAAAGCGCAAGAACTTTTAAACGAAACTTTTAGTATTGAAATTGATAGAAAAAAAATAAAACCTGTAAGTGTAGAAAATGACTTGGCAATTATTGCTGTTGTTGGAGAAAGCATGAAAAACTACCAAGGTTTAAGCGGACAAATGTTTGCTGCGTTGGGTAAAAACAACGTAAATGTAAGAGCGATTGCACAAGGTTCTTCAGAAAAAAATATCTCTGCTGTCATTGATAAAAGTGATGCTAAAAAAGCATTAAATACCTTGCATGAGCAATTTTTTGAAGAAAAAACAAAACAACTCAACCTATTTGTTACCGGTGTTGGTAATGTTGGCGAAAAGTTTTTAGCTCAATTAGACCAACAGAAAAAGTTTTTAAAAGAAAATTTAAAATTAAAAATTAGAGTTATCGGATTGTCTAATTCTAGAAAAATGGTTTTTGACAACGATGGCATCAACCTAAAAAACTGGAAAGAGGCACTAGAAAACGGAGAACCTACAAGTTTAGACAACTTTTATAAAAAGGTAAAAACAGCAAACCATAGAAACAGTGTTTTTATAGACAATACCGCAAATCAGCAAGTCTCTGAAGTATATGAAAAATATTTGAGAGATAGTATTTCTGTAGTTACATGTAACAAAATTGCCTGTGCGTCTAACTATAAAAATTACAAAATACTTAAAGAAGTCTCTAGAAAATACAACGCTTCATTTTTGTTTGAAACCAATGTAGGCGCAGGCTTACCTATTATAGATACGCTAAAAAACTTAATCAATTCTGGAGACCGAATTCATAAAATTCAAGCAGTATTGTCTGGAAGTTTAAATTTTGTGTTTAACAATTTTAATACAAATGCTACTTTTCATGATGTAGTAGCACAAGCACAAAAAGAAGGATTTACAGAACCAGATCCTAAAATTGATTTGAGCGGTGTAGATGTTGCCAGAAAAATTTTAATTTTGGCTCGTGAAAGTGGTTATCAACTAGAATTAGAAGACATTGCAAACAACGCTTTTTTACCAAAAGATAGCTTGCAAACAACAAATAATAACGATTTTTACGCATCATTAACAAAGAACGAAACGCATTTTCAACAGCTATTTAAAGAAGCTAATGACAAAGATTGCCGCTTAAAATATGTTGCAGAATTTGTAGATGGTAAGGCAAATGTTGGTTTGCAACACATTGCTGCAGACCATCCTTTTTACAATTTAGAAGGCAGCGATAATATTGTATTATTTTTTACAGATAGATATCCGTCAAACCCTTTAATTATAAAAGGTGCAGGTGCGGGTGCAGAAGTTACGGCTTCTGGTATTTTTGCTGATGTAATTAGAATTGCTAATAAATAGTTATTCGTTTTTAGTTGTTGGTTTTTGATTGTCAACCAGAATAAAAACCAACAACTAAAAACCACAAACCAAAATAAATGGATTATTTAAAAATATTTTCTCCGGCAACTGTAGCCAATGTTTCTTGCGGATTTGACTCTATGGGCTTTGCCGTAGATGCAGTTGGAGACGAAATGTCGTTTACCAAAACAAGCTCAAAAGGAGTAAAAATAACAAATATTACAGGTGCAAATTTAACCTATGATATTGATAAAAATGCCGCAAGTGCTGTTGTGCAAAAAATGCTAAACGATGCAAAAGCTGATTTTGGAGTTGCACTTACAATTCACAAAGGTTTTAAACCAGGTAGCGGTTTAGGAAGCTCTGCTGCTAGTGCTGCAGGCGCTGCTTTTGGAGCAAATAAACTACTTGGAAACCGATACAATAACTTAGAACTCACAAAATTTGCCATGTATGGCGAAGAAGTTGCCTGTGGATCTCAAATTGCAGACAATGTAGCTGCCGCAATATACGGTGGTTTTATTCTTGTTAGAAGTTACAATCCGTTAGAAATTGTAAAATTACCTGTCCCTAAAGAATTAAGAGTTGTTGCAATACATCCGCAAGTAGAAATAAAAACAAAAGATGCTAGAGACGTATTGCCAGCAAACGTACCTTTAAAAAATGCCATTACGCAATGGGCAAATGTTGGCGGACTGGTTAGCGGCTTATTTACAGATGATTATCAACTAATTAGCAATTCTTTGGTAGACCTTGTTGCAGAACCTGCCAGAAAAAGTTTCATTCCGTTTTTTGATGACGTTAAAACAAATGCAGTAAAGGCAGGTGCTTTGGGTGCAGGAATCTCTGGATCTGGCCCTACAATTTTTGCATTGTGTAAAGGTGATAAAAGTGCCGAAAATGTTTACAAATCGATACAAGAAACCTATGCTAAAACAGCAATAGATTTTACAATTTTTACTTCAAAAGTAAATGCTGAAGGAATTAAAATATTAGAATAGTTGTTGGTTATTTGTTTATAGTTGTTGACTCATACACAAACTGTAAATCAAAAACCAAACACCAAAAAACATAAAAAATGAACTACTATAGTTTACACCACAAATCGCCAAAAACAACTTTTAAAAACGCAGTAATAGAAGGCTTGGCAAAAGATAGAGGAATTTATTTTCCGGAAGAAATTACACCGCTTTCTAAAGATTTTATAGACAATATTGAAAACTATACCCATCAAGAAATTGCGTTTGAAGTTATTCAGCAGTTTGTTGGAGATGAAATTCCTGCTGAAAAATTAAAAGAGATTATTGCAGAAACTGTTTCATTTGATTTTCCGGTTGTAAAAGTAGATGAGAATATTGCAACTTTAGAATTGTTTCATGGTCCTACCATGGCATTTAAAGATGTTGGTGCCAAATTTATGGCAAAATGCCTTGAGTATTTTAACAGAGACAACAACAAAGAAGTAACGGTTTTAGTGGCTACCTCTGGCGATACAGGTGGCGCAGTTGCCAACGGTTTTTTAGGCGCAAAAGGAGTAAATGTTGTTATTTTATATCCGTCGGGAAAAGTAAGCGACATTCAAGAAAAACAATTAACTACCTTAGGAAAAAACATTACAGCACTAGAAGTAGATGGTGTTTTTGATGATTGTCAAGAAATGGTAAAAACTGCCTTCTTAGATGAAGAAATTACCAAAACACTAACCTCTGCAAACTCTATAAATGTTGCAAGGTGGTTGCCACAAATGTTTTATTTTTTCTTTGCTTATAAAGAATTAAAAAAACTAAATAAAGAATTGATTTTCTCTGTTCCAAGTGGAAATTTCGGAAATATCTGCGCAGGTGTTATGGCACAAAAATTAGGCTTGCCTGTAAAACATTTTGTAGCTTCTACAAATGTTAATGATACTGTGCCAAACTATTTAAAAGAGGGTACTTACAACCCAAAACCATCTAAGGCAACCATTTCTAATGCAATGGATGTTGGAAACCCAAGTAACTTTATTAGAATTAGAGAATTGTTTAACAACGATTTTAACCTACTTAAAAAGCACTTTTCTTCGTATAGTTTTTCTGATGCTGAAACGCGTGAAACGATGAAAGAAATATATTCAAACTCAGGATACGTTGCAGATCCTCATGGAACTGTAGGCTATTTAGGATTGAAAAAACACGGAATACAAAAACATGAATTTGGTATCTTTTTAGAAACTGCACATCCTGTTAAATTTTTAGATGTTGTAGAAAGTACCTTACCTGTAAAAGTGGCCATTCCACCACAAATTAAAAAAGTCATTAACAATAAAAAAGTAGCTCTTAAAGCGAGTTCTTATGAGGACTTAAAAGCATTTTTAATGCAAGAGTAAAACTACTACAAAAGCAAAAAGCTTCAAAATTTAAAATTTTGAAGCTTTTTTTGTTGGCCTACAAGGCAATTTATTCTTATGATTTTTGAATTGTAGGAAATAGGTTAAGACCTTAATAAATCTTTAATCTTCTTTTTATTCTTCCTCTTTTTCCCTTTTGTTATCTCAAAAGGAAGTGTTAACACTAAAAATAAGAGTTTAAACGGAATTACTATTTTTTTCATACTCATATTTTTTATTAAATTTTCACTAGAAATACGTACATAGAAATTAATACAATAACAAAATAAGTGTAATTGTAAGTAATAGGAAACATATTATAAGATGTATAAATCAGCCACAAGAACCTCTTTATAAACTTAAAAACCTGTATATAAATTACAAGTATTTCTAATTACAGCTTGTTGTATATAAAGAAATATTTAAAAACTCTTTTTGTTTAAGACTCTTCTTTCATCCATAGTGGCGTTACCAAAAACCACAAAATGGTGCCTATTAACATTAAAATCTTCATATTAGCTGCATTCATTGAACCCAATAATAAAAGTATGCTAGTTAATAGTATGAAACCAACTATTGACAATGCACTTATTAATTTTAGTATTTTCATAATTTAAGATTTTTGAAGTTTCATAATAACTACATACAACACACTAGAAGCTATCCAAGAAGGTATTACTGCATAAGCAGGAAATAAACCTTGACCAAAGATAAAATACAACCCTAAGGCTACAGGAATCAACCAAGCTAATAAAACACCTGTATTAAAACCGGTTCCTTTTTCATCTGCATAATCTTGTGTAAAATTCATTTTCTTAGCTAGATAATGGTTTACAAAAATAACTCCTCCCATTGGCCCTAAAATGGCTCCATACAATCCTACAAAATCAAGTAACTTACCTGAAAGCGATGGAAAAATTCCTGCTGCGGTTGCTACTATACCTGCTAAAATTACACCTGAATATTTTTTAGATTTTAATGGAAATAAAGTTTGAAAAGCCAAACCTGCTCTATATATTGTAGGGTTAGCGGTGGTCCAACCTGCTACAATAACACAGATAATACCTGTCCAACCTACAGCACTCCAAGCTAACGCACCAGGATTTGCAGAAATATCTCCTGTTAATTTAATCTGAGCAGCTAACATAAAAGATGCACAGATCCATGCCATATAATGTCCTAAAAACATTCCTATAGAAGGTCCCCATCCAGCACGACTATCTTTTGCAAAACGCATAATAGTTAAATCTGCCATACCAAAATGCATTGCTGCATTACATAGCCAAGAAAAAATGACAATTTTCCAAAAACCAAAATCTGTTTTCCCGTTAACCGATTGTACTACACTAATTCCTTTATCCCATTCAACTAATAAACTCTCCCAAGAATCAACCTCCATTTGACTTAAAGCTGATAATCCACAAGCTGCAAAAACAACAATCATCCAAGGTGCTGCGATATTCGCAAATTTAGAAACCGTATTATATCCAGCTGCAGCAACTACAGTCATTACAACACCTACAATAATTACAATCATGGAAAAAGCTGGTGTACTTAAACCAAAAATATTTTCAGGAATAGAAAAATTTATATCAAAAGGGATTCCAACAGCACTAGCAGAAACGGTAATCATTGCACCTGCCAAAAAACAGAAAAGCACACCGTTTACAACATTATATATCTTTACTAAATTTTTTCCAGCAATTTTTTCTAATTGATAATACAATGTTAGTTTGCTAGAAACAGCTATAGGTGCCACTAAGTATCTCCAAGTTAAAATAGCTAAAATATTACCTAAAAGAAGTCCTAACGCTAAATCTTTTAAACTAGCTCCTGCAGCTAGAAACAAGGGGCCAATCATAAATTCAGTACCTGCAGCGTGTTCTCCTGCATACATTCCTAAAAAAGATTTCCATCCTTTTAATTTTGATGAAGGTACTGGAGTTCTTTCAAACTCTCCTCCTGCATTTTCATTAGTAATTACTGCTGCATTTTGCGATTCTGCCATAATACTTGGTGTATTTTAATTAATTTTGAATAATTACGAATGTAGATTAGATCATAAAATTTTCTATCCTGTACTGTACCGTATAAAAAAACTCAGCAAAATTGCTGAGTTTTTAAATGTATGACTTTTTTTGATGCTACAGATCTTTAATTAGATGATTTGGAAAATCTTCTACACGTTCACAACAAATTTGCTCCATTACTTGTTGCAACTCTGTTTTTAAAAGTGATATTGTATGATCTCCACCTTGTTTTCCTAAAGCAGACACTCCATACATAAATGAACGTCCCATAAAGGTAAATTTTGCTCCAGAAGCCAAAGCTCTAGAAACATCTACACCAGAGCGAATACCACTATCCATCATTACCTCTATTTGATCTCCGTATTTCTCGGCAATAGTTGTAAGTGGTTTTATAGTTGATTCTCCTGCGTCTAATTGTCTTCCTCCATGGTTTGATACAATAATACCATCTAAACCTAAACGAATAGCTTGTTCTGCATCGTAATGAGAAGCAACTCCTTTTAAAACAATTTTACCTTTCCACATATCTCGAATTGGTTTTATTTTCTCTTCATTTAACCTACCGCTAAATGTTTGATCCATAAATTTTCCCAATTGTTTTAAATCTAAATTTTTAGGCATGTAAGGTAATAGATTTGCAAAATTTGGAATGCCATGTTTTAGGGTCTGTAAACTCCAATGAGGTCTTCCAAAAGCTTGTAAAATATTACTAACATTCATTTTTGGTGGCATAGCCAAACCGTTTCTAATGTCTCTTGGTCTAAAACCAAAACTTGGCACATCACACAAAATTACCAATACAGGGCATTCTGCAGCTTCTGCTCTTTTTAAAATATCATCTCTTAAACTATTTTCTGTTGGATGGTATAATTGAAACCAAGCTTTTCCTTCTGTTAGCTCTGCTGCACGCTCTATACTTGTTGTAGTTACTGTACTTAGAATAAAAGGCACATTATGCTTAAACGCTGCTTTTGCAAGTATTTCTGGAGAATTTGGCCACATTAATCCTTGTAATCCTACGGGTGCAATACCAAAAGGAGCATCATATTCTATACCAAATAATTTTGTTTTGGTTGATGAACCTCCATGATTTCTTAAGTAATTAGGCTTTAATTGCACATCTCTTAATTCAGAGGTATTTCTGTGTAAATTTACATCTTCATTACAACCTCCATCTAAATATTCAAAAGCAAATTTTGGTATTTTCTTTCTTGCTTTGTTTCTTAAATCGTCTACAGAGGGGTATTTTGTATTAATTTTTAAAGCCATAGTTTTTTATTTGATTATAAATGGTACGTGTTTCTTAAGTGAATAATTCTTTTTTAAGAATTTAGAATTTAATTTAGTATCAGAAATTGAAATTGCAGCTCCTAAAGCAGAACCTAAAGACGCTTTTGTTGTTCTTAATTTCATGCCTCTTAAGTAATGAGATAACAACTTAATGTACAAATCATTATCAGAAAAACCACCATCTACATACAATCTATCTATATCTTGAGTATTTGCTATTCTTTTAATGCCTTGTACCTGAAGCTTAACCAACTCTATCATCAAATGATGATAAGCATGCTCAAAAGTAGCATACGAATACGTTGTTTTTGTAGGCATGTTTTTATCTGTAAAAGACTCCCACTTAAAAGCATATGTAAAATCTTTTATAATTTCTGAATATACTGTGTAATCAAACTGAACAGTCTTATGATAGTCTTTATCTACGTTAAATCTTTCTGACATTATTTTAGCTTGAATTTTGTATTCATTTCCTAAAAATAGCCTAGAAGATTTAACAGGCTTGCCATTAATTCGCATGTAATTGATACAGCCTAATGTTGTTTCTTCTTTGGTTAAAGCACTATCTGAAAAAGGATTTAAAGCTATAGACCATGTACCGGTAGACACCAAAACAAAAGGTTTTTTTACACTTCTAACATAAGGTAAAAGTGCAGACGAACTATCGTGTATACCTACACCAATTTTAATTCTATTTCCATTGTAATTCATATTTACACTCGTTTCTGTTGAAACTATTGGAGGTAATATTTTATGAATTCCTTCTTTGTAAACCCAATTGTGGTAATCTTTAGTTTCATAATTCCAAAGAGAAGTATGACAACCAATACTTGTGTATTCACTAAACGGAATTCCTGTGAAAATAAAACTTAAATATTGAGGCAAATGCAATGAATATCTAATTTTACTAAATATTTCTGGTTTGGTTTTTTTTATCCAATACAGCTGCATTCCAGAATTTAACAGACCAGATTTTGGCGAACCCGTACTTCTTGTGAATTCTAATTCTGGACCATATTTTTCATAAAAATCAGCCACCAAATCCTCATCAATTTCTTTGGTGTAATTATACAAAGGTGTTAGTACATCTCCGTTTTCATCTAAATGCACAAAGCTGGCGCCATAGGTAGAAAAATTAATTGCTTTTATAGCGTATTGCTCACTTTTTAAAATTCGATTAAAAATTTCCTTTAACCAAGTTTGTAAGGCAGCTAAATTTTCTGTTGGATAACCATCTTCATCTTTAATTTCATCAAAAGAAGCATACTCTCTGTATACTTCTTTGAATTTTTTATCAAAAAGAAAAAATTTCTTATTAGTTTTTCCAATATCAAAAATGGCAGTTACTTTTTGTTTCATGGTGTTTTTTTACAATCCTGTTGCTATTGTATTTTTACCTCTTTCTTTTATTAATGCTGCTCTTACAGCTAAATTTCTATAACTTTCTATTGGGTTTATAGCTCCACCTGTTTTTAGTCTTGCTGCTGCCAATAAAGGTCTTACATCTGTTCTAAAAGCACCTTGTAAAATTTCTTGACACTTAGTAACATCATTTTCTAATTGTGCTGTTCTTAAGGCTTTTTGATCTACTAACAATGCTTTTGCATACGCTTCTTGTATGGCTTCTAAAGATTGTAATAAATCTTCTAAAGGATCTTTAACATTATGACTTGCATCAATCATCCAAGCTAAATCTGGGTTTTGTGGATTGTTTTCCATTCCGTAAACCAATTCATTAAAGATTAAAAATAACGAATATGGTTTAATACTACCAACAGTTAAATCATCATCACCATACTTACTATCGTTAAAATGAAATCCACCTAACTTTCCTTTTAACATTAATACAGATACAATTTGTTCTATGTTAGAATTTGGTAAATGATGTCCTAAATCTACTAATGAGAAAGCTTTTTCTCCGCACTCATTTGCCAACATAAAAGAAGTACCCCAATCTTGAATTACAGTTGAATAAAAGTTTGGTTCATAAGGCTTGTACTCTATTAGTAACTTCCAATCATCTGGTAAGCCTTTGTATATTTCTTTTAAGCTGTCTTGTGTGTTTTGTAAAGCTGTCTGAAAATTATTTTGTCCTGGAAAAGAAGAACCATCTGCTAACCACACAGTTAAACTTTTAGATCCTAATTTGTTTCCAATATTAATTACATCTATGTTGTGTTGTATTGCTTGGTCTCTAACAGCTTTGCTGGTATTACTTAAAGAACCATACTTGTAGCTTTCTTTAGCATTCTTCTGATCTTGAAATGTATTTGAATTTACAGAATCGAATTGAATACCCAATGCACCTGCTTTTTCTTTAATAGCATTGTAATCAGAAGGAATATCCCAAGGAATATGTAAAGATACAGCACCTGCAGTTTGAGTTAAACTGTGTAAAATACCAACATCTTCTATTTTTTGTTCTAAGGTAGAAGGTTCTCCATAAAAAGAAAAACGCCCAAAACGAGTACCACCTGCACCTAAAGCCCAACTTGGTATTGCTACTTGAAATTCTGATAATTTGTTAATAATCGAATTTACATCATACCCTTTAGAGGTTAAAGAATCAGCTAAAAAATTATACTGATTATTTTGAGATGTTAAATTCTTTTTATTATCGTCTTCTATATGTTGTTGTGTTAATTTCATAATTCTGTTTTAATAAAAAACTTCCATAAAATTTTATGCTCTATGGAAGTTCTAAAATAATATATTTTAACTTAAAAGTGTTTACCTTACAAATGCATTTGCCATACCACCATCTACATTGATGATATTTCCTGTAGACTTATCTAAAATACCTACTAAAGAAAATACACCATTTGCAATATCTGCAGGAGTAATAATTTCATTTAACAAGTTTCTTTTTGCATAAAATGCTGGTAATTCTTCAACAGTAATTCCGTTTGCCTTAGCTCTTCCTTCTGCCCAAGCGCCTTCCCAAATTTTACTTCCTACAATTACACCATCTGGGTTTACTGTATTTACTCTTACTTTATCTTTTGCCAATTCTGCAGCTAATAAACGTACCATGTGTTGTTGCGCTGCTTTTGCAGTACCATACGCTACATTATTAGGACCTGCTACTAAGCCGTTTTTACTTGCAATAGCAATATAATCACCTCCTAAACCTTGTTTACGAACAATCATTGCAAATTGCTTTGCCAAATCAAACTGTCCTTTTACTAAAATACTTTGTAAAATATTCCAGTCTTTGTCAGTTGTATCTGTTAATGGTTTAGAAATTGCCAATCCTGCACTGTGCACAATCATATCTATACCACCAAACTCTAAAATAGCTTTTTTATAAGCGCTTGCAATAGAATCTGTACTTGTAACATCACAAACAGCATAACTAGATACATCTCTAGCATAAGTTCCGTTTGCTTCTATTAAAGCTTGTTCGTTAATATCTGTTAAAACAACGTTTGCTCCTTCTGCTGCTAATTTATCAGCAATCGCTTTACCAATACCACCACCAGCACCAGTTACTACAGCAACTTTTCTAGATAATGGCTTTTCTTTTGGCATACGTTGTAATTTTGCCTCTTCTAACAACCAATACTCAATATCAAATGCTTCTTGTCTTGGTAAAGAAGTATATGCAGTAATTGCTTCTGCACCACGCATTACATTAATTGCATTGATATAAAATTCGCTTGCAACACGTGTAGTCTGCTTGTTTTTAGCAAAACTAAACATACCAACTCCTGGATAAATAATAATTACAGGATTTGCATCACGAATTGCAGGACTATTGTCTTTTTTACAAGTATTGTAATAATCTACATATTCTTGACGATAAGCAGCAAAAGCTGGCTCTAATTTCTTTAACACAGCTTCTGCATCAGATACGTCTTCATTTTTGTCTAAGTCTAAAACCAACGGTTGAATCTTAGTTCTTAAAAAGTGATCTGGACAAGAGGTTCCCATAGGAGCTAATCTCTCTAAATCGTTACTGTTAATATATTGCATTACAACATCAGTATCCGAAAAATGACCAATCATTCTATTTTCAGAAGAGCACAAACCTCTTAATAAAGGCATTAATTGAGCTGCTTTTTCTAAACGATCTTCCTGTGGTAAACTTTCAACTTTTTGACCACCAAAAACTTCGCCTTGTTCTTTTAATTTTTTCTCTATGTATTCAGAAGCCATTTCTATAACCTCTAAACTATTTATATAACATTCGTAAGAAGTGTCTCCCCAAGTAAATAAACCGTGAGAACCTAAAACGATTCCTCTAATTCCAGGATTGTCTGCCAAACACTTTTCTAATTGCAAACCTAAATCGAAACCTGGTTTTTGCCAAGGCACCCATCCCATAGTATCACCCCAAATTTCTTTGGTAACTTTCTCACTATCTTTAGCTGCAGCAACTGCAATTAAAGCATCTGGATGTAAATGATCTATATGTGCAAATGGTAACAAACCATGCAAAGGTGTATCTATTGATGGTGCTTTACTATCTAAATCGTAAATACAATGATTGAATAAACCAACCATTCTATCTTCATCTTGAAGACCGCCATAAACATTTTTTAAATCTCTTAATCTACTTGTGTATAAACCAGCAATTCCTGCTCTATTTAAAGTTCCAATATCTCCACCAGAACCTTTTACCCACATTACCTCTACTTCTTGATTTGTTAGCGGATCTTTCTCTATCGTTTTACAACTTGTATTACCACCACCATAATTTGTAATTCTAAGATCTGCTCCTAAAATATTAGAACGGTATAAAAATAATGCAACTTGATCATCTCCTAAAGCATTCGCTTTTTCTTGATCCCATAAATAATCTACGTACTTAAATGTCTTTGTGTTGGTTTTCATAAAAATTATTATATTATATGACAAATCTAAAGCTACAAACTAGTATTTGTATCCTGTACTATATGGTTTCAGTAAAAACACTTCATTTGTTATAATTTTGGAAATGATTTCTATTGTAAATACTTTTTACAAATTTGTTTAGAAGATTATAAATATAATAAAACTTCAAAGAACAGCAACTAGATTTATTAATATGTAAAACATATGTAAGAAAACAAACACATTTTGTGGTCAATTAGAATTAAAGTTTTATTTTTATTTTTTTTAAGTATAGATATGATAAAAAATATAAAAATTGATACTGAATCTAGGATTCCAAAATACCAGCAAATAATAGATTCTATAATTCATAATATCTCTACAGGTAACTTGGTAATCGATCAAAAAATTCCTTCAATAAATATGTTTAGTGAAGAGTTTTACCTTTCTAGAGATACTGTTGAAAAAGCTTATAGCATCTTAAAAGAGAGAAATATAATTACCTCTATTCGCGGCAAAGGGTTTTACATCTCAAGAACAAAATTAATTTCTAAGGTTAATATTTTATTCTTAGTCAATAAATTAAGCTCTTATAAACTTAGAACCTATAATTATTTTATAAATACTATTGGCGCCAATTCTCACACAGATTTACATATTTATCATTGCGATGAAACCTTGTTTTTAAATCTTTTAGAAAAAAACAAATCTGCATATGATTACTTTGTAATTATGCCTCATTTTAAAACAGAGGAATTAAAACATGTTAGCTATACAGACAATGTTATAAAAGCTATCAAAAGCATCCCTAAAGAAAAACTAGTACTACTAGACAATATTAAACCAGGAATTGACGTAAAAGGGATTGAAATTTATCAGGATTTTGAAAATGACATCTACACTGCATTAAAAGAAGGGATAGAAAAAATAAGCAATTACAAAAAAATTATGCTTATTTACCCAAATAAAGCTGTATATCCGTATCCAAGAAGAATACTACATGGGTTTAGAAAATTTTGTGTTGAACATAAATTAGACTTCGAAATACTGAATGAAGTTTATGATGATATGATTTTAAAAAAAGGAGATTTATTTATTACCATAGAAGAGGCAGATTTGGTTAATTTGGTAAAACAAGTTCGAGAAGATGAATATGTGTTAGGTAAAGATATTGGTATTATTTCTTATAACGATACTCCTTTAAAAGAATTATTAGGGATTACAGTAATTTCTACAGATTTTAAAATAATGGGGGAAACTGCTGCAAGTATGATTTTAAACAAAGAAAAAGGATCTTTTAAAGTACCTTTTAACCTTATTGAAAGAGAATCGCTCTAATACAAATTGTAAGTTTTTATTTGAATACTAGACGGATTACGAACACTAATTTCATTAGAAAGCTTTGTTAATTTTCCTGTTTCTTTATTTCTTTTAAAAATTACAACCCTATTAGTATGCATATTGGCAACTAAAAGAAATGTACCAGAGGCATCTATTCCAAAATTCCTTGGGTGCGCTCCAAAAGTTTGCTGATGCCCAACTAACTGTAGTTTTCCAGTTTTTTTATCAATAGAAAAAATGACAATAGTATCTTCTTCTGGACCTCTATTTGAAGCATATAAAAATTTACCATCTGGTGAGATATGTATGTCTGCTGCTCTGTATATATCTTGTTTTTTTTGATAAGTTGTATACTCTTCTATAAAATTTAAGTTTCCGTTTTCATAGTTATAAACATTAATTTTACCACTTAATTCATTAACTAGATATCCAAATTTCTCATTTGGATGAAAGGTAAAATGTCTTGGCCCACTTCCTGGTTTTGTTTTAATCTCTTGCTGCTGTTTTAATTTTTTATGTAATGTATCAAGCGTAAATTTTCTAAGTTTATCAGCTCCTAAATCTTGTGCGAACAAATAATTTCCATCAGAAGAAAAATTTGAAGAGTGGATATGAGAAGAGGCCTGACGATTTTTAACAATACTGCTATCTTTAAATCGTAATACTTGTAAAGACTTACTTAAACTCCCATTTTTATTAAGTTTAAAAAGACTTAAACTTCCATCTGAATAATTAGAATTTGTTAGATAATTACCACTTTTATCAATTTCTAGATGCGCAGGATTTACCCCTCCACAATCCTGAGTATTTATAAATACTAACTTTGATTTTGAAACATCAACTTTAAAAGCAGCTATTTTTCCATTGTATTTCATCTGACTGTCTGCTACAGAATATAAATACTTACCATTAGGAGACAATTTTAAAAATGAAGTATTTGTAAGAGTATCTATAGTATTCTTTAAATGAGCTTCTCCTGTTTCTAAATCAAATTCATACACATATATTCCTTCTCCTGGTTTTTTATCTGTAAAACTTCCTACAAATAATAATGTTTTGTTTTTATCTTGATCTGTTTGACATCCAAAAAGAAAAACGCTAAGACATATTAAAAGAATACTTTTTTTAATCATAAGATTTAAAATATGTTTTTGATGAGTTTGTGACAATTTCTTCATTTTTATAAATTAATTTTTCTCCTTCACCAATATAAATACTCTTTAATTCATTCTTATTATTTAATGTTATTACTGCATAAGAACCTTTAAAATAAATATCATCATTCTTAAAAAATTGATCTTTAGATTGTGTAATTACGTATTGAATTAGATTTTCAGAAGGTGTTTTACTTTCTATAATCAATCCTCTATAAATGCCATTTTGCTCAATTTTTGTAACATATTGTATGCTTGGTTTTTCTGAGCTATTAAAAGGCTCAAAAATTACTACAAAAGGGTTTTGCCAAGCTTCACCCTTATTTCTTATGACTAAAGTTGGGGTCGGTTTTCTATCATAAGGTTCTGGAGATTCAAAAGTTGCAGGTGCTTTTACTTTGGTGTAGGTTCTATTTTTAAACCCAGGAATATGTAATTGCATGAACAAACTATTTCCTCTTAACTTTTTGATATGAAAAGTAGCTTTTACATTGTTTTTATATTCTTGAGATGTTTTTACATCTTTAAAAAAATGCCATCCTGGATTTCTATATTTTTTATTGTGAATCCATTCAGCATTCGCATTTGCCATATATCTATTTGGTGTTTTTTGCAACTTTATATCCTTATTTTCAAAGACAAGCTTATCACCAATATTATGATATAAATAATCATGATATTCATTTTGTAATTTAGATTTTGAACGAAAAACATCTACATAAAAACCTGTTGTTGGCGATGTTCTAATGAGTCCTAAAGTTCTTTCTTGAGTTGCTTCTGCTTTATCTGCTTTATCATCAACAAAACTAGTTTGACTAAAAGAATGATTTGGAGAAATTCCTACATCATTAACCTTTGGTTCCATTGAAATCAACTCCACAGAATTGATTCCCAAATTTACCCAACCATCTTCTCCTTGAGAACTTCCGTTTACAATTACTGTGTTGTGAGCTGCAAAAATTCTGGAGTAGTTTTCATGCAAATCTTTGCCGTAATTTTTTCTCCCATGATCTACACCTAAAACTTGTCCTTCTCCATATAATTCAATATTCATACCTTCTGCATGGCCATGAACCATATGTGCACCTCCAACAAATCCCATTAATCCATCTTTTGGGTTGTTAGTTGTACTTAAATTTCTTTGCAACACAATACCTGCATGATAGACTCTATCTGTTCTTGGTAGTTTTATAGTATTAGAAGCTCCATAAATAGCATCATCATACCAAAATAATGCTTCTATACTATTTCTAGAATACTGTCCATTTTCCATTGCACTTTTTAGCAATGGAGTAAATTTATCTTGTAAATATTTTAAGCCATCCATCTTTGCTAAAACATAGGCATTTTCATAAGCTTGATAAGAACCATGTTGTCTTCGATGTCCATCTCCCCAACGAATAATTTCGTTATTGGGATACACTAAGTCATCTAACCTTGGTAATGCAAAAAGAATATTAGGATATTTTTTACCCAACTCTAAAGAAGGTTGATATCTGTTAATAACTAACAACAATTTCCCTAAAATTTCTGTGGAATGATTTAAATATTGTGAAGTTTCTGGCCAAATATCACCTTGATTTTTATAGTTTTTTTCCATTATTGGCAAAGCATCTTGATTTTGGGTACTTTCTGATAAAAAATAAGACAACCATTTTTTACGTTCTTTTTTATCATCTAAAGCCAAAGCATTATACACCAAGCTTGGTGCTTCTAAAACAGGGTGATTAGAACCTGTTTGTCCATAATTCACAGTTATATTTGCATAGGTTTTAAAAACTTTTTGAGCTTCATTTAAAGGAAATGATACTTTTTTATTTTGAATGATATCAAAAGATTTTCCGTTATTTTTAAGGTAAGTAGCAATAAAATCATAAATCAATGGAAGTCTGTACCCAATAACTCTAACTTCTCTAAAACCGTCATAAGGAAATAGTAAACCTCCTCTTCCTTTCCATTTAGACATTTTAGATTTCTGAACAGATTTTGTAAAAGAATACAAAATGCTACTAGCTACATAGGCATATTTTTCATCTTGCGTTAAATAATATAAATAACCACAATCTAATGCTATTTGTAAATTTTCAATTAATAATGCTGCAGGTTTCCATTCTTTATCTGTGGCGTTATCTAAATTTCTATGTTTTCCGTTTTCTATGTGATCTGTTTTAAAAAAAGGAGGAAACTCATTTTTTTTAGCTTCTACCCAATTAAAAGGCAAATTTTTAAGATACGTTGATGGGTTTTTATAAAATTCATCAACTTGCTTATCTGCATTAGATTTTAGAGTTCTGTAAATTTTATTCGCCCAAGTTTTTGTTTTTATTTTATTTAAAATTTGATTTCTTTCACTTGATTTCACTAAAATAAATGGGCGCTCTAATTCTTGACTCTTTGTTTGAAATACCATCAAAATCAGAAAGTATAAGATGATATATTTAAGTTTCATTATCATAAAATTTTTATTTATTTATAAACTTTATCATCGCTTCACGATAATGAAGATAATCATTTGGCGGCGAACTTTTATTGTTATCTAAATAAGATTTAATCCATTTTGGGTGATTTATTTCTTTCGTATTTCCTTCAAATATATTATTTAAAAAAACACCTGTAGTTCTATTACTTTTTAAATAATCTACATTAAGAGTATAACCTTTTAAAGGTTTTAAACCCATAAAATAATTGGTTAATATAGCAATATCTGGAGATTCTGCATAAGGTATTGTATCTCCCTTTTTTATTCCAGGTCCATAAAAATTCATATAAATTTGCCATGAAGACAATTGCTCTGAAAGGTGGTTACTTTTCTTTAAAACCCCCATACCATGATCTGCTGAAATTACAAAAAAAGCATTTTCCCATAAACCTTGCTTTTTTAAAAAGGATACTAATTTTCCTAGCTGAGCATCCACATTTAAAATGGCTTTTATATATTTAGAGTTTGGATTATTTTTTTCTTTCGCTCCTTTCCAAGAACTTCTTATTTCTTGTAAATGCAAACGCACCAACCTTGCACCATCTTCTTTTATATGTTTGATTCCTAAAGCTACCACTGTACTATCAGGCATTATCTCTGCATAATAAGTATCTGCTGTGGTAAACACATCGTATAAAGTATGACCACCAACATAAACAGATTTGATTCCTTTTCTTCTTGCTGATAAAAATATATCATCTAAATTTTGTGACTCAAAAACATGAGTTCCTGTATGCATCCCAATATTTGGTGGAGATGCCCCTCTCCAAGGCTCACTTCCATCTGGTAATTTAACTCTTCCAACAGGGCTATTTGAATATGCAGCTTCTACAACAACGCCGTTATTTCTAAAATATTTTAAATTTTCTGCACCTGCTTTAATTGCTGTTTCTACAGCGTCTTTCATTAATCCATCTATAATAAATTGAATAACTATAGGTTGTTCTTTTTCTATTTTTTTTACTCGTTTTAGTTGACTGCAATTGGTTAACAATACTACTGCAATAGCTAACGTAACAAAAGTTCTCATTGTAATTTATTATTATTTAATTAAAAAGTCTTTTCCCCATTTTTCTCTGAGTTCAACTGCAAGTTCTTTTATTTGTATTTATTTGCCTTTTCTTGTTTTCTTTTTAATGCATTTCGCATTTCTTTAAGCACCTCTTTATATTTAACATCTGCAACCATATTCTTATTTTCTGCTGGATCATGTTTACGATTATATAACATCTCTTCTCCATTTTCAAACAGAGAATAAGTAAAATCATCGGTTACTATAGCATCTGCTTTTTTAAAACGAGCATAAGTATATGCTCTAAAAGACTTCTCAGGATTATCTAAAGTAGCTTTAAAACTTTTTCCCATAATATAATTTGGTACAGGTATGTTTGCCAAATCGCAGAGAGTTGGATAAATATCTACACTTTCTACCAATGCTTCAGTATGTTTTCCTGTTGATTTTCCTGGAACTTTTACCACTAAAGGTACCTGTAAAGCGTTATGTAAAGTATTGTGTTTACCCCAAAACTCATGCTCTCCCAAATGCCAACCATGATCTCCCCAAACTACTACAATTGTGTTTTTTGCCAATCCAAGTGTTTCAAGCTCATTTAAAACTTCACCAACTAACTGATCTACATAACTAACGCAAGCATAATATCCATGACGCATCATTTTATGAAATTCTTCTGTATTGGGTTTATAATCACCAAAGCTATAGCTTTTAAATTCTCCACTACCTCTTAAAGATTTTGGAGCATTTTCAGGCAAATGACGATTATCTGCAATCTCTATTGAATCTCTATCATATAAATCCCAATATTTTTTAGGTGCATAAAAAGGCATATGAGGTCTAAAAAATCCGCAAGCCATAAAAAATGATTCTCCTGATTCTTTAAAACGGCGTAAATCTTTGATCGTTTTTTGTGCGATTTTATAATCTGGATAAGCACTATCATCAACTTCTGGAGCTTCATACACACGTCCATTTCCAGATTTCATAATCACGTCGTTAGTTTTAGGGTCATAACTTACTCTATGTCCACCTTGTGGCATCCAAGGGTTTTCGCTCCAACTTGCTTCTTGAACATCTTTATTATAATGAAAAATTTTTCCATTAGAAATACTTGTATAACCAGCTTCTTTAAAAAGACCTGGTAATGTTTTTGCATTTGGAACATCTTCTTGTGCTTTTGCTCTATAATCTATAAAACGTGTTTTTGTTGGTAGAATACTGGTTAGTAAACTAGCTCTTGAAGCACCACAAACAGGTACATTGCAATAGGCTCTATTAAAGACCAAACTTTCACTAGCTAGTTTATCTAAATTTGGAGATTTTATATGTTTTGCCCCATAAATATTTAACTCTGGACGTAAATCATCTATAGCAATGAACAAAACATTCATTGGTTTTTGATTTTGAGTAGCTTCAGTTTTCTCTTTTGAGGATTTACAGGAAACTAAAAGAATGAATAAAGCGAATAATATATAAGTAAAAAGGTTTTTTTTTATCATAATATTACCAATGTTTTATAACGATATAATCGTCTTTTGTGAGTGAGTTTTTTATAGAATCTGGAATTTTTCTTCTTGGAGTATCTTGGTCTAACTTGAATCCCTTTTTACCTTTAGGCGTAATAATTGGCATATCCCCAATTGTTTCATCCAAAATATCGCCTTGAGCTTTCATCCAAGTAAACATATCTGTTGATAATTGCTTTTTCATCAACTTAAATTCAGGATTATTTGCTAAGTTGTTTTGTTCAAAAGGATCATTTTCTAAATCGTACAATTCTTCAAAAGGTTCGTTTTTAAATTTGTTTGCTCCTCTTTTTATAAAATAATCTACATTTGGTTTTCCTGTTAAATTTTGTTCAACAACTTCTAATGAATTAAAATTTCTGATGTATTTGTAGCGTTTATTACGAATCATTCTTGATGGAAAAATCTCTGAATTTAGAATGTTCTGATTGGTTCTAACTCCATAAACATATTTATTGACAGCAACATCATTTCCTTTTAAGATTGATAAGAAACTCTTCCCATCTATATTTTCAGGCACTTTTCCTCCTGCAACGTCCATAAAAGTTGGCAATACATCTGTATAATGTATCAACTGATTTGATGTTGTTCCAGCTTTAATCACTTTTGGCCAACGTACTACAAAAGGTACTTTTAAACCAATGTCTTTTACGGTAAATTTACCAGAAACACCATGATCTGCACTATAAATAAATAAAGTATTTTCATTTAAATATGTATCTACTAATGCTAAAACTTTTTCTATCTGAGTATTATCTTCTTCAATACTTCTGTAATAACCTGATCTACTTTTTATGTATGATTCATTATTCTTTTTATCTTCATTAAAAGGATAAAACTTTAGGTTATTTACATCTGGGTTTTTAACATCAAAATATTTTCCATGAGGATATTTTGAGGTGATGAACATACAAAATGGTTTTTTGGCAGTTTTTAAATAACTCTCAATACTGTCTAGAGGAATATAATCTCTTGGTACATCTTTTTTAGGAACTGGTTCCCATTCTTTGTCCCACTGGTAAACACTTGCTGGTTTTACGTGGCTTTTCCCTGCCAAAACAACTTGATAACCCAACTTTTTCATTCTAGAAGTTACACTTTTTATATGGGGTCTTGTTGCTGTATGATTTGCAAAACATCCATTTTTAACAGGATAATTCCCTGTAAAAACTTGAGATCTACTTGGTGCACAAATGGCTTGAGCTGTAAATGCATTGGTAAATAACATTCCTTCTTTTGCCAACCTATCTACTGCTGTTGTATTTACTTTTTCATTACCATAACAACCATAATCGTACACATCTTGATCGTCTGCTAAATAAAATATGATGTTGGGTTTTTCATTCTCATTTGCTTCAACTTTAGTATTTTTAGATTGTTTTTTATTACTAAAACATTCGGTAAATGCTATACTTATCACTACCAAAAAAGGTAAAATCAAAGACTTTTTATTCATTTCTTAAATTCTATTATTGATACTTTTTTACACCTTCTAATTTAGGGTAAAGCACTTTTTCTTTGTTTTTAACCCAAGTTCCTGTTGGTGCATTATTGGTTGCTAACCAAGCTAACATATCTGCATTCATTTGCAATGCGATTTCCATTTCTTTGGATGTAGGATTGTTTAAAATATTTCTTTTTTCTGAAATGTCTTTGGTAATGTTATACATTTCAAACACATCTGTTTCATAAAAATAAAACAACTTAAAATATTCTTCTCCTACTCTTGTTTGAATTAAAGTTGATGGAGAAAAACGTTCATCCATATATCCTGGAAGATGCCAAAACAAATTTTCTCTTGAAATTCTTTTTGCCTCTCCTGTTAAAACTTTGGCAAAAGAAGCTCCATCATATTTAGGCTTGCTTCCATCTTTCTTTTTTAATGTAGCTAAATCAACTCCAACTAATTCTGCAAAAGTGGGTAGAAAATCGATACAATGTACTGCTTGATTGGTTATCGAATTTTCTTGTATCACATTTGGATATCTGAAAATTAATGGAACTCTAAGACCACCTTCTGTTAAATTTCCTTTTTTACCTTTCAATGGCGTATTTTTAAATAATCCTCCATTATCAGAATAAAATATAAAAATGGTGTTTTCTGTGATGTCATCTTCATAATTTCCATCTCCATTTGGATCTTTCAAAGCATTATTTATTTTCCCCACATTTTGGTCTAACAATTCAATCATAGAAGCATATTCTGCAATTCTTGGTTTTAAGCCGCTGTTCAAATACTTTTCTGTTAAATCTTTTCTACCAGTAACATCAGAATGAACTGCGTGAAAAGGAATGTATAAAAAGAACGGATTTTCTTCATTTGCTTTTTCTTTGATATAATCTACAGAGAAATCTCCAATTGCATCTGTAAGATGTTTTGGAGTTCCTTTTAAAAGAGACACATCTGCTCTTGATTTATAAGGTTTTAAAATCGTATTAAGGTATTCTTTATCATAAGGTTTGGCATATTTATCTACAAATTCTGAATTAAACGTCCATCCTTTTTTATCGGAATTTAGTGCTAAATAGAAAGATTTTATTCTTTTCCCTTTAATAGGAGCCGCTATAATGTGATGAATATCTGCTGGTAAATCTATACCATAATCACCTTTTAAAGGATGTGGAGTTCCGTGACTTTTACCCACTAATGCTGTTTGATAGCCTTTTGTTTTTAAAACATCAAACATATTGATACCATCTTCTGCAATTACTTTTTTTTGCTTGAAAGGCTCAATAAGTACATTTGGAAATCCTTTGGTTCTTTTGTCTTGTCTTTTTAAAGAGCCCACATTATATACCTGATTATCTACTCCTGTTGCATATTGCCCACTAATTAAAGCTGCTCTTGATGGTGCACAATTTTGGTTGGTATAGGCATTTGTAAAAGACATCCCTTGTGATGCCAATTTATCGATTACGGGTGTTTCATAAATTTTAGAACCGTTATTTCCATTTGTATTTCCTGTGCTTATATCTGTCCAACCTAAATCATCTGCAAATATGAATACAATATTTGGTTTTTTATTATTACTCTCCTTTTCTTGCTCTTTTGATGAACTACAATTGAACAATGCCAATATTAAAAAACAGATAATTGATATTTGAGATATTCTCTTCATTTTAATATTGCTATACTTTTTATATTTTTTAATTGTATAATAACTTTTTATAAGAATTGTTATGTTTTAGGATATATATTCCCTTAGAAAATTTAGAAACATCAATTATTTCTTCCTTTCCTGAAAGTACTTTAGCTCCGTTCAAATTGTATACTTCCCAATTTTCTTTAGTATCATTTTTAATTGTAAACACTCCCTTTGAACTTGGATTTGGATACACAATAAAGTTGTCAATTACAGTATTTTTATCTGTAGACAAACTTTCTTGAACAAAAGTCGCTCTTATATTTAAATCTGATGTGATAGAAATTTTTAATGGATTTTCTGTACTTACTACATCACCAGACCAATCTTGAAATACCCAACCCGCATCAGGATAAGCATTAAACGTAACATCATTACCAGTAAAAACTTTGCCTCCAGAAGGAGAAACTACTCCGGAACCTTCAACAATATTTGTGGTTATAGTATGCTCTTCAACACCAGCTTTCAACACTAATTCTATACTATCAATTTCTACTGTACCACCCAAACTTGACCTATTTGCAATCTCAATATTAAAAGAATCAATGGTTCCATTCCAATCTGCATCTGAACTTAAATCTACAGTATAGGTATTAAAAGATGTTTCATTAATTCCTGGACGAAAACGTCGCTGATTTTTTACACCATCCTTGTACCAAACAAACCAAAAGATATCGCTATTTGTTATGTTTTTTATATCAATCTTAAAACTATCAAAATTATCAACATAAAGTGATGTGTCATAAATAAGGTTTGGAAAACTACCTGTAATGGTCATATTAATCTTACCTCCAGCTATTGAAGATGACATTTGAGATGTTGAAAATTGTTGAAAATCTTCGTCAGTTGTCCATTTATATTGTGGTGTATTTAATTCCGTTACCAAATTAGTATTAGTTCTAAATTCGATTTTTTCAAATGCAAAAGATGGGATTTCTGTGTTTAAAGTAATTACAGAACCTGATTTTCCGTCATTTCTCGCTATTGTTTCAATACTTTCCCACTCAGAGTATTTATAAGGATTAGGGTTTTCATAAGCTTCATAAGCAGCCAAACCTTCGTCTGTTAAAATTCGATCTGGACTTCCTCTCTCATTAAATCCACTTTTTACAAATCCTGATGTATTTTCTAAGAAATTTTGAAGCTTGTTATTTGTTTTATCATAAGAAATGTTTCTGTAATACAAAGTTGTTCCTGCTGATAATTCTGATGTAAAAGACAGGTTTATATCTTCACTATCTCCATAAGATAAAGAACTATTATTGTAATTATAAACTAAAACATCGTATTCTAATGCGTTCTCTTTTTTTGCAAAAATAGCACCTAAATCATTTGTTGCAATTTGTGGTGAACCAGAAGTTACAGTAGTGTAATGATTTTTTTCATTCATTGAGTTTAAAACACTAATCCCTGGAGGATCTTGAGAACCTGTTCTATTACCCCATCTATAAATATAATCTAAGCCTTTGTCTTTGTTTTTATAATAGATGTTCGAAAAATACAATTCTACAATTTCTGCGTGCGTAGTTTCTGCGTTGATAAATCCATTTCCATCAGCACCATCCATTGTTGTAACAGTTGCATATTCCATTAAATCTATGGTTGCATTCGCATTCCATTTTGGATGATTTACTAAATCTGCAAATAATTTATCATATTTAGCACTCATGTTCCGCAAACTAGCACTTCCTAGAACTACGTAATCAGAAATTCCCCAAAAATCATATTGTACATTATTATCTGCACAATATTCTATCAAACCTTCAGCAAAAGAAGCAAAAGGTTCTCCTTTATAATTTAATATTGTGCCATTTTTATATAGAAAATCTGGCGCTCTTGTATGTAAACCTACAATTGCATTAGGCAAAATTGCTCTTACTGCTTTTTCTGTATTTTCAAAATGTTCAATAAAATCTTGTTTGGTTCCAAACCAATGATCTGGTGTTTCTATTTCAGACCCCACTCTAAAGCGCCAAGACATTACTTTTTCTTCACCATAAGTTTCCACCAGCTTCGATATTAACGCTTTTATATAATCGTGATAGGCTTCTTTATTGGCTGGTGGCAAAGAATTTCCATAAATGGATATTTGCTCGTTTTCTCTAAAGTTGATATTATCTCTGGTTCCTTCAGGAATAAATGTATAACCGTGTTGAAAAGCCCAAGATGGTTGATCTAATACAATTTGATGAATTTCTGTTTGAGAATTGATGATTTTATTAATTCTTTCAATAAGAGGTTCAAATCGATATACATATATATTATTGATAGAATCATACAAACAGGTATCAAAATCTAAATCTTTTACATTGTTACCATTTACAGTTTTTTTGATTCCTCCGATCATTCTTACTGTATTCATTTTAAGTCCTGGACGAATATTAGAGCCATTTGTTGGACTTATTCGGTTTGCAATAGACCAAATATTATGTAAGGGTTGATTTTTTTTAGCATCGTCTGTAAAATCTGTTGATAAAGTTACTTGTGCGCTTAAACTGTAAAAGCTAAAAACGGATAATACTAGAATTAGTTTTTTTAGAGCTGACATCATTTAAATTCTGATTAAAATTATTCATAAATGCCAAATTATTTATATTCAATAAAATATCTGTCCTGCTATGTCATGGACGTAGTATTTACCCCTTTATTGTCAATTGACGCGCTTCTTTTGCTCAACAAAATAAGGCTGAAACGTATAGTTAGAACTTGCATCCCATTTGGAATTTACTTTAGGTAAAAACTCTTTCATTTTTTCTATTTGTGTTTTGTATTTTGGATTATCAGCATCGTTATTCCATTCATTTGGGTCTAAACTATGGTCATAAAATTCTTCTATTCCATCTTCATATTGAATATATCTAAAACCATCTTTTTTAATGGCATGATTGTTCATACCAAAAGTTGTCAATGCGTAAGAATTATCAATTCCTGCATCATTTTGCATCATATTTACCAAACTTACACCTTCATTTCTATCATAAGCAGGCAAACTACTTAATTCTAAAAGTGTTGGATAAATAGACAACATTTCTACAGGAGCATCAATTTTCTTTCCTTTTGGTAAATTAGGTCCTGCAAAGATTAATGGCGCTTTTGTGGCAGTTTCCCAAAGTGCGTGTTTTGCAAAAGTGCCTTTTTCTCCTAATCTGTACCCGTGATCAGACCATAAAACAATTACTGTATTATCTGCATATTTACTATTTTCTAAAGCGTCTAAAACTCTACCCAGTTCATAATCTACATAACTGATACATGCCAGATACGCTTGCACAATTTTTTTCCATTCTCCACTTTCTTTTGCCCATTCTGTAGACGGCATCATTGGTAAATCGTTAATTTGCAATCCTACAGGTGGAATATCATTTAAGTCATCAGATTTGTATGGTGGTGTTTCAATATTTTCTAAAGGATACAAATCGAACCATTTTTGAGGCACATACAAGGGAACATGCACACGTAAGAATCCAAGCCCCATAAAAAAGGGTTTTTCATAATTTCTTTGCAAACGTTCTGTAACCCAATTTACAGAATTATGATCTGGCATTAAAGTATCATTCTCTGGAAAAGCACCCCAATCTGTGCTTGTTCTACCATATTTACCTTTATTTTCTTTTGATTTTGATGTTCCAAAACCATCCCAAACCAATCGTTTTTTTGGATAAGGCCCAAAACCTTTTACACGTCCACCAGACTCATTAAAAACACTATCTGGTGCATGAATGTGAAACAACTTTCCTATACCCATAGTGTGATACCCATTTTGCGCAAAATATTCTGGTAAAAAGGTAATCTCTTTTGTTGTAGGATTTCCTGCTCTTCTTATTTCATTATCAGGTGTCATTCCATAAATACCAGTAGTTGAAGGACGTAAACCCGTCATTAAAGAGGCTCTAGAAGGGCCACATAATGGTGCTTGTACGTGTGCGTTTGTAAAGGTTACCCCCATTTTTGCCAATCGATCAAAATTGGGAGTTTTTACATTTGAAAAATTATCAATAGGACTTATCCAAGTGTTTAAATCATCAACAGAAATAAATAACACATTTGGTTTTGTGTTTTTACTTGAAGTTGCTTGTTGCTTTGTTTCTCTAGATTTACAAGCACCTAAGAATAATACTACTGCGAAAAATAAAAAAAATGCTTTTTTCATAATTTACTATTTAGATCTAAACTCCTTAATCTTTTCCTGCAACTCTCTCACAATTTTTAGATTACTTTCAGCGATATTATTTTGCTCAAAAGGATCTGTATCAATATTAAACAACTGTATCACTTCGTCTTTTTTCCTAACAGGATCTGGAACAATAATTTTATATGGTGGAAAAATAGCCATATTATAGTACATACTATTTTCTATAGTATCAAAATCATGTGCATATACTTCTCCGAAAAAACCTTTACGCTCGTTTAAACTTTTGGTGTCTAAAACACTAATTCCTGGAAGATTATCTGGTTGTTTAATATCTAATATATCTAAAACTGTAGGCACCATATCTATGCTACTTACAATCGTTTTGGTGTCCATTTTTGGGTTAATTTTACCTGCCCATTTGTACATGATTGGCGTACGAATTCCCATATCATAAGGCGCTCTTTTAGAATCTTTCATATAGCCACTTTTTGTAGGGTCTTGCCTCCAACCATTATCACAGACATACACAAACAAGGTATTTTCAGTTAATCCTTTATCCTCTATTAAATCAAACAATTCTCCACAGGTTTCGTCAAACCATTCAATCATTGCCCAATATTTTGCAAGGTGTTCTGAATCTGTTTTCTTTTGATACTTTTCATATAATCTTGCAGGAGGATTATGTGGCCTATGTGGTAAAAAAGGTGCATACCATAAGAAAAAAGGTTTCTTTGCTTTTAAAGCTACATCTACATAGCTATTGATGGTATCTAAGCCTTTTCTTCCAATTTCTAAGCCATAATCTCCATGTCTTCCACCTCTTTTTGGATTTCCATGCGTCATACCATCATCAAAACCACCTATTTTATGATTTCCATGCCACCATTTTCCTGTTTGAAATGATAAATACCCTTTTTCTTTAAGCATATCTGGAAGTGTCGTTTGCTTTTCGAAAGCTGAAATGATAGGCTTATACGCTTCTGCTCTATTCTTTTGACTGGTTTTGCGGTCATCTTTTATTCGCTCATACACTTTATCATTCCCTAAAACACCATGATCTTTTGGATATAAACCTGTAATTATGGTTGCTAAGGATGGCGAACATAAAGGGGTAGGCACATAACCTCTAGTAAAAGTTAAACTCTCTGAAACAAATTTATCTATTCTTGGTGTTTCTATATTTTCATCGCCTATAAAACTATAATCTGTCCAAGATTGATCATCTGAAAGAATGAATACTATATTTGGTTGATTTTGCAAATTATTAGAAATACTTTCTGTTTCTTTTTTAGTTTCTTTACCGCAAGAAATTAAAGTACTAACGACAAGTATTCCTAAAGATAGTTTTTTAACGATTTTCATTTTAGGCTTAATTTATTAACTTCTTTAAGTTTTTTAATAGTTGAATTTCTTTTTTATTTCGCGGTATTGGTCCGTTATCTCCTATAAGATACATTTTTCTAAAATCTGAACCTTTTTCTTTTTGACCAACAATCATTCTAGCATCTGGATGAGGGTTATCGATTAACGCAGATATTACAAATCCTGAATTTTGTCGACTTAAAAAAACGTTGCTCTTTTTAAAAGATGCTCCTCCATCAAAACTATCCCATTTACTTATTTCTCCAGTATTGTTATCCGCTTCACTTTCTAAATAAATGCTTACTTCTTTTGCTGATGTTACTTCTATATCTCCATTTCCTCTGGGAAGATTAGTGTTCTTGCTTTGCAACCAAGCTTGTCCTGTCCACCTATAGTATTGTAACCGTTTTGGGCCACTTCTTTTTGCGTCAATATCTGCACCAACCAGCACAATTACATGCGGATTTCCATTTAAATCTACATCTGTTACTCCCTGAAAAGTCCAATCATTTGGTATAACATTTACTAACGCTTTTTCATCTGCTAACTCTTTGGTTACAGGTGTTTCTAAAGGCTCATTTTTCACATTTTTCCACACTCCTGTTTTGGTATCAAAAACCATATAATACAGGTTGTGCCTCTCTGGAATGTGCCCTCTTGCATCTTGACTGTTTTTATGATCTCTACAAATATGATAATCAAAAGTTACAATTATATCATCTCCATTTCCTTTACTTACCCACGGATACCAAGAATCTTCTGCTTCAATCTCTGTTCTTCTTTTGTGCTTTAAGAATGAAACTGGCTCGTTAAAAGTAACCCCATTGTCTGTTGATTTTTGATATACCCAATCGCTTCTATGTGCTCCGTGTCTATAAAACAAATACATGTCTCCATTATCCATTTTTATAAATTGACTATACGTACCAAATAACGATATGTTATCTAAGGTTTCCCACTCAGAAATGTCTAGTGGTTTTTTAGAAACCGCATGTAAATTTTTTCCATAATGATGATTTCCTAAAGGGTTTACCCCATCCTTTATTGTTCCTCCATGACCACCATAAGCAATATGAAGAAAATCCGCATCATCTATTAATAATGCTGGCTTGCCATGATTATCTATTCTTTTCTTACGATTAGGATCTTTACCCATTACGCTAACCCCAGCTTTAAATGGACCTTTCCATTCTTTAGTTGTATGATTATAAGATGCTACATAGGGGTCTTCTAACGCTCCTTGGTAAGCAATATAAGTAATGCCTTTATGGTATACACCTGATGGATGTTGTACCAAAGCAACCGCATTGCCAAAACCATTATCTGCAAAATAGTCAACAGACGCTGCTTCTTGTATACTCTCTGATGCTGCTTTTTTATTAGAGTTACACCCAACTAACAAAAGGCATATAGATATATTGAATATGAATTGTTTTTTAGTCATTTATTTTAGATTTACTATTTTTGAGATATTAATTTTTACAGGTCCTAATAATCCAGAAGTGAGTAATTCTGAATCTTTGCCCCAATGTTTCCAAGAGGCAAATGTTTGTCTTTTAGATGTTCGAGATTCAGGATTTTCTAACCAATCTGGTAACTCCTTAATTTTTTCGCCTTTGCGCTCATAATCCAGAGGTAGTTTTTCATCTCCAATTAATTTATTTGGCCACAAGTTAGTTACTTTTATCTTTAGAGTATTCTTACCTGTTACTAAAAAGTCTTGAATAGTAGTTCTAAAAGGTGCTTTCCACAAGGTTACAACCTTTTTCCCGTTCACAATTACCTCTGCAATTATAGCAACACTTCCTAAGTCTAGTTCTAAATTTTTATCAGATTCTAATAAGTCGTCCGCTAAAACAAACTCTTTTGTATAGATTGCTGTTCCAGAAAAGTGTTGAATTGCTTCATTTTTATGATCTGACCAAGATGTTAAAGTAGTAAACGTTTCGTTTATACTTTCGCCTGTATCTATAGGAAAGGAAACCTCCCAAGCATTAGACAAATCAATCGGATTAGAGATCTCTTTTACTTCAACTATTTTTGATTTTCCTAATGAATTGGTATACATTATTTTTCCTGCATAAGGAGTTATCCAATGAATCGCATCATTATTATAAACTAATTTTGATTTTGCTATATCTTTTGACAACTTAAGTGATTGCCCTTTATCAATATAAATTACTCTCTCCTCTCCGTCAGTTATAAACGTAACTTTTAGAGCTATTTTATTACCTTCAGGTATTTTATTATCAATTAATTTGTTGGTAACTAAAATGTTGTAATTGCCAGAAGCTATCTGTTTTTCTATCTCTTGGGTAACATCAAAGGTTTTATAATATTGAGGAATACCAGTGGTTGCTCCTTTAAATTTACCAAAAACTGCTTTGAGTACTTTTAACTTTTGATTGCCTGCATAAATCTCTATATGTTCTCGTTCTTCAGCATATAACTGTTTTTTAGTATTGCCTATTAGATATTCCATTCGGAACTCTTTTTTATAACCCATTGCAGGGTCGCAATCACAAAAAGCACGTGAAATTTTAAAGTCTAAACTTCCGCTTTTTATGGCAGCATTCACTTTATCTGTAATATCAATTAAACCTTCTTGTAAAAATGTACCGTATTCGGCTTTTATAATTTTTAAATTAGACAATGGTACTAAGTTTGGCTGCTCTACTTCCATTTTAGCAGATATTAAATGTGAAGTATTTATGTTTTTCTTGAAAACAATAAAGACAGATTCTTCCATATCTAATTGCAATGGAACTGTAGTTGTTCCATCTTCATTTAGATTAAACACTACTAAATCTTCAATAGTTCCTTTTTCTGGACGCCACAATTCGGGTTGTTTTCCAGTAACTCTAAAACGTGCTGTAATTTCTCTAGCTTCTTTTCTGGCATTGGCAATAAAGTAAATATCAGCTTCTTCTGTTTTTCTATGGATAAAACTCAAGTCTGATGCATCTCCAATTTCAACCTTAAAATCAGCTGTTTTTTTGTTTAAAACAGTTTCAATTGAAACATCTTTTACCAAACCTTTACCCCATAATTCTTCAACTTGGGTTTTAACGGCATCATCACAAATAGGATAATTCGTTAAACTAGGCGATTGTAATGGTCTTTTACCAATCACTTTTGCCCCACCATCTATCAACTCTTTTACTTTTTGAAGTGTTTCTGGTTTTATAAAATTAGATTCTGGCAATACCAACATTTTGTAGGTGTTACCTACAAAAGAGTATATGGTGCCGTTTTTAACGGTTAGGTCTTTTAGTTTGTTAGCGCCAATTAAATCATAATCAAAACCCATTTCTTTAATTTTAGGTTTTATAAAGCCTGTATTTGGCGATGATTCTCCTGTAAAAACCAATACATCAGCTACATTTTTACCTTGTTGTAATAAATACTGAGACCGAGCTATGTAATTCATATAGTCTTTACTTTGCGACCACCAAGTATTTAATCGGTTAAAATCAAAACCATGATAACTTAAAGCTAAACCTGGCGCAACATCCCAAGGTTGATGAACATACGTATGAAAAATAAAGCGTGTTATACCCTCTGCCCAAGCACGATCTCCAATAGATTTTATGTTTGCTGGGTGCTTATCCCAACCGCCAACTCCTGTAAAGGCTTCTGCACCAATAATACTACTACCATTTAAATGCGCAATGGATGATACAAATTTTGGTGAATCGAAAAACGGATAACCACCACTCCAAAACTCACACATTACAATATCTCCTGTTGCGCCGACTTGCATATTATCAAATGGTCCCCAATAGGGTTCTACAGAAAATTTCATTCCGTTTTTATGACATAAATCAGCAAAATGCGCATAATAATTTTCGGCAATTAAATCTCCAATGGTTCGTCTAAAATCCCACAAAAAACGTTCTGATATTTGGCCACTTTCTACATAATATCCTGCTAAAGTTGGTAAAAATGAAGTTAAATCGTAGCCTCTTAAATTTTTAAATTGTGTTTCAAAACCTGCTGTCCAATTGGTAGTTTCTACCTCGTAACTATCAATTAAACAATTATTCACGGTTGTTCCTATTAAATCTCCTAATTTATCGATTATTGGCTGAACTCCTCCTTCCCAATAGGCATCTAAAGCGGTTTTACTCATTTTATCTACTTCTAAACCTTTCGCTTCTGGTGGAGCAGGACGATTTGTTGTACCAATCGGCGTGTGTCCAAATCTTAAAATAACCCACTTACCACTTGGTGCTTTCCACTCTAAAATACCTTCTTTAGAAACTTTGGTTGTCAAATCGATAACAGATTCCTTAGAAATTGTAGAAGATTCAGAAATCATATTGGTATCTGGCAACAAATGGTTACGAATACGTTCAGATAATATTTTATAATCTAAACCATCTATTTTTTTGTTTTCTTTTGGTTTAGGAAATGCCAAAACAGCAATGTCTTTATAATAGGTAAACTTAGTCTCAGGTTTTGGTAAGATTTCTTTCACTACTTTCCCGCCCTCAATAATAACTTCACTAAAAACTACAGTTTGCATCGCGTTTTGTTCTGTTACCCATGGCCCTCCAGAAGAAGACCAACCTGCGCTGTTATGAAATGCCAATTCTAAATCTAAACGCTTCGCCTCTTCTGCCGAAAATTTAAATAAGTCTAACCATTCTTCACTCAAATATTTAACAGGTCCTTTTGGGAATCCTAAATGGACATTAAATAATTGTGCTTCTTGAATACCAATAGCTTTCATTGCTTCTAAATCTTTTGTAATTCCAGATTTAGAAATGTTTCCGCTAATCCAATGCCACCAGGTTCTTGCTTTGGCTTCGTTTGGTGGGTTTTTAAAACCTTGTTCTAAGCTTATCGTTGATTTCTTATTACCTGAAGATTGATTATTGCATCCTAAACACAAAATCAATAAAATTAAAATAGCTATGTTTTTCATTCTTTCAAATTAACGAATTACTATTACTCATTTTTTTTGATGTATTTGTTGTAGTATTTTATCAAAAGAATACTCTTTAAAATTGTTACTTATATACTGTAAATCTCTAATTAACTTTTCTTCAGAGTTTTTTCTGTCCTTTATTTGTTGAAACTCCCATTCCTTTTCTTTGGTAACATAAGGCAGCATATATTGATATCCTTTTTTGATGCTTCT
Source organism: uncultured Polaribacter sp. (assembly GCF_947497125.1). Lineage (GTDB taxonomy): Bacteria > Bacteroidota > Bacteroidia > Flavobacteriales > Flavobacteriaceae > Polaribacter. The sequence continues at coordinate 147,982 of NZ_CANMFI010000006.1, read as the reverse complement.
ACCATCTTTAGATTCTTCATCCCAAAGATTTACGTCTACTTTTTTACCCAAAATTGCCAATTCTAAAAATGCATGTAAATTCATTACTGAATAAGAGAATGATTTTGTTCTAGCCAATTCTAATGGCTGACTGCCATCTGGTTCTATTTGACTAAAAATTCTAGCTTTAGTGATAGTTGATAAGTATTCTTTAACTTGTGCTGTCTTATTTAAATAGATTAAAATATTTAGCAATTGTAAATCATAATGGGTAGCATGGTTATTTTTTCTGGTTGCTTCTTCTTTACCCAGTTTACTATTTTGAAGCCAGGTACTATAAGCTGTAAACCAATTAAACATGCCTTTTTCTGTTTTTTTAGCTAATAGATTTCTATCTTTTGCTAATTCTAAAAACTTTATAACCTCAGTAATTCCTCCAAATTCTATAATTCCAAAACATCTCCCTTCCGAAATTCCAGGAATATATTGTCCGTAATTTAAATTGGGATTCATTTTGGTAGCATCCTCTAAAAACCAAGCATTTATTAGTTCTAACACTTTATCAGCATATTTCTTTTGATCACTAAAATAATAGGCTTTAGTTAAAGTTTTTATAGCAACTAAAAAATTATCTTTCTCTACATAATCTGTAAAGTTATTTCTAGTTTCAGGATTTTTTTCTCCGTCTTTTCTAATATAAGGCAAACCATTAGCTGTTTCAGGATTTGGCCACCAATAAGGACCAATACTCATATAATCATGTTTGCTTTTACTTGGAGGTACGCCTGTTTTATGTACAACAGAAAATGATCCTAAAGTAAATAAGCTATCTGCTTTTTGTATGAGTTGATTGTAATTTTTAACAGCATCTTTATCTCCATCTTTAATGAGTAATTTTTGATTTTCTAATGCTTCATATTCTATAAGGTAGCTTTTTTTATGACTCTTTTGTGCAAATAAAACACCCCCTAAACCAACTAAAAGTAAAAAAACTATTCTTTTAAAAAAAGATACTTTATTTTTCATAACTAAAATTTTAATCAATAAATAGTTCATCGATAAAAGGACCACTTTCTCCAAATGTTTCTATTCTAATGCTATTTGCACCTGCTTTTAACCTTAATATTGCAGGCACAAACTTCCATTCTTTTTCCCATCCTCCTGTTGGCTTAAATTCTAAAGTTCTTACATATTCATCGTTTAAATACAACTTCATTGGATGTTTTTTACCAATATTATTGTGCATATATCTAAATCGCATGCTATAATCGCCTTCTTCTCCATCATTTTCTTGATAAAACTCTACAGATCCTTCTCCGCCTTTAAAATCTACAAATCCTGTACCTTTAAAACGTCTTGCATCTTTACTTGCTGTTGCACTTCCTTTTAAAATACCTTCTTCCGCAGAAATATTTACGCCTCTACCAATCCACATATCTTTAGAATGTTCATCGCCCCAAAATAAACCTTGATTTTTACCAAATTTTTCTTCCAACCTAAAAACGACTTTGCCATTTTGTTTTACAATGGCTTTTACAATAGCTCCCTCTGAAACTTCAAAAGAGTTATCATAGACCTTTCCATTTATTTCTGGATTATCTCCATTTACAGTATATAAAATAGTTAATTCATCAAAATTTGAATTCCCTAAAACCGATATTTGTTTTGCATTAATCGTTATTTTATTTGAGGTAAAAAGTGCTTTATCTCCTAAAATTGAGGCAGTAATAATTGATGCCTTTTTTGCATTGGGCAACTCTCTTAAAAACAATCTTGTTTTGCCAAAAAAGAATGCTCTGTAGTCAGATTTTGTTCTACTTGTAGGATCTATCGGATTGCCATTTTCCATAGAAATAATTTTAAGATTACCCTGAATAGTATAATAAACTTTATTTTCTCCATAAGGATACAAATTATCATTTTCATCTTTACTTTCAGATGTAACAATATAACTTGTGGTAAAACTATCTTCTGCAGCTAATTTTTGAAGAGTTGTTTTTAATTTTGATGGTTCTTTACTCGTTGAAAACGATGTTCTTTTCACTTCCTTTCCATCAATATAAGCTACCGCTTCTAGTTTTCCTTCTTTGTAAGGTACCATCCATTCGCATTGCATTTCATTCCAAACAGTTCCTGGCTTGTCTTTTCCTAAGGATTGTCCGTTTAAAAACAACTCTACTTCATCTGCATTAGAATAGACCCATACCGGAATTACTGTGCCTTTTTCCATTCTTGGATGCGTCCAATGTGGCAACATATGAATCATTGGTTCTTTAGTCCATTGACTTTGGTAGAAATAAAACAAATCCTTTTTAAAGCCTGCTACATCCAAGGCACCACCCATAAATAAATTGAAAGGCAAGCCTCCGTGCACCAAACCAGCTTCTCCATAATAATCGAAACCGGTCCATCTAAAATGACCGCTATGCCAAGGATTGTCTCGCATTACTTCCCAATATTTTCTTGCTGAAACCCTTACAGTTGCATTGTCATAAGAAGAATTAAAGCTCTGCTTTCTGTTATTCCAATTTTTGGGATTAATACCTTCGTAAAAGAAAATTTCTTTTTTGGTTAAATTGGGTAAAGGATACGTTCCTGGTAATTCGTTATCTCTCCACCAAGTTTGTGTTCTATAATAACCTCTAGTTTGCCAAGTGTGTGGCGCTTCTGTGGAAATAAAAGCTTTTTCTAATGTTTTCCCATTCATACCATCAATAAAACTTTTGGTTTCAGAACCTCCATTAACACCTAGGATATCCATATCTTCAGGATTTCCTGCTCCTGATGTAAATAATCGTGTAGGATCTAAACTTTTTCCGAATTTCACCAATTCAGGACCAATAGGACTGTGAGTTTCGTTTCCTAAACTCCATACAAAAATACTGGCATGGTTTCTATCTCTAGTTATCCATTCTGTAACATCTCTTTGCCACCAATTGTCAAACGCTTGTTTGCCATAATCTTCTGGTGCTTTTTTATGCCAACCATCAAAAATCTCATCCATCACTAACAAACCAATTTCATCACATAAATCATAAAACATCGGTGGAGTTGGGTTGTGGGAAGGACGTATGGCATTGATACCCATATCTTTTAAAGATTGTAATTTCCAACGTAACAAAGGCTTTGTCCAAGCACCTCCAACTGGGCCACCTTCCCAATGTTCACAAACACCTTTTAGTTTTACGTTTTCTCCATTTAACCAAAAACCTGTTTCGGTTTCCCATTTAACAGTTTTAAATCCAAAATTTGTTACTATTTCATCTATGACTTTTTTCCCTTCTAAAATTTGAGTCACAGCTTTGTACAATTCAGGTGTTTCTGGACTCCATAATTGTGGGTTTTTTACTTCAAATTGATAGGTAGGATTTGATACTTTTAATTGCTCACACTTTTTTGTGAGTTCTTTTCCATCCGAAGAAAATAATGTTACTTGATATTTTAACCCCTTTATTTTACCGTTGATTTCTGCATCAATAGAAACAGTTGCTTTATTTTTCTGTATTGAAGGTGTTTTTATAAAAATAGAATTGGGTGTAAAGTGTGTAGGATTTACTTCAATTAACTGTACTTGTGCATAAATACCACAAGGATGATACCAACGTGCTGAAGGCTCTAAACTATTATCAACTCTAACTGCAATGGTATTTTTCCCTTCTTTTAAATATCTAGAAATATCATATCTAAAGCTAATATAGCCATAGGGTCTTTTGCCTAAGTAATTACCATTTACCCAAACTTCACTATTCATATACACTCCATCAAAATTGATGTAAGTAATTTTAGAAAGACTTTCTTTTCTTATCTTGAATTGTTTACGATACCAACCAATTCCGCCATCATGATAACCACCACCTTGACCTTGATCTCCTCCTTTACGAACTCCTTTTTCAAAAGACCAATCGTGTGGCACATTTAAATTTTTCCATTCAGTAGCATCATAATTTGTGTTTGAATAAGAAGGATTATCTGCTAGAATAAATTGCCAGTTGTTATTAAAGTTCTTTGTGGTACGCTGTGCATAACCACAAGAGATATAAAGCACAAGCAACAGGAGTTTGAAGGTATTTTTCATTAATTTATTTTGTGATTGAAGGTGACCTAAACAAACATAATTTTTAATAGTCTCAAAATAATCCTGTTCTGTCCTGTTCTGTCCTGATTTCTCATGAAAAACAACTGTTACTTTTTTTTACACCGGTTACTATTTTCGAGGTAAATCATTTTGTAAAAAAGGCTTATTTCTTGGAAACTGAGTTTCTAAAAATGCTCTCATTTGTTGCTCAACTTTTCTATACTTAGATTTTCCTGACAGGTTTACAAAAGACAACAAACTGTTCTTGTGTTCATATAATTCGGCTCCAAGAATTTCATGGGTTATAGAATTCCTCCATTCTGTATATCTCCATTTTCCATCTGTTGCAGTAACACCCATAATTTTTGATCCTCTTGCATAAACACTGGTCGCTATTTCGTCTCCTTTGGTGTTGGGTTTATTTATAATTGGCAGTATACTTTTACCATCTAATGTTGGCCCTTCTAATTTGCATAAATCTAACAAAGTAGGAAAGAGATCTACATTTTCTACTAAAGCATCTGAAATTTTACCAGTTTTTCTCTTTTTATAATTGGTTTCTCTACTAATAATTAAAGGCACTCTTACGTCTATTTCTACATTAGATTGCTTACACCAAGCACCATATTCGCCTATTTTATAACCATGGTCACTCATAAAAACAACCATGGTATTCTTACGCAAATCTAGCGTTTCTAGTGTTTGCATTATTTTACCAACTTGGGCATCAATAAAACTTACAGAAGCATGGTAGCCGTGTATTAATGATCGTGTTAAAGAATCGTCTAAAGTACCTTCGTTTGGTATATTAGAATACATCTTCAATTCTCCCCATTTTGCTAATGCCAATCGATAAACTCCTTCTGGCTGTTTTCTTGAAGGAATTTTAAAATCGTTTTTATGATATAAATCCCAGTACTTTTTTGGAGCGTTAAAGGGCAAATGTGGTTTACTTAAACCTACAAACATTATAAACTTATCGTCTTTTACTTTATGTAACGTTTCAATAGCATAGTTAGCAACTCTTCCATCTTTATAGGCTTCATCTGCAACATCTGCATTTTCAAAAGCGGGTCCTTTTATTCTTTTGTTTCCTAGTTTTTTTTGTGCTGCTATGAACGCAATATTTTCTGGCTTTAAATAGCTATTTTCTTCTTTTTCAAAATGGGTACTCCACTCTTTTTTATCATCTGAGCTATGATGATATACTTTTCCGATACTAATAGTTTTATAACCATTTTGTTTAAATAATTGCGGCAAAGAAACTACCTCTTTGTGTACTTTCCTTAAAGGTGTAAAAATGCTATAAATACCTAGAGTTTCTGGACGCAAACCTGTTAAAGTACTCATTCTAGAGGGAGCACAAATAGCTTGTTGCACATAAGCTTTGTTAAATAACACACCCTCTTTTGCTAGTTTATCTATATTAGGTGTAATGGCAGTTTCACTCCCATAACAACCTAATTCTGCTCTTAAATCATCCACATAAAAAACTAAAACATTCGGTTTTTCTTGTTGGGCAGAAATTGATAAAAATGAAAACAGTATTAATAATAAAGAGATAGATATTTTCATTTTAAATCTTTTGTTCAATATAATTTAGCAAAAGACTTTTAACATCTTCTACGGTACCTTGTTTTAATCCGTTGTTTGTAGTTGCTCCTGTTATCCAATATAAAATCATACCTGCATCAGAGCAATCCCATTTTCCTTTCTGAAATTTAACTACATCATCTACCTCTGCCAGCTTACCGTACAACCATACCTGCTGTAGTCTTGGGTCTTTATGATCTCTGGCCCAATCCCATTCTTCAATAGCTACTTTTAATTTTATATTCTGGTCTGGAATGCGGACTTCTTCGACTCCAAAATCTAAAATTTGCTGCCAAGTATAAAAATCACCTGCATCATCATTTGCAGGGTGATGTGTGACAACTTTTACATATTTATGCTTTTCTTTTGCACTTGCAGCAAGTGCAAAACCAATTATATCTGGCTCTCCAGCTTCAATAATCCAAAGAGGGTCTTCTGTGGTTGATGCGTTTATGGCCTTAGCCAAATCTTTAACGGTATCATCTAAATTCCATTTTGCATCTAAAAACTTAATTTTATCAAAACCACCCCATCTTCTCGCTGTAACATCACAAACACTTTGCATTAGTGCATGTCTTTCTATTTCTGCTTTTTCTGATATTCTATTAACACGAACCAAATCGCAACTGTGCGAGTAATGCACCAATCTATCTTCAAGTCCAGCTGCTCTAAGTAAGGCTAATGATACTGCTGTTCCGCCAAGATCATCAGGATCGGGAGAATTACCATCAGCAACCACAGCAATACGACCTTTGGGTGCCTTAATTACTGGCACTTTATTTTGTATAACTTTTAAGTTTCCTACATAGGGTGTTTTAACAACGTCTTTTCCTTTACCTAAAGGTGCAAAAATAATACCCGACCAACGTGCCCTAGCCCATTCTTTACCATCTGTGCTGCCAACTTTAGCAAGTACCGTAATTTTATCGCCTTTTTTTAATTTTACATTTTCCCAAAGAGCGTTGCTACTTTCACCTTCTTGAAATAAATCTTTTGTAAGTGGTGCCCTAAAGGTTCCTAATCTTTTATTATTGATGCTGATTTCAAATTCTGATTGCCCATCATTTTCACCAACGGCAACAAATATCAGATCATAATTTCCATTTTTAAATGTAAACGGTGTAGTTGTTTTTGCTTCTTTTTGTTTATTCGGATTTATACCAAGCCATTTACCGCCAGCGTGTTTATAAAAACCCGTTCCTTTTATCAGAAAATCATCAATAGGCAAGGTTTTATTTTCAATAACAGAAGCTGCAATTTGTTTGTAATAAGACTGCATAGGCCAAAGTGTTGTTACCTTTAAACCTTTCTCTTTTGGAATGTATGCACTATCTTTTGTTAATATAAATTTATCAAATTCAAAACCGTCTTCACGCATGCTAAATTGTATGTCATGAATGCCTGGTTTTTCTATATCTAAATAAATTTGTTTTGGGATACCACAATGCACCTCTTTTGTTCTTTGCTTACTACCCCAAGTCCATTTATTTTTTCCTTCACACCATTGCATTCGTTGTCCGTGTTCTGGCCACATTCCGTTAAAACCAACATGTAAACCATTATCTTCACTACCTGAACTATATGCACGAACCCAAACGTAATAACGCCCTGGAGTACTTATTCTAACTTTATAATGCAAGACACCTATTTCACCTCCATTATTAGAAAAATTTTCACCTTGTACTAATTTATCTGCATGTGTAACTCTTGTATCTGGCAATATTTTAATGTATGTATCATTACTTGCGCCTAGATAATGTGACGCATCTTTATCCTGAACTATTTTCGATTCAGTATTTTTTGAAGTAATAAACCACTGCCTAAGTTCTGACTTGCTTTGTTTATAAAAATATTCTGCTTCAACAGCTACTACGCCATTGTTTTCTTGAAATATAACACCGTCATCTGCAATTGGATTCGTATACTCTTTGGATTGTGCATGTAACAGCAAACTTGATCCTATCAAAAAAAATAATACTAATTTTACTTTCATATATATTATTTTATTTCTGATTGAAATGTGTAAGTTCCGGCTTGCACCTCTAATTCAAACACATTCTTTGTTGTATGAATTAATTTTACAGCAGAACTCTCCTGAAACGTTGTTCCGTTTAACACAAGCGGTTTTGTTGTATCTGCAGGAACACTAATTTTTGCTGATGTATTTGGCGGAACAGTAACACTTAATTGAAATACATTTGCTTTCATCTCCCAAGACGAAGATACTTTTCCGTAAGGTGTATTTAACGTTGCCGATGCTGATGTTAAGGGTTCACGAACTTGCGGAGCAATTTCAATAGTTTTATAACCTGCTTCTATAGGTGAAATACCAGCAATACGTTCATACATCCACTCACCAATAGCACCATATGCATAGTGATTTAAACTATTCATACTCATAGGATTGTACCCTTCTGTTTTACTATAACTATTCCAGCGTTCCCAAATAGTTGTAGCCCCTTGATTGATTGAATAAAACCAAGATGGATAGGTTTCATTAAAAATTAATTTATAAATTAAGTCTGTTTCTCCCATATCATCTAACACTCTAGACAATAAAGGTGTTCCTAAAAATCCTGTGCGCAAATGGTTATCGGCATCTTTAAGCTTACGCAATAAATTGGTCTGCGCATTCTTTATCTTATTTTCTGGTAATAGATTAAAAGCTAATGCCAATAAATAAGAAGTCTGAGTCTCTGCAACACCCTTTACAGCACCAGTTCCATCAAAAAACCTATTGTCAAATGCTTCTGCCACTGTTTTATATAGCGCTTCATATTTTGCTTGCGCTTCAACTTTACCAAGTACTTCTGCTGCTTGTGCAGTTAATTTAGCAGAATGTGCAAAAAAAGCAGTACCAATAAGTTGTCTTGAAGTATCGCCTGTATTTTTTCCACTTTCTGGATACGGCTGCAACCAATCTGAAAAAGACATCATATTAGAGATGTATTTTTTTGATTTCAATTCGTGATGAGACACCCATTGTGTCATCATTTCAAAATTATCTTCTAAGAAACCAATATCTCCAGTTCTCATATAAATTTTCCAAGGAATAATGGTTCCAACATCTCCCCATCCAGAACTTGCAATTTTGTTTCCTCTACTATCAGGTACTGTCCAAGGTATAGCACCATCTTCTAATTGTGCTTCTCTAACACTCTGCAACCAACTAGCCCAAAATTTATAGACATCTGCATTAAACATAGAGGTAGGTCCAAAAACTTGTGCGTCACCTGTCCATCCTAAACGTTCATTTCGTTGAGGGCAATCTGTTGGAATGTCTAAAAAATTACCACGTAAACCCCAAACAATATTACTTTGTAGTTGATTTAATTTTGGATGAGAAGAGGTAAAGACTCCATTATCATCAAAATCTGAATACTGAACAATACCTGTAACCCAGTCTTTTGTTGGCTCTTTTGAGGCATCAAAACCACTTAATTCTACAAATCGAAATCCGTGAAATGTAAATTTAGGCATGTATTCAATTTCTCCATCTTTAGAAGCAATATAATAATCTGTAGAATGTGCACTTCTATAATTTTTAGTATAAAAAGTACCGTCTGGAGATAACATTTCTGCAAATCTAACTTTTAATGTATCTCCTTTTTTCATGGGTACTTTTACCAAAGGCACCCCAACCATATTCTGGTTTAAATCAAAAATTAAGGTGCCTTCTTTTTTAGTGATTTGTGTTGGACTTAATTTTATTTTACCTTTTACAGCTGTATGTCTTTTAGGTGCTAATGTAACATTAGAATCTAAATTAGCAACTTCAACATTTAACCAGTTTTTATCATTAAAAGCAGTTGTTGTCCAAGAAGGCATTTCTAAATTAGCATTGTAAATTTCTCCATCATAAATTTCTGAAAATTGTAATGGTCCATTTGTGGTTCCTTTCCAAGATTCATCTGAAAGAATTATTTTTTTAGAACCATCTTTCATTTCTATTTCTAACTGACATATTATTTTTGGTGAAATTGTATTATCCCAAGGTGTTGTTCCCCATAACAATCTACCAGAATACCATCCAGAAGCCAATTCTACACCAATAGTATTTTGTCCTGTTTCTATAAGATTGCTAACGTCATAGGTTAAGGTTTCAATACGTTTATCATACGATGTAAATCCAGGAGACATTGCATCATCACTTACATTTTCTCCGTTTATAGAAACATCAAAAACACCTTTGGCAGTAATATACAACCTCGCAGAAACTTCATCATCAGACAATTCAAACTCTTTTCTTAAATACTGAGGTTTATGAATTAATACTTTTTGGCGACCTCTAACACTGTCTTTTGCGGTATTAAGACCTACCCATTTTGCTTGCCAATCAGAATTATTTAACAACCCTAACTCAAAATGATTAATGTCACTCCAAATAGAGGCTTCAGCATTTTGATTCCAATATTTTACTTGCCAATACACTTTTTGTCTAGATTGTAATGGTTTTCCTGCATATTTAAGCCAAGCAGATTGATCTGATTTTTGTTTTTCAGAATCCCATAAATCTGGACTATTAGGTAATAAATCTGGATTACTAGCCGCTATAATTTGATATGCAGACTGGCTTTTAATATTTTCTGATACTGGTAATTGCCAAGAAAATGTTGGCTTTACATCGTAAAAACCTATTGGGTTTTTAAATCCTTCGGAAATTGTTAAAAAATTCGCTTTTTCTAGTGTCCCTTTTTCTTTACAAGAAGTTAAACCTAAAAAAGTAGTGCAAATTATTAGGTAAATAAAATATCTGAAATTCATATTTTTAAAAATTGTTAATTCAATTTGTTTAATAAGCAATATGTTCTTTTTTTTCTCAAAAACTATCCTGAACTATCCTTTTATTATTTATAAACAAAAAAAGAAGATATTTAACATCTTCTTTTTCTTAAATACTTACTAGTATTATAAATTAAAACTACCTTGTTGTAAAACTCCATGTTTGACCAACACTAACACCTCCATTACCGTCTTTAGCAACCACTTTAAAGTAGTATGTTGATGCAGGACTTAAACCTTCGGCTAAAAATGTTGTTGCTGATTGGTTTTCTGATACCAAAGTAACAGGAACTGCATTTGTATCTAAATACACATCATATGACAAAGTATCTTCATCTACATCTGATGCTGACCAACTTAAAGTAGTACTTGTTCCAGTAATTTCATAATTTAAGGCTGGACTTATTAAATTAGGTGCAAACGGTAAATGATTAGAATCACCATCTCCTTCTGTTAAAAATTGACTTATTGATGAATACTCACTCTCTGCTGCTCTACTATCTACTGCTTTTATACGCCAATAGTATGCTTTACCTGATGTTAAACTAATTAATTTCGATTGTCCAAAAGTTGTTTCAGTCTGTAATATAGGTGAAAAAGAATTATTCTCTGCGATCTCTAAACTATAGGTAATTCTGTTTCCCTCTGTATCGGTAGAGGCACCCCATTCAAAAATTATATTATGATCTATACAGACTGTATTATTTAACGGATATATTAAAGTAGGTGTTGTTGGCGCTGTGTTATCTACTTCAGGTTCTTGTAGATCATCACCTCCACCACAAGAAATAATAGTGAATACAAATACTCCTACTAAAAATAAATATTTTTTTTTCATCTTAATTTTTTATTAATTTAATAAACATAGGTTTCTCTGAATTTACTTTTACAAAATACACCCCTTTTGGTCTATCTGCTATATTTATAGTTATTTTACCATTGGTTAAAGTGTATGATTTAGAAAGTATTAATCTAGACTGAATATTATATATTTCTAGACTTATATTGCCTAAAGCTTTAGGTATAAATAACTCAAAAATTCCACTTGTAGGGTTTGGATAGGCTTTTATATCTTCTAATAAATCAATAGTTTTTAAGAACTCTCCTTGGCAAGCTTTGGTGCTTTTAATTTTAATAACATCTCCATGATCTACATCAACATAAAAATTTGTTTGATGCGTTTCAAATACTTGAACACCATTTTTAACAACGGTGTATGGCGCTTCTCCAGATTCTACAGATACTATTGCCGTATTTTTACTTACACTTATTTTAGCAGATAATGCTACTGCTTCAGCTATTTCTAAATGATAAAAATGTGTAAAATTTTCACCAACAACCTCAATACTTAAATCATAGGTTCCTGGTTTTAAGTTTTCTATAGTTTTATCTTTTGTAAAATTATGCGCAACACCATCAATAGTTGCTATATAATCATGGGTTGCATTTCCGTTAATTACAACCTTACCATTATCCATGTCTGTACATGTTTCTCCTATGGCCTGAATTTTAAAATTATCTGTTGCCATTGGATCTACAATAGTTATATCTAGATCTATAATTTTAAGATATAATGGTTGTGCATTACCAGAACTATTTTCCATTAAATAGTAATAAAGTTTTCCATCTGCAATATGAACTCTACCATGGTCAAAGGTTCTACCTGAATTTTCTTGATATACAGTTTCGAAATTATTAGTTCCTCCTTCTGCTTTTTGAACAAAAACCCTGTTATTTTGAAGTCCTATTATAAAAACATCGTTCCCTGCTGTATATATAGATGTTCCGCCATCAAAATCTTCTGAAGTTATAAAGTCTGTGGCACCTGAGGGTTTGTAGGTATGCAAAGATTTGGTTACGTTATTTTCGTTATCCTTAACTTTACTGATAATATGGACATCGCCATTTTGAGTAACTGTCCAATCAAAATCACCAACAATATATACTTGATCTTGTTGAGTGGTTGATACATAATCACCAGGTTCCATAACCTTTATTTTATCAGCATCAAACAGCGGCAAAGAAAAAGGGGTTCCTGAATGGTTTTTCCAATCATCTTGTCCAGATTGATTATCAGAATACGCATAATAAACACCATTTTGATACAGGTATTTATCAGTTCGATCTGCAGATCTGCGTTGGAAACCTACTCTAATTTTTCCGTTTACATACTTCATATTCCCATACAAACCCCAGTTATAATCAATACCTGACTGACTTTTAGCATTTAAAACATTGAAGTGTGTAAAATCTGACCAAACAGAAGTAGTTGCATTGTATTTAGAAAACTTGTAAGCTCCATTATTGTTACCTCCTTCACGCATATACATAAAAATGTCTCCTAAATCATTTGTAAAAAATTGCGGGTAAGTTAAAGATGCGTACTTTGCATATTCTTCATCTGGATACCCCGATTTACCACTATTTAAACTTAAATGCTTATAGCCACCATTGGTGTTTTTTACAAACTTATCTAATGTAAACGCATCATCAGAAAGTGATGCTGCATTTTTTACAGAATAACTGTATCTAAAATAATCGTTAGACAAACTACCATCTGATGGTCTTGATCTGCCGTAAGCATGCATATCATATAACAAGTGAATGGTACCATCTAAAGGGCTTACTGCAACCGCAATGGCATTATGAGATTCACCTATCCAAGGTTTATTTTGAAAACCTGTATGCCTATGAGGAAACTCTATATCTACGCTTGTACCTGTAACAGTATTATAGCGAGTTAACATTACATGACGATCAGATTCTCCTCCTCTATACCATGTCATGAACACATAATTTTCATAGGTTTTAATACAATCGCCGTGCGCAGAAATATTACGCCCGAAATAATAGTCATAAGAATCGGTATTACCATCATCTGCATCAAACTTACTACCACTGGTAACTTTACTACCATTAAAATGCAAACCTATATCTGTTATTTTTACTTCTTTTTCAAAAGTAACTTGTGAAAAAGAATACAAATGAACTAAAAGAAGTAATAAAAAAGTAACTGTAAATTTATTGAAGGGCACCTTGTACATATTTCTAAAATTAATAATTTTATAAAGATAAATTTTGTAAAAATTAAATCTATCTTGGTCTATCCTGTTTAAAAAAGCTAAAAACTAGGGTAAATAAAACACCTCTTCTAAAGGAACTGAAACAGGAGAATTATCTGCATTTACTTGCATAATATCTGCCATAAAGTTCCACCATTTTTTAACAACCTCATTCGTTGACAAATCTTGCGAACCACCGGCACCTGATACTTTTTGAAAAGCAAATAAAATACTTGTTTCTTCATCAAAAAAAATAGAATACTCGCTAACTCCATTTTCTTTTAATAATTTACTTAATTCTGGCCAAAGCTCATCATGCCTTTTCATGTAAACTTCCTTTTGACCCTTATTTAACTTCATTTTAAAAGCGACTCTTTGCATAGTAGATAATTTTGATATTCTTAAAAATAAAAAAACATCCTATATTTTACAATAGGATGTTTTTAAGTAGTTTACAATTTAAATTAATAAGCTTACTGCTTGATAATTTTCTTTGTCAATCTTTCTCCATTTTCACCGTTAAGCTCTACAATATACATACCTGTAGACAAAGCACTAACGTTTAAACTAATATCTTCGTTACCGTTGTTTATTGCTTTTGATAATACTCTGTTACCTAATAAAGAATATACAACTACTTGGTTAACTTTAGAAGTTGTTCCTTTAATAGTTAATTGATTACTTACTGGGTTAGAAATAGAAAACTTATCTGCTCCAAAAGTATTAACACTTGCCACAGCAGCCTCTACAAGATGAAATTGAATTACATCAATACCTCCTCCATCAAACACAACAGCGTCTCCTGCTGCAGATGGAACCACACCATATCTAGAATTAGTACCTTCTGGTGTTTGTAGAAATAATGCATTATTTCCAGCAGATGGGTTACTTCCACCAGCGTCAGCTAATCCCTCTGAATTAACTTTAGCTTTTCTTCTTTGAAACTGATCTAAACCTGACCAATCACCTGCTTCAACTGTTTTTGGCACTCTTTGCTCTACAGTTATTGTATAACCTGGATGATCTGTTGATACATTAGCTGGAGCTGTAGTCATAGTCCAATCTATACCACCAAAATCTGAAGTAATCTCCATCAATCCACTAGAGGCAGGACTTCTGTGATCTATTACACTCCATATTTGAGCTGCGTCTGCACCATCTGCCAATTCTTCAGCCCAAACTAAATCACCTGAGGAAGCATCAATTGTCATATAAAGATTTGGAGACAAGCCTGATGTTGAAATTTTATACGTACCGTTTACAGTCCATAAAGCTTGCGCCTGTATTGTTGATGCACTAAAAAGTACAACAAATGCTAACATTGTTAATTTAAGTAATTGTTTTTTCATGATTTAATATTTTAATTAGTTAATAGATATGCAATATAACAAACTTATTTACTTAAAGTATCCTGCACTATACTGTTTTAACTAAAAAAATCTTTAAAATTTTGTTATTTTTAATGAGCAGTCAACTAATTTACCTTTCTTAACTTAACACCACTTAATCTTGTTTCTCCTTTAATTGCTTTAAAATCGATAGTAATTCCATTAGTATCATCCACAGAAATTAAGAAACGTTTTTCTACACCTCTATCACTACCAAATTGTTTTTTTAGGTTGATGTTTGTCCAGATTTTTTTATTATTAACAGAGATATCCATTATATTTTCATTTCTGGTTTTTAACTCTGCCATTAATAATGTTAACTCATAAGTTCCTTTTGGAACCTCAAATTTATAGGCATCTAAACCGATTACTTGTGTTTGATAAATGGGATCATTCTCTGTGCCTTTTATACTAACATCTGTACCAATATTATTTCTTCGTTTGCTTTTAAATCGTAAATAATCTCCTCCAACAAATCCAAAACTTCCTGCTGAATATTCTTTATCTGGCATCCAAAGATAATCTAAATTATGGGTTTCTGTAAAATAGCAATAAGACCCAACATTGATAGCAATTTCTTTAAAAGGATTGGTTTTACTTTTAAAGTTTTTAGGCTGTAAGGTAAATTCTATAGTCGCAAAATCTTTAATTGTTTTACTCTCTTTGTTAGATACTACTTCAATTAAATTTCACCCCTGTTGCAAAGGAACATTAAATACAGCTGTAGAAAAATCGAATGTTTTTTTACCCAATGAAGTTCCGTTTATCAACAATTCAACCTCTTCTCCATTCCCAACAATTGTAATAGGTTGTGTTGCAATACTTCCGCCTTCAATATCTGCAATACCCGCTCTTTTTAACCAACCTTTAGAAGCAATCGCTACAAATGGGGTTGTACTTAGTAAAGCCTGGTATAAATAATAGGCATCTTTCTTTTTTCTATCTACAGAAACTAACCCTTTGTTATTAATATGAGGCACAGCATCTTTACGATGTTCTACTTGGAAATCTGCATAATTCCAAACATTTGCACCTACAATTTCTGGAATTTCTAAAATAGCTTTCATATAGGCTTTGTGTAACAAAAACTGATATTCTACACTAAAATCAAACCGGGTTGGATTGTAAGTTCTTAACCTTGGATCTGCGCCGCCACCATACTCGCTTAAAATAAAAGGCTTGTCTGGATCTAAAGCTAAGGTACGTTTTACTAAATCTCTTAAATTTTTATCAATATCCTTTAACTCTTCTTTGTACCATCCGTAATATTTGTTGTAACCAACAATTTCTGTAAATCGAATTCCTAATTTATCTTGATACGCAGGTTCTCTAAAAAAAACTGTGTATGAATATCTAGTTTTATCTTCTTTTTTAATGGTTTCTGCTAAAATTTTGTGCGTTTCTATAAAATGTTTTGTGTAGGCTTCCCCTAAATCACTTGGTGCTTTCATAGTAGTTTCGTTTCCTAAATTCCACGCTACAATTGCAGGATGATTGTAGTTAAAACGAATGGCTTCTTTTAGCATATTTACAGTATTCTGTTTCCCTTTTTCATTGGCAGCAGCTTTGTCTACAAAAGGAATTTCTACGGTAGCAATAATTCCCATTTTATTGCACATTTCTAAAATTGTAGGGTCTTGAGGGTAATGGGCAATTCTTAAAAAGTTAATACCCATTTCTTTTAGCAGTTTCATGTCGTTTCTATGAACTTCATCAGAAACTGCATTTGCTTTTTTATAAAAATCCTGATGTCTATTGGTGCCAATTAATTTGGTTTGTTTTCCATTGATAAAAAAACCTTTATTTGCATCAAAATGAAACCACCTGAACCCTACAGGATTCTCTACTCTATCATACACTTTATCTTTAGCATCTACAATTTCTGTAATTAAAGTATATAAATATGGGTTTTCTGGCGACCATAAATACGGATTTTCAACAGTAAAAGAACTGACTACTTCTTTACCATATTTAGATTTTGATTGCACCGTTTTCACCAAGTTACGCTTATCATCAAACAAGGATTGCTTTACATAATAAGTTCCTTTTTTAGGGCGAACCAATTTCGCTCTTACCGCTACTTTTGCGGCTAATCTAGAAACTTCTGGTGTAGTAATAAATACAGCATTTGTTCCTAGATTAGCCACTTCAAAATGAATTGGTTTGGTAATTACCAGATGAATATCTCTATAAATACCTCCGTAAAAAGAAAAATCTGCAGACTGTGGTATAATTTCATCATGGTGTGCATTGTTTACTTTAACTGATATTTCATTTTTACCTTCTTTTAAAAAAACAGTAACATCTCTTGCAAACGTTGTATAACCACCAATATGATCTTCGCCTACAGGTTCTCCATTTACAAATACTGATGTAACTTGATTGGCGGCTTCAAATACTATAAAAACTTGCTGATTTTCAAAAACTTTAGGAATATCCATTGTTTTCTTATACCATCCATCACCTCTATAATACCCATCTTCATCATCTAAAATATCTAGCGTATTCCAAGAGTGAGGCAATGTTACTGACTCCCAAATTGTGGTTTTTTCATTCGAAAAAGGATTTTCAATTTCGCCTTTAAAAAAACTCCAATCTTCATTTATAGTTTCTATATGACGTATATTTTGAGCTGATAAAAGACATACAAAACTCACTAAAATTAGGGTTACAACAACTTTCATTTTAAATATATATTTTAAAAAATAATATTAGAGTAAAAAACGGTAAATACTATCCTGCACTATAATGTTTTTTTTAAGTAAAAAAATTTTATAAGAGAAAAACTAAACTTTTAGAACTAACATTTAAATCAAAACATTTTATTAAAGAAAATAGATTTGTGTTTTACTCTCCTCCTAAAATTAAAAAAGCAACAACCTTAAATTCACAAATATGATTGATACAAGATTTAAACTTAGATAGTATTTTAAATCATCAATGTCCGATTAAAGCCATTTTAGGTTCTTAAATTCTATTAAAATATGGTTTTTTAAGATTTTTTTAAAAATGATACCTTGCTTTTTTAAAAACAAATTTTAAAGAGAAATAAAGACTATTTTAAGTTTAATTACTACTATTTGTCAATTAGTTAGCACAGAGTTTTTCTCGAAATTTCGGGATTGGTTCTTTTATCGGACAACAATAATTTTAAATATAATTCCGACAAAAAAAAAGGAAGAACAAGAAACTAATTGATTTAAAAAAACGACATCTTATATCTATTTTCTTCAAAAAATGTAAATTTAAAAAGATCTGCAAACATAAAGGGTAGTAATGATGAAAATGGAGTAATTTAAAATCAATCTGAAATTGGAGAGTTTTTTTTGTAAAAAACACTTTGACAAAATCAATAAAAAAATGCTTAAAAATTTAAAAAAAACAAGTCTAATAATTTCAGGATGGAACAGTATAGATAGATAAAAACTTGTTTTTATATTTGTTAACTTAACACAAAGCAGAATGAAAAACGAATTATTTGTATTTAATGTAAATCAAAAGAATAAAATTCCAAAATATATACAATTAGTTAATGCGATAAATAATGCAATTACAGAAAATTTATTAAAAAAGGGAGATGCATTGCTTTCTGTAAGTGAAATGTCTAAACACACTAAACTCTCAAGAGATACTGTTTTTAGAGCTTATAAAATCTTAAAAGAAAATGGCACTATAGATTCTGTTCCTACAAGAGGTTATTATGTTGCTAGCAATATTAAAAAAGTTTTATTAGTTCTAGATACTTTTAAAGCCTATAAAGAAGTTGTATATCACGCTTTTGTTAAAGAATTACCAGACAATATTACTACTGATATGTATTTTCATCACTATGATATCGATAATTTAAAAGTAATATTAGAAAATAGTAAGGGTGAATATTATAAATACATTGTAATGCCATTTAATCACAAAGAAATGTCTTCTTTAATTTCTGATCTAGATAATGATAAGTTATTGCTTTTAGATTGGAATATTCATTCTAACAACAATAATAATTATGTTTTTCAAGATTTTGGAAAAGCCTTTTTTAAAACTTTAAAAATAGCATTAAACTCACTAAGAAAATTTAAAGAGATTGTGTTTTTGTATCCAGATTTCACTTATCACCCTAAAGAAACCTTAACATATTTAAAAAAATTCTGTATTCAATTCGAATTTAAATACAAAATAATCAAAAATCCAAATTCTTTAATTATAAAAAAAGATATTGCTTATATAAGCTTAAGTGACAGAATGTTGGGCTTTTTTTTAGAACAATGTAAAGCTAAAAACCTTGAACCAGGAATAGACGTAGGTTTTCTATCTTACAATGAAACTCCTATGAAAAAATTTATATATAAAGGAATTTCTGTAGTTTCTACTGACTTTGAAGAGTTAGGTAAAAAAGCTGCAGAATTTGTACTTCAAGACAATAAAATGCAATATTATGTACCTACAAAGTTAATTTTAAGAGAATCTTTATAATGAATTATTATTTAGGATTAGATATAGGAAGCTCTTCAATTAAAGCAGCATTAGTAGAAATAAAATCTGGCAAAAGCATTGGCGTAGTTCAAGAACCAGAAGAAGAAATGAGCATGTTTGCCCAAAAGAATGGCTGGGCAGAACAAGAACCTTTAGATTGGTGGTTGCATATTTGCAATGCTATAAAAAGTCTTCAAAAAAAATACAATGTTCACAAAGAGCAGATAAAAGGAATTGGCATTTCTTATCAAATGCACGGTTTAGTTTTAGTTGACACAAAAGGAAATCCACTTCGTAAAAGTATTATTTGGTGCGATAGTAGAGCTGTAGAAACTGGCAACAAAGCTTTTGCAGATATTGGGGTAGAACAATGTGCTGCACAATTGTTAAACTCTCCAGCTAATTTTACAGCATCTAAATTAAAATGGGTACAAGAAAATGAACCTGAAATTTACAAGCAGATTCATAAATTTATGTTGCCTGGAGATTTTATTGCCTACCAATTTTCTAATACAATAAACACAACAATATCAGGACTTTCTGAAGGAATTTTCTGGGACTTTAAAAAGGATACAGTGGCTAATTTTTTGCTAGAATATTATGGCATTCATTCGGCTCTAGTGCCAGATATTGTAGATACCTTTAGCATGCAATCTAAAGTAGATGAAAAAGGTGCTGCAGAAAGTGGTTTAGCCGTAGGAACCCCTATTTTTTACCGAGCAGGAGATCAACCAAACAATGCCCTTTCATTAAACGTCTTTAATCCAGGAGAAGTTGCAGCAACAGGTGGCACTTCTGGGGTTGTATATGCCGTTACCGATAGTTTATCTGCCAAAGAAAGTGCAAGAGTAAATAATTTTGCTCATGTAAATTATACAAAAGGAGCCGCTGCAAGAATTGGTAAATTATTATGTATTAATGGCGCAGGCATCCAATACAGATGGCTTTTAAATAACTTAGCTGTTTCATCTTACGAAGAAATGAATACTTTAGCGTCTGAGATTACAATTGGGTCTGATGGTGTTTGTTTGATCCCTTTTGGAAACGGCGCAGAACGCATGCTAGACAACCAAGAAATTGGCACCAGAATTGTTAACATGAACCTAAACAACCATCACAAAGGGCATTTGTGTAGAGCAGCTTTAGAAGGAATTGCTTTTTCTTTTTATTACGGAATTGAAATTCTAAAATCAGATGGTATAAACCCGGCTGTTATTAGAGCAGGAAATGACAATTTATTTCGATCAGAAATTTTTGCAAACACAGTTGCTACATTAATTCAACAAGAAATAGAAATTTACAACACCACAGGTGCTATTGGAGCAGCAAGAGCAGCAAATTTACATACAGGAGATTTTGAGTCTTTTGGCAAAAACATTATGGAAAATGATCATGTAATGACATTTACACCATTTAAAGACCAAAAACCATATATGGAGGCTTATAAAAATTGGAAAAAAGAATTAGAACTCGTTTTAAATAACTAGAATTTGGGCGTTCCCTAAAAAGGTCGGGCTTTCTCTACTCGCTTCACGCCCAAAAGCGTGAGAGCTCAAACAGAACGTTCAATCCCTAACGCAACACAGAACAATTAAATAAATACACGAACAAACAATTAAACAATCTAAAAAAAATGGCAAATAAAGAATATTTTAAAGGAATCGAAAAAATTAAATTTGAAGGTAAAGAGTCAGACAATCCTATGGCTTTTAAATACTACAATCCAGAACAAGTAGTAGCAGGAAAAACAATGCGTGAGCATTTTAAATTTGCAATTGCTTATTGGCATACTTTCTGCGGACAAGGAGGTGATCCTTTTGGACCAGGAACACAAAATTTTGCCTGGGACCAAGCATCAGATCCTATTCAGGCTGCAAAAGACAAAGCAGATGCTGCTTTCGAATTTATCAATAAAATGGGATTTGATTATTTCTGTTTTCACGATTACGATTTAATTCAAGAAGGAGCAACTTTTGCAGAATCAGAAGCAAGACTGCATACCATTACAGATTACATTAAAGGAAAACAAGCAGAAAGTGGTGTAAAACTATTATGGGGAACAGCAAACTGTTTTTCAAATCCACGTTACATGAATGGTGCTTCTACAAATCCTGATTTTAATGTAGTTGCAAGAGCTGGTGGCCAAGTAAAATTAGCACTAGATGCTACTATTAAATTAGGTGGAGAAAATTATGTTTTTTGGGGAGGTAGAGAAGGATACATGTCTTTACTAAACACAGATATGGGTCGTGAATTAGACCATATGGGACAGTTTTTAACCATGGCAAGAGACTACGCAAGAGCACAAGGCTTTAAAGGAACTTTTTTTATAGAACCAAAACCAATGGAGCCTATGAAGCATCAATATGATTTTGATTCTGCAACTGCAATCGGATTCTTAAAAGAGTATGGATTAGACAAAGATTTTAAAATGAATATTGAAGTAAACCACGCTACTTTGGCACAACATACCATGCAACACGAATTAGCCGTTGCAGCCAAAGCAGGAATGTTAGGAAGTATAGATGCCAATAGAGGAGATTACCAAAACGGCTGGGATACAGATCAATTTCCAAACAACATTCAAGAAACCACAGAAGCAATGTTGGTTTTCTTAGAAGCTGGAGGTTTGCAAGGTGGTGGTGTTAATTTTGATGCAAAAATTAGAAGAAACTCTACAGATATGGAAGATGTATTTTTAGCACACATTGGTGGTGCAGATACTTTTGCAAGGGCATTAATTACTGCAGATAAAATTATTACTTCTTCATCTTACAATTCTTTAAGAGAAAAAAGATACAGCTCTTTTGACAGCGGAAAAGGGAAAGACTTTGAAACAGGAAAATTAGAATTATCTGACTTATATAAAATTGCACAAGAAAATGGTGAATTAAGTTTGCAAAGTGGCAAACAAGAATTATTTGAAAATATAATTAACCAATATATTTAGTATATTTTAGTATATTTCGAACCTCATAGCTTTTAAAAACTATGAGGTTTTTTTATTAATCTTTTAAAAATCAATCAAAATATGTTAGGAATCATTTCATTTATAGGTTTTACTTTACTAGTGGCAATCATTGCTTATTTGGCAACCAAAGGCACAAACGAAAATACTTCAGATGGATACTTTTTAGGAGGAAGAAGCCTAACAGCTACCGTTATTGCAGGTTCTTTATTACTAACAAATTTATCTACAGAGCAAATTGTAGGACTAAACGGAAGCGCCTATGCAGATGGTATTTTAGTAATGGCTTGGGAAACTTTAGCCGCAATTGCTATGGTAATTACCGCTATTTATTTATTACCAAGATATTTAAAAGGAGGTATTTCTACGATTCCGACCTATTTAGAAAGACGTTTTGATACCACTACAAAAGCAATGACTTCTGGTTTATTTTTATCAGGATATGCAATAGTTCTGTTGCCTATCGTTTTGTATTCTGGTTCTCTTGGAATAAGCGGCATGTTTAATCTGCCAGAGCTATTAGGCGTTACAGAGTGGCAATCTATTTGGATTTGTGTAATAAGCATTGGCGTTATAGGCTCTATTTACGCCATTTTTGGTGGCTTAAAAGCTGTAGCTGTATCAGATACTATAAATGCAATTGGCTTGTTAATTGGTGGTTTATTAATTCCTGTTTTTGGTTTGATGTCTATTAGTGATGATGGAAGTTTCTTTGGGGGTATTTCAAAATTAACAAGTGAATATCCAGAAAAATTAGATGCAATTGGAGGTGCAGAATCTTCAATTCCTTTCGCAACTATTTTTACAGGAATGATGCTGGTACAACTATTTTACTGGGGAACAAACCAACAAATTATTCAACGTGCTTTGGGTGCAAAAAATTTAGCAGAAGGACAAAAAGGATTAACATTAGCTGCTGTTATAAAAATTTTAGGTCCTATTATAGTGGTACTTCCTGGAATAATTGCCTATCATAAATGGGGAGGAGAAGTTTTAACAAACAATGATGTTGCCTACCCAAGATTAGTGGCAGAGGTGTTGCCTACCTATTTAGTTGGCTTTTTTGCCGCGGTTATGTTTGGCGCTATTTTAAGCTCATTTAACTCTGCCCTAAACAGTTGTGTAACACTTTTTGGTGTTGATATATACAAACAATATATCAATAAAGATGCAGAAGATAAAAAAGTAGTTACTGTAGGTAAACGTTTTGGAATCTTTTTAGCCATCTTTTCTATGTTTGTAGCGCCCTTTTTATACTATGCATCAGACGGCCTTTTTGGATATTTACAAACCGTAAACGGAGCGTATAGTGTACCAATTTTAACAGTTATTGTAGTAGGTGTATTAACAAAAAGAGTTCCAGCTATTGCAGCAAAAGCTGGAATTATATTCGCATTTACTTTTTATGTAACGTATATCGTTTTATCAAAAGGTTTAGAAATGGATTTACCTCATTTTTTACATTTTCAATTTGCAGCATTTGTTTTAACAATTATCTTAATGTTAGTAATTGGAAAAATAAAACCAAGAGAAACAGATTACGTGCAAGAGTACACAAATCAAGTAGATGTTACACCATGGAAACATGTTAAAACTTTTGGAGTGGTAATTTGCGCCATTGTAATAGCTACATATCTTATTTTTAGTTAAGAATATTTTACCTATTAAAACATCAATAAATCTTAAACCAAACAAAAAGAGATTAAAATATATTCTAATCTCTTTTTGTATTATTAGTGTTTTGTATTTCTCTATTGATATATCTAAAATCTTAAAATATCACTAAAAGTTATAACGTATATTTTTTTTACATAAGCTATTAGATTTATTTTTAAAAACGTAAGAAAACATCAAGACATTATTAATGATATAAAATTAATTTCTATGAAAATATTTTTAAAAAAAATTAAAAAACAACTATTCGTAATTTTATGTGCATTCTTTTTTTTATCGGGATTTTCACAACAAAACGAGCCTAAAGTATTAGTATTTAGCAAAACAACAGGTTTTAGACATAAATCCATTCCGGCAGGTATTAATTACTTTGTGAATTTAAAAAAAGAAACGAATTGGATCATAGATTTTTCTGAGGATGCAAATGATTTTTCTATAGATAATTTATCAAACTACAATGTAGTTGTCTTTTTAAACACCACAGGAAATTTATTTGATGAAAATCAAAAGAAAGCATTTCAAAAATACATTGCAAACGGAAACGGTTTTGTAGGAATTCATGCTGCCTCAAACACCGAAGAACAATGGCCTTGGTTTACAAATATGGTGGGCGCTACCTTTAAAAATCATCCAAAAGTACAACCTGCAAAAGTTATTATCAATAAAGAAACGAACCATCCTGCTGTAAGTCATCTACAAAAAGAAGAAGTTTTTAAAGACGAATGGTATAATTTTCAAAAACCTGTAGCGAAACATGTAAATGTTTTAGTTTCCGTTGATGAAACTTCTTACAAAGGCAAAAAGATGAATACTAAAGAGCATCCTATTACTTGGTTTCATCATTATGATGGAGGCAGAATTTTTTATACAGGTTTAGGTCATACCAATGAATCTTATGAAGATATTCGTTTTAAAAAAATGATAAAAGGTGGAATTCTATGGGCTACAAACTTGAAACAAATAAAAAAACTATCTGCAAATAAATGGACACACCTTTTTGAAGGAGATTACACCAAAAATTGGGATGTATTTATAGGAGTACCTCATAAAACTATTAAAAATTTAGAAAATATAAATTCTGAAAGTGATGGTAAAAAAGGAATTCCTT
Organism: uncultured Polaribacter sp.; assembly: GCF_947497125.1. Taxonomy (GTDB): domain Bacteria; phylum Bacteroidota; class Bacteroidia; order Flavobacteriales; family Flavobacteriaceae; genus Polaribacter. The sequence continues at coordinate 122,889 of NZ_CANMFI010000006.1, read as the reverse complement.
TAGGTTTAAATAATGACCCTAAAAATGTATTTAATTTTACATCAGAAAATAATGAAAATATACTGCATATCTCTGGAGAAATTTATGGAGCATTAATTAGCAAACAAGAATATGAAAACTATCATTTAAAGTTACAATTTAAATGGGGAGAAGAAGTTTGGGAACCTAGACTTTTAAGAGAAAGAGATAGTGGTCTTTTATATCATTCTTTTGGGCCTTACAGAACTTTTTGGAATGTTTGGATGTCTTCTCAAGAATTTCAGATTCAAGAAGGAGATCTTGGTGACTATTATGGTTTAGGCGGAACATTAATAGAGATTCCTTCAGAAAAAAGAACAGGAGAAAAAGAATTTAGTTATGTAAAAAATGGAATGCTACATCCTTTTTCAAGTGCAGATAAAAAAATACCAAATCATGCAAATAAAGGTTTTGATAATGAAAAACCACATGGAGAATGGAATACCCTAGAACTAATTTGTTTTGAAGGAACAAGTATGCATATTGTAAATGGTAAAGTTGTAATGGCTTTGTACAATTCTAAATATAAAAATGCTAACGGTAAAATTATGCCTCTAACAAAAGGTCGTATTCAAATTCAATCTGAAGCTGCTGAAGTTTTTTATAAAAATATTCAGATAAAATCCATTAAAAAATTACCTAGAAAATTTAAAAGACAATTATAAACCCTAAATAACTCTAACTACAACAAACAAAACCTTGTCACTAATTAGAATCAGAAATAGATATTTATGCAAATTTTACCAGAAAATATGCAAAAGCTTCTTTATAAGCTTTTTATAAAATATAAATTTAGCAAGGACAATGCCAAATTACTTGCCAATACATTTACAGAAAGTACTTTAAGTGGTGTAAGTTCTCATGGCATTAATAGAGTTCCTTTATTTATCGAATACATAAAAAAAGGAATCATTAAAGTAGATGCTGAAGCTGAAAAAGTAAGTTCTTTTGGCAATATAGAGAGATGGGATGGTAAACTTGGCCCTGGAATTATAAATGCAACAAAGTGTACTAACAGAGCTATAGAATTAGCAAAACAACACGGCATGGGAATGGTTGCATTACGTAATACGAACCACTGGATGAGAGGCGGAACGTATGGAAAACAAGCTGCCAATGCAGATTGTATATCGATACTTTTTACAAATACGAAACCAAATATGCCTCCTTGGGGCGCAAAAGATAGCAGAATAGGGAACAACCCTTTTGTTGTATCTATACCTAGAAAAAAAGGAGATGTTGTATTGGATATGGCTATTTCACAATTTTCATTCGGTAAGATTAACGATTATAAATTAAAAGGAGAAAAATTACCTTATCCTGGCGGTTGGGATGACAATGATGAACTTTCAAATGATCCTAATAAAATATTAACAAAAGAAAGAGGGTTACCAATTGGTTATTGGAAAGGCTCTGCACTTTCTATAGTTCTAGATATGCTAGCAACTCTATTGTCTGCCGGAAACTCTACAGCCAAAATAAATTCAAAAGAAATTGAAACAGCAATTTCGCAAGTTTTTATTTGTATTTATCCAACCGTTTTTGGTGATAAAGGATTACAAGAAAGGCTAATTGATGAAATTATTGATTTTACCCATAATGCAACGCCAATATATGCAGAAGATAAAATTTATTATCCAGGAGAAAGAAGCTCTAAAACCCGCATAAAAAATTTAAAAGAAGGTATTAAGGTTAACCAAGGTATTTGGGAAAAAATTATTTCGCTCTCTGAAGAATAAAACTCTAAATTAAATAGTTAAAATCGACTTTTATTTAAAAATTTCGAATTCCTGGAACTATTTTTATAGTATAATCTGTTTTGTCTTTACCCCATTTTAAAATAATTAATTTTTGAGCATTAGCATCCCAAATAAAATCTGAAGGATTAGAATCCTTAGTGGTTTTATAAACCTCTAACCCAACATTTTTTAGAGGATTATAATACATCACAAAATCGTTATTGATGATGATTGAAAAACCATCTGGATAATGCCTGTTTGCTCCAATAAATATTTTAGAAGCACCCTTACTGTTGTCTGAAATAATGTTTAGTGTTAACTCTCTTTTTGGGAAATTAAATAGAAATGATTGAATATCTCCGGCAATTTCTTGAGGAAAGGGTCTAGAAATGATGTCTGTAATATATTTACGCTCTACCGTTCCTGCATCTGTTTTATCGCTAAATATAGACCAGGTTGATGGACCTCCGGCTAAAAAATTCTGCATTGTTCTGTTCCCTAAAAACCAAGCTTTTATAGAGCCCACTCCCATTTTATCAAAAACCTCTGCAGTTCTAATGTACATTTCTCTGTATTTTAATTGTCCCAAATTACCGACCAAAGTAGTATCTGTCTTCGCGAAAGTAGGAAAACCCCACTCGCCAATTAAAATTGGTGCTTTTAACATCTCTGATTCTCTATCAAAACGATCCATGTTTTTTTTGATAAAATCGACATTACTTTGGTAAATATGAGGTGCAAAAACTATATTTTTTCGATTGATTGGTGCTGAAATTTCTGCATATTGATTATTGTCAATTTTCTCTCCTTTGTTCATAAAGATAGATTGAACTAAAATCAACTTATCTGCATTAATTTTCTGACTTTCATCAATAATTCTTTGGTACAAAGGAATTAAATAGTTGTTTGTTAAATCTGTGTAAGAAATTTTCATTTGCAACTTTCTAGGCTCATTAACAATATCATACCCTATTACATAAGATTCATTTACATATCTATTCCAAATTACCTTCCAAGCATCAATGTAAGTTTTGTACTGGAAATCGTTTTTGTTTTCCCAAAATTCTTGCCATATAAATTTATCAACCCCATAAACTGTCATTTTAAAAACAGTTTTAATGCCGTGGTTTTTTCCCAAAGCAACTAATGTATCTAATTTAGCAAGATATGCTGGTTCTAATTTTCCTCCAGGAAACTCGCTTAACTTACCTAACTCTAAACGAATTACTTGATGGTTAGCTCCCATTCTAACTTGTCTTGCATAATCATCACTATTAAAAAACACTTCTCCTGCATGGTCATTGGTGTTTATTACAAAACCTCTAGGTATAATATGTTTGCCTTGTTTATCTCTTAGCCCATGTTTTATTTGAGAAAAAGTATTGATGGTTGTAACAATAAAAAGCGCTATTAATATTTTTTTTGAAAAATTCATATTATTAATTTGAAATAAAATTACTTGTAAATTTTTAATTATGTGTCCTGTGCAATACTGATTATATAATCTTATTAAAAATTATTCTATACTAAAAAAGCCGAAAGAAAATAATTTCTTTCGGCTTTCAAATTCAAATAAATCAATTCAAAACAAAGATTTAACGGTATCCATTATTTGTTGGATCTGACTCCAATAATGCCGGATTTAATTCTAATTCTTGTAAAGGAATAGGTAATTTAGTATGATACGGTCTAATATTTGTGTTAGGAGTCCAGAAACGATATTCTAAATTCTGAACAACATCTAATAAAATTCCCCATCGAATTAAATCATACCTTCTGTGAGCTTCACCAGCTAATTCCCACTTACGCTCATCGTAAATTGCCTCTCTAAAACCTTGTTGACTTAAACCGCGAATTGCTTCTGCTTCTGCAACTGTTGCAAATGCACGCTCTCTAACTTTTCTAATATACTCAAAAGCATCATTAGGATTTCCGCCAGGTCTTTCATTTTCACACTCAGCTGCCATTAAGTGAACATCTGCTAAACGAAATACCATTCTATTATCTGAATGATTGAAACGTGGCGAACGATCTAATTCTAAGTTCCAGAATTTTGCCATGTATGGAAACACTAAATCAAAACCTAAGTAGTTGTCTACAATATTTAATTCTCTTCTCTTATCATTTGTTGGAAATTTTTCTGCAAAATCTTTAGAAGCTACTTGTAAACCCGTTCCATTAAAAGCCTCACCTCGCGCGGTTAAAGCAGCACTTAAAGCATCTCTCTCAGAAGTATTTAAGGGTTCATCTCTTAAACGAGGATTAAACATACTTGGTCTCCAGTTATTATTTCCGGCAAACGCAGCTCCAGGAAATGCAGGGTCAAATTGACTATTAATATCTCTTGCAAAATCTAAAGACCATATAATTTCTGCATTGTATTCATTAAATTGATCGAATACCTCGTTATATGTAGGCAATAAACTATGAGAAGATTGATTGATAATTTCTAAACATTTATCTAGACCCAAATCCCATTCTTTTTGCTTCATATAAATTTTAGCCATTACAACTGCAGCAGCCCATTTTGAAGCTCTACCACTTTGATCACCTGCATAAGAATCTTGTAAGTTATCTTGTGCAAACTTTAAATCTTCTAGGACTCCGGTAATTATTGTTGCCTCATCTGTTCTACCTAGTGCACTAATTTCTTCTAAAGTTAGTACTTCTGTGTAATATGGAGCATCACCCCAAAGATTTGTAATATGCCAATAAGACAATCCTCTAATAAACCTTGCATCTGCAATAATATCTGTTCTAATTGCTTGTGTTCCTATCTTTTCATTTCCTGTTACTCTCTCTATAATTACATTTGCATTTAAAATGGTTCTATACAAATCTTTCCAAGTATCAGAAACACTCATCTTTTGAACAGACACATCGGCTAATGCCTCATTTAAAGAGTAATTTCCCATTGTTTCTAAAAAATTTGCAGATCTATTAGGTTCTATAATATCTGCTCCGTTGTCATAAAACCAATCTAAACCTCCTTGCCCATATAAAGAATTATTTTTTAAAATTGCATAAATTCCTTGCACAGCTTGTCTCGCATCATTTTCTGAAGCAAAAAAAGTATCTGGAGATATTAATGATTTTGGATCTTCCTCTAAAAAACTTTCACAACTAATACTTGTAAAAACCAAGAAGATATATAAAAATATTTTATTTGTTTTCATATCTTTTTTTCTAAAAATTTAAATTTAAACCAAATGTTACAACTCTTGGGTTAGGGTATTGCGCACTTAAGTAACCTTGAGCAATATTTCCTAGACCACTACTACCAAAGTTACTTGCCTCTGGATCTATTAATCTTGTTTTAGACAATAAGAACAAGTTAGCACCAGACATGTAAATAGTTGCATTTTTAAAACCCTTTAAAAATCCGTTTTCATTAATAGGATAATTATAAGCCAGTCTTAATGTTTTAAGACGTAAATGAGATCCATCTTCTACATACTCTGAATTGGGTGGTGTATTTGTAACAGAATCAGCTCCTGCTCTTGGGATATCTGAAGTTGGATTATCTACTGTCCAACGATCACGTAAATCCCCAAATTTTACAGTTTCACCTCTATTAAAATAATTATTACGCATATTTAAGTTAAACACTTCATTTCCTACCGTTCCCTGAAAATAAAATGATAAGTCCCAGTTTTTGTAAGAAAAAGAATTTTCGAATCCAAAAATTAGATCTGGAAATGGGCTACCTAAAACTACATTATCTTCTGTAGAGATAATTTTATCTCCATTTCTATCTTCAAATCTTGAACCACCAACTACTTGAGAAGACATTCCAGAAGCATCTATTTCTGCTTGACTTTTCCAGGTTCCCAGGTAGTTAACTCCTGTAAACACTGGCACTGCCTCTCCTACAATTAAACGTGTGTTACCCGATCCTATAAGTGGATCTACAACAACATCTATAAAATCTACTCCTCCAAGATCTAGTATTTCATTTTTATTAGATGATAACGTTATTGTAGAGTTCCAACTAAAATTATCTGTACTAACATTTTTGGTGTTTAATAAAAGTTCCCATCCTTGGTTTTGTAAAGAACCTACGTTTTGAAGCTGACTTGTAAACCCTGTCTGTCTAGGTATGGTAACATCTAATAATAAATCTTCTGTTTTCTTGTAATAATAATTGAATTCAGTAAAAATTCTACCTCCAAATAAAGAAGCTTCTAAAGCAACATCAAATGAATTTGTTGTTTCCCATTTTAAATTAGGGTTTGAAGGTCTTCCCAGTGTTAAACCAGGAACCTCTACTCCGTTAAGTGTAGTATTTGCCTCTGTTAAAAGACCAAATGTTCTATATGGCCCAATAGCCTGGTTTCCAGATTTACCCCAACTAGCTCTTAATTTTAAATCTTTAACAACATCTTGATTTTCCATAAATTTCTCTTCAGAAATTTTCCAAGCTGCTGCTACCGAAGGATAAAATTCGTACTTATTACCAGCTGCAAAACGAGAACTACCATCAGTTCTACCCACTAAAGTAAATAAATACTTATCTTTAAAAGTATAGTTTATTCTTCCAAAAAACGAAGCTATTTGAAAGCCAGAAAATGAACTTGTTACTACAGATCTTGTTGGATCTGAGTTTCCTAAACTATTAAACCCTGTAGCATCACTAGTAATACCAAAAGCTTCTGCTTCTGCAATTTCAGTAGAAACCTTTTGAAAAGAAGCTCCTGCAAGCGCAGTAAAACTATGGTCTTCATTAAGATCTTTACTATACTGAATTGTATTTTCATTATTCCAACCAGTACTCGCTACAGTTCTTACACTAGCACTACCCTGCCCTACATCTCCTACTGAAAGTAAATTTGGTGCCTGGCTAGATCTAAAAATATTTTGTTTTGTATTGTTAAACTCTGGACTAAATGTTGAACGAATAATCCAATTTTCTGCAGGCTTATACTCTAAAAAAGCTGTTGCTAGAAGATTATTTGTAAATGTTTCATTTGTATTTAATTCTCTATTTGCAATTGGATTTGAAAATGGAGATCCAACAACATCGTCAAATCCATTATAAGATCCATCGTCATTGTAAACTGGTTGCGTTCTTAAAATTCCAAAAGCAGCTTGACTATAACTAGCTAAAGCATTATCTTGCTCTAATCTAGAATAGTTTATTCTAAATCCTGCTCTTACTTTATCTGTTAATTTTACATCTAAATTTGACCTGAAAATATATTTTTCTAAACCAGAACTTTTTACAATACCTTCTTGATTAAAATAATTAAAAGAATTGTAATAATTTACAGTATCTGTTGATCCTGAAATAGAAATATCTGCATTATAAATTAGTGCAGGACCCAAAACTAAATCTACCCAATCATTATCTGGATATGTAGAAGGATCATTAGGAAACGGAATTGCTGCAGATCTAAATGCCGCACTCTCATTTGTAAATGCAATTTGCTCAACTTGTGTTAACCTATCTGGTAACTCAGGTAAAAACTGTATACTATTGTATAAATTTAAACTAATTTGTGGTTTTCCAGCACCAGAACTTTTACCACTTTTTGTAGTTACTAGTATTACACCATTGGCTCCTCTAGAACCATAAATTGCAATAGAAGATGCATCTTTTAAAATTTCAATAGATTTAATATCATTACTGTTAATATTATTCAAGTTAAAACTTGTACCTACTACAATACCATCAATAACCCACAAAGGCTCATTGCTACCTGTTATAGAATTACCACCACGAACCCTAATAACAGTTCCTGCTCCAGGAGCACCACTAACTTGTGTTACCTGAACTCCAGAAGCTCTACCCTGTAACGCCTGATCTACTCTAGAAACAGGGTTTTGAGTTATACTTTCTGCTTTTACTGTTGAAACTGAACCTGTCAGATCTGACTTTCGTTGTGTTCCATATCCAATTACAACAATTTCATCTAACTGATTGTCTGGGTCTAAAGAAAGGTTAATTGTTAACTGATTGCCAACAACAACTTCTTTACTAGAGAAACCTACATAAGAAAAAACCAAAGTAGCCCCAGAGTTTACATTAATGGTGTAATTACCATCAAAATCTGTACTTGTTCCTTTTGAGCTTCCTTTAATAGAAACAGAGGCTCCTGGTAGCGGCTCACCCTCTGATGAAACGGTTCCTTTAACTGTTTGAGCATTTGCTATTGTAATCGAAGAGAAGATTAGAATAGCTAAAAAACAAACCCTCCTTAAATTTGGAGGTACTTGAAGTATCATTTTTAGATTCATAAATTTAGTTTGATTTGATTAATATATTCACAATTTATTTATTAAAATAATATTGACTATCCTGTTCTATCCTTTTTTAAAAACGAAATCCCCAATCAACACAAGCTCACAAAGACCGATAATTTACTGATAGGAAAGCATCTGAGACAAAATATTAATACGTTAATAAAAAGAACATAAAAATACATTTTACACAAAAAAAAATAGATATTAAAAAATAATATCTATTTTAAGTTAAAAAAAATACGAAATCAAAAAAGTTGCAAACTAACTAATTTGTAAAAAAAACAAAAAATCTAAAAACAATAAATAATTAGCTTTTTAAACATAAAAAGTACCATAAATTAATAGACTTTTAATTTGTTTAAATCAGTTTCTAAAATTTCACTTGATTCATATCCTATTCTATGAGATTTTACAATCAAAGTTTGATTAATACCTAATGAGAAAGGTGCTGAGTATACTTTCCAACTTTTAGATTTTAAATTTGTCTTATACCCTATAGAAGCTCCTTCTGTAGCACAAGTAATGATAATTTTACCATTTTTTAAGGCTACAAATGGTTTTGCGGTAATCGGCTTTGTAGGTTGATTATTCCACAGTTTTTTAACCAAATCAGCTTCCGCTAAATTAGGATTGTCATCAATTTTAGCCAACCAACTGTCCATTTCTAAACGTAACTCTTTTAGCTTGTGTTTGTATTTTGGATTATCAGCAAGATTGTTCAATTCAAAAGGATCTAGCTTACAATTAAACAATTCTTCTTTGGGTTTGTTTGCCCTAAACCATTGTTTTTGTGTTTCATTTAACTTCCCGGCCGCTCTAAATTTTAATAATTCTTGCATAGCAGGTATTTTCTCTCTGTAATCTACGGGCAAATAGTACCCTTGCTCTGGCTTATAATTTCTAATATACTTAAAATCTGTATCTCTAACAGCTCTTATTGCATCTGTAAAACCATCAAACCTGTCTGCTGCTGCATGTATATATTTACGAGGTTCTTTTGACTGATAAGCTCCTAAAAAAGCTTTGCCTTGCATATAATCTTTCGGTTTTTTGTTAATTAATGAAAGTAAAGTTGGAGCAAAATCTACAAAACTAATTAAGTGATTAAATTTTGTTCCTGCATTCTTTTTTTCTGGAAAACGCACTATCATTGGCGTGTTTAAACCAGAATCATAAATCAATCTTTTTTCTCTTGGCAACGGCCCACCATGATCGCCATAAAACATAATAATGGTACTTTCTAACAAACCATCCTCTTCTAATTGCTTTAAAACAGCACCTACCTGCTTGTCCATTTCTGCAATATTGTTATACATTTTCCACAAATCTCTTTGCGTAACTTCGCTATCAACTAAGTAAGGAGGCACTTTAAATTTGGTGTTTTTAGAAATATGAATTGTTGTTTCTACTTCTAATGTTCTATTTTTTGCATGAGATTTTCCTTTATTTTTCCAATTGTAATTGCTTTCACCAGAATAATAATGTCTGGTTTCTATTTCTCTAAAGCCATAAGGTTCAAACAAACCAGACTCATGCGTTTCTGTAAAATTTACTACAGCAAAAAAAGGTTGGTCTTTTGCTCTATTTCTCCAATGTGCATAAGGGCTACTTTCATCCCATGCAGTAACGGGCGCCTTAAATTGATAATCTTCCTTATAATTATTGGTACAATAATAACCTTGTAAGCGAAGCAATTCACTTATCATTTTTGTTTCGGGTGGTGGTACAGCTCCATACTTTGGTAAACCCGTTACTTCTGTATAAGAAGTTGTACGCATATGGTTTGCACCAATTCCAGAAGGATACATTCCTGTTGCTATAGCCGCTCTACTTGGTGCACAAACACCAGATGTAGAATATAAATTAGGAAAAACTACACCCTCTTTTGCCAATCTTGTTAAATTAGGTGTTGCTACTGTAGTATCTCCAAAAGGAGGGATATATGGCCCCATATCTTCTGTAACTAACCAAAGAATATTAATCGGTTTTGTACTACTTATCTCTTTTTTTTGAGACTGACATGCCAATAAAAAGCTTAATAAAAAAAATGAAGTAACATAAGTAAACGTATTTCTTAGTTTCATATAATTAAATAAATTTGTGTGTTATTCAAAAATAAATGAATTTTATTGAAGTGGAGTCCTGTACTGTTATGAAGTTCAGTTTATACAGTTTTAACAATTATTCTCTTACTCCTTAAAAGACAACACATCATTTACAAGTAAGGTCAATCTTAAAAATAAAAAAGTGATTGATAAAAACAGTCATTTAATTATACTAAAAACAACTCTGATAAGAAATAGTTATTCTAAGACCTTTAATCGTATATTTTTATACTCAACTTTCATAGGTGGTCCAACATGTACTTGTACTCCTATAAAACCTTTTTTAGTGCTATTTATAGTATCTAAATCTATCACTTCACTCAATAAAACACCATTTATATAATGCTGCAAGTGATTGTCTTTGATGATTAAATGAACTTTATTCCAATCATTTCCTTTAATGTGAGTAGTAAGTTCTTTTTTATCACCTAAAGAAGCAACAACTTCTCTTGTTTGCCAACAATTCTTTTTTACATTTTTTCTGATGTTATTGTTAGGTATTGTGTCTGGCATATTATTAATCACAACTTTTTCTCCAATATAAGCAAGTGTGGTTCGCTTTTTCTCTTCGTAGTTTTGACCCGTATATTTATTTTTACCATCTATATCACATTGATAACCTCTTAAAGCAAATGGGTTGTTTTCTATAACCTGACTTCTATAGTTTATACCACTATTACCTGAGTCAGAAATTTTATATTCAAGTTTTAACTCAAAATTTTTTGGTTGTTCTTTTTCATAAATAACAAATGTATTTTTCTTTAAAATAGTTTCTGGTGTAACAACACCCACTAAAACGCCATTTTCAACAGACCAATAAGTTGCATCTCCACTCCAACCCTCTAAATTTTTACCATTAAAAATAGATTTAAAATCTTCTTTTTTTGAGTCTTGACATTGAAAAATACTGAAACTAAACAATGCTAAATAGATAATTTTTTTCATGGTTTTTTTAATCAATAATTACTTTGCTTTTCCACCAATTTGCATTTGGTTTAAAATCTTTTGAAAGTACTTTTAGCCTATTATTTTCTAAAGATTCTAACTTATTATTTTTGTTTATATAAAGAACTTTTTGCTGTTTAATACTATCATATTCTTTATCTTTTTCTGGATACTTTGCATTTACTTCTGCTAACCAACTTAGCAATTGACTACTTAATTTAGTAGCTATTATTGGGTATTTGTGTATTACATTCAATTCATCTTTTTCAGTAGATGGAAGTTTAAAAAGTTCTTCTCTATTATCTTCCCAATAATGAATTAATTTCCAACCTTCAAACTGAATTATTGACGAAGGTTCTCCACCTTGATTTCCATAATGAGGATAATGCCAATACAATGGTCTGTCTACATCTAAATTACTTCCTTCTAAAATTGGTTTTAAACTAATACCATCTTTATGTTGTTCTGGTTGTAAAGGAATATTTGCTAAATCTAAAAGCGTTGGATAAAAATCACTATGAATTACAGGGAAATTTCTTTCTGCACGTATATTTTCTAACCAAGGTACTTTTATAAAAAAAGGGACTCTTATTCCTCCTTCCCACTGGTATCCTTTACCACCTCTTAACGGTAAATTACTTGTTGCATAATTATCTCCAGAGGCAACACCTCCATTATCAGAAGTAAAAATTACTATGGTGTTTTTATCTAAGTTATTTTCTTTTAAAGCTTTTAAAACAATACCCACAGCATCGTCCATAGTTGTTACTAATCCGCCATAAATAGGGTTGTCTTGCACTTGCCTTACAGGTAAAACACGTTCCAATTTATAGCCAGACTTTGCAATTCCTAAACTATCTGCTTTATCCCTGTATTTATTCCATTTGCTTTCTGTGGTTTGTATGGGCGCATGCACTGCATAAAAAGATAAAAAAGCAAAAAAAGTAGTGTCTTTATTTTGCTTGATAAATTTAGCAGTTTCTTCCGCCAAACGAATGGTTAAATTTTCTCCTTTTTGGTTATCTTTTAATTTAGGATTATTAAATGGTGCAAAAAAACCACCTACAGGACCTCCTCTATGAAAACCACCTTTATTAATATCAAAGCCGTGGTTTTCTGGGTAAGAACCTTGGCCTCCAAGATGCCATTTACCTGCAAAAAAAGTTTTATAATCTGCTTTTTTAAAAGCTTCTGCAATAGTTACATCTTGTTTTGATAAAGCTTGAATGTAGTTTGCTGGCAATAATTTATCATGTCTGTTTCTTGCTCTCCAATCTTCTCCTGCTTTTGCACCAATCCAATCTGTTATTCCATGTCTTGCTGTAAATTTACCAGTCATAATACTGGCTCTAGAAGGGCTACAAACTCTACTTGCAGCGTACCCTTGTGTAAATTTTGCACTTTGATTTGCTAGCTGATCTATATTTGGTGTTTCGTAAAATGTACTGCCTGTTACACCTAAATCATGATAGCCTAAATCATCAACAAGAATAAATAAGATGTTTGGTTTTTTATGTTTTACAACCTCTTCTTTGTTACAATTAAAAAGCAAAATTAAAGACAGTAATAGAAACTTTTTATAGACTTTAATCAATTATAGTTTAATTATTTTTTTTGTAAAATGATTCTTTTTGTCAGTATTAGAAATAAAATACACTCCACTTTTTAAATCACTAATATCAATAAGTTCTGTTGAATTTTTTGTTACTATTTTTCTAACTGTAGCTCCAAAAACATTATAGATAATTAAGCTTGAATTTGTAGGGAAGTTTATTATCTCAAGGTTACCTTCTGTTGGATTTGGATAAATTGATAATTCTTTTTTAAGAACATCATTAGTAGATAATGAAGCATCAAAACAAGAAGATTGTGGATTATTCAAATTAAAAGCAGCACCATCAGAAACATCAGTTCTGCGTAATACCATTTTATCCATAAAAAAGAAATTTGATCTAGCATCTACCATTATAGAATAATTACCTGCAGTATTAAAAGTTGCCCATATAAATCTAAAAGAATTATGATCATTAGTGTTTGTTACAAAACCCCAACGTTCTTCTACTGATAAGTTTACAGGATGCCTATTCATAAAAGCTTTAAAATAACCACCAGTAGTAGAACCTGCCGGACAATCTCTATCTGGGTTACTAGTACAATTAGGTTTAGGTTCTAATGCTCCTGAAGAAGTTGCACTACTCTGATTTGTTGCATAAAAATCATCTGCAACTATTTTAAGCCAAGCATCATTATGTTCTCCTCCAGAATCTCCTGCCCCAATACGTCCACGCCAAGCAAATCTATAGGTACCAGGATTATTAATTTTTATATTGTAAGTTATTTGACTTCCTGTTAAAGCACTAAAAGACTGTGCACCATCCCAATAAATGTAATTTATAGTTGATCCTGTTAAATTAGGATCAGGCTCGCTACCAGTTTTCCAATCAGATCCAGAAGGAAAAATACCAGACTCCATCTCTATCGTTAACAAACCCTCTTTTTCTTCAAAAGGGAGAGAACCATCGCAGGTGGCTGTTTGTGCAAGTAATTGCAATGAAGTTAATAAAAATACTAAATATAAAATGCTGTTTTTCATTATTTTAATTTTATGAGTAATGTCAAAAATACACGAACTATAATCGTAAAGTATCCTGTGCTGTAATGACTGTATTTTATAATTTTTTATACTCAATTTTATAATTTCCAGACCCTAAAACTATGTTTGTTTTATCTTTAGCTACAGTCTCTACTTTACTATTAAAAGGAGAACCATTTATCTGTAACGTTTCCAATTCTTTTGCATTCAAAATTAATTTTGCATTGGTATTAAAAGGCACTTCAAGTTCTATAGATAAATTTCCTTTTTCACTTTTCCATTCATTTTTTATACTCCCATAGGGTGTTGGCACAATAACTGATGTTGAAGTTATTTTCTCTGAAAACTCTGGATTTACAGTAAACTCTTTAAACCCAGGAGCATCAATTGATGATTTTATTCCCCCTAAAGTTTCAAAGAAATAAGCCGAAAAGCCACTATGCATTGGATGATTTAATGAATTTGTAGGCCCTTCCATTTCTTCCCAAATAAACTGACGCTCTGGCCAGGTTGTAAAACCTGAATTCATAACATAAGTTTGGCTCGGAAAATTTGGGGTGGTTAAAATTTGATAAGCCAAATCTGCATGTCCGTTTTCTGTTAAAACCGTATAAATATATCTGTTTCCGTGAATTCCTGTAGAATGATGACCACCTTTTACCGCAACGATATTATGTACCAAACCATTTACAACTGTTTCAATTTCTGGTTCTGGCACCAGCCCAAATTGCAAAGCTTGTACTGTAGCTGTTTGACTCTGATACCATTTATGTTTTGTATTCGGTATAGCAACTAAAAACTCTTTATTAAAGGCTTTTAATAATGCTTCTTTTTCTTGCTTCATTTTGGCTTCATAAGCAACATCATCATTCATTTTTGCAAATTTTTCCATTACACCTAACACATCATAAAAATAGGCATTGGCAGAAATAATAGGATCACACTCCATAGCACTTGGGTTTTTCTTTCTATCCCAAAGTGGCGGACACCAATCTCCCATTCCGTCTTGCATAATTCCGTTTTTTCCTTTAAAATTCAAATAAAAATCTGTCAAACCTTTCATTGGTTCATAATACTCTTTTACAATTTCATCATCACCATAAAACTTATAATTGTACCAAGGTAAATACATTGTTGCCACACCCCAATCTATTTTTGCATAGGTAGATGTTCTTTTTCCAGGAGCAATCATTGTAGGTACTTGAAAATTAATTTCTGGATTATTATGCCCTTTTGTAGGTCTCATTTGAGTTTTAATGTCTTCCATATATTTTTTATAGAAATCATATAAATCATAATTGTACAATGCATATTCGCAGAACGCGTGTGCGTCTCCTAACCAACCACATTTTTCTCTGTGCGGGCAATCTTCTGGTATTCCGTGCATATTATCAACTATTGTCCATTTGCTGATTGTATGCATTTTATTTAATAAAGCATCAGAAGAAGTAAAACTGCCAGTCTCTTTAATATCTGTGGCAACCAGAATAGCTTTAATCATTTCTGCATCTGGTTTTCTAGAGATTCCTGTAATCTTTGCATATCGAAAACCATGGTAACTAAATTTAGGTTCCCAAGACTCTAAACCTTCTCCTTTACATATATATTTATACACCTGCGTCATTCCATTTGCTCCTCCACCTGTAGAGCCTTTAAAAATATCTTTTCCATTGGTTAATAATGCCTCTGTAGTTACTACATCTATAAGTTGCCCTTTTTTTTCTTTCACATTTAATTGCACCCAACCAGCAATATTTTGTCCAAAATCTACAATCCACTCGCCATGTGTGCCTTTAAATACTTTTTGTGGCACTAATTCTTTTAATTTTTTAATTGGTGGAATTTGACTTGCACTTATGTTTCTCAATTTTGGAGAGACCTCTATCGGATTTCCCCAAGTAGCATCATCATAACCAACTGTATTCCATTTTCCTATTTCATAACGTGCATCATACGTATCTCCTCCATAAATATTATTAAATACAATTGGGCCAGTAGATTCTTTCCAATTCTTATCGGTATAAAAATCTTTAGTAGAACCATCTGTGTATTTTAATTTTAGTAAAAATTTTACAGTTGGTGGTCCGTATGCCATGTCTTTTTCTGATTCTGGATCTCTTTTCCAAGAAATATCTTGGGCATAAAAACCATTTCCTAAAATAATACCAAATGCATTTTTACCCGATTTTAATGCTGATGTTACATCATAATTTACATAATAGGCTTGTTTATCATAATTTGATGGTGCAGGATCTAACACATGATCGCCCACTTTTTCTCCATTTAAATACAACTCATAATACCCTAATCCGCAGATATATGCTTGTGCAGATTCTATTTTTTTATCAATCTCTAATTCGTTCCTAAAATAACTAGCCGCAAAACCACTTACTTTTATTGCAGGTTTATTTTGCATTCTACCTGTTTTATAATCTCTAAATTGATATGGAGATGTTCTGGTATCTTTTTGTAAGGTAATCCATTTAGAAGCTCCCCAGTTTTTTTTATCCATTAGCCCCATTTGAAATTCTTGAACATCAGACCAAGTTGAAACAGCTGCGTTTTCATCCCAAATTTTAACCTTCCAAAAATACTTTTGCATGGCTACTAAAGTCTCTCCATTGTATTTTACAAAAGATGATTTGTTACTTTTTACTTTTTTGGTGTTCCAGATATCTGCATCATTATTGTTTAATTTTTCTTCTGATGATGCCACTAAAATGTGATAGGCTGACTGCGTTTTATTAAATCCTTCTGCGGCAACAACCCAAGAAAACATAGGTTGTTTATGCTCTATAGCGGTTGGATTTTGTTTTGAATTTATTGTCAATTTTTGAAACAATAAATTAGTAGAAGTTTCTGATTTTTTTGAACTGCAAGAAAAAATTGCAAAAAATAGCAGAGAAAAAATAAGTGATTTTTTTATGGTTTTCATGGTATCTAAATTTTAAACTCTTTCTAATTTTATTGGGTATGTTTTATTAGCATTCCATTGGCATACATACAAATTTTCATCAGCATCTATACAAACATCATGGCAATGATTAAAAATTGGTTCTTCTTGAACCATTCTTTGCAACTTTCCTTTTTTATACTTTGGTTTTGTCCCTCCGGGATTAGAAACTACTTTACCATTTTCATCTAAAATAGTTACAAAACCAGATTTTGGATTTGTACGTATTGGATGCGTGTTCTGATTACCTTCCATATAATCGTGTTCTGAAGACCAACAGACTCCTGAATATAAATTATCATTGTGAATTACTGGGCGACACACAAACGCACCTGGCAAATCTATTTGCTCTATATATTTTCCATCTAAAGTAAAACGTTTAAAACAATTTGCAGCTCTAGAGGTTATTAATAACGTTGGATTGCCTTTACCTCTATAGTCAATACAAACGCCATGTGCTGTTTGAAATTGATCTTGACCAATCCCTCTTCCACTTCCTATTTTTCTAATAAAGTCGCCATCTTTCGTAAATTGAAGTACATAATTAGAACCATAGCCATCTGCAATATAAATATCTCCATTAGGTGCAATAGCACTTTCTGTTGGTTTATAGGCATCTTTTTTATCATAAGCCCCATACTTTGATGGATGCTCTAGAATCATTAACTCACGTCCATCGGTTGTTGTTTTTATAACACTTTGCCCTTTAGAATCACATATAAATATAAAATCTTCAGAACCATCGTTCCATAAAGACAGCCCATGACCACCTTTGTACCGAACACCCCAAGAATCTAAAAGCTTACCAGATTTATCGTAAATTAAGATATTATTTCTGGTATTATCTCCTACCATTATTAGACGCCCTTTAGAGTCCATTACCATTTCATGGCAGTTTTTTACAGGCGTTATTTTACGATCTAAATCTCCCCAAGATTTATGAACTTTATACTTAAAATCTCCATGACCAATAATAGTATCGTACATTTTTGGTTTTGATTTTAAAATATGAAAGTGAGGTACAGCTAGTATACCCGCTGCTGCTTTAACTGTAGTTCCTAAAAATTGCTTGCGATTCATTTTCTGATAATTTTTATGCTTTCATTTCTCTACCAAAAAGGTCTAAAATAGGTTTTCCTTTTCCATCTGGAGTCGTGTAAAAAGGCCTACTTTCTACTTCATAATGTGTTTGAGAATCAATGCCTAAAGCATGGTAAACAGATTGATGTACTTGATCTATAACTACTGGTTTTTCTATAGAAACACATGGTCTTTCATCTGCAGTTTTCCCGTATACCAATCCTTTTTTAATACCTCCACCCCACATTAAAATAGAGCCTCCGTCTGTAAAATGACGATGCATACCATAATGCTTTATATTGTTTATTTTATCTGGCTGATTTTTTGCTTGATCTTTAACTTCTTCTCCTGGTCTGCCTTCCATAATAGCATCTCTACTAAATTCGCTAGCTAGAATAACCAAAGTTCTGTCTAAATGACCCGATTCGTCTAAATCTTTAATCAACTGTGCTACAGGCCTATCAATTAAAGCTTTCATTTGTTTTGCTCTTGTATGCCCATTTGCGTGTGTATCCCAACCTAAAAAGGGTTCATATTCTGTAGAAACACTTATAAACCTTCCTCCACCTTGCGCCAATCGTTTGGCTAATAAACAACCCAATCCAAAACGACCAGTGTTATAAGTATCATAAACCTCTTTCGATTCTTGTGACAAATCAAAAACTTTGGCTTCTGGAGAATTTAAAAGTCTGTAAGACTGCTCCATAGAACGCATTAACGATTCTCTTTGATAATCGCTTGCCTGCTCCATAACCTCGCTTTTATTAGACAATTCTTTGTATAATTTATAACGGGCTTCAAAACGTTTTAAAGACATTCCTTCTGGAGGACGAACACTGTCTAATCCTTCTGAAGGATCTGGTATTAAAAATGGACCATATTCATTTCCTAAAAACCCTGCAGAATGAAATGCTTTTAACTCTTCTGCCTCTCCCATTGTAAAACGTTGCCCAATAGAAATGAAAGGAGGAATTACTGGGTTTGCTGGCCCTAACTCTTTAGCAATCCAAGCACCAATGTGTGGCGCCTGAACAGATTGAGGTGGCTCGTAACAAGTGTGCCAATGGTATTGATGCCTTGTGTGTAAAATATGCCCTAAATCTGCAGCTTTATAAGATCTTATAATCGCACCTTTATCCATAACATCACCAATAGACTGCAACCCTTCTGAAAACTCTAACCCATCTACAGCTGTTGGATGCTTTGGAAACGTACTTAATACTTTTTTTGTATCCAATCCTTTTTCGAAAGGAGCATATTTTTTAGGATCAAATGTTTCTGTGTGTGCCATTCCTCCTGCCATCCAAAGTAAAATAACAGTATCTGCAGATGCTGCTTTTTTTTGTACTTCTGATGAGCAAGAACTTAAAAGACTTGCAATAGGAATTGTTGTTGCAGAAGCAGCAATACTTGCTGCAGTCATTTTTTTTATAAATTCTCTTCGCGAACTTATTTTATTATTTTTATACTTCATACCCCTAGAGTTCGTATTAGTTTATAAATTGAAATTCAGGAGATATTAAAACCGACCAAAAAACATCTTGAACTTGTTCTATGCTTGGTTGCTCTCCTAAGGAAGCTATTACAATCTTTTTTTCATCAGAAGAAGGTTGTCTTCCTAATAATTTCTGATACAAAGCATCTACTATTTTAGCGCTATTGTACTCATATGTATCTAGCCATTTTTCTGCTCCTTTTTCTAAAATACCATTAAAAAAAACACCATTTGTAAGCTCTAAAGCTTGCAATAATGAAGCTTGCTCTTCTCTTTTAGAAACTACAATTTCTCTATTTGGCCTTCCTAAAGATTTTAAAAAAGAATGCTGTTTTACCAAACTAGCTCTTGCAAATGTTTTTTTATGATTTCTGAAAGTAAAATCTAATAATTTACCCCAATTATGATCTCCATAATTGCGAACTTTTTCCCAGTTACTAGCATCATAATCTAATGAAACCCAATTAGAATTGGATGTTTTATCATTACTTACCCAAGATGTATCTGAAAATAATTTGAACACTTTTTTATCATTAAATGTAACTTTAAGTGCAAATAAAATGCTTGCTGGATTTCCTATTTTACCTTCATTATTACCTTCTATAGCAATAATATTATCGCCCTTAACCAGTAGACTTGTTACATCAAAATTACCAACTTCTGTCCAATTATTTCCCTCTCCTACTTTATTACCATTTATAAAAAGTTTGTAAGAATCATCAACAGAAATTAAAACTGAAGCTTGCTTTATTTGTTTTTTTGACAATTTAAATTGCTTTCTAAAATAGCGCTTCCCAGGCAATGGCAATACTGTATTTGTTAAGTCTTTCTGATGATGCCAAATCCTTTTTGCAGGCATTTTTTCTTCGTTAGGATTGTACGCAACTGCCTCATAAACTGGTGCTACAACCTGACTAATAGCATCCGAAAATTGCTCTGCACTTAGCCTTCTTAAAACGGGGCCTTTAAAAACATAATTTTTCTTTAAATCTTCTTGTGTTTTGTAGTTTACTATTGGTAATTGATAGGCTTTAGAGGTCATAATACGCTTTATCAAATGCTTTAAATCGGTCTCTGCATCTATAAAATCTGCTGCCAACCAATCTAATAATTCTGCATTCCAAGGTGTATTGTCCATTTCATCTAAAGGCTCTACAATACCTCTACCAATTAAACGCTCCCAAAAACGATTTGTAATAGTTCTATACAAACGTCCATTTTGTTTACTAATCATTACTTCAGATAATTTTAGCAAACGTTCTTCAAGAGTTTCTGCCTCTACACTCCCTAATTCTGGATATAAAAAATTTACTTTTGCAAACTTACCTATGGGTTTATCACATCTATTTAATTCTAAAGGCTCTTCTGCAAAAATAGAAGCAAAACTGTATGCCTGATCTAAGGTTAAATTACTAACAAAACTATTATGGCAAGAAGCACATTTTACATTAACCCCCATTAAAGATTGTCCAATATTTTGAGCTGCTTGCATTTCTGTACTTTGGCTAGAATTTACAACTCCTCGCCATTGAATTCCTTTTATAAACCCTTCCGATTTTTTGTCTGGATTTATAAGCTGACTAATCATCTGATCATAAGAAGTATTCTTTTTTAAGGAATTGTACAACCATCCTGTAATTTGGAACCTTCCTTTTGTTATAAAACCTGTTCCACTATAATCATTTCTTAATAAATCGTTCCAAAAACTTAACCAATGCTGTGTGTAATTTTCTGAATCATTTAACAACTCATCTATTAATAATTCTCTTTTTTGAGGATTGACATCATTTACAAAAGCATCTATAACTGAAGGTTCTGGCAATAAGCCTACAACATCTAAATATGCCCTTTTTATAAATTTTCTATCAGAAATTAAAGATTTCCAAGAAATATCATTTTTATCAAAATAAGAACTTATTATTTTATCTAGAGGATGATTTTCGTTAGTTACCGTTGGTAGTTCTGGTTTTACCAATACCAATGCTGCTTCTGGAAACACCTTTACTTCATCATCAGACCAATGAGCACCATCTTTAATCCAAAGTTTTACGAGGGCTATTTCATCCTTAGTTAGTAATTTACCTTTGGTTGGCATTACTTTTTTATCACCTTCTGGTAGTATAATTCTTTTATAAATTTCACTTTCTTCTGGTTTACCCGGCACAACTGCTAAACCAGATTTACCACCTTTAAAAACACCTTCTTTATGCTCTAAAACTAACTGCCCTTTTTGTTTATTTTCACTGTGACATTGATAACATTTGTGCGCAAAAAGACCTCTTACTTCTAAGCTTAATTTATCTTTTTGTAAAACTGATAATTCCGACTTTCCTTTTAATTCTGTAAGTAAATTACCAGATTCTTTTTTAGTATATACCTCTTTATTTCCTGGTAAAACACTTAAAAGATAATCTTCTCCATGTGTTAAATTTGCTCCTAAGTGCCCTGCTATTGTTAATAAAATTATAGTTGCAAAGAATAAAATTCGATATGCCTTTAACTTTACAGGTAACTTTTTTAAACCCGATTTTAAAAATAACGCGGTAAGCAAAGATAAAACTGCTGTTGCAATTCCTGTATATTGATGGTTATCTACTAAATCTCCTGAATATTCTTCTTGGGTTTTTAAAAACCAACCAAATAATGCAGAAAAAACAGCAAAACTCGCACCAATGTATACCATCAAATTTACACCTTTTCTAAGCTCTTTATGTTTTCCTGTTATTGTGAAAATCTCTAACACGAAAGCAACCACCAATAGCCCTATGGGAAAATGCACCAATAAAGGATGTAAACGCCCTAATAATTGTAATACCCAGTTTGTGTTATCCATATAATACCTTATAAAATACTATGGTAAAGTTATTTTTTGTTTTCGATAAAATTATCCTGTAGTATCTTGTTTTTAATATTTTTAGTTAAAATAAGAAGTCAATTCGAATATTACTATTTCTTATATAAAATATTTTATTAAACATCAATATATAATTCACTTACTTTTTTTAAACGATTGATGTCTATTTCTATACCAAAACCAGGGGTTGGTTTAGATGAATAATAGCCATTAGCTTCTTTTTTGGTAGCAATACTTTGCAAACATTCTAAATAATTTTTAGAATCTTCTTTTTTCTCTATAGCTTCTACCCAAGCTGCACCTAAACCTATTGCTATTTGCTGCCATGCAGAACATGCTGGCCCTACCAAACTATCATCACCTATCATCACTTTAGCTCCCATTTCTTTTACCTTATTTGCTAATTGTGTTGTATGTGTTAAGCTACCCATTGTAGATGGATGTAAATTATAAATACCACCCATGCCCTTTTGTAATGTTTTAATTCCTTTCCAAGCTGGTCGCAAGGGTGCGTCTGGTATTAAAGTTAGTGCGCCAACCATTTCTTGTAATTGTATCCATTGCTTGGTGTTTAAATGTGCCGGATCTTCAATAGCATTCAATCCATGATCTTTAAAACGGACTAAAATTGATTTTAATTCGTCTAGTGATTGCCATTTTTTATATCCTTTATTAACATCAGAAATAATTACAGCTTCATCACCTAAAACACCTTTTATAGTATTCAACAACTTCATATCTACTAACTCATCACCATACATTTTAAATTTCAAGTGATGGCCTAGATTCTGTTCGATACTTTTTTCGGCCTCTTCTCTCACTTTTTTTTCGTCTTTATCTAGTATGCAATATAACCCAGGCACAGAATTTTTTGCTGTTAAACCTAATAAATCTACTGCAGGTTTATTTTGAAGTCTTCCAGACAAATCTAAAAGTCCCATATCTAAAGATTCTAACATTTTTAGAGATCTTTTAGAGCCTAAAACTTGTTCTGATACTAATATTTTTTGAGCTTCTCTTAATGTTAAACCCTTAAACTGTTTTAAATATTTAACCCAAGCGGTAGGTTTAAAATCTGGATTATTTTTAGATGCAGGTGTCTCTGTCCAGCCATAAAAATCTCCTGCAGATATTTTAATAAATAAATGTTGGCGGTTGTGCCAAGTACCCCAAGAAAAATAACGAGGGATGTTAATATCATACCGAAACAACTCGATTTTTGTAATCTTTTCGTTTAAATATGCTGTTTCATTTTTACTTGTACAGTTACTTAATAAAGGATAAGTTACACCCATCATACCAAGTGCAGAGATACTTTTTATAAAATGACGTCTATTTGTTTTCATCTCAAAATTATTCAAAAAAGTTAGTATTAATAAAATTCTTAAATTGAAAATATTTAAACTAAATGTATTTTAACGATAGATTCTAATAATCCTTAAATATATTTCAAAAGAAATAAATAACTGTCCTGCACTAGTAAGATATAAGTAATTAACATCTTAACAGCACAAAAATATGCTGTAAAACACCTATATGATATTAACAGGACACAACAGGATATTTGATTGAAATACATTTGATAAATTACAACATCAATTTTAAATTTTCAACAAACACTTAAATTAACCTTATGAAATATTATAATTTATATCTCATTTTAATTGCATTCACTTTTTTTTCGTGCAATAAAGATCAAACACCCTGGAAAAACCTAATTCTACAAGATTCTTTAAAAGATTGGAATATTAAAGGAGGTAATGCAACTTATAAAAATGAAAACGGAGTAATCATTGGGACTACCGTAGCCGATACTCCAAACACTTTTTTATGCACCAATGAAATGTATTCTAATTTTATTTTAGAAATTGATTTTAAAGTAGATTCAACTATGAATTCTGGCATTCAAATACGCAGTAATTCAATCCCATATTATAGAGACGGAATGGTACATGGATATCAAGTAGAGATCGATCCATCAAAACGTGCTTGGAGTGGAGGAATTTATGACGAAAAAAGAAGATTGTGGTTAAATCCTTTGAAAGATAATGTTGCTGCTCAAAAGGCTTTTAAACAAAATGAATGGAACCACTATCGAATTGAAGCAATTGCAGACACTATTAAAACTTGGGTTAACGGAGTGGCTGCATCTCATTTAATTGATGATAAAAATGCTGCCGGATTTATTGGCCTACAAGTGCACTCTATTGGAAAAAATAAAAAGAATTTAGGCAAACAAACCCTTTGGAAAAATATTAGAATTTTAACCACAGATTTAGATACATATGCCAGAAAATCTCCACTAAAACCAATTATCACCAAAAATAATCTAACATATCAAGAAAAGAGAACTGGATGGAAAATGCTTTGGGACGGAAAAACAACTAATGGTTGGAGAGGAGCTAAATTAAATGAATTTCCTAAAAAAGGGTGGTCTATAGAAAATGGAGAATTAACCGTTGCCGATACTGGTGGTGCAGAATCTACTGCAGGTGGAGATATTGTAACCACAAAAGAGTACAGTGATTTTGAATTAAAAGTAGATTTTAAATTAACTGCTGGTGCAAATAGTGGTATTAAATATTATGTAGATACAGAAATTAATAAAGGTCCAGGTTCTTCTATTGGTCTAGAATATCAGATTTTAGATGATGCCTTACATGAAGATGCTAAAAGAGGTTCTTATGAAGGAAGTAGAACCGTTTGCTCTTTGTACGATTTAATAAAAGCTGACCCAATAAAACCTTTAAAACCAATTGGAGAATGGAATAATGCTTACATTAAATCGATAAACAATCATGTAGAGCATTGGGTTAACGATGTTAAAGTTTTAGAATATGAACGTGGAAGTGAAGAATTTTTAAAACTTGTTGCTGGAAGTAAATATGAAAAATGGCCAAATTTTGGAATGTTAGAAAAAGGTCAGATTTTATTACAAGATCATGGAGATAAAGTATCATTTAGAAATATTAAAATTAAAGTTCCTAATACTAAAAAGAAAAAATAATGAACACTTCTAGAAGAAATTTTATAAAAAAAACAGCTACTGCTGCTGCAGGAATTGGCTTGGTAGGTTCTGCTAACGCGATGTCTGCAAAAAGTTATAATAATATTATTGGCTCAAATGACAGAATAAACTTAGCTATTCAAGGATTAGGAAGAAGATATTTTGGGTTTATAGATGGTATTGCTGCCAAAGAAAATAATGTTCGCTTAAAATATTTGTGCGATGTAATGCCTAGTCAATTAGAAAAAGCGCAAGAAAAAGTTAGCAAAAAAATTGATTATAAAATTAAATCTGAAGAAGACATCAGAAAAATTATTAATGATAAAGATATAGATGCCATTTTTATGGCAACACCAGATCATTGGCACACCCCTGGGGCAATTATGGCAATGCAAGCAGGCAAGCATGTGTATTTAGAAAAACCTTGTAGCCACAATCCGCATGAAAATGAATTGGTAGTTGCTGCTCAAAAAAAATACAATAAAATTGTACAAATGGGCAATCAGCAAAGATCATCTTTAGAAAGTCAAGAAATTATTACAGAAATACATAATGGCGTTATAGGCGATGTGTACAAAGCTGTAGCATTTTATACAAATCGAAGAGGCGAAGTTCCTGTTCCTGTAAAAGCTGCACCACCTAAAGGATTAAATTGGGAATTGTTTCAAGGTCCATCTCCAAGAAAAGAATATACTCATGATACTTGGAATTACAACTGGCATTGGTATGGTTGGGATTTTGGAACTGCAGAAATGGGAAACAATGCAACGCATGAATTAGATATTGCACGTTGGGCTTTAGATGTAAAATATCCAGAATATGTTGATGTAATTGCCGGAAAAAGACAGTTTAAAAGCGATGGTTGGGAAATGTACGATCAAATGGAAGCCACTTTTAAATTTGCAAATAACAGAGTCATTCAATGGGATGGAGATAGCAGAAATGCGTTTCAAAAATATGGTAGAGGAAGAGGAACTATTATTTATGGATCTAAAGGCTTGGTATTTGTAGATAGAGGTGGTTATGAATTGTATGATCTAAAAGGAAAATTAATTAAAGAAAAAAAATCTGGAGGAAAAGAAGGTGGACTTACCCTAGGTGGTGGTGGCAATTTAACCACAAGACACGTAACTAATTTTTTCGACGCAATTAGAGGGAAACAAAAATTAACATCTTCTATAGAAGTAGGTGCAGTATCTCAAATGTTAACTCATTATGCAAACATTTCTTATAGAATTAACAAGGGTTTTAATGTTGATGAAAATTCTGGGAAAATTTATGACAGAGATGCTATGAAGCTTTGGTCTAGAACTTATGAACCTGGTTGGGAACCTAAAATATAAAACTTGAAAAGACGTAACTTTATAAAAAAAACAGGAATTGCCTCAGCAGGAATTTTAACTACAAACTCCTTATTTGGCAATATATCAAACCTTAGATATAGCCCTAATAACACAATTAATCTTGGCGTTATAGGTACTGGCCAAAGAGGTGCAGGTTTAACATCAATCATTAATAAAATAGAAGGAATTAATGTTATTGCTGCTTCGGATATCATTCCTTTTCGATTGCAAAATGGTATTGCAAAGTCTAATACCAAAACCAAAGGATATAAAAACTACAAAGCGCTTTTAGACAATAAAGATGTAGATGCAATACTAATTGCTACGCCTTTTAATACGCACACTAAAATTGCTATTGATGCTTTAGATGCTGGCAAACACGTTTATTGTGAAAAAACTTTGGCAAAAGGATATGAAGGCATTCAAGAATTGGTAAATAAAACAAAAGCTTCAAAGACTATTTTTCAAACAGGACATCAATACCATAGCTCAAGATTATACACACATGTTGTAGAATTAATTCGTCAAGGAAAAGTAGGAAATATTACTGCTTTTGAATGTCAATGGAACAGGCATGGCAATTGGCGAAGAAAAGTACCAAATCCAAATTTAGAAAAAGCAATTAATTGGAGAATGTACAGAGAATTTTCTGGAGGTTTAACTGCTGAGTTATGTTCTCATCAAATAGATTTTGTAAATTGGGTTTTAGGTGAAACCCCTACACAAGTGATGGGTGTAGGAGGCATTGATTACTGGAAAGATGGTAGAGAAACTTATGACAATGTACATCTAACATATTCATACGCTAATGGAGTTAAAGCAAAATTTTCTTGTTTAACGAGTAACGCTAAAGATGGATATCAAATAAAAGTTTTAGGAGATAAAGGAACCCTAATTATTGATTATAAAGATGCTTGGTTTTATCCTGAAGGGAAGAAAAACAAAATAATGGGTGAAGTTGATGGTGTAAGTGGCGCTACTGCTCAATGGGATAGAAACAAAGGCTATAACATAAACATAGAGCACCTAGACCCTAGTAAACAAGCATTGTTAGATTTTAAAAATGCTATTACAAATAACAAAACACCTTTATCTAATATAACTTCTGGTGCAAAAACAGCTGTTTGTGTTCAAATGGGATTAGATGCTATGTATCATAATAAAATTGTAAAGTGGAATGATACTATTATTCTATAAAACCTTTAACTCACTGTTATAGATATTGCCATTTGTTTTGTTCCTTTTTCAAAATATACTTCTAAAGGTAATGCTTCAACTCCGGGTACCATATTAAAGGTTCTTTTTCCTGAAATTTCTTTGGTTTTAATAGCTGCATTTGCAGTAATAGTTACTAATCCTTCTGGTTTTTGAATGGTAATTTCATTTTCACTTACGTTAGTTACCAATTCACTTGAAGGAGAAACTATTGGCAATACAAAAGCAGTTGGTGCTTTAATGTCTTGTTGTGTACTTACTTTAATTTCTGTTTTGTTAGCATCACAATTATATGCAATATCAAAGGAAACAGCAGTTCCTGAAACCTCTTCTCTATTTACATTTTTTAATTTCGTTTTAGCAAGCAATTCAATGGTTCCATTTTCATCCTTAGATTTAACTGTTGCTGGCAAATCGTACAAGTTTGTGTACCAAACATCGTCTTTATATACTTCAACTCTTGGCGTTAAACAAATGTCTTTTCCTGGTTGTACCTGTTGATTGTTTTTTTCAACTAAAGCGTATTCTGCCATACTTGCAGCACACAAAAGCCCTACTTTGTTATGATATAAAACACCTAATGCTCCACCAGAAGCTTGTCTATAATCGTATTTATAGTGATATTCTGCGTCATAAGCACTTACGGTTCCTCGCCAATCTCCTCTTGCAAAAAGAAAGACATCTAAGTCTTTAAAATGTTTTACACCATTTGCAGTAGTTCTTGGTAAATTAGCATTAGAGTTTATTTCTGGTAAATGATCCCAATGATCTAACAATGCTGCTAAGGGTTTTGCATGTGTAAATGTATGATGTACACAAGGTGGAATACCGGCTTCTATAAAACCAGGACCACCATGAATTAAGCCACCCGAAGTACAACGTTGTAACAATTCCGTATTTTTTACAGCTGCTGTTCCAAATGCTGGATTGATGTTTGCCATCATTCCAAATGCTGGCTGGCTACCGTCACAAGTTCTGCTTCCCCAATAACTCCATTTATACATTCTGTTACCCCAACTGTTGTCCCAAGCACCATCTGGTAACATAAATTCTAAATGACTATTTAACGATTTGGTTAATATTTGCAGTAGTTCTTCATCTTTTTCTTTAATAGCATACATTACCAAACTATTTAAAGTTTCTTCTACATTATACCCTAAATCAACCCCATGCAGTCCTTTTTCACTTAACTTGCTTGAGCTCTTTTTACATTCGCCAAATAACATCCCTTCATTTTCTGTAAAATAACCTTTTACTTGAGATGCTAATGTTTTACTCTTGGCTTTAAAATCTTTTCTATTTAAAACATTGCCAATCAAGTTCAATCCATATACTGCCGTTCCTGGATAATTGATGTTCGTAAAATCTATGGTAAATTCTTTATAAATATAATCTCCTGCTTTTTCTAGACGATTTGTCCAAGCTTGTTTTGTGGCATCATCTAAAACATGGCCATGATAATGCAATGCTTCCGCTAGCGCAATGGCTCCAAAAACAGTAATTCCTTTCCAAGATTTTGGATTTTTAATAACAGTCCAAGCACCGTTTGGTTGAGAAACATTGTTCTCTGCCCAAGTCATAACCAATTTTGCACCTTCTACATATTTTTGATCTCCAGTTGTATCTGCCATATATAAGAAAGGATACACAGCATCCATACATCTACCATGAATATGTGAACAAGATGGGCAACCCAAAGCACCATGAATCTCTAAATTAGTAGGATCATTAATTTGCACTTTTAACATACCATCACTCCAATCTTTTAACAAGTTTGAAATTAGATTTTTAAACTCTAAAGAGTGTTCTGGTTGATGGGAACAAGCATTTAGTATACCAGACATTGGTAATGATAAACCAACACCTGCAAATGCTGAAAGTTGAAGAAAATTACGTCTTTTCATTTAGATTTTATTTAAGCAAGTAAATTATGAAGATACTATTTAAAACGCATCCTGTTTTATCCTGTTTAAAAAAATAAAAAATGTAATATTCTTAATTTATAATCAGTTTTTTAAAGTATACTTTTTGATTGTTATCTATAACTTTTATTAAATAAATTCCGGCTTTAAATCTATTATTATTGATAATTTCTATGCTTTCTTTTACATTCGTTTTTTGATATACCTTTTTTCCTAGAACATCATAAATACCTATGGTAGCATTTTCAATATTATTTAACTGAATTTTAAAATTATTTTTTGCCGGATTTGGGTATGTTTTTATTGAAGATAAAGTAACCTGATTCTCATCAATACTTAAAGACTGATTTTCTACCTCTGCTTTCTGATAGGTTGTATTTGCCCATCTAATTTGAGCTCTACCACCCTTAACACGATATGCACCATATCTTATTTTAGATTGTGTTCCTCTTTCTGGGTCAGGAATATTCCAATTAAAAACCGTTCCTCCTATTACTGCATTGCAATAATGTATTTTTTTTGATGCATCATTTGGGTCTTCTTTAAAGCCAATCTCTAGTTCAAAGCTAGTTTGCTCATCCTTAAGTATATTTTTTAGAAAAACAACTTCTCTACCACTTCCAGATCCACCGCGAACTAAAATACGCTCTGCATAAATATCAAACGAGACTTGCTTTCCAGAATTTGAACCTGTACCGTATACTGGTTTTGCTAAATATAGACAAATTGCTGGATCTGGAGAACCACCACCACCAGTATGCTTTCCTTTTGCTTGAATTAAATAACTACCATCATTATTGGTTCCTGAGGTATCTCCAACTTCAAGAATTCTTACAATTCCAGAGAATTTTGCAAAACTGCCCACACCTGTTTTAAGAGAAGCACTTAAGGCTCTTTCAATTCGAGGTTGTAAAGAAGAACCGAATTGATTAGAATTGTGTGTTATGTTATAAATACCCCAAGTTTTACCGTAAACATCACTTTCCTTGTAATTTGCGTAACAACTTCTATCATCAATAGCACCTACATTAACAGGATTTGGTAAATCATCAGACGTTCTTGTAGCATTTGCTCCATCGGCATTACAAGTTGTATACGAACCTGTATCTTCATCAGGCGCTGTTGCTTGCCCTCTTAAATAGACTGAAAAAAACACAAAACTGAAGAATAATAAAGGTTTTAATATATATAATTTCATAATATTTTGTTTTTTTCTTTATTAATTTTAGAAAAAAACTCAGAAATTTTTCTGAGTTTTTTTATGTTTTAAGAAATGTGATACTCTTAGTTTATAATCAGTTTTTTAAAGTATACTTTTTGATTGTTATCAATAACTTTTATTAAATAAATTCCGGCTTTAAATTTATTATTATTGATAATTTCTATGCTTTCTTTTACATTCGTTTTCTGATACATCTTTTTTCCTAGAACATCATAAATACCTATGGAAGCATTTTGAATATTATTTAACTGAATTTTAAAATTATTTTTTGCCGGATTAGGATATGTTTTTATTGAAGATAAAGCAACCTGATTCTCATCAACACTTAAAGATACGCTTGTTGGTATAGCTTCCCAATGACTTCTTGTATCTGTTTCATTGGCTGCAATATTAGTAACATCTCCATCTTCTTCATGATATAAATATCTTGCATTATTTCTCGCTTCGAATCTAAATATATTTTCTGTTCCTGTTTCATGTATGGTCCATACTTTATCTGTATCTGCAGCTGGAGAAGCTTTTGAGGTACTTACCACAGAACCATCACCTATAGCACGTAATATTCCAAATGTTTCACTATCTATGTTATAATAAGATCCACTTTGTACTAAAGTCCAGTGTGTGTTTGTTGCTTCACCCGAATCTGTCATCGAAACAGGTGCAGCACCTGTTCCTGCATCTGTTAAAAATTTACCTGTAGCTACATTTCGTAATCTAAAAATATCATCAGATGGTTCTGCAGTATTATTATCTACTACTTCTACCTTCTGATAGGTTGTATTTGCCCATCTAAATTGAGCTCTACCTCCCCTAACTCTATAGGCTCCATATCTAATACCAGATTCTATACCTCTATCTGGTTCTGGAATGTTATAATCAAAAGCTTCTCCCCCAATTACGGCATCACAATAATGAATTTTTTTTGTAGCATCGTTAGGATCTTCTCTAAAGCCTACTTCTAACTCAAAATCAACTTCTTCATTTTTACTTACTGTCTTTAATAACACTATTTCTCTACCACTTCCTTCTCCTCCTCTTTCTAATATACGTTCTGCATAAATATTAAAAGCTACCTGTTTACCTGCATTAATACCATCTCCATAGATTGGCTTCGCTAGAAACAAACAAATTGCTGGATCCGGAGAACCACCACCTCCGGTATGCTTTCCTTTTGCTTGTATTAAATAACTACCATCAGCACTTCCACTACCATTCCCAGAAACATCTCCTACTTCAAGAATTCTAAAAGTTCCTGTAAATTTTGCAAAACTACCCACACCGGTTTCACTAGATCTAGGTAAAGAGCGTTCTATTCTTGGCTGTAATGAAGCTCCATCCCAATGATTAGAACCTGCTGTAATATTATAAACACCCCAAGTTTTTCCATTAACTTCACTTTCTGAGTAATCTGAATAACAACTTCTATCATCTGCAGTACCTACATTAACAGAATTTACGATATCTACATTTCTTGTGCTATCGTTTTGAAATTCACCTGATGACGGACAATTAAAATCTGTACTTGTATCTTCGTCTGAAGCGACTACAACTGGAGTTTGCACATAAGGAATAAGTTTCCAATTACTTCTATCATCAGTATCTGCAACTACAGCATGGGTTACAGTTCCATTAGCATCATGATACATAAACCTACCTGTAGTTCTAGAACCAAATCTGTAAGTATCATCTGTTGTGTTATGAGAAATTGTCCAAGTTTTGTCAGGATCAGAAGCTGGCGAAGCTTTAGTTGTACTAACAACCACATATGCTCCTACTGGACCACCAGCTCCTGGCGCACGTAATATTCCTAAGATTTGACTATCTATATTATAAAAAGACCCACTTTCTACAAATTTAAAATGTGTACTTGGTGTTTCTTCATCTAAATCTGTCATAGAAACAGCTGTAGCACTAACCCCAGAATCAGTTAAAAATTTACCTGTCTCCACATTTTGTAACCTAAAAACACCATCTGATGGAGGTGCATCTTGCGCTGCTATAAAAACAGAAAAAAATGTAAAACAGAAAATTAATAGTGAGGTAAAAGTACTTTTTTTCATAATTGCTAAATTTGTAATAGGTTTAAAGGTAAATCTATGTTATGTCTTTAGCGAAAGTATCCTGAACTATCCTGAAACACAACTATTTTAACATCTATTTTAACAATAAAGTAGCTTTTAAAATAACAGGGCCAATTAATCCCGCTTTTTCCAATTCTGTTTCGTTCTTTTTTGGACCCGCTGTTGTCCATGTTTTTTTAGCATCTTTTGGCCTCTTATTATCAAAAATTAATTGATTTCTCCAAGTATTTGTAACTTTTATTTCTAAGTTATTTTTTCCTTTTTGAATGGCCTCAGTTACATCAAACTGAAAAGGAGGAGCCCATTTTACCCCTATTTTAATCCCATTACACCATACTTCTGCAATATTGGCAACTTCACCTAATTCTAAAATGGTTGTTTTACCTGTTTCTATTACTTCAACTGTTTTAGAATACGTGGTTGTGCCTGAATAGTGTTTTACAGCATTATTTTCTAATTCAGTTAACGATTTTAATGCATCAATTTGAATTGACTCTGGAGTATCCCAACCTTTATCAAAAGATAATTTCCAATTATTTTGAAGTAACATTTCATTCACAGAAACTATTTTTTTAATTTCTTTTTCATTTTGATGAAACGAATATTCTCCAGAATCTGAAGCAATTAATTGATTTCCTTGAAACGATAATTTTGGAAAGTCATTTGTTTTATGAATTTGATACCACCCTGTTTTTGTGTCTAAAATAACATTGTTATTATGCGAAACTTTAGATGCCAATGCTTTAGAATCACTTTTAGAAAACACAATAATTTTACTTCCATTTGAAGGCAATGAAATAACTACATTAGTTCTATTATTTTCTAACTTCCAAACTTTGGCTTCTTGCTGATTTCCTGTAAAGGCATCCCAAATTTGAGGAGCTAGATTATTTATTCTAAAACTTAAAGAAACATCAACTGGGTTTTCATCTTTAGACGCTACAAAATAAATATGTGCATCTTGGGTTTCTCTGTGAATCCAATTTATATTTAAATTTTCTGGAACAATTACATCTTTTGTAATTTTCTCTGCTTCTAGAACTTCATCAAGTGTTTTACCCCAATATACGCGCCCTTTTCCTACCTCTTTTAAACCCGCCTTAGTTGTTCCCCATAACTCGTCTGAAATAGCTAATAACTCTTGTAAGTCTTGTGTATCATCCATTAAACTTGGAGAATCTTTCGGTTTATCTCCTAAAACTACAGCTCCATTTAAAACCAATTCTTTAATTTTTTTTAGAGTTGATAACATCATACTCTCAGAATCTCTTAGAGTAATAACCCTGTAATCTCCTCCATTTTCAACATGAATTTTACCCTCATTTACACTTAATTTTTCTTGTAAGATTTCTTGGTTTAAATAGTCGAATTTATATCCTTTAGGAAAGGCATCTAAATCAAAAGGCGGTCTATCAAAATGATCTCCATAATATCTTAATACATCTGCAACATATTCGCCTTGTTGCAATACATATTGATTTCTGGTTAAATATGCTGTCCAATCAGACATATATTTCCACCAAGTTTGTTGCCTTACCAACGGAAAACCAATATTACCACCAAAACTAGACCCTGGAAAAACATCTGTTTGAGGTGTGTGAGAAAACGTATGAAAAACCAAATGATTTACTCCTTTAGTAAAGTTATAATCAATTAAATATTTTACAGAAAACGGATGTTCATTCCATTTTACGCCTACTTGTGTACAGGCTTCTGCAGCTAATTTTGGTTTGTTATACAAATGAACCGCAGATGCCGCATTATAAATTGGTTTTGCATATTCATTTTGCGCTGATGGAGATTTAGGATACCAAAATTCTGTCATTGGAATATCGCTAACACCATAATAACGCATTGGATCTATCGGCAACACTTCTCCTCCTGCTCCTTCTGTATAAACATCTGCACCCATTTCATTGGCTACTGTTGCAAAATGTTTAAAGAAATTATCTATAAAAATATCATCCATGGTTTGACGTAGATCTCTTAAAAACTTTGTAGTTATTTCTGTACTTTCTACAACATAACCCATGGTTGCTGGCAAATAGTTTTTCATAGAATAACCTCTTCGATTTTTAAACTCTTTAAATAAATCTTCAGAATTCATTGTCATAGTTGGCACGTGACTTTCCCAACTATCAATTAATAAGCCATGTAATTTTCCATCTCCTATTGGGCCACCATCTTTAATCAAATCTCCAATCATTCCGTTTTTTAAATGATTTTCTATCGTAACTTTATCTAACTTACTAGATTCCCAACCTGTGGCTTCTGGAACTGCTGGTTTGTTTTTTAGACGCATATTTATATGTCCAAACCTAATGATTGTCCAATTTCCTTCTGGAACGTTCCAACTTAATTTTCCATCAGCAGACAATTTATCAGTAATATTTAAAATAGTTTCTGATTTTATAATAGTGTTTTCTGAAAAAGTGGTATTCACCCCTTTTTCTAGACGTCTTAAGACTTTACCAGCTTTTGCTTCGTGATTGTGTAATTTTGGTTTTGCACTTAGTCGAATGAATTCTGGAGCAATAGCGTGTTTGCCTTTAAAAGTAAACACAAATTCTTTAGCTGTTGTCTCTGGAATTGCCAAAGTTAAATGCTTACGTCTGTCATTCCAATTAGCATCTGGCAAATTTAAAGTGGTAATTTCTGATAATTTCCCATTTACAAAAGCTTCAACTTTAATAGCAGCATCTACCCTTGGATATTCAAAATTCAAAATCATGTGACGAGACTGTGGCAAAACAATTGAACGTATTGTAACCTCTTGATCAAACGTAGTTTTAACAAAAGTTTCTTTATGATTGATTATAGAAATCCCTTGTTTTCTGTAATTTTTTAAAGGTTTGTCTAATTGCGTTGTTTTACGTGTTACAGTAAGTTTAGAATTGGGGTTAAAAATAGCTTCCCAAGGCACTAAACTATTGTTTGTTTCTATTTTAGATGGATTAAAAGGTGCTAAATTATCTCCTTCAATTGTAGGAAAAGCCAACACTTGTACCTCTTTGTAATTATAATCTGGTGTATGATATAAAGAATCGATTTCTAAAACTTCATTGAATTGTTGGTTACCAGAAATATGATAGACCGTTTCTACCATTTCTCTTTGCGCTTCTTCTACAGGAACCCAAGGACCACCTGTCATAGACCAACCAGGACAATTTTGCATGGTAAATTTCAAACCCAATCGCTTGCATTCGTCTGCTGCAAAACGAATCATATCTTCCCATTCTGGAGATAAAATTTTAATTGGTTTTACGTTTGGATAAGATCTTCCTGCTTTGTTAAACAAATGAATACCTTGTATGCCTGCATCTTTAACAGCCTGTAGATCTAATTTTAAACCTTCTTTGCTAATATTATTACCGTTTAAATGAAACCAAGTTTCTGGGTGATATTCTTTTGTTGGGTTTTTAAAACCAATACTTAACTCTTTAATAGTTGGTGATTTTTCTTCTTTAGAATTTTTATTTTCTGATGAATTACAACTTATCAAAAAATAAATTATTGAATAAAAAAATAGTTTGCTATATTTCATTTTGAGTGATTTAATAATGATTTTAATAATTTTATTGAAATATTATTTGTTTAAGGATATGATAAAATGAATATTTTAAAATTTGTCAATTTTTAATAAATTTCAAAAAAACAGGCTTATCCATATTTAATTTGATAAAGTAAACGCCTTTAGAAAGGGAATTAAAATCAAGATTAATAGTTCCGTTTGTTACTTTTTCTATGTTTGATTCTATGATTTTTCCTTGAATAGTATATACCTTTATGGCTAAATTCTCCAAAGATTTTGATACTTGTATTTGTAAACTGTCTTTTACTGGATTTGGATAAAAAGTAATGTTTTTTGAAAGTTTGTTTTCTAAAACGGATAAAGAATACCCCAAACTAAATTCAGAAAATGCTTTCCCATCCATATCTCCATTGATAGTTTTGTCTAAAAAAGTAAGCTCAGTTCCTTTTCCAATATACATAGAAACATCGGTTGTATTTGTTTTAGAAATGGTTCTAACTACTGCAAATCTCCCTGTAAAGGCAATATTTAAATCAGTTAAATTAACAGAAACATTATCAGCATCATTAGATAAAACATAATCTATTATTTCTTGTCCATTTACACTAGAAGTCACTTTTACACCCACCACTTTATTATTTTCTGTAATATTTTCTGTAGATTTTATAGTGCTTTCTACATTTGAAGAAGGTTCATAAATTGCAATAAAAGGCTGATTCCAAGCTCCTCCATATTTACGCATAATAAACATTTGGGTATCTTTTTGATCATAACCATTGCTTACTTCTTTTGTTGGTGGTGCTAAAGCTGTACTGTATTCTTTATCAATTCCTGCAGGAACAGCTACGTGTAAATAAGCGTTTGTAACTTGCAAATCGAATCTTGCAGTTATGGCATCACTGGTTTCTGTTGATGTTTTTGCATCTGCAAACCATCTCCAACCTGGTTGTTTTCTGTCATCTCCAACATCATTTTGATATCTGGTAGGAGAAGCTGTTAAATTCAAAAGGTTGTCTCCTGTTTTTATTTGCATCTGATCTCCTAAACCGTGAAATAAATAATCGTGAAAATTATTGTTTGTATTCGATTTAGACCTGAAAACGTCTACATAATAGCCAGATGTAGCACTGGTTCTAATAATACTATTGGTCCTCTGTTGTTTAACATCATTTATAGTATCATCTAAAAACTGGGTAGAAAAACTAAAATTTGTAGCAATCGGATTTTCATACGGCTTGGGTTCTACAGCTTGTAAAACAATAGGATCTACAATGTTTTGCCATGTGCCATTTCCATTAGTTTTTGCACCTCTGCCAGAAGTTCCGTTTACGATAATTGTATTATGTGCTGCATAAGAAACTGCATATTGTTCGTGAATATCAGAACCATAAGAATCATTTCCGTAATCTGGTCCAATAACATAACCTGCTCCATAAATTTCTAAATCTAAGCCAGAAGCATGTGCATGCACATAAGTTCCACCTCCTGTATAATACATCAATCCATTTTGTTTATCATCTACACCAGTATAATTTCTTTGCATTACAACACCAGCATGTGTTGCTTTTTCTGTTCCGTATTTTGGAGCTCCAGCATCACTTACAGAAGCAGGAATATGAACGCCCCATAACAATTGTAATGGATTGTTCCATTCTAATCTTTGGTTTTCTATTATTGGATTGTAACCACCATCTTCTTTGTAAATTTTCTGCAAAGTAGTTAAAGCTTTATCTTTTAACTCTGCATAATTTTTTCTGTCTGCTATTGCTAAAACGCTTCTAAAAATAGGATCGTGCTCTGTAAAACTTCTTCCGATATCTCCATAAGCCATTGTTGCTCCATTTGGATATAAAAAATTCTCGTATGTAAATATGCTTTCTATAATATCTTGATTGTTTTCAACTAGATTTAAATCTGGTTTGTAACGATCTATAATATTCATTAATTGAATAAAAAGTGCGTGTGTAAACTTTCCATAACCAACAGATTCTGGCCATAAACGATCTTGGTCACTAAATCTATTTAGCATCCATGTGATTCCGTCTTGCTTAGCATCTCCATTCCATAATTTATTAAAGAAAATTTCTCTTGTTATATCAACTTCCATACACAGTACGCTATATAAAGCACCAGGAAGTTCTAAAACTGAATGATTAGAATTTACACCACCAACTTTTAAAACGTTATTTGTCATCACTTCAAACGCTTTTTGAGAAGTTTCAAAATTAAAAGCTACTTGTGTGTTTAAACCTAAATCGTACACTGTTTTTCCTGAATTTGAGATAAAAGGCTGCACAAAATCGTACATTATTGCAACTCTTGGAAATAATTCTCTGGGCGGAATTAAATGATTAAAACTTGGGGTATAAAACTGAAAAGTTAACGGATCTTTGGTGCTAATCATTTTTACATATTGATGCAAAATATCTGCTGCTATTTGGGCATATCTTTCATCTTCTGTTAAATAGTATAACATTGCACATTCAACACCTATATTTAATCGAGTTCTGTGCACGGTTCTATCTCCAGGAATAGCAGGAATTAAATTTATTTCTGCTGAGGGATTATTTGCATGTGTTGTTAATATTGAGGCTTGACGTTGTTTTAATTGATTAAACAAGCTACTTGCCCAAGTATGATTTGAAATATTATCTAAAATACTTTGTTTATCTGATGGAGAAACCCAAATATGTGGATGTAATAAAGATTGACTAGAAGATACTTGCGCAGATTCATTTAATAAATCTAACATTTCTATATTATCAAAATCAAACACACCTGTTCCTGTGCTTGAAGTTGCTTGGATTTTAAAACCTGTAATAGCTCCTTTTGGCGAATCTGTATTTTTCAAAGAAAAGTTTTCTATAACTTTAGTCTGCCCAATCCAAACATCCATTTTACCATTAGCTACACTTTCTGAAATACTATTTGGAGCTGTATACGTTTGGGCTGTTTCTTTACTATTTACAATAAAAGTAATAGTTTGTTTTCCTGAAAAAGTAGCAGAACTTGGAGCACCTCCAATATTATCTATAGAAGAAACTCTAAACTCACCTTGGTTTCCTCTGGTGCTAATTCCAAATCTACTTGCGTAATTAGACGAACTACCAGCAGAAGCACTTGTAAAGGTTGATCCCACAAAAATTGCAAAAACATTATTTTTATTTAACTCGTGATTTGTAGCTTCAAAATCGAATTTTAACTGAACAAATTCGGGTTTTGTTTCAAAAGCAATGTTTTTATAAGCATACATTGTACCTGTGCCAGTTCTGTTAAAACGCAAGGCACCATTCGTTATGCTAGTTGTAAAATTAGTTCCATTTATAGAAATTCCGTTAAATTTACTTTTACTTGGAGATGAACTTACATACTCTTCAACTGATGATGAAGCACTAAAGTCTTGGTTAAAAAGTTGTGCTTTTATTGGTTTTGAAAACCCAAAAATTAAAAAAGCGATGCAAAGTTTTTTTATCATTTTAAAATATATTAAAAGAAATACAATCTTTAATATTAATCTATTTTAAAAAGTAATTTATCCTGTACTGTACTGAAACATTCGATAAATAAATGTTCTTCTTTATATTAATAAAGTTCATGCATAAAATTGTTTACTAATATATTAAAAATGACACCATTAAAAAGCCTCATATTATTTTATAATATGAGGCTCTTATATTACAAAAGGAAACTATTTTACACGAAGAATAGCTTTCTTTAAATCTTTTTCTTGTGAAGATGCTCCCACAGAAATAGTAAAAGTACCTGGCTCTACCACTTTTTTCATTTGTTGATTTAAAATATTTAACTCATCAAATCCTAATTTAAAAGTAACAGTTTTGGTTTCTCCTGGTTGTAACGAAATGCGTTCAAAACCTTTTAACATTTTGTTATAACGCCCAACAGAAGCAAAATCGTCTCTTACATACATTTGTACTACTTCATCTCCAGCTCTCTCTCCTGTGTTTGTAACATCAACTGAAACTGTTGTACTTTCATCAATAGAAATACTAGCGTTTTTAAATTTAGGAGTGCCGTATTTAAATGTGGTATAACTTAAACCAAATCCGAAAGGAAATAAAGGCGATTTATCTGCATCTTTAAACTGCCCTTTTCCTGATCCAATAAAATCTGGACGCTGTAAATAAGTTACTGGAACTTGCCCTACAGATCTTGGAAAAGAAACTGTTAATTTTCCTCCTGGATTTACATCACCAAAAATAGCATCTGCAATAGCATCTCCAGAACGCATACCTAAATACCACGTTTCTAAAATTGAAGGGATATTTTCTGCTACATAATTGATTGATAATGGTCTACCATTTATTAAAACAGCGACTACTGGCTTACCTGTTTTATGAATTGCTTTTACCAATTCTTTTTGTACACCATATAAATCTAAATCTGCTCTATCTACGCCTTCTCCACCTGTTTTTCTAGAGCCACCAATTACTAAAATTACAGCATCCGACTTTTTTGCTGCTGCAATTGCTGCAGGAAATCCTTTTTTAGAATTGCTTAACAAATCGCAACCTTTTGCGTAATTAATTTTTACTTTATCGCCAACTTTAGCTTTAATACCATCTAATGCCGAAACATAAAATGGTGGCAATCCTGAATAACCTCCTAACAAAGAATAGGTTCCCTTTGCTGGTCTTTCTTCATGAGCATTTGGGCCAATAACTGCTAACGACTTTATATTAGAGAGGTCTAAAGGCAAAACATTATTTTCATTCTTTAATAAAATAATTGCTTTTTTTGCCATTTCATAAGAAAAATCTTGATGTTCCTTTCTACCAGCATTTATTGTTTTAGTATCTATTTCTTTTGGTGCTGTATCAAATAAACCCAATTGATATTTTGCGGTTAAAATACGAGATGTTGCTTTGTCAATATATTTTAATAATTTTGGATTCTTTGTTACAGTATCTTTCAGTACTTTAGAATTATAGGCTGCTAACTTCTCATTCTTTCCAATAACCAAGTCCATATCTACACCAGCTTTTAGACCTAAAATAGCTGATTCTGTTCTAGTCTCGGCAATAAAATGCATGGTTCCTAATCGAGCAACATCATTATTATCTGAAACAATAAAACCATCAAAACCTAATTCATCTCGTAAAACATCTTTTAGTAACCAAGTATTCATGTGATTTGGAACTCCATTATAATCTTGATGTCCTGGCATGATAGCACCTACTTTTGCTTCTTTTATAGCAGCTTCAAAAGGTGGTAAATAAACTTCTCTTAAACGACGTTCAGACATATCGCTAAAACCACCATTAATACCACGTCTATTTTCTGGATACCCTATAAAATGTTTTGCTGTTGCAATCACATGGTTTTCATCAAATCGTTCATCACCCATACCTTGTAAACCTTGAATAAATGCAACACCCATTCTAGATACCAAGTAAGGATCTTCTCCATAAGATTCTTCTACTCTACCATATCTTGGATCGCCAGAAATTACATCTAAATTAGGCGAATAAGTATGTGTAACTCCTAAAGTTCTTGCTTCTAGCGCTGTTTGTGATGCCATTTTTTTAACCAATTCGGGCTGCCAAGTAGAAGCAACAGCAATCGCCTGTGGATATGCTGTTGTATTTCCATAATAATCTAGTACAAGCCAAACCCCATGCAATGCTTCTGCATACTTCATATATGGAATTCCTAATCGATCATTTGCAGGA
This sequence comes from uncultured Polaribacter sp., assembly GCF_947497125.1. Taxonomy (GTDB): domain Bacteria; phylum Bacteroidota; class Bacteroidia; order Flavobacteriales; family Flavobacteriaceae; genus Polaribacter. Next base: position 80,852 of record NZ_CANMFI010000006.1, on the reverse strand, counting down.
GCATCTTGCGTCATTTCAGCAATTTTCTCATCCAAAGTCATCTTATTGATTAAGTCTGATACTTTTTCTGCTATTTTTTGATCTTTTTCACTCTTTGGTGAAGTTTGATTTTCAGAGGTACATCCAACGAATAGACTTACCAAAAAAACTAAGAAAGCTATTCTTTTTCCTATCGTATTTTTCATTCTTTATTATATTGATTTGTTTATAAAAGTACTTTTATATAGAAAAAGCTCCATCCTGTCTTATCCTGATATAATTAGCTCGTAAAAAAAAATCGAGGATTGAATCCTCGACTTTTAAATTATTCTGATTAAAATCGATGTTTTACTTCAACTTCAAAATCTCGCTACCTGCCATTAAAAATGCTCCAGTACCAAAGTTTTGCCAGCTATCTGCAGATGCAGGTTCTGGAAAAGCACCAATATTTTGTACCCAACCTACTCTACCATCTTCATGTTGGCACGCCGCTAATGCATTCCATGCTTTTTTAACTGCTGGTGTATGTTTTTTATCTAACAAACCATTGTTAATACCCCAAGTTAAAGCAAAGGTATAAAAACCACTTCCACTAACTTCTCCATGATTGTAAGATTCTGGACTCAATAAACTTGTTCTCCACAACCCATCTTCTGGCTGAATTTCTAAAATTCTTGCTGCCATTTCCTTATATAAATTCACATAAAAATCTCTATGTTTATAGTCTTTAGGCATATCTTCTAAAAGTAAGGCCAAACCACCAATTACCCATCCATTTCCTCTAGACCAGAACACTTTTTTACCGTTTGGTTCTTTTCTTTCTTTGCCATCTCCTTGCCAAACAAAACGCATATCTCTTGCAAATAAGTTTTCTTCTTTGTCATACAATCTATTATAAGCTTCCATATAATAAGTATGCATTGCTTCTAGGTATTTAGGCTCTTTAGCATACTTTGCATACAGGTTAATTACCGGAGGCGCCATAAACAAGGCGTCACACCACCACCATAAAATTGTTTTTGCTTCGTGACTTTTATCTTTACCAGCTTTCCAATTATTATCTTCGTACAAATGAGTGTCTAAGAATTTTTTTGTTGGCTCTAAATCAGCAAAATTTCTTCTATTTTCATTCATTGCCACATATAAATAACTATAAGAAATGGCTACATCATCTGCATGGTGCAGGCGTTTATAAGTTTCCCATTTATTCCAAACCGCTTGGTTTTTTAGAGCTGCCATATACATCATGTTTTTGGTTGTCTTATGGGCTCTTGCAACACCTGTATAATAAGCCCCTGCAGTCCAATCTGTTGGTGCAATTGCAAAAATAGGATGTGCTTCTTGCCATTCTAGGGCTTTAATCATCGATTTTTCAATGGCTCTATTGTCTAAATCTAAAGATTTCTGAGCAGTTGTTTGTTGTGAAACTGAACAACTAAAAAGCGTGAGAACAACCGACAATAATGTTAAAAGTGATTTTTTCATAACTATTTATTTTTTTAATTTAAATGTTGTTTCTAAGTATTCTTGTGATGAAGTTCCTATTTTTACAGTATAATCTCCTGCCTCTAAAACTTTTTCCATAGAAATACCTGTAAATTCTAACATTTTTGGGTTAATGGTAAATGATACGGTTTTGCTTTCTCCTGCTGCTAATTCAATTTTATCAAAACCTTTTAATTCTTTATCTGGTCTTGTTACAGATCCTATTTCATCTTTCAAATACATCTGCACAACTTCTTTTGCTTTTACATTTCCTTTATTGGTAACTGTAACACTTGCAATAATTTCGCTCTCTGGTGTAATTTCTGAATTAGAAAGTTTAATGTCTGAATACTCAAAATCACCATAACTTAAACCATGTCCAAAAGGATAAATTGGTCCTTTCTCTAAAAATAAGTATTCTTTTTTATAATTGATTTCTTTCATACTATAATGATATGGTAATTGCCCGATAGACCTTGGAATGGTAACAGGAGATTTCCCTGAAGGAGAAACATCACCAAAAATAATTTTAGCGGTAGAATGATCTCCAAATTCGCTTAAATCCCAAGTATCTAAAATGGCATCTGCCTCTTTTGCAATTGTATTAATAGATAACGTTCTTCTGTGTTTTAAAACCACAATTACTTTTTTACCTAATGCTGTAATTTTTTCTACCAACTCGTCTTGTGGCCCCACAGGATCTATAGTAGCTCTATCTCCTAAAGTACTATTGCTAAAATATGCCTCTTTTGCAGTAAACTCATCTCCTCCTAAAAACAAGACTACAACATCTGCTCTTTTAGCGGTATTTACAAGTTTGGCAATTGCTTTTGGATCTCTATCTAATAATTCTGGAGCTCCTCCTTTTTCATTTGTTAAGTTAAACCCTTTTTCTGCAATAAATTTAACTTTTGCATCACCTATAGCAGCTTCAAACATTTCTTTAGTGTTTTCTTTTAATAAAGGCCCTAATAATGCTACTCTTGTAGATTTGTTTTTGTTTAAAGGCAATGTATTATCGTCATTCTTTAACAAAATAACAGACTCTAAATCAGACTCTTTAGCTAACTCTAAAGAACTTGCTGCACGCACACCTTTTTTAGTTTCTTCTAAATCGATATAAGGATTATCAAACAAACCTAGTATGAATTTTGTTCTTAAAACACGTCTTACAGATCGGTCTATTAGTTTCATTAATTCAGGATTTTTTTCTACCATTTTAGGCAAATAAGAGTAAGAATCTTCTGCATATAAATCGATATCAATACCAGCTTCTAAGCCCATTTGTGCAGCTGCCTCTGGCGACTCTGCAACTCCCATAAAATAGTACAAGCGTGCAATGTCATTAGAATCTGAAACTACATACCCATCAAAACCCCATTGATCTCTTAATACTCCTGTTAATAATTCTGGATTACCATGAGAAGCCACCCCATTTAAATCTCCATGAGAAGCCATAATTCCTAATGTTTTTGCTTCTTTTACTGCTGCTTCAAAAGGTGGATAAATTTCATCAATTAACGTTCTTTCAGATATTTCTATGGCAGCAAAATTAGAACCACCTAACACTTGTCCGTATCCTGCAAAATGTTTTGCAACAGCACCAATATGAGTTCCATTTCCTAAACCTTCATAATTACCTTGCACACCAATAATAGCATTTTTTACCATTTGTGTCGTTAAATAAGTATCTTCTCCAAAAGCCTCACTCATTCTACCAAAACGCGGATCTCTAACAATATCTGCTTCTGGTGAATGACACATATGCATACCTCTTAAACGCGCTTCTTTACCAACAACATCCCATTGTCTTTGCACCAATTCTGGATTAAATGAAGCTGCAGATGTCATTGGTCTACCAAAAACAGTAGAACCAGCTGCATCTACACCATTGTAAGATTCTGTTACAAACAATGCAGGAATACCCCATCTATTATTTTCTATGATGTATTTCTGCAATTCATTATTCATTTTCGCTGCAGCCACAGGATCTATATGTTCTCCTGGATTTTTTACACCTGCAATACCTAATTTTAGTTTTTTAATAACTCTATCAGATAATTTTAAATTTCCGTTTGCATCTGGTTTTGTACCAATATTTGCATGAAAAATTCTCATTTGAGCTACTTTTTCTTCCGTAGACATTAGTGGTAATAAAGCTTCTACTCTCTCATCTATTGATAAGGAAGCGTCTTTGTAATCTTTTTTTGAGGCTGTTTCTCCACAAGCATAAAAAAGAGTAATTGATAAACTTAAAATTAGTAATTTTTTCATCGGTTGTTTTTATTTTGAAAATGAAAATGAATCAATTTGTAATTGATTGTTTGTTAATTGTTCTATGGTTAAATATATATTTTCTTTTGATGTTAGCTTTTTAAGTTCGAAAGATATCTCTTTAAATTGATTTCTCTGTTTTATTTCAAAAACTTTAGAAGCTATCATTTCTCCTTGCAAACTATCTTTTAATATTTTTATTATAAATTTTCCTTCCTTTTTTGCTGAAGTTTTTAAAGTTAATTTTGATGTATTCTTTAAACCTTTTACATTCGTAAAATTTAAATAACTTTTTGTGTCTGTTGTTGTTATTACAAAACCACTATTAGTTTCTTCTTTCTTTACTCCTTTAGCTTTAAAATAATCTTCTGCTTCTATTTTAGAATTTGCATCGTAATTTGCTACACCAACTCCATCAACTCTAATGGTAGCCATTTCTCCATTTTCTTTATAGTGAACGTAACTAATAAATGTATCTCTAAAATATCTGTTTCCGGTCTGGCTGATATCGCAATAAGCATAATACCACTGATTGTTCCATTCAAAAAAAGAACCGTGTCTACCTTGTAAAAAACCTGTTGGCCAAGTTGGAGCATCATACCCTTCTGCAAAACTTTCTTGTTTTATAACAGTATCTTTATAATCATAAGGCCCGTATAAATTATCTGCCATTGCATAAAAACATCCCCAAGACAAATAATACTTTCCATTATATTTATGCACAAAAGGCTTGTCATCGGTTGGTTTTTCTGAATTTTTACCGTCTAAATTATATGGGCCTCTTGGGTTGTTAACAATGAGCTTTTTGGGTTTCTCTGCCAAACTAATCATATCATCATTCAGCTTAGCAATGTAATACTCCCAAACACCAAAAATGATATAATGGGCGCCATTTTCTTCAAAAATAGCCATGTCATATTCATCTGTAGGTGTTAATTCTGACGTTAAAAGTGGTTTTCCTAAAGGATCTCTCCAAGGTCCCACAGGAGAATCTCCCACAACAACTCCTGTTTGCTGATTTCCTTCAGAAAAATACCAATAATATTTTCCGTTTTTATATGCAACATCTGTTGCCCAACAGCTGGTAAAATCTTTACCTATGTAGGTGTCTTGTGGTTTTAAAACACTTTTTTTTGTCCAATTAACTAAATCTGGTGAAGACCAAACCCACCAATCTTCCATAATAAATTTCTTATTATTTGCAGATTTGTCATGCGATGCATACACATATGCTGTATCATTAAATATATGAATATGAGGATCGTTTAAACCTTGATTAGGTACAATTGGATTTTGCGCAACAAGTGGTACTGACATAAAAATCAGTAAAATAAAAGTTATTTTATGCATCTTAATATTTCTGCTCATCTATTTAATTCCACAAAAAGTATCCATAACTTGTGTTACAACTACTCCTTCTTCAATAGAACAAGGGTTTGAAGTATTGCCTAGAAAATAAGCAACTGTTTTTTCTATCAATGGTTGTTGCACGTGTTTTGGGTTGTTAAAAGTATATGTTTGAGTGTGTTCTTCTAAAATAACCTTAATCTCATTGCCGTAAAAAGAAAAAGAGATGGTACCGTTCTCTCCATAAATTGTACAATTGTCTACATCTGTAGAAGCGTTAAAATTCCAACTTCCTTTAAACTGAACTCCGTTTTTAAATTGTATTTCTCCTTTCACAACATCTTTAGAACGTTTATAGTTTTCTATATCAATTCCTTTCATAGTATCTATATCACCAAAATAATAGTACATTAAATCTATTTGATGTGGAGCAATGTCATGAAAATAACCACCTCCTGATATTTCTGGGTTTACCCTCCAATTTACAGCTGTTTTGGCAATTAAATTTGCTTTTTTTGATTGAGAAATAGTAAGCATTGCATGGGTAACATCTCCTATTAGTTCTGCCTCTAACATTTCTTTTACTGCAATAAAATTTGGCAATTTTCTTCTATAATGCGCAACAGTTACTTTTGAATTTCCTTTTTTAACAGCTTTAGACAGTATGCTTGCTTCTTTACTGTTTAACACCATTGGTTTTTCTAGATAGACATGTTTATTAGCTTCTATTGCTTTTAATGCATATTCTAAATGAGAAGAGGGTGGTGTTGCAATATAAACAGCATTAATATCTTTATGATTAATAATGTCTATGGCGTTTGAAGTCCAATGAGCAACGTTATGTCTTTTTGCAAAATCTTTTGCTTTTTCTTTGTTTCTTCTCATTACACTAATTAGGGCGGAATTTTCTACTTTCTGAAAAGCAGGACCACTTTTTATTTCTGCGACATCTCCGCAACCAATAATACCCCAATTAATATTTTTTGTACTCATTTTTTACTTTACTTTTTTTCCAATAACAGTATACATCCTACTTTGTTTAGGCACACCATTATCACTATTACCTGCCATAATGATACTTTCTCCCTTTTTGGCGGTTCTTTTAAAAACAGACATTACAACATCTCCAACCTTTACATTGTCTCCATTATCTTTGTAATCTTCTAATAAAAAAGCAGGTCTTTTTACACGATCATCATGTAGTATATAAATGTGCATATCTGCTCCAGCAATAAACTGCAACTGATCTCTAGCCCAATATTTGTTATCAGAATTTGGAGTTCTTATATATTCTCCAAATCTTAAATATCCCGGAATAACTGTATAATTTTGATCTACATCTGTGTATGCTTTTTTACCCCAATTCATGGTAGTTCTTAACATGGCTTTGCCATCTCCTGTATAGCTAAAATTGGTAAATAATTTACTTCTATTTTTAACACCAGCAACATACGGTGGCATTTCCGGAATGTGAACGGGTGTTGGCTCCTCTACAACAGTACCCTGGTAATATACTTGAGGAAGTTCTTTTGTCAATCCATCAACAATAGAAATTGATTTAGAATTCAACGAAATACTTGCTGATTGTAAGCCTTTTCTAGATGCTGTTATAGTTACTTCTCCTGCTTCTAATAAAGAACGAATTGCAACTCTATTAATACCAGCTTCTGTATCTAAAAATAAATTATTTGTAGAATTTTCTTTTCCACTATTGTAACCTCCTCTCCAAACACCTGGGCCAGAAATTGTAAAGTCTACGCGATCTGCATCTAATGGACATCTATCTCCATTTTCATCAACCACTTCAAAATCTACTAAGGCAATATCAGAACCATCTGCAAGCCATCCTTTTGCACCAGTAATTGGTGTTAATTTAATGGCAACAGGTTTTCCAATCGTCTTTTTTGTTTGAGAAACTAATAATTTATCATTTAAATAACCTTCTACTTTTATTTCTCCTTTTTGCCAAGTAATCTTTGGGAATTTAAATACATAACCATTTTCTGGTTCTGAATCTGTATCTAATAATTTTCCGTTTACATATAGTTTTACTAAAGAACAATTAGAAACTACATACATGTCTTTTATAGTACCTTCCTTGTAGTTCCAATGCCCAACTAAGTGAATTTGTGCTTCTGGCCTCCACATTGCTTTTACAGTATAAAAAGCTTCTTTTGGCAATCTAACAGCATCTACCTCTCCACTTGCTCTTGTTACTTCTGTTGGGTTTCTTCCTCCATGAGTACCATCTGAAAACACCCAATTTGCACCACCCACATGAAATGGTTTTCTGCCCATTTTTGTCCACCAATGGCTTACTTGACCTACTGCAAATTCTTCTGAATTTAAATCGTATGTATTTCTGTCTATATTAGGGTGATTATAAAAATTATCATCAGGGGAAAATTGATCCCAAATACGTCTAGGAGCCTCATCTCTCATGTATTCACTTTCTATAATTGGTAACCTTTCAAATTCTCTTTCCCAACCTTCTGTACCTATTTCTATGGTTACATATTTTTCAGATTCTACTTTAGTATCTGATCTTCTGTTTCCCATTAAACGTTTCCCTTTAGGATCAAAGGTATTTATGATGTCTAAAATTTCTTTATAATGTACCTCTGTTTCTGCCCAATTACCACCTTCCCAAATAAAAATAGAAGGATGATTTCTGTAATACACAATCATATCTTTAAAAGCTTTGATACGAATATCCCAAACTTCTCCTTCATCTTGAGATTCCCCTGAAACTCCTGGCATTAAAGTTACAAAACCATATTTATCTCCTAAAGCAATTTCTGCTGGTGAACCTGCACAATGTCCCCATCTAATAAAGTTACCTCCAGCTTCGTCCATCATCTTAAAAGTGTATTCTCTTAACCAATCTGGTAAAGCTGCACCTAAACCTGCCCAAGCATTGGTTGGTTTTTGTCCCCAACCATGTAATTTTGCATGTTCGCCATTATTATAAAAACCAGCATCTTTATTAAAATCGAAACTACGAATTCCTAAAGGAGTTTCGTATCTATCTACAATAGTATTTCCTTCTTTTAAAAAGGTTAAAACCTTATACATATAAGGTTTACGTGTATACCAACGATTTGGATTTTTAACACTAGCAGTTGTAGAAAACGTGTATTTTTCTCCTGCTTTTAATTCTTTATTTGCTGTAGATGTTGCAACAACTTTACCTTCTCTATCTACAATTTGCGTTAAATATGTTACATTTTTAGCTGTATTATAATCATTTTTCACCTCTGCATTTGTAGTTACATCTGCATTTTCTGCACTAATATTTTCTGCATATACGTAAGTTCCAACAGTTTCTAAATTGTCATATAATGGAAGTGTAATATGTAAAGGATCCATGGTGTGTAAGAACACATTTCTGTAAATTCCTCCGTGAGTTGGATGCCAATGCTCGTGATTCCATACTAAAGGATCATTGTCTCTAAAATTATCACTATTCCTATCGTTATTTACTTTTACAGCAATAATATTTTCTTCTGAACCAAATTTTAAATGTTTACTAATATCATAACCAAAAGGAATAAAGCCTGTTTGATTTTGACCTAGATATTTTCCATTGATATATACATCTGCTATTTGACGTACAGATTCAAACTCTATAAACACTTTTTTTTCTGAATCTTCTTTTGGAAGTTTAAAGTGTTTTCTGTACCAGACTGTACCCCTCCATTGGTTTTTTTCACCTTTATGACCACCCAAACTCATATCATCAAAAGTATCTACATCGTTAAAAGTGTGTGGCGTACTTATTGTAATCCAATCTGAATCGTCAAAATCTATATTTTGAGCATTTTCTGGATTTTCTTTAATGAATTTCCAATCCGGATTAAAATTATATTTAATTCTATTTCCTTTAGATTTTATTGCATCTTGTTGTTTTTTACAAGAAATTGACAAAACACTTATAAATGTAAGTAAGAAAAATGATTTGTAAATATTTGACATAAAATTTAATTTGGCTTATTATTTATTAGTATTGGATTGCAATTTAATCGGTAAAAAACATAAAAAAATGAATTGCAAATTATAATTAACAACTTAAATTTGTGTCCTGTACTATATGGTTTATAAACATAAAAAAATCCCAATTTTATAAAATTGGGATTTTTTAAAATAAATTTTACTGCTGATTAAAAACCTGTTCCAGGAGCTTCAGGACTTTGTGCCTGAGCTTTCTGTGGGTTTAAAATCATATAGGTACCTAATGCAGTAAGTGCTGCATATTTACCATAACTACCTATCTTTTTTATCGCGTCTTTACGAGAAATATCTTGAGTAGTACCTTTTTTGTTTTCTATATTTTTTTTCATGATGTATTGTCTTTTTAAATGCTTGTAATTATTCTAAAATGATTTTTTTATTCAATGTTCCTGCTTCAGTTTCTAATTGAACAATATAAACACCAGTAGATAGACTTGGCAATGCGATTTCTTTAACGCCTTGTGCATTAAAACTAGAACTCATTACTTGTTTACCCATTACATTAAATAATTTTACACTAGCTTCTCCTTGAGACAAACCAACAACTCTTAATGTTGTTGCATTAGACTTGTAAATACTTACACTATTTAACAATGCATCTTCCACACTTAATGCAGATTGCATAGAAGTATGCAAGAAAAAACGACCCTCTGTTGACGCATCTGTTACAGTAGCAGTATATTTTGCATTTGCTTCATCTAATCTTGTAAATGTATTATTGGCTCTATCTTCTAAAAACACTTTGTATCCTGAAGGAATGTTTAATGCTTCTGCAGAAAACTCAATCTCAGAATTTGCTGCTGCAGTTACTCCAACAGGTACAACCATATCTTCATAATTTTCATTAGGCAACGATTGAATTGCTAATTTTTTGCCAGAATTACCAGCTACTAAACCTGTGTAAACCTCTAATGCTGATGCATAACCGTCAAATAATGAACTATCATAACCATTGTCGAAAGACTTAGTTTTGTTATTTATATATCTTATAGAAGTACTTGAAGTCTTTTCTTCATTTGCAATAGACAAATCTATCTCAAATCTATTATTTTCTGACCTATTAAAAGTATCTCCATTAGAAGTGTGTGTCTGCATCTCTTCTGTAAAATTAAAATTGCCAGCTGAACTAGACTTTACAAAAAAGCCTTGAAGTGGACTTATATGATATGCTCCACTAGATTGGTTTTTTGTTATCCATGATTCGTTTGCAGAATCCCAAAACCATAAGGTAGCTTCTGATAGCCCAGCATTATTTAAAGTTAACACATTATTGGTAGCATCTGCTGTTGCATTATTCCCATATAAATACGTTGGATAAGGGTTTCCTACCAAATGGAAACCTGCATTAGCAAGAGCAACGGAAACATCATCATCATGTAAATCTCCTTGAAACACTACATCATGTTTTGAATCTGAAGTAATGGTTGTATTTTCATCTGACTTCGTAGCCCATCCTATTCCACTACCCCATTCAGGTCCATTTCCATGATCATCAGTAACATACTCATATTTACCGGTTGTCCCTGCATCTGCAGTTGCATCATAAACAGGTCTAGAATCATCATAAGAGCCAAAAGCATATTTATCTCCTACTTTAACGGTATAATTTCTTGAGTCATCGAGTGTTTTAAACTGTCTTGAATTTTTTAAACCTGATGATACTAACGTCCATTTATCTTGTAACAGTCTTTTTACAATAGTAGTCTTCTTACCCGTAGCGTAAGTACCGCCAATAGTAACCGTAGAAAAGTTTCCGTTTTGAGCGTACAAAATCATCCCATCATTAGATCTGGCAAGAGAAATATCTCCTTCAACTGTTAGCGTATTATTTTGTCGTAATATCAATTGAGCTCCAGAAGTAGACCCGATTGATTTCGCTGTTGCAGCTCCCATATTCGAAGGTATTGTTACAACATGACCTAAAACAACATCATATTCTGCAGTAGGTGTTGTGCTTGGAGTAGTTGCAGCTGTTCCAGAAACTGTCCAAACAGTTGGATCATTCCAATTACCAACTTTGGTAGATGTCATTGTTGGAGGTATGGGTGCAGTTGAAGCTGTTACTTCGTATTTATCTAAAGAAAATCCGTTACCATTAGCATTATAAAATTTAATATCATAGGTACCAATAGGTAAGGTAACAGCTGTTTTTGTTATTGTTCCAGCACCACTTGTTTGTGGCATAGCAAATGCTGAAAATAAACCTGTAGCAGGATCTACTATTTCCATAGTTACTGATGCTGCTCCTGCACCACTTCTGTTATAGGTGAATGTAAAATCATAATTTCCAGCAACTGCAACAATAACATTATTTGTTACAAAATTGGCACTACCACCACGTAAATTATTTATACCTGAACCAGAAGTTCCAACTACTCCACCGAAAGTACCAGTTTCTACTTCAACAGTGCCAGGTAGTGCTGTTTGGCTATAAAATGAGAATCCACTTATAAGCAGTGCTGCAAATAATAATTTGTGTAAAATTTTCTTCATAATTTTTAAATTTATTTAATGAGAGATTTTTTGCAATATAAAACCGAAACCATACTCAAGTATCCTGCACTGTACTGTTTTTTATTAATATAGTATATTTTAAAGGTAATATAGTATTGTTTTTTTTTAACTAAAAAAATATTGATCTCTAAAAATAGACCAAAGAAAGTAACGTATTTTAGCTTAAATAGTGTAATGAAAAAAGTATTTTCTATTCTATAATTATTCGCTTTATAAAAGCATTATTATCTTCTGTATTTAATCGTAATACATAAATACCTTTTGCATAACTAGAAAAATCAAGTTGATTTTTATTGATAATACCTTGTTGTAAAATAACACCTTGTATAGTTATCAATTGATATTCAATATTCTGAATAGATGTATTTAAATTAAATATACCTTCACTTGGGTTTGGATAAATACCAATATTATTTTGGTTGAAACTCTTGATGTTTAAAGCAGTTTTTGATAAAATTTCTATTTTATCAGGCTCACTAGATAAAGATCTTTTTTGTGTAAGTTTCAATGTATTTTCTCCTTGATTCAAACTCACATTTTCAATTTTATTTTCTCCATAAATGTTCCAATCTCCAGTTTTAGTAACCAAAAAATTCTCATAGAGCTGCCCATTTATTTCGACATCCATTACAGAGTCATCTCTATTTCTTACTGCAACAAATAACACAATATCGTACTCATCTGCTTCTGTGATGGTAAATTTATATTCTAAAAATTGGTTGCTAGCAAAAGAATCTACGTATTCACCGCCTGATGCTGAAGAACTGGTACCAATTTGAATATCACTTGAAGCTGTGGTAAAATTTTCTGCTTCTAAAAGAACCGTTGGTGCTACTTCTTCTTGCTCCTCTTCTTCAGACAGGGTAAATTCTTGAAAATACAACGGACGCTTATCTCCTTCACCTACCGTATTATTACCGGTGTCTTCCATTAAATACACATAGAGTTTATTAGCTTCAACAAAGGCATCAAAATGATTAAAACGTATAGATTCTTCTTGACCTACATATACTATTTTCCAGTTATTTTCGCCTTCTAAAGTAGTTTTAACATATACCTTTCCACTAATAATCTCTACCATAAAAACATGGTTCTTATAACTGTAGATTTCTCCTCTAGTCTGTGGGTTTGGTATTAATCCGCCAGCAGCACTCGAAAAATCAGTATCAGTAGCTTTCTTAAAATAATGTACATTGATATTGTCTACTCTTGTAATAAAATGAATTGCCCCATTTTCTGTTACTGTCCAAGAAGGGTCGCTTGTGGTTCTTGGGTTGGTTTGTGTGCCATAATCATCGCCAGGCTGTCCTATTTGCACAGGATCTAGATTTGGATCTAGATTATTAATTATGGGTAATACAATGGGGTTGTCATCTGCATTAAACCACTGTGTTGATTGGTTTTTAGGAATTCCATTGGTATATGCGTAATACAAACCACTATTATAGGAATATCCATTTGAGGGGTTTGCATTATTATTGTTTGCATACCGTATAGAAAAACCTGAATACAATTTACCGTTTAAAAAACGTTCTCCTCCATACATATTATTTCTGTCTGGCAATGGCAACGTACCATCGTGAAACAACCAATTGTTAGACCAAGAAGTACCATTATAATGTGCCATTAAAATATCTCCGTTTCCAGAACCTCCTTTTCTATATCGCGATAACAAACTACCGTCTGCAGCTCTATGAATCATCGGATAGGTCATCCGTTCATAATTTTGCCCTTGTTTTAAATAATTTCTTTTAGCATTAAAAATTGCCAATGTAAATTCTTCATCGGGTACAAATGCCATTTCTTTTTTAGAGACAGAATAGTTAAAAAAATCGTTAGGCAAACTAGTTTCGTTATAGGCATGCATGTCATAAATAATATGAATTGTATTGTCTAAAGTACTAATACCTATTGCAGCTGTATTATGAGAATCTCCTCTAATACCAGTGCCATTTAAAAGTTCTCCTCCTTGACCGATATGTTTATGAGGAAACTCTATTGTTACCCAAGGTGAATTTTCTATGTTTAAGTTTTTTCTGGAAAGCATTAAATTACGGGTATCCATTCCGCCTTTATACCATGTTACAAATGCATACCCATTTACTACATCTAAACAATCTCCGTGAGGAGAAATTCTTTGACTAAATCTATAATTTACATCTTTAGTACCTGCAAAAAATAAACCTCCTTCATTTTCTTTTGTCACTTTTGTAGCCTCATTTAAGGTTACAGCTAGTTTTGTTTGCCCTTGAATTTGATTGAAAAAACAGATCAATAAAACAGAGAATATTACTTTTTTCATATTTACAAAGTTGTTTTTAAAATTAGATATATATTTTTTGCCAAACTTATTAAACAATAAAAGGTAGTTAAAAGCTACCTTTTATTAAATTTATATATGTACTCGATTGTAGTATTCATCACCCTTTAAAAAGAATTAATTTTTAACTGAATGGTATGTTTACCTGGCGTTAATCGTACAATTTTAAATGCAGATGGAACGCTTTTTCCATTGTGTATAAATTCTTTTCCTTCAGAACCGTTCAAAGAAAATTCTGCAACCATATTACCTGGTATTTCAATTTCATACGTTTGTAATCTCGGCCCATTGTGCTTGTAACTTGCCTTTATTGTTCCTCTTACAGTTGGTACTTCTATAGCACTAGACTTTAATTTACTCATTTGAGGCTTAATCGTAGCAATACCAAAACCTGGTGTTTTAGGTTTAATACCCCATAATCCTCTAGGAATTACATTTGCTGGTGCTGCACCCCAAGCGTGGTTCCAATCTAAATTTACTTTATACTCATAATCCCAAGCTTCTAAAGAAATTGTAGATCCTATACGAATCATATTATACCAACTTCTCTTAGCTTTACTTGCCAATAATTCAAGTGCATAATCTTCTTCACCTGCATTGTATAAACCATCCATTAAAAATTGGGCTCCATAAACACTACAAGCCATTCCTCTAGATTTTACAAAATCTACTACAGATTGATAGTGCTCTTCTGGAACCAAACCAAATGCTAAAGGCATCATATTTGCGTGTAAAGAAGAATGGTCTGTACCAATACCATCTACATAGATTCCTTTTTCTTTATTAAACATTTGTTCGTTTACTGCTTTTTTAGCTTTTGCAGCCCTATATTCAAAATCTAAGGCTTCTTGTGTTTTTCCTAATAATTTAGCAAACTCAGACATAATTTTCATGTTTTCATAAAAGAAAGCATTAATTACAGTACTGTAAGGTTTAAATACAAACCCATCTCTTTCTCCTTTTGTTTTACTACCCGCAAAATTCTTAGAAGGCCAATCTACAATATCTGTTAATGGTTTTTTATAACCAGATTTAAAACCTAACTTATACATAAACTCTTCTGTTACTTTTGTAGATGTAATTAAACCGTCTTCATTTGATAGCTCAAAAAGTGTTTTGTGCTTTAACGGCTCATAATAACGTTCTATCAATTCTGTGTTGCCTGTATACATGTAATCTGCATAAATTAACAACGCTACATGTTGTTGCCATTCTGTAGGCCATGTTGGGTTCTCCATAAAATACTCTATGGTTCTTCTAGCAATGGCAAACTCTCTATCTGTTGTGTAATGGCTTAATTGATTTAAATATGCATCTGCCTCATAAGGTATACGTTCTCTATCTCCGTCTACATACAATCCGTTAAAAGTGGTTGCTTTGATAGAATATTTAGAAAAATCCCAAACTTGATTTAAAATATTATTGTTACTGCTAAAGTTACTTGCATCATCTTCCCAATAACCTGTGTGTCTTAATTGTTCGAAATCTGCAGCTTTTAATGAAGTTTTTGCGCCCTCTACTTCAGCATATCTAAAAGGTTGTAGTACAGGGAAGCCTTCTGGTAAAGGAATTGCCTTACTTGGCCCTTTCATACGCTTGTCTGGAACCGGATTAATTTCTATTTGGTAAGTTGTCTTTTCAGGAGTTACATTCACCTTAATTTCTTGGTAACGAATGTTACTTTTTGCTGGTGGTGTTCTATTTACATTCCCATTAACATCTAGCATTTCACCAATTCTAACGGTTAATGTATGAGGTTCTTTAGCTATATAATTAAAGTCGATAGTTGCAAAAGCAGCTTTACCAAAATCCATGAAATAAAAATCTCCTCTATTTTCAAAAGCAATAGGTTTTACCTTATCTACTAAATATTTATTTTCTGTAGAAATAATGTAGTCATCACTTTTACCTGTTGTAAATTGTTGCGCCTCAGAATAATCAACTAAACGATTTGCTTCGTCCCAAATTCTAACTTTCCAGAAATATGTTTTATCTACTTCTAACTCATTTCCTGTAAACTCTACATCTGTAGATTTTGATGATGCTACTCTACCACTATCCCAAATATCGCCATTATTTGCATCTATACTTGCTTTGTTTGATGCTACTAAAATTTGATATGCACCTTGGTATTTTGCTCCTAAAGGAACAGTCCATCCAAATTCTGGTTTTAAATCGAAAATTTTTACCTCTGTAGTTGGCTCTCTAATTAATTCTACTGTTAAATCTGACGGAGCAGCTCTAAAGTGATCACTGTTTTTTTGAATTAATTCTTCTGTCTTTGCTCTTAAGTTTGCTAAAACCTCTTTGTATTTTCTTTTACCAACAAGGTTTTTAATTTCTTGAGGATCTTTTTCTAAATCATAGAACTCTTCTATAGTCTTATCATTTACATATCTAAAATACTTCCACTTTTTAGTACGCACTCCCTCACTTGGTGGAATTTCGCTAAAGTCCCAAATATGTTCTATTAAAATAGTATCTCTTTCTATAGATTTCTTTTGTTGTTTTACAATTGGCATTAAACTTTTTCCTTGCCAAGATTTAGGCGCTTTTACACCTGCTAAATCTGCAATAGTTTGTGTAACATCGATATTTAAGACCATATCATCTATATCTTGATGACTGTTTTCTCTAGGATCAAAAACAATTAAAGGTACTCTAATTGAATTGTCATACATCAACCATTTTCCGGCCATTTGTCTTTCACCTAAAAAGTAACCATTGTCTCCCATTACAATGATAACGGTATTTTTGTCTTGCCCTTTTTCTTTTAACTTCGCACGTATTTTAGTGATTTCTGCATCTATTCCAGAAATCATTCTATAATACCCTTTTAAACTATGTTGGTACTTTTCTGGATTGTCGTATCTCCAAGTCCAACGCAATCTGTTAAATCCTTTTTTAACAATTTCTGGTTGTGCATTAAAGTACTTATCGTCTGCTAATGCAGGCTTTGGCATGGTTGTGTTTTCTAACATTGCATCCATAGTACTTTGCCAGAAATATTGTTTTTCTGCAGGATCATGTGCATGAGGTGCACTAAAACTTAACGATAAACAGAAAGGTTGGTTATTATCGGCATTTTTATCAATAAAATCAATGGCTTGTTGCCCTGTATATCTAGTTAAGTGTACCGTATCTTTTCCTATGGTTTTGTAATAATAGCCTCTTCTATCTTTAAATCTGTTGTTTCTATCATAAGACTCATATTCATTAAACTGCTTGTCTAAATCATTATATCTAGTACCATATTTACCATAAAAACCTGTATAATATCCATTGTCTTTTAACAATCTTGGATAAGAAGCATCCATGTATTCATCTCTAACATTTCCTGTTTGAAAATTAAAGTTATGAGTTCTTTCATGTAAACCTGTTAAAATACTAGTTCTACTTGCTGCACAAATTGGTGTTGTTACAATGGCTGAATTAAAGTAGGTTCCTGCCTTTGCTAAATTGTCCATTTCTGGAGTTTGCACAAATTTATTTCCTGCATAACCAATGGCATCA
Organism: uncultured Polaribacter sp.; assembly: GCF_947497125.1. Classification (GTDB taxonomy): domain Bacteria; phylum Bacteroidota; class Bacteroidia; order Flavobacteriales; family Flavobacteriaceae; genus Polaribacter. Next base: position 63,409 of record NZ_CANMFI010000006.1, on the reverse strand, counting down.
AAACGTTGATCATCTGTTAAAATAAAAATGATGTTCGGTTTTTCTGAATTTGTGTTTTTTTGTGCAGTTACAGTATTAAAACTGTATAATGAACAAATTAGAACTAATAAAAAACTATTTTTAAACATAGAATATTCTCTTAAATATTAATAAACTGACTTTGTTTTTTACAAAATTATTGATACCGATAAATGTAAAAATAAAGGTAAGCTATTGTATCCTGTCCTGTCCTGAAAACTTTTACTGATTGTATGTAAAAGGAATTACTGAAAAATATTATAATAGTGACTAATAAAATTAAAATGTATTGTCTGTAAAAACATTTCTAAGACGGTTAAGTTCTTGTTTCATTCTAATTTAAATCTATCTCAAAACCATACAATTCCAATTTCCTAGTATTAAATACAAACTAAAGTAGGTAATGCAAATTTATTTTAACAAGATAAAAATTAAAAACCCTTCATTATAATTATAATGAAGGGTTTTTAATAATAAATAGATTTTAGTACTAATTTTTTTCTAAATTAATAATAAATTCTTCAAACTTTATATTTCTATCTCTAACTACTAAGGTATCTTTAACTTGGTGCTGGAAATTAATATATACTTCATCAGTTACTCTACCAAATGTTTTATACTGAATGGTATCAATATCTGTAAATTGGTATTCTAAATAAAGTACATTTTGTGTTTTTCCACCCCATTGATCTCCATCTTCAACCCATTTTCCAGAACCTGTAACAGTTTGATTACCGTTTTCTACTGGAGAAACTATTACATCTCCATTATCACTAACTTCTAATGTTATAGCCAACTCTTTATCACTAGAAATAGTACCTCTTTTAATTAAATTTGTATTAGTTACTTGGTTTTTACCACTAGTAATTACTGAAGTTAATTCATCTTGCTCTACATATTCTTTACTGTAAATTACAGTATCAGAATAGTTAGGATTGTCTATTCTAATACCCGATGAAATGTTTAAAGAATCTTTAGTTCCTTGAAAAATATCTTCTCCACGACGTAAATATATACCACTATACTTGTTTGTAAATTTAATACCATACAAAGTATAATCTTTAGGTAATGTCTCCCAATCGTCTGCTTTAATTTTTATAGGATTTAAAACACCTTCAGCAGGAACACCTGTTAAAAGTGAATCTATTCCTTCATAATTTGTAATTTTTAAAGGAACTACATAATGAACTTCATTTTCTCCAGCATAAGCTAATGGGTCGTTAAAAAAATCATCAGTTAATTGAACAGGAATACGACCTTTAATAGATCCCGCAGGAATGGTTAAAGGGCTTTCTTGCTCAATAGTATAATAAGATGCTGGTAATATTTTTACATTAACAGTATCTAAACCTAATGCAGCAGCATCTATTAAGTCTGGTGCAAGTTCAAAACCTACTGTTCTATCTTCTGTATTTTCATAAACACCAGTCATAGTAAGTCCTATTTCAAACCTACCATTATTATCATTATCATTAAACCCTAAATCATACCTTCCTTGTATTAATGTTCTAATAGGTGTCTGAAATGGAAAGTATACAGCAGTTGAACCAAAGTCATCAAATGAATTTTCTTGATTTTCACAAGCTATAAAAGCTAGAGCAAAAGCGAATATTATTACTAATTTATTTTTCATTTTTAATATTTTTGTTTGTTTTAGTAGAAAATTATATTACCAACCATTATTTTGCTCCAATTCTGGAAACTTAATAGTTTCTGCATTTGGTATAGGCATATACGTTGCAAAAGGTTGAAAATTTCTAGTTTCTACAGGTAATTGACTATACGAAGTTCCATCAAAATAAGAACCTACAGCTGTTTCATTAAGAGAAACACCCCATCTTCTTAAATCCCAGAATCTATGTCCTTCAAAACTTAGTTCTATACGACGTTCGTTTCTGATAAGCTTTCTCATATCATCTTTATCTGTAATAGATGCTAAATAATTATCTGGTTGCGTAATACCTGCTCTTACTCTTATTGCAGAAATTACATCCTTTGCAGATATACCTTGCACTTGAAAATCAGGACCACCAATTTCATTTGCTGCTTCTGCTAAAATTAAAAATAATTCTGTGTATCTAAAGTATACATTGGCGTGTATTTTACCAGATGTAGTTCCATCACTATTAATTCTCGCATCTGGACGTAATAATTTTTTAAGATAATACCCAGTGGTTGTAGAAAATCTAGATATCGAGTCTAATCGATCGATTCCACCACCAAAACCAGTATTTATTGTTCCTCCAGCAAAAGAAGAACCATTAACAATAATGTATTTTTCTAACCTTGGGTCTCTGTTTGCAAAAGGGTTTTGTGAGTCATAACTAGAAGCTTCTGCTATCGGTGTTCCATCAATCATAGGAAAAGCATCTACTAAATTTTGAGTAGGATTAATCTCTCCACTTCCATTTACAGATGGTGGAAACATTCTTTCTTCATATGTAGTGTTAGGGTTTCCTTCAGAACCTCGCCATAAAGACTCGCTACTTTTTATGTTACTATCAGATAAATAAAATTCAAGTCCGTTAGAGTCTAAACCAGCAACACCACCAATACTATTTATAATGTCTGCAGCATTCTCGGCTGCTAGAGTATAAAAATTGTTGTCATTTAAAAAAGATGGACTAGCAGCAAACAATGCTAAACGTGCTTTTAATGCTTTTACAATTCTACCAGATATACGTAAATTATATTGAGCTCCATTCACTCTTTTATAATTGTCAATGTCTATACCGTTGTATTTTGCGTCAATGGCACCTTCATTATTGGTGTAATCTGTTGGCAATAAAACTAAAGCATCATCAAAATCTTTCATAATAGCTTCAACAGATGCTGTAAATGATAATCGAGGAACATTAAAGTTACCATCAGGTTTTATAAACTCTGTAAAATATGGTATTCCTAATAATTCATCTGAAGCATTTTTACCTGCATGTGCTTGTAATACATAAAAATGATGCAATGCTCTTAAAGCTAATGCTTCACCTTTCATTCTATCATTAAATAATTTATTTACCTCAGTATCTACACTCCAGACAATTTCTTCTGCATTTACAATTTCTAAAAACTGGTTCATCCAAAAAACTCTTTCGTAGTTATTCCAACGAGCAGCAGGGTTAAATTGTGCAGTTAATTCGCCAAGCGCTATCCTTTTGTATCCATTAGTTTGCTGGTTGTTTACAGCATCATCTGTTGCGGCTTCTGAAAAAGAATATTGATTTACTAGACCTGTATAACCATTTAACAATATACCTTCTGCAAATTCTGGAACAGAACTTACAAACTCATAATCTAACCTGTTTTCATCAATAGGCTCAAAGGTTTCACAGCCAATTACAACAGTAAAAACTGATAGTATTAATATATTTTTTAATAAATTTTTCATTTTATTTATCTAATTTTTATAATTGAATTAAAATGCTACTCTTAAACCTAGAGTGTAAGATCTAGTTAAAGGGTTTGAACCTATTCTTAATTGACGAATTGCTCTATTTTCTGATATTTCAAGTAAATTGGTTCCAGAAATATTTATACTAAAATCTTCAATACCAAGGTTCTTACAAAAAGTTCTGTCTAGTTCATAGGTTAACTGTGCTCTATTGATGTTAAAAAAGCTGTTATCGTATAACCAGAAAGTAGAGGTTCTAAAGTTATTTTGATTTGTTTGAGTAGACAATCTTGGAAACGATGCTGTGTTTGCTGTTGAAGGTGTCCAACGATCTCTAACAACTTCAGAGTACTTAACGTTACCGTTAACAGCATAATAATTATTAAAACTGCTATTTAACTTGTTACCTAAAGCTCCTGTTTGTCCTGTACCCAATACAAAAAAGTTAAATGCTTTGTATTTTACATTTAAATTAACACCATAAGACCATGGACTGCTAGATTGACCTATGAATAATCTATCATCGTTATCTATGATATTATCATTGTTTTGATCTTTATATTTTATATCCCCTGGCTGAACGTTACCAAAATTAGGCACTGGAGAGCCAGATTTTAAGGTATAATTACCTTCTGTATCTATATCGAAATCTGCTTCTTGATAAAAGCCTTGATCTTGTAAACCTAAAATTGATGATAACTCATTTCCTACTCTATTTTGGTAAGAAAACTCATTTAATTCTACCCTTTTTAGTGCTTCTGTTTGACTGTATAAAACATTTGCACCAGCACTTATTGAAAGGTCTTGATAAGTTTTTGTGAAATTTATACCTAGCTCAAAACCCGTATATAAATTTTTATTAAAATTATCATAAGGTCTAAAAGCACTATAAAAAGAAGGATACTTATCTTCTAAAAAAGATACCTGTTTGTCAAGCTCTGTTTTAAAATAATTAGCTTCAATCCATAGAGAATTCATTAAATAAGTTTCAAAACCAATATTTAAATCTATGCGTTCTTCAAAACCTAGGTTTGGGTTTGCGCCCTGTGAAAGACCTAGTCTATTGTTAGTTCTACCATCTGCCCAGTTAAAAGAACCTACTCTTGAGTAATTAGAAGCATATAAATAGTAATCACTGTCATCACTATCATCAGCAACAATACCTTGGTCAGACTTTATGATACCACCAGATACTTTAATTTTTAAATAGTTTATAAAATTATTATCTTTTAAAAATGGCTCTTCGGATAAAACATAGCCTAAAGAGGCTGTTGGTGATAAACTACCTCTGTTTCCTTCTGGTAATTTTATAGAAGTTACGTAGGCACCACTAAAATCTACAAATAACTTTCTTTTATATGCATAAGACATTTGAAAACCTATGTGAGAATCTACATCTGTTTGAATAACATCATTTCTGTTTTCTGAATTATAAAACGCTAATAAAGAAGTGTTTAAAGAATGATTTTCTGCTATCGTTTTCTCATAATTTATCAATCCATAAAAACCAAATCTAGAGATAAAACCATTGGTACTAACATTTTCTGTTTGATCTTTTCTATCCTCTCCAAAAATACGTGAATTATCTGCAATTGGATTTGCAGGATCTGTATTGTCTATACCAAAATTATTAATTTGATTTCCAAGCCATTCTGGTGCATACGTTTTAAATTCATTCTCAATTGATAAATCATAAGAATCATAAAAATCAAAACTTAAATACGTTTTTGCAGACAAGCCTTTTGCTACTTTACCTAAATCAAAATTAATTGTATTGTTAAATTGTGTAGAACGAAATACAGTGTTTTCATATCCGCCAGCAATCGCTAATGCAACGGGTGCATTTTCTTTAAATTCCTGCGAAGTTCCTAAAAGCATTCCATTAAAGGTTCTTGCAGACTGTAATTGACCAGCTACTGTAGGATTGCTAGTATCAATTAAATTTAACGGTAAAAATGGCGAATAGTTATTAGGCTTAATAGTTGTTGCTGCATCTAATAAATTTGCCCTAGATGATTTACTTGTGCTTACAATTGCAATACCATCTAAACTACTTGTTATCCAATCATTAATTTTAAAATCTATATTACCTCTAATGTTAAAACGATTAGTTCCTGCATTAATATCATCATTTATATCTACCCAAGCACTATTTCTGTTAAAACCAACATTAACATAATATTGATTTTTTTCATTTCCGCCAGAAAATTCTGTAATTACATTTGTATAAGTTGTAAAAGGCTCTACAAATTGAGTAGAATAATAATCTACATCTGGAAATTGATAAGGGTTTAATCCGTTTCTAGTATTACTTATAACATCTTGACCAAAGGGAACCCCACCAACACCATTATCATTTTGCAAGGCTTCATTGTAAAATTCCATATATTCTGCAGAACCTAAATAATTAGGTAAAGAAACTGGTGTATTAAAACCTGAAAGAACATTTACGTTTACTTCTTTTCTATTTACTTTACCACGCTTGGTATTAATTACAATTACACCATTTCTTGCCTGACTACCATATAAAGCAACCGCATTTGCATCTTTTAAAACTGCTATTTGGTCTACCTCTTCCATATTTAAAATATTAGGATCTCGTCCAATAACACCATCAATAACAAATACAGCATTTCCGATACCTCTTATATTTTCTGAACCTCTTACACCCAACATAAGTCCGTTTATGTAATTTCTTACAAATTGTGTGTTATCATACGTTAAGCGATCTTTGGTATTAATAATTGAAATAGCTCCGTTAACATCTCTACGATGTTTAGTAACAACGCCCATCTTAATTTCATCTTCTTTTGATGTTAAGAAAGGTGTTTTTTCTAAAACAATAGCTGCATCTATGTTTGATACATCTACAGTCTTAGAGATAAAGCCCTTTTTTTGAAGAGAAATGGTACCATCTCCTAATAATTTTATCTGAAATTTACCATTTACATCTGTAGTTGCCTTATTTCCGTTTGAAACAAAAACAGTAACTGCATTTAACGGTAGGCCTTGCACATCAACTACTGTTGCTTTAAGTTTAGTACCTTTTGTTTGAGCAATAGAAACATTGCAAAAGCAAAAAAACAGTAAAGAAGTTAAGGTAAATACCTTATATATTTTATTTATCTTCATTTTTTTTATATTTATTAAAACGAATTAGTAATAACTACCAACCTGGATTTTGAGGAAAGCCCTCGTATATTTGTGTTTGTTTAGCGGCAAAAGGTAACCAATAATGTTTTGGATACTCACATACTCTTTCTACAAGAAGCCTTTCTGTGAAACTAGATTGATCTTCTGGAAAATCTAATGCAGTTTTTCTTCGATATTTTGGTAAATGTGCTACTCCCCAACGACGGATATCTACCCATCTATGTGCTTCGTAACTTAATTCAACACTTCTTTCTCTTCTAATTTCATCCATAAACTTATTATTGTCTGCTACAATACTTGGGTGAACATTAGGTATGGTACCCGCAGTTCTGTTACGGATTGCGTTGATAGCATCTTCTGCAGATAAACTGTAAGTAGCTGGCACTGCATATGCTCCTTTAGAAGCATGTAAAGCTTCTGCATACATTAAATAAACATCTGTAAGTCTCATATGCAAACGCAAACCAACATACTGATCTATAATTTGATTCCATTTACTGTGAAACTCACCATCTATTATTGGATAAAATTTAGAATGCATATACCCAGTTGTAGAAGGCTGATTATCATTACCCGCACTTCTATGTTCTCCAAAATTACCAGTAGTTTCGTACCAAAGTTGTGCATATCTATGTTTTGCTGGTCCCTTTGGTGCAACTTCTTGCCTGTCTATGATGTGCCATCTATAAAAACGAGGGTCACGATTTTCAAATGGTCTTGCAGGATTAAATGTTACTGGTCCGTATTGACCACTTTGGTCATCTTCTATTGAAAGACCATTAGCCATTCCAAAATTATTATGAATAAAATTATGAGTAGGACTTACAATCTCCGATCCGTTTCTTCCATGAAAATCTCTATCTACCCCTGCAGTCATAAATCTTTCTCCTTGATCTTTATTACCACCGGTAGAGGCAAAAATAAACTCTGTACTACCTGGCCATGCATTTCTTGATGGTGATTTCCAAAAAACCTCATCATAATTTTCCCATGAAGAAAGTTTATAATACCCTTGATCTTTTAATTTTAACACTCCTGCAAAAGCTTCTACAGCCATGTCACATAATTCGGTATCATAACTATACGTATCCATACCTCCTTGATTGTTACTTTTCATTAATGGGCTTGCCGCTAAAAGCAAATTTTTACCCTGAAATGCATATGCAGCACCTTTGGTTACTCTTGCTTTATTTTCACCTAAGGTCAATTGTCCGTAAGACATTTCATCCCAATTTTCTGGTAATAACTCAATAGCTTTTTTATAATCTTCGTTAGCTGCTAAAGCAGATTCTTTATAACTATCTGGTCTTGGCAAAGCAAAATCACCAACTAAAACTTGATCTATATATGGAAAACGACCATAAAACTTATTGATTTCATTATGAAAAAATGCTCTAAAAAAATACGCTTGACCAAGTATTACATCTCTTTCTTCTTGAGATGCATTTACCATTAAGTCTATGTTAGCAATAACAATATTTGCTTTACGAATACCTCTTAAACTAGCATCCCATAAACCAGGTCTTTTAGATTGATTAGCATTACTAATATTTGCATTACTAGTTCCGTAATCTGCACCTTGCCAATTCCATAGGTAAGAATATCTATGTCTTGCAGCGCCATTTAAATCTCCTAAGTCTATTAAATAACTTGCTTTCCAAGTTCTATTACCATAAGCATCGTCTCCGTAAAGGTAATCTTGAAAAGTATGTGCTTGGGTACCATAATCTACTACCAAGGTATACATTTCTTCAACAAAACCTTGTGCATTTTTAAAGGTAGAAAACACCTCTTGTTCGTCTAATATTGATTCTGGCGCTTGATCTAAGTAGTCTTCACAGGAAAACGTAAACAAAAGCCCAAATAAAAATAATAATTTTATTGTATAGTTTTTCATTATATATTCTTTTTAAAAATTCATGTTAAAACCAAAGTTAAACCTTTTTAATGTTGGATAGTCTCCTTTGGACTGTGCATCACTAGATGTATTAAATTCTCTATCATCTGGTAAGTTAGACCATAAAAACAAATTATTTCCATTCACAAAAAGTCTAAGTTGCTTAAGACCGATGCTTTTACAAAACTTACTCGACACATCATAAGAAACAGAAACCGCTTTTAATCTTGTTAATGATGCATCTAACCAAGTATCTCTTGGATTTGTTCCTCCAGGAGCATTCCATGCTGGTTGTGTATCTATGTTATTAGGAGTATCTACTGTCCAATAATTTAAATCTTGTGTAAAAATTAAAGCTGTTTGCTGTGTAAATGTACTATTACTAAATCTTCTAGAAGCATTTTGTGTACCATATAATTGAGCAGAAACACTCCAACCTTTATATTTTGCACCAAAAGTAGCACTCCAGTTTCTTTGTGGACGCTCTGGATAACCAAAAGGAGCATTGTCAAAGTTAGAATCATAAATACCATCGCCGTTAAAATCTACAACATCATAGTAACCAACACGTGTTTGCCCCTGATTTGTGATTTTTGGTGTAGACATATAAACATCATCCCAACTAGTTAATATACCCGCTGGTATTGCTGATCTAGATTGACCGATTGCATAGCCTGCATTTCGTTGGTATTCTGGAGAAAAAAGAGGATCTTCTCTAGCGATAACTAAATCTTTTGCTTGTGTAAAGTTTAGATTACCAAAAATATTTAAATCATTTGCAAAGGTATAATTAGCAGCAAGAACTACTTCAAAACCCCTTACTTCAACTATACCTGTATTAAAATCTGGAGCAGATTGTCCAAATAAATCTGGCACACTTCTATCTTCACCTGCAATTACAATATTATCACGATTCTCTGCAAAGTAATCTACTTCACCAGTTAATAAACCATTAAATAGAGAGAACTCGGCACCAACATTATATTTTACAGCTGTTTCCCATTGTAAATTTGGGTTACCAACACTAGCTTCTCTATACCATGTATAAGGAGATTTACCACCAGTATAATTACTTGGCACTAGATAAGCAGAGTTACCACTTGCCCACTGACTTATGTATTGAAACCTTCCATCAGAATTATCATCTCCAACAACACCATAAGAACCTCTAAACTTCAATTTAGACAACCAGTCAGAATTCTTTAAAAAAGATTCATTAGTTGGCGTCCAACCTAAAGCTATAGATGGAAAAAGATCGAAACGATATCCAGGGCCAAACTTCTCAGATCCGTTGTAAGCACCGTTTACATCAATAAAATACCTGTTATCATAATTATAAGTAACCCTACCTACCCAATCTTCTCTAAATCTTGGAAATTGACTACCGGTAGCAGTTTCTTGTCTTCTTATTAAGAATAACGCTGTTAAATTGTGTTTTTCTGCAATTGTTTTATCATAGTTTAATGAAACATCATAAACCATTTGTCTTGCTCTACCTGTACGACCACTTACATCATCTACTTCTGCAGCCCCTATACCCCAAGGATCTCTTACGTAATCAAAATCATTAACACCTACTGGGTTATCTGAACCAGGACCCGGAACACCATCAACAAAAACTCTGTAAAGAACTCCTCCATCATTAACAGATTGTTCAGTTCTCATATTATTATCTAATGAAAATCTACCTTTAAAAGATAATCCTTCTGCAATAAAATCTAACTTTTGTTTTAAGATAATATCTGTATTTACTTGATAGTTTCTAAAAGTATCATATCCTGTATTAGATAAACTTACCGCAGGATTTGTAAATATGAAAGCTGGGTTTATTGATTGTCCAAATATTCCGTCTGGATATACTGGAGTAAAAAGATTTGGAGCTATCTGATATATTCCGTTTGTAACAGTAGCTAAAGAACTAGGATTTTCTCTAATACCTAAATAACCAGATAAATTTACAGACAACTCTGTTGTACTTGTAATGTCAAAATCAATATTACTTCTATAGTTAAATCTCTCGTATTTATATGCACCTGCAGAACCTCTTCCGTCATTAAACTTAGCTCCATCAAAAATATCATTTACTGATTGATACGCTAAACTACCAAAATATTTTGCTGTTTTATTACCCCCTCTTACAGATAAATTAACTCTTAAATCTTGTGCGAAATCTTTTAAAATTTCATCTTCCCAATTAACATTAGGGTAAATATATCTTTCATCTACACTAGAAGGATTTCTATATTTATCTATTATTGCCATTGGCACATAATCTCCCCAAGAACCAGGGGTAAGAGATAACTCTCTAAGAATAGAACTATTGGCCTGCATAATTGCATCATATGAATCAAGTTTTTCAGGCAATTGCGAAACCGTTTTAATTGTAGAGTTTACGTTTAATGACAATTGAGCCTTCCCTGTTTGTCCTCTTTTGGTAGTAATTAAGATAACTCCATTTGCACCTTCAACACCAAAAACAGCTGTTGCAGAAGCATCTTTTAAAACAGAAAGGTTTTCAATATCATTCATATCAATATCAGACATCTGTCTTTTAACACCATCTACAAGAATAAGTGGTCCACCATCTCCATTCCAAGAACTTAATCCACGAATAAAAATTTTCATGTTAGACTCTCCAGGAGTACCACTACCTTGTATTGCTGTTACACCGGGTAAGTTACCCTGTAAAGCTTCTTCAACATTAGTAATACCTGCAGCTCTATCCATTAAATCTACACCCTTAACTTGTGTAATAGCCCCTACAACACTTTCTTTCTTTTGAGTACCATAACCAACAATAACTATTTCATCTAAACTTTCAGATTCTACCTCTAAAGTTACATCAATAATTGTCTTACCATTAACTGGCACCTCTAATCTTTTGTAACCTAAATAAGAAAATACAAGAGTCTTCTGACCTAATGTTAACTCAATAGAATAATTTCCATCAAAATCTGTAGAAGTTCCTCTGGTTGTTCCCTTTTGTAAAATACTTACACCTGGCAAAACATATCCTTCAAGGTCCTTTACAACACCAGAAATTTTTTCTTGCGCCTGTATATTAAAATTTGTAAAACCCGAGAACAAAAGGAAAAGCATAAGCAAAATTCCTAAGGATGGATTTCTTTTTTTTAAAATTTGTTTCATGTTTAAATTTTAGTTTTAAATAAAAATAATACTGTAATGTGACTTATAAAATGTTAAATTTTGTTAATTAAAGCAATTTTACAAACATTAGATAAATTCAGTATCCTGTACTGTACTGAAACCTCAACTATTTTAACCAAAAAGTATTATATTTTACCTAAGATGGTTAAATTAAAGATTTTTAAAAAATAATGTTATTATTTTTTAAAATTAAAATAATTAATTGCATTGTAATAACAAATGTCTTGTATAATTTTTCCAAGAAAATCAAGGTCATTGGGTATAAGACCATTTTTTACATCTTCTGCAATAAGGTTACATAATATTCTTCTAAAATACTCATGCCTTGTAAACGATAAAAAACTACGACTATCTGTTAGCATTCCTACAAAACGACTTAATAAACCCATACTAGAAAGTGCATTTAGTTGTTTTTCCATACCCTCTTTTTGGTCTAAAAACCACCAACCAGAGCCCCATTGCATTTTACCGGGCACACCACCTTGATTAAAGTTACCCATCATAGTGGCAAAAACTTCGTTTTGAGAAGGGTTTAAATTATAGGTAATTGTTTTGGCTAAACTGTTTTCTGAATCTAATTTATTGAACAATTTCGACATGTTTTCTGCATGATTGAAATCTCCTATAGAATCTACCCCAGCATCTAAACCAATTTGATCTAATAGTTTGCTATTATTATTTCTTAATGCCCCTAAATGAAACTGTTGAACCCAATTTTTGCTGTCGTACATTTTACACAAATTATACAAAATACAAGATGAAAACAACTTGGCTTCTTCTTTAGATAACTTACAATTAGCTAAGCGTTTTTTAAAAACTGCATCTGCTGCTTCTTGGGTAAAATCTTCAGAAAAAATTTGTTCTAAGCCGTAATCAGATATTCTACAGCCTAAGTCATTAAAAAAATCTATTCTATTTTGAATTGCCTTTAACAAATCTGCTAAATTTAAAATAGAAAATTGAACTTTAGCAGATAGTTTTTGAATGTAACTTATAAAGTTATTAGCTTCTATTAAGAGTAAATTATCTGGTCTAAATGTAGGCAGTACCTTTGTAAAAAAATCTTTTTCAGCTATAATTTTATGATACTCTAAACTATCAATAGGGTCATCTGTAGTACAAATAACCTCAACTTTCATTTGAGCTAATAATTGGGCAGGAGTTTTATGCTCTAAAATTGAATTTGTTTTTTCATAAATATCCTCCGCTGTCGATGGTTTTAAGATCTCATCAATATTAAAATAACGTTTTAGCTCTAAATGAGTCCAATGAAATAAAGGATTTCTAATTGTAAACGGTACAGTCTCTGCCCATTTTAAAAATTTATCTTTTTTTGAAGTTTCTTTGCCAGTAATAAAATTTTCATCGATACCATTTGCACGCATTCCGCGCCATTTATAATGATCTCCATTTAACCAAGCATCAGTAATATTTTTTATAGGCTTGTCTTCTGCAATCATTTGTGGTGATAAATGATTGTGATAATCTATAATTGGTAGGTCTTTTGCATATTTGCTATACAAAGTTTCTGCAATTTCTGATTGCAATAAAAAAGTGTCTGTAATAAAATGAGTTGTGTTCATAGAAAAACTATTTGATATTCATCAAATTATTTAAGTGTGTAATATTAGAAATTATTTTTACAACAAATCAAATTGTCTTGGTAACCACAGTGTTAATTCAGGAAAATAGGTAATCAACAGAAGCACACCTATCATCACTAAAAACAAAGGTAAAAGGGGTTTTATTACTTGCTGAATTTTTAAATCTGCAACGCTACAACCCACAAAAAGGACAGAACCAACGGGTGGTGTACACAAACCAATACATAAATTCATAATCATTATAATTCCAAAATGAATTGGATTCATACCTAATTCTGTTACAATTGGTAAAAATATTGGTGTAAAAATCAATACTGCAGGAGTCATATCCATAAAAACTCCAACAAACAATAATATTAAGTTAATGATAATTAAAATTACAATTGGATTATCACTAATAGATAATAATGTATTGCTAATTTCTTGTGGAATATTCTCATAACTCATTACCCAAGACATTGCAATAGAGGTAGAAACTAACAACAATACAATTGCAGATGTTTTTATGGTTTCTAACAAAATTGGAGAGATATCTTTTACTGAAATTTCTTTGTAAACAAAACCTAATACTAAGGTATAAATTACTGCAATTGCAGATGCTTCTGTAGCTGTAAAAATTCCGGCTACAATACCACCAATAACAACCACTAATAACATTAAACTAGGAAAAGCATCAATAAATCTTTTAAAAAATTCTTTAAAACCAACCATTTTATCTGTTGGATACTTTTTGATGATTGAATAAATTAGAGCAACGATCATTAACGCTAAACCAATTAATAAACCAGGTACATAACCCGCAATAAATAAAGCTGCTATAGAAACACCACCACTTGCTAAAGAATATACAATTAAAACATTACTTGGCGGTATAATTAAACCTGTGGTTGCACTTGTAATATTTACTGCCGCACTAAATGATTTGTCATATCCATCTTTTTCCATCATAGGATTCATAAATCCTCCAATAGCTGATGCTGCTGCAACTGCAGAACCAGAAATGGCACCAAACAACATACAAGATATTATATTTACAAAAGCTAATCCACCTGGTAACGGACCAACAATAGCCTTTGCAAAGTTTATAAGTCGAACAGCTATACCTCCTCTATTCATAATTTGTCCTGCCAAAATAAAAAACGGTATTGCAGATAAAGTAAAACTATCTAAAGAAGTTGCCATTCTTTGAGCCAATGTGGTAACACTTGGTAAAAAAGGCATGGCGCTTAATAGTGTAAATAAAGCCGCTAAACCAATAGCAAATGCAATAGGCACTCTTAAGGATAAGAAAATTAAAAAGCTAACTACTAAAATAAGGACTTCTACTAAATTCATAATTTATACTTTGTTTAATTTTCTTAGATTTAAAAGTGTGTCTATACTATAATAGCATATTAATATTCCAGAAATAGGAACTACCATATAAATAAAACCTAAAGGAATTTCTAGTGTAGCAGAGGTTTGCCCGAATTGAAAACTTAATTGAACCAATCTAAAGCCACCAATAATCATCACTGTAAATGCAAAAACTGCCACAGATATAAATACAATTCCGTTAAACAAGTTTTGTCTTTTTTTTACTAAATCTTCTGGAATTAAGTCGATCGCTAAATGTAAATTTTTGCCCGCTGCATATGCTGCACCTAATAGACCAACCCAAATTAATGAAAAACTAGAAACCTCATCTGTAATGGTACTTGGGTTTTTTAGTATAAATCTAGAAAACACTTGCCAAACCACACTTGCTAGCATTAACACTAAAATTAACAGTACTAATTTTTCTAAAATACTATCTATTCTTGCTCTCATTATTGCTTATTTTTTATGGATGTAATTAAGGCTTTCATTGCTAAATCATCTTTAAACATCTCTAAAATACCTTTGGTTTGTTCTTCGAAAGGTTTTTTCTCTGGATATAATACTTGTACACCTGCTTTTTTAACAGCCTCTAATGATGCTGTCTCTGAAGCTGCCCACAATTTTCGCTGAGCTATTGTACTTACTCTTACCGCTTTTTTTACCCATTCTTTTTGCTGGTCGTTTAAACGACTCCAGGTATCTGTACCAATTAACAAAACATCAGGTACAGAGGTATGCTCATCTAAAGAATAAAATTTACACACCTCATAATGCTTAGAGGTGTAAAAACTTGGCGGATTATTTTCTGCACCATCAACAACACCCTGTTGCAATGCTGTATACAATTCTCCCCAAGAAATTGGTGTTGGTGATCCTCCTAAATCATTTACCATGGCAACCGCCATATTACTTTTTTGAACTCTAATTTTTTTTCCTACTAAATCTAAAGGCGATTTTATAGGCGCTTCTTTCATGTAAAAACTTCTACTACCTGCATCATAAAAAGTAAGACCTCTTAACCTAAATTTTTCTCCTTTTAGTAGTAAACTTTCCCCAATTTCACTATCAAAAACACTAAATGTATGTGCTTTATCTCTAAACATATAAGGCACACTAAATACTTTATACTCCGGAATAAAATTTTCTAATACTGCCGCAGAAACTTTTGTAATATCTAAACTACCAATTTGCAACAATTCTAAACATTCTCTTTCTCCTCCTAATTGCCCACTCGGATATATGTTTAACTTTAATTTTCCTTCTGATTGTTTTTCTATTTCTTGCCCTAAGATTACCATAGCTTTATGCACAGGATGTTGTGTATCTAAAGCATGTCCTAATCGTAAAGTAGTAATTGATGACTCTGATTGACATCCAAAAACAAATACCGAAAGGGTTAGTACAAATAGGTATTGAAAAAAGTGAGGTTTCTTCATTTTTTATAGGTTAATTTATTTTTTAGTCACAATTAACGGACTATTTATTTTCTTAGAAAAATCGGTCAAATAATTTTCCCAATCTTGCTGATTATCGAACTGCTTACTCTTTACCCAACCGAAACCGCTATAAAAAACAACTTTACTATCTATTACATTTAAATGTAAAAAATGATTGCTTTCATCTTTTCTAGAAGTAACATATTTTTCTGAACCTGAAAAATAAGGTTTTGTAGTTACAATTCCTGTTCCTACCTCAGAATCATCTAGTGTTTCCCAATGACTAACCCAAAAATTAGGATCATTTTGGTTTGTAACACCTTTCTTATCATGTAAAGTAATGCCTGAAGAAATAGTTTCTGTCCCTTTTACATCAATCTCAAAACGTGTTAAATTCTGACCAAAATCTAAAGAAATATGTTTGGTTTCATCAATTCGTTTTCCTTTCGCATCCCATGTTTCATAAGTTAATACAAAACTAGTTCTTAAAGGCCCTGTTGTAATGGTTTTGTAAGATATAAAATTTCTAGAGAAGTAATAAGAAGTATCTACTTTTACAGCAGTGCCTCCAATACCACGACTTACCCCAACGTGAAAATTATCTAAACCTTCTCCGTGATCTTTATGGTATGCTCCTTTTTTTACATCATTTCTTTTGTACCAAGTATTTATGATAGGATATTCTACACGTTTTAACCAAGCATCAATTCCGCTAGATAAAGTACCTCCTTTTACACCATCTTCAACCATTTTCTGAGCAACAGGCCCAAAAGTTCTAAAGCCAACTTTATTATTTTCCCAAGTGTAATCATCTGTTCTTTCGGGTACAAAACGCGAATAACAATATGCAGTTACTGAGTCTTTCTTTTCTTTAGAAATTAACAATTTGTATGTGTTAATTGCGTTCGCTTTTATATTTGGCTGAAAAAGAACAACATCATTTTTCCCATCTAAATTTGTATCTACAACTTGAGAAATTATTGTATCATTGGCAGTTTCATTAAGAACGATAAATGAAAAACCTTTACCCAAATTAACATTAGAAATATCGATTTCAACAGTTTCAAATTCTCTATCAATGTTTAAATTATTTTTGACTTCAATTGTTGAAACTAATTCAACATTTTTACTGCAAGAGAATAAAAAAGATAGTGTTAAAAAAAGAAAGATTATTTTTTTCATTTACATATATATTTCAGACCCTTCAGGTTTTTAAGGCCTAAAGGGTCATTTTAATAATTACTTATTCTTCGTTAGAAGGTTTTCCTATAGTTGCCAAAATGCCTCCGTCTACATATAAAATATGTCCGTTCACAAAATCACTTGCTTTAGATGACAAGAAAACTGCAGCTCCGGCTAAATCATTTGGATCTCCCCATTTTTTTGCAGGTGTTCTATTCACAATAAAATCGTTAAAAGGATGTCCATCAACTCTTATAGGTGCTGTTTGTGAAGTTGCAAAATATCCTGGTCCAATTCCGTTAACCTGTACCCCAAAACGCGCCCATTCGGTAGCCATATTTTTGGTTAGCATCACCAAACCTCCTTTAGCAGCTGCATATGCACCAACAGTATTTCTACCCAATTCGCTCATCATAGAACAAATATTGATAATTTTACCAGCCTTACGTTCCATCATTCCTTTAATAACGTGTTTAGAAACAATAAAAGGGCTTACCAAGTCAATATCAATCACTTGTTTAAAATCTGCTACTTCCATTTCTGCAAGTGGTGTTCTTTTTATAATTCCAGCATTATTTACTAAAATGTCAATTTTGCCAACTTCTGCTTCTATTTTATTGATAGCAGTAATCACTTGAGCTTCATCAGCAACATTAAATTTATAACCTACAGCATTAATTCCTGCCTCTTTATACAAAGCAACTGCTTTATCTATTTTTTCTTGTGATGAATTTCCATTTACCACAATAGTAGCACCAGCTTTCCCTAAACCCATTGCCATAGACATGCCTAAACCATGTGTAGAACCAGTTACTAAAGCTACTTTACCTGTAATATCAAATAATGTTTGAGACATAATTATTATCTTAAATCTGTAATTTTTGCAACATCCATGTCGTTATAGTCTAA
The DNA here is from genome assembly GCF_947497125.1 of uncultured Polaribacter sp. GTDB lineage: Bacteria > Bacteroidota > Bacteroidia > Flavobacteriales > Flavobacteriaceae > Polaribacter. The sequence goes on along the minus strand of NZ_CANMFI010000006.1, from coordinate 45,295 downwards.
ATTTTCACCAGCCATACCCCAAATAAACGTATAGTTTGAGGTACCTGAACCAGAGTGAATAGACCAAGGTGGAGAAATTACAGCTTCATCATTTTGCATCCAGATATGACGTGTTTCTTGAGGCTCTCCCATAAAATGACATACTGCTTGTTCTTGTGGAATATCTAAATAATAGTAAATTTCCATTCTTCTGTCATGAACATGTGCAGGCATTGTATTCCATACAGAACCTGTTTTTAATTCTGTCATTCCCATTTGCAATTGACAGGTAGTTACAATACCTCCAATAATCATTTGGTTAACGGTTCTATGGTTTGCAGTCTCTAAACTACCTAATTCAATTTTATTTGCTTCTGCTTTAGTAACTTGTTTTGTTGGATAAGAAGTATGTGCCGGTGCAGAATTCATATAAAATTTTGCAGGATTCTTGGCATCATCACTCTTAAAAACAACCTCTTTTACACCTTTCCCTAAATACAAGGCATCTTTGTGTAACATTTTGTAATTTTTACCATCTGCAATAATAGTCCCTGTTCCACCCGCATTGATAACACCTAATTCTCTTCTATCTAAAAAGTTTTCAGATTTTAAAGGATCTATTGTTTCTAAAGTTAATGCTTCTGATGTTGGCACAGCTCCACCTGCCATATACCTATCATAGTGAGTATACACAAACTTTATGCTTCCTGGTTGCATTAAATCTGGAATCAAAAACTCGTCTCTTAATTCTTGTGTATCGTATTTTTTTACTGCTTGCGGACTTGAAGCATATCTTGTTTCGAAAGTTGTTGCCATTTTACTTGTTTTTGATTTTGTCAACTTTAGCAAAGTCAAGAGGTTTTTAGTTCTCGACTGCGCTCGAACTGACATTTATTATTATTTTATATTGATCGTCTAATTCCTAGTTCTAAACCACGTAATTCTGCTAAGCCTCTTAGGCGTCCTATACCAGAATAACCAGGATTCGTTTTTTTCTTTAAATCATCTAACATTTTATGACCATGATCGGGTCTAAAAGGCATTCTAACATCTTTTCTGCCAGCTGCAATTCTTTTTTGCTGCTCTAAAACCAATGCTTTTAGCACACCAAACATGTCTACATCGCCATCTAAATGATCTGCTTCATGAAAATTACCTTCTGCATCTCTTTTAGTAGCGCGTAAATGAATAAAGTGAATTCGATCCCCTAAACGTGAAACCATTCCTACCAAATCATTGTCTGCTCTTACACCAAAAGAACCTGTACAGAAAGTTAATCCGTTGTTCGGAGATTTTACAGCAGTATATAAATCTACAATATCTTGTTCTGTAGAAACTACTCTTGGCAATCCTAAAATAGGAAATGGAGGGTCATCTGGATGAATACACATTAACACACCCGCTTGTTCTGCTGCAGGTATAATTTCTTGTAAAAATGAAAATAAATTTGCTTTTAATTCTTTTGGACCAATTTCTTTGTAAGTCGCTAAAATAGCATTAAACTCTTTTAAGCTATAGCCTTCTTCTGCACCTGGTAAACCGGCAATAATATTTCTAATTAATTTTTTTTGCTCTTCTTCTGATGAATTCTTTATAAACTCAGCAGCTTTTTGTTTCTGCAAGTCAGAATAGTCATTTTCTGCACCTGGCCTTTTTAACAAATACAACTCAAAAGCAGCAAAAGCAGCTGCCTCAAATCTTAGTGCTGTAGAATTATCTGCAACTTCATAATCTAAATTAGTACGTGTCCAATCTAAAACAGGCATAAAGTTGTAACAAACAATATCAATCCCACATTTTCCTAAATTGAGTAATGTTTGCTTATAATTTTCATAATACTTTTTATAGTCGCCAGATTTGGTTTTAATATTTTCGTGAATAGGCACCGACTCTACTACAGACCAAGTTAAACCGACATTTTCTATAATATCTTTTCTCTTTTGAATTTCTTCAATTGTCCAAACTTCTCCATTTTTAATGTGGTGCAATGCAGATACAATTCCTGTTGCGCCTGATTGTTTTATATCTGATAAAGAAACCGGATCGTTAGGCCCATACCATCGCCAAGTTTGTTCTAAATTTTGTTTCATATATTATTTTTTTTAAACACCACTATATGCAGCAAATCCACCATCAATAGGCATTACAATTCCGGTAACAAATGCAGATGCATCATCACATAAAAATTTTGTAGCGCTAATTAAATCATCTGGAGTACCATAACGCCCCATAGGTGTTTGGTCTATAATTTGTTGTCCTCTTTGTGTTAAACTTCCATCTTCATTTGTTAACAAAGCACGGTTTTGATCTGTTAAGAAAAATCCTGGGGCTAATGCGTTTACACGAATACCTACTTTAGAAAAATGTACAGCCAACCATTGTGTAAAATTAGAAATGGCCGCTTTTGCACCACTGTATGCTGGTATTTTTGTTAACGGAGTAAATGCATTCATAGAAGATATATTTAAAATTGAACATCCTTCACGTCCAACCATATCTGTAGCAAAAACTTGTGTAGGAATTAAGGTTCCTAAAAAATTTAAATTAAAAGTAAATTCTACTCCTTTAGGGTCTAAATCGAAAAAAGTTTTAAAGCCTTCTGCTGTATTTTTTAAGTCTTCAATTGCAAAAAAAGGATTAGAAGTAGTTCCTAAAGGATGGTTACCTCCCGCTCCGTTTACAAGAACATCTACTTTACCCAAAGCATCATTTACTATTTGCTTTGCCTTTTCTAAAGAATCTTTTTCTAAAACATTGGCTGCAACACCTATTGCTACTCCGCCTTCATCTTTAATTTCTTGTGCAATTTTGTTTGCCGCTTCTTCTCTAAGATCTAGAACTGCTATTCTATTACCTTGCTTTGCTAATGCTTTTGCCATTGTGCTGCAAAGCACGCCTCCTGCACCTGTTAATACGATTGTTTTACTCATTTTTTTTGTTGAAAGTTTAAAAAAGTAAATATAAATTAGTTTTATTAATTTAATGTCCTGTACTATCTTGTTTTTGTATTTATTTTAATGAAACAAACTGAGTAGAAATAGTTTTATTAATTCAAAAACACATTTATCAAGTGTATAAATGTAATATCTAAAATTTCTAGCTAAAGTTGAAACTCAACACTTTTATCATCTATAACACAACATTCGCTATTGAGTTATCCAAATCTTCACAAATACTATTAAAAGAAAAATTTTACATCAGAAAAAACAAGTAGTAAGTGCTAGTTGGTATTTATTATATTTGTAAAGTTAATTTCTTTCAAAAAAAAAGCAACAAAAATTAAATATAAAATTACATGTTTTAAAGTTAATACTGCTAAGTGAAGCCCAATATAGACAGCAAATTACCATTATTAAATTAACAAAAAAACAAATTATTTTTCTGGAAATACGATATAAATGGCATTTAATAAATTAAAAAATGTAGAATTATTACAAGATGTTTAAAATAAATACTATTGTTAAAAAAGAGCACTCTTTTTTAGAAATGAAAAACACAAAAGAAACTGCAAAAGCAAAAATTTCTTTAGATGAAGGAGGACGATTGATGGACCTACAATTTGACGGTATTTCTATAATTAAAGAACAACCTTCTTTAATATATGGAGACACATACGCATCTTCAATTTTGTTTCCGTTTGCTAATAGAATTAAAAACGGACTGTACACTTTTAAAGGCAAAGAATATAAATTTAACTGTAACGAAAACGGCAGAAACAATGCTTTGCATGGGTTGGTTTTTAATAAAAAATTCGAACTGATAAAACATGAATTAAATACTAATTATTGCTCAGTTACTTTATCATATCAAGAGAAAAAAAAGTCTATCGGTTTCCCTTTTTACTACAAAATCTATGTAACATACACATTGAAAGAAAAAAGTATTGGTGTTTCTATAAAAATAAAAAACTTAGACAGCAGCTCGTTTCCGTTTACTTTGGGTTGGCATCCTTATTTTGAAAGTAGTAATCTATATAGTAGTTTTTTAAATTTTGATAGTTCTGAAAAAATAGCGTTTGATGAAAATTTAATTACAACCGGTTTTACTAAATTTAACTTAGAAAACTCTCTTCAAATAAAAGACAGTCAATTAGACGACTCTTATGTTTTGAATAGTAATTTAATCGAATTTACAACACCTTTATATAGCTTGAAATTAGATTCTGATACAAAAGAAAATTTTTTACAAATTTATACTCCAAAAAATAGAAAAAAAATTGCCATTGAACCTATGACAGGTATTTGTGATAGTTTCAATAATAAAAAAGGCTTACAGATATTACATGCTAATGAAGAGTTTACGGCAAATTGGAATGTTACTTTTTCTAAAAAAGCCCAACTAAATGAATAAAAAGCTCGTTAAAGAAGTTAAAAAAAGTTTTAAAAGCCATTTTAAAACCAAACCACTCATTATTTTTTCTCCAGGCAGAATTAATTTAATTGGCGAACATACCGATTATAATGAAGGTCTTGTTTTTCCTGCAGCCATTAACAAAGGAATCGTCTTTGCAATTCAAAAAAACAACTCAAAAAAAAGCAACATATATGCATTAAATAAAGAAGAAATGCATAAATTTAGCTTAAATGCTATTACCCCTTTTAAAAAAGCAAGTTGGCAAAATTATATTTTAGGAGTGGTTGCCGAAATTCAAAAAAAAGGAATTGTTTTAGAAAACTTTAATGCTGTTTTTGCAGGAAATATTCCAAGTGGCGCCGGCATGTCTTCTTCTGCTGCTCTAGAAAATAGTGTTGTTTTTGGTTTAAATTCTTTATTTGAACTAGGTTTCTCTAAAAAAGAAATGATTTTAATATCACAAAATGCAGAACATAATTATGCAGGAGTAAAATGCGGAATCATGGATCAATATGCAAGTATGTTTGGTAAAAAACAAAGTGCTTTGTTGTTAGATTGTAGAACGATTAAATCGAACACTTTTAAAATTGATTTTAAAGATTATAAGTTATTATTAATTAATACAAATGTAAAACATGAGTTGTCTGAGAGCGCATATAACGATAGAAGAGAAGTTTGCGAAAAAGTATCTCGTCTTTTAAAAATTAATGCTTTAAGAGATGCCACCAAAGCAGATCTCGATTTTATAAAAAGCAATATTTCTGAGGAAGATTATCAGAAATGTTTGTATATAATTCAAGAAAATGAACGTGTACACTTATTTTCTAAAGCAATTAAAGACAATAATAATGCTGCTTTGGGTAAATATTTATACCAATCTCATAATGGTTTAAGCAAGCAATATAAAGTAAGTTGTAAAGAGTTAGATTTTTTAGTTGATAGCACCAAAGAAAATCCAAATATTTTAGGAGCAAGAATGATGGGTGGTGGTTTTGGCGGATGTACAATTAACTTGATTTTAAAAAGTGAAGTTAAAAAATTCAAAAAAGAAATTTCTAAGTTATACCAAAAAGAGTTTAATAAAGAATGTTCTATATACAGTGTAAAATTATCTAAAGGAACAAGAAAGGTTTAGTTTTATCAGTAGTCAATAAAAGTAACAAGCAAAATAATAACTGCATATGTTTTTTAAAAGCTGAGAGTTCTAGAAAAAATTAAAACAATGAACACAAATTTACAAGATTATTCACATAAGAGATTTAATATATTAACCTCAGAATGGGTCTTAGTTTCTCCTCATAGAGCTAAACGTCCTTGGCAAGGACAAAACGAAACTGTTTCTAAAGAAATAAGACCAACACACGACCCTAACTGTTATTTGTGCGCAAATAATAAGAGAATGAACGGAGAAATAAACCCTGACTATAAGGATGTTTTTGTTTTTACCAATGATTTTGCAGCACTTCAAAAAGAATCTCCTACTTTTAACCTAAACGACGGATTGTTAAAAGCAGAAAGTGAAACAGGTATTTGTAAAGTAATTTGTTTTAGTCCAGATCATTCTAAAAGTTTGGCAGATATGTCTGTTATTGAAATTACTAAAGTTATTAGCATTTGGCAAAAAGAATATAAATTACTAGGCGCAATTGACAATGTAAATAATGTGCAAATATTCGAAAACAAAGGAACTGTAATGGGTTGTAGCAATCCACATCCTCATGGTCAAATATGGAGTCAATCTTCGATACCTAATGAAGTTCAAAAAAAAGACCGTCAACAAAAAGCATACTTCAATAAAAATAAAAAGAGTCTTTTAGGCGATTATTTAACACAAGAATTAGAAGCTAAAGAAAGAATTATCTTTGAAAATGATTACTTTTTAGTGTTAACTCCTTTTTGGGCAATTTGGCCTTTTGAAGTAATGATTGCTCCTAAAAAAAAGCACAAAGATATTACACAACTTTCGGATAAAGAAAGTATCGCTTATGCAGAATGTATTTCTGTAATTACAAAAGCATATGATGCCTTGTTTGAGTGTTCTTTTCCTTATTCTTCAGGCATTCATCAAGCACCAACAAACAAAGAAGACAATAACCATTGGCATTTTCATATGAGTTTTTACCCTCCTTTACTAAGAAGTGCTTCCGTAAAGAAATTTATGGTAGGTTATGAAATGTTTGGAACACCACAAAGAGATATTACTGCAGAGTTGGCTGCAAAAAGACTGAAAGATATTATAGAAAACTCAAATTTTAAAGACTCATAATATTTTACATTTAAACTAAATACTTTGGTATTTTTGAATGAAAATGGTAGAATAGGAAGATTATGGGAAACTTTAATTTTAATAGAAAAATATCCGATCTTCGAGTTTTTGCCTTTTGAAACTCTAATTAGTAAAGACCAAGAAAAATATTACAAATCTTTGGCTGAAAGTGATAAATCGGGAAAGTCTACTAAGTTTATTGAATAAATGCTAAATGTTATTGATATTTCTATTAGTGAATTATTGAACTTTAATAATCGAACCTTAAACGAAAAAGATAGACTAGAATAATATGTTTCATTAAATATAAATGAATTTTCAAGAAAAGATTATATGGATATTTTTAAAGACATTTCTTCAGCGACAGCAAGTAGAGATTTAAAGAAAGGTGCTGAATTAGATTTATTTGAAAAAATAGGAGAAAAAAATAAGACAATCTATCGTTTAAAATAACTGGGCACAATAACGTGTATAATTAATTGCTTGGTTCTTGCCTACTTGCGAAAATCCTAGCGGATTTTCTATTCGGTTTTTATTTGCTAAATTAGGTGCTTAAACCACGTAACGAAATCACTCACAAACATGTAGTTAATAATTGAAAAAATGATGAATATAAAAGAAAAGTTTATTGTAATTATATTATTAGTAGTTATTTTCCAGAGTTGTATTACTAACAAATATTTAAGTTCAGCAACCCCTATAAATGAAGTTTTGAACATAGAATACTTTGAACCATATTCTTATATTCAATTAATAAAAAAAGGAAATAAACCTGAATTGAATGATAGTTTATCTTTGGAAGATAAAAGAATAATTGACTCGGTAATTTATTCTAATAAAAGTTTGTATAAAATCAAAAACAAAATTATCATTGAGAATAATTCCATTAATGAAAAAGTGGAAAACGAATTATCTTTCTTAATTCAGTAAGCGATGGAAAAAAGGAAATTAAAAGGAATTAAAATAACTCCTATAATTGATTCAATTAAAGGGTTTTCTTTTGCAATCGTTAATGAAAATGGTTTGGTTTATAAAAATGGTTTGGGCTTTTCTGATTTATATACAACCAAAATTTACTCAGCAAAAACAATTCAGCAAATAACTTCAATTTCAAAAAATTTAATAGGTATTTCACTAATAAAAACTGAAGAATTAAGCTATTTAAGTTTTAAAGACCCAATAAATATTTTTTTACCTCTTAGAATTACAAATCCTAAATATAAAAACAAAGAAATTTTTATCTAGGCAAAACATTTGATAGCTTCATACATACAAATAAAGCTGCAAAAAATATAATTAATTTATATAACGAAACAAAAATTACATATACCTTTACACTAAAAATACCATATTTGAGTATAAATAATCAAACTAGTTCAATTTTAACTTTTAGCAATGTTTAAGAACTAGAAAGTTTGGATAGGTAATTAATGAAAAGACTTTACAACTTAGACTACCTTAGAGGAGTAGCAGCTTTTGGAATCATGATATACCATTATTTGTCATGGATACTTGGGCGTTTTACAGCTGACACTTTTTTTGGTCGTTTCGGTATCTATGGAGTTTCTATATTTTATATTTTAAGTGGATTAACTTTATTTTATGTGTATTACGATAAAATGACCCCATTAAAAAATGATCTCACAACCTTTTTCAAAAAGCGAGTATTTAGAATTTTTCCATTACTTTGGCTTACAACGATTACAGCAATAATATTAAATAAAAAAATACCCAACTTATCGAATTTATTTCTTAACCTATCAGGTTTATTCGGTTTTATCAAGTGGGAAACATATTTCTCAGCTGGTGTTTGGTCTATTGGCAACGAACTAGTCTTTTATGTTTTCTTACCGATTTTTATTCTTCTTCACAAAGCACACAAACCTATTTTTGTTATTCTAAATATTATTCTATTTTCATTTTATCTATATTTTGCATTTATCAAACTCAACCCAGAATTGACATTAACCGAACAATGGACAGATTATGTAAATCCACTAAATCAAGTTTTTCTTTTTCTTAGTGGTTTTCTAATAGGACTATTATTTCGAAATTCTAAAGTAAACAACTTAATTGCATTTTTTTTACTTTTTATTGGGCTTAATCTTTTATTTTTTTTACCAGCGAAAAAGAACGTAATTAATCTAGTAACAGGAATAAATCGATTGTTTTTTACTTTTAGTTGTCTATTAATTTGTTTTGGTTTTTATAAATTAACTTTTAAACTACCTAATTTTATCCATAAACCTCTAGCTCTATTGGGTAAAGCGAGTTATTCTATCTACTTACTTCACCCAATAGTATATATTATTATTATAAGAGTCAGAAATCACACTTTTGACTTCCCTATATTAATTCTACTAATCCTATCAATTTCATTAACTCTAATTGTAAGTTATTTTACCTACGAATACTTTGAGAAATATTTTATTAAATTAGGAAAAAAATAAAGACAGTAGCTAGCAGCTCATAAGAAAATAAAGGTTATATAAGTTCGAAAAGGAGATGTATTTAGATATTGTTTACAACAAACACTTTACACACGATAAAATCAAACTTAAAAACAACAAATTTATCATTTGATAATATTAAATTAAATATTTAAAATATTAATCGTAATATTGCAATGTATTAATATTTTAAAAAATGGGATTAGCTAAAACCGAAATGTTTACCGACCAACAAAATGAAATTTCTCTTTTTGCAAAAGTTTTTGGACATCCTGCAAGAGTAGCTATCTTACAACATTTATTTAAAATTAACTCTTGTGTTTGTGGCGATTTAGTAAATGAAATCGGTTTAGCCCAACCAACAATCTCTCAACATTTAAAAGAATTAAAGCATTTAGGCTTGATAAAAGGCAATGTAGAAGGCACAAGTGTTTGCTATTGTATTCATAAAGAAAACTGGACCACAATGAAAAACATAATGTCTGATTTTCTTAATCAAGACTTAATAGAAAAGCAAAATTGTTGTTAAAATAATTCTAATCTTTTTACAAAAATGACATCAAGAAAAACAATCCTATTTTCAGAAATAGAAGAATTAATTAAAGGCCTTAATACAGAAACCATCTCAAGTGAGCGTAAAACAGTTTTACAACCACTAATTGATTTTATCCAAAAAAAAGTTCGTGAAAATCTAGAAATACGTATCAACTTTATATGTACTCATAATTCTAGAAGAAGTCATTTATCACAGGTTTGGGCACAAACAATGGCAAATTACTTCAATATTAAAAACGTATCTTGTTATTCTGGCGGAACAGAAAGTACAGCTCTTTTTCCGATGGTTGCTAAAACTCTTCAAAATTCTGGGTTTCAGATAAAAAAAATTTCAGAAGAAAAAAATCCAATTTACAGCATTAAATATGCAAACAACGAGCACCCAATAATAGGATTTTCAAAAAAATTAAATGACAATTTTAACCCAAAATCTGAATTTGTGGCTGTTATGACTTGCTCTGAAGCTGATGGTGGTTGTCCATTTATTACTGGTGCAGAAAAACGTATTCCTATAACTTTTGATGATCCAAAAGCATTTGACAATACACCACAACAAGCAGAAAAGTACAACGAAAGAAGTGTACAAATAGCAACTGAAATGTTGTACGTTTTTTCTCAAATAAATTCTTAAAAATGGCTTCAAAAAAATTAAGTTTTCTTGACAGAAATCTAACTCTTTGGATATTTATTACAATGGCTTTTGGTATTGCTCTTGGATATTTTATCCCAACATTTCCTAATATCATAAATTCATTTAACAGCGGAACTACAAATATTCCGATTGCAATTGGTTTAATTTTAATGATGTATCCACCTTTGGCAAAGGTTAAATACTCATTATTACCAAAGGTTTTTAGAAACACCAAAATTCTATCTATTTCACTAATTCTTAATTGGATAATTGGCCCAGTTTTAATGTTTGTTTTAGCAATTATATTTTTACGTGACTATCCTGAATATATGGTAGGTCTAATTTTAATTGGTTTGGCGCGTTGCATTGCAATGGTGTTGGTTTGGAACGACCTTGCAGAAGGAAGTACTGAATACGGTGCTGGTTTAGTAGCATTAAACAGTATTTTTCAAGTATTTGCTTATAGTTTTTATGCTTGGATTTTTATTACAGTACTACCACCCTATTTTGGGTTTGAAGGAGCTATTGTAGATATTTCGATAGCAACCATTGCAGAAAGTGTGGCTATTTATTTAGGAATTCCTTTTATAATGGGTATTTTAAGCAGATTAATTTTAGTAAAGTTAAAAGGAGAAGATTGGTATATTGGTAAATTTATTCCTACAATTTCACCAATAACTTTAATAGCGCTATTATTTACCATTGTAGTGATGTTTTCTCTAAAAGGAGAATTAATTGTAGAAATTCCGATGGATGTTTTAATCATTGCCGTTCCTTTACTTGTCTATTTTACGTTAATGTTTATTATCGGTTTTTTCTTTACCAAAGCTACAGGAGCCGAATATGACAAAACAGCTTCGGTAGCATTTACAGCCGCAGGTAATAATTTTGAATTGGCTATTGCTGTTGCAATTGCAGTTTTTGGCTTAAATTCTGGGCAAGCTTTTGCAGGTGTAATTGGTCCATTGGTTGAAGTACCAGCATTGATTTTATTAGTTAGAGTTTCATTTTGGTTAAAAAAGAAATATTACGGTAATACAAATACGCAATAACAGTAAAAATATAAAGAGAGCTAAATTCATACAATATAATTTTATATTTCATAGTTTACTGCTTATTTATCAAATCTAAAAACTTATTATTTTTTGTATATTTAAAAAATAAAGGCGCATAAATTATATATTTTTAACTACTAGTAAGTATAAAACCGACTATTATTACCACTATCAAAACGTCTTACAATTTTAGAGAAATCGAATACCACAAAAAGTTCGAAATAATTATAAGGAATGCCTGTTAGCTTTTTACTATCCATTTCAAAAGAATAATTAAACCCTAATTCTAACTGATTATAGTAAATAGAAGCCGTTGTACCCAGTGTTGTTAAATTTACAGTTTTAAAGTTATTTAAATGCTGATTGATTCCGAAAGAAAAATTATTTAGCACAATTTCTTGGTATAAACTAATTCTAGATTTGGTACTTTGTTTAGAAAAAGAACCATAAAGAAATAAATAAGAGTTTTCTGGTAAAAAGCTTCTGTTTATTGGGTTTAAATCTAACTCATACCCTGCTTGTACAGACATAAAAAGGTCTTTTAATTCTTTATCGCCTTCATTTAAAGAAATATTTGGTTTGTTTAAATGCCTAAAACTAAGACCAAAAAACATGTTTTGATTGTTGTGCAAATGTGCCGAAACTCCAGAATCGAAATAGCTAACACCATTATTGGCATTTACAGGATCTATAGAAAAACCAGATATATTACCAGAAAAAACATCTATTTGATCACTAAATACTAGAGAAGAAAAATCTAATCTGTTGTTACCATACCCTAAAGAAAGAGACGCGTTTAAGGTCCAAAAATTAGACAATTGTGTTTTATAAATATAATGCAAATTTGCCTGTGTAGCGTTAAAACCCAAGTCAGATATTTGAAATTGATTGACATCTAAAGCAATAGAAAAATTATAATCTTCAAAGTAAAAAGAGCTAAATGCAAACGTATTTTGTATAAAGTTATTTTCGTTTAACATTTTTTGCGTTGCATAAGAAACACCTATACTTGCGGACTCTTTAAACCCGTAAAAACTGGGGTTTATTGTACCTAATAATTTATTTTGATTTGAGTACAAATACTCTTGTGCACTTATTGTTATACTTAGCAATAAAGCAACGATAGTAGTGTATATATATTTCTTTTTCATAATCGGGGGACTGTTTGTTTTTTGGGATTGATAATTACTTGACAATTAAAAATCTAATGTTCTTTTCTACTACTTTATTATCAATTGTTTTACCAATAAAATAACATCGATAATTACCACTTTTAGGGGCATCACTAAGGGGTTCTATTCCATCCCATCCCCAAGTGTCATCATTCTCTAAACTTAGCGCATCTGTCGATGTAAACTCATAAACCATATTGCCCGAACTGTCATAGATATATAGTGTTATTTCTGAAAACCCAAGATATTTTGGTCTAAAAAGATCATTTATATTATCGTTATTAGGAGAAAAAGCTGTCGGAAATAAAACCGAAGATCCTTTTCCTATAAAAATCGTTTTGGTAATTGTTGTTTCACATCCAGAGGCATTATACAAAGTCAATTTAACGTTATAAATACCGTCATTTTTATAAGCATGAAAAACAGTTGCTAGGTTTTCACCATCAGCATTTAATGCTATATTATCTGGATAATAAAAGGTTTTAAAAGGGCTATTATCATCAAAATCCCATTTGATATAAGTATACACGTTAGGGTCATAAATACTAGTATCTACAAAACTAAGATTGGTAAACTCTATACTGGTATTTACTTCAAAAAATCCAAAATTCTCGAATTCAAAAGAAGTATACTCAAAATCTGGTTCTAATGTTGTAAAAATAACCTCTTCAGAAATTGTACATCCACTACTATTAGAAATTTCTAACGTAGCATTGGCATCTGCAATAGTGCTAATTTCTAACTCATACAAATTGTTACCAAGTGGCGTTGCTGCTAATGTAGTTCCGTTTAAAGCAAAAGTTAAGTTTGTATCAGCCGAGTTTACATCAACTAAAATTAAACCCGTATTACCCTCACATAAACTTTGCTCTACAACAACATCTTCTATGGTAAATTGATTATCGTTTTCTATTGTAAATAGTACTGGCTCGGTTGTACAAGATTTACTATCTGTTACAGAAATTCTATAAATACCTGCATCTAAACCACAAATATTAAAGTAGTTGTTATTATTCGGTATTTTTTCTTCCCATAATTGTGTTTGAGGGTTAGATACCTCTAACAAGAAATTTGTATAAATACCAGAGCCACCTGTATAATCTAAATTAGCACAACCTAACTCGCCATTACAACCGTTTGCTAAAGTGGTGTTTAATAAATTTACATTTATAGGTGTTACTGGGTTGATGGTAAACGTTTCTGGCGCCGATAAAACACACCCTAATGCATCGGTAATATTTACGGTGTAATCTCCAGGAACTAACCCATTAATTTCTGTTTGATTTTGTCTGAAACCATTAGGACCTGTCCATGATATGTTATAAAACACGTTGCCATTTTCGTCTATAAATGGTAGTCCGCCATAAATGTCTATTTCTATACTACCCAATTCATCGGTACAAGAAATTTGAGTAACAGTACTATTAAGTGCAATTTGAGATGATATTCTAATCATTCCGCTCTCTATCGCCCCACAAGTATCATATGTAATATCATAATTAAAAATACCTATTTCAGAAGCAGTACCGCTCATGGTTAATAAAATACCCGATGGCGTGTTTGTTTTCGAATATGAAATACCAGTTGGCAAACCAACAACATTTATACTGTTTATATTGGTAATAGTACCAGAAATTTTATAAACAATATCTTCTATCGGCGAGTTAAAGTTACACACTAATTGACTATCTGAGCCACTCTCTAGAGTAACATCAACAGCAGAATACAAGTTTTCTATTTCAATCGGTAAAACAGCACTACAATCAGAACTATTAATAGTTTCTATATTAAAATTAAAAATACCGGTATTACCAGGTGCTCCTGTTAATTCCCATAAACCAATACTAGCATCAATTTCTGTTGCAGTAATAAACCCAGGAAGTTTTGTTTCATCTATTTTAGTGCCAATAGGGCTAACACTAAACTGAATTGGGTTTATTGCCGAATTCTGACAAACAGATTGTGTTGCTGCTCCAAAATTGGTATCTAAAACAATCGTTGGTTTTTCTAAAATTTCTAGTTTAAATTCTGATGTAACAGTAACACCACAATTATTACTAATACCAATAGTATAAATTGTACTGATTGAGGTTGATGTTGCTGCACCAGAAATTACTAACTGACCATTATTTTCTGAATAAGAAATACCTGCTGGTAAACTTGGTGTAAATGAAATATTGGTATTGTTCTCTGAAATTTGATAACGTATATTTTCTATTTGATTTTCTACACATGATTCTTGGTTAATACTACCACTCATTAAACTAATAAAAGGGTCTGCACTAACTTCTATAGAGCCTTCTAAGAAATCGCTACATTCAGAATCTGATGTTATTGTATAGTTATACGTTCCTGCTCTTTCAGGTGTTCCACTAATTATTGCGGTTCCTGTTGCTGTATCTGCAATAAAAGTTACTCCTTGTGGTAAAACACCTATCAATTGTAGTGTTTGTCCTGCGTTCGCTTGATATTCTACGGGAGTTAAAACACTGTTATTACATACTTCTGTGGTCTGACTACCGTTGATTAAAAAGATACTATTCGGGTCGGTTATTGATATTAAACCACTCGTTGTAGAACTAGAACAATTACCTTGTGCAGTAACGGTATAAGTATAATCTCCTGCTGTTGCACAACTACTTCCAGAAATTAGCACAATATTATCTTCTATTTCCCAGGTTAAACCAGATGGTAAACCGGTAACATTTGCTCCAAAAGTACCAGCACTTAACTCAAATACAATTGGGGTAATCGTTGCGCATGAACAGATGTCTTGATTAATTTCTGTATCTATTAAAGGGGTAATAGTTCCGCCACTATTCACAGTTATAGTACCAGAATAAGTACTAGCACAACTTGCATTTAAAACAGAAGAATGAACTGTATAATTAAAAATACCTGCAACTGTTGGTGTCCCAGAAATAGTTATCGTACTACCTGCAAACGAACTTGTTACTCCGCTTGGCAATCCTTCTACGTAAGCACTTAGTATTGGCGAGGTAGTTGTAAAATAAAGCGCATCTACAGGTTCATTAACACAAACCGTTTGAAATACTTCTGTATTTGCAACTGGTAAAATTTCTGAATCGAAAACAGTAACAGATGCCGTTTTTGGCTCTTGCAAAATAGGATTGTTACAATTGGCCAAACTACTGTCTTTTACGTCAATTAATTCAATATCAAACACCCCTGCAATATCTGTAGGCAATGTTACTGCAACATTGTTACTTGCAGCTATTGTTGTTACTTGTTTTACATTGTTATTAACCAAATAAGTAAAGGTATAAGGTGCAATACCATTTGCTGCTTTAAATGTAATTGTTACATCATCTGCATCTTTACAAACTTGGTAATTATTAACTCCTTCTATACTAGCTTTAATTGCTGGTTTTAAAATAATAGCTACTTGAGTCGTTCTTTCACAACCATTTGCGTCTGTACCTCTTAGATAAATTGTTTGATTAACAGTTGGTGTATACGTATAAACATCTGTCGTATTTAATATCGAAGATCCTCCTGTACTATCTATACTATACCATTGATAAACTTGAGCTCCTGATGCATTTAAGGCTACTTCGCTGCCTTCACAAACAAAAATTTCACTTTCATTATTTTCTATTTGCACCAATGGTAATGGATTTTCATTTACCACTATTGCCTTTATCGTAGTACAACCAGTTGCATTTTCAGCTTTTATATAATAAGTGCCTTCGGTTGCTGTTGTTGCCAATAAGTATGGTACCGTAGCATTTACATCTTCCCAATACGTGTACGTTAAGCCTGTATCTGAGCCTACTGTATATGCTAGATCTGTAAGATCTACCGTTTCAGTTGCACAAATAGTAGCCGGATTTGTAATATTTAATACCGGATTTGCAGAAATAATTACCGTAATTTCTTTTGGTGTTGCAAAAGTATTAGTACAAGTATTTGGCCCAGAATCTTTAACACCTAACAAACGATAAGTATAAGCACCTATTGTATTGGCAAACAAACTTAATTGAACGCTACTTGAAATAGCGTTGGTGGTAATTGTTTTTTCTGATCCACCATTTACTGTATACGTAAATGTATAAGGTGCAATACCATTTGATGCTTTAAAGTTTATAAAACTATCGGCGCTATTTACACACGTATTGTCACTACTTTCTATAATTGCAGTTGCTAACGGATATACATCAACAATAATTGAATCGGTTGTCTCGCAACCACTTGTAGCATTTGTTAATGTTAAATTATACGTTACCGGTATAACTGTATTTGTAGTGTTTTCTAGCGTTTCACTTATACTTCCTGTACCAGTATCATTGGAGCCAATTATACCAAAACTAGCAACTCTAGACCAAGATATATCGGTACTTTGTGTTGCGCTAGTGCTTATTTCTGGCACAAAATTAAATGTACCTCCAGAACAGATAGAAGCTACTGGTGTATTGGTAATTTTAGGAAGTGGCTTTACAATAATATTTATGGTTGCTGTATTGGTACAACTCTCTGGAGAGGTAATTGTATATAAATACGTAACCGTAATTGGTATGTTTGTCTCGTTTACTAAAATTTCATTTATACTTCCGCTTCCAGAACTTACAGGTGTAGCAATTCCATTAACAAATTGACGTTCCCAAGTAAAACTAGTTGCTGTTGCACTAGTAGGTGTAAAAGAAAACAATTCATTAGAACAAATACTAGTCGCAGAAGGCGTGTTCGTAATTGTTGGCAAATTGATACCTGTAATTGTAAACGGTGCAGAAAAAGCGCCGTTACCACAATTTACTCCTCTAACCTCTAGTGTTTCTGAGGTTGTTAATGTTGTAAAATCTAAAGAAATACTATTACTATTAGTGTTTCTAATAGTTCCATCAGAAAGTCTCCAATCGTATGAAGTGGCATTTGGAATTGCCGCCACTGTGTAAGCATTATTTGT
Source organism: uncultured Polaribacter sp. (assembly GCF_947497125.1). GTDB lineage: Bacteria > Bacteroidota > Bacteroidia > Flavobacteriales > Flavobacteriaceae > Polaribacter. The sequence continues at coordinate 27,910 of NZ_CANMFI010000006.1, read as the reverse complement.
ACTTGGCAAACACACATTTAATGCTCCTGAAATCGCTGTTGCAGCTGCAGGTGTTGGCAATACCTCTACAGAAACAATTACTGTAGTAGCACAACCTGCTGTGGTTGTTGGCAATGTAAGTTCATAATTTACAGTCAATACAGCATTGGTTGTATTGGTTAAAGTTTCAGAAATGTTACCCGAACCAGAAGTACTTGCCTGTTGTATACCAGTTACCGATGGTCTTACCCAAGAAATGGTTCCAGAAATATCACTTGTTGGATTAAAACCAAATACACTACCAGAGCAAATTTCTGAGTCTGCTGGTGCGTTGGTTAATTGTGCCACAGGGTTTACAGGTACTGTTATCTGTTCTGTTGCACTGCAACCTGTTGCGGTGGTTATTTCTATTTGATAAGTAACTGTTTTAACACTGTTAGTAGTATTAATTAATACATCTTGTACAGGACCATTTCCTGATGCTGTTCCTTCTATTCCACTTTGTTGGCTTCTTGTCCAAGAGAACGAAGTACCTGAAACACTTGTTGGCTGATAATCAAAAGTATCACCTGAGCAAATAGCACTATTGGTAACCGCACTCGTTAAAGTAGGCTTAGAAACTACTTCTACAGGAAATGCCAACGAGTTAATTCCAGCACCACAACTATTAACCCCTTTTACTGTTAAATTACCACCAGGTAAAGAGGTGTTTCCAGCAATGGTAAGTGTATTGTCTAAGGTAGTTATAGTACTTCCGTCTGTTAAAGTCCAGATATAAGAAGTAGCATCTGCAATTACACCTGCTGTAAACACATAATCTTGCAGACCCTCACAAATTACGCTTGGTCCGCTAATCGTTGTTACTTTTGGCATTGGTGAAATCGTAATGGCTAAAGTAGATAATTCGCCCACACCACAAGAATTTTTTGCAGCAACTGATACAATTCCTGATACTGCGTTTTCTGAGTATGCTACAGTGATTGTATTTGCTGATTGTAACTGAATGGTAGCTCCTGAAGGAACACTCCATTGATAATCTGTTACCAAAGAATTTGCAGCTACTTGATAGGTTGCTGTAGTACCTTGACACACATTCTGAGTAGTACTTGACGTAATAACACCCAAACTTGGAGCTGCACAATTTATGGTTAAATTAACTACATCAGAAACTGTTTTTGTACCACAAGCACCCATTCCTTTTGCTGTTAGCGTTAATTGCACTGTTTCTGAACAAGTATTTGTTAATGATTGATACGTTGTTGGGAAACCTGATGAGAACACACCGTTTCCTGAGGTAGACCATTCTACAGAACTTGCGTTTTCGAATGTTGTATTGTTAATGGTAAAAAGACCAATTGGCTGCCCTGGTGTATAACAAACAAAACCATCATCTCCTGCGTTTACTGTTGGTAAAGGCTGTGTTGTAATTACTACCTCTTCAACTACAGTCTCTGCAGTATCACAACCATTTTTAGGTGTTAAAACAGCTTTTAAAATAGTAGTTTGTGGCGTTGTAATTGTCGTAGAAATATTAGATGTAAATACAGGAGTTTCAGAATTGGCTCCGGCACTAATAGTACCTGATCCACTAAAAACACTCCATGTAATGGTATCATAATCTAATGCTGTAGTAGTAAGTGTTACAGATGGTGTATCTACACAAATAGCTACATCTTGCGCTACAAGACTTGGTGTTTTAACAAAGTCTAAACGCATAGAACTATTATCTACACTACAAGAACTCTCACCATTTCCTGTTAAAATTAAATACACATATCCTTGATTTAAATCGGAAGCACTTGGTGTATAAACAGGCTTTTCAGCATTTATATTACTAAAAGAACCTGCAACATAACTGGCTAAAGAAGTACCGTTGGCATTTTGAGCACTTGCCCAAACAACACTACTAGTATTTGTAGCCGAAGCATCTGTAATTTCATAAGAATCTCCAACACATACTGTTGCATTATTCCCTGCAAAAACCCCTGCTCCTTCAGAAATATTTACTCTTAAATAATCTGAAACTGTACCACATGAATTTGTAGATTGAAGTGTTAAATACACAAAACCTCTGGCAATATCTGCTGCGCTTGGGCTATAGGTGGCATTTAAAACTGCGGCACTTGCAGGAGAAAAAGAACCATCAGAAATAGTATTGCCTAAAATATCTGAAGAGGCAATCCATTGCAGACTTGTATAATTTGTTGCTTTTGCATTGGTAATGTTTACAGAAGAACCTTCGCAAACTGCAATATCTAATCCTGCATCTACGGTAGTTAAAGGATCGATAACTAAATTTACAGTATCGGTAACTTCTCCAGAACAAGGTGCTGCATTGGTAGCATGCAACGTAAATTCTATAGTACCTGTCTCATTTGGTCCTGGCTGGTATTGAGGTTGCAAGGTATTTAAAGAACTAGATAAAATAGTTCCTGCTCCGTTTGATGTCCAGTAATATTCACCTGTAGTAGATGAAGTTGTTGCTCCGAAATTTAATACTATTGGGTTGTTTGTAGCACACACAGTTTTTGTGTTTCCTGCATCAACAGTAAAAACCGGAGTTAAATTAACTTTTATTGCTTTTGTTGCTACTCCAACACAAGCTGTTTTTGGCTGAGCCGTAACAGTCAATGAAATAAAACCATTGGCAATTTCTTCTGCCGTTGGCGATATTGTTGGTGTTAGAGAATTCGGGTTAACAACAATAGATTTATTGGCAACAGCGGTTGTATTTATCCAAGTAAATGAAGTACTATTAGCAACAGAAACAATTGAAGGCAATGTAAAAGTGCTTCCGCAAAAAGTAAGCTCTTCTGTAGTTACCGTAATTGTTGGCAATTGGTTGATACTTACAACAACCTCATCGGTTGTATTTGTGGTACAAACACCATTTGGTGTTGCAATCATTGTTAACGTTACTTCGGTAGTATCATTAGTTCCTAATGTATAGGTTGGCTTAATTTGACCTCCTGCAGTTGTATAATCAAAAGTACCATTCCCAGAAGTTTCCCATGACAAGGTATTAAAATTACTTGCAGTTGCTGCGTTTAACGAAATTACATCACCTACACATGCAACCATATCTACACCTGCATACGCTTTTGGTTTTGCTTGCAAAGTAATGGTTGTAGTAGCTGTGGTATTACCACAAGTATTATTACCAACAGCTTCTAAAAATATATTTACTGTATTTATACCAGACGGATTTATAAAATCTGCTGCTGCTGGAACATATTTAGGTTTCAGCGGATTTGTAGTAGTAACAATAGTACCATCCCCTGAATGAGACCAAGTAAAACTAGCTGCATTAGAAACCGTTCCGTTAAGTTGTACTTCTGTTTCTCCCTCGCAAATTTCTTGTGGCGCACCTGCCGAAACTATTGGCAAAGCATTGATAGCAATAGTTACCGAATCTGACTTTGAAGTAGCGCATTCTGAAGAACCTGCTGCCTCTAAAGTAAGAGTAACCAAACCTGAAGCTCCTACATTAGGCACAATTTCTGGTGTTAAGGTATTTTCTGTACCCGGAGTGATGCTTGCTGGACCTACAATAGACCAATTAAACACTCCATTTCCATAATTTATATCAGCATCCTGAATAACAACAGTTTCATCTTCACAAATAGAAACATCTGTTCCTGCAGACACTTGTACATTTGGATCAATGGTTAAAACCAAGTCTTTTTGTACAGAGCTACATGCAGTATTTAATGGGGTTGCAACTAAAGATAATGTTACAACACCTGTTTGATTATTGGCTGGTATATAGGTTGTATTTCCATTTGCCTGAGTAACAAAAGAACCCAATCCGTTAGAAGACACCCAGTTTAAAGCTGTAAAATCTGATGCATTGATATCCGCATCTAATAATAGTAAATTATCTCCTTCACAAATACTTCTACTTGAAGGAATGGTAACTTTAGGTTTTGGTATAATGCGAATTGTTTTGGTTGCTATTACATCCGAAAGACTAGCACAAGCTGGCGCTGCATTTGCAGTAAGCGTTAAAGTTACGTTACCTGTTTGGCCTGGTTCTGGTGTAAATTCTGGTGTTAAAGTAGTTTCTGTACCTGAGGTAATTTGGCCAGCTCCAGAAAGCGTCCATAGAACAGAAGCTGCATTGTTTGCAGTTGCTTCTCCTGCTAATAAGGTATACGATTCGTCTTCACAAATTGTAACGGTTGCCCCTGCATCTGCTTCGGGTTGTTTTACAATTTGTACCACCATGCTATCTGTAACCTCTGCACAATTGGTGTTGCTAACAGAATGCAGTGTTAAGGTAACATTCCCTGTACTGATATCTAAAGCAGTCGGAGTGTATGTTGCATTATTTGTGGTTGCAAAAGTAACACCAGAAGAACTAGACGTCCAATATTGAGAGGCATTATTTGTAGTTGCACCGTTTAAATTAACTACCCCACCCTCACAAATAGCAGCATCTAATCCTGCATTTGCTGTTTGTGCTGGTAATAAGTTTAATGTAAAATCTTTAAAAACAGGTACTACTCCATTACAAGCTATTTTTGGTTGTAGTGTAAGTCTTAAAGTAATCGGACTATTGCCTGCAATTTCTGTAGCACTTGGCGTATACGTTGGATTTTCTATACCATCATTACTAAAAGTACCTTTCGCAGTGCTTAAAGAAGACCAAGACAATGTACTGTAATTACTTGCATTTACTCCTGAAATTACAAAAGGTTCTGTGGCGCAATTGGTGCCATTATCTACATCAAAAGTTACTATTGGTTTTGGCACTATTGCCACTGTTACTTCTTCAGAAACTGGTGCGCAAGTAGCGTCTCCGGTAGCAGTAAATTTTAGTGTAAATGTTTTGTTTAAAATATCATTAGTACTTGGTATGTATTTAGCGTCAGTGGTGTTTTCTCCACTTATAAATGTTCCATCAGAAACACCAACCGTTTCCCATAAATAAGTTGTAGCATTAGGTGCTGTTGCAGTGGCATTATAAATTGCGTCTTCACAGATTTCTGTTGCTAAATTTGTAATATTAACAACAGGTGCTTGTTTTATGGTAACAACTATTGCATCGGTAGTATTTAGCATACAATCTGCATCGCTTTGTGCTTTTAAGCTCAAAGTAACTGAACCATTTGCTTTGTCTGAAGCAGAAAAAGTATAGCTTGTATTGATAGCCGTTGGGTTGCTAAATGCAGCTGTAGCAGAAGAACTAACCCATTGATAAGTTGTATTTACAGAAGTATTGGTTACCGTTGCTGTTAAGTCTATTGTATTTTCTGTACTACAAACAGTTGTTGCATTTTCTGGTAAAGTTACTTGTGGAATGCCTATTTTATTTAAGGTAAATTCTTCGGATACTGTATTTGCACAAGGCGAATTACCCGCTACAGAAACCCTAATAACTACAATATCACTATCTGGTGCTGGTGTATAAATTGGCGTATTTATAGTTGCACTTGAAATGCTACCGGTACCACTTATAATTTCCCAATTGTAAGTACTTGCGTCTTCATTGGCAAAAATTGCTTGCAATTGCTTGTTTTCTCCTTCACAAAAAACAGGAGTATTTTGAGAAACATCTATCGTTGGATTCTTACCAATATTTACACGAATTTTTTCTGATACAACTGCAGTTGCACAAGCGCCTATAGGTGTTACAGTAATGGTTAGTTCTGAAAATCCATTGGCTATATCTGCCGCACTTGGTGTAAAAGTTGGGGTTAGATCTAAAGTACCACCTGTAGCAATAGTTCCTGGTGATGAAGCCGACCAAACTACCGATGCCACATTATCAAAATTAGTAATATTTACTTGATTTATTGGTACTTGATAATTCTCATCTTCACAAATAGAAACTATTGTTGGGCTTACCATTAAAACTGGTTTTTTTAATAGTGTATAAACAACAGTGTCCGTTGCATTTGTAGCACAAGGTGATGTAGCTGTTCCTGTTAGTGTTAACTGAACCGCGCCATTAGCTATTTCTGTACTACCAGGAATATAAGTGGTTATTAAACCATTTGCTGATGTTGAGAAAACACCATCACCTCCGTTATTGTCCCATTGCAAATTACCAGCAGCTACATTAGATGCCGTTGCGTCTGAAGTTGTAATCGATTCGCCTTCACAAAAAGTTTTAGAAACACCTGCATTAACTATCGGGTTTTTAACCACCGGAATGGTAATTGTCTCACTAACACTAGTACAATTTCCTATAGGAGTTGCAGTTACCGTTAAGGTAATTTCTCCGTTTGCAATGTCTGTTGCACTTGGTGTAACCGTTGGTGTTAAAGTTGTTTCATTATTAATAATGGTACCCGTTGTAGAAGTATAAATAAAGTTGGCCGCATTTATAATAGCTGTTCCTGTTACAGTAACATTTTCGGCATCTTCACAAATAGGAGCTTGATTGGTTACTGTAATTTCTGGCGATGCCTGAATGCTAACAGTTATCGTTGATACTGAAGCCACCGAACAAGGATTTATTGGAAATGCAGTTAAAGTTAAGTCTACAGTACCCGCTGAAATATCTGTTGCAGAAGGTATGTATGTTGGATTGATTGTATTGTTAATACCACCTACAAAAGTACCACCACTTGAAGAAACCCACTGCAAACTGCTATAGGTATTTGGTGTTGCTGTAGCTGTTGTAATGATAAAAGGAACATCACATTCTGATAAATTTACGCCTGCATTTGCTATAGGTGCTGGTATTACATCTAAAACTATGGTTTCGGTTTGTTTCGCTATACATGGCGAAACTGGATCTATAGTTAATGTTAATGTAATGTTTGGCTGAGTTAAATCGGCAGCAGAAGGTGTATAATTTGGATTTAAAGGATCTGTAGTAGCTGTAAAAGTACCCGTTCCAGAAGTTGTCCAATTAGCTAATGATACCGGCATATAATCATTTGAAATACTTGTGCCACTTACCGAATAATTTGTACTAGTATTACAAATAGCATCAGTACCAACTGTTGTGATTACTGGTATTGCTTCAAAAGACAATTCCATGGTATCTGAAATAACATCTAAACATGGTGCTAAACCTGTAAGTGCTAAAGTAAGTGTTACAGAACCGTTTGCTATATCTGTTGCAGAAGGCGTGTAGGTAGCATTACTAACATCATTCTGATTGATAAAAGTTCCTGTACCAGTAGTCAACCAAGTTGCTTGAGAAAAATTAGCTGCTGTTGCCGAAGTGGTTGTATAGGTAGTATCACCACAGATATTTTCATCAATTCCTGCTGAAACTATTGGCTTTTTAACAAAATTTAAAGTAATTGAATTTGTTGTTGACGAATTACAATTAGACGGAATTCTAGCTGCTTTTAAGGTTAAAACTACACTACCACTAGCAACATCAGCTGCAGATGGAGTATAAAAATTAGCCGTTATTGTATTTGCAGGATTGTTATCCGTAAAAGTACCACTACCACTGGTTGTCCATTCTAACGAGTCGTAATCTACCGCAGAAACATCGGGTATTTCAAAAGGGGCGGTTTCTGAACAAACATCAACAGAAGGATTAATAACCGTAATACTTGGTATTTTATTTATATCTAAACGCATTTCGCTTACCGCATCTACAGTACAAGGACTGTCTTTAAGCGCTGTTATTGTAAGCTTTGCATAACCTTTACTAATATCTGTAGCACTTGGTGTATAGGTTGGTCTTAAAGTATTACCTCCTGTAAAGGTTCCGCCTCCTAAACCTGCAGACCAAATTACGTTTCCGCTAATATTGGTTGCACTAGCTGTGGTAACCTCAAAATCTTCTCCTTCACAAATAGTAGCATCTACACCTGCATCTGCTGTAGGATTTGGTATTATCGTTACAGTTGTTGAAACAGCTGTAGAATTTCCTGTACAAGGGTCTTCTGGTTGCCCAACAATCGTAAAAGTTATAGTACCTGTTTCTGATGCCGAAGAGGTATACGTAGGGTTTAATGTGTTTGTATTTGTAAAAGTACCTGAACCACCTGTTCTTACCCAAGAGACTCCACTCTCATCAACTGAAGTTCCATTTAACGTAACACTTTCTCCTTGGCAAATAGTTTGTGCTAAACCTGCTGTAACTATTGGCTTTTTTTGAATATTAATGGTTACAACATCAGTCTGAGGGTCGCAACTTGTTTGCGAACCTGTAATGGTAAAAGTAACCGAACCATTGGCAATATCACTAGGTGCAAAGGTATATATTGGGTCTTCATCATTAACATTATTAAAAGAACCAGCGCCTGTTGTACTCCAAACTACCGAAGTTACATTAGTAGCTGTTCCGTTTAAAGAAACTGTTGGTAAACTTTCACAAACAGTTTCGTTACCTCCTGCATCTACAATTGGGGCTGCATTTATTGTATTAATAAAAGTTTCTGAAACAGTGGTACCACAAGGTGAAATTGGATCTACAGTAACAGTAAATGTAATACCAGTATTAAAATCTGTTACTACTGGTGTATAAATTGGGGTTGCCGAATTTTGAGTACCATTAAAAGAACCACCTCCGTTAGAAGTTGTCCAAAGAATAGTACCTGGATTCTGAATATTAGCAGTTAAATTTAAAGGTGTTGTTAAACCTGCACAAACAGTTGCATCTGCAATCTCGTCTATCGTCGGATTTTTTACAATAGTTAAAATTGTTTCACTTGTAGTTGTTGCACAAGGAATATTACCTGTACCGGTTAAAGTAAGTTTTACCGAACCAGCAGCCTTGTCATTTACTCCCGGAGTATAAGTTGGTTTTTCATCAGTAGCATCTATAAATGTTCCGTCTCCACTGGTTGTCCATTTAAGAGAGACTGTATTATCTTCTGAAGTACCTGTTGGTTTATAAGTTCCGTCTTCACAAATGGTAAAAGCACTTGGTCCAGCACTCACTATCGGACTTGGCACTATCGTTACCAATACAGTTGAAGTGCTTGACACACAACTTGCTGAAGAAGTTGTTAGAGTAAAAGGAATACCGCCAGAATATAAGGTGTTTGCGTTTAGAGCATCCGAAGTACTAGGTGTAAAAACTGGATTCGCTGTATTTGCAAAAGTTAAAGTACCAGTAATATCACTTGGCTTAGACCATGAATAACCAGTTGCAAAAGTAGAATTTGAACCATCTAACGTAATAGGATTTGTACCACAGCCAGCAATATCTGTACCTGCATCTGCTGTAGATTTACGAGCGATGTTAATTGTTGTTTCTAAAGCAGGAAGTTCTTCGCCACAAGTATTGGTTACGAACAATCTAACCAAAGCACTACCATTTGCTATTGCCGAAGGGCTAGGTGTAAAACTGATTTCAGTATCAATGCTAGATGGATTAATAGTTCCTGAAGAATTAGGTATTTCCTCCCAACGAATGCTATTATAACTACCTGTAATGGTAGCTTCTAAATTGGTTGACGCATCTGCATCACACATGGTAATTGTTGTTCCTCTATTTAAAGAAACTATTGGATTTTTATCAACCGTAATTGTAACACTATTAGTGTTTGTACAACCTGTAGCTGTAATTGTTTCTGTTAGTGTAAAAGTAGTAGTTTCTAAAGGACTTACCTTCGGATTTGCGCTCGTTGAAGATACTGTTGGAGGATTCCATACATAGGCTGGTGAAGCTACCCAACTGTAGGTAGACCCTACTTTTGATGCAGCACCTATACTTACTTCTTGTCCTTCACAAATTGACACAGCAGTTGCTACAGTTGCAGTTGGCAACGGAAGCATTGTTACTTTAAAACTTTGAGTTGAAATACAACCTGCTGCGCTTGATACTTTTAAGGTATACTCTTCAGAGGCTGTAATTGTTCTTGTTATACTTGATGTTATTTCTGTAAAAACTCCGCTAGATAAAGACGACCACTCGTAGCTATAGCCAGGCGTTGGTGTTACTTCTCCAAAAGTTACGGTATCGCCAAAACACACTTCTTGGTCTACAATTACAGGTACATTAGGTACTGGATTTACTTTAATTTCTATTTCTGATGACCTTATTTGACTACAAACACCATTGCTACTTACTGCTCTGTAAAAAGTATTTTGGTTTAAAACACCAGTATTATATGTTGTTGAGGTATTGGTAGTATCTAAAACCCAACTGCCTGGGTTTCCTGTGGTAGAAGACTCCCAACCAATCACAACACCTGCTTGGCCAGTTAAAGTAATAACGGTTGCTGTATTGGCACAAATTTCTGAATCAGTAGCAGTCAAAGTACCACTTGCTCCGGGTGCATTAGTGGTTACAGCAATTTCATCAGAAGGAAATTCACCACAAACACCTGTAGCCGTAGAACTAAGAATTGCTCTAAACTCTACAGTATTATTTATTGCGGCAGTTGTGTATGTGTTTGCACCAGAAACCACCATATCATTATATGTAGCCCAAGTATCCCCACTATTTGCTCTAGATTCCCATCGAATTAAAGTACCTTCTGTAATAGAAAAATCGATATCTATGGTACTTCCTTGACAAACAGGACTAGAAAAACCTGAAGCGATTACAGGCTTACTAAATACGGGTTCTTTTTCTACAATAACATTTACTATTGATGTAGTGGTTGTTTCGCAAGTTCCGTTCTCTAAAACAACTCTAAAATCTGTAGATTCTGTAAGTAATCCTGAGGTATAAGTATCCGTTGTGTTTGAAATTGAAGTCCACACACTACTACTAAGTTTTTTAGATTGCCATTCTACAATAGTACCCGAAAAGTTAGCTAATTTTAAATTTACGCTGGTATCTTCACAAACAGTGCTAGATGGCGAAGTAACTATTAAATTACCAGTATCAATTGGGCTTGCTATGGTTACTAAAGTTGCAGCAGAAGCAACCTCTGTACAAGTTCCGTTTTTAACCATTGCCCTAAAAGAGGTATTTCTATCTAAAAAAAAATTACTGTATTTATTACCAGCAGAGCCAGAAATGCCTGTCCAATTTACACCATTATCAATAGAATATTGCCAATACGAAACGGTTCCGTTAGAACCTGTTAACTCTAAATCTGCAGTCGCATTTTTACAAATAGTTTTACCACCAATTGCAGTACCAGGAACAACTGCTTCATTTACAACAATCTCTATTGCATTTGAAATAGCTTCTGTACAAGTACCACTTTGTACAATAGCTCTATATTTTGTTGTATTTACAGGGCTTACCGTTAAAGATTCTGTTGAGTTTGTAAGTGTATTCTTAGTTAGAAAATTATCTGTAGAACTTTCCCATCTTAAGACATTTCCGATTGGATTAGACAACGAAATTGTTGTGTTATCTCCTTCACAAATAGTAGATACTGATGCATTAATTGCACCTGGATTACTAGCAGGGTTTACTGTTATTGTAAAATCAAAAGGCTCCCCTTGACACCCTTTATAGGTAGGTACAACTGTAATCGTTGTTATTATATCGTTTGAAGTATTATTTTTAGCTGTAAAAGCAGGAATTGGCGAACCAGAACCAGAGAAAGCTAAACTACCTATAACCTCATTAGTTCTAGACCAAGTATACGAAACTCCTGTACCACTTGTAGGTGAACTTGCTGTTAAAACGATGTCTGAGATATTGGTATTATTACAAACTTCTATGTTTGCTATTGGATTTAAAACTGGCTTCGGATTTACTGTTATTGTAAAAGAAACTGGTGTTCCTTCGCAGCCATTTACAACTGGTGTTACAGTAACAGTAGATGTTATAGGCTCTAAAGCATTGTTTTCTGCTGTAAAAGTTGGAATCTCATTTACCCCAGAGCCAGAAGCTTGTAAATTAATTGCAGTATTACTATTTGTATAGTTAAAGGTTAAATCCCCTAAAGACGGAGAAGCAGAAGAGAGCTGACCAAATAAAGGTATTTCAGTAAAAGAAACTCCAACGCATACCTCAATATTTTTTAAAGTAGTAGTTATATCTGGCTTTACATAGGTAAACTGAGTTCCTATTTGCACTCCGTTTACACTAAAAAAACCAGAGGTAGCATTGCAAGGCACCTCTACTTCTATGTTATCTGGATCAATAAACCTTACCAAAGCGCTTGGAATAGCAACACCAGCTAAAGTAACTTTATCTATATCTGAAGATAAAAAACTACCCGAAGAACTCACTAACGTAACAATTGTACCTGAGGTACCTGTTGTAGGGCTAATAGAATTAAAAAAAGTAGTGTATGTTTTGTGCGGATTAACTGTAAAATTTGCACTAATGGTATTTACTGTAAACAATAAATATAACAAAAAGGCAAGCCTTTTTGTTAAGATCGGGGGATTCTTTAACATAATTTTTAATACAATTTAAAACAAAGATATATAATAATATTAAGTTATGATAACTTATTTTGTTTTTCGGACTATATTTTTGTATGTAATAAAATCTTATTTATAGTAATAACCCAGTCAATTCGGTTTATTCGCAATCGTAAAAAATTAAATTTTACTTTGTGAAGTAGTGTCTTAAATATAAAAAGCAGGATGTAAAAAATACAATCCTGCTTTAAAATATTACAACATTTTTAAGTTGTTGACCTCTTGGTTTGTCAAAGGCCTCCATCTGCCTCTTGGTAAATTTTTCTTAGTTAGCTCTGCAAATACAACTCTATCTAATTTATTTACTTTGTAACCAACGTGTTCAAATATTTTACGCACAATTCTGTTTCTACCCGAATGAATCTCTATTCCTATTTCAGATTTTGGCTCTCCATCTACATAAGAAACAGCATCAATAAATACTTTTCTTCCTTCTATAATTACATCTCCACGAAGTTTTTCTAAATCTTTTAAATCTAATTTTCTATCTAAAGATGCATGGTATAATTTACGCACATTGTGTTTTGGATGGGTTAATTTTTTAGCCAAATCTCCATCATTGGTAAACAACAACAAACCTGTGGTATTTCTATCTAAACGTCCTACCGGATAAATACGTTCTTTTGATGCATTTGCAATCAACTCCATTACCGTTTTTCTACCACGATCATCTTCCATCGTAGTAATATAGTTTTTAGGCTTATTTAATAAGATATATCTTTTTTCTTCTGGTGATATTGAAGTTCCATCAAACCTAATAATATCATCTGGCTGAACTTTATAGCCCATTTCTGTTACCAACTTCCCATTTACCTCTACACTACCATGCTCTATGTAAGTATCTGCTTCTCTACGAGAACACACACCTGAGTTTGCAATGTATTTATTTAAACGAATACCTGTAGAGGCTGTAGTTGAAGAATTTGTTGTACTTACAGTCGTTTTTGGTGATGATTTTCTTGCTTGTGGTTTTCTTTTTCTACTAAGAGGAGTCTGTTTTTTACCTTCTTGTCGTCCTCTCGACGAGTTTTTATTTGATTTCATTATATGTATTAATTTTTTGCAAAAGTAAGTATAATTCTCTTAACAAAAGAAATGCAATACTCTTTCTATAAGAATGGCTTTATCAATTAAAACCAACCAAAAAACACCGATTAAAAGAAGTATTTTTAACAAGTTATGTAAAATGGCATAGTGTTTAAGGCTAGATGATATACAAATAAAAATACCTACAAAAAACAGCATAACAAAGCTACCATAAAAATAATACTTCATAATACCTATCGTTACGTTTGTAGTAAAAGCAACAATTATTAAAAGTGTAACTAGCAGCAATAAGACAGCCAATTGTTTTGTTTTTCGTTCACCATAAATTACCGGAAAAGTGTCATAATTATTTAAAATTGCCCCTTTTAAATTTTGTAGATCTTTAAGTAACTCTCTTACCAATACAACCAAAAACAAAAAAACAGCATAAAAAATAATACTTACTGAAATATTTTTAAAGTAAATAAAAACAGCCAAAAAAGGAGATATTGTTAACAATGCAGCCGATAATAAACCAAATACTGGATATTTTTTAAGTTTATGCGAGTATAACCAGATTGCAAAAATATAGACAGAAAAAAAGAGTGCAGCTCGCCAAGAAATTAAGCATCCAAAAACAAAAGCAATAAAATTTAAGGCAAAATATATCTTTAATTTTGTAGATTGTTTTACATAATTATCTATACGTGTCTTAAAGGGCCTGTTAATTCGATCTACCGGAACATCATAAAAATTATTAATAATATAGCCTGCAGCAATAACACAAATTGTGGCAAAAACGATATAAAACAAGTGCACATCGAAAACAATGTTGTACAGTGTTTTTGTTGGAGAAAAAATAAAGATAGCGGCTAAATATTGTGCAATTATAACTACAAGTATGTTATAGCCTCTGATAACAGATAACAAACTAAAAAGCTTTAAGAGTATTCTTTTTAACTTAAAACTTAACATCATTTTAAAATCTATACACCAACTCTAATTTGTGCTTTTTAAGGCTTAATTTAGCTTTTTCGAAGTCTTCTGTAAAACCTAAAATATAACCTCCGCCACCAGAGCCACAAAGTTTTAAATAGTAGTCGTTTGTTTCAATACCATGCTCCCAAATTTTATGAAAAGCTGATGGTATCATTGGTTTAAAATTTGTTAAAACAATTTTAGATAATAATTTTACATTGCCGAATAAAGATTTTACATTTCCTTTAAGAAAATCATCAATACAGGCATCTGTAGTAGTCGCAAATTCGTTGCTAATCATATTTCTAAAACCTTCGTTTTTCATCTTATTCATAAAGATGTTTACCATTGGTTCTGTTTCTCCAATTTGCTCAGAATCTAACAAAAAGACAGCTCCTTTACCTTCTTTTTGAGAAGGAATTCCTGCTGGCTCTACATGGTCTTTAGAATTGATAAGAATTGGCAAACTTAAATAACTGTTTAAAGGATCTAAACCAGAACTTTTTCCGTGAAAAAAAGACTCCATTAAAGAAAAAATCTGTTTCAATTTTAACAATTTATCTCTTGTTAAGTTTTCTAAAACAGTAATTTTATCACTAGCATATTTATCATAAATAGAAGCTACTAATGCACCAGAACTACCTACTCCATACCCTTGCGGAATAGAAGAATCAAAATACATACCACTGTCTATGTCTTTTTTAAAAGCTGTTAAATTAAAAGTAACTAGATTGGTTTTTAGCGAAGATAAATGGCTGTAAAATTTAAATAAATTTTCGTTAGAAGTTTTAGAGATTCCTGCAAGATTTTTAGAAGTCTTTAAAGCACCTCTGTATGCATTAAACGGAATTGCTAAACCTTTAGAATCTTTTATAATTCCGTATTCTCCAAAAAGGAGAATTTTAGCATAAAATAATGGTCCTTTCATTTTTCTTTTTTATAGTACAACAAAAATACAACTAAATAACTAAACTAAAAACACCTTAAATATTCTTGTAAAAAGATTTCCAAACACCAACTTTTTCGCCTTTGGTATATTTTCCTTTTTCTTTAATTTTTCCGTTAGAATAGTAGGTTTTCCAGACACCTTCTTGCAAACCATTTTCGTATTTACCTGTTGTTTTTAAAGATCCTGTTTGGTAATATTCATTAAAAACTCCAGAAATTTTACCCTCGTTATAAGGTATCGTTTTATAAATTTTGCCTGATTTATAATAGTAAGTTACCATTTTTTTATTCTGAATATCATTCGAATAATAAACACCATTAACCGTTGTAGTCTCTTTTAAATCGGCATCTAACCACACTTTCTTTTGTGCAGATACGGTTGCTGAAAAAAGCAACAATACCAAAAGTATACACTTAAAAATAACCCTCATTTAAAATAGTTTTATACCAAATAAATTAGTGCTTCAAAGCACCTAACCCAACATGATCATTAATAAATTGATTGTTCTGACAAAATAAAGATAATTCTTTTTCTATAAACGCTACAACCGCTAATTTTTCTGATTCTGGATACAAAACATGTACATTTGCACCAGCATCTAAAGTAAAACAAATAGCACTATTATTCGCCTCTCTATACGCCCATATTTTATTAATAATCTCTAATGTATTTGGCTTCATTAAAATAAAATAAGGATTGCTTGTTAGCATCATTGCATGCAATGTTAACGCCTCACTTTCAACTAAATTAACAAACGCTTTTTGATCTCCTTCTTGAAGAATAGTTGTTATTTTTGATAGGTTTTCGTTCGCTTGTTTAAAACGATTTTCTGCAAAAGGATGGTTGTGCATTAAATTATGACCGATGGTACTAGAAACTTGCTTTTCACCTTTATCAACTAACAAAATAGTATCTTGATAGTTTTCGAAAACTGAATGTAATTTAAAAGGAAATTGCACCCCAAACAAATCTGAACTGCCCTTTATTAATGGGTGATTACCCCAAACAACCAAAGGCCCTTCTATACTTCTACTGGCACTACCAGAGCCTAACCTTGCTAAAAAAGAAGCTTTTTTTATTACAAATGCATCAGATAAATTGGTGTTTAACTGCTTTTCTAAACTCATCAAACACATTGCAATAGCACTTAAACCACTTGCAGAAGAAGCGATTCCGCTTGAATGTGGAAAAGAATTTTCTGAATTGATGCGCATATTATATTCTAAAATGTAAGGACAATATTCTTGAATTCTTAAAAAAAAGTCTGCAATTTTTGGCTTAAATTCTTCTTTCTTTTCACCTTCAAAAAGCAAGTCGAAAACTACACGATCTGTTTTTTCTTTCTTCTGAAAATCGATTGTGGTAATAGTATGACAGTTTTTTAGCGTAAAACTAATTGATGCATTTTTAGGAATCTGTGGATTGCTTTTACCCCAATATTTTACCAGTGCAATATTACTTGGTGTCTGCCACGTAAAACGGGTGTTTTCTACTAAATTATCTAAGGGTTTCGATATAAATTGAGAGGTATCCAAAAGTTTAAAATTTACATCAAAGATAAAACTATTTTAGCAACTATTTAAATTGCTTTTTTAAGTATTTTTGTACTGATGAAAAAAAAGCGCGCCTTTTTATTATTAAACGGAGAGCCTCCAAAAAAACTTCCTAATTTATCTAAATACGATGTAATTTGCGCAACTGATGGTGCTTATAAATTCTTAAAAGACCACAAGATAACACCGCATTTTATAAGTGGCGATTTTGACTCTTTAACAGAACTGCCAAAAGAAATTAAAACTATTTATACCCCTAATCAAAATTTTACTGATTTTGATAAAATAGCAGAAATTCTATATAAAATGGAATGCTACCAGATAGATGTTTATGGAGCTAGTGGTAAAGAGCAAGACCATTTTTTAGGAAACTTACACACGGTAGTTTCTCTAAAAGATAAATTAAATTTTACCTTTATAGATAATTGTAGCACTTATTATTTGGCGGCGAAAAAAACAATTATAAAAAACTGTAACAATAAAACTATTTCTTTATTTCCTTTTCCGAAAACAGAAAATATCACCACAAGTGGTTTACAATTTAACCTCTTAAATGAAGACTTGACTTTTGGCAAAAAAATTGGCACTAGAAATAAAGCAATCGATAATTTGGTAGAAATAAAATTTGAATCAGGAAATTTATTTATTTTCATAAAACATTAAAAAATGAGTAGAAAAATAAAATTATTATGGGATTTTAGAGGCGTAGATGCAAAAGAAACTGCCAAACACCATGTTATTCATTTAAAAGAATTTGCAGCTTTAGAAAAAGTACCTTTTTTTGAAATTGATATTGTAAAAAAAAATGAAATGTTATTTTCTGCCTTTATAATTGTTGCAGAAAAGGATATGAAATTTTATAGAGATGCCTTAAAGCCTCATAGAGGAGAAGTTGCAGATTAAACTACTCAATATAAGTGGTGCTTACATATGCACCAGAGATTGAAGTTGCATGAAAAGGAATTCCTTTTTTTATACATTCTTTTTCCCAACGAATAATATCAGTTTTATAATTAGACCCATCTGCAATAATTTGTACAGGGTTTAGCTGTTTTATTAATCTTGTTATGTTGATTTTAGGAGAATTCTGTAAAACAACAATGGGTTTTTGAGTATTAGAAAGCTTATAAACACCTAAACTATCTACTATTAAAATTGGAAAATTTTTAAAATAAAGTGCATTTTTAAAATCTGTTTGCTTTATTTTATTGATACCTTCTGCCGTTATATATGCTAAAACAGCATTGTCTATTTTAGCATTTTTTAAAAGGATGTTTTGTTGTAAAAAAAGTGTTTTCCCTTCTCTTTTACCAACAATAGAAGCCCTATTTTTATGAAATACAAGAAATTGTTTTTTATTGGCAAACTGTTTTTCATTTATCAAAAATACAACTTGAACAATTAGAATTGCGCTTAAAAACAACAGTAACTTTTTAATGCTTTTATTCATAAAAAAAAGAGCACCAAAAAAGAAAAAAAGATACCAAGTAAGCATTTCAAAAAAGGATAAAAACAATCCTTTAAATAAAAACGCTTCTTGTAAAGAAACCCACTTTACAAAAGCATTCATATAGGTAATAAAAACAGAGTAAAAATCTGCTAAAAACTGAGGCAAGATGTTAAACAAAGCCAAAAATATAACTAGTAATCCGCCAGACAGAATTGCAGCTAAAAAAGGAATTATTACTAAATTAGAGAGTAAAAACAACCCCGGAAATTGATGAAAATAAAAAATACTTAAAGGTAAAATGGCAATTTGTGCAGCGATTGAAACTGTCATTAACTGCCAAATTTTTGAACTTATTAAATTCTTAGGTTTATACATTTTTTCTATTGCTGGCTGAAGCCAAAGAATACCAAAAACAGCTAAATAACTTAGTTGAAAACCAACATCAAACAAAAAATTAGGCGCTACTAATAAAATGAAAAACATAGAAGTGATAAAAGCAAAATCTATTGCTTTTTTACTTTTAAAAGACAACCCAATTGCTAAAAAAGTAAACATTGTTACCGCCCTAACTACTGAAGCAGAAAGACCCGATAAAAAAGCAAAAAGCCACAGAAGTAAAACAAGAATAGTTGTTTTAAAAAATGCCCCGTAGCGATACTTTTCTAATGGTTTTAAAAGAAAAGACAAAATCCATAATAAAACACCAATATGCAAACCAGAAACTGCCAAAATATGAATTGCTCCTGCTTTTTGATAGTCAGTTATTAATTCTTTTGATACATCTTGTCTTTGCCCTAATATTAATGCTTTTATAACTGCTAATTCGTTATTTTTAAATCCATGTTTTTTTAAAGATCGCTCGATTAAATTTCTAAACTGTGCAGACAATCCAAATATAGTAGCTTTCTTGTTTTTTAATACTAAAAATTGAGGTTCTTCTAAAAATAGTTGTTTAAAGATATTTTTATCGGCTAAATACAATTTATAATTAAATTGATGCGGATTCTTTGGCAGTATTATTGGTTTTAAATCTGTTTTTAACATCAAACGGTCATCTACAAAAAAAGCAGGTAATGATGTTTTATTTCTTACATTTAAAAGCACTTTACCAGAAGTATGATTATTGTTAACTTTAACAACCTTTGCTTCATATTTTTGATAAAAATCATTCGATTTTAAAACTTTATGAACCTGAATTATAATTGTTGGATTTTCAGATTCATGATAATCGTAGTGAGAAGAATAATTTCGATCATCATTAATTACTAAAACGAATATACCCATTACAAAAAAGAAGAGATACAGCGAAATAGCTTTTAAAATAGTTGGCTTTATAAATATGCATAAAAGCGCCAAACTAAGTAATATTAAAAAAGAGCTTAAAAATGAAAACACCCAAAAATGGGTAAATTTTTGAAAACAAATACCGACTATTAATAGTACAACAAAGTGTAAGGGCAAGTAATTAAAAATCCTTTTCATAGCTAGCTAAAGTTAATGAAAAAAACCTTAGCTATTAATTACAAGACTTTTACAGCTTTTACAAAAGCATTTTTCCAGTATTTTTCTGACAAAGAAGACACAATAACCCCTCTAGAAGATGTAGCGTGCACAAAACGAATAGAACCCTTTTTATGAGAAACAACTAAGCCTACATGGTTAATTTTTCTATATTTTCTGTTTGTTTTAAAGAATAACAAATCTCCTTTAACCACATTTCTTAACGTTGTTTGCTTCCCTACTTTTGCCATTTCTCTAGAAACCCTTGGCAAATTAACTTTTTCACTTGCATAGGCCACATAGACAATACCAGAGCAGTCCATCCCCTTTTTTGTAGTGCCTCCAAATTTATAACGCACGCCTTTATATTCTAATGCTTTTGCTATAATTTTAGCAGATTTACTCTTTAAAGTACTATTTTGTTGAATCACTTTTTTTGATGAAGAACATGCACTTAAAATGATTATCGAAAAAAGAAAAACGTATAAGAAAGGTTTTTTTAACATCCTATTATTTAAATTGATGAACAATTTGTTGAGCCACTTTTTTAGAAGCGCCAGTGCCTCCTAAAAGTTTTTCTAACTCAAAATAATCTAAAAACAACTTATCTCTGTGTGTTGGCTCTAAAATTTTTGACAATTCGGTTTTTAAATTTTTTGAATTAAAGTTTTCCTGAATTAACTCTTTTACGACTTCTCTATCTAAAATTAAATTTACCAAAGAAATAAACTTTAATGTAATAATTCTTTTAGCAATTAGGTAAGAAATAGTTCCTCCTTTATAACAAACTACTTGTGGCACTTTAAACAAAGCTGTTTCTAAAGTTGCTGTGCCAGAAGCTACAATAGCCGCGTATGAGATACTCAATAAATCGTAGGTTTTATTATTGATAAAGGCTACTTTTCGATTAGCTATAATATTTTTATAGAAAGACAAATCTTGACTAGGTGCACCAGCAACTACAAATTGATATTCAGAAAAATCGTCTATTACAGACAGCATTACCAATAACATTTTAGAAATTTCTTGCTTTCTACTACCTGGTAAAAGTGCAATAATCGGTTTGTCATTTAAATGATATTCTTTTCTAAAATGAAGCTCATTAACTTGTTTTTTATCGGCAATTGCATCAATTAAAGGATGCCCAACAAACTGAGCATCAAACCCATATTTTTTATAAAAATCTTTTTCAAAAGGCAGTATTACAAACATTGCATCTATGTCTCTTTTAATTTCTTTAACTCTGCCTGCTCTACTAGCCCAAACTTGCGGAGAAATATAATAATTTGTTTTAAAACCAGTTGTTTTAGCCCATTTAGCAATTCGCAAATTAAAACCAGAATTGTCAATAAAAATCACAACATCTGGTTTAAATTGGGCAATATCTTGCTTACAAAATTTAATAAAACCAATTATTTTAAAAAGATTTAAAAGCACTTCAAAAAAACCCATAAAAGCCCTTTCTTTATAATGACTTACTAAATCTCCGCCAACGTTTTGCATTAGGTCTCCGCCCCAAAATCTAATTTCTGCTTGGCTATCCTCTTTGTATAAGGCTTTCATTAGGTTTGCACCATGTAAGTCTCCAGAAGCTTCGCCAGCAATGATATAATACTTCATAATTTGTTACTTAGAAAAATTTGATGACTAAAGTTGTAAGCGCAATTAAGATTGTTGCTAACAAAACTCCTTTTGCTCTATTGTCTTGATTTTTTTTGATAAAAACAAAGAAAACCAGCAAATTAGGAATTGCAGCAAGTGATAGTAATTTACCAAATAATTGTCCTTGCTGAACTTTTAATAACGTATCATCAAAACTATAATTAGAAAAATATTCTACATAAAAAAAGGCACCAGCAAAAGTGGCTACTAAAGAGACAAGAACTCCGATTAAAATATCTTTTTTTACAGATCCCATGTGTTTATTTTTTGAATCATATGATGTGCTGTCATGTCAAACTGAACTGGTACAATAGAGATATAACCAGTTTCTAAGGCATAAACATCTGTATCTTGTCCTTTGTCTTTGTTTACAAAAGCACCTGAAAGCCAATAATACTCTTTCCCCGAAGGATTTTTTCGTTTGTCAAAATCTTCTTTCCAAACCCCATTTGCTTGTCTGCAAACCTTTATTCCTTTTAATTCAGACTCTTTTAATTTAGGGATGTTTACATTTAAGACAATACCTTCTGGAATTCCGTTTAAAAGTGCATTTAAAGTAATTTTTTTTATGGCTTCTGCAGCAGGTTTAAAATCTGCATGCCAATTAAAATCTAGCAATGAAAATCCAATAGCAGGTATGCCCTCTATGCCTGCCTCTACGGCAGCACTCATTGTACCTGAATAAATAACGTTAATTGATGAATTTGAACCGTGGTTAATACCAGAAACACATAAATCTGGTTTTCTATTTAAAATTTCGTTTACAGCAAGTTTAACACAATCTGCAGGCGTACCAGAACAAGTGTATTCTAATTGTGGTCCTTCGTCTATGGTTATTGGGTTGCAAGTTAAAACACTGTCTATAGTAATTGCATGTCCCATACCACTTTGTGGGCTACTTGGCGCTACCACAACAACTTCACCGATTTTGTTCATTATCTGTATTAAAGCTCTTAAACCAGGAGCTGTAATTCCGTCATCATTGGTAATTAAAATTAATGGCTTGTCTTGCATGCTTTAAATTTTAATACAAATGTAATTTATTTTGTACGATTATCTTTTTAACATTTTGTAAAGAATCCTATTTCTGATTTTTACGTAATATTGTTAGGAGAAAATTTTTATTCGAAAGGTAATTTTACAGAAGAAACAACCTAAAAATTTGACTTTATTTTGTAGCTTAGCAAAGCATTCATTTAAATTACAATTTAAAATAGCGTTTACAAATCATTATGAAAATAAAATTTAAGATAACCCCGTTTATAATAGCACTATTTCTTTTTGCAAACAACCTAGATTTACAAGCAACTAACAAAACATCTGACCCAGAAAAAGATAAAGTACTAATTTACATATTACGTAACATTCTTACTAGAAGTCATTTTGTGGTTAAAGAAATGAATGATGATTTTTCTGAACATGTTTATAAAGAATTTATCAATGGTTTAGACCCAAGTAAAAGATACTTTACCCAAAAAGACTTAAAAGAGTTTTCTAAATATAAATATCAAATAGACAACCAACTACTTAAAGAAGATATTAGCTTTTACAATTTAGTTTACGAGCGTTTTAAAACTAAAATTAAAAACGCAAAATTGTATTATGGAGATCTACTAGCACAGCCTTTTAACTTTAATAAAAATGAAGATATTAATGTTGATTATGAAAAAACACCATTTGCTAAAAATGAAAATGAATTAATTGATTATTGGCGTAAACAATTAAAATTAAGCACTTTAATTAGAATTCAAGAAAAGCTAGAAAAACAAGAAAACGCACAAGAAAAAGATAAAAAAACACCCATTAAAAATTTTAAGACACTAGAAAAAGAAGCAAGAATAGAAGTTTTAAAAAACATGGATGATTTGTACATAAGAATAGAAGAATTAGAACATGATGACTGGTTTTCTACTTTTTTAAATGCCGTTGTTAGTGCTTTCGATCCACATACAACCTACATGGCGCCAAGCACAAAAGAACGTTTTGACCAAGACATGTCTGGTAAACTAGAAGGCATTGGGGCTAGATTGCAAAAAAAAGGTATTTACACCCATATTTTTGAACTTGTTTCTGGAGGCCCAGCATGGAAACAAGGCGATTTAGAACCTGGTGATATTATTTTAGAGGTTGCACAAGGAGATGAAGAAGCTATAGACATCGTTGGCATGCGCTTAGACGATGCTATTAAATTTATCAAAGGAAAAAAAGGAACAGAAGTAAAACTAACAGTAAAGAAAAAACTTGACGGTTCTACCAAAGTAATCTCTATTATAAGAGATGTTGTAGAGCTAGAAGAAACTTTTGTAAAATCTAGTATTGTAGAAAAAAACGGAAAAAAGTACGGCATCATAGACTTACCAAAATTTTACATCGATTTTGATGAAAAAAACTACAGAGATTCTGCAACAGATATGGAACAAGAAATTGAACGTCTGAAAAAAGAAAATGTAGATGGCTTGCTTATTGATTTAAGAAATAATGGTGGTGGCTCTTTAAAAACAGCCATAGAAATTAGTGGTTTGTTTATTGATAAAGGCCCTGTTGTACAAGTAAAATATAGAGATGAAGAACCTATTATTAAACAAGACGTAGACCCAAAAACTCAATGGACAGGTGCTGTAGTTGTTTTAGTAAATGAATTTTCTGCATCGGCTTCAGAAATTTTTGCCGCGGCAATGCAAGACTACAATAGAGCAGTAATAATTGGTGGTAATAAAACCTATGGTAAAGGCACCGTACAAAGCGTATTACCAATAAATAGATTTACAAAATACGAGAAAGATTTAGGAGCCATTAAAATGACTATTCAAAAATTTTATAGAATTAATGGTGGTTCTACCCAAATTGAAGGTGTATATTCAGACATAGCAATTCCTAGTAGATTTAGTTACATGACATACGGAGAAAAAGATTTAGAAGGCGCTTTAATATGGGACAAAGTAAAGCAAGCAAACTATGTAAAAACAAATACCTATGAAAACTTTGCAGATGTTATTTATAACAGCAAACAAAGAATAGCTTCTGATAAAAAGTTTAAGTTGATAAACGAATATGCAAAATGGTTAAAAGAAAAACAAGACAACACTTCTTATTCTTTGAATTACAAAAACTTTGCTAAACAAAACAAAGCGCAAGAAAAAGACGCAGAAAAGTTTAAAACAGTTTTCGATTACACATCTAATTTAACTTTTTCATCACCAGAATACGAGTTGCCAGACATAAAAAAAGACACTGTTTTAGCCGACAAAAGAGTTGCTTGGCATAAAAATTTATCAAAAGACATTGCAGTTTACGAAGCTTTAAATGTTTTAAGTGAATTGAAGATAAAAAACACAGCGGCACTAGTAAAAAATTAAATTAAAAACGATGAGTTTTAAAGTAGAATTTAATACAAAATGGTCTGATTTTGATCCGAACAGACACATGAGACATACTGCGTACAATGATTATGCCGCAGAAGTAAGAGTTCGTTATTTTAAAGCGCAAAACTTTTCTATTGAAGAATTTACCAAACACAATATTGGCCCTATATTATTTACAGAAGAAACTTCTTTTAGAAAAGAAATTCACTTAGGAGAAAATATTACTGTAGATTTTAAAGTATCTGGCTTGTCTAAAAATAATGAACGTTGGAAGATTACACATCATGTTTATAATGAAGCCGGAAAGTTATCTGCAATCATTAAAGTTTATGGTGCCTGGATAGATTTAACAAAAAGAAAACTAACCACTCCACCAGACGCCGCAACAAACCTATTTAAAAACGCAGAAAGAAGTGATGATTTTGAAAATATCATTCTTTAAAACTGATAAATAAATACTTATTTCAAAAAAAATCGTCTGCAAAAAATTGCAGACGATTTTTTAATTAAATGATACTTAATCTTTTAAGCAAAGTATGCATAAATAGCAATTACTATCACACAAATAGCGATAATGGATATGTAGCGCAAGAGTTTATTCCTCTAAAGCAAGATAAAATAGCCTCATTAAAAGAAGCCATTTTAATCTGTGATGTCTAAAACCAAAAAAAGCTGACTTAAAAAGTCAGCTTTCTCTTATATAAAGAAAAACCTTTTTACCCAAACTGTTTCATAAACTCATCAAACCCCAATTCCTCAACAGCATCAATATATCCTTCTAGTACTTCAACTTCATATTCATCATATCCTAATTCTCTAGCTTTCTTATTATCTTCTCTTGACCCTTTAATATCCTGAGTATGAAATTTACACATAGCTCTGTTAAAATACACCATCTCTAAATGCTCAAAATTTAATTCAATAGATTTTGTAAGGTCAGGGATTGCCAACTCATAATCAAGCATTATTTTCTTTGCAGTTCCTCTATTGTAGTAATAAAGTCCATTTACAGGATCTAATTCAATTGCTTTTGAAAGGTTTTTGATTGCTGATTGAATGTCTCCATTATTTATGTTTTCACCTGACTCTTGAAAGTACTCTTCAGCTTCAGAAGTTTCAACTTTTAAGATTGACACTGCTTCTTTACAGGCGTTGAAGTCTTTTCTCAGTTCTTCGTTTTCTTGAATTTCAAGCATGTCTTTTAGGAACCCTGCAATATCACCAAACCCTTTTTTAACGGCAGACCTTACCTCAAGGTCATCCATGACATTGGCACCATTCAAGTACTCACTAACAGTAAGCTCATTTCTAGTGAAGTGAGTAAACTCATTGTATAATCTTTCCATATCTGGCCTCTCTTCAAAATACGCCAATAATCCTGTCATATCTCTTTTAAACATTTTATGACCCTCAACTTCAGAGTCGATGCTTGCAGGCGTGTCAGTTAAAATTTTATATTGATCAGCAAGGCTCAGTTTAGATTGTTTTCTTTTTCCAGATAACCAGTCAAATATTCCCATGATATTATTGTTTAAATTCCGATGTTATTAATTTATACTTTAAGAGATTTTTAGCTATTTTAATCATCATGTATACTCATTCAAATTCTTTTGTAAAGATTAATTCACCTTCCTCCCATATTTCTGAAATAAGCAAAACACCAAGCTCATTCCATTCTTGAAATACTCCATGATATTTTCCATTTTTATAACTAATCTCTGTACCTATAAGTCCTTCATCATGATACCATCGCCAAACATCAGATGCTAGTCCATTCTTAAAATGTACTTCTCTTGTTGGATATATTTCATATTCAGGATATGATTCTCCAGTTGCAGAATTAAAATCTACATCAGTTTGTAAACGATAAAACTCAATTATATCTCCTGTGAATAATGAATTGTCAGATTTTAAATAACCCACAGTGACACCATTCTCCTCCCTAATTTCAATATCATCAAAGCCAATATTAGTTTCACAACTAATAATATGCAGACAAAATACAAGTATAAAAATGAATTTTTTAATCAGTAAAGTTCTATTTGAATTTTTCAATATTATTGTTTAATTTTTATACATATGTAATCCCGCAATATGCTCTCCATTTAGGGCATTTGAAACTCTATTTGTTTCAGAGAGTGTCCATTGGTTCCTATTTCTTTCATTTTCCAAAAACAACTTGACTCCTTCTCTTTTAGTATCTTGATTTAAAACATATTTTCTTCCTCCAATTCGTAACTTTATAAGTGGATTTACACCTACTCCTTGACTTGGGTCTCCAATAGTTTCAGCGTTTGTAAGTTGTAGCCAACCACTTAGTAATAAACGTAGATCTTCTTTTGAATTAAGACAGTTGTTCCATCCCATTTGAATTATGTACTGACCACTTAAATATCTTTCTAATATTTCTCTCATATCGATTGATAAGATTTATTTACTAAGATTAATCAACATACCATTGAGGTATTTCCTCAATTCTTTCTTCTATAATAGTTTTGTCCCAACTATCAATGAAATTATTATTGTTCTGATTCCAAAGAGGAATAGCTCTCCATCTTAAGTCATGATTATTTTTTTCAAAACTCTGAATAGCTTTAATCGCGTGTTTTTTTTCTGTCTTTGTATTAAAAACAACATCAAACTCCAAATCAAAAAATATATCAGTATCATCATAAGTATCACATTGTAATATACTGATTTTGATTTCTAAAACTTCTAATTCATCTTTTAGATCATTAGGTATTGCAAAACTCCCCATTAAATATTTTTTACAGTAATTATTTAAATCAGAATTTGATTCACTTTCTCTAAGTTTTTTCAAAACCTGTTTAACAATTGATTTTTCACTTATCATTACATTGTAAATTGGGATATACATTGATAATGTTTCTTGTTGAATTGAATTAGATCGATTTTTAGTTTCGGTTGAAAGTGTTGATTGAGATACTGATTCATTTTCACCAAAATATTCGGATTCTAATTTTGACATTATTTCGTCAAAAGATAATCCATCATATATAGATGTTTTTGTTCTTTTATTAATTTCCCACTTACTGACATCTTGATTAAAAGACTCAGCTTCTTCAAACATCTCTGACATATCTTCCACATTGCTTACATCCCAACCTTCCAAGGGATGATTGAATGATTTAGCTTCCTTAAACATCTCTGACATATTAATTACATTACT
>NZ_CANMFI010000005.1 GCF_947497125.1 uncultured Polaribacter sp. | reverse complement strand
ACTGAACAAGCTTCTGCCATTGTAGACAATACCGCAAAGGTTGGTATTACCACTGAACAAGCTTCTGCCATTGTAGATAACACCGCAAAGGTTGGATATACACAACCTATCTACGAGGTAAATACTTTTTATGAAGAATTAGGAGGTTATGTTATACAAATTAGTACTAATGGCAAACACGGTTTAGTGGTTGCAAAGCAAGACCAAGGCTCCTCAACTTGGTATTTAGCTAATGACTTATTGAGCGATCCCTCTAAACACGATATACACGGTAAGAAATTTTTAGATTGGCGGTTACCTACCAAAAGAGAATTAGATCTTATGTATGATGTTTATAGTGATGGAAATGCAGTGGATTTAACCTCAGGTAACTACTGGAGTTCTACGGAGCACGGTTACAATACCGCGTGGAAACAGAATTTCGCCAATGGTTATCAGTTCAGCCACTTTAAGTACAACGCAGACCTTGTGCGTGCAGTTCGAGCTTTTTAGTTATTTAATTATTTATCAATTTAATTAGTACCGCGTAAGCGGTCGGTTTGAAAAAATGGCATTACACACCGAGTTACCGGTTTACAGAGACACTTATAAATTGGTGTTAGAAATTTTTGTGAGCACTAAAAATTTCCCCAAAGAATACAAGTATAGTTTGGGTAGAGATATGGAGCGTGATGTATTGGTTTAATATGATTGCATTAAAATCTAATAAGCTGTTGTAAAACAGTCTATTTTCTTAATTAACTTCCTTTTAAATTAAAGGAAGTTACATCACCGTTTCTAAGTTTCTCCATAAATACACAGCGTGTTCTATAAAATATAAATTTTAAATAATTATATTGTTATAGTTTCCAAGTTCCACCATAAGCATATAACGGATTGTCTTTTTTAACGTCTTTAAGACACTCTTTACAAACAAACGCCCATTCTTTTGGGTTTTTGTATTGTACTCGGTACATGGTAGGGAAATCTACTTTACAAATGGTGCAATGTTTAATTCGTTGTTTCATAGGTTACTTAAGTCATTAATAACTTAACTTTTGGAGTGTAATATAACCAGTTCCCAGTTATCTTTTTATGCCTCCCGAGCAACCTCTCGAGCAACCTCAAAAACCAAAAAACCCGTAAATCATTGTTTATAAATGAGTTACGGGATAATTTTGTGGTACCTCCAGGTGAATTTTAGGTTTACTTCATTTTACTACAATTTAATATAAGTAATTGTAAATCAGTAGTATAATGGTTATAATGTTATAAAAAAGTAAAAAGAAATCAAAAGAAATAACAATGATTTAAACCTGCCGAGCAACCTCTCGAGCAACCCGTATTCTTGCCTTATCTTAGCCAAGATCACTAATTTAGAGAAAGATGTATAAGGTGTTAAGATCAACAAAATCGGCGGTTCGATTTAGTTTAAAAAAATCAAAGAAGTATTTGTCAGAAAATAGATACCAAGAAAGTTTAATTTTATTGTGGTTCTCTTTTGGAGGTGCAGACAAACGAGTAAGTTATTCCACAGGATATACAGTTTCTTATGCGGATTGGGATTATCAAAGACAACGCGTTAAAACCAATAAATCAAGAGTTATCAATTCCCATACAGTCAATAACTATTTAAATAAGTTAGAAACTGAATTGATGAATACATACAGTAGATATATTGACGAAGAAAGAGTAATAACAAAAGAACTTATAAGAGAAACATTAGATATCATAACAGGTAAAATAGAACCGGTTGAAAAAGAAGAAATAGTTCCTGTTGACTTTTTTAAGTTTTCTGAAAATTATTTGAATCAAAAAAAAGATCAAATTGCACAGTTATCCTATACTTTATACAAAGGATCCTTAACGAAATTAAAGAAATATAAACGATCAAGAAAAGTTAGAGTTGACTTTAGTTCATTTGACAAACCGTTTTTAGATGATTTTAGACAGTTTTTAGAGGTTCATGAGAACTTGGCTCTAAACACAATATCAAAACACTTTAAAAACCTTAAAATGTTTGTGATTGAAGCCAAGAATCAAGGATTGATATCGAATCCTCCACTAAAATATTTTAAAGTATCAACAGAAGAAACCACAGCAATTTATTTGAATGAAGATGAAATAAATCAAATATTGAAATTAGACTTGTCCTTTAATAAAAGGATGGAATTGGCAAGAGATAAATTTTTAATGGGATGTTATACCGGTCAACGAGTTAGTGATTATAATGGAATTACCTCAGAAAATATTATTGATATAAATGGGTTGGAATGTTTTAGAATCAAACAACGTAAAACCAAGAACATTGTGGATTGTCCAATCACATTGGAAATCCGAGAGATTATGACAAGGTACAACAATCAACCCCCACCATATCTTCATGACACGGATATTAATGAAAACATTAAGATTGTAGGGAGGATATTAGGATTTAACGAGGTTATAAAAACAGAAATCACCAAAGGAGGGAAGTTGTTGAAGAGAAATAAACTCAAATGGGAGATGATTGAAACACACACTGGTCGTCGAAGTTTCTGTACCAATAATTACAAAAAGGGAATGTCATCGTTATATATCATGCACTTTTCTGGTCATAAATCTGAAAGAGAGTTTTTAAAATATATCAGAGATAGAGGAGAGGATAGAACCAAACACATTGTCGATCAAGGGTATTTTAATGTGTAGACTTTCGTTAACAGTAACGTTAGTTAACTTCTTTATAATTGCAAATAATTTATATACTTATGTTTAAAGCAAAAAAAGTCACCATTTCTGATGACTTTTTTTAGATATTTTTTTTTAAATATTAAAATTAATTTTAATTCTAAAAGCGTTTGAAATAATAATAAATGATATTAATAGAATGTTGAAATAACAATGCTAATAATTATAGATAAAACTAATATCCAAATAATATTAGCTTTAAAAGATTGAATGAAACTACATTTCCATATCAGTTTCCCCATTAATGTGTAGGCTATGGTTAATAAAAATATATATGCTAATATACTTCCAATAACTCCTAATTCCATTAATTCTTCAAATCCTATTGGACTTATAATTATTGCTACTAATACACCCGCCGCAATTTCAACTAATAGGGAGTTTTTAAAATTAGCATTTTCTATTTCCCCTACTTTTCTCGCTAAAAATTTTAAGATAAATGCTCCAGCTACTAATACCGGAACACCTATAAATAAGGCCATTGTAATAATCATTCCTTCCATAATTTAATGGTTTTTAAATGGTTAATAAATTGTAATTTAATTTTACAAAAACATCAGCTTTTTTGGGTTTAATTAAAAATATTATTTAAGGCTATTAATTATATATTAGTAATAAACCAGCTCCAAGGGATTTATTCTCACCACCACCATCTATTTTCCCGGCTAACTCAAATGTATTACCATCCCAAAAATTATACCCAGTTGCTTTATATATTTCATTTTTCCACCATGATCCTTTTCCAATAAGATTACCATTTTTAAAAAAATAAAATTTAGAACTATTATTATCTCTTTCGATCGACATAACTTCTTTGAAGTTTCCACTATTATCCTTAGCATAAACTTTTTGATCATATGCTTTACCTATTAAAATATCTGATCCATTTATGTTCTTGTATACTAATGTTGTTGATTTCCAGTCGTTTTGTTTAACAACTTTACCAACTTTATAATATTTTCCATTTTTAAATTTATAAACATTACTAGTTTTTTTTATTTGAGAAAATAAAGTGATTGGAAAAATAATTAGAAATAAGATAATATAAGATTTCATTTTATATGTTTTTAATTACATTAAATAATTTTATTCATTAAAAGTATTTTATTAAAATTATAATATTATAATTTATAATGTATTACCGTATCAAACCCCTATTTTAAAAGATATAATTATAAACTAATTTACTCTATTTTTATACTTAAATTAAGTATCTCTAAGATTTAATATTAATAAATTTTAAAAACAAATAAAGTTAAACTATGTGTATTGCTTAAAGTAGATTTCAGTTAGTTTTTTTGCTGAAATATTACAAATTAACTCTTCAGGATGATCTTCATAACCAACAGTTGCTAATTTTTCATAATATACTTGTTTCGATTTCCCATGGTCTAAATAAAAATGGAAGTACTCATGAATTAATGTATTAGTTAAGTCTTTTATAGACAAAATATTTTTTGTAAATATTGTTATTTTCTTAGATTGATGTTCATATTCGCCTTTGAATTTACTTGGTTGATTGTTGAAAAATAATGTTGGGTGTTTTTTTAGTCCTGACTTTGGGTAATTATCCACACACCAACCTATAACTTTAAATGAATGCTTTTCAATATCAAAACCAGAAGGTTTCTTTTTGAAAAATAAAATTATAAGTAATAGGGTATTAATAAAAAATAAAAAATTTGACACTCTAAACCTATTAGAGAATTGTCTTATTTTTCTATTTAAAGTTGATGAAGTTAAATTCTCAACAGGATCATTATAATAGAGAATAAAAAAAATAAAAAAAAATAAAATTGAGTTATAAAATAAATGTTTTAGAAAACCATTTAAAAAAATTTTTTTTCTAAAAAATATAACATCAACTAAAGTTATCAATAAAATTATATTCAATATAAAATAAGTAGTATACTCAACATTAAATATTACATTCAAAAAATCAAGGTAATCTTTTAAAGAATTTCTTATCATAAAATAAATCATATATTGCGTTAATATTCATAGTTTTACATTGAATATTATTATTTAATCTTTAGTTAGTTCACAAGTATATATACTTTTAAATTTGTGTGAACAAAAAATTTCTAATAAATTAATTTCTTGATTTTTTAGATACTATTGACCGCCCCCTCCAGTAAAGCTAATTCCTCATCAGTAGGATTTAAATCTTGGATCTTTCACATTACTATTCTATTATTAATTTAATGATATGTTCTTCTAAGGTTTGACTGTCCTTTAAAATTAACTTGTAAACACCTTTTACATAGTTAACAGGGTTCAGTAACACATAGTCATCCCCATCTATAATTTTTTGTTCAATAATATCATTACTTTCATCTAAAAGAGTAAGAGTTCCGTATACAAAAACAGGATAATTTGTTACCCATATTTCTCGATTATTATTAATATAATAAGTATCCAAATTACAGATTTTGTCTAAAAAAATTGATATTGCTTCACCGGAAGTAAAAGATGACCTGTAATTTTGAATGTATTTATTAAAAACAGGTAGCACATTCAAAATATTTTTATCGGTAGTACATTCTGTAATATAGTCATCAAAAAAAATCGCAACCTCCTGAAATTTCATTTTTAATGATGCATCCTGCATTTGAAGAAGTTTGAGGATAAATGCTGTATAATTAGAATTATTAGTTTTTAGTAAGTCTAATGAAAATGTAATATCTGTATAATTATCCATTGCTCTTAAGTAAGCATATATTAATACGTATTCATCGTTTTTTAATTGATTCAAAAACTCTTTAATAAATTGTTTTTTTATATTTGAGTCTTCTTCAAAACCTTGATAATTTCTTAAAATATAATTATGTAGTTTTTTATGTTTTTTTATTAGAAAGTTTAAATATGTGGAAGAGTTTTTAACCTTACTTTGAAACTCCCATCCTATTGCGTTAATAAGTGTTAGTTTATTAAATGTATTTATTTCTGGGTCTTGTAGATATGTAATCATTTTTTTTGTTAATTTCTGTTTGCCGGAAATATTACCAATAAACAAAACAAACGAATCATTAATCGTATTCCAATATTTAATTGAAGTCAGAGGGGAATCTGCTCTAGAATAAAATGTAGAAATAAATAATAAAAAAATTACAGTTATTTTTTTCATTTATTAAAATATTTAGTTTTTAAAATTTTATAATTCAAATTTATTAATAATCCAATTGTTATTTCTTCTGAAGATTTACTTGTTAGCTTTAATCCAATCATGATTATGCCTTTCAAAAAAGTTTGTTTTAGGAAGTGGATTATCTTCTAATTCTTTTATTAGCTTTCCTCGTTCTTTAAATAAAATAAGATGATTAATCATTTTATCACAAACACGACATTTTAAAATCATTTTTTTTTCAATCCATTCATCACTACCTAATAAATATTCATTAAATGCAGAACCAATAAGAGAACCTACAGCGTTAATTATTAAATCAGTTCCTTTACTTGTTTCATTTTCAAGTTTCTTAATTGATTTCGTTTGCTTTTTATTTACAACTCTATTCTGAAAATTTGAATTTTGTGAATAAGTATAGCTTTTATTCGATGAATTACTTTTAGTAGTTTTTTGCTTTTTATTACGATTATATCTAATATCGCTATTATCATTTAAATTTTTATAATTTATAGATTCACTCATTTCACCATTTCGCCATTCCCCATCGTAAGAATCTCCATTGGTGTACTCCAAATAACCAGAACCATGAAATTTGCTATTTTTAAAACTACCCGTATATGTGTATTCTTTGGATTTGTAAATTCCAATACCTTCATATTTTCCATTTACAAAATTACCATCATAAGAATCCCCATTTGTATGATTTACATAGCCCTTTCCGTGAAATTGCTGATTTCTAAAATTACCTTTATAGGTGAATTCTTTAGATTTATATATCCCTTCAATGAAAAATTCATTATTGAGTATTTTACCTTCATAATAAGACCCATCAGGGTAATCAACCCTACCAGATGTAAAATTTCCATTGTTCCAGTTTCCATCATAAATTAAACCACTTGTTTGTTTGTATACTCCTTTTCCAGAGGGTTGGTTATTTTTAAAATCCCCCTTGTAATAAGCTTTATTATTGTTAAGAGTTAATTCGCCATACCCTGAAGCTTTTATATTTTTGTTAATTTCACCCTTATAACTTATACTTCCTAACTCGAGTTCAGAATTTAAGTTATCTAATATTCCATTTTTGTAGTATAACGAAATTTTCAAATCACTATATTTTGATATATACTCAAATTTACCATGTCTTTTGTTATTTATGTAGACCCCTTTCATTACACCAATAATTGAAGGTATAGATGGTTTGTATTGCTTGTCATTATCAAGGTATTCAAAAAAAGTTATTGAGACTTCTCCATTATAACCATCTTCATCATAACTTCCATTTAAAGAATATAAAACCTTATTACCCTCTTTAATATACACTTCATCTCCTGATGCGAAAACACTTCTTAAACTTACATTTTTACTTGTATATATTCTTATTTTATTCCCTTTTTTGTAATTGTATTTTGTTTTGCCTCTTTTTATTTTTTTACTAGGTACTGTTCCAAATATCCATCCTCCCGTTGAATTACTAACATCATTGTCATTTAATAATGATAAATCATCATTCCAATTTATTCCAATTAAAGGATTTGATGTGCTTTGCGCTATAGAGGGATGCGTAAACAAGTAAACTAAAGATAAAGTGATTATTCTTAAAAACATATTTTTGGTTTTAATTCATAGTTAATTAAAATTAAAAATTAGAAACTAATTAAAGAGAAAATTTATAAACTACCGTATTATACCCCTATCTCAAAAAAGATAATTTTAGTACTTTAGTTTCATGAAGTATCTAGTACCCCCCATATTATTTTTAGTTTTAGCAGTTCCTAGTTTACATTCACAGAATAGGACATTAAAAAAGGATGGAAAACATTTTTTATTTTCATTCAAAGAAGATTCTTATTTAATATCTGGAGATTCTTTGTTTTGTATAACGAAAGAAAAAGAAGGATTCCCCAAACAACATGAACTTAATTTAGTCGATTACAAATTTGTTACTAATGATTCTATCGGATATTTAAAAAACAGATCTAGTGGAATTGTGTATTCTTTTGATGGAAGTAAGTTTAAAAGATTGGATAGATCATTTCCATACCAGTCCCAAAATTTTAGTTTTTCATTTTTGTATAAAAATAATCTAATGGATTTTGGAGGTTATGGGCTCCATACTTATAAAAATAATATCATTTACTTTGATACTGAGAAGAAAGAAACAGAACTTTATCCTCAAGCTTCATCTTATAATGATTCTCCGAATCCAAGACATAAAATTATAGGACAATTTATTGGAAATCATCTTTATATTGGTCCTGGTTACGGAGTGCTCAATGAACAAGAATCTCCTCTAAAGAACCTGAGTTTTATAAATGATTATTGGAAATTTTCTTTTAAAGATTCTCGTTGGGAAAAACTTGGAGAAGGATCTCTTAATATAACTTTCCCTTTTTATGGTTCTATTGAAAATTTTAATCAAAATACGTTGGTTATTGCAGAAGAAGGAGTCTTTGAATGTGACATAAAAAATAATACATTGATTACGTATCCTAACGCAAAGTTAAATGTAACAAGAACATTAAATAGATCCTTCGATGAGTATAAAGTAACTTATAATAAGTTTGAAGATAAGTTTTATTTTATAATCAATAAGACAAGTGGAGTAGCAGAATTAGTTAGTTTAAGTAAAGAAGGTTTTTTAGGTACCAAAAAAGTATATTCTAATTTGTACAGGACAAAATC
The DNA here is from genome assembly GCF_947497125.1 of uncultured Polaribacter sp. Classification (GTDB taxonomy): domain Bacteria; phylum Bacteroidota; class Bacteroidia; order Flavobacteriales; family Flavobacteriaceae; genus Polaribacter. Next base: position 247,423 of record NZ_CANMFI010000005.1, on the reverse strand, counting down.
ATATTTGTGGTTCATTATTTTAAGTCTATTTGTAGTATTTATTTTGATATATTTTTACTTTACTTCAAAAAAGACTCCGTCACAAGTTATCTCTAAAAATTTATTTAAAATACGAGAAGAAATAAAACTAGAAGATTTTAAAATTTTAAAGAGACTTGTAGATGTATCCCCTAATTATATAAATTATTCGGAGTTATTAGATGTTTTTCCTGAACATTATAGCTATGAATCGAAGAAGAAAAAAACCCGACAATCCATTTTATATTTAGAAGAGTATTTAATTCAAAAAATAAAATTAAAATTACCGGTCTTTGAGTTTCGAAGAAATATAGAAGACCGAAGAGAAAAACAAATTAGAATAAAATAAAAACCTCTTGAAATCTCAAGAGGTTCTATTGTGATTTTTTTATTTTATTAAAGCACCTCTTTTCTCTTATTTCCTTTTTAATTTATTTGTCAAATATTTTGGACAATCAATATTTCCTAGATCAATATTATTTAGAATAATTAGAGTATATATTTGCATTAAAGTATAAAGAATTATCTCCATTATAATTGTTATACTTTTTATGATTACAATAGATTTATTTGACTCTAAGAAAATACAAACATTAAAAAATAAATTTTTCTTGTAATGTTCCCCATCCAATACAGTTGCCTTTGAGAATAAAAAATATCACCAAATTCGTTAGGTAGTCCATCTTCACTTAATTCAAGAAAAAAAGCTTGTTTCCCTTTTAAATTAAATATAGTTTAATTTAAATTATTAATCTTTCACACATCTAATATACATCCCAGAACTATTATGGTATTCATAAACATCAATATAATAGCTCGAATAAATGATACTAGAACTAAATGAATAATAATCACTTTCTTTTGTAGATGTCCAATAATATACTCCATCACCAATATCTTTGTTAATTGCTGATTCTGAAAAAATTAATCCTCCACCAGGCTTTGCATTGAAATTAACGAATTCTTTTTTTTGAGTTGAACTTTTACCAATATAACTAATTAAAGATTCCCATTCAGATTTTGTAGAAACATGCCAGCCAGAAGGACTTATCCCTCTGGAATCAATTACAGCATAATAATTGTATAATTTACCATAGACACTACCATTTTTTTTATCAAAGTTTTTATTGCACCATGCTGGTTTTTTTTCTTCCCCATATTTTTCAAATTCTTTGATTGTTTTAGCTTCTGGAATTATATCTCCATTTCTAAACTTTGATGTATTTAAATTTTTTAACATCCATGTATTTTCACCTAAATTAATTTCATTGATTTGGGATGTAACGTATTGACTTAATAATAAAAATAACAAGAGATTTACTTTGGTTTTTAATTTCATAATTTAAAGTATTTAGTTTTTTTAAAGATATTCTTTTAATTAATATTTAGAATTTTTTAATATAGAATACCGTATTGCACCTCGATCCATTAAAACTAAAATAGAGTAATAAAATATTCTATAGTTTATTAATATTTTTATTATTAAAATAGCATTAATAAAGTATGGGAGTATTACGGTATTTAATATTATTTTTTATTCCTTGATACAAAATATGTATTTTTAAAATAAAAAATGAAACAAATAACATTATTATTTACTTTACTAATTTTTACACAGTTGTTATCTCAGGAAAAAGAGGGTGTATTTTACAAAATGTTAACAAAAGATTTTAGTAAAAACAGCGTCTGTCATAGATGCAATGGAAAAGGAACAAAACACAGTTCAGGTAATATCTCAACAGAAAAACATGAATTTTGCAAAGGTAATGGATGTTCTGATTGTAATTACAAGGGAGTCAAAACCTATAAAGGTAAACCATATGACTACAAATGTGGTGGATGCAATGGTAATGGAAAGAATGCACTCGTTAACGAACTTCATAATTTAGATAATTATACAAAAATTAAACTAATTGATCATTTACCTTATATAGCTTTATACAATTCAAAAGAAGATGGGTATATCCAACCTCGTTATGAATTTGATTATGAATATGGCTTAGTAAAATATTTAATATATAATGAAAACACAAAAAGAGTATTTGATCAATGGGGAAACCCTCTTTTTGATATTGGTTATAAAGATAATGAGTCAAACGGCCCATCTATAATAGATTTTATTTACTGTGGTGCTTATGAATTTTATGACTCATTACAAAAAGATCTTTATGAAAATCCTTCATTTAATCGTAAAATTTCAGATCCTATTTTTGTTTGTGGTACAGATTACACAAATAAACATGGTGCCAAAGGGGATTTTAATATAAGTACCAGGTATTCTTGGAAAATTAAGCAACCTGAATTTCCTTTAGTTGTAAATGCAGTTTCTAAAGTCTCTAAAGTTTCTAATTTAGATAAAATAAATATTGAACGAATGATTGTCATGATGTACGTAACTTTACTTTCAAATCAAAGCTGGTTTGGTGTGAAAATTTTTAATGATCAGTTAAATAATTCGTACGAAACACTAAAATCTAATTTCAAATAAAATTAATTTAATAGATTTTAATAATGAATTATATCCAAACTAAATTTTATTCGATTTACCTAAAAATTCCAGAAAAATTTCGCTCAGAGTATCGTCATCTCGCTGGAGAAGTCGAAACACCACTTTTTTAACGGGGGATACAGGGGGTATGGCAGTGTCTCCTGACCGGGGGACCTGATCTACCGATAATATTAATCGGCAAACTGAAATTCCAATAATCTTGGAGATTTACCATCAGGTTCCTTCACTAATTCTAGTCGGCACCTCCATTATCAATGTTACCTGAAGATAAATCGTGGTGATCCATCTGAGATTTTAATCGGCAAAAATAAATTCTATAAAATGGATGACCAGTTGCCAATTAAAATAGTTAAGATCTCTTCGTCTTCTAATCTAAAAAAACATAAAAGGATTATAGACTTAAACTCTCATACACACCCATCACCTCTTTTTCTCTTATACCAAGATATCTTTTTGTAATTCCCATTGATGAATGACCAAAGAGTTCCATTAGTAAAATAATAGACTGGTTAGAGTAGTTATTTAATTTAAGAACTCTATTTCCAAGTGTTTTTCTAAACATGTGGGTAGATACATTTCCGTCAACATGTACCCTATACTTTTTAAATATTTTTTTTAAACATACGTTCACCCACGATTTGTCAATGGGTTTGGTTCCGTATCTATTTATGAAAATGAATTGACTCTCGTCATCTATCAGTTGTTTTCGTTTGATACGAGATATAATATCAAGTAAATCCTTATTTAATTTAATTCTTCGAGTCTTTTTTGTCTTTTGTTCTACTATTACTAATATATCTCCCCCCGAAAAGTCTGTATACCTTAGTTTGAGTATGTCTCCTATTCGTAAACCCGTAAATACGCCAATTGAAATTAAGAGGCAGTACTTAAAATTTTCATCTCTTTCCAATTTAGCAATTAATGATTTAAAATCTTCCCATGGAATTGCACCGGTTGTTGTTCGTTGACCCTGTAGTGACATTTTTATATTTTTAGAAATTAACCCGGCTAACATAAGCGCAAAACTTCGATTTTGCAGCATTTTTTACTAAAAGTATAAGTGGGTTGATCTTTGGGAAGTACTGGATTCACTGGGAAGTCCAACCCGGGTTGAGATAGGACTATTTTAAAGAACTTACACTAAATACAGAAGTCTAAGCAGATAAGTTTTTAAACATATTTTAGGCAGAATAGAATTCTCGCTGTAGATTCCAGTTATGGACACTTTTTTCACTATTTACTTTTCTGTTTTAGGTTTAATCCTCATTGTAAATCTGATTTATAGACTAATTGTATTTATGAAGGGTGAAGATAAAGACTGGCAATTGGAATTGGCAAGTGATGTTTTGAATTGGTGTTTAGATATGTATCCAATTCGTAAACAAAAACCACTACTGACTTTAGTTGAGGGTGAATCTAATCTTGCGGGGGAGTATTGTTTCTATAACAATTCAATTACAATTTATAGGGATAACAATGTAATACGAAGAGAACTAATCAATACCGTCATCCATGAGTATTTCCATTACTACCTAATCACATCAGAATCTAAATCTAAACTCTACCATGATCAACTGCAACAATTCTCATTGGCGCAACACCCGCAGGAAATACTTTGTAATTCCCTATCTAAAACTCTAACAAAACGGTACCTCAATAAATAATTAAAACTTCCTTTTATTTCAAAAGAGGGTCAATAACCCTAACCATTATGCCGATTACAATTTAATGTAATACAGTGATCAAATTTACCGATGAAACAACTGTAATCGAGAATTTGTTTCCATACTAGTTCGTGTTTTCTTCGTTTGAATCGTTAAAATTTTTACGACAAAAAAACTACCAATTCATTCATGAAAACTATCTGTTTATAATCTATTTAGTGTTCGGGTAGATTATTTAATTTCTATTTTAAAAAATGATTTATCAAATCAATTTCACTAACAATATTCGATTCACAATTCATTAAATAACAATTATTATCCCCGTAGTTTAAATTATTTTTCCCTTTGATCATCTTCTTTAATTTTATTTAATTTCTCACTCATAGATCCTCTTAGAACCTCTGAAATTGTTATTTGTTCATAATAGTTATCAATCCATTTGTGACACTCAGGGTGGAAAATATTGTCAGTTGACATATTATGTTCATTTGATAGAAAAACAGCATCAATATCTACTATAAGATCTTCATCTGTATACAGTTCATTAACATCTATCACCAATTTTTCTAAATCCACAGGTTCAGAATTTATATATCTTTTAATTGTGCTAATAGATAACCCAGTTTTTTTGGCAAGTGCTTTCTGAGTGATTTTTAACCCTTGAGATTTCATCTCTTTTTTTGCAGTAATTATTTTTTCAATTGATGAATTACTTCTTCTTTTTCCATTTATTTTACTTGCTAAATTTCTTTTTTCCCCACCGGTTAATTTGGAGTTACTATTGAAATGTACGAACTTGTATTTTTTGTTTATAAATTCATAGTTTTCATCATTTTTAATACTGGTATACACAAACAAAAATAAATCTTTTAATTTCTTATATTCCATTGGTGGTTTTCCAAAATAATTATTAATGAAATTAAGGTAAGAAAACAAATAACTTGCTGGTAACATTGGATTTAAGAAAACAAGTTTATGTATTATAATTGTGTAAATACTATGTTTTTTGGTATCTCTTATCTCTCTAGGAAATGTAATATCCATTTTTTCTGATGCAAATAATTCAACAATTGGGTTCTTAACCACTACAGGTGTTTTTGTCACAATTTTATCCATAAATTCTTCAAAATCAATATTGGAAAGTGGCTCAATCAATGTATTAATATATTTTTTATTCAATATAGATTGATTGAGCTGTTTTTTCAGGTGTCTTTTCTCACTATTAAAAGGAATCTCAACTGTAATTTCATTCTCATAATTAACGAATGGTTCAGTGTCGTATGTTAGATACATTGCCCTGCCAAGATTCTTACATCTGAGATCTACCTGTTCTTCTTTAAGGTGTGTGGCTTTTATAGTCTCCCATATTTCGAGATAGTTCTTATTGTCAACTGTATTCGTTAATTTAAAAAATACTGAGATTCCACCACCACTACTTGACAGGCAAACTAAAGAGACAAGATGACCATATTTTTCAATAAAGTATTCTTTATATTCTTTTGCGTTAACCACATCATCGAAATCAAAATAGATATAAGAAGATGGTGCAATGAAATTTTTTGTATAATCCTCCTCTCGTTTTATATTCCGTTTTTTAACACTGCAGTTGGGGGTAATGTAGTTTAGAAATGTTTTCTTTTTCTTGTAGGTCTGGTCTCCCTTTAATCTTAGTTCTCTAATCTCATTTATCAGAGATTTTTTAGGGTTGTTTTTAATGAATTTAACCAATTGTGACAAATCAATTGTTTTAGTTGGGATTAGATTGGTAATTCCTTTTTCAAAGTAGCTGAACATTAAAATAATAATCCCCCAAATTTCGATGTGGTGGCATCTACTTTAAGGAGGATAAACATGCTTTATGTGTAATATAATTATCATCCACCAACGATAATCACACTATCTTAAAAGATATAAATCGAATTAAGTCTTAATAGAATATAACGAAATATTTAGGGATTGTCAAGTCTAAATATAAAGGTGTGAGTTGACACCTTTGTTTTCAATTAAAATGATCAATATCAAAAAACAGATGAAAGGATTAAAACTATAAAAAGAACACAAAACAGCATCCTCTAAAACCCGGGTTATCGGTTGAAAAGTTAGATTCCTCAGATAGAATTGATGATGATTTTATAGAAGAAATGAAAGGTGATATCTATAAGAAATCAACCAAGAGTAGATTTAAAAAGATGAGTTGGTCAATACTGGACAAACACATTGAGACAACAAATGAATTTCTAAAAAACAACTAAAAAATCAAAATGATGAAAGAAGAAATGATACAAATATTGGGTCTAACAAAAGAAGAACTAATCCAAATCGTTAAAGAAGGTGTCAAATTAGAATTGAACCGACAACGATCTATGGGAAACCCATTAAACCGGTTATCTATTAGTGGTGAGGATACCCATTACATGACCCGAGACGAAGTTTCAAAAGTTTTGAGTGTAACGGTTCAAACACTAAATAATTGGAGACGAGAAGGGATTCTAATTCCCTTAAAAATTGGGAGTAGGGTATTGTATCGAAAAGAGGATGTTTATAATAATGAACGTCTGGTGGCGTGAGTTAACTGTTGAGTTTTGTGATAAAATTGAATATTAAAATATATGCGAAATTATGATGTCGTATAATTTTTTAATAAACCTTTTGAATTAAATTCGTAACTTTACTTTTAAAATATTGTTAACTATGAAAAGAATAATTTTCTTCCTATTAATATCAAGTTCGGTTTGTGCACAAACTATTTCAAAACAAGTAATTGGTCCTACAGGTGGTAGTTTTGAAAACGAAACGAATAAACTTAGTTACACAGGTGGCGAATTAATTGTTGGTGCAATGACAGATGCAGATGGCACGTATCAATTAGGCAATGGGTATTATCCTTCGTTAAATTTGAATACGCTGTCTATACAAGCGCCAGCACTTACATTACAATTTAAGTTTTTTCCGAATCCTACTACCGAATTTGTTTTTATAAGTCATCCTGTAGAGCAGCAATTTGAGGTAATACTCTCTGATGCTAACGGAAAACAAATTCTAAAGACAATGCATCAAAAACAAAACCCAATCAGTTTAAAAAACCTTACAAAGGGTATTTATTTTGTTAGAATTACTACAAAAGATTCAAAACAAACAAATACTTATAAAATTATTAAGAAATAAAAGAGATCCCCCAATGAAAAAGATAGTTACATTTTTAGCGTTAGTTTTTACAATTACAACTTTTGCCCAAGCGCCACAGGGTTTTAATTACCAAGCAACAGTAAGAAATAGTGCAGGAGAATTAATACTAAATACCAATGTGTATTTTAAGTTTAATGTAATACAGGGTTCACAAACAGCAGTTCCAATTTTTACAGAAACGCACTATGTACCAACTGATGATTTAGGTCAAGTAAACCTAGTTATCGGCCAGGGCACAGCAATAACAGGTGCTTTTTCTGATTTAGATTGGTCTTTGGGTAATTATTATTTAGGAATTGAATTGAATACTGGCAGTGGTTATTTAGCGATGGGTACCACACAGCTTTTAAGCGTGCCTTATGCTTTGTATGCAGCTAATAGTGGTAATGGAACAGCAACAACTCCTACTTTAGAGTCTGTGTTGGTAGAGGGAAATTCTGCGAATAACCAACAGATTAAAAATGTAGCAGACCCAACAGATGCACAAGATGTAGTAACTAAAAGTTATGTAGATGGACTAATAGCGACTCTTCAACAGCAATTAGCTGTGGTTTATATGGACGGTGTTACTGTAAAAGCTTATGATAGTGCTAATGTTGGAGATAAAGGAATAATAGATGGTGTGGAGTATACTGTTGTTAATAGAGATATGCTTCTTGATATTCTTGGAGAAGATGGACAAGGAGACCTCACAAAAATATGTACGACAAAAATTACTGATATGAGTTCGCTTTTTAATAATAATTCTTTTACTACCCCATTTAATCAAGATATCGGAAACTGGGATGTGAGTAATGTAACTAATATGAGACAAATGTTTAGCTCGCAACAGTCCTCTGCAGAAGCTTTCAATCAAGATATAAGTAATTGGGATGTGAGTAAGGTTACTGATATGGGATGGATGTTTGAGAGAGCAAAATCTTTCAATCAAGATATTGGTAATTGGGATGTGAGTAGTGTTACTAATATGTTTTATATGTTTGGTGGAGCATCCTCTTTCAATCAAGACATTGGTTCTTGGGATGTGAGTAGTGTGGCTGACATGGGAAGTATGTTTTCTAGTGCCGTAAGTTTTAATAAAGATTTATCTGGTTGGAATGTAAGTAGTGTAAATGATTATGCTTCATTTTCTGATAATACTCCTAATTGGACATTGCCAAAACCTAACTTTAATTAAGTTTAAAACTTTTGTTTTCACAATAAATATTGTTTAGTCATGATTTTTGTGAAAATGAGTTCTAGTACTATAGAAATAATTTTTTATATGAAAAAGATAGTTACATTTTTTGCGTTAGTTTTTACAATTGCAACTTTCGCCCAAGCGCCACAGGGTTTTAATTACCAAGCAACAGTAAGAAATAGTGCAGGAGAATTAATAATAAATACCAATGTGTATTTTAAGTTTAATGTGATACAGGGTTCACAAACCGCAGTGCCAATTTTTACAGAAACGCACTATGTACCAACTGATGATTTGGGTCAAGTAAACTTAGTTATCGGCCAAGGAACAGCCACAACAGGTGCTTTTTCTGATTTAGATTGGTCTTTGGGTAATTATTATTTAGGAATTGAATTGAATACTGGCAGTGGTTATTTAGCGATGGGTACCACACAGCTTTTAAGCGTGCCTTATGCTTTGTATGCTGCAAATAGTGGCAATGGAACAGGTATTCCTGATGGAGTAAATGTAGGTGATATTTTAGTTTGGGATGGGGTTAATTGGGGTATTTCTAGTGGTAATAATCTCTCTAATTCAATAGAAATTACAACAAGGGATATTTCTCAAATTAATAGTATTGGAGCTGTTTCTGGAGGGACTATTGGCTCAGATGGTGGAGCAAGTATTACTTCAAAAGGTTTAGTTTGGAGTACAGTACCAAATCCTAGTGTAGACTTAAATACAAAAACTGATGAGGGACCAGGTGCTTCAAATTTTTCAAGTACTATTTCAGGATTAACCCCTCTAACTAATTACTTTTATAGGGCATATGCAACAAATAGCCTTGGGTCGTTTTACGGAAACACATATAACTTTACAACAAGTGATGCATTACCAACAGTAGTTACAAAACCAATTGTAGAAATTTCTTATTTGTCAGCAAAATCAGGTGTAGAAATTACAAACTTAGGATCAGCTATTACACAGTCAGGTATTATTTACAACGAAAACCCACAGTTACTTTCAGTAAATGCAAACAGTAATTTTATTGTTGAAGGAGATGGTTTGTTATCAATAGAGAATTTAATTCCTGGAAGTATTTATTATGTTAGAGCTTTTGCAGAAAATAATAATGGGATAGCTTATGGTGAAATTGTTTCCTTTACAACATTAACCGATGATCTTACCGTAACAACTGGTCAGTTTACGAATCTAACATTTAATGGTGTAGAAATAAATGGTAATAATGTTAATAATGATGGAAGTCTTGCTGTTATTGAAAGAGGTGTTATAATAAGTGAATACATGAATGGCCTTTATTTGATTAGTGATTATGATAATTATATTAATAAAAGTGGAAGTGGCGTTGGAACATTTAATGTAAATGTATCTGAATTAGAACAAGGTAAACGTTATTTCTATAGAGCATATGCAAAAAATGAGGCTGGGATTATTCAGTATGGTGTTTTCAGTGATAATTATCAATTTGTAACTCCTTTTAATTATGGTAGTGTTTCAGATATTGATCAAAATAGTTATAATACAATAGCAATAGGAAATCAAGTTTGGATGGCAGAAAACTTAAAAGTAACTCGATTTAATAATGGTATAAATTTAACACAATCAACATCATCTCAATTTTGGTATAGTAATGATAACGTAAACACTAGTTTGTATTCTAGCATAGAAGGAAGGGTTTACTATAATAGCACTGTGGTAGTTGCTAACAATTACAATATTTGTCCACAAGGTTGGAGAATTCCAACAAAAAACGATTGGGATATATTAATTAGTAGCCTTGATTTTCCGAATACTCCAGTAGTAAATTTAATGTCTAATTCAAACGAATGGCAATTATTTCAGGGAACACCAAATGGGTTTAATTTAAAGTTGTATGGAGCTATTAGTGCTGATGGTGTTTGGTATAACTATAGACAAAGTACTTCATTATGGCTTTCAAATTATAAAGTAGCTTTTTCTAAAAATAATTATAACTATTCTTTACAAGATCTCTCGTATGGCGATAAAGGGGTTTGTATAAGATGCATAAAAGAATAGTATAAATTAATAATCAAAGTTAACTCTATTAACAGAAACACAGGTTAGTTTGAGTCTATCTACTTTACAAATGGTGCAATGTTTAATTCGTTGTTTCATAGGTTACTTAAGTCATTAATAACTTAACTTTTGGAGTGTAATATAATCAGTTCACAGTTATCTTTTTATGCCTCCCGAGCAACCTTTCGAGCAACCCCAAAAACCAAAAAACCCGTAAATCATTGTTTATAAATGAGTTACGGGACAATTTTGTGGTACCTCCAGGTGAATTTTAGGTTTACATCATTTTACTACAATTTAATATAAGTAATTGTTAATCAGTAGTATAATGGTTATAATGTTATAAAAAAGTAAAAAGAAATCAAAAGAAATAACAATGATTTAAACCTGCCGAGCAACCTCTCGAGCAACCCGTATTCTTGCCTTATCTTAGCCAAGATCACTAATTTAGAGAAAGATGTATAAGGTGTTAAGGTCAACAAAATCGGCGGTTCGATTTAGTTTAAAAAAATCAAAGAAGTATTTGTCAGAAAATAGATATCAAGAAAGTTTAATTTTATTGTGGTTCTCTTTTGGAGGTGCAGACAAACGAGTAAGTTACTCCACAGGATATACAGTTTCTTATGCGGATTGGGATTATCAAAAACAACGCGTTAAAACCAATAAATCAAGAGTTATCAATTCACATACGGTCAATAACTATTTAAATAAGTTAGAAACTGAATTGATGAATACTTATAGTCGATATATAGATGAAGAAAGACTAATAACAAAAGAACTTATAAGAGAAACGTTAGATATCATAACAGGTAAAATAGAACCTGTAGAGAGAGAAGAAATAGTTCCTGTTGATTTTTTTAAGTTTTCTGAAAATTATTTGAATCAAAAAAAAGATCAAATTGCACAATTATCCTATACCTTGTACAAAGGATCCTTAACGAAATTAAAGAAATATAAACGATTAAGAAAAGTTAGAGTTGACTTTAGTTCATTTGATAAACCCTTTTTAGATGATTTTAGACAGTTTTTAGAGGTTCATGAGAACTTGGCTCTAAACACGATATCAAAACACTTTAAAAACCTTAAAATGTTTGTGATTGAAGCCAAGAATCAAGGATTGATATCGAATCCTCCACTAAAATATTTTAAAGTATCAACAGAAGAAACCACAGCAATTTATTTGAATGAAGATGAAATAAATCAAATATTGAAATTGGACTTGTCCTTTAATAAAAGGATGGAATTGGCAAGAGATAAATTCTTAATGGGATGTTATACCGGTCAACGAGTTAGTGATTATAATGGAATTACCTCAGAAAATATTATTGATATAAATGGGTTGGAGTGTTTTAGAATCAAACAACGTAAAACCAAGAACATTGTGGATTGTCCAATCACATTGGAAATCCGAGAGATTATGACAAGGTACAACAATCAACCCCCACCATATCTTCATGACACGGATATTAATGAAAACATTAAGATTGTAGGGAGGATATTAGGATTTAACGCGGTTATAAAAACAGAAATCACCAAAGGAGGGAAGTTGTTGAAGAGAAACAAACTCAAATGGGAGATGATTGAAACACACACCGGTCGTAGAAGTTTCTGTACCAATAATTATAAAAAGGGAATGTCATCGTTATATATCATGCACTTTTCTGGTCATAAATCTGAACGTGAGTTCCTAAAATATATTAGAGATAGAGGAGAGGATAGAACCAAACATATTGTTGATCAAGGGTATTTTAATGTGTAGACTAAAGTTATTAGGAACTTTAATCAACGTTTCTTTAATTGTAAATAATTTATATACTTAAGTTTAAAGCAAAAAAAGTCACCATTTCTGATGACTTTTTTAGATATTTTTTTTAAAATATTAAAATTAATTTTAACTCTAAAAGCGTTTGAAATAATAATAAATGATATTAATAGAATGTTGAAATAACAATGCTAATAATTATAGATAAAACTAATATCCAAATAATATTAGCTTTAAAAGATTGAATGAAACTAGATTTCCATATCAGCTTCCCCATTAAGGTGTAGGCTATTGTTAATAAAAATATATATACTAATATACTTCCAATAACTCCTAATTCCATTAATTCTTCAAATCCTATTGGACTTATAATTATTGCTACTAATACACCCGCCGCAATTTCAACTAATAGGGAGTTTTTAAAATTAGCATTTTCTATTTTCCCTACTTTTCTCGCTAAAAATTTTAAGATAAATGCTCCAGATACTAATACTGGAACACCTATAAATAAAGCCATTGTAATAATCATTCCTTCCATAATTTAATGGTTTTTATATTGGTTAATAAATTGTGATTTAATTTACAAAAACATCAGCTTTTTTTGGTTTAACTAAAAATAAATTGTAAATTTTATTACAAATTATTAAATTAAAATAATTATTTCAAAATTAATGATTGTAATATATTGAGACTAATAAATAAATAAATAAATAAATAAATAAAATATTTCTTTATATGGAAGAACATGATAGTTAGCTGAATGAAGGTTTTAAAAAAACATTATTTTTCATACAATTATTAATTAATTATATAAATGTAGCTTACCGTTAAAATTTAGATATAAGAGTTTCGTAAATGAAAAGTTAACGAGTTTAAATTTTAATATATTTCACTCAAAACCCAGTATATCATTCATTTTTCTGGTCATAAATCTGAACGAGAGTTTCTAAAGTATATTAGAGATAGAGGAGAGGATAGAACCAAACACATTGTCGATCAAGGGTATTTTAATGTGTAGACTAAAGTTATTAGGAACTTTAATCAATTTCTAAAACCTCTAATAATTACATAAAAAATTATTTTTTAATAAAAAGAGATCCATTCCATTCCCATCTAAAAATTTGATTTGTATCGAAATGATACTTGTCATTTTCAAATAAATCTAAGAATCCATTATTGTCAATATCTTGAGTTCTAATCCAAACCATACAAGGTTCATTACCCTGATAAATGTTGAAGTAATCTTTAGTAACATCTATAAATTCCTTGCCTTGGTTATTAATTATCAATTGCACACTCCATCCGACATAAAAGTCAGAATCGTAAGTGTTATTTGCTGTGACAGATCCTCCTGCACGATTCACAAAAATATCTTCAAACCCATCATTATTTATATCATAAAATGAAAAATCAGTTGAAACACCATATCCAAAAACTTTTGGGAGTAGAATAGAGTTTGAATCAGAGAAATTTACACCGTTACCAAAATAAATCTTTTCGGATTTTAAATCATAGGTTGTCATGGTGTGTCCTCCAACAATTAAATCTAAAAAACTATCGTTATTGATATCAATTAATTCAACAGTATAAATTCCACCTTCATTTGTATCCCATAAGTCATTCATTTCTATAAAATTAGCTGCTCCATCATTTATTAAAACTAAACCTGTAGATGTAATAATATCTAAATCACCGTCATTATCAATATCTCCTGAAGCAGCACCATGATAAAACGCTTTTGGTAAATTATTTAATATTTCGAATTTATATCCATTAGAGTTGCTAAGTAATATACTTGGATATGCGAATTCATACACGTTACCTTCAGCACCGTGATCAGCAAAAAAAAGATCAGGCTTACCATCATCGTTATAATCACCTACAATAGATTTCCTTGCAGTTTCACAACCAATATTATTTTCGATTAGTGTTTGATCTAAAACAAAACTCTCATTCTTATTATTCAAAAATAATTCTAACGGATGTCTCTCTATGTTATACTTATTTTTTGCTAATAAAATGTCCTCATAACCATCTCTATTAAAATCAGCATAAGAATATGCTGCTGAATAGCTTGTTTGAAAAAGGTCTAACCCATTCGAAGTCGGTATAGACTCAATATCCACCCAAAAATCTGAATTTTTAAACTTATATGAGGGTTGTTTGTAATCAAAGTATCGCATAAATTTTGCAGTAACTTCAGTAGAATCTGAAATTATAATTTCAAGAGGATTTTCTGAAGAAATAATACTTCCAGACCAACCAATAAACTCCCATTTTTTTGATGGATTAGCTTCTAAAGTAATTATGGTGCCTGATTCATAGTTTGAAGTTGATAATCCGTTTTGTGATTGATAGGTTATGTTTCCCTCTCCTTCAACATTTACTGAAAATGGATAAATTGACAATTCTGGTTCAGGGATTATTTCTGATTCTTTTGAACAAGAATAAATCACGATGATTAATAGATATAAAACTACTTTTTTCATATTTAATATTTTCATTAATAGTTTGTTTCTTAACTTTAAAATAAAACTCCATCCAACAAGTGTTTTCAGGAGTTTTTAGTAAGCAACTTTCCCATTTTTAATTAAAGTCTAAGTAGAAAATAATTATATTTTTATTTTTACATTTACTGTATAAACTTTCTTATCTGGATCTCCATTTTGATGGTTTCCAGGAAAAGTTCCTATAAAGTTTAGAATGCCATCATTCATGTATGGTAAAACATTTCTAACGATATATCCATCTAACTTGAGTTCATTCTCATAATAAGGAGAGAATGTTCCATCTCCATTATTAATCTGAATAATTTCATTTAGTTGAACTCCTCCAGAATCCATGATATTAACTCCTCCATTTATCCTATATAAATTTCCGTCTGCGTGAGGTCTTAAAACAATATCAGGAAATGAATCGCCATTAACATCCATTACAGAAAACTCCCTAAACATTAATTCTGTTTGCGTATAAACTTTCGAAACATAGTGAGGTTTAAAAGTATTACCTTCATTTAACCATATTTCAAAAGCACCATCTCCTTCATGTCTTTCTCGCGCAACAGAGATATCTATATCCCCATCATTATCAAAATCAAAACATTTGATTGAAGTTGCGCCAAATGATTTATTGTAAAAAACGTATGGTTCTTCAGACTTAAAAAATAAATGAAATTTGTTTGACTGTTTGTCGAATTTGTAAACAGAAATACTATTTAGTTCATTTTCACGATAGTGACTTCCATCCATAATATAGGTAGCTGTAACTATTTCATCAATTCCATCATTATCTAAATCTGCAAAATCTATGGCAAATGGTTGATATCCACTTATAGAAACTAAGTCATTTTGAAATGAAAAACCACTATTGTCTTTAAAATATAGATTTAAATCTCCATATTCACCTCCAAAACCTGGAGAACCACCAATATCGGTAATACCATCGCCGTTTATGTCGCCCAAGCATGTGCCATGAAAAAAAGATTGTTGATTTTCGTCATTTACAATTGACCAATTAATATTTCCGTCAGCTAAAATATTTCCATAAAATAAATCTCCAGACCACATACTCGAGTCTCCTATTTCATTTCCATCACCAATCCCAACAACATTATCTATAACTTCATAATTACGAGCCCCCCAAAATTTGGCTTCATAGTCTACTTTGAAAAGTTCCCAACCAGAATTTCCTAATTTGAAAATTACAGAAGGTACTCTTGGGACATCTTCTTTGTTTACCATAGCACCTCCAGAAATCCAATTAGCCTGTCCTGGGAAAAAGATATAATTATCAGAATCAGTTGAGTAATGAAAAACTCCACTAGGTATTGAAAATGTTCTTGAAATATCGTCTACAGATAGTCCTTCTTCAATAGGGATAACATTTTCTGTTATCATCATATTAGTTTCTGTAAACTTTAGATTTATTGTTGTAGGCTTATTAATTACTAATTCAACACTAATTTCTGTAGAAATTAAATCGCCACTCCAGGAATCAAATCTATCCCATTCACCGCTAGGAATTGCAGTTAATCTAACTTTTGTTCCAGAAGAATAGTCTGTTGTTTTAGACAGACTTATAATTTCTTCTTTAACCTGGCCATTACCTTCAATATTAATTATTAAAGGATACTTTCTTTTCTCAAATAAAGCGTTTAGGTTAATATCTGAAGTTATTGTGAAATTTCTTAGAGTATTCGTATTCTCATCAGACCATTTGGTAAATACATATTCTCCTTCAGGGATCGCTGTTACAGATATTTTTTCTCCTAATTGATATTTACCGCCATTTGAACTAACAGCCCCACCTTTTGTTGCTGAAAACGAAACAGTAAAAAAAGGAACTTCTTCATCTGGTTTACTACATTGTATAAATAAACCTATGATAAATGAGATTGTTAAAAAGTGTAATTTATATTTCATAATTTAAATTTAAGCTTGTTAATTGTTTTTATAAAAAAAATCGAGTAATACCGTATTATACCCCTATCTCAAAAAAGATAATTTTAGTACTTTAGTTTCATGAAGTATTTAGTATCTCTCATATTATTTTTAGCATTAGTAATTCCTAGTTTACATTCACAGAATAGGGCATTACAAAAAGATGGAAAACACTTTTTATTTACATTCAAACAAGATTCTTATTTAATATCTGGTGATTCTTTGTTTTGTATAACGAAAGAAAAAGAAGGATTCCCCAAACAACATGAACTTAATTTAGTCGATTACAAATTTGTTACTAATGATTCTATCGGATATTTAAAAAACAGATCTAGTGGAATTGTGTATTCTTTTGATGGAAGTAAGTTTAAAAGATTGGATAGATCATTTCCATACCAGTCCCAAAATTTTAGTTTTTCATTTTTGTATAAAAATAATCTAATGGATTTTGGAGGTTATGGGCTCCATACTTATAAAAATAATATCATTTACTTTGATACTGAGAAGAAAGAAACAGAACTTTATCCTCAAGCTTCATCTTATAATGATTCTCCGAATCCAAGACATAAAATTATTGGGCAATTTATTGGAAATCATCTTTATATTGGTCCTGGTTACGGAGTGCTCAATGAACAAGAATCTCCTCTAAAAAACCTGAGTTTTATAAATGATTATTGGAAATTTTCTTTTAAAGAATCTCGTTGGGAAAAACTCGGAGAAGGATCACTTTATATAACTTTCCCTTTTTATGGTTCTATTGAAAATTTTAATCAAAATACGTTGGTTATTGCAGAAGAAGGAGTCTTTGAATGTGACATAAAAAATAATACATTGATTGCGTATCCTAATGCAAAGTTAAACGTAACAAGAACATTAAATAGATCCTTCGATGAGTATAAAGTAACTTATAATAAGTTTGAAGATAAGTTTTATTTTATAATCAATAAGACAAGTGGAGTAGCAGAATTAGTTAGTTTAAGTAAAGAAGGTTTTTTAGGTACCAAAAAAGTATATTCTAATTTGTACAGGACAAAATCATATATGTGGTTCATTATTTTAAGTCTATTTGTAGTATTTGTTTTGATATATTTTTACTTTACTTCACAAAAGACTCCGTCACAAGTTATCTCTAAAAATTTATTTAAAATACGAGAAGAAATAAAACTAGAAGATTTTAAAATTTTAAAGAGACTTGTAGACGCATCTCCTAATTATATAAATTATTCAGAGTTATTAGATGTTTTCTCTGAACATTATAGTTATGAATCGAAGAAGAAAAAAACCCGACAATCCATTTTATATTTAGAGGAGTATTTAATTCAAAAAATTAAATTAAAATTACCGGTCTTTGAGTTTAGAAGAAATATAGAAGATCGAAGAGAAAAACAAATTAGAATAAAATAAAAACCTCTTGAAAGTAGATTGTTGATCAAGAGTGTTTTAATGTATATACTAAAGTTATAATTAACGTTAGTCAACTTCTCTAACCCCCTTTTATAAAACCGGTTATAAAATCTACAATCCATTTCATAGATAAAAAACCAAATCATAAAATGGAGATAGCGGTATACCAAAAAAAATAAGGTATTGGAAAAATTAGAAATACTTAATTTCAGATATTTTACAACTATTTATAGATTCTAATAAATTAATTCAAAGTTTTTATTTATTTTAAATCCCGTACTGGTGTTTTCCCACCAAAACATTGGACCAAGCTCAGGACCGTTCCCATGATCCTCTCTCGGAGTATTTAATTGTGATGCTGAATAAAATGGATAATATAAATCAACATCACCATCATCATCAATATCGTCTGCATAAACCTGTAACTCTCCAATTAGAGTATGATCTGTTTCAATAAAATTTTCGATATACGAAAAACTACCATTTTTATTTTCAAAATATCTTTGTGTATAATAATTTCTATTATTCTTTCTAAGATAACCACCAATCACAAAATCCCAATCACCGTCATTATCACTATCAATTATTGCAAATCGTTCTGGTGACCAAGAAGTTGGGTTTCCAACAAAATTAAACTCAAAGATCCAACCAGTATTATCGAATGGAATTACAATATTCTCTGAAGATGTTACTATTGTGAGAGTTTTATTTTGTAAACCTAGATTAACATAATCAATTTCTCCATCCAAATTCCAATCAAACTTCATTCCTAATTCTGATATAAATAAAGGATTAATACTACTTAATTCAAATGATTGATTATTTATGTTTTTAAAATATTCACCTTCTTGCATAGATTTATGTAAAATATCAACATTACCATCTTTATCAAAATCAAATAGTTGAATACCAAATGAATCAAAATTAGGGTCATCAAACATTTCAATTACATCATATTGTAAATTACCTTTAGACAACAAAAGATAGGTGTTTATTCCGTAAAAATCTGGATTAGGAGTTTGATTGTGCCATTCTCCCATATACTGTAAAACAAAATCCATATTTCCATCATTGTTGATGTCATGATAATCAAAATAAAGATTGTTTAACGAATCTCTGATAGATGGATTGTAATCCTTTATATTAAAGTCCCACACATCATTACCATTGTAATCTTTGATGTAAAATATAGGAGGGTCAACTGTTTGATTGTTTATTCTTTGCCAAGAAATAATATCAGGAGTATTATCATTGTTTATATCATATGGTTCTTGCTTAGACTTCACAACATCATTCCAATTTATACCAAACTTTTCTCTATTAATAGACAATAATTGTGGGGTTTGTAATGGTATAACATTAACAGTTCTTAGTACTTCAACAGCATCATTTCCATTAGAATCTGTTACATTATATGTTATTGTATATTCTCCTATATTGTTTGAGTCAATATTATTAACAGTAACAATATCAGTGCTTATGTCACCATCTAAATTATCAATGGCTTTAGCACCTGCGTCTGTATAAGTATTTCTAACTTCTATAGTTGTTGGATTATCGCCTAATAATGTAATTACAGGGATTGTAGTATCAATATTTTTAACATCTTCAACAGTTTCATTTGAACATGAAGTAATAAGTCCAACTAATAAAATTAAATAATATTTTTTCATAAAAATAAATTGTGAATTTTAAAATAAAAATATTAAATTAAAAGAGAATATTTCAAAATTAATAATTGTAATATATTAAGACTAATAAAGAAATAAAATATTTCTTTATTTAGAAGAATAAGATAGTTAGCTGATTGAAGGTTTAAAAAAAACATTATTTTTCATACAATTATAATATATTTAACTCAAAACCCAGTATATCATGCACTTTTCTGGTCATAAATCTGAACGAGAGTTTCTAAAGTATATTAGAGATAGAGGAGAGGATAGAACCAAACACATTGTCGATCAAGGGTATTTTAATGTGTAGACTAAAGTTATTAGGAACGTTAGTCAACTTTTCTAAAACCTTTAAAAAACCCACTTGTGAAATCTACAACCCATTTCATAAATAAAAAACAAAACCATAAAATGGAGATAGAAGTATACCAAAAGAATTTAATGAAGTTTAGACCAAGAATAATGATCATTTAGATCATCTGAAAGGTAGCAGCGTTTTTACCTCTAACTTGAATTCCTCCTAATTTGAAACTAGAATAATTGGGTTTAAATATGTTATACGAACCTCGTTTATTTTTAAGGGAGGTACTAAATCCGTTTTTTGAAACATTGAAATTGAAAGGACCACTTTTATATCTTCCAATGAATTGAAAATTACCGTTTTGAAAGCCCATTCGAGTTCCTTTAAACAATCGTTTATGAATACTAAGTCCGTGTTTGGTGTTTATGGTTGCACCAACTCCATCTCCTTTAAATGTTTTTGTTGCAGAGATACCCCCGGTTCTTGAAACTCGAACATTTTCACATCTTTATTCTATTCTTTTTGATGGTTTTTCTTTTGAATTAGTGCTTGACATGAGTCAAAATTAAGAAATTAAAATAAGGAGATTGAGATGTTTGAATTTTGATTTCCCCTCCCCCTATTAATCAAAGTTGCAGCAAAAGTAAATCTATTTGTGACTTAAGTTTTACTTACCATTCTGAATAGGGTCAGTATTTGGCATTAGTTTATTAAGGATGAAATAAACCGGGCAGAATTTTGTCATTGGACTTATAAGTTGAAGTCCGCCAACTGCTACCGCGATCCACACAAAGTTCAAGTTGGATGTGTATAGCGTTAAGCCTGCACTTATTAAATACAAGACTCCTACAATTGCATCATGTGCTCTTACTTTAGAAACATTTTTTTCCATATTGATTTATTTTATTGGTTTAGAGCAAGATAATAATTTTAAAGTAAAAAAACCGCTATACTACAATAGTATAACGGTTTTATCATTATAAGTTGCTCCCCCTATTATTCAAAGATGCAGCCAAGAATTTCTTAATTCACCTTCCTCGCTACATAGAAACCATACCCAAAGTAATCCTTAAACCTTTTGTATAGCTCTATTTCATCTTTGTAAGATTGAACAACTTCTTTTGTCTCTTCGTCTTTGGAAAGATCTTTCTTAAGAGTTGCGAGCTCCTTTTCTAAAGGACTATAGTAATTGCTGAGCCAACTTTCTTCAGATAGAATGAAATGATCAAGGAGTTGGTATCCGGATTTTATAACTATGGGATTGCTTTTAATGCGCAATTTCAAATGGGGAACAACCTTTGTAAATTTTGAAAACTTTACAGACAGAAGACAAAGTAGGTTTTCACCTTTGGTTTTGCCACCACACGACAATCCAGAATTTCCAGAAATTTATGCGCCTACGGACGGTTTTATTTTTAGTGTAGGAGTAATTATTAAACCTTTTGGTCAAAAAAGATGAAAGGTTTGCATTGTCCTGATTTTCGATTTTTTTTATGAGCGCAATTTTTATTTCCTCTATCAAAATTTCTGTTTCATCCTTTATGATTTCAAAACCGTGTTTGCTCAGCACTTTTTCTAATTCTAATGTTTGGATGCCTGTCTTTTTGTTTAGAACAATTTGTCCAAGCTCAACCGTTTTTATGTCACAACCCAATTCTTCCAACTCCCTTAATACAGTTGATTTGCATCTGTCACATACCATATTCTTTATGTTAAGGGTTTGTTTCATAATACTTTTTATAGTGCCTGAAATGGGAAGGGCTATTAACCAACCAACCAGTATTTCCTTCCCATATCAGGGCATTATTTTAATGTTTCTTTTAGGTTCTTCATATAATCAATAATCAAGGTCTTTTCAGAATTGGACAACTTAGCATCCTTGTGAATCAAGGTGTAAGATGCTAGTGGCATCTCATCATCTTTAACCTGACTAATTATTGACTTTAGTTTGCTGTTTTTTCTTCGGTTGGAATACGCATCCCATTCATTGAAATTCAATTCTTCCTTTCCTTCATTAATGTGGTCTTCTAAAAACCAAGCAACAGGTTGTACCTTATTGTACCAAGGGTATTCTGTGTTATTACTATGACAATCATAGCAGGACTCTTGTAATAATGCGCTTATGTTTTCTTGGGTGTTGTTTACCAACAAGAAGTCAGTTTTTGGCACAGTATCACTTTGATTGAGGTCTGTGGGCACAAACTGTATGCCCACAAATCCAACCAATAAAATCAGTGCTATGATTTTTACAATTTTCATTTAGTTAATTTCTCGCTGTACTTTACCACATTTCAACATCTGGCTTCCATAATATGGATTGCGTATTTCTTCCTTTGTACTCAACCAAGCTGTACCGCCATCATACATTGGACAAAATTGCTCGTATAGTTTCACTTGTGTTCCCGTAATAGCTACCATATCAGTAACATCTTTGCTCAAAACTTTAAAATGTTCGCGTTGGTGTTTAATATCACTTTCACTGATATGTTCTGCGTGCTCGATAGCATCTTCCATAATGTCCTTTAATTCTGATTGCTGAGCATCCGTATATTTTGAAATGTCAAGCTTTCCTAATGATGTTGCGAGGGTTGCACCCAATTCTTTAGCTTTGGCATTATCATCTGCCACTAAGGCATCCTTTAAGTTGAAATAGTCATTTAATATTGTTTGGGAATTTCCATCTCCGTTCATTGCCATTTCCTTTTTATCCACATCGTGGTGACCATCGGAATTATCGTGGTTCATTTTTGAATGGTCTTCCTCAGTAATCATTTCAGAATTGGTACTGTTTTCTGTTTTCGCATCTTTACAAGACATTGCTGATAAGCTTATAAATGCCATTACCATAATTGTTGTTAATCTTACTTTTTTCATTGTTTAAAATTTAATTGTTATTACTTGATTTATTATTCTATTACTTGTTTTACTTCTCCACAGGTTAGCATTGCGCTGCCAAAATATGGATTGATTACTTTTTCTTCTTTGCTCAACCAATATGCACCATTGTTGTTATCTGCCATAGGGCAAAATTCCACATAAACCTTTTCATTAACACCAAACAATTGAACAGCATTGATTAGATGTGATGATAAATATTTAAAATGGTCTCTTTGTGCTTTTATATCGGATGTTTCAGAAATTGAGGTCGCTGAAGGTTTTATTTCCTTTTCTAATGACATCCAATGATTATGCGCCTTATTGTTTGATAACAATTTCATATCTACTCTGGTTAAATTGTTTAGTAAACTTATTACACTTTCAGAAGCGCCTTTTGAGTCTTCTTTCACTAAAGCATCTTTTAAATTGATATACGCATTGAAAACAGCTTTTAACTGCTCTTGAAATTTCGCTGATACTTTCAGACGCTCATTCATAATAGTGTGGTCACTTTCTGTGTTGGGTGAATTGTTATCCATACCTAAATGACCCTCGTGACCTGTCATTACTTTACCACCATCTTTATTCATCAAAGACTTTTTGCCTTGTAATTGTGCTGCTGCATCAACCGTAAATGTACCGTTAGTCACTATTTCATTTCCAACAAATAATCCTTCTAAAACTTCATATTCATTACCAATTTGATTGCCTAATTTAATTTCACGCATTTCAAAAATAGTTTGGTCTGGATTTGTTTTAAGGTACACCACAGAACGTTCACCTGTCCATAACACAGAAGATGAAGGAATTGTTAATACTTCGTCATTTTTAGCTGTACTGTCTTCAATATTTGCGATTACAAACATTCCTGGTTTAAATACATCGTCCTTATTGTTTAAAACAACACGCAAGGTAACAGTTCTTGTTTTGGTGTTTAAAACTGGGTCAATGAAATCAACTTTACCTTTAAATTCTTTATTAGGATAGGCATTGGTTGTTATCATCACTTCCTGTCCTTTTTTAAAGCGGTTAATCTGATTTTCATACACATCAAAATTTCCCCAAACTGTGTTGAGATTGGCAATTTTTAATATGGGTTGACCTTGTTTAATGTAATCGCCTTGCTCTACTAATTTTTCTGTAACAGTACCCGAAAAGGTTGCATACACAGGAAAGTTTTCTTTCACTTTTCCTGTTTCTTCAATCTTATTAATTTGATTTTCAGAGAGCTTCCATAATTTCAATTTATTACGGACTGCTTTGTATAAAGCAGGTTGTGATTCTTTTAAAGATGCTGCTGTAATTAATTCTTGTTGTGCTGCATAGAGTTCTGGCGAATAAATGGTTGCCAATAATTGACCTTTACGAACTTCTTCGCCTGTAAAACTCACATTCAAACGTTCAATTCTTCCAGCGAAATAACTTACCTGTACTGCATTTGCTTCTTCGTTTTCAGCAATTTTACCAGATAATTTGATAGTATTGCCTTCAACATTGCCTTTACCAACAATAGATGTTTGAATATTAGCTAAAGCAATTGCGTTTTCAGTCAATTTGAATTGGTCTGCTAATAAACCATCACTTACACCATCAGCAGGAATTAAATCCATACCACAAATAGGGCAATCTCCTGCTTCTGGTTGCATAATCTGTGGATGCATTGAACAGGTCCACATTTGATTGGTTTCTGTAACTGCATCGTGATTATGGTCTGTTTCTTCTTTTGGTGAGCCACCAAACAGTATCCACCCTAAAAGTAGACCAACAGCTAATATTCCGAGATAAACTATATACTTTTTCATTTCTTTATTTTTTTTCGTTTTAATAATTTCCTAATTGAAGGTGACGAGGTGTACCACAACAAAAACCCACTTAAAACGGTTATCAATCCTAAAAGTGAAAAGGCTCTCAAAACAATGGTATTAAAATTGTCTCTGCCTTCATAGTCCATGGTATGTGTCATCCATAAAAAATCAAACCAACGCCAAGAACGATGTCTTACGGTTTGAAATTTTCCGTCGCTTACAGAAACGTATGCTTTTAGTGCTTCATCTGTTTTATATGAGATAACATAAGCAGGTAGTAGTTTTTCTCGATACTCGTGGTGTTTTCCAGTTTCCGTAATTTGCTCAACAGATTCTACCTCTAAACCACTTTTCATATGGTTTTTGGCAATATAGAGTGCCTCTTTCTGCGTAATACTATTTTTTGGCATTCCATCTAAAGCATTATACAATTGCTCTTTATTTATCCAATAGTACGGTGCATTATCAATATCTCTTAATTCAATAGTCTTTATACCATTTGGAACATCCATTTCTGAAGGACTTATTAAACTATTAAATGCTTTGGGTTGATACTTCAAGTTTTTAAATTGGTCTCCGTGTATTTCATCGATGTTCGTCCAACTAAAGTATAAACCACTAATAGTCCAAAACAGGAATTGAATCCCTAAAAAGAGACCCAAATACCTGTGGGTTTTTCTAATTTTTAACGCAGTATGCCTATTTACCATAACAATTTAATTTATAAGCATTAATGTCGCCATTACAATCATAATAGCATTTTCAATAAAAGTGGCTTCTGTCATAGGTAATTTTAAAGCAGTACCTAAACACGCACATCGTATTGATTTTTTGTCCAATAATGTTTTTGTTACTCCAATTGTTGTTATCCCTAATACTATAAGTGTAATTATTAAAGCTATATTAATTTCAAACCGCAATAAAAACATCAGTCCTAAAGCTGTTTCAATAAATGGATAAACTTTCCCATAAAAAGGAACACGTTTAGCTAAAGGGTCGTACATACGAAAGGATTCAGGAAAGCCTTTTAAATCTAACATCTTGAAAAAACTAAACACGATGTAAAATAACCCCATAAAGTCGAGCATAAAAGCGCTCCAAGTCCAATTTTTATAATGTAATAATACACTTGCAGTTGCTATATAAAAAATGATAAGCAATAAAGGTTTTAGCTGTTGTAATTTACTTTTTTCTTCTTCCATAGGCATTGCCGACATACTTGAAGATGCAAACACATTCTTCTCTTTCTTTTCAGATAAAGTATACTTTTCTGGTAATGCTTTTTGTAGTATATCAGTTGAAATATGTTTATTCATTTTCACTTCTGCCTCACCTTTTTCAAGATTAACAGACACCTCTGATACGTGGTCTATTTTACTTAAATATTTCTCGACGGAAGCCTTACAGTTATTGCAAGTCATTCCCGCAATCTTATATGTGTGTTTCATTATTGCTGTGTTAAATAATTAATAATCGTTGATTGAACATAATAAGTTCTAATTGATTCTATTTGGTTCATTTGAAACTTTAGTTGTAGTTCTTGAATATCCAAAACATCATTAAAATCTATCGTTCCTGTTTCGTAGCTTTTGATTAAAATGTCTTCTGCATCTTTAGCTTGCTTTAAGTTTTTTGTTTGAGTAGCATAACTTATTCTTGCAGAAATGCTTTCGTTATTTGCTTTGTCTAAAAGCGTTTCCAATGCATTTAAACGTTCCTGTTTTTGAGCAGTAATTTCCTGCTGCTGCAAATCATTTTGTTTGGTTTGGGATTTATATTTCTTATTGAAAATTGGGATAGATACCGAAACCATTGGCATTACAATATCCTTTCCGTTATCGCTGAAATCCATATTTGGTCTTTCAGCAACATTGATATAATCTAATCCAAAACCAATCATTGGACTGCTTTCTTTTTGATTTAATAATTCTGATTGCTCTATGGATTTATAAAGTTTATCATATTTTAGTAATTCGGGATGTAATGCTAAATTTTCAGAAGTAATATCAAAGTCTTCAGAAGGTATCAGTAAACTATCTACCACATTCACGGTAACATCATTATCTCTATTCAATAGATTATTGAAGTTAGTTTGTTCTGCTAAAAATTGTTGTTGCAATACGTCTTTTAATTGTTGCATTTCGTTCTGACGCATTTGCAATCGCAACACATCTACTGCGGATGCTTTACCAACCTCAACAGATGTTAGTGCTAATGTTTCGTAAGTTTCTAATAGTTTGATGTTTTCAGTTAACACCTCTTGCTTTGCTTTGTTGGCGTATAGATTAAAATAGGATTGTGATACCGAAGCCATTAGTTTTCGCTTTGCGATAACAATGTCCTCGTATTTAGCATCTGCCAATGAACTTACATAGTTTTCTCTCGATGTAATGGTTCCGAACCACGGTAACATTTGTTTAGCAGATACTTTAAAGCGTTGTGCACCTGTTCTGGTTTCCGGTTCACTTACAAAGTAACCAACACCAAATTCGGTATTAGGAATGGTGTTAACCTCGTTTACTTTTTCAGAAGCTCTTTTGTATTGTAACTCAAACTTTTGAATTTCTGGATTTTTTGTTAAAGCTTCATCAATAAATATTTCTAATTGTTGAGCGTTTGTAAAGAAACTCAAGAAGCAAGAAACAAGAATCAAGACGAGTTTAATATTTATTATTTTATTTTTCATTTGATGTTCTTTTAAGTTGAACTTCTGCCTTCCAGCTATACAATACTGGTACAACAAACAAAGTGATTAAGGCAATGAGCATTCCGCCAAAACTTGGAATTGCCATCGGAATCATTATGTCGCTTCCTCGACCTACAGAGGTTAATACTGGTAATAATGCTAAAATGGTTGTAGCTGTAGTCATTAAACACGGTCTGATTCTTTTTTCACCAGCTTCTACAATAGATGCTCTAATTTCCTTTTTATTCTCTGGTATATTTCTATCAAAAGTTTGCGTTAAATAGGTTGCCATTACTACACCATCGTCTGTTGCTATACCGAAGAGTGCAATAAACCCAACCCAAACTGCTACACTTAAATTAATGGGATGCATCTGGAATAAGTCTCGCATATTTTCGCCAGCGACATTGAAGTTTAAAAACCAATCTTGACCATAGAGCCAAATCATTATAAAACCACCTGCAAAGGCTACTGCGATACCTGTGAATACCATTAAGGACGTACCAACCGAACGGAACTGAAAATACAGAATTAAGAAAATGATTGCCAATGCTAACGGTACAACAACCGATAAGGTTTTTTCTGCTCGTAACTGATTTTCATACGTTCCTGTGAATGCATAGTTGATTCCTTTTGGAACTATCAATTCACCAGAATCTATCTTTTCTTGAATTAATGCTTGTGCATTTTTAACAACGCTTACTTCTGCAAAACCATCCATTTTATCAAATAAGACATAGCCAACTAAAAAGGTATCTTCACTTTTAATAACTTGTGGACCTTGTTCATAGCGAATGGTTGCCAATTCGCTTAATGGAACAGGACTTCCTTTTTCTACTGGCACATAAATCTGTTGTAAGTCGGTTGGGTTTGCTCGTAATTCTCTTGGGTATCGCACTCGAACACCATATCGCTCTCGACCTTCAACCGTTTGAGTTAATACCATACCACCAACTGCCACTTTTAATACATCTTGAACATCTTGTATAGAAATGCCATAACGTGCAATTTTCTCTCTATCAATATCAATTAACAAATAAGGTTTACCAACAATACGGTCTGCAAAAACAGCTTCTTTTTTAACACCTTCAGCTTCCTTGATGATGTTTTCTAATTGCACACCAAACGCTTCTATTTGCTTTAAGTCTTGACCTTTAACTTTAATTCCCATTGGTGCTCGCATTCCTGTTTGAAGCATCACTAATCGGGTTTCAATAGGTTGTAGTTTTGGTGCAGATGTAACACCTGGTAACTTTGTAACTCTTACAATTTCATTCCAAATATCGTCTGGTGATTCAATTTTTGGTCGCCAATTACGATAGAACTCGCCATCATCGTCGGGAATGAGTTGTTCTTTTGCATTAAGAGATTGCCACGCTTCACTCTGTTCCGCTCGCAATGACATACCGTTTTTCAACACATATTCACCATCATCATTCACTTTATAGCGTTGACGTTCTCCTTTATCATTCAGCATATATTCTGGTTTGTACTGAATGATATTTTCATACATTGATAAAGGTGCTGGGTCTAAAGCTGATTCTGTTCTACCTGCTTTACCAACTACGGTTTCAATCTCTGGAATACTGGCGACAGCCATATCTAATTGCTGTAAAACACGCTTGTTTTCTTCTACGCCAGAATGTGGCATCGAGGTTGGCATTAGTAAAAATGAGCCTTCATTTAATGATGGCATAAACTCTTTACCTGTGTTTTTCATAATGAAAAAACCTGCAATCACAATTGCTGTTGGAACAGACAAAAAGAGCAACTTATTATCTAAACACCACTTTAAAATGCGTGTGTAATATTTGATGAATAATGAGAAAACACCTAATAAACCAAAGCAAATAACACTTACGAAAATAAGATTCCAAAAAATGCTTTTATCAACGCCTAATGGTCTCCAATATTCAGCTAACAAGAATACAATAGCTGATACCGAAATAATGATATTGATAAGATTAGCTTGCTTGTCTGTTATCTTACTTTGAAGATTGAGAAGTGCTGTAATTCCAAACGCTATCAAAATCAATCCTAACCAATACCCATAAATTATGGCTACGATTCCCAATGCTATTAAAACGCCATTTAAAACATATTTAAAAGTGTTTTTAATGTTTTTCTTTCTGAATAAAAATGCAGCAAACGGTGGAATTAAAAATAACGCCACGATTATAGAAGCTGTTAGTGCAAAAGTCTTTGTGAAGGCTAATGGTCTGAATAGTTTTCCTTCCGCTCCAATCATTGTAAATACAGGAATGAAACTGATAATAGTTGTCATAACTGCGGTTACGATTGCGCCAGACACTTCAGCTGTAGCGTTATAAACTACCGTATTAATGGATTGAGTTCCATCATCTTCATCTAAATGCCGAATAATATTTTCTGATAGTATGACACCAACATCGACCATTGTACCGATAGCAATAGCAATACCTGATAAAGCGACAATGTTGGCATCTACACCAAAGAGTTTCATTGCAATAAATACCATTAAAACTGCAACAGGTAATAGTCCAGAAATTAGTATGGAAGCTCGAAGATTAAATACCATAATGATAATTACCAGGATGGTAATTAAGATTTCTAAAGTCAATGCTTCATTGAGTGTACCTAAAGTTTCTTGTATCAGTTCTGTTCTGTCATAAAATGGGACTATTGTTACTTGGGAAGTTCTACCATCCGCCAATACTTTTGAAGGTAATCCTGCACTTAATTCATTAATCTTCTCTTTCACATTATTGATGACTTCCATTGGGTTTGCGCCATAACGAGCCACCACAACAGCACCAACAACCTCTGCACCTTCTTTATCTAATAAACCACGTCTTGTTGCAGGACCTAATGAAACTTTACCAATATCCTTTATCCTAATTGAAGTATAATCTTCTGAAGTGACTACTGCATTTTCGATGTCTGAAATGGATTTCACATAACCCAAACCACGCACTAAATATTCGGCTTGGTTAATTTCCAAAGTCTGTGCACCAATATCCTTATTACTTTCCTTAACCGCTTTTACAACGTGATGCAATCCAATATTATACTGACGCATTAGTTCTGGATTTACGTCCACTTGATACTCCTGAACATAGCCACCAATAGAAGCAACCTCTGAAACACCACTTGCAGAAGATAGAGCATATTTTACATAGTAATCCTGAATACTGCGTAACTCTTGCAAATCCCAACCACCAGTTACATTTCCGTTTTCGTCACGACCTTCTAAAGTGTACCAAAATATTTGTCCTAATCCTGTTGCATCTGGACCCAAAGCAGGATTAACACCTTCGGGCAATAAACCACTTGGTAAGGAATTAAGTTTTTCGAGAATACGACTTCTACTCCAGTAAAATTCTATATCCTCTTCAAAAATGATATAGATACTTGAAAAGCCAAACATAGAGGAACTACGAATGGTTTTTACTCCAGGAATACCCAATAATGATGTGGTTAATGGATAGGTAATTTGGTCTTCTATATCTTGTGGCGAACGTCCATCCCATTTGGTAAAAACGATTTGTTGGTTTTCGCCTATATCTGGTATGGCATCTACAGCAACTGGATTACTTGGTAAGAAACCAGTATCCCTATTGAAAGGTGCATTAACCGTTCCCCATCCTACAAAAAGGACGAGTAGCAGAACTGCTACGAGTTTGTTTTCTATTAAAAATTTGATGCTTTTATTGAGCATTGGCTTTGATTATTAAACAGTTAGACATTGGTTTGATACCTAATAAACTTCAAAATAATCGATTGAATTAGTTTCTATTTCCTTTATATTTCAATATAAAATAGAACCGTAACTTTGGCTATGCTTATATTTTCTATTTCATCTAAAGAAAATATAATTCAAATTCACTATCAATCATTTTAAAATTCATTCGGTATTAAGAAAACACCGAATACAGCGAATTATCCTTACGACATTGCAGTCATAGGATAAAAAAGTCTATTGTTTAAAAATCAAATTAAGTATGTTTCGTCAATCTTGTAGAGTTGCCTTATGACGAGTGGCGGTTTATATTCTTCGTAAGTAGAAACGTTATTTTCTAAACCTTCAAAAAGGTTAATGTAAGTGTAAACAAATGAAGCTAAAAATACTTGTTGTTCAAATGTGATTTTGTCAACTTGCAATTGTAATTCGTCTTGACCTTCAATTGCTAATTGTTTATCATCACAACAATTTTTCTTGGTAATAGAACATCCTTCGGTTGAAGGCTTTTCCATTTCCATTCCGCACCCTTTGGCTTTATGAAAAATAGCAGTTTCTACTAACGTATCTCCGCAATAATGCATATTCACAGTAAATGACATTGTAGAGAATAACACTACAAAAGCCATTGCTAAAGACATTATTTTATGGAAAAATTGCTTCATATCTATTTGCAAAGGTATAAAAAATTTTAACAACTATTGATTTTGTTTAACAGAAGTTTAATTGATTAATCTGCTTAATCCCATTTCATTTTCTGCAATCGAACTGCATTTAAAATTGCTAATAATGCTACTCCTACATCTGCAAAAACAGCTTCCCACATTGTGGCTAAACCACCTGCTCCTAATATCAAGACAATAACTTTAACTCCAAACGCTAAAATGATATTTTGCCAAACAATTTTTCTTGTAGAACGACTTATTTTAATGGCTCTAACTACTTTTGAAGGCTGGTCGGTTTGAATGATAACGTCTGCTGTTTCAATAGCTACATCACTACCTAAACCACCCATTGCAATACCAACGTTACTTGCTGCTAAAACAGGTGCATCGTTAATACCATCACCTATAAAGGCTATTTTGTTTTCAGGATTTTTCTTTAAAATTTCAACTTCGTTTAATTTATCTTCTGGAAGTAAACCACCTTTAGCATTTTCGATATTCAACTCTTTAGCGACTTGTTGCGTGATGGAATCTTTATCACCGGAAAGCATCATAATATTTTTAATGCCTACTTTGTGTAATGCTGTAATAGTTTCTTTTGCATCTTCCTTTAATTCATCTGCTATGACTACATAACCTGCAAATTGATTATCGATTGCAACTAATACTATCGATTCTACAATAGATTCCGTTTCAGATGGAACATTTATATTATTCGCAGTCATTAAGGCTTTATTTCCTACTAAAACTGTTTTACCATTAACAACGCCTTTTAAACCTTTACCTGCAATTTCAGAAACGTCTTGTGCTTTAAAATCTTCTCCTTCAGCTTTGTACTCTAAAATGGCTTTAGCAATTGGATGCGTGGATTGTTCTTCCATCGCCATTAAGTATTGCATAAATTCGGTTTCATTCCAACCGATTGCTTTTACTTCTTTGATTTTAAAAACACCTTTGGTAACGGTTCCTGTTTTGTCCATTACCAAAGTATTTATCTTGGTCATTGCATCTAAAAATGAAGCACCTTTAAATAAGATTCCATTTTTTGAAGCTGCTCCCAATCCACCGAAATATCCTAATGGAATTGAAATCACTAACGCACAAGGACAAGATATTACCAAGAAAATTAATGCTCTGTATAACCAATCTCTAAACACATAATCATCTACAAAAAAGTAAGGTATAAAAGTAACACCAATAGCTAAAAACACTACAATTGGTGTGTAGATACGAGCAAACTGTCTGATGAATAATTCTGTTTTAGATTTACGTGCTGTTGCATTTTGAACCAAGTCTAATATTCTCGCAATAGAACTGTCTTCAAACTTATTGGTTACCTCAACTTCAATAACGCTTTCTAAATTGATACTACCTGCGTAAACCTTTGCTTCTTTCTGAATGGAATCTGGTTTGCTCTCGCCTGTTAACGCTGCGGTGTTTAGAGATGCTTTTTCGGATAATAAAATGCCATCCAATGGAATTTTTTCACCTACACGAATTTGAATTTTTTCACCAATATTTACAGCTTCTGGCGACACACTAACATAATCACCATCACGAAATACATTGGCTTCTTTTGGTCGAACATCTAATAAGGCTTTAATATTTCCTTTTGCTCTATTAACTGCTGCGTTTTGAAATAATTCTCCTACTGCATAAAATAGCATTACTGCCACACCTTCAGGATATTCACCAATAACAAATGCACCAATGGTTGCTATAGACATTAAAAAGAACTCTGTAAAAACATCACCTTTTTTAATACTATTCCAACCCTCTTTTACGACTGGAAATCCTACAGGTAGATATGCCAAACTGTACCAAGTAATACGAATCCATCCTTGAAATTGAGGAATCGCATCAAAATAATCTATAGCGATACCTACCATTAACATAACAAAACTTATAATAGCAGGAATGTATGTTTTGAATGCACTTCCATTTCCGTGGTCGTGACCATCATCGTGAGAATGTTGTTCTTCTGAATTTGGTTTTAAATCTCTTAAATTGACTTTCTTTTTTTTCATTTAGTTTTGTTTTAGCAACAACTTTTGTTTTGTTGAATTGGTGGACAAGGAACTGTACCATAAGAACAATACACACAACAATCACCTTCGTTTGGTTTTAGAACCGTTTTACAATGCTCACACTCGTAAAAGAATTGACAAGCGTTAGTTGGCATATCTTCCACTTTTTTATGACCGCAGTTAGGGCAAGTGATTTCCGATTTTAATATGGTTTGCATCAATTTTCTTTTTTATCAGTTACTTTATAACCTGTAGCATTAATTGCTTTCTCAATCTCCAATTCATTGGTTTTAGTTTCGTCAAACTCAATGATTGCGTTACCATTTTCGTATGATGTTTTTGAGTTTACAATTCCGTTAAGTTTATTTACTTCGTGGTTTACGTGAGCTTCACAACTGGCACAGGTCATACCACTTATTTTATACTCTGTTGTTTTGATATTTGAGTTATTAACTATTATGATTTGTTTTTCGGTTTTTGGATATAACATACTTGAGTAGTATGGGAAAGCCAACATCACAATTGCAAATGCTGTTACAATACCTAAAAAAGTTTTTGACTGCATAAATTTTGGTTTTTCATCCGTTTCACATTCGCAGTCTATTTCTTTTTCTGGTTTTAATTTTTGATACCAAGCAAACAGAAGAACTAATATTGTTAGCCCTATTAAGTAAGGTCTAAATGGTTCTATCCAAGAAAAAGTTGAAGCTACACCACTTGTTCCTGCAATTAATGCCAAAACAGGTGTAATACAACACAATGAAGCTGTGATTGCTGTAAGCAAACTTGTTATCGCTAATTTACTTTTCATATATACTTAATTCTTTGATTACAAAAATGCAATTAAAAAGCGTGCAATGGAAGAGTATTTATTATCCACTGCACTTATCACATATACCTTTTACAACCAAGTTTACATTCTCTGACACAAAACCATCTGGCACTTTTATTTGTGGAATTTTATGGTCAGTTAAACAAACTGTTTCATTACAATTATTGCAATGAAAATGCAAGTGTAAATCGGTTTCAATTTCACAGCTGCAATCTTGCTCACATAATGCATATTTTACTGTACCCGTGCCATCATCTATTTGGTGTACAATATCCTTCTCAACAAATGTTTTAACTGTTCTATAAAGTGTTGTTCTATCCGCTTTTTCAAAAGCGTTTTCTATATCACTTAATGTTGCTGCTACTTGTTTTTCTGCAAGGAACTTATAAATCAATAAACGCATTGCTGTGACACGAATATTTTTTGATGTTAAAAGTTGTTCAATTGTTTCCATAATTAATCGTGGTCTTCCGCTTCTCCTTTTTTCATTTCTGCCATAAGATAATAGG
The DNA here is from genome assembly GCF_947497125.1 of uncultured Polaribacter sp. Taxonomy (GTDB): domain Bacteria; phylum Bacteroidota; class Bacteroidia; order Flavobacteriales; family Flavobacteriaceae; genus Polaribacter. The sequence continues at coordinate 212,131 of NZ_CANMFI010000005.1, read as the reverse complement.
CATTGTTATAAGCGAATTTTGTGTTTTCTTCTATTTCTTCAGTAAATTTAATTGCTACCCATTTGCCATCTTTTTCTCTAACAATCACTTCAACAGGTTTAAAGCTCCAATCATCATTTTCTTTTTCTCCTGAAAATATATAATGTTTATCTCCTTCTTTAAAAATGGCACTTTCCGGTAAAGCAATAGTTTTATTTTTGTCTACTTGAATTTTACCTTGAATATACATCCCAGGAATTAAATTACCTTTTTTGTTTTCTATTTCTGCGTGAACGTGGACTGCCTTTGGGTTGTCCTCAAAGGTTTTACTAACAGAATAGATTTCTGCGGTAAGTTCTGTATCTGGTATAGATTGTACCGTAAAGTTTACTCTCTGACCCTTCTGTACTTTATGGACATCTTTTTCAAAGACCATAAAATCTGCGTGAACGTGATGCGTATTTACAATTTCAAATAATTCGGTTTGTGGCTCTACATACTGACCTATTTTTACTTCAACTTTTTGTACAAAACCCTCTATTGGACTTCGCAATGCTATGCGTTGTGAAATTGTGCCATTACGAACAGAAGTTGTATTGACGTTCAATATTCTTAATTGTGCTTGCAGACCATTTACTATTGCTTTTGAAGCATCATATTCTGCTTCTGCCTTTTGAAAATTGGCACCAGAGCCAACGCCTGCTTCATACAGCTTTTGTTGACGTTCATAATTCTTTTTTAGAAAATTACTATTGCTATAAGCGTTTAAATAATCCGTTTGTAATTTTATAATATTTGGGTGCGATAGATAAGCCACTACTTGACCTTTATTGACTTTATCACCCTCAATCACTTCAATTGAAACAACATTAGCACCAATAACTGTAGTGATGCCAGCTTCATTTTGCGGTGGTACTTCTAACGTTCCGTTTGCTTCCACGTAACCGCTCATATTACGTAATGCCAAGGTGTCTATTTTCATTTTTAAATCATCGAATTGCTGTTGTGAAAGGATTACTTCTTCGCTTTCATTATGCTCTTCGTTAACTTCTGTTTTTTGTTCTTCACTTTGAGAATGATTATCATTTTCTTTATTTCCGCAAGCTGAAACAAAAATGGTTAACACCATTACGGTAAGAATTTTATATACTTTATTTTTCATTATCTTATTGATTAAAATATTGTAGTTGAAATGTGCTTTCTAAATAGTTTACTAATGCTGATTGTGCTTCCAGTTCCGATTGAATGGCTTCTTTTATCAACTGCGTAAATGCAGTATAATCTATTTCGCCTTCTCTGTATGCCAGTAATGCACCTGTTTTTTGCTCTTTTGTTAATGGTAAAACTTGGTCTTTGTAAAACTCCCAAGATGTTTTCCATTTCATATAATTTTCTTTAGCCTGAACAAACCTTGATTGTACTTCCTGTTTTTTGAACGCTACATTGGTTTCCGCTATTTCTTTATCAATTCTGGCACTTCTAACTTGTGCTTTGCTAGAACCTGATAAAAACGGAATTGAAATTCCTGCTTGATAGGTGTAAAATCCTGAATTGCCATTTACTTTTTGTAAACCACCTTGAAGGTTGAATTTTGGTAAATTTTCAGCTTTAGCAGCTCTATAGTTTGCTTCTGCTTCTGTGACTTGAAGTTGAGAAATAGTATACAACGGATGTGCTTCTAAACTAAAGGATTCTACATTTATTTCGCTCTCTATATCAATTTCATCTGAAACTGTATAATATTCATCAGAAACTAACCATAGATTTAATTGTTGTAATGCAATAGCATATTCACTTTTTGATTGCATAAATTTATTCTGAATTTGTAAGGCTTGATTTTTGGCAGCCGAATATTCTAACCGCGAAATAGCTTCTACTTCATAATTTAATGCAACTGCTTTTTCAAAATTGGCATAAATAGAATCTAACTCTTTGTATAAATTATACTTCCTTTTACTTTGTAAGGCATTTGCCCACGCCTTTTTAACTTCCAATTCTAAATCTAATTCTGAAAGCTGAAAGGCTTTTTGGGCTAACTGAATACGTTGCTCCTGTAATTTTCTCTTTGGGGAAATACCAAACACGTCTATATTTGATTGACCAACACCTATAGTTGTATAAATACCTGTGCCATTGTTAATTTCTTCGCCACCAGTAAAAATTTGAGTAGTACCAAAATCGAAAGCAGTTCCTTTTAATTGTTGTTGCTTATCAATTTCAAGCTGTCGTTGTTTTAGACTTGGATAGTTTTCTTTAGCCAATTTCACTGCTTCTTGCATTGAAATAAATGGTAACGAATCTTTTATTTGTTGTGCGTTACCTGTTATTGGCAACAAAAACATAAAAGCTACCATAGCAGTAACTGTTATTACTTTTTTGTCAGTTCTAAGATTGAATGATTTGTTTTCTACCCAATGATATAATATAGGTAAAACGAATAATGTTAATAATGTAGAGGTTAATAAACCACCAATTACAACAGTTGCTAAAGGTCGCTGAACTTCTGCACCAGCTGATGCTGAAATTGCCATAGGTAAAAAGCCTAAAACATCTGTAAAAGCTGTTAACATAATAGGTCTAATTCTTCGCTTTGTACCTTCTATTATTCTATCTTTTAGATTGGTTACTCCTTCTTCTTTTAATTCGTTAAGTCCACTAATCATTACTAATCCGTTTAAAACAGCAACACCAAACAGTACAATAAAACCAACACCTGCCGAAATACTAAAAGGCATATCTCGTAACCATAATGCTACAACACCACCAATGGTTGCCATTGGGATAGCGATGTAAATCATTAAGGTTTGTGGTAACGATTTTAGTGCAAAATATATCAGTATAAAAATGAGCAACAAGGCAATAGGTACAACCGTTTGCAAACGGTTACTGGCACGTTCTAAATTTTCAAAAGCACCACCATAACGAATAAAATAACCAGAAGGTAGTTCTAATTGTGCATCTAATTTAGTTTTAATTTCGCCTACCAACGATTTTACATCACGACCTCTTACATTAATACCTACATAAGTTCTTCTATTGGTGTTATCTCTACTTATTTGCATTGGACCTGCTTTGTAACTTACATCAGCTACTTCGCGAAGTGGAATCTGTGCACCAGAAGGTAAGTTGATAAACAAATTTTGCACATCTGTTATGTCTTTACGATTATGAGAACTTAACCTAACCACCAAATCAAATCGTTTTTCTCCTTCAAAAATAGTTCCTGCTATTCCTCCTGCAAAAGCTGATTGCACAATTTGATTTAACGTGTTTATTTGAAGTCCGTATTGTGCCAATTTACTTCTGTTATAAGTAATTGTCATTTGCGGTAAACCAGTTGTAGCTTCCGCTTTCATATCGCCAATACCTTCTGTACCTGCAATAATTTTAGATATTTCTTCTGCTTTTTGAGACAATACATTTATATCTTCTCCATAAAGTTTAATAGCTATATCTTCTCTAACACCTTCAAGCAATTCGTTAAAACGCATTTCAATTGGTTGCGTAAACTCATAATTCACACCAGGAATTATTTCCACTGCTTCTTTCATTTTTTCGATGAGTTCATCTTTTGTCTCAACGGTTGTCCATTCACCTTTTGGTTTCAGTATTACAAATACATCTGCTAAATCCATTGGCATTGGATCGGTTGGAATTTCGGCAACACCAATTCGACTTACAATTTTTTCAACTTCTGGAAACTTTGCTTTTACAATTTGTTCAATTTTTGTGGTTGTTTCAATCGTTTCTGTAAGTGAGCTTCCGGGTTTTAAAATGGCGTGAAATGCAATGTCACCTTCATCGAGTTGTGGAATAAATTCGCCACCCATTCTTGTAAACATAAAAACTGCAATACCAAATAAGACAACAGAAACGCCAATTATTAATTTTCCTTTCTTTAAAGCTTTTTCTAATAGTGGTTGGTATTTACGTTCTACCCAATGCACGAATTTATCGCCATAAGATTTTTTGTCTGACTTTGGCGCTCTTAAAATAAGTGCAGACATCATTGGAACGTAGGTTAAACAAAGTACCATTGCACCAATCATTGCGAAAATAAAGGTCAATGCCATTGGTTTGAACATTTTTCCTTCAATACCTTCTAATGCCAGTATTGGCAGAAATACAATTAAAATAATCAGCTGACCGAAGAAGGCAGCATTCATCATTTTTTTTGAGGCATCTGCCGCAACACCATCACGTTCTTTAGATGTCAATTTCCTTTTCTTTAGGACTTGCGAAGCAATTAGAAAAACGGTACTTTCTACAATAATCACAGCACCATCGACAATAATTCCGAAATCTATTGCTCCTAAACTCATTAGGTTAGCCCAAACATCAAAAACATTCATTAGTATAAATGCGAATAATAGAGATAATGGAATTGTTGAAGCTACTATTAAACCACCACGCCAGTTACCTAATAAGAAAATAAGAACAAATATCACTATTAATGCCCCTTCAATTAGATTGGTAGCAACCGTTGAGGTCGTTTCTGCTATTAATTTACTTCGGTCTAATAAAGGTTCGATAATGACACCTTCTGGTAATGACTCTTCAATTTGAGCCATTCGCACTTTTACATTCTCAATGACATCGTTTGAATTAGCGCCTTTAAGCATCATAACCAAACCACCAACTACTTCGCCTTCTCCATCTTGGGTTAAAGCTCCATAACGAATAGCGGCACCAAATTGTACCGTAGCAATGTCGCCAACGGTAATTGGAATATTGTTAGTGTTTTTAACCGTAATCTTTTTAATATCCTCTAAACTACGCACCAAACCTTCTCCACGAATAAAATTGGCTTGATGGTTCTTTTCAATATATGCTCCACCTGTATTTTGATTGTTAGCTTCAAGAGCTTCAAAAACATCGGTAATTGTTAAACCAATAGCTTTTAATTCGTTTGGGTCTACAGCTACTTCGTATTGCTTAATTTTTCCACCTATGGCGTTTACCTCAACTACACCTTCTACCATAGCCATTTGACGCTGTACAATCCAATCTTGCATTGTGCGCAAATCAATAACCGAATATTTGTCTTTATACTCTGGTTTTACTTTAAGTGTGTATTGATAAATTTCTCCTAAACCTGAAGAAATAGGACCCATAGTTGGCTCGCCAAAACCACTCGGAATTTGATCTTTGACTTCGTTTAGTTTTTCTGCTACTAATTGACGTGGTAGATACGTTCCCATATCATCGTCAAAAACTATAGTAACCACAGATAAACCAAAACGAGAAATGGAACGGATTTCCTTTACATCAGGCAGGTTGCTCATTGCAACTTCCACAGGGTAGGTTACAAATTGTTCAATATCCTCTGTACCTAAATTGGGGGCTTGCGTAATGACTTGAACTTGGTTATTGGTAATATCTGGAACAGCATCTATTGGTACTTGGGTCATACTCCAAATACCTGCTCCAACAATGGTAAGCGTTAGCAAACCAATAATGAATTTGTTATTGATTGAAAAATCAATGATTTTATTAATCATAGAAAATGTATTAATTCAGTTGAAAACTTGCGGTGCGAATAGGTGCAACGCTTTTATAGAGCAATGCTTACTTTGAGAAGCATCACGTTAGGATATAGCTATCCTTAAAAAAAACTGAATTATACTTTTGGGGGTTGGAAAAGTGATTCCAAATATCTAGAAGTGAAGTTTACTTGATGTAAATTATACTGTTTTTTCTCTTCAAATTTTAGTCGATTGGTTAAAGCCAAATTATTGTTCGCAATAATTAATACCAAAGGGTGACAACACTGATTATGTGAATGGACTGGTGTATTCTCCTTATCTGGGTTATGATGATGCTCTTCATTTTTAGCATCGCTGCCAATGTAGTCTTCAGCTACATATTCAAAGAAAGAGTCTCCATTAACTTTATGGTCTTGATAATGGGTAATAACGTTTGAAATTTCTTTAATTGCGCCACAAAAGTCCATATCTATGCTTATCCCTTGAAAAAAGAATAAAATAGACATTGATATGGAAACGAATATTTTCATATAATTTAGACAAATATACAAATTATTGAATGCAATGGTTGTGCAAAAGATAATGAGTTATTTTTTACAAAAACCATAATTTGTTTTTTGCATCCTCTTGCCCCAAAAACCTATTATCTGTAAATAGCACTTGAAATACTGCTGTTTTAACCTCTTTACGGTTAACAAAGGTTTCACCTAATTCCACACCAAAACGGTGCTCTAAAAACTCATAAAGAGTACCACTCACCACAAGATTTATATACTGGCTAAACTCATTATTCATAAGGATTTTATCAATATCTCCTAACATAATGTAAGAATCAGTATCGTGTACTTTGATATGTGATATATTCAATCTATCATCAATCCTACCATCAACCTCATAATAATTATCATTTATATTATTAAAAGAAGAAATTAATGGGGGGTGAACCTTTAACAAAAGATCAGTTGAGAAAATATGTTTCAGATGGTGATAAATGGATAAAAACATTAGGACGGTTAAATCCAGAATTTTCAAATAGCTATGATGATGCTTTATTAATTGGTAAGAATTTAAATGAAAAAGATGTTCAAAATTTATATTTTGGACAACTAGAACACACTACATATATTGATATAACTGAATGGTTTATTGAGTTTGTAGAGTTATGTTATAAAGTAGCAGATAAAAATATTAAAAACGACTTTGATGAACAGTTTATCGAAGATGTTTTGGATTTTGTGGATAATATAAAAAACAATGGTAGAGAAACTACTTCAGGTGTAAAACTGATTTTTAGAGAAAATTCTGGAAAATTTATTTTTTAAAAAACTTGAGTTTTTACAAAAAATCCAGAAAAATATTCGCTCAGGTCATTGCCCCCCTCTACAGATACCAAAAAAAGAGGTATTTAAGGGGGGATACGGCAGGGAGTGCTGCAGGGAGGTCCCCCACGGTATGATCCTTCACCAATTTTAGTCGGCAAAATCCATTAATCACAATAATAGCGTACACTTTTTTTTATGAGGTTTAGAATAGCGAAAAAGTATAGGTTTTATGCTGCATGAGAGGGTATGCTGCTATAGTTTTAGGGTGTAATATATATAAACCTAAAATTATGAGTAAATCCGTTCTGTATTGTCGCGTTTCCAGTTTAGATCAAAAAACTGACCGTCAACGAGTCAAAGAACATGAATTTGATAAAGTAATTGAAGACAAATGTTCAGGGAAAATCCCAATTTTTGAAAGACCTGAAGGTTTAAAGTTAAAATTGATGATAGATCGAAGCTTAATTAGTTCTATATCTGTATGGCAGATTGATCGTTGCGGAAGGGACCTTCGTGATATTATTAATTTTATTCACTATACTACAGAGAAAAAGATACCTGTAAAATTCATTTCCCAAGGACTAATCACATTGGACGAGAATGGGAACGAGAATTCGATAGCAAAAATGGTCATATCAATTCTTGGGGTAGTCGCAGAGATGACCAGAATACAAATTCTAGAAAATCAGAGACAGGGGATCGAACTGGCCAAACTCGACCCAAATAAATACTTAGGAAGAAAACCCGGATCGGTTGAAGATCCTATTAAATTCTTAAGTAAGAAACGAAATCGGCAAGCTCTTGATCTCCTAAAGAACGGATATAAGAATATTGAAGTAGCTAAAATTGTTGGGCTACATCCTAATACTATTACTAAGATCAAACGACACCTTTAATGGACACTTTTTTCATGTATTACTTCATTATTGTTGGAGGGTTATTCTTATTGAATCTGATTTATAAAATAATTAGATTTATAAAATCTGATGGTGAAGACTGGCAATTTCAATCGGCACATGAGGTATTAGAGTGGTGTCTAGAGTTGTATCCAATTCGAAAACAAAAACCATTAATAACTTTAGTTGAAGGTACATCTGATTTAGGGGGAGAATACAGTTTTGATACCAACACGATCATTATATACCGATCAAACAATGTATTACTTCGGGATGTTGTAAAAACATGTATACACGAGTATTTTCACTATTATTTGATCACCTCTCAAACTAAAAACAACTTGTATAAAAGACAGTTAGAAGTCTATGGATATGAGAATCACCCGCAGGAAATACTTTGCAATACTATGGGAGAAACACTAACAAAACTGTACCTGAATAAATAATTAAAACTTCGTTTTATTTCACAGGAAGGTCAATATCCCAACAAATATTTTGCCGATTAAAATTAACTGAAACACCGGTAATAGCATTGCACCAACCCATTAAATTTATTTTTAATTAAATGGACGATATCCATGAGTCAAAGATTTACGACAATTTTTTGGGTTTATTTTAATGATTTTCTCAGAGATACTTTCTCTAATAAATTCTGATTTTGTTTTCTTCTCTCTTATCAAGTTTTCCAATAGTGATAGGTATTGATCTGGTGATATTCTCAAGGAAACCATAATATCTTTGTTTGTTTTCATATTGTTGTTTTAATATAAATATGTAATACATTGGAAAAGATTGATTTTATATTTTAAAAGGATTTATTATTTTAGACAAATTAATTTCCCCACTATGAAAGTATTCATTACCTGTACTCCAGAGTTTTCAGAAGAAATATTAGATAATGTTGTAGAGACATTAAACCAAACTTCGGGTGTTATTGAGTTTATAAAATCACCAGTGAAGAGTAAGGAAGTATTTCAGGATTATTATGATAAATTTAATGACAACCAAGTATTATCTAACAACGAATTTTTTGAAATTTGTGAAATATTTAGAAGAAATAATGAATTTGATAAAGAAGATTACTTTGTTATTATTTCTGATAGAACTCATTCCTCAAATTGGTTTAGTGCATTTAGAGAGAAAAACATTTTCATTATAGGTAGTGATTGGGATCATTATACCAAAAAAGATTATCGTTATCCTATTTCATTTCAAGTGGTAGAGAATTTATTTCAAACCCTTTGTAATATTAAAATTGAAGAATTTAGAGATGGAAAATGGGTTGGACTTGATTTTGAACACCTTGATAAAAACATTCATTTTGATAAGCACACGTGCGTGAATTCAATGTGTGCTGATAAAAAGAAAATATCTGATAAGTTTATATCTGGTTACATATGTGATGATTGTTACCAGAGAGCTCAAGAAAAGATTAAAAACCCTTTGGTTCTATCCCATATAGAGAGTTTATTAAGTGACTTAAGGAATAGATATGTTTTACGGGGTGATTCTCCTGAAAAGGTAATATTACCTATTCAAGTTACTCTAGACGGTAGGATACAGATTGGTGATGTTGATATAAATTTAACCCAACAACCAAAATCCTTTTACATTCATTTTTTGATAACACAAGATAAAGTAAAAACGACGGATATTTCGAAAAAAGGGTTTGTGTTAGATGTCTATTCAATATATAATAAGTTAAAAAACTTTAAAGGTAAACTTCATGTAATTGCATCAAAAGTAGGTTGGAAGAAATTTGATGAAAACAATCAGGAGTTTGATGATATTAACTTTAATAATAAAGAAAACCTAATAAGAGAAAATGTTATTAAAGATTTTGAAAAAGTCAGAAACATAATTAAGAAATCAATTATTGAAAATGTAGGAGAAAATTTCTCAAAATATTATGAGGTTTCAAGAACAATAGATGGTGGTATTCATTATTATAAGGTACAATTAGATTATGAAAAACGAGACGTTCAATTTAAAATATGATATCATATTTTAAAAACATGATATCGTAAACAAACAAAACAGTCTTTAATAAAAGAGTTCTTTGTGGTATAAATAATTAAAAACTTTATATCATGAAAAATTTAAAAGAACAATTCGAAGTTGTAAAAATCGATCAAATCGTAAAAGTTGAAGAATTCAAAAACTTCTATGAGTTACAATCAAAAGATTCAGAAAATCAGTTAAAATCTTCTTTAGAACAGGAAGGACAGTTATTACCTTTAATCATTTCAAGAGATTTTCAATTAATCGATGGTTATCGTCGACTTAAGTTACTATGTGCTTTAAGTAGAACAAAAGTAAAAGTTCAATTTGTAGATTCGGATCCTTCAATAGATTTTCGATTGTCATTAAATATGTACCGAGTAAAGACCGCTAAAGATCTTACCAAAGAGGTTTTACAAGTTTTTAAATCGGTTGAGAAACGTCAAGGTCAAGGGAACAATGGAAAGTCTTACAATCGTTACACGATTATTAAAGAAAAACTTGATTACCGATGGAAATCTCCCATGGCAATCCGTCAGTTAGATAAAATTATCGAAAATGACTTTAAGGAAAATCTATTATTAAATGGAGTTGTAACCAAAGGGTGGAACTTATCAGATTGTGAAAAGTATTTAAGTGAATTAAAAAATATTGATTTAACCAAAAATCATGGATTCACAGAACAGTTAACAAAAGGAGAACTTACCATTAAACAAGTCAATAAATTTATTGAAGAGAAAGAAGATCTTCAAAACAATTATAAGGACACCTTTGTAATTCCTGAAAAGGCAACCACTTTTAAGATGAATTGTGTTGATATTAAAGATATCTCTTCATTCTTAGAAAAGATTGCTACACTATTTACTTCCATCCCATATTATATGTTGCGTGGTTACGATAAGAAAAATTTAAGCTTTGAATTGGGTCATGAAAAGACTCCGGAAGAGTTTGCTGATAATGTTGGAAAGATTTTTGGGGAAGTTGAAGGAGTACTTAATGAAACGTCAAACGTATTTGTAAATATTGGTGACACCTATGATAAAGGTTGTGCCATGGATATACCGGGTTTGGTGAAAGCAGCGATATTAAAACACACAAAACTAAAATACAAAGAGTGTTTAATTTGGTCCAAACCCAATCCTAAACCTCAGAACGAGACTGTAAAAAGACCTGTAAACCAGATTGAGTATATTTTATGGTTTGTTGTGAACCCTGAAAAGGCGAAGTATAACTTATTAAAATATATGGATGGAGAAAAAGAAATCAGAGTTACCTCTGGGGCTAAAGATGTTGATGAAAACGGAACAGTTTGGAAGAAAGTAAAATCCTTAACAAAGCCATATAAAAAGATCTACAATCATATTGCAGCACAAGATGTTGATCATATGATTAAGTGTACCACCGGTAAAAACAAACCTGCATACGATGCCTTCCCAACAGGTCATCCGGCATTGATGGCGGAACTACTTCCAGTAATCCCAATCTTAATGACTACAGACGAGACAGACTGGGTATACGATCCTTTTGGGGGTGCCAACACCACTGGTAGAATTTCATTACTACTCAACAGACAATACTTAGGAACTGAACTATCTACACACTACCATAGAGTGGGTTGTAAGGTTCTTGAGAACTCTGTCAAAGAGATTAACCATCAAGATTTAGAGTTCATTCATAGCGAGTTCACTGAACCCAAAGAATTACAAATAGCAGCATAATTTTATTAATCATCACCAACCTCCTTCAAAAATATAGGAGGTTCATAACCGGGGACAGGGAGATAATTCTGAACGCCATATAGTATGAATACGATAGAAAACCAAATAGTAAAACTATTAAACGGTCACCCAATGAATGAGGATGTTAAGTCAGATACACTGTATCGATCATTAAAATTCATTCACATAATCCAGAGTGGTAAGGAGATGTCATTTAGCCACATAACCCTTATAAGAATCCTAGGGAGAGATTATCAATACATTTTGGGAGTTTTGATGGATTTGGAAGATCCAATCTTATATCAAACCTATGACAATTACTCAAATTTATTAAACTTTAAATTAAATAGAAAATACTCTAAAACCATAATATCTGTTGCATAATCTAAAATTAAAACCGGGGACAGGGAGACAATTCTGAACGCCATATATTATGAAAGTTTTAGTACCAACTAATTTAAACGTCCCTGAATTGATTGAAGAACTGAATCTCTCTAATCGAAGACAGAAATATGTTAAGGAGAAAATATATCATTTGATATCCAGGGTTGTGGCAACACATAAAAATATTAAAAAGTTTGATAAAAACGGATATACCGGATTGTGTTCAAAAGAACTTAATAAGATACTAAATAGAGACTATAAATTGATTTTAAACCTATTAAAAGGTAAAAATGTGATTGAGTTAGATATCAATTATTTAAAAGGTGTGAGGTGTAATAAAATCAAGTTAAATGATCAATATCAAAAAACAGATAAGGTGATTAAAACGATAAGAAGAGAACATAAAACAGCACCCTCCAAAACCCAGTTATTAGATAGTTACTTCAACCACAACTTAGAAATAAAAAAAGAGTACAAAAATCATATAAAATACATATATAATACCCTGTTTCAAGAATTAATAAACGACAATCAGTTACTGGTTCTTAAAAATAAAATTGGAATCTGGTTATTGACAATAACTGATATTGAAACCAATCAGTATTGGTATAATAAATCTACAACCAATTGGAGATATAATTCTTCATTAACAAATATACCTAAGATATTTAAAAAGAACATGACCTATGATAAACAATCATTAGTTCAAGTAGATCTTAAATGTAGTCAGGTATATCTTCTATCAAGTATTTTAAACTATAATTTCTTTACATCTAATGATGAGTTATCATTTTATCAAATAATGAATACCCTATTATCTGATAAAATTATAAAAGATGTTATATCATATCTATTTTCTCCCATAATGTTTGCGCACTTTGAGAAAAGAGAATATTTGGGTAAAGATGAGATACTAATTAGAGATCATCATGAATTCCAAAAATTTAGAGATGCTCCATTTCAAGAAGATTTTTATTCACATTTATTTGAAATGGAACATGGAGTTCCTCCCACGGATTTTGAACGTAAATCAATCAAAAAGGATATCATGTATGTGTTGTTTCAAAACAACCGAAAACATCGAGAATTGGTAGAAGGAGTTCGGTTATTAAACAAGTTCTATCCTTATGTAAATCAATTTATTCTAAAGATTATGGATAGAATTGGTAAAAGGAATTTCTCTCTACTTCTACAGCGTGTGGAGAGTTATTTAATATTGGATTGTGTGGTTCCTGAATTCCATAGACGATGTCCTAAAGCACCAATTTTCACGATCCATGATTGTGTTATCACCACAGAAAGACATAAGTTAGAATTAACTAAAGTGATGTTTGAAATATTGTATAAAAAAACAGGTATTAAACCCGGGTTATCGGTTGAAAAGTTAGATCCCTCAGATAGAATTGATGATGATTTTATAGAAGAAATGAAAGGTGATATCTATAAGAAATCAACCAAGAGTAGATTTAAAAAAATGATTTAATTCTTCTTCCAGAAATTCATGCAGAATATGGCTTAAACTTACACCACGAAGTTGCAAAAGAAAACTATCAAATTTATGATTTTTTTTTACCAAGTTTAATGATTCATACACTTGAGACTGGAGATAACAAAGCGCTTTTAACTTGGATTGACGAAATCATAAATAAAGGTTATAAGACAGTAAATATGTTGGGTTGTCACGATGGTATTCCTGTTTTAGATTTAAAAGGAAAAGAAGTTAATGGTAAATATAATAAGGGTTTATTAGAAGATAAAGAGATAGAAAACATAATGAATAAGATTATGGAACGTGGAGGAAGAGTAAAAAACTTATTCGATCCATCAGGAAAAAAAATTTCATATTATCAAGTAAATGCTACTTTTTTTAGTGCTTTAGGTGAGAATGAACATAAATTATTATTAGCTAGAGCCATACAGATGTTTATGCCTGGTATTCCACAAGTTTGGTATTTAGATATTTTTGCTGGTAAAAATAATTATGATGCTGCAAACAAAGGAGGTAGTGGTGGTCATAAGGAAATAAATAGAACCTCACTTTCTAAAGATGACATTTTGGATGGTTTAAAAAAAGAAATAGTTACTAGACAGCTTGAAATAATGCGATTAAGAAATAGTTTAAAAGCGTTTTTAGGAGAAGTAAGAATACAAAACATTTCTAGCGATAAGTTAAATATTACATGGTCAAACAATAATTCAATTGCAAATTTAATGGCAAATCTAAAAACATATTCTTTCTCCATTACTTACAAAGAAGACAGTTATAAAAAAAGATTAGAATTTTAATATTACTAATTATACTTAATTTAAATTAGTTTTTTTTAAATAATTTATAATATTAAGTAATTAATAAAGTAACCATTAACTTAAAAATATAACTAGTTTCCACTTATCTTTTTATACTTCCTGAGCAATCTCTCGAGCAATCCGTTTTCTTTTTTATCTTGGGTAAGATCATTAATTTTTCGAGCAATATATAAGGTGTTAATATTTTAAATGTTATATCTACAGCTTATTGTAATATTTATATCGTTAAAATAAAAAACTATTTAATATGTATTTTCTTAATATTACTATTAAAACCAATCCTAAAAGTAAGGTTATTATTAGCCGAGTTTTAAATTTATTATCTGTATATATGCTTCATATACATAAAAAAATCCCAATTTCATAAAATTGGGATTTTAAAAATAAATTTTTATTTCTGATTAAAAACCTGTCCCAGGTGATTCAGGACTTTGTGCCTGAGCTTTCTGTGGGTTTAAAATCATATAGGTACCTAATGCAGTAAGTGCTGCATATTTACCATAACTACCTATCTTTTTTATCGCGTCTTTACGAGAAATATCTTGAGTTGTACCTTTTTTGTTTTCTATATTTTTTTTCATGATGTCTTGTCTTTTTAAATGCTTGTAATTATTCTAAAATGATTTTTTTGTTCAATGTTCCTGCTTCAGTTTCTAATTGAACAATATATACACCAGTAGATAGACTTGGCAATGCGATTTCTTTAACGCCTTGGGCATTAAAACTGGAACTCATTACTTGTTTACCCATTACATTAAATAATTTTACACTAGCTTCTCCTTGAGATAAACCAACAACTCTTAATGTTGTTGTATTAGACTTATAAATACTTAAACTATTTAACAATGTATCTTCTATACTTAATGCAGATTGCATAGAAGTATGCAAGAAGAAACGACCTTCTGTTGACGCATCTGCTACCGTAGTAGTATATTTTGCATTTACTTCATCTAATCTTGTAAATGTATTATTTGCTCTATCTTCTAAAAACACTTTGTATCCTGAAGGAATGTTTAAAGCTTCTGCAGAAAACTCAATTTCAGAATTTGCTTCTGCAGTTACTCCAACAGGTACAACCATATCTTCATAATTTTCATTAGGCAACGATTGTATTGCTAATTTTTTACCAGAATTACCTGCCACTAAACCTGTATAAACTTCTAATGCTGATGCATAACCACCAAATAGTGATCCATCATAACCATTATCGAAAGAAGTAGTTGTATTAGCAATGTATCTTATTGAAGCTTTTCTGGTTAATTGACCACTTTTTAAAGACAATACTACTTCAAATTTACTATTAGATGACTTTAAAAATGTATTATCTGCAGCAGAATTACTTGCGTCATTTGTTTCCATTGCTTTTGTAAAAGAAAAAGCTTCAGCTGATTTTGCTTGCACAAAAAATCCTTGTAATGGGTTTATACGATAACCATCTGTATCTGTTCTTGTTTTTGTTATCCAAGTTTCATTATCTGCATCCCATAACCAAATGGTATCTTCTACCAATCTATCTGAACCTAAACTACCATTAACTTGTAAAATATTGTTGGTAGCATCTGCTGCATCATTTGCATGTATGTATGAAATGTATGGATTACCAATTAAATTAAACCCATTACCTCCTGTAGATAAAGTATATGAAATAGAACCACTATGTTGATCTCCTGTCATATAATAATCTGGTGTAGTAGCATCTGAAACAGAAATAGAATACCCTTGACCATTACCAAATCTTTCACTATCAGCTATAGTACCATTTGTAAAATATGAATACTTAGAACCTGATACCTTACTATCATCATAAGAAGCAAGTGAAAGAACAGAACCATTATCCCTCAAATGTGTACTAGAATTTTCTGTTGTAAGATTTACTTTAGTGATGTTAAAAGGACTTGATATTAAATGCCACTTATCAGATGTCAATCTTTTAATTATAGTAGTTTTCTTACCTGAAAGATAAGTGCCTCCAAAAGTCATCGTAGATGTAGTTCCATTCTGAGCATACAAAATCATCCCATCATCAGATTTGTCAAGAGAGATATCTTCAGTCACTGTTAAGTTATTGTTTTCTTTTAATATCAATTGAGCTCCAGTAGTTGATCCGATTGATTTCGCTGTTGCTGCTCCCATACCCTCAGGTATTGTTACAACATGACCTAAAACAACATCATATTCTGAGGTAGGCGTTGTGCTTGGAGTAGTTGCAGCTGTTCCAGAAACTGTCCAAACAGTTGGATCATTCCAATCCCCATTTTTATTAGATGTCATTGTTGGAGGTTCTGTTGCGGTTGTTAGCGTAACATCTACCGCAAAACGCGCAGATTTTTCTGATAGCTCTACTTTACGAATTGCTTCTGTCCATCCTTCAACGATAATTATTTCTCCTTCTGCATTTAAGGCAATTCCTTCAGGTCCACTTAAGTTAGCAATTTGAGTAGTACCGTCTGTTAATGTTGGTGGGCCAGAACTTTGTTTACTAAAAAGAGTAACTACTTCGTTGGTGCCTGGTAAAATTTTTCTTATTTTACTGTTATAGTCTGCTTCAGTAAAGTATATAGTCCCGTCATCTGCCAAAGTCATTCTAGAACTCCAAAGTGCAAAAGTAGCATCAGCAGGTAAACCATCTATTGAAGGAGGTGGTGGTCCACTGTTATTCATATCTTGGTCTTTACCAGCAATAGTACTTACTGTGTAATCTGGAGTCATCATTCTAACACGATTTATTTCCGAGTCTAAAATAATTAAATTTCCGTCTTGTCTAAAAGCTATTGATACAGGATTAGTAAATTTAGCAGCAGTACCTTGTGCGTCTACATATCCCTGCCCATAATAGGTAGGGTCTCCTGCAATGGTGGTAACTTCACCTGTCATTGTAACTTTTCGTATCAACCTATTACCTGTATCTGCAACTATTAAATCACCGTTACTGTCTATGACAAGATCATTTGGTATGCTAAATTTTGCTGATGTTCCATTTCCATCGTCTCTACCATCCGTTCCGTCACCAGCTACAGTAGTAACAACACCTGTAGGTGTAATTTTACGGATACTGTGGTTAAATTTATCTGTAACGTATAAATTATCTGATGCATCGATAGTAATACCTGATGGGCTATAAAACTGTGCAGCTGTTCCTGTAGCATCTAAAAACCCCCTTGTACTCCCTGCAAAAGTGGTTACAGCGCCTGAAGGAGAAATTTTACGAATACGGTGGTTTTCTGAATCGGTAACAAATAGATTTCCATTAGAGTCGAATACCAAATCTTTTGGACTTGCAAAGCTGGCTTCAGTACCAATAGTAGCATCTGTATCACCTCTTTCTCCATTACCTGCAATGGTTGTAACAGTTACTCCTTCTCCAAGCTGCTCTAAGTAATAAGTTTCATCTTGTAAAGCAGTTGTTAGTTCAAGCGCTGTTGTAGCTGTACTACTATTATACCAACTAACCGTAGCATTACTTTTTGGCGTAGCTACTAAATCTGCCACTGTTGGGTTTGTTGATGTGTTAAAAGTTTGTGTAGCTTCACTTAATTTGTGAGGTATAATCTCAGTTCTATCTTCACTTTCTACTTCTCTTACAGTTTGTGAAGCAAAATAAGAGGTATTTTCCTCTATTAAAGTTGTAGTTGGTATTTCTGAGCCCCCTGTCTCTGCATCATACCATTTAATATTTGTTCTATTAAATGATAAATCTGCTATTGTTTGCGTACCTAAATATAAAGGAGCTTCATCTCCAGTTGGTTTTGTTACATATTTTTCTATTATTATAGAGATTCGGTTTGAATTAGATGCTCTGTGTAATTTTCTAATATTGGAGCCGCAAGAGGTTAATAAGGAGCCATTAGTAGAAATCCCCATAGTTTGAATACAACCAATGGAAATATCCTCTCCGTATTGTGCGTCACTATTATATTCTCCGTTCCCTATAAAATTAGTAACTTCGGCTGATGGGGTTATTTTTCGAATTCGTCTATTTTGACTATCCCAGAAAAAGATATTGTCTTCAGAGTCTACGACCATTGAAGAGAATCCACCTGTTGAAAAAGAAGTCTCAGTACCTGTTCCGTTTGTATAGCCAGAACTACCATCTCCAACAAAAAAAGTTGCATCACCCGCAGGAGTAATTTTTCGAATATAAAATGAGTCTCCGTAACCATCAGCAACAAATAAATTGTCTTGAGAATCTATAACAATACTTTGTATATTTTTAAATCTTATGTCTGTACCGTTACCATTAACAAAATCATTAGAAGGGGAATCTCCTGCAAAAACTGTAACATCTCCAGAAGGTGTTATTTTATAGATTTTCTGATAGACACTGTAAAATAAATTACCATTACTATCAAAAACCATTCCATTAGAATTATCTAAGTACGAAATGCCTCCTAAATTAAGATTAAACTCGCTTACCTCACCTTCAGGGGTGATTTTTTTAATTATTCTTTTAGAGTTAATATTATCGTAATCCGTAACATATAAGTCATTTGTGCTTTTATTAATGGTTAATCTATAAGGACTGTAGAATCTAGCGTCACTACCTATTCCGTTAATATTCCCTTGTGTACCATTACCTGCTAAAGTAGAAACTTCGCCTGTTGGTGAAATTTTTCTGATCGCGTAATTATTTACGTCATTAATATAGATGTTGTTTTGGCTGTCAGTAATAATACCTTCTATATTAAAACTGAATTTTGCAGATTTAGCTGGTCCGTCTTCATATCCTTCAATGTAACTTCCTGCAAATTCAGCAAAGGTCTTATCATAAACCACTTCCTCCACATAATAAGTTCCTTCTGCTAACTCAGTAGGTCCGTCTAATGGAGTAGTGCCATCTGATGTTTCATAAACATTAACATAAGAATAATCTACACTTTTAACAACTCTGTTAGGAAACGCGTATTCTGGGTCACTTGGTAACATAAAAACTACTGGATTATAGTTTGTAACGTTAAACCTAAGCGTGCTGCCAATAACATCATGTGCTTTAACTGCCAAAAAATCAACGCTTTCTATACCATCAATTGTTTGAGTGGCATAGTATGTATCTCCAGAAACTAGGCTTGTGGTTGCGTCTAGCTCTACGCCATCAGTAGGTGCATTGTACCATTTAATACCTGTACCGGTTAAAGTTGCAGTAATATCTGCTAGGGTTTTGTCTGTGCTATTATATATAAATAGCGCATTACCAGTTGGAGGAGAGGTATTAAAAAAAGTTGTTGAAAAATTTGAGGTTTCATTTGTTCTTGCAGCAATTGGTTGTAATAATAAAATTGCCATTAAAAAAGAAAAAAGCAATACTGTAAATGAATTTTGTTTCATGGTTTGGGGGATTAAAAAAATTTTGTAAATTTAAATATAATTTTTTAATTGCAATATTTTATTTTTCTAATTTTATGTTTTTGTCGCATTAATTTTATAAAAACTTAAGAATAAAATTTTCATTAAATTGTATAGCAATTAATTTACATAGTGTTTAGAGCGAAGTAGAACAAGGTTTAATAATTTAATTTCTTTAGTTAATGTATTTACAAGCTAATAAACTATTCGTTATAAATACCTTCATTAGAATAATTGCGTATTCTACCATTCAAAGAAAGTTTTAATACACCTCTTGCTTAACTTCCTTTTAATTTAAAAGAAGTTCCATCACCTTTTCCAAGTTCCGCCATACGTATAGTTCGGATTGTCTTTTTTAACTTCTAAAAGGCACTCTTTACAAACAAACACCCATTCTTTTGGGTTTTTATATTGTACTCTGTACATGGTAGAAAAATCTACTTTACAAATGATGCATTTTTTAATTCGTTGTTTCATATTTTACTTAACTCACCAGTAACTTTACTTAAAAATATAACCACTTTATAATTATCTTTTTATACCTCCCGAGCAACCTCTCGAGCAACCCCAAAAACCAAAAAACCCGTAAATCATTGTTTATAAATGAGTTACGGGATAATTTTGTGGTACCTCCAGGAATCGAACCAGGGACACAAGGATTTTCAGTCCTTTGCTCTACCAACTGAGCTAAGGTACCATTGCCTTAGCGGATGCAAATATAAAATGTTTTTTTACATCTGCTAAAGAAATTTAAAAAAATGTGTTGTATTTTTGAAAATATTTTAAATTTTAAAAATGAATCTAATTATAGATATTGGCAATACTAGGGTTAAAGCAGCTGTTTTTGAAGGAGATACATTCATTTCTTTGCAGGTCTTTCAGGTTCAAAAAATAATATCAGAATTAAAAAAAATTTTAAAAAAACAGGTTATTTCCAATGCAATCATGTCTAATGTTGCTTCTTTATCAGATTTTAAGCTTAAAAAAATTGAAAATCTAGTTAAAATACTTCCTGTTTCTTCATCAACTAAAATGCCTTTTAAAAATTTGTATCAAACACCAAAAACTTTAGGGGTAGATAGATTGGGGTTGGTTGCTGCAGCTGTTAATCAGTATCCTAATAAAAATGTACTGGTTATAGATGCAGGTAGTTGTATTACTTATGATTTTGTTTCTGCTAAAAAAGAGTATTTAGGCGGTGCTATCTCTGTAGGTTTACAAATGCGTTTTCTTGCTTTGCATCAAAATACTGCAAATTTACCATTATTATCAAAAGAAGAGGTTTTTAATTTTATAGGTGCTAGTACAAAAGAATGTATAAATGTTGGGGTTGTTAATGGTGTTGTTAAAGAAATTGAAGGATTTATAGCGGAATACAAAAATAAATATTCAGATTTAACAGTTGTTTTAACAGGTGGAGACACAAAATTCTTGTCAAAACAATTAAAAAGTAGCATATTTGCCAATCAAAATTTTCTCCTTCAAGGATTAAATCAAGTATTGAAATTTAATACAAACAAATGATTAAAAATATTTTATTAGTTTTTGTACTAATAACTTCTTTTGCGGTTAGTGGTCAAAGAACCAACTCATCTCCGTATTCTTTCTTCGGATTGGGAGATAATTTTTCACCAGTTACTGTAGAGCAAAGTGCTATGGGAGGTATAGGTGTGGCTTATAGCCATTATAAATATTTAAACTTTAGCAATCCGGCTGCCTATGCAGATTTAAGATACACTACGTATTCTTTTGGATTGTTAAATAATAGATTAACATTAGAAAACGCAGGTGTTAAACAAACCTCAAACTCAACAAGTTTAAGTTATTTTACATTAGCATTTCCGGTTGGTACAAAGGCAGGGATGTCTTTTGGTATTCAGCCAGTTTCTTCTGTTGGATATTCTTTGTCTAGTTCAGAACCAATTATAGATCCTACACAAATTACACTTTATACAGGTAACGGTGGTGTAAGTAGAGTGTATGGTAGTTTGGGTATAAAAATTTTTAAAGAACTTTCTCTAGGTATTGAAGCCGATTATAGTTTTGGGAACATAGAAAATAGTGTTACCAATCAAATAGCAAACGTATCTTTAGCAACAAAATATAAAGAAGAAACTCAGGTAAGAGGTGGTTCTGTAACTTTAGGAACACAGTATAAAAAACAACTTAAAAATAAGTTGGTAGTAAGCGCAGGTGCAACGGTTAAATTAGGGAACGATTTTAATGTAACTGGTAACGATAACCTGTATTCACTTTCTTTTACATCTACAGGGGGCGAAATTGGTAGAGATACCATTTCTCAATCTGCCATTAAAGGAGGGTATAGTTTGCCAGTAAAATCTACGTTAGGTGTTGGCATTGGTAGTTTTGATAAATGGCATTTAGGTTTAGAATATGAAAACCAAGAAGCTATTACAGCAACAGGTTTTTTAAATACAACAAGCAATACATTTCAATACACAGCTTCTAGCAGAGTCTCTTTAGGAGGATTTTATTTGCCAAAAATAAACTCGATTTCTAGCTACTGGGAAAGAGTAACCTACAGAGCAGGTGTGCGATTCGAAAAAACAGGTTTACAGATTGATAGTTCTGGAAATGGAGCAAATTTTACAGCTGTAGACGACTTTGGCATATCTTTTGGTTTAGGTTTACCATTGAAGCAGTTGTCATCTGTTAACATGGGATTTGAATTCGGTAAAAGAGGTGAAACCACCAATAACTTAATTGAAGAAAATTATTTTAACTTTAGATTAAGTTTATCTTTGACAGATACAAATTGGTTTCAAAAAAGAAAGATTGATTAATTAAAAATGAATAAAATGAAGAAAATTACGTTTTTACTAGCTGTAATGTTTGCAATGGCATCAGCAAAAACAAATGCACAAGAAGATTTAAAGAGAGATTGTACTATAAAATACAATCTTTTTAAAGGAGATTTTCAATCAAAAAAATACGACGAAGCATATACCAATTGGATATTTTTAATGGATAATTGTAAAGATTTATCTGTTAACGTTTATAAGTTAGGAGCTACACTTGCAGAAGATGTTAGAAAAGACCCTGCATTGGCAAAAAGAGTTTACGAACAAAGGTTGCAATATTACCCAACACAAAACCCTGCAAAGGTACATAGTGACTATGCTACTTATTTGTCAAACAATGAATTAGCTTCAGAAGATGAAATTTTTAGTATTTTAGAGAAAGGATACTCTATTGATCCTACTAAAATGGGTGTTAAAAACTTATATCTTTATTTTCAAGGGGTAACAGATAGAAATAAAGACACTAATCCACAGAAAGTTTTTGATACTTATGATGATGTTTTAGAGTCTGTTAGTGAAAAGTTAGAAGGTTATGCTGCAAAAATTAAACAAATACAGCCAGATACAATTAAAGTATTAAGTGCTTCAGAGAAAAAAAGAGTACGAGCGTATTCAATCAATTCTAAAGCATTAGGTACTGTAGAAGGTGGTTTAGATGCTATTATTTCTGAAATTGCAACTTGCGAGCGTTTGGTTCCTTTGTATGAAAGAGATTTTGAAGAAAACAAAACAAATGCAATTTGGTTAAAAAGAGCTGTTTCTAGAATGTTTAATAAAGACTGTCAAACAGATCCTTTATTCGAAAAATTAGCAGTTGCTTATGCAGAAGCATCACCATCACCAGAAGCATATTCTTTTGTGTCTACGGTATTAGAAAATAACGGAGATGATAAAGGTGCAAATGAAATGAAAGAAAAGGCCTTTAATCTAGAAACAGATCCTTTAAAGAAAGCAAAGTATAAATTAAAATTTGCACAGGCTGCTAAAAATAGAGGTCAGTTAAGCAAAGCAAGAAACTTAGCTAGAGAGGCAATTAGATTTAATCCTAATTTTGGAAAAGCATACTTGTTTATTGCAAGATTATACCAGTCTAGTGTTAACAATTGTGGTACTAGTGAATTTGAAAAGAGAATGGTATATGTTGCTGCGTTAAACAAAGCACAAAGAGCTGCCGCTGTAGACCCTAGTATTTCTGCTATTGCAGCTTCATATATTAGAAGTTATAGAGGTAACGTACCAAGTCAGAAAGTTATATTTACCGCAGGGGTTAACCCAGGTAGTAGCTATACTATTAAATGTTGGATAGGAGAAACAGTTAAAGTTCCTTCAAAATAATTTTTTGAAAACTACTGTTAAAATATTACAAAGAAGCATTGTTTCGCTAATTAGCGTTGCAATGCTTTTTTCTTGCGCTAATAACACGCAAGAGGTAAGAGATTTTTTGGCATCAAAAAATTTACCAATCGGTATTGCTAAAGATGCTTTTCATGTTTATAAAGATTCAGGTAGAATCACTTCTAAATTAAGTACACCTTTATTGCATGATTTTAGTAATAGAAAGGCGCATCCATACAACGAATTTCCAAAAGGAATTAAAATTATAAATTTTGATGGAAAAGATTCTGTTACAATTACAGGAGATTATGCCTTAACTTATAGTAAAACTTCAGTTTCAGAAATAGTTGGTAATGTGGTTGTATTAAATCATAAAGAGAATTCTAAATTAGAAACCTCTCAATTACTTTGGGACCAAAATACAGCCTATTTTTTTTCAGAAAAAGCATTTACTTTAAGTACCTTAAAAGATACTATTTACGGAGTAGGGTTTGAGTGTAAAGAAGATTTAAGCAAGCACCTGGCAAAGAAAACAACAGGCAAACTATTAACAAAAGAAGAATAGAATGAATACACTTTGGAAATTTTTACAGTACGGATATTTAATTATTGCATTTATTTGTTTTTTTGAAGGTATTTTTAAATGGAATTCAGATCGAGAAAAAGCGTATTTATTTCTTGGAGCGGCTATTTTTATTACCTTAGTTTTTTTCTTCAAAAGAAATTTTAGAAAAAAAATAGAAACTAGAAATGCTAAAAATAATAAATCTTAAGAATTACAATGCAAGTTGATGCAATTATTATATTAATCTCAATTGTGCTTTCCGCATTTTTTTCGGGAATGGAAATTGCATTTGTTTCTGCAAATAAACTTCACATAGAGTTAGAAAAAAAACGAGAAGGTTTTGTTCCTAAGATTCTAAATAAAATTACTCAAAAACCATCAAAATTTATTACAACCATGTTGGTTGGTAATAATATTGCCTTAGTACTGTATAGTTACTATATGGGTGTTTTTTTGTTAAAAGCATTGCCTTTAGATGGTTTTAACGAGTTTACAATTCTAATATTTCAAACAATAATATCTACCATTGTTATCTTAATAACGGCAGAGTTTTTGCCAAAGGCAATTTTTAGAATTTATGCAAATGAGGTGCTTAAACTATTTGTAATTCCGGCGTATATTTTTTACGTGTTATTCCATTTCTTTTCAGAATTTATAACCTTTATTTCAGACTTTTTTTTACGTGTTTTTTTTAAAACAAATGCAGACAAGCATCAAACAGAATTTAGTAAAGAAGAATTAGGAAACTATATTTCTGAACAGTTAGAAACTGGTAATGATGATGATGAGGTAGATTCTGAAATTCAAATTTTTCAGAATGCGTTAGATTTTCATAACGTAAAGGCAAGAGAAGTAATGGTGCCTAGAACCGAGATTGTTGCGGTAGAATTAAGAGAAAAAGTAAGCAATTTAAAAAATTTATTTATAGATACTGGTTTGTCTAAAGTACTAGTATATAAGTCTTCTTTAGATGATGTTATTGGTTATGTTAATGCTTTTGAGCTGTTTAAAAAACCAAAGACAATCAAGTCTATTTTATTGCCTGTAGAAATTGTTCCAGAGTCTATGATGATTAATGATGTGCTTAATAGTTTGATGAAAAAACGAAAAAGTGTTGCGGTAGTTGTCGATGAATATGGCGGTACTTCTGGGATGATTACACTAGAGGATATTGTTGAAGAACTATTTGGTGAAATTGAAGATGAACACGATACACAAGAGTTTTTAGAAAAGAAAATATCTAATGCAGAGTTTCATTTTTCTGCCAGATTAGAGGTAGATTATGTGAATGAGGAGTATCATTTAAATATTCCAAAATCTGAAGCTTATGAAACCTTGGGCGGTTTTATTATTGAGCATACAGAGAGTATTCCTAAAGAAAAAGAAGTTATAGATATAGAAGGTTTTGAAATTAAAATCTTAAAAATGAGTTCTACAAAAATAGAAGAGGTAAGCATTAAAAACATCGATTTAGAAGCTTAAAAATACCCTTCTTTGCGCATGCCTTTATTTTACACTTATCTAGCTTATTAATAAGTATAAATTCGGTTGCAATATTAAAACCCAAATCGTATATTCGCCACCAGAAAATAAATAAATTAAGTATGGCAATTTTATCAAAAATTAGAGAACGTTCAATGTTCTTAATCATTATAATTGGTTTAGCTCTTTTTGCTTTTGTATTAGATCCATCTACTTTAGGTGATTTTTTTAACTCAAGTAAAGTAAATGAGATAGGAGAGATTAATGGAGAAACTATTTCTAGACAAGAGTATGCGGCAGAGTTAGAAGCTTACAAACAACAAGCGGGTAGTAGTGTTACAGAGATGCAAGCAAGTACAACGGTTTGGAATAATATTTTAAGAAAAAAAATATATCAAAATCAATTGTCTGAAGCGGGTATTGCTGTTGGCGAATCTGATGTTTGGAACGAGTTAACAAATTCACCATCTGTAAAAAGTAATCCTCAATTTTTAAATGAAGCAGGTTTGTTTGATGAAATTAAATTCAAACAATTTTTAGCAGACACTAAAGAAAATAACCCACAACTTTGGGGTGCATGGCTTAATTACATGAACCAAATTAAAGACAATGCAGAAAGAAATACTTACAACAACTTAGTTGCTGCTGGTCTTGGTGCTTCTCTTAAAGAGGGTGAATTTAAATACCTAGAAGACAACACTAAGTTAATGACAAAGTTTGTGTTTGTTCCATATACTTCAATTGCAGATAGTTTAGTTTCGGTATCTAAATCAGAAATTACAAGCTACATTCAGCAAAATGAAAACGATTTTAAAGTAGACGAATCTAGAGATATTTCATACGTAGAATTCAAAATTGCTGCTACTACAGAAGATGAAAATGCAATAAAAACATCTTTAGAAGCAATGATTTCAGATTTTAAAGAAGCTACAAATAACAAAGAGTTTTTAAGTGAAAATGATTCTGATACTAATTTAGAAGATGCATTTGTATTTGAAAACCAAGTTAACAAAACAGTAGCTGCTACTATTTTTAAAGGTGCCAAAGGAGAAGTTTTTGGTCCATATAAAGATCAAGGAGCATTTAAATTATCTAAAATTACAGAAATTTCTAAGATGCCAGACTCAGCGAAAGCAAGTCATATCTTAATTCCTTTTTTAGGTTCGCAAAGAGCTACACCAGAGGTAACAAGAACAAAAGAGCAAGCAGAAAAATTAGCTGATAGTATTTTAAAAGTAGTACAAAGAAGAGGTAGTAAGTTTGCTGGTTTAGCAAAAGAGTTATCTTCGGATAAAGGATCTGGTGCTAAAGGAGGAGATTTAGATTGGTTTACTTACAATAGAATGACACCTGCTTTTAGAGACTTTTGTTTTACAAACAAAAAAGGAACTATCGGTGTTGTAGAAACTCCGTTTGGATATCATGTTATTAGAATTGATGATACTAAAAACAATCAAACAGTTGTAAAATTAGCAACATTTTCTAGAAAAATTGTAGCATCAGAAGCAACAGAAAATGCTGTTTTTCAAAAAGCAGAACAGTTTGCTTTAGAAACTTCAAAAGATAAAAAGTTTTTTGAAGTTGCAACAAAAAATAACTACGTTGCTAAACCAGCAATTGGTTTAAAAGTTTTAGACGAAAATATACCAGGTCTTGGTAATCAAAGAAATATTGTTACTTGGGCGTTTAATGGAGACACTAAACCAGGAGATTTTAAACGTTTCGATTTAGACAATAGTCATGTAGTTGCTTTTTTAACATTAAAAACACCAAAAGGGTTAATGTCTGCTGCAAAAGCAACAAACAGGGTTAAGCCTATTTTAATCAATAGAAAAAAAGCTAGTTTACTTGCAGAAAAATTTAACGCAGCTACTTTAGAGGCAATTGCTAAAGAAAATAATACTACTGTTAGATCGGCAAATAATGTTACGCTTAAAAACCCAACATTATCTGGTGCTGGTTCTGAACCAAAAGTAGTTGGTGCAATGTATAATGCGCCTTTAAATAAAGTATTTGCTAATATTGAAGGTGCTAGAGGTGTTTTTGCTTTTAGTGTTTTAAATAAAGAATTACCAACGGCATTGCCTAATTATGAAACTGCAAGAAAATCTATTTCAGAGAGTAGAAAAAGAAAGACAGTAGTTATGTATGAGGCTATTAAAAATGCATCTGACATACAAGATAACAGAGCAAACCTATACATAGCTAACTAATTTAGTAAGCTCGTTTTATAATAGTAAAATCCGTTCTTTTTAGAGCGGATTTTTTTTGGTAAATAACGAGCTGTTTTCAATTTAAATCAATTGACAGAAAGGTTACTAATACACCTGTAGCAGCATAATTATTTATAAGATGAGTTTGTTATGCTTACCGCTATTTTTAAAACAAAAAACAGCCCTTTTAAAGAATAAAAGGGCTGTTTAATATAGGATGTAAATTGATTTATCCGTTCATAGAAATTAAAAATTCATCATTATTTTTAGAGAATTTTATTCTGTCGTTAATAAACTCCATAGCTTCTATTGGGTTCATATCTGCAAGATACTTTCTTAGCACCCACATTCTTTGAACCGTTTTAGCATCTAACAACAAATCGTCTCTTCTTGTAGAAGATTTTATCAAGTCGATTGCAGGATAAATACGTCTGTTAGAGATATTTCTATCTAATTGCAGCTCCATGTTACCAGTACCTTTAAATTCCTCAAAAATTACTTCATCCATTTTAGAACCAGTTTCTGTAAGAGCAGTTGCAATAATAGTTAAAGATCCGCCATTTTCTATATTTCTAGCGGCACCAAAGAAACGTTTTGGCTTGTGTAATGCATTGGCATCAATACCACCAGAAAGTATTTTACCAGAAGCAGGAGCAACGGTGTTATAAGCTCTAGCCAAACGAGTAATAGAGTCTAATAAGATAACAACATCATGGCCACATTCTACCAATCTTTTTGCTTTTTCTAGTACAATATTAGCAACTCTAACGTGCTTGTCTGCAGGCTCATCAAAAGTAGAAGCAACCACTTCACCACGAACATTACGTTTCATGTCTGTAACTTCTTCTGGTCGTTCATCTATTAATAAAACAATCTGATATACTTCTGGATGATTGGCAGCTATTGCATTTGCCACATCCTTTAATAACATTGTTTTACCTGTTTTAGGCTGTGCCACAATCATACCACGTTGCCCTTTACCAATCGGAGAAAATAAATCGATAATTCTTGTAGATAAAGAGTTGCCTCTCTCTGCTAAGTTAAATTTCTCTTGAGGAAAAAGAGGTGTTAAATGTTCGAAAGCAACACGATCTCTTACTAAATTAGGGTTTAAACCGTTTATTTTAGAAACTCTAATTAGCGGAAAATACTTTTCACCTTCTTTCGGAGGTCTTACATTTCCTCTAACAGTATCTCCTGTTTTTAAGCCAAATAGTTTAATTTGAGATTGAGATACATAAATATCATCAGGCGATGATAAATAATTATAGTCAGAAGATCTTAAAAAACCATACCCATCTGGCATCATTTCTAAAACACCTTCACTTTCTATAATTCCGTCAAACTCAAAATCTGGATCTTTATATCTGTTGTTAGATTTGTTACCATTACTACGGTTAGTGTTGGTTTTTTCTCTATTCTGATTTTTATGTTTCGGTACATTTTTAGCCTGTGGCTTGTTTGCCTGTGGTTTATTTGTAGCCTTTGGTTCTTCGTTTTTAGTAGCCGTATCTGTTGCTGTATTTTCTTTAGCAACCACTTCTTTATGTACTACTTTTCTTACCACACGTTTTGGCTGTGGCTTTTTTTCTTCAACAGGTTTGTCTGTTGTTTTTGCATTTACTTCTTCGATTGCTTGAGCGGGTGCTTTTTCTACAGCCTTAGTAACGCGTTTTCTTTTTGGTTTTTCTGTCTTTGGTTTTGCCGGAGCATCAGTTGTGGCAACTGTTTTTACAGGGCTTGCAGCTTGTATATCTAAAATTTGATATACTAAATCTAATTTGTTAAGTTGACTTGTTTTTTTAAGACCAATAGATTTTGCAATTACTTGTAAATCAGCAAGGGTTTTTGCTTTTAGTTCTGTGATTTCGAACATTCTTTATAGGTTAAGTTTAAATGTAAATCTTAATAGTAAATAAGATTGGTTATGATGTTTTTATTTTGATTTTTTAATACTGTATATAGTGCTATACAATATGGTAGCGTAGTTATTATATGACAAATATATACTTTTTTTTTAAGTTTTAGGTTTTCTTTTTAAAAAAGAAAGTTCTACTTTTGTATTTCTATTTTTTTAAGATGATTCAAAGAATACAAAGTATATATTTACTATTAGCAGCTTCTATTTCTGGAGGGCTTATTTTTGTATTTAATTTATGGACCAATCTTAAAGAACAAGTTTTTACATTGGATTTGTTTTCTAAAGAATTAATAGTTTTTAAAGCTATTCCTTTGTTATTTGTACTTTCTGCAGTAGTTTCTTTTTTGATTATTTTTCTTTTCAAAAACAGAAAATTACAATTTGTAGTAGGTCGTTTAGTAATTTTGATAAACCTTTTTTTATTAGGATTATTGATTTATGTGTCACTAACCTTACCTGGAGAAATTTCGATTTCTAAGAAGGGTGTTGGGATGTTCTTACCAATTTTAGTTATTTTGCTTATTGTTTTGGCAAATAAAGCTATTAAAAAGGATGAAGATCTTGTAAAATCTGCTGACAGATTGCGATAAACCTATCATATTAGTATGTTTAGTGCGACAAAAAACCGAGAATTTACTTCTCGGTTTTTTATTTTCTCTATTTACTAATGGCTGTTTTCTTAAGTATAATACAAAGTCCAAAGTTAAAAGTCTAAAGTCTAGCATCTAGTCTCTTATTTCTTATATCTAACCATCAACCTCTTTTACCCAATTCAATAATTTCCATGTTTGTAATAGCGCCATTTTCTAACTGAAAACGCAACATGGTTCTAATTTTGTGAAAACCATGCTTTCCGGCAGCACCAGGGTTAAGATGTAATAAATTCAGTTTTTTATCATATTGCACTTTTAATATATGAGAATGTCCTGCAATAAATATTTTTGGTGGGTTTGCCGTTAGTTCTTCCCTAACTCTTTGATTGTATTTATTCGGATAACCGCCAATATGAGTTATCCAAACGGGTACACCTTCTAATTTAAATTTGGCATCTAAAGGAAACTCAGCCCTTGCATCTGTGCCATCGATATTGCCATAAACGGCTCTTAGCGGTTTTAGTTTTTTTAGGGTATCTGTTACAGTTAAATCGCCAATATCACCTGCATGCCAAACTTCATCAGCTTGCTTAACAAATTTTAATATTTGATCATCTATAAAACTATGTGTATCCGATAATAAGAGTATTTTTTTCATAGAGTGTGCAGGTAAAAAAAATTAACAGTGCAATTTGCATCAAAAGTAATCATAACAAAATAATTTCCGTAATTTTGATGTCTACAAAAATGAGATTTTCTTGAGGTATTTTATAGAGCTTTCTTACAACGGTAAAAACTATCACGGTTGGCAAATTCAACCCGATGTTATGTCTGTACAGCAAAAACTAAACGAAGCTGTAAGCACTATTTTTCAAGAAAAAATAGAGGTTGTAGGAGCTGGCAGAACAGACACGGGTGTGCATGCATCGCAAATGTTTGCTCATTTTGATATCGATAAAGAACTAAAAGGAGACATTCCTTTTAAGTTAAATTCTGTATTACCAGAAGATATTGTAGTTTACAAAGTGTTTGCAGTAGCCTCAGATGTGCATGCAAGGTTTCATGCAATTAGTAGAAGTTATGAGTATAAAATTTGGTTGGGTAGAAACCCTTTTTCTTTAGATTTTTCTTGGCAAATACATTCTCAAGACTTAAATGTAGAAGCCATGAATGAAGCTGCAAAATTGTTATTAGAGTATACCGATTTTCAAACTTTTTCTAAAGTAAAAACAGATGTGTACACTTATAATTGTGATGTTACAGAAGCCGTATGGAAAAAAAATGGCAATGAACTTATTTTTTACATTACCGCAAATAGATTTCTAAGAAATATGGTAAGAGCAATTGTGGGTACTTTAATAGACGTTGGTTTAGGTAAAAAAACACCCCAAGATTTTAGAGGCATTATAGAAAGTAAAAACCGAAGCAATGCAGGTCTTTCAGTACCAGCAAAAGGCTTATTTTTAACACACATAAAATATTAAATTTTGGCAGATAAAACAGGTAATGCTTTTGATTTACAAATCTTTTTAAGACTAATGTCTTTTGCCAAACGCTATAAACTCAACTTTTTTATAGCAACAGCTTCCACCATTTTATTATCGTTGGTTTCGTTGTTAAATCCGTATTTAATAAAAGAAACAGTAGATACTTATATTACCCAAAAAGACAGCAATGGTTTGCTTATAAACATTGTATTTATGTTTGCTGTTTTGTTGATAGAAGTACTGCTTCGTTTTGCATTTATTTACTATGCAAATTGGGTTGGGCAACATATTATTAAAGATATTAGAGCAAAGATTTTTAGACATATTTTACAGTTTAAAATGTCTTATTTTGATACTAATTCTGTAGGGAAATTAGTGACCAGAGTAGTTTCAGACATAGAAACCATAGCAGCCTTTTTTAGTGCAGGTGTTTTTACAATTGTTAGTGATGTTTTACAAATGTTTACCGTTGCTGCACTTATGTTTTATTTTGACTGGCGATTGGCATTGATTGCTTTAGCAGTATTGCCAATTTTAATTTATGCTACCTCAATTTTTCAGAAAGCGATTAAAGCTACGTTTCAAGAAGTAAGAAATCAGGTAGCCAATTTAAACGGTTTTGTACAAGAACGTGTTACTGGGATGAAAATAGTGCAGCTTTTTAACAGAGAAAATATCGAATATAAAAAATTTAAAGAAATTAATAACAAGCACAAAGAAGCACATGTAAAAACCATTTGGTATTTTTCAATCTTTTTTCCTATTGCAGAAATTTTGTCATCCATAGGTATTGGTTTAATTGTTTGGTATGGTAGTAAGCAGGTTATTGGTGGTAGTGTGCCAGGGTTAGGAACCGTTATGGCTTTTGTACAAATGGCTCAAATGTTATTTAGGCCACTTCGTCAAATAGCAGATAAATTTAATCAGTTGCAAATGGGAATTGTTTCTGGCCAACGAGTTTTTAAAGTGATAGATACGCAAAGTAGTATTGTTAAAAACGGAACTATAAAAGCAACTGATTTAAAAGGAGACATTCGTTTTAAAGACGTTCGATTTAGTTACTTAAAAAATGAAGAAGTTTTAAAAGGCATTTCTTTTGATGTAAAAAGCGGCCAAACAATTGCAATAGTTGGTGCAACAGGCGCTGGTAAATCTACCATAATCAATCTTATTAACCGTTTTTATGAAATTGATAGTGGATTAATCTGTATAGATAATATTCTTCTAAAAGAATACGCTTTAGAAAGTTTAAGAAACCAAGTTGCGGTTGTTTTGCAAGATGTTTTTTTATTTTCAGACTCTATTCTTAATAACATCACATTAAAAAATAATTTAATATCGCAGCAAGAAGTAGAAAAAGCGGCCAAACAAATTGGTATTCATAATTTTATTATGACTTTGCCTGGCGGATATCAATACAATGTTAAAGAGAGAGGTGTAATGCTTTCATCTGGTCAGCGACAATTAATTGCCTTTTTACGTGCTTATGTTAGCAAACCTAGTATTTTAATTTTAGACGAAGCAACATCATCTGTAGATGCACATGCAGAAAAAATGATACAACATGCCACAGAAACAATCACAAAAGGAAGAACCTCAATTGTAATTGCTCATCGATTGGCCACTATTAAACAAGCCGATAAAATTATTGTTATGGACAATGGTTTTATAGTAGAAGAAGGGACTCATAAAGATTTATTAGAAAAACCCCAAGGCTATTATAAAAACCTGTACGACAAGCAATTTAGTGAAGAAAATTAATTTTTTTCAAATAAGTATTGTTTATCTATTTATTATTTTAGATTTGTAATTCAATCTAAAAACAAAATAAAAAATGAAAAAAATCGTATTATCTGTACTAGTTGCAGGTTCTTTATTAGCAACAGCTTGTAAAGAAGCAAAAAAAGGGGCGAATGAATTAAAAGATGCAACAGTAGAAACAGTAGAAAATGTTGCAACTTCAACAACAGATGCAGCAAATACTGTAGCTGATGGGGCTAAAGATGCAGCCAATGCAGTTGTAGATAAAGCAACAGAAATGGTAAGTTCTGCTTTAGACGGTGTTTCTATTCCTGCTTTTGCAAATGAAGCAGTTACAGAAAACTTAACAGCTTATGCTGCTTATGCAAAAGATTATATTGCAGCAAATGGTAACTTAGGTAAAATTTCTGCAATGGCTTCTAAAGGGGTTTCTCTTTTAGCAAAAGGAAAAGAATTAGCAGCTGATTTAAGTACTGAAGATTTAGCAAAATACAAAAGTGTTTTATCTGCTATACAAGCTAAAATGGCGCCTTCTAAGTAAGCGTCTATCATTTAAAAGTAAGATTATACTTTTATTTAAAAACCCAAAAAGAGAACTCTTTTTGGGTTTTTTTACACTACAATTAAAATTTTAACAAAAAGCCTCATTTATTTACAAAATAATTAAAATTGGTGATGTTTTAAAGTGAAGCTAGATTGCTAATTATTTAAACGAGACATATTAAATTTTTGACACAAATATATTTTTATATACCAATGGTATTTTTTTGTTGTTCAAAGTCTCAACCTCTTTTATAGATTTTTTAAAATAATCTACTAAAACTGGTGGCTCTAAAACCTTAACATTATAAATCCAACTATGCAACCAACTTAAAAGCTCTCTGTTAATACCACAAGTTAATGACATCTCTAACCTATCTTCTTTTCTGCTAAAAAGTTGACTATGATGCCAATGCCTTTTTCGGATATAGGCACCCGTTACTAAAGAAAAAGCCAATTTTATTTCATACACTTCTTCATTTATATTTTTTGTTATACCAAAACGTTTTGCTAACTCATTTTTAAACTCACTCTGAAGTCTATGAATTTCGTATGTCTTTTTGTTTTTTATCTTGTGATACCTTTTTAATTGTGAAAGCTCGAAAATTTGATACGTTTTTTGTTTGATATTATAACCACCGATATAGATATTAAAACGGTGGTTTATAAATTGTAATGGCAAAAAATAAAGAGGCCTGGTTTCAAAATTATAGTTTTCTGAAGTAACATCATTTTGTATATCAGTAATTTTTATTGGAGTAGCATTTAGAATTAAAGTGGTAAAATCTTCTCGAATACTATTGTCTTCTTGATCTTTTACATTAGAAAAACCAGTATCAAAAGTGCTTAAATCTATAGGTTTTTCAAGAGCTGTATCTTGTTTTATAGTATAAATTCTTAAAAGTAAAGAGTTCGTTACGTCTCTATCTTTTACCAATTGCTCACCTGTTTTTAAAAAGTAATTTAATTTACTGATATCTCTTTGTAATTGTCTTTTGCTAATTATATATTTCTGTGTTTTTAAATATATCAGAAGCTCTTCTAAATTGGCTGTATGCTTTTTTAAATGTTTATAAAGTAAGTTTATCCTCTCTAAAGATTTCATTTTATATTTTTAAGAATGACAATATATGTCTTTTTAGGTTAAACTTGTAATATGAGTTTTTAAAACTTCTAATTTCGTTTAAAAAGAAATTATGAAAAAGAAATTGTTCTACTTGTTTATTATATTTGTTTCTATCAGTTTTGGTCAAACTTTAGAAAATACTTATACCACAAGTGGTTATATTGAACCAGAACCAAACTATTCATTTATTGTAAATAGTACTATTAATTATTACACTCTAGATTGGATAAATAATCAAATAAAATTATATGATTCTTCACATAATTTATTTAAATCAATAACTATAACTTTAGAAAATGGTTTTGAAATGAAACAACTTCATTTACCTACAGATAAATTATTTAATGCTGATTCAAAAATTGAATTTATGATTGAATCAAGACAAACGGCTTCTCCTTATCAAACTAATTTCAAAGTGTTTAATGAAGATGGAAATAATATATTTACATTTAGCAATGTGTCAAATTATAAGCTATCTAAAAACCCAAATAATGAATATAAATTAATAACTTCTGAAAGTACTTTAAATAGCGATGAAGTTATTTACAAAGTTTATTCGTTATCAGGAATACTATCTATAAATCAAGAGCATATTTTAAATAAATCTATATTTCAATTTCCTAACCCAACATTTGAAACTTTTAATTTAAGGAATCTTAAAAATAATGGGAAAGAAAATATATTGGAAATTTTCTCTATTCAAGGAAAGAAAGTTATTAGCAAAAAAATAGGACAAAACAAAAATGAAATTTCTGTAAATGTTTCACATTTAAGTAAAGGAATTTATATATATAAAATTGGAGAATTAAGTAATAAATTTGTGAAAGAATAAAAATTATGTACTTAAAAAAAAATGAAATGAAAAAGACAATTTTAACAATTACTACAATCCTATTTACATTTTTATCTTACTCACAAATTACATTAGAAAAAACAATCGAAAAAAGTGAAATAGTCAATTTTGTAAAAATTGATGATGAAATTAAATATTTCATATTTGATTTGAATACATTGATTATGAAAATATATAATTCTAATCATTCAATATACAAGAATATCACTATTGATATTAATAACTTGGGTTTTACATATGATATAAATGACTATTATTTTTCTGAATATTTTCCAATAATAAGTTTAAGTAAAAATATTTTTGATACTGATTCTGAACTTGAGTTTTTATTCACTTTATATGGAGATGATACGAATACAAAAACATTGGTTGTGAATGAGGACGGAACTATAATGTTTAATATATCTAATAAAGTAGGTCTTTATAGAAGTGATACTGATACGCAAAATCCAACTTGGATAAAGAATACAAATTCTGGAATTAAAATGATTTTAAGAGATGTTAGCTATACAGATGATAAAAAATATATATACTCATTACCTGGAAACGCTATTCTTTCTTCTGTAAAAACTAATTTGAATAATATAAATCTTAAAGCCTATCCGAATCCGAGTAATGGTACCATAAATTTAGATTATAAACTTCCTGAAAATATTGAAAACGGAAAAATTTTAGTTTATAACTTAAATGGAATAAAAGTTAAAGAGTATAAAGTAGATAATCACGTCAATTCTTTGAAACTCAATAATGAAAATTTAAGTTCTGGAACATATATTTATTCAATAATAGCTGGTAATTATAAATCGAAGCCATTAAAGTTAATAATAAAATAACTTACTAATAATTAGTATAGTAATGCTAGTAAAATCCTACATGCCAAAGCCGATGCGGATTTTCTATTAGGTTTTTACCTGCTGTTTTCTAATTTCATCTTAGCAATAATGATGTGTAATATTGTTATTTAATATTTGGAGAGACAATAAATCCACAAAATATGAAATATAAAATAATTTTCACCTATTTATTCTTTTTTGGGTTATTAATACAAGCACAAGAAACAATTCTAACAACGGGTGGCAAAACATCAGGAATCGATGGGGAAATAAACTATTCGATTGGACAAATAATCTACTCGACTAACACAGCTTCTAATGCTAAAATAACCCAAGGTATACAACAGCCTTATGAAATATATAGATTGTTAGGAGTTGAACAAATTCCAGTTAATCTTGCCTTAGATGTTTTTCCAAACCCTACATCTAACTTTTTAAATCTTCATATAGAAAAAGATTATCTTAATTTTAGATATATTTTATATGATTTACAAGGTAAAATAATTGAAAATAACATATTAAAAAATAATACGTCAAAAATATTAACAGAAAAACTTTTACCTTCAATTTACTTTTTAAAAGTATTAAAAAACAATAAAACTTTAAGAACATTTAAAATACTCAAAAAATAATGATGAAAATAACATTTACACTTATAGTATCTGTAATTTTAACTTTTACAGCATATACACAAACACCTGAAAAAATGAGTTATCAAGCGGTAATTAGAGATGCCAGTAATTCATTAGTAACTTCTCAAATTATTGGAATGCAATTAAGTATCTTAAAAGGAGGGATTTCAGGGGCATCTGTTTATACTGAAACACAAACCCCAACAACGAATGGTAATGGTTTAGTAAGTTTAGAAATTGGTTCTGGCAAAATAATAAATGGAGATTTTACTACAATCGACTGGTCAAATAACACATATTATATTAAAACGGAAACTGACATATCAGGTGGTTCTTCTTATACAATCACTGGAACTAGCCAGCTATTGAGTGTTCCATATGCATTGCATGCTAAAACTGCAGAAAGTGTTATTGGAGGTCATTACTTAGGAGAAGAGTTTGGTGGCGGAATTATTTTTTATTTATACCAAGGAGTTGATGGAGTTCAACACGGACTTATCCTTAGTAAAAATGAAAGTAACCAAACATGGCAAACAAGTCCATCAACTACAAATGCTAATCGAAGTTGGGATGGTGCCTATAACACCAATCGAATGACCAATAGTGATGCGGCAAATTATGTAAAAGGTTTGTCTGATGGTGGGTTTAATGATTGGTATTTACCAAGTTTAGATGAATTATTAACTCTAGGGAATAATATAATCCACGTAAATAAAACATTGGATTTAGGAGTATTTACACCACTAAATAAAAACTACAATCGTTACTGGAGCAGTACTGAAGATGATAATAATAATGCTATTGCTGTATATATTGGAGAAGGTTCAGATTCAAATGATAAATCAAGTTCATTTTTAGTTAGAGCTATAAGAGCGTTTTAAATAATGTATATATATCGGCACAGATAGAAAACTATGTTGCTAAAACGAATTTTAAACACTTTTTTATTAACTATTATTTTTTATATGAACATATTACCAATCATTTTAAACATCATTAGGTTAATAACATTACGTAAATTAAAACCTAAATCTCTACAGAACCAATAAAAAACAAAAAAACCTCCACATTTCTGTAAAGGTTTTTGTGACTCCAGAAGGATTCGAACCTTCAACCGTCAGAGCCGAAATCTGATATTCTATCCAGTTGAACTATGGAGCCAATATTCTTTTTATAGGTTGTAATTTAATTTGATAAACTACTTTTTACCAGCATAGAAATTGTTTTTCCGTCTGCGCTACCAGCTAACTTGTTAGATACAACACCCATAACCTTACCCATATCTTTCATGCCAGAGGCTCCCAATTCATTTATAGTAGCCAATACTACTTTCTTAATTTCTTCTTCAGATAATTCTGCAGGTAAAAATTGTTCTAAAATAGTAATTTCTGCCAATTCTGGTGCAGCCAAATCTTCTCTGTTTTGTTTGATAAAAATAGCAGCACTATCTTTACGTTGTTTTACTTGCTTCTGAATAATTTTAACAGCTTGCTCTTCGGTAATTTCTTCTTGAGAACCATTAGCAGTTTTAGCTAATAAAAATGCCGCTTTTACAGCTCTTAATGCTTGTAAAGCAACAGTGTCTTTTGCTTTCATAGCTGCTTTCATTTGTTCCATTACTTGTTTTTGCAAACTCATATAATTTAGTTTTAATGTTTTACTTTTTTAAATATAAAATATGTTTGTTGTAGTCTATAATTGCTTTTCCTTTCTGCAAAATATCTGCACCAATAATGCCATGTACTTTTTTTGCGTTGTGTTGTTCTAGAGCAGTATTTACATGCGATAAGTCAAAAAGTACTAAGTTGCTTTTTTTGGTTTTCCATTTTCCAATTTTTAAAATGTTGTTTTCAGATTTTTGTGTTTCCATATCTATCGCACCTGCGCCAGCTGCTTTGGTTTCACATTCTTCTGCAATCAAATTAAAATAAGCAATTAAATGTACCCCAACACAAGAATTAGAGGCGCCTGTATCTAATATAAAACGACCTTTAATTCCGTTTATTTTTGCCTTTAACTCTAAATGATTGGTAGCAATCCTTTTTAGCTTTATTTGAAAGTATTTTTTTTCTTCTAAAATTTTTTTTAGTGCTGCCATACTATAACTCACGAATTACAAAAATACAATTTTATAAAATGCTATCTATCTATTACTTCCTTAAGATTTTTTTGATACCTATTAAAAGTGCTGCAATTATTGTGTGTGGCTTCTTTAATTTCTATATATCTATTGCTGTCATTTTTATTGGTTGCTAATAACTTTTTAGAGTCTTCTATAAAAGTAACCTTGTCTTTATTACCATGAAACACAGAGATAGGGCTTTCTACTTTTTTTAGCTCTTTTTCGGTTTCAAACTTATATTTTAATAGCCAAGTAGGTAGGTAGCTGTTTTTATACTTTACAGCGCTTTTAAGATTGTAAAATGGCGCTTCTAACACTAATTCTTTGGGCTTATTATTTACTGCAATTTTAGTTGCAAATGTACATCCAAGAGAAAAACCATACACAATTATATTATCTTCATCATACTTCTTTTTTAAATAATCATAGACTTTTAGTGCGTCTTGGTACATCTCTTTTTCATTAAACTTACCGGTACTTTTACCGTAATTTCTATAATCAAACACCAATACTTCTATATTGTATTTTAGAAAATAAGAAACTCTTTCTCCCCATTTTTTCAAGTTCCCTTTATTGCCATGACAATATAAAACAACCCCTTTAGGTTTTTTTAATTTAAAATGAAGTGCATTAATTCTGTTTTTGCCATCAGTACTAACAAAAAGTTCTTCAAAATTATTTGTAAATTGATATGTATAATCGCTCTCTATTTTTTTACCATTGATAAAAATTAATTTTTCTTGATATACATATAACAGTATTAATGCGGATGCAGTTATACTGATTATAATACCAAATAGAGATAGAAGATAAAACCCTAGCATACTTATTATTTAATAAAAAACCGATACAAATTTTGTATCGGTTTTTAGTTTAACATTGTTTTTGTGATTTGTTAGATTTCTATCCACCAAAATCATCAAAACGAATATTTTCATCTGCAAGACCAAAGTCTTCTCCCATTTTCTGAACCGCATTGTTCATTAATGGTGGTCCACAGAAATATAATTCTAAATCTTCTGGAGCTTCATGATCGTTCAAGTAGTTTTCAATAACACAATTATGTATAAATCCTACAAAACCATCACCAGCCTCGTCATTAATATCTTTTTTAACCGTCCAGTTATCTGCTTCTGTTGGATCAGATAATGCGATGTAAAACTTAAAGTTCGGGAAATCTTTTTCTAAAGCTCTAAAGTGTTCGATATAGAATAATTCTGCTTTAGAACGACCACCATACCAATAGGTTACTTTTCTACCCGTTTTTAAGGTTCTGAATAAGTGATATAAATGAGATCGCATTGGTGCCATACCTGCAC
This sequence comes from uncultured Polaribacter sp., assembly GCF_947497125.1. Lineage (GTDB taxonomy): Bacteria > Bacteroidota > Bacteroidia > Flavobacteriales > Flavobacteriaceae > Polaribacter. The sequence goes on along the minus strand of NZ_CANMFI010000005.1, from coordinate 171,094 downwards.
CACCACCTACATATAACATTTCTGCTTCAGATTCGTTGATAAAAAACTCTCCATAAGGTCCAGAAATTACACATTTATCTCCTTTTTTCAAATTGAAAATATACGAAGAGGCAACTCCAGGATTTACATCCATCCATCCACCTTTTGCTCTATCAAATGGAGGAGTAGCAATACGAACATTCAACATAATTTCTCTTCCTTCTGCAGGATAAGAAGCCATAGAATATGCTCTTTCTACTGTTTCGGTATTTTTCATTACCAATGGTCTTAAGTTAAACTTATCCCATTCTGCTTCAAATTTATCAGCAACATCATGTTCTTCTGGATGTGCTGTAATATCCATATCAGCATATTTTATTTCACAAGCCGGAATTTCAATTTGTATGTATCCACCAGCTTTGTAACCCATATCTTCTGGAATTTCTACTACAAATTCTTTAATAAATGTTGCTACATTGTAATTTCTTACAACAACAGCATCCCATTTCTTAATTCCAAAAATCTCTTCTGGTATCGAAATATCCATGTCTTGTTTTACTTTTACTTGACAAGCTAAACGGATACCATGTTGTAATTCTTTTCTTGTAAAGTGAGGTGTTTCTGTTGGTAACGCTTCGCCACCACCAGAGTTTACATGACATTCACATTGCACACAAGAACCACCACCACCACAAGCGGATGGTAAAAATATTTTTTCTGCACCTAAAGTTGTTAAAAGTGTGCTACCAGAAGCCACTTCAATTTTTCTTTCTCCGTTGATCGTTAAAGTTACTGGACCAGATGGAGATAATTTTTGTTTTACAAATAATAATAGTGTTACTAATAACAATACAATAGCTAAAAACGCTGCTACTGTTGCTAAAATAGTACCTGTAGTTCCTGCTGCTAATATCATATTACTGCTTGTTTGTATTTAAATTATCGGCTACAATTTCTTTAGCTTCTTCTTTCTTAAGTTCTTCTTTTTCGATTTTTGCTTCTACTTTCGGAGTTTCTTTCTTCTCTTCATCTCCACCAGTTAACATTCCACCAAAACTCATAAAACCAATCGCCATTAATCCTGTTATAATAAACGTAATACCTAAACCTCTTAATGCAGGTGGTACGCTAGAATATCTAATTTTTTCACGGATTGCTGCAATAGCTAAAATGGCTAAAAACCATCCTATTCCAGACCCAATACCATAAGTTAATGATAATCCTAAAGTAGGAATTTCACGAGATTGCATAAATAAACTTCCTCCTAATATTGCACAGTTTACAGCAATTAATGGTAAAAAGATACCTAATGAATTGTATAACGATGGTGAAAATTTTTCAACAATAATCTCTACCAATTGTACCATGGTTGCAATGGTTGCAATAAACATGATAAAAGATAAGAAACTTAAATCGTAAGCGGCATACTCTTCACCTAACCAAGACAACGCGCCTTCTTGTAAAATATATTGATCTAACAACCAGTTTAAAGGCACAGTTACTGCAAGTACAAAAATTACGGCTGCTCCTAAACCTACTGCTGTAGATACTTTTTTAGAGACTGCAAGGTAAGAACACATTCCTAAGAACGTAGCAAAAACCATGTTGTCTATAAATATCGATTTGAAAAATAATTCTATATGTTCCATTTTTTTAGTTGTTGGTTGTTGGTTTTTGGTTACTGGTCTTAAAAACCAACAACTAAAAACTAACAACTAATTTTAATTTTCTTCTATTAAAGATTTATTCTTAGTACGCTGTATCCAGATAATAATACCCACTACAATAAGTGCCATTGGAGATAATAACATAAAACCGTTATTTTCATATCCTATTGCATATAATCCGGTTTTTTCTATTGGGTCTCCTAAAACTTTAATTCCTAATAAAGTACCAGAACCTAACAATTCTCTAAAAAAACCAACTGCAATTAAAATCAAACCATAACCAACTGAATTTCCTATTCCGTCTAAGAAAGATCTCCATGGCCCGTTTCCTAAAGCAAAGGCCTCAAAACGTCCCATAATAATACAGTTTGTAATAATTAATCCAACAAATACAGAAAGTGTTTTACTAAGCTCATAAGCAAAAGCTTTTAACACTAAATCTACAATAATTACCAATGTTGCTACAACGATTAATTGTACAATAATTCTAATTTTTGAAGGAATAATATTTCTCATTAATGAGATAACTACGTTCCCTAAACCTAATACAAACATTACAGAAACAGACATTACTATTGATGCTTCTAACTCTGCAGTAATTGCCAAAGCAGAACAAATACCTAATACCTGAATGGTAATTGGGTTATTGTCTAATAATGGATCTGTAATTAATTTTGCGTCTTTTTTTGATAAAAGTCCCATAAATTATTTTTTTAATGATTTAAAATAAGGCAAATACAATGCTAAATCTTTCTTTATCATTGCAGATACACCATCACCTGTAATGGTAGCTCCTGCAATTGCATCTACTTCATAATCAGTTTTATCTTCATTTACTGCATCGTTGTTTCCTTTTTTTACAGTAATTCCTTTAAATTCTCCGGTTTCGGTTAAAAGATGCTCACCAATAAAGTCGTCCATAAAATAACGTTGTTTAATGTTTGCACCTAAACCTGGTGTTTCTCCTTTATGATCAAAATAAGCACCTTGAACAATCATATCAGCATCCATAGCAACATAACCCCAAATAGCATCCCAAAGACCTTTACCTCTTATTGGTGCTACATAAAATGTTTTGCCTTCTTTTTCGCCTACAAATAATGGCAATCTTCTAACAGCGCCATCTTTTGCTTTTGCTTGTTCTTTTTTAACATCAATTAAATAGGCATTGTTATCTTCTGTGGTGTTATCACCTTCAATAACCAATTGCTTTTTAATGTATTTTGAAAATTCTGCACCTGCAACATTTGCCGAAACAAATGTAGCACTCGATTCATCATTTTCGTTAACACCCATTGCGTATAAAATGTTCTGTTGTTTTTCTATTCTTTTGTTTTCTGTAATCCTATCTTTTAGATACGATGAAAGAAAGGCTAACAAAGAACCCACGATTAACACCATTACGATGGCGAAAATCATTGTATATCCATTACTATCTGTTCTCTTACTCATAATTAGGCAGTTTTAACTTTAGTACGTTTTAATCTTCTTTTTACGTTTCCTTGAACCACATAATGGTCTATTGTTGGCGCAAATACATTCATTAACAAAATTGCTAAAAATACGCCTTCTGGATATGCTGGGTTAAATACACGAATCATAATTGAAATAAAACCAATTAAGAAACCGTAAATCCATTTTCCTTTATTTGTTTGTGATGCTGTTACAGGATCTGTTGCCATAAATACAGCACCAAATGCCAAACCACCAATAATTAAATGTTCGTACCAATTAGCAGACATTAATCCGTAAAACTTACTAGTTTCTGTAATAATTCCGTTGGCTGCAATTGCATTAAAAATGATTCCCATTACTGCTGCTCCGATAAATGTAGAAACAATTATTCTCCAGCTTCCAATTTTTGTAAAAATTAAAAATGCAGCGCCTAATAAGATTAAAAATGCAGATGTTTCACCTACAGAACCAGGAATAAATCCGAAGAAAGCATCCCATAAATCATATTTTGGTGTCAAATTTTGCGCGTAACTACCTAGTATTGTTTCTCCAGAAATTGCATCTGCAGTTCCAACTCTATTCACAGCATCGTGAACCCAAACTTTATCTCCAGACATCCAAGTAGGATATGCAAAGAATAAAAATGCTCTAATTGTTAATGCTGGGTTTAAGATGTTCATTCCTGTACCACCAAATACTTCTTTACCAATAACAACACCAAATACTACTGCAACAGCCAACATCCATAAAGGAGTGTCTATTGGCACAATTAATGGCACTAACATACCAGTTACTAAGTAACCTTCTTCTACTTCGTGGCCTTTAATTACTGCGAAAATAAATTCAACAATAAGTCCAACTCCATAAGAAACAATTACCAATGGTAAAACTTTTACTATTCCAATCCAGAAATTATCCATGGTTAAAAAAGAACCTAAAACTGTAAATTCTTTTGTAATCCCTTTTGCTGCATCTATAGCTGCATAATGTTGATAACCTGCATTAAACATTCCGAAAAGCAATATTGGAAGTAAAGACATGATTACAATATTCATTGTACGCTTTAAATCGTCTGCTGCTTTTATATGAGTTCCTCCGTGAGTCACTTCATTTGGTAAATATAAAAAGGTATGGATTGCGTTAAACGCAGGTGCCATTTTTGTTCCTTTATACTTCTCTTTTAAATTATGTAAATTTTGTTTTAAGCCCATAATCTTATCCTAATTCTTCTCTCATTAAATCTAAACCTTCACGTATTATCTTTTGATGTGGTTGTTTAGATACACAAATAAATTCTGTTAGTGCAAAATCTTCCGGAGCAACTTCGTACGCTCCTAAAGCTTCCATTTCATCTAAATCTTTATACATACAAGCTTTTAATAATTGCATTGGGTATACATCTAAAGGAAATACTTTTTCGTAAGAACCTGTAACTACAAATGCTCTGTGTTCTCCATTTGTATTGGTATTTAAGTCGTATTTCTTTTTAGAATTTAACCAAGAAAATGTCAATGCTCTTGATGTAGAAATTTTATTAAAAATTGGCTTGTTCCATCCAAAGAATTCGTAGTCATCTCCTTCTGGTATTGCAGTAATTTGATTGTCGTAGTAACCGATAAAGCCATCTTCTTTAACTTCTTTACCAGATAAAACGTTTCCGCTAATTACTCTTGTATTGTCGTTTTCTAAGTTGCCTGTAGCAATATCAGAAATTTGAGCTCCAGCAATTGCAGTTACATAGTGTGGCTTGCTAAACTTAGAGCCGGTTAAAGCAACCGTTCTTGTAATGTTTAACTTTCCTGTTAGCAATAGCTCGCCAATAACAACCAAATCTTGAGGTGTAATTACCCAAACTACTTCTCCTTTATTAATAGGATCTATTTTTGCTATTTGAGTTCCAACATTTCCTGAAGGATGTGGTCCAGAAACTTTATGAATTTCTGCGTCTTTTAAACTTGCCAAAGGTGAATTTGCATTTTTACCAACAGAAACATGAACTTTGCCTTCTGTTAATTTACTAACAGCAGTAATTGCTGCTTGTAATTCTGCTTCTTTACCATTTAAAGTATAGTCTAAATCTGCTGCTAAAGGTGCGCTTGCATAAGCCGACACAAATATTGCTTTTGGTGCTTGATTTGGATTTGCAACTACATCATAAGGACGTTGTTTTACAAATGGCCAACAACCAGAAGCTAATAAATGATTTCTTACCTCTTCTGCAGACATTGTAGCTGCATCTTTAGCGTCAAAATCTTGGTGTTTTTGATCTGTATCTGCCGCAATTTTAATTGCTAATACCTTTCTTCTTTCTCCACGAATTATACTTTCTACTTTACCGGAAACAGGACTAGGAAATAAAATACGCTCATCACTTTTAGAATAAAAAAGTGCTTCACCTGCTTTTACTTCGGTACCTTCTTTTGCGATTAGTTTAGGTGTAATTCCATGAAAATCTTCTGGCTTAATTGCATAAAAACTACTTAAAGAAATAGAAGTAGTTGTTTTTTCTGCACTGCCAACAAGCTTAATATCTAAGCCTTTTTTAATACGAATGTCTTTTGACATAGTAAATTGGAATTGTTAGTTATCTTAATAAAAATCATGCAAATTTAATGATTTTGCCATTTATTTAAGATGTATTTCTGCTTTTATATTTGTTAAATATTCTTATTTATAATGATTATAAATAAATTTTATTTGCGTAATTTCGCCTTACAATTTTCGTTATAAATGTGTTGTTTTGTAATCGAATGGTTATGTTTGTCTTATGAGATCATTATATTTATTATCTATTTTTCTACTTTTAAAATTTAATGTTTTCTCGCAAAACATTAAGTCGATTCAATTAAGGTCTTCGAATGAAAACAATTATACTGCAATCGTGCCTTTAGGAACTGTTTTAGAGCTTTCTTTTGATGATTTAGAGGCAGATAGTAAAGATTATCAATACAAAATAAAGCACATGACGCATGATTGGCAGCCAAGTAGAATGCTTTCTAGCCAGTATATTGATGGTTTTGATCAGAATACAATAATAGATGTTACCAATTCTTTTAATACTTTTCAGAATTACACGCATTATGCAGTTCAAATTCCGAATATAAACACCATTATAACCAAAAGTGGTAACTACCTTCTTTCTGTTTTAGATGCCTATGATGAAGTTGTTTTTACAAGACGATTTGTTTTGTATGAAACGGCTGCTATTGTTGGGGTTTCTGTAGTTAGAAGTAGAAATACGAAGACTTTAAATACAGAGCAAACAATTTCCTTTTCGTTGAATCATCCAAATATTTCCATCAACAATCCAAGTCAAGAAATTAATGTTGTGCTCTTAAAAAATAATAATTGGAACGAACAAATAACAAATTTACAGCCTACTTTCTTTAAAAGTAATCAATTGCTTTATACTTACGCTAATAAAACAAACTTTAAAGGAGGTAACGAATATTTAAATTTTGACAGCAAATTTGTAAGAAATACCAGTTTAAATATCGTTAAAATTGAAAAGCATGATGTTTTTCATCATTATATATATCCTCACACATACAATCCTTTTCAGACCTATAAATATAGTCCAGATATTAATGGGCAATTTTTAATAAGAACATTAGAGGCTAATGATTCTAATACAGAGGCAGATTATGCTATGATGCATTTTACTTTAAATACTGATGATTCTTTTGAGGGTAAAGAGGTTTATGTCTATGGTGCTTTTAATGATTTTTCGATATCCGAAGAAAATAAAATGACATACAATAGTGTAACAAAGTCGTATGAGGCAGCTATATTGTTAAAACAAGGTTTTTATAATTATACATATGCTACTTTAGATGCAAATAACGTTGTAGATAGTAACGAAATTTTGGGTTCTTATTTTGAAACTGAAAACGAGTACACAGTTATTGCGTATTACAAGCCTTTTGGTAGCTTTTATGATCGTGTAATAGCGGTTGGTGTTGGTTATTTTGATCAAAACAGGTAGTTTGTTTTTACTTTTTTGTAAAACTTGTTTATTGTTTTTAAAAAAAGTACATTTACGATAGATGATATATCAAATTACAAAAGGCATAAAGATTTCGGTAGTAACCAATAACAAAGGAGTTAGTTTTAAAGATAAGACACCTTTTTATGTGTATAGTTATGCAATTACTATAGAAAACAATTCATCAGATACAGTAAAACTTACAGACCGTTTTTGGCAGATATATGATTCTCTTAGTGCTACAGAAATTGTTAGCGGAGAAGGGGTTGTGGGTCAAACACCAGTTTTAGCGCCAAACGACAGTTATACGTATACTTCTGGGTGTTTTTTAGCGTCAAATATTGGTGCAATGAAAGGTTTTTATACCATGATTAATCTAGACACTTTCGAGCAATTTAAAGTAGTAATTCCTAATTTTCAGTTAATAACACCGTACTTATTAAACTAGCAGATCAAGAAAATAAGATAATTGTTAGAGATGACGCATGTTTAAATTGTGGACATCCTTTTTTTGGAGATGAAAAATTTTGTCCAGATTGCGGACAAGCAAACAAAGGAGATCGCATTAATTTTCTTAATTTTATCAAAGAAATATTTGGCAGTTTTTTTTCTTGGGATGCTAAATTTTGGACTACAATTTTACCGCTTTTAATAAAGCCTGGTAAGGTTTCTAAAGATTATGTTTCTGGTAAAAGGGCTCGCTACTCCAATCCGTTTCGATTCTATTTAACGGTATCTATTCTATTCTTTTTAATTTTAAGTCTTTCTAAAAATATAGACAAGTTTCAAAAGCTTACAAATGGAGTTTCAGTATCAGAGTCAGCTGCTTCAGGGGTGTTTAATATTGTAATCGATAATGATGAATTAGATTCTCTTAGAGATGAAATTGACCAAGAGATTCAAAGTGCAGAGGTGTCTGTAGATTCTTTAAAAAGAACACAATTTGTAGATGATATATTTAAAGATGTTGCCAGAGATTCTATAGAAATTAGTAAATTAAGTGATGTGCAGTTTATGGGTTTTCCTATAAATTCTTTTATAAGGTATCAGAAGAAACATCCGAATATGCCTATTGATGCTGCTTTAGATAGTATTGGTAAAGAAAAAACTTTTGTAAACAGATTTATGTTTACAAGAGCAAAAATGCTGAATTCATTTTTTGATAATAAAGAAAGTCAAGAAGAGTTTATAACACAGTTGTTGTCTTATGGCTCTGTAGCGTTGTTTTTGTTTCTGCCTTTATTTACCTTGTTTTTAAAGCTTTTTTATATCCGAAGAAAATATAATTATGTACATCATTTAGTGTTTGTATTTCATGTGCAGACTGTTTTCTTTATGTTATTGTCTGTTTATTTTATTTTAGAAATAGCCACTTTTCAGCCAAAATTATGGGTGTTTACACTGCTGTTTTTAGGGTATTTATTTCTAGCTATGAAAAAATTCTACGAGCAACAATATTTTAAGACATTTGTAAAATTTATCCTCTTAAATTATACGTATCTTTTGTTATCCGTTATCGGAATTATTATTCTAACAACTGTCTCTTTTGCATTGTTTTAGAGTTGTCAATAAAATCTAAATATGTAAAATCGATTGTGTTATTTTTTTTCATAAATGAAGTGGTGCTAACGGTCTCTACAAGTTCTCTTTTCATTTTAGGTGATGTTCCTTTGTCTCCCAAATTTTCATTTTGATGAAATTCTAAAATATCTTCCTGTAAAAAAGAAGTTTTTTCTTTTGCCCAATTTATAAACCAATCATTTCTTAACGCTTTCATTTCTTCGGTATACAATGTAGAAGAAGACCAGATAATAGGTTTTTGAGGTAGCTGTTTAAAGTGTTTTGTAGTGCCATCCCAAACCAATTCATAGGTTTTTAAATTGTTTTGCCAGTCAATTAAAATAAGGGTAAAAGGCTCTATTTCGGTAAAATTGAACTTTTCTATGAATGAAACAGCGTTGTCTTGAGTTAGTATTTTTTTTACAATAATGCCTCTACTTGTTTTATAGGTAGCTTTTTTTGTATGAATTTTAAATCCGCCGTTTAACAAGCAAACAAGTCTTTTTTTATTACTTAGGCCAATCCATGTTCCTCCTGCCAAGGCATCTTTAGGGTAGGTAAGTTCGGTATTTTCTTCTGTATATGTTTTGGGTGGTATTGTATTTCTTAGGGGAGTTTCATCTCTGTTAGAGGTTAAAATGAAATTATTTTCTCCCAAAGGTAAATAGCTAACGGTGCACATAAATTCTCTTAATAATTATGAATAAGCGCAATTTATAATAATTTCTTTTAATTTTCTTTAATAAAAGAGGTTTCAAGTCAATTAAAATTATTGAAACAAAAATTGTAACTTTGAGGCTCAAAAAATTAGTTGATAAAATTTAAAAACAGACAATATGGCAAGAGGATTTTTTAATGTTCCAAAAGCAGTGAACGAACCTGTAAAAAGTTATGCACCAGGATCACCAGAAAAAGAGACATTAATAGCTACTTATAAGGCAATGTTTAATAGCAATATTGATGTGCCAATGCATATTAATGGAGAAGAGGTAAGAACCGGAAATACAAAAAATATTACACCACCACATGATCATAAGCATGTTGTTGGGCAATACCATACCGCAGATAAAAGTCATGTAGGTGCTGCTATTTCTTCTGCGTTGGCAGCAAGAGAGGCGTGGTCTAATGTTAGCTGGATGGAGCGTGCTTCAATTTTCTTAAAAGCAGCAGAGTTGTTAGCAGGGCCATATAGAGCAAGAATGAATGCGGCAACAATGATTGCGCAATCTAAAAATGTATTTCAGGCAGAGATTGATGCTGCTTGTGAAATGATAGATTTTTTCCGATTTAATGTAGAGTACATGACGGATATTTTTAAAGATCAGCCAGCCTCTTCACCAGGTGTTTGGAACCGTGTTGAGTATAGACCTTTAGAGGGTTTTGTGTATGCAATTTCTCCTTTTAACTTTACATCTATTGCAGCAAATTTACCAGCATCTGCCGCTTTAATGGGTAATGTTGTGGTTTGGAAACCTTCTGATCATCAAGCATATTCTGCACAGGTAATTGTAGATCTTTTTAAAGAAGCAGGTTTGCCAGATGGTGTTATTAATGTTGTTTACGGAGATCCAGTAATGATTTCTGATACTGTCTTGGCGTCTCCAGATTTTTCTGGATTGCACTTTACAGGATCTACGCATGTTTTTAAAGAATTGTGGAAGCAAATAGGGAATAATATTCATACTTATAAGACATATCCAAGAATTGTAGGAGAAACTGGTGGAAAAGATTTTATTTGGGTTCATAACTCATCAAATCCGTTACAGGTTGCTACGGCAATGACAAGAGGAGCCTTTGAGTATCAAGGTCAAAAATGTTCTGCCGCTTCTCGTTCATACATTCCGGCATCTTTATGGCCAGAAGTTAAAAAACACCTAATAGCGCAAACAAGCGAGTTAAAAATGGGGTCTCCAGAAGATACTTCAAACTTTGTAAATGCAGTTATTCATGAGGGTTCTTTTGATAAAATAGCAAGTTATATCGATGCTGCAAAAGCAGATAAAGATGCAGAGATTATTATTGGCGGAAACCATGATAAATCTGTAGGTTATTTTATAGAGCCAACTGTAATTGTTACAACATCGCCAAAGTATGCTACAATGCATACAGAATTATTTGGCCCTGTTATGACGGTTTATGTGTATGAAGATGCTGCTTGGGAAGCTTCTTTAAAGTTAGTTGATGAAACTTCGGAATATGGTTTAACTGGCGCTATTTTTTCTACAGATAGATATATTGTAGAGGCGGCGTCTAAAGCATTAGAAAATGCTGCAGGTAACTTTTATATTAATGACAAGCCTTCGGGTGCGGTAGTTGGTCAGCAGCCTTTTGGTGGTGCTAGAGCATCGGGGACAAATGATAAGGCAGGTTCTGCACAAAACTTGTTACGTTGGACTTCGGTAAGACTAATTAAAGAAACATTAGTATCACCTTCTGATTATAAATACCCATTTTTAGGGTAATGCAATAAAGCTTTAGTTCTTGAAAAATGAAAGTCGGTAAAATTTATTTACCGACTTTTTTTTGGTTTTAAATATCTGGATTTCAGACATAAAAAAAGTCTTATCAAGAATGATAAGACTTTTTTGCTCCTCTTCAAGGACTCGAACCTTGGACCCTCTGATTAACAGTCAGATGCTCTAACCAACTGAGCTAAAGAGGAGTTTGCATCACGCATTTGTGATTAGCGAGTGCAAATATATATCTTTTTAGAATATAGGCAAATGTTTTTTTTATTTTTTTTATTTTTTTATTTCAGAAAACAATTTCGCTTTCATTTCTAAATTTGTATTTTTGTTCTTTAGTATAGCTTACCAAAAAAGCAGAAACTATAATATGGATAAATTTTCGTTTTTAAACGCAGCACACACAGGCTTTATAGCTGATTTATATGATAAGTATTTGGTGAATCCGGATGCCGTTGAACCAAGTTGGAGAAGCTTTTTTCAGGGGTATGATTTGGCCAATGAAAATTATTCTTTAAAAGATGAAGAGGTTTCTGTAGAGATTCCTCAAGAAGTTAGAAAAGAATTTCTAGTGGTAGATTTAATCAATGGTTACAAAACTCGTGGTCATTTATTTACAAGAACAAATCCGGTTAGAGAAAGAAGACAATACAAACCAAGTTTAGATATAGAGAATTTTGGGTTGTCTAAAGAAGATTTAGATGTTGAGTTTTCTGCAGGGGAAGTTTTAAACCTAGGGAAAGCTACACTTGCCACAATTATTACTCATTTACAAACTATTTATTGCGATTCTATTGGGGTAGAATACATGTACATGAGAAACCCTGATAAATTAAAATGGTGGCATACACGCATTAACGCAAATGACAATCATCCAAATTATTCTACCGATGCAAAAAAGTATATACTTTCTAAATTAAACCAAGCGGTTACTTTCGAAAGCTTTTTGCAAACAAAATATGTAGGACAAAAACGTTTTTCTTTAGAAGGTGGAGAGGCTTTAATACCTGGTATTAGTGTAGCTTTAAGAGATGCTGCAGAAAAATTTGGTGTTAAAGAATGTGTTTTAGGAATGGCGCATAGAGGTCGTTTAAACACACTAGTTAATATATTTAAGAAGCCTGTAAGAGAGCTTTTTAGTGAGTTTGAAGGAAAAGATTTTGAAGATGAAAACATCGATGGAGACGTTAAGTATCACTTAGGGTTAACATTAAGCAAAACCTTTAGAGATGGCAATGAAATAAAAATGAATTTAGTGCCAAATCCATCTCATTTAGAAACTGTTGCAGCGGTTGCAGAAGGAATTACAAGAGCTAAGATTGATAGAAAATACAACGGAGATTCTAGTAAAATTTTACCAATTATAATTCATGGAGATGCTGCCATAGCAGGCCAAGGTATTGCTTATGAAATTGTTCAGATGGCAAAATTGAATGGCTACAAAACAGGAGGTACAATTCATATTGTGGTAAATAATCAAATAGGTTTTACCACCAATTATTTAGATGCTCGTTCAAGTACCTATTGTACCGATGTTGCCAAGGTAACATTATCGCCAGTTTTGCACGTTAACGCAGATGATACAGAAGCTGTATGTCATGCAATGGAGATGGCTTTAGAATTTAGAATGAAGTTTAAAACCGATATTTTTATCGATTTATTGGGATATAGAAAGTACGGTCATAACGAAGGTGATGAGCCACGTTTTACACAACCAAAACTTTACAAAGCAATTTCAAAACATCAAAACCCGAAAGATATTTATGCTGCAAAATTAATTGCAGAAGGTACTATTGATAAAAGTTACTTAACAACTATTACAACAGAATTTAAGCAAATGCTTGAAGTTGAGTTTGAAGAAGCTAAAAAAGTAACAACGTCGAAGGTAAGAGAGTTTATGGAGTCTACCTGGGAAGGTTTTGAGCGTCAACAACTAGACACGATGTTGTTAAATGATGATACAAAATACGATGTTGAAAAGTTAAAGAATATTGCAAAAGTAGTATCTACAGTGCCCGCAAATGTAAAATTTGTTCGTAAAGCAGAACGAATTTTAAGCGGAAGAGCAAAAATGGCTTTTGAAACCAACCAATTAGATTGGGGTATGGCAGAAAATTTAGCCTACGGTTCTTTAATGGAAGAAGGGTATAATGTTCGTATTTCTGGACAAGATGTAGAAAGAGGTACTTTTTCTCACAGACATGCTATTTTAAGAGATGAGGTAACCGAAGAAAGAATTAACTTATTAAACACAAACCCTAACAACAAAGGAGAAATGATAATTTACAACTCGTTGTTGTCTGAATACGGTGTTTTAGGTTTTGATTATGGGTATGCGATGGCAAACCCAAATACATTAACTGTTTGGGAAGCGCAATTTGGCGATTTTTCTAACGGTGCTCAAATTATGTTTGATCAGTACATATCTGCTGCCGAAGATAAATGGAAGCTACAAAATGGTATTGTGGTTTTATTACCTCATGGTTATGAAGGACAAGGTTCTGAGCATTCATCTGCAAGAATAGAACGTTATTTACAATTGTGTGCTACCGATAATATGACGGTTGCCAATTGTACAACTCCCGCTAACTTTTACCATTTGTTACGTAGACAGATGATAAGAAAGTATAGAAAACCATTGATTGTTTTTACACCAAAAAGTTTGTTGCGTCATCCAAAAGCAGTAAATTCTATTGAAGAATTAGCAACAGGAACGTTTCAAGAAGTAATAGACGATACGATTAACCCAAAAGGTGTAAAGAAATTAGTTTTCTGTATGGGTAAATTTTATTATGATTTATTAGAAGAAAGAGAGCTTTTAGATAGAAACGATATTGCCTTGGTTAGAATAGAGCAATTGTTTCCTTTACACGAAGAAAAAATACAAGCGGTTATTGATAGATATACAGACGTTGAAGAGTATATTTGGGCACAAGAAGAACCTAAAAACATGGGTGCTTGGAGCTATATGTTGCAACGTTTCGAGTTGGTAAAACTTAATGTAAGATCTCGTAAATATTATGCAGTGCCTGCTGCTGGTTCTAGTACTAGATTTAAAAAACGTCATAGAGCCGTAATTGATAGTGTTTTTGATAATGAGTAATTTGCGTTAAGGATTGAAACAACATCCTTTTTGCTTTTATTGCAAAAAGATATCGTGGAAAGCCTGTTAAAACGCCCAAACATAAAAAAGTAATAAATTAGTTGTTAAAGTAATATTTAACGAAAGAAAAATAAGAACTGATGATTTTAGAAATGAAAGTTCCTTCTCCGGGAGAATCGATTACAGAAGTAGAAATTGCAACTTGGTTAGTTGAAGATGGTGATTATGTAGAAAAAGATCAGCCGATTGCCGAGGTAGATTCAGACAAAGCAACCTTAGAATTGCCTGCTGAAGAAAGCGGAATTATTACGCTTAAAGCAGAAGAAGGTGATGCTGTTGCTGTTGGCGAAGTGGTTTGTTTAATTGATACAAGTGCTGCAAAGCCTGCTGGCGATGCGACTAGTAAAGAAGCTGCTGCACCTGTTGCAGAGCCTACTGCACCAAAACCAGCACCTGCACAACCAACAACTACCTATGCTACAGGTACTGCTTCTCCTGCTGCTAAGAAAGTTTTAGCAGAAAAAGGAATGGAAACTACGGGTATTGTAGGTACCGGTAAAGATGGAAGAATTACTAAAGAAGATGCTGTAAAAGCAGTGCCATCTATGGGAAGCCAGCCAGCTAACGGATCTAGAAATACAGAGCGTAAAAAAATGTCTATGTTGCGTAGAAAAGTAGCAGAGCGTTTGGTTGCTGTAAAAAGTGAAACTGCTATGTTAACTACTTTTAACGAAGTTAATATGCAGCCGATTTTCGATTTAAGAAGTCAGTTTAAAGAAGCTTTTAAAGCAAAACACGGAGTAGGTTTAGGTTTTATGTCTTTCTTTACTTTAGCAGTAGTTAGAGCATTAAAATTATACCCAGATGTAAACTCGATGATCGATGGAGATTTTCAAATAAAGAACGATTTTCAAGATATATCAATCGCAGTATCTGGGCCAAAAGGACTAATGGTACCTGTTATTAGAAACGCAGAAAACCTATCTTTTAGAGGGGTAGAAAGTGAAGTAAAACGTTTAGCGATAAGAGCTAGAGACGGGCAAATTACTATTGATGAAATGACGGGTGGTACTTTTACAATTACCAACGGTGGTGTTTTTGGTTCTATGTTATCGACACCTATTTTAAACCCTCCTCAGAGTGGTATTTTAGGGATGCATAATATAGTTAATAGACCAATGGCAGTTAACGGTAAAGTAGAAATACAACCAATTATGTATGTGGCTTTATCTTACGATCATAGAATTGTAGACGGACGTGAGTCTGTTGGTTTTTTAGTTGCTGTTAAAGAAGCGTTAGAAAATCCGGTAGAGTTGTTAATGGATAACAACCCAACAAAAGCCTTAGAAATGTAACCCAAAATTTGGGCTTATAAATATTGAAAATCCTAAGCATTTTGCTTGGGATTTTTTATGTAATAATTACAGATTGATTACCTTGCATTAAAAAGTGAAAATGTCAAAAAATCCTGAATTAGAACTTGCTTTACAGTTTATAGATAAAACAGATAGAAATCTTTTTATTACAGGAAAAGCGGGTACAGGAAAAACTACTTTTTTA
This sequence comes from uncultured Polaribacter sp., assembly GCF_947497125.1. Lineage (GTDB taxonomy): Bacteria > Bacteroidota > Bacteroidia > Flavobacteriales > Flavobacteriaceae > Polaribacter. The sequence continues at coordinate 155,320 of NZ_CANMFI010000005.1, read as the reverse complement.
CATAAAATTAAAAAAGATTCTTTAAAAAGAATGGTGATTGTAGCACCTACTGGTGTAGCAGCAATTAATGCAAAAGGGGTTACTATTCACTCTTTTTTTCAAATGCCATTTGGGCCTATTTTACCCAATCAGCCACCAAATAACCAACAACGTCGGTTTTCTAAAACTAAGATTGATATTATAAAATCGTTAGATTTAGTTGTGATCGATGAGATTTCTATGGTAAGAGCCGATCTTTTAGACGGAATAGACCAAGTAATGAGGCGTTATAAAAATAGAGATAAAGTTTTTGGAGGTGCTCAAATTTTAATGATTGGAGATTTGCAACAGTTAGCTCCGGTTGTTAAACCTAATGAATGGAGTTTATTGCAAAATCATTACAATACTGTTTATTTTTTTAGTGCTAAAGCCTACCAAGAAGCAAATGTAGTTTCTATTGAATTGAAACATATTTACAGGCAAAAAAATGAGGATTTTATTAAGATTTTAAATGAAGTTAGAACCGATACTTTATCAAACGAATCTGCAGAAATATTAAATAGAAATTACAATCCATCTTTTTCTCCAACCTCAGACGAGGGGTTTATTACCTTAACAACGCACAATAATAGAGCGAATTTAATTAACAATTCTGAATTAAATAAACTAACGAATAAAAGTGCTTTTTTTAAGGCTGAAATTTCTGGAAAGTTTAGTGAAAATTCTTTTCCTAATGACGAAAATTTAGAGTTAAAATTAGGAGCACAAGTAATGTTTATTAAAAATGACTCTTCTCAAGAAAAAAGATATTTTAATGGAAAAATAGGGATTATTACCTCAATTTCTAAAGATTCTGTGACAGTTAAATGTCCGAATGATACAGAAGAGATTGTTACAGAAAAAGAAACATGGTCTAATATTAATTATTCAATTAACGAAGAAACAAAGGCCATTAAAGAAGAATTGATAGGTGCTTTTACTCAAATTCCGTTGCGTTTAGCCTGGGCAATTACCATTCATAAAAGTCAGGGTTTAACTTTTGAGAAAGCTATTATTGATGCAGAAGCGTCATTTGCGCATGGCCAAACCTATGTAGCATTAAGTAGATGTACTTCTTTAGATGGGTTGGTGTTAAAAACAAAAATTACCAGCAACGCAATTATTAATGATAGAACCGTAAGTGTTTTTAATGAAAGTGTAGAAGAAAATCATCCAGATGAAACTATTTTAAACAATTCTGAAAAGCAATTTCAGTTAAATTTAATCGAAGAGTTGTTTAATTACCAAGCGTTCTTATATCCGATTAGTAGATTGATAGACATTTTTTATAAAAATAAAACGAGTATTAAAGGTGATGTTATCAATCATTTGCAAACCATAAAAGATGATGGTGTAGTTTCATTAATGAAAGTATCTAATGGTTTTAAACAACAATTATTAGCAATTGCAGAAAGCAATTCGATATTGCCAGAAAACGATTCTCAAATTCAGGAAAGGTTTGCAAAGGCAATTCATTATTTTGTAAATCAAACAAAAACTAATATTCTAAAGCCATTAAATACGCTAGCTTTTTCTTCGGATAATAAAACTGTAAAAGCAGATTTTTCTAAACAATTTGATGCCTTACAAGAAAAGGTTTTAGAAAAATTATTTGCCTTACAAAAAATGGCAGATGGGTTTAAAACCCAAAACTATCTTAATATAAGAGCAAAAGCAGTATTGCAAAACACTGTAATTACCAAAAAGAAAATAGTACCTTCTAAAAGAGATCCTATTTTAGCATTAAGATTACGAGAGTTAAGAGATGATATTTCGAAGTCTCTTGGCATTCCACATTTTCAAATTTTTACCCAAGATACTTTATATGCCATCTGTGATGGGCTTCCGAGAAACGAAAAAGAGTTGCTTAAAATTGCAGGTATGGGAAAAACAAGAGTTTCTAAATATGGAACAGAGATTTTAGAAACCATAGAAACGTATTGTAAAGAAAACGGAATTGATGCTTTAAAAAATCAGAAAAAAGAAAGCAAAAAACCAACCAAGCAAATTTCTTTAGAATTATTTAAATCGGGGTTATCTATCAAAGAAATTGCCAAAGAACGCAGTTTAACAACTGGTACCATAGAAAGTCATTTGGCTAGTTTTATTCTTTCTGGCGATGTTGATGTTTTAGAGTTGATAGAACTTAAGAGGTATAAAAAAATTGTAAAAGCTATTGAAGAAACTGAGTATAAGAATCTAACAGAGTTAAAAGAAAAAGTAGATACATCTTTTACTTTTATGGAGTTAAGAATGGTTTTACTATCTATGGAATCTTAGTTTTTTAATATTTATTCATACAAAATAACATGAAAATAATTAAGCCAGTAAATGGCAAACATCCAATTATATCAGCAGATTGTTTTATTGCAGAAAATGCCACAATTATTGGTGATGTTGTAATAGGTAAACAGTGTAGTGTCTGGTATAATGCAGTAATTCGCGGAGATGTACACGCCATAAAAATCGGTAATAAGGTAAACATACAAGATGGTGCTGTAGTGCATGCTACTTATAAAAAATCGGCTACTACAATTGGTAATAATGTTTCTATTGGACACAATGCCATTGTGCATGGTTGTACTATAAAAGACAATGTTTTAGTGGGTATGGGGGCTATTGTAATGGACGATTGTATTGTAGAATCAAATTCAATTATTGCTGCTGGTGCGGTAGTTACAAAAAATACAATTGTTAAAAGTGGTTCTATATATGCTGGTGTGCCTGCCAAAAAAGTAAAAGATATTTCAGAAGCATTAATATCTGGAGAAATTAATAGAATTGCAGATAATTATGTAGAATATTCAAGTTGGGTTAAAGAATAAAACCCCAGCTTATTAATTAATAAACTGGGATTTGTGTTTGAGTTAAAAAAAGATTACTAATTGTTTTCTCTGTGTTCAGCACCTCTTTTATCTCCTTTTCCTTTCTTCTTATTTTTTTTCTGATGCATTTCTTTTAAATTTCTGCGTTTTTGCATTTTTTCAAACTTTTCAAATTGCTCTTTATTCAAAATACTCTTCATTTTCTTTTTCATAGCAATTTGATTGTCTAAATGACTCATTCTTTTCTTATAAACCTCAGAGTCTGTTGGTCTTTTTTTAGCTTCTCTGTCAGCTTTTCTTTGCTCCATCATACTTTTTCTTTCAGCTGCTTTTGCCATTAAAATAGGCTTAATTTCTGCTTGTTGTTTTTCAGATAAATCTAAAGCCAATGTCATTTTTTTTATGGCTAAATTGGTTTGTTGCTCTTCAGATAATTTTACACGCTTACCATCTTTCTTTTCTTGTGCTTGAACACCAAATGTTATTGCCAATACTAAACTTAAAATACTTACTAATTTTTTCATAATTTATTTGTTTTAATTTTTTAGATATACTTCTTTGACTTGTTTATTTTTAAAAGGTTTAACAAGTTAGTTTTCTTTAACAGGTAATTAACAATTGTATTTGTTTGGCAAACTTTTAATTGAAAAGAGTTAAATTTGTTCTTTGTTAAATAATTAGAATATAAATAGATGAAAAATTTCTTTTGGTGCCTACTGTTGTTACCTTCTTTTATAATTGCTCAAGATTCTACTAAAGTTGATTTAAGCACACCACAAGCTACTATTTATACCCATTTATATTTCTTGCAAAAAGAAACTTACAATGCTAAAAATGCTGCCAAAACCATTTTTGGGTTATCAGAAAGTAAGGCAATTGAAAAAGCCATTAAAATAAAAAGAATTTTAGATGGTAGAGGTCTCTTTGTAGATTTAAATAAAATACCTAAAACTGCAAATTATAAAGATAGTGTTGGGTATTCATCAAGTTTTAAATACGTGCTTTTTCCGCAAAGAATGCCTTCTATTTATGTAGAAAAAATAGAAGATAACTGGTATTATTCTGCAGAAACAATAGCTAGTTTAGAGGCATTGTACAAAGAGGTTTTTCCTTGGTACATTCAAAAATTACAGCAAATTATACCTGTGTTTGGTCATCAAAAAGTTGGAGGCTTTGAATTTTGGCAATTGCTAGGTTTATTATTGCTATTTGTCTTTGCAGGTTTTTTGTTTTTTATTAGCAAGCGAGTTGCCTTTTTTGTGCTAAAAAAAATACAGATGTTATTAACTAAACATTCTAATTTAGAGGTAAATAAGGTGTTAAAAAAGTTAGCGCACCCAATTAGTTTATTAATTGTGGTTGCATTTTTCATCAAAATATTTCCATCACTTCAATTTAGTTTGGGAATCAATACATGGGTGTTTTTAATTTTAAACATTGCTAAAACTGTTTTTTGGATTTATGTTTTTCTGAAATTAGTGCAAGTTATCATGCAAATTTATTCAGATTTTACAGAAAGAACGCATGGTCGGTTAGACGATCAATTAGTGCCTATTTTAAACAGCCTGTTTAAAGGTTTAGTAATAGTGGTTGGTATTTTTAGATTATTGGTTTTATTTGGTGTAGATACAACTACCTTATTAGCAGGAGCTACTATTGGTGGTTTGGCCTTTGCATTAGCGTCTCAAGACACGGTAAAGAATCTAATAGGTACCATTATGATTTTTTTAGACAAGCCTTTTCATATAGAAGATTGGATAGAAGCATCTGAATTTTCTGGAACCGTAGAAAAAGTTGGTTTTAGGTCTACTACGGTTAGAGCAGCAGATACTTCTGTATATCAAATACCAAATAGTAGGTTGTCTGAGATTGTTATAAATAATAAAGGTTTGCGTTTATTTAGACGTTACAATACAAATTTAGGCTTGCGTTATGATACACCACCAGAGTTAATAGAAGCTTTTGTAACAGGTGTTAGAGAGATTATTATTGCACATCCAGAAACAAGGTCTGATTCTTATAATGTAGAGTTTACAGGCTTTGGTGATTCTGCTTTATTAGTAATGGTAAATGTCTATTTTAAAAGTTTGGCTTGGGGTACAGAACAATCCTCTAAACACAGATTGCACATTGCCATTGTTAAGTTAGCCAAAAATTTAGGGGTTGATTTTGCTTTCCCTTCAACCACAGTAACTATCGAGAATTTTCCTGATAAGAAAGGTTTAAATCCGACTTACAACATCGATAAAGAAAAAATAGATGCTGCAATTGTAACCGTATTAAATGAGTTTAATGCAGAATCTTCATCAAAATAAAAAGATTAAGTAGCTACTAGTTTTGTGCTTCCTTAAAAATTTCTTTTACTGCAATAGAGTAGTTTTTTGGGTTTTGAGCTTTTTTAATCTTTTTGTAGGTCTTTTGTGGGTTTGCAAAACTTTTAGAAAAATACTCCCAAAAACCAAGCATTTTCATTTTTATGGGTGTTGGGCCAGAGAGAGCGGCATCATATTCTTGGTAAATGCGATCGTGAAAATCATTAAAAATAGCAAATCTATTTTTAGGGTAGTCGGTGGTATTGTTTTTAATCATGCTTGGTAAAAAAGGATCTGCAATAAGACCGCGTCCTATCATCCAGTGATCTATTTTGGGAAACCGATCTTGTAACTTTTTAAAAGCCGTTACAGAGGTAATGTCTCCGTTGTAATACATTGTATGTTTGCTATTGTCTAAACATTTTTGAAAAGCTTCTAAATCGGTTCCGCCTTTGTACAATTGTTTTCCAATTCTAGCATGAATTGCAATGTTTTTAAGAGGATATTTGTCTAAAACAGGCAATACAGATAAAATTTCATCTGCTTTTTCATAGCCCATCCTCATTTTCATAGATACTAAAACATCAGATTCATTATGTACCCGATTTAGAATGTTGTCTATTTTTTCAAAATCATTAATTAATCCAGAGCCCATTCCGCGTTTTGTAACCATTGGGTAGGGGCAACCAAGATTCCAGTTTAATTCTTTGTATCCTAATTCTCTTATGTATTTTGCAACAAACAGAAATTCATCTACATCATTAGTTATTATTTGCGGTATTACTTCTAAAGTAGTATTGTTTTCTATTAAAAGGTCTTTTTGGTAAGAGTTTTTTATTACCATCTTACCATTCAATCTAATGTATGGCGAGTAAAAAGTGTCTATACCACCAAAAAAATGATGAAAAGCATTTCTAAATTTATAATCTGTAAAACCTTGTAAAGGAGAAGATAGTAAAGTGGGATTCATAAAAAATAATATTCTGTAAATATAGTATACTTTTTATAAGTTTGTATGTAAAGAAAGCCCCTTGCTATTTTAAAAATAGCAAGGGGCTTTAATATAAGCTCTATTTTAATTACTTAGGATCTAAAATTGTATCTATTCTATCTACAACATCCTTTAAGTGGTAACGCGTTAAAGTATTTCCTCTGTTAGATGCTGCTTTTACATCTTTTTGTAAGCGTTTAAGTTCGCCTCTTACAACAGATTTAATATCTGATTGATTTAACGTAATACCTGATTGTTTGAAGTAGCCACTGTTTGCGCCTCTTTGATCTTTTGCTGTGTTTAACAAGTAATCTAATCGGTCTAGGTATGCTCTTTGTAGGTTACGTCTGTAGGTGTCTAAAGATTTACCTGCATAAATTTCAGACCAAATACCACGGCGTAAATCATTCATCATACTTACTAAAGAATATGATTTAGAACCATTAATGGTTTCGTTTTCAATCATACGAGCCATTCTACCAGCATCTAAAATATTGTTTACTGTTCTTGCTTGTAAGCCTCTTACTCTTTCTACAGAACCAGAAAACTCTGTTTTGCTAAAGATATTTTTATCTAACATCCAAGTAGGTGTTTTAAACAACTCTGCAATAACAAATTGTAAAGCCTCCTTTTGCTTGGCTTTATTTACATGAGTGTAAACTGCACCTTCTTGGTCTGTTGTTTTATAAAATTCATACACACCACCAATATTTGCGGTTACATGTCCCATGTATCTGTTAAACTGACTTAATACTTGCCCGTACATAGTAGATAAATCATCGTAATTCTCTCCTTTTTCAGCAGTCCATTCTTCCAATCGAGGTAAAATTCTTTTCAAATTTTTAATTCCATAGTAAGAAGCTTTCATAGCATCATCACCTAAATCTTCTGTTTGAGAACTTGGGTCTACTACGCCACCAGCTTGTTGGTGTCCAAAGCGATACATTAAGTCTCCCTCATGTTTCAAAATCCAAGAATCTAAGATTGGTTTTTCGTCTTTGGCATCAGTATCTAATATAGGTCTGTATCCCCAAGAAATGGCATATTTATCATACACACCAATATTTGGCATTAAGGCAACACCTTTATCTTCTGGTTGTGCTATGTAGTTAAAACGAGCGTAATCCATAATAGAAGGCGCTGTACCATATTTTTTAGTAAAAGTAGCAGAACGTAAAGAATCTACTGGGTAAGCAGTAGAGCTACCCATGTTATGGGGTAATCCTAAAGTATGACCTAATTCATGAGAGGAAACAAATTTAATTAATTCGCCCATGGTTTCTGTCTTAAAATTGTTGCCTCTTGCCTCTGGATTGATCGCTGCCGTTTGAATGAAAAACCAATTGTGCAATAAAGACATTACATTGTGATACCAGTTAATATCTGATTCTAATATTTCACCAGAACGCGGGTCACTCACGTGAGGGCCGTTTGCATTAGGTATTGGCGATGCTAAATATCTAATTACAGAATATCTAATATCTTCTGGGCTATATTCTGGATCTTCCTCTTTAGTAGGTGCTCTTTTAGCAACAATTGCATTTTTAAATCCGGCAGCTTCAAAAGCAACTTGCCAGTCATTTACACCTTGTATAATGTATGGCACCCATTCTTCTGGTGTTGCTCTATCTACATAATAAACAATTTGTTTTTTAGGTTCTACCAATTCTCCTCGTTTAAACTTTTCGATGTCTTCGTCTTTAACTTCTAAACGATATCTATCTAAATAAGTAACAGTTTTACTTTTTTGAGCCTCTAAACCATAATCAGTTTGTCCGCGAGCAAACCATCCAACACGTTCATCAAAATACCTACGTTTCATAGGTACTTTAGGTAATAAAATCATTGAATTACTCATTTCTAGTGTAATAGAGCCTAGAGCGCTGTTTGAAGGTGCTTTGCTTGCAAAGTAGGTTTTTACATGTCTTACTTCTATGTTTTTTGGGTAGCTGCTTACTCTATCAATGTAAGAGCGGTCTTTGTCCATTCTGGTTACAGCGTATCTTTTTCTGTAATAACCAGGGAAACCTAATGGTTTAATGTCTGTAGCAAATAAAGACGTTGCATCTATTACAGTTGCTGTAGAGTCTTTACTAATCGCTTTAATAGGAAAAGAAAATAAGATAGGTTCTAAGTTAGAGTTTACCACTGCTTCGTGTACAGGTAAAATAGTATCTGCAACAATATCATGAGAAACTATTCTTAAAAGAATTTGTTTGTTTTTCTTTTCCCAACGAAGTACTTGTGTGTTTGTTTTTCCACCGCCAAAGCCTATGCCATTGGCTGTTTTAGCAATTCTAGTAACCATTAACATTTCTCTTTTTAATAGAGAGTCTGGTATTTCGAAAAGGTATTCATCATTTTTTACATGTACTTTAAAAAGTCCTTGGTCTGTTTTGTGGTCTTTTGTAACCACTTTACTGTAAGGTTTTAAAGCGCCTTTTTCTGGCTTTTCTTTTGGTTTTTGGGTAGATTTTACCGGTTCTTTTTTCTTTTTTTTCCAAAATTGAGCATCAACTTCAGAAGAAAAACCTAGTACAAAAAGAACTAAAACTAATTTAGAGAGTAAGTTTTTTATCATCATTATTATTTATAAATTAAGAGTTTCCGAATTTAAGAAAACTAAAAAGAGGTTTTCTTAAATAAATGTTAAAGAGAAGTGATATTTAAAAAGCAAGCTTTACTAGTTTGTATTAGTATTTAGAGCCATTGTGTTTGCCAACATTAAAACCATGTTTTCCTAAATACTGGTTACCACTATCAATAGCGTCTTCTTCTAATGTAGTTCCCATAGAATCGTTCCATCTATTTAAATATCCAAAGAGAGAAATTACGCCTAACATTTCTACAATTTCACCTTCATTCCAATACTTGTAAAGAGCTTCTTTTATTTCTAAATTTACTGCATTAGGCACCATAGATGCTGCTAGCGAAAAATTTAAAGCAGCTCTTTCGGCATCAGAAAAAGCTGAATGTGTTTTGTAATTCCAAATATTATCTAACTTTTCTTGTTCTGCGCCATAACGTTCTGCAGCTCTAATTGCGTGTGCTTGGCAATATCTACAACCCGTTGCATTACTAGAAACCCAAGCAATCATTCTCTTTAATGCAGAAGTTACTCGGCCTTGGTTTGCCATAACTGCTTTGTTTAAGTTGATAAATGCTTTCGATATTTCGGGCCTGTGTTGCATTGTTAAAACAGAATTGGGACAAAAACCCAGTGTTTCATTAAAAAATTCGGCTAACTTCTTAGTTTCTAAATCATGAGTGGCTTCTAAAGGTGTTACTAATGGCATAGTTTTATGTATATTGTTGGTTATAAAGATATCTATTTTTTAACTTTACAATAAATAAAATTGAAGAAAATGGTTAGCGGACCAAACTAAAACTTCCGTTTTTGTTAATTATACTTCCATTAACATCGTTAATAATTACTTGAAACCAATAGGTGTTTGCAGGTAGTAATTTGCCTTGGTATATTCCGTTCCAAGCTTCTGATGCAGTACTTGTTTAAAAAGTGATTATCCAATAGCTGAAATAGAGGGAGGATTATTGGTTTGTGATTGCACAAAACTAGAGATCAATAATATTAATGAAAAAAATAAACATTTTTTTGAGGGCACAGTTTTACATATTTTAAGTAGTATCTTCAACGTGTTTTCATACTTTTGTATAAAAGTACGAAATACGATAACAATTTTTAAAAATCTACAAAAAAAGATTCTATATGGCATCAAACTTAGTAACAACAACATGGGTAAAAAATAACGAATTTGAATCTAATAACCCAAGTGAACACAAGTTAACAATGTTTAATAATGCAGATGATAATGGTAGTTTGGTTGGTTTTGCGCCCAAAGCATTAATGTTATCTTCTTTAGCAGGCTGTTCTGGGTTAGATGTAGTAGCACTTTTAAAGAAAATGCGTGCAGAAGTAGCAGATTTTAAAATTATTGTTACCGCAGAATTAACAGAAGAACACCCTAAGTTTTATAATGAAGTAAAAGTAGATTATCACTTTACAGCAGACGACTTACAGCCAGAAAAAATACAAAAAGCAGTAAACTTATCTGTTACCAAATATTGTGGAGTGATGGAAATGTTTCGTCAATTTGCAACTGTTAAAACTGAAATATTTTTACATAATACGCTTTAATTAAAACGATTTTAATTGCTATGAGATGGACTTTTCAAGAAGATATAGATACTAATAAAGTACAGCAATTAGCAAAAGAACTTCAGGTAGACACTGCGATAGCAAAAATACTTTGCCAACGAAAAATAGACACTTTCGAAGCTGCTAAAAATTATTTTAGACCAAGTTTAGAGTCCATTCACAATCCTTTTTTGATGAAAGATATGGACTTGGCTGTTGAAAGAATTGAAAAAGCAATTGCCAATAAAGAAAATATTTTAATTTATGGAGATTATGATGTAGATGGCACTACTGCAGTTTCTCTAGTGTCATCTTATTTAAAGACAATTCATACACAAGTATCTACTTATATACCAGATAGGTATGCAGAAGGTTACGGTATTTCTTATATGGGTATCGATTATGCACATGACAATGATTTTTCGTTAATTATTGCCTTAGATTGTGGCATAAAAGCCATAGATAAAGTAGCGTATGCTTCTCAAAAAAATATAGATTTTATTATTTGCGATCATCATAAGCCAGGAGAAACATTACCTAAAGCAGTTGCTGTTTTAAATGCTAAAAGAGTAGATTGTAATTATCCTTTTGATGAATTATGTGGTTGTGGTGTTGGGTTTAAATTAATTCAGGCATTGGGGGTTTCTAGAAACCAATCCATTGCTCATTTTTTGCCTTATTTAGATTTGGTTGCTACTGCCATCGCTGCAGATATTGTGCCAATGAACGGAGAAAATAGGGTATTGGCTTATTTTGGCTTACAGGTTATAAATGATGCGCCCAGAAATGGTATTAAAGCAATAATTAATCAAACTAAAAAAACAGTATTAACAATAACAGATGTTGTTTTTATAGTAGCACCAAGAATAAATGCTGCAGGTAGAATGAAACATGGTAATTATGCTGTTGAACTATTAACTGAAATGGATTTTGAAACAGCTTTAGATTTTGCCGCTTCTATAGAGATTTTTAATGCAGACAGAAAAGATTTAGATAAAAAAATAACCAATGAAGCTTTAATACAAATTATTGATAATGATGAAGAAGAACGTTTTTCTTCGGTAGTTTATCAAGAAGATTGGCACAAAGGGGTGATTGGTATTGTTGCCTCTAGATTGATAGAAAAATATTACAGACCAACACTTGTTTTTACAAAAAGTGGTACTAAGTTAGCCGCCTCTGCAAGATCTGTAAAAGGTTTTGATGTGTATAATGCTTTAGAAGCCTGTAGCGAATATGTAGAGCAGTTTGGTGGTCATAAATATGCTGCAGGGTTAACAATGTTGCCAGAAAACTATGATAAATTTAAAGCTAAATTTGAAGAAGTAGTTGCCAAAACAATCGATAAAAAATTATTAACAGAAGAGGTTTTTATTGATTCAGAAATTGATTTATCAGAAATTACCCCTAAATTTTTTAGAATTATTGCGCAAATGGCGCCATTTGGTCCTATGAATATGAAACCAACTTTTAAAACTACCTGTGTTAGAGATAATGGGTATGGTAAACAAGTTGGTGCAGATAAAAATCATCTTAAATTAAATGTTTTTCAAGGGGATAATAAAAACACCTTTAACGCTATTGGTTTTAATTTGGGGGACAAATTAACTTTAGTGAAAAATGATTTTGATATTGTATATTCTTTAGATGAAAATGAATGGAACGGTAGAAAATCTATTCAGTTACTACTAAAAGATTTAAAATAAATTAGTCTTCTGTAAGGTATTGATACGCTTCTAATAGTGTTGGAAAAACCAAGGCACTTCCGCTATTTTGTAATTCTGCTGCATTGTATTGTGTGGTAATTCCAATCGGAATCATACCTGCTGCTTTTGCTGCTTTTGTACCAGTTAAACTATCCTCAAAAACCCAAATGTCTTTAAAGTCTTTACTTGTAAAACCCAAAGCTTTTGCTAATGTAATATAGGCCTCTGGTGCTGGTTTTGGTTTGATGTAATCTTCTACACCAAAAACAGTTGTAAAATCTAATTTTAAATGATGAATACTATTTTTAAGAAATTGTTTTGTAGCGTTACTAGCAATGCCATAAGGGATGTTTTCTTTTGATAAAAAACGCGTAAATTCCTTAACACCGGGCAATAGTATTGGGGTTTTAAAATAAAGGTCTAGATGTTTGTCTTTTAGATAGAATAATTCTGCTGTTTGTGCTTCTTTACCAATAACACTACAATAATATTCTGCAATCAACATGGGAGATTTACCTGCATGACTTTTTGGGAAAGGAGCAATTTTTTGATTGAAAAGAGCTTCGAAAGCACTACTCCAAGCAGAGTGGTGGCTTTCGAAACTGTTTACAACAACGCCATCAAAATCGAATAAAAATCCTTTAGGCAACTTTCTTAGATTGTTTTTCATTAAATATTTTTGCTAAATAAGGGTTTAAAAACTTATTATTAGGGTCTAAGTTGTTTCTTAATAATTTAAAATCTTCCCATTTACTATATACCTTAGAAAGAGCCTCGTCTTTGGCAGCAAAACGTTTGCCCCAGTGAGGTTTTCCGCCATGTTTTAAAAATATTTTTTCAATACTTTTAAAGGCTTCATAGGTATCTGCGGTAGCTGCGTTTCTAGAAACACAACCCATAGTAACAGTGTCTTCATTATAAGCGTAACTTAGCCATGAGCTATCTTTTTGAATAAAACGAACATCCATAGGAATGTGTATAAATGATTTGTTACTCCATTTATTTATTTCTGTTTTTAACTCTTCAAAAACAGTTACAAATTTATCCAAACCTATTGTCCATTCTGCTAACTCTAGAGTAGAACCTCTAGATTTTGTAACAGTCGCTTGGTATAAAGTGCCTTTGTGTTCTTTACTTGAACTAAAAAAACCTTTGTATAAAATTTTATTAGCAATGGCTGTTAACCAAGGAAAAATATGAGTGTATTTGTATAAAATTTTCGAAGCTGTTCTTCTATGTTTCAAAAAGGCAGGGCCCATATTTTCTTCGATATCTGTATCAGGATTAATTTTATCTCCTGTAATTACATACCCTTTATCGGTGTGGGGTAACCATAAAATTCTTAAAAAATCGTGTTTTATTAAACGCTCCTTAATTTTAGGCAACCATTCTGTATCGCTTTCTGGTCTTTCTTTTACGTGCAATGTATAAATTGGCTGACAGGTAAAAGTAATTTCAGACATCATTCCTAAAACACCTAAAGAAACACGAACAGCGTTCATTAAGTCGTCTTTTTCTGTGATTTCTTTTATAGAACCATCTGCCATAACAAGTCTGCATTTAGACATGTATTCAGATAATAATTTACCACTTGTACCATGAGTACCTGTAGCTAACGCTCCACCAACGGTAATGGTATTAATGTCTGGCAAACACGGTATACACCATCCTTTTGCTTCAATAGCTTCTAATAAATCTTTTAAAATTACACCAGATTGAACAGTTACGGTATGTTGCTCATCATTAAAAGCTAGAATTTTGTTGTAACTTTTAATATCGATAAGAGTTGTGGTACCAGAGGCGATGTCTGCAGAGGATTGTTTACTTCCAAAAAGGCGCACTTCTTTTGCGTTTTTAATAACCTCTTGTAGTTCACTTTCTGAAGTTATCGTGTAAAGAGATTTGTAGTTATAAATTACATTCTCGTTCCAGCTTGTCCAAGTACCGTTTTTATTTTGTTTCATGTTTTGTTTAAAATATTAAACAAAAGTAAACATAAATCTATTTTCGACAATATTTTTAGGTAATTAATTTTTTTAATTGAGTTTAAAATTAATTTGTTGCTCTTTTAAAGTTGCCAATAATTCATTAGAAATATGAATCTTAGTATTTCTGCTAGGTAAACTAACCTCTATTTTTTCTTTTTCGTCCCAAACTGTAAAATGTAAACTTTGTTTGCCTGGTTTGTTTTTAAGAATGGTCTCTAAATTTAAAATAGTGTTTGCTGTAATTTCTTCTAACGGAATTTGGATAGTCACTTTTTTACACAACTCGTCCATAATATCATGTAAAAGTTTCATCTCTGTAAATTTTAATCGAGGTTCTCCTACAACTCCTGTATTTTTATTCATCCAACCTGGTTGAATTGTTGCGCGTAAAAACAGAAACGAATTAGGTACTAAAAAATGTTTCATTTTTAGATAATCTTCGCCAAAAATTCTAAATTCATGACTATCACCATAATCTTCTACCGTAAACATTGCCCAGCCTTTTCCTGCTTTAGACACTCTGTGTTGTACATCTGTAACAATGGCAGCAAATGCTAAATTTACATTTACAAATTTTTCTAAATCACCTTTAAAATGTTTTACAGAAGCATTACAGAATTTTAATTCGTTTTTAAAATCATCTAGCGGATGTGCAGAAATGTAAATACCAATGACTTCTTTTTCTTGTGATAACAATTCCATTGTGCCCCAAGTTTCACATTCAGGAATATCAGGTTCAGGAAATTGAACCGTAGAGGCCTCCCCAAACATCGATACTTGTGCAGAATTTTCGTTTTCTTGAAACTTACTTCCAAACTTCATGGCACGTTCTAAAAAGGTCAATCCTTTTTCATCTGTTGCAAAATATTGTGCTCTGTGCGTATCTGTAAAAGAGTCAAAAGCACCTGCTTTTATTAGGCTATCAAAAGATTTCTTGTTGGCAGCACGCAAATCTACACGTTTTGCCAAATCAAAAATAGACGAATAATTTCCGTTTTCTTCACGTTCTTTAATGATGGCTCTTACTGCAGATGCACCAACACCTTTTACTGCTGCCATCCCAAAACGAACAGCACCTTCATTATTTACAGAAAACTTTAAGAAAGATTCATTTAAATCTGGTCCTAAAACAGCCAAGCCCATACGCTTACATTCTTCCATAAAAAAGGAAACTGCTTTAATGTCATTCATGTTGTTAGACAACACAGAAGCCATATATTCTGCCGGATAATGCGCCTTTAAATAGGCTGTTTGATAGGCAATCCAAGCGTAACAAGTAGAGTGACTTTTGTTAAAGGCATAACTTGCAAAGGCTTCCCAATCTTTCCAGATTTTCTCTAATTTATCAGCATCATGTCCGTTTGCAGCAGCTTGTTCAACAAATTTTGGTTTCATTTTATCTAAAACCGCAATTTGTTTTTTACCCATTGCTTTACGTAAAACATCGGCTTCACCTTTGGTAAAATCTGCAAGTTTTTGAGATAAAAGCATTACTTGCTCTTGGTAAACTGTAATTCCGTATGTTTCTGCCAAATACTCTTCCATGGCAGGTAAATCATACTCAATGTCTTCGGTACCGTGTTTTCTGTTGATAAAACTCGGAATATATTCCATTGGGCCAGGTCTGTACAAAGCATTCATGGCAATTAAATCTGCAAAAACAGTAGGTTTTAAAGAGCGCATGTGTTTTTGCATTCCCGGAGATTCATACTGAAAAATACCAACCGTTTCTCCTCTTTGGAAAAGTTCGTAGGTTTTTACATCATCTAACGGAAAACTCTCAGGATCTAAATCTACATTGTGTTTTGCCTTTACAATTTTAACTGTATCCTTAATTAAAGTAAGTGTTTTTAATCCTAAGAAATCCATTTTTAACAATCCGGCAGATTCCACCACAGAGTTGTCAAACTGAGTTACATACATGTCCGAATCTTTTGCCAAGGCAACCGGAACATAGTTGGTAATATCACCCGGAGTAATAATTACACCACAGGCGTGAATTCCTGTATTACGAACAGAGCCCTCTAAAATAGTAGCTTTATTAATGGTTTCGGAAACCAAATCGTTTCCAAAAGACATATGCACCAATTCTTCTACCAATTGTTTTTCTTCTGCTCTTAAACCAGCAACTTTTCCCTTACTTTTTTCATCATCACCAAAAATATTTTTTAGTTTGATTCCTGGAATTAGTTTGGCAATTCTATCAGCTTCAAAAAGCGGTAAATCTAATACTCTAGCAGTATCTCTAATAGAAGATTTTGCTGCCATGGTACCATATGTAATAATTTGAGCCACTTGGTTTGCACCGTATTTGTCAATTACATAATCCATAACTCTACTTCGCCCTTCATCATCAAAATCTATATCAATATCGGGCATCGATACACGTTCCGGATTTAAGAAACGCTCAAAAAGTAAATCGTATTTTATAGGATCTATATTGGTAATCCATAAACAATAAGCCACAACAGAACCGGCGGCAGAACCACGACCTGGTCCTACAGCAACATCCATATTTCTGGCTTCGCGAATAAAATCTTCAACAATTAAAAAATATCCAGGATAACCTGTTTTTTCGATAACAGAGAGCTCAAAATCTAATCGTTCTTCAATAGACGGTGTAATTTCTCCGTATCTTTTTTTAGCACCTACATAAGTTAAATGGCGTAAAAATTTATTCTCACCACGTTTACCACCATCTGTTTTATCTTCTTCGGAAACAAATTCTTCAGGAATATCAAAAGCAGGTAATAACACATCTCTTGCGAGGGTAAAAATTTCAATTTTATCTACAATTTCTTGAATATTGATAATGGCTTCTGGCAGATCTGCAAAAAGCGATTTCATTTCTGCGGTAGACTTAAAATAATATTCCTCGTTTGGCAATCCGTATCTATAACCGCGGCCTTTTCCTTTTGGAGTAGCTTGTTTTTCGCCATCTTTTACACATAATAAAATATCGTGTGCGTTTGCATCTTTTTTTTCTAAATAAAAGGTATTATTGGTTGCAACAATTTTAACGTTGTGCGATTTAGAAAATTTTAGAAGTGTTTCATTTACAATGTTTTCATCTTGTTGATTGTGGCGCATCAATTCGATATACAAATCGTCTTTAAATTCCTCTTTCCACCAAAGTAAAGCTTCTTCAGCTTGTTTTTCTCCAAGATTTAAAATTTTACTAGGCACTTCGCCATATAAATTACCAGTTAAAACAATAATATCTTCTTTGTATTTTTTGATAATTTCTCTGTCAATTCTAGGAACGTAGTAAAAACCATCAACAAATGCAATGGAAGACATTTTTGCTAAATTGTGATACCCTTTTTTATTTTTTGCTAATAAAACAATCTGATATCCATTGTCTTTTTGAGACTTGTTTTTATGATCTTCACAGACATTAAATTCGCACCCAATTATTGGTTTTATAGGGTTTTCTGCGTTTTTATTGTGATTTAAAATAGCACTAACAAAATGAAAAGAAGCCATCATATTTGCAGTATCTGTCATTGCAATTGCAGGCATATTGTCTTTAGCCGCAGCATTTACAATATTGGCAATTTGCATGGTAGATTGCAGTACAGAAAACTGAGTGTGATTGTGTAAATGCGCAAACTGTACATCTTCTAATTCTGCCAAACCTTCAGAAGTAGATTTGGTTTCTGCAACGTCTTTTAGTTTCTCTAAACGTTTGCGAATTTTCTCACTTTCTTTTTTTAGGTTGATGTGTTTTAGCCCGATTACCTGAATTGGCTTCGGATTGGCTTCAGAGAAATTTTTAAAATACTCAGCATCTACATCTAGTTGCTCTTTGGTAAATTCTCTTAAACGAATTAATTCTAAAAAACAACGGGTGGTTGCCTCAACATCTGCAGTTGCATTGTGTGCTTCCCCAAAACCAACACCAAATAAATGATTGTGTAATTCGGTTAAGGTTGGTAGTTTAAATTTACCACCACGACCTCCAGGAATCTGACACATTAAGGCCGTTTTTTCGGTACAAGTATCTAAGAGCGGAAGAGAGGTTAAGTTGTTTTCTACCCCTAATCGGTGGAATTCACAGCCCATGATATTAATGTCAAAACCTACATTTTGACCAACAATAAATTTGGTTTTTTGCAAGGCTTCGTTAAATAAAGCCAATCCTTTGTTTAATGCAATTCCTTGTTCTTCTGCTAATTCTGTAGAAATACCATGAATTCTTTCTGCATCATAAGGAATATTAAAACCGTCTGGTTGTATTAAAAAATCGTTATGTTCTACAACGTTTCCCATTGCATCGTGCAATTGCCAAGCTATTTGAATACACCTAGGCCAGTTGTCTGTGTCTGTAATAGGAGCGTTCCAGCTTTTAGGTAAACCGGTAGTTTCAGTATCGAAAATTAAGTACATTGTTGCAAGAAATTGTTGAAGCGTTTAGTTATTTAAACGATGTGTAAAAATAGAAATTTGTAATGAAGAATTGGGGTGTTTTTGGGTTCATTTATCAACAAAATGTACACAGTTTTCTCTATTCTCTTTTTTGATGTTTCTACTCAGTATTGTCATTTCGACGATAGGAGAAATCACATTAGGCAGCTCACGATTTCTTTATCACTGTTATGCGACTTCTCTTTGTAATCGAAGTGACAGGTGTTTTGTTTAAAAATAAGGGTAAAGTGTTCTCATTTCCTATCATTTTTGTCATTTCGACGATAGGAGAAATCTCATAAAGTTAGTTTTGTTTTAGTCTTGTTTCTAGACTCTAATATCTAGTTTTTCTCTATCTCCTTTTCTAAATACAATCGAAGTGATAGGTGTTTTGATATTTAATGCGATTATCGAGTTGGTTATTCCTTATTTTATTTTTACTAACGGTACTCGCGTTAAGGATTGAACGGTGTGTTTGAGCTCTGCCGATTTTTTAATCGGGAAGCGAGTAGTGAAAGCCTGTAAAAACGCCCTAAAAATTATTGAAAATTAGTTCTTTAGTATCAAAAAGGTTTTGTATTTTTGCGCCCACTTACTACGAGATGGTAAGATTTTTAATAACCAAGGTCGAGAACCTTAAAAAATTAACAAATTATGTCTGTAAAAATTAGACTACAAAGACACGGTAAAAAAGGGAAACCATTCTATTGGATAGTTGCCGCTGATGCTCGTGCAAAAAGAGATGGTAAATACTTAGAAAAAATAGGTACTTACAACCCGAATGTTAACCCTGCAATTATCGATTTAAATGTTGATAAAGCTGTAGAATGGTTACAAAATGGTGCGCAACCAACTGATACTGCTAAAAACATTTTATCTTACAAAGGTGCGATGTTAAAGAATCATTTAGCTGGTGGTGTAAGAAAAGGCGCTTTAACCCAAGAACAAGCAGATGCTAAATTTGCAGCTTGGTTAGAAGAGAAAGCAGCAAAGATTTCTGATAAAGAAGCTGGTTTATCTAAAGCACAATCTGATGCGAAAGCAGCAGCATTGGCAGCAGAAAAAGCGGTTAACGAAGCAAGAATTGAAGCAGCAAAACCAGTTGTA
This sequence comes from uncultured Polaribacter sp., assembly GCF_947497125.1. Taxonomy (GTDB): domain Bacteria; phylum Bacteroidota; class Bacteroidia; order Flavobacteriales; family Flavobacteriaceae; genus Polaribacter. The sequence goes on along the minus strand of NZ_CANMFI010000005.1, from coordinate 135,810 downwards.
GAAGAAGTAGCAGAGCCAGTTGCAGAAGAAGCAGCGGCAGAAGAAGCAGCTCCTGAAACAATTGATGAAGCTCAAGAAAAAGCAGCTGAATAAATTATAAATTTGTACGATAATGCGTAAAGAAGATTGTTTTTATTTAGGCAGAATTGTAACAAAGTATAGTTTTAAAGGGGAAGTTGTTATCAAATTAGATACCGATGAACCTGAGTTGTACACGGAAATGGAATCAGTTTATGTCGAATTTGGCACAAACTTGGTTCCATTTTTTATTGATAAAAGTTCTTTACACAAAGGCAATCAGTTACGAGTGCAGTTTGAAGACGTGTATTCTGAAGAAGAGGCAGAATCAATTTTAAAATGTGGGGTGTATTTACCAACCACCATGTTACCAAAATTAACCGATGATAAATTTTATTATCACGAGGTAATTGGTTTTACTGTTGTAGATGCTAATTTTGGAGAAGTTGGTACAATTGTTCATATAAACGACAAAGCCGCGCAACCACTTTTTGAGATTGATAGAAACGGGACAGAAATATTGATTCCGATGGTAGATGATTTTATCAAAAAAGTGAATCGAAAAACCAAACAAATAGAGGTAGAGACGCCTGAAGGGTTGATTGCACTTTATATTTAATTAAATATAAAATAAGTTCAGAAACTCTTGAATTTAGTTTTTATGATTCTGAATTAAGTTTGGGATTAAAAATATTTAGAAAGGTGTCTGAGTGGTCGAAAGAGCTACCCTGGAAAGGTAGTATACTGGCAACGGTATCGAGGGTTCGAATCCCTTCCTTTCTGCAAAAGAAAACTTTTTGACTTTGTCAAAGAGGGATTTATTTTAATAAAATAAAAATTTTAAATTCTGTGTAATCACAGAATTTTTTGTTTCATAAAAAATACAATGTCTACACCTTTTAAATTTAAAGAATTTACAGTAAATCAAGATAAAACTGCAATGAAAGTAGGTACTGATGGTGTTTTGCTAGGCGCTTGGTGTTCTTTAGAAAATTACCCAGATACTATTTTAGATATTGGTGCTGGCACAGGTGTAATTTCTTTAATGCTTGCGCAACGATCTGATGCAATGACAATTGATGCGGTTGAGCTAGATGAAGATGCTTACGAGCAAACTGTTAGCAATTTCGAAAATTCTGATTGGGGAGACCGTTTGTATTGTTACAATGCTTCTTTTCAAGAATTTGCAACTGAAATATCGGAAGAAGAAGAAACCTACGATCTTATAGTTTCGAATCCGCCTTTTTATACAGACTCGTTTGAAACTGAGAGTGCCTCTAGAAATAAAGCTCGATTTACTTCTTCTTTACAGTTTGAAGAATTATTAGAAGGTGTTTCTAAAATTTTATCTTCAAACGGACATTTTTTTACAATTATCCCTTTTAAAGAAGAAGCTAACTTTTTAACTATCGCAAAAACCAATAATCTTTACTTGCAAAAAGTTTGTAGAGTGCAGGGAAATGAGTCTTCTGAAATAAAAAGAAGTTTGCTGTCGTTTTCTTTTGTTAAAGCAGCAATTGAAACATCTTCTTTAATAATTGAGACTGATAGACATCAATACACAGAAGATTATATCAACTTAACAAAAGATTTTTATTTAAAAATGTAAGTTGTTAAATAGATTTAAAACTAAACCCTTTTTTACTAAAGGTATTTAAAACTTTTGGCAGCGCATATTGCATTCTTTCTGCAGCTTTTACACTATCGTGAAAAACAATAATGCTTCCTTTTTGTGTATTTTGAAGTACGTTTTGCAAACATTTTTCTTTTGATAGTTTTGTGTCGAAATCACCAGATAGAACATCCCACATTATAATTTTATATCCTTTTTTTATGATCTCTTTTGCTTGCGATTTTTTAATTTTTCCGTAAGGAGGTCTAAAAATTTTCTGTTTGATTTTTGATTTGTTGAACTGAGTAATTGTTTTTTCGCAGGCTAAAAAATCATCAATATATATAGTGTTATCGCTTTTCCAACCTTTTAAGTGATTTTGAGTATGGTTGCCAATAGAGTGCCCTTCTGCAATAATTGTATTATAAATTTCAGGGTGTTTTTCAATGTTTTTACCAATGCAAAAAAAAGTAGCTTTCGCCTGGTGTTGTTTTAATTGAGCAAGTACAAAAGGGGTGATTTCTGGGGTAGGGCCATCATCAAAAGTTAAAAAAATTTCTTTTTCTTTTACGGTATGAAAATGCCACGTATAACCAGAGAATATTCTCATTAGTATGCGTGGCATTTTTGCAAAGTATGTTTTCATTTAAAACCGTTATTATTCCTCGGGCATTAGATGGTTAAATAACTTTACAATATTTATAAACTCTTCTTGTAAGGCATCTAAGTATTCTTTATCAACTTCATTTTCTTCTGCTTGTGTAATTAAATTTCTATACATGTATAACGTTGTGTCAATTTCATCGAAAATAAGATTGGTGTCGTTTGTAGAAAATGTACTTAACCAAATTAATTTTTCTTTAAATAAGTTACTTAATGTGCTTAAAGTTTTTCTTGCTTTTTTAGTATCTTTTAAACGGTAATAAGATTCAGGATACCCTAAAGAGAGGCTATAATGGTCAAAATCTTTAATAGGCATTTTATCTAAAGAAAGGTCTAAAATTTCTAGAGCTTTGGCAGAGTCTCCTTCTTTTTCAAACGCTTCAGATAAACGAAGTAAAGAATTTCGCATAGAAATTGCATTTCTTTTGGTTTGTTCATCTAGATAAATTTTACCGTCGTTAATGTTTCTCCAGTTCCATTTTAAAGTATTTGCATACATTTTTTCGGCATCAATTCGTCCCATATCAAACAAACTCTTGTTGGCCATTGGTGTTTTAATAGGTACTAATTTGTATGACAATCCGTCTAGTTGAAGATAGTCTTTTAGCCAAAGATATTCTTCATCTGCATTTGCGCCTCCGGTAAAGTAAATAGGTCTTTCCCAGTTGTTATTAGCAAGAATGTCTAACATTAAAATACGATTCTTAAAAAGAGCTCTATCATCAATAGTAATGTCTATGTAGGGTACAATTTTATCAGCATCTTTTTGAGCTACAATTCCGTTTTTTAATACTTGTTCTTTGTTTACAGGAATTCTAATTCTATTTGTTGGATAAAACTTTTCTCTGCTACCATTTTCTGTTTCTACATAAGTTGCATCACTATCAGAAGCAATCCAGCGCATAAAGTTTTTGATGGTCATTACAGAGTCTTTAAAGCGAGGATGATCCATAGAATAAGCAACGTCTAGTGTACCATATTTATATTGGTCATGTTTTAGTTGCGATGGAATAGCAGGAGCATCATAGGTTGCTCTTTTCATTTGATCGATGTACCAATCTGTAGCAAATAAAGAGGTGTTTACTAATTTTATATCTGTTCTAATGCCTTCTACTTCTTGCATGTACCAAAGCGGAAAGGTGTCATTGTCACCAATTGTAAACATAATGGCATTTTGGTCGCAACTTTCTAAATAGGCTTGTGCATTTAAATGGGTTGTGTATCTATTAGATCTGTCATGATCATCCCAGTTTTCTGAGGCCATTAAAGCAGGAACGCCAATTAGGGATACAATTGTAACAGCAATTGCAATGGTTTTCTTATTTGCAAACTTCTTTAAATACTCGTAAAGTGCAAGTACTCCAAAGCCAATCCAGATGGCAAAAATGTAAAAACTACCTACAATAGCATAATCTCTTTCTCTGGGTTCAAAAGGTTTGGGATTTGTGTAAAAAATGATGGCAAAACCTGTAAATGCAAAAAATATAAAAAGTGTAAAGAAGTTTTGTTTATCCCATTTTACTTGATAAAATAATCCGATAAGTCCTAAAATTAAGGGTAAAAAATAATAAGTGTTTCTTCCTTTGTTTTCTAGTACTTGACTTGGTAATTCTTTTTGAGAACCTAGTCTTGCTTCATCAATAAAATTAATTCCGCTAATCCAATTTCCATTAAATACATCTAAATTTCCTTGAATATCATTTTGTCTTCCTACAAAATTCCACATAAAGTAACGCCCATACATATAGCCAAATTGATAGCTCATCATAAAGGTAATGTTCTCTGCAAAGGTTGGTCTTCTTTTACTATTTTGAGGAATGCCAGCAATCGTTTTATACATTTTTTCTGATGCAGGATTCACCATTCTAGGAATAAAACCTTTGTGTTTACCAGACCAGTTAGGAACAACGTTCTTGTAGTTATTTACAATTTCATATTTTCCATTTCTCTTCTCGTATTTTGGCTTGTCATCTTTATAGGGAGTATTTGCATCTTGTTCTCTATCGTATGTATTTGAGTAATAAGTATCGTAAAAAACGTTTGCATCACCATATTGTTCTCGCTCATAATATGCCAATAATTCGCGTGCACTAGAAGGATTATTTTCGTTAATGGTTGTGTTTGCATTGGCTCTAATTGGTAGCATCATCCAAGAAGAAAAACCAATCATTATAAAAAGTACAGATAATATAAGTGTATTTGTATGTATTTTATTTTTTTTACGCGTGTAATTTAATCCGAAGTAAAACAACCCAACTAAAATGATGGCTGCAATGATACTACCAGAATTATAAGGCATGCCAATGGTGTTTATAAAAAACAGCTCAGACGCACTAAAGAACTTTAGTGTAAATGGAAATAAGAATTTGAATACAAAAGCCAATATGAATACTGCTAAAACGGTTGCAATTGCAGTAGTTTTTAAGTTGATATTTTTATAGGTTTTAAAGAAATACAATAGAACAATTGCTGGTATTACAAGTAAAGAAAGTATGTGAACGCCAAAAGACAATCCTACTACAAAACTGATTATTAGTAACCACTTATTGCCTCTGGGTGTGTTTATTTCACTTTCCCATTTTAAACCTAACCAAAATAGTAAAGCCATTAAAAAAGAAGACATTGCATACACTTCTCCTTCTACGGCGCTAAACCAAAAACTGTCTGAAAAAGTATACGCTAAAGAACCAACAATACTACTGCCTAGAATGGCAATGTAACTACCTTCGGAAATTTTACTAGCTTTTAGTGCTAATTTTTCTCCAAGGTTGGTAATGGTCCAAAACATGAATAATATGGTAAATGCACTTGCGAGTGCCGACATAAAGTTTACCATTTTAGCAATTTGATCTAAACTTGATGTAAACATTGCAAAAAAGGCACCTAACATTTGAAATAAAGGAGCTCCAGGTGGGTGACCAACTTCTAATTTAACTGAGGTAGAAATATATTCGCCACAATCCCAAGCGCTTACTGTTGGTTCTAGCGTTAGTGAATAGGTGATTAAAGCAATGGTAAATGTAGCCCATCCTAAAATGATGTTCCATCTATTAAAATTGTTTGCTGTCATAGTCTTAAAATAATATGTGGCGAATTTACTAATAAATATGAATAAAAATAGTTGAGTTTTACTTTTAAAAGTATGATTTTCATCACAAAACTTTGTTAAAGATAAAAATTATTAAAAAATGTTTGCAAGATTAAAAGAATACATTAAATTTGCACCCGCGTTAAAGCATTGGCCTATGGTGTAATTGGTAACACACCGGTTTTTGGTACCGACATTCAAGGTTCGAGTCCTTGTAGGCCAACAAAAAAAGCTTCAAAATTTAAATTTTGAAGCTTTTTACTTTTGTAGTAGTTTTTTTACAGAAACTTTACACTAAAATTAAATGGCTCTTTACCTCGAAAAAATAGTTGCTAATATTTTTTCTATTCTAAACAATTTTAATTTTCGAATAATTTATCTATAAAAAATTCAACGAATGAATTGTATTTTGTTTTATTACCTGGATATTTTAAGTAGGCTTCAATATTTAATTCATCCATTTTCTCTTTAAGTGCTAGTCCAAAATCTACATGATGTACAAGCCAACCTCTAATTTTTTTTGGATTGCTGGGAGTCTTTGCTTTAGGAGACATAAAGTAACTCATAAAAACAGGAGGGTCATCAGCCGATATTAATGATAATGCAGACAATTCATCAGCAATTTTATTGGCTTCGTTAAGTGTTTTGGAATCATACATTGCCATACGTATATTATCTCTTCTAGAAATATCTCCAAAAATTTTTGAGGTATAATTTGAACCATTTTCATCTTTCAAGTGTTTACTAGCGAGGCGTATCCAAAATTCAGAATTCATAGTTGTTTGTCCACCAATAGGAGCTACACAAGTAACTCTTGTCGATTCATGCTCAATAGGGTTGTTACTATTCGAATCAGCCATATCATTACTAAAGGCTAACCACATACAAATTTGTGAACCAGCAGATCCGCCAAATAAACCTATTTTATTCTTGTCGATTTTCCATTCAGAAGATTTTGAACGTATAAATTGTAGCGCAAGCTTTGCATCTAAATGGGCCGCTGGCAAGGGAGCGTTTGATAATAATCGATAATTAATAGATGCTACCGAAATTCCTGCTTCTAATAGTTCTGTCAATTCGTTTGCCTTTATTCTTTCTTTACTACCGACTTTAAATCCTCCGCCATGAATATAAATTACTAAAGGGGTTATTTTGCTTTTGTCTGCAAACCAAATGTCAAGAATATTTCGCTCATGTTGCCCATATTTAATATTCACTAAATCAGGTGCAGATTTATTATTTTGAGCATAAGAGAAATTTAATGTTATTATTATGGTTAAAGTTATATGGATAGATTTCATTTACAGACCAAATATTTATCTTTTAGACTTATTAAATCATATTTGGTTTAATAAGACTACTTGAAAATATTTTTATTCACGTTTTTAAATTTCAATTACTTTTTTGTGAATATTTTTAAATTCAGGTTTGTAATATTTTACTCGCATTACCTATAAGACATTACATCTCTTAAAAACTCTCAACTCCAAAGGATTTTGTCGAAGTCATATTTATATGTTTGTTTTCAATTTCTTTCCAAATTTTGCCAGTTTAGACCTTGTCATTTCTATACATAATGTTTAAAATTATGTAGCCTTATTTCAGGACGGGTCAAAATTAGCTACAACGGTTAGTATATGAAACGTAGCGTATAAAAATACGATAAATTTCGGGTTTATCACTTAGCCAAATCTGCGATTTGGTATTTTTCTTTTTCTGTTCTCAAATGCCAAATCGCAGATTTGGCGAACTTCATAAACAGGCACGAACCTTTGAATTTAGCACAAGCTAGCTATGTTTTATATACATTGTTGTAGCCAGTTATTTTTCCAAAGTTCATATCTTCTATCTGTACAATTATCTCTTTCGTTAAAAAATTCGCTCACAGGTTTCATAAATTTATTTAAAATTTTAACCGAACCAATATTCGCAATATTCACATCAGCCATAACTTTATCCACGTTCATTTCTTGAAAATAATATTTCAACATTCCTTTCGTAGTTTCTGTTCCGTATCCTTTTCCCCAAAAATTCGCTCGAAATCGGTATCCTAATTCCTTTTCACCATCCTCGTTAATTAGAAATAAGGCAAGTCCAATCATTTCAGATTTCCCTTTTTCATATATTCCGCAAGCACGTTTTTGGTCTTTTAAATCACTCAATTTTAAATTCAGACTTTTGTTAAATCTATCTGTTATTTGGTCTTTTGTAAATGCTTTTTGAGGAATTAGTTCCAAAATTTTTGGGTCAGTAAAAAGTTCAGCGAAATATTTTTTATCCACATTTTCTAAACTTCTAACACTCAATCTTTCGGTTTCAAATATGTTCATTTTTCCGCTACGTTTTTTTTTAATTGGCTACAACGTGTTTGTATATGGTTTGTTGCGTGTTTCAAGCAACTAATTTAGTAAATAATTACCGACCAAGAAAGTCCGCGAGGACTTTCGTAAGTAGGCGAGAAACCAGCAATAAATTATATACGGTGTTAGCAAATCGGTTTTATTTTATCCAAGTTCCGATTATTATTAAAAATTCAGATATTTCATAACTCACTAATATTGTCAAGACAGAAATCTTCTTTGCATAATTCCTATATTTTATTAAAGTCCAAACGTAACAAATTATTGGTATTAACATCATTAATTTCAATTCGTTCGCATATGGATAACTCAAAAACATCCAGACATATGATAGAAAAGTAAATGCACCAATTATAAAACCAATCCATTTATTATTCTTTCCGCACCAAATTGCAAACACTAATGCTAAAATTCCGAATGACATAAAGGCTACAGTTCCAATTGGAAATTCAGCAAAATAGCCAAGTCCATAGCATATTGAAAGTCCAATTAAAATAACTTTTAGAAAATCAGGTTTAGTTTTATTGAAAAGCAAAAGTCCAATTAGAACTCCTATTCCGATTATAATTTTCGTGTGTAACAATTCCGTTGTTTAGTATTTTTTCTTGTTCCGTTATTAATTCCGTTTGAGTAATAATTCCAACACAATGCGTTTACTCAATTTATGTTTATTTCAAGTTTTTAATAAGCAAAAATTTCAATGTATTTCCTAATTTTGTTGGTGTGGTCAACTGTTTGCTAACGTGTTTGTGTATAGAAAGTTGCTATTTTATGTGCGAGGATTTTCCAACGGAAAATCAGTAGTACATAAAAAAGCAACTACTTTTGATTAAGCTAAATTTAGCAATTTTTTATACACGTTGTTGCAAAATCGTTGTTTTTTTATTTCCATTCAGCTAATTACCCGAGCTATTGTTAATTCCGAAAGTAGCTCAATTCCGTAATAATGGAACATAAATTCAGATCATACATTTGAGTGAAAATTCCTCAACCTTGCTCAATTCCGAAAGCTGCTTAATTCCACAAACTTTCTCAATTCCACATTATGATAAAATTTATGATTAGCGAGAGAGTGTTTCAGAAATTCAGTTTTTAAACCATAAAAACTCAACATTTTCCTCCTTATTTTTCGAGCTTGGGTTGTTTCCGCAAACTTGCTCGACAATGTTTTGCAACGTGTTTGTATATGGTTTGTTGCGTGGTTTAAGCAACTAATTTAGTAAATAAAAACCGACCAAGAAAGTCCGCGAGGACTTTCGTAAGTAGGCGAGAAGCCAGCAATAAATTATATACGGTGTTGTGCGTTCGTGTTTTCTACTTATTTATAAATTCAACTATTCTATCAGTCAAGTTTAATAATTGTTGAGACTTAATTCCATCAATCCAAGCATATTCCAACATTTTAGCAATAGCTAAAGGATTTTTTTTAAGTCCTCCAGCATTTCCATAAAAAGCAATAGCTTTATCCTCGTATTTTCTTAAGTTTTCTCCAAATTCAACAGAGATTTCATCTGTTAAATTAGTTTTCCATGAAGTTAAATTTTCCTTTATTATAGAGTTTTCTGGCCAATTACTTTCGGAATTAAGATTCATTAATTCTAATATCGCTTTATTTTCTTTCTTATGTTGAATAATTTCATGTTCTCTAGTTTTATCTGTATCACTATCATAAACAACCATTGTTGGAATATCTAGCAGTTTTGCCATTGCTAAAGGCTTTATTAGTTTGTGTTTACCTTCAACAGGAACTATATGACAACCATGTCGTCTAAACTCTATCATCTTATTCGTAAGTAGTAAATATGAATTTATATGTGCTATATCTTCATGTCCCTCTACTAAAATTAATTTTTTACAGAAAAACATTTCATTAATTACTGGATTTAAGGAAGGGTATAGTTTTGCAACCATACCATTTTCGCTAACTAGTTTTTCTCCGACATTATGTAATTGGTCTGCTAATTCTTGATAGAATAATCTTTTTACTTTTGTTTCACTTGGTTCTCCAACTTCGCAAACTAATCTAATTTTATCAAAGCTATCTCCTGGTATAAATAATGGATTATGAGTGCAAATTATTATTTGTGAATTTGTTTGAGATAAATCAAAAAGAGTTTCTGCAAGGTATCTTGTCTGTGGTGGATGCTGAAATAATTCAGGCTCTTCAATACCCATTATCAAAGTCGGAACATTTTCTGATTCAAAACTTGTTAACTCTTGTAATAAAGCTAACATATATGAACGTTGTAAACCATGTCCGAATCTCGAAAGCTCGCCTTCAAAACCTCTTTCTCCAACTTTTAGTCCTGCTAATGGTTCTTCAATTTTAATAGATTTTTCTGGGTCTTGTTTCCATTGAATTGAAGCGGTTATATTTGGGTGAGCCCAATTAGCTAATCGATTTTGAAGTGAACTAGAAATGTCATCTAATGTTTGTTGTTCAGCATCAAGTAATTTTTGATATTCAGCACGAACATTGTTTCTTAAATCTCTAACTTTATCATCAAAAGAAACTTTTGACCTTACTGTTCTAGCTAAAAGTTGTCCAAGAGCAGACTTTGATGATTCTTCACTTTCTTCGGTCGCATCTTTAATGGCAGGAACAAAAATCCATTGAACATGTGATTCAAGTTTATTTACACCTCTTGAAACTCCATAAAATTGGTCTTCGCTAGGGATTAAAACACAATTTTCTGGATTATTAGCCTCAAATGTATTTAAAGCTGAAGTCATATCAGCTTTAGAACTAGCAGAAGCTATTTCAGGATATTTGTCCTTAAAAGATTTGAATATAGCCTTTAATTCGGTTGCTTTTGCTCCATTTTTATCGGCTTCAAAGAATTTTCTGAATTCTTCCATTCCTAGACGATTACCAAACTGTTTTACGTCAGCTCTTTCTGTAACTGTATCATATTTTGCTATTGCAGTTACAACTAATTTGTCTTGTCTTACATAATCTGCTAATTCTTCTTTAGCTTCGTCTGATAGAGAAGAAAAAGTAACAGTTATTTTTATATCTTTCGTTGTATCAGAATGATGAAAGTCATTTGCGGATAATTTTAATAAATCTGTTTGACTGTCTTTATTTTGTCTGAAAAAAAGGTTTAGAGCATGAAATACTGTTGATTTTCCAACTCCATTTGGACCAACAAATGTAGTATAGTCATCAAACTCAATAAATTCTTCTTTATATGCTCTAAAGTTTTCTATTCGTATAGATTCTATTTTCATTCGCGGTTGGTTTTACATGACGCACAACGTGTTTGTGTTATAGAAAGTTGCGTTTAAAGCAAACGGCCATTTTCCGCAGGAAAATTGTTGTTTGTAAAAAAGCAATTAGTTTTAGTTTAAGACTAATATAGCAATTTTTTATACACGTTGTTGCAAGTAGTAGTTTTTTCACCCATTACATTCTTTGTTTTTCATATTAATTTAATAGTTTTCAATTCCGTAAACCTGATTAATTCCGAAAACTTAGGCAATACAGTAAAAGTTTTTCGCTTGAGAGATAATTCCGCAAACTTGCTCAATTCCGAATGTAGCTAAATTCCATAATATTGGAAATTCCGCATTTTGATAAAATTTTCATTAGCGAGAGAGTGTCTCATTTTTCACGAATTTCTCCAAATTTAGAAACAGTTAATTCAAGAGTTTAAAACCGCAATTTTTTCGGTCTGAGTGTTTTCCGCTATTACTTGCAACGTGTTTATATATGGTTTGTTGCGTGGGTTTTGCACTAAATTAATAAATAAGCACTAACAAAGAAAATCCGCGAGGATTTTCGTAAGTAAGCAAAAAGCTAGCAATAAATTATATATGGTGTTGGCATTTCGTTATTTCTACTTTTTTATAAATTTATTTCCAAATTCACGAATTCTATAATTATAAATTCCTTTACTTAATTTTGAAATATCTAATTCTATACTTTTTCCATTTCCAACAAATTCTTTTTCAAGTACTTTTCTTCCATTAATGTCATAAACTTCAATTTTTTCATTTTCATTATTTTTAAATGGATTTGTAATATTTATTTTTTGTTTCGTTGGATTAGGGAAGCCAATAATTTTTTGTTTTGCTAAAAAATTTTCTTGACTTATTGAAAGAGTTCCATCTAAAGAATATATGTCATAATCAACAACTTGATATCCACTGTAGGGTGAATGTGATAAAGATGTCATTAATTTGAAATTATCTTGAACATCTTTAAATACATTTGCCTCATTTTTATCTCCAAAATCAAAAATAATATTACCCTTCTCATTAAATAAAAGCATTTTATTTTCGCCAGTTGTGTTATTTCGAGCCCCCAAAAGAATTTCAAATTCTAGATTTAAGTCAAATAATTTATCTGTTATAAAATAAAATTTATCAAATAAAAAATTTTGAGGTAACTCCAAAGGGCTTATGGATTTATAGTAAGAATGGTTCCTATCAAAAATATTAATGCCCCGATTAGAAGTATTAAAAGTTACATAATAAAGTTTGTTTTCACTAATAAAAGAATAATTTATATGATTATTGCTTTCTCCTTCAGTTCTATAACTTTTCTCAAGAGTTTGACTAATTCCAATGAAATTTATTGTCAGAAATAAATAAAGTAGTGTTTTTTTCATGATTGTTTTACGCGATTTTTATTAATGAATGCCAACGGTCTCGGCTATGAGTAGTTGCGTGTTTTAGCACTTAACTTTGCAAGTACACACCAAGTTGGAAATTCCTGTGGAATGTCCAAAGTAAGCGATTTGTAGCAATTACTTATAGCCATTGTTGTAAACAGTTTATTTAATTTTTTTCTTTCAAACACAACATCATAAATAGCCTATTTAGTATTCTCTATAAAATTAGTAATTATTTTTTCTAATAACTGCCATTATTATGTAGTTTCATTTGTGCTTTAAACCTATCTTATATTAAGTTTGAATCAGAAAGAACTCAAAACTATAGACTAAAAATAAAAAGTAGATTTTCATAATTGAGTGAATTAAAACTGTCTTATAGGACGCACTAAATTTGCCATATTTCTACCAACATCAGTTCGAAGAATACAATTAGGTTCAGGTGAATGTGGAAATTGGATCCAATGTGCGTTGTGAATTTGATTAGTATCTGTTGAACTCCAATAAAAACTATCAGCAAAATTTCCAATCCCTTCACTGTAAAGATTTTGGCACATTAACTCTAATTCACCAATTGAGGGCAAATACCAATCACTATAACCATTATTTATAAAATCGTTACAAACTTTTGCAGCATTATTTAGATTATTATTGGCTGCAATGATAAGCAGAGTATTGGCTTTACCATCTCCTAGATTAGAATTTGGAGAAATACCTGTTTCATTTTGATAATTCCAAGTACCATTCCACCAAACCACACCTTCTGTAGAATAATCGGTTTGGTTTGCTTCCAAATAGCGCCATCCATCACTATAAAAGCCTTTGTCATAAAAAATAAAACCACCAGCAGGTCCTACTTCTCCTATGCCATAAGTGGTTGTGAAGGCTATTTCATTGCCATAAGCTGTACCTGTGCTATTAGTTGCATATGCTCTAATGAAATAGTCAACATTAAAAGATAATCCCGAAACATTACTAGTAAACTCTCCATCTCCATTTCCGTCAATAGTTTTTGTATCCAAATTAATCGTTGGGTTCGTAGAAGTACTCCAAACCACACCTCTTTCTGTTATAGCAGCTCCTCCATCAGAAGTAATATTACCACCAGAAACTACGGTAGTGGAAGTGATTTCTGAGACATCATTAGTTGCTAATTCTGGTATTGTGACAGCAACAGTTGTAAAAGTTAATTCATTACCATAGGAAGTCCCTTCACTATTGCTAGCATAAGCTCTGATATAGTAAATAGTTCCATCGATTAAGTCTGTTAAATTACTAGTAAACTCTCCATCTCCATTTCCGTCAATAGTTTTTGTATCCAAATTAATCGTTGGGTTCGTAGAAGTACTCCAAACCACACCTCTTTCTGTTATAACAGCTCCTCCATCAGAAGTAATATTACCACCACATAAAGCATTAGTGTATGATATTTCTGTTACTTCATTGGTTGTAACAACAGGTAATGCTATTGGTTCGTCAGTATTAATAGTGATCTGATTAGAATAGGTCAATGAACTTCCAACATCGTTAAAAGAATATATTCTATAGGTATAGGAAGTGCTGATATTAAGTTCATTATCAATAAAACTCGTAATATCAGTGTTTACAGTTCCAATTAGTGAATAGTCATTATTATTTTCTTTACGGTCAATTTTAAAACCATTTTCATTAGTTGAATTGTCAGTCCAAAAAAGTGTAACCTGATTGTCTCCAGAAAGTTCGCCTGATAAGTTCGATGGAGGTACAGGTAAAACTTCTATGTTCGAGCCATTTTCATTTGTAGAACAAGAAAAGACAATCATTATAATTGCTAATAGACTTAAATTTATTTTCATAATTATTCAATTTTAATTGTTTACAACGTGTTTGTGTAAGGAAAGTTGCGTGGTTTAAGCACTAAAGTTAGTAAATAAAACACAAACCAAGAAAATCCGAGAGGATTTTCGTAAGTAGGCTTTTACCAGCAATTTTTTTTACACGGTGTTAGCTGTAGTATTTTTATTTCCTATAAATTCTATTATTTTTTCTGCAATTTCTGGTGTTCTTAACATTTTAAAATGTCCAGTATTCGTGATTTCAACCAATTCAGCCTTTTTCCATTTTTTTGCAACTTCTTTAGCTTCTGAAATTGGTATTATTCGGTCATTTATATCGTGAATTATTATTGCTTTTTCTACGTTTGCTTTTTGCACATATTTACATACATCAAGTTCATCTATTTTTTCGTTCCTTTCTTTTTCAATTTTTTTCAAAAAAATATTAATAGCTCTGTTGCTAATTCCTATTTTCCCTGAAATATTTAATACATAATTCCTAAAAGTATGAGGTGTTGTTAAAAGAACATATTTCTCTATTTTATGATTTGGTATTTGAGATAATGCAAATGTAGTTACAACACTTCCAAATGAATGACTTACAATATTTTTGATGTCTAACTTTGTAATTACTTTGTCAACCGTATCAAGATATTCAAACATTATATTTTTTCCGCCAGAACTATTTCCGTGTCCAGGTCCGTCAAAAGAATAAATGGTAAAATTCTCAACTAATAATTTTTCAATAATGTCAGAAAAATTTCCAGCTTGACCTTCCCATCCGTGAACAAGAAGAATTTTATTTTCTCCATTTCCCCATTTATATAATTGAATATTATTATTTTGGATTGATAAAACTTCCTTTTCCGCTTTTTCTAAAGTTTCAAGTTCGTTAGTTCGTATTTTTTTTACTTGAGGATGTAATAGTCTATTATAGAATTTTTTCGCAAAAAACGAAGGAAAAATATTAGAAAGTGTTTGAATTGTTCCTTTATTCATAATGTTTGGGGCATATTACAGCTAACGTGTTTGTGTAAGATTAGTTGCGTGTTTTAAGCACTAAAGTTAGTAAATAAAACACAGATAGAAAGTCCGCGAGGATTTTCGTAAGCAGGCTTGAACTAGCAATTAATTTTACACGGTGTTGTGCGTTCGTTATTGTTTTATTTTCCTTCTTTATTAAAAATTTCTAACATTATTTCTCTAACTATTTCAAGGGCGATTTTTTCTTTTGTCAGATTATATTTTTTTAATAGAGAGATTTTGTTTCTATTCAAGAATTCTTTGACATCAGTTCCATATTTGAAAATGATAAATTTCTCGATTGTAGAATCATATATTATTCCTCTCATATACATTTTTCCTATAGGAAGAAATGCACTTCCTGTACTCATGAAAAAGTGCTCAAAATATAAGAATTTATTATTTTGTAAATATGCTAAAAGATAATCATTGGGGTCAATAACTATTTTTCCACGCTTTTTTTCCTTAAAGTTCTTTTTTATTCCTTTTCCACGTACAAATAATTCCTTTCCATTCGAAACACAAAAAATATTCTTTACTCTTTTTCCATTTTTATATCTAAGTTGAAATGCAGGAGATAGATTGTTTTTTAACTGACTTTTAGAGAATTCAATTTCAGAATTTGCAATTTTTGATTTGAAGTCAAAAAATGTTTTATAAATTCCATTTTTTAAAAATAAACTTTCATTTTCCTGTGAATATCCAATTAAACTTAATACACAAAATAAAATATTCAAAATGTTTTTCATAGGTTCAGTGTTTAATGACGCACAACGTGATTGTGTTATAGAAAGTTGCGATTAAAGCAAACGGCCATTTTCCGCAGGAAAATTGTTGTTTGCAAGTAAGCACTAACTTTTAATTAAGCTAAATTTAGCAATTTTTTATACACGTTGTTGCAAAATCGTTGTTTTTTTATTTTCCATACAGCTAATTTCCCGAGCGATTGTTAATTCCGAAAGTAGCTCAATTCCGTAATAATGGAACATAAATTCAGATCATTACATTCGAGTAAAAATTCCGCAAACTTGCTCAATTTCGAAAGCTGCTTAATTCCACAAAATTTCTCAATTCCACATTATGATAAAATTTATGATTAGCGAGAGAGTGTTTCAGAAATTCAGTTTTTAAACCATAAAAACTCAACATTTTCCTCCTTATTTTACGAACTTGAGTTGTTTCCGAAAACTTGCTCGACAATGTTTTGCAACGTGTTTGTGTATAGAAAGTTGCTATTTTATGTGCGAGGATTTTCCAACGGAAAATCAGTAGTACATAAAAAAGCACTAACTTTTGATTAAGCTAAATTTAGCAATTTTTTATACACGGTGTTGGCATTTCGTTGTTTTATTCAGACTTTTAATTATTAGGCTTAATTCCGTTTTCAGATTTTCCTGCGTTTGAGTAAATTCGGTCAGCGATTTATTCCGTAAACTTTTTCAATTCCGATTGAGTGAGCAATTCCGCAACTGGCTAAATTCCGCATTTAGTCCCGTTTTTCTTTCAATTCAGTTTCTGATTCCGCAAGCGAACTAAAAGTCGAAGGTGTCATTTTAAAATCCAAATAATCCTGCTTTAAAATGTTCCCAATCTGAAAAAATAGTTCGAGCGATTAAGACCGTCACAACGAAAATCAGAATTTTTAAATGGTCTTTTTTAGTCAGTTTATTTAGTTCTTTTATATTTTTCATAATGTTATTTTGAGTTCGTTCGTCAATGAATGCCAACGGTCTTGTATATGGTTTGTTGCGTGTTTTAAGCACCTAATTTAGCAAATAAAAACCGGAAAGAAAGTCCGCGAGGACTTTCGTAAGTAAGCTAGAACTAGCAATAAATTATATACGGTGTTGGCATTTCGTTGTTTTTCGGCCATTAATCTTTTTAAAATTCAACTAGAAGTTTATTCACATGGAGAAGGAGAAACTTCACAAGGATAATCTACTTGTTGAAAAAACGTATTTCCGTGCGCATCATGTGTTTCATACTCACATGTACAAATTTCATCTTTATCTGTGCATCCATAGAATATAATAAAGGTTAATAATATTAAGTATTTTTTCATTTTTATAAAGTTTTTTTAGTCAACGTTTTATTCCGCAATATTTTTCAATTCCGTTTGAGTAAGATTTTCGCAATTTCTGGAATTTTGAATTCTAAATTATTCCGAAGTTTCTGGATAATATTTCTTAATTAATATTCCTGAAATAATTCCCATAAAAAGTATTATTCCTCCATATTTCATAGTGATAATTCCTCCTTGATGTGTTCCAAAAGGAATCTCAACTAGATAACCTTTTAATAGCAAAAAGAAAAATAATAACATTGTCAAAAGAGTTATTCGCAATATTTTTTTTTTAGTTATCATATTTTAATTCTAAAATTTATATTCTATTTTTTTTCCGAATCTTGCTTATCAATGAATGCCAACGTGTTTATATATGATTTGTTGCGTGAATTTAGCACTAATTTAGTAAATAATTACAGACAAAGAAAATCCGCGAGGATTTTCGTAAGTAAGCAAAAAGCCAGCAATAAATTATATATGTTGTTGGCAGTAGTTATTTTTTCACAACTATAAATTCTAATGGATTTAAGCTTTTTCCATTTTTCAAAACTTCAAAATGTAACTGTTCAGATATTGTACGTCCACTTTTTCCTATAATTCCAATTTTTTCTCCAGAATTTACTGTTTGATTTTTTTCAACACTAATTGAATTCAAATGTGCGTAAAACGTTTTAAGTTTATTTTTATGTTCAATAATCACATATTTTCCATATTTGCTATCATTTTCAGATATTTCAATAACTTTTCCTTTTCCCACAGATTGAATGTTCGCATTTTCATCTGCGATAATATCAATTCCTTTATGCATTTTCTCAACTTTTAATATTGGATGTTTTTTAATTCCAAATTCAGAGGTAATTTTGGGATTAAATTTCTCGTTAATTGGGAAAATAAAAGAATTACCTTTCTCTTCTGTAAAAGAAGCTAATAAAAGAGATATACAAATAATTAGAGATACTTTTTTAATGGTTTTCATAATTTTCAATTTTTATTATTTAAAGCTTAATTTTCTAACGTGATTTTCGGTTTTTAATTACTGCCAACGTCTCCGTATATGAAACGTAGCGTGTAAAAAGACACTATCGTTTCGGATTAAACACGAGCCGATTTTTTATTTTTTCTATTTATCTTTTAATTTCTAAATATACAAAAATAAAAATTTGGCGGACTTAGTAAATATACAAAAACCTCTCGGAAAGCCTATATTAGCTATGTTTTATATACATTGTTGTGCATAGTGCTTTTCACGTTCAGCTTGGTTTTCCGATGTTTGTTATTTAGTTCAGATGTGAGCGTTGGCAAGACATACTCTTTTACAGTTTGGGCGAAGCGTGGATGATGCGACTGGAAATGTGTATGGCTTTGTGCGTTGGCAATTCCGATTAACTATTTTAATTCTATAACTAAATCCAGCGTCTTACTTTTTCAGAGTATTCTATATATTCATTTCCGAATTCACGCTTTAAAAACTCTTCTTCTAATCTAATTTGTGTATTCACGCTTAAAGTAGATAATGAGACTATTAGTAAAGTAAACGCATTTGGAATGACAAGGAATAATCCAATATTGGCAATCATAATTCCGAGAAATATTGGGTTTCTTGAAATTGAAAAAACACCTTTTGTTACCAATTTAGTTTTGTTCTTTTCGTCAATTCCTATTCTCCAAGAATTTGCCATTTGGCTTTGAGAAATCCAAACTAAAATTAACGATACAAACAAAAATATCCAACCAATTTTTTGTAAAATGAGATTTTCTAAATACCAAAATGGAAGTAAATATTCATACCATTCATTTTTGAAAGCATAGAATCCAATTACAATAAGCTCAAAAACTGTGATAAAAGTGAAAACCTTACCATTATAATCGTGAGCGTTATCTGTTTTTTTAAACGTTAACGGATTTATTCCTGTCTTTTTCCAAAGCAATAAAGACCTTAAAACAAAAACCAACAAAAAATATAATATGAGAAAAGCGAATAGCAACATAATTTCTAATTTTATGTAAAAATGCTATAAAAACCAATGCAATGGAAGTGCATTTATTGACCACTACATTTATCGCAAATACCTTTTACAACCAAGTTTACATTTTCTGAAACAAAACCGTCAGGAACTTTTATTTGAGGAATTTTATGCTCTGTCAAACAAACAGTTTCATTACAATTATTGCAATGGAAATGCAAGTGTAAATCCGTTTCAATCTCGCAATTGCATCCTTGTTCGCAAAGTGCATATTTCGTAATTCCTGTTCCATCATCTACTTTATGTACAATTGCTTTTTCTTCAAACGTCTTTATCGTTCTGTACAAAGTTGTTCTATCTGCTTTTTCGAAAGCATTTTCAATATCGCTTAATGTAACAGCAACTTGTTTTTCGGCAAGAAACTTATAAATCAATAATCGCATTGCCGTAACTCGAATATCTTTTGAGTCTAAAAATTGTTCTATTTTTTGCATAATTTTTTAATGTTCTTCATTGCCAAATGGTTTAATAATAATTCCTACGCTAAAAATAAATCCGTCTGTTGGTGCATAAATTTCTGGAAATTCTGGGTTTTCGTGTGGTGGCAAAACCAAAGGCGAAAACCTACTTTGTCGTCTGTCTGTGAAATTTTCAAAATTCACAAAAGCACTACCAAATTTAAAATTTTTCATTAAAAGTAAACCCATAGTTACAAAATCTGTGGTTTCTGTTCCGTTTGATAAAAACTGTTTTCCTGTATAGAAAGTCTCGTAACCAATTCGCCATTTATCAGATTCGTACATTAATACACTTCCTGCATTGTGTTTTGCGGTTAGTGGTTTTTGTGGATTTCCTGCCAAATAGTTCAATTTTGTATCTATAAGAGCATAATTTAAAAACCATCTAAAATCTTTATAAGTAAACTTAATATTTGTTTCTGCTCCTTTGCTTAAAATTTCGTTAGTTGCATTTTCAAATGCAAACAAACCGTTATTTGTACTATTTAATAACAATCCGTTGTTAATTGCTGTAACATAAAAGAGTTGATTAATTGAAAAACCAATGGTTTCAAATAAACGTGTTTGATAATTGAAATCAAGATTTACACCATAAGAACGTTCTGCTTTTAATGAAGATTTATCAATGCCAAGTACATTTTCAAAATTGATAAATTCAGCCTCTTCTGTAAAAATATCTGGAATCTTGTAACCTAAACCACCACCAATTCTACTCGAAAATCCGCTGTCATTTTTATAAAGCAATGAAATTTTTGGAAGTGGGAAAAAGCCAAAATCAGTATTGTAATCTGCTCTCAATCCAGTTTCTAAAATCCAATTATCGGAAAGGTCATAAATATTGTTGGCAAACATTCCATAAGTGATGTCTTTTTGGTCACGTTGTAAAGTTGCAGTATCATTTTCATCAAAGTTTGATGTATACAAATTTGCTCCAAAAATCCAATCTGTTTTTGAAGTTTCTCTTTGATAAGTTATTTCTGTAAATGTGTTTGTTTGTTTACCATCAAAATTGAAATCGGGAATCGTTAAATTTCTATCGAAAAATGATACACTATTTTTAATGTTCAAAGAACTAATAGAATCTATTTGAGTTTTGTAAACTGCTTGACTACTTAATCTTTTTGAAATGTTCTCCTCTGTATATTGATGAATTCCATTTTCGCCACTTTCTATTTTGGTGATGTCTCCACCAATTCTGTCATCGTATGTTCCGTTTAAACCAAACCAAAACGTAGTTTTGTCAGATGGATAATAAAAGAATTTTGGGTTAAATGAAATAGATTTTGTTTTTGGTAAATTACTAAAACCATCATCTTCTGGGTCGTAAGCTTTTTGATAATGACCTGAACCATAAAGTGAAACACCAAATTTTTCATTCCTTTTACTGTAAAATACGTTTGCAGTACTTCCCAAAGCTTGTGTTTGCGTTAACATAATGTCTAAAGCAGGTTCTTCGTCAGGTGTTTTTGAAACCATATTTATTAAACCTGCAATTGCTCCACCACCATAAAGTGTTGAAGAACTTCCTTTAATGATTTCAAATTGTTGCAAATCTAAAGGTGGGATTTGTAGAATACTCAAACCACTTGAAAAACCTCCATAAAGTGGAAATCCGTCTCTTAAAAGTTGTGTGTAACGACCATCAAGACCTTGTATTCTAATGTTTGTATTTCCACTACTTAAAGAGGTTTGTTGCATTTGAATTCCTGTACTTTCTCGAAGTACCATTGAAATATTGGTTGGATTCATAATTGCTTTTTCGCCTAATTCCTCAACTCCAATAAATTCAATTCTTGTTGGGATTTTCTTTACAGTTCTTGTACTTCTTGAAGATTGCAAAACAACTTCGTCCAATTCGTTTCCTCCACTTTTTAATTTGAAAATTAAGTCTGCATTACTTGGGATTTGAATAGTCGTTTTTAAGGTTTCAAAACCTAAATAAGAAATTATGATATTGTGTTCTCCGTTTGGAATTTCGGTAAAAGTTGCAATTCCGTCAAAATCGGTTACAGCTCCTTTTTCTAAAACTTCAAAATAGACTGTTGCTCCTAATAATGGCTCGTTTTCAGATTCTGAAACTACTTTTATTTGTATATCAGATGTTTGTGCTTTGGCAAAAAAGCACATTATAATTGTGAGCATTGTGCTCAATATGTATTTATTCATTGAAAATGTAAAATTGATTAACTAAATTTTTTTGACGTTTACGTCTTTAAATTAGCTTATCAATTGTGGCGGTTGCCAAACATTTGAATGATAATCAAATCTGTAAATTGATTGGTAAACAAATATTATTTCTGTAGAAATTGAGTTGTTAATACCTAATTCGAAAATTTGAAGTGGTTGGTATGTGATTGCTATTCCGCAACAATTACAAATACAAGTTATTGGACAAGTATCATCGCTATCATTTTGATGATTGTGTTCAGCACTTATTTCGTCTTGGTGTTGGTCTTCAGTATTATTTCCATCAGAACAAGGTTTGATTGACAAAAAAAGTATTATTAGCGATAATATGATTGTAATAAATTTCATTGGTACAAAGATAAAAACTTTTCAATGCAATGGTGTTGCAAAGTTGGTTTATCATTTTTTCGGTTGTTAGGTTTGTTGTTGCGCGTTGGCAAAAAACAGCTCTTTTATTTTTTTAAGCGTTGGCTTTTCGAGCGTTGGCAAAAAATAAATGTGCTGTTTGTGCGTTGGCGTTTTTAGTTCAAATGTTCAATTTTAGCACGATTTCCGCATTATGCACAACGTATTTGTGTATAGAAAGTTGCTGTTTTATGTGCGAGGATTTTCCAACGGAAAATCAGTAGTACATAAAAAAGCAATTAGTTTTAGTTTAAGACTAATATAGCAATTTTTTATACACGTTGTTGCAAGTAGTAGTTTTTTCACCCATTATATTCTTTGTTTTTCATATTAATCTAATAGCTTTCAATTCCGTAAACCTGATTAATTCCGCAAACTTAGGCAATACAGTTACATTTTTTCGCTTGAGAGATAATTCCGCCAACTTGCTCAATTCCGAATGCAGCTCAATTCCACAATATTGGAAATTCCGCATTTTGATAAAATTTTCATTAGCGAGAGAGTGTCTCATTTTTCACGAATTTCTCCAAATTTAGAAACAGTTAATTCAAGAGTTTAAAACCGCAATTTTTTTTCAGTCTGAGTGTTTTCCGCTATTACTTGCAACGTGTTTGTGTTATAGAAAGTTGCGTTTAAAGCAAACGGCTATTTTCCGCAGGAAAATTGTTGTTTGCAAAAAAGCACTGACTTTTGATTAAGCTAAATTTAGCAATTTTTTATACACGTTGTTGTAAAATAGCTGTTTTTTTATTTTTTATTCTGTTTTTTCAATTTTCTGTTTTAAGATTTTACGAGTAGATTCCGCAAAGATTTTAATTCCGCATTTTGATCTTTTGAGTAAACTGATAAATTCACGTTTGAGTGATAATTCCGCAATTTATGTTTTCCGTTTGAGTAATTTCTCCGATTTTCTTAAACCCTTTTTTATCTAATTCATTTTGCAAAACTCCACGAGCGAGAGAGTGTTTAAAATAACTGTTTTTAAATTCAAGAATTTTGTTCAACTATTTTCTCCCGAGTTTGCTGAGTACAGTTTTTTACAACGTTCTTGTGTATGATTAGTTGCTTGCTCTCAAGCACTAAAGTTACTAAATATTACTGACTTGAATATCTGCGAGGATTTTCGGGAAATACCCAAACCCAGCAATTAATTATACACGGTGTTGGCAAATCGGTTTTTATTCGGTCTAACTTTCACACCGATATTAAGTGAAAGTATATTATAACTTTTTAATTATGAATTCATATATAGCAATTATAGCTGCAACCGCACCAATTACCCAAGAAGTAATTTCTAGAAAAGACCTTTTAGGAGGTTTAGTTTCTGTTATTTTACTTTGTTTATGTATTTCGGGGTTATCAAAAGCACTTCGTGATGATTGAATTCCGTGATTATTTCCACCAATATAATTTTCGGCAATAATTGTCGGCTTAACTTTTTCTAATTCCTTTGTTTCTATGAAGTCTAAATATTTAAAATGCCCACCTTTTTCTTTTGCTTTTATGCCTTTTTCAGTCAATTCATACCAATCTGTTTCTTTTGATAAATATTTAAAATATCCAAGTTTCACACCTAATAATACAATGCCGCTAGTAATGTTAAAGTACTCTTCTCTTTCTGATTCTGTTATTGGATTCAGATATTTTTCGTGTAAAATATTCATAGAGCTATTAGGCTCTGTAATTTCAGATTCTAATAAAATAATTTCTAAATATTTATATAATTTTTCTTCTGAAATTTTCATTCGTATTCAGTTTTTAACTGTTTGCCAACGTTCTTGTGTATGATTAGTTGCTTGCTCTCAAGCACTAAAGTTACTAAATATTTACTGACTTGAAAATCTGCGAAGATTTTCGGAAAATGCCCAAAACCAAGCAATTAATTATACACGGTGTTACCACCAGTTTTTTATTCCGAGCAATTCTTTCATTCGGTCGTTATATCTATATAGAATTCGATGTTCTTCCAAAATTCCATACATTTTTTCGGGATACTCAATTTCAAATCGATATTCTTTAGATTTTAATTCCAATTGTTCAATAAATTTATTCGAGTATTCAATTCCATTTCCAAGTAAGTATCTTTTTTTTCCAGCATAAAAGTCCTGTTCAGCCTTTTTAGTGTTGAATTTAGTATAGAATTCAGGTGCTTTTGTCGAATCGATTTTATTTGAAATATGATAATCATAAATTTCAAATTCGAGACTATCTTTTATCCCAAGACCTTCCATAAACAAAAATTCTTCTCGTAAGTCTTTTGTTTTAGGATTTACAGTTATACTACAATAAGTAAAATATCTTTTTGGGATTTCAAAAATTCCACGAGAGTTAGTTTTCAGTCGTATAGTGTCTTTCTTATTTGTAATTAAAATATTGTGTTCTCTTTTATTCAAATACGCTAGAGTAGAGTCAGTTGTCGATTCCGTGAATTTGTCGTTAGTATCTCTGTATTTTACAACTGTCACTTTTCCAACTTTCGTTTCCTGCGCAAGTATATTTTGGAATATTCCAACTGTTAGAATTATTAATATGTTTTTTAAAATGCGATTCATTCAAATTGGTGGTAACGGTCTTGTATATGGCAAGTGGGGCAGAAGGAAGTGTTTTTCTTTCGGGCTTTCACTTAGCCAAATTTTTTATTTTGCTTTATCTTATTTTACTTTAAAGCCAAATAAAAAATTTGGCGATTTTCGGGACAAGCACAAACTTTTGGATTTTGCCTAAAAGCCCCATTTGCTATATACGGTGTTAACCGCTGTTTTTATTGATAAATTTAACCATTTTTTTCGTTCAAAATAGTTTTTAATTTACTTTATTATATTCAAGTTCTAAAATTCAGACAAGCTGAGTTTTTCACGCTGTAATTTTCACGCGACTTTCGGTAAGTTCTAATATTCAGTTCAAAATTCCGAGTTTCAATTATCGGACAAACTGAGTTTTCACGTAAGGTTCGGCAAGTTTCAAAATTCAGTTCAAAATTCCGAGTTTCAATTATCAAATATATCGAGGATTTTCACACCCCAAAAATCACTTATTTTGAGAACGTAATCTTCTCTGCGTTTCTGTGCTTAAATAGCGGTTAACGGTCTTGTGTATGAAACGTAGCGTATAAATAGTCGCTAACTTTTCGGATTTAGCACGAGCCGAATTTTTTATTTTTATGTTTAATTTTCTTTTCTAAATATAACCAAATAAAAAATTTGGCGTACTTTGTAAATATACAAAAACCTCTTGGAAAGCTTATAATAGCTATGTTTTATACACGTTGTTGTGTGTAGTGTTTTGCGTTCTGCTTGGTTTTTCGATGTTTGTTATTTAGTTCAAATGTGAGCGTTGGCAAGACATACTCTTTTGCAATTTTGGGCTTGTGTGTTGGCTGAAGCGAATTGCAAATGTGTATGGCTTAAGCTGTGGCTTCTTCAACTATTTTAATTTCGTCTTCCGTCAGTCCATACAATTCATAAACCATTTGGTCTAATTCATATTCGGTTTTGTCTATCTCTGTTTTTAATTTTTCCGCTTTTTGTTTTTGCTCGTTAAAATATTCCATCCATTCAGCTTCTTCGCTAATTGTGAGAGAAACTGAATTTTTACTTAATTCAGATATAAAATCTTTAAATTCTAACTTATACCAAGCATTTATTTTTCTGTTGTTTTCAATGTTGTCGTATTTGGTCTCAATTAAGTTTATTGAACTACTTAATATTTTTTGAAAGTCTTTGTTAATCTCCAATAGGTTGTCAACCATAGTTTTGAATTTTTTCAATAACAACTCATCTGAACTTAACTTAATAGGAAGAATTTCAAGAAAAGTTTTTGAAATATTGACAGTTAAGTTTGAGCGATTTGAAAATTTAATAGCGTAATACCAATTTATCAATTTTGAGTTTAATAAAGCAAGAAAATAACTTAAACTCTCTTTATAATTTTTTTTAGGGACTAAATTATTTACAGAATTAAAAGTATAATATTGGTTTCTGTCAATAGTGCCTGTTAATGGCATTAAGCCACCACTAATTCTTTGTATTATTATTTTATCGCTTAAATATATTTCTTCTTTTCTTGCTCGATTTAGAAGCTCTCTATCGTACAATATATAATCATTGGTTTCTCGTATTCTGTATCTGGTAAATGATTTACCGTATAATAAGGGTTTGTATTTGTCATTTAATTTAGACTTTGCAACATATTTATTTTTGTCGCCATCTATTCCAGGTGAGATGAATTTAAAAAAGTCTCCGAGTTTACTTTCAACCTTTTCTATTTTATCAATTATTTCAATATCCTCTGCGTTTACAAGTATATTTAAAACATATTGCTCATTTTTCAAGAAAAATGATTGAGGTACTTTTGAATATTCACAATTTTTAGAAACTAAATCTTTTACATTTTTTGTAATGTTAATTTTGGCGTTTTCTCGAAAATGAGAGTGTGACATTATAACTGTAGAAACTGTTGCGTCTGAAAAAACTCCCTTACCTAAATCAACAATTTCATTGATAGTAGATTTTTCAAGAAGAAATTTTCTTATGGCTTCATAAGGCGTAGCTCTTAAAATATTATTTGGAATTATAAAACTCTGGTAACCGTTTTTATTAAGGATTTCAATTGATTTTATAATAAAAATTGCAAACAGATTTATTTTGCCTTTCTGAATATTTAAACCTTTTGAAGTTGTAGAGATTGAGTTTTCAAGAACATAGTCTAAAATATAGTTTTTGGATTCTTCCATAAATTCTCCTGTTCTTGTGAAAACATATGGCGGATTTCCTATTACAACATCAAAACCACCTTTAGCAAAAACTTTTGGAAATTCTTCTCGCCAATTAAATGCTTTTTTGCCTGCAACACTTGGGTCATCGATTAAGCTATTTCCGGGTTTGATATTGCTATTTAATGAGGTCAATTTTCTGCCTTTTTGTGCAGTTCTCAACCAAAGTGAAAGTTTAGCAATATCAACACTTTCCTCATTTATATCTAAACCGTAAATATTATTTTCCAAAATCGCATTCTCAACTTCACTCAAAATTAATGCATCTCCAAACAATTTGGCTTGTAATTCGTCAATGTATTGATGTTCTGCAATTAGAAATTCTAACGCTTGATTTAAAAAGGCACCACTTCCACAAGCTGGGTCGCAAATGGTAATTTGCAATAACCATTTTCTATAATCATCTAATTTTTGCGTCAGTTTTTTTAAAGTTGCTTTTTGTCTTCCTTTGCGTTCTTTCTCGTATTCTGCTTCTTGTATATCAAGTTCGATTTTCTTTTCTTCACAAAGTTTACCAATAGTATTATCTACAATGTATTTTGTGATATATTTTGGTGTGTAAAAAACGCCATCTTTTTTACGTTTGGTTTTACTTTGGTCAGATGAAATTCCTTGTATTTCTGCTTGTATTTCGTCAATGTCGTTTAACGAATGTTCGAAGATGTGTCCAAGTATATTTACACTTACTTCGCTCTCAAAATCGTAGTTGCTTAAATTAACTGTGTGTTTGTAAAGTAAATCGTCATTGATTTTGATATTATCTAAAATATCGTCTGGTGAAAAAAGTCCACCATTGTAAGCGAAAATGTCGTGTTGTTGTCCTTTATGTCCTGTGTTCATATAACCGAAATACTTTTTAAATCGGTCGTACAAAGGAAAATACTCATCGTATTTATCTTTTAAATCAGTCCATTGGTTTACAATTGAACGAATAGAATTAGGTGGAAGTAATAATCTGTCTTCTGCAAAGAATATGAATAGAAAACGGTCAAGTAGTTTTTGTGTTTTCTTGAATAAAGTAAGCTTATCGTATTCAGGATTTTCATTTTGGATTGCATCAAAAATTTCATTTCTAAATGATGCGTAATCTTTATATAATTTTTTAGTGATGTTTTCCTCTTGAGTTAAGGATTCATCTTTAATCTTTTTAGGAATGTCTTTTAGAAGATATTCTGACGAAAGACAAAGACAAAGGATTTCAAAACGCTCTTTAGTAAGTTGAAATAAATTAAATTCTTCAAAATCTACTGCATTGTCAATGTAAAAACGCAATTTCTCAAAGTTGGAAGTAATTACATAATTACAACCTGGTTGGTTGTTTTTATATCCAAATGCTTGTGTTTCTACTTTGCTTAAATCGGTTGTGTTTGTTCCTTTTAGCTCAATAACTGCAAGTGCTTTGTCGCCTTTTAGAATTGCTCCATCAGTCTTTTTTGAACCTTTTATGTTTTTTAATTCCGTTGTGAGATTAAAATCAGGCGTTGGGTTTTTAATATATCCGAATACGTTTACAAAAAGGTCAATCAGAAATTCGCCTTGGTATTGTTCCTCTTTGGAATTCCTTATGTTTTCTTGAATGGTAGGATTATGGAAATGGCTTGTAAATCTTTCGTAAGCTTCATTAACTTTTTCGGAATCTAATCCTTTTAAATATTTGTTTAGAACAGAGTTCTGAAATAAGCTCATATAGGTTTAATGTTTTTTCTCAAATTTAATATTATTCCGAGCGTTGGCAAGAAACAGCTCTTTTATTTTTTTACGCGTTGGCTTTTCGCGTTGGCAAAAAAAATAAATGTGCTGTTTGAGCGTTGGCTTTATTAGTTCAAATGTTCAATTTTAGCACGATTTTTACATTACACACAACGTTGTTGTATAAGCTTTGTTGCGTTGTTTAAGCAGTGAATTTAGTAAATAAAATACGAACGGCGAAATTCCGGAGGAATTTCCCAAGTGAGCCAAAACCAGCAATAAAGTTTATACGGTGTTGGCTGTAGTTTTTTCATTAAATCAATTTATTTGTTATTCTATCTATTTGATTTTCCGTTAAAACAGGTTCGAAATAACTTATATAATCATTAAGTTCGTTTAAGAGTTTAATTTTTACATACTTAAATTTACCTTTTGGCTTATTATTAATCATAACAATAAGATTTCGTATTGGAATTTGTTGTTCTCCCCAATGATGTTCATTTAATGTTATATTTTCGGAGATATAGACATAAAGTGCAAAATTTGACCTTTCAATTTGTTCAATCGGCGACCTTAAATTAATAGTATTGACTGATGATTTGCTCCAGTTTTTTGTTTCTATTATAAAAATTCCTGCTTTTGAAATTAAAAGGTGATCAATTTGTACAGAGTATATCCTTTGATTATGCTTTTTGTAAAAAATTGGACGAGAAAAATTTAAATTGAAATCATTAATTAATACATATTCATCTGAAAGTTTCTTAATTTCTTTAACTACTAAATTTTCTCCTATTGCTCCTGAAATTAGATTTCTTGAGTTTTCTAAAACATTTCGTGTATATTCTAATTTTTCTATTTTAGATTTTGCTCTTTTTTCAATTAAATTTTGTTTTTTAGTTTCGTATTTTTTTATGAAAATCTCATCATTTTCAATGTTTCTCGTTATCTCTTTTACCGAAGCACTTAATAATTCATTTTTATTTTTAATGAAGTAATTCAATTGCTTTTTTAGAGAATATAGTTTTACAGTTGAGATTATTTTTTTTAGAAAGTTAATATTTTTCGTATTAATAATATTAACTTTTTTCAGTAAATCAGAAATTCGATTATCAATTTTTTCAGTTTCTAAATTGATTTTTTCAGTTTTGTTATGTATTCTTCGTTTTAGATTAGAACATGTTTCAGAATATTCTTTTTCTAATTTATCTGATTCATTATTAAGAACAGTGAGTTTTTCTGAATTATAATTTGATAAAAAATCTTTAATTTCTTTTACAGAATTAAATCTGGAAATTCCATTATTCTCTAATTCAGATTTTAGAGATTTCAGTGATTCTATTTTTCCGTATATTCTTGCCATTTACGAATTTCTCTCAAATTACAGCCAACGTTCTTGTGTATGATTAGTTGCTTGCTCTCAAGCACTAAAGTTACTAAATATTTACTGACTTGAAAATCTGCGAAGATTTTCGGAAAATGCCCAAAACCAAGCAATTAATTATACACGGTGTTACCACCAGTTTTTTATTCCGAGCAATTCTTTCATTCGGTCGTTATATCTATATAGAATTCGATGTTCTTCCAAAATTCCATACATTTTTTCGGGATACTCAATTTCAAATCGATATTCTTTAGATTTTAATTCCAATTGTTCAATAAATTTATTCGAGTATTCAATTCCATTTCCAAGTAAGTATCTTTTTTTTCCAGCATAAAAGTCCTGTTCAGCCTTTTTAGTGTTGAATTTAGTATAGAATTCAGGTGCTTTTGTCGAATCGATTTTATTTGAAATATGATAATCATAAATTTCAAATTCGAGACTATCTTTTATCCCAAGACCTTCCATAAACAAAAATTCTTCTCGTAAGTCTTTTGTTTTAGGATTTACAGTTATACTACAATAAGTAAAATATCTTTTTGGGATTTCAAAAATTCCACGAGAGTTAGTTTTCAGTCGTATAGTGTCTTTCTTATTTGTAATTAAAATATTGTGTTCTCTTTTATTCAAATACGCTAGAGTAGAGTCAGTTGTCGATTCCGTGAATTTGTCGTTAGTATCTCTGTATTTTACAACTGTCACTTTTCCAACTTTCGTTTCCTGCGCAAGTATATTTTGGAATATTCCAACTGTTAGAATTATTAATATGTTTTTTAAAATGCGATTCATTCAAATTGGTGGTAACTAGTTATATTAAATCAAATATAAGGGATTTTACCTAAAAATTTCGGGATAACAAAACATTTCCCTTCTCATTATCAACTTTTTGTGCTTTTTGTAAAGCAATATCTAGTGGGTTTTGTATTTCCATTAAATCCTTTCGCTTTACATGGGTGTAAATCATTGTAGTCTCTGGTCTGGCATGTCCTAATAAAGACTGTATGTATCGTATATCTACTCCGTTCTCTAATAAATGAGTTGCGTAGCTGTGTCTCAAAGTGTGTGGTGTTACCCGTCTTTTAACATTCGCTTTTAAACAACTTTTTCTTAAAAATTGTCGTACGCTCTCTGCACTGTATTTTTGATTATTATTGCCTTCAACAAAATATATTTTTGGTAAATAGCTGTAGTAGTAATTAGATAATAAAGGCATAAAACTATCTGCTAAACTCACATATCTATCCTTTCTGCCTTTACCTTCTTTTACTATCAATTGTTTTCTCTCTAAATTAAAATCGGCCAAACGTAAATTAATCAATTCGCTAATTCTTAATCCACAAGAATATAACAATGCTATAATTGCCCGGTGTTTTAAGTTTTGTGTAGCGCTAATAATTCTTAAAACTTCTTCTTGAGACAATACATTGGGTAATTTTTTCGACTTTTTTGGACGCTCTAAGACTAAATTATCAATTTGAGTATGCGGATAAAACACAGTAAATAATTTTAAAGCACTTATAAATTGTCTTTGTGTGCTAATCGAATATTCTCTTTCTATAAAAACACTTTCAATAAATAAATCGACATCTTTTGATGTTAAATTATTCAATTCGTTTTTTGTATTAAAACCAATAAAATCGGCCATAAAATGGGTGTAGGTACTAATTGTACTTGCACTGTATCTTTTACCTTTTAAATAAAGATAAAAACTATTTAGCAACTTTTTCTGATCAATATTTAAGTCTCTTTTAAATAACTTTTTAGAAGATAAGTTTTTGGTATTTAATTGAGTAACATCTTTAAGGGCAGCTTTAATTTTTATCAAGTTATTGCCATTGTCTTCGGTGTACCAACATTTTAAAGTCGAACTCCAGTATACAAAAGGCATTTTTCTTAAATAATTTATTAAAGTATTATTGTAGGGGAATTTTAATAAAAGTTGTTTCTTTTTCTTGAATATCTTTTCTTCAAAATTAATGATTGGTAGCGCTTTCATCTCTTTTTCATTTGTTTAAAAGTACAAAAAAAATAGCTCAAAAGCAAAAATAAAGGCGGTCTATATAGGCCGCCTTTATCATTTTAATGTAATAAAAAAGTTATTTTTTAGATAACAAATCTCTAATTTCGGCAAGTAATTCTTCTTGAGAAGGCCCTTTTGGTGCCTCTGGTGCAGGTACTTCTTTCTTTTTAGTTTTATTGTAAGATTTGATCATTAAAAACATTACAAAACCTACAATAACTAAATTGATAATACTATCTATCCAAGCACCATATAAAATTGCATTTTCTGGTGTAGCTACTTTTCCTGTAGCGTCTAAAACAGCTTCAGTTAAAATAAATTTCTTGTCAGAAAAGCTAACACCACCAGTAAATAAGCCAACTACAGGCATTACAATGTTGCTTACAAACCCTTTAACAACACTGCCAATTGCACCTGCCATAATTACTGCAACAGCAAACTCGATAACGTTACCGCCAGTAATAAATTCTTTAAATTCTTTAAACATTTTTTTATTTTTTAATTAATGATTAGATAGCGAATGTACTAAAAACTATTCTCTTTTTAATTTTTTTTGCACGCGTGCAGAAATTGCTGTTAAGGTTTCGTAAGGTATTGTTTCTGATGCGTTTGAAATATGTTGTATCATTTCTTGCGAATTAAATATCACAACCGCATCGCCTTCTTGGCAATCAATTAGGGTAACATCAACCATAATCATATCCATACAAACGTTGCCAATTATTTTTGCTTTCTTATTATTAATTAACACATATCCTTTGTTATTACCCAACTTTCTAGACAAACCATCCGCATGGCCAATGGGAATTGTAGCGGTTTTACTTGCTTTTTTAGCAACAAAAGCTCTGTTGTAACCAACAGTTTCTCCGGGTTCTATCAAATGAATTTGAGAAATGATAGAAGTTAAATTATGAGTGTTTTTTAATGCAGCAGTTTCAGTTTCATCATTTCCAAAACCATACAAACCAATCCCTATTCTTACCATATCAAACTGCGCTTTTGGGTAATTAATTACACCAGAAGTGTTTAAAATATGCAACATAGGTTCATAACTAAGATGACTGTAAAATTGCTTAACAATATAGGCGAAATTATGTATTTGATTGGTAGTAAATTCTTGCTCCTCTGGGTCTTCGCTAGCTGCTAAATGAGAAAACAAAGATGCAACTTTAATATGTGATGTTTCTTTAAGACTACTAAGTATTTTAGGGACATCTGTATGCCAAAACCCCAATCTATTTAAACCAGTATTAAATTTTATATGCACAGGATAATTCATCAAAGGAGCCTCGTCTGCAAGCTTTAAAAATGCATTAAAAATTTTAAAATTATATAAATTTGGCTCCAATCTATAAGAAATGATGGCTTTTAAATTTGGTATTTGCGGGTGCAATACCAATATAGGTGTTTTTACACCAGCATCTCTTAAAGCAATGCCTTCTTGGGTGTATGCTACGGCAAAATAGGCAACTTTGTCTTCTAAAAATTTTGCAACTTGTACTCCATCACTGCCATAGCCAAAAGCTTTAACAACTGCTAAAATTTTTGTTTCTGGGGCTAACTTTTTCTTAAAATAATGTAAGTTGTGTTCTAAAGCAGTACCATTTATTTCTAAAACCGTAACATTTGTATTCATAGTTGTTAAATGCTATAATTGCTCTTTTTTATGATGTTTTGTTTTCTTCGGATGTTATTTCTTCGGATGCTATATCAGACGATTCTGCTTGCTTTTTAAGGGCTTTGTAATAAGCAGCTCTACTAAGTGGTTCGTAAGATTG
Organism: uncultured Polaribacter sp.; assembly: GCF_947497125.1. GTDB lineage: Bacteria > Bacteroidota > Bacteroidia > Flavobacteriales > Flavobacteriaceae > Polaribacter. Next base: position 101,841 of record NZ_CANMFI010000005.1, on the reverse strand, counting down.
AGTTTCACCCAGTAAAACTAATGCGTCATTTTTTGCTTTTCTAAAACTATAATGTGCCAAATTACCGGTATGAGTACAAACAGCATGCACCTTGGTAACATACTCTGCAGTAGCCATTAAGGCAGGCATTGGACCAAAAGGATTTCCTTTAAAATCCATGTCTAGACCCGCAACAATAACACGAATGCCTCTGTTGGCTAGGTCGTTGCAAACAGACACAATTTCATCATCAAAAAATTGGGCTTCATCAATACCAACAACATCAACATCATTTGCTAATAAACGAATATTTGATGCTATTTGTACTGGTGTAGAACGTATTCTGTTATCATTATGAGAAACAACTTCTTCTTCATCATATCTAACATCAACCGAAGGTTTAAAAATTTCTACACGCTGTTTTGCAAATTGTGCTCGTTTTAAACGTCTTATTAATTCTTCTGTTTTACCAGAAAACATAGAACCACAAATTACTTCTATCCATCCAAATTGTTCTATGTGATTTACTGTATTTTCGAGAAACATTTTGTATTTTTATGCGTTAGAATTTTAAAGTTAAAATCAACCTTATTTTTTAAACAAATTTAAGATTATTTACTCATATAAAAGAACATCAATTTACAACTTATGCACAAAAGATTAGAAACCGATTTAATAAGTTTAGCGCATAGCATATTAAAAATGAAAAATAAAGCAGATGTTTTTGCTTTAAAAGAAAAATCTAAAGAGCTCTACGAAAAATTATCGGTATTGGCTTTTGTAGAAGAATACGTAAATACAACCCCTAATTTAGAAGAAACAAAAGAAACATTAACCAAATTAGCAACGGTTGCTTTCGAAATTAAACAGACCAAAGAAGAGATACAAGAAGTAGCAGTAGAAGAGGCAATTGTAAGCAAAGAGGAAATAACCAACTTGGTTGCCGAAAAAGAAGAAATAACTGAGCCAGAAATACCAGCAAAAGAAATCTTAGCAGAGGCTGTAGTAGAAGAAATTAAAGAACAACCTTTTGATGAATTAGAGCGTATATTATCTTCTGAAGAGGTTTTTACAGAAGAGAGTGTTGTAAATTCTGTGGAAACAGAAGCACCCAAACAAGTTTCTTTAGAAGAAGAATTAAAAGATACTATTTCTGTGGATGAAATGGCAACTTTGTTCGATTTACCTGAGTCAAAATCTTTAAATGATACCTTAAATTTAAGCATACAAATTGGTTTAAACGATCGCATTGCGTTTGTTAAAAACTTGTTTAACGACAGTCAAGAAGATTTTAATAGGGTAATGTCTCAATTAAACTCTTACAACACAGAAAAAGATGCGAAAAAGTTTATTTCTAAAATGGTAAAGCCCGATTATAATTGGGAAGGGAAAGAGGATTTAGAAACTCGTTTTTTAGAAATTATAACACGCAAATTTGCTTAAAAATATTGCTCTTGAAACCTATTTTAATTCATACTCATTTTCATAAACGAAGAACAGGTGTTACGCGAAGTATCGAAAATGTATTGCCTTTTTTAAGTAAAAAGATTGAAACCTATATCTATGGTTATAATGTAGATGGATTAAAAATTTCTAAAGGCGACTTAAAAAAACTCTTATTTTCGAAAACAAAAGTTGTAGTTCATTGCCACAGAAATAACGAACTTTTAAGAATGTTATTTTATAGGTTTTTAGGAGCTAAATTCACTTTAATTGCAACCAGACATTCAGATACAGAACCTTCTTGGTTAACAATGTTTTTGTTGAAAAAAGCAGATAAAGTAATTACGCTTATCGATCAGATGGGTAAAAATTTAGGAATTAAAAATACGGTTATAGGGCATGGTGTTAATGTGCAGCAATTTACACCTAAAAATGAGGTTGTTTTAAAAGAAGTTGCTAAAAAAAAGATCATTCTTTGTGCTGGTAGAGTTCGAAAATCTAAAGGACATTTAACACTTTTAAATGCTGTCAAAGTTTTAAAGAAACATAAAGATTGGGCTTTAGTAGTTGTTGGCACTGTAGATAAGCCAGCTTTTTTAGCCGAGTTAAAAATAATATCACAAACATTTGAAATAGATAAACAAGTTTACTTTATACAAGAAACAACCAATATCGTTTCTTATTATCAAGCGGCTAATATTGTGGTAGTGCCAAGTTTTACAGAAGGATTTTCTTTGGTTACGCTAGAGGCAATGTCTGTAGGTTGTTCAGTAATTGCCACAAAAAATGTTGGAGTGCATTCTACATTAATAAAGCATGCAAAAAATGGTTATCTGTTTGCACCAGGAAATGTTGTAGAGTTAGAGAATCTTTTGTTAAAAATGATAGAAGATAAAGCCCTAAACACAGGTACACAGGCTAGAGAAACAATTTTAGAACATTGGAGCGCTCAAAAAGAAGCAGAAAATTTATTAAAGTTGTACTTATCGGCTTAAATTTTAGCTAATTTTTCTTTTAAAGCCTCAATTACTTTTTTGCTATTACCTATAAAAATTTCTTGATCAACCATAAAAACAGGGCGCTTTAAAAAAGTGTATTCTTCTAAAATTAATTGTTTGTAATCTTGCTCGCTAATTACTTGCTCTTTTAAATTTCTGGCTTTGTACAACTGCGCTCGTTTGTTAAAGAGCGCCTCGTAACTACCAGCTAATAAAAACATTTCTTCTAGCTGATTGGTTGTAATAGCGTTTGTTTTTATTTCTTGAAGCTCGAAATTAGTAGTGTTTACTTCTTTTAAAATTCTTTGGCAAGTACTACAAGTTTTTAAAAAATAGACTTTCTTCATTTTAATAAATTATATTTACACTTCAAAATTACACATAAAAATGAAAATACAATTCGAAGTTTTAAAAAAATCTAGAGAGCTTGTTTTAAAAGAATTAGATAATTTAACATTAGAGCAAATACATACCATACCTAAAGGATTTAAAAATAGCATTGCTTGGAATGTGGCTCATTTAGTAGTTACACAACAATTGCTACATTATAAATTAGCAAACTTAAACTGTTTGTGTCCAGATGAATTAATTGCCGAGCACAAAAAAGGAACCTTACCAACAAAAGTTTTTACAGAAGAAGAGTTTGATGAGGTAAAAGATTTATTAATAGGTTTACCAGATACTTTAGAAGAAGATTTTAATGCAGGTATTTTCGAAAGCTATTCAAATTATCCAACAAGTACAGGCATTGTTTTAGATTCTATGGAAACAGCCATTACGTTTAATAATTTTCATGAAGGTATTCATTACGGAATTATTAGAGCCATCAAAAAGGTTTTATAATATTTAAAAAGGCTTTTTTATTTTGATGAATTAGGTGAATAACAATAAAGTTTCAAAAAAATGAAATTTAATACCAAAGCCATTCACGGTGGCCAACAAGTAGAAAAAGAGACAGGTGCTTTGGCTACCCCAATATTTCAAACCTCTGCTTATGCAATTCAAACACCTGGTATTGCACAAGAATACACGTATTCTAGAGGAAAAAATCCGACAAGAACTGCCTTAGAAAATAAATTGGCGGCCATAGAAAATGGTACAGCTGCTTTTGCTTTTTCGTCGGGTTTAGCAGCTATAGACTGTGTTTTAAGAACACTTAAACCAGGAGATCAGATAATAACAGGCAATGATTTGTATGGTGGTACCTATCGTTTGTTTGCAGATGTTTTTGATACATACGGATTGCAATTTATCTATGTAGACCAGTACAATGTAAAAAACATTACAGATAAGATTACAGACAAAACAAAGTTAATCTGGTTAGAAACTCCTACAAATCCGTTAATGAAAATTGTTGATATTAAGGCGGTAAGCACTGCGGTTCATCAAATTGATTCTTCAATTTTAGTAGCTGTAGACAATACTTTTGCAACACCCTATTTACAACAACCATTGTCTTTAGGTGCAGATATAGTGATGCACTCTGTAACAAAGTATTTAGGCGGTCATAGCGATTTAATTATGGGTGCTTTAATTGTTAATTGTAAAAAACTTGCACAAAAGCTACATTTTATTCAGTTTGCAGCTGGGGCAATTGCAGCACCAATGGATTCTTTTTTAGCGTTAAGAGGTATTAAAACCTTGCATATTAGAATGCAACGTCATTGCGAAAACGCAAATAAAATAGCTCATTTTTTAAAGAAACATCCAAAAGTTGATAAGGTATATTATCCGGGTTTTAAAGAGCATTTAAATTATGAAGTAGCCAAAAGGCAAATGAAAAATTTTGGAGGTACCGTTTCTTTTGAGTTAAAAGATAAAACGAGTGCAGCAACAATTTGTTTTTTAAAAAATACGCAACTTTTTACTTTGGCAGAATCTTTGGGCGGTGTAGAAAGTTTGGTAAATCATTCTGCAACCATGTCACATGCATCAATACCAAAAGATAAAAGATTACAAATGGGTATTACAGATTCTTTATTGCGCTTAAGCGTGGGTATAGAAGATGTAGATGATTTAATTGTAGATTTAGAACAAGCACTAACAGCGTAAATAATTATTAGCTTTTATTACAATTTATCTAATAAAATTTTTTATTAATGACCCCTTTATCGGTTGTAATAGAAATAAAATAGATAGCCTCTTTTAATAGAGTAGTACTTAAAATAATTTTTTTCAACTTAAGTTTTTCTTGAGTGTTAACTGTTGCTACTTGCTGTCCTAAAAAATTATAGATACTTATTTTTTTAACAAGACTATTACTGTTATTAACGACAGATAGTTTTTTGTTATTTCTATTATGAGAAACTGTAAAATGAGTATTTAGTAGTTGGTTTTCTTCTAAATTTAAAACAGACTCTTTAAATGCTACATAAAACCTGTCATCGTAATTACCAGGAGAAAGCGTTAGAGTTGCATTGGTATCACTTAAATTATAGATTAAATCTGTTTGTTTATCTTTTAAATACACATTTTCAGAAATACCATATTTTTCATCTAATTTAAAAGTAACTTCTTTTAATTCTGATGCATATACCGAAAGTGGTATCACTAAATCTGAATTGTAATTTTCGATTCCGGTAATCACAAATGGCTCTTCTTTGTCATCAACTTTAAGCGCAATATCTGTGGGTTTTTTATCAAACATAATTGCATCATAACCATTCTCAAACCCTTGTGTAAGTCCTCTAAAACCAATGGCTAATTGACGTTTATAGGTTTCTGTGTCTGATGTGTTAAACTCAAACCCAATTCGTAATAAAGGAAAAGAAGAGTTAGTTACAGACGATCTACTAAAAAAGGTTGAGTTTGCACCCAAAGTTTCAAAGACTCTTTGCCCGTTATTAAATTCAACAACTCCAGAGCCTGAACTAGTTCTGCCTACAAAAAAACCTTGACCGACTGGTATAAATTTTTGGGGACTGATACCACCATTAAAAGGAGTTCCCATGCCAATGACTCTTGTAGCATAACCACCAGAATATTCGCCTACGTAATGAGAGTTATCTGTAGCCGATGAGTTGTAAAAATACAGTGTACCATCTATGGCATTTTGATTGTCTGTTAAAAAGATATCTGCATCTATTGCCGAAGGATATGGATTGCCTAATAAACTGTAGTTGCCAGAATTTATGGTAGATGTATAGGTGCCATCATTTGGGATTCCTTTAAATGTAAAATTTTGAACACCGCCTCCAGTACTTTTCATATTAAAACCTTCGCCTGGGTTCAATTGTTCTGTTGTAGGACTTATTGGGTACGTCCAATTAGTATCATCTACATGCTTGGCCAACCATCGTCCACTAATAGTAATTGGGCTTGTTTTAGAACCATCTAATGTGTGTATGTCTGTAAAATTTATATTTGGCGGATTCGTAGAAGCAGTTGTTGGTGAAGAGCCGTCCTTTAAAACTCCAGAAATTGTATATGTAGCACCGTTGGTTGTAACAGGTGAAGACCAATAACCCGATTGATAAGTGTTAACGGTTATGCTCTGTTGATCTCGATACAAATTACCAGAACCAGTTACTTGACTGCCACCATTTTGCATTTGTATCAATTGAGCATCGCCAATCAAACGAATTTCTCCATCTAACTGAATTCCATTAGCAACCGTTACACTTTTTGCAGAAGCTACAACTAATGTACCACCAGTTTCTACTTCAACATCTTTAACACTGGCATTTTCTGTAAGTTGTACAGAGCCATCTGCGGTAGATTTTACCAATAATTTTAAACAATTATCTGAAACTGAAGGCGCGTTTGCAGTACCAGAGCCATTGTAAAATTGAGTATTATCTAACACTATTTGTTTTGGAAATTCTATGGTAAAGTAATCGTTGTCTAAAAAAGCGACATTGTTTGCTTGGTATAAGTCTGTTCCTATAGGGAGTAGATTATAACTAGCGGTTGGCGATAACAAATCACTATCATTGTCTACAATTAATTTTAGATTGGCGCAAGATGGTTTATTAGATAAGTTTATACCCGATAAATCTACAACAACGCTAACGGTACCTAAATTATTTCTTTTGCTAACACGCCATTTTGCAGAAATTATTTCTTTGTAGTTGTTTGTAGTGGCTGCAAAGGTTAGGTTGCCTTTGGTATTGCTTCCCCAGAACAAAAAATCATCATCGTTTAAATTACTTGGGGTATTCATTCTAACAATACCAGTCCCTTTAGAATCTGTGTGATTAGATCCGTCTGTTGCCTGACCAATACCGGCTACATGATGATCAAAATTACCATTGGTTGGCGTGTCTTCATCATAATAATCATCTGATGATAAAGAAAACCCGTACTTGGAAGCCAAATAATTATTAACAATTATTCTTTTTGCAGTATTTAAAACGGTATTAAACATAATGATATCTCCCATTTTACCATTAAAATAAAATTTTGGTGGATTTTGGTCATTTGCTCCAGCACCAACTCTAAATGGTTTTGTGGTGTTTAAAGTCATCTCTCCACTACTAGTTCCTTTTAGAGTATTATTTATAAAGATTCTTTTGCCGTTTGTACCACTTTTATAAAATATGCTCTGAATAGTCCAAGAACCAACGGTAGATGTACCGCTAAATGTTTTAAGCCATTCTCGAATAGATGTTGAACCTGTCCAAAATACCCACTCATTTGAATCTGGATACGAATACAAAATAAATCCTTTTTTACCTGATGATGCATCTCTACTAGAGATTACTGCTTTGTAATCTGTTGTTGAATTTATATTATTTACAGCAAAAATACTAAACGTGCTTGGGTTTAAATCGCTCTCAAATGATTTGTCAAAAAAATTATTATTTCCGTTAAACAAATAGGAATTATAGCCGTTTACATCAGCTGTATTTAATGTTGCCCCATTACTCGAGCTAAAATCATACCCATTCCCAGATTGATCTGTCCAAGTATTTCCAGTATTAGAACCTTTGTCAGGGTTTAACCACAATACTAAATTAGAAGATCCATCGGTTTTACCAACTCCTCCTGGGCCCGTTTGTGCAAAAGTGCTAACGAAGCATAAAATTAAAGCAAATAGAAAACAATGAGTCCTAATCAATGTGTAGGGTTTTATACTTAAAATTAATTTTAAATAATGACTTTTACGATGATTACACCTTTGTAAAAAAAATAACATCCCTTTATAATTTTTTTATACGTTAAGGGGGATGAAATCGAAATTCGGTCTTTTTAAATTATTCTTGCTAAATTATTAAATTTTAAAATGATACACAAATTAATAAGCTCTCTCGTTATTACCCTCATAGAAGTTTATAAATGCTTGGTTTACCACACGATGCCCGCCATCTGTTGGGTAATCTCCTGTAAAATACCAGTCTCCTAAATTGTCTGGGCATGCAATGTGCAAGTTTTCTACAGATTGATAAATAACCTCAACCGTTGCATTAATACTGTCTGTTTTTAACATTTGCGCAATCTTAGCAGATACTTGCTCTCTAGTAAAAGGTGCATAAATCTCTTTAACATGATTTACAATTTTACTGTCTGGCAAGTTTTTTTGAGCAATCGATTTTTGATATACTTCATCTACAATATGGTATTGATTGGTTTCTTTTAACAAAGCCAATGCAGCTCTAAAAGCAATAAAATCTTCAATTTTTGCCATGTCAATTCCGTAACAATCTGGGTATCGAATTTGAGGTGCCGAAGAAACCACAACAATTTTCTTTGGATTTAAACGGTCTAAAATTTTAATAATACTTTTCTTTAACGTAGTTCCTCTAACAATACTATCGTCTATAATTACCAAGTTATCGGTTGGTTTTACAACACCATAAGTTACATCATACACATGCGCAACCAAATCGTCTCTAGAATTATCATCTGCAATAAACGTTCTTAATTTTGCGTCTTTAATGGCAATTTTTTCAAAACGTGGTCTTTCAGATAAAATTTCAGTTACTTTTTCTGCGGATAATTTAGTGCCACCTGCTAAAATTTTAGCTGTTTTTTGTTGATTTAAAACGTCTTCTGCAGCTTCTGTCATTCCGTAAAACGAAGTTTCTGCTGTGTTTGGAATGTAAGAAAAAACCGAATTTGTAATGTCGTTGTCAATCGATTTTAATATTTCTGGAAACACTAGTTTTCCTAAGTTTTTTCGTTCTTCATAAATAGACGCATCACTTCCTCTAGAAAAATAAATACGCTCAAAAGAACAAGCCTTTTTCTCTTTCTGATCTAAAATAGATTTTACATCAATTTGTCCATCTTTTTTAATAATCAAGGCATGTCCTCTTTCTAATTCTTGCACTTTATCAATAGCAACATTAAAAACCGTCTGAATTACAGGTCTTTCTGATGCAACCACCACAACTTCATCATCTTGATAATAAAAAGTAGGTCTAATTCCGGAAGGATCTCTTAAAACAAATGCGTCTCCATGCCCCACTAAACCAGCCATTGCATAACCGCCATCCCAGTTTTTAGCAGAACGTTGTAAAACATTTTGCAAATCTAAATGCTCTTCTATAAAAGGCGAAGCGTCTTTTTTATTAAAACCAGCTTCTTTTGCTTTTATGTACAAACCAGCAACTTCATCTTCTAAAAAGTGTCCAATTTTTTCCATTACAGTTACCGTGTCTGTAAACTCTTTTGGATGTTGCCCCAACTCTATCAACTCTTCTAGCATTTGCTTAGAGTTGGTCATATTAAAATTACCGGCAACAATTAAATTTTGATGTTTCCAGTTAGACTGTCGTAAAAATGGATGCACACTTTCGATACTATTTTTACCAAAAGTTCCGTAACGGACATGTCCTAAAAACAAGTTGCCTACATACGGCATGTTTTCTTCTTGCCAAGCTACATCGTCTTTTTTTGTTGGGTTTTCTTCTAAAACACCGTTTAAACGATCGTTAATTTGCCCAAAAATATCTTGTATCGGTTGCGATTGATTAGAACGAACTCTACTAATATACCTAGTTCCTGGGTTTACGTTAAACTTAACACTTGCAAAACCTGCGCCATCTTGCCCACGGTTGTGTTGCTTTTCCATTAACAAATACATTTTGTTAATTCCGTAAAAGGCAGTTCCGTATTTGTCTTTATAATATTGTAACGGTTTTAACAATCTAACCATTGCAATTCCACATTCGTGTTTTAAAGCATCACTCATCGGTTTCTAGTATTTCGTTGTTGTGTTATGTAAAAAAAAAATCCGCGTGTTTAAACGCGGATGTATTTGTTAATTTAATTCTATATCAAATTGTGTTAATTCTTTAAAAGCTTGCAAACGCGCTGCAACCTCTTCTTTTGTTAACTCTTGCATGCGTTCTGTACCAAATTTTTCTACACAGAAAGAGGCAAGGTTAGAGCCATAAATAATGGCGTTTTTCATATTTTCGAAAGAAATGTCTTCTGTTTTTGCCAGATAACCACAAAAACCACCTGCAAAGGTATCTCCTGCGCCTGTTGGGTCAAAAACTTCAGCTAAAGGTAAGGCTGGTGCAAAAAACATTTTACCATCATTAAAAAGTAAAGCACCGTGCTCACCTTTTTTAATAACCACATATTTTGGGCCCATTGTATGAATTTTCTTAGCAGCATTTACCAAAGAATATTCTCCGCTTAATTGACGTGCTTCTTCATCGTTAATGGTAATAACATCTACTCTTTTTAACACCGTATGTAAATCGTCTAAAGCAATATCCATCCAGAAATTCATGGTATCTAAAACCACTAATTTTGGTTTTTCTGTCATTTGGTCTAATACAGAAGCTTGTGTTAATGGGTGTAAATTACCCAACATTACAATACCAGCATCTTTAAAACTTTCTGGTACAACTGGTGTAAAAGTTTCTAAAACATTTAACTCTGTAATTAACGTATCACGAGAATTCATATCGTTATGATATTTACCACTCCAAAAGAATGTTTTTCCGTTAGGGTCTATTTCAATACCATCCGTATTAATGCCTTTCGCATTCATCATTTTAATATCAGTATCTAAAAAATCTGCTCCAACTACAGATACAACTCCGGTTTCTATACCAAATTGAGACGCTGCCAAACCTACATAGGTGCCAGAACCTCCTAATATTTTATCTGTTTTTCCGAAAGGAGTTTCAATAGCATCAAAAGCTACCGTACCAACTGCTAATAATTTACTCATTCTCTATATTTATAATTTTACTAATAAACACCCAATTTTTATTGGCTATTTTATCTAAAGATTCCTCAATTTAAAGGAATCAGAATTTAAATTTAATCCGTATTTTTGTATTTTGAAATATACTTTTTACGAAACCACAAAAATAAGTTTTAAAAATGACTATCAAAGAAATACAAGAAGAAATTATTGACGAGTTTTCGATGTTTGATGATTGGATGGAACGTTACGAATATATGATAGAACTTGGTAAATCTTTGCCTATTATTGACAACAAGTATAAGTTGGATGAAAATTTAATTAAAGGCTGTCAATCTAAAGTATGGTTGTATTCTGAGTTAGAAAATGAAACGATTAAATTTACAGCAGATAGTGATGCCATAATAACAAAGGGTATTGTAGCATTATTATTGCGTGTTTACTCGAACCAAAAGGCATCAGCTATTTTAGCAGCAGATACAAATTTTATTGACGAAATTGGTTTAAAAGAACATTTATCGCCAACAAGAGCAAACGGATTGGTTTCTATGCTAAAACAAATAAAAATGTATGCTATTGCACAGCAAGCTAAAATGTAAATATTTTAAGTGCATTTAAAAACACATAAAAATGACAGATAAAGAATTAGAAGAGATAGGAGATAAAATTGTAGGAGTTTTAAAAACAATTTACGATCCCGAAATACCAGTAGATATTTATGAGTTAGGTTTAATTTACGATGTTTTTGTATCCGAAGAAAATAATGCAAAAATATTAATGACCTTAACGTCTCCTAACTGCCCAGTGGCAGAAAGTTTACCTAGAGATGTAGAAGATAAGGTAAAATCTTTAAAAGAGATTAATGAGTGTGAGGTAGAAATTACTTTCGATCCTACTTGGACAAACGAAATGATGAGTGAAGAGGCGAAGTTAGAATTGGGGATGCTTTAAATTTGTGATTAGTACTTAGTAGTTAGTGGTTTGTGATTAGTAGTTTGTATTTAGCAAAAAGTATAAAAATCACACAACTTTGAAACTTAAATAAAAATGGAAGAAATAATTAACAGGGTTGCCAATAGCAAACTTAAAACATTTGATTTAGAGGAAATTTATCCAGAAGGAAAACGTGTTTTATTTGATGTAAAAGATTGGTTGTTTCAAGAGTTAATTTTAAAAGAAAAAGATTTTAGAGCATCTGTTAAAAACCATGATTGGTCTCAATATAAAAATTGTTTTGTAGCTGTTACTTGCTCTGTTGACGCCATAATACCTTCTTGGGCATTTATGCTAGTAGCTGCAGAATTAATACCGCATACAAATAAAACAGTTATTGGTAATTTAGAATTGTTAGAGACCGTTTTGTACCAAGAATTATTAGAATTTGTAGATTTTAGAGACTATACCGACAAACCGGTTATTATTAAAGGATGTGCAGATAAACCAATACCTAGCGCTGCTTTTGCTTTTTTAATTGCAAAATTACAGCCTATTGCCAGTTCTATTCTTTTTGGCGAGGCATGTTCTACCGTGCCTATCTATAAAAATAAAAAATAAGATTACATTAATGACTAATTTTTTTAAAACAAATTGTTTCCTCTTTTTGCTTTTCTTAGTTAGTAGTTCTGCTTTGTATGCTCAAAAAAAGAAAAAAGATACACTGCCACAACCAACATGGAAAATTCATGGTAGGTTTGCTTTCGTTTTTAATCAATCTTCTTTTTCTAACTGGTCTTCTGGAGGAGAAAACACCGTAGCCGGAAACTTAAATATAAATTACGACTTTAACTACAAAAAGAAGGGTATTAACTGGGATAGTAGGTTGATAACTGGTTACGGATTAAGTCATATTAGTGATAAAGGATATAGAAAAACAGACGACCGTATCGAAATAAATTCACTGTTCGGACTTAGAACAGGCAACTATTGGTTTTTTTCTTTTATCGGTAACTTTAGAACCCAGTATACAAAAGGTTTTAATTACAAAACCACACCAGAAACTTTGGTGTCTGAGTTTTTTGCACCTGCATACCTAACTTTTGGTCCTGGGATGTTATGGAAAAAATCGGATGATTTAAATATAAATATTGCTCCTGCGAACGCTAGATATACGCTTGTAAGTGATTTTTTTTCAGGGAAATTTGGAGTATCCGAAGGAAGAAATACTGCTTTTAGTTTGGGTTTTAACTTGTCTGGGTATTTTAAATTTACAATTGCAGATAATGTAGAAATGGAAAATATTTTAGCCCTATATTCTGATTATTTAGCTAATGTTGGGAATGTAGATGTAGATTATTTAACCAACATTCGTTTTAAAGTCAATAAAAATATTAAAATGCTCATGACATTTCATACCATTGTAGATGACAATGCCTCTAGTAAAGTGCAATTTAGACAATTGTTTGGGTTAGGGTTAAATTATAGTTTTCATGAAAAAGTGACTTATTAAAAGAAATATTGTCTTAAAAGTAAAAGTTTAATAATAAAAAAAATAAATTAAAAAATATGAAGAAAGTTATTTTAGTGGTTGTTTTATCGTTTTTATACACCATAACAAATGCACAAACAGCAGAAGAGCTAAAAGCAGAACAAGCACCTAAAAATGCTGAAATTGCTAAATTAAAAGGAGAAGTAGCTGCGTTACAAGCAAAAATAGATGCTTTGCCAGGATGGAGAAAAGGTGCCTTTGGTACTGTAGGTGCTAGTTTATCTGGGTTTAATAATTGGTATGCTAGAAATGCGCCAACGGCTGAAGCTGGAAATATAGGGGTTACCGTAAATGGTTTTGCTAATTTAATTCAAGAAGATTTCTTTTGGAGGAACTCTGCAGCTATTAATTTAGGTTGGGTAAAACTAGATGAATCTGGTGTTTCTGGAGACGAAGGGTTTGATACAGCTACGGATGTTTTTACCATTAGCTCTTTATATGGTAAAAGATTGAATAAAAAATGGGCGTTATCTGCTTTAGGTGAATACAGAACCACTATAATAGATAATTTTAACAATCCTGGTTATTTAGATTTAGGTGCCGGTGTAACTTGGACGCCAACTAACAATTTAGTAGTTGTAATGCATCCAGGAAACTACAACTTTGTTTTTAGTGACGGAGATACAGTATTTGAATCTTCTTTAGGAGCAAAAATTGTTGCAGATTATACCAATAAATATGGTGGTTTAAGTGTAAAATCTAACTTATCTATGTTTCAAAGTTATAATTCTTCAGATTTATCTAACTGGACGTGGACAAACTCTTTTGGATATACTATCTGGAAAGGGATTGGTGTTGGTTTAGAAGTTGGTTTACGTAACAATAAGCAAGAAGCCTTAAACAATGCTTTAATTAATGATGCAAATGCTACTTTTAGCACTTTAGATAACAAGTTGCAATCTTATTATTTATTAGGTTTAAGTTACGCCTTTTAATTGTTAAAAGTTATTTTTACAAAACCTCAAGATTACTTTCTTGAGGTTTTTTATTTTTAACTATTTTTACATTATAAAAACATTCGAATGACCTTACTAATTTTATTTGCAACAATTTCTATTTTCTTTTCATTTTTGTGCTCTATTTTAGAAGCTGTTTTATTAAGTATAACACCCACATTTATCAATCTTAAAAAAAGTGAAGGAGAAGCTTTTGCTACTAATTTAGAAGTGCTTAAAAAAGATGTAGACAAGCCTTTAATTGCAATTTTAACTATTAATACAGTTGCACATACTGTAGGCGCAATATTAGTAGGTGTACAAGCAAAAGTTGCTTATGTAGAAATGTATGGAACGGTTGTTAAAACTGTTTTTGGAATTCAAATTACTGAAGATATTATGGTAGGTGTTGTTTCTACTATTATGACTATTTTAATTTTGGTCGCATCAGAAATTATACCCAAAACAATTGGTGCTACTTATTGGAAACAGCTAGCTAATTTTACATCAAAAGCGTTAAACATAATGATTTTTCCATTAAAATGGACGGGTATTTTATGGTTATTACAGTTAACAACAAAGTTAATTGGAGCCAAAGGGCATGGTAGTGTTTTAAGTAGAGAGGGGTTTTTAGTGATGACAGAAATGGCTGAAAAAGAAGGTGTTTTTAGAGAAAGTGAAACTAAGGTTATTAAAAATTTACTTCGTTTTAAAGAGGTGAAAGTTAAAGATGTAATGACCCCAAGGAGTGTCTTAAAAATTGCTGATGAAAAACAAACAATACAATCTTTTTATGACAGCCACAAAACATTACGTTATTCTAGAGTGCCACTTTTTTCTGGCAAAGAAGATCAAATAACTGGATATTTTTTAAAAGACAACCTTTTAGAAGCAATTATCAACGGCCAAGGAAACGCCCTTTTATCATCAATTAAAAGAAACATTATAATTACCAATAGAGAGCTAACAATACCTAATTTATTTGATAAATTAATTAAAGAGAAAGAACATATTGCGTTAGTTGTAGATGAATATGGTTCTGTTAGCGGACTTATTTCTCAAGAAGATGTTATAGAAACATTATTAGGTTTAGAAATTATAGATGAAAGTGATTCTGTAGCAGATTTACAAGCTCATGCCAGAGAATCATGGAAAAATCGATTAAAAGATTTAGACATTCTTAAAAATGATGAGACCAATTAATGATAATCTTACTAAAATTAATTACAAAATAAATAAAAAAGGTAGATAAGTTTTACTCTTCTAATTCTTCTTCTTTAAATTCATAATATAAGAAATCGTTGTACGGAAATCTTTGTATGTGAATTTTTTTAATTTCTTGATAAGACTGTTCTTTAAATTCTTCTAAGTTATTTTTATTCAATGCAGATATAAATATAGACGGTACATCATAGTCATTCATCCACGTTTTTTTCCAATCTTGAAGCGTATAGTGTTCTTTGCCTTTCTCGGTAGTAAGATCATCATCATCGATAGTTTTGTAAGAATAGGCATCAATTTTATTAAAAACCATTAAAGTTGGTTTGTCTGCACACTTAATATCTGCTAGAATATTGTTTACAGAGGCAATATGATCTTCAAAATTAGGATGAGAAATGTCTACAACATGTAGTAAAAGATCGGCTTCTCTAACTTCATCTAAGGTAGATTTAAATGATTCTACTAACTGCGTTGGTAGTTTTCTTATAAACCCAACAGTATCAGTTAGTAAAAAAGGAATATTTTTAATAACCACTTTTCTAACAGTGGTATCTAATGTTGCAAACAGCTTGTTTTCTGCAAAAACATCACTTTTACTTATTACATTCATTAAGGTAGATTTACCAACATTGGTATAGCCTACTAGGGCAACACGCACCATTTTACCACGGTTTTTACGCTGTATACCCATTTGCTTATCGATGGTAATTAGCTTCTTTTTTAAGATGTTTATTTTATCACGAATAATACGTCTGTCTGTTTCTATTTCCGTTTCACCAGGTCCACGCATTCCGATACCCCCTTTTTGCTTGTCTAAGTGTGTCCAAAGTCTGGTTAATCTAGGTAGTAAGTATTGGCACTGTGCTAATTCTACTTGTGTTTTTGCAGAGCTTGTTTGAGCCCTTTGAGCAAAAATGTCTAAGATTAAATTGGTTCTATCTAAAATTTTACAGTCTAAAATTTTTTCTATGTTACGTATTTGTGCAGGTGATAATTCATCATCAAAGATGGCAGTACCTATGTTGTTACTGGCAATAAAATCTCTAACTTCTTCTAATTTACCAACACCTAAAAAAGTTTTAGGGTTTGGTTTCTCCATTTTTTGCACAAAACGTTTTACAGAGACACCGCCTGCAGTTAATGTTAAGAATTCTAATTCGTCTAAATATTCGGTTGATTGGGTTTCATCTTGCTTTTGAGAGATAATACCAATTAAAACAGTTTTTTCAGAAATAACTTCGCGTTCGTCTATCATAGAATGCAAAAATACAAAGTTTTGTATTGTAAATACACAAAAAAATTACCTCTCTAGTTTTTTATAAAAGTTACGTTGATTTTGGCGGTATTAAGTTTGAAACAAAAAAAATGGTGCCAAAAATAAATTTGACACCACATAAATCAATCAACCAAAATTAATTCAAAAAAATAATAATAATTATCTTCTATGCAAATATAATAGTAATACTTTTAATAAAGTAGGTAAAACTAATTTTTTAACATATTTTTATAAAAAATCCCACTCATATTTTTAAACTAGCTTGTTTAATATTTAGTTACTTTTACAAAAAATGCAGTTATGATTGATTTTCTAAAAAGAAGATTACAGAATAAAAATAAAACAACAATTGGTTTTTATAATGTAGAAAATTTGTTTGATACATTAAATAACCTAACTACTTTTGATGATGATTATACTCCGGATGGGAAAAACCAATGGACAGACAAAAGATATACAGATAAACTTAAAAAATTAGGGAGTGTAATTGCTCAATTAGGGCAAAATGTTTCTAAGTTTCCGCCAGCAATTGTTGGATTGGTAGAGGTAGAGAATGCTAGGGTTGTAAAAGACTTGGTGCAATCTAAATACCTAAAAAAACACCATTATGGTTTTGTACATTATGATTCTCCGGATGAGCGTGGTATTGATGTTGCCCTTATTTACAATAAACAATTTTTTGAATATTTAGGTTCTAAAACACATGCTGTTTATTTAGAAAACGATGAAGGTGAAAGGGATTATACTAGAGATATTTTAGAGGTAACCGGACATTTACATGGCGAAATGGTTCATGTTTTTGTTAACCATTGGTCTTCTAGAAGAGAAGGAGTAGAAGAATCTGACCCAAAGAGAATGATTGCTGCCAAAACTTTAAAAAAGGGCATTGAAACAATTAGGGATACAAATTTTAATGCAAAAATTATTGTGATGGGCGATTTTAATGACGACCCAACTAGTAAAAGTGTAAAACTGATTGAAAACGAAGGTTTTATTAACCCAATGAATAGTTTGTGGGATAAAGATCATGTTGGATCTTTAACTTATGAAGGAAAATGGAATTTATTTGATCAGATTTTATTTTCTAAAAACTTTTTAGAGCAAAATACAGGAGCACTTACTTTTAAACACGCAGAGGTTTTTAATAAAAAGTGGCTAAAAGTATTTAAAGGAAAGTTAAAAGGAAGCCCTTTTAGAACTTATATTGGTCCTTGGTATCAAGGTGGTTTTTCAGACCATTTTCCGGTTTACGCATTTTTAGAGAAAGAAGACTAATCTTTACCTTGTTGTTTAAAAGCGTTTCTTAACTTTTCGTCATTTAAAATGTATTTTTTGTATTTACCATCTTTGTATCTGTAGTAAATAAATAAAGGCATAAATACAAATGAGAAAAATAAGACTCCTAATCCCATAACAATTTGAGCTTTTTCGTGTGCTGTATTTACTAAATAACCTCCGGTAATCATCCAAACTAAAAAGACAATAAATAATATTTTTAATGCTAATTTCATCCTACAAAATTACAAAAGTTATATCTTTAAATGCTAAATTAAATTAGAATGAAGTTTATTTTATTTTTTTTAACGGGGTTGCTCTTTTTTTCATGCAACCAACCAAAGAAACAACAACCAATGAACACAAAAGTAGTTATTGCCCATAGAGGCGCATCGGGGTATTTGCCAGAACACACTTTAGAGGCAAAGGCAATGGCATTTGCAATGAATGTAGATTTTATTGAACAAGATTTGGTGTTAAGTAAAGATGATGTTCCTATTGTAATACACGATATTTATTTAGATGACGTTACCGATGTTGCTACAAAGTTTGCAGATAGAAAGAGAAACGATCATAGGTATTATGTAATTGATTTTACTTTTGAAGAATTACAAACTCTGGCTGTTTCTGAACGTTTTGATCCTGTTACAGGCAAACAATTTTATCCGAATAGATTTCCGAAAGAGAAAGGTACTTTTAAATTACACTCGTTACAGCAAGAAATAGAATTGATTCAGGGTTTGAACCAAGCTACTGGGAAAAAAATCGGAATTTATCCAGAAATTAAAGACCCAGCATTTCATGCAAAAGAAGGCAAGCAGCTTACAGAAATTGTATTGCAAATATTGTCTGAATATGGTTACACCACCAAAAAAGATGCTTGCAATTTACAATGTTTTGATGCGAAAGAATTAGAGAGAATTCGTGTTGAATTAAAGTCTGATTTGTTTTTGGTGCAGTTAATGGAATTTCCAGAAGAGGTAAATAACTTAAAACATTTTGCAAGTTATGCAGATGGTATTGGCCCTTGGTATAAGCAAGTGTTAGATAGAAAAGTTCAAGAAAAATGGCAGTTTACATCTTTGGTTTCTGATGCACATGCTCTTGGTTTAAAAGTGCATCCGTATACTTTTAGGGCAGACCAATTAGATGAGTTTTCTTCTTTTGATGCTATGATGCAAACTCTTTTAATTGATGCTAATGTAGATGGTGCTTTTACAGATTTTCCTGATTTGGTAGTTACTTTTCTGAATAAATAAGTAGTCTGATATTGAGGTAATTTTTTGAGCTATTACTAGCTTTTTTTAGATATAAATCACTTCATTTAAAATAAAAACAGAAGCTAGCAAACAAGTTTAGCCCTGATTGAGTGGTGTGTTTGAGCTCTGCCGATTTTTATCGGCAAGCGAGTAACGAAAGCAGGAAATAGCTTCAAAAAAAACTAACTTGTTACCTCTATCAGTTTATTTCTATAGGCAGTAAGTAGTTTAGATTTAGAAATAAAACCTTTGTAAACACCTTCTTTTACAACAGGTAAATTCCAGGCATTGCTGTCTTTAAATTTATCCATTATTTTTTCTATAGAATCGGTTTCGTTAATAATTTCTGGAGCTGCTTTTAGAAAAGCATCTATGGTAACTGAGTTGTAAATTTCGGTGTCGAACATTACAGGTCTAATATCGTCTAACAGAACGATGCCTAAAAATTGATTGTTTTTATTTACAACCGGAAAAATATTTCTAGAAGATTTTGTTACTATTTTTTTTAGCATTTCACCCAATTTCATTTCTGGTTGTACAGCTTTAAAATTGGTTTCTATAAGGTTGTCTATTTGCATCATCATCATTACATTTTTGTCTTTATTATGTGTAATGAGTTCACCTCTTTGGGCCAATTTGTAGGTGTAAATTGAGTTAGAAACAAAATATTTTGTAAATGAAAATGAAATTGCCGCAACCAGCATTAGGGGAACAAATAAGTCATAGCCGCCTGTAATT
Source organism: uncultured Polaribacter sp. (assembly GCF_947497125.1). GTDB lineage: Bacteria > Bacteroidota > Bacteroidia > Flavobacteriales > Flavobacteriaceae > Polaribacter. The sequence continues at coordinate 82,125 of NZ_CANMFI010000005.1, read as the reverse complement.
TCTGCAATTAAAAATATGGCGGTAAGTGGTGCGTGTAAAACACCAGCCATTAAGCCTGTCATGCCAATTAGTGTAAAATTTGCTTCAGATACTTCGAAGCCCAAGCCCATATTGTTAATTATTTTACCAAAGGCATTGCCTAATGAAGCGCCCATGACCAATGTAGGAATAAAAATACCACCAACACCACCTGCAGCAAAGGTTGTACTCATTGCAATAGCTTTAAAAAAGGTTATGAGCAGTAAAATAAGAATGATGCTCCAAACATTATTGTGATCAAATGAAAAGGGCGTATTTCCTATAGCTGCAATATGATTTCCTTTTAATAAATTATTGATCAATCCGTAACCCTCACCGTACAATGAAGGAATTAAATATAAAATACCACCAATAATTACACTGCCTAAAATTAACCGAGTAAACCGTTTTTGAAATTGATAAAAGAATTTTCTAATGGCAAAATAGACCACCGAAAAATAAACCGAAATAATACCTGTAAAAACTCCAAAAATGGCATAGAAACCAAGTTCATTAATTTCGAATTTATCATTCAGTTCAAAACCTAATAAAACATCAGACCCAAGAAAAAGATACGAGGTTACAATAGCTGCTACAGATGCCAGTAAAAGTGGCACCAAAGAAACAAAAGCAATGTCTAAACTAAATACCTCTAGTGCAAAAATAATACCTGCAATAGGTGCTTTAAACATAGAAGACATAGCGCCTGCAGTTGCACAGCCAATTAGTAGCATTCTTGTTTTTGTGTTTAAATGGAGTAGCTTAGAGGTGTAAGATGCTAAAGCTGTTCCTGCGCTTACTGCTGGTCCTTGTAGTCCTACAGAACCTCCAAAACCAACCGTAATTGGAGCAGTAATTAATGATGCATAGATATTGTATTTTGGTATGATTCCTTTTCTTTTAGAAATTGCGTGTAAGGTGGTAGAAATACCATGACCAATATGTTTTTTGAGCCATGTTTTTTTAATAATTGCAACAATTAGCAACCCAATTATAGGGAATATAAAGTATAATGAGTTTTTAGATTCTTTTAAAAAATTAACGGATAATAATAATTGTATATAATGCGTAATGTTTTTAAGTAAAACGGTACCAAAACCGGCTAAAAAACCTACAAAAACACTTAAAATATAGACAAATTGTCTTTCAGAAATATATTTATATCTCCAAATTAAAACCTTTTTTAGTAATTTACTTATTGATGACATTTAGTAAGTTGATAAAATATCTGTTCCTAAATATTTGTTGTCTTTATTATAATACCAAGCTCTATTTTTAGGTATTTTAATATCATTAATTGTTTCTATACCAGATAACAAAATGTATTCTCCACTATTTTCTGTTTCTTTAAAAAATTGATACACTTCCATAGCAAAGGTTTTAGGGTTAAAATAAAAGTACCAAGTATCTTTACCAACTGCTTTGGTATAGGTTGCTTTTAAAACTAGATACTCTTTTCCTTTAAATTTTTTGCGTGCTACTTTTTGATGAATGATTGTGCCTGTATCTTTTAACTTCATTGGCAAACCATACAAATAGGTGTAATAATTCTGATACATTTTTGCACGGTCTTTACTTAAATTATTTTTCTCTAAAGTAGTTGAAGATAAATCGGTTTCTCCATTAAAACTTATAATAACCTCATTTTTGTCAATTTTATATGTTGTGTTATTAGTACCTCTTTTAGTTTTCAAAGAAAAAAACTGTTCTTGTAAATCAATTGATATTTCACTAATTCTTTTGGGTGATTTAGGAGTTTCCATAACAACCTTAAAACTTCCTTTAAAAGTAGCCCAATTATTATTTGGGTCGTGGTATTGTATTGCTTTTTCAAGCAACTGATTTCCTGTAATTTCTTGAGAATACACTTTAACGGCAAACAGAAGAACTATAAATAAGGTTGTTTTTTTCATCATTTAAAAATACTAAAAAAATCCCAGGCTACACAGCATGGGATTTTTATTGTACACTGTTGCAAACAGTATCATTTATTTTTGTTGCAGCGCTAACTGAATACTCAACTCTTTTAGTTGCTCGTTATCTAATGCTGCTGGCGCATCAATCATTACATCTCTACCAGAATTGTTTTTAGGAAAAGCAATAAAATCTCTAATGGTTTCTTGTCCGCCTAAAATAGCAACCAATCTATCTAAACCAAAAGCCAAACCACCATGAGGTGGCGCTCCGTACTCAAAGGCATCCATTAAAAAGCCAAACTGTGCTTTTGCTTCTTCCTCAGAAAAACCAAGATGTTTTAGCATGGTTGCTTGTAGTTGCTTGTCGTGAATTCTAATAGAACCACCACCAATTTCGTTACCGTTTAACACCAAATCGTAGGCATTTGCTTTTACGGCTCCAGGATCTGTTTCTAACAACTCCATTTGCCCAGGTTTTGGTGAAGTAAATGGATGGTGCATTGCATGGTAATTACCTGTTTCTTCATCTAATTCTAACAATGGAAAATCAATTACCCAAAGCGGCGCAAAAACTTTTGGATCTCTCAATCCTAAACGTTCTGCCAATTCCATTCTTAAAGCAGACATTTGTGCTCTTACTTTATTGGTTTCACCAGATAAAACACAAATTAAATCACCTGCTTTGGCACCAGTAGTTGTTGCCCATTTTGCCAAATCTTCTTGATCGTAAAATTTATCTACAGAAGATTTAAAAGTTCCGTCTTCGTTTACACGACAATAAATCATTCCCAAAGCACCAACTTGTGGTCTTTTAACCCAGTCAATTAATTTGTCAATTTCTTTTCTTGTGTATGCGTTTCCACCAGGAACTGCAATACCAACAACCAATTCTGCGCTATTAAAAACGCCAAAATCTTTGTGTTGCGTTACCGCATTTAACTCGCCAAACTCCATCCCAAAACGGATGTCTGGTTTGTCATTTCCATACAAACGCATGGCATCATCAAACAACATTCTAGGAAACTTATCTACCTCTAAATTGTGAATCTCTTTTAGTAAATGACGCGTTAAGCCTTCAAAAATATTTAAAATATCTTCTTGCTCTACAAATGCCATTTCACAGTCTATTTGTGTAAATTCTGGTTGTCTGTCTGCACGTAAATCTTCGTCTCTAAAACATTTTACAATCTGAAAATATTTATCCATTCCGCCAACCATCAACAATTGTTTAAAGGTTTGCGGAGATTGTGGTAATGCATAAAACTGCCCTTCATTCATACGAGAAGGTACCACAAAATCTCTTGCTCCTTCAGGAGTTGATTTAATTAAATAAGGTGTTTCAACCTCAATAAATGCTTGGTCAGACAAGTATTTTCTAACTTCCATTGCCACTTTATGACGAAAAATCAAACTGTCTTTTACAGGGTTTCTACGAATGTCTAAATACCTGTATTTCATACGAATATCTTCGCCGCCATCCGTTTCATTTTCAATAGTAAAAGGTGGTAATTTCGCTTTGTTAAGAATCTCTAGTTTGCTAACAAGTACTTCAATAGCACCAGTAGCCATATTTTGGTTTTTAGACTCACGCTCAATAACCGTTCCTGTTACCTGAATCACAAACTCTCTACCTAAAGATTTTGCTTTTTCCATCATTTCTTTTGGCGTACGCTCTTCGTCAAAAATTAACTGTGTAATTCCGTAACGATCACGCAGGTCTACCCAAATCATAAAACCTTTGTCTCTAGATTTCTGTACCCAACCGGCAAGCGTTACTTCAGTATTTATATGCGAGGCGTTTAATTCGCCACAAGAATGACTTCTATACATTGTAATTTTTAATTTATAATTCTATTTTTTTAGAATTCAGCTGCAAAATTAATCATTTTCTACTAAATATCTCTTTTTTGGGCGTTCATTTCTTCTCAGAAATGCCCCGCTTTTCGTTATATCTTTTTGCGAAAAACAAAAAGGATGTCACTTCAATCGGTAACGCAAGCATTTAGTTTGTAAATTTGTATTTTAAAGTAGATAACCAAAACATGAGTAAACTATATTTAGTGCCTACGCCAATTGGTAATTTAGAAGACATCACCTTTAGAGCAATTAGTGTTTTAAAAGACGTCGATTTTATTTTAGCAGAAGATACCAGAACTAGCGGAAAATTGCTGAAGCATTTTGAAATTGCTACGCAAATGCACAGTCATCATATGCATAACGAGCACAAATCTGTAAAAGGAATTGTGCAAAGAATACAAAACGGAGAAACCTGTGCCTTAATTTCAGATGCAGGTACACCTGCCATTTCAGATCCAGGTTTTTTATTAACAAGAGCTTGTGTAGAAAACAACATTGAAGTAGATTGTTTACCTGGTGCGACAGCATTTGTACCTGCTTTGGTAAATTCTGGCTTGCCAAACGACAAGTTTGTTTTTGAAGGTTTTTTACCTGTAAAAAAAGGAAGACAAACGCGTTTATTGCTTCTTGCCGAAGAAACAAGAACCATGATTTTTTATGAAAGTCCGCATAAACTTGTAAAAACATTAAGTCATTTTGTGGAGTATTTTGGAGCAGAAAGAGCTGTTTCTGTTTCAAGAGAACTCACAAAAATGTTTGAAGAAACCGTAAGAGGAACCGCAACAGAAGTATTAGCGCATTACACCAACAAGCCGCCAAAAGGTGAAATTGTTGTTGTAGTGGGTGGTAAAAAATAAATTTATATATAAAGATTTATAATGAGCATACAAGAATTTAAGACAAAACTAAAAGGAAACCCAACTTCAATTTTATTTGTAGAAACCATGCAAGTAATTGAAGATAATTACAACTTTACACCAACCACTTTTACAAACGGAGACATTACTAACAATGCAGGCGAAAACTCTGGTTCTTGCAAAGTATTTGCGTTTGCTGTGCATCAAAAGTTAACAAAAGAAGCAACTTTATTTTGCTTTGGAGAGCATTATAAAAGTGTTTTAGAAGATATTGATGGAGATTCTCATCAAAATATTCGTAATTTTATGAAAACTGGTTTTAAAGGACTGTCTTTTAATGAAAACACTTTAGTGGTAAAAGAGCACTAATCTTATTAAAAACATTTAAAACCGTTACTATCTCTAATTCGGTAAATAATTCCAATTTTAAAAGAAGTTAAAGATTCGTTGTCTTTATTTTCGGGAACATCTGCATTGATACCATCTATAAAATCAGAGTTGTATAAGTTTAAGGTTATTCTAGTGTCTATATCAAGATTTCTAAGAATGTTAAATCTAATACCACTTGTTAAACTTAATCCAATAGCATTTCCTTTTCCAATTTCTCTAGCTGTATCTAGCCTATATTTTTCTGGTAGAAACATTTCATTAGTTGTCCAGTCACCTAGATCAGAAGTTAGTGTGTTTTCATAGTTAATTACATTAACTCCAGTACTAATATATGGACTTATTATGTGTCTCACCCTTCCTAAACTACTATTAAAGTCAGACAAGTCTCTAAAATGATACTCTATTTCTATACCTGCACTATAACTTTTCACACTTCCTTTCATAGCTCTTAATAAGGTAGAAGTAATACCTGTACCATTTACCCATTTACCATTATGATATAAGTCTCTTTTAGTCTCTAAATTTATAGAAGTTCTTAGTAAAATATGGTTTTTTAGATCTTTTCTACCTAACCAAGAACGTTGTAACTCATAAAAATATAAAGAGTGAGCAATCGAAAAAGAAGCCGCAGTTAAATCTATGTTACTGGCAGTATTATATCTTTGTCCGTAATCTGTTTGCATACTGGCATACCCGGTATAAATACCAATGTCATGATTTAATTGTTGCGAATGAGATTTTAAAACACAGACAATTGTTACAAAAAATATTAAAAAAATTCTCAAAAGTTTAGAGGCTTATTTTTAAACAAATATAGGCTTATTTTTATAATTTCAAAGTTTAATTTTTAATTCTAAAAATATTCTTATCTAAATAATAATTTGCTCTTAATTTTAAGGGTTCTTCGTAGTAAATAATTTTTTCTGGTTGAAGATTTAATAAATAATTACCAGTGTCCCATTTGTTATTTTTGTTAACATCTATAGTAGCTCTAATATAGTAGGTGTTAGGTTCTAATAGATTGAAAACTAGTTTTTTACTGTTTTCTACAAAGTGTTTTTCTACAAGGTTTTTTTTCTTTTCCCCTTCAAGAATTTCAATAATTAATTGATGAGGTGTTTCGTTTTCTATGTCTACAGTAATTCTTCCATAGTCTTCAATTTCTTTAGTAGAAAAGCTAAAATTTAAAGTATCATTTTTTTGATTATAAATATCAAAAACACTTTCTGGCAGCATTTTTAAAGAATATTTTTGTTTGGGTTTTTTATCAAAAATTAGCGCAAATTTATTCTCTTTTTTAGAGATATAATTGGTGTAAGAAACAGCTATAGAGTCTTTGTCAATTAGCTTTATTTTACTGGTATCTATGCTTACAATAGGGTTTGTACCTTTGATAAATAAAGTATCTCTTAAATGAAGCGTTCTGCTAATAGAAGAACTGATTATTAAAGAGTCTATTTTCTTTTTTCTAAGCTTAACAGTAACTGAGTCTATAGTTTTGTTGTTTGATACAATAAAATTTAAAGAATCAGCTTCAAATGGTGTAAACCAAAAGTTTAAAGTATCTTTATCTAACTCAAATTTAGAGATGCTTTTAAATTCCTTAGGAGTTTTAGAAATAACGTCTATGCGTAAGGAGTCTATTTTTCCTTCATACCCAAAAGCTATTTTTCCCTTACTAATTTCTTTACCTCGTTTAAATTTATAAGTTAGATTTTCTTTAAAAATAGATATGTTGTTTTTTAGAACACTGTCTCTTGGTAAAACGATAGTATCTGAGTAAAAACCAATTTCATCTTCTTTCGCATTAAAAACATAATCGCTGTTTTTTTCTTTTAGGGCTAATAAGAAATACTTACCTTCCTTAATATTTGTTAAATTAAATAACGAACTATCTAAAGAATTTGTAACATAGTTTGGTTTTTTGTTGAAAACTATAGAGTCATTAAAAGTACTATCTATTTTGTATAATAGTATATTTATATTTTTTGGCTTATCTGCTAAGAACGCATTTTTAACTTCTCCTTTTATTGATAATGAATCAATAAATTTACCCGTAGAAAAAATATATTTAAAACTTTCTAATGGGTTTCCTTCATTATTGTCTTCAATAGAGTTTCCGAAATTTATAATATAGGTGGTGTTTTTTAATAATGTATCTAATATTTTTAAGTTTAAATATTTACTTGCTGTACTTTGTGGTGTTACCAATAAAGGATTTTTTAATGGAGGTGATACTATCAGCTGTTTGTTTAAATCTTTTAATTTAACAAACTCATTAAAGCTCAACTTTATCTCTTTTTTATTAAAATTGGTTGTTTTGTATGCCGGATTTGCTGTTACAAATAAAGGTGCTTCTTCGTCTTTAGGACCTCCTTCTGGTCTTCCTGTTCTAGCACATTGACTAAGAACAATAGTTAAAATAAAAAATAAAGCAACTCTAAAAAATGGTTTCACAAATAATAAATTTTTATACAAATTAACAATATATTTTTCATTTATGTAGCATAAATTTTAAGCAGTATATGCCATAGTTAAAATGCTAATTTTTACTCCGGTTGTCTTTTGTAAGGCTTTACTACAAGCTTCTAAAGTTGCACCGGTTGTAATTACATCGTCTACAAGTAAAAGATGTTTGTTTCTAATTAAGTTTGTGTTTTTAGTTGTAAACTTTGTGTCGTTATTATTAAAACGCTCAAATCGAGATTTAATAGTTTGAGTTTTAGATGTTGATGTTCTCTGTAAAATACTCTCAAGAAATGGTTTGTTTAAATGCTTACTAATTGTTTTACCGAACTCTGAAACCTGATTGTATCCTCTAATTTTTTCCTTTTTAGGATGTAATGGTACTGGTATAATAAAATCAACCTTAGCAAAAGAAGGATTGTTTTTTATAATTTCACCCAACCAATTTCCCATTAAAACCCCAATTTGTTGGTTTCCTTTGTATTTTAGTTCCTGAATCAATTTTTTAGTAATTCCTTGTTTTTTATAATACAGTAAAGCATTCCCGTACTCAATGTTTACTTTTCCGTAGAAACTTTTAATAATTTTATTGTCTGAGTAACAGTTAAAATTAGTTAATGGTAAATCATGTCTGCAAAATGTGCAAATTATAGTTTCATTTTGTAGCAACTGCTGCTCGCAATTTGCACAAATTTTAGGATAAAAAACTTGAAATAAATCTTTTAGAATTGTCATTTTTTTAAGAATTCCTTTTAAAGATACGGATTTTAATTTACTAGAGAAGTGGCTAAAATTAGACTTTAAAAAATGAAAAGGTTTTTCTTGAAAAATATAGGTAATCGCTTATCTTTGCCATAATTATGGCAAAACAAGAAGATCAATTTAAAAAAGTATTATCGCACGCTAAAGAATATGGTTATGTTTTTCAGTCTTCTGAAATTTATGATGGATTAAGTGCGGTATACGATTATGCTCAAAATGGAGTTGAGCTAAAAAAGAATATTAGAGATTATTGGTGGAAAGCAATGGTGCAAATGCATGAAAATATTGTAGGTATTGATGCTGCAATTTTAATGCACCCAACTACCTGGAAAGCTTCTGGGCATGTAGATGCTTTTAATGATCCTTTAATTGACAACAAAGATTCTAAAAAACGTTACAGAGCAGATGTCTTAATAGAAGATTATTGTGCTAAAATTGAAGCAAAAATAAATAAAGAAGTAGCCAAAGCAGCAAAACGTTTTGGAGACGCTTTTAATAAAGACGAGTTTTTAGCAACCAATCCAAGAGTTGTAGGCTATCAAGATAAAATAAATACCATTCTATCTAGAATGGGCAAGTCGTTAGCAGAAGAAAATTTAGCTGATGTAAAAGCATTGATTGAAGAGTTAGAAATAGCAGATCCGTTAACTGGTTCTAGAAACTGGACAGAGGTAAAGCAGTTTAATTTAATGTTTGGTACAAAGTTAGGTGCGTCTGCAGATACAGCGATGGATTTGTATTTAAGACCAGAAACCGCACAAGGTATTTTTGTAAACTTTTTAAATGTTCAAAAAACTGGTAGAATGAAAATTCCTTTCGGAATTGCACAAACTGGTAAAGCATTTAGAAATGAAATTGTAGCGAGACAATTTATTTTTAGAATGCGTGAATTTGAACAAATGGAAATGCAATTTTTTGTAAAGCCAGGCACTCAAAAAGAATGGTATGATACTTGGAAAGAAACACGATTAAAGTGGCACTTATCTTTAGGTATGGGTGCAGAAAATTATCGTTTTCATGACCATGATAAATTAGCGCACTATGCAGATGCAGCGGCAGATATTGAGTTTAATTTTCCTTTCGGTTTTAAAGAATTAGAAGGCATTCATTCTCGTACAGATTTCGATTTAAAAGCACATGAAGAATTTTCTGGAAAAAAATTACAGTATTTCGATCATGAAGAAAATAAAAATTACGTACCCTATGTTGTAGAAACTTCTATCGGTTTAGATAGAATGTTTTTGGCTGTTTTTTCTAATTCTCTACAAGAAGAAGAGTTAGAAAACGGAACAACTAGAACCGTTTTAAAATTACCCGCAGTTTTGGCTCCTTTTAAAGCCGCGGTTTTACCATTGGTTAAAAAAGATGGTTTGCCAGAGGTTGCCAGAGAAATTTTAGATGAGTTAAAATGGGATTTTAATGTTTTTTATGATGAAAAAGATGCGGTAGGTAAACGCTATAGAAGACAAGATGCTGCCGGTACACCTTTTTGCATTACTGTAGATCATCAAACTTTAGAAGACAAAACCGTTACCATAAGACACAGAGATTCAATGGATCAAAAGCGTGTTGCAATAGCAGACTTAAAAGAAATAATTAAGGCAGAAGTAGCTGTAAAAACTTGGTTACAGAAGATATAATTTTAGTTACAATAAAAAAAGGCTGAATCTTACATTAAGATTCAGCCTTTTTTTATTGTCTATTATTTTTACTATGCTTTTTTTGAAGTGCAACAAGCCATTTTACAGTCTTCTTTACATTCCTTTTTACCTTCTTTCATTTCACATTCTTTTTTACAAGAATCATTACAAGCATGCTTTTCTTTGTTAGATACTTCATTGGCTTTGTATAATTCGCCACCAGCAATACCGCCTACAAAAGCAATTAAATCTTCTTTAGAAGTTTTGCTAGCATCAAACTCTATGTTTGCAATACTGTCTGTAAAAATAACTTTTGCATCTATAACGCCTTCTTTTTTAGAAAGTTTGGATTGTATTGTTTTTGCACAACCAATCTCGCAAGTCATACCAGAAATAGCTAAAGAAACACGTTGCTTATTTTCGGCTAAAACTTCCGTTTTCTCTGCTTTTTTTTCTTGATTCTTACAAGCTGTAAGAGTGAAACATGCAATTGCGATTGCGAATATAATTTTTTGGATTTTCATTTTTGTCAGTGTTAAATTTATCATACAAATTTATAAATATTCTTGCTGATATTTAAAGATTTATCGGATTTTTACACAAAATTTAAGCAACCTATGAACAATCAGCAGCAAAAATGGATGTACCTAATTATACTTTCTGTAGTTTGGGGAAGTTCTTTTATCTTGATGAAAAAGGCATTATTGGGCGTAACTCCGATTCAACTTGGTGCTTTAAGAATGATTTTTACAGCTATTTTTCTATTGTCAGTTGCTGCTTCATCCATAAGAAAAATTCAAAAAAAACATTGGAAATATATTTCATTAACAGCCTTGGCAGGTACTTTTATTCCTGGTTTTTTGTTTGCTTTTGCAATTACAAGTATCGACAGTGCTATTGTTTCTATATTAAATTCTTTAACGCCTTTTAATACACTAATTATTGGTGCATCTGTTTTTGGTTTTTCTTTTAAAAAGAGACAGTTTTATGGAATACTAATAGGTTTAATTGGTACTTTGATTTTGATTTTAAAGGGAGCAAATTTACATCCTGATCAAAATTATTGGTATGCTATTTTAATAATTATTGCTTCAGTAGGATACGCTATAAATGCAAATATGATAAAAAAATATTTATATGATTTAGATGCCTTAGCAATTACAACAGGTAATTTTTTATTGTTATTATTTCCTGCAATTATAGTTTTAGTATGTACTAATTTTTTTAACGAATTTGTGTTTGATAAAAAAGGACTAGTATCACTTGGTTATTTACTTATATTATCTATTGTTGGCACTGGTGTAGCCAAGACAATTTATAATAAGTTAGTGCAAATTTCAACGCCAGTTTTTTCTTCTTCGGTGACTTATTTAATTCCGATTGTTGCTATTTTCTGGGGAGCTTTAGATGGCGAAACATTAAGTTTAATTCAGATTTTAGGAGGTTTTGTTATTTTATTAGGAGTTTACTTGGTAAACAAGAGGAAGTAGGTTTTAATTAGAGGGAAGTTGGAAGATAGGAGTTGGAAGAGAGAAAAAAGAATAAACGTAAGAGAAATAGACAAAATTGTAAATACTCTTACATTAGTTTTTTACGTAATGTTTATCACTCTGAAAGGGTCTCATGCAAGAGTATTTCTTCATAGAGCCTTTATTTAGCCAAGAAGAAACAGGAAAATTAAGAGGAGATTTTCCAGTCAGCATTGTCATTTCGACGATAGTAGAAATTATCACTGTTATGTTACTTCTCCGTTGTCGAAGTGACAGGTGTTGCGGTTTAATATAAGGGTAAAGTATTGTCATTTCTTCCCAGATTTGTCATTTCGACGCTAGGAGAAATCCCATAAAGAAACACAGGTTCTCATTATCACTGTTATGTGACTTCTCTTTACAGTCGAAGTGTTAAGTATTGCGGTTTATTATAAGGGTAAAGTATTGTCATTTCTACCCAGCATTGTCATTTCGACGCTAGGAGAAATCATATAAAGAAACTCACGTTCTCATTATCACTGTTATGCGACTTCTCTCTACAGTCGAAGTGACAAGCGTTGCGAGTGAAAAAAGCAGACTAACTAAAATAAGAGTGTTTCTTCTCTTGAGGAAGATGGGATTCTCCTCCCTGTTTTGTCACGCTGTAAGCGTCTCATACAAACAAGCAATTCGTAAAAGTTTCTTGTAGAATTACAAATTGAACGAAAAGACTGTTTTTAAATGTTTGTGAATTTCTGTTTAAAAAAACGCCTCAAAACTCTTTAAAATAGCAAATAAATATGATTAGAAATTAGCAAATAAAAAAGAGTCAAAAAATTAATTTTGACTCTTTTTATGCTTGCTTTAATGTCCGTTCAGATTATTCAAAATCTGCATCAGAAACTCCTTCATTTATTTTGATTTCAGAAATTTTAAAATCTAAATTCATTGGGCCACTTTTTACACCAATTGCATGAGGGAATAAAATTCCATTTACTGCCTTGTAATCAGAAAATGTAGTAGGAATTTTTACCTCTTTTCCGTCAGGAGTTTTTACAGTTTTAACTTCTTTAATCTTTAAGCCAGATTTTAAGTTGTAAAAAACTTCAGTATCATTATATTTTAAAACAATAGCATTCTCGTTTTCAATTGGTTCAATTCTTATTAATTTTCCACTAGTGTATGCCAAGTCGTTAAAAAGAGCATTGCCTTTTGTAGCTTCAGATAATTGTTCTTCTGTCATAGGCATTTTATTACCTCTAGCTTCAGAGTAACCAGTTTTACCATTAAAAACGGTTTTTTGCATTACATTGCCCATCACAGAAATAGCTTGTGAACTTTTATTTTTATCACTTGCTTTCATGATCATCATTAAAGGAGTTCCTTGCACAGTTGCTTTAGAAACCATCATAATAGTTTTAACCGAATTTACCTTGTCTTCACCTCCAATAGCCATTATGTACTTATTAACAACATCTGCTGTAGTCATCCCATCAGGAATTGGCATTGTCATTTCTGGTTTTTCAGTAGCGTTTCCGTAGGCATCAAAATAGTTAATACGGTAGCCAGATTTTTCAAGATTACTTAAAACTTCTATTCCTTTTCCAGTAATTACTATTCTAGCATTATCTGCTTTAAAGTGCTTCAATGCTGCGTTTTGCACATCTTCTAAGGTAACTGCATTAATATTTTGAATGTAGTTTGCGTAAAAATCTTTTGGCAGGTTGTAACGTGCAATGTTAAGCGCATAACTTGCAGCAGTTCTTGGTTTTTGAACATCCATAACAAAGCTACCAATGTATTTTTCTTTTACATTTTTAAGCTCTTCTTCAGTAACTTTTTCAGTTCTTATTTTATTGATTTCTTTCTTAATCTCTACAACAGAACTGTCTGTAACCATATTTCTAACACTTGCTGTAGCTTTAAAACTAGCAGCATATCTATCTTGTTGGATGCTAGAGTAAGAACCGTACGTATACCCTTTATCTTCTCGTAGGTTTTGGAACAAACGCGCAGTGCCACCGCCACCAAGTATTTGATTTGCTAATAAAGTTGCGTAATAATCTTCATCACCTAATTTTAAATTGGTATTGTTGATTACTGCAATTTCTGATTGAACAGCATTAGACATGTTTATAAAATTAATTTCTGTAGCCGAAACATTTTCTGCAACAGGCATTTCTTGAGTAGGAATGGTTCCTTTATTCCAATCAGAAAATAATTTTTTCACTAATTTTTTAATTTCTTTCGGATTAATATCGCCTTCAATAATTAAATAAGCATTATTAGGTCTGTAATAATCTGTATAAAATTGTTTAACATCTTCTAGATTTATTTTAGTAACACTCTCTTTACTTGTAAACTCTCCGTAAGGATGATTTTTTCCGTAATTAAGAACATTTTCTACACGTCTAGCAATTGTAGTAACACTTTTTTCGTTAGATTTTATACCGTCTAAAGTTATTTTAACTTCTTTATCGAACTCTTCTTGAGAAAATTCAGAATTTTTAACTCCATCGGCCATCAATTCTAAAATTTCAGGAAAGTATTTTGCTAAAGAAGAAGCGTATGCACCACCGCTGTAAAAGTTAATATTAGCTCCTAAAAAATCTACTTTTTCATTAAATTCATCCTTTGTAATAGACGCTGTGCCTCTTCCAAGTAAACTACCCATCATGCCAGATACTCCAGCAATATCACCTTCAAATACAGGTTTGTTATCAATGGTCAAATTAGCCGATGCTCTTGGTAATTTATGGTTTTCTACCATAATTACTCGCATTCCGTTTTTTAGTTTAAATTCTTTTGCTTTACCAAGTTTTACTACCGGATCTGGTCCTGGCTTAGGCATTTTACTTCTATCTATTTGTGCGTTTAAAGCAAAAGACATGGTTACTATTGCTATTAACGATAAAATTTTTGTTTTCATAATTAGTGTGTCTTTTGATTTATTTTTTCTTTGGAAGGTATTCTAAAATTAAACGTTGGTTAGGGTTTAAGTATTTTTTAGCAACCTCTCTAATATCTTCTCTGGTAATAGATCTGTAGATTTCTATTTCTGTGTTAATTAAGTTTGTATCTCCGTATAAAACATTGTAACGTGCTAAAGAATTTGCAATCCCTTCTACGCTAGAGTTAGAGTTTACATAGTTGTTTTCAAACTTATTTTGCAATTTTTGATAATCCTTTTCAGAGATTAATTCAGTTTGCATTTTTACAATTTCTTCATCTATTTCTTTAACAATATCATTTAACTTAGTTTCACCTTGTGGTAAACCATATACAATGTATGTTCCGTAATCTTCTTGGCTTAGGTTTATAGCACCAACCTGAAGAGTCATTTTTTTAGTATCTACTAATTTTTTGTACAAAACAGAACTTTTTCCAGAACTTAAATAAGATGAAATCATGTCTAAGACTCTAGAGTCTCTTGTTTTCATTGAAGGTGTTCTGTAAGCGGTAATAATAGCTGGTATTTGTATGTTTGCATCATACGCCTTTGCATTGATAGGGCTTGTTATAGGGTCTTCTTTTGGGAAGCTTCTAGTAATGTCTTCGCCTTTAGGTATTGGTCCAAAATAAGCCTCAACCATTTTTTTGGTATCTGCAATATCAATATCACCTGCAACCACTAAAGTAGCGTTGTTTGGTACATAGAATTTTTTATTAAAAGCCAAAAACTCTTCTAGGGTAGCATCATCTAAATGTTGCATTTTTCCAATAGTAGTTCCTTTATAAGGGTGTTTTTTAAACATATTTAATTTTACATTCTCTAAAAAGCCACTGTATGGTTGGTTGTCTACACGTAATCTCTTTTCTTCTTTAACAACCTCGTTTTGTGTATCAACACCATCTTGCCCAATTACAGGGTGAAGTAAACGTTCAGATTCTAACCAAAGGCCTAATTCTAATTTGTTTGATGGAAAAACTTCATAATAGTAAGTTCTATCATCTGTGGTATTCGCATTATTTTTACCACCATTAGAGGATACTATTTTAAACCATTCTCCTTTTTTAATGTTTTTAGTTCCTTCAAATAGTAGGTGCTCAAAAAAGTGCGCCATTCCGGTTCTGTCTGGTTGTTCATCTTTAGCTCCAACATGATACATTACAGAGGTAGTAACGACAGGTGCAGAGTTGTCTTTGTGTAAAATAACGTGCATGCCATTAGAAAGGTCATATTCTACAAATGCTACTTTTTGTGCATTTGATGAAAATGAAACCAAAAAAGCAACAGCTAGTAATAGAAAACTTTTTTTCATTGATTTTTTTTTTAAATTTATGATTATATATAAACCAAAAATAAAATAATAGAATTAAAATAACGTTAAAGAATATAAAAAATTTATTTAAAGCAGTTTTTGTGTTTTTTAGTAAAACCTTATTTTTGAATTATAAATTAAAGTTTATTGTTAAATACTAAAAAAGATGTATATTTGCATCCGCATTTTCATTAGGTTAATGCAAAATATTTACTAATAATACGCAAAACAGATAGTATGTACGCAATCGTAGAGATGGCAGGGCAGCAGTTTAAAGTTGCAAAAGACCAAAAAGTATACGTTCACCGTTTGCAAGGAGAAGAAGGATCAAAAGTTGTTTTTGATAATGTTCTTTTACTTGATGACAAAGGAAATGTAACAATTGGCGCCCCAGCTATAGAAGGAGCTTCAGTAACAGCTCAAATTTTAAGTCACCTTAAAGGTGATAAAGTAATCGTTTTCAAGAAGAAAAGAAGAAAAGGTTACCAAAAGAAAAACGGACACAGACAGTATTTGACAGAGATTAAAATTGAGTCTATTGCTGCTTCTGGTTCTAAAAAAACAACTGCTAAAAAAGCTGCTCCAAAAAAGGAAGCTGCTCCTAAAGCAGAGGTAAAGGCAGTCTCTAAAGATTTTAGTTCTATGACTGTTGCTGAATTAAAAGCTGCTGCTAAAGAAGCTGGTGTTAAAGGATATACTTCTTTAAAGAAAGCAGAATTAATAGACGCATTAACTAAGTAATAATCTTTAAAACTCAATAACATGGCACATAAAAAAGGTGTAGGTAGTTCGAAGAACGGTAGAGAGTCAGAATCAAAACGATTAGGCGTAAAAATATTTGGAGGACAAGCTGCAATTGCAGGTAATATTATTGTTCGTCAAAGAGGTACAACTCACAATCCAGGTGAAAACGTTTACATGGGTAAAGATCATACTTTACATGCTAAAGTAGATGGTGTTGTAGAATTCCGTAAGAAAAAAGACAATAGATCATATGTTTCTATAACTCCTTTTGAAGTTTAAGAAATAAAATATCTTATATTTAAAACGCTCAAACATTGTTTGAGCGTTTTTTTATGCCTTTATTTTCTACCGAATTTGTATTTTTACAAGAATGAATTTATTATACAACTTTTTTGTTTTTTTAGTAGCTAGTTTACTGCCGGTTGTTACTTTTTTTAATCAAAAAATAAAGCTTTTTGTAACGGGTAGAAAAGAAACATTTTCGAAGCTGTCTTTATTAAAAGGAGAACCAACTATCTGGTTTCATGTTGCTTCTTTGGGTGAGTTTGAGCAAGCAAGACCTATCATCGAAAAAATCAAGAAAAAATATCAAACGCATAAAATTTTAGTCACTTTTTTTTCTCCCTCTGGTTATCAAATCAGAAAAAATTACGATTTAGCAGATGTTGTTTGCTATTTGCCTTTAGATAGTAAATCTAATACAAAAAGATTTGTATCGTTAGTAAAGCCAACCCTAGCGGTTTTTGTAAAATATGAATTTTGGCCCAACCTATTAAATGAGTTAAAACAACAAAATGTTACTACTATTTTAGTTGCTGGGATATTAAGAAAAAATCAGATTTTTTTTAAGTCCTATGGTGGTTTTATGAGAAATTCTTTAAAAGCGTTTCATCATTTTTTTGTGCAAGACGAAAACTCTAAAGATTTACTAAATTCTATCAATTTTAAAAATGTAACTGTAGCTGGTGACACCCGTTTTGATAGGGTGTCAAAAATTATAACACAAGATAATACACTTCACTTCATAGAAGAATTTAAAGAAGGTAAATACACTTTAGTTGCAGGAAGTACTTGGGTAGACGATGAAAAATTATTAGTAAATTATATCAATAACAACGCAACTAATGATGAGAAATTTATCATAGCTCCGCACAATATCAAAAGAGAAGCAATTTTAGAGTTGCAAAAATCGATTGTTGCAAAATCGGTCTTATATTCTGATAAAAAAGATAAAAATTTAAAAGAATACAATGTTTTTATAATCGATACGATTGGTTTATTAACTAAAATATATGCAGCAGCAGATGTTGCATATGTTGGCGGAGGTTTAAAAACAGGTTTACATAATATTTTAGAACCTGCAACTTTTGGTATTCCTGTAATTATTGGAAATAACTATAGTAAATTTAAAGAAGCAGTAGATTTGGTTAAAATTGGAGGTTGTGTTTCTATTGAAAATCAAGTGGAATTTAATAAAACTCTTATCAACTTTAAAAAAGATGATAATTTTAGAAAGCTAACAGGTGTTATTAATAATAGGTATATTAAAGATCACTTAGGTGCCACAGAATTAATAATGAATTATATAAATGAATATTTGGTTAGCAATAGGAAACCCTAAAAATAATAGAAAATAAATATGGATTTTATACTACAACCTTGGCCATGGTTTATTGGCGGACCTTTAATAGCAATTTCATTATTGCTTTATTTTTACTTCGGACAAAATTTTGGGGCGTCTACTAATTTTGAAACCTTATGTACAATGTCTGGTGCCGGAAAAGTATCTGATTATTTTAAGAAAGATTGGAAACAAAGAGATTATGCACTATTATTTATTGTTGGTTTAATTATTGGTGGTTTTATTACAGAAGGATATTTAATTCCGGATCCAACCATCGATTTAAATCCAGATACGATTCAAGAATTATCTGATTTAGGATTTTTGAATGTTGCTTCTCAATATTTTCCAGATGAAATTTTTAGTACCGAAGTAGTCTTTTCTTTAAAAGGATTTTTAATACTTATTGTTTCAGGTATTTTTATTGGTTTTGGTACTCGTTACGCAGGTGGTTGTACCTCTGGGCACGCAATTACCGGTTTAAGTAGTTTGCAATTTCCTTCATTATTAGCAGTTATTGGCTTTTTTATTGGTGGTATTATAGCTACCTGGTTTTTAATACCAATTTTATTTTAAAATAATATAGAAATGAAAAACATCAAATTTTTAATACTCGGTATATTTTTTGCAATTGTTTTAAGTAAAACACAAGCCATTTCTTGGTATCGTTTTTACGAAATGTTTACTTTTCAATCATTTCATATGTTCGGAATTATTGGAGGAGCAGTCCTTGTTTCTGCAATTTTTATGCAACTCTTTAAAACAGGGAAAATAAAAGATATAAATGGTCATAAGATTACTCCAAAACCAAAGAAAAAAGGATATATAAGCACACTTTTTGGAGGCGCACTTTTTGGTTTAGGCTGGGGTATTTCAGGCGCTTGTGCTGCACCTATTTTTGTTATTTTAGGTTTCAAATTAGTACCTGCTTTAATTTTATTATTAGGAGCGCTTATCGGTACATTTTTGTACGGTGCCATTAGTAAAAAATTACCCAACTAAATGAGTACACTAGTAGACTCTTTTGGAAGACAAATTAACTATGTTCGTTTAGCGGTAACCGATCGCTGTAACTTACGTTGCCAGTATTGTATGCCTGCACATGGTATTGATATTGTACCAAAACAAGAGCTATTAACGTTTAAAGAAATGTATCGTGTAATTCGTGTGTTAACAGAATTGGGTGTTCATAAAATTAGATTAACTGGTGGAGAACCTTTTGTTAGAAAAGATTTTATTGGATTTTTAGAAATGTTATCCTATAACGATTTGTTAGAAGATATTAATATAACTACCAATGGGGCATTGATTTCTAATCATATTGATACCTTAGAGAAGTTAAAAAAGGTAAAAAACATCAATCTTAGTATTGATAGTTTGCAAGCAGAAACATTTAATAAAATAACACGTAGAAATGTTTTTGATGAAGTTTTTAAAACCATGGAATTGCTAGAAAAAAGCAGCATGAATTTAAAACTGAATGTTGTTGTGCAATCTGGCATAAATACCAATGAAATTAATGATTTTGTAGCCTTAACAAAAGATAAAAACATTGCAGTAAGATTTATAGAAGAAATGCCCTTTAATGGAAAAGGACAACGTGAAATGCAGGAAAGTTGGAATTATAATAAAATTTTAAATGAAATAAAATCTGAGTTTGATGTTGCTGAAATTCAATCTGAAAAATCATCTACTTCACGTAATTTTTCAATAGAAAATCATAAAGGTACTGTTGGTATAATTCCGGCATTTACAAGAACAATTTGTGGTGATTGTAACCGAATTAGAATTACATCTACCGGAACTTTTAAAAACTGTTTGTTTGATGATGGTGTTTTTAATTTAAGAGATTTTATTAGAAACGGAGCCTCTAATGACGATTTAAAAGAACTTTTTTTAAGTTTGGTAAAAAAGAAACCAGAAAATGGTTTTATAGCTGAAGCAAACCGAACAAAAGGGGATGTTTCTGAAAGTATGAGTACGATTGGAGGGTAAAATGTTTATTTGATTAATCGTGTAACTGTTTAAACAAATAACGAAATGTCATTCCCGATAAATCGGGAATCCATAGAAACTATATAAATAGATTCCTGTCTACGCAGGAATGACAAAAGAAAATGATTTCAGTAAAAGAAGCTTTACAAACAGTACTAGATTCAGCCCAAGATTTTGGAGTTGAAGAAATTCCGTTTATCAATTCTGTAGGAAGAATTTTAAAAGAGAACATTGTTGCCGATAGAGATTTTCCGCCTTTTGATAGAGTTTCTATGGACGGAATTGCAATAGATTATTCGAAATTCAAAAACGGACAAAGAGTTTTTAAAATTGAAGGAATTCAAGCTGCTGGAAGTGCTCAAATTTCACTTCAAAATTCAGAAAATTGTTTAGAGGTAATGACAGGTGCCGTGTTGCCAAAAAACACCTCTGCTGTTATTCGATATGAAGACCTAGAAATTGCAAATGGGGTTGCAACAATTCAAATAAATGAAATTAATAACCGCCAAAACATTCATCAAAAAGGAAAAGACGGAAAAGTTGGCGACCATTTAATTAAAGAAAATACTGTTATTTCTGCAGCAGAAATTGGTGTATTGGCAACCGTTGGAAAATCAAAAGTAAAAGTAGCCAAACAACCAACAGTAATGATTGTTTCTACAGGAGATGAATTGGTTGGTGTTGATGAAATTCCGTTAGCATATCAAATAAGAAGAAGCAATGTTTTTACTTTGGTTTCTTTGTTAGAAAAACTAAAAATACCTTCTGAAACTGCTCATATTACAGATGACAAATCCATTCTAAAAGAGAAAATAGAAACCTATTTGCAAACCTATGATGTGTTGCTTTTTAGTGGAGCTGTTAGTAAAGGGAAATTCGATTTTTTACCAGAAGTTTTGAATGAGTTGGGTGTAGAAAAATTATTTCATAAAGTAACACAAAGACCTGGAAAGCCTTTTTGGTTTGGTGTTTTTGATGTTTTTAACTTAATGAAAGAGAATGTTTGTCAGGATGCGAAAAATAGTAGAGATACTAAAAATAAAAAGAATACAGTTGTGTTTGCATTTCCTGGAAATCCAATTTCTACATTTGTAAATTGTTTAGCGTATTTTTATCCTTGGTATTACAAGTCAGTAGGAGTTAAACAGCAAATAGAAACCGCAATTTTAGCCGAAGATGTTCATTTTAAACCAAACTTAACCTATTTTTTACAAGTAAAATTAAGTGACCGATTTGGGCATTTAATTGCAACTCCATTTTCGGGTAACGGTTCTGGAGATTTAGCAAGTTTGGTAAAAACAGATGCATTTATGCAATTGCCAAAAGATACAACTACATTTAAAAAAGGGGAAAGTTACCCAATTATAAGATATAGATAATGAGTGAATTCAGTCATTTAAATTCCAAAAACAATCCTAAAATGGTAAATGTTTCTGATAAGAAAATTACCAAAAGAACTGCCATTGCAAAAGCAAACATGTTTTTAGGGGCCGAAATAATTTCTCATTTTACAAACGATGAGTTAATCACAAAAAAAGGCCCTGTTTTTCAAACCGCAATTATTGCCGGAATTCAGGCAGTGAAAAAGACTTCTGAATTGATTCCGATGTGCCATCCATTATTAATTAATGGTGTTGCAATTGATATTGATATTGTAGATTTAGAAAACATAGAAATTATTTGCGAAGTAACAATTGAAGGGAAAACAGGTGTGGAAATGGAAGCCTTAACTGGTGCAAATATTGCTTGTTTAACCATTTATGACATGTGTAAAAGCATCAGTCAGAAAATGATTATTAAAGAGGTGAAATTGTTAGAGAAAACTGGTGGAAAATCTGATATTAAAAATTAAATGTCACCCTAATCGGAGTCGAAAGGTATTAGTCCTCGACTGCGCTCGAACAGACAAAAAGATACTGAAACAAATTTAGCATAAATGAGTAAACACAAAAAACATACAAATTTAGAAAGACGAAACAACGCTACTTTTGCAACCAACGAATTGGTTTTCTTGGGAACAAAATGTGGAGTTATTGCAGATTTGGTTCATAAAGTTTCAGAGAAAATAGCTAATTTTAAATTGGCATATTTTGATGCTTCGCACGCAAAATCTCTCGACTCCGCTAGAGATGACAATTATCGGTTATCTGAATACGTTTTTCATCACGAAGGTAATGTTCAAATATCAACTTCTGGAAACATCAATAAATTTCAACAACGATTAGATTTTGCCCAATTTGACTGTGTATTTATCAACGGAAATCATTATACAGGCTCTAAACAAGTGGTTTTTTTAGATATAGAAAAAGAAGCATCCATTAATAAAAGAATTGACCAAATTTCTGAGATTGAATTTTTCATCAAATTGTCTAAAGATGTTGCTCCTTTTCAATCTATAAAAGATAAATTTCCGAATTGGAAAGAGATTCCGCAATACGAACTTTCTGAGATTGAAAAAATTACAAATCATATTTCTGGATTGCTAGAAAAAACAATTCCGAATGTAAAAGGTTTGGTTTTGGTTGGTGGAAAAAGCACCAGAATGGGAGCCGATAAATCGCAATTAAATTATTTTGGTAAACCACAAAAAGAACATGTAAAAGAGTTGTTAGAAAACAATAATTTGGAAACGTTTTATTCGGTTAGACCTTTCGACTATGCTCAAGTTGACAAAAAGGAAATTGATGTCATTTCGAGCACAGCCGAGAAGTCTCAAGAAATTCCAGATGTTTTTTTAAATCTTGGTCCTTTTGGGGGCATTTGTTCTGCGTTTCAGAAAGACCCAAATTCGGCTTGGTTGGTAATGGCAACAGATGTTCCTTTTGTAGATGAAGACGTAATTCAATTGTTGTTAAAAAATAGAAATCCATCTAAAGTTGCAACTGCAATTAAAGGAAAAGGAAAGGAATTTGTAGAGCCATTAATTACAATTTACGAACCAAAAGCGTATCCTATTTTATTACAATATTTAGCGCAAGGGTATTCGTGTCCAAGAAAAATGTTAATCAATTCTTATGTTGAAATTATTGAAATAGAGGATGCACTAATTCGAAATATTAACACACCATTGGCATTTAAAGAGGCATTAAATGAACTAAATAAGTTGTAACTTTAAACACTTGTAAATAAATTTTTAACATAAATAAAGTAAAAAGTTTGATTGGTTTTAAAAACATATCTTTAAGAATTCGTATTTTTTTATCGATGATTCTATTGGTTTTATTGGCATCTATACTAATATTGGTAGTTACAGTTTATCAATATGACGAGCAAACCAAAGATTATAACATTCAGCGTTTCGAACGAAAAGAGTCTACAACAAAACAAACCATAGAGCTCGAGTTAAAAAGTAAAACTACGTATCAAGTAAATACAGAAAATTTAGCTAAAATCTTTAAAGAGCGTATTTATGAGATATCTACAATTAATAGTTTAAATATTTCTATTTATGATCTTAAAGGTAACTTATTAAAGACTTCTATTGCTGCAGCTTTCGAAAAAATTGAGTTGCCACCTATACCAAAAGATATTATTAAAGAGTTGTCTCAGAATTCGAACCATAAAATTTTAAAAGCTAGCGAACAAAATGGTATTGGTTATCAGTCTTCATATTCATACATTCATGATGCAAAATTTAATAGAATTGGTATTTTAGAATTGCAATTTACCCAAGACAATTCTGAAATAGAAAAAGAGTTAAGAGAGTTTATTTTAAGGTTAGGAATAGTCTATATATTGATGTTTTTAATTGCAATTTCGTTTGCCTATTTTTTGTCTAGTTATATAACTAGATCAATTATAACTATTTCTGATAAAATGCAGCAAACGCGATTAAACAAGCGTAATGAAAAAATTATCCTAAACAATGCAAGTACAGAAATTGAGGTTTTGGTTGAGGCCTACAATAGTATGATTGATGAGTTGCAAGAAAGTGCCGTTAAATTGGCAAAAAGTGAGCGAGAACAAGCTTGGCGAGAAATGGCAAAACAAGTTGCCCACGAAATTAAAAACCCGTTAACTCCTATGCGTTTAACAGTTCAAAGTTTCGAGCGAAAATTTGATCCAAAAGACGCCAACTCTAAAGAGAAATTGGCAGAATATAGCGAAACTTTAATTCAGCAAATAGATGTTATGAGTTCGATTGCTTCTGCATTTTCTGATTTTGCAAAAATGCCAACTCAAAAAAGAGAAAAAATAGAAGTAATTGGTGTGGTAAAAATGGCTCTAGATATTTTTAATGAAGATTACATAAAGTACCTGCCAAAAGAGCAAGAATTATTTGCCAATCTAGATAAAACACAGTTGATTAGAATAGTAACAAACTTGGTTAAAAATGCAAATCAGGCTATAGAGAATACAAAAAATCCGCAGATAGAAGTAACCGTTTTATCCGAAGGAAATCGAATAAAAATTATAGTTTCTGATAATGGTAAAGGGATTTCTGAAAATGTAAAAGATCTAATCTTCGAGCCAAAATTTACAACTAAAAGTAGCGGAATGGGATTAGGCTTAGCAATGATTAAAAATATTATAGAAGCTTATGATGGTTCAATTTCTTTTACTTCAACAGAAGGTATTGGTACTGTTTTTATTGTAATTATTCCGAAAACATAAATAATTAATCATCATCTTTAGTGAGTTTTAAAGATTAAAAAATAGAACAATGAATTTCGAAAACATATTAGTATCCGCAGAAAAAGGAATTGCAACGATAATCATAAATCGTCCAAAAAAATTAAATGCTTTAAACAAACTTACCATACAAGAATTAAGTGAGGCTTTTACTATTTTAGAATCAGAGAACTCTATAAAAGTAATTTTGTTAATTGGTAGTGGAGAAAAAGCGTTTGTTGCTGGTGCAGACATTGCCGAATTTGCGCATTTTACATCATTAAAAGGAGCAGAACTTGCACAGATAGGACATGAAACACTTTTTAATTATATAGAAAACTTATCGAAACCTGTCATTGCATTAATCAATGGTTTTGCTTTAGGTGGCGGTTTAGAGTTGGCGATGGCTTGTCATTTTAGGATAGCGTCTGATAACGCAAAAATGGGTTTACCAGAGGTTTCTTTAGGGGTAATACCAGGTTATGGCGGCACACAGCGTTTGCCGCAATTGGTTGGTAAAGGAAAAGCGTTCGAATTAATTATGACTGCGGGGATGATTTCTGCAGAAGAAGCTAAATATATTGGTTTGGTAAACCACGTTGTGCCTTTAAATGAGTTGCTTTCTTTTGCAGAGAGTATTGCTAATAAAATTATAAGAAATTCTTCATCTGCAATTGGTGCTGCAATTAAAGCCGTAAATTCTGGGTTTAATAATGATGAGAATGGGTATGATGTAGAAGTAGAAGCTTTTGGCGCATGTTTTGAAACACCTGATTTTAAAGAAGGCACCACAGCTTTTTTAAATAAAAGAAAGCCAAAATTTGAATAATAGGCATAAAAAAAAGCGAGTCTGATAAGGCTCGCTTTTTGTCATCAAATTACGGTAATACTTTGATGCGCTAACTAACTAACTAACTAACTAACTAACTAACTAATTAAATTTTAAAGTAAAATTTCTTTTACGTATGTTCTATTATCAGAACTAGCAACTACTTTATATGTACCTATTTCGTTGTTTGATAATTTATAAATTCTTTCTAATTTTTTTGATCCTTCTACTGTTTCAGATAAAATAATTTCATCGTTAAAGTATATGACAACTTTAAGTGGTTTATTATTAAAAGATAATTTAGAAACATACAAGATGTTTTTCGAGTTTCTAATTACAGGTTTAAATATTTTTTCGGTAGTATTTTCTGATATTGTAACAGTTCCGTCTTTTATAGAAAGTGTTTTAATTATAATTTCGAAATCTTTATTTAATTCTGCAGTGTATAATCCGTCGTTTAATGCAGAAAAATTAAACATTTTTGCATAATTACCAGAGGTTTTAACTTTACCAGAATAAATTAAAACACCATTGTTGTCTTTAATTACAATTGTATGACCTTTTTTAACATTTTTGAATTCAACTTTAATGTTTTTAGAGTTGTCAAGGCTTGTTTCTTTCTCTGATGCAGATGTGCTTATCGCAAAAATTAATAATACTGCAAAGCTGATTTTTTTTAACGTTTTCATTTTTTTAATTTTTTGATGTTTAATTACAAGGCAAAATTAGTTGAAAAGCAAACTCAAGAAAACATCAGAATTGGCAAATTTATATTCTAAATTATCACATACGCAGAATAAAATCACACTATCTGTTAATATGGTATATAATTTTGGTAATTTTATACACTTTCTTTTATTTTTGTATTGTAACTTTGCAACTAAATTATATAGAATGATACACCAAAAACCAACTTTAGAAAAAATTAGTCCAGATTTTGGAAGTTCAATTTTGGTAAAAAAGCATACAGAGTTTTTAAAGCAGATAAAAGCATTTTGGCATTTTCATCCAGAAATAGAATTAGTATACGTAAATAAGGGAAAAGGAAAACGACATATAGGTAACCATTTGTCTTATTTTAATAATAGTCAATTGTTGTTAATCGGTTCTAATTTACCTCATAATGGTTTTACAGATCGTTTAACTACAAATGGTTCGGAAACACTGATACAGTTTACTCCCGAGTTTTTAGGAAAAGCTTTTTTTGATGTCCCAGAAATGAAACCTATTAGTATTTTGTTTGAAAAGGCAAAAAAAGGCATACTTTTTGGCGTTAAAACAAAACAAAAAGTAGGACTAAAAATTGAAAAAATTTCAGAAAAAAAAGGGTTTAAACAAATATTAATTTTACTAGAAATACTGCATACTCTTTCTAAGGCAGAAGACTATACACTTTTAAATGCAGATGGTTTTGCATTTGAAGCTCAGCCACAAGATAATGAGAAGATAGATGTTGTTTTTAAACACATTAATGATAATTTTACAAGACACATTGCATTAGAAGAAATTGCAGACTTGGTAAGCATGACAGTGCCAGCTTTTTGTAGGTTTTTTAAAAAAACAACCTCTAAAACATTTACAAAATTAGTAAACGAATATAGAGTTGTGCATGCTACAAAGCTATTGTCTGAAAGTAATATTAGTATTGCAGATGTATCTTTTGAATGTGGTTTTAATAACTTTTCTCACTTTAATAAATTATTTAAAGAATTTACAGGCAAGCCAGCTTCTAAATATAGAAGTGAAATGTTAAACTTAATTCAGTAAACAGATGCAAAGTACTATTGATAAAGTGTTAGAATATTATACCTTTAAAAGCAATAAGATTTTAAATGAGATAAATGCAAGCAGCACCTTAACAGTAGACGAAATTATTGAAAAAGGAAAAAAACTAAAAGAGTTAGAATTTAAAATTACGGCTTTGGAAGTTGCTAAATCAGAGTAATTTTTACCTTAGCTAATACCATTCCATTCGTTATGGAATTGATCTAAAAATTGCTTCATAAACAAATGCCTATTTGTTGCAATTTGCTTTCCTGTCTTAGTGTTCATTTTATCTTTTAACAATAACAATTTTTCATAAAAATGATTGATAGTTGGAGCTGTAGATTTTTTATACTCCTCTTTGGTCATTTTTAAATTAGGAGCAATTTCTGGATCATATAAAGCCCTGTTTTTAAAACCACCATAATTAAAACATCGAGCAATGCCAATAGCACCAATAGCGTCTAATCTATCTGCATCCTGAATTACATCTAACTCAGCAGATGTAAATTTTGTTATAGAAGACAATGAAGATTTAAAAGAAATAAAATTAATAATATTTTCTATGTGCAATATAGTAGCTTCATCTACCTGCTCATTTTCTAAAAATTCCCTTGCCATTTTCGGGCCAATAGTTTCATCACCATCATAAAACTTCGCATCTGCAATATCATGTAGCAAAGCACCTAATGCAACAATAAATTCGTCAACATTTTCAGTTTTAGCAATTAGTTTGGCATTATTTAATACTCTTTGTATATGAAACCAGTCATGCCCGCCTTCAGAATTTTTAAGTGTTTTTTTTACAAAAGCTTCAGTATTTTTTAAGACGCTATCTTTATCTGTCATTATTTTCTTTTAACAAGTTCATTTTTAATTCTTTTATACTCCATGTACATATAAATTGCCATCGGAATAAAAAATAGCGGTAAAAATGTATTAAAAGAAACTCCATTCTCATAAGTACTGATTACAGCCAAAACTCCCAATAAAATTATAACACCAATTTTTAGGATCAATAATTTTTTCTGAGTTTTTAATTTTTTAACAAGTTCTTCTTTAGAATAGGTAGAAAGTATAGATGGCATAATGTGTTATGTTTTAGTAAAAGTAAAAAAACCACGCAAATTGCGTGGTTTTTATCGAATATTATTTTAAAGTCCCTTTTTTTAGAAAGGATTTATAAGATTAACAAAACTCTTCGTAAGCTTGTGCTAAATTCTGCGCAATCATTTGAGCAGATCTACCTTCTATATGATGACGCTCTAACATGTGCACTAAATTACCATCTTTAAATAAGGCAATTGCAGGAGAAGACGGTGGAAAAGGCACCATAAATTCTCTTGCTTTTTGTGTAGATTCTTTTTCTACACCTGCAAAAACAGTCGTTAAATTTGTAGGTTTTTTATCTGCCTGTAAAGATGCAATTGCACCTGGTCTTGCAGTACCTGCAGCACAACCGCACACAGAGTTAACCATAACTAAAGTAGTTCCTTTTAATGACATTGCTTCAGTAACATCGTCACTGGTATATAAAGCTTTAAAACCTGCATTCACTAACTCGTCACGCATTGGTTTTACTAATTCTTCTGGATACATATTTTATCTATTTAAAATGCAAATATAAGTATTTGTTTTGCAAAATTCAACTGAATTCCATAGAGAACTTACGATAGAAACATCAATAAAATTGATACCTTCTTTTTTAGGGCGTGTCTATTTTTTGTGTAATTCTATTTCGCTATTGCTTCATTAAATCACACAAAAAATCGTCAGGCTTTTCGCACTCGCTTCACGCAAAAAAAGCGTGAGAGCTTAAACAAATGCTACAATCCTTCACGCAACTTAGAAATATAAATTAGCTGTAAATAATTATAACAAACACGTTCTTATCTCTAGAACTTTGTAAATTAGCGGCACAAAAATTAGATAAAATGGCAAGTTTTACCAAATGGTTAGGAGCAGGATTAGGATTTACACTTTTTGGACCAATAGGAGCCGCAATAGGTTTTGTAGTTGGTAATTTTGTAGACGGATTTTCTAAAGAAGATCTTTTAAAAGAATTTCAAGAAAACCAAAAAAGAACAGCAAATAGAAACTCACAGTCTGGCGATTTCGAAATCAGTTTACTAATCTTAGCCTCTGTAATAATTAAGGCAGATGGTAAGATAGATCAGCGAGAACTCAATTTTGTAAGAACTCAATTTGTGGGTATGTATGGTAAAGAGCGTGCAAATAATGCGTTTAAATTATTTAAAGGCATTATTAAAAAAGACATTTCTGCATATCAAGTATGTGCGCAAATAAGACAGCACATGCCGCATGCATCACGTTTGCAATTGATGCATTTTTTATTCGGAATTGCAAAAGCAGATACGCGTGTTAGTGAAATTGAAGTTAATGAAATTAGAAAAATTGCAGGTTATTTAAATATCAATTCACATGATTTTGAATCTATCAAAGCCATGTTTTTCGATAGCACTGACAATGCCTATAAAATTTTAGAAATCACAAAGTCTGCATCTAATGACGAGGTGAAAAAAGCCTACCGAAAAATGGCTAAAAAATACCATCCAGATAAAATTATTGGTTTAGGTGAAGAGCATTTAAAAGGCGCAAAAGAAAAGTTTCAAAGCATACAAAATGCCTACGAGAATATAAAAGCCGAAAGAGGTTTTTAAAATGTGTTGGCATGTTTAAACCTACAATTTTTAATAGCGATGTTACTTTGTAATTTTGAGGCTTTCAACTCATAAAAATTCCTAGAAAATCCTTATTTTCGCAAACTTATAAGAACAGCAAGAATATGAAAGCGAAATTTCCTGAATATAAAGGACTTGACTTACCAAAAGTAGCAGAAGAAATTTTAAATTATTGGCAAGAAAATAACATTTTCGAAAAAAGTGTAACTACAAGAGAAGGTGCAGAGCCTTATGTCTTTTTTGAAGGACCGCCTTCTGCTAATGGTTTGCCAGGTGTTCATCATGTTTTAGCACGTGCTATAAAAGATATTTTTCCAAGATATAAAACCATGAAAGGTTACCAAGTAAAGCGAAAAGCTGGTTGGGATACGCATGGTTTGCCAATTGAGTTGGGTGTAGAAAAAGAGTTAGGAATAACAAAAGAAGACATTGGTAAAAAGATTTCTGTAGAAGAATACAACGCGGCTTGTAGAAAAGCTGTAATGCGTTATACAGATATTTGGAACGATTTAACCAATAAAATGGGGTATTGGGTAGATATGGAAGATCCGTATATTACCTACGAACCTAAATACATGGAGTCTGTTTGGTGGTTGTTAAAAGAAATTTACAACAAAAAACTAATCTATAAAGGTTATACAATACAACCTTATTCACCAAAAGCAGGTACAGGTTTAAGTTCTCACGAATTAAATCAGCCAGGTACATATCAAGATGTTACAGACACTACTATAGTTGCACAGTTTAAAGCGGTTACAGAAACTTTACCAGATTTTTTACAGAATGAAGGCGATGTTAATTTTATTGCTTGGACTACCACACCTTGGACGTTGCCAAGTAATACTGCTTTAACCGTAGGCCCAAAAATAGACTATGTTTTGGTGCAAACATTTAACCAATATACTTTTGAGCCTGTAAAAGTTATTTTGGCTAAAAACTTAATAGGGAAACAATTCGGAGGTAAAAATGCATTTCAAGTTGAAGCCGCAGAAGAATTAAATAACTACAAATCCGGAGAAAAAAAGATTCCTTTTTATGTTGTAAAAGAATTTGTTGGTAAAGATTTAGTGGGTATAAAATACGAGCAAATTTTAGATTTTAATTTAGATTTTGAAAACAAACAAGATGCTTTTAGAGTTATTGCTGGCGATTTTGTAACAACAGAAGATGGAACCGGAATTGTACATACAGCGCCAACCTTTGGTGCAGATGATGCCTTGGTTGCCAAACAAGCAAGTCCAGAAATACCACCACTACTGGTTAAAGATGAAAATGACAATTTAGTTCCTTTAGTAGATTTACAAGGTAAATTTAGAAAAGAAATTAAAGATGATATTTATGGTTTTGCAAATGAATATGTAAAATCTGAATATTTAAATGAAGCTGATTTTGAAGTAGAATTAAAAAATCAGAAAGAAAAATTACAAGAAGTTTTAAAAAACCAAGACAAATATTTATCAGTTGATGAAAGACTTGGTTTAAAGTTAAAAAACGAAAATAAAGCTTTTAAAGTAGAAAAATACAAGCACAGTTATCCAAATTGTTGGCGAACAGACAAACCAATTTTGTACTATCCGTTAGATTCTTGGTTTATAAAAGTAACCGATGTAAAAGATAGAATGCATGAGCTGAATACAACCATTAATTGGAAACCAGAATCTACAGGAACTGGTCGTTTTGGTAACTGGTTGGCAAATGCAAATGATTGGAATTTATCGCGTTCTCGTTATTGGGGAATTCCATTGCCAATTTGGCGAACAGAAGATGGTAAAGAAGAAATTTGTATCGGTTCTGTTAAAGAGTTAAAAATCGAAATGGATAAAGCTGTAAAAGCAGGAGTTATGTCTTCGGCTATTTTTGCAGATTTTGAAGTAGATAATAATTCTGATGAAAACTATGCTAAATTAGATTTGCATAAAAATATTGTAGATAAAATTACCTTAGTTTCTGCATCAGGACAACCAATGAAGCGTGAAAGCGATTTAATTGATGTTTGGTTCGATTCTGGTTCTATGCCATATGCACAGTGGCATTATCCGTTTGAAAATAAACAAAAAATAGACGGTAACGAATCTTTTCCGGCAGATTTTATTGCAGAAGGTGTAGATCAAACAAGAGGTTGGTTTTATACATTACATGCAATTGCAACAATGGTTTTCGATTCGGTAGCCTACAAAAATGTGGTTTCTAATGGATTGGTTTTAGACAAAAACGGACATAAAATGTCTAAACGTTTGGGCAATGCAACAGATCCTTTTACAACATTATCTACCTATGGTGCAGATGCCACACGTTGGTACATGATTTCGAATGCAAACCCTTGGGATAATTTAAAGTTCGATTTAGAAGGAATAGAAGAAGTAAAGCGTAAGTTTTTTGGAACTTTATACAATACCTATTCATTTTTTACTTTGTATACAAACATAGATGGTTTTGCTTATAAAGAAGCAGACATTGCTTTAGAAGAAAGACCCGAATTAGATCGTTGGATTTTGTCTGAATTGCACACTTTAATTGCAAAAGTTGATAAATTTTATTCAGAATACGAACCAACAAGAGCAGCAAGAGCTATATCAGATTTTACACAAGATTATTTAAGTAATTGGTACGTGCGTTTAAGTAGAAGACGTTTCTGGAAAGGAACCTATGAAACCGATAAAATATCTGCATACCAAACACTTTATACTTGCATGATTACCATTGCCAAGTTAAGTGCACCAATTGCGCCATTTTTTATGGATAAATTGTATCAAGATTTAAACTCGGTTACGCAAAAAGAAACTTCAGAAAGTATACATTTAGCAGATTTTCCTGCTTTTGATGTAAGTTTTGTTGATGCTAGCTTAGAGCGTAAAATGGAAAATGCACAAACTATTTCTTCGTTAGTATTGTCTTTAAGAGCAAAAGAAAAAATAAAAGTACGCCAGCCACTTCAAAAAATCATGATTCCTGTTGATAATGAGCAACAGAAAGAAGAAATTTTAGCGGTTTCTAATTTGATTAAAAACGAAGTGAATATTAAAGAAATTCAAATTTTAGATGATGCTTCAGATATTTTAATCAAACAGATAAAGCCAAATTTTAAAGCTTTAGGGCCAAAGTTTGGTAAAGACATGCGTTTTATAGCTGCTGAAATTCAGAAATTTAACCAAGAAGATATTAACAAAATAGAGAAAGATAAAAACATTCTCTTAGAAATTAATGGAAAAAATATTAATTTAGACCTTTCAGATGTAGAAATATCATCTAAAGATATAGAAGGTTGGTTGGTTGCAAATGAAGGGTCGTTAACGGTTGCGTTAGATGTTACTATAACAGAAGAATTACATAAAGAAGGGGTAGCTAGAGAATTGGTTAATAGAATTCAGAATGCCCGTAAAGACAGTGGTTTAGAAGTAACAGATAAAATAAAATTAACGATTTTAAATTTCGAAAACTTACAACAATCTATTTTAGATAATAAAAAGTATATCATGAGTGAAACGTTAACAAATGAGTTGCTTTTTGTTGACGAATTAAAAAATGGTACAGAAATTGAGTTTGATACTGTAAAAAGTAAAATATTAATCGAAAAAATGTAAGATTTATGCAAGAAGTAAAGCTAAAATATTCTGATGAAGATTTACAAGAGTTTAAAGTTATTATAGAAAAAAAGATAGCAAGAGCGCAAGAAGATTTAGCATTGTTAGAGGCTTCGTACAAAAATGATGCTGGTAATGGTACCGATGACACTTCTTCTTCTTTTAAATCTTTTGATGAAGGTTCTGAGGTAATGAGCAAAGAAGCTAATGTGCAACTAGCCATTAGACAAGAAAAGTTTATAAGAGATCTTAAAAACGCATTGTTACGTATTGAAAATAAAACATACGGAGTTTGTAGAGTAACCAAAAAACTAATACAAAAAGAGCGTTTAAAATTAGTGCC
This sequence comes from uncultured Polaribacter sp., assembly GCF_947497125.1. GTDB lineage: Bacteria > Bacteroidota > Bacteroidia > Flavobacteriales > Flavobacteriaceae > Polaribacter. The sequence continues at coordinate 48,298 of NZ_CANMFI010000005.1, read as the reverse complement.
ACATGCTACTTTAAGTATTGAAGCAAAACGCAAGCAATAAGAAAAAAAACTCTCAATTTATTGAGAGTTTTTTTATAAAATAAATCCGGACAATGGTTCAGTTTCGCTTTAGAGTTCTAATTGTATTTTTCTTTTGTAGTTGCTATGTTTTTTCTCAAAAGACAGTAATTAAAAAGTTTGCTACAGCTCAAAACAAAATAGTAATTTATACAGAAGGATTGGATGATTTTATTTTAGAAAATTCAAATTCTAATCTTGTAGAGGTTTCATTAGCATCAGAAAATATAGACAAACAAGATATTTTAGTAGGTGCAAAAACTTATGAAACAAGCATTCATTTTAAGATACCAATCCCTATTGAAAAAGAAATTATTTTTAGAAAATTTATAACAGAAAGGTTGCAAAGAGCAACCGCAAAAATAAAAGTGCCAAAAAATAAAGCAGTAACTATTTTAGGAGAAAATATAAATGTTACCTCTAAAAGTTATGCGGGTAATTTAAGGGTTTTTCTAGAAAATGGTATTGTAAAGTTAGATACCGTACAACAAAATTTAGAGTTAAAATTATATACAGGTAGTGTTTTTGGATGTTACAAAGATGCTAATGTGAAAATTGCATCTAAAAAAGGGAACATAAAAATTGACACAGTTTTATATTCTAAGAAATATTTAAATCAGCAAACTAAAAGCACTAAAGAAATTAGCATTAGTAGTGTGCTAGCGAATATTTATTTAAGTACTCATAAAACACAATAATATTCTTATTTTTGTGTATTCAAATCATAAAAAAATGTCAAAAAAGACACTTGCAATACTTACCATTTTAGTTGCCATATTAGTAGATCAGTTAATAAAAATTTACGTAAAAACACACTTTGTTTTGGGTGAAGAAGTAGTTGTTTTTAACTGGTTTAAAATACATTTTGTTGAAAATAATGGAATGGCCATGGGTTTTGAGTTTGGTGGTAAAGCAGGTAAATTATTTTTAACTCTCTTTAGGTTATTTGCAGTTACTGGTATTGTGTATTGGCTAGTACAAAACATAAAAAAGAAAGTACATAATGCAGTAATTGTTGCAATAGCATTAATTTTTTCTGGAGCAGTTGGTAATATTATTGATTCTGTTTTTTATGGAGTGCTTTTTGATGCTTCTAATAATAATGTTGCTACACTTTTTTCAGAGACACCCTATGGCGAGCTGTTTTATGGTAAAGTAGTTGATATGTTTTATTTTCCTATTATAGAAAATGCTGTTTTACCCGACTGGCTTCCTTTTGTAGGCGGACAAATGTTTACCTTTTTTCAGTATATTTTTAATCCTGCAGATGCTTATATAAGTGTTGGCGTTGCTTTACTTTTTATTTTTAGTAAACAGGCTTTTCCTAAGGATGAAGAAGTTGTGTAATGTTGTTTAGTATACTTATTTAGGTTGTTATCTTTAACATAACAACAGGTTAACAATGCTTCGTTAACCTGTTGAATGATAGTTGAAGTTGATACTTATTATATGTTTAATTCCATTGAAATTAAAACCCAGTTCCTGGTGCTTCTGGGCTTTGTGCTTGAGCCTTTTGTGGGTTTAAAATCATATAGGTTCCTAGGGCAGTTAACGCTGCGTATTTACCATAATTACCTATTTTTTTAATTGCTTCTTTACGACTAATCTCTGTATTGTTCGTTTTATTTTTTTTCATTATTCTTCTATTTTAAGATCGTAAATTATTATAATATTATCTTTTTTTGAACATTTCCTTTTTCTGAAACCACTTTTACAATATACACGCCACTAGTTAAATTGGGTAATTTTATCTCTGAACTATAGTTGTTAATTGTTGAAGTCTTTAATACTTGCTTGCCAAGTAAGTTGTAAATAGATACTTTTATTTGTCCTTCTTCTAATAGTCCAGAAATTACTAATGTTTGTTTGTCTTTTTTGTAGATGTTAATCGAAGATAAAGTTTCATTAGCAACAGAAAGCGCTTGCGAAGTTGTAGTTCTTATAAAAAAACGACCACTACCGTCTATATCATTGTTTACTGTAACGGTGTAATCAGTTTCGTTTAAATTTGTAATTGTATTGGTTGTTTTGTCTTCTAAAAAAACATCAACGTTTTCTGGTAAGTTTATTGAACTTGCAGAAATAGAAATTTCTTTATTTGCGAATGCTTTTATCCCGATAGGAATATTTAAAGATTCTAGTTCATTTTTTGGTAAAGATTGTATTCCAATTTTTTTACCTGTGTTACTTGATACCAATTCAGAGTAAATTGCCAGGTCGTAGTTAAGGCCATCAAACATACTTCCGTCAAAACCATTGTCAAAATCTGTAGTAGCATTTTCTAGATAATAAATTTTTGTGCTTTTAATTTGATCTTCTTGTGCAATTTTTAACGTAATTTCTGAAGTATTACTACTGCTTTTTAAGAATGTATTTGATTGGTGGCTTTGGTTTTCTAGATTAAATGTTACTTTATTTGAGTTTGCAGTACCTGCACTTACAAAGAAACCTTGTGTAGGTGCAATTTCAAAAGCGGCATCTGTGCCCGCCATTTTTTGAACATATCCACCTTGGTTTGTACCATTTTTATTTTCATCCCAAATCCAAATTGTTTGCTCAGAAAGTCTATTTGTTGCATTGTTATCAGTAAAAAACTGTCCTAAATTCACATAAGAAGTAAAAGGGTTTCCAATAAAGTTGAAAAAATTACTTCCATTTTGAGATATGGCTGGTTCTACAACTGTATTAGTGTATGTGCCTGTAAATGATAGATCATTAGCACCTGTAGTATTGTCTAACTTTGCAATTAAACCAGTACCAGTGGCAATTACATCTGTACTTGTGTTCGTATAGTAGTTCCAGTTAGAACCATCATTGTTATAGGTTGCCAATCCAATTCTAGTTGGTATAGATCCAATAGCAAAATTATTTTCAGTTAGTAAAGAGGTAACAGTAGTACCAGAAACGGGTATTGAAACAGCGTACCAAGCATTTGTTGGCCCTGCATCTTTTGTTATTGTTCTTTTGTAAGTAACATTACCTGTTGCTGTTCCATTCACAATTAAAGAACCACCAGAATTTATAGTTAAAGATGCTGCTGTGTCTATAGTAATATTTTCTGTAATTGCTCCTGTTGTTTCACTAATATTAGGGTTGTTAGAGGTTGCACCAATGGTAACCACTTCTCCTATTCCAGGAATAATTCCTAAATCCCAATTAGTAGCGGTTGCCCAATCTGTAGTTGCACCATTCCAAGCGTTTGGTTCTGTTGGGTTTATTTGTCCGTAAAAAATGTCTGTATTAAATTGAAACCCTTTAAAGTAGGTTCTATTTATTTTTGAATTTGTTCCGGTTATATTCCAATCAGGGTAACTAGTAGATCCATTTGCAGCACCTACCCAATCGTTTGTTGTGTAACCAGTTTTAGTACCTTGTCTAAATAAGTAGCTAACATCACTTGTAGAATCATGATTAATTATTGTTGCACTTGTCGTTATTCTAAATTCTGATGCATTATTTAAAGCAATACCTCCACCAGTTCCGTCTGTACTATATTTTTGAGCAAAAACAATTTGTCCATATCCAAATTCTCCTTGATCACTAGTAGATGCAAAATCATCATCATCTAAGTAAGAAACAGAGTCATAAAGAACCCAGTTGTCATCAATATGATCTCCAGCAGCATCAATAATACCATCATTATCATCATCAAAATCAACACCATCAGGATTACTATTAGCAGTAATTAGCATATACGTTGCACTTGGATCTGCAAAATTGCCATCCCAACCGATGTCTGGGTTTGCAGAGCCAAAATCACTAGAACTATTGCCTGAAATGTCAGAGCCAATAGCTCCTGTAATCATTGTAGTTAAAACAGTTGTACCAGATGAAATTATAGGAGCATAAAGGTTATTAGTTATCGTTCCATCATCAGCATCTGTATAATTTGCAACAACAACTAATAGTCCGTTAGAACCAAATGTTCTTGTTCCATCACCTAATTGCATTGCTTCATCTACTTTACCCATATTTGTTTTTGTGCCCTCACCATCTCCTTCTACCGAAACAAAATAAAGATTAGAGGGTATTATTGCATTTGGAGTTCCTCTAAACTCATAATATTCTCTAGTCATATCGTCTCCACTTGGGCTCGGAATAATTTTATTGATATAATAACCAGACCCTGTGGACATATTATCAAATGTTTGTGATACTGAGATGCCGCAGACGAATAATGTTAAAAAAAGTAAAATTTTCTTCATAATAAATAATTGTTATTTGTTAGTATTAGTAATATTTTCTTTGACTGGTTTACCAAATTGGTTTACCAATATAGCGTATTTTTTTGTAACTAAAAAATTTCACTTTCTGATTTTTAGGTGATTATATTTTAAAGTCTTTAAGATTTTTAATTTTTAAAGCCTCATGATTGGTTTGAAATTGAACGTTTTTTGGTTTAATTTTTACGTAATTTTTTAAAAACAACAGTTTAAAATTAGTAATTTCGTACCATGCAGGCATCTTTAGAACTTCAAATACAAACCTTACCCAACACACCTGGTGTGTATCAATATTTTGATAAAAATGATGTAATTATTTATGTTGGGAAAGCTAAAAATTTAAAGAAAAGAGTGTCTTCTTATTTTACCAAAACACACGAAAATGGTAAAACAAGAGTGTTGGTAAAAAACATTGTACACATAAAACACATTGTTGTAAATACAGAAACAGATGCCCTTTTATTAGAAAATAATCTTATTAAAAAGTACAAACCTCGTTACAATGTTTTATTAAAAGATGATAAAAGTTACCCCTGGTTGTGTATCAAAAAAGAGCGTTTTCCAAGAGTTTTTATGACACGTAGAGTTATAAAAGATGGTTCTGAATATTACGGACCTTATACTTCTATTAAAACAGTAAGAATCTTGTTAGATTTGATAAAAGAACTCTATCCTTTAAGAACCTGTAATTACGATTTAAGTCATCAGAATGTTAATGAAGGAAAATACAAAGTCTGTTTAGAGTACCATTTAAAAAATTGTAAAGGTGCCTGCGAAGGTTTAGAAACAACTGCGCAGTATGATGCTTCTATAGTAGAAATTAGAAATATTATTAAAGGTAATTTTAAAGAAAGTTTAGAGAAGTTTCAAAAAATGATGTTGTCTTACGCATCAAATATGGAATTTGAAGAGGCTCAAAAAATTAAAGAAAAGTTAAGTTTACTAAGCAATTACCAATCAAAAAGTACCATTGTTAACCCTTCAATTAATAATGTAGATGTTTTTTCTATCATTTCTGATGAAACGCATGGATATGCAAATTTTTTAAAAATTTCTAATGGATCTATTATTCAATCGCATACCACAGAAATCAAGAAAAAATTAGATGAAACAGATAAGGAATTATTAGCACTATTTATTGTAGAAATAAGACAGCGATTCGACTCACAATCACCAGAAATTTATGTTCCTTTTAAGGTAGATTTAGGTGAAGAACTGAAGGTGACTGTGCCAAAATTAGGCGATAAAAAACGAATTGTAGAGCTTTCTGAGCGAAATGCAAAATACTACAGAATGGAGCAATTTAAGCAAGTACAAATTGTAGATCCAGATAGGCATGTAAAACGTATTATGGCACAAATGAAAAAGGATTTACGCTTGCAAGTAGAGCCAAGGCATATTGAGTGTTTTGACAATTCGAACATACAAGGTACAAATCCTGTTGCCGCTTGTGTTGTTTTTAAAGATGGCAAGCCTAGTAAAAAAGATTACCGACATTACAATATAAAAACAGTGGTTGGTCCTGATGATTTTAGTTCTATGGAAGAGGTTGTTTTTAGGCGATACAAACGGTTACTTGCCGAAAACCAACCATTACCTCAGTTAATTATTGTAGATGGTGGTAAAGGACAATTATCTTCGGGTTTAAAAGCTTTAGACGATTTAGGCTTGCGAGGTAAAATTGCTATTATTGGTATTGCAAAACGTTTAGAAGAAATATATTATCCAGGAGATCCTGTACCTTTGTATTTAGATAAAAAGTCTGAAACGCTAAAAATTACGCAGTATCTAAGAAATGAAGCGCACAGATTTGGTATTACTTTTCATAGAAATAAAAGAAGTAAAAGTGCAATACAAAGTGAGCTAGAGTTAATACCAGATGTTGGTAAACAGACCATTACTACTTTATTGCGTACATTTAAATCTGCTAAAAGAGTAAAAGAAGCAAGTTTAGACGAACTAAAAGCATCAATTGGCCATTCTAGAGCCATAAAGGTGCATCGTTATTATCATCAAGAAAAAGAATAACTTTAAAACAACGCTATGAAAAACTTCTTATTATTACTTTTTACAAGTTGTACTATTTTGAGTTTCTCTCAAGAACAACCCAAAGTAGGCTTGGTGTTAAGTGGTGGTGGTGCCAAAGGTTTTGCACATGTTAGTGTGTTAAAAGAAATAGACAAAGCAGGCATTCAACTAGATTATATTGGCGGTACAAGTATGGGTGGTATCATAGGCGGTTTGTATGCTGTTGGGTATTCTGGAGAGCAGATAGAGCAAATTATAATAACTACAGATTTTACAAGTTTGCTTAGAGATGCTTTGCCAAGAAGTTCAGAAACTTTTTTTGAAAAAGAATATGGTGAAAAAACCGTACTAACACTTCCTGTTGATAAAAGAAAGATTGGGTTGCCAAAAGGAATTTCTAAAGGACAAAATGTGTTAAATTTTCTGTTTGAATTGATCGATAATGTTCCTCCGAATCAAGATTTTTCTAAACTACCCATTCCTTTTTTCTGTGTAGCCACAGATGTAGAAAATGGAGCGCCTGTAATTTTAGAAAAGGGTTCTTTGCCTTTGGCTTTAAGAGCAACCGGTTCTATACCTTCTATTTTAAATCCGATAGAAATAGACAACAAACTTTTAATTGATGGTGGTATAGCTAATAATTTCCCGGTCTCTATTTTAAAAGAAAAAGGAATGGATATTGTAATTGGAGTAGATGTAGAAGGGAAACTGTTTCAAAAAGATAAAATAAACTCTCTGGTGTCTATCATGAATCAGGTTGTAAGTTATAAAATGTATAACAAAACCGATCAAGAGAAAAAAAACTTAGACGTATACATACATCCAGATATTTATAATTTTAGCATGGTTGCATTTGATAAGAAACTAGAAATCTTAGAAAAAGGAACCGCAAATGCACAAGAATTTACAGCTATTTTTAAAGAAATTGCTGCCAAACAAAGTCCTTTCAAAAAAGAATTGAAAGTAAAACAGCAATGTAAAAAGGTATTGATTAGCGACATAACCATTGCTGGGTTAAAGAATTATTCAAGAGCATTTATCTTAGGTAAATTAAATATTAGAGAAGGAGATAGCTTGTCTAGAGAAGACATAACTCAGAAAATTTATTTACTTTCTGCTACCAGAAATTATAATAGAATTGAATATGATTTGGTTAAAAAAACAGACCATAGTTATGTTTTAAATTTTAAAGTACAAGAATCTAACGAATACGCAAATATAAAATTAGGGGTGCATTACGATTTGTTATACAACTCTAGTGTGTTGGCAACTTACAATCAAAAACATGTGTTAAAAGACAACGATTTATTTTCTTTGGATATGATTCTGGGAGATAATTTACGTTATAACCTAAATTACTTTGTAGATAACGGTTTTTATATTAGTTACGGTTTTAGATCTCGGTACAACCATTTTAAAACAAATACAAAATTTAGTCAAGTTTCAGAACAGTTAAATGTAAGTAATATTAACTTGAATTATTCTGATATAACCAATCAACTTTTTTTACAAACTACATTTAACAGAAAATTTGCTCTTGGTTTAGGAGTAGAACAAAAGTTTGTAAGAGCCACTTCAGAAAATATTGTAACAACTTTAAATCCTGATGGCATTTTAGAAAAGAGCAATTATTTTAATACTTACGGATATTTAAAGCTTGATACGTATAATAAAAAATATTTTGCTACAAAAGGGTATTTTGCAGACTTAGAATACAAATGGTATGTTGGTTCTACAGACTATACAGAAGATTTTATGATGTTTTCTCAGGCAAAAGGTACCTTAGGCTTTGCAAAAACTTTTTTTAACAGACTAACATTGCAAAACACAAATCAAGCAGGTTTTACTATTGGAAGTCCAATATCTAACACTTTCGATTTTTATTTAGGAGGCTATAATCAGAACTATATAAACACTTTTGTTTCTTTATATGGTTATGATTTTGCAGATATATCTGGTAATTCTTTCTTAAAAACGTTAATTGATGTAAGGTATCAAATAATAGAAAATCATTATGTTTCTGTGTTAGCAAATTATGCAAGGGTAGAAGAAAATGTATTTAAAGATATTAATATATTTGATGATATTAAATCTGGTTATGCAGTTGGTTACAGCTATAATTCTTTTCTAGGCCCTATAGAATTAAAATACAGTTGGTCTCCAGATACCAAAGAAAGCAGCTTTTTATTTAACCTAGGTTTTTGGTTTTAGGGCATAAAAAAATAGCTATCTAAATTTTAGATAGCTATTTTTTTGATAAACAGAAAGGTTTATTTAACCTCTTGTTTTGTAGTTAAATGAAACTCTTCATATGTTTCTAATAAATTCATTAAAGCCTTAATTAGATCTTTTGTTTCTAGTAAAACACTAAAATAAAGTGTTGTGTTTTTAGGACTTGTTTCATCAGTTCTAATTCTAGCAACTTGCTTTTCAATAGAGGCACTTACATCTTGTAATAATTCATTTTTCTCTATCAATAGACTATTTAATTTATCAAACTCTCGTTTCTCAAAAATAGACGCTTCTTTGGTCAATAATTTAGACAACGCTTTATCTATAGATTTAAGATCTTGTATTTGCCCTTTCTTTAAGTTTTTATGATTGTTGTTTACATGCTTGTAACTTGCTCTAGAAATATAGCTTATAGATTGTGCAATATCTTGTAAATAACCCAACACCATTATATAAAATCTACTAGCTTCTACAGAAGTTTCGTCTAAAGATTTAATAAAGTAAAAAACACCATCTTTTAAACCATCTATTTCATCGTTTAATTTTTTAACGTGCTTGTCTGTTTTACGCAGTTTGTTTAAATCGTGGTCTGCCAAGTCATTTACAACATTTGTGTATAGTTTGGTTACACGGTTTACAACTTCTGTAATATGATCTGCACTTTCTTCAATTACTCCATTAATGGTAATTAGTTCAGATCTTTCTATATATTCTTGTTTTTTTACTTCCTTAGATTTTTTTCTGTGGATTAAAGTATTTCTTCCAATTAAAAAAGCAACAACTGCTAGCAAAATAGGAATCATTACCATGTCCCAACTAATTAAATACGCAACAATAGCAGCTGCTAAAAATGCTGTTATTGCAGTTAAAAACCAACCACCAATAACATTTAATACTCCGGCTACTCTATATACTGCACTTTCTCTACCCCAAGCTCTGTCTGCTAAAGAAGTACCCATAGCTACCATAAACGTTACGTAAGTTGTAGATAGTGGTAGTTTCATAGAAGTTGCAATAGAAATTAAAATACCAGCAACAATTAAGTTTACAGAGGCTCTAATTAAATCGAAAGCAGGCAACTCATACGTTTTGTCTTTTGGCAAACTTATTACTGGTTTTTGAAATTTACTATCTACAAAACTCAATACTTTTTTAGGAAAAATTTTGCTAATTCCGAAGTTTAAACCCATTGCAGCTCTTACAACAACCCTAGATAATGGATTTGGTTGAAATTTTTCGTGTCCTTCACCTTGTCTAGATAAATCGATACCCGTTTTTATTACATTTTGTGCTTTGCTAGACGTCCACAAAGTAACTACCATAATACCACCGGCTACTAATAATAACCAAATATTACTAGGTACTTTTTTAGCCAAAATTCCCATAGAAAAAGCATCTGCAGAAACACCAGAAATTTCCCAGGCTTGGTAAGAGTTCCAAGCAGCAATTGGTACACCAACAAAGTTTACCAAGTCGTTACCAGAAAATGCCATAGCTAAAGAGAAGGTACCAACACCAATAATTAATTTTAATATATTAATTTTAAAGGCAGATATTAATATTTGAGAAATTACAGACCATACTACAAAACTTCCTAGAATGATTGCGATGGTATTTCCTTCAATTAAAAACTTTACATCTTTATAAAAAGGAGTTCCTTTCATTCCTTTAATGATGATAAAGTAAGTAATTGCAGTAATTGCAAAACCACCAAACAAGGCACTTATATAGCTTGCTCTTTGTTCAAAATTAAAAGAATAAATAAGTCTAGAAATAAATTGTACAATAGCACCTACAGAAAAGGCGACAACTACAGAGAGTAAAATACCAAAAATGATTTTAGTTGCAGTTTCGTGGTTAATATAGCTCCAAAGATCATTAAAACTCTGCGCATCATTTGCAGAAATTTTAATTAGAGAAATACAAACGGCAGCTCCTAACAATTCAAAAACAATAGAAACTGTTGTAGAGGTTGGCATTCCTAAAGAGTTAAAGATATCTAGTAATAAGATATCAGTAATCATTACTGCCATAAATATAAACATGATGTCTTGAAACATAAACATGCTTGGATTAAAAATACCTTTACGAGCAACTTCCATCATTCCGCTAGAGGTTACAGCGCCAAAAAAGACACCTAAACTAGCAATTATCATGATGTTTTTAACTGAAATTGCTTTAGAGCCAATGGCTGAATTTAAGAAGTTAACAGCATCGTTACTAACTCCTACAACTAAGTCTACTATGGCTAAAACAGCCAATGCGACTAACATTAAAATATATGGATCTCCCATTTCTTTGGTTTATTTTTTAGTTTAACAAATTTAAATACATAAATGGGTACTTATGTTACCTTTATGTTATCTTTTTTACTTAAAAATGAATGTCTACTTGCAATCTATATAATAATTGATTTTGGCTAAACCCAATATCAGTGTAGCTTATATCTGTTTGTACTTTTAACTTATGGCCAACAATGTATTTAGATAAACCTAATGTATATTGATTTTCTGCACCTTTACCTGTTAAGTTTTTATCTAAAGAGATATTTGTGTAACGAGCAGAAACTTCTAATTTTTCTGAAAGTAAATATCCTGTCTGTAAATTTAAACCGTTACCAACTTGAACAACATCGCCTGTTAAGCTTCCATCAGTATTTTTTGCAATAGCATCGGCTGCATTTCTATCAGCATATTCTGCCATAAAAGAGAATCCTTTGTGTTTGTACATTGCATCTATATATAATGTAGAAATGTCTGTCTGAAAAAATGCTGCATTAGCACCTGCGGTTGTTCCGTCTATAAACATGTAAGAACCTTGGTTGCTTCTATTTTTAGATGCGTTATTATTTAAATCATAATTAAAAGCTACAGATAATTTTGGAGTTGGTTCAAATTTTAAATCACTTCCTTTATAATCTCCTTTACCCGAAAAATCTCCAAACGGAAACAATTCTACTCTAGCAGTATATTGATGTCCTCCAAGATTTCCTCTAGTAATATTTCTGCCTTCTCCCTGAGAGATTGCATAAATATGCTTTACCAAAAAATTATCAGACAGTTTAAATTTGTGCCTTAATTGAAAACCAATATCTCTATCAATGGTAAATCTGCTATTTAATAAAGATCTATCAACCATTTGTAGGTCTCCAGAAGAAATTACACGTTCTCTGTTTCCTGGTAATTTTGTTTGCCCCATCCAAAGAACCCAATCTCCAGAAAAATTCCATTTTAAAACGGCGTCTAAAATTTGTCTAGGCGCATCATGTGTAAAATAAGAAGCCCCAGATTTGTCTCTGTTAGACAAACCTAATTCTAGCTTGTATTCTAGTTTTGGTGAAAAAGCCCAACCATCAAATTTTAAACGAGATCTTCTAATCAGCATAGAAGACTCTGGGTTTTTAAGTCCGTTTTGAACATCCCAAGAGCTAAGAGCCAATGTTTGAAACCTCATTCCTACTTTCATAGTCCAAGTACTGTCTTTACCAACTAGGTTGAACAATCCTTTTCCGAATTTCTTTGAATTAAATTCTTGGGCATTTGTGGTTAAGAATAGGCACAATAATGCCAACTTTACTACGTGTTGTAGTTTTTTTGTATACATAATTTTAGTTTTTGTCGCTGCAAATAACCAAAATAGATGTTAAGTTAATGTTACTACAGTATTATTAAAACAAAAAAAAACTGCCATGGCCAATGGCAGTTCGTCATATAAAAGTTGACAAAAACTATAATTATATTGACATTTTTATCTTAAAAGATAGTTTCAAATTTCATTCTTATTCTTAAAACTAATGTTTTTTTAAAATTAAAAAAATGTTATCAAATTTTGTCAAATTAACACTCTAGTAAACTTAAAATAATAGTAACATAATTTACTCATAACATAAAATTTACAAATAAGATAGAGTTTTGCACATATATATTAAATAAAAAAAATGAAGAAAATTTTATTGATAATTCTTGTTGTTTTTTCTCAATTCTTAGGAGCACAAGATAAAGGGACTTTAAAAGGTTTGGTTACTGACAAAGAAACGAATAATGAGCCTTTACCCTTTGCAAACGTAATTGTTAAAGGAACTACAATTGGTACTACAACAGATTTTGATGGTAATTATTTACTAAAATTACCTGTAGGTTTACAAACGATATCTTTTAGCTTTTTAGGTTACAAAACTATCGAAAAGGCTATAGAAATTAAAGTAGGACAAGTTGTTACTTTAAATCAAATTTTAGCTGCAGAGCAAGGTGTTTCTTTAGATGAGATTGTTATCAAATCTACTACTAATAACGAAAAGAGAACAGCATTAATTTTAGAGCAAAAGAAAGCAGTTTCTATTAAAACAACTATTGGTGCGCAAGAATTGGCTGCTAAAGGAGTTTCTGATGCAGAAGGAGCTGTTGCTAAAACAGCAGGAGTTTCTAAGAGTTCTAAAAACGTAGTGGTAAGAGGTTTGGGAGATCGTTACAATTCTACAACATTAAACGGTTTGCCATTACCATCTGAAGACCCAGAATATAAAAATATTTCTTTAGATTTTTTTGATACAAGTATTATTAAAAACATTGGTGTAAATAAAGTTTTTACAGCAGATTTAGGTGCCGATGTTGGTGGTGCAAATATTGATATTGTATCTAAAGAGTTGGTTAAAAAGAGTCTTTTTAGTGTTGGAGCTTCTGCGGGCATCAATACACAAACTGTTTCAAAAGAATTTTTAACTATAGATGGTACAAATACATTTGGTACTCAAAATAGTGGTATACCTGTTAACGATTTAACAAAGTATTCTTTTAACAATTCTTGGAATCCAGAAAGTCAAAACCTTCAAACAAACAAGAGTATTTCTTTTTCGGGAGGTAAAAAATATAATTTTGGTGATGATACCTTTAGCTTTTTTGTAGTTGGTGGTTTTGATGCAAAGTATAATTATTTAGAAGGAAACATAAAACAAACTACTAGTTCAGGCGAAGTTTTTCAGGATCAAGATTTCTCTAAATATGATTATAATGTATCGCAATTATTAATGGCAAACTTAGATTACAAATTCGACGAGGGGCATAATATTGCTTTTAACCACTTATTTATTCATAACAACAAACAATCTATCGGAGACTATTTAGGATTTAATAATCCTGAGCAAGACGGAGATATCGAGTTTCAAAGAAGACAACAAATTAATAACAACGAGTTGTATGTAAATCAATTAATTGGTAACTATAAATTTTCTGAAAGAGTAAACTTCGAAGCAAAAGGTTCTTTAAATTTTATTAGAGGGAATGAGCCAGATAGAAGAACTAATAAATACCTTTTTAGAGATAATTTTTATAGTCCACAAACAAGTTCTGCAGGAGAAAACGAGCGTTATTTTGCAAAATTAGAAGAAAACGATTATGCTGCAAAAGGAAAATTATCATACAAGTTAAAAGAAGATGAAGAAGATATTAGTGTTCTTGAGTTTGGAGGAGACTACAGGTATACAGAACGTTTATTTTCTGCAACAATTTTTAACCATGATTTTTCTAGCAGAGTTGCTATAGATGTAGAAAATCCAGACGCTGTTTTTAACCAGTCTTCTATAGACAATAATATTTTTGAGTTAGAAACAGGAAGAGGTAATGCAAGTAATCCGAATGCATTTGTACCTTTTACGTACAGAGGAAAAAGACAGATATTTGGTGGTTTTGGTACTTTAGTATATCAGTTAAATGATAATTTAGTAGCTTCTTTTGGAGCAAGATTCGAGAACATTCAGCAGTTGGTTACTTACAATACAAATATTGCTCAATCTGCTGTAGATGGCGCATCTAAATTAAACAGAACCTATGTATTGCCTAGTTTTAATGTAAAGTACAATTTTAACGAAAACAGTATTATTAGACTTGCAGGTAGCCAATCGTATACATTTCCTCAGTTTAAAGAAACGGCTCCTTTTAAATACCAAGATATTAGCTTTTCATCTCAAGGTAATCCAGATTTAGATCCATCAGATAATTATAATTTTGATGCAAAATATGAATATTACTTTTCTTCGTCAGAATTAGTTACAGTTACTGGTTTTTACAAATACATTAAAAACCCAATTGCAAGAAGCGAAATTCCTTCTGGTGGGAATACCTTAACATATTTAAATGTTGGTAATGATGCAAGTGTATATGGTATAGAATTAGAAGCTAGAAAAAGTGTGTTAGAAATAGAAGATCAAGATTTAAAAGTAATGGCAGGTGTTAATACTTCTTTCTTAGTTTCTAATATTAACTTAGATCAAAATTCTATTGCACAGTTTACAAGTACAACTAGTAATTTAGAAGGAGCAACTCCATTTTTAGTAAATGCAGATATTTCTTTAAATAAAAAATACCAAGACAATACGCTTACTTCTTCTGTAGTGCTTAATTATTTTAGTGAAAGAGTATATTCTATTGGTACAAGAGGATTTGAGAATATTATAGAAAAAGGAATACCTACACTAGACTTTGTGTCTTCTTATGATTTTAACAAAAATTATAGTATTAAATTAAAAGCAACAAACTTATTAAACCCAGATTTTCAGTTAAATAGAGCAGGGTTTAATGGAGGTGATACAGTTGTGTTAAGTAATTATAAAAAAGGTGTTAATCTAAGTTTAGGATTTTCATATAATTTTTAAAGAAGTCTTGTTTTTAATAACAATTCTTTAAAATTTAGATAAAGTAAAAGCAACGTTTATAGTTCAATTTTGTAAAAAGATACATTAATAAACAAATTCAATTATTAAAAAAAAATGAAAAAATCAATTTTATCAATCGTAGCAATCGCAAGTTTAATTTTTACAAGTTGTTCTCTAAGTGAAGACGACAACGTTGTTATAACAGGTGGTGAGGTAACTGCTCAAAATTTAGCAGGAAATTTAACATCAGATTTAACTTTAAACTCGGGTATTGCTCATAATTTAACAGGTGCTCTTTTAGTAAAATCAGGAGCTACCTTAACAATAGAAGCAGGTACTACAATCAATGCTTTAGCAGGTGGTACAGATGTTTATATTTTAGTAGAAAGAGGTGGTAAAATTATAGCAGATGGTACTGCTGCAAATCCAATTAAATTTTCTTCTAGTGCAACAATACCAAAAGCTGGAGATTGGGGTGGTATTATTTTAAATGGAAATGCGCCTATAAGTAGACAAGATGGTGCAGATAGCAATGCTGCTACAGAAGTTAAGAATTCTATTTTATTTGGAGGTTCTGATGCTGCAGACAATTCTGGTATTTTAAACTATGTAATTATGGAGTATACAGGTGCAAGAATAGATGATGAAGCAGAACACAATGGTTTAACCTTAAATGGTGTAGGTTCTGGAACAACTATTTCTAACATTGCAATTTTAAATGGAGATGATGACGGAATTGAGTTTTTTGGAGGAACGGTAGATGCTTCAAATATCTTGGTTGTAAATGCAAAAGATGATATGTTCGATTTTTCGCAAGGATATGTAGGTACTTGTACAAACTTATACGGAATTAGAGAAAATGGTTACACAGCGGTAACTTCAGACCCAAGAGGTATAGAGGCAGATGGTAATTTAGATGGTAATTCTCCTTCAGACATCAACGAATCTAATTTTACAGTTAATGGTGTTACCATTATTAACAATGCAAGCGGTGTAGAAATGTCTGACGGTATAAAAATTAGAAGAGATGCTACTGCAACAATAACAAATGCTTATTTAGCTTTAGGAGCTGGTGCAACTTTTAGTGATGTAATAGATTTACAAGATGGTAAATCTGATGCTACTGAGGCTACTTCTATTACTGCAGTTGCAAATACTGCAAATGGTTTAGATATTTTAGATATTAAGAATACTACTACTGGTGGTGCAAGTATTTCTTTAACAGCTGGTACTTCTGGTGGTGCAGATGCAACTGTTTTTGCTTGGACAGGCTATACTTTCTAAGAAAAAACAAATATTCTATAAAAAAAAGCAGGCTTTAAGCCTGCTTTTTTTATAGAATAATATGAAATGAATTCTTTAGTCGTTGAAAGCTAATCTAGATTCAGATTTCCAATCATTAACACTTACAATAAAATTATCCTTGTAAGTTATTTCTTTAAGAGAAGCATCGTTCCAGATAAACCATTTACCTACCTTGTTACCCTCGTTGTATTGTGCTATTTGTGTTTTGTTTCCATTTATATCATAGCTAGTCCAAGTACCTGTTAGCTTTTTGTTTTTAAAAAAACCTTGAACCTTAACATTACCATTATCAAAATAATAAGTAGCTTTTACTAACTCTCCTTCTTTTTCAAAAGTTGTTTCGTTTTCTTGTGAAAAACCCTGTGCTGCTATAAAGAATACTGCTAATAAAATTAATTTTTTCATGATCTAAATATTTAAGTGAAATATGTAACTACACAAATATACACAAAAAAAATCAAAAAAGAAACATTTAGGTAATAATTTGGTAACATTAATTTAACATTGGAATTTTACTAACTTTAAACAAGTGCTAAATTCATCATTGATTAGATGTTTTTTTACCGCTAGATCCTAAGCAACGCTAGTTTTATAAATGTTGTAGTTAATGTGTATGTCAGTATTGTTTTAGTTTACCAATTGATATCAAAACTCCATATTTAAAATAAATAGAAGCTTGTGTAAGAAAATATTAGGAATGCTATTAATACAATCACATTTTAACGTGTTATTAAAAAAGGGTTGTTCTTGTTAAGATTACTAGAAGAAAAAAGGATTTATTAGAATCGATATCCTAAAGAAATTCCTCCTCTACCAACAGCTTCTAATGAAGTATTGTCTCCTCCTAAATTTCTTCCTACACCAAAATAGACTTCAGTAGTGAAACCTTTTTTAGAAACAAATTTACCACCTACAGAAATACCAACGGCAAATTGAGTTACAGATTCTTGATTGCTGTAGTCATAGTAATTACCATAAGAATCATAATAGTAATCATAGTTGTTGTTGTTATAAGAATGCAACATACCAAATCCTTCAACAAAAAAACCTCGTGCATATTGGTTAGAAAAATATCTTCTATAATAAGGTGTTAAAGAAAAGGTACGATATTCGTCTATATCTCTATCATTATTAAAACTTACCAAAGCGCCAATACCAAAAGAAGACTCTTCATTAATAAGATATTCGTAAGAAGCGTCTAAAAATTCAAAACCAATTAAGTTTAAAACATTTAGTTTTACTTCATACTTTTTATCTATGTCTTGCGGGTATTTTTCTTCTTTTTCTTGAGAAAAAATAAAAGAAGTAGTTAATAGCAGTAAGAATAATATTGTCTTTTTCATAGTGTTGTTTTTTATAAATTTAGTAAAATTATATCAATAAATATACCAATAATTAAAAAATAGCTTTTAATTGAATGCTACCCGTATGAATGGTTTTAGATAGCTCGCTTTTTCTGCCTAAATAACTTAAATTTAAATTTAATAAAGCATTTATTTTTTGGTTAAAAAGCACATTCCAAGTGTAATTTTTACCATTCTGTAAACCTTCTAACATTTGATAGGCAACTGGTGTGTTTGTATCTCCTTTAAAATTATTTAAAAATAGGTTGATATTTGCTGACACCTGGTTTTTTTTGCTGCTGATATAAAAATATTCGATACCAATTTTTTGCTGCTTTAATTCTTCAAAACTATCCAATTCATTCTTTTTATTCTTATAATGATAAAAAGCTGTTAGTCGATTGTCTTGGTTGTATAAAAAACTAAATTTTGGTGCCAATTCGATCGAGTTAATCTTGTAATTTCTATTAGTAAAGTTTTCTGTATTTAAATTATTTTTAGCACTTTTTCCTAGTACTTCAAAAAGCCAAAAATCTGCAAATTTATGGTTAAATTCTAGTTGATGTAATAACAAGTTGTTTTCTTGACTACCAATAAAATATTGTTGTTTTTGTGTGTTTTTACCAAACGTATATGTTGTACTGTATTTTTGTAGGTTTTTATTAAAATACAAACTATTTCTTATGTTTAGTTGCAGGCTTAATAGCTTGTTTTCATCAAAATTAAAAGGATTAAAATTAAAAGAGTCACCAATACGCTCTTGTTGGTTTTCTACATTTAAAAAAGTCTGGTTGTATAGTTTAGAAAGTACTTTTCGAAGCCCTTTTTTGGTAGACCATAAAGTAGGGTTTATGATAATTGATTGTGTGAATTTTGCTCTCTGAGTAGGTATAAATTGTAAGTTTGGTTTTGGCAATCGTAAATAAGATGCTTGGTCTGTAAATTCTGCAATTTCAAATTCATCAAAATCTTTTACACCATCATTATTATAATCAATCCAAGTATAAAAACCCAAACCGGGTTCTGTTTTTACATAAATATATTCTTGCCTAGCAATATTGCCAGAAGAGGTTTCGTATACTGTGTTTAAATGTATAAAATTATCAAATAATTTTTGACTGAAAGTCAACTTTGAGTTCAACGATTTTTCATCAGTAGAAAAACTATTTTCTGTAATTCTATAATTTGCAAACAGACTTAAATTAGTGTTTTTCTTTTTAATTAAATTACTATTTAAGTAGAGTGTTTTTCGGTTGTTTATTTCTGTAAAAGTATTATTTTTTATACTGTCATTATTACGGTAGTTAAAACCGAATTTCGCAAATACATTTGTAGTGTCTCCAACACCAAAATAAGTTTCAAATTCTTTAAATTGATGACTGGTGTTAATGTATTCTTTAGAAACATTATTTTTTCTACTATTGTTTTCAACATTGATAAATGTACCTAGCCATTTTTTATTAAAATTGTGTTCTATTTTTGTTTTTACTTTATAAAATGAATTTTTTTCTAAAGAAGAGGTGTTTTTTAAAAAGCTAGCATCTAAATAGAAAGACGTTTTATTTGCTGCTATTTTAGAAAGTATTTCGTGTTTGTTTCCTGTAAAAATATCTTTATACCTCAAGTCATTATACCGATATAAAACAAAGTCATCTTTTTTATTTTGAAGAGCTATTTCGGTCTGAAACAAGCTCTTTGTTTCGTTGTTGTTTAAAATATTCCAATCTCTATTAAACTCAACAGTTTCCCAACCTTGCTCTGTGTTAAAATTTTGTTGAACAAACTCATGACTAATTGTACTTTTTAATTGCCATTTTTTATCAATTAATACCTGTGTCCAATCTATTTTTGTAGCTAAGGCAACATTGTTTTCATCATCTTTCGTAGAAAATAAATTAGCATCATTATTACTTAAAGCAATTTCAGTATTTATAGTTCCTTTTTTACTCGTTTTATAATCTGCTTTAAGTACATAAGTTTGTGTTTTGGTAGGTGCGTTTAAACCAATAATTGGGCTATAATCGCCTAAATTTATACCAACAAATTTATAAATGTTGCCAATAGCTGTATTTTTTTCTAATTGATAATCTCCGTTGTTAACACCTACATTTGTAAAAGTTACAAAATAGAGTTCGTCAGATGCATTTGTAGAATGTTCAAAGATATCTACACTGCCAGTTATTGCTTTTTTGTAAAGTATTTTATTTTCATCATAATTACTTAAATAAGCACTTTCTGCAACCATTAAATCGGTATTATTACCTGCGTTTTCTAAAATTTGCTTTTGAGTGTCTGTTAAGTTATTTTGTATCGGTTGGTTTTTTGCATCATTTTCATTGTAAAAATAAGCGCTAATATTTAAGTTTTCGCTACTGTAATTTGCCTCTTGATAGGTAACAAATCGATTGTAATTTCTGTCAGCGTATTGAAATTCAACAGCAATTCTAAGATCATTTGTAATCGGAAAAGTAGTGTTAAAAGTAATTTCTGCTAAATTATAGTCTATGGTATAGTCTTTTTCTGCACCTTGTTCAATTAAAATTCCGTTAATAAAAACTTGTTCGCTGCCTTCTATCATAAGAATTGCAGCTTCATTATTTAAACCATAAATTTTGTAAGGCCCTTGATTGCCTTCTATACCCGTAAATGTGTAACTGTTAAATTTACCTCTAACAATTGCCCCAGAAGCTGCAACTTTTAATTTTTTATGTATAGAAGCTTCTACTCGCAAGCCAGAAATTTGTTTATTAATTGGCATAAAGTAACTGTCTTGGTTTTGTAAAGAAATGTCACCTGCTTTTACACGCCAATTATCAGTAAACATTTCTATAAAAATTCGATCAAAATCTGTAATATTTTGCGAATATCCGTTTTCTTGAATCGGTATGTTAGTATCCCAAATATTAGCTCTTAAAGTTACTTTTTTAGATAGTTTACCAGATATTTCTAAATCTAAAGCAGCATTGGTTACTGCATTTTGATTGTTACCACTAGTAATACCTCTAGAAATAAAACCCTTTGTTTGTAAGCCTTCAAAAAGAGTAGTTTCTGTTTTTTTTACATTTGATGTTAGGCGATATGCTTTTGCTGTGTTTACAGCATCGTTAATTATAATCTTTTCGTTAAAAGGCGTATATGTTTTTGTGATAAAATCTGGATAGGTAAAATATTCAACACTAATTGAAGTGTGTTTTTTAGAGTCAATAATTAATACAGCATTACTAAAATCGATCTCGTATTCTGTTGCAGGAACTATTTTAAAAGAAACATCTTTAATTTTAAATTTTTGTGGATTTATGGCTACCGTATCTATTTTAAGCGTATCGCTCTTCACTAAAAAAGTTTTTTGTCGAAACTCTTTAGAACTCGTTTGTGCTTGTGCCGATATAGCAATACACAAAAAAAGAAAAAACAGTATTTTTTTAACCATAATTTAGCACACATTATACAACGCAAAAAAGTGCATTTTAATGTACAATTGTAAAAATTAAAATAGCGATTGTTGTTTTGTAGGATTCTCGTGTGCAAGAAGCCACTTTTTACGCCAAATTCCGCCAGTATAACCTGTTAAAGAACCATCTGAACCAATAACTCTATGACACGGAATCACAATCCATAACGGATTTTTACCATTTGCACTAGCAACTGCTCTAATTGCTTTTACATCTCCCAGTTTTTTACTTTGTTCTAGGTAGCTAGTGGTTTTTCCGAAAGGAATTTTTAATAGTGATTTCCAAACTTTTTTTTGAAAATCCGTTCCTTTAGGATTTACAGTCAAATTAAAACTTGCTCTATTACCATTAAAGTATTCTTCTAATTGAACATAGCAGTCTTGTAGATCATAAGGTACAGGTTTGCTTAAATCATTTTTAGAGACTTCACTTTCTTCTAAAACAGTAATCTCTTGAATTCCATTTTTGTTGCCAGTAATTTTTGCAATGCCAATTGGTGTTTTACAATATGTAGTTTGTATTTCTAACATTAAATATTAAAGATCTCTTTAGCGTTCTGCGTTGTTATTTCTACAATTTTTTGATAAGGTAAATCGTAAATATCTACTAATTTATCTACAACATTAATAATGTAAGCACTTTCATTTCTTTTACCTCTGTAAGGTACAGGCGCTAAATAAGGTGCGTCGGTTTCTAAAACAATATTACTTATATCTATTTGATGTAAAAACTGATCAATTTTTCCGTTTTTAAAGGTTACAACACCACCAATGCCTAACTTTAGATTATATGAAATTGCTTTTTCTGCTTGTTCTAAAGTACCTGTAAAACAATGAAATATACCTTTTAAATCAGCTCCTTTTTCACTTTCTAAAACTTCAAAAACTTCATCAAAAGCATCTCTACAATGTATATTTATAGGTAGTTTTTTCTCTTTTGCCCACCTAATTTGAGTTTTAAAAGCCTCTTGTTGTTGTTGTAAAAAAGTTTTATCCCAATACAAATCAATACCAATTTCTCCTATTGCGTAAAAATCTCTTTTGTCTATCCATTTTTTAACATGTGCCAATTCTTCTAAATAGTTTTCTTTTACATAAGTAGGATGCAATCCCATCATCAAAAAAACATCTTCAGGAAAATCTTTTTCTAGTTGTAGCATTTTATCAGTATAGCTAGCATCAATAGCAGGTACAAAAAAACGAGTTACGCCCGCTTCTTTTGCTCGCTGCATCATTGCTGCTTGGTCTTCTTTAAATTGACTAGAGTATAAATGCGTATGTGTGTCTGTAATCATAAAAAATATTGAGATAGCAAAACTACACATTTACATAAATAATAGCTCTTTAAAATTGTTTTTTTGAACTCTTTAATAATAACTTACCACACAAAAACATTAATAGTATCTTTGCAAAAAATATTAAGAATGACTTTTGAAGATTTAGAAATTTCTAGACAACTACAATATGCTATTGACGATTTGGGCTTTGTAAATCCAACCCCAATTCAAGAACAAGCATTTTCTGTAGTTAGATCTGGTAAAGATGTAGTAGGAATTGCACAAACAGGTACTGGTAAAACATTTGCCTATATGTTGCCTATTCTTCAAGATTTAAAATTTTCTAAACAACAGCATCCAAGAGTGTTGGTTTTAGTGCCAACCAGAGAGCTTGTAATACAGGTTGTTGATGAAATTGAAAAGTTGTCTAAATACATTAATTGTCGTGTTTTAGGCGTTTATGGTGGTACAAACATCAACACGCAAAAACAAGCCATATTACAAGGACAAGACATTATTGTTGCAACACCTGGTCGTTTATATGATTTAGCATTAAGCAATGCTTTAAAATTGAAATCTATTCAGAAATTAGTTATTGATGAAGTAGATGTTATGTTAGATTTAGGGTTTCGTTTTCAGTTGATGAACATTTTTGATGTAATACCAGAAAGAAGGCAAAACGTACTGTTTTCTGCAACAATGACCGAAGATGTAGATGCTTTAATCTATGATTTCTTTAAAAATCCAGAAAAAATTTCGGTAGCATTAAGCGGAACGCCATTAGATAATATTGCACAAGTTTCTTACAACTTACCTAACTTCTTTACCAAAGTAAACTTGTTAAATCATTTATTGCATGACAAAGAAACTTACCATAAAGTATTAATATTTGTTGGTTTTAAAAGAACTGCAGATCTTTTGTTTAAGCATTTAGAAGAGGTTTTTAATGACGAAATGTGTGTTATTCATTCTAATAAAACACAAAATTATAGAATACGCTCTATTAGGCAGTTTGATGAAGGAAAAAACAGAATATTACTTGCAACAGATGTAATGGCACGTGGTTTAGATTTTGAGAATGTATCTCATGTTATTAATTTTGATACTCCAGAGTTTCCAGAGAATTATATGCATAGAATTGGTAGAACAGGTCGTGCAGAGAAAGAAGGAAAAACAATTCTCTTTTCTACAGAAAAAGAACAAGAGGCAAAAGAAGCTATAGAGAAATTGATGGATTTTAAAATTCCTATTTTAGAATTACCAGAAAGTGTAGAAATTTCTAAACTACTTACCGAAGATGAGCGTCCAAAAGAAGATCAAGGTATTTCTAAAAACAGAACCTCTTTAGAGTATGTTCCTGGACCAGCTTTTCATGAAAAAAGCGAAAAAAATAAACAAGTAAATAGAGGTGGTTCTTACCGAAGAGAAATTGCTTTAAAATATAAGAAGCCAAAAACTAGAGGCGATAAAAACTACAACAAACGTAATAAAAAGAAGTAAAATATATATTAAAAATACACCCGTAGAACTATGCAGATTTTAACACCACAAGAGTTGCACAATTTGGCAATGAATATCGTTGGAAAAAAACTTACAGCAATGGGCTATGAATTTCAGGCAATTAACAGTCAGCTAAAAAGACATCCCCAATTTGTTTTATTTAAAAAAGGTGAACCTACTATTTTTGTGCTAGTGAAGGCAACAAACAATGTGCAAAACCCAAATGAATATGATACTGTTTGGATGGAGACTTTTAAAAATCATGCTCAAAAACAAAACGCTAAAGTTTGGTTTGCAGGTGTTGGTTTAGCAAATGCAGAAAGTGTAGACAGCCCTGTTTTTAAAGATCAACCTTATTATGTAGCCTTTGATGATTTTATTAAAATAATAGCCTAATAAATTTATTACAAAGACTAGAATTATATGAAATAAAAAACCATCTCAATTGAGATGGTTTTTTTAGTGATAAACTATGTAAATTATTTAGCATCTTGCTCTAACAAATCAAAAAACTGATTTAATTTAGGCATAATAATAATTTTTGTTCTTCTGTTTTTTGCTCTTCCTTCTGCACTATCATTACCCGCTAAAGGAATGTATTGGCTTCTTCCGGCAGCAATTAAACGCTCTGGTTTTACACCAAATTTATATTGTAAAATTCTTGTAATAGAGGTTGCTCTTAATGCAGATAAATCCCAGTTGTCTTGCATTAAATTTCTTTTAATAGGAGTGGTATCTGTATGACCTTCAATCATCACTTCCATTTTAGGTTGATCGTTTACAACCTTAGCAATTTTTTCTAAAACAGTATACGCACCATCGGTTACATTGTAGCTACCACTTTTAAATAATAGTTTATCAGAGATAGAAATAAAAACAACTGTTTTTTCAACATTTACTTCTATGTCTTTATCTTGTATACCGTCTGTTAAGTTTTTAGTTAAGTGGTATTTAATAGCAAGGTTTAATGAGTCTTTTTGAGTCATTGCTTTTCTAACACCATTAATATACTTGTCTTTTTCGCTTAATTGAGAAATTACATTTTTAATATTATCAGAAGATGACTGCGTTAAAACAGTTAAGTTTTCTACTTGTTTTAAGGCAACTTTTTTATCTTCTTTTAAAGCCTTTACTTGCTCTGTTAAAGAAAAAACTTGCGATGCATCTTTTTCATTTTCAATTAAACATTTCTGCAAGCTTGCTTTTACATTTACTAATTCTGTTTTTGTTTTATCGTGCTTAGCTTGTAACGCAACTAAGTCTTTTTTTAGAGCACAAGAGCTTAATAAAACAGTGGTTAGTAGTAATAAAGATATTTTTTTCATTGTTATATAATTATATTAATCAAACAAATTTAACAAAATGTATTTACAAAAAGTAGTTATAATGATATTTTATGAAAACTTTATGCGCTATTTTTGTAAATATAAAAGATTTATAATGTTCTTTAAAAAAAGCTTTTTACTAATTACAATAGCAATGTTGTTATTAAGTTGTTCTACTACAACAAAAAATAACAATTATACCTTAAAGGGATTGGTGTTTGGCACCTCTTACAAAATAACGTATTTAAATGCGAACAATAATTATCAGAAATCTATAGATAGTTTGTTTTTTGAGATGAATCAGTCATTATCTACCTACATTCCAGATTCAGATATTTCTAGAATAAATAATGGAGATTCTACCGTTGTTGTAGATGCCTATTTTAAAGAAGTTTTTATAAAATCTAAGAAAATTTATAAAGAAACCAATGGGTATTTTGATCCTACAGTTGGTAATCTAGTAAATGCATGGGGTTTTGGGCCTAAAAAGGAAAAACAGAATTTAACTCAGGCTCAGGTAGATGAACAAATGAAATATGTTGGCTTTGATAAAGTACAATTGATTGACAATAAAATTATAAAGCAAAACAACAAGATTTATTTAGATTTTAATTCGATTGCAAAAGGGTATGGGCTAGATGTTATTGCGCGTTTTTTTGATTCTAAAAACATACACAACTATCTTATAGAAATTGGTGGAGAAATAAGAACAAAAGGGTATAAGAAGAATGACAAGCCTTGGATAATTAAGTTGGTAGATCCAATTGAGTCTGATGGTGCTACCGGATTTAAAAATATAAACCTTTCTAACAAAGCAATGGCTACTTCTGGAAATTACAGAAAGTATCGAGTAGCCGAAAATGGACAGAAATATGTACATACAATCAACCCTAAAACTGGTTTTGCATTCGAAAGTAATCTGTTAAGTGCTTCTGTAATTGCAGGGTTAGATTGTGCAGATGTAGATGCTTATGCAACAGTTTTTATGGCAATGGGTTTAGAAAAAACAACACTTTTTTTACAAGAAAACCCTAAAATTAAAAGTATTTTAATTTATATAAATGATGCTGGAAATTTAGAGGAATACTCTAATTATACTTATGATTAAATTTATTTTGAGGATCTTAATTAATTGCTATTTATAACAAACAGGTAAAATTTCATTTTTCATCAAACAGAATCGCTCTAATTTTTCTGGAGTTATTTTTTGCGTGTAGTTTACTTCGTCAACTTTAAAACCTACATTTCTTAACCGATCAAAATAATCTCTTCCGTAGACTCTTACATGGTCATATTGGCCAAAAATTCTTGCGCGTTCTTTACGATCTGTAATTGTATTGTCTTCAAAAGTTTTTTCTCTATTAAGATCTTGCGGAATCTGAAAAATACCAAATCCGCCAGGCTTTAAAACTCGATACAGTTCTTGCATCGCTTTTGTATCATCAGTAATGTGTTCTAACACATGATTGCAAAAAACAACATCAAATTCATTGTCTTTAAAAGGCAAGTTGCAAATATCGGCTTTTACGTCGGCTATAGGAGATTCTATATCAGAAGTAGTGTACTCTAAATTATGTTGCTTTCTAAAAAGGTCTAAAAAGCATTGCTCTGGCGCAATATGTAGCGTCTTTTGTTTTTTTGTTGAAGTAAAAAAATCAGTTTCCTCTTTTAAAAATAACCATAGCAGTCGGTGTCTTTCTAACGATAAAGTAGAGGGCGAAAGTGCGTTTTCTCTTTGTGTTCCATATCCGTAAGGTAAAAATTTACGAAAAGATTTACCATCAATAGGATCTGTAAATCGATTTCCCTTTAATGCGAAAGCAACAAAAGGCCTTACCCAATAGCTAATTTTAATAAGCCATGGTCTGGGTACAGTGTTTAATATAGATTTAAAGATAGACACTTTTGTTATCGTAAAGCTCTAAATTCATCTTCTTCATTAGTTGTAATTCCTAATGCTTCATGAACATATTTAAATGTAGAAAGTAATTCTGGTTTTCCGTTTACAATGGCAACATCGTGTTCAAAATGAGCAGATGGTTTGTTGTCTAGCGTTGTAATTGTCCAACCATCGCTATGTTGTCTTATTTTATGAGTTCCTAAATTTGTCATTGGTTCGATGGCAACAACCATACCTTCAACAAATTTTTTACCTCTACCTCTTTTTCCGTAGTTAGGCATTTCTGGATCTTCATGCATTTCTCTTCCCAAACCATGACCTACCAATTCTCTTACAACACCATAACCATGGTCTTCGGTAAATTTTTGAATGGCAAAACCAACATCGCCAACTCTATTGCCTACTTTAAACTCTCTAATACCAACGTATAAACTCTCTCTAGTAACGTCTAACAATTTTTTAGTTTCAGCTGCAATTTCACCAACGGCAAATGTGTAGGCGTGGTCTCCATAAAAACCATTTTTCTTAGCACCACAGTCTATAGAAATGATATCTCCCTCTTGCAACGGTTCTTTATTAGGAATGCCGTGTACAACTTGAGTATTCGGACTCATACAAAGCGTGTTTGGAAAATCATACAATCCTAAAAAACCGGGTATTGCGCCTTCTGCTCTTATAAAATCTTCTGCTAATTTGTCTAAGTATAAAGTAGAAACACCGGGTTTTACTTCTTTAGCAAGCATGCCTAGTGTTCTAGAAACTACCAATGCACTCTCGCGCATGATTTCTATTTCTTCTTTGGTTTTTATCTTAATCATCTTAAAAAATTGAACCGCAAAGTTACTATTTTTTAAGGAAAGACGTAGAGGGTTTTATTTTAAAAAAGAGAACAATCCTTTTTTCTTTTTAGGAGTTGGTTCGTAATTAAATAGCTCTTTGTATACTGCTGTCCAGCCAATAAAACCGCCAATATTTCTATCGTCTATAAAAAGATCTGCGTTTATTTTTCGGCTGTATTTTTCATTGTATTCTTCTTCTGGGAAACTTTTATTTACAGCATAAAACTCGATACCATTTTCTTTACAAAAGGCAACTGCTTCTTTAAGAGGTTTGCCAGACCTGTAGGTCCAAAGAATTAATCTGTATCCTTTTTCTTGAAGTTTTTTAAGCGTTTCAAAAGCAAATATTTGTGGCTTACCAATTTTAGGATACGCATCTTCTACAATGGTACCATCAAAATCTACAGCTACAATTAAAGTGTTGTTAATCATTTTACTTGCTTCTGTCGTAAAAATGTTTATATCCTTTGTTAGTAACAATTTTAAGCATGTCTTTTTCTAAAGACTCTCTAACACGCTCTACAAAACGACCGACTTCTTTGCCGTTTTTGTAAAAAATAAAAGTTGGTACTTTAAAAATATTTAGGCCTTCTTGTAAATTATCTGGTGTTCTTTTACTTCTGTTAACGGTTATCATTTCTACATTTTTTAAGTCG
Source organism: uncultured Polaribacter sp. (assembly GCF_947497125.1). GTDB lineage: Bacteria > Bacteroidota > Bacteroidia > Flavobacteriales > Flavobacteriaceae > Polaribacter. The sequence goes on along the minus strand of NZ_CANMFI010000005.1, from coordinate 19,516 downwards.
AAATTTGCATCGTCTAAAACTCTGTAAAAACGTGGTGTTTCTCTTTTACTATCACCACACCAAGTACCCATAAAACCTTTAATTGTATGGCCTTTTAAAGCTCTTTTTAATTGGCTAATGGTAACTTTATCTGCATTGTAATTGTCGTAGTTAGCATTAAACCACTGTTTGTAAGCATCATCAGCAAAAGATTCTTTATTAGCAATACCTACTAAATCTCCATTTTGATTTTTTGTAGCCGTTATTTTTTGTTGTGCATTGCAAGCGGATAATATTCCTATAAATGCAATTAAAATTAAATTTTTCATTTTCTTTTTTTAAAGTTTCTATAATAATGAATGTTGTGTCATTTCTTTTGGCTGTTCAACTTCTAGTAAATCTAAAATTGTTGGCGCAATATCGCCCAAGATACCACTTTTTATAGATTTTATTTCTGAGTCTATTAAAATAAAAGGCACAGGGTTTGTTGTATGTGCTGTATGCGGAGACCCATCTGGATTCATCATGGTTTCGCAATTACCATGATCTGCAATTAACAATGTAGAATATCCGTTTGCAATACCAGTTTCAATCACTTCTTTTACACAGTTGTCTACTGCTTCACAGGCTTTAATGGCTGCTTCCATAATACCTGTATGGCCTACCATGTCTCCGTTTGCAAAGTTTAAACAAACAAAATCTGCTTCACCTTTTTCTAAATCTTCACAAAGTGCCTCTTTTAATTCGTATGCAGACATTTCTGGTTTTAAATCATAAGTGGCCACTTTAGGCGAATTTCTTAAAATTCTAGATTCTCCTTTAAAAGGAGCTTCTTGTCCGCCAGAAAAGAAAAATGTTACATGCGGATATTTTTCTGTTTCAGCAATTCTAATTTGTTTTTTACCTGCATTTGCAAGTACTTCTCCTAATGTGTTTTTTATATTATCGTTATTGTAAATTACATTTATTCCCTTAAAACTTTCGTCATACATGGTAATAGTTGTGTAATACAAATCTAATTTTTTCATGCCAAATTCAGGAAAATCGTTTTGAGACAATGCATTGGTCAATTCTCTTCCTCGATCGGTTCTGTAGTTAAAGAAAAGAACAACATCGCCTTCTTTAATTTTAGATTTCGGAGTTCCGTCTTCATTGGTAACAATTATCGATTTATGAAATTCATCTGTAATTCCGTTTTCATAATTAGCATTCATGGTTGCAATAGGATCTCCTGTTTTTGTACCAACAGAATGCACCAAACCATCATATGCTTCTTTAACACGTTCCCATCTATTGTCTCTATCCATTGCGTAATAACGCCCAGTAACAGAAGCCAATTCTCCGGTACTTTCTTTCATGTATTCTTGAATGTCATTTATAAAATAAGTTCCAGATTTTGGATCACAATCTCTACCATCTGTAAAAGCGTGTAAATACACATTTTCTACTTCGTTTTCTTTAGCAACATCTAAAATACCCTTTAAATGGTTGATGTGTGCATGAATGCCTCCATTAGATAACAAACCCAGTAAATGAACATCTTTTTTGTGTTCTTTTGCATATTGTAGCGTGTCTAACAATGCTTTTTCTTTGCCTAAAGTTTTTTCTTCAACCGCTTTGTTTATGCGGGCTAAATTCTGATACACAATTCTACCTGCACCTAAATTCATATGACCAACTTCAGAGTTTCCCATTTGTCCTTCTGGCAAACCAACATGCTCTCCGTCGGTTCTTAGTGTTGCATTCGGATATTTGTCATATAGACTATTAATGTAGGGTGTTTTTGCGTTGTAAATAGCGGATACTTTTGGGTCTTGCGTTATACCCCATCCGTCTAAAATCATTAGAATAACTTTTTTGCTCATTTTCTTAGTTTGAGCAGTAAAAATAAGAAATTTATTTGGCTTACTTTCCTTTTTCTACGAAACCGATATCATTTTTCGAGGTATAAAAAGTAATCTTTTAAACGTATTTTTATTTTTCTTTTTTAGTTGATTTTATAAAGGTAAAAAAGAGGTATTAAATTGTAAAATTCGTAATTTTACGACTTAAAATTATTAATAATATAATGGCAGATCATTTTGAGGTAAATGAGGTTACAAAAAAGTTGCCAAAGCATTTACATAAATTTATAGTAAAACAACCTTACAGCGAGTATACTGCACAAAATCAGGCTGTTTGGCGGTATGTAATGAGGATGAATATAGATTATTTAAGCAAAGTTGCTCATTCATCTTACATTTCAGGATTAAAAAAGACAGGTATTTCAATAGATAACATTCCAAATATGGATGGAATGAATAGAATTTTAAAAGAAATAGGTTGGGCTGCTGTGGCAGTAGATGGTTTTATACCCCCAAATGCTTTTATGGAGTTTCAGGCGTACAATGTTTTAGTAATTGCTTCGGATATGAGAACCATTAATCATATCGAGTATACACCAGCGCCAGATATTATTCATGAAGCCGCCGGACATGCACCAATTATTGCAAATCCAGAATATGCAGAGTATTTAAGGCGTTTTGGTGAAATTGGTAGCAAAGCAATATCTTCATCAAAAGATTATCAAATGTATGAAGCAATTCGTCTTTTATCCATCTTAAAAGAAGACCCAAACACCCCTTTAAATAAAGTAGCTGAAGCAGAAAAAGCTGTAAAAGACTTACAAGACAATATGGGCGAGTTGTCTGAAATGGCACAGATAAGAAATTTGCATTGGTGGACGGTAGAATATGGCTTAATAGGTACAGTAGATAGTCCCAAAATATACGGTGCTGGCTTGCTTTCATCTATCGGAGAAAGTGCTTGGTGTATGAAAAAAGAAGTTAAAAAAGTGCCTTATTCTATAGATGCAGCATCCGCTAATTTTGACATTACAAAACCACAACCTCAGTTATTTGTTACACCAGATTTTGCCTATTTAAGTCTTGTTTTAGACGAATTTGCAAATACAATGGCTCTAAGAAATGGTGGTCTAACTGGTGTAAATAAGCTAATTAAATCAGAAAACTTGGGTACTATAGAGTTAACAACGGGTATTCAAATATCGGGTGTGTTTACTAAAGTAATTCAGTATAAAAATAATAAAGTAGCCTACATACAAACCCAAGGACCCACTGCACTTTCTAACAGAGATAAAGAGTTGATTGGGCATGGTACAAGTAGCCATGCAAATGGTTTTGGTAGCCCTGTTGGTAAATTAAAAGGCATTAATTTACCTATAGAAGACATGAGTCCGAGAGACTTAAAAGCTTACGGCATTTATGAAGGTGAATTTATGAATTTAGAGTTCGAAAGCGGTGTTGTTGTTAAAGGAAAAGCCATTACTGGAACCAGAGATTTAAGAGGTAAAATTTTAATTATTTCTTTGGATGAGTGCACCGTAACTTATAAAGATGAAATTCTCTTTCAACCAGAATGGGGTATTTATGATATGGCTATTGGTAAAGAAGTGGTTTCTGCTTTTTCTGGCCCTGCAGATGTTGCTTCTTTTTTAAGTATGGGCAAATTGTCTAGTACAAAAACACATAAAATAGTATATACGGATAAAGAGAAACAATTGTATCAACTTTATGCACAAGTAAAAGAACTAAGAGAGCATAAAACAGCTACAAATAAAAATATTACCACCATTTTTAATGAGTTAAAAACCAAATTTCAGTCAGATTGGTTGTTGTGTTTAGAATTATATGAACTAGCTTTGCAAAATAATTTAAATATTAAAAATGAAATTTTAGCGAGACTAAATGAATTAAAGTGTAACAAAAGCTACACAAAATTAATTGAGAATGGTTTAATTTTGGCTGAAATTAAATAGATAATATGGGATTTTTTAACCTATTTACCAAGAAAAATATGAGTGCAGAAATTAAAGAATATCTAGCAAAAGGAGCTGTTATTTTAGATGTAAGAACAAAAGAAGAGTGGGATGAAGGCCATACTGAAGGCGCAGAACACATTGTCTTAACAGTAATACCTTTAGAGGTAGAAAAAATTAAGTCTTGGAACAAGCCAGTAATTGCTGTTTGTAGAAGTGGTGGTAGAAGCGGACAAGCAACACAGTTTTTAGCAAACCATGGTGTAGACGTTATTAATGGAGGTCCTTGGCAAAATGTAGATCAGCATTTATAGCCTAAAATAACAAGATCAGAAAAAAGAAAGATTAGGGTGTTTTTGCTTTAATTCTTCTTTTTTTTGGTCTAATTTTTTTAAAAATTTTTGATGACTCTCACTGTCAAGATGAAATGGTTTGTGAGCCATCCCTTTCTGAATAAGAGCAACTTCTTTCATTGTTTTTTGACAGTTTTCTGTGAAAAAAACGGAAACAAATTTTTCCCAAATATACCGAATGGCAGTTTTGTTAGGATGCAGCATGTCTTCTTGGTAAAAACGATAATCTCTTAACTCATCCATCATAATTTCATAAGAAGGAAAATACATCGTTTTATTATTTTGTAATACTTGATGTATGGCAGCTATTAAGTGAGCTTTACTTCTGGTATTTTCTACAAAACCATCTTTTAAATGCCTTACGGGAGAAACTGTAAAAACAACAGTACAGTTTTTATTTACATTGTTTATTTCCGTTAAAATAGTTTGTAAGCTTTCTGTAATTTCAGCAACTGATAAAAGCTGTTTTGTAAACTCTTTTTGCGGAACTTTATGACAATTAGCAACAATACTATTGGTTTCTGTATATTTGTAAACCCAAGCAGTGCCAAGCGTAATAATTATATGACTTGCTTTTTCTACTTGCTTTTTTGTTTCTAAAACCGAGTTGTTTAAAAGAGTTAGAAGAGCATCTTTATTTGTATTACTAAGACTAGAATGCACCTCGAAAGAATGCCATCTTTCTTCTTTAAAAAAGAGCTCTTTTTCGGTATATTTTTTTTGATGTAACGAATTACAAATTAAATTTTCTATAGCTTTTGGGTGAAATAGAATTCCAAATGGGTTTTGAGTGCTGTTAAACTTATAATACTCAAAATTAGTACCAATGTTTTCTGAAAAACAAGAGCCTAATAGTAAAACCCTAGCGTTGTAGTCTATGGCGTTTTTAGATTGTTTTTCTATCGGAACAATTGTTTGGAGTTTCATTTTTTGAGCTTAAACCAAATAATCCTGTGCTTTTTCTAATGCTTTAGCAATTCCTGAAGGGTTTTTACCACCTGCGGTTGCAAAGAAATTTTGGCCACCACCGCCACCGTGTATCAATTTACCAAGCTCTCTTACTACTTTACCAGCATCGTAACCACGTTCTTTGGCTAATTCTTTAGAAATATAACACGTTAACATTGCTTTGTCTTTTGCAGGTGCAGTAGCAAATAATAAAAATAAGTTTTGATGTTTTTTACCAACTTCAAAAGCCAAATCTTTAATGCCATTTGCATCTAAATCTACTTTAATTGCTAAAAACTGCACACCATTAATTTCTTGCAATTGGTTGTCAATTTCGCCCGTTAAATTTTGAGCCTTTTCTTTTAAAAGTGCTGCTATTTGTTTCTGCAAATCGGCATTTTCTTCTTGTATTTTTTTGATTGCCTTTACAGGTTCTTTAACGTTGTTTAAAGTTTCTTTAATTTCTAATAACGTTTTATTGTTTTCTGAATAAAAATCTTTTACAGCGTCGTTGGTAATTGCCTCTATTCTTCTAATTCCAGATGCAACTGCACTCTCAGATTTTATTTTAAAGTGCCAGATGTCTGCGGTGTTTTTTACATGAGTACCACCACATAATTCTATAGAGTTTCCAAATCTGATGGCACGAACAGTATCGCCATATTTTTCTCCAAATAAAGCAATTGCGCCTTCTTCTGTGGCTTTTTTAAGTGTGATATTTCTGTTTTCCTCCAAAGGAATTTTACCAGAAATACGAGCATTTACAAAATGTTCGATATCGCTAATTTCTTCTAAAGTCAATTTCGAAAAATGAGAAAAATCAAAACGTAAATATTTAGAATGAACTGCAGAACCTTTTTGCGCTACATGCGTTCCTAAAACTTCTCTTAAAGCTTGATGTAAAAGGTGCGTTGCTGTGTGGTTGCACTCTGTTCTAAAACGTTGTTTTTTGTCTACAACCGCTTTAAAATTCTCATTTAAATGCTTTGGTAGAGTTTTGGTAAAGTGAATAATTACGTTGTTCTCTTTTTTAGTATCTAGAATGTAAATTACATCTCCGTGTATGTCTTCTAAATACCCTTTGTCTCCAACTTGACCGCCGCCTTCTGGATAAAAAGGAGTAAGATTAAACACCAACTGATACATTTCACCATCTTTTTTAGAGGTTACTTTTCTGTATCTTGTAATTTTTACATCAGCATCTAAAGCATCATATCCAATAAACTCTTCTACAGGATCATTCACTAAAATAGACCAATCTTCAGTAGAAGATTCACTTGCAGCTCTAGATCTGTTTTTTTGTTTTTGCAATTCTTCCTGAAATCCTTTTTCGTCTAATGTAAATCCTTTTTCAGATAAAATTAAAGCCGTTAAATCTATTGGGAAACCGAAAGTATCGTACAATTCAAATACTTTTTCTCCAGAAATTTCTTTTGTTTTATTTTCTGATATAATTCCGTCTAATAAAATAAGTCCTTTGTCTAGGGTTCTTAAAAAAGAAGATTCTTCTTCTTTAATAACATTTTCTATCAGTTGTTTTTGTGCTTTTAATTCTGGAAAAGCAGCTCCCATTTTTGTGCTTAAAATTGCAACCAATCTATAAATAAAAGGCTCTTTTGTATCTAAGAATGTAAATCCGTAACGAATAGCACGTCTTAAAATTCTACGTATTACGTATCCTGCACCTGTATTACTTGGCAACTGACCATCAGCAATAGAAAAAGCAACAGCTCTTAAATGGTCTGCAATAACACGTATTGCAATATCTTGTTTGGTGTCTATGCCATATTTTGTGCCAGTAATGGTAGCAATTTCACTTATAATAGGTTTAAAAACATCAGTATCGTAATTAGATTGTACGTTTTGCAAAACCATACACAAACGCTCAAACCCCATACCTGTATCTATATGTTTGTTTGGTAAATCCTCTAATGTTCCGTTGGCTTTTCTATTGTACTGCATAAAAACCAAGTTCCAGATTTCTACTACCTGCGGATGATCTTCGTTGATTAAACTGCTTCCGCTAACTTTGGCTTTTTCTTCGGCAGAACGAATGTCTACATGAATTTCAGAGCAAGGACCACAAGGACCTTGTTCGCCCATTTCCCAAAAGTTATCTTTTTTATTGCCTTTTAAAATTCTGTCTTCAGGGATAAATTGTTTCCAGATATCATAAGCTTCTGTATCCATTTTTAGATTGTCGGCATCTTCAGATCCTTCAAAAACAGTTACGTATAAAATATCTTTGTCAATTTTATAGACTTCGGTTAACAATTCCCAAGCCCATGCAATCCCCTCTTTTTTAAAATAATCTCCAAAAGACCAGTTTCCTAACATTTCAAATAACGTATGGTGGTAAGTGTCATAACCCACTTCCTCTAAATCGTTGTGTTTACCAGAAACACGCAAACATTTTTGAGAGTCAGAGATTCTATTATTTTTTGGAGTACCATTTCCTAAAAAATACTCTTTAAATGGTGCCATACCAGAATTCACAAAAAGCAGTGTTGGGTCGTTTTTTGTAACCATTGGAGCAGAAGGAACTATCAAATGGCCTTTATCTTTAAAGAATTTTAAAAAAGTAGCGCGTATATCTTGTGATTTCATAAAAAAGCAGTTACCAACAGGTCGGTTTTTGTTAATTTAATTTTAAAAAATGTACTTTTAAAAAGCAATTGTAAAACATTTTGTAAATTTGTTCTTTTATTATAAGTTTTAAATAGGCTTACCCCAAACTATGCAAAAATACTATAATTACTATTTATGGCAAAAGTAAAATATTATTACGATGCAAACACCCTTTCTTACAGGAAAATTACCACAAAGAAAGGAGACTATTACAAGAGAACCATTTTTGGTGGTTTTGCCTTGGTTTTAGTCGCTTTTATAGGTTTTATTGTTTTTAGTCAGTTTATTCAATCGCCCAACGAACGAGCTCAAAAAAGAGAGTTAGACAATTTAAAATTACACTATCAATTACTTTCTAAAAGAATGGAAGATAGCGCTTTGGTTTTGGCACAATTACAGGAGCGTGATAATAATATTTACAGAACTTATTTTGAAGCAAACCCAATACCAGACGAACAAAGAAAAGCAGGTTTTGGTGGTGTTAACAGGTACAAATATCTAGATGGTTTTGATAACTCGACCATGATTACCAAATTAACCAAAGACATCGATTTACTTTCGAAACAATTAGTTGTGCAATCGAAATCTTTAGATGAAATAGTTAGTTTAGCAAAAGAAAAAGAAAAAATGCTTGCCTCTATACCTGCAATTTTGCCTGTTAAATTAGAACATTTAACAAGAATGGCATCTGGCTACAAATGGCGTATGCATCCTATTTTAAAAATTAGAAAATTTCATAAAGGGATGGATTTTACAGCTCCGTCGGGCACACCTATTTATGCCTCTGGTAACGGAACGGTTATAAGAGCGCAAAGAAGTGCTACTTTTGGTAACGTTGTCTATATAGATCATGGTTATGGCTATAAAACAATCTATGCTCACATGAGTAAAATTAAAGCAAAAAGAGGAGAAAAGGTAAATAGGGGAGATTTAATTGGCTACGTGGGTAATACAGGTAGATCTGTATCTGCACACTTGCATTACGAAGTACATAAAAATGATGTAGCCTTAAATCCGATTAACTTTTACTACGGAGATTTAACCCCAGAAGAATTTGCTGCCATGCAAAAAGCGGCAGAAGAAGAAGGGCAATCTTACGATTAATCACTTAATTTTCTGTTAGAAAAGTATACGGTTATCAATATATAATGCACATAGAACTACAAGACAAAAGATATTATAAGATAGGAGAAGTAGCCAAAGCCTTCGAGGTAAATGCTTCTTTAATTCGCTTTTGGGAAAAAGAGTTCGATATCATCAAGCCTAAAAAAAATGCCAAAGGCAATCGATTGTTTACCCAAGAAGATGTTGCAAATTTTAAGCTGATTTTTAATCTTGTTAAAGAACGAGGATTTACTTTAGAGGGCGCTAAGCAAAAGTTAAAAACCAATGCCAAAGTAGCCATTCATAATCAAAAAATTATAACAAGGTTAGAGCATGTTAAATCAGAATTAATAAAAATAAAAAGTCAGTTGTAACTTTATCTCTTTATTGGGGTCTAAAATTATAAGAATCTAAACAATTTAATAAATAAAAGAAGAATTATGAAAAAATGGTTAGTACCCGTAATAGTAATTGCAGTAATAGTATTTGCAATTTATAATTGGGCAGTTGGTTTTAATAACACAGCAGTTACCTATCAAGCAGATGCAAAAACATCTTGGTCTAATGTAGAAAGTTCTTACCAACGTAGAAACGATTTAATAGGCAACTTAGTAAAAACAGTGCAAGGGGCAGCAGAATTTGAGAAAAGCACCCTTACAGATGTTATCAATGCAAGAGCAAAAGCAACCTCTGTAAATATAGATGCGGGTAATTTAACACCCGAAAAAATGGCGCAATTTCAGCAAGCACAAACAGGTTTAAGTGGCGCATTGTCTAAATTGTTGGTTTCTGTAGAAAGATATCCAGAGCTAAAGGCAAATAAAAACTTTTTAGAATTACAGAGTCAGTTAGAAGGTACAGAAAATAGAATTAATGTTGCAAGAGATCGTTTTAACGAAAAAGTAAATATATACGATATACATACTACAAAGTTTCCTGGTAAATTATTAGCAAGCTTATTTGGTTTTGAAGAAATGTCTCGTTACAAAGCAAATCCTGGATCTGAAAATGCACCTGATGTAAATTTCGATTTTAATAAGAAACAATAATTAAATGTCTAAAATTGAGGCGTTTTTAACATCCAAAGAAGAACAAGAGATTATTGCAGCCATTAGGGTTGCAGAAAAAAACACTTCGGGTGAAATTAGAGTTCATATAGAGGCTACTTCGGATAAAGACCACTATGAGCGTGCAATCGAAGTGTTTTTTTCTTTAGAAATGAATACAACAAAGCAAGCAAATGCAGTGTTGATTTATGTTGCTGTTAATGATAAGAAATTTGTAATTTATGGCGATGAAGGCATTCATAGCATTGTGTCTTCAGATTTTTGGAACGCTACTAAAGATGTCATGCAACATCATTTTAAAACTGGAAATTTTAAGCAAGGTATTGTAGACGGTATTCTAAAAGCCGGTTCAGCATTACAAGATCATTTTCCTTACAAAACAGATGATGAAAATGAACTATCTAACGAGATATCTAAAGCATGATGCAAAATAAAATAAGTCTTAAGAGTTTGTTTTTTAGTAACAAATTCCTTTTTTTTATTGCTTTTATACTTTCTAATACCCTTTTTTCTCAAGGATATAAAATACCTGTTAAGCCCAATTTTCAGACAAGTATTTACGATTATGTTGGTTTATTGGCATCTTCAGAAAAATCTACTTTAGAACAAAAATTAATTCGTTATTCAGATACTACATCAACACAAATTGTAATTGCTATAATTTCTTCTACCGAAGGTGAAAACATAAATTACTTAGCTGCAAATTGGGGAGAAAAATGGGGTATTGGTGATGCTGATAAAGATAACGGAGTTTTAATTTTATTGGCTAGAGATGACCGAAAAATAGCAATTCAAGTAGGTAAGGGTGTCGAGTTTTTACTTACAGATTTTCTGTCTAAAAGAATTATTGAAAGAGTTATTATTCCTGAGTTTAAAAGAGGAAGTTATTACAAAGGGTTAGATTTAGGAGCTAGTTATATTTTTAGAACCTTACAAGGCGAATTTAAAGGGACTAGAATTGAAACTAAAGAGGGGTTTAATACTGGTAAACTCTTTTTTATCATTGCATTTATCATTATTTTCATTTTGATTTTCAAAGGCAATAAAAATGATGATGGCCCTAACAGAAGGTTTCGGAAAAGAACTTTAGCTGCAAATATTTTAGAAGCTATTATTTTAAGCAACGCAGGAAGAGGTAGTAGAGGTGGGAGTTTTGGAGGCGGTTTCGGAGGCTCTTCTTCAGGAGGTTTTGGCGGCGGTTTTGGTGGTGGAAGCTTCGGCGGAGGTGGTGCTTCTGGTGGTTGGTAATTCTGTTTTTAGTCTTTTTTTAAAAGCAATTTTTTAAAATTTTCTAGGTCTTCTGGAGTGTCAATGTCTATAAAATTGCTTGTTTTTTTAGAAATAACAACGTCTTTATTGTTCTTTAAAATTTCTTTGGCACCAAAATCACCTTTCATCAATTTTAATTTAGAAAAATAATGTGTTGGAAAAATTGCAGGCACACCTGGCTTGTTTTTGTAATTTGAGCTGATAATTTTTAGAGAATCCTTAGAGAATTCTGTTATTAAATGTAATAAATATTCTTTTTCAATAGCAGGTTGGTCTCCTAAAAGCACTAAAAGACCGTCGTATTTTTCTTTTTGTAAAGTTATAAAATGAGTGCCAGCAACAATACTAGCGCTTAAGCCAGTTGTGTGGTTTTTGTTGTAAATAAAACGAATGTTCGCACAGGCTATTTCTCTTCTAATTAAATCTGCATTTGCACCCAATACACAATATACATGGTTTTTTTTGATGTCTTTTGCTTTGTTTAAGACTGTTTCTAACAAGTAGTTGTTTCCTAGTTTTACCAATTGTTTGGGCGTTTTCATTCTTGTAGATTGCCCCCCAGCCAATACTAAAATTGCAATTTTTGTCATTCTAATTGTGAATTTTATCTGTTAGCTTGCGCAGAGAAAATGGTTCTTTTTTTCTGGTTACTGCTAATATTTCTGCAATTATAGAAATGGCAATTTCTTCGGGTGTTTTTGCCCCAATATGCAAACCTGCAGGAGTGTAAATTGCGTCTAAGAACTCTTCGGTTGTGTCTGGTGCATATTCAAAAAGGTCATTAAAAAGTTTTTCTCTTCTTTTAGGAGCACCTAAAATACCAATGTATTTTGGTAAGTGTGCAGAGAGTTTTACCAAATATTTTAAATCTTGAACATAACTATGATTCATAAGTACAATAGCCGTGTTTTCTTCAATATTGGAAAACGCTATACTTTCTGGAGTGCTGCCTGTTACCGAATATGCCCCTGGAAAATCAGAAAGTTGTTTGCTGTCTTTTGCAGCGGTAATTACCGTTATTTGCCAGCCAATGTTGGCGGCAATTTTACAAAGTTTTACAGCATCATGTTCCCCGCCAATTAGTATCAATTTAAAGTTTGGAGGCAGTATTTGTGTAAAGACTTCCTCTTTGCTTTCAGGAATAAATTCCTCAGAAAACTTAAACGTCTCATTGTTTTCAAATGTTACTATCGAACCAAAATTACCAAAAGCCTCGTCTTGTTTGGTATAATAACTTTCTATTTTTAGACTTTCTCTGTTTTTGTCAGCTTCAGAAAATGCATTTAAAAAATTAGTAGCAATAAAAAAAGGTTCTATGAGTACATATAAGATGCCTTCGCAACCCAATCTGTATCTGCCATCATAGGTAATTATTTTTGGCTTTTGATCTTTAAAGACAGTATTTGCACGTTTTATAATTTCTTTCTCTACACAACCACCAGATACTGCACCCACTGTGGTTTTATCTTCAGAAATTAACATTCTAACACCTGGTTTTCTATAGGAAGAACCTTCTAGGTACACTACAGAAGCCAATACATTTTTTAATCCTTTTTGCTGGTTTAAAATTGCTTGATGTATTATTTCTTTCAATTCGTGTATCATAGTAGAAAACTGTTAAACTAAAGTACTCTTTTTAAAGTTAAGAACTACAACTTAACATAGAGCATCCTACTTTATTTCTTGCCCATTCAGGTCTTTTTGCAAACCATTGTTGGTGTTCTGGTTGCTCATTATAAGGTTTTTTAAGAAGCTGATAAAAGGTATCAATTAAAGAATAATCTTCTTTTTCTGCTGCATCTATTGCCAATTGTGCCATGTAATTTCTAAGTACATATTTGGGGTTTACAGCATCCATTTTTTCTTTTCTTTCTTCGGATGAAAGGTGTTCTTTTTTCAATCTGGTTTCATAACTTTCAAACCAAGTAATCCATCTCATTTTTATTTCATCAGACATGTTTTCTAAATCGTAAAAAGCATTTTCTATTGTGTTAAACCCTGTTCTAGCCTCAGAGAAATTACTTAAATTTCTAAAAAAGATAGTCATGTCGGTTTCAGCTAATTGTAAATTATCTTCTAAATCTTGCAAGAGCTTAACATCGTTTGCATCCGAAGAAAACAATCCTAATTTGGATTTCATCATTTGTAAAGATTTTTGTTCAAAATCTACCTCATAGGCTTTTAAAATAGCTTCTAATGCAGGTACATCTTCAATTAAAACATACAACGCGTTCGCTAGTTGATACAGGTTCCATAAACCAATATTAGGCTGATTTCCGTATCTGTAGCGTTTGTTTTGGCGGTCTGTGGTGTTAGGTGTCCAACCAAAATCGAAACCTTCTAGCCAGCCATATGGGCCATAATCTATTGTTAAACCTAGAATAGACATGTTGTCTGTATTCATTACACCATGCACAAAACCAACGCGTTGCCAAGCTATAATCATGTCTAAGGTTCGGGTAGTAACTTCTTTAAAAAATTGAAGATACGTTTCTTTAGAAGGTGTTCCTAAATGAGGAAAGTGGTGTTTGATGGTATAATCGGTAAGTATTTTTAGGTTTTTAGTATCATTTCTTGCCGCAAATATTTCAAAATTACCAAAACGTATAAAGGAAGGTGCCACTCTGGCAACAATTGCTCCTTTTTCATATTCAGGATTTCCGTTGTATAAGACATCGCGTAAAACAGTATCACCAGACAAACTTAAAGACAAAGATCTTGTGGTGGGTACACCTAAATAAAACATGGCTTCTGCACACAAATATTCTCTTATAGAAGATCTTAACACTGCCAAGCCGTCTGCAGTTCTAGAATACGGAGTTTCGCCAGCGCCTTTTAATTGTATTTTCCAGTTGTAGTTTTTGTGTTCTACCTCAAATAAATTAATAGCTCTACCGTCTCCTAATTGCCCTGCCCAATTGCCAAATTGATGGCCCGCATAACACATGGCAAAGGGTTTAGTTTCTGGGTAGATTTGGTTGCCTGTAAAAATATCTTTAAAAAAATCACTTTTTGTATCCGCTTCAGAAATATTTAAACAAGTCGCCATTTCTAATGAAGTATGAATTACTTTAGGAGCTTTTGTTTGCTTCGGATTTACAAAAGAATACACAGCTTCTTCTACCTGTCTTCTAGTGTTTTCTAAATTAGGATCTGCTGGTAAGTGTTCTATAAATGTATTTTTAATGTTTAGTTTCATGCTAATTTATCTGCGTGTAATTGTCTTAGTTTTGCCAATTTCGGTTCAATTACATAGCTGCAATATCCTTGTTGTGTATTTTCTTTGTAATAATTTTGATGCTCTTTTTCTGCCTCGTAAAAAATAGGCAATTTACTTATTTCTGTTACAATTTTATGGTTGTAATAAGGTTGCACTTGTTTTACGACTTCCTCTGAAATTGATTTTTGTGCATCATTATGATAATAGATGACAGACCTGTATTGCGTACCTCTATCTGCACCTTGTTGATTTAATGTTGTAGGATTGTGTGTTGTCATAAAAATGACTAAGATGTCTTGAAAAGAAATTATATCTGCATTAAAAGTAACCTGAATAACTTCTGCATGCCCTGTTAAACCAGAGCAAATTTCTCTGTAGGTTGGTTTTCCAGGAGCGTTACCGCCAGCATAACCAGACACTACTTTTTCGACTCCTTTTACTTCTTGAAATACAGCTTCTGTACACCAAAAGCATCCTCCGCCTATTGTGGCAATTTGTATGTTTTTACCCATTTTAATTTTATGTCTTTTTAAAGAAGTATCATTATCTAATCTTTAGTTTTCTTTTGAGACTGTTTGGTATTTTTTAATATTGTTCAATTATTTTTTATCTAAAACCATGGCTTCAGAATTAATGCAATAACGCAAGCCACTTGGTTCTGGTCCGTCAGGAAATATATGCCCTAAATGCGCATCGCAAGTATTGCAAAGTACTTCTACTCTTACCATACCAAACGTAAGATCTTTGTGGTATTTTATGGCATTTTCTGAAATAGGTTGTGTAAAACTTGGCCAACCAGAGCTAGATTCAAATTTAATGGTAGAGTCAAATAGTGGTGTGTTGCAACAAACGCAATTGTATTGTCCTTCATCATAGATAGCACACAATGCACCAGAATGTGGTCTTTCTGTACCTTTTTCTCTAGTAATTCTGTACTGTTCTTCAGTCAACTGAGCTTTCCATTCAGCCGGTGTTTTTTCAACTCGTTTTACAGGATTCGGACTTCCTTTGGTTGCAAAACGAATAATATCTTTCCATGTAAGCATCATTTGGTTTTCTTTGTTTAGTGTTATTATTAGTCGAAAAAAACACCTTTTAATTACAGATAAACCGATTTGAAAGGGGTTTAAAATATTCTTTAAAATTACTTACTTTTTGGCGAAAAAAAAATAGTTAAAAAAGATTTTAACTATTTAGAATACATTTACATACCAAGAATCGTTGTTACTTTTGTCTGAAGTAAATAGTAATTGGTACACCAGAAAAATCATACATTTCTCTTAGTTTATTTTCTAAAAATCGTTTGTAAGGATCTCTTACATATTGAGGTAGATTACAGAAAAAAGCAAACTGAGGCGTTGGCGTTGGCAACTGCATACAGTATTTTATTTTTACAAATTTACCTTTGGTAGCTGGTGGTGGATAACTTTTTACCAAGTCTAACATGGCATCATTTAACTTGCTAGTTGGTATTTTGTTTTTTCTTTTTTCAAAAACTTCTACTGCAGTTTCTATGGCTTTAAACAAACGTTGTTTAGTAAGTGCAGAAATAAAAACAATAGGCACGTCTGTAAAAGGTTCTATCTGTTTTTTAACCATGGCTTCAAAATCGCGAAGCGTATTGGTTTCTTTTTCAATTAAATCCCATTTGTTAATTAGCACTACAACTCCTTTTCTATTCTTTTCTGCCAACCAGAAAATGTTTTGATCTTGTCCTTCAAAACCACGAGTGGCATCAACAACTAAAATAATAACATCTGCGTATTCTATCGAACGGACGGCTCTCATTACAGAATAAAACTCTAAGTCTTCTTTTACTTTCGATTTTTTTCGAATACCAGCGGTATCAACCAAATTAAAATCGAATCCAAAACGGTTGTATTTTGTGTCTATAGAATCTCTTGTGGTACCAGCAATATTAGTTACAATATTTCTATCTTTTCCAATTAAAGCATTTATAAAAGAAGATTTTCCTGCATTTGGTCTACCAACTACTGCAAATCTTGGCAGTTCTTGTTTCTCAGAATCAAAAGGCTCTGGATCTGGCATTTTTTCTACCAAAGCATCTAGTAAATCTCCTGTTCCACTTCCGTTTATCGATGAAATAGTATGATATCCTCCCAAACCAAGGTTGTAAAATTCTACTGCATCTGCATCTCGCATGGCGTTGTCTACCTTGTTTACAGTAACAAAAATTGGTTTTTTAACTTTTCTAAGTAGTTTGGCAACTTCAGCATCCATCGGAGTAATGCCTTCTTCGACATCTACCACAAACACAATAATATCTGCTTCTTCGATTGCCAGGGCAACTTGTTTTCTTATTTCTTCTTCAAAAATATCGTCTGAACCAATTGCATACCCACCAGTGTCAATTACAGAAAACTCTTTTCCGTTCCAGTCAGATTTACCATAGTGTCTGTCTCTGGTTACCCCACTAACAGAGTCTACAATAGCTTCCCTTCTTTGCACTAATCTATTAAAAAGTGTTGACTTCCCTACATTTGGTCTTCCTACAATGGCAACAATACTATTCATTTTGATTGATATTTTTTGCAAAGATACAATTTACTGTACGATAAATTATTGTAAATTTAGTCACATATAAAATCTTTCATGTTACACGAAGAAAAGAAACTTTTAATAGAGAAAAGAAATAGCGAAATTTTCTTAAGACCAAGGTTTTCAATCACTTTAGAAGAAAATTATGAGCTGCTTTTAGATCGGTTTTCGAATCAGTTTAAAAACAAAACTGTTTTATTTAGAGGAAGTGTAGTAGATGGACATGTTTTTATAAGTGTGCCCAAGAAAGAAGAACATTTTTGGTCTCCGCAACTGCATTTAGAATTTATTAAAGTAACAGAAACAACAACAGTTTTAAAAGGACTTTTTGGGCCAAAACCACAAGTTTGGACGTTCTTTATGTTTCTTCACTTTATATTAGGCGCTTTGTTTGTAGGTTTTGGAGTGCTCTTATACGCAAATATCTCTTTAGAAAAACCTGTTTTTCTTCCGGTTGTAATGCTGCTTGTTGTCCCTTTCCTTTGGATTTTATTATATGTTTTAGGAAAAATAGGCAAAGATACAGGCAAACCTCAAATGAAAAAGCTACACCATTTTATGATTGAAAATATATAAGAAGTGGGTTACTTTTGATTGTAGCCAAAGCGTTTTAGTTGAATTTTATCGCTACGCCAGTTTTTATTCACTTTAACATAGAGTTCTATAAATACTTTTTTAGCAAAAAATTTCTCTAAATCTTTTCTTGCTTCTGCACCAACTCTTTTGATAGCACTTCCTTTATGACCAATAATAATTCCTTTTTGAGTTTCTCTTTCTACCATAATTACAGCTCTAATTCTAACAATTGTTTCTTCCTCTGTAAACTCTTCTGTTTCTACTTCTACAGCATACGGAATTTCTTTCTTATAATGAATTAGTATTTTTTCTCTAATTTTTTCATTTACAAAAAAGCGTTCTGGTTTGTCTGTTAGTTGGTCTTTCGGATAAAAAGCAGGTGCTTCGGGCAACTCTTGTTTTATTTTTTCTAAAACTTCAGCTACGTTAAATCCCTCTAAAGCAGAAATAACAAAAACATCTGCATTGGGTACTTTGTTTTTCCAATACTCAATTTTTTCTTCTACTTCGTTCTGAGAAGAAGTGTCAATTTTATTCAACAATAAAATAACAGGTATTTCACTATGAATTATTTTGTTGAAGAAAGCTTCGTTTTTTAATTCTTTTTCGCCAACTTCTACCATGTAGATTAAAATATCGGCATCTTCAAAGGCAGACTTTACAAAATCCATCATAGAAGATTGTAATTCGTAGGCAGGTTTTATAATACCTGGTGTGTCTGAAAATACAATTTGATGATTTTCATCATTGACAATCCCCAAAATACGGTGCCTTGTTGTTTGTGCTTTTGGAGTAATAATAGAGAGCTTTTCGCCCACCAAAGCATTCATCAATGTAGATTTACCAACATTAGGATTTCCAATAATATTTACAAAACCAGCTTTATGTGTCATGGTGCAAAGATAGTTTGTTTTTTGATTTTAGAATATTTTTAAATTTAAGAAGTTTAGAAAAAAAACTTTTAAACTTTTTTTTAAAAATACAAAGACATTTTAGGGTCTTTTTTGTTAAAGTTTGTGTCAAAATCGCATTTTGAAACAACTTCACTATAAAAAAAACAGTAAAAAATTTTAAAACCCAGTATTTTTGTTTAATGAGCAAGATTTAAACATGTAACCCCAAACATAATTTTATTTTTAAAATTCTATTTATGAAATATTTCCCCCAAAAAAACAGTATCACAATACTATTGTTTGCAGTATTTAGTTCTTTTGTATTGAATGCCAATAATGGTATTTACAAATCAGAAACTCTTTTTTCAAACTCTTTTTTTAATACACCACCACCCGAAGGTTTGTCTACACAAATTTATGCAGGAGAGGCTACTTTAGCTGATTTAGAAGTAACAGGAGAGAATATACAATGGTATGCAACACCTACTGGAGGTAGTGTTTTAGCATTAACAACAGTTTTACAAGATGCCACTACTTACTATGCGAGCCAAACTGTTGGAGGTGTAGTGAGTGTAAAACGTTTTGCAGTTTCAGTAAAAAAAGTATTAGAAACGAGTACTTTTAATTACAATGATGCAGCAACCCAGCTGTTAGATATTGTAAATACAGAAAATGAAAATACAAGAATAGATTGGTATGCTTCTCCTGAGGCAAGTTCTAGATTAGACCCAGAAGACTTATTAGAAAATGGTGCTACCTATTACATGGAACAGTATGAATCTCCTTATACAGTTTCTACTTATGTAGGTACTTCTGATCAAAATCCTAAATATGAAATACCTTCTGAATTTATTAGTTGGCCAGCAGGGAACGTTTTTGATGCTTCTGGCAATATGTATATAGCTGATAACAATGAGCATCGTATATTAAAAGTAGCTATTACAGGAGAGGTTACTGTTTTTGCCGGAAGTGAGACTGGTGAACGTGGTTTTGTTAATGGTACTGGAACTGTTGCACGTTTTAATGATCCATACGGTATAACTATTGATGCTGCAAATAATTTATATGTTGCTGATGGAGAGAATTTTGCTATTCGAAAAATC
>NZ_CANMFI010000004.1 GCF_947497125.1 uncultured Polaribacter sp. | reverse complement strand
CGGAGTCTAGAGGATGTTTTTAGCTTTACAAGTATAGTTCTTTCTCGACTGCGCTCGAACTGACATTTAGTTAATTTAAATTTCTGTTTGTATCTACCTTCAGAAAACGAATGTCATTTCGCCTGCTAAGGAGAAATCACATATACTAGCTACTTTTTTCAATTACATTGTATACTTCATCAATTACTTTCCATTCTTATACTTTTTCATTTCAGTTGTCTTCGTAATAACACTTATTACATAGCTTTTATAAATAGACATACAATATATAAATACTTTTTAGCGCATGTATTCACTAAAAAACATAACTATTAGTGAATACAATATAAAATAGTATATTTTTGGAAAAATAAAATGTACAAAAGAGTCTTAAAAGAAACCATTGAGCAGAGAAGAAATAAAGGGAAAGCTATTGTATTAATTGGTCCCAGACAAGTAGGGAAAACGACGCTACTTAAAACGATAATAGCTACAGAAGAACATCTATTTTTAGATGGAGATAATCCTATAGTAAGAAGTCTATTAAACAATCCTAACACAGTACAAATTAGAAGTATTATAGGGTCTAACAAAATCATTTTTATTGATGAAGCTCAAAAGAATAGCCGGTATTGGGCTAACATTAAAAATAATTATAGATCAATTTAAAGAGGTACAATTATTTGTAAGTGGCTCGTCATCTTTTGATTTATCAAATGCAATTAATGAACCTTTAACAGGAAGGAAATGGGAGTATGAATTGTTTCCAGTAAGTTGGGAAGAGTTGGAAAATACAGATGGCTATGTCTCAGCAGAACAACAATTAGAAAACAGGATATTATACGGTTTCTATCCAGATATATTAAAAAATCCTGGAGAAGAAAAAGAACTATTAAAACAATTGGTAAATAGTTATTTGTATAGGGATATTTTAGCCTTTTCAAATATTAGAAAACCAGAAGTATTAGAAAAATTGGTGCGAGCTTTAGCCCTTCAAATAGGAAGTGAAGTGAACTACAATGAACTGGCTCAAATAGTCGGTGTAGATAAAAATACTGTTGTCAACTATATAGATATTTTAGAAAAAGGATATGTAATATTTAAGTTACATAGCTTTAGTAGAAACTTACGCAATGAAATTAAAAAAAATAAAAAAATATATTTCTATGATAACGGTGTACGAAATACAATTATTGGAAATTTTAATCCTTTAGAATTAAGGCAAGATACTGGGGCTTTATGGGAAAATTTTTTAATTTCAGAAAGATTGAAACAGAATAAGTATTATAATACAAATGCTAAAATGTACTTTTGGAGAACCAAACAACAGCAAGAAGTAGATTTAGTAGAAGAACATAATGGTATTATTTCAGGGTATGAGTTTAAATGGAATAACAAGAAAAAAGTGAGATTACCAAAAACTTTTGTAAATGCATACAAAGCCAAGGAAATCGTAATTGATAAAAATAATTTTAGAGAATTTATTAAAATATAGATTTTAGAAAGTAATAGCGACAAGTTTCGACTGCGATCAAGCTGATACAGAAAAATAGATAGATTCTAATAAAACTACAATTGTCACCTTGAGCGAAGTAGAGAAGTGTTTTTAGCTTTACAATTATAGTTTGTTTTACCCAATTAAAAAATTCGTTTTCATAAGAAAAATCAGTATAAATGATTGTATCTTTGATAGTATCAAATGATAGTATCATAAAATGAAGCCACCCTACGAAATAACCCCATCAATTTTAAAATTAATTACTTCTATTTCCGAAAAAATAGGGGTAGTAAATGCTAATTTTTTAAACAAACCTTCACCGAAATTAAGAAAACAGAATAGAATTAAAACTATTCATTCTTCTCTAAAAATAGAAGGAAATACTCTTACAGAAGAGCAAATAACAGCACTTCTTGAAAAGAAAAGAGTTATTGGTCCTAAAAAAGATGTTCTTGAGGTTTTAAATGCTATCAAAATCTATGAAAATTTAGAAAACTACAACCCTTCTAATGAAAAATCCTTTTTAAAAGCACATCAAAATTTAATGGAAGGTTTAATTGAAAATTTTGGAAAATATAGAAATCAAAGTGTTGGAATTGTAAAAGGCTCAAAAGTTGCCCATTTAGCACCTCCTTTTAGAAATGTGCCATATTTAATGAAAGACCTTTTTGAATATTTAAAAAAGTCTGATGAAATTGAATTAATTAAAAGTTGTGTTTTCCATTACGAAATGGAATTTATTCATCCTTTTTTGGATGGAAATGGTAGAATGGGAAGATTATGGCAAACACTAATTTTAATGGAAAAATATCCGATCTTTGAGTTTTTGCCTTTTGAAACTCTAATTAGTAAAGACCAAGAAAAATATTACAAATCTTTGGCTGAAAGTGATAAATCGGGAAAATCTACTAAGTTTATTGAATACATGCTAAATGTTATTAATATTTCTATAAGTGAATTACTGAACTTTAATAATCGAACTTTAAACGAAAAAGATAGACTAGAATACTATGTTTCATTAAATATAAATGAATTTTCAAGAAAAGATTATATGGATATTTTTAAAGACATTTCTTCAGCGACAGCTAGTAGAGATTTAAAGAAAGGTGCTGAATTAGATTTATTTGAAAAAATAGGAGAAAAAAATAAGACAATCTATCGTTTAAAATAACTGGGTACAACAACTTGTATAATTAATTGTTTGGTTCTTGCCTACTTGTGAAAATCTTCCCGGATTTTCTTGGTTAGTGTTTTATTTGCTAACTTTAGTGCTACACCACGCAACTAAATCATACACGACAACGTTCTCGACTGCGCTCGAACTGACATTGATAATGTTTTAGTTAAGTTGTCTAGTAATTAAGTATGTCACCTCTAGCGGAGTCGAGAGGTTTTTATAAAACGTCTCTATCAAATAGGTTTCAACTGCATTCAATTTGAAATGAACCTATAGTAGTTATGATAATGAAAACGTTTTTCATTTAATTATATTCAACTCATGTTATTCATGTTTATTATCTTTGAAAAAATCACAAAGAATGAAAAAAGGAATTATTGTATCGGGTTATTTTAACCCAATTCACAAAGGACATATAGAATATTTTAACAATGCAAAAAGATTAGCAGATAATTTGTTTGTAATTGTGAATAGTGATCATCAGAGGGCATTAAAAGGCTCAAAAGAATTTCAAAAAGAAGAAGAACGTGTCTTTATTGTTGGTAATATAAAATCGGTAGATTATTGTATATTGTCTATTGATACAGATAGGACAGTTTGCAAGACTATTGAAAAGATTGCTAAAGATTTTGGAGCAGATTATGAGTTGAGTTTTGCAAATGGTGGTGATCAAAATAATAACACCATTCCAGAAAAACCAATTTGTGATCAATTGGGCATTTCTTTGATTGATGGTTTAGGAGAAAAAATCCAATCTAGTAGTTGGTTGTTAAAAAGTAATACTTCAAAAAAAAATCCCTCTTAAAATGACCTACAAAGAAACACTTACTTTTATTGCAACTTGTCTAACGATATCTTTAGAAGAGTCTAATAAAGCGTATATAAAACAAAAATTAGTTTCTAAGGATATTGATTGGGATTCGGTTGTAAAAGTTAGTACTGCACATTATGTTTTTCCGGCATTGTATTGCAATTTAAAACGGGTAGCTTTTCTTCAGTTTTTGCCAGATGAATTAGTGAATTATATGCAGCACATTACCGATTTAAACCGAGATCGGAACATACAAATAATAGCGCAAGCAAAAGAATTAAATACCCTTTTATTAGCTAATAATATTACTCCTGTTTTTTTTAAAGGAACTGGAAATCTGTTGGCAGGTATTTATGAGGATATTGCTGAAAGAATGGTAGGCGATATTGATTTTATTTTCTCTGAACAAGATTATCCGAAGGCTATAAAAGTTATTTGTAATTTTAATTACTCCAAAGTAGATACAGAAGAATATTACCTACCACCTCAAAAACATTACAGAAGACTTCAAAAAGAAAATAGTATTGCTGCAGTAGAAATTCATAAAGAAATTTTAATTGAAAATTATGCCAAAGAGTTTAATTATACATATGTAAAGAAAGACTGTCAAGTTGTTGATGGTGTAACTGTTTTAAGTTATGCAAATAAATTAAATATATCTATTCTTGCTAATCAAATTAATGATAAGGGTTATTATTATAAGGCTATGGCGTTAAGAAATGCGTATGATGTTTTTTTATTATCTAAAAAAACCAATGCTAATTTAGCAGTTCATAGTATACAAAAGTTAAGTACCCATTTAAATTGTTTTTTAGCTGCTTGTTACCAGTTTTTTAATAATGTGTCAAGTTT
Organism: uncultured Polaribacter sp.; assembly: GCF_947497125.1. Taxonomy (GTDB): domain Bacteria; phylum Bacteroidota; class Bacteroidia; order Flavobacteriales; family Flavobacteriaceae; genus Polaribacter. Next base: position 324,220 of record NZ_CANMFI010000004.1, on the reverse strand, counting down.
AGAATACACATCTAATAAAGAAGTAACATCATATTTAAAAAGGTTAAATTCGCAGTATCAGTATCCGAAAATAACAAAATTCCGTCATCAGATTATAAAAAGTTATTTTTTTATAGAACTACGGTGCCAAATTATTAACAGAGCAATTACTACCAAAGGGTACCTTTTTTTGTTGTATAAGAGACTCACTAGTAAAGAATGGCGTCAAGAAAAATGGCATCAAATAGTTGGCAACTAATTTTACTATTTCTAATAACTACTATTTTCTTTTCAACGAAAACGATTGAAGATTTTATACCTATTGTGTAAGAGTTTTACTTATAATATATTTGATTAAAATTATAAGAGTATGATATTAATTGCAGATGGTGGTTCTACAAAAGCAGATTGGATTGCAATAGCTAATGATAAAACAGAGGCTTTTAGAGTGCGAACACTTGGCTTAAACCCCGCTATTGTGCCAAAAGAAGAGTTGCACAATAGAATTATTAATATGTTTCAGTTGATAAATATTAAAGATGAAGTATCTGAAATTCACTTTTATGGTGCTGGTTGTGGCACTCCGAATCCTATAGCAATTTTAAAGAAAATTTTAGCAGATATATTTATCAATGCTAAAATTTATATTGCAGAAGATATGCTTGCTGCGGTTTATGCTGCCACTGGCAAAGAGCCTGCTTTGGTTTGTATACTTGGTACAGGCTCTAATAGTTGTTATTACAATGGTGAAAATCTAGAAATGTTAACTCCTTCTTTAGGGTACATTTTGATGGATGAAGCAAGTGGTAATTATTTCGGAAAAAAACTCTTAATTGATTATTTTTACAATAAAATGCCTAGTAAAATTGCAGAAAAATTTAATAAAGAATTTAATCTAGAGGCAGATTATATTAAGAAAAACTTATACAGAGAACCCAACCCGAATATGTATTTGGCTTCTTTTGCTAAATTTATGTTCGATTTTAAGGAAGAGAAATACATAAAAAGAATTATTAAAAAAGGGTTTCAAGAGTTTTTCAAATTCCGAGTAATTCCTTACAATAAAACAGCAGAAACACCTATTTATTTCATTGGATCAATTGCTCATTATTTTAGAGAAATTTTAGAAAAAGTGGCTAAAAAAAATAATTTAGAAGTTACAGAGGTCATTCAAAGACCTATTGATAACTTAGTTGCCTACCATAAAGAGAACATCAATCTATAATAGCCAATAGTCTTTCTAATTGCATTCCTCTAGAGCCTTTTATTAATATTGTTTGGTTTTTTAGAGGGTGTTTTTTTAGTTCTTCTAATAGCAATTCGAAGGTTTTAAAAAGTTGCGTTGTTTTCTTTGTTTTATAAAAGTGACTTCCAACAAAATAGGTATTGCTAAAACGGCAGTTGCTAACTAGATCTACAATTTCTTGGTGTTCTTTTTCACTATCCAGACCAAGTTCAAACATATCCCCTAAAATAACAGTTTTGTTTTTTTCTTGAATGCTTTCAAAATTTTCTAAGGCTGCTTTCATGCTAGACGGATTCGCATTATAAGCATCTAATATAATTTTATTAAATTTAGTAGTTATTATTTGAGACCTATTATTTGTAGGGGTGTAATTTTCGATTGCTTCTTTAATTTCTGAATTCGAAACCTTAAAATATTGACCAATAGTGCAGGCAACGGCAATATTGTTATAGTTGTATTTGCCAATAAGATTACTTTGTATAGAAACCTTGTTAAGAGTTAATTTTACAAACGGATTTACCTCTAAAAAAGACAAACTATCATTAAAAGGAATTGTAGCAATTGCAGCTGTTTTTGCAACTTGTATTGCATCATCTGTATTTATAAAAGCAATTTTTTTGTTTTTTTCTAAAAAGGTATACAGTTCACTTTTTCCTTTTATAACACCTTCAACTCCGCCAAATCCCTCTAAATGAGCTTTTCCGAAATTGGTAATATAGCCAAAATCGGGTTCGCAAATTGAAGATAAAAATGCTATCTCTTTTTGATGATTAGCACCCATTTCTACAATTCCTATTTGGGTGTCTAAAGACATAGAAAGTAAGGTAAGTGGCACTCCAATATGGTTGTTTAAGTTGCCAATAGTTGCTGTTGTTTTATATTTTTTTGATAAAACAGCGTTGATCAATTCTTTGGTGGTTGTTTTTCCATTACTACCTGTTAAGGCAATAATTGGGAATTGAAATTGCTTTCGATGATAATTGGCTAGTTTTTGTAAAGTTTCTAAAACATTATCTACTAAAAAAATAGAACTATGGTTACAATACTGTTCTTCATCTACAAAGGCATAGGCAGCACCAAGTTCAATTGCTTTTTCTGCAAAAGAGTTGCCATTAAAATTACTACCTTTTAAGGCAAAATATAAACTGTCTTTTCTAATATTTCTAGTGTCTGTATCTACTAAAAATTTTTTACTGTATAATGAGTATATGTCTTCGATTTTCATACTATAAAAATAAAAAAAAACCTCACTGATATTTATGCAGTGAGGTCTTTTTTTTAAGAAATATTTTTTTTTAGTTTCTACTTGGGTTTCTAGCTTTTCTTTTCTTGAAACTCATAGGGCCAACTTGGTCTGTAACACATCTAAACCCAATATGGTTGGTTGCCATATATTCTGGTAAGTATCTTCTTTGTGCTGGGTCTAACCAGTACTCTCTATCAGACCATGCACCACCTTTATAAACTCTGGTACTATTACTAATTAAAGTAGTTCTTTTTTTAGCATCATTTACCAAAATTTCTTCTCCTGTCTCTGCATCTCTCTCAATGCTTGGTTTTCTTGGAGAATTATACATACTAGGTCTTTTACTAAATTCATTTTCATCATCACCATAAAAACGAGAAGAGTTTAAATCTCCATCACCAATATCAGTGTTGTCAGAAACCGTAAAGTTTCTTCTTAAAGTAACATCATCTTTAGTAATTGGTATGTATTTTAAACTACCAGGTAGTTGTTTTGGCATTATTTTACCGTTTGGTAAAGTGTCATAAGCCACTTCTGCACCTTCAGATACATCTGCAATTACAACTTTACCCTCTTTGTCAATCATTTTACGGGTGAAAATATTTCCTCTAAAGTAGTTAAAATCGTTAGCTTCGTTATCAATTATAGGTCTATAAACATCGGCAACCCATTCTGAAACATTTCCAGACATGTCATACAAGCCAAAAGCATTTGGTGGGTAAGATTTTACCTTGTTAGGAATGTCTGCACCATCAGAACTCCACCCAGATAATCCACTGTAAGATCCTTCACCTTGTTTAAAGTTTGCTAATTGATTACCTCTTAAACGTTTTTTACTTTCTCTAGAATATTTACCATCCCAGGCATATTTTTTTCTACCTCTAATGTTGTTGTACTCTCTGTTTTCTATATTTGCTTTTGCGGCAAACTCCCATTCAGCTTCCGTAGGTAGTCTAAATTTCTGACTTAAAACACCGTCTGCTTGAGTTATTTTTCGACCTCTAAAATTTCCATTTTGTGAGTTAGTGTTTCCTCTGGTTCTTATACCTCTTTTGTAGATAGTACTATCGCCATCAAATAATTTGTCTGAGTCTGCTAAAAAAACATCGGTATCAAAAAAGTTACTAACACTATCATTATCAAAAATATTTTCTAAATAACCTTTGTCTATTAGTTTCTTTAAATTAACTGCATCTGTTCTCCATTTACAGTATTTATTTGCTTGTAACCAGCTAACACCAACAACAGGATAATCTGCATAAGCAGGGTGTCTCAAGTAATTTTCAGATAAAATATCTGTATTTCCTAAGCTTTTTCTCCAAACTAATGTATCTGGTAAAACAGATTTATAAATGTGTTTGTATTTTTCTTCGGCAGGAGGAAAAACTTTTTTTATGTACTGTACATATAAGAAGTATTCTGAATTTGTTACCTCAGTTTCATCCATAAAAAAAGAACGAATATGCATTTTTTTAGGTGTTGTATTCCAGTCGAACATTACATCGTCTTGAACTTGCCCCATGGTAAAAGAACCTCCTTCAATAGGTACCATTCCTAGAGGTGTTTCTTGACCAGCAAAAGCATCTCCTCGAATATAATTATCATATTTAGGGTTGTTAAAAGGAATTCCGGTTAGTTTAGAACTACCAGATTTTGAGCTGTTACAACTAGCCAATGTTACAACTGATAAGGCAACTATAAATAGTTTAAAAACGTTTTTCATTTTCTAATTGAAAATTATTTATTGTATAATTAAATAGTGATGCAATTTACAATAATTCTACTTTCAAACAAGTAAATTAATAAAATTAACGTTGTAAATTAACAATCACTTTCTATGAAACGATTTCTTTTTAAGATTAGTATAATTTATGTGTTATTGTCTTAAAATATCTCCGAATAATTTCCGTTATTTGAAATAGAATTATGAAAGCACGTTTTTTATTTTTTTTCACGCTGTTATTTAGTCAACTATTTACTGCGCAAATTAACAATTCTGTACTATCTAATGGCGATTGGTATAAGTTTTCTGTAGATACTTCTGGTGTGTTTAAGATTGATAAAAATCTTTTACAAGAAATAGGTGTTTCTACTCGAAATTTAGATCCAAGAAAAATTAAAATTTATGGGAATGGTGGCGCAATGTTACCTGTTTTAAATGCAACTCCGAGAAGTATTGATTTGCAAGAAAATGCAATTTTTATTTCTGGCGAAAATGATGGTGTTTTTGATAATGAAGATTACATTCTTTTTTATGCTACCGGGCCGCATGATTGGGTACTTAATCCAGTTGCTAATACCGCAAACCATCGACAAAATATTTATTCTGATGAAGCTTATTACTTTATAACGGTATCGAGTACAGTAGGTAAAAGAATACAACCAAAAGAACCAATTACTTCAAATTCACAACTTGAAATTACCGATTTTGATGCGTTTACTTTTTTAGAAAAAGACGAATTTAATATACTTTCTGCAGGTACTCAATGGTTTTACAAGACAGATTTAAATATAGAAAATACTCAAGAATTTAAAATACCATTTCCTAATGCAGTTGCCAATGCACCATTGTCTGTTAAGGTTAGAGCCGTTGCGGCATCTGTTACTTCAACATCTTTAGCAGTTTCGGTAAATGACCAAGCGTTGTATGATCTTAATTTTTCTGGAATTAATTCCACTTCATTAACAAAAGCGCTTACCTCAGAAAGAGTCGCTTCTATGGCTAATAGTGCAGATTTGTTGTCTGTTAAACTTACCTATAATAATAATGGCAATCCGTCTGCAAATGCTTATTTAGACTTTATAGAAGTGGTCGGCAAACAAGAATTAATTGCTACAGATAGACAGTTTTCTTTTCGAAGTTTCGAGCAAGTAAATAATGCGAATACAGTTAATTTCTCAATTAAAAATAGCAATGCAATTTTTCAGGTTTGGGATGTAACAAACCCATTATCACCAGCATCTATTAGTAGCGAATCTTCGGACACCAACTTTACTTTTAAAGAAGATGCAAACGTTTTAAAAGAATATATTGTTATCTCTGAGAATGATTTTTACAAACCAAAAGCAATAGCAAACTCAAAAGTTATTAATCAAAATTTACATTCTTTAAAAGACATCAATTATTTATTAATAACTAGTTCGGCATTGTCTAGTGAGGCACAAAGATTAGCAAATTACCATCAAGACAATAGTAATTTAAATACAAAAGTTGTTTTAGTTGATGAAATATATAATGAGTATTCATCAGGTTCTAAAGATATTACAGCCATTCGAGATTTTATAAAACAACTATATGACACCAATTCATCCGAAGAAACTAAATTAAAATATGTTTGTTTTTTTGGCGATGCTTCTTTTGATTATAAAGACAGATTGAGCGGTAATAATAATATTATGCCAGTAAAATTATCTGAGAATAGTTTTAACCTAGCGACATCATATGTTACAGACGATTTTTATGTAATGCTAGACGATACAGAAGGTACAATGTCTCCAAGCCATACGATTGATGTAGCTTCTAGTCGAATACCTGTAAATACGATTGCAGAAGCAAAAACGGTTGTCGATAAAATTCTAGCATATTACGCAAAATCTTCTATCGGAGATTGGAGAAACACCATCACTTTATTGGCAGATGATATAGATGCTACCGGAGAAGAGGTAATAGCCCAAGGTGTAGAAAACATCGCTGATGAAATTAGAGCAAATAAACCTATTTTTAATGTAAATAAAATTTTTGCAGATGCTTATGTGCAAGAAAACTCTTCAGGAGGCGAGCGCTATCCTGCGGTAAAAACAGCAATTACAAACGCCATTGAAAAAGGGTCTTTGGTTTTTGATTATTTTGGTCATGGTGGTGAAGATGGTTTTGCGTCTGAAAAGTTTTTCGACAAGCCACAAATTCAAAGTCTTAGTAACCTTAATAGTTTGCCTCTTTTAATTACGGTTACTTGCGATTTTTCTAGGTTTGATAACCCGAATAGAATTACGGCTGGCGAGTTAACTCTTAAAAATCCTACAGGTGGTGCTGCAAGTATGGTTACCACCACACGAGAGGTTTTTATTAATGTAGGACAGCGTTTTAATGAGCAGTTAATAAGAACTTTACTAGAGTTTAATAATGAAGATTTAACCATTGCAGCTTCTTTAATGAAAACTAAAAATCAGTTTTCTAATTCTCAGAAATTTTTCATTTATCATTTTGGTGATCCGGCCATGAAGTTGGCTGTGCCAAAACCCAATATAAAAATAACAAAAATGAATGGGGTTTTAATATCGCAATCATTAGACACCTTAAAAGCCTTGTCTAAAGTACAAATTGAAGGGGTTGTTGTCAATGAGTTAGATGAGGTGTTAACCGATTTTAATGGAACTTTGTCTACAACTATTTTCGATAAACCGATAGATAAAACAACCCTAGACAATGATGGTTTTGGAATTCAAATGGTTTTTGACACCCAAGATAGTAAGATATTTAAAGGGAAATCGACCGTAACCGAAGGCGCTTTTAAATTCGAGTTTATAGTTCCTAAAGATATTAAAATTGCATTCGGTAAAGGAAAGTTAAGTTTTTATGCAGATAACGGAGAAATAGATAAATCTGGTTTTAATTTTGATGTTTTTGTTGGTGGTATTAATAAAGATGCTCCCGAAGATACTATGGGACCAGAAATAAAACCCTACATGAATGATGAGTCTTTTATTGATGGCGGTAATACAAATGCGTCTCCGAATTTAATAATTGCCCTATCAGATTTTAGTGGTATAAATACTTCGATAACCTCTGTAGACCATGATATTGTAGCTGTTTTAGATGATGATACGGCTAACCCAATTATTTTAAATGATTTTTATCAAACGGAATTAAATGATTTTACAAATGGTAAAGTTACATATCGATTAAGAGATTTAGAAGTTGGTCCGCATACCTTAAAAATAAAAGCTTGGGATACGTATAATAATTCATCTGAAGCTACGTTAAACTTTGTGGTTGTTAGTGATGCTATTTTAAATTTAGAAAATGTTTTAAATTATCCAAATCCTTTTGTAAATTACACCGAATTTTGGTTTCATCACAATAAGCCTAATGAACCGTTAGAAGTACAAGTTCAAATTTTTACAGTTTCGGGTAAGTTGATAAAAACAATTAATCAAAATGTACTTACAGCGGGTAGTTTGTCTAGAAGTATAACATGGAATGGTTTAGATGATTTTGGTCAAAAAATAGGAAAAGGAGTTTATATTTATAAATTAAAAGTAACCGCAACAATTAGTAATATTGTTGCCCAGAAGTATGAAAAATTAGTCATTCTTCAATAAAAATAAATAATATTTTATGAGAAAAATAGGATTTTGTATTGCACTTTGTGTGCTTGCTAGTTTAAAGGTTTCTGCACAAACAGAAATAGATACCCGTCAGGTAGGCGGTATTACCACAGCAATTCCGTTTTTATTAATAACACCCGATGCAAGAGCTGGTGGTATGGGAGATATTGGTGTCGCTACTTCTGCAGACGCTTTTTCACTTTTTCACAACTCAGCTAAAATGGCATTTAGTAATCGTCAAATAAAAGCAGGTATTACCTACTCGCCATGGCTAAGAAACCTTACCGATGATATTTTTACAGGGAGCCTTTCTTACATGAATAGATTTAGTGAAAATGCTGCTTGGGGTGCAGATTTAAAATACTTTTCTTTAGGGCAAATCGATTTAACAGATAGTAACGGAATACCAAACGGAACAATTAACCCTAACGAATTAGCAATAACCGGTGCATATTCTTTAAAATTAAGCGAAACTTTTTCAATGGGTGTTGCCTTAAAATATTTAAGATCTAATTTAACCTTAACAGGTGTTTCTGGTAACATACAACCCATTAACTCTTTTGCCGTTGATGTTTCTGGATATTATCAATCTTTAGAAGAAAATTATGGTAATTTTAATGGACGTTATAGACTAGGGTTTAACATTGCCAATATTGGTCCAAAGGTAAATTACACTACCGATGTAAATAATGCCGATTTTATACCTACAAATCTTAAGCTAGGTGGTGGTTTCGATTTTATTTTAGACGATTACAACACCATATCTACCAATGTAGAGTTTACAAAGTTATTAGTGCCAACGCCTCAGTTAGATGGTTCAGAAAGAGAAACCGAGTGGGTTAGTGGTATTTTTAAATCTTTTGGCGATGCACCAGGAGGCTTTAAAGAAGAACTACAAGAATTTACCTATGCATTAGGTGCAGAGTATTTATACAACAATGCTTTTGCTGTAAGAGCGGGGTATTTTCATGAAAGTCAAGACAAAGGAAATAGACAATATTTTACATTAGGCGGTGGTTTTAAAACAAATGCTTTAAATGTAGATTTATCTTACCTAATAAATTCATCTGATGTAAATAACCCTCTAGAAAACTCTTTGCGTTTTTCTTTATCTTTTGATTTAGGAGAAATTTATGATGATTATTAATCTCAGTGAATATTTTATTTTATGATCTTACAAAGCAGTCGGTAAATGACTGCTTTTTTGCCCTATATACACCATGAAAAAAACTCAAATAACCGCTTCAGCAACCATTTATAATACTTTGTCAGAATTGCCAAAAGAAGATATTTTGTTAATGAACAAAGCAATTGAGGCCAGAAAAAAAGCCTATGCTCCTTATTCTAAGTTTTATGTAGGTGCAGCATTGTTACTCGAAAACGGAGAAGTTGTTATTGGCAACAACCAAGAAAACGCAGCCTATCCATCGGGTATGTGTGCCGAAAGGGTTGCGGTTTGGCATGCCGGAGCAAGTTTTCCGGGTGTTAAAATTAAAAAGTTAGCAATTTCAGCAAGCTCTACGCTTAAAACAGTAGATCAGCCCATCGGTCCTTGTGGCGCATGCAGGCAAGCATTGTCTGAATATGAAATTCATCAAAAGACACCTTTTAAAGTGTTGTTTATGGGCGAAATTGGCAATGTAGTACTTGTAGATTCGCTTACCTCTTTGCTACCGTATTCTTTCGATAGTTCTTATTTGTAGTTTTTTTGGGCGTTTTAACGGGCTTTTCACGATATCTTTTTACTACAAAAAGTAAAAAGGATGCTGTTTCAATCCCTAACGCAGTTTCCGTCTTGTTTAAAAAAAAACTAGTTAAACCAATAAATTAGAGAACCTTTTTTAGCTGTTGAATGTCGTATTAATTTAAAAAGAAGTAACATTTTTTAGAGGTCGATATCTTTTAAATAACTACTAAATACACTGTTATTACTAGCATTTGTAAGATAGTTTTAAAAATAATTAGTAACACAACTCAATTATTTAAAAGTAAGACATTCTTTTAAACGGGTGTTGAATATCATTTTTTTAGAAACAAAGAAATTCTTGTTTTTAGGGATTTTGTATTTTAGACCCAGTTTATCTATCTATAAGAAAATATAAATCACTTTAAATATGATTTCATCAAAAATAACAGGTACAGGATCTTTTGTGCCTTCACTTAAAAAGAAAAATATAGATTTTTCTAATGAAAATTTTTTAAACGAAAACGGCGAAGCTTTTTCTGATGAAAATGAAGTGATTATCGAAAAGTTTAAAGGGATCACTGGCATTGAAGAAAGAAGGTATGCAAAGCCAGAATACAATACTTCAGACCTTGCTTATTTTGCAAGTAAAAAAGCCATTGAGTCGGCAAAAATTAATCCAGAAGAGATAGATTACATCATACTTGCTCATAATTTTGGAGACGTAAAACATGGTGCCATTCAGAGCGATATTTTACCTAGTTTGGCCTCAAGAGTAAAACATAGATTAGGGATTGAAAACCCCAATTGTGTTGCTTATGATATTCTTTTTGGTTGCCCAGGTTGGGTAGAAGGTGTTATACAAGCTCAGGCATTTATTAAGGCTCAAATTGCAGAAAAATGTTTGGTAATCGGTGCCGAAACACTATCAAGAGTTGTAGATAATTTTGATAGAGATGCTATGATTTTTAGCGATGGTGCAGGAGCTTGTATTGTAGAAGAGACAAGTGGTTCTGGTGCGGGTATTTTAAGCCATGCAACCCAAACATTTGCAAAAGAAGAAGCCTATTATTTGTTTTATGGTGCTTCTAATAACAAGACAAAAAATGCAGATGTTAGGTATATCAAAATGTTGGGTAGAAAAATTTATGAATTTGCCTTAACAGCAGTGCCTGCGGCAATGAAAATTGCGCTCGACAAAAGTGGTATCTCAATTAATGATGTTAAAAAGATTTTTATACACCAAGCAAATGAAAAAATGGATGAAGCAATTATCAAACGTTTTTTTAGATTGTACAAAAAACCAGTTCCTGAAGGCGTAATGCCAATGAGTATTCATAAACTAGGCAATAGCTCTGTTGCTACGGTACCAACGTTATTAGATTTAGTTTTAAAAGGCGAGTTAGAAGATCAAGAAGTTAAAAAAGGAGATGTTGTTATTTTTGCTTCTGTTGGTGCTGGTATGAATTTAAATGCAGTTGTTTATCGTTTTTAGTTCTTAATAAAGAGGTGAAATTTCTTATAAAAAAAACGATTTTCGTTCTTAAATTTAATATGAAATAGTATTTTTGCGCATGCAACAACACAACGTACTTATTTTAGACTTCGGTTCGCAATACACTCAGTTAATTGCCAGAAGAGTTAGAGAATTAAACATTTATTGTGAAATTCACCCTTATAATCACCTTCCAAAAAATCATACAGAATTTAAAGCGGTTATCTTATCTGGTAGCCCAAATTCGGTAAGAGGAGAAAATGTTTTACATCCAGATTTATCTGAAATTAGAGGTAAAAAACCTTTATTGGCAGTTTGTTATGGTGCACAATATTTAGCCCATTTTTCTGGTGGTAAAGTAGCGCCTTCGAATACAAGAGAGTATGGTAGAGCAAACTTATCTTTTATCAAAAGTGAAGAAATCTTTTTTGAAGGGATCTCTAAAGGAAGCCAGGTTTGGATGAGTCATTCAGACACAATTAAAGAATTGCCTAAAAATGCAGTTCTGTTAGCTAGTACAAAAGATGTAGAAAATGCTTCTTATAAAATTAATGAAGAAGATACTTATGCCATTCAATTTCATCCAGAAGTGTATCACTCTACAGATGGTAAACAACTGTTAGAAAACTTTTTGGTTAAAATTGCAGGTGTTGCTCAAACATGGACTCCAGATTCTTTTGTAGAAAGTACCGTTAATGCCATTAAAGAAAAAGTAGGCAATGATAAAGTTGTTCTTGGTTTATCAGGCGGAGTAGATTCTACCGTTGCGGCAGTTCTATTAAACAAAGCAATCGGTAAAAATTTATATTGCATTTTTGTAAATAACGGACTTTTGCGAAAAGATGAGTTTCAAAATGTTTTGGCACAATACGAAGGTATGGGCTTAAATGTGAAAGGTGTAGATGCATCAGCAAGATTTTTAAAAGCATTAGAAGGTATTTCTGATCCAGAGAAAAAAAGAAAAGCTATTGGGAACTCTTTTATTGAAGTTTTTGATGATGAAGCTCATAAAATAACAAATGTTACTTGGTTAGCACAAGGTACTATTTATCCAGATGTAATAGAGTCTGTATCGGTAAATGGTGGGCCATCTGCAACCATAAAAAGTCATCATAATGTAGGTGGATTACCAGATTTTATGAAGCTTAAAATAGTAGAGCCTTTAAGAATGATTTTTAAAGACGAGGTAAGAAGAGTAGGAGCATCATTAGGGATTGATGCAGAATTGTTAGGGCGCCATCCTTTTCCGGGGCCTGGCTTAGGAATTCGTATATTAGGAGATATTACAGCAGAAAAAGTTCGTATCTTACAAGAAGTAGATGCTGTTTTTATCAACGGATTAAAAGAAGACGGTTTGTATGATAAAGTGTGGCAAGCCGGTGCAATGTTATTACCTGTAAACTCTGTAGGAGTTATGGGTGATGAAAGAACGTATGAAAAAGTAGTTGCCTTAAGAGCAGTAGAAAGTACTGATGGGATGACTGCTGATTGGGTAAATTTACCGTATGAATTTTTACAAAAGACCTCCAACAAAATTATAAATCAAGTAAAAGGTGTTAATAGAGTTGTGTACGATATTAGTTCTAAACCACCAGCTACTATAGAATGGGAATAAAACATATGAAACATTTAAAATTTTTTGTTTTTCTGTGTATTTTAACGTTCACAATTTCTTGTGGTCAACAAAAAAAATACATACAGTATAAAGTTAAGGAAGGTGAAACATTAAAAACGATTGCGAAGAGATTGGATGTAAAAACCAAAGACTTAGTTCGTTTAAATCCAGATGTTGGAAGAAATCCAGAAGTAAATTCTTTAATTATAATACCCAATACTGGTAAAACAGTTTCTAAAAAAGAAGTAACAAAAAAAACAACTGATAAAGAGGTTAAAGTTGATACTGTTTCTAAAGATTTTATAAAAGATGTTTCTAAACAAAAGTTAGATTCTCTGAGTCTAAATTTCATCATACATGATGTAAAAGCAAAAGAAACTATCTATGGTTTAACACGTTTTTATAATGTAACAGAACAAGATTTATTAACATTAAACCCTGTTTTATCGGAAGGTTTAAAAATTGGACAAATATTAAAAATAAGGCCTATTATAAAAGGTGAAACGTCAAAAGAAAAAACTGTTTATGAAGATGTTGTAACTGCAGATGTTTCTTTAAAGGCAACACTAATGCTTCCTTTTATTACTGAAGAAAATGATAGTATAAAAGCAAACGAACTTTTTGACGATAGTAGATTAGCAAATATTGTAACCGATTTTTATTTAGGTGCCATGATTGCGGTAGATTCTTTAAGAAAGCAAGGTGTTACAATTGATGTAAACGTTTTTGATACACAAAAGAATAGCACTAAAATTAAAGAGATTATAAGAGAAAATAATTTAGAAGAAAGTGATGTTATTATAGGTCCATTGTATTCTGAAGAGGCTAGTTACATTGCTAAACAGGTTAATGCACCCGTAATTTACCCAATGTATTCTAAAAGTCAATCAAAATTTACTTCTTCAAATTTGATTAAAACATCGCCAGAGAAAAATATTTTTAGACAAGCGCTAGCAACTTTTATCAGTGATACTTTTACAAATGGAACTATTATGTTAGTGGGCGATAATAAATCGACTTCTAATACAGCAAATATATCTTTAAAAAATGCGCTAGAATTACATGACTCTATTAATAATGTTCGTGTTTTAAAACCTAAAAATGGTTATATCGATAAAAATCGTTTTTTAGAGATTTTAAAGCCTAACCAAGAGAATTGGGTTGTTTTAACGTCAGATGATACTGTTTTAGTAGCAGACATAATAAACAGTTTTATTAGTTTGCCAGAAGACACAACTGTTCGTGTTTTTACTTATAATAAAGAAAAGGCATTTGATAAAATCTCTAATTTAAAATTAGCGAAGGTAAATTTAACGTATGTAAGTGATGAGTATGTAAATGAAGAGTCAATTACAACAAAGTTATTCAACTCTCAATATTTTAAAAAGAACAATGCACTTCCATCTTTTCAAGCAACCAAAGGTTTTGATATTACGTATGATGTTTTAATGCGTCTAGCTTCTGGAAACTCTTTAGAGGATACTTTTAAAGAAGGTGCTTCTTATCGAGTAGAAAGTAAGTTCGATTATTATAAAAACAAATCTGACGTCATAGAAAACAAAGGGCTATTTATCTTAAAATATAATAAAGATTTAAGTTTAACAAGATTAAAATAATAGCTAATTGATATCTGTACTTTGTGAGAATCATTAGAATTTAAAATTAAAAGCATAAAAAAAACCACTGAATAGTGGTTTTTTTATTGGATAATATTTTTGAAAATTACATTTTTTTCATTTGATCTTTCATCATCTTCATTTGGTCTTTTAACATACCGTGCTTATCTAACTTTTTAGCTTCAGCCATTAAGTTTGTTGCCTCTCGCTTTCTTCTTTTTGTCATTGCAATTCCTGCCAATTGTAATTTAGCCATTGCTAAATCATGATCCATTGATAAGCCTAATTTTACAGCTTTACGTAAATATTTTTCGGCTTGAGTCATGTTTGTTTGACTTAATATAATACCATGTAAATAGTTGTAATAACCTTGTTGTTTAACAATAAGTGCTTTTTCTGGGTTTTTAATATATCCCAACCATTTTTTTGTTCCTTCAAAATTTTGCTTTCTTAATTGTAAAAAAGCCATTAATATAAATTCGTTTTTAAAGTATAATAAAACAAATATACCTGCTAGCAGTAAAATTGAAATTCCGTTTAAGATATTTACTTGGCTAAACTGTTGAATAGCCCAAACAGTAATTAAACCAGCTAAAATTAATTTTATATTTTTATGAAACATTTTTTTTATTGTGTATACTCGAACAAATTCGAGCGGTTTATAATAGTTTTAATAGGCGCAAAAATACATTTTCTTATGAATTATTAGAAGGTCTTCTTGCTAAATTTATTTTTTAAAATACTTTTTGTACTTAAATCCAGCTATAATTGTAAGGGTAATTAATGCTGCAATGTAAATATAAGCTTCTCTAGGAGTTACTTCTTTCTCTCCGCTTGCGTATGAATGCAAACCAGATAGGTAAAAATTAACACCAAAATAAGTCATCATTATAGATAAATAGGCAAAAGCAGCGGCAAAATTAAATGACAATCTACTACGTAAACCAGGTATCAATCGCATGTGTAACACAAAAGCATACACCATTATAGAAATTAATGCCCAAGTTTCTTTAGGATCCCATCCCCAATAGCGTCCCCAACTTTCATTGGCCCACATACCGCCTAAAAAATTACCTATGGTTAACATTATTAAACCAACCGTGATAGACATTTCGTTTATAATGGTAATTTCCTTAATGTTTAAATCCATTCTTTTTTTATTCTTCTTCGTTGTAAACGCCATTAAAAAAAGCGCTACAATACCAAGTATCATCCCTAAAGAAAGAGGCCCGTAACTGGCAACAATAATAGAAGTATGCACTAAAAGCCACCATGAATTTAACACAGGCATAAGGTTTGCAATTTCTGGATCTAACCAGTTTTGATGAGCAAACCCTAAAGTAATTGCTACTAAAAAAGCAGTTGCTGTAATAGTTAAAGCAGATTTTCTTCCAATATACAAACCAAATAACATGGTTGCCCAAGCAACAAATATTATAGATTCGTATGCATTACTCCAAGGCGCATATCCACTAATATACCATCTCGAAATTAAACCAGCGGTGTGTAAAATAAATAGACCAATTGTAATTACAGTTAATGTTTTTACAATCGTATTGATCCATTTTTTTGATGAGAAAATTTGCCAGATAACAAAAATTAGAAGGAATAAACTAACAAAACCATAGTATGTAGATAGTTTTTTAAAAGGTTCAATTTTATTGTAAGCAATTTCTAATTCAATTTTTTCTTTTGACGGATATATTTCAGCACCAAATTTTTGTTGAAATTGTTTTATGCCCGTTAGTATTTTTTCTGCTTTTTGATAGTTGCCAGTTTTTTTACCTTCTTGTAAAAAGTTGATATAAACAGGCAATGATTGTCTTACAAAAACAGAATCTGTAGCTTTAAAACCAGCATTAGCAGTTTCTGGTTGAGATACCCAGGTATTATTATCATCATTTGGTATCGGATATATTCTTAAAATACCACCGCCAATTGCGCTGTAAAGTAATCCAACACGTTTGTCTATTTTAAGAAGGTCTTTTTCAAATTTGTTTTTTATATTTTTTTTCTGAGCTTCAGCCACTTGCTCTCTAATTTTATAAACACCCATTGGTGTTATAAAATTTGATAGACGAGCATGAGTTGTTGTTTCCGAAACACCTAACAAAGTTCTAATCTGTGTGTTCCCTTTTTCGAGGTAAATAACAGGTACTTCGTACCATAATCTTGGGTTTTCTATGATTGATAATAGAACCTGACTGGGTTGCATACCATTAAACGTAGAAGATTTGCTAACTTTTCTTACTAGTTGAGAGGCAAAGGTGTGTGCGGGTTTCATACGTCCGCCAGCATCTTGTATAACTAGCTTGTTAAAACTTTCAGCATGATTTACAGCCACTAAATTTGCTGTTAAAATAGAGTCTATTTGTTGGTCTGTAATGCTGTTCTCTTGATGAGCCGTGTGTTGTGCAAATGCGAATCCAGAGACAAAAAGAGCAACAATCATAGAAAGAGTTGCTTTTTTCTTACGGATCTTTTTTAAGCTCTGCTTTAAATCATCAAAACGAGTATTTTTAGCAAATAAGATACATATCAATCCAAAATATAAGAAAGAATATCCTAAGTAAGTTACAAAAGTTCCTAGGAAATCATGATTTACAGAAAGATGTGTTTCTTCCTTTTCACCAGATAAATCATAACTAGATTGAAATAATTTGTAACCGCTATAATCTAAAATATGGTTCATAAAAATTCGATAATCAAATGTTTCTTTTTCTGCAATTACAGTAACTTCACTCGCATAAGAGGCAGCACTTTCTGAACCTGGATATTTTTCTAATTGAAAGTCGTTTAATTTTACAGAAAAAGGAGTTTCTAGTATTTTAGCACCATACAACATCCTAAAATTTAGGCCTCCTACAGAAATTTCTTTAGAACCTTGAGAGTTGAATTTACCACCTGTTAATTCTACCGTAGCTGTTTCATTATTTGTTTCAATCTCAAAAACAGCAACATCTAATTTTTTATCATCTTTTTTAGATCGAACTGTTTTCATAAATCCTTTCTCTGCAGGTCTAGGAATTACAAATTGCAACCCTGCAACATTATGTAGTGTTAAGTATTGAAAATTTTCTAAACTATCTTTTGTTATTTTTCCTCGCTGTTGATCAGCCATTCGAAGCCAATCTCCATCGTCTTTAGAAAGTAGTTTTAAAGTATTGTCTTGCGTTATAAAATTGATAGACGCATTATTATCTAAAGACTCAAAACCAACTAAAACACCATGTATGTTTTGTATAGTTCCTTTTTTTATCCAATGCTCATGTCTACTACCTTCAGAAGATTCTACAAAGAATAAATGTTCAATTCCTTGCTCATCTTCAACTAATTTTTTTTCTGCCCAAGGAATATAGTCTACAAGTTTAAAACTAAAATCTTGTGTTTTTTCTTGTGATTTAAAATTGTCTTTATGTATCCAATTATTTTTACCCCAAGCAGAAAGTAATATTGGGCTGTTAATTTCTGGTTTTTGCAATTCACCATTATCAACAATTACATTCAAATAAGTGGTTTCTGATAAAAATTTGTTGGTTGTTTCTCCTTCTTTTATAAGCATAATGCCTTCATAACCAATATACCTTGTTATTCCGGCTCCTATTAATATTAAAACAAAAGATAAGTGAAACATTAAAACTGGCCACTTTTCTTTTCTAAGCAAACGGTATCTAAATATATTGCCAAACAAATTAATTACAAAGAAAACCATTATAAGTTCGAACCACCAAGCATTGTATACTAGTGCTTTAGATGTTTGTGTGCCAAAATCGTTTTCAATAAATGTAGCGATACCCATTGCTGCTGCATATAAGAAAAATAAAACAGCCATTAATCGAGTAGAGTAGAGGAAACTAATAATTTTTTTCATCCGATTTTTATCGTTTTGTTATGAGTTACAAATTTACGGATAAAACAAATAAACGTTTGCTAATACAAGTCTTTTTTCTTGTTAATATATGTTAAAATACATTTTAATTTAATTTGTAAATTAAGTAAAAAATACTTCTTATATATTTTGAATTATAAGGGTGTTTTGTCTATTCAGAAAAACTATCTACTAATATCGAAAGTA
Source organism: uncultured Polaribacter sp. (assembly GCF_947497125.1). Classification (GTDB taxonomy): domain Bacteria; phylum Bacteroidota; class Bacteroidia; order Flavobacteriales; family Flavobacteriaceae; genus Polaribacter. The sequence continues at coordinate 305,936 of NZ_CANMFI010000004.1, read as the reverse complement.
ATTCTATAGCTGCTTGTGCAATTTTTGTTCCTGGGCCATAAATGCCAACTGCACCAGCATCAAATAAGAATTGATAATCTTGCGCAGGTATAACGCCACCTACAATTACCATGATGTCTTCTCTGCCATGTTTTTTTAATTCAGCAACCACCTGTGGTATTAATGTTTTATGACCGGCAGCTAAAGATGAAACACCTAGAATGTGTACATCGTTTTCTATGGCTTGTTTTGTAGCCTCTTTAGGGGTCTGAAATAAAGGACCAATATCTACATCAAACCCTAAATCTGCATAGCCAGTAGCAACAACTTTCGCACCTCTATCATGACCGTCTTGCCCAAGTTTGGCAATCATAATACGTGGTCTTCTGCCTTCTAACTCTGCAAACTTATTAGCAATTTCTGCAGCTTTTTTAAATAGCTTATCTTCTTTAATTTCTTTACTATACACCCCAGATATTGTTTTATGCACCGCTTTGTGTCTTCCAAAGACAGCCTCTAAAGCATTAGATATTTCACCAAGAGTAGCTCTTTCTTTTGCGGCTTCTATAGCCAAAGTTAAAAGATTTTGTTGGTTTGTTTTTGCGGCATTAGTTAATGCTAATAATGTTTTTGCTACTTTATTATTATCTCTTTTTTTCTTTATAAGAGTAAGTTTCTCGATCTGCGATTTTCTAACAGATTCATTATCAACTTCTAAAATATGTAAAGGATCTTCTTTTTTTAGTTGGTATTTATTTACCCCAACAATCACATCTTTACCACTATCTATTTTTGCTTGTTTGATAGCCGCTGCCTCTTCAATTCGCATTTTAGGAATTCCTTTTTCAATTGCTTTGGTCATGCCACCTAATTGTTCAATTTCTTCAATCAATTCCCAAGCTTTATTTGCAATTTCTATAGTTTTTTCTTCAAGGTAATGGCTACCTGCCCATGGGTCTACGGTTTTTGTAATGTTTGTTTCTTCTTGTAGATATAATTGAGTATTTCTGGCAATCCTTGCAGAAAAGTCTGTGGGTAAAGCGATGGCTTCATCTAGCGCATTTGTATGTAAACTTTGTGTGCCGCCAAACACAGCAGCCATGGCTTCTATGGTTGTTCTGGCAACATTGTTAAATGGGTCTTGTTCTGTTAAAGACCAACCACTTGTTTGGCAATGAGTTCTTAATGCAAGTGATTTTGGGTTTTTAGGATTGAATTTTTTTACAATTTTTGCCCAAAGCATTCTGGCTGCTCTAAGTTTTGCTATTTCTGTAAAATGATCCATACCAATGGCCCAAAAGAAAGAGAGTCTTGGTGCAAAGGCATCAATATCCATGCCTACTTCAATTCCTTTTCTTAGGTATTCTAAGCCATCAGCTAGTGTGTACGCTAGTTCTATTTCTGCAGTGGCTCCGGCTTCTTGCATGTGATAGCCAGAGATGGAAATAGAATTAAATTTAGGCATATTTTTACTTGTAAATTTAAAAATATCTGCAATAATCTTCATAGACGGACTTGGTGGATAGATGTACGTATTTCTCACCATAAATTCCTTCAGAATATCGTTTTGGATGGTACCAGATAGTTGTTCTGGCTTTACGCCTTGCTCTTGTGCAGCTACAATGTAAAATGCTAATATTGGCAAAACAGCTCCGTTCATTGTCATAGAAACAGACATTTTATCTAACGGAATGTTGTTAAATAATATTTTCATGTCTTCTACCGTATCGATAGCAACACCTGCTTTTCCTACATCGCCCTGCACTCTCTCATGATCAGAATCATACCCTCTGTGTGTGGCTAAATCAAAAGCAACCGAGAGTCCTTTTTGTCCTGCTGCTAAATTTTTTCTGTAAAATTGATTGCTATCCTCGGCAGTAGAAAATCCAGCATATTGCCTTACTGTCCAAGGTTTGTTTACGTACATTGTTGCATAAGGGCCTCTTAGGTAAGGTGGCACACCAGCAATAAAATCTTCATGTATAAATGAAGGAGTTGCCTTTTTTTTAGAATCTTTAAAATGTAGGTTTTGTACGTCTTTTCTACCCATTACTTTTGTTTTACCTCTAATTTCATTAAATTATAGAGTTCGATTCCAATTGATTTTGTTTCTTTTTCTTTTTGTCTAATTTTTATAAAACTAAAAAGAATAACACTTATACAGCTAATTATTAAAAAAAAGCTTGCTTTAATAAGTGTGTGTGTCCCTAAAATAGAGAAGATGTAATCTTCGAAAAAGTAAAGAATTAAAGCAGAAGTAAAAACAATTAAAAGCAGCAAAGAAGGAAGTTTTTTTTTGTAATTTTTTACTTCTTGCTTAAGCTGATCTTGTTTTTTTTGCTTTTCTAAAATTTCTAAATTTTTATTCATAGTATCCTTTTTTAATTTTCAGACTTTAAGCGTTCTTTTTCTAATACTTCTGAAAGTCTTTTTTTAATTAAAGGGGTAATGATTGTTTTAATATTTCTTTGTTTTACAAATGGGTAGAGTTCTATATTTTGTTTCATTTTATCAGTCAAATTTTCTTGAAAATTTGTACCTAATAAGCGCAGTTTTCTTGCTAAGAAATCAGCAGTTTCTTTGTCGCTACTTTCTTTTATTTTTTTTTGAATTATTCCTGCTTTAAGCTGTGCTAAAAAACCGCCTTTTTTTTCTATTTGTTTAAAAAGAAGCAATGCATTTTCTGCTAATTGTGTTGTTATAGCATCTATATAGTAGGAGCCATCTGCATAATTTTGAGCGTCGTTTAAAAAACTCTCTTTTTGTAATATTAGTAATTGATTTCTAGAGATTCGCTCTCCGAATTCGTTACTTTTATGATAAATTGCATCATAAGAAATGTTAGAGATTGTATTTGCACCTCCTAAGATAGCACTCATACTTTCAGAGGTTGTTCTTAGCAAGTTAACATTGTAATCATATATTGTTTTATTTCTTAAGCTTGGTTGAACAAACAAATGTGCCTCTATTTCTTTTTCATCAAAACTATCTGTAAGTAAAGACCACAAAAGTCTAAAAGCTCTTAATTTTGCAATTTCAAAGAAATAGTTGCTACCTACAGAAAAAATAAAATTAATTTTATTAGCACAACCGTTTCCAAATTCATTTAAGTATTCATTAGCATGAGCAAGTGTATATGCTAATTGCTGCGTAATTGTTGCGCCACAATTTTGATATAAATCTCCCGAAACACCAATGCAATTTGGAGTTTGTTTTTCAATTGAATGAAGTTTTTTAAAATCTTCTTTTAAGGTATTAAACCAGTTTCCTGTTTCTGCAAGATTGCCAATAATATCTGTTTGAAAATAGGTGTTTTTAGAGTTTGTAAATTCAGACAATTCTATCTGAAAAGTAGGGTCTAAAAAAGTAAATAAGAAATATAAAGTGTTTTTCTTTAGGTCTATGTTATGTAGTACCTTTTTATAATCAAAAGTAGAATTTGCTTTAAATTGTATAGAAGTAGCACCTCTTTTTAATGCATCTAAGGCTAAAGAATTTGCAATTTTTTCATCATCAATAAAAATTGTTTGACAAATAAGAAATCCTTTTTCTGAAGTTTTCACATTGTAATTTGTCTTGTCTTCTTTGGTGTAAAAGGGTTTTACTAAAAAATTTTCATCTGTTTTCCATAATAGAGAGTTGTTATAGTCCGCGCCTTTTAGTTCTACTTGAATTTTTTGTTTCCAAGCAGCAGCAGTACTTTTATCAAACTCACTAAACAGAGAAGTTTTCATCTTAATTTTTTATCGTATCAAATTCTATTAAATAAAGGTCTTCATTTTCTTTTTTCATTAAATACTTTTCTCTAGCAAACCTTTCGAGTTGCAAAGAATCTTCTAGCTTTTTTATGGTAGCTTTATCTTCGTTTATCTTTTTCTGATAAAATAAAATAGTGCTCTCTAAATCACTAATTTCTGTATTTAATTTTCTGTGAACAAGATACGAATTATCATCAATAAAAAACATCCAAATAAGAAACGGAATTGTGATTAACACAAAAACGTTTGTTATAAATTTTATAATTTTATTTTTTCTTAACTCTTTAAAAGTCATTAATTTACAGGCGTTCGTTAATTACTGTTCTTACAATATCTATGGCCACATTATTATGTCTGTCATTTGGTATAATAATATCTGCAAAGTTTTTAGTAGGCTCTATAAATTGCTGATGCATAGGTTTTAAGGTGTCTTGGTATCTGTTTAAAACTTCATCAATATCTCTGCCTCTTTCTGTGATATCTCTTCGAACTCTTCTTATCAATCTTTCATCGGTATCTGCATGCACAAATATTTTAATATCAAATAAATCTCTTAAAGCTTCATTGTTAAAAATTAAAATACCTTCTACAATAATAACTTTTCTTGGATGTGTTTTAATTGTGTCTTTAGTTCTGTTATGAGTTACAAAAGAATACACTGGTTGTGCAATGGTTTTGTTTGCTTTTAAATCTTTTAGATGTTTTACTATTAAATCAAAATCGATTGCTCTTGGATGATCAAAATTTATTTTTGTTCTTTCTTCGTAAGACAAGCTGTCTGTAGCCTTGTAGTAAGAATCTTGAGAAATTACACATACTTCGTCAATGGGTAAGTGTTTAATAATTTTATTAACCACCGTAGTTTTTCCACTTCCTGTTCCTCCAGCAATTCCAATAATTAGCATATCGTAGTGTTCTTATAATTCAAAAGACTAAAATAATAAAGATTTTGCAATATCGTCTTTATTTTTGGTCTTAAATTGATGTTAGTTTATTCGTTTTTAACTTTAAAAATAAGAGTTAGTGACCATTTAGTTTGCACTATTTGAGAGCCACTATTTTTCATAAAAAAGCCTCAAAAATATTTTTTTTGAGGCTTTTAAAATTGAGCCGATAGAGGGACTCGAACCCACGACCTGCTGATTACAAATCAGCTGCTCTAGCCAGCTGAGCTACATCGGCTTTTTTAATTTTACGAGCGCAAATTAAATACATTTATTAAAACTTACCTACATAAATTTTATTTTTTTTTGAACACAATTTTTAATCAAAGAACAAATCGCGACAAAAAAAAGTTTTATTCAAAAAATTAAAACTCTTTTAGTGCTTTTTTGTAAGTTTCTAAACAACGTTCTCTGGCAAATTTATGCTCTACAATTGGTTTAGGATAGGTGAACTCTTGAAAATTTGGAACCCATTTTTTTATATATTTCAACTCTTTATCAAATTTTACAATTTGTGTTGTTGGGTTAAAAATTCTAAAATAAGGTGCAGCATCTACGCCACAACCAGCTACCCATTGCCAATTACCAATATTACTAGATTGCTCATAGTCGTGTAGTTTTTCGGCAAAATAAGCTTCTCCTAGTCGCCAATCAATTAGTAAGTGTTTGCATAAAAAACTTCCCACAAGCATTCGCACTCTATTGTGCATAAAGCCTGTTTCATTTAATTCCCTCATGCCAGCGTCAACTAACGGATATCCGGTTTCACCATTGCACCAAGCATTAAATTCTTTTTCATTATGGCGCCATACAATTCTATCGTATTGAGGTTTAAAACTTTTAGTGGTTGTATGAGGGTAATGCCATAGAATTTGCATAAAAAATTCTCTCCAAATCAATTCTTTTAAAAACGTAATATTTTTACTTTTAGCGGCTTTTTCTGCCATTTCTCTTACACTAACAGTACCAAATCTTAAATGACTGCCTAGTTTAGAAGTGCTGTCTTTAGAAGGAAAATTTCTAGTTTCTTCGTAACTATCAATTAAAGTATTGCTTATTTTATAAGAGGTAACTTTAATTTTAGATTCGGTAAAACCTATTTCTTCAAGGGATAGAAACGGCTGAGAATCGTTGGGTACAAAACACTCTAAATAGTCTTGTGATGGATAAAATTGAAGCGGCTTTTCATTAAATAATTCTAACCATTTTTTTGAATACGGAGTGAACACTTTATAGGGTGTGCCATCTTTTTTTACAATTTCATCTTTTTCAAAAATCACCTGATCTTTAAATGATATAAAGTCAATTTCTTTTTTTGCTAAAAGTGCTTTAATCTCTTGATCTCTATCATTAGCATAAGGCTCATAATCATGATTTGTATATACAGCCTTAATATTATGCTTTTCAGAAATACTTTTTAAAACATCCTTCGGATCACCATGATAAACCGCTAAAGAACTATTTGTTGTTTTAAGTTGTTTATTTATGGCTGTTAATTGTTGATGAATAAATGTTACTCTAGCATCATCTTTAGGAAGTTTTGTAAGTATGTTTTTATCAAAAATAAAAATTGGCAGTACTTTTTTGCCTGTTTTTAATGCATTAAACAGTCCGCAATTATCGTTTAAACGTAGGTCTCTTCTAAACCAAAAAATATGAATAGATTCTTTCATTATTTAAATTCTCCAAAGGTTTCAATCAGTTTTTGTTGTCTGTATGAAAATATTTCTTCTAATTTAGGTTTTACCAAAAAAGGATGTACCAAACGACCTAAAATGCCCATCGGTACTTTGTAATCAATAATGTCTTCTAGTTCAATTCCGCCTTCTATTTCTTTTATAAAATGTTTATGATGCCATAATGCATAAGGCCCGTAAAGTTGAATGTCTACAAAATACTCATATTCTTTAAAATGTGTTATTTCAGAAACCCATTTTGTTTTTATACCTAACATTGGGGTTACTAGATATTGTATAACTTGTCCTGCAAACATTGGTTTCTCTGCACCAGATAGAATATCAAAACTCATGTAGTCTGGTGTAATTATTTTTAAATTTTTAGGATTTGATAAAAATGCCCATCCTTCTTTTAAAGAAATAGGTAGTTTTTGTTTTTTGTGTAGTGTGTAAATTTTCATCCTAATTGTAAATAAGTATGTATAAGTTAAGAGAGGTGGCAATATATAGCCAAATTACATAAGGGAGTAATAAGTATTTATACGCACCCATGTTTTTGCTAATTTTAAAATAATAATAGTTTAGCAGTACTGTTAAAATTAATATGGTTATGAAGCCAAGTAAAATTAGGTGTCTGTTAAAAAAAATGTAGTTCCAACTAATGTTTAAAACACATTGAAAAGCAAAAATTAAGACAAGTTTTAAAGAATATTTAGGTTCAAATAGTTTCGCTAGATAAACAGAGAAACAAATCATAATTATGGTCCAAGCAATGCCAAAAACATAGCCAGGTGGTGTCCAAGGAGCTTGGCTTAAATTTTGATACCATTCTTCTAAAGGACCATTGTTCATCAGCCAGCTTCCAATTGCTAAACTTCCAAAATTAATGATTAAAAAAAAGAATGTGCTCTTAAGTAGCTTCATGTTTTATGCGCCTTTTAAAGCATCTATCTTTTTTAAGATATTGTCTGCTTCTAAATATTTTTTATCGCTCTCTGTTCTATTTACAGATTGAAGTTTAAAAGCTTCCTCCATTATTTTCTTGTAAGACAGTTGTAATTTTTCTAACTCACTTTTCTTTTTAAATAGACCAAACATATCTTTATTGTGTTAAGTGTTTTGTTATTTTAGAGCTCAAAGGTTTTGTGATCGAAAAATAATAATCAATCAACAATCCGTCTTTTGAGACTAGATACTTTTGAAAGTTCCATTTTACAGAAGAACTTTTTTTGTTGTTTAATTTTCTATTGGTAAGCCATTGATAGAGTGGGTGCTGTTCTTCTCCTTTAACAGATATTTTTTCTGTCATTAAAAAAGATACACCATAATTAACCTCACAAAATTCTTGAATTTCATCAGAATTTCCTGGTTCTTGTTTGCCAAACTGATTGCAAGGAACTCCAATAACCACTAAGTTTTCTTTGTAGGTTTCGCTAAGTGTTTCTAGCTCTTTGTATTGAGGTGTAAAACCACATTTAGAAGCTACATTTACAAAAAGGATATATTTTCCTTTAAACGTTGACAATTGGATAGGCTTATTTTGGAGACTATTGATCTCGATATCGTAAATATTCATAAGACGTATTTATTATATTTTAAAGCTTACTATACCACAATCTAATTCAAAAATTTGCCCAGAAATAGAGCTGGCTTTTTCAGAAATTAAAAAGGTAGCTAAATCTGCTACTTCATTTGGTTTTAGAAACTTTTTAAGAGGATGACGTTCTGTAATATTCTCTATCATTCTTTCATTACGTAGCAATTTAGATGCTAAATCTGTTTCTGTAACTGTCGGTGCTATAGCATTTACACGAATGGTTGGTGCAAATTCTGCGCCTAAAGATTTTGTAAGACCTTCTACAGCAGATTTTGCTGCGGCAACACTAGCATGAAAAGGCATGCCTAATTTAGCTGCAACAGTACTAAAAAGTAAAATTGAAGGTTTATTTCCTTTCTTTAAAGCAGGTAAATAATGTTGAATTGCTTTTACAGCTCCTACAACATTAATTTCAAAATCATCTCTAAAGTCTTCTAGTTTTAGTCTAGATATTGGTTTAAGATTAATGCTACCAGGGCAATAAATTAAAGTATCTATTTCTTCAATAGCCGGTAGTTCATCGGTAAGAATGTTACACGAGTAGTGGGTTAAATTAGTGTTAGAAAGCAAAGGAGCTGTTCTACTTATATTTATAACTGAGTGTTTTTCAACTAACGAAGTTAAAATTGCATTTCCAATTCCTTTACTTCCTCCAATCACTAAAATTTTATTCATAAAGTTTATCGTCTTCCTTTTAAGCGCTTTTCTATTTTTTGTTTAACAGCAGTTAGGCGCTTCATAAGATCCATAATTTCAGGGTCTTTTTCTAATTTATATACTTCATTTAGCTCAAGTATTAAAGCTTTTACCTCTCTAGAGGCTAATATTCTATCACTTGTAGTTTTAAATGAGAATTTTCTTGTCTCAAATTCTACAGCTCTCTCTAATAAATTCATTCTTTGTATTCTGTATGTTATTCTATAATTTTTCCAATATAATTATAAAAGTTAGAAATGCAAGAAGAAATTTGATTTATTATGCAGTAAGTGGTTTTCCCTTTAATCTTCGTTCTATTTTTTGTTTGATTAATGTTAAACGCTTCATGATATCCATGAGTTTTGCATCTTTATTTTCTTTGTAAATTTCATTCAAACTTAAAATTAATTCTTTTGCTTCTCTAGCTGCCAAAATTCGATCGCTAGTAGTAGGAAATCTTCTTTTTCTGGTTTCAAATTCTAAAGCTTTTTTAACTAACTCCATATTTTAAATTTTAATTTTTAGCAATGCAAATTATTTTAATTTGCTTTTTTATCTATAGTTATCTTTTAGAGATACTATTGTTAGATATTGTTCTTTGCCTTGTACATTTAAAACGTCCTTTGGCAAAGGTTCTTAATTTTTCATGTTTTGTTTTTCTTCCTTGTACTCTTTCTCTCCAAAGTTTAAAGCTTTTAGGCTTCATTTCTTTCCGCATCAAGTCAATAACTTCTTGTTCTTTAAGTCCGAATTGAAATTTAATAGCATCAAAAGTAGTTCTGTCTTCCCAAGCCATTTCAATTATACGATCTGTAGTTATTGCATCAAAATTCATAACAAATAAGGTTAAAATAAGAGTCTATAAAAACTCATAGTTTTTATTATTTTCTATCTTTAAATTTATAATTTTATCAATAATTTTCTTATTTTCTTTCAATAGTTTATTGTTCTTAAAGCGGATGAAATTCCCACATGCATGAATACTTAAACCATTTGTTTTGTATGTATGCAACTGATAAAATGGAATTGGCCAGCTAAAATTTGTTAAGCCTTTATTGATGTGAATTAAAATTCCTTTTTCTCTTATTTCAATATTTCCATAATTGATGTCAGAAACCACATTCATGTACTTTTTAAAGCCAACACTAACATCGTCAATAATCATCCTTTTAGAACCAACACCACCCTTTTTTAGGGCTTCAAAAAAAGAATACGATTTACCCAATAGATTGTCTATCAATGTGTCCGATTCTTTGTTTTTGTGTGTAGTGTTGTAAATCATCTATGCAAATATAATAAATGTTTAACTATTATCGATTAATGTTAAACAAAAATTAACATAAATTTATTATTCACTATTATTACTGTCAATCAATCGTTCTCCTTTAGATAAAAGGTGTTTTTTAAGAATTCGATTACTTTCTAGTCTAACCTGCTTGTTTTTTTTCATATTCCAAAGAACATCGCTGGCTTTTTTTCTTGCAACTTTAATATCTACAATAGGTTTTGGGTAATTAACTCCTAATTCAAAATTGTTAAATTGCTGGTCTAACGGAGTCATTAAATAAGGTTCGTGAATAAAAGAAATAGGTAAATGCGCTAGTTCCGGACACCATTTTTTTATAAATACAGCATCTTCATCATGTTCTAAACTGTTTTTTATCGGGTTGTAAATGCGCACCAGATTTATACCAGTTTCACCAGCATTCATCTGCAGTTGTGGAAAATGAATACCAGGTTCAAAATCTAAAAACAATTTAGATAAGTGTTGTGATGAAGCTTGCCAGGGTTGCCATAAAATATGTGTAAAAAAAGAAACCAACATTGCGCGCATTCTAAAGTTAAGGTAGCCAGTTTCTGTCAAGCATCTCATACTGGCATCAATCAAAGGGAAACCTGTAAGGCCTTTTTCCCATGCATTTTGATACTCTATTGAAATACTTTTTTTTAGTTTTTGAAACCCTTTGTTAATACTTGCATTTTCCATGGTATGCTCCATTTCAAACTTTTGAATAAAATGTGCTTGCCAACGAAGTCTGGACGAAAATGCGCTTAAATGCTTTTTATTTTGCGCGTTTTTATGTTGTTGTGCCTTCTGATAAATTTGCCGTATCGATACATTTCCCCAAGCAATGTAGGGAGATAATCTACTACAACTTTCTCTTGCTAGTGCAGGTTTAGAAATGTGAGACATGTATTTTTTATGTCTGTCATCAAAAAATGTATTCGCATATCTCCATGCCATTCTTGAGCCTCCTTTTTGAAAAGGTGCCTTTTTTGGGGTTTCTAAATTTACAGAATTAAAGTAATTTTCTAGTTTGTTAATTTCTTCTATTGTAAGTAATTTTTCTGATTGTAAAACGGTTTTAAATTGAGCAGCATACATGTAATCTTCCCATTTTTCAAACCAATCTTCTCTGTTTAACAAACCTCTTAAAACACCATTGTTGTTATTTTCTAACCATGCAATGGAGTTATTTCTACAATATCTAGTAAACTCTTTGTCTCTATTGTAGGTTTTTAAAAGTCCTGTTTCTTGGTGCGAATAAACAGTTGCTATATTGTAGGTTTCTAAAAGCTGATTAAACGCAGTAACAACCTCGGTTTGTACACATAAAACTTTACTATTGTAAATTTTTAAGTCTTTGTTTAGATCTTCTATAGACTCTTTTATAAAGTTCCAATGACGATCATCATAATGCGGATCAGAAATCAACGAAGGTTCAAAAACATACATAAAAAGTACGCGTTTATTGGTTTGCAAAGCATTGTATATAGCCTCATTGTCTTGCAGACGCAAATCTCTTTTAAACCAAACAACTTGTATTTCTTCTTTGTTAGTATGCATCTAAGTTTTCTATTATGTGATTGGCTTTCTCTTTAATTTTAATTCTGTCATCAACTGACATCTTATTGAGCACGCTGAACATCATTCTCATTCTAAAGTTTGAGGCAAGTTTTTCTTTTTTTTCCTCAAGAAAATTCCAATACAATGCATTAAACGGACAAGCATCATCTTCAAACTTTTTGGCCTTTTTATAATGGCAAGCATCGCAGTAATTCCCCATTTTATGAATGTAACTTCCACTAGAAACATAAGGTTTTGTAGCAATTTTACCACCATCTGCAAACTGACTCATACCTCGCGTATTTGGTAGCTGTACCCATTCAATTGCATCTACATAGATACCCAAATACCAAGCGTCTATTTCATCTGGATCTATTTGCGTTAACAGTGCAAAATTACCCGTAACCATTAGCCGTTGTATGTGATGTGCATAACCATTTTCTAAAGAGTTGTTTATGGCATTTTTTAAACAGTTCATCTTCGTTTTACCCGTCCAAAAGAAGTTAGGAAGCTTGTTTTTATTTTCTAAAAAATTCTCTTTTTTATAATCGGGCATTAGCATCCAATACATGCCTCTCATGTATTCTCGCCAACCTAAAATTTGCCTAATAAAACCCTCTACTTGAGAAATGTCTATGGTGTTTTCTTGTGCTCTGTAAGTTGATAAAACAGTATCTACAATTTCTTTTGGAGCAATCATTTTCGTGTTCATAGCAAAAGAAATTCTACTATGAAACAAGTAAATTTTATCAGTATGCATTGCATCTTGATAATCGCCAAAATAAATTAACAAGTGTTCGCAGAAATAACGTAGTTGCTCTAAAGATTGCTCTCTAGAAATTGGGTATTCAAAATACTTTGCGTTTATGTTGCCAATATATTTTACATTGGCTTCATTAATATCTTGTAAAATATCGGTTACATCATTATCAAAACTAATTTCTGGCGGAATTAAAGTGTCTCCTTTCCACTTTTTTCTGTTGCTAGCATCATAGTTCCATTTGCCACCTTCTGGCTGGTCATTTACCACCATTATTTGGTGCTTTTTTCTCATGTTTCTGTAGAAGCTTTCCATCAGAAACTGCTTTTTACCCTTAAAAAAAGTTTTTAATTCGTTTCTTTCGGTGTAAAAATGTTCTGTAGAAAACACTTCAACATTTATTAGAAGTGTATCAGAAAATACTTTTAATTGTTGGTCTAGTCGATATTCGTCTGGAGCTAAATATTCAAACTTTTCAATACTATGCTCTGCAATTAATAGAGCTAAATTTTCTGTTAAGCTTTGGGTGTTTTTAGAATCGTTTAATGCAAAGTAAATTACTTTATGGTCTGCTTTTTTTAGGGTTGATGCAAAGTTTCGCATTGCAGCAAAAAAGCCCACCACTTTTTGTATGTGATGCACAACATAATCTGTTTCTTGACGCATTTCGAAAAGACAGTAGATCGTGTTTTTATCTTTTTCTTGAAACCAAGAATGTTCACTGTTTAGCTGGTCGCCTAAAATTAATCTAAGTTTTTTCATTTTAAAACAAGGTTTTTTCTAACCATAATTTTCTAAATTTATGGTTTGCATCATAGCGCTCTGCTTGCAGTTGAGTATTAAATTTTCGGTCTCTAGGATCATTGCCAACACCAGCAACATACATCCAATTGCCATAATTGCTGTGCACATCATAATCTATTAAGACAGATTCAAAGTAAGCCGCCCCAATTCTCCAATCTAACAATAACTCTTTTGCAAAATAAGAGGCTACATTTTGTCTGCCTCGATTGCTCATCCAGCCAGTTTGTTGCAGTTCTATCATATTTGCATTTACAAAGTCATCTTTAGTCTCGCCATGAATCCATTTGTTAATGTCTTTTTGATAGTTGTACCATTGGTATTCTTTGTCTAAAATGCCGCCTATCTTAAAAATTTTAGTGTCGTATTTTAAAGAAATGTATTTAAAATAATCTCTCCAAATCAATTCGAAGATTACCCAATAGGTAGATTGATTAGCGCCAAATTCTGCTTCAAATTCTTTAATTTTGTAGTAAATGGTTTTCGCAGAAATACTTCCGTTTGCAAGCCAAGCAGAAAATTTTGTACTGTAATCTGTGCCTATCAGTCCGTTTCTAGTTTTCTTGTAAAACGCTACTTTTTTTGTTTCAAAAAAGTAGGCATCAATTCTTTTTAATGCTTCGGTTTCTCCACCAAAAAAAGGAAAAGCAGTTTTTGTTGGTACTTCAAACTCATCAAAACCCAAGTCTTTTAAAGTTGGTATTTTGGTGTTATTTTCTGCCAGATTTTCTTTAGAGCATTTGGTTGCAGTTGCTTCTTCTGAAATTGAAACATACTTTTCAAGTTTTTTTCTGAAAACGGTAAACACATTAGGAATGTTAGAAAAATCTGTAGAAACAAGATTTGGGTGGTACAAAAACTGATCGTATTCTTCGACCAAAGTAGTCTCTTTAGAAAGTTGTTCTTTTACACGATGGTTTGTGGTAATTTCTTCGGTTGTCCATTCTTTTTGACTATAGATGTTACTGATAGAAAATTGCGTACAAATTTCTGCTATTTTATCTTCAGGACTTTCAAAATAAGTGAACAATGTAATATTTAAGTCTGCTAAATTTTTCTTTAAATCTGCAATGGTTTCGATTAAAAATTTTGCTCTAAATTTTGCTGTTTTTTGAAATCCAAAAGCATCAGTTTTAAAAAGTTTAGGATCAAAAAAATAAACAGCAATTACTTTTTGATGATTTTCAGTTGCTTTTTTTAATGATGCGTTGTCGTTTACCCGTAAATTATTACGAAACCAAACTAAGCCATTTTGTCCTTGTTGCTGCTGCATTTTTTACTACAATATTTAACGTTTTCCCAGTTTTTCTCCCATTTTTTTCGCCAAGTAAATGGTCGATTGCAAACAATGCATGTTTTTTCTGGAAGGTGTTGTTTTTTCAAAAATTATTTATTTAGGTTTCTAATCATTCCATTAAAAACAAACCAATGAAACGGCATTACACTATACCAATACAATCTACCAGCAACACCATGTGGTCTAAATGTTGCTGTTTGTTTTAACTTGTTGTCTTCAATCTTAAATTCTAACCATGCTTCTCCAGGCAAAATCATTTCAGCATAGAGTAGTAGCTTTCCTTTTGTTTTATCAGCATAAATAACACGCCAAAAATCTAACGCGTCACCAGCATTTAATTCGTTAGGGTGTCTTCTGCCACGTCTTAAACCAGCACCACCAAAAAACTGATCTATAAACCCTCTAATTTTCCAAAGAAAAGTGCCATAATACCAACCTGTTTCTCCGCCAATTGCCCATATTTTATCCAAAGATTTTTCTTTGTCTTTTATAGTTCTTTGTTTAAAATCTTTAAAACAACCATGCTTGGGTACATTTATAAATTCGTGCACATAGTTTTTTAATTTGCCGCTGCTTATGTAAGAGTCTTTCCAGCTAGAAATAATACTATTTTGTTTAATTTTTACAAAAGCAAATTCTACGGCCTCTTTGTAAGACATTGGTGTTACCTCTAATATTTGGTTGATGTTACTTTTTTTACCAATTACTTCTACGCCCATAGAATTTACCAAAGAACTCGCTAACTTGTAGGATGTTGAGGTTACAAAATATAGCCAGTAAGAAGATAATTTGGGAGTCATTACAGGAACAGTTAGAATATATCTTTTTAATTTTCTAACAGCTGCAAATTGATACAGCATTTCTTTGTAGGTAAGAACTTCAGGGCCAAAAACATCATAAGAGGTGTTGTACAATTCTTCTTTTCCGATTGCTTTGTGTAAAAAAGACAATACATCTCTAATACCCAGCGGTTGAGTTTTAGTATTTAACCATTTAGGAGCAATCATAAAAGGAAGTTTTTCTACGATATCTCTAATAATTTCAAAAGAAGAACTACCAGAACCCACTATAATACCTGCCTTAAAAGTGGTTAATGCATATTTTTTAGAAGACAATGTGTTTTCTACATTTTTTCTTGAAAGTAAATGTTTAGATAGTTTAGTGTCGTTGGTAATACCACTTAAATAGATAACTTGTTTAAGAGATGTGGTTTTTGCAAATCTTTTAAAGTTGAAAGCACATTTTTCTTCTAAAACATGAAACTCTTTTACAGAGTTAGACATAGAATGTATCAAATAATAAGCAATTTCTATATCTTTTGGAAGTTGTGTTAAGCTCTGTGCATTTAAAAAATCTACCTCTAAAATAGTGATGTTTTTACGATCTTTAAAATACAGTTGTGCTCTTTGTTTATCTCTAACGGCACAAATTACTTTGTGCCCATCATTTAGTAACAAGGGTATTAATCTTTTGCCAATATAACCTGTTGCACCTGTTACTAAAATTTTCATTGTAATTGTTACACTTTTTTTGGTCTTTGGTAAGACAATTGTTGTTTAAATTTAGGAATTGCGTAGGTGTCTAAACCATTTATTGTAGCTACATTTCCTTCAGATAAATTAATTAAACCATCCTTTTTAAGCAACGCATCCTCTACATATAATTCTTCAATTTGAGCTACAATTAGCATTACATCGTTAGAGGGTACATATATTTCTTCTATAAATTTCATGCTCATTTGTACTGGAGCATTTTTTACAAAAGGGGCTTTAAAATTGCCTTTGTATTCTTCTTCTAAACCAGTCATATCAAACTCAGAAACAGCATCTGGGTATTTCGCAGAGGTATGGTGTGCGTCTTCAATAATGCTTTCCCAAATATGATTGATGGTAAAAACTCCGGTATCTTTTATGTTTTTATGGGTATTTCTTGGTACTGTTGTAGGGCGAAGTATAAAACCTAATGTTGGCGGATTAGAGCCTAAATGTATGACAGAACTAAAAACGGCAACGTTTGTAATTTTTTCTGTTGAAATAGAGCCTAATAAATTGGCAGATTTAAAACCAGAGCAGCTATTAATTAAATTAATTTTATAGATTTTGTCTAAACTGTCTATATCTTTTCTGTTGAAAAATGCCATTATAGAGATTTAAAATTGTTGATTTTTACATCTTTTGCCTTTAGATCATGCATTAAGTTATACAAGCCAAAAAAGGTTCTGTTAATGTAAATAAAATGCTTAGAGCCTCTATTGCCATTCATGTTTTTTAACTCTGTGCTTTTGGCATATTTTTGACCAAGGTCTGATATTTTTCCGAAGAAAACTTCGTCAGAAAAATCGAAAACTTCTTGATGAAATGGTTGTGTAAACAAACTCAGCATTTCGTGAAACATAGCTCTAAAAAAATCTAATTCTTCTTTAGAATCGTCTTTTCTTAAAATTTCTAGTTCAAATAATTTTTCCTCAAAATACACTGGATTTTCTATGTTTTCTGGTTTTGCCAATTCAAAATACGGAACATAAAAATCCATAGGAATTGTTTTCATACAACCAAAATCGATGACGATTAATTCGTTTTCAGGAGAAATTAAAAAATTTCCAGGATGTGGATCCGCATGTACCTTTTTTAGATTGTGAATCTGAAACATGTAAAAATCCCAAAGTGCTTGCCCTAATTTATTTGATACCTCTTGATTGTCTGTACTAAATTCAGAAAGATGCACACCCTGCATCCAATCCATAGTTATAATTCTATCAGAAGACAATTCAGGATAATAATTCGGAAAGTTTAAATTCGGGATGTGTTTACAAGCTGCAACAATTGCTTTGCTTTGTTCAACTTCTAGCACATAATTGGTTTCTTCTACTAATTTGTTTTCTACTTCTTTAAAGTATTTATCAGAATCTTTGCCTCTAATATTAAACATTTTAACAGCAATTGGCTTTACCAATGATAGATCTGAAGCAATACTTTGTGCAACACCTGGGTACTGTATTTTAACAGCTAGTTTTTTTCCATTTTTTTCGGCTTTGTGAACTTGACCTATACTTGCAGCATTTACAGAAACTAAATCAAACTTGTCATAAATTTCATTTGGATTTTTTCCAAAATAATTTTTAAAAGTTTTAGAGACCAATGCCGGAGAAAGTGGTGGAACCGAGAATTGTGAAAGCGAAAATTTTTCTACATATGCAGCAGGTAAAATACTTTTTTCCATACTTAGCATTTGAGCAACTTTAAGTGCGCTTCCTTTTAATTGCTTTAAACCATCGTAAATGTCTTCGGCATTATTTTCATTTAACCTGGCTTTTGCTTCATCTTCTGTTTTGGTAATTTTATCACCATAATATTTTAGGTAATTTACCCCAATTTTAGCACCAGTAGAAACTAGTTTAGAGGCGCGTTGTATTTTTGATGTAGGTATAGAGTCTATCGTTTTCATGCTGTTTTGTTGTAAAATTTATTTTAATTAAAATTTACTTTCTCTTTTAAAATAAATTTACCAAAATCAATAATGCTTTTCAATGGTTTTATATCCATAAGATCAAAACGTGCATTGATTGATTTTTCTATAAAAATGTCTGTTTTCTCAAAAGAAGAAGAGGTGTCGTCTAACCAAAATTTAAGTGTTATCATTAAATGAACCCAAGAAGTCTCTTTGATAGAGGTGTTTTGTATCTTTTCTAAAGTTTCTTGCTTTAACTCAATTCTTTCAATATTTAAAGCTTCTATATACTTTGTAAATACTGTTTTTAAAGACTGTAATGTTTTAAGCTTCTTAATATCTTTTTTGGCTTTTTCTAGAGCATAAACAACATAGCTTCTGTTTGCAGTTAAAATTTCGAAAAATGTAAAGTAGAAACTTAATAATTTATTTCTAGAGTCATAGTCTGCGTAGTCTTCACTTTTTTCTAATATGTGAAGTGTATGATTAAAAAACTCTGAAAAGATAGATGCTTCTATTGCTTCAAAAGAGCCATAAAATTTATAAAACTCTGCTTCGTCGAAGTTGTTTTCTTTTGCAAAACTGAATATTGTTTTCGGTTGATGATTGTTTTCTAAAACAAATTCCATATACCATGAAATCAAATTGTCTTTAGTAATGTTTTTTTTGCGAGCCATATGATTAGAATTTTAATACAAAGATACAAAATGTTTAGGTTATTTGGTTATTTGTTAAACAATAATATTTTGTTAATGTTTATGTTGTGATCATCACAAACAAAAAAAAGAATATTTATATTTGTTTTGATAAAAAGACATCATGATATTTACTTATAGAAACCTAGCGTATTTAGGCCTATTTTTATTGCTTTCTTGTACAGATAGTAAAAAAAATAAAAATATACAATCAGAAATTAATTCATCTGTCCAGACTCCAAAAGGAATGGTTTGGGTACCTTCTAAAACTTTTTTAATGGGCGCTAAACAAAGCGATTCTTATGCGATGATGCGAGAAAAACCAGCACATGAAGTATATGTTGATGGTTTTTACATAGATGCAACAGAAGTGACTAACAAAAAATTTAAAGCTTTTGTAGCTGCTACAAATTATGTAACAACAGCAGAAAAGCCGATAGACTGGGATGAGATTAAAAAAGATTTACCAGCCAATACCCCGAAACCTGCAGATTCTATTTTGCAACCTGGAAGTTTAATTTTTAATAAAAATGCCGGTAAAATAGTTTCTATGGATAACTATCAACAATGGTGGACATGGAAAATTGGTGCCAATTGGAGACAGCCAGAAGGCCCCGGTAGTTCTATAGATGGCAAAGACAACTACCCAGTTGTGCATGTAAGTTTTGCAGATGCTTTAGCATATTGTAAATGGGCAAATAGAAGATTGCCTACAGAGGCAGAGTGGGAGTCTGCTGCGCAAGGCAATCAAACAAATAATATTTTTTCTTGGGGTAATAACCCCGAAAAATTAAATGCGAATGCCAATACTTGGCAAGGTCAATTTCCTACGGTAAATGTATCTGAAGATGGTTTTGAATATATTTCTCCAATAAAATCATACCCTGCAAATAATATTGGGATTTATGATTTGGCAGGTAATGTTTGGGAAATTACTTCTGATCTTTTTAATGTTAAGTATTACAGTTCGTTAACGCCTAATGAGGTTTTAAACAACCCTACTGGAGCAGAAAAATCATTTTCACCAGCAAATCCTTATCAATTAGAATATGTAATGAAAGGTGGCTCTTTTTTATGTCATGCCTCTTATTGTGCAAGTTTTAGAATTTCTGCAAAAATGGGCATGGAGCCAAGTTCTAGCTCAGATCATATTGGTTTTAGAACCGTAGCAACAGAAAAAATGTTATTAGGTAAGTAGTTTTTAATTTGGTTAAAATATTTTACCAATCATAATCTTTATGAGCGTCAAGACGAATAAAGATAAAAAGTAAAATAGTAAAACCCCAAAGAGAAGAGCCTCCATAACTAAAAAATGGTAGTGGAATACCAATTGTTGGCATTAAGCCGATTACCATTCCTATATTTATCGCAATATGAAAAAATAATATGGATGCAACACCGTAACCATAGATTCGTCCGAATTTATTAGTATGGCTTTCTGCTAGATAAATAATTCGGTACAGAAGTAGAAGAAAAAGAATAATAACAAGTGTGCTTCCTAAAAAACCCCATTCTTCTCCGATGGTACTAAAAATATAATCGGTATGTTGTTCTGGTACAAAATCTCCTTGAGTTAAATCTCCCTGTAAAAAACCTTTACCACTTATTCCGCCGGAACTAATGGTTAATTCTGATTGATACGAGTTGTACCCAATATTAGACTTGTCTATTTTTAAGCCTAATAACACTTCAAAACGATCTCTTTGGTGTTGTTTAAAAATATCATTATAAACATACTCTGTTCCTAAAGTAAAAAGAAAAATGATAGCATACAGCCCTAAAATCTTGTACCAGTTAAATCTAAAAAATATTTTTCCGCCTTTGTAAATTGCATATACAACACCTATTGTTAGTAAGCTTAGTAATGTTGTAAGTATGGTTAGGTGCCCAAAAAGAATAATTAAAATAAAAATAAGTAGCGTTATAAATCCGAATAAAATATAGTTTAACGTTAATCCTTCTCTGTTTAAAACAAAGAAGAACGACAAATAAATTATTGCAGAACCAGCATCTGGTTGCATAATAATTAAAAATGCAGGGGTAAAAATGATGATAAAAGCTTTAATTTGATTTTTAACCAAGCCTAAATTATATTGTCGGTCACTTAATAGTTTTGCAACAGCCAATGCTGTAAATGCTTTTGCAAATTCTGAGGGTTGTAGTCCCATAAAACCAAAATTAAACCAAGATTTTGCACCATTTATTTCTTTACCCAGCGGAAACAATAAAATTAGTATGAGCAATGACAGCAAATAGAAAATACCAGAAAAGCGTTCATAAAACTTTGCGTTAAAAAACAGAATAATTATAATCATTGGTAAGCTAAGTGCTATCCAGATAATTTGTTTTCCATACTTGGTTGTAAAATCTAGTATTTGTGTGTTTTCTTCATTTTTAGATGCCGCATAAATATTCATCCATCCAAAGCCAACTAAAGCAATAAAAAGACCAACTAAAATCCAATCGATTTCTGCAAAGATGTTATTTCGTTCCTGACGCAATTTCTTCTGGTTTTTGGTGAAGTTTATCGTAAATGTCTGTTAAACTTAATGATAACATTCTTTTTTCTCTATATTTATTTTCTTTTGATATTTGTCCAGTTAAATATTTTTCGATAATTAAGCTAGTTACAGGTGCTGCAATGGTAGAACCATAACCTCCGTTTTCAACAAAAATAGCCAATGCTATTTTAGGATTTTTTTTAGGCGCAAAAGCTACTAAAATTGAATGATCTGGTAGCTGTATTTTGGTACCGTTAATTCTTGTAAAATTTTCAGCAGTCCCTGTTTTTCCACAAATTTCAATCCCTTTTACTTGGTTGTATTTACCTGTTCCGCTTTTAAAAACTTCATGCATTGCTTCTATAACAGGGGTAAAATGTTTTTGATTGATAGTTGTTTTTTTTGCAATTGTATATTTCGGGTCTTGTATTGGTTTTTTGTTTACTTTTTTTAAGATATGAGGAGTAAAAAAGTAGCCTTTATTAGCAATTGCTGCTGTAAAATTTGCCAATTGAATAGGAGTTGTTAAAATTTCTCCTTGTCCGATTGCATTCGAAATATTTGTAGAGCCATTCCAGGCATATTTGTATCTTTTGTCGTAATATTTACCATCAGGTATCAATCCTGGGCTTCCGGCAGGTAAGTCGTACCCAAGATAATCTCCTAAACCAAAACTACTAACATGACGATGCCAAGAGTCTAACCCTTCTGACGGATTGTTGTTTTTTTCTACAATTCTTTTGTAGGTGTTAGAAAAATAACTGTTACAAGACTTAGCAATGGCTGTTTTTAGGTTAATTGGCTTGCCAAATACACCACAATGGCATCCCATAAAATCACTCTCTTTTTTACCATATCTATAACCGTTATAACATCTAAAAGTTGTTTTATGGTTAATTACATTTTCCTCAAGACCAATTAAAGCATTCATCATTTTAAAAGGAGATCCAGGTGCGTATGCAGCTAATAGGCCTCTATCGTAAGAAGGTTTGCTAATGGTATCGTTAAACAGAAGAATAGAATTTTTAGATCTTTTTCTTCCTACCAACATATTTGGGTCGTAAGAAGGTGCTGTAACTAAAGCTAGTATTTCTCCGGTTTCTGGTTCTAACGCAACAATACCGCCTCTTTTACCATTCATTAACGTTTGTGCATACGCTTGTAATTCGATATCTAATGTTAACGTTAAATCTTTTCCGTTTTCTGGTAACGTATCGTATTTACCATCTAGATAGGCGCCAGTAACCTTGTTGAGGTTGTTTCTTTGAAGGTATTTTTTTCCTTTAATACCTCTTAAGTAATCTTCATATTGTCTTTCGATACCATCTTTTCCTACCAATTCACCTGCTTGATAATACTTGTTTTCTTTAGCAAGTGCCTCATTTACTTCACTTATATAGCCTAAAACATTTGCAGCAGCACTTACAGGATATTCTCTAATAACTCTTTTTTGAATAAAAAAACCAGCGTATTTATGAAGTTTTTCTTGTAAGAATGCAAAGTCTTCTTTTGCCAATTGTTTTAAAAATACAGAAGGTAAGTAGGTTGCATAATTTTCTGCTCTTCGAAACCTTTTAAGAAAATTTTCTTTATCAATTTTAAGTAAGTTGCAAAATTCTAGGGTATCTAATGGCCTTACTTGATTGGGTTGAATCATTACATCATAAGATAATTGATTCGCAACAAGTAGTTTGTTGTTTCTGTCGTACACATAACCTCTTTCTGGGTAATCGTATTCTATTTTTACAGCAGAGTTATGTATGGGGTCGTAATTGCTGCCTTTAATTACTTGCAATTGAAAAAGCCTAACAATGTAAATTAACCCCATTGCGGTAATAAAAAAATAGAGTAAATACCTTCTTTTCATTATTGACTTTTATTAAAAATAGTAGTTCCTATAAAATAAAGTATTACTGTAAAGATAGTTGTATACAAAGTATTTAGGAATACCATTGATAGGTTTTGAAAACTAAAGTTAGCAAAACAAAAATAAATAAAATGATGAATGACTGTTAAAGTAACCACATAATTAAAGACCTTGCCAAATGGTTCAGATTTTAAATTGAAAAAAGAAAAGTCTGCAGGAATTTTTTTGAAAAAAATTTTCACAAAAGAGACTCTAAAATATGCTATAAATAAAGTGGAAAAAGCATGTATACCGCCAGAATCAGAAAAAGAATCTATACATAACCCTAGTAAAAAGTTAAAAAATAAAAAAGGAAATCTATTTTCTTTTAAAGGATAAATAAACACAAAGGCAATGTATAAATAAGGATTAATTGTGTTCAGAAAATTGATGTTATTTAATACAAATACCTGAAGAAGTAAAAGAGAAATAAAAATAAATATGAGGTTAATCGTTTTATTCATCGATATTATTTTCTATTTGTTGTATTTCAATTTTATCAAAGTTTTTAATAACATTTACATAGTTAAGATTGCTCATATCATTAAATAATGTTACTTCTATGGTGTTATTAATGGTGTTTTTTTCTCCAACATTTGTTACAGCGCCAATTAAAACTCCTTCAGGGAAAATAGTTGATTTTCCACCAGTTTCAATAGTATCTCCAATATTTAAGGGAGCTTGCCTAGGGATGTCTGAGAGTTGAACATTTTTATAGTTTTCACCATTCCAGCTTAAAGTACCAAAATATCCAGTATTTTTTAGACGAGCGTTAATTTTACTTTTTTTGTTAAGAATAGATTGTACACGAGTATATTTATTTCCAACGTGTTCTGTTATACCAACAATTCCTTTGCTATTAATAACGGCCATTTCTTTTGAAATATTTTGATTTGCCCCTTTATTTATAGTTAAAAAATTAAACGCTTTTGTGTAGTTGTTATTTATAACCTTAGCATTTGTGTAGGCATATTTTTGATTGTAGCTGGTGGTATCTGTTATTACAGAATCTTCTATTGTAGAATTCGTGCTTTTTTTAGCTAACAGGTTTCTTAATCGAGTATTTTCTTCTGATAAAGAGAGGTTTTTTGATTTTAGGTCAAAGTAATTTGCAGAATTGTTAAGCGTTTCAAACAAACCACCCGTTAATGTGTTTGTAGAGTTAACAAGTTTGCTTTTATGAAAATTAAGATTATTAAATATAAATGTAAGAGCAATAAACTCTAAAAATAAAAAAAACAGAAAATACCTAAACTTCTGAAAAAAATAAATAATTTGCTGCATTGTTATCTGTTAGTTGCATCTATTTCATTAAAACGCTTTTGTATTTTTTTAATTCTTTTAGGGCAATCCCTGTTCCTCTTACAACAGCTCTTAAAGGGTCTTCTGCAACATAAACAGGCAAGTCTGTTTTTCTAGACAAACGCTTGTCTAAACCTCTTAACATAGAGCCACCACCTGCTAAATAAATACCAGTATTATATATGTCTGCCGCTAATTCTGGTGGTGTTTTTGATAAAGTTTCCATTACAGCATCTTCTATTCTTAGAATAGATTTGTCTAATGCTTTGGCAATTTCTCTGTATGATACTTGTACCTGTTTTGGTTTTCCGCTTAATAAATCTCTACCCTGAACAAGCATTTCATCTGGTGGTGTTTCTAAATCTTCTGTGGCAGCACCAATGGTAATTTTAATTTTTTCTGCGGTAGTTTCTCCAACATGTAGGTTGTGTTGTGTACGCATGTAGTACATAATGTCATTGGTAAATAAATCTCCAGCAACCTTTACAGATTGATCACAAACAATCCCTGCAAGTGCAATTACGGCTATTTCTGTAGTACCACCACCTATATCTATAATCATGTTTCCTTTCGGTTCCATAATATCTATACCCACACCAATTGCTGCTGCCATTGGTTCGTATATTAAATAAATTTCTTTTGCATTCATATGTTTAGCAGAGTCACGTACAGCACGTTTTTCTACTTCTGTAATTCCCGAAGGGATACAAATAACCATTCTTAATGCAGGTGGAAATAATTTCTTTTTTATGGATGGAATTTGTTTTACAAACTCTTTAATCATTTGCTCAGAAGCCTCAAAATCTGCAATTACACCGTCTTTTAAAGGGCGAATTGTTTTGATGTTTTCATGCGTTTTTCCTTGCATCAAATTGGCCTCTTTACCTATTGCTATAATTTGTCCAGAAATTCTGTTTCTAGCAACAATAGAAGGACTATCAATAACCACTTTTCCATTGTGAATTATCAACGTATTTGCGGTTCCTAAATCGATCGCAATATCTTCCGTCATAAAATCAAAAAAACCCATAAAAATATTTTTGTTGTATTATTTTAACTGTCTTGTTACAAATCTACTAAAATTCTGATTGTAAATACGCTATAAATAATTAATGTTTAAAATGTCTTGTGCCAGTCATTACCATAGATATATTATGAGCGTTGCAATAATCAATACTTAATTGATCTTTGATAGAACCTCCTGGCTGAATTACGCTTTTAATACCTGCTTTGTCTGCAATTTCTACACAGTCCGGAAATGGGAAGAAAGCATCACTTGCCATAACACTACCTAGCAAATCAAATTTAAAAGATGTTGCTTTTTCTATGGCTTGGTTTAGCGCATCAACTCTACTTGTTTGGCCTGTTCCACCAGCTAACAATTGCTTGTTTTTTACAAGAATAATTGTGTTCGATTTGGTGTTTTTACATAACTTAGAGGCAAATAATAAATCTTCTAATTCTGCTTCAGAAGGTTTGCTATTTGTTGCATAACTTAAATCTGCTAAGCTATCTGTAATATTATCTTTGTCTTGTACCAAATTACCATTTAAACAAGTTCTAATAGTTGTTGTTGGTAAAGCAACTTGTTTTTGAATTAAAATAATTCGGTTCTTTTTTCCTTTTAAAATAGCCAAAGCTTCGTCTGAAAAACTTGGAGCAATAACAACTTCGCAAAACAACTTGTGAATTTCTGTTGCAGTAGCAGCATCAATTTCTGTATTTGCTATTAAAATACCACCAAAAGCAGATACAGGATCTCCTGCCAAAGCATCTACATATGCTTGGTGTATGCTTTCTCTTTGTGCAAAACCACAAGCATTGTTGTGCTTTAAAATTGCAAAAGTTGGCGCTTCTCCTTTAAATTCTTCTATTAAATTTACAGCAGCATCTACATCTAGTAAGTTGTTGTAGCTTAATTCTTTACCGTGTAATTTATCAAACATTGCTTCTAAATCTCCAAAGAAATATCCTTTTTGATGAGGGTTTTCTCCGTAACGCAACACTTGTGCTTTGGTTTCGCTAACTTTTAAAGCAGGCGTTTCATCAGCATTAAAATAGTTAAAAATTGCAGTGTCGTAGTGAGAAGAAATATTAAAAGATTTAGCAGCAAATTTCTTTCTTTGTTCGATAGAAGTTGTGCCTTTGTTAGCGGATAAAATTTCTAAGAAATCATCATATTGATCCATAGAAGAAACTGTAAAAGTGTCTTTAAAGTTTTTTGCTGATGCTCTAATTAAAGAAATCCCACCAATGTCAATTTTTTCTACAATATCTTGTTCTGGCGCACCAGAAGCTACTGTTTTTTCAAACGGATATAAGTCTACAATTACCAAATCTATTTGCGGAATGTTATATTCTGCCAATTCAGCAATATCACTTGCGTTGTCTTGTCTGTTTAAAATACCTCCAAAAACTTTAGGATGCAATGTTTTTACTCTTCCGCCAAGTATAGATGGGTAAGAGGTAACTTCGTCTACAGGAACTACGTCAATACCTAATTCTTTAATAAATTTTTCGGTGCCTCCGGTAGAGTAAATAGTTACGTTTAATTCGTTAAGTTTTTTTACGATTGGTGCTAAACCATCTTTGTGAAATACCGAAATTAATGCGGATTTTATTGTTTTTGAAGTGCTCATTTGTGTTGTGTTGTTAAGCAAGCAAATTTAGAGAAAGCAAACTTCTAAGGCAATAAAAGATAATAACAAAAAGAGCTTTTAGTTAACAATTACATGTTTTAATTTAAAATTGTTACCACTTCTTTACAAACATATTCTAAAAGTTGCTCATCTAACGGCGTAAAAATATTGGCAGTATGAGAGTCAATGTCTATCTGTCCTATATTTTCTCCTTCAATAAAAATAGGAATTACAATTTCAGATTTCACCTTCCATCCGCAAGAAATATAATTGTCTTGCTCAGAAACGTCTTGTACCACAAAATTTTGGTTACTAACAGCCACTTGGCCACAAATTCCTTTTCCGAAAGGGATGATCGTGTGCTCGGTTTCTTCACCAGTATATTGCGCTAATTTCAACTCTTCTTTATCTCCGTTTTTAAAATAAAAACCAACCCAATCATAGTAAGAAACTTCTTTCTCTAACATATCACAAATAGCTTGTAGTTTGTTTTCTTTGGTTTCTTTTGATGCTAAAATTATATCAATCTTATTTTTTAATAAATCTATCTTCATTTTTGTATATTCGTTAGGCAATAAAGTGCAAAATTAATTTAAATTTATATGCGAAAGAATAAAAATGTAATCCTTTTTTTAGTAAAATTTTTTGTGACTTACTTTTTATTGGTAACCGTTTATAATGGTTATTTACAAAAAACGCAACAAAAACAACCTACTTTTAAAACGGCACCAATTACTGCTTTAGTAGCTAGCCAAACCGTTAGTTTGTTAGATTTTTTTGGTTATAATGCTGTTGCAGAACAACATGAAGAAGAGCTGTCTGTAAAACTTATACTTAATAATAGATTTACTGCTAGAGTAATAGAAGGGTGTAACTCTATTAGTATGATTATTTTATTTGTTGCATTTATCATTGCTTTTACAGGCAGTTTAAAAGCGACTGTTGTTTTTTCGGTTTTAGGAAGTGTATTTATTTACATTATTAATATTATTAGGATTGCAATTTTAACAGTTCTTATTTATAAATATCCACAACAGCAAGATTTGTTGCATAGTATTGTTTTTCCTGCTATTATTTATGGTGCTGTGTTTATGCTTTGGGTACTTTGGGTAGAAAAATTTTCAAACTACAAAAAATGAACAAATACCTAAAAATAGTGTTCCTTTTAATAGCTTTCTTATTTTTGATAAGAGGTTTTTCTAAAGAATTATTTTACGATCCTTTAATTTTTTATTTTAAAAATGATTATTTGTATGGTAATATTCCAGAAATAGATAGTTTACGTTTAATAAAAGATATGTGCTTCAGGTATTTTTTAAATTCTATTATAAGCATTGCAATTATCTGGTTACTTTTTCTGCGTAAAGACTATGTAAAGGTTACAGTTTGTTTTTATGCAATTGCTTTTGTGATGCTTATTACAACCTTTGCATTTCTTTTAAAAGATCAATTTGAAAGTGGTTATTTATTACCGTTTTACATTCGTAGGTTTATCATTCACCCACTATTTTTATTAATTCTATTACCAGCATTTTACTTTCAAAAATTAAGTAACAAGTAATTTAACAATTTTTTTGTGTTACATTTTGTAAATTTGCACTTGTAATGAAACAACTATTTCTTAAAATAACGACTGTTTTACTAACACTATTAGTGTTGTTTTCTACCTTTTCTTTTACGGTAGAAAGTCATTATTGTGGAGATTTTCTTATGGATGTTTCTTTTACAGGCAATGCAGCTGATTGTGGTATGCAAATGGAACAAACTGCTGTAAAGAAAAAGAAGAATTGTTGCAAAGACGAATTGCAAAAAATAGAAGGTCAAGATGAATTGCAGCATGCTTCTACAGACGATTTTGATCTTTTAAAACAACAATTTTTAACTTCATTCTTAGTTTCTTACAACGATTTATTTCTTCCTAAAGAAACTAAGAAAACTGTTTGCAAAGAATTACATCCACCTGAAATACCCAAAAATTATCAGGTTTTATTCCAAGTATTTTTAATTTGATTTTTGAATACAAAGATTTTATATCAACTCTTGTTGTTGTAATTCCTTTGAGCTTTTAATTCCCTACAATCGGAATTTAAAAAAAACGAATCTCAAATTTCAAATAAAAATCAATGAAAATATTTTTTATAAGTAGTTTCTTACTGCTTTTATCCACGTCTTTTTATGCTCAAAATGAGTTAAAGGGAATGATAATGGACAAACAAAATCCCAAAGATAATTTAGGTGTTAATGGCGCAACTGTAAACTGGTTAAATACAAATGTAGGTGCTGTTACCAATGAAAAAGGATGGTTTACCATTCCTTATAAAAAAGAATACAAAAAGTTAGTAATTAGTTATCTTGGTTACAAAACAGATACGCTTACAATTACCAATTTAAAGCCAATACATCATTTTATTACGCCAGAAAGTAATTTAGAGGAAATTACAATTCAAACAAAAAGAAAGGCAGTACAAAAATCATTATTTGCAACTGCAAATATGTTTACAGTAAATAATGATGAGTTGTTAAAAGCTGCTTGTTGCAACCTTGCAGAAAGTTTTGAAACCAATCCGTCTATAGATGTTAGTTTTTCGGATGCTTTAACAGGAACCAGACAAATACAAATGTTGGGTTTAAAGAGTCCGTATTTGTTAATTACACAAGAAAATGTGCCCTCTATAAGAGGAGCGGCTCAAGCCTTCGGGCTTACGTTTACACCAGGTACTTGGGTAGAAAGCATTCAAATTACAAAAGGTGCAGGTTCTGTTGTAAATGGTTTCGAGAGTATTTCTGGACAAATAAATGCAGAACTGGTAAAGCCTTTTTCTGATAACAAATTCTTTTTAAATGCCTATAGTTCTTTAAATGGTAGACTAGAGGTCAATACCCATTTTAATGAAAAAATATCAGACAAATGGCAGTCTGGTTTGTATATTCATGGGAATTACAGAGGTGAAAAATTTGACAATAATAAGGATGGTTTTTTAGATGCACCGCTGGCAAATCAGATAAATGTTATGAACCGTTGGCAATATACCGATGCTCAAAAAGGTTGGATTGGTTTTTTGAATGCGCGTTTTTTATCAGATACTAAACAGACAGGTAATCTTAACTTTAATCCAGAAAAAGATAGAGTATATCCAAACACTACATTAAATGGAAGCGAAATTTGGGGGAGTGAAATACAAACCAAACGATTTGAAACTTCTGCAAAGTTAGGGTATGTTTTTCCAGAATTACCATACCAAACTTTTGGTGTTCAGCTTGCTTACAGCAACCATGAACAAGATTCTTATTTTGGGGTAAATAACTATGACATTCAGCAAGAAAGCTTTTATTCTAATTTACTTTTCAATTCTATTATTGGCGATACTAGAAATAAGTTTAAAACAGGTATTAGTTATACCTATGATCGTTTTGTAGAGTTGGTAAATAGAACAGATTTTAATAGAAAAGAAACTTCGGTAGGTGCTTTTTTTGAATATGCTTTTGATAATCTAGACGATTTTAGTTTAACTGCTGGTCTTAGAGTAGATACGCACAATTTATTAGGTACTTTTATTACTCCTAGATTGCATTTAAGATATGCTCCTTGGCAAAATGGTGTTTTTAGAGCTTCTGCAGGAAGAGGTAAGAGAAGCGCCAGTATTTTTGCAGAAAATCAGCAATTATTTGCAAGTTCTAGGCAAATACATATAGACAATGTAGGTGGGGCTATATATGGTTTAAACCCAGAGATTGCTTGGAATTACGGAGTTTCGTATTTACAAAAGTTCACTTTATTTGCTAAAAAAGGAGATTTTACTTTTGATTATTACAGAACAGATTTTACAAATCAGGTGGTAGTAGATTGGGAAAATCCACAAGAAATTTCTTTTTACGATTTAAAGGGTCGTAGTATTGCAGATAGTTTTCAGGTAGAATTGAATTATAATTTGGCAAAGGGTTTCGATTTTAGAGCTGCTTACAAATATTTTAATGTGTTTACTGATTATAAAAGTGGGAGTTTACAAAAGCCATTACAGCCTAGAAATAGAGTTTTTGCAAATGTTTCTTATGAAACAGCAGTAAAAGAAAATGGCGCGCAATGGAAGTTTGATGCCACCTACAACAACATTGGCAAACAACGATTACCAAGAACAGTTTCTAATCCTGTTCAATATCAATTACCAGCATTTTCTGATCCTTTTAGTTTGATAAACATGCAAGTAACAAGAGTGTTTTCTGATAAATTTGAAGTGTATGTTGGTGGAGAAAACTTGACCAATGTGCAACAAAAAAATCCTATTTTAGCAAGTGATGATCCTTTTGGTGTAAATTTTGATACCACAATTGTGTATTCGCCAATTTTTGGACGCGCTATCTATGCAGGTTTAAGATTTAAAATAAAATAAGCTACATAAAAGTTTAACAAATTATAATTAATAAAAATGAAAAAAATAATAGTAGTATTCAGTTTGTGTTTGATTGGCTTTTCTTTTCAAGCACAAGAAAAAAAAGAAATTAAAAAAAATAAAAACGCCAAAATTACACTTACGGTAGATGGTATTTGTGGGATGTGTAAAAAACGAATAGAAACAGCTTCTTTAAAAACCAAAGGAGTAAAGTTTGCTATTTGGGATGTAAAAACACATCAACTAAATTTAATTTTAGACGAGCGAAAGACAGCAGTAGCAGCTGTACAAAAAAATATTTTAGCTATAGGACATGATATTTTGCTAGAAAAAGGCAGAAAATTGGTTTCAGCAAAAGAGGCTTATGAATCTGTGCACCCATGTTGTAAGTACAGAGACAGTGAAATTGTTTTAGAGCATGATGGAGGTTTTACAAAACAAGAAAAATAATCCTTAAGTTGCTTTCAAATAAAAATCCGTTAGAATTATTTCTAACGGATTTTTTTATCAATGTTTCTCTATAAAGTAGAAATAACCTAGATGTTTTAAATAACTATCTATTCATAAAAGAGAGATAATTACTTACCAGTACTTCTGGTTTACATCATTCCTGGCATTCCGCCACCCATAGGAGGCATTCCGCCTGCAGGAGCATCTTCTTTAATGTCTATCAAAGCACATTCTGTAGTTAAGATCATACCTGCAACAGATGCGGCATTTTCTAAAGCAACACGTGTTACTTTTTTAGGGTCTATAATTCCGGCATCTAACATGTCTACATATTTGTCAGATTTAGCATCATAACCAAAATCTTTTTTACCTTCTAACACTTTGTTAATTACCACAGAACCTTCTCCGCCAGCATTTTCAACAATTGTTCTTAAAGGAGCTTCAATGGCTTTATTTACAATTTGTACCCCGGTAGTTTCATCTAAATTATCTGTTGTAATTTTCTCTAAAACTTTTTTAGCTCTAACTAATGCAACACCACCACCAGCAACAATACCTTCTTCTACAGCAGCTCTTGTTGCATGCAAAGCGTCATCTACTCTGTCTTTTTTCTCTTTCATTTCTACTTCAGAAGCAGCACCAACATAAAGTACAGCCACACCACCAGCCAATTTAGCCAAACGCTCTTGTAGTTTTTCTTTATCGTAATCTGATGTAGTGGTTTCTATTTGTGCTTTTATCTGATTTACTCTTGCTTTTATAGCAGCTGCATCTCCAGCGCCATTTACAATTGTAGTATTGTCTTTGTCTATTGTTATTCCTTCTGCAGTTCCTAACAAGTCTAATGTTGCATTTTCTAGAGAGAAACCTCTTTCTTCGCTAATTACAGTTCCACCAGTTAAGATGGCAATATCTTCTAACATTGCTTTTCTACGGTCTCCAAAACCAGGTGCTTTTACAGCTGCAATTTTAAGACCACCACGTAATTTATTTACAACTAAGGTTGCCAATGCTTGTCCGTCTACATCTTCTGCAATAATCAATAAAGGTCTTCCAGATTGTGAAACAGGTTCTAAAATTGGAAGAATTTCTTGTAGGTTAGAGATTTTTTTATCGAATAATAAAACATACGGATTTTCTAAATCTGCAATCATTTTATCTGCATCGGTAACAAAATAAGGAGATAAGTATCCTCTGTCAAATTGCATTCCTTCTACAACATCAACATAAGTTTCCATTCCTTTAGCTTCTTCAACAGTAATAACACCTTCTTTACCAACTTTAGTAAAAGCGGTTGCTATTAAATCGCCAATAACATCGTCATTATTTGCAGAAATTGCAGCTACTTGTTTTATCTTATCTGAAGAGTTTCCAACTTTTTTAGCTTGTTTTTCTAAATCTGTAACAATTGCAGTTACTGCTTTATCAATACCACGTTTCAGATCCATTGGATTTGCACCTGCAGCAACATTTTTTAAGCCTTCTTTTACAATTGCTTGTGCTAAAACAGTAGCAGTTGTTGTTCCATCTCCAGCTAAGTCATTGGTTTTAGAAGCAACTTCTTTTACCATTTGAGCACCCATGTTTTCTAGTTCATTCTCTAGCTCTACTTCTTTTGCTACAGAAACACCATCTTTGGTTACTGTTGGAGCTCCAAAAGATTTAGAAATAATTACATTTCTACCTTTTGGTCCTAAGGTTACTTTTACTGCATTTGCTAAAGCGTCAACTCCACGTTTTAATCCGTCTCTAGCTTCTATATCAAATTTTATGTCTTTTGCCATTTTAAATAAGTTTTATGCCATTAGTATTTCACTTTTGGCGTTTTTTAATTAATTTATAGTGCTTAAAGCTTTATTAAATAATCGCTAAAATATCAGATTCTCTCATCATTAAGTAATCTTTTCCTTCTAGTTTTAGATCTGTTCCGCCATACTTACTATACAATACGGTATCTCCAATTTTCACAGTTAAAGGCTCGTCTACTTTACCGTTTCCAACGGCAACTACTGTACCTTGTTGTGGCTTTTCTTTTGCATTGTCTGGTATAATTAGACCAGATGCTGTTTTTGTTTCTGCTGGTGCAGGTTCTACAAGAACTCTGTCTGCTAAAGGTTTAATGTTTACGCCCATTTTATATAAATTTTTAATAATTAAAATATTTTAAATCAAATTAGTCAGAAATTATGCCAATGCATAAAAACTGACATTTTTTCTTTGATTGATTTGTTTGTCAATCATTATTCAAAAAAAAAATGCCAACGTGTCATTTACGTTGGCATTTTATATTATTTAAAAAATAGTTATTGTAAACTATCGTTTGTGTTTGTTGTGTTTTCAGCAGGCACTGTAGTCTCAATACCATCTAAAGTATTGTCTAACTTAAAGTTTTGGTCTGCACCTCTGTCTATAATAAAATTAGATAGTAAAATTAATGCAAACATTGCTATTGCCAACGTCCAAGTTGTTCTATCTAAAAAATTATTTGTGTTTTGTACGCCTCCTAAAGATTGTGCGCCACCGCCACCAAAAGAAGAAGATAAGCCTCCGCCTTTAGGGTTTTGTACCATTACTATTAAGATTAACGCAATTGCTACAATCAAAATTAAAATTAAAAAAGCCGTGTAACTCATGATTTATTTTTTTGTAAAATTTGTATTCTTTTAATTTGGTCTGCAAAGAAACCACTTTTTTCTGGATATTTCAAACTTAAAATTCTATAAGCTTGTATTGCGTTTTCATACTTGTTTTGTTCTAGATAAACCTTTGCCAATGTTTGGGTCATTAGAGAGGTGTCTTGTTCGTTTTTAGCAATAGAAGTTGTTATAATTTTATCTTTGTTTACAGGTTTTATTTTTGGATTATTCTCAATAAATTTAGTAATAATTGCTTCTTTTTTTTCTTGAGAAACATTGGTTTCTTGTGACCTGTCAATAGGTTTCTTATTAGAAAGTTGAAGCCATTCGCTAAATGAATAATTTTCTTCTGATGAAAATAAAAGCGGAGTTCCTAACTCCAATTCTTTTTTAGCTTCGATAATAGTAGTTTCTTGAATACTTGCTTTTTTTGTAGATTTAAAAATTTCTTTAACAGGATTAGCTTCTTTACGCTCTTTATGTATCTTTTCTGAAATTTGCTGATGAATGTCTTCTTCTGTAGAATTAAATTTTTCTGAAGTTATAAAATCAAACAAAATACTTCTGTCTGTTGTATAGGCAGCAGTTTGTTTTAATTCATAATTATATTTAAAGCTTTCTTGGTTTTTTAAGCCTTTTAGATACAGTGCTCTTGCAGATTGAAAATAAGGATATTCTTCAATAATTTTTTTTAATTCTACTGTTTCTACTTGATTTATTCTAGTACAATTTTGAAGTGTATTGGTAAAAGTATCTAATTTCATTTTCTGTAAAGTATTACCATTTAGCTACCGAAGCATTAAATACATCTTGTGTAATTCTCTCTAAAATTTCATCTAATGCGGCTTCTAAAACACTACCACTTAATTGTGCATCTGCTGCAAAATCTGAGTAAAAAGAGAACTGTTTTTCAAAGTCGTCTTTTTCTATTAATTTATTTGCGTACCTAACATTTACGGTAACAGTTAATCTGTTTTGGGCAGCAGTTTGTTGCGATGTTGCACTCATAGGATTAATTCTATATCCTGTAATTTCTCCGCTAAAATATAAATCTCCGTTAGCGCTAACGGTTGTTAAATTTGTTTGTCTTGTAAATAAATCTAATAAGTCTTGCGTAAAACGCTGACTTAAAGTTGGCTCTACCAAAGAAGCTTGGTTTGGAAAAAAATCTATTTGTATTGTTTTTGCATCTCCAGTACTACCGCCAGTAAAAGAATACGCACCACAAGCGGTAACAATTGTTATGCTTACTAAAAATGACAGAAAATAAAATATTTTTTTCATTGAATGTAAAGTTGCCTTAGTTGGTATTAAATTTATTTGTTAACTATAAATCGTATTGTTTTATTTTTCGATATAATGTTCTCTCAGAGATCCCAAGTTCTTTTGCAGCTAATTTACGCTTATTGCTGTTTTTTTCTAGAGATTTTTTAATCATTTCAATTTCTTTGTCTTGTAAAGATAAGGATTCGTCTTCTTCTATGGTTTCAATAAAGTCGTATTCTTTTTCCGTAGATGAGTTTTGAGGTAAATTTAAAACTTCTATTTTATGATCTTTCTCTTTGTTGTCACCGTAAATTTTTTCAATAAGTTGTTGATGTTCTTCTTGAACTTCTTCTATATTGTCATTTTTGATTAAATCTAAAGTAAGCTTCTTTAAATCGTTAAGATCATTACGCATATCAAACAATATTTTATACATAATATCTCTTTCCGTAGAAAAATCGTTTTCTTTTTTACTGCCAACAACAGCAGGAAAATTACCAGAATTATTAGGTAAATATTGCTTTAATTTTTCATCGGTAATTGTTCTGGTTTCCTCTATAACAGAAATTTGTTCTGCTAAGTTTTTTAGCTGACGGATATTCCCTGGGAAACGATAATTTAATAGTGTGTTGATAGCATTCTCATCTAATCTTATAGACGGCATTCTGTATTTTTGCGCAAAGTCTGAGGCAAATTTTCTAAACAATAAATGGATGTCTTCATTTCTGTCTCTAAGTGCAGGCAAATGAATTTCTACGGTACTAAGTCTGTAATATAAATCTTCTCTAAAACGTTCTTTTTCTATAGCAGTTTGCATGTTTACATTTGTTGCAGCTACAATTCTAACATTTGTTTTTAATACTTTTGAAGATCCTACTTTTATGAATTCTCCATTTTCTAAAACACGCAATAGCCTAACTTGTGTTGTTAAAGGTAATTCGCCTACTTCATCTAGAAAAATAGTACCACCATCTGCAACTTCAAAATAACCTTTTCTGTCTTGTGTTGCTCCTGTAAAAGAACCTTTTTCGTGACCAAAAAGCTCGCTATCTATAGTTCCTTCTGGAATTGCACCACAATTTACCGCAATATATTTTGCATGTTTTCTGTGTGATAAAGAATGTATTATTTTAGGAATATTTTCTTTACCAACACCACTTTCTCCAGTAACTAAAACAGAAATGTCTGTAGGAGCCACCCGAATGGCTTTTTCTAAAGCACGATGTAAATGAATGTCGTTGCCAAGAATTCCGAAACGCTGTTTTATAGTTTGTAAGTTTTCCATTTCAATACTTTTTTAAAAGTTTAAAGTTTTTTGTTAAGACTATAACTCATAAAACTTTTTACTTTGTACTTCTTTACTGAATATTAATTGTTGTCAGAATAACCAACAACAGTTCCTTTTAGAGTCGCAGAAGTACAATCTTCTACTTTTACCATTACAAATTCTCCTAATTTGTAATTTCCTTTGTCAAAAACGGCAACCGTATTTTGGGTGTTTCTTGCTTTCCATTGGTTCGGATTTTTTTTAGAAGTACCCTCAATTAAAAATTCTTCTACTTTACCCAAGTGTTGTTGTGTTCTATACAAAGCATGTTCTTGTTGTAGATCTATAACCTCTTGCAAACGTCTTTTTTTAACTTCAAAAGGCACATCATCTTCCATTTTATTACCTGCTAAAGTTCCAGGTCTTTCAGAATAAGAAAACATAAAACCGAAATCATATTTTACATACTTCATGAGTTCTAAAGTATCTTGATGGTCTTGCTCTGTTTCGCCACAAAAACCAACAATCATATCTTGTGAAAGTGACATTTCTGGAATAATTTTAAAGATATTGTCTACCAGCTCCATATATTCTTCTCTGGTATGCTGTCTGTTCATGGCTTTTAACATATTGTTACTCCCGCTTTGTACTGGTAAATGCAAGTATTTACAAATGTTTTTGTGTTTCGCCATTACATGAATTACATCTAAACTCATATCTTGAGGATTAGACGTTGAAAATCGAAAACGTGTTTTCGGAAATTTGGTAGCACACATGTCTAGTAATTCTGCAAAACCAACTGCAGTAGCTTGTGCCATTTCAGAAGCTTTTTTAAAATCTTTTTTCAAACCGCCTCCATACCATAAAAAGCTATCTACATTTTGACCTAAAAGTGTAATTTCTTTAAAATTTTGGTCTACCATAGATTGTATTTCCTCTAAAATACTCTTTGGGTCTCTACTGCGTTCTCGACCTCTGGTAAAAGGAACTACGCAAAAGGTACACATATTGTCGCAACCTCTGGTTATCGATACAAAAGCAGTAACGCCATTACTATTCAATCTCACAGGAGAAATATCTCCGTAGGTTTCTTCTTTGGATAAAATTACATTTACAGCATCTCTGCCTTCATACACTTCTTCTAGTAAATTAGGTAAATCTTTGTAAGCATCTGGGCCTACAACTAAGTCTACTATTTTTTCTTCTTCTAAAAATTTTTCTTTTAAGCGTTCTGCCATACAGCCTAAAACACCTACTTTCATATTTTTATTAGATTCTTTTTTTACCCTATTGTATTTTTGTAGTCTTTTTCGAACAGAGGTTTCTGCTTTTTCTCTGATCGAACAAGTATTCACCAACACCAAATCTGCTTCTTCAAGAATTTGAGTTGTATTATATCCGTTTTTATCTAAAATTGCAGCTACAATTTCACTATCGTTCATATTCATCTGACAGCCGTAACTCTCTATAAATAGTTTCTTGGTGTTTTCTGCTTTATTTTCGGTTACAAGTGCTTTGCCTTGTATTTTTTCGTCAATTACCTTTTCTGTATGTTCCATATTCAAAAAAATGAATTGCAAATATACAACCAAAATTGAAAATTAATGACATATTGGCAGAAAACAAAAATCAATTTTATTAAGAATTTGATGAAAGTTTGATATAAATATTAAGGATTTCTTGTTTTTATGATAATTATTTATAGATTTGAGAATCTAACATGTTTTAAAGGTGAAAAACAATTTAATTCTAGTTCTTGTAGCTCTATTTGTTTCTTGTGAAGTTGAAAATAAATGATTTTAAAACTTAGTATTTTACATATACTCATTAATAGTTCTAAGTTTACAATTGTTAGTTGCTGCTATTGATTAGGTAAACATATTCTTATACACAAATACTTAATGTTTGCTAGTTTGTAAATGATGTATGTTAGATGTAAAAAGGAGACTGGAAACTTACAAATGCGAGAGAAAATCACTGGAAAAGTGAACCGACAGATTATTATTATTATTTAGCGCCAATTGTAAATAACAAAGAGTTAAAGTTATTCAATATCAAAAAAGATTCAGCAGAGCGTAAAGATTTAGCGCTTGTATATCAAGAACTTGTAAAAGAATTGGAAGCAGACTATAAGAATTGGTACGCAAATAATTTTGGGAAGTATTAATAGCTTTTTTTATTCAAAAGCGTATTTCCTTAAAAGAAATTCGATTATAAACTTTAAAAAATAATAAATTATGAGTAAATATATATTAGCATTAGATCAAGGAACTACAAGCTCTAGAGCAATCGTTTTTGATAAAAAAGGAAGCATACGATCTATCGCTCAAAAAGAATTTACTCAAATTTTTCCAAAACCAGGCTGGGTAGAGCATGATGCTGTAGAAATTTGGTCTACTCAAGCTGGGGTAGCTGCAGAAGCAATTGCAAGTAAAGGATTAGAAATGGAA
Organism: uncultured Polaribacter sp.; assembly: GCF_947497125.1. Lineage (GTDB taxonomy): Bacteria > Bacteroidota > Bacteroidia > Flavobacteriales > Flavobacteriaceae > Polaribacter. Next base: position 266,633 of record NZ_CANMFI010000004.1, on the reverse strand, counting down.
GATATTGCAGCAATAGGTATAACCAATCAAAGAGAAACTGTAGTTGTTTGGGACAGACATACAGGAGAGCCTGTTTATAACGCTATTGTTTGGCAAGATAAACGAACAGCTAATTATTGTGACGAGTTAAAAGCTGCAGGTAAGTCTAAAATGATAACAGAAAAAACTGGTTTGGTTGTTGATTCTTATTTCTCTGGAACCAAGGTAAAATGGATTTTAGACAATGTAGCAGGTGCAAGAGAGCGAGCAGAGAAAGGCGACTTAATTTTAGGGACTATAGATTCTTGGTTGGTTTGGAATTTTTCTAAAAAACAACGGCACATAACAGATGTTACAAATGCTTCTAGAACATTATTGTTTAATATTAATACAATGTCTTGGGATGACGAGTTGTTAGATCTTTTTACAATACCTAAATCGATGTTGCCAGAAGTAAAACAATCTAGCGAAATATATGGGCATACTAAGTCCACATTTTTTGACTGTAACATACCAATTGCCGGAATTGCTGGAGACCAACAAGCAGCACTCTTTGGGCAAATGTGTACAGAGAAAGGTATGGTGAAAAACACCTATGGTACGGGTTGCTTTATGTTAATGAATATTGGAGATAAACCTATAAAGTCTTCAAATAATTTGCTAACAACTGTTGCTTGGAAAATCAACAATAAAACTACTTATGCTTTTGAAGGTAGTGTTTTTATTGCAGGTGCAGCTGTACAGTGGCTTAGAGATGGGTTAAAAATTATTAGAAATTCTGAAGATGTAGAGGTATTGGCAAATTCAGTTACAGATTCTGAAGGTGTTTATTTTGTGCCTTCATTTGCAGGTTTAGGTGCCCCACATTGGAACCAGAAAGCGCAAGGAACTATTTTTGGATTGACAAGAGGCGCTACAGATGCGCATATTGCGAGAGCAACTTTAGAGGCTATTGCCTACCAGTCGATGGACATACTAAAAGCTATGGAAGCAGATGCTAAAACAACCATAAAAGAACTACGTGTAGATGGCGGTGCAACTGTAAATAATACATTAATGCAATTTCAGGCAGATGTTTTAAATACAAAGACTATTCGTCCTAAAGTTGTTGAAACGACAGCAATGGGAGCTGCTTTTTTAGCAGGACTTGCCGTTGGATTTTGGAAAGATGAAGAAGAGATTAAAGAAATCTGGCAAATAGATACAGAGTTTATTCCATCACAAGAAAGAGAAAAAATAGAGAACAATATAAAAGGATGGTATCGAGCAATTGCTGCTTTAGAATTTTGGGCAAAAATGTAGCGTAATCGCTTTTAAAAAATAATATTAATACTATTTAATAATCAATTAGAGTACAAATACATAAAATTATGACACCATTTATTGCAGAAGTTTTAGGAACCTTTTTATTAATACTTTTAGGAGCAGGAGTAGTAGCCAATGTTGTCTTAGAAAAAACAAAATCGAACGATTTAGGTTGGTTGGTAATTACTACAGCATGGGGTTTTGCAGTTTTTGTAGGAGTTTCTGTAGCAGGGCCTTATAGTGGTGCACATTTAAATCCTGCGGTAACAATAGGTTTGGCAGTAGCTGGTAAGTTTGAGTGGAATTTGGTTGCAAGCTATGTTGTAGCTCAATTTATTGGAGCAATGTTGGGCGCTTTCTTTGCTTGGTTATTGTACAGAGATCATTTTAAAGCAACTGCAGATGGCGAGTTAAAAAAAGCGGTCTTTTGTACAGCGCCTGCAATCAGAAATTATGCAAGTAACTTGCTAAGTGAAATTATTGGCTGTTTTGTTTTAGTATTAGTAGTTTTATATTTTACAGATGCTAGTTTAAATGGTTCTGGAAATAATCAAACACCTATTGGTTTAGGTTCTTTAGGAGCCTTACCTGTTGCAATTTTAGTTTGGGTAATAGGTTTGTCTTTAGGAGGTACTACCGGTTATGCTATAAATCCTGCAAGAGATTTAGGGCCTAGAATTGTGCATGCATTTTTACCTATTAAAAATAAAGTTTCAAGCGATTGGAGTTATGCATGGGTGCCTGTTTTGGGGCCAATTATTGGTGCCGTTTTAGCAAGTTTATTATTTTTAGTACTCTCTTCATAATAGTTATTTTTACAATATTCGTATTTAAAATTTGAATAATATTAAAATATCAGATAAGAACACTTCATGCTAATAACAGATATTGTAGAAAAGTTAATTCTACTCTTATAAAGGAATCTCAAATTTTACCAGATACTTTAGTAAAAAGGCAAGTATTGTAAGACCTGTAAAAGAGTTAAAAGGCTTTCAAAAAATACAATTAAATGCTGGTGAAACAAAAACAGTTTCTTTTACAATAAATAAAGAGGTGTTACAGTTTTATACTGAAAATAGAAAACGGGAGGTAGAAACTGTTGATTTTCAGTTGTTTATTGGAGGTGATTCACTGACAAAAATGATGAAAAAAATTACAGTTGAGTAGTTTATTATCTTAAAATTAACGTAAAAACTGATTAAAGAAATTTTAATAAAAAAAAACTACATACTTTTGCAAACCAAAATAGGCACAGTTATAAAGTGCAATTGGAGTAAAAAAAACATACATGGCAAAGAATTTAGTAATTGTAGAGTCACCAGCAAAAGCAAAAACCATAGAGAAGTTTCTTGGAAAAGATTTTCAGGTAGAATCTAGTTATGGGCACATAGCAGACCTGCCTTCCAAAGAATTAGGTATTGATGTAGATGGAGATTTTAGTGCAAAATATATTGTTTCTGACGATAAAAAAGCAATTGTAAAAAAGTTAAAATCATTGTCTAAAAAAGCAGATACTGTTTGGTTGGCTAGTGATGAGGATCGAGAAGGAGAAGCTATTGCATGGCACTTAAAAGAACAATTGGCGCTAAAAGATGATAATACTAAGCGTATTGTTTTTCATGAAATCACAAAAAATGCTATTCTAAAAGCAGTAGAAAACCCGAGAGATATAGATTACAACATGGTAAATGCACAACAAGCGCGTCGTGTTTTAGATCGACTTGTTGGGTATGAATTATCGCCAGTATTATGGCGAAAAGTTAAAGGAGGTTTGTCTGCAGGTAGAGTACAATCAGTAGCCGTTCGTTTAATTGTAGAAAGAGAACGTAGCATACTTAATTATACACCAGAAACACATTATAAGGTTGTTGCACAGTTTTCTAACAAAGAAGGAAAAAGTTTTAAAGCAACCATACCAAAGAACTTTACAACCAAAAAAGGAGCAGAAGATTTTTTAAATTCTTGTGCAAATGCCGATTTTAATATTGCAGATTTATCAAAAAAACCAGCTAAAAAATCTCCGGCAGCACCTTTTACAACTTCAACATTACAGCAAGAAGCTTCAAGAAAATTAGGGTTTCCGGTAGGTAAAACCATGCAAGTTGCACAACGTTTATATGAGGCGGGTTTAATTACGTATATGAGAACAGATAGTGTAAACTTATCTGTAGATGCTAGAAATGCTGCTGAAGAAGAAATTAGTAATTATTACGGAAAAGAATATAGCAAACAACGTGTTTTTAAGTCGAAAGCAAAAGGGGCGCAAGAAGCCCACGAAGCAATTAGACCGACCAACATGAAAATGCATTCTGTAGATATTGAGTATGATCAAACAAGATTGTATGATTTAATCTGGAAACGAACTTTAGCATCTCAAATGAGTGATGCATTGTTAGAAAGAACGAATGTAAAAATAGAAAATTCTGAAAATTCTAAAATTTTTACTGCTAACGGAGAAATGATAAAGTTTGAAGGTTTCTTAAAAGTATATTTAGAAGGAAACGATGATGATGAGGCAGAAGAGCAAGCAGGTATGTTGCCAAATTTAACGGTTAATGAGTCTTTAGTATACAACTTTATAAATGCGACTCAGCGTTTTACGAGTCCGCCATATCGTTTTACAGAAGCCTCTTTGGTAAAACAATTAGAAGAATTAGGTATTGGTAGGCCGTCTACTTATGCCCCAACAATTTCTACTGTACAAAGAAGAGGGTATGTAGAAAAGGGTCAAAATGAAGGAGTAGAGAGAAACTATCAGCAGTTTATTTTAACCAACGGAAAAGTTACAAGTGAGTTATTGTCAGAAAAAACAGGCTCTGATAAAAACAAATTGGTTCCTACAGATATTGGTAATATTGTAAATGATTTTTTAGTAGCTAATTTTTCTAATATTTTAGATTTTGGTTTTACTGCCAAAGTAGAAAATTCTTTTGATGACATTTCCGAAGGTACAGAAAACTGGACAGAAATGATTAAAGATTTCTACACCAAATTTCATGACAATGTAGAAGATGTTAAAGAAAATGCAGAGAGAGAAAGTGGAGAACGTATTTTAGGAAAACATCCAGAAACTGGAAAAACAGTATTGGTACGTTTGGGTAAATTTGGACCAATTGCACAAATTGGAGCTCCAGAAGACGAAGAAAAAGTATTTGCAAGTTTAAATAAAGAACAAAACCTAGGAACCATTACTTTAGAAGAAGCGCTAGAGTTGTTTTTGTTGCCAAAAACATTAGGAACTTATGAAGGAGAAGAGGTAATTGTGTCTAATGGTCGTTTTGGACCTTATATTCGTTTTGGAACTTTATTTGTTTCTTTAGACAGAGGAGAAAATCCAATGGAAGTAGATTTGCCAAGAGCAGAAGAATTAATTGTAGCCAAGCAAAAAGCAGATGCACCTATTTATCACTACGAAGATTTACCAGTACAAAAAGGTGTTGGTCGTTTTGGACCTTTTATCAAATGGAACAATATCTTTATAAACGTAAATAAAAAGTACGATTTTGATGCGCTTTCAGACGATGATATTATTGAGTTGATTGAAATTAAAAAGCAAAAAGAAATAGATAAGGTTATTCATAATTGGGAAGATGAAGGAATACGAGTAGAGAAAGCTCGTTGGGGACGTTTTAATGTTTTAAAAGGAAAAATAAAGATAGAACTACCGAAAACAACCGATATAGAAAAACTAACTAAAGCCGAAGCAGTTAAAATGATTTTGGCAAAGACTCCCAAGAAAAAAACAGCAAAAAAGAAGCCGGCAGCAAAGAAAAAAAAGGTTGTTAAAAAGAAATAAATTAAAAGCATTTACTTGTTTTATCAATATTAATTAATGAATTCAGAGTTTTTATTTCCAATACAAAAATCGGTGATTACCCGTTTGGCTTTGCTTGCAGAAGGTTGTCTTGGCAGAAATATTAGAATTCATACTTTAGAAAATGGTTTTCCAGATTTAGAAGGAGTTAAAATTGCTATTTTTGGAGTACAAGAAGATAGAAATTCTGAAAATAATTTTGGTTGTGGAGAAAATTTGCACCTCATTAGAGAAAAATTATATGCACTTTTTCCGGGTAATTGGCCCCTAGAAATTGCAGATTTAGGAAATATCCACAAAGGAAATACCGTTTCTGATACTTATTTTGTGGTTTCAGAAACAATAACTGCTTTGTTGAAAAAAAATATCATCCCTGTAATTATAGGAGGCGGTCAAGATATTACCTACATTAACTACAGAGCTTACGATGATCTAGAGCAAACAGTAAATATTGCAGCTGTAGATAGTCGTTTCGATTTAGGTAACTTAGAAGACGAGTTAACATCACAATCGTATCTAAGTAAAATTATCATGCAATCTCCTAATAATTTATTTAACTATAGTAATGTTGGTTATCAGACGTATTTTAACAATCAAGAAGAGATAGCATTAATAGATAATTTATATTTTGATGCGTATCGACTAGGTGTGTCTAAAGAATTAGAAACTGTAGAGCCTGTTTTTAGAAATGCAGATATTGTTTCTATTGATATCGGATCTGTAAGACAAAGTGAAGCACCTGCTAATAATAATGCATCCCCGAATGGTTTTTATGGTGATGAAATTTGTGCAATAGCAAGATATGCCGGTATAAGTGATAAAGTATCATCGTTTGGCATTTATGAGTATAATTCTAAATATGATAACAATGGCCAAACAGCACATTTAATTGCGCAGATGATTTGGTATTTTATTGAAGGAGTTGCATTTAGGGTTAATGATTATCCTTTTTCAGGTAAAGAAAATTATCAAAAATTTACGGTATTGTTAGAGAACGATGATCCGTTGCTGTTTTATAAAAGTAACAAATCTGGTCGATGGTGGATAGAGATAAATTTGCTATCGGATAATAAATACAAAAGACATGCGTTAGTACCATGTACTTACAAAGATTATGTGGCAGCTACCAATCAAGTTATGCCGCAAAAGTGGTACAAAGCAATGCGTAAGTTGCTATAAAAATTAAATTAAGAAAAAACATTCTGTTAAAATACAATCTTAACATTGTTTTTTAACAAAAAAAATAATAGGTTTACGAACTTTTAGTAATGAAATTTTAAATATGAAGAAAGCAGCAATTTTTGCACTTTTAATAACAGTTTTTTATAGTTGTGGCTCTAATGATAGAGGAGAACTAGTAGGAGTGAAGTCTAAAAAGAAATGGTTTTCAGAGAAACCGTTCGGTATGGCTTTAATTCCTGGAGGTTCTTTTACAATGGGTAAACAAGATCAAGATGTTATTGGAACGTTAAATTCTCCAACAAAAACAGTTTCTGTGAGGCCTTATTTTATGGATGAAACAGAGATTACAAATAACGAATACAAAGAGTTTGTTGTTTGGGTTAGAGATTCTGTTGTAAGAACTAGATTAGGATATCAGCAAGAATTTTCTGCTTTAATGAATTCAACCGGAGCTGAAGGAGAAGCCCCTTCAGGAGGTATTAATGATTATGCTTTTGCTGTAACAGATACTACTGATTCTAATGCTTATGAAAAATACATGTATGATAATTATTATAGTATTGGCGATGGCGTAGATTCTATAAAACCTTTAAATTGGGAAAATGATATCATTTGGAGAAAAGAAGATTTTCCGGATGCAGATTATGTAGAAGTGATGGATTCTTTATATATTCCTAGAGAAGAAGCTGTAGATGGTGTAAGAACTTTTAACACAAAATTTTTAAAGTACAGATATTCTTGGTTTGATAGAGATAATGCTGCAAGAAAAGGCGGTAGCAGAAAAGATTTTGTTAAAACAGAGGTGGTCAATATTTATCCTGATACAACTGTTTGGGTAAAAGATTTTAACTATTCTTACAACGACCCGATGCATCAAGATTATTTTTCTCATCAGTCTTACGGAGATTACCCAGTTGTTGGTGTTACATGGGGGCAAGCAAATGCTTTTTGTAACTGGAGAACAAAAAAGAAAAATGATTACTTAAAAAGTAGAAAAAATGCAACAGCAGTTCCAGATTTTAGATTGCCAACAGAGGCAGAGTGGGAGTATGCTGCCAGAGGCGGATTAGAGTTTGCAACCTATCCTTGGGGTACCGGTGGTACAACCAGTGATAGAGGTTGTTTTTTAGCAAACTTTAAACCTGTAAGAGGTAATTATGCCGTAGATGGTGCTTTGTATACCATGGAAGCAAAATCATTTAACGCAAATGATTACGGTTTGTACAACATGGCAGGTAATGTTTCTGAATGGACAAATACAGCATATAATTTATCATCTTATTACATGGCTTCTACTATGAATCCAAATGTAGAAGACAGAAAAAATAAAAGAAAAATTGTAAGAGGAGGTTCTTGGAAAGATGTTGCGTATTTTTTAGAAGTAGGTTCTAGAGATTACGAATATGCAGACACTGCAAGAAGCTATATCGGTTTTAGAACCGTACAAAATTACATTGGTACAACAAATAATTAATAGTTAAAAGAGAAAAATATAAACAACCCCCTAAAAAAAAAGTTATTATGGCACAGTCAAAAGCGTACAAAAAAGGAATGAACTTCTTCTATGGAATTGGAGGAGCAATTGTAATTATAGGAGCTTTATTTAAAATACAGCACATAACAATAGGCCCATTAACAGGTGGTGTAATGTTAACTGTTGGTTTAGTCGCAGAAGCAATTATTTTTATAATTTCTGCGTTTGATGCTCCTGAAGAAGATTTAGATTGGTCTAAAGTTTATCCAGAATTAGGAGAAGACGGTATTGCATCAGAAAACGAAAAAGGTTCTCAAGGCTTATTGTCACAAAAATTAGATAATTTATTGCAAGAAGCAAAAATAGATGCTAATTTAATGTCAAGCTTAGGTTCTAGTATGAAAAATTTTCAAGGAGCTGCAGAAGGCTTGTCTGCTGCATCAGAATCAATTTCATCTACTAATAAATACAACGAACAAGTTTCTATGGCAGCTGCACAAATGGAAACTTTAAACAATCTTTACAAAGTACAAGTAGAAAACACTGGTAAACAAACAGAATTAAACAGTACTGTTGTAGAAAATGCAGAAAAGTTAAAAGAACAAATGGAATCTTTAGCAAAAAACTTATCTTCTTTAAACAATGTTTATGGTGGTATGTTATCTGCAATGTCTAAATAATAATTAGTTTAACCAATAGAATATTAACTAAAAAAACTAATTATAATGGCAGGAGGAAAAATGTCGGCAAGACAAAAGATGATTAACTTAATGTACTTAGTATTTATTGCAATGTTAGCGATGAATATGAGTAAAGAAGTATTATCTGCTTTTGGTTTTATGAATGAAAAATTGATTGAAAACAATATTTCTACGACAACCAAAAATAAAGAAGCATACGCTAATTTAGCAACCAAAGCATCAGAGCAATCAGAAAAATTTGGTGCTTTAAACAAACAAGCAATACAAATTAAAGAGTATTCTTTAGGTCTATATTCTTATCTAGAAGATTTAAAAGCAAAGATGACTGCAGATCTTGAAGATAAAAAAGACTATGAAACGATGGATAAAACAGCGTTTTTAGACGAATACTTTTTTAAAGGAGATAAATTTACACCAAAGGGACAAGAATTTATTGAGAATATAAATGGTTACAGAACAAATGTTACCAATATTTTAGGAGCAGACAGTAAATTTGCTTCCGTTTTAGCTAAAAGATTTTCTACTGATGACGAAGTAAATAGAGATGGCAAAACAATAAAATGGTTAGATTATCGTTTTAAAGGATTTCCTTTAGTAGCATCTTTAACAAGTTTAACACAAATGCAAGCTGATATTAAAAATACTGAAGCTGATATTGTTGCAGATTTGTTAGGTGGTAAATTAGAAGAAGCATTGTCTTTAAACAACTATAAAGGAATAGTAGCGTTAGATAAGAATGCTTATTTTGCTGGAGAAAAAGTAACAGGTAAAATAGTTTTAGGTCGTTATGACGCGACAATGGTACCAGATGCAGTAACCCTTAATAAAAAACCGTACAAAAATATTAAAGACGGACAAGTTATTATAGACATGCCTGCTGGTAACGTTGGTAATCATGATATTAAAGGAGAAATTACTTTTACACAGAATGGAGAACCAGTAAACGTTGCCTTTGAAAGTTCTTATTCTGTAATTCCAGAACCAAGTACAGCAGTTGTTTCTGCAGATAAAATGAATGTTGTTTATCGAGGTCTAGACAATCCTATATCAGTATCTTTACCAGGTGTAAGTGATACTAATTTAAGAGTTTCTGCAACTGGTGGTAAGCTTACTAAAAGTAGCGGTAAATATAGTTTTAGACCAGCTGCTGGTAATCAAGCAACCATTAATGTAAGTGCAACTTTAAGCAGTGGAAAAACAGTAAACTCTAAAGCAACTTTTAGAATTAAAGATATTCCTGCTGCTATGGGGTCTGTTCGTGGTCAGTATGGTACTGTAAGAATGCCAAAATCTGGTTTAGGAAATGCACCTATAGATGCAGGTTTGCCAGATTTCGAATTCGATTTAAATGTTAAAGTACAAAGTTTTAAAATAAAAGTACCAGGTCAATTAACTATTTTAGTAAATGGTAGAACTTTAACAGCAGCAGCTAAAAAAGCATTATCTAAAGCTAAAAGAGGAGATATCATTAATATTTATGGTATTAAAGCAACAGCAAACGGATATAACCTTAAAAAAGTATTGCCTGTTAATATTGAATTAACAAACTAGAAGAAAAAAATAAAATATGTTTAAAAATTGTTTATTACTCTTGTTAACCTTGTTTATTAGTGGTGCAGTAAATGCACAATCTAATTTATTGAATTCTAAAAAAGTATCTCAAATAGGAAAAACTAGTGAACAGCAAGCTGCTGCAGACAATGATGGTCCTGTACCTTATGGTTATGTAGATGATAGAGATATTTTGTGGTCTAAAGTTGTATGGGAGTTTATCGATTTAAATCAAAAAATAAACTTGCCTTATTATTTTCCGATAGATACCACAAATATATCATCAGATAGAAGGTCTTTATTTGATACTTTAATTAAAGGGATAAAACAAGGGAAAATAACAGAGGCATATTCAGATTCTTTTTTTACTTCTAAAGTTACACAGAGCGAGATAGACAGTCGTTTAATAAGTGTAAGACAAGAAAATGGTTATAGTGATACCATAAGATTGCAAACCCAAGATGTAGAAGGCTACATGATTAAAGGAATGTGGTATTTTGATAAGCGTCAGGGAGAGTTAAAATATAGGCTTTTAGCCTTAGCACCAATGGGTAAAGATGTACAAACATTAGGCGTGCAAGATGTTGAAGACGATAACTTGTATGAACTTTTTTGGATTTTCTTTCCTGCAGCAAGAGATATCTTACACGATGCCAAAGTATTTAATCCAAAAAATGCCTCTCATCCTATTTCTTTCGATCATATGTTAAATGCTAGAAGATTTAGCGGAACTATTGTTAGAGAAGAAAATGTATACGGCAACAGAGCAATTGCAGATTATGTTAGAGGCAACTCTCTTTTCCAGTTGTTAGAGGCTAACAAGATTAAAGAAGATATTAGAAACAGAGAAATGGATATGTGGAATTACTAATCTTCATTTCTTTTAAATAACAAACGTTCCAATTTTTTGGGACGTTTTTTTTTTGAAGCTATTTCCAGCTTTCACTACTCGCTTCACGCTAAAAAGCGTGAGAGCTTAAACAAGCCGTTCAATCTGGGCTACACAGATAAAGAAACCTATTTTATTAGAATAAAGAAACATAAAATCGCTTATTTTTGTAGTATGAAAGTAGATTATATAATTGTAGGTCTCGGGTTGGCAGGTTTGGCATTTGCAGAACAATTAACAGCAGCCAATAAAAGTTTTGTTGTTTTTGAAGATGATTCGCAAACTTCTTCTTTAGTTGCGGGTGGTGTTTACAACCCTGTAATTTTAAAAAGATATACACCCGTTTGGAATGCGAAAGAACAATTAGAAATAGCACTTCCGTTCTACGAAAAGATAGAAAAAAAACTCAATATTTCTATTGATGAAAAATTTACAATTAAAAAAGTATTTAAGTCAATTGAAGATCAAAATAACTGGTTTGCCGCAATAGACAAGCCAAAGTTAACACCGTATTTAGACACTCAATTAGATACAAATAGTTATACAGGTATTCTGGCAAACTTTAGTTTTGGAAATGTAAAAGAAGCAGGTAGAATTGATACTAAAAAATTAGTAGAATCTTATAGAAACTTTTTAAACGAACAACAGTTAATAAGGTTTGAGAAATTTAATTACAACGATATTAATTTACAAGAAAACGGACTTGTTTATAATGATATAAACGCTAGTAAGATTGTTTTTTGTGAGGGTTTTGGGATGAAATTAAATCCGTTTTTTAACTATTTGCCTTTAAATGAAGTTAAAGGAGAGCTTTTAACCATACATGCACCTTTATTAAACATCAATTTTTTATTGAAATCGTCTCTTTTTGTGCTTCCGCTTGGCAACCATTTATTTAAGGTAGGTGCCACTTTTAATTGGACAGACAAAACAGCAGCACCTTCTAACGAAGGGAAAAAAGAATTGATAGAAAAGTTAGAAACTATTATAGATGTACCCTATACGATTGTAGATCAAACTGCGGGTATGAGACCTACCGTTTCTGGCAGAAGGCCATTGGTTGGTGTGCATCCAGATTACCATCAATTAGTATTGTTAAATGGTTTGGGTACGCGAGGTGTAATGATAGCGCCTACAGTTGCCGAAGAACTGTTTCAGCATTTAGAAAACAATAAAGATCTAGACGATGAGATTGCTATTAGTCGCTTTAAGCATTTGTTAGATAAGAAAGATAAAGCAACTACATAACTTTTATTATCTAACGTTTTTGCGTTAGGGATAGAGCGGTTTGTTTAAGCTCTCACGCTTTTTTGCGTGAAGCGAGTAGCGAAAGCCTGTTTAAACGCCCAAAAATTATTTCTTTTTTACAGTACTATCTTTTTCATAAGTAACAAAAAGATTGATCCAGATAATTCTTGATAGCCTTAAATTAATAGGAGCCAGTATTAATGAAGCGGCTATAATTCCGGCAAAACTTTGAATTATGGTTAGGTTTAAAATTACCTTGGCAATGATAAAAACAGCAACAAATAAGGCAACAATAATTCCGTAATTCACATACATAGCGCCGTAGTAAAAAGAAGGTTCCATCATGTATTTTAAATTACATTTCGGACAATTATCGTGTAATTTGGTAACCTTTGTTGGATGAAATGTGAATTTGTGTTTAAAAAATTCGCCTTCGTGACATTTTGGGCATTTTACATTGATAATACTATATAACTTGGTCCCTTTTTTTAACATAAGAATATAAATTTGTATACTTTTGCAAAGATAGAGTTTAAAACTTTTTTTTAAGTAACAATTATTACATTACATGTTAAACGTACACAACTTAACAGTTTCTTTTATGGGAACTGACTTATTTTCTGGAATCACTTTTAAATTAAACAAGGGAGATAGAATTGGTCTTATTGGTAAAAATGGGGCAGGTAAATCTACCCTTTTAAAAGTGCTGTCTAAAGATATAGAAAGTAGTGGTACTATGGCTTTTGATAAAGACGTACAAATTGGTTTTTTAAGACAAGACATCGATTTTGTAGAAGGAAGAACTATTTTAGAAGAGGCTTATCAAGCGTTTGTAGAAATTAAAGAAATAGAAGCGCAACTCGATGAAATAAACGAACAATTAGCAACAAGAACAGATTATGAAAGTGATTCTTATAGTCAGTTAATTGTAGATTTAACAGAGAAAACAGAGCGTTACGAACTACTTGGTGGTTATAACTATCAAGGTGACACCGAAAAAATATTACAAGGTTTAGGTTTTCAAAGAGAAGATTTTGATAAATTAACTGATACTTTTTCTGGTGGATGGAGAATGCGTATAGAATTGGCAAAATTATTATTACAAAATAATGATATTCTGTTGTTAGATGAGCCAACCAATCACTTAGATATAGAATCTATTATTTGGTTAGAGAACTTTTTAAAAGGCTATTCTGGCGCAATTGTATTGGTATCGCATGATAAAATGTTTTTAGATAATGTTACCAATAGAACCATTGAAATATCTTTAGGGCAAATTTACGATTACAAAAAACCTTATTCTGAGTTTTTACTTTTAAGAGGAGAAATTAAAGAAAAACAGTTACAAGCTCAGAAAAACCAAGAGAAAGAAATTAAGCAAAAGCAACACTTAATTAATAAATTTAAAGCAAAAGCAAGTAAAGCCTCTATGGCGCAATCTTTAATGAAACAGCTAGATAAGGTTGAGTTGATTGAAGTTGATAAAGATGATAACCAAGCGATGAATGTTAGGTTTGCAATCTCTAAAGATCCTGGTAAAATTATTGTAGAAGCAGAAAACCTTTCTAAAAGTTACGGAGAAAAACACGTGTTGTCTGGGGTAGATTTATTAATTGAAAGAAATAGTAAAATTGCATTTGTAGGACAAAACGGACAAGGAAAATCTACTTTAGCCAAAATGATGGTAGGTGAAATACCTTTTGAAGGACATTTAAAGCTAGGACACAATGTAGAAGTTGGTTACTTTGCCCAAAATCAATCAGAACATTTACCGCCAGAGAAAACAGTTTTAGAAATAATGGAAGACGCTGCAACAGATACTAATAGAATGCGCGTTAGAGACATGTTAGGTTCTTTTCTGTTTGGAGGAGATGCTGTAGATAAAAAAGCAAAAGTACTTTCTGGTGGCGAAAGAAATAGATTAGCATTGTGTAAATTATTATTATCACCATTTAATGTGTTAATAATGGATGAGCCAACAAACCACCTAGATATTGCATCAAAAAATGTTTTAAAAGAAGCATTGCATAACTTTAATGGTACCTTAATTTTAGTATCTCATGATAGAGACTTTTTACAAGGCTTAACTTCTACAGTGTATGGTTTTAAAGACAAAGAAATAAAAGAATATTTAGGTGATATTGATTATTTTTTAGAACAACACAAAATAGAAAACCTTAGAGAGGCAGAGAAAAGAACTGTTGTAAAAGTTGAAAAATCGGTTGTTGCAAATGAAGAAAATCAACTTACTAGAGATCAAGAAAAGCAATTAAAGAAAATTAAAAATAAACTTTCTAACATAGAGAACGATATTGCAACTTTAGAGGCAGAAATTACTAAAATAGATTTAGAATTGGCTCAAGATTATGATGCGGTTTCTGCAAGGCCTAATTTTTTCGAAAATTATAAGGCAAAGAAAGCACAGTTAGATGTTTTAATGGAAAATTGGGAACTTGTAGAAGCAGAAGTTACCAATTTTAATTAACCCTTTTTTTATTTAAAAAGAACACACATTATAGCCTTTTATTAGGTGTTTTACACAACCAAAATTTATACATTGAGCACTACAAATCCTACTTTTTTTGACACCAATTTTGTTTCTGAGAATCAACAAATTTTATTACCGATTCTAGAAGAAAAAAAAGTAGCCCTTTTTATAAAACGAGAAGATTTAATTCACCCAATAGTTTCGGGAAACAAATTTAGAAAGCTAAAATATAATTTACAAGAAGCTAAAAAATTAAAAAAGAAGGCAGTACTTACTTTTGGTGGTGCCTATTCTAATCACATTGCTGCCACTGCTGTTGCAGGTAAACTAGTAGGTTTAAAAACGTTTGGTATTATTAGAGGAGATGAGTTGGGTAAAAACCTACCACAAACAATAGCCGAAAATGCTACTTTAAAAGTAGCGCAAGATCATGGTATGAAATTTCATTTTATATCTAGAGAGCTTTACAGACAAAAATCGTCTTTTGGGTTTATAGAGAAAATGAAAAATAAATGGGGCGATTTTTATTTGATTCCAGAAGGAGGTACTAATTGTTTAGCAGTAGATGGTTGTCAAGAAATTTTAACCCCGCAAGACGCTGCCTTCGATTATGTTTGTGCTTCAGTTGGTACAGGTGGTACTTTAGCAGGACTGATAAAATCTCTTAAAAAGAAACAGAAAGTAATTGGTTTTCCTGCTTTAAAAGGAAACTTTTTATCCGAAGAAATAAAAAAATATACGATTAAAAATAATAATTGGAGCCTAAAAAAAGACTATCATTTTGGTGGTTATGCAAAATATAACAAAGAATTAATTATATTTATTAATAAATTTAAAGCAGATACTGGTATTCAATTAGACCCTGTTTATACAGGTAAAATGATTTTTGGTATTTTAGATTTAATAGAAAAAGATACTTTTAAAGAAGGTGCTAAAATATTAGCAATCCATACTGGCGGACTACAGGGAATTGCAGGAATAAACAACTTATTAAAACAGAAAGAAGAACCTTTAATTAATGTTTTATGAAATTAAGAATTATAAAATATTCGTTTTTTATTTTACTTTTTTATAGCTGTGGTGCTCATAAAAACAGCCATAAGTCTAGTAAAGATGATAACAACGTTACAAACAAACCGATTGCGAATAATAGTAATTTAAAAGGGGTAAAGAAATTTACCAAAGAGTTGTATAAAAAAAATCCTAGTTTAAGTAAGTTAAAATTAGCTTATATAGAAACTTATGCCTCTATTGCTGTAGAAGAAATGCATAGCAGTAATATTCCTGCAAGTATTACCTTAGCACAAGGTATTTTAGAATCTGGTAGTGGTAGAAGTGAGTTGGCATCAAAATCTAACAATCATTTTGGTATAAAATGTCATTCGGGTTGGTCTGGTAAAAAAGTGTATCATGACGATGATAAGGCTGGTGAATGTTTTAGAAAGTACGAGTATGTTGCCACTTCTTATAAAGATCATTCTGAGTTTTTAACAAAAAGAAAACGATATTCTTTTTTATTTAATTACGATAAAAGAGATTATAAAAGTTGGGCCAAAGGTTTAAAAAAAGCGGGTTATGCTACAGATAAAAAATACCCTAATAAACTAATTACAATTATAGAAAACTATAATTTATATGAGTTTGATACATTAAAAAGAGATGCTGAATTTGATTTTAAAGAATCAAGTAAAGACTCTGTTAAAGAGGTAACTAGTAAATTAGAATCCTATACGGTTGTTAAAGGTGATACTTTATATTCTATTGCTAGAAAATTTAATACTACTGTTAACATTCTTAAAGACTTAAATGATTTGATAGATACTAATCTTGCAATTGGGCAGCAGTTACAAATTAAATAAATTGTAATTATTTACTTGCTAAAACTTGTTTCAAGATTTTTTCTACGCCATAATTATTATTGTCATCTGTGCTGTAGTTTGCAATTTTTAAAATGTCTTTGTGAGCATTTTTCATTGCATAGCTAAAAGAAGCTTCTTGTAACATTTCTATATCATTGTGGTAGTCTCCAAAAACCATAGTTTCTTGTTTAGAAATGTTTAAACTTTGCTGTAGTTCTCTAACAGCATTTCCTTTATTTGCTTTTTCGTCGGAAAGGTCTAACCAGTTTTTGCCAGAAATTTTAATAAAAATTTCGTCTTTAAATTCTTTTAATTTTGGGTAAATATATTTTTCTGAAGATTCATGATGATATATAGCAACTTTTAAAATTTCTGTGGTCTCTAAAGTTTTAAGCAAATCATCAACTTGTGAATAGGTATGGTAGTATTCTTGAAAAAGTGTAGTAAAACCTTTGTTTTTAGTTTCAATAAAAGCAGAATTTTCACTACATAGCACAACTTCGGCACCTTCTATAGTTCTTAAAACAGGTATAATTTTTTTTATCTTACTTTTTGATAGCGGTTGTATAGAAAGTATTTGATCGTTTTTTTTAGCGATTGCACCATTTTCTGCAATAATATAAATATCTTCTTTTAAGGTTGCTAGTTTTTGTAAAATACTATTATACTGTCTTCCACTTGCGGCACAAAAAACAACACCTTTATTTTTAAGATCATCAACTAATTCAAAAAACAAACTACTTACTTCACCTTTATTGTTTAGTAATGTGCCATCCATATCAGATACTACTAATTTTACTTTTGAAAAATCCATAGGTTTTAAAGTAATATTTTTTTAGTAGAATTTCTTTCTACAAGGTCTGTTTTTATGACAATAGTTTCTGGTTCTTTTTTAATTTCAGATTTATCTTCTAATCTATTAATAAGTTTTTCTGCTGCTGTAGCACCCATTATTTCGCCATGCTGACTAACAGTTGTCATTCTAGGACTAGAATGTCTTGCTAAAATTCCGTTTGAAAAAGAAATGACTGAAAAATTTTCAGGTATTTTATGACCTTGTTTTATGGCTACTTTCATTGCAGCAATTGCAGAAGATTCATCGGTAGCAATTACACTATCTATTTTGTTATTTTTTAAAATAGGTTCTAAAATAGCCTCGTAGTTTTTATAATCATCATCAATATTTATAATAAGATTTTTTTCTACTTTTATTTGATGATCCTCTAAGCCTTTTAAGTAGCCTAGCTGCCTTCTTTTTCCAATTTCTAAGTTGCTGATGGTAGATATAAATGCAATATTTTTATGACCAGATTTAACTAAATAGCTAACAGTGCTTCTTGCGCTATCAAAATTATCTGTAACTACTTTGTCGCATTTAATGCTATCTGCAACTCTATCAAACATAACAATTGGCGTACCATTGTCTATAACTTCTTTAAAATGGCCAAACTCATTTTTAGAGACTGTTTCTTCTGCTAAAGACAAAATAAAACCATCAATACTGCCATTCGACAACATTTCAATTGTTTCTACCTCTTTGGTAAAAGACTCGTTAGAAATACAAGAGATTATTTTATATCCTCTTTCATTGGCAACTTTTTCGATCCCATTAAATACTTGTGCAAAAAAGTAATTTAACATATTGGGTATAATAATTCCGATTGTTTTTGTTTGTCTATTTTTTAGACTTAGCGCATTAAAATTTGGTTTGTAGTTATTTGTTTTTGCGTATTTCTGTATTTTTTCTTTGGTGCTTACACTAATTTCATAACTGTCGTTTAAAGCCTTAGAAACAGTAGAAATAGAAACATTAAATTCTTTTGCAATGTCTTTTATGGTAAGTCTTTTCATAAATAAAAATAAATTTAAAGTCTAAAATACAAAAATCATTTTAGATAGGTACAGAATTTATTTATTTAACTAATACAGGTTTGTTTTTTTTGATAATCTCAAAAATTAAGTAGCCATACAAAATGAGATATTCTAAACTAATTACCCATAAATTTTCTTTCCAAGGAAGGTTTGCATAAGATTGATAACTTAAAATAATAACCACACTCCAAACTATCGGGAAACGATATTTTGTAAAAACACAGAGTAAGATTAGTGTTGCTAAATACCACGGATGCATTGTTGTAGTTGTAAAATAGTAAAAAGACAATCCGAATAATAGTGCCGTTATTAATTCTTTTGGATGTGTGTTTTTTCTAAAAAACGTAATAAAACCTAAAAATAGAATTGTTAAAACAGGAATGATTTTTCCAATTGTAGCGATTTCATTATAGCCTCTAAACAAATATCCAATTTCTCTAAAAAGGTAATATAAACTTGCGTTGAATTCAAAATTTCTAAACCACAACCCAACAGAATTCATATAATTATTCAACAATTCTTCATTGTAAAACGGTAAGAAAAATAGAATTGTTGTTCCGATTATAATAATATAAAACAGTAATAATTTTAGTAGTTTATTCGTTTTCGTATTTCGACTCCGCTCGATATGACAATCTCGAACGGACATGACTTTTTTATCTCGAGAAGAGTCGAGAGGTCTTTTTATAAACCATTGATAGAATAATGGTAAAAATAATAACGGAATTAGTTTCACGGAAATAGAGCAAGCAAATAGAATTCCTGCTAAAATTAATCTATTATTCAGTAGTAAATAAATACTCCAAATTAAAAAGAATAACATAACAGGTTCAAAGTGTAAGTTGCCAGTTAATTCAATTATTATAAATGGATTTAATGCATATAAAAAGATGTAATGAATTGGTAAGTTTAGTTTTTCTAATATCTTTTTTCCGAAGTAAATAATTCCGATATCAGCTAAAATGATAATTAGCCTTAACACAATGACCGATCCTAAAATACTTTTGTTTGCAAATAGTGCTGCAATTAAAAAACACAATTGATTTAAAGGCGGATAATTGGTGTAATGACTTCCGTTTAATTCGCCCATACCGGCATAGATTTCTGCTGCTTGAGGTATTGGTACTTGTTGTAGATTTATAAAAGTTTCAGGTAAAGATAAATACGGATTTAGACAGTTTAAAAGCATTCTGCCATCCCAAATAAAACGATAAAAATCTTGTGATAAATTAGGTGTTGCAAACAAAAAAATCAATCGAAATAAAATGGCTAAACCAGTTAAGATTTTAATGTTTTTATCGCCATGTTTTAGAATGAAATAGAACGCTATAAAAAGTGAAATATATAGCAATAGTATATGGCTGAATTCAGTTCTTTCTAATTTGTAAGCAAAGAAAAAATAAAGTATAATTGTTAAAATTGATGCAATTAATAATCCTTTATTTTTACTCTTGAATATCATTATGCTTTTGAAAAAATTGATTTAAAAAACACATAACTAAATCCGAAGAAAAGCATAAAATGAAACGGAAACAAACCAAAATCGCCACCCTGATTTCCAACGATAAAAGCACTGTACATTCCGAAAACAAAATACAAAGCTAATAATCCTTCAATAATAACATGAATAGAGACTTTTTTAGAAATGTATTTGTTCTTTTTCCAGCTGTCTTTTAGCGTATTGATGTTAAATTTAGGTGTTCTTATAAATTCACTTTTCTTACCAAAATGGCCTTCTAGAACAGCAATGGTATTGTGCAAAGAAAAGCCCAATACAACTGTAAAAAAGGTAAAAAAAGCACCAATATATTTTATAAAATTTTTAAATCCGTTGCCATAAATTTTCTTGTACATAAACCAATAGCAGATAAAGAAAATGATAGAGCTAGTTACAAAAAAGCTCATCACATAAAAGAAAGGTTTTAAATGGGCGTACTCGTTTTTTATATACAACATTGGTATGCTTAAAATAGCCACCAAAAATATACAGGTAAACATAGAACTGTTTAATAAATGGAGCAATCCATGAATTTTGGTTTTGGTAGAAATATTTTTATTAATGATGATTCTTTTCATCATTTTTTTAAAATTTTCTGCACCACCCTTATTCCATCTAAATTGTTGCGATCTTGCTGCGCTAATTATAACAGGTAATTCTGCCGGAGTTTCTACGTGTTCTAAATATTTAAATTTCCAGTTTTTAAGCTGGGCTCTGTAACTTAAGTCAATATCTTCTGTAAGCGTATCACCTTCCCAATTTCCGGCATCAATTATGCAATCTTTTCTCCAAGCACCAGCTGTTCCGTTAAAATTTATAAAATGACCTTGGCTATTTCTACCTACTTGCTCTAAGGTAAAATGAGCATCTAAAGCAAATGCTTGAATTTTTGTAAGTGTAGAATAGTTTCTGTTGATGTGCCCCCAGCGCGTTTGTACCACGCCAATTTTTGAGTCTTTAAAATAAGGAATTGTTTCAAGCAACCAGTTTTCTTTAGGTAAAAAATCTGCATCAAAAATGACAATAAACGCTCCTTTTGCAATTTTTAAACCTTCTTTTAAAGCACCAGCTTTAAAACCTTCTCTATTGGTTCTTTTGATGTGTTTGATGTCTATACCAGCTTTTTGTAATTCGTTGATTTGCTTTTCTGTTGAAATAACAGACTCATCGGTAGAATCATCTAAAACCTGAATCTCTAATTTTTCTTTCGGATATTTTAATTTTACAATGTTTGTAAGCAATCTTTCCATTACGTATAACTCATTGTAAACAGGGAGTTGAATGGTTACAAAAGGTATTTCTTCAGGGTTAGAAAAGTCAAACTTTTCTGATGTATCATCTTTTTTTTGTGCTTTTAAGTAATTGATAAGTAAGTTTAGTTGTGCAATTGAATACATAAAAATAAGTATCAAAGAAACTGTGTAAACTGCAATAATTATGTAAGAAATAATCATCATTTAAAACTATATTTAAAAATCCAACCTAATATTTTTATGCCTGCCATAACACTTCCTTTTACGGTTCCAGAAACTTTAGAAACACCTATTCTATTTCTATATTTCATCGGAATTTCTACATAAGATAATTTCTGCTTCAGTGCTTTTAGTTGCATTTCAACGGTCCATCCGTAGGTTTTGTCTTCCATTTTTAGCGCTACTAATTTGTTGTATTTAATGGCTCTAAAAGGACCTAAATCTGTAAAATTTGCGTTAAAAAATAATTTCATTAGAGAAGTTGCTAACCAATTTCCGAAAATTTGTGGCACAGTCATCGAGCCTTTTTCTCTTAATTGTTTAACTCTTGAACCGATTACAAAGTCGATGTCTTTTTCAATTATTGGAGCAACTAATTCTGTTAATTGCTCGGGATAATCTGAATAATCACCATCTAAAAAAACAACAATATCGGTCTTTATAGCTTTATTTTCTATGTAATCCATTCCTTTCAAACAAGCAAAACCATATCCTTTTTGGTTTTCTTTTAAGACAGTTGCGCCAGCTTTTATTGCGTTTTCTTCTGTTTTATCTGTAGAATTATTACTGACAACAATAATTTCATCAACAATTGACGGAATATCTTTAATTACATTAGCAATAGAATCTTGTTCGTTATATGCAGGGATAATAACTTTTATGATTGGTTTCATTTATATAAATCGGACAAACTATTTTCTTTTTTAAAAGATTTTAAATCTGTCCATTCTTTAATTTTTAGACCACTTTTATATTTTTCGGCTTTGATTAATTTATTCTCTTGATATTTAAAACAAAATCCGTTTTTTTGATTTTTTTCTAACTGGCATTTATGTTCTAATTGCCCTTTATAATCATAGAATAACCACCAATTATTTTTTAAGCCATTTTTAAAATGCCCTTCTTTTTTTTTAATTGTATTTCTGGCGTAAAAATACCAATATTTTATTTGTAAATTGTCAATGAAATGACCTTCTTTTTCTAGATTACCGTTCTTGTAATAAAATTTCCAATAGCCATTTTTTTTATTGTTTTTTATCCAACCTTCTTGTTTTATTTGTCCGTTTGAGTAAAATGATTTGTAATATTTTTTTTGAGCATTTATACAAAATGAACATAGAAAAAACAAAATTACAATAGGCTTTTGAAACATTATTTGTTGTTTACCAACTCCATTAAATCAATATCATTGCCTAACAAAATTTCTGTTGGATTGATACGTCCTTTTTCTGGGCCATTTTCTAATTTTAAAACACCACGAGGACAAACTGCAGAACAAACACCACAACCAACACAGCTAGAACGCACAATGTTTTCACCTTTTTGTGCGTAGGCTCTTACGTCAATTCCTTGTTCGCAATAAGTAGAGCAATTTCCGCAAGAAATACATTGACCGCCATTTGTTGTAATTCTAAAACGCGATTTAAATCGTTGTACAAATCCTAAATAAGCTGCTAAAGGACAACCAAAACGACACCAAACTCTGTTTCCAAAAATTGGATAAAATCCTGTTCCTATTACTCCAGCGAAAATAGATCCAATTAAGAACCCATAAATATCTTGAATGGTTTGAGTTTTAATACCTATCACTTGATCAGCACCAGAGAAGAAAGTATACAAGGCAAAACCTGTCATCACTAAAACAAAAACTAATACAGAATGAATAATAATGCGTTCTGCTCTCCAAGAAAGTAATGTTTTACTAGAAAGTTGTCTGTAAGGGTCGCCTAAAGTTTCTGCCAATCCGCCACAACCACAAACCCAAGAACAGTACCATCTTTTTCCGAAGAAATAGACCATAACAGGTACAACAACGATTGTTAAAACAACTCCCCAAACTAATATAAACAATCCAAATCCGCCACTAGAGAGCAGCTCATCTAAATTCCATTTAAAGAAAAAATCATAATCTAAAGGAAATGCATTTTTAAAATCGTACCAAGGTTTTTCGAAGCGAACTAAAATTTCTGGAATTAAAAAAGCAAAGACAATTTGGAAGAATAATACAGATGTTGTTCTTAAAATTTGATACTTATTATGGCGATATTTAATATACATTCTAACAGCCATTACTGTCATCACAACACAATATAAAAATCCATATAAAAACCATTGACTTGCAAGATTTCCACTGATAGATTCACTTATTGGATCTACTAAATACACCCAGTTTACAATATAATCTGGATAGAAATAAAGTAGTATGTAAAAGCTAACTAAAAAGACAAAAGCAAACCAGCCAATCCAACCACGATTTGTGGCTGCGTTTAAGAAAATTCCGTTGTTTTTAATTCCTGGTTTTCCTAATAAAATTACATCGGGTATTATAAATAAAAGGGCGCCAATAATTCCTAATCCAAAAGTTAATAACCACATTAAAATGGGGTTTTTTGCTGCAAATCCAGCGCCTGCTTTTTTAGCCAATTCAAAGCTTAAGCTATGCGGTTTTCCGTAGATTTTATATTGATATTGTTCTCCTTTTTTAGTCCAATTTTTTTCTGAATCGTATTTTGTAATCAATGCCTCATAATGCTCGTTTGAAACTTTATAGGCATTTCTAACTCGGCTAGAAAACTCGAAAATATTTATATTTTCTGATGTTACAACAGCTTTTTGAAGTTCATCTTTAATCAGTTCGTTTTTGTAGTTTTTCTCTTTGATAAATGAATCAAATTCATTAGAATTTAAAGAGAATGAACCTGTGAAAATTGTTCCAGTAAAAATAGTTAAGCCAATTAAAAAAAGGATTAAACCAGATTGTTTTATTGCTTTCATATTATGCGCTAAAGATTCTTGCCCAACTTTTCTTCTTTAATTGGATGTTTGTATTGTTTTCTATATTGAATTTTGCCACAATCTCAGGCTCATGTAATTTGTAAAATTCAGGATCAAAATTAGCATCTGCTAAATGCTCTAAAATATACTGAACAGATTTTTTTTCGGTAAGTGCTTTGTCAAAAAACTCGTGGCGCATTCTAATTCCGAAAGTATTGATGCCAATAAATTCTGAGGTGTTTTTATCATAATTAATGTGAATACATTTTTTGCCACTTTGATGTTCCCAGTAAAAACGAGCTTCGTTTTCCTTTGGTTCTGCCCAAACCCAGCCGTAGGTTTGGTATTCGATGTCTATAAATTTTGCTGAGTTAAACCAATGACCTGGTTTGTATTCAATTTTATTTCCGCAAATAGTTTGCGCAACCGTTTCGCCCATCATTCTACCTGTATACCAAACGGCTTCAATAGGTCTTCTTTGCCCAATTGCCTCATGCTGTTCTGCACAATCTCCAATAGCATAAATATTTTTAATATTGGTTTCTAAAAACCGATTTACTTTTACGCCACGACCAATTTCTAAATCAGTATTTTTTAAAAAATCTATGTTAGGTGTTACTCCAGCAGTCAAACCAACAACATTGCACGCTATTTCTTCATTAGTTTCTGCAATAATTATAGAGCTTACATTACCGTTTTTATCAGCTTTAATTTCTTTTAAATTAACACCTAAACGCAAATCAATATGAGCATCTAAAATTTCTTTATTAATGATGGCAGATTCTTCTTTCGGTAAAACATTACCCCAAAAGCTATTTTCTCTCACTAAAAATGTCACAGGAATATTTCTACTATGTAACATTTCTGCCAATTCAATTCCTATCAAACCACCGCCAACAATTACGGCACGTTTACAAACCTGATTATTTGGTGCATATTTTTCAAGATTTTCTAAATCTTGTTTGTGATACATGCCCATTACGCCATTTAAATCTTGACCTGGCCAGCCAAATTTATTAGGTTTAGAGCCGGTGGCGATTATCAGTTTGTCAAAACTTAATTCTTCACCGTTACTAAATTCAATTTTATTGGCGTTAGAATGTACTTTAGAAACAGTTCCTTTTTTAAGATTGATGCGGTTTTTTTTCCAAAACCAAGATTCATAAGGTTGTGTATGTTCAAATTTCATGTGTCCCATATACACATACATCAATGCAGTTCTAGAAAAGAAATAATCTGTTTCTGCAGAAACGATGGTAATTTCTTTGTCAGAGTTTTTTCTGATGTGCCTTGCAGCGGTAACACCAGATATTCCGTTTCCAATAATAACAATATGTTCCATATTCTTTAATTGATTATTTCTTTTGTCGGTTGGAAAGTTAAGAACTTAATATTATTTATCATTTTAATTTAATTTAGAATCATTATAAATAAAAAATTTAAATTACTTTGTAAGTATCATTTTAATTTTAGACTAATCATATCAATTTACTTTAATTAAAATTATAATGATGAAAAAACACCTTTCAAAGATTTTGTTCGCACATTTATTGTTTGTTTCTTTATGTTCTATTGCTCAAGAAAAAGACGCCAATACAAAAGTTAATACTAACCAAACGAGCAATATACAAACTTATACACCCTCTAAATTATTGAGTAAAGGACAATGGGATGTTAAGTTTTTTAATAATTTATATACAGAAACAAAAGGGGTTTTTAATGGTGTAAAATCCTCTAAAGAAAGAGAAATTTATTTTACAACAAGTTTAGAAGTTTTTACGGGTATAACAGATAATAATCGAGTTAATATTGGGTTGTTGTTAGAATATAGATCTAATACTATTAATGGAAAAGGGGCTACTTCTGTGTTTAATTTTTCTAATCGTAAAGATGCTAGAAACGGATTATCTTCTTTTGCACCAGCAATAAAATGGCAGCCAATAGAGAATGTTGGTAATTTTTCGATACAAAGTGCTTTTCATATTCCATTAATAGACCAAGAAACTAAAAATGGTTTAAAAGACGAAAATGGAACGACTATAAGAGATGCTGTTTTTTTAGACCAAAAAGGGTATACTTTTCAAAATCGTTTTTTTTATGATTATACTTTTCCAAGTAGAGATTGGCAATTATTTACAGAGCTAAATACAGAATATCATTTTGGAGATACTTCTTTAACAGATAATAATGGCAATACAATAAAAGGTAGTTTTGCGAACAATACTGTTGTATTAGCACCGGGTGTTTTTATGAGTTATTTTCCTTCGGATACAACAACAGTTCTAGGATTTGTTCAACATTTTCAGAGAATAGGAGACTTTACCCAAAATTTTACAGCTTTAGGATTTGGTGGTAAATATCAATTAAATCAAACATTAAATTTAGAGGTTTTGTACAGTAAATTTGTAAGAGGTGATGAAACAGGCTTGGGGCAAAGCTTTAATATAGGTTTACGAGCTTTATTTTAGAAAAAAAAAGGTATTTTAGTTGCTTATGAATGTGTATAAAGCGCTTTATTTCTTTATTGTGTTTTTTTGTTTTTCTTGTAAGAGTCAAACAAAAAAGATAAACGGAGTTAGTTTTGTAGCTTCCAGAGATTCTATAAGCAACAAGCATATTTTACCGGTATTAAACATTCATAGTAATTTTATTGCTCTAATGCCCTATAGTTTTATTAGAGATGTTCAAAAGCCAAAAATTGAATTCAATACCCAAAGAGAATGGTTTGGTGAAACTGAAAACGGATTGTTGCAATATGCGCAACAATTTAAGAAAGAGAATGTAAGCATTATGGTAAAACCTCACCTATGGTTAAGGAAAGGTGGTTTTACAGGTAATTTAAAACCAACATCTGAAGAAAATTGGCAACTTTTAGAAAAATCTTACAAAGATTATATGTTAACTTATGCTAAAGTCGCTCAAAAAATAAACGCAGAAATTCTTTGTATTGGTACAGAATTAGAAAAATTTGTAATGCACAGACCAGAATATTGGTTGTCGCTTATCAATGATATTAGAAAAGTGTACAGTGGTAAATTAACCTATGCTGCAAATTGGGATGAGTATAAAAGAATCACTTTTTGGCATCAATTAGATTTTATTGGTATTGATGCTTACTTTCCTTTATCAACAAAAAAAACACCCACTATTTCTGAGCTCGAAACTGGCTGGAAGTCACACAAGGCAGAGATTGTTAAACTTCAAAAAAAATATAAGAAATCAATTTTATTTACCGAATATGGCTATAGAAGTATTGATTATAATGCAAAAGAACCATGGCAATCTAATAGGGTAGAAGGGCAGGTAAATTTAAAAGCACAAAGCAATGCATTGCAAGCAATACACAATCAGTTTTGGCAAGAAGATTGGTTTGCAGGTGGTTTTATTTGGAAATGGTTTCATGAGCATGATAACGTTGGAGGTAAAGATAATAACCGATTTACACCACAAAATAAACCTGCAGAAAAACTTCTAAAAGATTTATATAGTCAATAAATTAATGAAGAGTTGTTACATGATTAAAAAGGTGCTTTTAGGTTATTTTATTCTTCTTTCTGGCTTGCTTTTGGCACAAGAAAAAACAATAAAAGATATTGAATTTGTAGGTCTAAAAAAGCTAAAAACTACTTTTATTAAGAAGGTTATTTCAACTAAAAAAGGGGCTATTTTAGATACGATTCTTTTAAAAGAAGACCTAGTTTTATTAAATAGAATGCCTGCTGTTCGCAATGCCTATTTTACAATATTCGAGAATTCTAACAGCTATAATGTTACAATAGCAATTGTCGAAAATCAAACAATATTGCCAGAGTTTAATGCTTGGACTACCACAAACAAACAATTTGCTTATAAACTTGGTATTTACGACTATAATTTTTTAGGAAAAAATATTTCTTTTGGAGGTTTTTATCAAAAAAATATTTTCAATTCTTATGGCGTTCATTTTAAAGCACCTCAATTATTTTCTAAAAAATGGGGCGCATCTATCAATTATTTAAACTGGAAAAGTGAAGAACCTCTTTACTTCGAAAATAATACAGCTAATTATTCATATCAAAATACTTCATTAGAGTTTTTGGCAATACATCAGTTGCATTTAAAGCATCAATTGAATTTTGGAATTACTTTTTTTAGAGAAAAATACCAATACCTTTCGGGAGAAATAGCCGCAGATATTCCCAGAAAATTAAATTTAAAAAAAGTCTTGTTTAAGGGAGTATATGTGTTTGATAATTTAACGTATTACAATCATTACATCAGTGGTTTTAAAACGAGTTTGCATACTCAATTTGTAACCACCGAAAATAATTATCAGCACCATTTTTTAATCGCTTGGAACGATTTTTTTTATTTCAAAAGAATCGCTTCTACAGCAAACTGGGCAAACAGATTGCGTTTTGGTTTGGCATCTAATAGCAATACACCTTTTGCGCCTTTTGCCTTAGATAACAACATAAATATACGTGGTGTAGGTGTCTTAATTGACAGAGGTACCGGTACTTTTGTGTTAAATTCTGAATATAGACAAACACTTTATGATCAAAATAAAATTGCCATTCAATCTAATTTTTTTGTCGATTTAGGGTCTTGGAGAAAACCAGGTGGTGCACTTTCAGATTTTATAAAAAGCCAAAATATTCACTTGTATTCTGGTGTTGGTTTGCGTTTTATCAGTAAAAAAATATACAATGCTACTTTTAGAATTGATTATGGTTTCCGATTAAATAATTTACAAAACAACGCTAAAGGAGGGTTTGTTTTTGGAATTGGGCAATATTTTTAAATTTTGTTTTTGGGCGTTTTAACGGGCTTTTCATTGTATCTTTTTATTTCAGAAAAAAAATAAAAAGGATGCCATTTCAATCCCTAACGCAGGTCTTTTTTTATAAATATTAGTATTAAAAATAATTTTAGGTTTGTTTAAAAAGCAATAGTTTTGTTTTAAATACGTATAAAGATGAGTACATATGCAATTGGGGATATTCACGGTGGTTTAAAAGCACTTTTACAAGTTTTAAATAAATTAGAAGTTACCCAAAAAGATACCCTAATTTTTATGGGAGATTATGTAGATGGCTGGAGTGAATCTGCACAAGTAATCGAATTTTTAATCAATTTATCAGAAAAAATAAACTGTGTTTTTATAAGGGGCAACCATGATGTTTGGTGTCAAAATTGGTTAAAAGACTCTAAAGATGTAAATCCTTCTTGGTATATGCATGGTGGTAAAGAAACCATCGAAAGTTACGCAGGATTTTCAAATCAAGAAAAACAACAACATCTTACTTTTTTTGATAATACAAAATTATATTATTTAGATACCGAAAACCGTTTGTTTTTACATGCTGGTTTTACGTCTATGCATGGCGTAGAAAAAGAAGTACATAAAGAAACTTTTTATTTAGATAGAACTTTATGGGAAACGGCTTTGGCAATGGATAAAACTATTGAAAAGAACACTGTTTTTTACCCAAAGAGGTTCACTCATTATAAAGAAATTTACATTGGTCATACACCCACAACTAACTTTAATGTTTTAAAACCAATGAACGTTAAAAATATTTGGAATGTTGATACAGGCGCCGCTTTTAAAGGAAAAGTGACAGGCATAGACATTGATACTAAAACATTTGTACAAAGTGATGCTTTACCTAGTTTGTACCCAGATGAAAAAGGTAGAAATTAATTTTTCTTTTTACCAAACGGATACAATTCTTGTTGTAAGAAGTTTTTCGGGAATTTTTCATCACCAGAAAACCCCAATTCAATATCTCTACCAGAATACGGTATGTAGTTTGTTTTAAAAAGATAGTCCCAAATACTAAGTGTAATTCCAAAATTTACTCCTTCTTTTCTGTCTTCTGGTAATTCTTTTGCATGATGCCAAATATGCATTTTAGGATTGTTTAAAATGTATTTAAGCCAACCGTAATTCCAGTTGATATTCGCATGGTTTAAGTGCCCAATGGTAATGTTAAAAAAGTGAACCATGGCTACATCTTGTGCAGAAAAACCACCAATAATTGCCAACGGAATGTATTTTAAAGAATTGTAAACCACAGGCTCCATCCAATGATAACGTAGGTGAGCAGCAAATCCCATTTCTTTTACAGAGTGATGTACTTTGTGAAAATTCCAAAGAAATTCAAACTTATGCAGCAATCTATGTGTACACCATTGTACAAAGTCGATTACAATAAAAAAGATAAAAATTCGTAAAGGAAAAGAAAGTTCGTTAATGGCAATTAACTGAAAATTTGCAATAGAGAGCCCAATATTTGCAAGTAGATCATTAAATATTTGTGCCGCTGTGTTAGAAAAAGCAATAAGCACTAATAGGTTTAATAAAAAGAAGTTAAAAAACATGTAAAAGGTGTCTAACCAAAAATCTTTTCTAAAAAGTGATTGATTTTTTCGCCATGGAAAAATTGCCTCTAATGCCCAAACAGCTATCGAAATAATAATTAAACCATAAAAATAATTTTCCCAATTCAAATCCATTAAAACAGAATTTTTTAGGTAATTCCAGTAATTGGAATAAGAGGTTTTTATGAGTTGTAAATATTTTTCCATCGTTTATCAAATTTACGAACTTCTGCTAGTATTTCAAAAAAAGAGTTTACAATACTTTAATCACTTCTTTAAAAAGAGCAATCATTTTTGGTTCTGCTTTTCCTGCTATTGCAATAATTTCTGAAATATCTACAGGTTGTAAGTTTTTAGGATCGCATTCATCTGTTAAAACGGAAATGGCAGCACAAGGCAAGTTCAATTGTTTGGCAACAATTACTTCTGGCACAGTACTCATTCCAACAGCATCTGTTTCTAAAATTTGCAGCATTCTATATTCTGCTCTGGTTTCTAGTTGAGGTCCTAAAACACTCGTATAAACACCTGTGTGTAGCTTAATATTTTGCGCTTTGGCAATCTCACTTAGTTTGGTATTTATTTCTTTAGAATATGGTGCTAGCATGTCTGCAAAAATGGTTCCAAAAGCACCAGCTCCTTTAAAAGCAAGTGGCGAACTACCTTGTAAGTTAATGTGGTCTTCTATCAACATTAAATCTCCTTTTTTGTAGTTTAAGTTTATAGCGCCAGCCGCATTCGATATTAATAAATTCCCAATACCTAAGCCATGCATTGTTCTAATACCATACGTTACTTCCCAAGGTGAATAGCCTTCGTATAAGTGAAAACGACCAGACATTACAAGTACTTTTTTATCAGAAAGTGTTCCGTAAATAAGCTTTCCAGAATGAAATTCTACTGTTGCTACTGGGAAATTTGGAATATCAGCATACGCAATTTCTTTTTCAATAGTAATTTCGTCTATTAGTTTACCCAATCCAGTACCTAAAACAATACCGATGGTTGGATTTGTAATTCCGTTTTCTTTTAAAAAATCTACAGTTTCTTGTAATTGTTGTTCTTTCATGTATGCTGAATTTAGTTCAGTATTATTTTAAAAAGTGTTGAAAATCTGGATGGTTTTCAATGTCTGCAAACACATCAACATCATTTAATGCTGGTAACAAATGTACTTTTTTATCTTTTAAATCTGATAAAGTAGCTGCCCTAACTGTATCTGTACCCCAATTTTTATTTTTGAATATTTTTTCATGCAAGGTATTCATCCCTAATAAATAATAACCGCCGTCTGTTGCTGGACCCAAAACAACATCTGAAGAATCTAATTGTAGGAATGCTTCATCTATAATTTCTGTGGTTATATCAGGCAAATCACTACCAATGATAATTACTTTTTGATAGCCTTTTTTGAAACTATTTTTAAAAGCCTGTAACATTCTTATACCTAAATCTTCACCATTTTGTAGGTTTTTTTGAAAAGTTGACTCTTCCCAGATATCATTTTCTCTAATTTTTACAGAATAATAAACAGCTTTGTCTGAAGTTACTTTAGAAGTAATTTTTTGTGTCTTTTGAAGTAAATATTTGTAAATTTCTAAGGCTATTTCATCACCTACAGTTTTTGCTAAACGAGTTTTTACTTTTCCTAACTCTGGGTTTCTTGTAAAAATTAAAAGTAATTTTTTATTCATAAATCTTTAGCGTCACTTTTTCAATTGACAACCGACTTTAGTTACAAACAATTATCAATAGGTTTTTTCTCCTTTTGTAAGCCAACGAGACCATTCTTTGTTATAAGCGTGAATTTTTTCTGTTGGCTTATTAAGCGAATCTACTACGGAATAATTGTTGTTTTTCCATTCAAAAATACCACCATATAAATTGTATACATTGGTAAAACCTTCCTCTATTAATTTAGAAGCAATAATTTCTGAACGAATTCCGATTGAGCAGTAAACAACTATTTTTATGGTCTTGTCTTTTGGTAAGTTTTCTATTGTTTTTTGCAGGTTAAAATGATCATAACCTATATTAATTCCGTTTTTTAAATGGCTTACTTTAAATTCTGCGGGTTCTCTTGCATCTAATAACATTGCTTTTGTAGTCACCAAGCTGTCCACAGAAATATACGGAACATTATTTTTGTTGAACTTGTTCAATAACTCATCCAATTTCTTTTGACTAAAAGAAACAGAATGAATCAAAAGAAAAAGGAGTGTTATTTTTTTCATACTTTTTTAATTAGCAACAACCGCCACCGTCGTAATGATAGGTAGATTCAGAAAAATAAATATCATCTCTGCCCAAAGCTTGCAAAGCAGCAGTGGTTTTATCGCAAATTGCCAACGGCTGATTTTTTAATAAGATGTGCCCTAAACCATCATCAAAATAATCTTCATCACCATAATAAATAGCCGCTCTTCCTGTAAAAATACAAGGACCATCTGCTGGCATTGGGTCTTTAATAGCCGCTACTTCTATAGATTCTATATAAATCAATTCGTCTGTTGGGTAATTTTTAGGGTCTAAAATTCTGTAGGGTTTTCTAGCTCTAATCTCTATGGTACCAAAACCAGCATCTGTTAATGCTTTTACATATTCAGCAATAGACAAACTACCACTTAAGCACAATGCACGCAAACGATCGTCATTTCTTAACTCGTCATTCATGGGTTGTTCGCAAGTAGGATCGCTCATTACCAATCTACCGTGTGGTTTTAAAACACGGTACATTTCAGAGATTGCTTTTTTTAAATCGTCAGATTTAAAGATGTTAAATAAACAGTTTTGTGCAGCAACATCAATCGAATTGTCTTCAACAGGTAAATTCATAGCATCTCCTTTTCTAAGATCTACAAAATCACTTTTAAACCAATCGTTTTGCTCTTCGGCAATTTTAAAATTTTTGCGAGAAGCTTCTAGCATTTCATCTACAACATCTAAGCCGATAACGCCTCCTTTATTTCTGTTAAAATAGGCAAACTGAAGCAATTCCATACCACCACCAACACCCACGTACAACATTTTAGGATTGTTGGTTAAGTCTCTGGCGTGCACAGTAGAACCACATCCGTAGTTCATTTCTTGCATAATTCTAGGTATTTTAAGCCCAGGTAATTCCCAAATTGGGTTGGTTGTGCAGCACAATCCAACATCTGGTGTTAGGGCTGCTTCTTTATATACATTATGTGTAGTTTCTAAATAACTCATGTTTTTTGTTTTTACAGAAGTAAATCTACTTCCTTTTTATTTTGTTATGCAACAACACCTTGGCAGCTACTTCCTGCGCCAGCGGTACATCCGTAGCAATGCTGATTGATTACAATATTTCTATTTTGTAAAATTTCTTCATTGTAATCAGAGATGTGTTTTGTTTTTGCATTTACTTTTAAATTTAGCATTTGATTAAAATCGCAATCGTATAAAATTCCGTCCCAACTAACAGAAAGAGTGTTGGTGCACATTACATTTTCTACTGCAGCAGGATTGTAGGCTTCTACAAGATTATACATGTATTCTTCATAGTTTTCTGATGCTATTAAATAGTCTAAAAATCTACTGATAGGCAAGTTTGTAATAGCAAATAAACTATGAAAATCGATGTTAAAATCTGCTTTTAATGCTTTCTTAAAATCATTTTCTAGAGCCATTTGGTCTCCTGGTAAAAAAGCACCAGACGGATTGTAAACCAAGTCTAATTTTAAGTCAGAATTGGGCATTCCGTATCCAACAGCATTCAGTTCTTGTAAGGCTTTTATAGATTTATCAAAAACACCATCACCACGTTGTTTGTCGGTTTTTCCACGTGTCCAATGAGGCATAGAAGAAACCACATGAACGTTGTGTTTTTTAAAGAATTCTGGTAAATCGTGGTATTTTTTATTGGCTCTAATAATGGTTAAATTAGAGCGTACAATAAAATCTTTAATTCCGGCTTTTGCTGCTTCTTCTACAAACCATCTAAAATTAGGATTCATTTCTGGTGCGCCACCAGTTAAATCTAGGGTGTGTGCATTTGTTGTTTTGATGACCTTTAAACATTGTTTCATCGTATCAATCGTCATGATTTCTTTTCTATCTGGCCCTGCATCTACATGGCAATGCGCACATACTTGGTTGCACATATATCCTAAATTGATTTGTAAAATTTCTAATTTTTTAGGACGCAACGGAAACTGATTTGTTTCTTTGATTTTTGATGCAAAAGTGGGCAGTTCACCCGCTGCGAAAATACCACCAGATAAAATTTCTAGTTGTCTTGCAGTATTTGCAATGTCGTTATTTCTGGCTTTTAATGATTTTTTCATGTTTGATGAGCTTTTTTCAGTACCCTTTTTTAAGCTAAACTAGAGTTGTCTCACTCTAGTTTTAAATAAATTGAAACTCACTTTCGCGAGTATAAGAGATTCGCATATTTTGCAAAAGCAAAAAATAGCGCTCTGTTTACATCTCTAATTTATCAACCTTGTTCATCATTTGTACACCGTGCACTAGTGTTGCTCCGCTTTTTATAGCAGCACCAACATGAATGGCTTCCATCATTTCGGGCTTTGTAATGCCACGTTGCAAACCATCTTTGGTGTAGGCATCTATGCAATATGGGCATTGTTCTGTATGAGCAACTGCTAAGGCAATTAAACTTTTTTCTCTAGCGGTTAATGCGCCTTCTTCAAAAACTTTGCCATAATAATCAAAGAATTTGTTTCCTAACTCTTCACTCCATTCTGTTATTTTTCCGAACTTTCTTAGGTCAGAAGCATCGTAATAAGGTTTTGACATTTTTAAAAAATTTAATCAATAAAGATACGTATTATTTGTTGTTAAGCCCCCAGTCATATTCTAAATAACTAATTTTTGCAGTTGGCATTATTTTTATTTTTGAATACTGATTTAGATAATCGATTAGTGAGCTATTTTTAGTAAAATCTTCTTTAAACCAATCGAATATCAATGAGATTTGAAGTTTATTTTGCGATAGTTTATTTTTAGAAACATCGTTTATAAATTCGGTCATTAATTTTTGCAAGTTGGCTTCTATGTTATTTTCAGTAAAAGCAACGTTGAATAACTTAGGGCATGAAATAGAAGCACAATTTACACCTACATGAATTTTAGGATCTGAGAATTTTTTTCTTAAAATTTCATGTTCAATATAATCTAAGGTGTAAGTTTTTCCGCCAACTTTAGCAAACGAAATTTTCCAAGCGTTTTTACCTTTTTCTTTGATGTCTAAAATGCTTTTAATTTTTTTTGTATCAATTGCATGAAGCATTAAATAAATTGTATTTGCGTTGTATGCGTTAATCCAAAAAGCTTTTTGTTTGTTGATAGACCAAGTTTTATCTGGTGATGTTTTTTCTAGATAGTTTAAGTATTGTTTAAGTTTTACACCATCAAAGTTTTTATAATCCACAACACCATTTTCAGAAACATGCGCTTGCAGTAGATTATTAAATACTGAGGTTTGTGCACTAGTTAAATGTGTGTAAAAAGTAATAGCGAGTATTAAAAATATTTTTTTCATAATGAGTTGTTTTATTTTTGTCGCTTATTAATTTAATTAATTACAAAAATTACATTTTAATTTCTGCTCCTTTTTTTAATTTGAACTTCTTTCTAAAAAAATCAATTACTACATACAATATAGGTGTGTCTATTGCAGCGATTAAAACTTTAAATAAAAAACCACTTATTAGTAGATTTTTAAATAGAGACCAAGGTAGTATTTGAAAAGAGCATAATAAAAAAACAACCGTAAAAGTGTCTATAAACTGAGAGGTAAACGTAGAAAAATTATTACGCAACCATAAATGCTTACCATTAGTTTTCTTTTTCCAAAAGTGAAAAATTTTAATATCAATAAATTGAGCAAATAAATAAGCCATCATTGATGCAAATACTGCCAACGGAGATAGCCCAAAGACTTTGTTAAAGGTTGCATTATCTATTGGAGAGCTATTTATGGCTGGCACAAAATCTGCCATTAAAATGATTAACATCGAAAAAAAAGAAGCAAAAATACCGGCAATAACCACTTGATTTGCCTTCTTTTTACCATAAATTTCAGAAAGAATATCTGTAATTAAAAAAGTAATTGGATAAGGAAGTATACCTACAGAAATTTCAAAACGATAGATGCCAAAGGGTTCCCAATAGAAGAATTTTTGAAATATTAAGTTTGATGCAACTAAAGAGGCTATAAATAATGCAGCTAATATTAAATAAATGCTTTCTGCAAGTTGTTTGTCTTTAATTGTCATTTAACAAAATTACTAAATATTGACCGTTTTATCATTAAAATGACCATTATAAACTAGCCCCGATTGAAATGGCATCCTTTTTTTTTGTTTTAAAAAAAGATATAATGGAAAGCGGGAAATAGCTTCAAATAAAAATGTTTATTTTCGCACTCATTTAAACGATTAAAAGTTAAACAAATTTACAAGGCATGAAAGCATATATTTTTCCGGGTCAAGGAGCACAATTTACAGGAATGGGATTGGATTTATACGAAAAAAGTCCATTGGCTCAAGAATATTTTGAAAAAGCAAACGAAATTTTAGGGTTCTCTATTACTGATATAATGTTTGAAGGAACGGCAGAACAGTTAAAAGAAACAAAGGTTACACAACCCGCAATTTTTTTACATTCGGTAATTTTAGCCAAAGTTTTGGGCGATTCTTTTCAGCCAGAAATGGTTGCAGGACATTCTTTAGGAGAGTTATCTGCTTTGGTAGCAAACGGAGTATTAACTTTTGAAGATGGATTAAAATTAGTGTCTAAACGTGCTTTGGCTATGCAAAAAGCATGTGAAATTGCACCAAGCACAATGGCTGCAGTTTTAGGATTAGAGGATGCTGTTGTAGAAGAAACTTGTGCGGCAATTGATGGGGTAGTAGTTGCTGCAAATTACAATTGTCCGGGGCAATTGGTGATTTCAGGGGAAATTTCAGCCGTAGAAAAAGCGTGTGAAGTACTTACAGAAAAAGGAGCAAAGAGAGCTTTGTTATTGCCTGTTGGTGGTGCATTTCATTCGCCAATGATGGAGCCTGCTAGAGCAGAATTAGCTGCTGCAATTGAAGCAACTACTTTTAGCAATCCTACGTGTGCAGTGTATCAAAATGTGGTTGCAAAAGCGGTAACCAATCCAACTGAAATAAAAGAGAATTTAATAGCACAGTTAACGGCGCCAGTAAAATGGACGCAATGTGTGCAAGCAATGGTTGCAGATGGTGGAACTGAATTTATAGAGGTTGGGCCAGGTAAAGTATTGCAAGGGTTAATGCGAAAGATTGACAGAAGTGTTGCTGCAAGTGGCGCTTCTTTTGAATAAAATACTACAAACGATAGTAATTAAGGTCTTAATTTTTTTTAAGGCCTTTTTTTATTTTTATAATCAGATTTTAAAAGATTTTAAAATGAGTACACAAATTTAAGTAAGTGATAAACTATAACTTTATGGGTGTTTTTCCTTAATTAAAGCAGAGAATTAGTGTCACTTTTGTAGAAATATTTTAAAATAGATATTATGAAAGACATCGTAAGACTTGGAGCTCTATTCTCTTTAATTATTCTTTTGTATCAATGCGGAGATAATGATCAGGTACAAAGCGCATTACCAACTGTAACGACTAGTTTGGTTACAAATATTACTTTTACAACTGCAGATTGTGGCGGAATTGTAACAAATAATGGCGGCTCTAATGTTATAAATAGAGGTGTGTGTTGGAGTACAAGTGCTTCTCCTACAATTAATGACAATATTCTTACAGCTAATTTAGACACATTTACGAGTAATATAACAGGTTTAAGTGAGCATGGTGAAACTTATTATGTTAGAGCTTATGCAACAAATTCTGATGGTACCGCATACGGAAATGAGCAAGTTTTTACAAATTGGAATTTAGGTGCAACAAAATGGGCTTTTTTGTTAAATTATAATCCGTCAAATAATAATTACCCAGGAGATGTTGATTTTTTTGCTGATAAAACAACCAAATGGGACGAACCAACCTCTCCTGGTGTGTATACTACTTTTGGAACTTGGACTGTTAATGCAGCTGTTGTAACCTACAACTTTACTGGAGACAATACTGCCGCAAGTTATATTTATACAGGTACTGTTGTAAATAATAGTACTATGAGCGGTACTTTTACTTGGGGTGTTAATCCGCCTAAAACTTTTACGGCGACGAAATACCCATAAATTAAAAATAATTTAAAGAATAAACCTTTTGTAAAAAAAGGTTTATTCTTTGTTTTTTTGTTGCCACTGCCAAGCAGCGTCTAAAGCTTCTTCGAGGTTTTTTTCTGTTTGCCAATTTAATTCTTTATTGGCAATGGTTGTATCTGCATAAGCAGCAGTAATATCGCCTTCTCGTCTGCCAACAATTTTATAGTTTAAAGGTTTTTTAGATACCTTTTCAAAGGTTTTAATAACCTCTAAAACAGAGGTTCCTGTGCCAGAACCTACATTAAAAAATTCAAAATTTTCTTTGTTTTCTTTGTTTATCAAACGCTTTAGAGCTGCAATGTGAGCTTTTGCTAAATCTACTACATGTATATAGTCTCTAACAGCAGTTCCGTCTATTGTTGGATAATCATCACCAAAAACAGCTAGTTCTTTTCTAATACCTGCGGCTGTTTGGGTTACAAAAGGAATTAAATTTTGAGGAACTCCTAATGGTAACTCTCCAATTTTTATGCTCTCATGAGCTCCAATTGGATTAAAGTATCTTAGTGC
Source organism: uncultured Polaribacter sp. (assembly GCF_947497125.1). Lineage (GTDB taxonomy): Bacteria > Bacteroidota > Bacteroidia > Flavobacteriales > Flavobacteriaceae > Polaribacter. The sequence goes on along the minus strand of NZ_CANMFI010000004.1, from coordinate 227,414 downwards.
AATTGCTTGTAAGTTATCTGCTTTACAGGTTTCTTTAATTATTTCTTCTCCAATTTGTTTGGTGTTTCCGTAGGTAGATTCTGCCGTTTTAACCGGTGCGTTTTCTGTAATTGGCAATTGATCTGCTTGACCATAAACAGTACAAGAAGAAGAGAAAATGAAATTAGTTATTTTTCGATCTCTCATTTCTTGAAGCAAATAAACTAGGCTACCAATATTATTTTCATAATAGTCTAATGGATTTTGCATGCTTTCGCCTACAGCTTTAAAGGCTGCGAAATGAATAATACCATCAATTTTGTGATTGTTAAAGAATAATTTAACATCTTCTTTTACTCTTAAATCAATGTTATGGTATTCTGGCTTTAACCCTGTAATTTCTGTTATTTTATCTAAAACACTTATTTTAGTATTCGATAAATTATCAATAATTATAACTTCAAAACCAGCATTTTGAAGTTCTACAACCGTATGAGAACCTATAAAACCTAAACCACCTGTAACTAAAATTTTTTTCATTTTCATAGCCAATTTTATCCTACAAATTCTAAGATAGTTTTTGTAATGTATTCTAATTGATCTTCTTCTAATTCTGTATGCATTGGTAAAGAAATAACCGTTTTAATTAATTTATTGGTTACTGGGAAATCTGACTCGTTGTATCGGGTATCTGCGTATGCTTTTTGAGCATGAAGTGCCACAGGATAATAGATAGCGTTTGGTATATTTAAATCTAATAAGTGCTTGTGTAAATCATCTCTTTTGCCATTTGTGATTTGTAGGGTGTATTGATGAAATACATGACAATCACACATAGTACAAATTTCGCCACAACTTTTTGTTGCGTTTGATTTGGTGGTAGGTGTAATTATATTAGGGTTATTTGCAAAAGCGTTGTTGTAAAAACGAGCTGCATTTCTACGTGCATTACAATAGCTATCTAAAAGAGGTAGTTTGGCTTTTAAAACACCTGCTTGAATTGAATCTAAACGAGAGTTTACCCCAACAACATCGTGGTAATATCTGGTGTACATACCGTGATTTACAATTCCTCTTAAAGTATGTGCCAGAGCATCATCATTTGTAAAAATTGCACCACCATCTCCGTAGCATCCTAAGTTTTTAGAAGGGAAAAATGAGGTAGTTCCTACGTTTCCGATAGTTCCTGCTTTTTGTTTTTTACCATCTTTAAAAGTATAATTTGCGCCAATAGCCTGCGCATTGTCTTCTATTACAAATAAATTATGTTCTTTTGCAATTTCCATAACAGCATCCATATTGGCAACTTGTCCAAACAAATGAACAGGAACAATTGCTTTTGTTTTTGGTGTTATCGCTTTCTTTAAAGCATCTATACTAATGTTAAAAGTATCTTTTTCAACATCAACCAAAACAGGAGTAAGTTTTAATAATGCAATTACTTCTACGGTTGCAGCAAAGGTAAAATCTGCAGTAATTACTTCATCACCTTGCTCTAAACCTAAGCCCATCATGGCAATTTGTAATGCATCAGTTCCGTTGGCACAAGGTATTACGTGTTTTACATTTAGATATTTTTCTAAATCTGCCTGAAACTCGTGCACCAAAGGGCCGTTAATATAAGATGATGAGTTTAAAACCTCTTGAATAGAGGTGTCTACTGTATTTTTTATTTTTTTGTATTGACCTTGTAGGTCAACCATTTGAATTTTTTTCATGAAAGTTAATTTTCTCTACAACAAAAATACAAATTAAATTTCTGTTATCTTTGATGAAAAACAATCCAAATTTTATGAAAACACTCAAGAAATTTTTTAAAATTATTCTTTTACTAATTGTTTTAGTTCTAATTGGTCTATGGCTGTTTAGCAGAACATTGCACCCTACTTATAAAGGAAGTTTAGCAATTAAAAATATTAGTGAACAAGTAACGGTTATTTATGATACAATTGGAGTGCCACATATTAACGCGCAAAATGAGCAAGACGCCTATACTGCTTTGGGTTACGTACATGCGCAAGATAGACTTTGGCAGATGGAGTTGATTAGAAGAATTGCTGCAGGAAGATTGTCTGAGGTTTTTGGAAAAGATTTGGTAAGAACAGATGTTTTTTTCTCTGGATTAGGGATAGAAGAAGCTGCTGCTAAAACAATAAAAAACCTAGATACAACCAGTAAAGCATATCAATTAACAGCAGCTTATTTAAACGGAATAAATCAGTTTATAGAAGAAGGTGCAACACCTGTTGAGTTTTATTTGGTAGGCTTAGAGAAAGAAAAATATACCCTAAAAGATGTGTATAATGTTTTTGGTTATATGGCTTTTAGCTTTGCAGTTGCCCATAAAACAGACCCATTGTTAAGTGAAATAAAAGAAAAGTTAGGATCTGAATATTTAAATGAAATAGGTTTTTTAGATACCTCAAACACAACATTGATAAAAAATGGAAAGCATCCAGAGGTGCTTGCTAATTTCTCTAAAGCGATGAATACATTGTATGATAATTTGCCAATATCATCATTTATAGGAAGTAATTCTTGGGTAATTGGTGCCGATAAAACAAAGAACGGTAAAGTTATTTTTGCAAACGACCCACATATTGCTTTTTCTCAGCCATCTGTTTGGTATCAAGCGCATATAAAAACACCAAATTATGAAATGTATGGTTTTAATTTAGCTTTAACGCCTTTTCCTTTACTGGGTCATAATAGAGAGTATGCTTATGGCTTAACTATGTTTGAAAATGATGATGTCGATTTTTACTACGAAACCGAAAACCCAGAGAATACAGATGAGTATCTTACGCCTGTAGGTTATAAGTCTTATGAGGTTAGAGAGAAATCAATTAAAATTAAAGATCTAAAAGATACGGTTTATACTATTAAAGTTAGCCAACACGGACCAATAATGAACAATGTTATTGAGCAGATAAAAGATGAAAGACCTATTGCAATGCAGTGGATTTACACCAAATTAAATAATAAGCTTTTAGATGTTTCTTATCAATTATCTCATGCTACTTCGTTATCAGAATTTAAAGAGGGCGCTGCCATGTTACATGCACCAGGTTTAAATATTATGTATGGTGATGCGAAAGATAATATAGCTTGGTTTGCTTCTGGAAAGTTGTATAAATATAGAGACTCTTTAAATACCAAACTGATTTTAGAGGGCGCTTCTGGGTTTGATGAAATAGAAACTTATTATGATTTTGATCAGAATCCGCAAGCAATTAACCCGAGTTGGAACTATGTATATTCTGCAAATAACCAACCCGAAGAAACTGCCATAGGGTTATATCCGGGTTATTATTTACCAAAAAATAGAGCTAGTAGAATTGTTTCTTTGTTAGAGGCTAAAGATGATTTTACCAAAGAAGATGTTGCTATCATGCTTTTTGATGTTACTTCTACTATAGATGCCGAAATTGTAGGATATTTAAATAAGTCTATTGATAAGCAAAACTTATCTGCTAGCGAGCGTAAAAGTTTGCAAATAATAAAACAATGGAATGGTTTTTACGGCAAAGAAGAGCTTGCGCCAACAATTTATAATCGATTTGTTTATGAATTTTTAGCAGCCACTTTTAAAGATGAGCTAGGCGATAGTTTTACGGCCTTTTTAAAGACTCATGTTCGTAAAAAAGTAACAGAAGTTCAAGCGAAAAGAACCGAATCTATTTGGTGGAATAACACAAACACAGATCTTAAAGAAACCAAGCAAGAAATTGTTACGCTGGCTTTTAAGAGGACAGTTGCTTTTTTAAGCAAGCAGTTAGGGAGTAATATAGATAATTGGTATTGGAAAAGAGTTCTTTCTTTAGAGCACAATCACCCAATGGGTAAAGTGGCTGCATTAAGAAGTATTTTTAATGTTGGTCCTTTTGAAACTGATGGTGGAAATGAGGTGATTAACAATCAGATTTTTCCGTTAGATAGCACAGGTGTATATAAAGTAACGGCAGGTCCATCTTCTCGTAGAGTTGTCGATTTTTCTGATGTAGAAAATAGTTTAGGTATTGTGCCTACAGGCCAGTCTGGGAATGTTTTTAGTCCTTATTATAAAGATCAAGCACAGAAATTTCTAAAAGGTGAGTTTGTTAAGATGATGCTGAATCAAAAAGAGATTAAAAAAAGTGAAAATAAGTTGATTTTAAAGCCTGTAAAATAGACCCTTACATTGTTTTAAAAGATTAAGAGATGTTTTTTAATCTTTTATTCATAATAAAAAACCAGATGGGTGGTAGTAAAGAAAGTAACATCATTCCTGGGTAGCCAGTTGGCATTTGAGGGCTTTCTGGTAAAGATTTTAGTAATTGGTAATGTTTAGCACCATTGTAATGATGGTCAGAGTGTCTGCTTAAGTTAAAAAGTAACACCTGGCCAACTTTATGATTCGAGTTCCAAGAATGATTTCTTTTTACACGCTCATACCTGCCATTTTCATGTTGTTTTCTTAACAAGCCATAGTGCTCAATATAGTTAACAGTTTCTAGAAGTAAGATGCCTGTAATTGCGGCCAAAACAAAGGTTATAAGTACGTATTTACCAAAGAAAAACAAAATTACACCTAATAGAATAAAATTACAAATACTGTAAATAAGCATTCTGTTTTGATGATGCAGCCAGCTTTTACCTTCGTTTTTTAAACGTTTGTTTTCAATTGCCCAAGCCTGATAGTAGCTTGAAAAGTGAGAGCGAATCCAGAAAATAAAAATCCATTCATTTTTTCTCGCTGTTGCTGCATCTTTTGGGGTAGCAACATTAAGATGATGCCCGCCATTATGATAAGGTAAAAAGTGAGTGTTTAATGATGTTAAAAGTAAGATTTCTCCAATAAACTCATCAAATCGGTTGTTTCTATGTCCTAATTCATGCCCTACATTTATACCTAAAACACCACACATAATTCCCATAGCTAAAATTCTTCCAACAATTTCGTAATTAGCCAAACTTGCATCAGTTATGGTTGTAAAAAAAAGGTTTAAAAAAAAGAGTTGAATCGGTAAAATAAGATACAATAGGTACGTGTATGTTTTATTTTCTTTTTCGGTGTTTTCTTCTTCTTTTGTAAAGTTGTATTTATTTGGTTTTATAAAAAACTCTAAAATAGGTGCAAGCCCGAAAACAAAAAGAACTGTAGAAAAGGTAAGCCAGCCATAATTTGTAAAAGAAATATAAGTGGTTACTGGTATTAATAAAACAGAAAAATATTGTAGGGCTTTCATTTGTAAAAAAAATATTCTATAAAGATAGTATTTAGTTACAGGCTGTCCAAATAACTTCTTTGGGTGTGTTTGCGGTAATATTAATTTCTTGTTTAGAAACGGGGTGTGTAAATTTTATTTTTCGAGCATGCAGATGTATACTTCCGTCTTTATTACTTCTATCAAAACCGTATTTTAAATCTCCTTTAATTGGGCATCCAATAGCGCTAAGCTGCGCTCTAATTTGATGATGTCTGCCGGTTTCTAAGTCTATTTCTAGTAAAAGGTAATTGTCTAACTTTTTAAGAACTTGGTAGTGTAAAACAGCTTTTTTACTACCTTCAATTTCTTTTAAATACGAGGTAGATTTGTTGTTTTTTGGGTTCTTTTTTAAGTAATGAGTTAGCGTTTCTTTTTCTTTCTTTGGATGTTTTTTTACAACCGCCCAATAAGTTTTGTGGATGGTTTTTTCTCGTAACATCTTATTAAGACGTTCTAATGCTTTAGAGGTTCTTGCAAAGATAATAACGCCAGAAGTTGGCCTGTCTAATCGATGTACAACACCTAAAAAAACTTCGCCAGGTTTGTTGTATTTTTCTTTAATATACTCTTTTACAATATCACTTAATGGAGTGTCTTTAGTTTTGTCTCCTTGCGTAATATCACCAGAACGCTTGTTTACAATAATTATGTGATTATCTTCAAATAAAACCTGTAAATTCTGTTTGGTAGAGTGCATTTAAAAGTCTAGAATTGGTTATTTAAAATCTTTAGCTACATCTTGGTTAACACCGTCAATAAAGTTTAAAAATTCTTCTCTACCAAGACCGGTGTTAGAAGAGGTTATAAAAGAAGTAGGTAAAGTCTCCCAAGTGTTAAGAAGTTTCTTTTTGTATGTGGTAATCTGTTTGTTTATTTTAGAGCTTCCTAGTTTGTCTGCTTTTGTAAAAACGATGCAAAACGGAATTTGGTTTTCGCCTAAAAACTTCATAAACTCTAGATCTATTTTCTGCGGATCGTGTCTGCTATCAATTAAAACAAAAGTACAAACAAGCTGTTCTCTTTCTTTAAAGTAATTTTCTATAAAGTATTGAAATATGGTTCTTTTTTTCTTAGAAACTTGTGCGTAACCATAGCCTGGTAAATCAACTAAAAACCATTCATCATTAATTTTAAAGTGATTAATAAGTTGTGTTTTACCTGGTTTTCCAGAAATTTTAGCCAAGTCTTTACGTTCCATTAACATGTTAATTAATGAAGACTTGCCAACGTTAGATCGGCCAATAAAAGCATATTCTGGCACTCTCTCTTTTGGTGCTTTGGTAACATTACTGTTACTCATTATAAACTCTGCAGATCTAATTTTCATAAAATGTAATCGGGTATTGTTGTGTACTTATTTAAAGCTAGTACTATAAGTTTCTAGAAGTTAACCAGGTGCTAAGAATTTGATTAAATTCTTCTGGTCTTTCCATCATTGCGGCATGCCCACATTTGTCAATCCAAAATAAATTAGAATCTGGTAATAGCTTATTAAAATCAACAGCAACTTCTGGTGGAGTAACAATATCTTGTTTTCCCCAAATGATACAACTAGGTTGTTTCATTTCTGGTAAATCATTGGCCATGTTGTGTCTTATAGCGCTTTTTGCAATGGCAAGCGTACGTATTACAGAACTTCTATCATTTACAATTTTAAAAACGTCATCCACCATTTCTTTGGTACCAATTTCAGGGTCATAAAAAACACCTCTTGTCTTTTCTTTTATGTATTCGTAGTTTCCTCTTTTCGGAAAACTATCTCCCATTGCTTTTTCATACAAGCCAGAGCTACCTGTTAAAACAAGTGCAGTTACTTTTTCTGGATGATGTTTAGCGAAATAAAGGCTAATATGACCGCCCAAAGAATTTCCTAATAAAATGGCGCTATCTATTTTTTTAAACTCCATAAATTCTTTTAAAAAATTAGCTAAATTTTTAACGTTAGTTTTTATAAGAGGTAGAGTATAAAGTGGTAATTCTGGAATTAAGACTTGATATCCATTTGAAGAAAAGTGGTTAAAAGTGCTTTCAAAATTACTTAGAGCTCCCATTAATCCATGTAAAACAATTATTGCTTTTCCTTCTCCTGCTTCAGCGTATGTAAATTTTCCTTCTGTTTTTAACTTATCAGTCATTGATTTTTCAATTGGCTTAACCACAAATGTAATTCTTTTTTATGAAATAGAAATTGTTTTAGTTCTTATGGTTTTTTTAATCTATTAGCTTAAGATGTCTACTTAATTGTTAATAAAACCTTTATTTATTAACAATGTGGTAAAAAGTGGTAAAAAGTGGTAAAATTTAGTTATTTTTGAGTTCTATTAATAAAACTATCAAGTGATAAATTTAATCGGTACATATGAGTGTAAATCAGATGCTAAGGGTAGATTGATGTTTTCATCAGCCTTTAAAAAGCAGCTGTCATCTGTGTTGCAAGATGGTTTTGTTTTAAAGAGAGCGGTTTTTCAGCCTTGTTTAGAGTTGTATCCGATGCGAGAGTGGAATTTGATGATGGAGAAAGTGAATAAACTAAACAGGTTTAAGAAGAAAAATAACGACTTTATTAGAAGGTTTACCGCGGGTGTTAAAATGGTAGAGTTAGATGCTACTGGTAGAATCTTAATTCCGAAAGATTTATTTGATTTTGCAGGTATTAAAAAACAAGTGGTAATGTCTTCTTCAGTGAATATTATTGAGATTTGGGATAAAGAAAAGTACGAAATAGCAATTAATGATGCCGCGCAAGATTTTGCAGATTTAGCAGAAGAGGTGATGGGAAATACAGATGAAGATGAATTATCATAATCCAGTTTTATTGCACGAAAGTATAGATGCTTTGGCTATCAAAGAAGATGGTGTTTATGTAGATGTTACTTTTGGTGGCGGCGGTCATTCTAGAGAGATATTAAAAAGGTTGGGTGCTAATGGTAGGTTGTTTGGTTTTGATCAAGATCCGGATGCTTTAGTAAATAGTATAGATGATGAGCGTTTTGTGCTTATACCTGAAAATTTTAGATATATATCTAGGTTTTTAAGATTTAATGGAGTTCGAAAAGTAGATGGTGTATTGGTAGATTTAGGTGTTTCATCGCATCAGTTTGATGAGGCTGAAAGAGGTTTTTCTACCAGATTTGATGGAGATTTAGATATGCGAATGAATCAGAGGTCTAAAATTTCTGCAAAAGAAATTATCAATAATTATTCTGAGGAAAAATTGGCCGAGATATTGTTTTTGTATGGTGAGTTAAGGAATTCTAGAAATATAGCCAAAACAATTGTAGAAGAGCGTCAGGTTCAGAAGATAGATACTAGTTTTCAGTTGCGTAAAGTATTGCAAAGATATTTACCGAAGGCTAAAGAACATAAGATAATTGCTCAGATTTTTCAAGCAATTAGAATAGAGGTAAATGAAGAATTAGCTGTTTTAAAAGAGTTTTTAGAGCAGATGCCAAGTCTTTTAAATAAAAACGGTAGGCTAAGTGTAATTTCATATCACTCTTTAGAAGATCGATTGGTAAAAAGATTTATAAGAACCGGTTTGTTTAAAGGTGAGTTAGAGAAAGATGTATTTGGTAATAGTAACGAGCCTATGCAAAAGGTTGGTAAGTTAATTGTTCCTACGGCAGAAGAAATTAAGATAAATAATAGAGCTCGAAGTGCAAAATTAAGAATAGCGACTTTAAAACAGTAGTTGGTGTTTTTAATTGGTAATACTATTTAGATGTCAAAAGTAAAAAAAAAGATATATAGTTTTTTAAGGGGAAGTTTTCTTACTGATGAAACTGCTTTTAAAAATTGGCGCATTATTATTTTCGTTGTTGGCTTGCTGTTGATTATGATTTCTAGTGCACATAATGCAGATAAAAAGGTAATTAAAATTGCTGACTTAAATAAGTTGAAAAGAGAGTTGCGAGCAGAATATGTAGATACTGGTACTATTTTAATGCGAATGAAAATGGAATCTAGTATTCGAGAAAAAGCAAAAAGAAGAGGGTTGCTTCCCTTGCAAACTCCACCTAAAAAAATTAAAGTAATCATAAAAAAATAATAACATTGGCAACAGATAAAAAAAGCATACTAACAAAATTCTACATCGTAGCTGCTTTTATGACATTTTTTCTGTTGTTGATAGTTTTTCGTGTATTCACCATTCAGCATAAAGAAGGTGATAAATACAGAAAACTTTCTACAGAGCTTACCATAAAGCAAGACACAATTTATGCAAATAAGGGAAATGTTTATGCGGCAGATGGTAATTTATTAGCAACTTCGATGTCTAAGTTTACCATAAGAATGGATGTTGTTGCTGTAGATAATGCTGTTTTTGAAAAAAATATAGCGCAACTTTCAAAAGAATTGTCAAATATGTTGGGGAATTCTGTTAGTTATTATCAAACAAAATTAAGAACTGCAAAAAAACGTAAAAACAGGTATTTGTTAATCGCAAGAAATATTGGATATACAGATTATCTTAAAATGAGGCAATTTCCAATATTTAATAGAGGTGTTTATAAAGGTGGTTTTATAGCAGAACATAAAACAGTTAGGGCGCATCCGATAGGAAAAATAGCCGAACGTACAATTGGGTATGATGATTTTAGAGGAGAAGCAGGTATAGAAGGTGCTTTTGCAGATTATATGCAAGGAGAAAATGGTTTAAGATGGAAACAGAAAATAGCAAAAAACCAATGGAAGCCTATTAATGATGTTAATGAGAAAGAGCCTGTTGATGGCCATGATATAATTACTACAATAGACGTAAATATTCAAGATATTACACATCACGCTTTGTTAGATAAGTTAGCGTATTTTGAAGCTGATCATGGATGTGCGGTGGTGATGGAAACGGCTACCGGAGAAATAAAGGCAATTTCTAACTTAGGAAGAACTTCAAGAGGAACTTATTACGAAAAAAGAAATTATGCTGTTTGGGAAAGTCATGAGCCTGGTTCTACATTTAAGTTAGCTAGTTTAATGGCTGCTTTAGATGATCGTAAAATTGATACATCTACTGTGGTAGACACAGAAAAAGGAAGAATTTTTATTCATGGTTCTAAGGTAGAAGATTCTCATAGAGGTGGTTATGGTAAAATTTCTGCGGCCAGAGTTTTTGAGGTTTCTTCAAATGTTGGGATTGTTAAAATAATAAAAAAGCATTACGATCATCAACCAGAAAAGTTTATTGATAAACTAGAGAAATATGGGTTTACAAAACCTATTGGTTTTCAGATAAAAGGAGAAGGATCTCCTATGGTGCCAACGCCTAAAGACAAAGGGTGGAACAAGATTTCTCTAGAATGGATGTCTTGGGGTTATGGTGTATCTGTTACGCCAATGCAAACTTTAATGTTTTACAATGCTGTTGCTAATAATGGTGTAATGGTAAAGCCTAGGTTTATAAAAGAGTTAAGAAAAGAAAATAAGACTGAAAAAGTTTTTGAAACCGAGGTGTTGAATTCTAAAATTGCTTCTGATGCAACTTTAAAGAAAGTAAGAAAAATTATGGAAAATGTTGTTGTTAAAGGAACAGCAACAAATATTTATTCTTCTAATTTTTCGATGGCAGGTAAAACAGGTACTGCAAAAAAATATATTCCAAGAACTAAAGATAAAAACGGCAAATGGCAAGGTGGTTATTATTCTACTAAAAGATATGTTGCGTCTTTTGCTGGTTTTTTTCCTGCAGATAATCCAAAATATTCTTGCGTTGTTGTAATTCATGATCCGAAGAAAGAAAAAGGGTATTATGGTGCTACAGTTGCAGGACCGGTTTTTAAAGAAATTGCTCAGAAAATTTATACAACTATGCCAGAAGATAATCAATCTGTAAATGATGATGTGTTATTTGCGGCTATTGAAAATGATTATAAAAGTTACAATGTAAAAGTTAACAAAGAGTATGCTGAAATGCCAAATGTTATAGGGATGTCTGGGATGGATGCGCTTTCTTTTTTAGAAAACTTAGGACTTAAAGTGGTTTGTAAGGGTGTTGGAAATGTGCAGGCACAGTCTTTAAAAAAAGGAGAGAAATTAAAAAAAGGAGCTACTGTTATTTTAAAATTATCTTAGGTTGAAGGAGTTAAAACACATATTAGAAAAGGTAGATGTAGCGCAAATAATAGGTGCTGCTAATGTTCGTATAAATAACATTGAATTCGATTCTAGAAAATGTAAAGAAGGAAGTGTTTTTGTTGCTCAAAAAGGAGTAACTGTAGATGGGCATTTATATATAGATAAGGCAATATCACTAGGTGTTATTGTAGTTGTTTGCGAAGTTGTGCCAGAGCAAATAAATAGAGAAGTTACTTATATTCAAGTGCCAGATGCAAATGTTGCATTGGCAATTATGGCAGCTAATTTTTACGAAAATCCTTCTTCTAAAATGCCTTTAATTGGGGTTACTGGTACCAATGGTAAAACGACCATTGCTTCTTTATTGTATCAATTATTTAAAAAAGCAGGTTACAAAGTTGGATTGCTTTCTACGGTTAAGGTGTTGGTTAATGATGATGTATATGAAGCAACTCATACAACACCAGATTCTATTGCAATTAACTCATATCTAGATAAAATGATTGTTGCTGGGGTAGATTTTTGTTTTATGGAGGTGAGTTCTCACGGAATTCATCAAAAAAGAACAGAAGGGTTAACATTTGCAGGCGGTATTTTTACCAATCTTTCTCATGATCATTTAGATTATCATGAAACTTTTGCAGAATACAGAAATGTTAAAAAAGCTTTTTTTGACGGTTTGCCAAAGCATGCATTTGCGTTGACAAACATCGATGATAAAAATGGCGATTATATGCTACAAAATACCAAGGCGAAAAAATATTCTTATGCCTTAAAAACAGTAGCAGATTTTAAAGCCAAAATTTTAGAAAAACAACTGTCTGGTACTTTAATTTCTGTTGATGGAACTGAGGTTTGGACCAAGTTAATAGGCGTTTTTAATATTTATAATTTAACCGCAATAGTTGCTACTGCAAAATTATTGGGTTTAGATACCATGCAGATTTTAACTATAGTTAGTGAGTTAGAAAGTGTAAGTGGTCGTTTTGAGTATGTGGTTTCTAATGAGGGTGTTACCGCTATTGTAGATTATGCACATACGCCAGATGCATTAAAAAATGTTTTAGAAACCATTAATGATATCCGCACAAATAATGAGAAGTTAATTACAGTTGTTGGTTGCGGTGGGGATAGAGATAAAACAAAAAGGCCTAAAATGGCGCACATTGCCTCTCAATTGAGTGACCAAGTTATTTTTACTTCAGATAATCCTAGAACAGAAAACCCACAAACCATTTTAGATGAAATGGAAGCTGGTGTTGCTGCAGAAAACTATAAAAAAACAATTACAATTTTAGATAGAAAACAAGCTATTAAAGCTTCGTGTAAGTTTTCTGAACCTAAAGATATTATTTTAATAGCAGGTAAAGGACATGAAAATTATCAAGAAACAAATGGAGTTCGCGTTCATTTTGATGATTTAGAGACTGTTAAAAACTGCTTTAATCAACTTAAAAAATAGCTAGAAAATGTTGTATTACTTATTTGAATATTTAGAAAGTCAGTTTAGTTTTCCTGGGGCCAGTGTGTTTCAGTTTATCACTTTTAGATCAGCTGCAGCATTTATTTTGTCACTATTGATTTCAGCTATTTTTGGTAAAAAAATTATTGACTTTTTACAGAAAAAACAAGTAGGAGAATCTATTAGAGATTTAGGTTTAGAAGGTCAAGTGCAAAAATCGGGAACACCAACAATGGGTGGTGTTATTATCATTTTGGCAACATTAATACCTGCGTTACTATTGGCAAAATTAGATAATATTTATATCATTTTACTTGTAATTACAACTCTTTGGATGGGTTTAATTGGTTTTTTAGATGATTATATAAAGGTGTTTAAAAAAGATAAGGCTGGTTTAAAAGGCAAGTTTAAGGTTTTGGGGCAGATCGGTTTGGGCGTAATTGTAGGTTCTATGCTTTATTTTAATGATGGCGTAACCATAAAAGAACAATTGCCACTAGCAGAGCAAGTAATGCAAGAAAACGGAAAAAAGAAAGTATTTGGTGAGGCGCATAAATCTACCAAAACTACGGTTCCTTTTTTAAAAAATAATGAATTAGACTACTCTAAAGCTTTTAGTTTTTTAGGAGATGGGTATGAGAAATATGGATGGGTAGTTTTTATTTTTATTACCGTTTTTATTGTTACAGGTATTTCTAACGGTGCCAATTTAACAGACGGAATAGATGGTTTAGCAGCAGGTTCTTCGGCTATTATTGTAATTACATTGGCGTTGTTTGCATGGGTTTCTGGAAACATCATTTTTGCAGATTATTTAGATGTAATGTACATTCCGAATTCCGGTGAAATGACTGTTTTTATTCTTGCTTTCGCAGGTGCTTTAATTGGGTTTTTATGGTATAATACTTTTCCTGCTCAGGTTTTTATGGGTGATACCGGAAGTTTAACTATTGGGGGTATTATAGCGGTTATTGCCATTGCAATTCGTAAAGAATTACTACTTCCTATTTTGGCCGGAATTTTTGTCATCGAAAATTTATCGGTAATACTGCAGGTGTCTTGGTTTAAAATAACAAAAAAGAAATTTGGTGAAGGAAGAAGAATTTTCAGAATGGCGCCGTTGCATCATCATTATCAAAAACTAAGCTATCATGAGAGTAAAATTGTTGTCCGTTTTTGGATTGTAGGAATTTTATTAGCTGTTTTTACAATCGTTACTTTAAAATTAAGATAAATGAAAAGGTTGGTTATTCTTGGCGCAGGAGAAAGTGGTGTTGGTACCGCTTTGTTGGCAAAACAAAAAGGGTACGATGTTTTTGTTTCTGACAAAGGAGCCATATTAAATAAATACAAAGAAGTTTTAGAAGGTAATCAAATTAATTTTGAAGAAAAAAAGCATACAGAAAGTAAGATTTTGAATGCAGATTTGGTTATGAAGAGTCCGGGCATACCAGACAATGTGCAAATAGTTAATCAGTTAAGAAGCAAGCAAATTGCTGTTATTTCAGAAATTGAGTTTGCGTCACAATATACTAGTTCGAATATCGTCGGAATTACAGGTTCTAATGGTAAAACGACCACGACATTGTTGTTGCATCATATTTTAAAAAATGCAAATTTAAATGTTGGTTTGGCAGGTAATATAGGAGATAGTTTTGCACAACAAGTTGCTTTTAATGATTATAAAAACTATGTGTTAGAGTTAAGTAGTTTTCAGTTAGATGGTATTTCGTCTTTTAATGTGCACATAGCCATTATTACTAATATTACTCCAGATCATTTAGATCGATATGACTATGATTTTAATAAATACATCGCATCTAAATTCAGAATTACAAAAAACCAAACTTCTGCAGATTACCTCATTTATGATGCAGATAATACGGCAATTACAAATTGGCTAAAAGAACATAAGACAAAAGCAACGTTGGTGCCTTTTTCTATTGAAAAGGAATTGGCTTACGGGGCATATTTAAAAAATAACAATATCATCATCAATCTAAATAAAGATACATTTACTATGTCATTATCTACATTATCAGTAAAAGGAAAACACAATACAAAAAATGCAATGGCAGCTACAATGGCTGCACAATTGTTAAAAGTAAGAAGGCAAACAATTAAAGAAAGTTTAGAGGATTTTGAAGGTGTAGAACATCGTTTAGAAAATGTTGCTAGTATTAAAGGTGTCGATTATATAAACGATTCTAAAGCAACAAATGTAAATGCAAGTTACTATGCGTTAGAATGTATGAAAAAAACAACAGTTTGGGTTGTTGGTGGTGTAGATAAAGGAAATGATTATAGCGATTTATTGCCTTTGGTAAGAGAGAAGGTAAAGGCTATTGTGTGTTTGGGTCTAGATAATCAAAAGATTGTAAACATGTTTGGTAATGTGGTAGATGTTATTGTAGAAACTGCTGGAGCAGAAGAGGCGGTAAAAGTATCTGCTAAAATTGCAGAAAAAGGCGATGTTGTTTTGTTGTCTCCTGCTTGTGCAAGTTTCGATTTATTTGAAAATTATGAAGATAGAGGAAGACAGTTTAAAAATGCTGTTCGATCATTATAAGAATAAAATTGCACAAAAAAATTAGCGCTACATAAAAGAGAATTTTAATTAATGAAAACTATTTTTAAACATACTAAAGGAGATAAAACAATTTGGGCAATTGTTGCTATTTTGGCAATATTTTCATTTATGCCAGTTTACAGTGCAAGTACAAACTTGGTTTATGTTGTTGGTTCTGGTTCTACTTTAGGATATTTAATTAAACACGTAGTTCTTTTAATTATGGGGTTTGCAATCATTTATGGAGTGCATAAAATTCCTTACAGATTTTTTTCAGGCGGTTCTGTTTTAATGCTTCCGATAGTAATTGTTTTGTTAATTTATACACTAGCTCAAGGTACAGTAATTGGCGGTGCAAATGCAAGTAGATGGATTCGTATTGGAGGTATAGGCTTTCAAACATCAACACTTGCAGGTTTGGTTTTAATGATTTATGTAGCACGTTATTTGGCTAGAAATAAAGAAAAGGTAGTTAATTTTAAAGAAAGTTTGTGGCAACTTTGGTTGCCTGTTGCTATGGTTTTAGTGTTGATATTACCAGCAAATTTTTCTACAACCGCTATCATTTTTGTGATGATTATTACAGTGGCTTTTGTAGGTGGTTATCCCATTAAGTATATAGGTTTTATTATTGCTGCAGGTGTTTTAGCATTGTCATTTTTTATTTTGATAGCCAAAGCATTCCCAGAAGCAATGCCAAATAGGGTACAAACATGGCAAAGTAGAATTGAAAGCTTTTCTGACAAAGAAGGTAAAGAAGCTTATCAAGTAGAAAAAGCTAAAATTGCTATTGCAACAGGGCAAACTTTTGGTTTAGGTCCTGGTAAAAGTGTGCAAAAAAACTTTTTACCACAATCTACTTCAGATTTTATTTTTGCAATTATAATAGAAGAGTATGGGTTGTTTGGTGGTTTTGTAATTGTGTTTATCTATTTTTTGTTACTATTTAGAATTTTTGTGGTAGTTAAAAATACAACTACAATTTTTGGTACCTTATTGGTGTTAGGTGTTGGTTTGCCAATCATTTTTCAGGCAACAATAAATATGGCAGTAGCAACAAATCTATTTCCGGTTACAGGGCAAACATTGCCTTTAATAAGTAGTGGAGGTACTTCTATTTGGATGACCTGCTTTGCTTTAGGTATGATTTTAAGTGTAAGTGCTTCTAAACAAGCAACAGAAGAAGATATTTTAGATGATAACCCTTTAGATATATTGCATGAAACAATCGATTAACATATTAATTTCTGGTGGTGGTACTGGCGGACATATCTATCCTGCAATTGCAATTGCAAACGAATTAAAGTTACGCTATCCGAACGCTAAATTTTTATTTGTAGGCGCCAAAGATAAAATGGAAATGGAAAAAGTGCCACAAGCTGGTTATGCTATAAAGGGGCTTTGGATTTCTGGAATCCAAAGAAAACTTACATTTAAAAACTTATTGTTTCCTGTTAAATTGCTTCATAGTTTATTTAAAGCTTCTATAATTATTAATAAATTTAAGCCAGATATTGCTATTGGTACAGGCGGTTTTGCAAGCGGACCTACTTTAATAATGGCCAATCGAAAAGGGGTGCCAACTTTACTACAAGAACAAAACTCTTTCCCAGGAATTACAAATAAATTTTTAAGTAAAAAAGCTCATAAAATATGTGTTGCTTATGATGGTTTAGAGCGTTTTTTTTCGAATAATAAAATTGTAAAAACAGGCAATCCAGTTCGTCAAGATCTGTTAACCATTCACTCTAAAGTTAAAGAAGCAAAGGAGTTTTTTAATTTGAATCCGAAGAAGAAAACAGTTTTAGTTTTAGGAGGTAGTTTAGGAGCCAGAAAAGTAAATCAATTAGTAGCAGAGCAATTGTCTTTTTTTAAAGACCAAGACGTACAAGTAATTTGGCAATGTGGTAAATTTTATATTGATGAGTATAAAGCTAACAATGACCTAGAAGATGTGCAAGTACATGCTTTTTTAAACAGAATGGATTTGGCTTATGCGGCTTCAGATTTTATAATATCAAGAGCAGGGGCAAGTTCTGTGTCAGAATTATGCATTGTTGGTAAGCCAGTTATTTTTATACCATCGCCTAATGTAGCAGAAGATCATCAAACCAAAAATGCAAAATCGATTTCAGACAAACACGGTGCTATTTTGTTAAAAGAGCAAGATTTAGCTTCTTTTCCGGTAGTTTTTGAAACCTTGTTAAAAGACAAAGGGAAACAACAAAGTTTATCAGAAAATATAAATGAATTGGCGCTTCCTGGGGCAACAACATCTATTGTTAACGAGATTGAAAAAATATTAAATAAGTGAATTTAAAAAGTATACATAACATATTTTTTATTGGTATTGGCGGTATTGGTATGAGTGCTATTGCCCGTTATTTTGTTGCCAATGGTAAAAATGTTGCTGGGTATGATAAAACTCCATCAGGTATTATATCTGAATTAGAAAGTTTAGGCGCTTTAGTTCATTTTGAAGATACTATTGCTAGCATTCCTATTTCTTTTTTAAATAAAGACACTACGTTAATAATTTATACACCTGCAATTCCGAAGAATCATAAGCAATTTAATTACTTTTTATCTCATGGTTTTTCTATTTTAAAAAGGTCAGAAATTTTAGGTAAAATAACCGAACATACTTTCTGTATGGCGGTTGCAGGCACACATGGTAAAACAACTACAACTGCTATTTTGGGTCATATTATGGCAGCGGTAAATGCAACTTCTTTTTTAGGAGGTATTGCAGAAAATTATAATTCTAATTTAATTTTAGGAGATGATAAGGTAAGTGTTGTTGAGGCAGATGAGTTTGATCGCTCTTTTTTAAAACTAAGTCCCAATATTGCTTGTATTACTTCTACAGATGCAGATCACTTAGATATTTACGGAGATTCAGCTGCTTTAGAAGTTTCATTTAATGATTTTTCTACCATAGTTTCAGATACATTAATTGTTGCTAAAGGTTTAAATTTAAAGGGCCTAACTTATGCTATAGATGAAGATGCAGATTATGTAGCATCTAATTTAAAGATAGAAAGTGGTCGATATATTTTTGATGTTAAAACACCAACATCAACAATTAATAATATAGAGTTTCATTTACCAGGGCGTCATAACGTAATGAATGCTTTGGCAGCGTTGGCGATGGCAGATGTTTATGGTTTGTCTTTAGAGAAAGTGAAGCAACGTTTGATTAGTTTTAAAGGTGTAAAAAGAAGGTTTTCTTATAGAATTAAAACAGATAATTTTGTTTTGATTGATGATTATGCGCATCACCCAACAGCAATCAATGCCGTAGAAAGTTCGGTTAGAGAAATGTATCCAAATCAAAAAGTATTGGTTGTTTTTCAGCCACATTTATTTTCTAGAACAAGAGATTTTATTGACGATTTTGCTTCTTCGCTATCTAATTTTGATGAAGTATTGTTGTTAGATATTTATCCGGCAAGAGAGTTGCCAATTGAAGGAGTAAATTCTGAGTGGTTGTTGGATAAAGTTACCTGCGCGCATAAAAAAATGACTAAAAAAAATATTTTAGCAAAAGATATTAAAAATTCTTCGTCAAAAATTGTTGTAATGTTGGGTGCAGGAGATATTGGAGTACTAGTAAACGAGGTAACAGAAACAATTTTAAAACAGTAAAAAATGAAATTTAAAAGACTATTAAAGTATTTTGTTTTTGCAGTGTTAATAGTTGCTGTGGCTCTTTTAGGAGAGTTTTCTTCTAATAGGAATTCAATAAAAAAAGTTACAGAAGTAGTAGTAGAATTTGAAGGTGAAGACAATAATTTTTTAACTCATGCAATGGTTGATAAATTGTTAATACAAAATACTGCAAGTGTGAAAAACCAAGCAAAATCTGTGATAAATTTATACGGTTTAGAAAATGCAGTATCTAAAAATCCTTTTGTAGAAAAAGCTTCTGTTTTTTTAAGTATTACAGGGTTGTTAAAAGCAACAGTTAAACAAAAGGTGCCAGTGGCAAGAGTTTTGTTAGACAAGGGGTCTTATTATATTGATAAACAAGGAGAAGCGTTTCCGTTATCAGATAATTTCTCTGCAAGAGTTTTGTTGTTAAACGGTTTTAAAACTAGAGAATCTGTTTCTGAAATACAGCCTTTGTTAAAGCTTATTTTAGCTGATAATTTTTTGAAAAAAGAAATTATTGGAATTGAAAAAAAAGGAGATCAGGCGTATCAATTTTCTGTTAGAAGCGGAAATTATAAAATCGATTTTGGCAATTTGTCTAAAATGGATATAAAATTTAGTAAGTTAAAAGCGTTTTATAACAAAGCATTTGAAGATAAAACGATAAGTAAATATAAAACGATTAACGTTAAATATCACAACCAAGTTGTGTGTACAAAATAAATCAAAAATGGAAAACAATAAAATAGCAGTTGGTTTAGACATTGGTACCACCAAAATTGTTGCCATGATTGGGCGTAAAAATGAATACAATAAAATTGAGGTTGTAGGTATTGGTAAAGCAAAAAGTTTAGGTGTAAAGCGTGGTGTTGTTAGTAATATTACACAAACCATACAATCTATTCAGCAAGCTGTAGATGAAGCTCAAAGTGTTTCTGGTGTTGCTATTGATGAGGTTGTGGTTGGTATTGCTGGGCAACATATAAGAAGTTTACATCATAGTGATTATATCACAAGAAATAATGCAGATGAGGTTATTGATGAAAATGATATTGAAGATTTAGTAAATCAGGTTCATAAATTAGTAATGCTACCTGGTGAAGAAATTATACATGTTTTACCACAAGAGTTTAAGGTAGACTCTCAAGCAGATATTAAAGAGCCAATAGGTATGTATGGTGGTCGTTTAGAGGCTAACTTTCATGTAGTTGTTGGGCAAGTGTCTTCCATTAGAAATATTGGTCGTTGTGTAAAAAGTGCTGGTTTAGGTTTAAGCGAAATTACTTTAGAGCCTTTAGCTTCAGCAGCAGCGGTATTAAGTCAAGAAGAAAAAGAAGCTGGAGTTGCGTTAATAGATATTGGTGGTGGTACAACAGATTTAGCAATTTTTAAAGACGGTATTATTAGGCATACAGCTGTAATACCTTTCGGAGGAAATGTAATTACAGATGATATAAAAGAAGGTTGTTCTATTATCGAAAAGCAAGCAGAGTTATTAAAAATTAAGTTTGGTTCTGCATGGCCTGGAGAAAATAAAGAAACAGAAATTGTTTCTATTCCTGGTTTAAGAGGTAGAGAACCAAAAGAAATTACCTTAAAGAATTTATCAAAAGTAATTCATGCTAGAGTTCAAGAAATTATTGAACATGTTTACTTAGAGATTAAAAATTATGGACATGAAACTGCAAAAGGAAAACTAATTGCAGGAATTGTACTTACAGGTGGTGGTGCACAATTAAAGCATTTGAGGCAGTTAGTAGAGTACATAACTGGTATGGATGCTAGAATAGGTTTTCCTAACGAGCATTTAGCAGGAGATTCAGATGATGTATTATCAAGTCCATCATACGCGACAGCTGTTGGTTTGTTAATGGAAGGTTTAGAAAAAGGCTCTAATGAGCCAGAAGCCGTTATAGAAACTGTTACAGAAAAAGAGGTAGCAATAGAAGAAACAGAAATACAAGAAGAAGTTGCTAAAGTTGCAAAGCCTATAAAACCAAAGAAAGTTTCTTTTTTCGAGAAGTTTACCAATGGTTTAAAAGATTTTTTAGACAACGCAGAATAAAAATAAAAGAACAAACAATAGAATAGATACGTTATTATGAGCCAAGAATTTGATAACATTTCATTTGATATGCC
Organism: uncultured Polaribacter sp.; assembly: GCF_947497125.1. GTDB lineage: Bacteria > Bacteroidota > Bacteroidia > Flavobacteriales > Flavobacteriaceae > Polaribacter. The sequence goes on along the minus strand of NZ_CANMFI010000004.1, from coordinate 206,290 downwards.
AAAAACCCAATCGAATACCATTAAGGTAATTGGTGTAGGTGGTGGTGGTAGCAACGCAGTAAATCACATGTTTACCCAACACATTGTAGGGGTAGATTTTGTAATTTGTAATACAGATGCCCAAGCTTTAGAAAATAGCCCAGTACCTAATAAAATACAATTAGGGGCTAATTTAACTTCAGGTTTAGGTGCTGGTGCAAATCCAGAAGTTGGTGCGCAGGCAGCAAAAGAAAGTATGCAAGAAATACAGCAGTTGTTAAATACCCAAACCAAAATGGTTTTTATTACTGCAGGTATGGGCGGTGGTACTGGTACTGGTGCAGCACCAATTATCGCTAAAATAGCAAAAGATATGGATATCTTAACCGTTGGTATTGTTACAATACCTTTTGCTTTTGAAGGAAGAAGACGTGCCAAACAAGCTCAAGTAGGTATCGATCAACTTCGCCAAAATGTAGATTCTCTTATCGTAATTAATAACAATAAGCTAAGAGAAGTATATGGTAATTTAGGTTTTAAAGCTGGTTTTTCTAAGGCAGATGAAGTTTTATCTACAGCGTCTCGTGGTATTGCAGAGGTAATTACACATCACTACAAACAAAATATTGATTTACACGATGCCAAAACAGTACTTTCTAACAGTGGAACAGCAATTATGGGTTCTGCTAAAGAAGAGGGGCAAACTAGAGCTAAAACAGCTATTATTAAAGCATTAGATTCTCCTTTATTAAATGACAATAAAATTACTGGGGCTAAAAACGTTTTACTTTTGATAGTTTCTGGTAGTAATGAAGTAACCTTAGACGAAATAGGAGAGATCAATGACCATATTCAAGATGAAGCTGGTTATGATGCTAATATAATTATGGGTATTGGTGAAGATGAAGAGTTGGGTGATGCAATTGCCGTAACGATAGTTGCAACTGGTTTTGCCGCAGATCAACAGAGTGAAATTACAAATACCGAAGTTAAGAAAATTGTTCACACTTTAGAAGATGAGCAAAAAGCAACCTATAATTTTAGTGAAAATAAAATAGCTAAAGTACCTACTTTAGAAGAGCCTTTAACTAAAGAAAGTGAAGAGAAAATAGTCTATAACTTAGAAGATGAAGCAGAAGTTAAACCTTCTTCTAATATGGATTTAGTTGCAATGACAGATGAAATTGCTAATATTGAGGTTGTTTTTGATGAAGTTGTTTTGTCTAATGCTATCGAAGATGATTTTGTTATTACAGATGTTACGCCAGTTGTAGAAGATAATAATACACAAGTATCAGAAATGGTTGAAGAAGAAGAACCTAACTTATTTTTCGACTTGCCTTTAAGCAATCAAAAAGAAGAAGAGTCTGTAACACAAGAGGTTCGTTTTAATTTAGAAGATGATGCTTTAGAAAGGGTTAAAAATATAGATGTAATTGATGCAAAAGAAATTGTATTCGAAAATACACAAGCTCCTAAAAGATATGTTTTAGAAGATTTTGATGCACAGCCAACTATTGGTAAAAGTTCTGCAATTATTAATGATACCCCAAAAGAAGAGGAGGTTCAGTTTGAGTTAAAGACTAAAATTTCGCAAGCTAGCATCAATCAAATAGAAACGATTAGTGAAGAGGTTTCTCCTTTAGATTTAACCATTACAGAGTTGCAACAAAGGGCAGAAGAGCGTCGTAATAAAATGAAAGGCTTTAACTACAAGTTTAATGATCAAATGAATAAGAATATTGATGAAATTGAACGACAGCCTGCCTACAAAAGATTGGGTGTAGATCTAAATACAAATACGGCTATAAGTAAAGACAAAACCTCTATTAACAAAGATACAGACGAGATTAACTTAAAAACTAATAACTCTTTTCTACACGATAATGTAGATTAATCTTACTTTACATAGTTTATAAATTAAAAATGCCAAATCTATTAGATTTGGCATTTTACTTTGTTAGTATTTAAGAAACATCAATAATAGCTGTTTTTTAAATTAACTTAAAGCTTTTTTAATTCTTTTAACAGCTTCTCTTATTTGCAATTCAGAGGCAGCGTAAGAGATTCTAATGCAGTCTGGTGCACCAAAAGCTTCTCCGGTAACGGTAGCAACATTAGCTTTTTCTAAGATAAATAAAGCAAAATCGCTTGCGTTTTCTATTTTTACTCCATTAACTGTTTTTCCGAAAAAAGCAGAAACATCAGGAAAAACATAAAAAGCACCTTCTGGTACATTTACTTTAAAGCCTTCAATCTCTCTTAATAAACTAATAATGATATCTCTACGAGTTTTAAACTCGTCTACCATATACTGAATTTTAGAAACAGGTGCTAATACTGCTGTAATAGCAGCTCTTTGTGCAATACAGTTTGTACCCGATGTAATTTGCCCTTGCATTTTTGTACATGCCTTAGCAATCCATTCTGGTGCACCAATATAACCAACTCTCCAACCAGTCATTGCAAATGCTTTTGCCAAACCGTTAACGGTAATGGTTCTATCGAACATGTTTTCTATTTGTGCAAAACTAAAAGGTTTGCAGTCATAATTTACGTGCTCATATATTTCATCAGATAAAATAAAAATCTGTGGATGTTTTTCTAACACTTTAGCCAGCGCTCTGTATTCTTGTTCGCTATAGATAGTACCACTTGGGTTGTTTGGCGAATTAAAGAAAATCATTTTAGTTTTTGGCGTAATAGCGGCCTCTAACTGTTCTGGTGTTATTTTAAAATCATTGTCTATAGAAGAAGGTATTTCTACATATTTTGCTTCACATAAAGTTGCAATCGCAGAATAACTTACCCAGTAAGGTGCTGGTAATAATACTTCATCTCCAGGGTTTAATAATACTTGAGCAATATTTGCAATCGATTGCTTTGCACCTGTAGATACTACAATTTGGTTGGGTGTGTATGTTAAGTTGTTATCTCTTTTAAATTTAACACAAATTGCTTCTTTTAATTCTGCATAGCCATCTACCGGAGAATATGAATTGTAATTTTCATTAATTGCATTAATTGCCGCGTCTTTAATAAAATCTGGTGTATTAAAGTCTGGCTCTCCTAAACTTAAGCCAATAATATCTTTTCCTTCGGCTCTAAGTTCTCTAGCTTTAGCAGCCATTGCAAGTGTTTGCGAGACAGGTAAACTATTAATTCTGTCTGATAAAAGTTGTTTCATGTTACTTAGTTGTGTGTTGTTATTTATGCTAATTCTGGTTTTTTTCCTAAAACTCCTAAATGTCTAAAATGCTCTACAACTGCTTTTGTCATGGTTTTATATTCGTTGTAAGGCAAATTAAATTCATTGGCCGTTTCTTTTACAATTTTAGCTAATTTATTGTAATGAACATGAGAAATATGTGGAAAAATATGATGTTCAACTTGATGATTTAATCCGCCAGTATAAAAGTTTACCAACCAGTTACTAGGGGCAAAGTTAGAGGTGGTGTATAATTGATGGACTGCCCAAGTATGTTCTAAATTTCCTTCTTTGTCTGGGACAGGCATTGTTGTATTTGGGACAATATGTGCAAGTTGAAAAACCAAGCTTAAAATCATACCAGCAGTGTAATGCATGATAAAGAAACCTGCTAAAACTTTCCACCAAGAAATGTCTAAAATTAAAAGAGGTAAAACAATCCAAAGGGCATAATAGATAACTTTAGAAACCACTAATTTTGTCCATTCTGTAGCCGGATTTGGAAATTTACCATACGATAATTTACGTTTTAAATAACGGTGCATTTGTTTAATATCTGTAGTAATTGCCCAATTAATAGTTAATAAACCATACAAGAATATAGAGTAATATTTTTGAAGTTTATGAATTTTTAACCACTTAGAGTGTAAAGAAAAACGAATAATTCTTCCAGCGTCTATATCTTCATCGTGGTCTTTAATATTTGTAAAAGTATGGTGCAATACATTGTGTTGTACTTTCCAGTTATAAACATTACCAGCAAGAATATAAATACTACTTCCCATCAATTTATTTACCCATTTTCTTTTAGAAAAAGACTCATGATTGGCATCATGCATCACATTCATACCAACGCCAGCCATACCAATACCTGTTAAAACCATGAGCAATACCATAACCCATTGCGGCATAGAAACGGTAAGTATTAAAATAAATGGAATTAAAAATAATGAAAACATTACAATTGCTTTTAAGTGTAATTTCCAGTTTCCGGTTCTATTTATATTGTTTTCTTTAAAATATGAGTTGACTCTTTTATTTAGGGTTCTAAAAAATTTTGCCTTATCTACTCGGGAGAAATTGATTGTTTTCATTCAGTATATTAATGTTAATTTACAAAAATAATGTTTTTGTAATTGCTTTATATGATAAACGTCAGTTTTTGTTGCTAATTGTTTATTAACTATAACTATTTTTGCACTAGAAACATATTTTAATGGAAATTATAAAAAAGTATTTTAAAAATTTATCAGAAAACCAACTCAATCAATTTTCTAAACTTCAAGAATTATATGAAGATTGGAATCTTAAAATTAATGTGGTTTCTAGAAAAGATATTGACGAACTTTATTTAAGGCACGTTTTGCACTCTCTGGCAATTGCTAAAGTAATCTCATTTAAACCAGGAAGTAAAATTTTAGATGTAGGTACTGGTGGTGGTTTTCCAGGCATACCGCTTGCTATTCTTTTTCCTGAAACACAGTTTCATTTGGTAGATTCTATTGGAAAAAAAATAAAAGTTGTAGACGAAGTTGTAGCAGGTTTAGGCTTAGAAAACGTTAAAACTACTAATGGTAGAGTAGAAGAGGTGAAAGATACGTATGATTTTATTGTAAGTAGAGCTGTGGCGCAAATGGAGACTTTTGTTGGTTGGACGCGTGGTAGAATTTCTAAAAAACAAAATCATGATCTTAAAAACGGAATTCTATATTTAAAAGGTGGCGATTTGTCTGAAGAATTAAAACTATACACTTCTGCTACTTTATACGATTTAACAACTTATTTTGATGAAGATTTCTATGAAACCAAAAAAGTTGTACACCTAGCGATGAAGTTTAAAGGCTAATTAATTTTTAATCTATAAAATTTAAAAAAATATGCCTTACGAAGAAGCATTTGTTCTGTTTTGGGAACAAGTAAAAGAAAGTTTAGAAGATGGCAGTTTTGCGAAACTGACCATGGCAAAAACAATTGGTAAGTTAGAATTGAAAAATATTTTTATAAGACCAATTTCTTCACTAGAAAAAAATAAGGTTTTAGTAAAGTACAGTTACAGACCCACAGAAATGGAAGATGTAGAAGAAGAATTTACTTTAAATAAATCTTTCGAAATTTTAAAAGATAATTTAAAAAATCCTTTTTTAACGGTGCTTTTATTTACGACTCAAAAAGATCTTACATTTAAGATTAATAAAAAAGGAGCTGGGAACATCACAGAGCATCCACCTACATTTCAGCATGTAGTATTTGCAAATTAAACTAAAAATATAAGTCATAAAAAAAGGAATTACATGTAAGTAATTCCTTTTTTTTGTGTTTTTTAAATTGTGTTAAACGCTTTCTACAAAAAGACCATCTTCTGTTTTAGTAACTTTTGCTACTTCTTTTTTAGTAAGTCCTTTAATGGTTTTATCCCATTTTTTATTAGACAAGCCAGATTGTGTTTTTAAAACGTTTAAATCTATTTTCTCTGCTTTAGTTACAATGGCTAAAACCGCTTTTTCTTCGTCATTTAATTCAATAGAAGGCGCTTTTTTTTCTGGTCTCATTTGAGGGAAAAATAATACTTCTTGTATCGATTGGTTATTGGTTAAGAACATGATTAATCGATCCATACCAATTCCCATACCAGAAGTAGGAGGCATTCCGTATTCTAACGAACGTAAAAAATCTTCATCAATAAATTCGGTAGCTTCGTCATCTCCTTTTTGGGCTAATTTTAATTGATGTTCAAAACGTTCTCTTTGGTCAATTGGATCGTTTAATTCAGAATATGCATTGGCAATTTCTTTACCACAAACCATTAGTTCGAAACGTTCTGTAAGCTCTGGGTTATCTCGATGTTCTTTACAAAGCGGACTCATTTCTTTAGGGTAATCTGTAATAAATGTAGGCTGAATGTAGTTTCCTTCACATTTCTCGCCAAAAATTTCATCAATCAGTTTTCCTTTCCCCATTGTTTCATCAACAGCAATATTCATCGATTTTGCAGCAGCTCTAATTTCATCCTCAGTTTTACCCGAAATATCAAAACCAGTAAAATGCTTTATAGAATCTGCCATTGTAACTCTTGCATACGGAGCCTTAAAATCTATTTCATGTTCTCCAAAGGTTGCTTTCGAAGTTCCGTTAACCGCAATTGCACAATGCTCGAGTAATTGTTCTGCAAAATCCATCATCCAGTTATAATCTTTGTAAGATACATAGATTTCCATGGCTGTAAATTCTGGGTTGTGAGTTCTATCCATCCCTTCATTTCTAAAGTTTTTAGAAAACTCATAAACTCCATCAAAACCACCAACAATTAATCTTTTTAAATACAATTCGTTGGCAATCCTCATATATAAAGGAATGTCTAATGAATTATGATGTGTTATAAAAGGTCTTGCTGCAGCGCCACCTGGTATTGGTTGTAAAACAGGTGTTTCTACTTCAAAATAGCCAGCATCGTTAAAAAAAGAACGCATAGCATTAAATAATTTGGTACGTTTAATAAACACCTCTTTCACATGCGGATTAACAACCAAATCGGCATAACGTTGTCTGTAACGTAGTTCTGGATCTGTAAAAGCATCATAAGTAATGCCGTCTTTAACCTTTGGCATTGGTAAGGGTTTTAATGCTTTAGAAAGCATTTTAAACTCTTTAACCATTACTGTTTTCTCTCCTACTTGAGTTGTAAAAAGAGTACCGGTAATACCAATAAAATCACCTAAATCTAGTAATTTTTTAAAAACATCATTGTATAATGATTTGTCTTCGCCAGAACATATTTCATCTCTATTAAAATACAATTGTATTCTTCCTTGTCCGTCTTGTAATTGAGCAAATGAAGCTTTTCCTTGAATATTAATAGCCATTAATCTTCCTGCAATAACAACTTTTTTGTCTTCGGTAAATTTTTCTTTAATTTCTTTTGAATTCGAGTCGATTGGAAATAAATCTGCAGGGTAAGGATTGATGCCTAAAGCACGGAGTTTTACTAGTTTTTCTCTACGTACAACTTCTTGTTCTGATAATTGCATTTAATGTATAAGTTTTCTGGTGTTTGTTAAAGCTTACAAAGATACAATCAATTGAATGAATAGACAATTGAGAATAAAATAAAAAACACTAAGTTTATTTGCGCTTATTTAAAAACTTCGTATATTTGCCGGCTGCTTTTTGTTAGGGCAGCAATAGTTGTGTTGTTTTGGCGCTTTTGTAAAAGCGTCGTGGTTTTGTTAACCAATGGAAAGCTTCCCTTAAATGGGACGCTTTTTTTTTGCAAATTATTTAACTAAAGATTCACTTTTAATAAATTTTATAAGAGTTGTTTTTCTGATAATTATTTGATCTTTCTTATAAAACTCATTCATAATTATTAGTTTTATAAGTAGTGAGTATTTTTTTCTATCAGATTATAGAGAATAAACAGTAAAATACTTTTAGAAAAGAAGTTTTGGTATAAAATAAAAAAGCCAAAATCTATAGATTTTGGCTTTTTAGTCGGGGTGGCAGGATTCGAACCTGCGACCTCCTCGTCCCAAACGAGGCGCGATGACCGGGCTACGCTACACCCCGAGTAAATGATTGCTCATTTAATGGACGGCAAATATACATTGTTTTTGTAAAAAAACAATTAATTTAAAAGTTATTATTGCAAGTATATTAAGAATTATGTTTTCTTATTTTCTCATTATTAAAACTTATAAACATATGTTCTTAGAAGTACTAAAAAACTATATTTTTACCGCATAAATTTCGATAGATAAGATTATGTCAAACACAATAGAAAAAATAAAATGCTTAATTATAGGTTCTGGACCTGCAGGTTATACAGCTGCAATTTATGCTGCCAGAGCAGATATGAAGCCAGTAATGTATACAGGTATGCAAATGGGCGGTCAATTAACAACTACTACTGAAGTTGATAATTTTCCGGGTTATAAAGATGGAACTGATGGAACTGCAATGATGGAAGATTTAAAACATCAAGCAGAACGTTTTGGTACAGAGGTGCGTTTTGGATTGGTAACAAGTGTAGATTTAAGCAATCAAGTTGGTGGTATTCATAAAGTAATTGTAGACGAAAACAAACATATAGAAGCAGAGACTATTATTATCTCTACAGGTGCAACTGCTAAATATTTAGGTTTAGAAAGTGAAAAACGCTTGATGGGCGGTGGTGTATCTGCATGTGCAACTTGTGATGGTTTCTTTTATAAAGGACAAGATGTTGTGGTTGTTGGTGCAGGAGATACTGCTGCAGAAGAAGCAACATATTTAGCAAATATTTGTAATAAAGTAACTGTTTTGGTTCGTAAAGACTTTATGAGAGCTTCTAAAGCGATGCAACATAGAGTTAACAAAACTAAAAATATTGAAGTTTTATACAATACAGAAATAGATGAGGTTTTAGGTGAAACTGTTGTAGAGGGTGTTAGAGCTATTAACAACCAAACAAAGCAGACTCATACAATACCGGTAACAGGTGTGTTTATTGCGATTGGACATACACCTAATTCAGATCTGTTTAAAGGTATTCTTGATATGGATGAAACAGGGTATTTAATTACCAAAGGAAAAACAACTAAAACAAATTTACCTGGCGTTTTTGCTGCTGGAGATATACAAGATAAAGAGTATAGGCAAGCAGTAACTGCTGCTGGTACAGGTTGTATGGCTGCTTTAGATGCAGAACGCTATTTAGGTTCATTAGAATAGGCAATACAATTGCATTTCTTATAAAATAAAAAGAGATTACTGAATAGTAATCTCTTTTTATTTGCTCTCTAAACTGTCAGTTCTTGTTAAATTTCTTTTTAAAAATTTTGAATCAAGAATATTTTAGAAGATTATTTTAATAAAAGTTTTCTGTCTATATACAATCTATAAATTAAGCATTTACAGAGGCCTTCATTGATTTTCGGTATAGAAAAGAATTAAAAATATTTCTTTTTCCAAAGTTGTTCATCGATTTAGCGTTGATAAATTTTCCAAACAAAATTTTACTTACACCAAAATATTCGTACTTGTTGCCATCTGTAAATGTTACCTCTAACAACATACTTTTATGATGCCAATCTGCCACTTGAAATTCGGTAATTGTCTTTTTATAAGCTTCTAAGTTTGCCTCTTTAGTTTCTGGTGCAATGCTCACTAAAAAATGATATCCATCAATAATTTGAGTACTCATTAAATCTGCTTCTTCTTTTTTAGCTTCGTCTGTAAACTTATCTGGATGCCATTCTTTTACTAGATTTCTATAAGATTTTTTCAATTCCTTTAAATCGATAGCACCTTCTATTTTAAAAAGTTTTTTATATTCTTTTATTCGTTTCATTTTAATGTTTTCAAATTGCGTGCAAAACTACTGATATTAAATATACTATGCTTAAATTTTCTTGTTTTTTATTTTTATAGAAATATATCTTTATGTAAGGTAAAAAAAAAGACACTCCGTAAAGAGTGTCTCTAAAAAAACAACTAACTATTAAAAATTAATTTTAAAATTTTAAGTACTTAAAAAATGATTGCAAATAATACAATTTCTTAAAAACAGTATTTATTTTCTGCTTTCACTTTTTCTGCAATTTCATTACGTAAATCTACAATATCAGGATAGTTTACATATTTTGTAAATCTTTTTAAACCTACCAACATCATACGCTGCTCGTCACCTTCAGCAAAAGAAATAATACTTTCTTTACCTTTCTTTTCAATAATATCTACCGCATTGTATAAATATAATTTAGACATCGCTATTTGTACAGCTTGTGTTTCTTTACCAAAACGTTTGGCATTTTTTTCGGTTCTTAAAATAGCCGATTCTGCCATATAAATTTCAATTAAAATATCTGAAGCAGCTAATAATAATTGTTGATGTTCTTCAATTTCTGGTCCATATTTTTGAAGTGCAGCACCAGCAACCATTAAAAATGTTTTTTTCATTTTTTCGATCATTAGTTTCTCTTCAGAAAACAATTCAGAAAAATCTGGAGTATCAAAAGAAGGAATTCCCATTAAGTCATTTGCAACTGCAGTTGCAGGACCTAATAAATCTACATGTCCTTTCATTGCTTTTTTAATCAACATACCCACAGAAAGCATTCTGTTAATTTCGTTGGTACCTTCATAAATTCTTGCAATTCTTGCGTCTCTCCATGAAGATTCCATAGGTGTTTCTTCAGAAAAGCCCATTCCACCAAAAATTTGAATTCCTTCATCTGCACAATTTTGTACATCTTCAGAAACTGCAACTTTTAAAATAGAGCATTCTATGGCATATTCTTCTACGCCTTTAAGTTCTGCTTCTTGGTGTGTGTTACCAGCGGCAACTCTTAAAGCAATTCTATCTTCGATGTCTTTGGATGCTCTATAGGTTGCAGACTCGCCAACATAAGAATTTGTTGCCATTTCTGCTAATTTTACTTTAATGGCGCCAAAATCTGCAATAGGAGTTTTAAACTGTCTACGCTCATTTGCATATTTTACAGCATGGGTTACAATTCTTCTTTGAGAGTCTAAACAAGCTGCTGCTAATTTAATTCTACCAACATTTAAGGCGTTCATGGCAATTTTAAATCCTTCACCTCTTCCAGCCAACATGTTTTCTGCAGGCACTAATGTGTCATTAAAAAACACTTGTCTGGTAGAAGAAGCTCTAATTCCTAACTTGTGTTCTTCTTCACCTAAGGTAATTCCGTTTGTATTGTCTTTGTCATATTCAACAATAAAACCAGTGATATTTTTGTCGTCTTCAATTCTGGCAAATACAATCATGAGTTTACAAAAACCTGCGTTAGAAATCCACATTTTTTGCCCGTTAATTTTGTAGCTTTTACCATCTGCAGAAAGTGCTGCAGTTGTTTTTCCAGAATTTGCATCAGAACCAGCACCGGGTTCTGTTAAACAATACGCGCCAAACCACTCGCCAGTAGCTAATTTTGGAACGTATTTTTGTTTTTGTGCATCTGTACCATACAACGTAATTGGCATAGTACCAATACCAGTATGTGCACCAAAAGCAGTACTAAAAGATCCTGTTCCAGAAGAAATGTAATCGCAAGTTAAAACTGTAGATACAAATCCCATTCCCAAACCATCGTAGGCCTCAGGCACTGCAACACCTAAGAAACCTAATTCTCCGGCTTTGCGCATTACTTCTTCTGTTAGCGCATAATCTTTTGCTTCAAAACGTGTTTTATGAGGTATGATTTCACGGTCATTAAATTCCATCACCGCTTCTTTCATCATTGTTTGCTCTTCTGTAAAATCTTCCGGAGTAAAAACGTCTTCACAATTTGTTTCCTTCACAAGGAATTGCCCTCCTCTTAATAGTTCTTTTTTTGATGTTTCCATGTTGTTTTTTTGATTTAAGAATCAAGAAGTTAGAGTCTAGACTTATAAGTTTTTAGTTTAGACAGAAATCTTGAATTCATTTTTAATTTTATTTGTTTTGAAGTAATTCACAAAAAATGTCTTGCTTCTTGTTTCTTTTGTCTATGTTCTTATTTTAAAAATTCAAATACACCTGCTGCACCCTGGCCTGTTCCTACACACATGGTAACCATTCCGTATTTGTTATTCATAGATCTTTTGCGCATTTCATCAAACAATTGCACAGATAATTTTGCACCTGTACAACCTAAAGGGTGCCCTAATGCAATGGCACCACCATTCACATTTACAATTTCTTGATTTAAGTTCAACTCTCTCATAACCGCCAAAGATTGTGATGCAAATGCTTCATTCAACTCAATCAATTCAATATCTTTTTGTTGCAATCCTGCTTGTTTTAATACTTTAGGAATTGCCGCAACAGGGCCAATTCCCATAATTCTTGGTTCTACACCAGCAGCAGCATAATTTACAACTCTTGCAATAGGTTCTATGTTTAATTCTTTCACCATTTCTTCACTCATAACCATTACAAAAGCTGCGCCATCACTCATTTGAGATGAGTTACCAGCAGTTACGCTTCCGTTTGCAGCAAATACCGGTCTTAGTTTATTTAATACTGCAGTAGAAGTGCCTGCTCTTGGACCTTCGTCTTTTGTTACTGTATATTTTCTTATGGCTTTTTTACCATTTTCATCCAAATAGGTTTCTTCAACATTTATAGGAACAATCTGATCTTGAAAACGGTTTTCTGCTTGCGCCTTTAATGCTTTCATATGAGAATTAAAGGCAAATTCATCTTGGTCTTCTCTAGAAATTTTAAATTGATTCGCAACTGCTTCTGCGGTATTTCCCATTCCCCAATAATAATCAGCATGCCCATCTTTAATGGTTTTATAATTTAATTCTGGTTTAAAACCAGTCATCGGAACCGAGCTCATGCTTTCTGCACCACCTGCAATAATACAACTTGCCATGCCTGCATTAATTTTAGCGGCAGCCATTGCGATGGTTTCTAACCCAGAAGAGCAAAACCTGTTGACAGTTACCCCTGGTACATCCACAGAATTTAAACCAATTAAAGAAATAAAACGTGCCATGTTTAGGCCTTGTGATCCTTCTGGCATTGCGTTTCCAACAATTACGTCGTCTATTCGTTTTACATCTAAATTTGGCAATTCCTTCATCATATGCTGAATGGTTTCTGCCCCTAATTCGTCTGCACGTTTAAAGCGAAAAACACCTTTTGGAGCTTTTGCTACTGCAGTTCTATATGCTTTTACGATGTAAGCTTGTTTGTTCATAATAGTATTAAGATTTTAGTATAAAGAATTAAGACTTGGTCAGTGATTTTTGAAGAGAGAAATTCATTCTCGTAACTTCAAGTATCTCATTAATAATAGGTCTTACAGTTTCTTCAGTAATTAGATTTAATCTTTTTGATAAATATAATTGAGTTAATAATTCATAAGAAGAACCATTTGCAATCCCTAAAAACTGCTTAAATTCTCCATTTGTATTTCTTCCAGCTCCTTCAGAAATATTAGAAGGTATGGAAACTGCACTTCTTCTTAGTTGAGATGTCAATCCATATTTTTCCTCTTTTGGAAAATTTTTAGAAGCTTGATAACATTTTTCAGTTATACTCATTGCTTTTTGCCATATTTTCAACTCTTCGAATCTGTGCATAATTTTTAAAAGTATTTACATTTTAGTATCAAGTATTAAGATTGTTCATTGGTATTAAGAACTAAGTACAAAATTTCATTTTCACAAAGATGATAAGTCTTAGTACCTTATACTAACTACTTAATTCCTCAATGGTTTCCCAGTTTTTAACATCGCTTGTATTCTTTCTAATGTTTTACGCTCTGTACAAAGACTTAAAAACGCTTCTCTTTCAATATCCAAAAGGTACTGTTCAGAAACCAAAGTAGGTTCAGATAAATCTCCACCTGCCATTACATAAGCCAACTTGTTCGCTATTTTTTTATCATGTTCAGAAATGTATTTAGAGTGTTCCATAGAGTCTGTGCCTACTAAAAACATTCCTAAAGCTTGTTTTCCTAAAACTTTTACATCTGTTCGTTTTGCAGGTTGCGTATAACCACTTTCTGCCATTAATTTAGCATGTGCTTTTGCAGTTGCAATTTGTCTGTCTTTATTAACAACAATTACATCTTTTCCTTTTTGAAGCAATCCTAAATCGAAGGCTTCATACCCAGAAGTAGAAACTTTTGCCATACCAATGGTTAAAAAGTGTTCTTGTAAAATATTTAATTCAACATCTCCTTTTCTAAAAGAATCTGATGCACGTAGCGCCATTTCTTTAGAGCCACCACCACCAGGAATAACACCAACACCAAATTCTACCAGCCCCATATATGTTTCTGCTGCGGCAACTACTTTGTCTGCATGCAAAGAAATTTCACAACCACCACCTAAAGCCATACCGTGAGGTGCAGAAATAGTTGGGATAGAAGAGTAGCGCATGCGCATCATGGTATCTTGAAAGTATTTAATGGCATAATTCAACTCATCATATTCTTGCTCTACAGCCATCATAAAAATCATACCGATATTAGCACCAACAGAAAAGTTAGCAGCCTGATTTCCTACTACAAGTCCTTGGTAATTTTTTTCAGCCAAATCGATTGCTTTATTAATACCTGCCAAAACATCACCACCAATGGTATTCATTTTAGATTGAAATTCTAGGTTTAGAATTCCGTCTCCGATATCTTCAATAACAACCCCAGCGTTTTTAAATACTTCATTCGATTTTCTGATGTTATCAAGTATGATAAATCCGTCTTGTCCTGGTTTTTTTACTTGTTTTTTAGAAGGAATGTCATAATAATAAGTAGCGCCTTCTTTTACAGTGTAAAAAGAAGTACCCCCAGCGGCTAACATTTCTGTTACCCAATCAGCAGGTGTTGCGCCTTCGGCTTTCATAATTTCAATTCCTTTTTCAATACCAACTGCATCCCAAATTTCAAAAGGACCATTTTCCCAGCCAAAACCAGCTTTCATGGCATCATCTATTTTATACAATTCATCAGAAATTTCTGGAATTCTATGCTGAACATATCCAAACATGGCAGCGAAGTTTTTTCTGTAAAACTCACCAGCTTTGTCTTTACCACCAACTAAAATTTTAAAACGATCAATTGGTTTGTCAATTGTTTTGGTCAATTCTAAGGTTGCAAATTTTGCTTTTTTAGAGGCACGATATTCTAAGGTGTCTAAATCTAAAGTTAGAATTTCTTTTTGTCCGTTTGCATTTACAGATTTTTTATAAAATCCTTGACCTGTTTTACTACCCAACCATTTGTTTTCCATCATGGTATTGATAAAGTCTGGTAATTTAAACAAATCATGCGCCTCATCATTAGGGCAGTTTTCATAAATACCATTGGCAACATGCACCAAGGTATCTAAACCAACCACATCTACAGTTCTAAAGGTGGCAGATTTTGGGCGTCCAATAACAGGTCCGGTTAATTTGTCTACTTCCTCAACAGTTAAACCCAATTCTTTTACTTGATGAAATAAAGATTGAATTCCGAATATTCCAATTCTATTCCCAATAAAAGCAGGAGTGTCTTTTGCTAGTACCGACGTTTTTCCTAAAAATTTTTCTCCGTAAGACATTAAGAAATCAGTAACTTCTGGCTTACAATTAGGACCCGGAACTACCTCGAATAATTTTAAATATCTAGGTGGATTAAAAAAGTGAGTAACTGCAAAATGCTGCTGAAAGTCTTCACTTCGTCCTTCATTCATAAATTTAATAGGGATACCAGAAGTATTTGAAGAAATAATGGTGCCCGGAGTTCTATATTTTTCTAATTTTTCGAAAACGAGTTTTTTAATGTCAAGTCTTTCAACTACAACCTCCATTATCCAATCTACATCGGCAACTTTTGCAATATCATCTTCTAAATTACCTGTAGTAATTCTACTTGCAAATTTTTGATTATAAATAGGAGACGGTTTCGACTTTAAAGATGCTGTTAAGGCATCATTAACCAGTCTGTTTCTAACAATTTTGTCTTCTAATGTAAGTCCTTTTGCTTTTTCTTTATCAGTTAATTCTCTAGGAATAATATCTAATAAAAGAACTTCTACGCCAATATTTGCAAAATGACAAGCAATGCCGCTTCCCATAATTCCTGAACCAATAATGGCTATTTTTTTTATTCTTCTAGTCATTTTTTTATATTATTTAAATGCTGCTTCTTTGTTTTTAATTTCTGCAAAAATTTCTTTTTCAGCTATTAGTTTATTAATTGTATCAGTTACTTTAAAAAAACCTGCTAGTTCTTTTTCAGAAACACTGTTTACAATTGTTTCGTTAAACTGAATAACGTGCCCTCTAGAGACTTCTCTCATTTTTTTGCCATAGTCTGTTAACTTTATAATAACACTTCTACCATCTTCGGGGTTTTTTTCTCTACAAATAGCTCCTTTATCTTCCATTGTTTTTAAAATGCGAGATAAACTTGTAGGTTCCATTCCCATTAAAGGCCCCAATGCCGTAGAAGGTGTGCCGTTTTCTTTGTCTATATTTAATAACACAAAACCTGTTGCCATTGTGCTATTTTGAGTAAGCGCTACCTCATTATACATTTTTGCAACTGCTTGCCATGTAGCTCTTAATTGATGATCTATAGATTTATTTTTCTTCATTGCATCAAATATATAAAATTTTATTATGCACGCATAGTAAATTGTAAAAAAATTATGCGTGCATAGTAAATTTAACAAAATTTTGATTTATTAATAATTCTTTTAAGCAGATTGTTTTATAAAAGCTTTAAGTTTGTTCTTGCAATAGCTTTTTTTTTAAAAGGAATTAATTACTATGAATAACTTATTAGAAATAAAAAACGTTACTAAAAAATACGGAGATTTTACTGCTTTAAATAACGTGTCATTAAATATCCCAAAAGGATCTGTTTATGGATTGTTGGGGCCAAATGGTGCAGGTAAAACGTCGTTAATAAGAATCATCAATCAGATAACAATGCCAGATACAGGCAGTGTTTTTTTAGATGGAGAAGTTTTAGCACCACATCATATAGAACAAATTGGCTACCTGCCAGAAGAAAGAGGTTTGTATAAATCGATGAAAGTAGGCGAGCAAGCTTTGTATTTAGCACAATTAAAAGGTTTAAGTAAGTCTGAGGCTAAAAAGCGTTTGAAGTACTGGTTCGAAAAATTTGATATTGCTGCTTGGTGGGACAAGAAAATAGAAGAATTGTCTAAAGGAATGGCGCAAAAAGTACAGTTTATTGTTACGGTCATGCACAACCCTAAATTATTAATTTTTGATGAGCCTTTTTCTGGGTTCGATCCTATTAATGCCCAATTAATTGCTAAAGAAATCTTACAATTAAGAGAGCAAGGTGCTACCATTATTTTTTCTACGCACAGAATGGAGTCTGTAGAAGAAATGTGCGATGAAATTGCATTGATAGATAAATCGAACAAGATCTTAGATGGCAAGTTAGATGATATTAAGCGTCAGTTTAAAACACATACTTTTCAAGTAGGTTTGCATACTAAAAATCAAACAGAGGTTTTGTCTAATTTGAAAGAAAATTTTGAGGTACAACCTGCAAATTTTAAATTGTTAAATGATAGCTTAACATTAAACGTAAAGTTAACCGCAGGTAATTCTGCTAATGATTTATTATCATTTTTAACCAGCAACGGAGAAGTACAGCATTTTGTTGAATTAATACCTAGCGCTAACGATATTTTTATTCAAGCAATACAAAAAAATAGCTAACAAATGAGTAAGTTAAGACTAATTATACAGCGAGAGTTTATCGCAAAGGTTCGAAATAAATCATTTATAATGATGACTTTTTTAAGTCCGTTATTAATGGTAGGTATGGGTGCATTGGTTTATTTTTTGATGCAAAAAAATGATGAGAAAGTTAAAAACATAGTTTATGTAGACAATTCTGGGTTGTTTTCTGAAGATGATTTTAAGAACACAAAAACAATTCATTATAAAGATTTTACAGCATTAGGGGTTACAGAAACTAAGAAAAAAGTAGAAGATGGAGATTATTACGGAGCGTTACTTATTCCGAAACAAGATAGTTTAGAAATTTTAGCAACATCGATAGAGTTTTATTCAAAAGAATCGCCAGGTATGTCGGTAATGAGTTCTTTAGAAAATAAAATTGAAAGCAAAATTAGAAATGAAAAGTTAACCAATTTTGGGTTTGATTTATCAAAAATAAAAGCCTCTAAAATTAAAACAGAAATTAAGATGTTTAATTTTTCTGGGGAACAATCATCAAAATTAATCAACGGTTTAAAAATTGGTGTTGGTGCAATTGCAGGGTATTTATTAATGATGTTTGTTATGATTTATGGTACTTCTGTGATGAGAAGTGTCATCGAAGAGAAAACCAGCAGAATAATAGAGATTATTGTATCTTCTGTAAAACCATTTCAATTAATGTTGGGTAAAATTTTAGGAAACGCCTCTGCGGGCTTACTACAATTTTTTATATGGGGCGCTATTCTTTTGTTGGTAACTACAGTTGCATCCTCTTTTTTTGGTGTTGATGTTGTAGAAATGCAATCTGCTAAAATACCAACAGACCAGCTAGAAACAGTAAAACAGGCTACAGAAGGTAATAAAGGACAATTGCTGGTTTTAGAAATTTTAAAACTACCAATTTTAAAAATATTTGTACTGTTTGTTTTTTATTTCTTAGGAGGTTTTATGTTGTATAGTTCTCTTTTTGCAGCTATTGGAGCTGCTGTAGATAATGAAACAGATACCCAGCAATTTATGTTTCCAATTATTGCACCTTTAATTTTGGGAGTTTATGTTGGTTTTGCTACGGTTATTAATGATCCGCATGGTTCTATAGCTGTTCTATTTTCACACATTCCGTTTACAAGCCCAATAGTTATGCTAATGAGAGTGCCATTTGGGGTCTCTTGGTATGAATTAGTTATTTCTATGGCATTGTTATTGGTAACTTTTGTATTTATGGTTTGGTTTGCTGCCAAAATTTATAGAATTGGTATCTTAATGTATGGTAAAAAACCGACTTACAAAGATTTATGGAAATGGTTAAAATTTAAAGGATAATAAACAATAAGATGGAAGAAATAAAGAATTTTTTAAATTACAAATTTGTTTTTAGTGATCAAGTAAATATAGAAGTTAAAACAATTATAGTAGTAATAATTGCACTTTTTGCAACCTCTATAGCTTTAAAAGTAACCCGAAAATTAGTAACTCGAAAATTACCTGAAGGAGATAAAGCAAAGTTTGTATCGGTTTTTAGTTATTTTAAATGGTTGGTGTATTTAATTATATTTTTATCAACCTTAAGCTCTGCAGGTGTAAATGTAACTGCAATTTTTGCAGCTTCTGCAGCACTGTTAATTGGTGTTGGTTTGGCTTTGCAAACTTTATTTCAAGATATTATATCGGGCATGTTTATATTAGTAGATCAATCTGTACATGTAGGCGATATTATTGAGTTAGAAGGTAAAGTGGGTAGAGTAGTAGAAATAAAATTAAGAACTACCAGAGCAGTAACAGTAGATAATAAAGTATTGGTAATACCCAATCATTTGTACTTAACCAATAGTTTGTATAATTGGACAGAAAACGGAATTGATACTCGCGAAAATGTTACCGTTGGTGTTGCTTATGGTAGTGATGTTCAATTGGTAAAAAAACTTTTATTGCAAGCAGCTACAGAACATCCAAAGGTGTCAGAAGAGCAGCCGCCAAATGTATTGTTTACCGATTTTGGTGATAGTTCTTTAAATTTTAAATTAGTATTTACCATCAATAATAGTTTTGAAGTACGTTTTACTCAGAGTGATATTCGTTTTCGAATAGATGAGTTATTCAGAGAGTATAAAGTTAGCATTCCTTTCCCTCAAAGAGATATTCATATCATTGATAAAAATAAATAAAGATGTCTAAAATATTAATCATAGAAGACGAAGCAGCGATAAGAAGGGTTTTAATTAAAATTATTTCTGAAGAAAATGAAACGTATAAAGTTGAAGAAGCAGAAGACGGTTTGTTGGGCATCGAAATGATAAAAAACAACGATTATGATTTAGTACTTTGTGATATAAAAATGCCTAAAATGGATGGTGTTGAGGTCTTAGAAAAAGCAAAAAAGATAAAGCCCGAGATTCCTTTTGTAATGATTTCTGGTCATGGAGATCTTGATACTGCTGTTAATACTATGCGTTTAGGTGCTTTTGATTATATTTCTAAACCACCAGATTTAAACCGACTTTTAAATACTGTTAGAAATGCTTTGGATACAAAAACGCTATTGGTAGAGAATAAGCGCTTGAAGAAAAAAGTAAGTAAAAATTACGAAATGATTGGTGATAGTGATGCTATTTCTTACATCAAACAAATTATAGAAAAAGTTGCCGCTACAGATGCAAGGGTTTTAATTACTGGGCCTAACGGTAGTGGTAAAGAGTTGGTTGCACATTGGTTGCATGAAAAATCTGAGCGCTCTAAAGCACCAATGATAGAGGTAAATTGTGCAGCAATCCCATCAGAATTAATAGAAAGCGAACTTTTTGGTCATGTAAAAGGTTCTTTTACAGGTGCAAATAAAGATAGAGCTGGTAAGTTTGAAGCTGCAAACGGAGGAACTATTTTTTTAGATGAAATAGGGGACATGAGTCTTTCTGCTCAAGCAAAAGTTTTACGAGCGTTGCAAGAAAGCAAAATATCTAGAGTAGGTTCTGATAAAGATATAAAGGTAAATGTAAGAGTTGTTGCAGCTACCAATAAAGATCTTCAATTAGAAATTAAAGAAGGAAGGTTTCGAGAAGATTTATACCATAGATTGGCTGTAATCTTAATAAAAGTTCCTGCATTAAATGATCGAAGAGAAGACATACCTTTGTTAATAGAACATTTTGCAAGTAAAATTACAAAAGAGCAAGGTGTTGCAGATAAAACGTTTTCTGAACAAGCGATTACCTTATTAAAAGCATACGATTGGACCGGTAATATTAGAGAATTAAGAAATGTAATTGAACGTTTAATTATATTAGGTGAAAATCAAGTTTCTGAAAAAGATGTAAAGTTATTTGTAAGTAAATAGTATAAATCTATTTTAATTTAGCTTAACTATAAATAAAGTTGATGTAAATATAAAAAGTTTACATCAACTTTTTTCATTTAAACTTAAGAACAAAATTATATTTGTATTAGAAAAAATATTAATCAATTTTAAAATAATAAAAATGGCAACAGCAGTAGGTAAAAAATTCCCAGATTTAAATGTAGACGCAATGAATGAAATGGGTGATACATTTAAATTAAATGTATTAGAAGAAGCAGTAAACAACAAAAAGAAAGTCTTATTGTTCTGGTATCCAAAAGATTTTACATTTGTGTGTCCTACAGAATTACACGCTTTTCAGGCAGCTTTAGCAGAATTCGAAAAAAGAAATACGATTGTAATTGGTGCTTCTTGTGATACTCCAGAAGTTCACTTTGCATGGTTAAGTACTTCTAAAGATAATGGAGGTATAGAAGGTGTAACATACCCAATTTTAGCAGATAGCAACAGAAACTTATCTTCTGTTTTAGGTATCTTAGATATTACAAACGAAACGTTTGACGAAGCTACACAAACAGTTCAGGTAGAAGGAGATAACGTAACTTACAGAGCTACGTATTTAATTGATGAAGAAGGTACTGTATTTCATGAAGGAATCAATCACATGCCAGTTGGTAGAAATGTAAATGAATTTTTACGTTTAATTGATGCTTATGCACACGTACAATCTCACGGAGAAGTATGTCCTGCAAACTGGGAAGAAGGTAAAGAAGCAATGTCTCCAGATGCAAAAGGAACAGCAGCTTATTTAGCAAAAAACTAATAATTAAAAATTATTAAGAACTACTGTGAAGCAGTTTGTTTTAATAACAAATTGTTTCACATTGTTCTAATCAAAAAAATAGGGTTATGGTTCAAGAATTAACTTCAGATAATTTACAAGAAATTGTAAACGAAAATAAAACAGTAATTGTACAATATTCTGCAACTTGGTGTGGTAACTGTAGAATTATGAAGCCAAAGTTTAAAAAATTGGCAACAGAAAATGAAAATACGACGTTTGTAATTGCAGATGCAGAAAAGTTTACTGAAAGTAGAAAGTTAGCAGATGTAAGTAATTTACCAACTTTTGCAACTTTTGTAGATGGTAAATTAGTAAACCAAACACAGACAAACAAGTTCGAGGTTTTAAAAGAATTGGTAAGCGAAGTTCTTTAATACTTCAATATTTAATCTTTAAATGCATAAAAAATGAAATTACCAGTAATAAAACATTTGACCAACTTTATAGAAGAAAATGATCAAGATTATCTTTTAGAAACTATAGAAACTTTAGAAGCATTAACAGAGGTTTCTTCATTAAAAGATGAGGAATTAGATGTTATTGGAGAACTAATTTCTAATATGTATGGTGCTCTTGAAGTAGATAAGATGGTAAAGGAAGGCACACCTCAAAAAGAAGCTTTAAATAACTTTATGAAACGTGTTTTAGGGTCTATTGATAAATAGATTTACAATATAAAATTCTAAAAATCCTAAGTATGTTACTTAGGATTTTTTTTTTTGCTTATAAAATCTGCCATCTCTATTCCCCAAACCTTGTAAGTAAACTCAGATGGATGCACACCATCGCTAAAATACATTGTAGAATTACTATCGGGTAGTTTGTGTCTTTTACTCCAAGTTTTTAGAGTGATATTTTCATCATTATAATAAACGTTTTCAAACGCTTTTACATCTTTTTTTAATTCTTTGCCAAGTATTTCTACTAAATTACCAATAACAAACTTTATAAGTTTTGTAAATGCAGGAAATTCTTTAATAGGTGGCATGTTTGTAAAGTATATTGGTGTTTCAGGGAATTTTAATTGTAGTAAATAAATTAAATTATTGATGTCTTTACTCCATTTTTTCGGAGTATTTAATGTGAAAGCATCATTTCCTCCAAGACCAATTACAATTATATCAGCGTTTTTTTCTTCAATTTTAGGAACAATTTTAGAACAGATTTGTTTCGCAGTATAACCACTTTTAGCATATACCCGCCAATTTATATTCTTTTGTAAATTTTTAGAAAGTTGTTTTGCCAAAGTACCTGTAAAACCATTTTTATGTTTTTCTACACCAACACCAGCAATGGTACTTTCTCCGATAGTTATTATTTCAAGTGTTTTTTCAAAATGATTATCTATAAAACCTTTCGGTTCAATTGCTTCTGGTAATTTTGGTGTTTTATGTCTGATTTTTTTACCCTGAAAATACATTATAGGTAATAATGGGATACACAGAATACAACCTAAAATATACTTGAAGTTCATTATTTTTTTTCGGAATCTTTATTTTCGTTTACTTTTTTTATGATGGCTTTCAAGCGCTCTTTATGTAGCTTTTTTTCTAACTTCACTTTGTTTATCTTTTGGCTCATCAATCTACTATGCTTTGCTTTGTTAGCTGTATTTTTAGCTTTTCCTTTTTTAGCCATATTATTATTTTTTTTTAAACAACCACCAATTCATATCTCTCGTTATTTTAAAACCTAAATTTTGATAAAGAGTAATTGCCGTATTTCCTTTATTGGTATGTAGTATTGGAAGTTTTTTTTCTTTTAAAATTTCTGATGTAACATAAGAAACTAACTGTTTTGCGTACCCTTTTCTCGTGTAATCTGGGTGAGTTACAACACCACTTATTTCTATAAAATGGTCGGTTTGCATTCTTTGACCAGTAATAGCCACTAGTTTATTATTTTTAAAGATACCATAATATGTGCCCATCTCAAAACCTCTCTTTTGATAAAACCCTGGCATAACCAACCAAATTAAATCATAAACTTCGTCAATATGTTTGTTTGTAAGTTGTACAATTTCTTCTGTAATAGCAATAGAAACATTATTTTCTAAAACCATTTGGTAACCATCAATTTTCTTTTCTAATAGAATTGTTTCAGAATTATATGTAGGAGTTTTGTGTTCACAAACCAGAAAAAACCTGTCTGCTAATTTAGCATATTCATCCAAAGCATTGCTTGTGTCATTCTCATTTTCAAAAGCACCAAAAATACATATTTCAGGATCGTAAAATTTTACACCCTGATAGTCTATTAAAAAATGTTGATGACTTTCTTTTAAAGATTGCCAAACAGGATTTTGTAATTTTTTCATCAAAAATAAAAATAAAAAAAACTCGCAAATAATGCGAGTTTTTAGGTAAGTTATTTTATTGAAAACTAAGCTAGCATTGTAACTGGGTTTTCTATAAATGTTTTTAACGTTTGTAAAAATTGTGCACCTACAGCACCGTCTACGGTTCTATGGTCGCAAGTTAACGTTAGTTTCATTGTGTTTCCAACAACTATTTCTCCGTTTTTAACTACTGGTTTTTGTACAATTGCACCAACAGATAAAATTGCTGAGTTTGGTTGGTTTATAATAGAATTAAAATTCTCAATACCAAACATTCCTAGGTTAGAAACCGTAAAAGTACTTCCTTGCATATCTGTAGGAGCTATTTTCTTGTTTCTTGCCTTGCCTGCTAAATCTCTTACACCAGCACCAATTTGAGTTAAACTTAATTGGTCTGTATGCTTGATTACTGGTACTAATAAACCGTCATCTACAGCTACAGCAACCCCAACATGTATGTGTTTATGGTAAATTGTATTGGTGTCTGTCCAAGATGTATTTACTTGCGGATGTTTCTTTAAAGCCATCGCACATGCCTTAACAACCATATCATTAAATGATACTTTTGTGTCTGGTATTGCATTGATAGTTTTTCTAGAACTCATTGCATTGTCCATATCAACTTCAACATTTAAACTGAAATCTGGCGCAGTAAATTTAGAGTTTCCTAAAGATTTTGCAATTGCTTTACGCATTTGCGAATTTTTAACTTCTTCAGAGCTTTCTTCTGTAGTATGTGTAACACTTACCGCATCCGAAGCTGCAACTTGAGTAGTTGCTTTCTGACTAGGAGTATAGTTTTCTACATCTTTTTTAATAATTCTTCCGTTTTCACCAGAACCATTAACATCAGACAAGTCAATTCCTTTATCAGAAGCTATTTTTTTAGCAAGAGGAGAAGCAAAAACACGACCATTATTAGTTGTATTTACTGTTTTTGTTGTTTCTGTAACTGTTTTACTTTCAACAGGTGTTGATGTTGATGTAGTTTCAGATGTTTTATCAGCAACTTCAGTTGTAGCAGCAACACCACCATTGGCTATCAATGCAGAAACATCTGTTCCAGCAGGGCCAATAATTGTAAGTAAACTATCTACAGGTGCAGTTTCACCCTCTTGAACACCAATGTATAATAAGGTACCTTCATAGAAACATTCAAACTCCATAGTGGCTTTATCCGTTTCAATTTCGGCTAACATATCTCCTTCTTCAACACTATCTCCAACTTTTTTCAACCATGTTGCCACGGTTCCATCAGTCATTGTATCGCTTAAACGAGGCATCATAATTACATGAACTCCTTCTGGTATTGCTGCAGAATCGTTTTTAGCAACAGCAACTTCTTCTTCAACGGCTGTTTCTTGTTGTACAGGCGCTTTTTCTGAAGCTCCGTTTAAAAGGGCAGAAATATCTTCTCCTTCTTCACCAATAATAGCAAGTAAAACATCAACAGGAGATGTTTCTCCTTCTTGAATACCGATGTGTAATAAAGTACCTTCATAGAAAGATTCAAATTCCATGGTTGCTTTATCGGTTTCAATTTCAGCTAAGATATCACCTTCTTCAATTTTATCACCAACACTTTTTAACCATTTTGCCACAACACCCTCTTCCATGGTGTCACTTAATCTTGGCATATTTATTATTGTAGCCATATTTTATTTTATAAAAGGATAATCTTCTTGTTCATAAACCATGTCATACATTTGCTGTACTTCTGGGTAAGGAGAATCTTCTGCAAATTGCTCACATTCTTTTACCATTGCCTTTACTTCTTTATCGATAACGGCAATTTCTTCTTCAGTAGCGTATTCTTTTTCTTTAATAACATCTAATACTTGTGTTATTGGATCGATTTTTTTGTACTCTTCTACTTCATCTTTTGTTCTGTAGTGTTGCGCATCAGACATAGAATGTCCTCTGTATCGATATGTTTTCATTTCTAAGAAAGTAGGGCCATCTCCACGTCTTGCTCTTTCTAGAGCCTCGTCTATAGCTTCTGCTACTTTAATAGGATTCATTGCATCTACAGGACCACAAGGCATTTCGTATCCTAAACCTAGTTTCCAGATATCTGTATGATTTGCTGTTCTTTCAACAGAAGTACCCATTGCATATCCGTTGTTTTCACAAATAAATATAACAGGTAATTTCCATAGCATTGCAAGGTTAAAGGCTTCGTGTAGAGAACCTTGTCTTGCTGCACCATCGCCAAAACAGGTTAATGTTACACCACCAGTGTTGTTGTATTTGTCTCCAAAAGCAAGACCAGCTCCTAAAGGAATTTGACCCCCAACAATACCATGACCACCATAAAAACGAAATTCTTTAGAAAATATATGCATAGAACCACCCATTCCTTTAGAGGTACCTGTAGCTTTACCATATAATTCTGCCATCACACGTTTTGGGTCTTCACCCATACCTATTGGTTGTACGTGGTTTCTGTAGGCTGTAATCATCTTGTCTTTTGTTAAATCCATCGCATGTAATGCGCCAGCTAAAATTGCTTCTTGACCATTGTATAAATGCAAGAAACCTCTAACTTTTTGTTGAATGTAAACAGAAGCTAATTTGTCTTCAAATTTTCGCCAAAAAAGCATGTCTTTGTACCAATCTAAATAGGTTTGTTTGGTGATTTTTTTCATTATTAAATGCTATTGATATGTTTTAAGAGGTTATATTATCTATTTAAATAACCTAACTACAAAAATAACTGTTTTAGGTAGAATAAAAAAACAAGTTTCGTTTAATTTGAAATAAATTGATATAATATTATCGGTCTTTAGCAATAATGATTGTTGCTTTGGCACCAGTTGCTAAATTCCATTCGTTAGATGATAATAACATACCAGCATCATTATATACTTTAAATGCCGCAGTGTTTGGTCCAGAGGTTCCTTGGTTTAGAGCTTTAAAAGCTATTTTGTTGAGTCCGATTTCGAGTGGAATATTAAATTTTTTATAGTGCTGTTCTAAGACAATATTAACAATTACAGGTATGTCATTTACAAAAACAGTAACTCTATCTCCGTCTGGATATTGAAAATCTCGGCAAATAATATTCACACTTTTAGAATCTGTTCTAAAACTACCTAGATCTTGGTCTATTTTTGGATATATATATTGACCATTTATTTTTTTAAATGCCTTTAAAAATTGTTCTTCACTAATTTTTTCTTTTGTTAAAATTCCTTTATTATTAAGTTTGTTTTCTGCTTGTTGCTTTTTTAGTTTTTCATTTTCTTTATCAAAAGCATTCTCAAAACCATTATTATCTTTAAAGTTTATAGATTTGGGTTTATTTACTTCTTTAGAATTGTTTAAAACAATTCCTTTAATTTTTCCATTTTTTTTGTTGCTATTGTTATTGTCTAACTGAGCCATTAGAGTAATTGAACTTAACAGAAAAAATGATAAAAGAATGTTTTTATTTTTTGATTTCATTGATATGTTTCTTTCTTAAGAATCTAGCAAATATAATGCCGATTGTAAAGAATGCTGTTTCTATTTTGTTAATTTTTATTCTACAGAAAAATTAAAATACCTATTCTTATAGGGTTCGTTTAAAAGTGTAAAGTGCCACCACTCTTTATTATAGGGTTTAAAGCCGTTATCAATCATTATTTTTCTTAATAAAAAACGGTTCTTTTTTTGAGCACTTGTAATGTTTTTATAGTAGGTATTAGATTCTTCGCCAAAAAAATCATAGTTACTTCCCATATCTAATTCTTTGCCAGTTTTTGTATCTACCAAAGTAACATCTATTGTACTGCCCCTAGAATGACCAGATTTTGTAGCAATATATCCTTCTCTAAATAAATGCTGTTTCGATATTTTAGGGTAATATTCTTGTTTTTGTAAAGTGTCTTCTGTTATTTTTGACCAGGCAACAAAATGATTAACAGCTTCTTGAGGTCTGTACGCGTCAAAAACTTTTAAGCTTAAATTGTCTTTTTGTATTTTATGCTGAATTTCTCTTAAAGCAATGGCTGTTTTCTTTGTCATGATAACACAGTTACTATGATAGCCATTAATAGGTTTTCCTATAAAATTATTAGTGCCTAAATAACGTAAATCTACTTGTATGCTTTTGTCTATATCACTTAAATAACTAAAATTGTTAGGTTTTTTTTGTGCAAAAGAGTTTATGAATAATAAACAAGTAATAGCTAAAATAGATTTTTTCATATGGTAAAATTACACAAAAGTTATCATTTATTTTTTTTGATTATTTTTTAATTGAATGGTTTAAAAATACACTAATTTTGTCTAAAATTAGTTTTTAAATGACCCAAACAACCAACACAATCTTAATGATTCGTCCTTTAAAATTTAGGATGAATGAGCAGACTGCCGTTAATAATTATTATCAAAAAGAAAAAGAACATTCACTTGAAGATACTATTCATTTAAAGGCTCAAAAAGAATTTGATGATTTTGTAGATAAACTTCGCAGTTTTGGTGTTCAGGTTGTTGTTGTTTCTGATACCAATGAGTTTGATACGCCTGACGCTCTTTTTCCAAACAATTGGGTTTCTTTTCATGCTAATGGTTCTGTTGCGTTATACCCAATGTTTGCAGAAAACAGACGTTTAGAACGTAGAGAAGATGTTTTAGAAGCTATAGAAAAAGAGGGTTTTATAATAGAAAACGTTGTCGATTATACCCAAGCCGAAGAAGAAGGATTTTTCTTAGAAGGTACTGGTAGTATGATTTTAGATAGAGAAAATAATAAAGCCTATTGTGCACTTTCTCCAAGAGCAGACGAAGAATTGTTTATAGAGTTTTGTGAAGATTTCGAGTATACTCCTGTTGTTTTTACTGCCAATCAAACAGTAAATAATAGTAGGCAACCAATTTATCATACCAATGTTATGATGTGTGTTGCAGAAACTTTTGCTATTATCTGTTTGTCTTCTATTGATGATAAAACTGAACGCAAAAATGTTTTAAAACATTTAAAAGAAGATGGTAAAAAAGTAATTGATATTACCGAAGATCAAGTAAGTAATTTTGCTGGTAACATGCTACAGGTTAAAGGTAAAGATGATGCTCGCTTTTTGGTAATGAGTCAAGCTGCTTTTGATAGTTTATCACAATCGCAAAAAGCACAAATTAACAATCATTGTAAAATTATTTCTAGTCCTTTAGATACTATAGAATTTTGTGGTGGTGGAAGTGCGCGTTGTATGATGGCAGAAGTTTTTTTATCAAAATAACTACAGCTTAATAATTTTTTTAAACATTGTAAGCGCATCTTTAAATACTATTTTTGCGTAGTAAATACCTTTGGTAAGTTTAGAGGTGTTTATTTTAGTTACTCCAAAATTTGAGGCAACAACTTCGCTAAGTGAATTGTAAATAACAATGCTCTCTATGTCCTTTTTTGTTGTAATTTGAAGATTATTTTTAATAGGATTAGTGATTTTTACAAATTTTAAAAAGTCGTCATTTAATGTAAGGGTTGATTGAGTATTGTCTTTAAATTCATATAGTTTTTGATTGAAATTATAGGATGTTCCGGCAATTGTAGTTGTAATTTTTTCTCTACTTATATAATATTTCCCTGTTTCCTGAATATTTGTTATTGCTTCTACTTGACTTCCTTGTCCTAAATTGTCTTCTAACGATATTTTATCAAATCCTGAAGAAAAAATAGCATCATCCAGAGTACTATTTGGAGCAATGAAAATTAAAAACGGAATTAAAGTGCTAGAATACCCTGTTAAAAAGAATCGATTGTTGGCAAATACACCGCCTGTAATTAACCCTTCTATATTAGCAGAACTAACTTTTATTGCTGTATGATTGCCTTGTTCAATCGGTATTTTATAAACATTGGTTTTAAAATCTTGCCAATTTTTGGTGAAAATTAATAAATGGTTTTTATAAGCAACTATAGCTTCTGCATCAAAATTAGAGGCGTTGGGTTGGCTCGAGAAATTGGTTTGATCTTCGTATGAGAAAGTTATAATTTCAGAATTTACAGCAGTGTTATTTTTAAATTCAGATTTTAAAATTTTATAAATTGCAAGATCGGTTCTATTGCCATTATTGTTCCCAATATCTGCAATATAGATGTGGTTTTCATCTTCAGTAATGTCTTCCCAATCGATATTAGTAGCATTGTTGATGGCAACTGTTCTTGTTAGATTGCCAGTTAAGCTGTCTAATTCATAAAGAGAGGCTTGTCCGCCGCTATCATTGTGAGTTATTATTTTTCCATCAAAAAACAATAAACCAGAAGTTTCATTTACAGTTTCAGGTAAATCAAATTTTTCTTTAAAGTTACTTACTTGTCCGTATAAAAAGTGACAAATTAAATAAACAAAAAGAAATAATAATTTATTCATTTTCCTTCTTTAAAACTTCATCAATTACAATGCCGTTGGTGCCGTTTGGCGCTTCAATTTTAAGTAAGTTGGCAATTGTAGGCGCTATATCTGTAATGTTGTATTTTTTGGTTGATTTTCCTTTTTTGATACCGTTACCGTAAAAGATAATAGGTACATGAGTGTCATAAGAATAGCCAGATCCATGGCTTGTACCTGTTCTGCCGCCATTTAAAGTAGCCGGATTCGGAATCATAAGAACGTCTCCAGATAATTTTTGATTGTATCCGTTTTGTAATGAATTTAAAATACCAGTTGTAAAATTTGTTGTTTGTAAAGTTCTTGCTGTAACAGCTTTGTAAATTTTATCAAAATAAACCACTTCATCAGCCAATTTTTGGGCAACAATATTGCGGTCTAAACCTAATGAATCTATCTTTTCTTTATTTAAAAAAATCTGATAGTTAGATACATTTTCAATCAAGCCAGAATTGTTAAAATATTTTTGAGTGGTTTTGTTTAGAAATTTTTTAAGTTCTTTTGTACTTAGATAGTGTGCTGGTATTTTTAATGATTGTAAATATGCAGGTACATGAACAGCAGCATGGTCTGCAGTTAAAAATAAAGTGTAATTATCTTTGCCAATTTGTTGGTCTAAAAAATTAAAAAAATCAGCCAAATCTTTGTCTAACCTTAAATAAGTGTCTTCTGTTTCTACCGCAGCTACTCCGTATTTATGACCTATGTAATCTGTTGCAGAAAAACTAACCGCTAAAAAATCGGTGTCTTCAGATTTTCCTAAATTTTCTCCTATAATGGCAGCTTTGGCAAAATCTACGGTATAAGTGTTTCCTGCAGGCACTGTTTTTAATAAGCTGTAATTTCCGTTTTTAGCTCTTAATTCTTTTAGATTTTTAGGAAAAGTTGGCGCTTCTTGCCCTTTTAATTTACCTTCAAAAACATTGTTGTCTGTTGTACTGTTTGTGTAGGTATTTATATCATATAATGTGTTCCAAGTAGTGTTTAAGTATTGGTTTGCATTGTTGTTTCTATTAAAATCTACAACCCAATTAGGCAATTTATCCATGTAAAAGGTACTAGTAATCCAAGTGTTTTGGTTGTTTCCATCATACCAATATGCGGCATTTGCAGTATGGCCAACAGGTAAAATTGCAGAACGATCCTTAATTGCAATTCCAATCATTTTTCCGCGCATGTTCTGTGCTAAATGCAGTTGATCTGTTATTGATGAAGTATACAATCTTTTTGGCGATTTTTGTCCGTTAAGAGCATCATTACCAACAGTTTTGTAGTTGGCGTCATCAACGCAATAAATCGATTTTTTTAAAAATTTATCATACCAATTGTTCGAAATAATACCATGTTCACTCGGTGTTGTACCTGCATAAATAGAGGTGTGGCCAACTGCCGTATAGGTTGGTATGTAGTTGTAATGAGCGTTTTCTAGAGAGAACCCATCATTTAAAATTCTATGAAAACCATCAGAACCATATCTTTTTGCATAGCGTGTTAAATAATCATAACGCATTTGGTCTATTACAATACCAACTACTAATTTTGGCTTTTTTTGCTGAGCAAGTAATGTAAAGTTGCTAAAAAAGAATGTAAAGCATATAAAAGTTAAAAGTATTTTAATTTTCATTGGTGTAGAATTTGGGTTCATACATCAAAAGTAATTATTTTTTATTTTGATTTCTTCAAATTAACACTCTATTAATGATATTTTAATACTTTTACATAAAATTAAAGTGAATGAATTACCTAGAACATATTGGTAAATATTTTATAATGTTGGGGCGTGTTTTTAAAAAACCACAACGAACAAAAGTTTTTTACAGTGCAATATTAAAAGAAATCGAAGATTTAGGTGTAAAATCTTTAGGGATTATTATGTTTATTTCTTTTTTTATTGGTGGTGTTATCGCCTTGCAGACAGCGTTAAATTTAGAGAGCCCATTTATACCAAAATCATTAATTGGTTTCGCTGCAAAACGTTCTATTATTTTAGAATTTGCACCTACTTTTTGTTCTATTATTTTAGCAGGTAAGGTAGGTTCTTATATTACGTCTAGTATTGGTACCATGCGTGTAACCGAACAAATAGATGCTTTAGAGGTAATGGGTATAAATTCTTTAAACCATTTGGTGTTGCCAAAAATTATAGCCACCGTATCTTTTTACCCATTTTTAATTTCTTTAGGAATGTTTTTAGGAATTTTAGGTGGTTGGGTTGCAGGCGTTCTATCTGGGTTGTTTTCTGGTATTGATTATATAGAGGGCATTCAAACAGATTTTAATCCGTTTTTATTAACCTATGCCATTATAAAAACATTAATTTTTGCTTTTATTATAGCAACTGTTCCTTCTTATCATGGTTATTATGTTAAAGGCGGTTCTATCGCTGTAGGTAGAGCAAGTACACAATCTGTTGTCTGGACGACCATTTTGATTGTAATTGCAAATTATTTTTTAACTCAAATGCTCTTAACCTAAACAATGATAGAAGTTACTAATTTACATAAAGGATTTGGAGATGTAAAAGTTTTAAAAGGGATAAATGCAACATTTCATCCTGGTAAAACAAGTTTAATAATAGGGCAAAGTGGCTCTGGTAAAACAGTTTTCTTAAAATCTTTGATAGGTTTGCATGAGCCAGAGCAAGGGTCTATTTCTTTTGATGGAAATATAAATACAGACTTTACAGAAAATCAAAAACAGCAATGGCGCCAAGAAATAGGTATGGTTTTTCAAGGTAGTGCATTGTTCGATTCTCAAACAGTAGAAGAAAACGTAATGTTTCCTTTAAAAATGTTTACGTCAAAATCTCAAGAAGAAATGTTGGCTAGGGTAAACGTTGTTTTAAAAAGAGTAAATCTAGAAAACTCGAACCATAAATTACCAGCAGAATTATCTGGAGGTATGCAAAAAAGAGTTGCCATTGCTAGAGCAATTGTTATGAATCCTAAATACTTGTTTTGTGATGAGCCAAACTCGGGTTTAGATCCGCAGACAGCCATTGTAATCGATAATTTAATTCAAGAAATTACAAAAGAATATAAAATTACAACCGTAATCAATACCCACGACATGAATTCTGTGATGGAAATTGGAGAAAAAATTATTTTTTTAAAAGAAGGTAAAAAAGCTTGGGAGGGGAGTAGTGAAGAGATATTTAAAACTGACAATGAGGTAGTTGTAGATTTTGTGTATTCATCTAATTTATTTAAAAAAGTAAGAGAAGCATATTTAAAAGAAACAAAGTAGAAAATAGATTTGTTTTTTCTAAAATAAAATATATATTTGCAGCCGCTTAAAACAAAACAATGACCTGGTAGCTCAGTTGGTAGAGCATCTCCCTTTTAAGGAGAGGGTCCTGGGTTCGAGCCCCAGCCCGGTCACTTTAAAAGCTTCACAAAATGTGAAGCTTTTTTTATTTTAAAGACGTTACAAAGTAAAAATAATCTCTTTTTGGGCGTTTCCCAATTATTTAAAAAAAAATAATTGCGTCAGGCTTTTTATTACAATCTTTTTGTTCATGCTTCTCAAAAAGGATTTTCATTACAATCCTTAACGCGAGTTTTGTTAGTTAATGAAACACTTTTAAATTTATCAAAAATCATATATTTGAATTACTTTATGAATCAATAAGTTAATAGTATATTTCTTTCTTTTATGAGCAATTTTAATACTACCATTTTCGATTTTAATAGTAAACCAGATATCTCTAGTTGGCGTGTTGTAAATGATAGCGTAATGGGAGGTGTCTCTGAAGGTAATTTTAAGACCAATGCAACCGATCATGGTGTTTTTTATGGCAAAGTATCTACACAAAATAATGGTGGCTTTTCATCTTTAAGATACCGGTTTTCATCCATAGAGATAAAAAACTTTACAGAAGTAGTTTTAAGAGTCAAAGGAGATGGAAAACAATATCAATTTAGGGTAAAAGATTCCTTAAAAAACAGCCATTCTTTCGTAGCTGTATTTCAAACCACCAATCAATGGCAAACTATTATTATCAAACTTTCAGATATGTATCCTGCTTTTAGAGGTAAAAAATTACAGATCAAAAATTTTTCATCAGCAGTAATCGAAGAAATTGCTTTTTTAATAGCAAATAAGAAAACAGAGGCTTTTAAATTAGAAATAGATAAACTTTATTTTCAATAATCTGTATAAGTCCTTTTTCATATGCGTTTTTTCGTATCTTTCACCCGATTAAATATTAATTATGGAAGAAGATATTAAAAAAGATAGTACCACAGATTCAACTTTAGAATCTAAACAGAATGTTCATGAAGATGCAGTAGGGCTTTTCGAAAGCTTGAAAATTTTTCTAACAGAGCTATTCGATTTTAGAGACGATACAGATCACGAAGCAACTGTAGAAGCTATTAAAGCAGATATTCCTTTTAAAGGAGCTACCGCTTGGATTCTTATTTTTGCTGTCTTTGTAGCTTCTATTGGGTTAAATGCAAACTCTACAGCAGTAGTAATTGGTGCCATGTTAATTTCGCCATTAATGGGACCAATTTTAGGTATTGGTATGTCTTTTGCGTTAAACGATATCGATACTTTTAAGAAGTCTTTAATTAACTTAAGCACCATGATTGTGTTAAGTTTATTGGCTTCTTTTGTCTATTTTTATTTTTTTCCGGGTGCAGACGAAGCAACCTCAGAACTTTTAGGAAGAACAAAACCCGATATTAGAGATGTTTTAATTGCCTTCTTTGGTGGTTTAGCATTAATGGTAGCAAGAACAAAAAAAGGAACTATTGCTTCTGTTATTTTTGGTGTTGCAATTGCAACAGCTTTAATGCCGCCTCTTTGTACGGCAGGTTTTGGTTTGGCAAAGTGGTTTTCTGGCGAACCTAAAGGCTTAGATTTTGCCTTGGGTGCCATGTTTTTATTTGTTATAAATACCATATTTATTGCCTTAGCAACCTTTATTGTATTAAAGTTTTTAAGGTTTCCGATGCATAAATATGCAAATGCGGCCAGAAGAAAACGTTTTTCAATTATTGCTACTATTTTAGGTGTTATTGTTATGATACCAGCAGTTTATACCTTTATAAATGCTTTAAATGAGAGTAAAATGACCTCTCAAGTAAATATTTTTATAAAACAAGAAGTAGAAACAATTAAGAATTTTCAGTTGATAGATCGTTCTTTTAGTCTTGAGGATAAAGTAATTAATTTAAGTTTCTTTAATGAAGTAACCGAAGGGGAAGAAAATATTTTAAATAATCAATTAGTAAATGATGTTAATTATGCTAACATTAAAGATTTTAAAATACAAATTAAAGGAAGTGATACCAAGAGTTTCGAATTGATTACTACTGCATACAAAGAAAAGAGAGAAGAGCTTCAAGAGAGTAAAAACATTATTTCTGGTTTGCAAAAGCAGATATCAGATTTACAAGAAACAATCTCATCTTTAAACAACAGAATAGAGCAAGATGCGTTAAATAAAAATCAAAAAGTAGTTGCGTTTAGTAGAATTGCTAAAGAAGCAAAAATTCGCTACAATGATATTCAGCAAATTGGTTTTGCAAGTGTTTTATCATCTAAAGATTTTATTGAAATAGATACCATACCGGTCGCTACTATTAAATGGAGTTTAAATGTACCAGATAGTGTTATTGTATCAAAAGAAAAACAGTTAAGAAACTGGCTTCAGAAAGAAATGAATTTAGATACACTCTTTATTAAAAGAGAAAAGTAATTGTAAAAAAGCTCCTGAAAAGGAGCTTTTTTTTTGCTAATAAGTTTTAATCGTTTGTGTATTTATGTACTTCTACATTTTGATTGAATAGATATACTTTATTATTCGTCATGTTTAGGCACTCAAATCTTGTTCTTCTTTTTTGGCCTTTTTTATAAATGATGTTTTTAAACTCAAAAAAGGAGTTTTCCGGAATTTCAAAAACAAATTTTTTACCTACACTAGCAGTATTTGCTCTTAGTGCTAAAGATAAATTTGCATCAGAATCTGTACTCGCTTTTGGGTTTTTTAAGTATTTAGCCAAGTAAGGCAACATTTCTATTGGGTAGATTTCTGGTCTTAAAAAAGGCAACATTAAATGTTGAAATACTGTTTTCCATTCTTTTCCATGCGGCTTTACACGTCCAAATTTTTGATGTGTTACATGATGCGCAATTTCATGAACCAGCGTTAATAAAAATTGGAATTTATTTAGATTGTTGTTTACTGTAATTTGAAATTTACCGTTTGGTAATTGCCTAAAATCGCCGTGTTTGGTTTCTCTTTGATTTACAATTTTAAGCGTAAAATGGTGCTCATTTAATAGAAATTCTATAAAAGGAATGGCTTTTAAAGGGACAAAATTTTGATAATCTGCGTTCAATTATAGCTTAATTTTAAGGGGTAGTAGAAGAGACTTGTAAAACTTTGCCGTTGTAAAATTTGTTACCTGTTAAAGAGAAATCGAAAATATAAGTTGCCATTTCGGTTGCAGAGGTTGGTGCTACATAGCCCGGAAACGCTTCTTCTAGCATTTCTGTTTGTACAGCTCCTAACGCCAAAACATTAAAGGCAATTTGTTGTTCTTTGTATTCTTCTGCTAATAATTCTGATAAGGTAATAACCGCCCCTTTTGCAGATGAATATGCTGCTAAACCAGGAAACTTCATGCTGCCCTGTATGCCACCCATAGAGCTAATTGTAACTACATGACTACCTTTTTGTAAAAACGGAATCATTAATTTGGTGATTTCTGCTACGGCAAAAACATTTACTTTATAAACTTCTAAAAAGTCATCCGAAGAAATTTCTGTAAACGGTTTGTTTACTAATTTACCAGCATTATTTATAAGAATATCTACTTTTTGCCATTCTTTTTTTACAAAAGAAGCTATTTTTTGTACATCTTCATTATTAGAAATATCTACCGATAATGTAGTTATGTTTTTATGATTTATTTTTTTTAACGGTGCTGTGTTTCTAGATACAGCTAGTACTTGGTGTCCGCTTTCTGCAAACTGTTGTGCGAGCTGAAAACCAATTCCTCTACTAGTACCGGTAATAACAATGTTTTTACTCATTTTTTGTTTTTAATATGTTTTATCTACTATAACAACAATAGCTTTTTTATTGATAAGCTTTGTGATTTAATCAAAAGTAATATGTTGATAGGCACCAATATCTGGATTTAAGCTTCTATCGACTCCTAAAATATCAGAAGAAAAAACAGTTGCTTTTGCTTTTTGTATGGCATCAGATTCTTGGCCAATAATAAAGTTATTGTTTTGTGTGTCTTTAAAATGAGGTTTCCCATTTAAAATATTATTTAGATAATAAGAATTGGTAAAATCTAATTCAGCAACATCTTTATAAGACTCATTAGTATCTGTAAATTTAATTAAAGAGTTATGAATGTTGTAGTTAAATATGTCTCCATTATCTACTTTGTCTAAAATAAATTCGATGTTGTTGTTCCCGTCAAAAATACAGTTGGTAAAGTTTGCAGCATATAGATTTCTAGTTTCAATAACCTCTTGTCCGTTTTCATTGTTATATGCTATAAAATTATTGACTAATACAGCAGGCAATTGGCGTAAGCTATTGCTCCAGTAATTAGCAAAAGTGGCATGTGTAAAATTATAAGTACCACCCATTGTTGCTGCTAATGAGGCTTGCCCAGCAGAGCCAATAACAACATTATTACCTTCAATATGGGTTTCTCTTGCTAGAATACCATAGTTCGAATGATTGCAAATTTCGGTATTTTGTAGTTTTAAGGTAGCAGAAGAGTTGCTGCCAATACTATCTATTAAAATACCAATAACTCCGTTTTTAATTTGTGCATGATTAATTTCATTTTCTAAACTTCCTGCGCGCATCCATATAGTACCCCATTGACCAGCAACTTTACTAAAACTATTTTCTAATCGATCTCCTTCAAAAATTACTTTTTCATTTAAGGTTCCGTTTACCTTTAAAGTGGCTTTATTGTCTATAATTAAACCAGAATTATTATGAAAATGGACTCTTGCGCCTGCCTCGATAGTAAGAGTTTTATTTGCAGGTACAGCAGCGTAGCCATAAATAACGGTTGGTTTGCTGTTTGTAAAAGTAAGTTCAGAGTCTTTTAAAAAACGACCTTTTATGTTTGTAGGTGTTCCGTTTAAAGAAAGGCTGTCTATTTCCATAGTAACAGCATTTCTGCCCGGGTAAATAAAGTTAGCATCTTTAACTAAAGTAACCAAATCTACATTTTGTTGGTTGTTTCCAGAATCAAATAAAATCTTGTCTGTATAAATAGGGTTTGTTTGTGTTGATACATCGATTGTGGTTTCAACAAAAATAAAAATACTGTCTTTTGCAAGAATATCAATATTTGTAAATTCTTTACCAGCTATGCCATCTACATTTAATCTGTAATTAGAGAGATTGCCGTTTTCTAATTTAATAGAAGGTATTGTAATTGCGTTGTTACGTTTGTTGTATACTTTTAAATTATAGGTTGCAGAGCCAATATTTGTAAAAATGGTGTCTAAAAAAACGGTGTCTTTAGAGAACTCTAAAGTTCCGGTATTTGGCAACGTATTAAAGTCTTTTCTTTCACAAGAATTTACAGAAATAAGTAGCACACAAATCAAAAATGTAATAAAGTAACGCATAGTTTTAATTTCTGTCTGCTCGAGCGCAGTCGAGCGGTTAGTTTAGGTCTCGACTGCGCTTAGTCAGCGAGTGTTATTAATCATACAAAAACAACT
The DNA here is from genome assembly GCF_947497125.1 of uncultured Polaribacter sp. Taxonomy (GTDB): domain Bacteria; phylum Bacteroidota; class Bacteroidia; order Flavobacteriales; family Flavobacteriaceae; genus Polaribacter. The sequence continues at coordinate 167,349 of NZ_CANMFI010000004.1, read as the reverse complement.
TCCTATAAAGAGAGTTATTGTTTTTTTATCAATTCAATTTCAAATAGTTTCCCCCAGTTTTTACCGGTTACAAAAAGTCTGTTGTTTTCTGCATCAAAGGCAATACCATTTAGTACTTCGTCTTGAGCGACTAATTTTTGGGTTTTTTCCATTTCTTTTTTCAAAGAATTTAAATCGGCAATACCCTCTACAATTCCTGTTTCTGGGTCAATTATAACAATGGCATTTTGCTGGTATTTATTGGCGTAAATTTTACCATGTATCAGTTCTAATTCATTTAAATCTTTAACGGCATATTTATTAGTGTATGCTTCAATCGATTTTTCTTCTTTTAAAGTAGCTGCGTTTAAAAACCAGATTTTATTTGTCCCGTCAGATTTTATTAGCATAGAGTCATTGTGTGTCAATCCCCAACCTTCTACACTATTATTGTAGGTAAACTCACTTTCTTGTTCAAAAGTGTCTAAATTGTATACAAAGCCTTTTTTACCTTGCCATGTTAGCCAGTAAATTTTATGGTTAAAAATAGTCATTCCTTCGCCAAAATACTCTTTACTTAAAGCAGTTTTTTGTAAGACTTTACCGGTTTTATAATCTACTTTTCTAAGTGTAGATTGCCCTCTTTGCCCTGTAGTTTCGTATAAGAAACCATTATAATACTCTAAACCTTGGGTGTAGGCATTTTTATCATGTGGGTATTCATTAATAATTTTATAGTTGTAAACTTCAGGTGGTTTATTTGCTAAAACTTCAAAAGAGTTGTTTATTTTTTTGGTCTTCTCTGGATAAAATACCAATGCAGAAATTTGATGCTTGCCGATTCCTATATTTTTTGTGTCTATGGTTGTAGAAGTCCCCTCTGAAACAATTTCTTTACCATTTATAAAAAATTGAACCTTATTTATTTTTTTATCTTCCTTTTCTTTTAAATTAATTTCAATTTTAGTGTTCAAGGCTACCTTTTTTTCGTGTTCTAAAGTAAATTTGTAAACATCAGAACAAGAGGTAAATATCAATAAAAACAAAAAAAATGAGAATAGGGTTAAGATGTGCTTCATTATTAAATTAAATTTCAAGGTTTTAAAACGTAAATATCTAAAAAATGTCACTAATAAAACAACTTTTAACGTTTAAAAGAAGCTTAAAGTTGTAGAAACTAATTTTCTTCTTAAATAAAAACAAAATAATTATTTGTAAATAGAAAAAATAGCTTAAATTTGCATCCTCAAAATAGTAAATAACAACTATTTAGAATTTAGAGTAAGCTTTACCAACTTAACTCAATAAAACATAACAATTAAGTATAAAAATATTATAAAATGAAAAAAGGAATTCATCCAGAAAATTACAGAATGGTAGCTTTTAAAGACATGTCTAACGAAGATGTATTTTTAACACGTTCTACTGTAGACACTAAAGAAACTTTAGAAGTTGATGGTGTAGAGTATCCTTTAGTAAAATTAGAGATTTCTAGAACTTCTCACCCATTTTACACTGGTAAATCTAAACTTATTGATGCTGCAGGTCGTATCGATAAATTTAAAACAAAATACGCAAAATTCAAAAAAGACTAATTCTTTTAGAATTTTAAACATATTAAAACCTCCAACATTTACTTGTTGGAGGTTTTTTGTTCTAAACAGGCTTTCATATTTTTCTGTTTGGGCGTTTCCAAGCAGAAAAAGCTTGGTCAGGCTTTTCGTTACAATCTTTTTGCAAAACAGCAAAAAGGATTTTCGCTACAATCCTTAACGCAACTATTTGCCAGCTTTTTTCTTTAGTTCAATAGAATCTCTTACTTTTAACAAAAAAAATAAATGAGAAATACCATTCTTTCTGTCTTACTATTAATAACCATTTTATTTGGTGTTTTAGTTTACTTTATACCTCAATTGGGTACTATTATATTACTTGCCATTTCTTCAATACTAACTATTATAGCCATTTTTGATAGCCTGCAAACAAAACATTCTTTGTTGCGATCTTTTCCTTTAGTAGCAAGATTGCGTTGGTTGTTTGAAGACGAGCGAGAAAAAATTCAGCAATATTTTATAGAAGATAATTTAAACGGAACACCAATTAATAGAGAAAAAAGAAGTCTAGTTTACCAAAGGTCTAAGTTGCAAAAAGAAACCATTCCTTTTGGTACACAACACAATGTATATGCCAAAGGGTATGAGTTTGTAAAACATTCACTGTTTCCAAAAGATCATCATCAAATAAAAGGAGAAAAAGTTGTTTTTGGCTCAGATAAATGTGCTCAAAAATACACTAGTTCTATCATTAATATTTCTGCCATGTCTTTTGGCTCGTTAAGTAAAAATGCCATAATGGCTTTAAATCAAGGAGCAAAAATGGATGGTTTTGCTCATAATACAGGTGAAGGCGGAATATCGCCATACCATTTACAAGGTGGCGATTTAATTTTTCAAGTAGGTACAGGGTATTTTGGTGCTGGTAAATCTGTAGATGGTAAACGTGTTTTTGACGACGCTATTTTTAAGCAAAATGCCATTAGACCCGAAGTAAAAATGATTGAAATTAAATTTTCGCAAGGTGCAAAACCGGGTCATGGTGGTATTTTGCCGGCCAAAAAAAACACACCAGAAATAGCGGCTATTCGTAAAGTTACAGTTGGTACTCAAGTAGATTCTCCGCCAAGTCATTCAGCTTTTTCTAATTATCAAGAAATGATCACCTTTATACAAAAAGTAAGAGATTTATCCGAAGGTAAACCTGTTGGTATAAAGTTATGTGTTGGTAATAATCAAGAAATAGAAGACATGATAAAAGCATTTGCAGAGGCTAATAATTATCCAGATTTTATTGCTGTAGATGGTGGAGAAGGAGGTACAGGAGCAGCACCTTTAGAATTTACAAACTATATAGGTACGCCATTAATAGACGGGTTGGTTTTTATAAATAAGCTATTGATGCAATATAAGTTAAAAGAGCAAGTAAAAATTATTGCTTCAGGTAAGGCAATAGACGCTTTTGATATTGTAAAATATTTAGCTTTAGGTGCAGATGCTATTGGTATGGCACGTAGTTTTATGTTAAGTTTGGGTTGTATACAAGCAAGAGAATGTAATTTAGACACCTGCCCAGTTGGGGTAGCAACACAAGATGAAGATTTAGTAGAAGCTTTAGTGGTAGAAAAGAAAAATGTACGTGTAAAAAATTACCACTCTAAAACTGTTGCAGCGGTTAAAGAAATGGTTGCTGCTATGGGCTTAGATTCTATTGCAACTCTAAAAGCAAACCAAATTTTTAGACGTAAAAAAGAAAATGAAGTAGTTAGTTTAGAAGAAGTTTATTATTCAAAATAATTTTAGTGCTATTTTAAAACAAAAAAACCGTTTCATTTTTATGAAACGGTTTCAGTAATTTGTAACACTATGTGTTTACATATAATCTTCAATAGGGTTGCAAGAACAAATTAAGTTTCTGTCACCATACGTATCATCTACTCTTCTTACTGTTGGCCAAAACTTATTGTCAGCAATGTATTCTAGAGGAAAAGCAGCTTGCTTTCTAGAATAAGGTAAATTCCACTCATCTGCAGTTAGCATTTCTTGTGTATGCGGTGCATTTTTTAGTGGATTGTTAGGGTTGTCTTTAGTCGCTTCTTTTATTTCTTTACGAATAGAAATCATAGCATCACAAAAACGATCTAATTCTGCCAAACTTTCAGATTCTGTAGGTTCGATCATCATAGTGCCACCAACCGGAAAAGAAACTGTAGGTGCATGAAATCCATAATCCATTAATCTTTTAGCGATATCAACCACTTCAATTCCGTTGTTTTTAAAATCTCTACAATCAATAATCATTTCATGCGCAGCTCTCCCTTTTTCACCTGTATATAAGGTTGGGTAATGTGCTTCTAATCTTTCTTTGATATAATTAGCGTTTAAAATTGCCATTTTGGTAGCATTTGTAAGGCCTTCTGCCCCAAGCATAGTAATATATCCGTAAGAAATAAGACACGCTAAAGCAGAGCCCCAAGGAGCAGCAGAAATTGCAGTAATTGCATTTTTACCACCAGTTTTTACAATTGGGTTGGTTGGTAAAAAAGGAACCAGTTGAGGTGCTACACAAATAGGACCAACACCTGGGCCACCACCGCCATGAGGAATTGCGAATGTTTTATGTAAATTTAAATGACAAACATCTGCACCAATGGTTGCTGGGTTTGTTAAACCAACTTGAGCATTCATATTCGCGCCATCCATATAAACTTGTCCGCCGTTATCGTGTATAATTTTAGTTATTTCTTTAATTTCACTTTCAAACACACCATGCGTAGATGGGTATGTTACCATCAAGGCCGCTAAATTTTCTGAATGTAAAATTACTTTTTCACGTAAGTCATCTACATCAATATTACCATTTTCGGCTGTTTTAGTAACCACTACTTTCATGCCCGCCATAACAGCAGATGCAGGATTGGTACCGTGTGCAGACGCAGGAATAATACAAATATTTCTATGCGCATCGTTTCTAGATAAATGATAAGCTCTAATTGTCATTAAACCAGCAAACTCTCCTTGAGCACCAGAATTTGGTTGTAAAGAAGTGCCTGCAAAACCTGTTACAATGTTTAACTGATGTTCTAATTTTCTTAAAACTTCATGATAACCTTCTGCTTGATTTAAAGGAACAAAAGGGTGAATATTACCCCATTGCGGATTGCTTAAAGGCAACATTTCTGAGGCTGCATTTAATTTCATGGTACAAGAACCTAAAGAAATCATCGAATGATTTAGGGCCAAATCTTTACGCTCTAATTTTTTAATATAACGCATCATGTCTGTTTCTGACTGATAGGTATTAAAAACATCGTTTTCTAAAAAGGAAGTATTTCTCTGGATATTTGTAGGAATTACATCTTTCGTATTGTTACTTTCTGTGTTTTTTAGATTGAAAGCAGTTGTAAAACAACTTATAATTTCTTCTAATTCATTGTTGCTTACAGTTTCATTTATAGAAATAGAAACATGTTGCTCATCTACATAATTAAAATTGATTTCTTTTTGTTCTGCAACGGTTTTTAATTCTTTAGCAGATACTTTTACTAAAAGAGTATCGAAAAACGAGGTGTTTTTTTGTTGAAATCCTAAATTTTCTAACGTGTTAGCTAGTTTCTTTGTGTTTTCATGTACTGTATTGGCAATGTATTTTAAACCTTCTTGTCCGTGATAAACCGCATACATACCCGCCATTACAGCTAGTAAAACTTGCGCAGTACAAATGTTAGAGGTAGCTCTTTCTCTTTTAATATGCTGTTCTCTGGTTTGTAACGCCATTCTTAAGGCGCGTTTACCATCCATGTCTTTGGTAACACCAATTATTCGCCCCGGAATACTTCTTTTGTACGCATCTTTAGTTGCAAAATATGCCGCATGTGGGCCACCGTATCCTAAAGGTATCCCAAATCTTTGAGTAGTACCAACCACAACAGAGGCACCAAATTCTCCTGGAGCTTTTAATTTTACAAGTGATAAAATATCTGCTGCAACTGCAACTTTAATGTCCTTGTCTGTAGCTTTTTTAACAAAAGACTCATAGTCATATAATTGACCATACTTCCCTGGGTATTGTAAAATAGCGCCAAAATAAGCATCATCAAAAGTAAAAGATTCGTGGTTGCCAATAACCAATTCAATACCAATCGGTGTTGCTCTTGTTTGCAATAAAGAAAGAGTTTGCGGTAAAATTTCATCAGAAACAAAAAATTTATTTGCACCTGCTTTCTTTTTAGAACGCTCTCTTACATCAAACAGTAAAGCCATTGCTTCTGCAGCAGCTGTAGCCTCGTCTAACAAAGAAGCGTTTGCCAACTCCATGCCAGTTAAATCGCAAATCATAGTTTGGTAATTTAACAACGCTTCTAATCTACCTTGAGCAATCTCTGCTTGGTAAGGTGTGTAGGCTGTATACCAGCCTGGGTTTTCTAAAATATTTCTTTGAATAACACTTGGTACAATAGCTTCATGATAGCCTAACCCAATATAGCTTTTAAAGACTTTATTTTTTTCTGCTAGTTTATTAATGTGTGCTAAATACTCATATTCGCTTTTTGCAGGTGCTAGATCTAATTCTTTTTTAAGTAGAATGTTATCTGGAACAGTTTGGTAGATTAATTCTGATAAACTGTCTGCTTTTATAGCAGTTAACATTTTTTCTTGTTCCTTTTGGCTAGGGCCAATGTGTCTATGTTGAAACGAATTTGTATTCATTAAAAAAAGTTTTGTTATGACGTATTTTTAAGTTTGTTTTGGTTGCGCTATTCGCAAAAAAATAGTGTTATTTTTTGCGTATCAAAAATAAGCAATAAAACAAATACAAAGTGACGAGAAAATCAATAAAAAAAAGTTAATTATTAACCAAAATAGTATGTTATAAACATATGCGTTATTTTTGTTGAATGATTTTTTTGAAAAAAATACTCAATTTTTATATCAATGCTAGTGTTCATGTAGCTTTTGCAGTTTTTGCGTTTGTAAGAATCACTGAACAATATTTAGAAATTTCTTACGATAAAAACCTAGATTATTTTATTTTTTTCGGCACCATAACCGGTTATAATTTTGTGAAATATGCAGGTGTTGCCAAATTGCATCACAAACGTCTGACAAGTAATTTAAAAATCATTCAAATTTTTTCATTCTTTTGCTTTTTAGCCATGTGTTATTTTGGTTTTTTAGTAAAATTTAAAACGGTGCTTTTTACCTTGCCTTTTGTAGTCTTAACAGTACTGTATGCAATTCCTTTTTTAAGTGGTTTTGCTAAAAATTTACGACAAATTAGCTATTTAAAAATTATAGTAGTTGCATTCGTTTGGGCAGGTTTTACAGTGGTAATTCCTTTTGTAAATGCTTCAGAAATATATAATTACAATGTATTTTTGTTGTCTGTACAACGATTTTTAATCGTACTAGTATTGATACTTCCTTTTGATATAAGAGACGTACAATATGATGCTATTTTTTTACAAACCATTCCAAAGAAAATAGGAGAAGCAAAGACAAAAAGACTCGGTTTAGGAATGCTAATATTTGCACTTTTATTAGAATATGCTCTTAATTTAGATGCGGTTTCTAAAAATGTATTCATGCTCTTCTTTTTTTTAGTTTTAATTTTCTTGATGCGTGCAAAAATCAATCAGTCTAAATACTATAGTTCTTTTTGGGTAGAGGCATTGCCTATAATTTGGTGGTTCGTTCTTTTAGGATTCCATAATTAAAGTTAGTTTTTTAAGTCTTTTTTATCAACTTAAAGTTATTTATTGTTAATTTTAAGAGATATCATAAAACTTAAAAATCTCTTTTTCATAACCTACTATATTTGTAGATTTACCAAACATAAATCCATCAAGATTTTTAAAAATGATTACCAATAAACGCAACTATATTTTCGATTTTGACAGTACTTTAACACGTGTTGAGGCACTAGATGTTTTGGCAGAAATTACTTTGCAAAACAATCCTAAAAAAGAAGCTATTATTCAAGAAATAATAGACATTACCAATTTAGGAATCGATGGCGAAATTTCATTTACAGAATCTTTAGAAAGAAGAATTAAGTTGCTAAAAGCAAACAAAGCAGATCTAGATGGGTTGGTAGATGCTTTAAAAAAGCAAGTATCTAAATCTATAGAAAGCAATAAAGATTTTTTCGAGAATTTTGCCGAAGATATCTACGTAATTTCATGTGGATTTAAAGAATTTATAGATCCTATTGTAAAAGAATACAACATTCCTACAGAAAGAGTGTTTGCAAATACTTTTACTTTTGCAGCAGATGGAGAAATTATTGGTTTTGATGCTCACAATCCGCTTTCGAAACACAACGGAAAAATTCAGTGTTTAAAAGACATGAATTTAGAGGGCGAAATACAAGTAATAGGAGACGGATACAGCGATTATGTTACCAGAGAAGCTGGTGTTGCAGATAAATTTTTTGCCTATACAGAAAACGTTTCTCGTCAAAAAACAACAGAAAACGCAGACCATATTACACCTAATTTAGACGAATTTTTATACATAAACGATTTGCCAAGAAATATAAGTTACCCAAAAAACAGAATTAAAATTTTATTACTAGAAAACGTACATCCAGATGCTTTTGCAAAGTTGTCTACAGATGGTTTTTCTGTAGAAACCGTTTCAAAAAGTTTGTCTGAAGATGAGCTGATTGCAAAAATAAAAGACGTACATGTTTTAGGAATTCGATCGAAAACAAATGTTACTAAAAAAGTAGTTGCCGCCGCAGAAAAATTAATGGTTGTAAGTGCTTTTTGTATTGGTACCAAACAAATAGATTTAGAAGCTTGTAAAGAGAATGGAGTAGTAGTGTTTAACGCACCTTACAGCAACACACGTTCTGTGGTAGAGTTGGCTATAGGAGAAATTATCATGCTAATGCGTTCTGTTTTTCAGCGAAGCACAGAAATTCATAACGGTCAATGGAATAAAACTGCAGACGGTTCTAGAGAAGTACGTGGTAAAAAATTAGGAATTGTTGGGTACGGAAACATTGGCTCTCAGCTTTCAATTTTAGCTGAAGCGTTGGGTATGGCCGTTTATTATTATGATGTAGAAGACAAATTGGCACTAGGAAACGCAACAAAAGTAGATACATTAGAGGCTTTATTGGCTATTTCTGATGTGGTTACTTTACATGTAGATGACCATTCAGCAAACAAAAACTTCTTCGGAGAAAAAGAAATCTCTCAGATGAAAGATGGTGCTCATTTAGTAAATTTAGCTAGAGGTTTTGTGGTAGATATTGCGGCTTTAGTTGCGGCTTTAAAAAGCGGAAAATTAGCAGGTGCAGCAGTAGATGTATATCCAGAAGAGCCAAGAAAAAATGGTGAATTTTATACCGAGCTTAAAGGTTTGCCAAATGTAATCTTAACTCCGCATGTTGGTGGTAGTACAGAAGAAGCGCAAAGAGATATTGCAGATTTTGTGCCTAGCAAAATTATGGCATACATCAATTCTGGGAACACGGTAGATGCCGTAAATTTCCCAAATATTCGATTGCCAAGACAAACCAATGCACACCGTTTTTTACACATCCATAAAAATGTGCCAGGTGTAATGGCAAAAATCAATAAAATATTGGCAAAATATGATCTAAATATCAACGGCCAATATTTATCCACAGATCCAAAAGTGGGTTATGTAATTACAGATTTAGACAAAGAATACAACAGAGAAGTATTAGAAAAATTAAGAAACGTAGAGGGTACAATTAAGTTTAGAGTATTGTATTAATTTCTATGCACACATACAGAAACACTCTTTTAGCAATTAAAAGAGTGTTTTTTTTTGAAGCTATTTCCAGCTTTCCATTCTATCTTTTTTTGAGAAAAACAAAAAAAGGATGCCATTTCAATCTGGGCTAAAAATAATTACAGTTTTAAGAAATCTTTTAAGTTAATTATATTTTTATCGCTAGCACCCAAATACCTTTTGCTTCCTAAATACCTGTCTTTATTAAACGCATCATAATTAGATTGTTTAGCATCCATAGAAGAAATGTGCACATTTCCAGAGGCATGAATAAACTCCATTTTATCATTACCAAGCCAAATACCAACATGCACAACACGTTGTTTTTTAGTTGCAGTTGCTCTGGTGCCAAAAAACAACAAATCGCCCTTTTCTAAATCCTTAAAAGAAAGGTTTACATCTACAGTTGTACCTGCATTAATTTGTTGAGAAGCATCTCTAGGAATTATAAAACCATTCATTAAATAGACCATTTTTGTAAATCCGCTACAATCAATTCCTTTAGAAGATGTGCCACCCCATAAATAAGGAAAACCATTAAATTTAGTTGCTATTGTCTCTATGTTTTCTGTTGTTTGCGTTAATTTTTGTAGCCAGTTTTTATAAATAGTAGCTTGGTTTTTTAAAATAAAACCACTTCTATTGTCTGGGTATGCTACTTGGTAAAAGGTAGCGTCTTCAGCTACATATTTTAGCAAACCACCTAGCGTAATGTCAGAAACAATAGGTCCATTTTTATTTTTATCAGCATAAACAACACCAGAAATTTCTGTAAAAATTATTTTTTTAGAAGCGTTCCAAGTATCAAATTCCTCTTTTTTCATGCGGATAATTCCGCCTTTGTCTACCCAAGAAATATAGTTGTCTGGGGTTTGAATTTGATAAAAATCGCCCTGCTTGTCCAATACTTTTAAAGACATACCAAGCAAGCCTTGCGTGCCTAATTCAGCAGCATGTTTTGGTTGAGATCGAATATTAATTACAGCGTTTTTAGCCACAGCATATATTTTATGACCAATTAGTGTGTCTGGTAATACGCGTACCTTATTTTTAAATTTTATTTTTTTACTATTAAGGCTGTCTAAAAGTGTTAAAAGAGCTATTTCTGAAGTTGTTTTTCCTTCTAAAATGAGCTGATTGTCAATTTCCTGAATATCAATCTCAAATAACGCGACTCTTTTGTCTGGTGCATAGGCTGTTTTAATATCAGCAGACAAGGCTTTTATTTCTGAAAGTGTTTCTGTATTGTTTTTACAAGACACTAAAAACACGAAAAGTAAAATAGCAAAAGGTGTTGTAAATTTCATTCTAAAAAGTATTTTCAGCTAAAGTACAAAAAATCAAAACTCAAAAAATTGAATTCTCAATAGGATTGTTTTATATTTGAATGAATTCAATTTTTATAGAATGCAATATCAAAATTCATTGGCATTTGCCAAGCAGTTAGATGACCAAGATCCGTTGTCTCATCTAAAAGCGAAATTTCATATTCCGAAAGATAAAAACGGGAATAATTGGTTGTATTTTACAGGGAATTCTTTAGGATTGCAACCAAAAGTGACTAAGAATTATATCAATCAAGAGTTAGACGATTGGGCAAAATTAGGAGTAGAAGGACATTTTGAAGCTAAAAATCCGTGGTTGAATTACCATGAATTACTTACTGATAAAATGGCAAAAATTGTGGGTGCAAAACCCATAGAAACTGTTGTAATGAATACCCTTACTACAAACTTACATTTGTTAATGGTCTCTTTTTATAGGCCAACAAAAACCAAATATAAGATTGTAATAGAGAGTGATGCTTTTCCTTCAGACAGATATGCAGTGCAATCGCAATTAAAGTTTCATGGTTTTTCTGAGGATGATCTTATAGAATGGAAACCAAGAAAGGGAGAAGAATTATTAAACATTGAAGACTTAGAAACTATTGTTGAAGAGCAAGGTGATGAAATTGCTTTGTTACTAATTGGCGGTGTAAATTATTATACAGGTCAGTTTTTAGATATAAAGCGAATTGCTACCATTGGTCATTCAAAAAATTGTGTTGTTGGAATAGATTTAGCACACGGAGCAGGTAATGTTCAGCCAAACCTTCACGATTCTAATGTAGATTTTGCTGCTTGGTGCACCTATAAGTATTTAAATGCAGGCCCAGGAAGTTTGGCAGGTGTTTTTGTGCATGAGCGTCATGCCAAAAATAAAGAATTGCCTCGTTTTGCTGGTTGGTGGAATCATAACAAAGCCACTCGTTTTAACATGAGACAACCTTTTGATGTGATGGAAGGAGCAGAAGGATGGCAATTAAGCAATCCGCCAATTTTATCTATGGCGGCTATAAAAGCCTCTTTAGATTTATTTGATGAAGTTGGAATGAATGCTTTGCGAGAAAAATCAGAGAAATTAACAGGTTATTTCGAGTATTTGATTCATGAAATTGGTTCTAAGGATATTCAAATTATTACTCCTAAAAACCCAAAAGAAAGAGGTTGTCAATTATCAATTCAAGTAAAAAACGCAGATAAAAATTTACATAAAAAGCTAACTGAAAAACATGTAATTACAGATTGGCGAGAGCCAGATGTTATTCGTTGTGCGCCAACGCCAATGTATACTTCTTTTGAAGATGTATATCAAATGGTGGCTATTTTAAAAGGATTGTTAGCTAAATAGAGGTTTCCTCGAGCTCAGTCGAGAGGTTTTAGTGTGTGTAATTTTTTAGTTCTTAATTGAATTATAAATAAGATTAAAAATAACATGAATAAAAAAGATAAAATTTTAATAATAGGCGCAGGTTTGTGTGGTTCTCTATTGGCTTTGCGTATGGCGCAAAGAGGTTATAAAGTTGAGGTGTATGAACGCAGACCCGATTTAAGAACAACAGATATTTCTGCAGGTAGGTCTATTAACTTAGCCTTGTCTGACCGTGGTTTAAAAGCCTTGCGTTTATGCGGTATGGAAGAAAAAGCAAGAGAAATTTGCATACCAATGATTGGTAGGTTAATGCACGATGCAAAAGGAAATACATTTACTTCTAATTATTCTGGTAGAAAAAATGAATTTATAAATTCTATTTCTAGAGGCGATTTAAATGCTATTTTACTTGATGAAGCCGAAAAACAAGAGAATGTAACCATTCATTTTAATAAAAAATGTTTGCATGTAGATATTGAAAATACCATTGCACATTTTAAAGATTACAACACCAAAGAAGAGTTTTCTGTAGATGCAACTGTTGTTTTTGGTGCAGATGGCGCAGGTTCTTCTCTAAGAAAAAGTTATGTTTCTGAACGTAAATTTTTGTTTAGCTACTCGCAAAACTATTTAAATCATGGGTATAAAGAGTTAGAAATACCTGCTGATAAAAATGGCAAACATCAGATAAGTAAACAACATTTGCATATTTGGCCTCGTGGCGATTTTATGTTAATTGCATTACCAAACATGGATGGTAGTTTTACGGTAACCTTATTTTTAAGTTATACTGAAGGTGAGTTTAATTTTGAAAATTTAACATCAGAAGCAAAAATAACAGCTTTTTTTGAGAAAGAATTTCCAGATGCATTGGCTTTGATACCGAATATTAAAGAAGAATTTATAAACAATCCAACAGGTCCTTTAGGAACCATTAAATGTGCTCCATGGAGTTATAAAAGCAATACCATGTTAATAGGAGATGCTGCACATGCAATTGTTCCTTTTTATGGCCAAGGAATGAATGCTTCTTTTGAAGATGTTTTTGTGTTTGATGAAATTTTGAATCAGGGTTTTGAAGATTGGCAATCGGTTTTTAAAGCTTTTGAAAAAGAACGTAAAAAAGACGTAGATGCTATTGCAGATTTGGCAATCGATAATTTTTATGAAATGCGAGATCATGTGGCAAATCCGCTTTTTAAAGAAAAAAGAAAAATAGAAATGGACTTAGAAAAAACATTTCCAGAACACTATGCTTCTAAATATTCTTTGGTTACGTTTAACGAAAATATTGGTTATAATGAAGCAATGAAAAAAGGTAGAGCACAAGACAAGGCATTGTTAAACTTAGTTTCTAACAACGAAGTGCATACACATTTAGAAATGACAAAAAAAGAATTAGCAGTTGTGCTAGAAAAAGTAATTGCAGAAACCAATGCAATTTTAAAAGAAGACAGCATTGCCGGAATGTAGCTTTTAAGTGATTTGATTTACTTATTCATTGTCATTTCTAACCTAGTTTGTTGTAGTTAAAGAAAAAGTAAATTTAAACGTCACCTCGAGCGCAGTCGAGAGGTTATTATGAAAAAGTATTATGTTTATATATTAAAGTGTTCTGATAATTTACTTTATACAGGTATAACTAATGATCTGAATAGAAGATTTAATGAACATCAAAAAGGATTAAATACAACTTGCTTTACTTTTAAAAGAAGACCAGTTGAGATGATATTTAATCAAGTTTTTAATGATGTAGAGCAAGCAATTCGTTTTGAAAAGAAAATAAAAAAATGGAGTGCAAAGAAGAAATTAGCGTTAGCGAATAATGATTTTGATATGTTAGAAATATTATCAGAATGCAGAAATGCAACACATTATAAGTATAATTCAAAAAAATAAGTAGTTCTCGACTGCGCTCGAACTGACATTGATAATGTTTTAGTTGATTTGTGTATAAATAGAGGATGTCACCTCGAGCGCAGTCGAGAGGTTTTTATTAGCTTTATAAGTTTAACTAGTTTTTGACTGCGCTTTAACTGATACTGATTGGCAAGATTATAATTTATGAATACAGAAATTCAACAAAAAATAATAGAAGTTTGCAATACTAAAATTGCAAATAAAGGTGAAAATGTAGGCTTGTCTTTCTATGCTTTTTTTAAAAATAAAAATGACAATCCAAAATTATTAATGGAGATTGCAACTTGGTGGATTGAAATTCATAAATTAGATCATTTTGAGAAAGCTATTAAAATAAAAAAAATGATTCTTAAAGAAATGAATTGTATTTAAAATTAACGAAATTGCGTTAGGGATTGTAGCGGCATCCTTTTTGTTTTTTACAAAAAGATACAGCGAAAAGCCCGCCCTTTTTAGGAACGCCCAAAAATAAAATAGATGAGTAAATTAGTACAGCCTTTAAATTTTAAAAAGTGGATTGCAGAGCATAGACACCTCTTGAAACCGCCTGTGGGCAACAAATGTGTGTGGGATAATGGCGAGTATATTGTGATGGTTGTTGGTGGGCCTAATAACCGAAAAGACTATCATTACAACGAAACTCCAGAGTTTTTTTATCAGTTAGAAGGCGATATGATTTTAAAAATTATAGATGATAAAGGCACACAAATTGATGTGGAAATAAATGAGGGTGATATTTATTTGTTGCCAGCAAAAGTGCCACATTCTCCGCAAAGAAAAGCAAATACGGTGGGCTTGGTAATTGAGTATCCGAGACGTAAAAAAATGAGGGATGCCTTAGAATGGTATTGCGAAAACTGTGACAATTTACTGTATAGAGAGAAGTTTAAATTGAAAAATATTGAAACGGATATGCCTATAATTTTTGACAATTATTATTCTGATATTGAAAAATGTACTTGTTCTAAATGTGGAACGGTTATGGAAAAACCAGATAAAGTGAAATAGCTTTTTAGGTGAAAGCAATCTCTTTGTTTCTGATGAGATTGCTGTACTAACTTGAAAAATTAGATTGATATTTTCTTTTTAAAATAAATAATGAATATTATGAGCAATCAAAAACTACGCATAAACGGACATTCGCATTTGTTGCCGTATCCAGAAGAGATTCCGGATTTTATGAAGGAAAAAGAAATTTTTTGGGTAGATGACGAGCGCAAACACATGTTACAAAAAGGCTGGAAAAGACCGGTAACAGATTCTAGTTTCTTTTTGGATGAGAAGCTACTTTGGATGGAGAAAAATAAAATTGACCATGCCGTTGTTTTAAATCTTTCTCAGTTATACGGCAATGGTTTGCGTTTAGAAGAAATGAAAAAAGCATTGCGTTTTCAGAATGATTTTAATGCGAAAGTGCAAAAAAATCATCCTTCTAAATTTACCTGTGGTTTTGTGGTGCATCCTGGTTTTATTTATGGTGCTTTAGATGAAATAAAGCGTTGCGTAGAAGAATTAAATTTAAAAGTGTTGTGTTTGCCAACTCATTTTATGGATTCTATTGGGCAATGGCGTTGTGTTTTTGATGCTGAAAATGATCGTATTTTCGAATTGGCAGATCATTACAAATTGGCCATAGAAATTCATCCGTACGACGGTGATAAAATGATTAAGTTAGAAAATACCAATTGGCGCTTTCATTTAATTTGGATGTTGGCTCAATGTGGCGATGCATATCATTTTTACACGCTTAATGGCATGCAAGAAAGGTTTAAAAATATTAGAACTTGTTTTGCACACGGAGGTCAATTGGCACAAATGAATTTAGGTAGACGCATACAGGGTTTTGATGGAAGACCTGATTTGTTTGAAGGAAAAACGCATCCAAGAAAGGCAATTGGCCACAAAAATATCTTTTTTGATACGTTGGTTCACGATACCGATTCTTTACACTTAATGTTTAAAAGACAAGGTACAAGTCAGGTTTTAATGGGGTTAGATGATCCGTATCCTTTAGGAGAAATGGAAAGTGATGCGCAGTCTTCGTATCCTGGTAAAATTCTAGATTTGGCAATTGAGAAAAATATTATTACCGAGACAGAAAAAGGACAAATTTGGGAAAACAATGTTTTGCAATGGCTTTTTGGTGATGATGAAAAGGCCAAACAAGATTTGGTTCGTAAAATAAGAATGTAACTGTTATTCTTTTTTTTGAACTAATTTTCTGCTCATAAAATAAGCAACAATAATATTTGGCACCCAAGATAGCCAAGCTGTTATTGTATATGCTTTTACAAAATCTTTAAAAATAACAGCCATTATTGGCAACCAGATTCTTAAAGTTACTGCTGCAAAACAGGTAGCATAACTATAAATCATTAATTTTTGATGCTTTAAAACGGCTCCTTTTTTAATTGCTAAAAAAGCAAACAGCGTGGTAAAAAACCAAATTAAAGACATAATTACAAAGCCATAAACGGCAAATAAGCCGCCAGTTGCAAAATGCGCAATGTATAACCCAGAAACTGCACTTATAAGAACTGTTACAACATAGATTTTCCCGATGTTTCTATGCAATTGCATGTATTTGATTCTAGTCTTTTTGTGAAACTGAATCCAGCCGATTAAAAGTGCAATGGCACCACAAATGATGTGAATGTAAAACATCCAGTTCCACAATGTGTCTGCTAACAAAAGATCTGATTTGTATTGTAGCAAACCAAATTTTCTATCTTCTTTAAGATAGCTTGTAGGGTAGAGCACTATTAATGTTGCAAATATAGCAAGAAGGTAAAATGCAATTTTTTTAATTTTTTTCATACTAAATTTTTATCTGAATGGTTTTATCCGACAGTAAGGTAAAAGCAGTGTTTTCGTATTTTGGAGGTCCCATAAAACCTTTTGCATTGTTAGAAAAACCATATTGTTCTTTTGGTATTCCCAAAAAGTTAGTATCTAATTTTTTGTTGTTATTTTCATCGTTAAAGAATGAAACAGCATAGGTTCCTTCGGGCAATTCTTTAAAAGTGTAACTTGCCTTTTTATTACTAATTTTAGCTTTAACTCCTTTGTAATTATTCTTTAAAAAGTCTTTTTTGTTATTGTACAGCGCTATAAAAACAGTACCAGTGTTAGAATTTAACCCTGAAATTTCTATTGTTAAGTCGTGTTTGTTTTCTTGTGCTTTTAGAGATAAGGCAAAAGTTAAAGAGAGCCAAAAGATTAAAATTATTTTTTTCATTTTATTAAAATCACAATTAAATGTCTACCTTTTTATAAGGTTAAAAGTATATAATTCTTTGAAAAGCACCTCTAAAACGTTTGTTAATTATTCATCTAAAATAGGAATGCATAAATCTACAATAAATTTATTTTCTGGATGTTCAGCAGCATTGTTATAATAAATTTCAAAAGGATCTATTTCTGATTTTTTGTAACTACTTTTTATGTAATAAGCATATAAATTTTCCCAAGCTTCTTTAAATTGAAAAGGAGTAATTTCTGCCCTAGCAACGATGCATTTTGTAGGTTGTATTGTTTTTAGTTTTACCATATTATCTGTTTTAATTGTATTATTTAAAACGATGCATGCACTCATTTCTAAATTTTCAGGAGCTGTATTTTTTGGGCTATTATGATAAATAGTTACCATTTTAGAACTATTAGATAGTATTTTATGGTTTGCTGCCCAAGTTGTTAACGTATTGTAGGTTGCGCTACTATTTTCTGCTTTTCCCTTGTGTGAAATGCATGTCAACTCCATTTTTTCTATTTCTTTTATAACTGGATTTAACATCATTTTGTTGCGGTTGTTTTAGAAGCTTTGTTCTTTTTGTAAGGTCTAATAATTAAACGTGTTTCTCTATCAAAACGAATATAATTATACACCCAGTTTAAGAATACAATGGCTTTATTTCTAAAGCCAATTAATGAAAAAAGGTGCACAAACATCCAAACAAACCAAGCAAATATTCCTTGAAATTTAAAGTTCTTTAAATCTACAACAGCTTTGTTTCTGCCAACTGTTGCCATTGTACCTTTGTTATTGTAAACAAAAGCCTTTTGTTTGTTGTTGTTTAATTTTGCTAAAATATTTTTTGCTGCTAACGCACCTTGTTGCATGGCAGGTTGTGCCATCATTGGATGTCCGTTTGGCGCATTTTCAGAAGTCATAGAAGCAACATCGCCAATAGCATAAATGTTAGTGTGATTTAAAAGAAGGTTGAATTCGTTTACCTCATATCTTGCTGCTCTGCTAACTTTACACGTTGTCTCTAGACCTTTTACAATTTCGCCTTTTACACCAGCAGCCCAAATTACAGTTTCTGCATTAAAATGATCTTCACCATTTGTAGTTACTGTTTTACCATCATAATCTAATACACGTAAATTTTTCCAAACATCAACGCCTAATTTAATTAAGAAATCTTCTGCTTTTTCGGAGGCTTTAGCACTCATTCCTTTTAAAATTTCACCAGAACTCTGAATTAAATTAATTTTCATGAGACGGATGTCTAAATCAGGATAATCTTTAGGTAAAATTCCTTTTTTCATCTCTGCCAAAGCACCAGCCAATTCAACACCAGTTGGTCCGCCACCTACAATTACAAAGTTCATTAAGGCTTTTCTTTCCTCTAAATCTGAAGTTAATAAGGCTTCTTCAAAATTTTGTAAAACCAAACTTCTGATGTTTAATGCTTGTGGAATGGATTTCATTTCCATAGCAAATTTTTCTATGTTCTTGTTTCCAAAGAAATTTGTTGTTGCACCAGTAGCAATAATTAATTGGTCGTATTCTAAGTTTCCTATCGAGGTTTCAATTTCGTTTGTGTCAGCATTTATTTTAGAGACTTCAGCCAGTCTAAAATAAAAATTATCAACATCATTAAAACGTTTTCTTAGAGGAAAAGCAATAGAATCTGGTTCTAAACCACCAGTTGCAACTTGGTATAGCAAAGGTTGAAAAGTATGGTAATTGTGCTTGTCTATTAAAACAACCTGCAATTCTTGTTTTTCTAAACCTTTTGCAGCTGCTAAACCAGCAAAACCACCACCAATAATTACAACTCTAGGAAAACTAGTTTGTGGAATGTTCATTTCAATTTTTTTATTTTTTATGCATGTAAATTTATAGAAAAGTGGTTATTTTCTATTTGAAAATCATTTTTATTTCTTGCAAACTTTTATTTGAACTTATAAAATCTGTAATAATTTTAAAACGCAGCTCTTCTATTTCTTGGTCAAAATAGTTTGCCCATTTGTCGTCTTTAAAAAATTGTTGTACTTGCTTTTTTCTTTTTTGAGCCTCTACATACGTATAAAGATGATTTGTGTTTTTTTCTTTTTTAGGTTTAAGTTCAACTGTTTTTTGATCAAAATCTACCTTTAAAAAGTATGTTTTTTCTGTTGAGTTGATAGGGTAGAAGTCTGTCCATTTTGCAAACCCAATAACCGTTTGTTGGTTTTTATAGTTTTTTGCGTGTTTTAATTTCCATCTGCAATTGGCAACACGTCCCCAATGATTTGATTTTCTGTAAACACCTTCTTTTGTGTAATAATAACTACTGTCTGATTTACTTTTATAATTGTTGCTTTCTGGAAATTGAAAGTCATCAATTTGTAAAAATTCACAAAATGTATGTTTAAAGAAGTTGGTTTGGTTGTAGATTTTCAATGTCAATATAACTTTTTGTAAATATAATTAATAGTCATTGTGAGGCGTTCATCAAACTAACAAATATTTATTATTACTGCATAAAAAAACGCAATCAAATTAATGATTGCGTTTTTGTTATTTTAAGAAAACTTGTTTTCTTAGAAATGATTCTCAAAAATTAAGTTTAGAAAACCTTTTTTATGAGATCCCGAAAAAAAATGCGGGATAAGCGATTCACACAATAACGCTATTGCGTTATTGGTTCTCTGCTTACTTTACTTCTTCAAAATCTACATCTTCTACATTGTCTCCTTGGTCTGCACCAGCTTCTGGCTGTCCTTGCTGAGCACCAGCATCTGCACCACCGGCAGCTTGTTCTGCAGCATACATTTCTTCAGAAGCAGCTTTCCATGCTTCGTTAATTGTTGCTAAAGCAGTATCAATTTGTGCTAAGTCTTTAGACTCATGCGCAGCTTTTAAGGTAACTAAAGCAGCTTCAATTGGTGCTTTTTTATCATCAGATAATTTTTCACCAAACTCTTTTAATTGCTTTTCTGTTTGAAAAATCATAGAATCTGCTTCATTTATTTTTTCTGCAGTTTCTTTAGCAGCTTTATCAGCATCAGCATTTGCTTCTGCATCTTGCTTCATTTTTGCAATTTCTTCTTCAGATAATCCAGAAGAAGCTTCAATTCTAATCTCGTGAGATTTGTTGGTTCCTTTATCTAAAGCAGAAACTTTAATAATACCATTGGCATCAATATCAAAAGTTACTTCTACTTGAGGTACACCTCTTTGTGCTGGTGGTAAACCATCTAAATGAAAACGACCAATCGTGTTATTGTCTGCAGCCATTGCTCTTTCACCTTGTAAAACGTGTATTTCTACAGAAGGTTGATTGTCTACTGCGGTAGAGAATACTTGCGATTTTTTAGTTGGTATGGTTGTATTTGCATCAATTAACTTGGTAAATACATTCCCCATTGTTTCAATACCTAAAGATAAAGGTGTAACGTCTAATAACAATACATCTTTTACATCTCCAGACAATACACCACCTTGTATTGCAGCTCCTAAAGCAACAACTTCATCTGGGTTTACACCTTTACTTGGCGCTTTTCCGAAAAACTTTTCTACAGCTTCTTGTACTGCAGGTATTCTTGTAGAACCACCTACTAATACTACTTCATCAATATCAGAAATAGACAAGTCAGCATTTTTTAAAGCTGTTTGGCAAGGTTCGATTGTTCTTTTAACTAAATCATCAATTAACTGCTCAAATTTAGAACGAGATAAAGTTCTTACCAAGTGTTTTGGTCCGCTTGCAGTTGCTGTTACATAAGGTAAGTTAACCTCTGTAGAAGCAGAAGAAGATAATTCTATTTTTGCTTTTTCTGCAGCTTCTTTTAAACGTTGTAAAGACATTGGGTCGTCACGTAAGTCAATAGCTTCATCAGCTTTAAACTCTTTTGCCAACCAGTTAATTATTTTTTCATCAACATCATCACCACCTAAGTGAGTATCACCATCAGTAGCTAATACTTCAAAAACACCGTCTCCTAATTCTAAGATAGAAACATCATGAGTACCACCACCAAAATCAAAAACAACAATTTTTTTATCGTCGTTAGACTTGTCTAAACCGTATGCTAATGCAGCAGCTGTTGGCTCGTTTATAATTCTTTTAACTGCTAAACCTGCAATTTCACCAGCTTCTTTAGTTGCTTGTCTTTGTGCATCGTTAAAGTATGCAGGTACTGTAATTACAGCTTCGGTAACATCTGTACCTAAATAGTCTTCAGCAGTTTTTTTCATTTTCTGTAATACCATTGCAGAAATTTCTTGTGGCGTATATAAACGACCATCAATATCTACTCTTGGGGTATCATTGTCTCCTTTTACAACTTTGTAAGGAACTCTTTTTGCTTCTTTGCTAGATTCAGAAAACTTGTTTCCCATAAAACGCTTGATAGAATATACCGTTTTTGTTGGGTTGGTTACTGCCTGTCTTTTTGCAGGATCTCCAATTTTACGTTCTCCACCTTCTACAAAGGCAACAATAGATGGTGTTGTTCTTTTTCCTTCTGCATTAGGTATTACCACTGGCTCATTACCTTCCATTACAGAAACACAAGAGTTGGTTGTACCTAAATCGATTCCAATTATTTTACTCATAATATTTATTTAATAAATTTTTATTCAATTTTACATCAATCCATAGTCAAAGTGTGTGCCAACTACTTTTTTACAATAAAATGTCAGTTTTTTTAATTGATGCTTATAAATTTTGTGACATCTTGACACATATTGTGTCTTATTCATTGAAGTTCACCAAGATTTGAAATGGAGAAAGAATTTCTTATATTTGGGAACACTCTTTATAGTGGGGGATTATATTAACAAAAATTAAAATTTTTAAACATGAGTAAATTTGACGAAAAAGTAGCTTTGTACAAGCAGTTTATGGATGACAGAGATCTAAGATCTAATACAGAGTTGTTAGCAGCTGTAACAAAAGGGTTGGGGCCATCTATTTACAAAGCAGATGCAGAAACTGTTTCTGGTTCTGATGCAAAAGAATTGGCAACTGTAAAAAATAATTTTTTAATTAAAAAATTAGGTCTTAAAGACAGTAAAGAATTAGATGCAGGTATTGAGGAAGTTATGGAGCGTATTGGTAAATCTGAAAGAAAAAAATACAGAGCCGTAGTTTATTATATGTTAATGAAGAAGTTTGATAAAGAAGCTGTTTACGGATTCTAATATTTAAACACTTTAAATTATATAAAAAAATCCAGCTCATTGAGTTGGATTTTTTACATTTACACCAAATATTTTAATCATTTTTAAGAATGTCGCAATTTATTAGTGTTTTTGATATGTTAAAAATTGGTATTGGGCCTTCTAGCTCACATACCCTTGG
The DNA here is from genome assembly GCF_947497125.1 of uncultured Polaribacter sp. Lineage (GTDB taxonomy): Bacteria > Bacteroidota > Bacteroidia > Flavobacteriales > Flavobacteriaceae > Polaribacter. The sequence goes on along the minus strand of NZ_CANMFI010000004.1, from coordinate 144,857 downwards.
TCCTTGGCGCGCAGCAGAGGCTTATATCTCTAAAATTAAACAACAAAATACGTTTGCTTTAATTGATGAGATTAAGGTAGATTTATACGGTTCTCTTTCTTTAACAGGTAAAGGACACGCAACAGATTTAGCAATTTTATTAGGGTTAAGTGAAGCAGATCCAGAATACATACCTATAGAAGATATTTTTATTATTGTTGATAGAATAAATACCCAAGAAGAAATTATTTTTAAAGGAGGAAAGTCAATCCCTTTTTATAAAACTTCGATTGTTTTTAATAGAGAATTTTTACCATTTCATGCAAACGGTCTTACTTTTAGAGGCTTTTCTGAAGGAAAAGAAATTTCTACAGAAACCTATTATTCTATCGGTGGTGGTTTTATTGTGCAAGAAAATGACCATTTAGAAGATGAAATTGAAATCAATAAAAAGAATTTTCCATTTCCAGTAAATAGAGCAATTCAGTTAGAAGAATATTGCGAAAAAAATAAGTTATTAATTTCTGATATTGTTTTGCAAAACGAATTAGAGCTTCGTTCAGCAAAAGAAATAGATACAGAATTAAAAAGAATTTGGGATACCATGTTAGAGTGCATGTATATAGGTTGCCATACAGAAGGTAAACTTCCCGGAGGATTAAATGTAAAGCGCAGAGCTTTTAACATTCAAGAAAAATTGATCAAAGATGCTGTATATACCAATCCAGAAGAATGGGTTGCTGCCATTAGAAAAACAGAAGTAAAATTTAGAGAAATTTTAAAATGGGTAAGTTGTTTTGCCCTTTCTGTAAATGAAGTAAATGCTTCTTTAGGTAGAGTTGTAACAGCACCCACAAACGGAAGTGCAGGAGTAATTCCGGCTGTTTTAATGTATTATTTGGTAATTGAAAATCATGAAGCCGATTTTACTCATATTAAAAAATTCTTATTAACGGCAGGAGAAATTGGAAGTATCTTTAAGAAAAACGCTACTATATCTGCAGCAATGGGCGGTTGCCAAGCAGAAATAGGTGTTTCATCTGCAATGACAGCAGCTGCATTAACAGAGTTGTTGGGCGGTTCTGCAGCACAATGTTTGGTGGCAGCAGAAATAGCCATGGAACATCATTTGGGTTTAACCTGCGATCCTATTGGTGGTTTGGTGCAAATACCTTGTATAGAAAGAAATGCAATGGGTGCAATTAAAGCGATTAATGCAGCAGAAATGGCTTTAGAAACAGATCCTAAAGATGTAAAAGTACCTTTAGATAAAGTGATTGATACCATGTGGGAAACTGCAAAAGATATGAATAAGAATTACAAAGAAACCTCAGAAGGCGGCTTAGCAGTTAATGTTAGAATAGTAGACTGTTGATTTTAGTTTTAAATTAGAAACTTTTATTTTATTTCAATTTTTTCACCTAAAAATTTTGGTGCTACATTAAAGCCAATATCAACAAAGACTTTTACTCTTGCTAAATATTCTCTCATTTTTACTTTAAAACCATATTTGCCATTAATATCTTTTGCATTAAAACCAATTGCCTTTATTTTAAAGTGTTCTGCTAAGTAAATGGCTCTTTCATTATGGAATTTTTGAGAGATTACAGTAACTGAGTTTTGTCCAAAAATCTCTTTAATTCTAACCATTGAATCTAATGTTCTAAAACCTGCATAATCTAAGAATATTTTGCTTTCAGGAATTCCGGCTTTTATTAAATCGTTTTTAAAATCTGTTGGTTCGTCATAGCTTTTAGAACTATTATCACCGCTTATTACAATAAAGTCAATCTTTTTATTTTTATATAATTCTATGGCAGCCTCTAATCTATATTTGTAGTAGCGATTTATTTGTCCACTTTTTAACCTTTTTGAAGTTCCTAAAAGTAAGCCGACTTGGTTTTTAGAAATATTTTCTACGTTTGAAAACACTTTAGAAATGCTGTTTTTTTCAATTAAATAGTTTGATAAAAAAATGCTGAATGCACAAAAAAGCATACCACCAATAAGTATGCTAGGTAAGGTTTTCTTTTTCATTTTTTTGTCAAAATTAAATAACTTTCAGTTATTTCAATAGCATCACTTAGCGAGTAAAAACCAATTCATTTCCGGTAGACATATCTTCAGAAAAACGATAATTTTCGATATTAAAACCTTTTAAATCTTCGATAGTTTCTACATTATTGTCTAAAATATATCTTACCATATAGCCACGTGCCATTTTTGCATAGGTCATTATAGTTTTATATTCTCCGTTTTTAAAATCTTTAAAAACAGGAGTAATCATTGGTACTTTTAAAGTTTTTTTAGGAAGTGCTTTAAAATACTCTGAGCTGGCTAAGTTAATTAAAAGCTCACCCTCTTTTAACTCTTCATTTAAAGAGTTTGCCAAGTCGTTATTCCAAAATTTATATAAATTTTCTGTGCTGCCCACTTTTAATCGAGTGCCCATTTCTAGTCTGTAAGGTTGTATTAGATCTAAAGGTTTTAACAAACCATACATGCCAGATAAAATTCTTAAATTATTTTGTAACAAAGGTATTTTTTCTTCGGATAAAGTAGTGGCATCAATACCCTGAAAAACAGCTCCGGTAAAAGAATAAATGGCTTGTTTTGCATTTTCTGAAGTAAAAGGAGTTTGCCAAGTCTGATTTCTATCATAATTCAGTTGGGCTAAATCATCAGAAATTTTCATCAAATCCGATAGTTTCTTTTTAGAAAGTGTTTTTAGTTTTTTATTTAACGTTTCAGACTGCTCTAAAAAACGAGGTTGAGTAAATAAACTTGTAGGAGCTTTGCTTTCAAAGTCAAGAGATTTTGCTGGAGAAATTATAATTTTCATCTGATATAGTTCTAATAATAGAAATTCTTAATTTTAGATAAAAGTACAAAAGATAGGAAACAATCAATAAAAGAACCACAATAAAATTCTGATATTTATATTGATAAAACCTATTTAGATGCATAAAAACAATTGCTTTTTAGGGTGTAAATATTTGTTTTATTATGATTTAAAGTGTGTATATTGGTCAAAAAAAAGCTATGGAAAACAATTATAGCAACTCTAAGTTTAAAGAGTTATTAGATAAGTTACAACAAGAAAGTTGGCAATTAGAATTACTAATTTCTGGGTTTGCAATTTTTGGTTTATTTACAGCCATAGAGCCATTAAGTATAGCAAGACAAGAGTCAGTAGCTGCAGAAAGTTACACAAAGTTTTTGTTTGTTCTTGCTAGTATTTCTTGTTTGGTTTTAATTGTTAATCTAATAATACATGTAGTACTAAGAGGTCTTTGGATTGGTGCAATTGGTTTGCGCTATGTTTCTGGAGAGATAGATTATGATTCTTTAAATTATAGAAAAAGATTTACAAACTACTTAAAAAATAAAGTAGGGTCTTTTGATAAGTATATCGGCAATCTAGAAAACTACTGTAGTATTTTATTTGCAGTTACTTTTTTATATCTATTTTACATTATTTCATTTTTTATAGTGTTGTTAGTAATTTTATTGGCAGGAAATTTTTTTATTGAATCTGGTATTTTTTCTGAATTTTTAGGCACCATGTTACTTGGCTTCTTTGGAATGTTTTTTCTGTTTTTATGTTTTATTGTTTTTATTGATTTTATAACGCAAGGGTATTTAAAGAAAAAAGAATGGACTTCCTTTCTATATTTTCCTTTATACAAGGTTTTTAGCATACTAACATTATCGTTTTTATACAGGCCTTTGGTATATAATTTTTTAGACAATAAATTCGGAAGAAGAATCCTCTTTATATTATTTCCTGTTTATTTAAGTGCTTTTTATTTGTCAACGGTAAGTAATGTAAGATCAAGTTTTGTTTTTAGGTCTTCTATTTCTTCAGAGAATTATACTAACAGCACAAATTATTTAAACACCTTAGAAAAAGGAGAATTCATAAATAATGCAGCAATTACCTCTAAAATTATAGAAAAACCATTTTTAGTAGTTTTCATTCCTTTTGTAAAAAGTATAGAAGATGCTGTAACAGATCAAGATATTTCTTTAAAAAAGGTAACAGATACAAGAGGTTTTAAAAGTGATTTTTTCTTTAAGAAAAAACTTCAATTTAAAGATAGTTTACAAACTAGATATTTAAACGCGTTTAAAAAAACGTATGCTTTGCAATTAGATAGTACACCTGTTCAAACAGATTTTTTAATTTCAGACTTAAACCACCAATTGGGTTTTGAAACTGTTTTGCCATTAAAATCTATTTCTGAAGGAAAACATTTGCTAAAAATTAGTAGATTTACAAAACCTAAGCCTAAATTTCAAAAGAAACCAAAAGATACTATTGTTTCAGAGAAAATAATAACCATCCCTTTTTGGTACTATAAGCAATAAAAATTATTACCCTACCTATGAAATTATCAGAAATTAAAAATCATTTAACTAAATTAGATCAAATAGCGTTTCAACTACCAAACGGGCAATATGTTGCTTCTCATTTTCATGTAACCGAAGTAGGTAAAATAACAAAAAATTTTATTGATTGTGGTGGTAAAATCAGGCATGAAGAAGTAATTAATTTTCAGCTATGGGAAAAAAATGATTACGATCACAGATTGCATCCAGAAAAATTGTTAAGCATTGTAGAGTTGTCTGAAAAAGCGTTTCATTTTTCAGATTTAGAAATTGAAGTAGAGTATCAAGGCAAAGAAACCATTGGTAAATTCGGTTTAGATTTTAATGGAACAGACTTTATATTAACCTCAAAGCTAACAGCTTGCTTGGCAGAAGATGCTTGTGGAATTCCAGCAGAAAAACCACGAATTAAAATTTCTGATAAAGGAAGTTCAAGTACTTGTTTGCCAGGGTCTGGTTGTTGCTAGACAAAAAAAAGGTGTATTCAAATTATTAAAATGAATACACCTTTTTTTTTATTCTATTTCTACATCTTTAGAGTTTTCAGAATAGGTTCTCCATTTTTCTAAACAGTTTACAATATCCGATGGTATATCTGAGTTAAACTGCATAAATTTACCTGTCGTTGGATGTGTAAAACCTAATGTTTTAGCATGCAAAGCTTGTCTAGGTAAAACTTTAAAGCAGTTGTTTACAAACTGCTTGTATTTTGTAAAAGTTGTCCCTTTTAAAATATCATTTCCTCCGTAGCGTTCATCATTAAAAAGCGTATGTCCTATATGTTTAAAGTGCGCTCTAATTTGGTGCGTTCTGCCTGTTTCTAATTTACATTGTACCAACGTAACGTAGGTTAAGCGTTCTAAAACTTTGTAATGAGTAACTGCATGTTTGCCAAATTCGCCATCAGGAAAAACGGCCATTTGCAAACGGTTTTTTAAGCTTCTGCCAATGTTTCCTTCAATTGTACCCTCATCTTCTTCTACATGTCCCCAAACCAATGCGTAATATAAACGTTCTGTAGTTCTATCAAAAAATTGTTTAGACAGGTGTGCCATTGCAAATTCTGTTTTTGCAACTACTAATAGACCACTAGTGTCTTTATCTATTCTATGCACCAAACCAGGTCTTTCATTAGAGTTGGTTGGTAAATTTTCTATGTGATGAATTAAGCCGTTTACTAAGGTGCCAGAATAATTGCCATGGCCGGGGTGTACTACCATTCCGGCAGGTTTATTTACCACAATAACGGCATCATCTTCATATACTATATCAATCGGAATATCTTCTGCAACTAATAAGTTTTCTGCTGGCGGATACGATAAAACAACCCTAACAATATCATTTGGTTTTACTTTGTAGTTAGATTTTACAGCGATATCATTCACCAAAACGTTTCCAGCTTTTGCAGCTTGCTGTACTTTACTTCTTGTAGCATTTTCTACAAAATTCATTAAAAATTTATCTACTCGAAGGGGTTCTTGCCCTTCGCTAGCTATAAATTTATGATGTTCGTAAAGTTCATCATTATCAATATCGTTATTTTGGTTTTCTTGCATTGTTGTTGTCTTGTATAATTTCTAATACAATTAAAATGTATCTACTTGTAAAGTTTATCTTTTTAATTATTACCGTCTCCTAAAACTAAATCAATAATAGTGTTTAATGGTAGTTTGTCTCCTTTGTTTAAGATGTTGCTTTTATAGCGCAATCCACGAACTACATCTTTACCAATGTCATTTACATATGTATAGTTTGTGCCTACATTAAAGCCAATAGATCGAAGGTGAGAAATAGCTTGTCGTTTTGTTTTTCCGTTTAAATCTGGTATGGTAACATCTCTATATTTTGATGGATTTAAAGTAAGGTAAATTTTACGCTTTTCTTTAACAAAATCACCCGCTTCTGGAGATTGTTCTATAACAGATTTTTTAGGGTAATTAGGGTTAAAACTAGCACTGTCTATAACTTTAAAATCTAAATTTAATTCATTTAATTTTTTAGTAACACTTTCTAAAGACATTTTGTGTAAATTAGGTACTTGAATCTTTTGATCGTGGTTTGTAGAAAAACCAAGCCAATATTTTAGGCCGAAAATAAAGATCAATAAACCAATAATAGCAATAGTTAACTGTAAAAAGAAGGATTTACTTTTTAAGAATTGAAAAACACTCATTTTTTTTGATTTTTAGAACACGCAAAGATATAAAAACTAAACGCGGCTATTTCTATATTTATTTTGATAAATTTGTTTTATTATTTTAGAAACCAATGAAGAAGAACATTGCAATTGTTATGGGCGGATATTCATCCGAAGTAAACATTTCTATAAAAAGTGGAAATGTAGTATATAATCATTTAGATACAGAAGTTTTTAACGCTTTTAGAGTACTGATTTTAAAAGATAAATGGGTAGCTTTAGATGCCAATAATAAAGAGTATGCTATTGATAAAAATGATTTTTCGTGTGTAATTGATGGTACTCGAGTAACTTTTGATTGTGTTTTTAATGCGATTCATGGTGCGCCAGGAGAAAACGGACAATTGTTAGCATATTTTAATCTTTTAAAATTGAAACACACTTCTGCGCCTTTTTATCAAATGGCATTAACGTTTAATAAAAGAGATACACTTAGTGTTGTAAAAGAATATGGTATTAAAACCGCAATTTCGGTATATTTAAACAAAGGAGATCTTGTTAATTTAGATGCAATTATTGCTAAAGTAGGACTCCCTTGCTTTGTAAAACCCAACAATGCAGGTTCTAGCTACGGTATTTCTAAAGTACACACCAAAGAGGCAATTTTGCCTGCATTAGAAAAAGCATATAAAGAAGATACCGAGATTTTAATTGAATCTTTTTTAGAAGGAACAGAGGTTTCTGTAGGTGTTATTAATTATAACGGACAAACAAAAGTGTTGCCTATTACAGAGATTGTTTCTGAAAATGATTTTTTCGATTATGAAGCTAAATACGAAGGGAAATCAGAAGAAATAACGCCAGCAAGATTATCTGCAGCTATTGAAGAAAAAGTAGTGGAAGTGGCAAAAAGAGTATATCATATTTTAAACATGTCTGGTTTTTCTAGATCAGAGTTTATTTTGGTAAACGGCGACCCACATTTCTTAGAAATGAATACAGTGCCCGGTTTAACAGAAGAAAGTATACTGCCACAACAAGCTAAGGCGGCAGGTATTTCTTTAAAAAACTTGTTTGGAAATGCCATCTTAACGGCCTTAAAATAAATTAGAATTAATAGAATTCATCAAATTATACAACAATGAAAAGAGCAATTTTTCCAGGATCTTTTGACCCATTTACCTTAGGTCATTTCGATGTAATAAGTAGAGGTTTAGATTTATTTGATGAGCTAATTATTGCAATTGGTGTTAATTCAAATAAAAAATACATGTTCTCTTTAGAAGAGCGTAAAAAGTTTATAGAAGACTCTTTTAAAGATCATAAAAAAGTAAAAGTGGTAACTTATACTGGTTTAACAGTCGACTTTTGCATACAAAATAATGTAAAATTTATATTGAGAGGATTAAGAAATCCGGCTGATTTTGAATTTGAAAAAGCCATTGCACATACCAATAGAGATTTGGCACCTATAGAAACGGTATTTTTATTAACCGCAGCAAGTACCTCTTATATTTCTTCGTCTATTGTTAGAGAAGTAATTAAATTTAATGGAGATTATACAAAGTTGGTGCCTAAAAGTGTGCGCATAAAAAAAGATAAATAATGAAAAATGCCATTCTATTATTAAGTATTTTTTTCTTTTTTGCCTGTAAAAATGAGGTAAATAAAGATTTTACCACACTTTTTGAGAAATCTAATGGAACGGAAACGCCAATTTACAAAGATGTTATTTCTTATTATAAAGACTTAGCAGAAGTGCATACATCTGTCTCACTTTTTTCTTTCGGACAAACAGATTCTGGTAATCCGTTGCATTTAGTTGTTTACAATGCAGAAGGTATTTTTAATGTTGATGAAATTAAGCAATCATCAAAAAATAAAATTTTAATAAATAACGGAATTCATCCAGGCGAATCTGATGGCATAGACGCTTCGATGCTTTTTATAAGAGATATTGTACAAAACGATTCTTTAAAAAAGAAGTATAAAAACACTATCATTTGTATTATTCCGGTTTATAATATTGGAGGTGCTTTAAATAGAAATTCGCATACAAGGGCAAATCAAAACGGACCTTTAGAATACGGATTTCGAGGCAATGCCAGAAATTTTGATTTAAATAGAGATTTTATAAAGCAAGACACTAAAAACGCAGCTGCTTTTGCAGCAATTTTTCATGCGGTGAACCCAGATGTTTTTATAGATAATCATGTTAGTAATGGTGCAGATTATCAGTATGCAATAACACATTTATTTACACAACACAATAAGTTAGGTGGTAATTTGGGCGCTTTTTTAGAAGATGAAATGCGTCCTAGTATAGAAAAATCATTAAAAAATAAAAAAATAGAAATTACACCTTACGTTAATGTTTGGGGCACAAAACCAGACAACGGATTTTCTCAGTTTTTCGATTCTCCAAGATATTCTACAGGATATACAACCTTGTTTAATACACTGGGTTTAATGGTAGAAACACATATGTTAAAGCCTTATAAAATAAGAGTAGAGCAGACTTATGAACTTCTTTTTTCTGCCTTAGATTTTTTAACCGAAAAGGGTACTAAAATTGCTGAACTCAGAAAAAACGCTCTTGCAGAGGTTTTAGAAAAAGAATACTATCCGATTGCTTTTTCTGTTGATAAAAAAGTAGCTTCAGAATTGCAATTTATGGGTTACGAAGGTGCTATGATTGATAGTAAGGTTACCAACGGTAAAAGAATGTTTTATGATAAGCAACAGCCATTTACAAAAGCTGTAAAGTATTATAATAATTTTATAGCCACTGATTCTGTTAAAATACCAAAAGCTTATATTTTAGAGCAAGGTTGGCATACAGTAATAGATCGCTTAAAAGCAAATGAAATTGAGTTTACATTGTTAGAAAAAGATACTTCATTTCAAGTTGAGGTAAATCATATTAAAGATTTTAAAACAAGAACTTACCCTTACGAAGGGCATTATTTACATTATAATTCAACAGTATCATCATCTGTAAAACAAAGACAGTTTAAAAAAGGAGATTTATATATTAAGACCAATCAATCCGGTGTTCGTTATCTATTAGAAACATTAGAGGCTACCGCTACCGATTCTTTTTTTAATTGGAATTTTTTTGATACTATCTTACAACAAAAAGAAGGGTATTCTGGCTATGTTTTCGAAGAGGTTGCAGCACGTCTTTTGGAAGAAAATCCAACATTAAAACAAGAGTTTGATGCTAAATTAGCCTCTGACACCTATTTTGCTGAAAACCCAAGAATACAGTTAGATTTTATTTACAAAAAATCTGCTCATTATGAAAAAGCGCATCTTCTTTTGCCAATTTTTAAAGTAAACAAATGATAAAAAAGGGAATTATCTTAACGTTTGTGTTGCTGTTAGTTTTAAGTTGTACAACTTCAAAACAAGAAAATGAAGTAAGTTTTTATGTTGGCACCTATACAGATTCTTTAAGTAAAGGTATATATATAAATACAGTGTTAGCGCTTCAGGTAAACTCTCTAAAATAGGATTGGTTGCCAAGGCTACAAACCCTTCTTTTTTAGTAAAAACAAAAGACCGAAAACTACTTTTAGTTGTAGAAGAAGTAAATAAAGATGGTGATGGTTTTGTAAGTGCTTTTAAGATTGATAAAGACAGTTTGTTATTCATCAATAAAACGAAAACAGGTGGCGCGCATCCTTGTTTTGTAACTGTAAATAACGAAAATCAGGTTTTAGTTGCTAATTATACTGGCGGAAATATTGGGTATTAAAAAGTAGACACTATAAACGGATTAACAAATTTATTAGCACTACAACAGCATGTAGGTAAAGGAACAACAAATAGGCAAAAAGCACCTCATGCGCATTCTGTATGGTTTAAACAACATACTAAAAAAATTATTTCTGTAGATTTAGGCACTAATGAGTTGTGGTTTTCTACTTTAGATTCTTTAAAAACAAATTTTGTTCCACTACAACAAGCTAAGTTAAAAATGACAGATGGTGCAGGTCCAAGACATCTTGCTTTTCATCCGAAGAATACTAACATCTATGTTTTAAATGAACTGAATAATACGATCTCTTTATTAAACGAAAAAGAGGGTATATATAGTATAGTTTCATCTATTTCTATCTTGCCAGAAAATTTCATCAATTTTAGTAAGGCAGCAGACATTCATATCTCTAAAGATGGTCAGTTTTTATATGCTTCAAATCGAGGGCATAATTCAATAGTAACTTTTAAAGTGAATGCTGTAAACGGAACCTTAGAGTTAATAGATTTTACTTCTGTAAAAGGTGAGAGTCCGCGGAATTTTAATCTTACTCCAGACAATCGTTTTTTAATTGTTGCCAATAAAGATTCTAATTCGATTGTTTGTTTTCAGAGAAATTTTAAAACAGGAAAACTTACATTTATTTCAGAAATTTCGGCACCAACACCTGTTTGTATTTTGTTCTAATTTTATGTAACTTGTAACTTTAAAAAGATACAAAGTGAGTAAAATAATATCAATTAACGGAAAATCTTATACAGTTGATGTACAGGATGATATGCCCTTATTATGGGCTATTAGAGATATAGTAGGATTAACAGGAACCAAATTTGGTTGTGGTGTTGCACAATGTGGGGCTTGCTCTGTTTTAATTGATGGAGTGCTTACTAAATCTTGTAGCATGCCAATTTCTTATGCCATCGGAAAAGAAATTTTTACCATAGAAGGAAGCTCTAAAAATTTAGAATTTTTAAGAGAAGCTTGGAATGATGGTAATGTTCCTCAATGTGGATATTGCCAATCTGGGCAATTAATTGCAGCAACAGCACTTTTAGACTCTTTAGAAAATCCGACAGATACTGATATTGATAACGCAATGAGTAGTAATATTTGTAGATGCGGTACCTATTCTAGAATTAGAAAGGCAATTCATAAAGCAGTTGCTATTAAAAATAATGCAATATGAGTAAGATAGCACCTGTAAATAGAAGAGATTTTGTGAAGTTATTTAGCTTGGCAACAGGCGGAATTTTACTTGGATGTAATATTTCTACTGATAAAAAAGAGTTTGTACCTACACAAAATGGCAATTTTACACCGAATTTGTTTGTAGAAATTAAGCCAGACGGAAATATAATTATTACAGCTTCTCGTTCTGAAATGGGACAAGGAATTAGAACTTCTTTAGCTTCTGCAATTGCTGATGAACTAGAAGCAGACTGGAAATTTATTACCGTAAAACAAGCAGAAGGAGATGCTAAATATGGCAATCAAAATACAGATGGCTCTAGAAGTGTAAGAACTTTGTTGGCGCCTATGCGTAAAATGGGAGCCACTGCTAAAGTGATGTTGATAAAGGCTGCGGCAAAAAAATGGAACGTAAGTGAGTTAGATTGTATTGCCAGCAACCATTATATTATTAATAAAAAAACAAATGACACATTGTTTTTTGGTGATTTAGCGGTTGAAGCAAGTAAGATTCCGTTGCCATCAGAAGATGCTATTGTGTTAAAAAAGGTAGAAGATTTTAAATTTATTGGTAAAAAATTAAAAAGTGTCGATTTAGAAAAATTTACACATGGTACAGCAACCTATGGTATTGATGTGCGTTTACCTGATATGAAATTTGCTGCAATAGCAAGATGTCCTGTTACTTTTGGTACGGTAAAAAGTTTTGATGCTACTAATGCACAAAAAACTTATGGAGTAAATAAGGTATTGGTTTTAGATAGGTTGATACCGCCAACAGGTAAGTTTTTTGGAGCTTTGGGTGGTGTTGCTGTAATAGCAGATTCTACTTGGGCTGCTTTTCAAGGGAAGCTTAATTTAGATATTGATTGGGATTATGGTGAAAATAGTACTTTTAATTCAGAAGAATTTAAAGAAAAACTTTCTAAAAGACTTTTAGAAAAAGGCAAGTTAGTACCGGGTAGTAAAGGAGATGTTGATGCTGCTTTTAAAAACTCTAATAAAGTTGTAGAAGCTACGTATCATGTTCCGTTTTTAGCACATGCACCAATGGAGGTGCCTAATGCAACTGCTTGGTATCAAGATGATAAAATTGAGGTTTGGGCACCGGTTCAAGATCCGCAGACTGCGAAAGCAGAAATTGCACATTTTTTTAACATGCCTATAGAAAATATTACCATTAATGTTACCTTTTTAGGAGGTGGTTTTGGTCGTAAATCTAAGTCCGATTTTGTGGTAGAAGCCGTTGCGCTTTCGAAAAAAATGCAGGCACCTATTCAGGTTGTTTGGTCTAGAGAAGATGACGTGCAGCATAGTTTTTATCATGCAGCAAGTGCGCAATATTTAAAGGCAAGTCTTGATAAAAAAGGTAATTTAACGGGTTGGTTACAAAGAGTAGGATTTCCTTCAATAACCTCTAGTTTTAAGCCTTTATCAGATTACGCATCTGGTTTTGAATTGGGCATGGGTTTTACAAACAACCCTTATCAAATTAAAAACTTTAGATTAGAAAACATTAAAGCAGAAGCAAACTTAAGAATTGGTTGGTTAAGATCTGTAGTGCACATTCATAGCGGTTTTGGTAATAATTCTTTTGTTGATGAGTTGGCTTTTGAAGCTAAGAAAGATCCAGTTCAGTTTCATTTAGATTTAATTGGTAAAGACATCGAAAACCAAAAAAATACTAAAAATTCCTACAACCCTAAACGGATGAAAGACGTATTAAAAAATACGGCTAAAAATGCTGCTTGGGGCAAACAACTTCCAAAAAACCATGGTTTGGGTGTTGCTATACACTATAGTTTTTATAGCTATGTAGCTACTATTGTAGAGGTTTCTGTGACTAATAAAAAGGTGAAAGTAGAAAACCTTTGGACAACCATAGATTGTGGTTTGTCTTTAAATAAAGACAATATTAAAAATCAATTAGAAGGTGCTGCAATTTTTGGAATGTCTTTGGCGCTTTATGGGAAAATTTCTACAAAAGAAGGTGCTGTAGAGCAACATAATTTTTACGATTACCAAATGACAAGAATGAAAGATGCTCCTAAAATTCACATAGATATTTTAGATAAAATGCACGAACCACCTACAGGTGTTGGTGAACCAGGAGTACCTGTGATTGCGCCGGCAATTTGCAATGCTATTTTTAATGCAACAGGTAAAAGAGTTAGAAGTTTGCCGTTAATTGATGAAGGCTTGGTGTAGTTTTTAATCAATAAACTATAAAAAAAAAGGTCAGATTTTATCTGACCTTTTTTGAATTTTAAATATTCTACCTAAAATTTATACTCACCCAAAGGTTTTGGAAAATCTTCTGGGTTAGCCGCTAAATGATAACGAGGATCGTCTATGTCTTCTTCTATAATGTCCTTAAATATTGGGCTAGATTTATATAAGAGTAATTTACAATCTTCACTTAAATGTTTTAAAGTGATTTTTTTATTAGCTGCTTGGTATTTTTCAACCAGAATAAAAATAGCTTCAATAGCAGAGTGATCTGTAACTCTTGCTTCTACAAAATCTATTTCAATTACTTCTGGGTCGTTTTTAATATCAAACTTTTCATTAAAATCGGTAATACTTCCAAAGAATAAAGGACCCCAAATTTCATATATTTTTGTGCCATCTTCTTTAAAACGTTTTCTAGCTCTAATTTTTTTAGCGCTCGTCCATGCAAATGATAATGCAGAAATAATAACACCTACAAATACAGCTATTGCTAAATCAAAGAAAACAGTAACAGCAGAAACAATGATTAAAACAAAAGCATCAGAAACAGGTATTTTTTTTAGAATTCTAAAACTAGACCAAGCAAAAGTTTCTATGACCATCATAAACATTACACCAACTAGTGCAGCAATTGGTACTTGTTCTATATAGGTATCTGCAAACAATATAAATGTTAAGAGGGTTAGTGCCATCATTACACCCGATAAACGTCCTCTACCACCAGCATTTATGTTTATTACTGTTTGGCCAATCATACCACAACCACCAGTACCACCAAGAACACCACTTACAATGTTACCAGCACCTTGTGCAATACATTCTTTATTCCCGTTACCTCGAGAGTCTGTTAGTTCGTCTACCAAATTCATTGTCATTAAAGTTTCTATTAAACCAACCGAGGCAGCTAAAAAAGCATACGGAGCAATAAATTTTAGTGTGTCTAAATTAAATGGCAGACTGCTCCATAATTCTAAAATATTTAATTTTTTAGAAAGCTCATCAATTCCGTTTAATCCTGCGCCACCACCATCTCTAATAAAATCTCCAACATTAATGGCGTTTAATCCACCAAAAATAGAGATTAACGTTACAATTAAAATAGCGGTAAGAGCAGCGGGTATTTTAGTTGTTATTTTTGGTAACCCCCAAACAATTAGCATTGTTAAAAGTACAAGACCAATCATAAGGTATAGCGTTTTGCCTTGCATGGTTGTTTTTACAACACCTGTATCAGAAACATTATAAAACCCTTGTTCGGTTGCATTAAAAATTACTTTTTTTGTATTGATATCAAATACTTGGCCTTGAGCAATAATAAAAACATCTTTGTTAGTAAGGTTGTTTTTTACGGTATTACCTTCAATAGTAAATAAAACGGTGTTTGATATTAGGTCTTTTACCTGATTGTTATTTACGTTATAAACAAGGTCTTTAGAGGTTGTTTTACGCATGTTTTGTTGAAAAATATCTTTCTTATTTTCTTTAAACATACCAAGTTGTGCCATAAAAATAACGATTGCTAAACCGTTTACAAAGCCCATCATAACTGGGTGTGGTATTAAACGCACAAACTTTCCTAATTTAAAAATTCCTGCAAATACCTGTATAATTCCCATTAAAACTACCGCGGCTAATAGGTAAAAATATCCCATGTTTTCAATAGGAGTATCAAACAATAACCCTTTTGCGTGCCCTTCTTGAATCATGTTTACAAAAATAACAGCAACGGCACCAGCAGCACCAGAAATTAAACCAGGTCTTCCACCAAAAAATGCAGAAATAATTCCGATAACAAAAGCGCCAAATAAAGCTACAATCGGACTTATTTGAGCAACAAAGGCAAAGGCTACCACTTCGGGTATCATTGCTAAAGAAACAGTGATACCTGCAAATACATCGTCTTTTGCATTTGGTATTATTTTTCTGATGAAATTGGTCATGATCTTTTAAATTTTATAAGTCGGCAAAGATAGAAGGTTTTTTTAAAAAACTAGGTTTCTTTATAAGTATCGTATACTAATTTAATATTAGCGTAAGTGTTTTTTAAGGCATTGTTGATCGCTTTTGTGTCTTTAAAGACTGCTTTTGTAATGCCTTCTTCTAGTTGAGGTTTTAAATTATTTGTATTATCCGAAGACATTAAAAACCAGTGTGTTTCTTTTAAAATAAGTGTTTTTTGATGGTAAATATGATAAGTGGTAGTCAATGGCTTTATTAGTTGTAAATTAGTAATGCCACATTCTTCTTTAACCTCTCTTAAAGCAGCTATTTCTAAAGTTTCTCCAATTTCAATCCAACCTTTTGGCAGATCCCAAGTGTTGTTTCTTAAAATAAATAAGATTTCTTTTTTGGGGTTTAAAACCAAACCACCAGCAGCTTTTATTAATTTAAAAGTATTGGTAAAAGATTTCCAATCGGTCTTTAAATTAGTAGTGTATAAGTTAACGCCAACTAGCTTTTTTGCATATATTTTTGCAACAATATCATCGATGTCAATTTCTTTAAATAAGTAGTTCGGAAAATTATTTACTTTTTTTGTAGAAGAAGTGATAATTATTGGGCTATCATTTATAAAAACTTTATACATTTGCCGCATGATTTTAAACAAAGATACGGCAAAAAAAACAGCAGAACTTTTATTGCAAATAAAAGCAATTAAGTTAAGTCCTAGCGACCCTTTTAATTGGGCATCTGGGTGGAAATCTCCAATATATTGTGATAACAGAATTACCTTATCATATCCTCCAGTTCGTGTATTTTTAAAAGAAGAAATTGCTAAAATTGTAGAATTTGAATACGGCAAGCCAGATGTAATTGCAGGTGTTGCAACCGGCGCAATTGCTATTGGAGTTTTAGTAGCGCAAGAATTAGGAGTTCCTTTTATTTATGTAAGGCCAGAGCCAAAAAAACATGGTAGAAAAAACCAGATAGAAGGGCATCTAGAGAGTGGGCAAAATGTAGTGGTAATAGAAGATTTAATAAGTACTGGTAATAGTAGTTTAAATGCGGTAGATGCATTAAATGAGCTTGGTGCAGTGGTTAAAGGTATGGTTTCTATTTTTTCTTATGGTTTTGATGTTGCAGTCAAAAACTTTGAAGATAAAGGAGTTCGTTTAACTACATTAAGTAATTATGATAGTTTATTAGAGCAAGCTTTAGATAGCCATTATATTACAGATAAAGAATTAACTACATTAAATAGTTGGAGAGAAAATCCGAGTGTTTGGGGTCAATAAAATAGACAAATGAATATTAAAGGAAATACAGTAACAGTAGAAAAATCTGCGCAAGAAGTTTTTGTTTTTTTCTCAGAATTAAAGAATTTTGAGCAGTTGATGCCAGCTGATATCAAAAAATTTGAAGTAGAAGGAGATTCATTTTTATTCGGTTTGCCAGGTATGCCAGAAATTAGATTGGTTTTAAAAAATAAAACTGAATTTTCTAACATTACTTTAGGTGCTGCAAGTAGTAAATTACCTTTTACTTTGTCTGCTGATTTTAATGAAACTGGTGAAAAAAGTACAGAAGTTGCTTTAAATTTTGAGGGAGATTTTAACCCAATGATGGCAATGATGATTAAAAAACCATTGTCTAAGTTTGTAGAAACCTTAACAGAGAATATCGCAAAACTTTAAAGAAATCGAACTTCTTTAATGCCAAATTCTTTGATACTATTGTTTTCTAATTGAATTAAAAGATTGCCAGTTTTAGAGATACCGGTTATAATTCCTAAAAAAAGGAGTCCATTACTATCTTTAAACATCGAAGGAATATCTTTTTTATATAAAACAGATACATATTTTTCCTCTAAAGATTTAAAACGGTTGTTTTCTAATTTTAAAATTTGAGTTTGTATTTCTTTTAAAATTTCCTTTAAAAGAGGTGTTAAATTATGATCAGTATTTGTTTCAAGTTTTAAAGAAGTAACATTTTTTATAGATTTTGGAAATTCAGTTTGATTTACATTTAAACCAATTCCGATAACTGTTTTTTTAATTTTACTTCCTGCAAAAGTATTTTCAATTAAAATACCACATATTTTTTTATTGGCTGACATAATGTCGTTTGGCCATTTGATACTTAATTTTGCTATTTTTTTATTAGATAATACATTGTAAATAGCAATTGAAACTGCAAAATTTAAGTGTTTTTGATGCTCAATTTTAAGTGTGTCAAAAGAATTAAAAACACTGAATGTTAGGTTTTTAAAAGGTTCTGATAGCCATGCTTGATCTTGTTGCCCACGCCCATTAGTTTGTTTTTCAGAAACCACAACAGTAAGGTTTTCTATATCAGAATTCTGTGACAAATTCTTTAAAAAAGAATTTGTAGATTCGGTGGCATTAAGTTTGATTATTTTCAAGTGTTAAATAAAGTGTAAACTAGTGTAATATTACATAAAATACTCGCAAAAAAACAATAACTTTGCATAAAATTTATAAAAAAGTTAATGACTAAAAAACAAGTAAGTACAGATGATTTAATTGCTTTAATTATTAAAGGAATTGATGAAGTTAAAGGGGAGGGCATTCAATTATTAGACTTACGAGAGATAGAGAACACTGTTTGTGATTATTTTATAGTATGTTCTGGTAACTCTAATACACAAGTAAATGCAATTTCTGGTTCTATCCAAAAAGTTGTTTCTAAAGAACTTAAAGACAAGCCTTGGCATATTGAAGGACAAACAAATTCTGAATGGGTTTTAATGGATTATGTAAATGTAGTAGTACATATTTTTCAGAAACATATTCGTGAATATTATGATATTGAAAGTCTTTGGGGAGATGCTAAAATAACAGAGATAAAATCAGTTTAATTTTTTATTTTAATAAATGAATAAATCAAAAAAAGAAAATAAATCGAATATGCCAAAGTTTAAGTTTAACGCTTATTGGATTTATGCAGCCGTATTTATTGCAATTATTGCAATCCAGTTTTTTAACAGTGGAGATTTAGCAACTAAGACAATTTCAAAAAATGAGTTTAATGAGATATTAAAAGAAAATGATATTTCTAAAATTGTTGTTTTAAACAATAATTTAGCTCAAATTTTTATAAAAGAAGAGGCCAAAAAGAAACCTCGTTACAAGAAAATGTTAAATTCTGCCTTTTATTCTAAAGGTGCTTCTTTGTTTGAATATAATTTTGGTGATTTACAAAATTTCGAAAATAATATTGAAAAGTACAGAGTTGAAAAAGAATTAGATTTTGATTTAAAAAATGAAAATAAAACAAGTTTTTTTGATACTATTATTGGTTTTCTACCTTTTATAATTCTAATTGCCGTTTGGTTATTTTTTATGAGAAGAATGTCTGGCGGAGGATCTGGTGCAGGTGGTGGAAGTCAGATTTTTAGCATCGGAAAATCGAAAGCTAAACTGTTTGATAAAGACACAAAAGTGAAAACAACTTTTGAAAATGTAGCTGGATTAGAAGGAGCTAAAGAAGAAGTACAAGAAATTGTAGACTTCTTAAAAAATCCTGAAAAATATACTTCTTTAGGAGGTAAAATACCAAAAGGAGCTTTATTAGTTGGGCCTCCAGGAACTGGTAAAACATTGTTGGCAAAGGCTGTTGCTGGTGAAGCAGATGTTCCATTTTTCTCTTTATCAGGTTCAGATTTTGTAGAGATGTTTGTTGGTGTTGGTGCTTCTCGAGTTAGAGATTTATTCAAACAGGCAGCACAAAAATCTCCTTCAATTATATTTATTGATGAAATAGATGCTATTGGTAGAGCAAGAGGCAAAAACAGTATGACTGGTGGTAATGATGAAAGAGAAAACACTTTAAATCAGTTACTTACAGAAATGGATGGTTTTGGTACAGATACAAACGTAATTGTCTTAGCAGCAACTAATAGAGCCGATGTTTTAGACAGTGCATTGATGAGAGCAGGAAGATTTGACAGACAAATTTATGTTGATTTACCAAATATAAACGAACGAGAAGAAATTTTTAAAGTTCATATCAAACCTTTAAAATTAGCAGATGATGTTAAAGTTAAGTTTTTAGCACAACAAACACCTGGTTTTTCTGGTGCAGATATTGCTAATATGTGTAACGAATCTGCCTTAATTGCTGCCAGAAACGGTAAAAAAGCAATACATCACCAAGACTTTTTAGATGCAGTAGATAGAATAGTTGGTGGTTTAGAAAAGAAAAATAAAGTAATTACTCCGAAAGAGAAAAAGGTAATTGCATTTCACGAAGCAGGTCATGCAACAATTAGTTGGATGTTAGAACACGCTGCTCCGCTAGTTAAAGTAACCATTGTGCCTAGAGGTCAATCTTTAGGAGCAGCTTGGTATTTGCCAGCAGAGAGAATGATTGTTCAGACAGAGCAAATGTTAGATGAAATGTGTGCTACAATGGGAGGTAGAGCAGCTGAAAAAGTTATTTTCGATAAAATTTCTACCGGTGCATTAAGTGATTTAGAAAAAGTAACTAAGCAAGCAAGAGCAATGGTTACTGTTTATGGTTTAAACCAAGAAGTAGGTAATGTTACTTATTATGATTCTTCTGGTAACGACGCATTTGTAAAACCTTATAGCGAAGAAACGGGTAAAAAGATAGACAAAGAAATTTCTAAAATGATTGAGGCTCAATATACAAGAGCTATTCAGATTTTAGAAGATAATAAAGAAAAATTAACAACTTTGGCAGACCTTCTTTTAGAAAAAGAAGTTATCTTTAAGGACGATTTAGAAAAAATATTTGGTAAAAGACCTTTTGAAGTTACCGAAGACAAAGTTGAAGATGATACAATAATCAAAGAAAATACAGTTAAAAAAGAAGAAAATACAGAAGTTTAATTAATGAATTTTTTTAAAAAGCTGCTAAATATTTCTAATAAAGAGGATGTTTCTGTTACTAAACAAGAAGTATTACTTTCTTTAGATGACCTTTTTGTACACAAGTTTGTGCAAAAAGGGGGCAAGTTTTTATACTCTTTAAAAAAATCTGAGATTATTGAAAATCTAACTCGAATTTTAAACGAGAATGATTGGAAAAAAATAACTGTGTTGAATTCTGATTTAAATGACTTGGTTAACAAAGATGAAATACAAATTACATCAGACTTTATTTCAGAGGTACCCGTTTTTACTACATGCGAACATCTAGTAGCTGAAAATGGAGATATTTTATTTTCATCAAATCAGTTAAAAAGTGTCAAGCTTTCTGATATGCCAGAAAATTTTATTGTTTTTGCAACCACTAGTCAGTTAGTTAAAGATATTGGTCAGGGTTTAACAGGTATTAAATTGCATCACAAAGAAAATTTACCAACAAATATATCTGCTATCAAAAACTATAATATTCTTAATAAAGAGGAAAACTTCTTAAATTATGGTAACAGTAATTCTAAAAACTTATATTTGTTGCTATTAGAAGATTTATAATATGAGTAACCTTTTAAGAAGGAGTTTTTCAGGCATAATTTACGTATTACTTTTTTTATCTGCAATTCTTTATTCTAAAGAATCGTACATAACACTTACTGCTTTATTTGCCTTAATTTGTATTTGGGAATTTTCTAAATTAATCAATTTTAAAGGGATAATTGGCTACGTATTTTTCGGTTTAAGCTTGTATCTAATGCTTAAAAGACCCGATAGTTATGCCATAGTAATTATTTTAATGATTACAATATTGTCTTCGGTTTCTTTAATGTATTCTTTATTTTTAAAAAAAGAAATTGTTTTTTCTAATGATCGATCTAAGTCTGGTCTTTTGATTCGATACGTTTTATTTTCAATGCTTTTTCTGATTTTATTGCCACTTTATAAAGGCAATTACAACCCTAATTTAATCATAGCTATTTTAGTGATGATTTGGGTAAATGACAGTTTTGCTTTTCTTGTGGGTAAAAATTTCGGAAAGGTTAAACTTTTCGAGTCTGTATCTCCAAAAAAAACAAGAGAAGGTTTTGTTGGTGGACTTATTTTTGCCTTAATATCTGCCTATATAATTAGTGTTTTTAATAATGATTTTACACTTATTAATTGGTTAATGATAGCCCTTATAGTAAGTGTTATTGGTACTATAGGCGATTTAGTAGAATCAAAATTTAAAAGGCAAGCCAATATAAAAGATAGTGGTACTATTATGCCAGGTCATGGTGGTATTTTAGATCGTTTAGATAGTTTGCTTTTTGCAGCACCGTTTGTATATTTGTATATTAATTTTATAATTTAAGTATGATACGTTTTCACAAAGAAGGATATAAAATAATTATTATTGCGCTTTTTATATCTATTTCGGGTATTTTATTGGCCGAAAATTTAATAGATTTACCTTGGTTGGTGAAGGCAATTCAGATTTTAATACTAGCTTTTTTAATCATCATTTTACAGTTTTTTAGAAACCCTAAAAGAATAGCGCCATTAAATGATGCTGTTTTAGTTGCACCAGTAGATGGTAAAGTAGTGGTTATTGAAGAAGTAGAAGAGCCAGAATATTTTAAAGAAAAAAAATTACAGGTATCAATATTTATGTCACCAATAAATGTACATGTTACAAGATATGCAATGAGCGGAGTTGTAAAATATAGTAAGTATCATCCGGGTAAATATTTAGTTGCCTGGCACCCAAAAGCATCTACAGAAAATGAAAGAACTACTATAGTTTTAGAAAATAAAACTTTTGGAGAAGTTCTTTACAGACAAATTGCAGGTGCATTGGCAAAAAGAATTGTTAATTATGCTAAAGAAGGATCGTCTGTAATACAAGGTGAAGATGCAGGTTTTATAAAATTTGGCTCTAGAGTAGACTTATATTTACCAATAGGAACAAAATTAAATGTTTCTTTAGGTGATAAAGTTAAAGGTGGTACCCAAATTATCGCAGAAAAATAAGAATTATGGTTCCCAATTTAGATATCGCATTTAACGATGCTTTTGATAAAATATCTACATTAAGAAAAGCAATTGCGCCAGATATAATGCTTAAATTTTATGCATATTACAAGCAGGCAAATTATGGCAATAAATTTTCATCTACCAAAGTTAGTAGTGTAAGAAGTGCTTTTAAGTTTAATGCATGGGTTCAATTAAACGGAATGTCATCCGAAGAAGCAAAAAAAGAATATATTAAATTAGCTGAAACAGTTTTAAATAGTAAAAAATAATATCATGAAAAAAAGTATTTCCCTATCATTTTTGTTCGTTGTATCTGTAATTTCTTTTTCTTGTAAATCAGAAAAAAAAGAAACTACACCCTCTGTTAAAGAAGTAGTTGTTAAAAAAAGTAATGCTGCATTTTCTTTAGAGAGTGCAAAAAATGAAATCAATTTTACGGCATACAAAACAACAGATAAAGTGCCTGTTGGTGGTCAATTTAAAAAAGTAAATATTACTGCAAACGGAGAAGGAAATTCTATTAAAGAAGCAATTCATAATACAGAATTTTCGATTCCTGTGAGTAGTCTTTTTACCAAAGATAGCAGTAGAGATTATAAGATTAAAAAATTCTTTTTTAGTGTTATGGATGCTACAAAACTACTTTCTGGAAAACTAGTAATTGAAAACGATTCTACTGGTTATGCAAATATTAAAATGAACGGTATTACCAATAAAGTACCTTTTATTTATACAATAGCTGCAAATACTTTTTCCATGAAAGCAAAGATGGATGTTGCAAATTGGAATGCTTTAGAGGCATTAAACTCTTTAAATGTTGTTTGTAAAGAACTTCATAAAGGTGCAGATGGTGTTTCTAAAACATGGAGTGAAGTAAGTCTTAATATAACTTCTACATTTTAGGATTTAAAAAAAATATATTAAAAAGCGAAAAGGATTTCCTTTTCGCTTTTTTGTTTATAAACCTAAAAGTAATGATGAGTTTTAGCTAATGCTTTAAAGCTTCTTCTAAACTGGCATATTTAAAATCATATACTTTTGTAATTTTTTTTGTGCACAATTGGCTTCCTTCCAAAAGAATGATTGCCAATTCTCCAAATACTATTTTCAATAAAAAAGAAGGCACAGAAATAGGTAAATATGGTCTATTTATAGTTTTAGCAAGTATTTTAGAAAAACTTTTATTAGTATGTTGTTCTGGAGAAACACTGTTGTAAATGCCCTCTAAATTATCTTCAATTGTTTTTAGATATAGATAACATAAATCATCAATATGAATCCATGGCATGTATTGATTGCCTTTGCCTAAAGGGCTAATGATGGGAGTTTTCATTTTATCTAAAGCGCCACCATTTTTACTTAAAACAACCCCTGTTCTTAAAATGGTAACCGGTATGTTTAGACTTTTAAATTCATTTGCTGCTGCCTCCCATTTTTCACATACCTCACCTAAAAAATCGGTTCCTGCTGCATCTGTTTCTTGGTAAATATTAGTAGTAGTTTTAGCACCATAATAATTACTACCCGATGCCGAAATAAATCCTTTTAAGGGTATATTTAATTCTTTAATTTTTTTGAATAATAGATTTGCACTTTTTACTCTACTGTCAATAATTTCGGTTTTTCTATCTGAAGACCAACGCTTATCTGCAATGCCATCGCCAGCTAAGTGAATGATGTAGTCCGTATTGATTAAAGCATCTTTATCAATAAAATCAGCAGAAATATCCCACTTAAATTCATGCGTTTTTTTAGGGTTTCTGCTTAAAATAGATATGGTATGATTGCTGTTTTTTAATATTTCAGTTAACCTTTTACCAATTAATCCACTTCCTCCGGTAATTAAAATTTTAGCCATAGCGTAAAGTTACTTTTATTTTGTTTAATTATTTTTAAAATTTATAAAACAAATCTATTGAAACATTTGATAAACTAATGTAAATTAGCTAAAAATTATTTATTGAATTCATATTTTTAGGCTGATGAAAGATAACACAAAAAGAAGAGGATTTGTTTTTAAAACTTTTAAGGAAGAAAGTCAGTCTCCGTTTGAGAAATTATTCGAAATCTTTAAAGAATTAATTACCCACACTTCAGGCGATTTTGATGAAGCTATTGATTGGTTAAGATCTTTAGATAAAGAATATCAATTAACAGATGATACTTATACGATTGATGATTTTATAGAAGATTTAAAGAAAAAAGGCTACATTAAAGAAGAAATTAAAAGTGATGGCACAGGGGCAACTACCATTACTTCAAAAACAGAAAGAGCTATTAGGCAGCAAGCATTAAATCATATTTTCGGTAAAATTAAAAGGAGTGGTACAGGCAATCATAAAACAAAATCTTCTGGGTTAGGAGATGAGCATACAGGAAACTTTAAAGCCTATCAATTTGGTGATTCTTTAGACAAAGTTTCGGTTACAGAAAGCATTAGAAATGCACAAATTAATAATGGTATCGATAATTTTAACCTTAGGGAAAATGATTTAGTAGTTGAAGAAACACTGCATAAAAGTCAAATGAGTACTATTTTAATGATAGATATTAGTCACTCAATGATTTTGTATGGAGAAGACCGTATTACACCTGCCAAAAAAGTTGCGATGGCACTTTCTGAATTAATAACTACTCGATATCCGAAAGATTCAATAGAGATTATTGTTTTCGGTAACGACGCTTGGCCTATAGAAATTAAAGATTTACCATATTTACAGGTAGGACCATATCATACAAATACAGTAGCTGGTTTGCAATTAGCTATGGATTTACTTCGTAGAAAACGAAATACAAACAAGCAAATTTTTATGATTACAGATGGTAAGCCGAGTTGCTTAAAATTACCAGATGGTCAATATTATAAAAACAGTAATGGTTTAGATACGTATATTGTAAATAAGTGTTATGCCATGGCGCAACAAGCAAGAAAATTACACATTCCTATTACTACTTTTATGATTGCACAAGACCCTTATTTAATGCAGTTTGTTAAAGCTTTTACAAAGGCGAACCAAGGCAAAGCATTTTATACAGGACTAAAAGGTTTAGGAGAAATGATTTTTGAAGACTACGAAACCAATAGAAAAAAACGAATAAAGGGTTAATAAATCTTATAGATTTCAATTTTATAAAAAGACAATACAATCATACTACACAATAAATTATAGATGAAAATAAATACAATAAAAACACTAGGCGAACTTATTAAATCTGGATACAAATCAAAGTCTATTAAAGAGGAGTTAAGAGAGAATCTTATCGCCAAAATAATGAATAAAGAAACCGTTTTTAAAGGTGTTCATGGTTATGAAAATACCGTTGTTCCAGAGTTAGAAAGAGCTATTTTAAGTAAGCATAACATAAACTTATTAGGTTTAAGAGGGCAAGCAAAAACTCGTTTAGCAAGATTAATGGTAGATTTGTTAGATGAATATATTCCGGTAGTAGAAGGCTCTGAAATTAATGATGATCCGTTGAATCCAATTTCTAGATTTGCAGTAGAGTTGATAAAAGAAAAGGGAGATAAAACACCAATATTTTGGCTACATAAATCAGAACGTTTTGCAGAGAAATTAGCTACGCCAGATGTAACTGTTGCAGATATTATTGGTGATGTAGACCCAATAAAAGCAGCTAATTTAAAATTGTCTTATGCAGATGATCGTGTTATTCATTATGGTATGATACCAAGAGCGAATAGGTGTATTTTTGTAATTAATGAGTTGCCAGATTTACAGGCAAGAATTCAAGTGGCGCTTTTTAATATTTTACAAGAAGGAGATATTCAGATTAGAGGTTTTAAATTACGTTTACCTTTAGATATGCATTTTGTGTTTACCGCAAACCCAGAAGATTATACCAATAGAGGTAGTATTGTAACACCTTTAAAAGATAGAATTGGTTCTCAAATACTTACTCATTATCCAGAAGATATAGAAACAGCTAAACTAATTACCCAACAAGAAGCTACAAAAATTAACAATCAAAAAGATTTTATAAAAGTACCCGAACTAGCAAAAGACCTTTTAGAGCAGATTGTTTTCGAGGCCAGAGATAGTCAATATATTGATGCAAAAAGTGGTGTAAGTGCTCGTTTAAGCATTGCAGCCTATGAAAACCTTATAAGTACTGCAGAAAGACGTGCTTTGTTTTCTGGTGATGATAAAACCATGATTCGATTAAGTGATTTTGACGGAATTATTCCTGCCATTACCGGTAAAGTAGAATTAGTTTATGAAGGTGAACAAGAGGGTGCTCAGTTTGTAGCAGAGAGTTTAATTAAAGAAGCGATAAAATCACTGTTTCCTACATTTTTTCCTGAGATAAAAAAGTTAGAAAAACAAGAAACAGAAACACCTTATGATGCTATTATTTCTTGGTTTTTTAATGCTGACGAAGATTTTGAGTTACTAGATGATTACACAGATGAAACTTATAAGAAAGCTTTGGATAAAGTTACACCGCTAAATGATTTTTTAAAGAAGTACCAACCGAATATGCTTACTGAAGATGCATATTTTGTAAAAGAATTTATTCTTTGGGCGCTTGTAGAGTTTAAAAAACTTAGTAAGTTTCGTTTTGCAGAGGGTACTCAATTTAAAGACCCGTATGGCAATTTTATTAGTGGCTTGTAATTTCTTACAAAGTATAATAAAATGGCATCTATTAATTTAGATGCCATTTTTTTGTGATTAAAAATTGATAACTAATAAATTAAGACTACTATTTAGTGTTTTGTCTATATCTGTTTTAAGTAATTTATTCATCCTATTTTCGATATCATTTCCTATTTGTAAATTAACATCTTCTAATAATTTATAAGCAATTATCAGTTTATTAATATTCTCTGTATTGTTTTTATAAGCATCAAGATTCTTATCACCATTAAAATCTATTGATTCATAAAAATCTGATAATTCAATATTTTTGTCTTTAATTATTTTAACTATCAATTTGTCTATAAAATCAGATTGCTTCTTAGTGTTTTTATTTACAACTTCATCTACTAATTTTTTATTCATAAAAGTTATCTTCATCTTTTTTTGATCTGATTCTGCAATCGTGTAGAGCGGAAACTTCCCTTCAGAGTTATTCGAAGGGTGAATTGTATTTATTTTTAGCAGCTGGTCTGCTTGTGTTGTATTTGTGTTTTTATACGTGTTTTCAAGAACATCCTTAAAATCATGCTGGTTATAAAATAAGTTTAAATCATTTTGAGAAAATGAAATATTGAAAATTAAAACGAAAGTAATAAAGATTATATTTTTCATAATTATTAGTTTTATTCTCAAATATAATAGTAATACTTTTAATTAAGTAAATAAAGCTATTGATTATTCTTATCGATTAATAATTTCACCTTATAATAAATTAGTGCTAGATTTTTAAATATTCTGGCATATAAGTGTTTTGTATGTTTTATTATTTCCTCCAAATTTTATTCGGAAAAACAATCACACTCTCATGCCCATTTTCATTAACCGATGCAACACCAAAGTAGAAGTTATCAATGACAATTCCGTTTAGTGTACATGTGGTTTCTTTTACAAATCTAGAGTTATCCCAAGTAGGAGAAGTGGTATCTCTCCAGTAAACCTTGTATCCTTTAGCAGCTTTAACAGCATTCCATTTTAACTTAGTATTGGCCTCTACAATTCCGCCAATAGCAACTTCTTTTGGGCTTGGTGGTGCCCATGCCAAACCAGCTAAAGTTATTGCATTAACGGCTGTTAATTTTTTGGCATATTCAAAATTTACGTGCTCAAAAGTATCACCATAAGAAATACCGTTTTCGGTTCTAATATCTTGGTGTTGTTGTGTGTAATTTTCATGCGCTTCCATAATTCTAATTCCTGCAAACCCTAAGTCGTTAAATGGTCTATGATGCCCGCCTCTTCCAAACCTGTCCAATCTATAAATCATCATTGGGTTCATTTCTGGCATATATGTTTTGGTTTGTTTGTAAACGTATCTTGCAAGCTGTCTCGAGATTCCATCAACTTCACCACCATAAAAACGTCTCATTTTTCGTTCTTTTTCTGTTTCATTTGCAGGTACTGGTTCAGAAAAAATTCTAAAAGATCTATTGTCAATTACACCATCTACGCCTTTAATATTACCAATCATATCATTATTTAATACACCAATAATGTCCCAACCTTTTTTAGCCGCATACTTAGCAAAACCAGCACCGCCAAATAAGCCTTGCTCTTCACCAGATAAGCCAAGATAAATAATGCTGCTGTCAAATTGATATTTGCTTAGTACTCTTGCTGCTTCTATGGTTCCGGCCATTCCAGATGCATTGTCATTTGCTCCTGGTGCATCAGTTGTGTAATCCATTGTGTTACTTGCTCTAGAGTCTATATCGCCACTCATAATAACATATCTGTTTGGAAATTTTGTTCCTTTTTGAATTGCAACAACATTTACAACCCAAGCATCATGAGGTACTCTTCTGTTTCCTTCTTTAGAAACAAAGTCTTTTTGATAAAATGTTTCAATACATTGGTTGCATTCTTTAGAAATATTTTCGAATTCAGATTTAATCCATCTTCTTGCAGCTCCAATACCACGAGTATTAGAAATGGTATCAGAAAAAGTGTTTCTTGTGCCAAATTCTGTAAGAGTTTTTACTGTATTTTTTATGCTTTTTGCAGAAATAGCATCAATTATTTCATAGATTTTAGCATCAGTTTGTGCTGTTAAGTTTGCAGAAATAAAGAGAAATAGAACCAGCTTTTTTATCATAATAAAGTGTTTTAATGGGGGAGTAAATTGTTGCTATTTTAGTTATTATTAATGGATGTAAGATACTAATTTCACAAAAAACAAAAACCATTTTAAAGAATTAAAATGGTTTTTGTGTAAAATCAAATTTCAAGAAAGTCTACTAATTATCTATACTTAAATGAAATAATGCATCTCCTTTATTAACGATAGGTGTTTTATTTATACAAAATACATGACAATTAAAAGGAGCATAAATTTTCTTTTTAAATTCGCCAAACGGATCTTGTATGACTCCTAAAACTTCTTTCTTTTTAACGAAGCTACCGTTTACAATTTTAATTTTTAACATTCCAGAGTGTTGTGCTCTTAGCCATTTTGTTTTATCAACAAAAAAAGGTCTTTCTTTTACTGTAATTTCTCCATCAATTAGGCCTAAATGAATCAATACGTTTTTTGTACCATTAACGCCTTCATTGATAATTGTAGGATTTAATTCTTTCGATTTTCCTCCCTCAAAAAGTAAAATTGTTTTTCCGAGTTTGTTAAAAGTTTCTCTTAGAGATTTTTTTATGTTCTCAGAATAAACAATCATCGGAGGGTTAAATACTATTGCCAAGTCTAGTGCTTTTTTATCTTCTTTGATACATCTAATTTGGGCAATATTATCTCTCTCGCCGCCACCTGTATGAAAATCGATAATGTAATCTACAAAAGGTGCAATTTCTTTTGTAAATTGATAAGCAAATTGGCTCGCTAAAGAGCCGTTTGCAGAACCAGGAAACATTCTATTTAAATCTCTACCGTCCGGAAATTCTCGTGTTTGTATTAAATATCCGAAGATATTAAAAACCGGAATACAGATAATGGTTCCTTTTTTAGGTTTGTTTAAGCCAAGGCTTATAATTTCTCTAACAATACCAACTCCGTTAGTTTCATCTCCATGAATACCAGCTAACAAGAGTACAACCGGACCAGGTTTTTGAGAACGTTCTATAATTACAGGAACATTGACAGTGGTTCTTGTATGTAATTTTGCAACTTTTAAATCTAAAACAGTTCGTTTTCCTTTAGGAATTTCTTTCCCTAAAAGAATAAAAGGTCTCTTACTCGACATGAATTTCTAAATATCTAATAATTTCTTTTGCAATATTTTTACCAGTTGCAACTTCTATTCCTTCTAAGCCTGGCGAAGAGTTTACTTCTAATACCAAAGGGCCTTTAGAAGATTGTAACATATCTACACCAGCAACACCCAAACCTAATGCTTTGGTTGCTTTTAGCGCTGTTTTTTCTTCTTCGTCGGTTAATTCTATAACGGTAGCATTACCACCTCTGTGTAAATTAGATCTAAATTCTCCTTCTTTTCCTTGACGTTTCATAGCACCAATTACCTTACCATCAACCACAAATGCTCTAATATCTGCACCACCAGCTTCTTTAATAAATTCTTGAGCAATAACGCGTGCACCCAATCCGTTAAAGGCCTCTAATACAGAGGTTGCTGCGTTTTTAGTTTCAGCTAAAACAACACCTAAGCCTTGTGTACCCTCTAAAAGTTTTAATACAAGTGGAGTACCACCAACAGAAGCTATTACATGTTCTACATCTTTTGTGTAATTTGTAAAAACAGTTTTTGGTAAACCAACACCAGCTCTTGCTAAAATTTGTAGGCTGCTTAATTTGTCTCTAGATCTTGTTAATGCCATAGAAGATACGGCAGTAAAGACTTTCATCATTTCAAATTGTCTTATAACCGCGGTACCATAAAATGTTACCGACGCACCAATTCTAGGAATAATAGCGTCTATGTTTTCTAGATATTCACCTTTATAGTGAATTTTAGGAGCTCTTTTTTCTATTTCGATATTGCATTTTAAATGATCGACCACAAAAACTTCATGTTTTCTTTTTTCTGCAGCTTCAACTAATCTTTTTGTTGAATACAATTTGGGGTTTCTAGATAAAATTACAATTCTCATTTATTTGATTTTAATTTATGTGATAGATTTTGTTTTGCGGTATCAATCACAAATTTTGTGCTTAAAAATTTTCTTCCCAACAATATAGGAAATTTCATTTCTTTACGCTCACTTAATGTTAAATGAATTGAAAAAATTTGATCGAAAATTATAATTGATGTTTCTATTAAAAACCTCTTTTCAGAGATTCCGTTAGAACTTTTTACCTTTTTATTTGAATAATTTTTAAATATAAACTCTTTATTGCTGTACAATAAGTGCTTTGGATCTAGTAATTTAAAACATAAGTGTTTTTTACCATCTACCATTATTTCTTTAATATCAGAACAATGAATAGAAGATGTATAGGCGCCAGAATCAATTTTTACATCAATATCTGAAAGAGATAATTCAGGAAAATCTGCTTTATCAATACGGCCAATAGTTATTTTCATTTATATAGTGTAATAGTCAGTAAAATTAGACATAGTTATTCAATTATAGCAAAAAATTATTACATTTTTGCAATAGCTGCTTCTGCACAACGTTCGCCGTCCATAGCGGCAGAAACAATACCGCCTGCATAACCACCACCTTCTCCGCAAGGAAAAAGCCCTTGAATTTCTACGTGTTCTAAGTTTTCTTTTCTAGGGATGTTTACTGGTGATGATGTTCTAGATTCTACCCCAATAATATTTGCTTCATTTGTGTAATAGCCATGCATTTTTTGTCCAAAAGCGGCAAACCCTTTTCGCAGTCTACTACCAATAATTTTAGGCAATAAAGAATGCATTGGTGCAGATTTTAACCCTGGTTGGTAAGAGGTTTCATTTAAGTCTGATGATAATTTTCCATCAACAAAATCGACTAATTTTTGTGCAGGTGCAGCTTGAGATCTACCACCAGCATAAAAGGCAATTTTTTCTAAATCTTTTTGAAATTCCAATCCTTTTAACGCTCCGAATGCTTCATATTTCTTAAAATCTTTATCAATATCTAATTCTACAACAATTCCAGAATTTGCAAATTTATTGTTTCGTCTACTTGGCGACATTCCATTGACCACTACTTCGCCGTTTGAGGTAGCAGCAGGTACAATAAAACCACCTGGGCACATGCAAAAAGAATACACACCTCTATTGTTTACTTGATGAACCAAACTGTAAGCTGCAGCCGGTAAAAGTGCATCTCTTTCTGATGTACAATGATATTGTATTTGATCTATTATTTCTTGCGGATGCTCTACTCGAACACCCATTGCAAAAGATTTAGCTTTTAAAGCAATTTTCTTTTTATGTAATAATTCGTATATGTCTCTTGCAGAATGACCGGTAGCTAAAATAACAGAATTCACTGCCATTTCTTGTCCGTTTTGCAATTGAATTGCTTTTAGTTTATGGTTCTTAATTGTAAAATCTACAACTCTTGTATTAAAATGGATTTCGCCACCAAATTTTAAGATATTCTCTCTAATATTTGCTATTATTTTGGGTAGCTTATTGGTTCCGATATGTGGATGAGCATCAATTAAAATTTGTTCGGTAGCGCCATGATAAACTAGGTTTTCAAAAATACGTCTTACATCTCCACGTTTTAAGCTTCTTGTATATAGTTTACCATCAGAATAGGTGCCAGCGCCACCTTCGCCAAAGCAATAATTAGAATCTTCATGAACAATATGATCTTGATTAATTGCTTTAAGGTCTCGTCTTCTTTCTTGTACGTTTTTACCGCGTTCTAACACAATAGGTTTATAGCCTAATTCGATACAACGCAAAGCGGCATACATACCTGCCGGCCCAAAACCAATAATATGTATTTCTTTAGCCTTAGAAACATCTTTATAATCAAAAATATAATCAGATTTTTCTGGCACACTTTCATTA
The DNA here is from genome assembly GCF_947497125.1 of uncultured Polaribacter sp. GTDB lineage: Bacteria > Bacteroidota > Bacteroidia > Flavobacteriales > Flavobacteriaceae > Polaribacter. The sequence goes on along the minus strand of NZ_CANMFI010000004.1, from coordinate 111,726 downwards.
ATATAAACCGCCACTTTATAATTAAAAATAATGTCTTTTTTACGTGCATCAATCGATTTACGTAAAATTTTTACAGCAGAAATTTCTTTTTGATCAATAGCCAAATTCTTAGAAGCTTTTTGCAGCAGAATATTTTCTTTGCGTTCTTCTATTAAATTTACCCGAAGTTGAATTTCTTTTACCATACCGCAAAAATACTGAAATTTAGACTTTAAAAAATAAATAAGTTTCTCTTAAAATTAAGATTTAAATATTTTATTTTTTTTAAATTTAAAAATTATTTAAAATGAGAAAGAAAAAACAAATGTACAGAATAACAACCACCATAAAACTATCTGATTTTAAGACCAAAGAAGTGGTTAATGATGCAAAGAAAAAGCTAAAAAAAATAAGAAAAAAAATAAGCAAACTACAAGATACTATGTATGCCGAAGGCAAACACAGTATGTTAATTTGTTTGCAAGGAATGGATACTTCTGGAAAAGACAGCTTAATTAGAGAGGTTTTTAAAGATGTGAATGCTCGTGGGGTAGAAGTACACAGTTTTAAAGTACCTACCGAATTAGAGTTGAAGCACGATTTTTTATGGCGTCATTATATAGTATTACCAGCCAAAGGTAAAATAGGTGTTTTTAATAGAACGCATTACGAAAACGTATTGGTAACTAGAGTTCACCCAAGTTATGTGTTTGCAGAAAACATACCAAATGTTAATAGTTTGGTAGACTTAGATGATGCATTTTATCATGATAGAATGCAAAAAATTAATAATTTCGAAAAACATCTTACAGATAGTGGTACTATTGTGTTAAAATTCTTTTTAAACTTATCTAAAGAAGAGCAAAAAAACAGGTTGTTAAGAAGGTTGAATATACCTGAAAAGAATTGGAAATTTTCTTCAGGAGATTTAAAAGAACGAAAGTTGTGGGAAAAATATCAGTTTTGCTACGAAGACTTGTTAAACAGAACCTCTAAAGAAAATGCCTCTTGGTTTGTTTTACCTGCGGATGATAAACCAACGGCTAGATTGCTTTTAGCATCAATCGTTTTAAAAGAATTAGAAAAATATAATTTTAAAGAACCTACACTTTCTGCAAAATTACAAATACAAGTTGCAGATTTTAAAGAACAATTAAATAACGAATAGCTTTATATTACTAGAATAGTAGATTTCTAGTTCGGAATTAAAATTAAAACAAATTAGATGAATTTAAACTTAACAAAACCGATTGTATTTTTCGATTTAGAAACCACAGGAGTAAATATTGCTGTAGATAGAATTGTAGAAATAGCTATTTTAAAAGTACACCCAAACGGAAATAAAGAGAGTAAAACGTGGTTGGTAAACCCAGAAATAACGATACCCCAAGCTACAATTGATGTACACGGTATTACTAATGAAAAAGTAGCTGCAGAACCTACTTTTAAAGAATTGGCACCCGAAATTAATACAATGATTGCAGATGCAGATTTGGCAGGTTTTAATTCTAACAGATTCGATATTCCTTTATTGGCAGAAGAATTAATGCGCGCTGGCATCGATTTTGATATGAAAAACAGAAAAGCAATCGATGTACAAGTTATTTTTCATAAAAAAGAACAACGAACTTTAAGCGCAGGCTATCAGTTTTATTGTGGTAAAGAGTTAGAAGGAGCTCATGGTGCAGAGGCAGATACCAATGCAACTTACGAGATTTTATTGGCACAATTAGATAAGTATAAAGACATAGAAAATACGGTTGATGCTTTAAGTGAATATTCTACCCACGGACAACGAGCTGATTTTGCTGGTTTTATTTTGATGAATGATAAAAAGCAAGAAATTTTTTCTTTCGGAAAGTATAAAGGAAGAACCGTTGAAGATGTTTTTACAGAAAACCCTGGGTATTATAATTGGATGCAAAATGCAGACTTTCCTTTATACACCAAAAAGGTATTAAAGCAGATAAAAGAAAGAATGAATCCGCCAAAAAAGAAAATGACAGATGGCGAAAAGTTAGCCGCATTACAGCAGAAATTTAATTTAAGATAAAAGCAAAAAAAAACAGTTATAAAACTAATATGTTATTCCCATAAAATTGTAAAGATTTTATGACAATCAATCTAGTTTTTTTAACATATTTAAACCAACAACAATAATGTTTACAGCATATAAAAATTTACCCGATAATTCTCGTGTTTGGGTTTATCAAGCAGATAGAATTCTTACAGAGAATGAAATAAACGTAATTTCTGAGAAGGCAGCAGATTTTATCAATCAATGGACGCGACATGGAGATGATTTAAAAGGCTCTTTTGTTATCAAGTATAATCAGTTTTTGGTATTGGCAGTAGATGAAAGTTTTAACAATGTTTCTGGCTGTTCTATAGATAGTTCTGTGCGTTTTATTAAAGAGATAGAAAACGAATTAGAAGTAGATTTAATGAACAAGTTAAATGTTACTTTTAAAGATAACAATTCTATTAATGTGGTTAAGTTATCAGACTTTCAAAAGTTTGCTAAAGAGAAAAAAATTACTGCAGAAACTATTGTTTTTAATAATATGGTAAATACCAAAGCTGAATTTGAAAACCAATGGGAGCTACCAGCACAAGAGAGTTGGCACAAACGCTTTTTGGTATAAAAAATATTTTTAAAATTGAAATACGTTTACAGATAGGTTGCGTTAAGGATTGAAATGGCATCCTTTTTATTGCTTTTTTGCATAAAAAGATAGAATGGAAAGCCTGTTTAAACGCCCAAAAAAAGTTGATTGAAAAAGATGAAAAAAGAGTTACTTATAATTGTGTTGTTGTGTTTTGTGTGTAATTTAAATGCGCAAAGCGTAGATCCTTTAATTGCCAAAGATGCTGAAGCACAGACTGTTTGGGTAGATAGTATATTGAAAAACATGACCTTAGATGAAAAAATTGGTCAGTTTTTTATGGTACAAGCCTATTCTAATAAAGATAAAAAGCATGAAGATTTTATTACAGAATTGATTACCAAATACCATGTTGGTAATTTAATTTTTATGCAAGGAACCCCAGAAAAACAAGCAGCATTAAACAATAAGTATCAAGCTGCGGCAAAGTATCCTTTATTAATTGGTTTTGATGGAGAATGGGGGTTAGATATGCGTTTAAAAAACACCTACAGGTTTCCTTGGAACATGACTTTAGGTGCCATTAAAAATGATTCTTTGGTAAGACAATTTGGGCAACATTTAGGAAAGCATTGCAAGCGTTTGGGCATTCATATTAATTTTGCACCCGTTGTAGATATTAACACAAACCCAGAAAACCCTATTATTGGAAACCGATCTTTTGGAGAAAGTAAACAAAATGTAACGGATAAAGCAATTGCATTTACACAAGGCATGCAAAGTGAAGGTGTTTTGGCAAATGGCAAACACTTTCCGGGTCATGGAGATACTGCAACAGACTCTCACCATACCTTACCGGTATTAAATTTTGATAGAAACCGCTTAGATTCTATAGAATTATATCCGTATAAGAAAGTATTTGATGCTGGTATTGCAAGTGTAATGACGGCGCATTTAAGTATTCCTAGTTTAGAAGCTAATTCTAATTTGCCAACTTCTTTATCTAAAAATGTAGTAACCGATTTGTTGCAACAAGAACTGGGGTTTTTAGGGCTAATAATTACCGATGGTTTAAACATGAAAGGCGCTGCAAATTACGCATCATCATCTCAAATAGATTTAGCAGCAATTCTTGCTGGTAATGATTTGTTGTTAATTCCGCAAGATGTACCCGCAACAATTCATTTGATTAAAAAAGCGTTAGAATTAAAAACGCTAACAGAAGAAAGAATCGATTTTTCTGTTCGTAAAATTTTAAAAGCAAAATATTGGGCAGGTTTACATAGTTACAAAGCCATAGAAATAAATAATATTACAGAAGACTTAAATACTATAGAAGACGAGTTATTGCACAGAGAATTGATTAAAAATGCAATTACAGTTGTAAAAGATACTAAAGAAAATTTACCAGTTAGAAATTTAGAGAAGCAGCAAATTGCGTATGTAGAGTTGGGTGATGATTCTGGCGCTCATTTTTATGAAATGGTGCAAAATTATACCAAAATAACCAAGGTGTCTGACGCTAATTTAAATACATTAATACAAAAATTACAGCCATATAATATGGTAATAGTCGGGTTTCATAAATCGAATTTAAATCCGTGGAAAAGCTATAAATTCACTAATAAAGAGTTAGTTTGGTTGCAAGAAATTGCACGCCACAAAAATGTAATTTTAAATGTTTTTGCAAGTCCGTACAGCCTTTTGCAAATAAAATCATTTACAAATATAGAAAGTATTGTTGTTTCTTATCAAAACAGTAAAATTTCTCAAGAGCTTTCTGCGCAGTTAATTTTTGGTGCTTTTGAGGCAAAAGGAAAATTACCAGTTTCTATAAGAAAAGAGTTTTTAGAAGGTACAGGTCTTTCTACTTCAAATTTAAGCAGGTTGTCTTATACCATACCAGAAGCTGTTAATTTATCTTCTAAAAAATTAGAAAAAATAGATTCTTTGTCGGCAATCATTTTAAAAGATAAAATGGCACCAGGTTTTCAGGTGTTGGTAGCAAGAAATGGCAAAGTAGTACTTCAAAAAAGCTATGGATATCATACAGATAAGAAAGTTAGATCTGTAAAAAACTCAGATGTTTACGATTTAGCGTCTCTTACTAAAATATTAGCTTCTTTACCTTTAATAATGAAAGCAGAAGAAGATAATAAGATATCTTTAAATGATAGTATTGGCCGTTTATTACCAAATTTTAAAAATAGTAATAAGGCAGCTGTTTCTGTAAAAAAAATACTCTCTCATACGGGGCAGTTAAAAGCTTGGATTCCTTTTTATATTGCCACTCAAGATAGTGTAACCCATAAAAATTTGACCTCACTTTATGCCACAAAGAAAACAAGAAAGAAAGCAATTAAAGTTGCCGAAAACTTATACTTAAAAAACTCTTATAAAGATAGTATTTACAAATACATTAAAAATGTAGATCAAAGGGAAACTGAAGGTTATAAATACAGCGATTTAGGGTATTATTTATTTAAAGAAATGTTAGAAAATAATTACCAAAAACCTCTAAATATTTTAGCAGACGAATATTTTTATAAATCATTGGGTGCCAATAGAACCAGTTTTTTGCCACTTCAAAAATTTTACAAAAAAGAAATAGTACCATCAGAAATAGATACCTATTACCGCAACCAAGTTATACATGGTTATGTGCATGATATGGGGGCGGCTATGTTGGGTGGTGTAGCCGGGCATGCAGGTTTGTTTGCAAATGCAAATGATGTTGCAAAAATGATGCAAATGTATTTACAAAGAGGGTATTATGGTGGCAAACGTTACTTAAAAACAACAACTTTAAACAAATTTAATCACCGTTATTTTTCTGAAAACAATGTCCGTAGAGGCTTAGGGTTCGATAAACCACAACTAAATCCTGATGTAAAAGCTACTTGTGGTTGTGTTTCAGACGAAAGTTTTGGGCACTCTGGCTTTACAGGGACGTACACTTGGGCCGATCCTAAAAGTGGTCTTGTGTATGTTTTTCTATCCAACAGAACCTATCCAACAATGACAAATAAAGGATTGGTAAATAGTAATATGAGAACAGAAATTCAGCAAATTATTCAAGAAGCTATTTTAGATAATTAGTTTTTTTAGAAGCTATTTCCAGCTTTCACTACTCGCTTCACGCAAAAAAGCGTGAGAGCTTAAACAAACCGTTCAATCTGGGCTATGCCTTTTTGCTAGCTTCAGTAAATTCTTTATGTTCAAGCGCATTTGTAGGTGCAAACTTTACATACATTACAACTAATAGGGCAGAAAGTGTTATGTAAAAAACACCAACTAAAGTACCGTAAAAATAGCCAACAATACTTCCTTGAAGAAAATAAAAAAAACTAAATAAAAATAGGTTTAAACTAAATCTAAAAGTGTCTATAAATTCAATTTCATCAATTTTTTTTAAGGCTTGTTTCCAAATGAGGTAAGGAAAAATACTATTCAAAATAATTAAATAGTAAAGAGGTTTTAAATAGTTTTTTTTGAGTGTCTTTTTCTCTGAAAATGAATTCGATTTAATCATTTTATTTACAGCAGAAACTTCAGTAAAGTTAACTTGAGCAGCTGTTAGTTTTTGTAAAATTCCAGCATAATTTTCATCGTCTGGTATGTGAACACTTAGTTCTTGTAACTGGTTGCTAACTTTTTCTTTTAAAATGTTGATAGCTTTTGGAGAGGTATTCTCTTCAAAAATTTTTCTAGTTAAAATTGGTTTGCCATAATTTACAGTAACTTTAGCAGGAAAATGAGACGGATGTTGGTAGGTTATTCCTACAGGTATCACTGTAATTTCTAAATTTTTGTATTTTTCTAATGCACCAGAAACAATTCTTGTAAATCCCTTGCTTAAAGGTCTTATGGTTCTTTTTTTGTCGTGGCTACCTTCCGGGAAAATCATTAATGTTTCTCCTTTGTGTAAGATTTGATGGCATTTATTAAAAATTTCTTCGTTATTAGAAAGCTGTTTAATACCGTCTCTAATTCTATAAATTGGCATTAAGTACAAAGAGGCGAGTATTTTTTTTATAAATGGATTTTTAAACGAAGCGGCTCTTACCAAAAAATGATTCTGTCTGCTATTTGTGGTTGTTACATATAAGGGATCTACCAATCCGTTTGGATGGTTTACCGCAAATAATACAGCACCTTTTTTAGGGATATTATTTTTACCCAAAACGGTTATTTTTTTAGAGTAAAAAAACAAGCCAATTTTAATGTAACACCAAACGAGTGTAAACCAAATTTTCTGAATCATATTTTATGCTTCTTTAATTGAATTTTTCTTACCCCAATAAGTAGCTAAAAGAATTCCAGAAAAAACATCCCAAATCCCCCAAAAAGCGGCCAATAATGCCATACCACCTAAGCCATCAAAAAAACCAAAAATTAGTAACAAGCCCAAACCACCATTTTGTATGCCTGTTTCCATGGCAATGGTTCTGGTGTCTTTTTTATTTAAGCCAAAACTTTTTGCGGTGTAAAAACCTAGTATAAAAGCAAATATATTATGGAAAATTACTAAGAAGATAACATGATGAATATGATTGACAAAGACCTCTAAATTTTGTGAAAATGCAACAAAAATAAGAGCAATAAAAACTAGCATAGATAATGGCTTTAGTACCTTTTCTATTTTGCCAGCCATTTCTGAATGGTAATGTTTTATGAGCATTCCAAAAAATAGCGGAATCCCTAAAATTAAAGAAACTAATTTTAAAAGTGATACCCAGTTTAATTCTACTGTTTCTAAAATAGCATTTGTTGGTTCGTACAAACTACCCCAAAAATGCAGATTAAAAGGCGTCATAAAAATACAAATTAATGTTGCAAATGCTGTTAAGCTTACAGACAAAGCAGCATTTCCACCTGCCATTTTACTGAAGAAATTCGAAACATTTCCACCAGGGCAAGCGGCAATCATCATCATTCCTAGAGCAAAACTAGGATGAGGTTCTATAATTAAAATTGCTAAAAATGTAAATAAAGGCAACAAAATAAATTGCGATAAAACACCTACAAAAAGGATTTTAGGATTTTTAAAAAGTCTTTTAAAATCGTCTACAGAAATACCGAGTGCTACCCCAAACATTATTATTCCAATGGCAATATTTAAAACCCATAATCCGCTTGCGTCAAAGTTTATTTTTATGGCATCTATATCTATCTGGTTTTGCATTTATGATTGAGTGTTTTTATGAAATTTGTAGTTTTTTTGTATGTAAAATAAAGTGTAAACAAACTATTGTTAACCTTAGCAATATAGTAAAACCTATTGATTGATAAAAGAAACAGAATTTACGGCTACCAATCCAGCGGTCTCTGTACGTAATCTGCTTTCTCCTAAAGAAATAGGAATCATGTTTTTTTGAAGGCATTTTTTAATCTCTTCAACAGAAAAATCTCCTTCAGGACCTATTAAAATTGTTGTTTTTTCAGAGGGATTTATAGTCTGTAAAAGAGAATTTTTAATTCCGTTTTCACAATGAGCAATACAAACCTTACCCTCAAATTCTTGATTTATAAATGCATTTAATTTTACAGGAGCATTTAATTTTGGCAAGGTAAATTTTAAAGACTGTTTTGCTGCAGACTGAATAATTTTTTCTAAACGGTCATTTTTTACAACTTTTCTCTCAGAGTTATCGCAAATAATAGGCGTAATTTCATCAATACCAATTTCTGTTGCTTTTTCTAAAAACCACTCTAGGCGATCATTATTTTTAGTTGGTGCAATGGCAATATGAAGATAGTAATGCCAAGGTTTTAATTTTTCGATTGCATTTACTACACGGGCAGAACATCTTTTGTCGTTCGCGTAATTAATTTCTACATCAAATAAAAACCCTTTTCCGTTTGTTATTTTTAAAATATCGCCCTCTTTTTTTCTTAATACTCGAACAATATGTTTGCTTTCTATTTTATCGAAAGTAAGTTCTTTGGTTTCTAAATTTATTTCTGAATTATAAAAGAGTTGCATGTAATATAAGTTGCAATGTTATAAAGTATAAAGGTACAAAGTTTTTCACAACTCACTAAAGATTCTTCCTATAGGTTCGACGTCTTTTATGAGTGATGGGTTTAAAGTTTTCCCATAATTTTTTGATAGCTTCATTATCTTCTAACTCAGGTGTACGAATACAGTTTTCAATTCCTAAATTGTTAAATGTTTTAGTGTACTGATCAAAAATAATGGCATGAACCCCTTTATTTTGGTACTCTGGATGAACCCCAATTAAATAAAAGGTAACATCTTTTGCATGTTTTTTTGCTTTTAATAAATGAAACAGACCAAAAGGAAAAAGTTTCCCTTTTGCTTTTTGTAAAGCTTCAGAGAAAGAAGGCATTACAATAGCAAAAGCAACTAGTTTATGATGTTCGTCAACAACAAATTTTATGTATTCTGGGTTGATAAACGAAATGTATTTTTTCTTAAAAAAGGCTATTTGAGCATCAGAAATTGGTACAAAAGAGGATAGTTTGGCATAAGAGGCACTAAACACTTCAAACATTTCATCTACATAAGGCATGATGTCTTTTGTTTTGGTAAAATCGAGTGCTTTTAATTTAAAACGTCTTTTTAAAATATTACTAATTCTATCAAAATAGACACCATCAACATTTTTAAATTTAAATTTATTTTCTAAATATTCTTTTTCTTTAACAAAACCTAACTGTTCTAAATGTTCTTTGTAATACGGATGATTGTACCAAGTAATCATAGTGCCAATATGATCGAAACCTTCTGTTAATACTCCGGTTTTGTCTAAGTTATTAAAACCAACTGGTCCTTCTATATATGTTAATTTATTTTGTTGGCCAATTTCTTTTACTTTGTTTAAAAGAGCTCTACTTACCTCAATATCATCAATTACATCAAACCAGCCAAAACGCATTTTTTTAATTTGTTGCTTTTCTACTTCAAACCAATTAATAATGGCAATAACTCTCCCTACAATTTTATTGTTTTTAATAGCTACAAAAAAATGAGCATCTGCATTTTCGAACACAGGGTTTTTTGTAGGATTAAAATTATCAATTTCGTCTTTTATAATAGGAGGAACCCAATACTTATTGTCTTTGTATAATGAAAAAGGAAAGAGCACAAAGGCTTTCATTTCTTGTTTAGAAGTAACTTCTTTAATTGTAATCATATTTTTTTTAAAAAAATTATTTTCTTTTACGTTTTCTACTAGTTCTTTTATTCTTTTTAAAAACGCTAAATATTTTAGAGAAAAAACTACGGTTTCTATTATTATACCTTGTTATTGGTGTGTCTTTTAATTTACTTTCGATTTCATTTAAATCTTTGTAAGTGTCTTGGTGTTTGTCTATTCGATAAGAGACTCCAAAACCACCATAAAAACCTTCAGATTTTCCCTCTTTTATAGAGCGAAACGAGGTGTTAACTTGTAAATTTCTACTAAATAAATAGGTAACACCAAGTCCGAAATTTAAATTATTCTGGTATTTTTCTATGATAGCTTGGTGTTCTAAAAAACCAGACCATCGTTCGCCAAAATTTTGAGTAGCTGTAACGATATATGATATTTCTGTAAACTCGGTACCTGCTTTGTCATAAAAAATATTTGAAATAATATTAAAATCGTTTGTTAAGTTTTGCTGAAGTAAAACACCAATTTTAGGAGATATTTTATTTGTTTGATATAGGCTATTTATAAAATCTGTGTTTACACCTAAATAGATTGCTACAGAAGGAATAAAACGTTTGTAATCAAATGCATTTCTTTTTTTCCAGCTTCTAACTTCTTTACTTTTATCTGTATACGTTGGTTCGAATAGCAAGTATTTTGCCCCAACCGTAAGTTTGCTAATGCCACTGTTAAAGTAATGAGAGGTAAAAATATTATTAAAGGCAACTTTGTCTTTTTGATAAGTAATTTGGGTGTTAAATTCTAGCCTTTCTAAAAAGAAACTAGTTCTAAATAAGACATCTATCCCTAAAGATTGAGGCTTAGAAAATATGGGCGAAATGTTGGTGTTTTTAGTGAAAAAATTACTCTCAAATTGATATACACCAGAACCAACACTGTATGGGCTTTCTGAAAAACCGGGTTTGTTAGAGTTAATGATATCTGTATATTGTGCTATTGTTGAGTTTGTTAGTAGAAATAAAATTGCAAAAAACAGCTTAAAAAAAGATTGCTTCATAATTTATAATACATTTTTGATAGTTGTTTACTGTCAGCAAAGACAAACATAGGTTAAAAAACCTATTTTATAAAAGTAAACACTACTTTTTTAAGTTTGTGAAACTTTTATAGGTTGATAACGCTTCAATTGTATTCAAATTGTTATTTTTGATTGATAATTAATTTACAATACTTTTAAATGGGCGTACTTAAAACCATCTTCATTATAATATTTTTTTATTATGCTTTTTCTTTTTTAGCTAGGTTATTTGCACCTTTTTTAGTTAAAAAAGCAGCAGAAACAATCAAAAAGAAAGCAGCACAACAATTTGGTGGAGATGCAGAAACAAAAAGTTCTGTGCCAGAAGGTAAGACAGTGATAGACAAACAGCCAAGAACTTCGCAGCAAACAAAAAACTCTGTTGGAGAATATGTAGATTTTGAAGAAATAGATTAAACAATGAAATTTAATAAAATAGCTCCTTATCTTCTTGTTTTTGCCATCTTTACATTGGCTTCTGTCATTTATTTTTTTCCTGTTTTAAAGGGTCAAAAATTAAATCAATCAGATATTACCCAGTTCAGAGGGATGGTTAAAGAAATTAATGATTATAGGGCAGCAAAGGACACAGAGCCATACTGGACAGGCGCTTCTTTTAGCGGAATGCCAGCCTATCAAATAAGTGCTTATTACCCGAATGATTTTGTAAGGGTGTTAGATAGAACATTACGTTTTTTACCAAGACCTGCAGATTATACTTTTTTATATTTTTTAAGTTTTTTTCTGCTAATGCTAGCGTTAAAAGTACATTGGAGATTGGCAGTCTTTGGGGCGCTAGGCTTTGGTTTTTCTACTTATTTGATTATTATTTTTGGTGCAGGTCATAATGCTAAAGCACATGCTATTGCCTATATGCCTTTAGTTTTAGCAGGTATTTTATGGGTGTATCAAAAAAAATACATACTTGGTTTTTTTGTTACTGGCTTGGCAATGGCGTTAGAAATTTATACGAATCATCCGCAAATGACCTATTATCTTGGTTTCTGCATATTAATTTTGGTGGTTATAGAATTTATTAATGCTATTAAAGAAAAACAGCTGCTTGTTTTTTTACAACAAGGAGTTGTAATTTTAGCGGCTATTTTATTAGGTGTTGGTATGAATGCGCCGCGTTTGTTGGCAATGAAAGAATATGCAGACAATAGTACACGAGGCAAATCTGAATTGACAATTAATACCGATGGCACCTCAAAAGAAATTTCTAAAGGTCTTGATAAAGCTTACATTACAGAATATAGTTATGCAAAGCTAGAGACTTTTAACTTGTTTATTCCGCGATTTATGGGTGGCGGTACTGTCGAAAAGTTAGACGATTCTTCTCATTTTTATAAAGCTGTAGAAAGTATGGCAGGTAAAAAAGCTGCCAGAGATCATGCGAGTCAGGCTTTAACTTATTGGGGAGATCAAACGATAGTAGAAGCGCCAGCTTATATTGGTGCTGTTCTATTTTTTCTTTTCTTCTTAGGACTTTTTCTTGTTAAAGGAAAATTAAAAATTTGGCTAGTTACCGCAACGGTTTTTTCAATTTTAATGAGTTGGGGTAGAAATTTCGACATATTAACCAATCTATTTATCGATTATTTTCCTTTGTATAATAAGTTTAGAGCAGTTTCTTCAATACAAATAATAGCAGAATTATGTGTGCCAATTTTAGCGGTTTTAGGTCTAAAAGAGTTTTTCTCTTCAAAAATCACATCAGAAATAAAACTAAATGCTTTAAAAAAAGCAGTCTTTTCTTTTGTAGGGTTAATTGTTGTAGGCTTTATACTTGCCCACGTTTTTTCTACATTTAAAGGATTAAGAGATGCACAATACAATCAATTTCATACTTTGATAGACGCGATTATTTCTGATAGAAAATCGATGTTATTAGTAGATACTTTTAGATCAATATTATTAACAATACTTACCGCAAGTGTTTTATGGTTGTTGCTAAAAGAAAAGTTAAAACAAGGTGTTGCAATTTTTATATTAACTGTTTTTGTATTGTTTGATTTAATTTCTGTGGATAAAAGATATGTAAATCAAGAAGATTTTAAATCAGCAAGAAAAATAGAAAAGCCTTTTACAGCTTCAGAAGCAGATGCGTTTATACTTCAAGATAAAAGTCATTTTAGAGTTGGTAATTTTACAGTAAATCCAATGAGTGATGGTAGTACTTCTTATTTTCATCAATCAATTGGTGGTTATCATGCAGCCAAGCTTGGGCGTTATCAAGAACTGTTTGATTATCAGATAGCCAATAATAATATTGAGGTGTTAAATATGTTAAACACTAAATATTTTATTGTTTTTGATGATCAAAACAAAGAAACAGTTCAATTAAACGATGAGGCAAACGGCAATGCATGGTTTGTAGATAGGTTAATAGCTGTAAACAATGCCAATTCAGAAATTAGGGCCTTAGATTCTTTGAATACTAAAAACGAAGCTGTTTATGATCGTTCATACAACACACTTAATGTTTTAGAGAATTTTAATATTGAAAAAGATTCTTTAGCTAGCATTCGTTTAACAAAGTATGATGTTACAACGTTAACATATCAATCAAAATCTACAAAAGAACAATTTGCAGTGTTTTCTGAAATATACTACAAACAGGGTTGGAATGCATATATAGATGGTAAATTAACACCTCATTTAAGGGTAAATTATGTTTTAAGGGGAATGCTTATTCCAGCAGGCAAGCATACCGTAGAATTTAAATTTGAGCCAAAGGTAATACAACAAGGAAAAATAATTTCTTTAACTTCTTATGGACTTTTGTTGTTGATAGCTGTAGGTTGGTTTTTTTATGAAAGGAAAAATAATTCATGAAAATAGGAATGATTTTAGATGCTCCATTTCCACCAGATCCGAGAGTAGAAAATGAAGCTATTTCATTAATAGAGGCAGGTCATGAAGTGTTTCTTTTTTGCTTAAATTATTCTAATCAGAAAGCTTCAGAAATTATAAATGGTATTCAAGTGAAAAGGGTTGCTTCTAATAAAATAGAATATAAATTATCTGCCTTAGCTTATACAATTCCTATATATACTTTTTTGATGAAAAGAAAAATTCATCAATTTCTAAAAGAAACAAAAATAGCAGCTTTGCACATACATGATATTCGAATTGCAGAAGCCGTATTTAATGTGAATAAGAAATACAATTTACCGGTTGTTTTAGATTTACATGATAATATGCCAGAAGTAATGAAGTTGTATCCACACCTTCAAAAATTTCCTGGTAAATATATTATTTCACCAAAAAAATGGAAAAAGAAAGAAGAACAATTTATAGAGAAAGCTAATAAAGTTATTTCTGTTTCACCAGAATTTTTAGAGCATTTAGGGCAAAAAATCCCTTCCTCAAAAGATAAATTAGTTTTGGTGCCTAATACTATTAGAGAATCATTTTATAAAGATTATCAAGTAGATAAATTAATAATAAATAAATATAAAGAGAATTTTGTTATTCTATATTTAGGCGATACTCATTTAAGGAGAGGATTGCAAACTGCCATTGAAGCTCTTGTTTGTTTGAAAGAAACTATTACAAATATTAAGTTAGTAATTGTTGGTAAAAACACAACAGATATTATTTTAAAGCAACAAGTTGTTGATTTAAAACTAGAAAATTTTGTTGATTTTGAAGGTTGGCAAAATGTGTCATTATTTCAATCGTATATTTTAGCAAGTGCTATTTGTATTTCTCCTTTGCACAGAAATTTACAACATGATGTAGCTTATGCAAATAAAATTTTTCAATATATGAGTTTGGCAAAACCACTTTTAGTAAGTGATGCAATTGCTCAAAAAAAAATAATTGAAAAGGCAAATTCTGGCTTGGTGCATAAGGATAGAGATATACATGATTTTTCTAATAAAATTTTAGCACTTTATAAAGATGAAACGTTAAGAAATGAATTAGGGAAAAATGGAAAGCAGTTTATTGAAAATGAGTTTTCTTGGGAACAAACTTCAAAAAAACTAATACATTTATACGATAATTTACAAAATTGAAAGTTTTAATTATTACATATTATTGGCCACCTGCTGGTGGTTCTGGTGTACAAAGGTGGTTGAAATTTGTAAAGTATTTACAAAATTTTGACATAGAACCTGTTGTCTATACAGTAGATGTTTTAAAATATCCAAAAGAAGATTTTTCTCTTGTAGATGAAGTCCCTAAAAATATAAAAATTTTAAAGCAACCAATTTGGGAGCCAACCGATCTCTTGTTTTGGAAAAAAAATAAAAATCAGAAAAAAGAGATATCAAATATTAGTAACGGTGGTTTCTTGTCTTTTATACGCGGTAATTTTTTTGTTCCAGACCCTAAGGTTAGCTGGGTAAAACCTTCGGTAAAATATTTGCAAGAATATTTAGATTTGAACAAAATTGATGCTATTATTTCTACTGGGCCACCACATAGTATGCATTTAATTGCTCAGAAATTACATCAAAATAATAAATTAAAATGGTTGGCAGATTTTAGAGATCCGTGGTCTAATTTATACTACAATAAAGATTTTAAACAGCTACCTTTTGCAAAAAGCAAGAATAAGAAATTAGAAGAATCTGTTTTAAAAAATGCAGATTGTATTTTAACTGTTAGCAATACTTTAAAAGAAGAATTTGTTAAAATAGCCAATAGGGTAGAAGTCATAACAAATGGTTTTGATGATGAGGTTTTACAGGAAAATGATATTATTTTAGATACAAAATTTTCTATATCATATATTGGTTTGTTGCCTAAACAAAGCAATCCGAAAACGTTATTTAAAGTTTTAAAGGAACTTTGTCTAGAAAATGACACTTTTAAAAATGACTTGCAACTTAATTTTATTGGTGATATTTCTAATGATGTTAAAAATGAAGTTTTAAGTTCTCAGTTGATTGATAATGCTACGTTTTTAGGGTATGTAAATCATCAAAAAGCAATTGAATATCAAAAAAAAGCACAAGTTTTGTTATTGTTAATCCCTAATGTAGCAAATAATAAAGGAATTTTAACGGGTAAATTATTTGAATATTTAACTACAAAAAGACCCATTTTAGCAATTGGCCCAGAAGAAGGCGATTTGTCTAAAATTTTAAATGATACAAAATCTGGGCAAGTTATTAATTACAACAATCATCAGAAATTAAAATTAGAAATTAATAAATTATACGAACTTTATAAAAAGGGTACTTTATTCGTAAATCCTATAAATATGAACAAATATCATAGAAAAGAGTTAACGAAAGAGTTAGCAACTGTAATTAAAAGTTTACATTCGTAATATGGGAATTGTATTAAAACAATCTTTTAGAAATACGATTATTATTTATACTGCTTTTATAATTGGTGGTATCAATACGATTATTTTTTACCCAAGATTTTTGCAATCTGAGTTTTATGGTATGATTACTTTTTTGCTATCTGCATCTAATTTAATTATGCCTTTAACAGCATTTGGAATTCAATATACAATTGTTAAGTTTTTTTCTTCTTATCAAACTAAACAAGAAAAAGACACTTTTTTATCTTCAGTACTATTTTTACCACTTCTTATAGCTTTGCCTTTAGGTTATTTTTGGGATTATGCTCATTTATGGATTATGAGTAAAGTTACAGAAGAGAATCAAATTATAGAAAATTATACTTTTTATATTTATATAATTGCAGTTGCTTGTGCTTATTTCGAGCTTTTTTATTCTTGGACAAAAGTGCAATTAAATACTGTTTTTGGAAATGTTTTAAAAGAACTTTGGAACAGAGTAGTGGTAATGATTCTTTTATTAACTGTTTTTTTTGAGTTGATAACTAAAGAAGAATTTATCTTCTATTTAACCATAGCTTATGTTTTAAGAGTATTTGTAATGATGTTTTATGCTTTTTATGTCTATTTGCCAAAATTTCAGTTGAAGCTACCTAATAATACATCAGAAATTATAAAATATTCTTTATACATTATTTTAGCAGGTAGTGCAGGCGCAATTTTATTAGACATTGATAAAATTATGATACCTGGAAAAGATACTATAGAAAAAGCAGCTTACTATTCTGTGGCTGTTTTTATAGGTAGTTTTATAGAAGCGCCAAGTAGAGCAATGACACAAATTTTACAACCTTTAACTTCTAAATCTTTAAACGAGTTTAATCATAAAGAAGTAGAAAGTTTGTACAAAAAAAGTTCTATCAATCTTTTTTTAGTTGGTGGTTTGTTTTATGTATTGGTTAATTGTGGAGTGTCAGAACTTTTTAAAATAATGCCAGATAGTGGTTACGCAGGAGGAGAATGGGTTGTTTTTATGATTTCTACAGCCAAATTATACACGATGTTTTTAGGTAGTAACGGTGCTATTATTAATAATTCTAAATTTTATAAAATAGCATTACCTATTGCAATAGGTATGTCTGTGGGCGTTTATTTTTTAAACGACCTGTTCTATTTTAACTTAAGTTTTGGTACAGATGGTTTGGCACTGTCTACTCTAATTATCATAGTCGTATTTAATACTTTTAAGCTTTGGTTTGTGCATCGTAAGTTTTCAATAACTCCATTTACACCAAAATCTTTAAAAATGTTTATGATTATTATTGTAATGCTGGGTGTTTTTAATTTTTGGGATTTTCCAATCGATGATATTCATATCTGGAGATTTCCTGTCCATCCAATCATCAATATTGTCTTAAAAAGTATTTTAATTACTGTGGTGTATCTTTTCTTAATATTTAAGTTAAATATTTCTACTGAATTAGATAATTTACTTAAAAAATACTACAAATAACAATCTATATAATCTGTTAGCATATGAAATAGTAGTGCTAAACAAATTATTCTTAATTTTTTAAATAGTAGCCCGAAAACATAAAAAGCTATTGCAATATAGGTATGTAATGGATGAAAGTTAATGCTACATCTATTTTTGTCAAAAATTGGTGTAGCTAATAGATGATCTAAATCGACTAACATAGAGCATACGAATATGAAGTATGCAAATAACCAATTACTTTTAAAAAATATTTTTGAGATTAGTATTGGAGCAATAAAATGCAAGCCATAATGTATGATGAAAGATGTTGTCATTTAAAAATAAAAAAAGGCTTATTCGTTAAAATAAGCCTTTATAAAAATCGTTGTATAACATTAATCAGGGGGAATTATACACTGCAAATTTAAGGCATTATCACTATCTAATAGTTAACATATGTTTATTGATTTACTATTTAGAATATATTGTTTTACGAATTCTACTTAATTGAACAGGGGTAATGTTTAGGTAAGAAGCAATATGGTATTGGGGTATTAAGTTCTCTATATTTGGTATTTGTTCTTTAATTTTTAAATACCTTTCTGTAGCATTTAAAACACTTAAATCGAATATTTTTAATTCTAAAATTAAAAATACTAATTCTAAAAATGCCACATACAGATTAGATAGCTCAGTATCTGTAATAGTTAAATCTTTAAAATCTTTAAAATTTAAAGTATACACTTTACAATTAGACAAACATTCATAAGTTAGTCTAGAGGGTTTGTCTAAAATTAAAGCAGCTAACGAGCCACTTGCATTATAAGGAGTAAACAAATGGTTAATATATTCCTTTCCCTTTTCATCAGTATAAAAAGACCTAATAACGCCTGTTTCTATAATTACCAAATCTGAGGGTATTTCACCAATTTCAGCAATTCTTTCTCCTTTAGCCAAGAGTTTATACTCAAATAAAGGAAGTAATTTATTCAAAGACTCTTCAGGTACAGTTTTTATTCTGTTGATAAAGTTTACTAAAAAGGACATTTTCTTAATTTTAAGCGTATTTTTTGTAGTTCTTTTATTATCAAGTACTTCGCTACAAAGTTACTCTTTTTTTGATAAAAAGCTAATGGTGTTTGGTCCTTCCATAAAAAGTAAATCTAAAATAGATAAATTATCAATAAAACCATGCTTGTCGTTAAATAGTTGGTAATATTCATCAACCACTAGTTTAGGCGAAAGCTTAGCATTGGCAAGACTTCTAAAGTCATTTTTTTCTATTATAGAATTGTAAGTTTCTGTTTTATAAAAAGCATTGCTTATTTGTAAAGCATCAGTTATAAATAGGTGAGTATCTATAGTTACATCTTGTAAAAATGAATATTTTTTAGAAAAAATAGCTTGTAAATCATCTTCATAAAATTCATAAAAAGGAGACGCTCTGTAAGCAGATTGTAAAGATTTTAAATGATGATCTTGCCAGTTAGAATCGTTATCAACCAACATGTCTTTTGTTTTTTTACGTGCTTGGCTGCTTTTGTATTTATTTTTTACAGGAATATTTAAAAGTTGTTTACCATTCGAATTATAAATATAACATCTATTTCTATAACTTTGTTTTTGAAAGTTATCATCCATTTCAAAAGTAATTGCATCTTTTACGTTTACAATTTCTTTGTATTGAGCTATGGGTGCAAAATAGGTAGGTATAAATAATGACATTAGTTCAAAAAAGTAATTAATTTATTTCTTACTCTTTTTTCCTTTGTAAAAACTGTAGCCGATGTATAGAGCAATCAATACCAAAACAAGATATCTATAAGATACAGGTTCGCCTTCTCCATGAACGGTTGTAAACATTCTATTCCAACGAATCGATTTTAATTTTTCGCCAATTGATGCTGCATTGGCATCCCAACTAAACCATATCATTACTGGTTTTCCTAATACATGATCAAACGGAACATAACCCCAATAACGTCCGTCTAAAGAGTTGTGTCTATTATCACCAATCAAATAAAAGTAATCTTGTTTAAAGGTGTATTCAGATGCTTTTTCACCATTAATGTAAATGTTTTCTCCGATTACTTGTAAGTCATTGTTTTCATAATTATCAATTATTTGCTCATAAAATGGCAATGTGCTTTTATTAATTGATACTGTTGCTCCTTGTTTCGGAATGTAAATAGGACCAAAGTTATCTTGGCTCCATCCTAAGCTTTCAACATGTGGAAAAATAGCATTGTCTTTACCGTGGTTAATTTTTTTGACAGAAATTGTTAACGGATATTTTCTTAAAAGTGCTACTTCTTCTTCGGTTAAGTTGATGTTTATCTTATTATCAACATTTGTCATTTTTAGCCTGTTAGCAAATTCAGGATTTACACCACCAGCTACTTCTGTATATAATGAGTCTGAACCTATCTTAGATAAACTTCCATTTTTCTTTAGTGCTACTTGTACTTTTGGATTGTTCCAATATTCTGTTAAAATTTTATAAACCCTTGTACGCTCTTTATTTAATAAAAAAGAAGGGTAAGTAGCCTGACTAATTGGTTTCTTTGCTTCGTATGTGTAATAAAACTGTAGTTTAGCTCTGTCTGGTAATTGGTTTTTTACGCCATTGATATAAAAGTAACCGTTTTTCATTTCTAGGGTATCACCAGCAATACCAACGGCTCTTTTTACATAGTTTGTTTTTTTATCTACTGGTTTGTATGTGAATTTCCCAGAAGTATCTCCCCACATTGTAGCCAATGTATCAGCAGGCCAATTAAAACAAACAATATCATTATTTTTTATTTTTTGAATACCTGGTAATCTTGTATACGGTAATTGTGGTTTTTTTAGGTATGATGCATTTTTTACAAAAGGTAAAGAATCATGTACCATTGGTGCGGCAACTACAGTAGATGGTATTCTTGCTCCATAATGAAACTTACTTACAAAAAGATAATCTCCAACCAATAAAGATTTTTCTAAAGAAGATGTTGGTATTGTAAAAGGTTGCATAAAATAGGTGTGTACCAAAGTAGCAGCTATAATTGCAAATGTTATAGAGCTTACCCATTCGCCAAGTTCAGATCTAGGTTTTAAACTTCTTTCTGCATAGTATTTAGGGTCTTTTGTATAGTTGATGTAATAGGTGTAAAAACCAAGAGATACTAAAACTAGAAAAGAGTCTATTTTTTTATGGAAGCCGAATGTTCTAATTGTTTCAATCCAAATAACAGGAAACATTAAAAGGTTTACAACGGGTATAAACAATAAAAAGATCCACCATTTAGGACGATTTATTATCTGCATAAGTACTATTCCGTTATAAATAGGAATTGCTGCTTCCCAAGCTTTTCTTCCTGCTTTTATATACAGTTTCCAAGTCCCTAAAAAATGAATAACTTGTACTGATAAAAAAAAGATAAACCATTCAATAAATGTCATAATTATTTTATTTTGATGTTAGTGAGCAGTTAGTCAATTTATTTTCAATTAAATCTAACAGCCTCTAATATGCTATTTTATACTTATCTAGGTGATAAAATTAGTTAATGTTTAGTACGTCTTTCATAGTAAAAACGCCTTTTTTACCAAGAATCCACTCTGCAGCAACTACAGCACCCAAAGCAAATCCTTTTCTATTGTGTGCAGTGTGTTTTACCTCAATACTATCAACTTCAGATTCGTAAGCTACCGTATGTGTTCCCGGTACATCTTTAATTCTTTTGGCAGTGATTGGTATGTTTTCTTCGGATGTTTTATTTGCTAATTCCCATTTTTGTTTTGCGGTGTTTTCAATAATACCTTCAGCCAAAGTAATAGCTGTTCCGCTTGGAGCATCTAATTTTTGTAGGTGATGAATTTCTTCAATAGAAATTGAGTAATCATCTAAAGCATACATCATTTTGGCAAGTTGCTTATTCAATTCAAAAAAAATATTTACACCAAGACTAAAGTTAGAAGCATAAATAAAAGCACCATTTTTTTCTTTACAAAGTTTTACTGCTTCATCATATTTATCTAGCCAGCCAGTTGTGCCCGAGATAACAGGAATTTGATTATTGATGCAATTACTAATATTATCAAATGCAGCATTTGGTATGCTAAAGTCTATTGCAACATCTGCTTTTGTAATATCAATTTTATCAGTGATGTCTTTTTTAATTACAATTTCATGACCTCTAGATAAAGCAATCTTTTCAATTTCTTTACCCATTCTTCCATATCCTAATAGTGCAATCTTCATTTTAAAAATTATATTTAATTCTAAGTCCAACCTTCGGTGCCTCTACCCAAGTCGGATCATTAATAAAAGTAGGTTTTAATGATAAATTATCATCGGTATTAAACTGAAGTAGGTGGGCATTAACACTTGCTTCAACGATTTGTAATACATATAAAATTACGGTAGTTAAAAGAGACAAATCTCTATTTTCGCGTAATTGGTTTTGGGCTCTCTCTAAAGTTTCTAATGAAATTATTTCTGTGCCATCCTCTAAAGTAAAAGCATCTTTAAGATTGTTTTTTCTTAACTTATATGCAGTTCTATATTTTTTATATTCTTTGTTATTGTCTAAATAATAATAAATACTTGTACCTAGTGCGCCCCAAACAATTGGTGTTTTCCAATATTTTTTATTGTAAACTTGTCCCATTCCCGGAAAAATTGCAGAATAAAATGCCGCTTTAGATGGTGCTAAAGCATCATAAACGCCTCCTTTTTCTTGAGGGATTATTTTTAGAGTTTCATTTTTATTTACCGCAAGAGAATCTTTCTGTGCAAAAATACTAGCACTCAATAAAGTAAAAAAACAGAGGTATATGTATTTTTTAAAGGGCACTTATTTTAATAAATTTTTTAGTCGGTTAAAGTCCTCTTCAGAATGAAAGGGAATTGATATTTTTCCTTTTCCATTGCTGCTAACACTAACATCTACCTTATGACCTACAAACTCGCTTATTTCTTTTAAGCTGTTTTTTATGTAGCTAGGCACTTGTTTTTTCTTTGGCTTAGGGGTAGATTTCGATTTTAAGTTTTTTACAAAATCTTCTGTTTGTCTTACAGATAATTTATCTCTTAAAATTTTTTCATAAATAGCAAGCTGATCTTCTGTGTTTTCTACATTAATCATTGCTCTACCATGTCCCATAGATATAAAACCATCTCGCATACCAGTCTGTAAAATTGGGTCTAATTTTAACAAACGCAAATAATTGGTAACGGTAGATCTTTTTTTACCAACTCTAATACTTAAATTTTCTTGAGTTAGCTTTATTTCATCTATTAATCGTTGATAAGATAAAGCTACTTCTATCGGATCTAAGTTTTTACGTTGAATATTTTCTACCAAGGCCATTTCTAGCATTTCTTGATCGTTGGCAAGTCTAATATAAGCCGGTATTGTTTTGTTATCTATTAATTTAGAAGCTCTAAAACGTCTTTCTCCTGAAACTAGTTGAAACTTATTAGCCTCTATTTTTCTTACTGTTATAGGTTGTATTACACCAAGTTCTTTTATAGAGCCAGCTAATTCTTTAAGAGCGTTTTCATCGAAATATGTTCTTGGTTGATAAGGGTTTACTTCAATTAAATCTAAATCTATTTCAATAATATTACCTACTAATTTATCTGCATTTTTATCGGCAGCAGAAATTACAGCAGAAGATTCTTGCAACAAAGCAGATAATCCTCTTCCTAAAGCCTGTTTTTTAGTTGCTTTTGCCATATTAAGAATTCTTTTTTAATAGTTCTTGGGCTAAATTTATATAATTTATAGCCCCTTTACTTGTAGCATCATACGCTATTATACTTTCGCCATAACTTGGTGCTTCTCCTAAGCGTGTGTTTCTTCTAATAATTGTATCAAAAACCATGCTAGAAAAATGTTTTCTTACTTCATCAACAACTTGGTTTGATAGTCTTAAACGAGAATCAAACATTGTTAATAAAAGCCCTTCGATATCTAGTTCTTTGTTATGAATGTTTTGAACACTTTTGATGGTGTTTAGTAATTTACCCAAACCTTCTAAAGCAAAATATTCACATTGAATAGGTATGATAACCGCATCTGCAGCAACCAAAGAGTTTAAGGTAATTAATCCAAGTGATGGTGCGCAATCTATCAAAATATAGTCATAGTTA
Source organism: uncultured Polaribacter sp. (assembly GCF_947497125.1). Lineage (GTDB taxonomy): Bacteria > Bacteroidota > Bacteroidia > Flavobacteriales > Flavobacteriaceae > Polaribacter. The sequence continues at coordinate 88,057 of NZ_CANMFI010000004.1, read as the reverse complement.
CCTTTTAAATCTATCAAGGCTTTTTTTAGCATATATTCTCGATCTTGCTTGTCTACCAATTCAATTTCAATAGCAACTAAATCTATATGAGCAGGAATAATATCTACATTTGGTGAGCTTGTTTTTACAATAGCTTCTTTAGCTGTAATTGTATGCTCTAGCACTTGGTAAGTGCCAAGTGTTAAATCGTCTACATTAATACCCAAACCAGACGAAGCATTTGCTTGTGGATCTGCATCGATTAACAGTACTTTTTTCTCTAAAACCCCAAGAGCAGCAGCTAAATTTATACTTGTAGTTGTTTTACCAACACCTCCTTTTTGATTTGCAATAGCAATTATTTTCCCCATGATAAATTGTGATCTCAATTCGAAGTAAAATTACATTTTTTTATCTTTTAATAAAATGAAAGATGTTAACAAAAATGTAAATCTTACTTCTTTATAACTGATTTTTCTCTTTTTTTTAAGTGATTGTGTTTTCTAAAATTTCATCTAGTTTTGATTTTAGAAAACTTAAAATTTATTTTTGGGGGATGTTTTTTAGAATTTCTTTTAAGAAGCTAAAAAACTTTATTGTTGATGAAATACTTGCTTTTTCATCTGGCGAGTGTGCTCCTAGAATTGTTGGTCCAAAAGAAATCATATCCATTTTAGGGTAGTTTTGACCAAGTATACCACACTCAAGTCCTGCATGACATGCAGCTACATGAGGTTTCTCTTTGTTGATTGCAGTGTATAGGTTTTCTGCAACATCTAAAATTGCTGATTTTACATTGGGTTGCCAACCCGGATATTCACCAGAAAAAGTAACGTCAAAACCAGAAAGTTCAAAAGCAGCTTTTAAAGCATTGCTAAGGTCTAATTTATTGCTTTCTGAAGACGATCTTGTTAAGCAACTTATTTTTATTACTTCGTTTTTTAAAACAACTTTTGCAATATTATTTGACGTTTCTACCAGATCGGTAATAGTAGGACTCATTCTATAAACACCGTTTAAAGCTGTGTACATCGATTTTAAGAAACCTTCTTGCACGCCTAGTTCCATTACTTTTTTAGGCATATCTGTTTCAGATATTACAATATTTAAACTTGGTTCGGTTGTTAAAAACTCCTCTTTAATATTGTTAATAAGTAATTTGGTTTCTAATAAAAATGCCTCGTTAGAAATGGAATCAACAGTAATTATTGCACTGCTTTCTCTTGGTATTGCGTTGCGTAAACTACCTCCGTTTATTTCAGATATTCGTAAGCCAAAATTTGTGAAACCATCAAATAATAATCGGTTCATAATTTTATTGGCATTTCCTAATCCTTTATGAATATCCATGCCAGAATGACCTCCGTTTAGTCCTTTAACAGAAATTTTATAGGCGATTGATTTTGAAGGAGTTTCTTCGTTTTTATAGCTTCTAATAGCTGTAACATCTAAACCACCAGCACAACCAATGCCAATTTCATTATCTTCCTCTGTATCTAGGTTTAAAAGAATTTCTCCGTTTAATATGCCGCCTTCTAAACCCATGGCACCAGTCATGCCAGTTTCTTCGTCAATGGTAAAAAGCGCCTCGATATCAGGATGCGCTATCTCATCAGAAGATAATACAGCCATAATAGCCGCAACACCTAATCCGTTATCAGCCCCTAAAGTGGTTCCGTCAGCAGTAACCCAATCTCCATCTACTAGCATTTTAATACCTTGGGTATCAAAATCAAATACAGTATCTGTGTTTTTTTGATGCACCATATCTAAATGGCTCTGGAGTACCACTGCTTTTCGATTTTCTAAACCGTTTGTTGCTGGCTTTTTAATAATTACATTTCCTACCTTGTCTACAAAGGTTTCTAGTTGTAATTTTTTTCCAAATTGCACCATAAAATCAATAATTCGCTCTTCCTTTTTAGAAGGTCTTGGTACTGCATTTAAATCTGCAAAATGATTCCAAACACTTTTAGGGGCTAGTTTTCTTACTGCTTCACTCATTCTATATTTTTTAAAACATTAGGTTTTAGTTAATTTCTAAAACAACTTCTGATACTTCTTTTCGAACCTTGTTTAAATCTTTCATATAGCAATCATTTGCTCTAATACCTACAGGTAATACTAAGATTGCAGATAAGTTTTGCTCGGTTAAATTTAGTACTTCTTCATATTTTTCAGCAATAAAGCCTTCCATCGGGCAGGCATCTATTTTTTCTACAGCACAAACAGTCATTAAGTTGCCAAGGGCAATATATGCTTGGTTTTTGTTCCATAAAAATAATTCGTCCTGTGTTTTACTATCAATTTCTTTGGTTAAAAACTCTTGAAAAGGTTTGGTAACTTCTGTAGGAGTTTTTCTTATTTTTTGAGCCAAGTTAAAATAGTTTTCTACTTCTTTTGAGGTGTAATTTTTAGGTATACAAATTACTAATACATGAGATGCTTGCTCTATTTGTTTCTGATTCCAAGAATGCGCAACTAACTTTTTTTGCAGTTCTTTATTTTTAACTACAACTAATTTTAAAGGTTGTAATCCGTATGAAGTAGCTGTTAAGTTAAACGCTTCTTTTAAGGTGTTTACTTTGGTTTCTGAAAGTTGTTTTTCTGAGTCAAATTTTTTAACAGCATAGCGCCATTTAAGACTATCAATAATATTCATTGGTATAATTTGTTGCAAAAATAATGCATTATTTTGATGGTTTAGTTAAGAAGCTGGTAATTTTTACATTGCTTTTATTTTTTTGTATCTTTAAGAAAAAACTATGAATGAAGAATTTCTTCATTATGTATGGCAATACCAGTTATTGTCTATTAAAAACCTGCAAACTACCAATAAAGAGTCGCTTGTTGTTGTAAAACCTGGCATACATAATTTAAATTCAGGACCAGATTTCTTAAACTCAGAAATAATCATAGAGAATCAATATTGGGTTGGTAATGTGGAAATTCATTTACATGCATCAGATTGGTATCAACATCATCATGAAACCGATAAAAATTATGATGCCACCATTTTACATGTTGTCTGGTTTAATGATGTTGCTATTTTTATGAAAAACAATCTGCCTATACCCGTTTTAGTTTTGCAAGATTGTATTCTTTCATCTGCGTTAAACAACTATCGGAATTTATTTACAACAGAATCTCGTTGGATTTTATGTGAAAAAGAAATAAATAATATCGATTCTTTTATTTTAAATAATTGGAAAGAGCGGTTGTTTTTTGAGAGGTTAGAAAGAAAGTCTGATCAAATTAATACTTTGCTTATGAGGGAGACCCATAATTTTGAAGCTGTTTTATTTCAATTATTAGCTAAAAACTTTGGGTTAAAAATAAATCAAGAAGCTTTTTTAAGATTAGCGCAGTCTATAGATTTTTCAATCATTCAGAAAGTAAGTTTTAATCAACATCAGTTTTCTGCATTATTGTTTGGTCAGGCGGGCTTTTTAGAGCAATCAATTGAAGATGAGTATTATTTAACATTAAAAAAAGAGTACAATTATTTAAAACACAAATATCAATTAGAGCCAATTTCTAGCAACCTGTTTTCATTTTTTAGAATGCGGCCAAATAATTTTCCAACAATTCGAATAGCGCAATTGGTTTCGTTATATAATGTTCAGCAAAATTTATTTTCAAAAATAATGGAAATCGATACTGTAGAAGACTTTTACACTACTTTTTCAACTTCAGTTCCTTTATTTTGGAAAACACATTACAGTTTTGAGTCAAACTCAAAATTATCATCAAAAAAATTAACCAAATCGTTTATAGACCTCTTAATTATAAATACTATAATTCCAATAAAATTTTTGTATCAAAAATCTAAAGGAGCTGTTGATGAAGATTTTTTCTTAACACTTTTGCAAAAAATAAAACCAGAAAAAAATAACATTATTTCTAAGTTTTCAGCGCTTAATATGGTTGTTAAAAATGCATTTGATACACAAGCTCTATTAGAGCTTAAAAATAATTATTGCACACCAAAAAGATGTTTAGCGTGTGCTATTGGTTTGAAGGTTTTAGAAAGATAGTTTTTTTTAAAAAAAAAGTCCTTAAAAATTAATTTAAGGACTTTTAAAAGAAACAATTATGGTTCTAGAACAGTGTCTATTATTTCTAGAAGATCTTTGTAGTGGTATGCTGTAATTTTATTTAACTTTCTTTTGCTAGCTCTTTGTAAGTTATCTTTTAAAACGGTTAGTTCTCCTCTTGCAATAGCGCTTATATCAGAAGTACTTGCAAGCTTGTCATTCATTAAACTAGCTAATTTTCTAACAAAATATTTTTGCAAATTCCTTCTAAAAACATCTACATTTTTACTGCCGTTTATTTCAGAAAAAATACCTTTTCGCAGGTCAGAGATCATTTCTGTGGTAGCGTAGTTGTTTGTTTGAATCACTTCAGCATCAATACTTCTTTTTAAGTTTTTGTAATTTAAAATACCTCCTAAAACTCTATTTTGATAGCTCCCTAATTTATCAGTATAGCCGCTTTCATTTATTTTATTTAGAATGTTTTTATCTATTAACCAGGTTTGTGTTTCAAAAACATTTTTATGCAACCAATTTAAAGACGTTTGTTGTTTTACTTTTGAAACAGGTACGTAAACATTGCCCTGTTGTGTAGGTTTTTTATTGAATTCATAAACTCCACTAATATTACCAGCTACGTGTCCGGCGTATCTTCCCCAGACACTTAATAATTCGCCATACAGTTCCTCTAAATCTTCGTAATTATTGGTTTTAGAGGAAGTCCAATTTGGTAAGTTTTTAGCTACTATTTTTAGGTTTTTAATTCCATATGTACTAGATTTAATTTGGTTGTTTCCAATACCTTCCGTTTGTGCAGAAGGATCAAAACGTTGTCCACCAAATCTATATATTGGGTTGTCCGCTCTTGCTTCAATCCAGTTGTCTAATGTAGCAATTTCTTCTTGTGGTGTTTTTATATTTGGTAGTAATCGGTATCCCCAATTAATGGCATAATGGTCATAAGGGCCTAATTGTCTGATAAAACGAATGTTTTTATCACCTGGTTGTGCCACATAATTATACCTTGCATAATCCATTATTGTTGCTGCAATTCCGTTTTTTTGTGTAAATTCTCCGTTTCGTAAATCTTCGGTGTCATAAGCAAAGCTTGCTGCCATGTTATGAGGTAGTCCTAGTGCGTGCCCAACTTCATGTGCAATTACCATTCGCATCATTTCTCCAATTTCTTCATCTGGTGTATCTAAAGTTCTAGCAGAAGGATTTGCAGCACCAGTTTCTAATAAATATCTATTTCTGTATGAACGCAAGTGGTTGTGATACCAAATAATGTCACTTTCTAAAATCTCACCAGTTCTTGGGTCAGATACACTTGGTCCAGTAGCATTTCTTGTGGTACTTGCCACATATCTAATAGAGGAGTAGCGAATGTCTTCCATACTAAATTCTGGATCTTCTTCTGCAGTTGGTGGCATTTTTGCCATTATCGCATTTTTAAATCCAGCTGTTTCAAAAACTTTCTGCCAGTCATTTACTCCTTGTTGTATATATTTTCTTAGTTTTTTTGGTGTAGCAGGATCTAAATAATATACAATTGGCTTCACGGGTTCTACCAATTCTCCATTATTATAAGCGTTCCAATCTTTTGGTTCTAATCGCCAGCGTCTAATGTATCTTTTGTTATCAGCTTTTAAAGCTTCAGAACTGTAATCTGTATTTTCAATAGAAAAATAACCAACTCTTTTATCATGCACTCTGGGCATCATTGGGTTTTCTGGTAATAAAATCATAGATTGATTGATGCGCATTGTTATGGTATTTGTGCTTGTGTTACTTGGAGGCGCATCTGCATCAAAAGAGAAATCTTGAATTACTTCTATATTTTCTGGGTAACTTTTTATAGTGTTTATAAAACTTCTAGAAGGGTCTAATTTTCTTACTTTGTAGGTGCTTCTAAAATACGAAGGTAAGCCTGAGATGGCTTTTACATCTGTAGAAAATAATTTTGTAACATCTATTAATACAGCTGTAGAATCTTGATTTTGAGTCTCTACATCAAATGCATAAATTACCGGTTCTAAGTTGTTGGCTGTTACAGATTTATATATTGGTAAAGAATCGTTTGCAATTGCATTGTAAGATTTTACTTTTAAAAGAATTTTGTTTTTAAAAGACTCCCAAACAATTACTTGGGTATTTACTTTAGATCCTGCATTAACATAGCCACCTCCTAAATCTGCCGGTAATTCTTTAATTCTTGTGACCAGTAACATTTCTTTGTTGAGGAGTTTTTTTGGTATTTCATATAAGAAAGTGTTTTTATTTTCATGAACCTTAAACAAACCGTCATCTGTTTTTGTGTCTTTTTTTACAAAATCAGAATATTTTTTTTGCTTGCTTTTTTTCGCAGTTGCTGTCGTTGCTGTTTTTTGATTTTTTAGCATTTTACCATTCTGAGGAGAACATGCATAAAAAATTAAGATTATAAGAGGTAAAAAGAATTGTTTTTTCATGGAATGCTTTGTTGAGATTAGAAGACACTAAAATATTAAAAATTTCAGGATACTAATCTAATAGGTATGTTAAAATATAAAAGCTCAAAAATCATAGATTTTTGAGCTTTTAAATTGTTTGTGATTTGTGTTATTAGTATAAACTAGTATATTTCTTTGGATTTGCCTCGTGCATGATTTCATATATTTTTTCAAAAATATCTTCTGCAGAAGGCTTAGAAAAATAATCGCCATCGGTTCCGTATGCTGTTCTATGTTGTTTTGCAGTTAGTGTTGCTGGTTTGCTATCTAAATACATGTAAGCATTCTGCTTTTCTACAATTTCTTGAAGTAAATATGCAGAGGCACCACCAGGAACATCTTCATCGATAATTAATAATTTATTTGTTTTTGAAACGCTTTTTACACAATCTTGATTTATATCAAAAGGCAGTAAACTTTGCGCGTCTATTATTTCGATATCAATATTTACTTCTTGTAATTCTTTGGCAACTTCTTCTACAATTCTTAAAGTAGATCCGTAAGAAACAACCGTTAAATCGGTACCTTCTTTAATAGTTTCGACAACACCAATTGGGTTTTTAAATTCGCCTAAATTTGTTGGTAGTTCTTCTTTTAAGCGATACCCATTTAAACATTCTATGACAAGGGCAGGTTCATCTCCTTCTAAAAGAGTATTGTAAAATCCTGCTGCTTTTGTCATGTTTCTTGGTACTAAAACATGTATGCCTCTTACATTATTTATGATGCCGCCCATAGGAGAGCCGGCATGCCAAATACCTTCTAAACGATGACCACGAGTTCTAATAATTAAAGGTGCCTTTTGCTTGCCGAATGTTCTGTATTGTAGCGTTGCTAAATCATCACTCATAATTTGTAGTGCATACAAGAGGTAGTCTAAGTATTGAATTTCTGCAATTGGCCTTAAGCCTCTCATTGCTAACCCTATACCTTGTCCTATAATGGTTGCTTCTCTTATTCCTGTATCCGAAACACGTATATCACCATATTTTTCTTGAAGTCCTTCTAGGCCTTGGTTAACATCACCAATAAAGCCAGCATCTTCTCCAAAAATAACAACTTCAGGATATTTTTTTAATAGCGCGTCAAAATTATCTCTCATTATAATTCTGGCATCTACCAAAGATTTATTCTGAGCGTATATTGGTTTTTTATCAGCAACATTAGTTGCTCTAAATTCTGATTCGCTATATAGTTTTGATGAAAATTTTTCAGTAGCTACCTCTAATGCTTTTTTTATAAAATTTTGCAAAACAATTTTCTCAGCAAAGTTTTCATCTTTAATGTATCTTAGTGTCTTTCTGGTTGCAGATAAAATATCTTTTCTACTAGGCTCTACAATTAAGTTTAAGTCTTTGTTTAGTTTAGAAATAAAGTTGCCGTTTTTGCTAATATTGGCAATCTTTTCTAATAGTTTAGAAGCTGTTGTTACTTCGGCTTTAATTTCATCTATAAAGGCATTCCAAGCATTTCTTTTTGCATTAATTACCTCTTTTTTTGCTTCTTTTTCTAAAATGATGATTTCTTCCTCTTTGTCAACAATTCTTAATACATCACCATCTTTAGTTGTCAATTCAAAATCTAAAATCCACTTTCTCATTTTAGATAGGCAATCATGTTCCTTTTCCCAAAGTAAGCGTTCTTTGTCTTTATATCTTTCATGAGAGCCAGAAGTAGAGTGGCCTTGTGGTTGCGTTAATTCTTTTACATGTACTAAAATTGGTACGTGTTCTTCTCTTGCTATTTTAGCAGCTTTGTTATAAACATCAATTAATTGGGTGTAATCCCAACCGTTTACAACAAATATCTCATATCCATTATTATTTTGATCTCTTTGAAAACCTTTTAAAATTTCTGAAATACTTTCTTTTGTTGTTTGATGTTTTGCGTGAACAGAAATACCGTATTCATCATCCCAAACGCTCATTAACATTGGTACTTGTAAGACTCCTGCAGCGTTTATGGTTTCAAAAAACAAGCCTTCACTAGTACTTGCGTTGCCAATTGTTCCCCAAGCAATTTCGTTTCCGTTTTTTGAAAAGGTAGCTTTGTGCTGAACACTTTTTTCGTTTCTATATATTTTTGAAGCTTGTGCTAATCCTAATAAACGTGGCATTTGACCTGCGGTGGGAGAAATATCTGAGCTTGAATTGTATTGTTTTGTTAAATCTTTCCAAGTGCCATCATCATGTAAACTATGAGTAGCAAAATGACCACCCATTTGTCTTCCTGCAGACATTGGATCTGCTTCAATGTTAGTGTGTGCATACAGCCCTGCAAAAAATTGCTGAGCCGTAAGCTCTCCAATGGCCATCATAAAAGTTTGATCTCTATAGTAACCAGACCTAAAATCACCTTTTTTAAAAGCTTTAGCCATGGCTAATTGAGGAACTTCTTTACCATCTCCAAAAATACCAAACTTTGCTTTTCCTGTTAAAACCTCTCTTCTGCCTAATAAACTACACTCTCTACTAATTTTAGCAATTTTATAGTCATTTAAAACTTCAGCTTTAAAATCTTCGAAAGAAAGTTTTTGTTTGTTTTTAGGAGGTGTTTTTGGCAGCATCTTTATTCGATTTTTATAGAATGCAAATATAGTTTTTTTAGTTGATATTTAAAAATATAAAAATTTATTAAGAATTTAATAATAATAACGCTAAATAATTCACTTTTATTGATGATTGTTTAATAAAAACGAATGCTATTGGTTATTTTTGTTGTTTTTAGAACAATCCACGCCTAAAAAAATTATAAATAGATTTTACATCCGAAGAAATAGAAAAGCGTATTTTTTGAGGGTATCTTTCTTGTGCTACTTCCCAGCCATTATTAGAGTATAAAGGAAAATAAATTTCGAAAATTTCATGTACAAAATTAAATCGAATTCCGTTTTCATAAGCAAAATAAATAGGGCTGTTTTTATTTTTAAGAAAAGCAACATCATTGTAAAATTCTACCCATTTCCATAAGCCGATACTCGAATTGTTAGAAGCCATAAATTGATTTGCAAATCTTACTGGTAATATTGATTTAAAACCACCTTCGGTAATTACAAATTGTTGGCTAAAAAAACCAGTACTTTCAGATCTACCCAGGTAATTCAATTCAAATAAATAATCATTACTTCTGTCTAGGCCAAAACTAAAATAATCATCTGTAGTGTTATTGTTAAAAAATACTCCTGCAAAAAATCTAAAATCTAGTTGTGTATCAGTAGATGTAAGTGATCTAAATCTAAGATCTAGTGCTGCTTTAGAAAAGTTTTTAGCAAATTCTGTACTAATCTTATACCTAAATTCTTTAATAATATCTGGGTTGCTATAGTTGTAGCTTAAGCTAAGTATGCTATAATTATCTCTTTCTGTCTTAAGGATATTTGGGGCAACTTCTTTATCGATATGAATTAATTTTGCAGTTAAAAACTCTGATGTTGCGTCTCTTAAGCTTTTTCTTTTAAAAATAACATTCACGTAAGGTGTTAAAGATTTGTAAGATAGATTTGGTGCGTAATCAGAGGTGCCACCAACAAGGCCGTAAGTAGTTTTATAGATTTTAGTTTTCTCGAAAAATTGATTGTAATTTACTGCAAATTGCCCAATAACAGTATTACTTTTTGTTGCGTAGTAAGGGGCGATATTAAAATCGAAATTTCTTTTAATAAATGGTTTGTTATGTATTTGTAAGCCTAATATTAAACCGTTATAAAAATTATAATCAATATTTGGTTGGTAAAATAGTTGATTGTATTTAGGAGAACTTACGTCTTTTAGGAATGATAATTTTAAAGGTTTGTTCAGTATTTTCTTATCAATTTTTTTCCAATTATTTAGGGTGTTTAATTCTGGGTATAAGTTTTCATAATTTAAAACAAAAGTATCATAGTTGTCTTTTTTGAATTTAATCACTTTAGTGCTATCGATGTTTGAAACCCATTTTTTATGTATAATTTCGTCTTCTTTTAAAGCGTAAATGGCAACCGGAGTTGTGCTATTTCTTTTATTTTTTACAGTTACTGCAAAACTGTCTTTTTCACTTAAAACTGTTGTAATTGTGTGGTCTATTTTTTTATTTGTTTTAATGTAATCATTAAAAAACCAGTCTAATTTTTTTGTTGTTTTGCTTGCTAATAATTTTTGAAACTGATTGCTATCTGTTATTTTTAAATTATTTTTTTGATAAAACTCTTTAATAGTATTGTTTAAAATACTATCTCCTAAATATCCTTTTAAGAAGCGAAAACCAAGACCAGCCTTGTATTTGCTAATTATTTTTCTATTAAAGTTAGATAAAGAGTCTGCAGAGGTGTTTAATGCTTGATCTAAAAACTTACGTGCAGTAAACTGATATACAAATGGATATTTGTCATTAAATTTTAATTTTGAAAAATTAAAAGTTTTTAATGGCCATATTTTTGAGGCTTTTCCTAAAAGTTTAATTTCTGGGTAATAAGTTTCAATATACTCAATCATTAAATAATTTTGAATTGCATCGATTATCCAGTAATCTTTTCTTTTATTGATAAGTATTGTGTTTTCTAAGTACCTTTTTGTTAATGCTTTAAACATCGTAATCTCCCACTTAAAATTTTCTGAAAAAGGACTTATAAAGTCAGGTAGTTGATTTAAACCATAAATCGGATTTTTACTTTGGGTTACTTTATCGATATAAATTTCTAAATGAGGGTATTTCCCTAGATACTTTTCAATAAAATGTAATTCTCTATTTAAAATACTGGTGCTTATTTTTTTGTTTAAATCATTGGGAATTATGTCTGAATAAACGTTAATTCTATCCGTTTTATATGATTTTAATTTTGCTTCTTTGTTGATGCTTAAAATTATGTCTGTCTTATTTTTACCTACTAAATAGTAATTTTTCTTTGTTTCTTTATGGTTTTTATATTGATAGAGGTTAGATTCTAAGACATACTCTTTTGGTAAGTCTATTTCTATTTTAAAATTACTATTCTTTTCATGTAAATCATCTAAGTTTAAGTTACTCATCAACTGCCAGCCATTTTTGTAAATAGCAGGTGTTAGGTACCAATATCTTAAATGATAGCCATTTTTTGTCTTGCCGTATTTGGTAAAACGTGCATTTGGTATTTTTACAATATAGGTTGCAGCTATTTTAACTTCTTTTTTTGGTAAAAGGGGTTTATCAAGAAGTATTTCTATAATATCAGGTTGTTCCTTTAATTCGTTAAAAGTAGCAGTTTCAAAATTTACAGAAAGACTAACTATTGTTGATGAGCCAAGTTCTTTTTCTTTGGCAAAGTAAAGGTCTTTTTTAAAATCTTTAATTAATCGTTTAGATAAGGGGGTTTTTCTATCTCGATAACTATTTACCCAATTATGAAGGTATATTTTATTTAGTACAGTATCTGAAGTGTTGTAAAAAATAATTTCTTGCTGTATTTTTAGCGTCTCTTTTGTTGTGTCTAATACGGCTTTTATTTGAATTTCATTTTGTTGAGAATAACAAAAAAAAGACGCTAGTAAGCATATTGTAAATATGTAATAACGTCTTTTCAATTTTTTAATTTTTATTTTATTTCTGATTTATCTATCGTGTTATTAATCGTATTCTTAAAAGTTTGGTTTTAATTGATACTTGGCGTAGAATTTATTTAAGTGATCTATTGCTTCATCAGCAGTATCTACAACTCTAAAAAGGTTCAAGTCTTTTTCAGAGATGTTACCTTCTTCTAAAAGGGTGTTTTTAATCCAATCTAACAAACCGCCCCAAAATTTTGTGCCAACTAAAATAATCGGAAAACGCCCTATTTTATTCGTTTGAATTAAGGTAATCGCTTCAAAAAGTTCATCCATAGTGCCAAAACCACCTGGCATTACTACAAAACCTTGAGAGTATTTAACAAACATTACTTTTCTAACAAAAAAGTAGTCAAAATCTAAACTTTTACCTGGATCTATCCAAGGATTGTCATGTTGCTCAAAAGGCAAATCGATGTTTAAACCTACAGAAGTTCCTTTTCCTCGGTTGGCACCTTTGTTACCAGCTTCCATAATTCCGGGTCCACCACCTGTAATTACACCATAACCATTTTGAGTCAATTTAAATGCAACTTCTTCTGCTAGTTTGTAGTATGGATGATCTGGTTTTGTTCTTGCAGAGCCAAAAATAGAAACACAAGGACCAATTTTACTCAGTTTTTCATATCCTTCAACAAATTCGGCCATTATTTTAAAAATAGCCCAAGAGTCGTTTGTTTTTATTTCGTTCCAAGTTTTTGGTTGTAGTTTTTCTTTTATTTTTCTATCGTCGTTTGTCATTTTTTTCTTTTTTTTATTGCAGTTAGCTAAATTACTTCTTTTAATTGAATTTTCTAATTAAAGCAACTTCTTTAAAAACTTTGCAGTATAACTCGTTGTATGTTTGGCAATTTCTTCTGGTGTGCCTGTTGTTAAAATTTCGCCACCTTTTTTACCACCTTCCATACCAACATCAATTACATAATCTGCTAGTTTTACAACATCTAAATTGTGTTCAATTATTAAAACGGTATTTCCTTTGTTGGCTAATTTGTTTAAGACTTCCATTAAAACTCTAATGTCTTCAAAATGGAGTCCTGTTGTAGGTTCATCTAAAATATAGAAAGTGTTGCCTGTATCTCTTTTAGATAATTCTGATGCCAATTTTATACGTTGTGCTTCACCACCAGAAAGAGTGGTAGATTGCTGACCCAGTGTTATATAACCCAAGCCGACATCTTTAATAGTTTTTAATTTTCTATGAATTTTAGGTATCATTTCAAAGAAATCAGTAGCATCTTCAATGGTCATATTTAATACATCAGAAATAGATTTTCCTTTGTATCTAATTTCTAGTGTTTCTCTATTAAAACGTTTTCCTTGACAGGTTTCGCATTCTACTTGTACGTCTGGCAAAAAGTTCATTTCTATAACTCGCACACCACCACCTTGGCAAGTTTCGCAACGTCCACCTTTTACATTAAAAGAAAAGCGTCCGGGTTTGTATCCTCTAATAGCTGCTTCTGGTGTTTTTGCAAACAAACTTCTAATTTCGTCAAAAGTTTTTGTGTAGGTTGCTGGGTTAGATCTAGGTGTTCTGCCAATAGGAGACTGGTCTATGTCTATTACTTTGTCTACATTTTCTAAGCCTTCAATTTTTTTGTAAGGCATTGGTTTTTTTACACCTCTATAAATATGTGCGTTTAAAATAGGGTATAGGGTTTCGTTAATTAAGGTAGATTTCCCACTACCAGAAACACCTGTAACACAAATCATTTTCCCGAGTGGAAAAGTAACAGAAACATTTTTAAGATTGTTGCCAGAGGCTCCTTTTAAGGTGATGGTTTTGCCATTTCCTTCGCGTCTTTTTTTAGGAACTTCAATCTTTTTAATACCTGTTAAGTAATCTGTGGTTAGCGTTTTTGTTTTAATAATTTCATTGTAGGTGCCAATACTTACAATTTCTCCCCCGTGTTTTCCTGCGCCAGGGCCAATGTCTAAAACAAAATCGGCCATTTTCATCATGTCTTCATCATGTTCTACCACCAAAACAGAGTTGCCAATATCTCTAAGTTTTACCAAAGAATCTATTAATTTTTCATTGTCTCTTTGATGTAAACCAATACTAGGTTCATCTAGAATATACAATACACCCACAAGCTGAGAGCCAATTTGGGTTGCCAAACGAATTCTTTGTGCCTCGCCACCAGAAAGTGATTTAGAGGTTCTGTCTAAAGTTAAGTAATCCAATCCTACATCAAGTAAAAACTGAATTCTAGTTCTAATTTCTTTTAAAATTTCTGTGGCAATTGTTTGTTGCTTTGTAGAGAGTTTTTGTTCTATATTTTGAAACCAATTTGCCAATTCTGCAACATCCATTTGTGCAAGATCACTTATGTTTTTATCAGTAATTTTAAAGTGAAGTGCTGCTGTTTTTAAGCGTTTTCCGTTACAAGTGCCACAGGTTACTTCATCCATAAAGTTTTTTGCCCAACGTTTTATAGAAGTGCTTTCCGCATGGTCGTATTGATTGTTTATAAAAGCTACAATACCCTCGAAATCTATTTTGTAATTTCTTCTAACACCTACAACCTTAGATTCAATCTCAAAAGACTCATTACCACCATTTAAAATAATGTCTAAAGCTTCTTTTGGAATGTCTTTTATTGGGTCTGTTAGCTTAAATTGATAGCGTTCTGCAATGTTTTGAATTTGTTTAAAAATCCAACTATTTTTTTGTTCCCCAAGCGGAACAATTCCGCCGTTTTTTATAGAAATGGTATCGTCTGGAAGTACTTTTTTTAAATTGATTTCATTGGTAATTCCCAATCCATTACAAGTATCGCAAGCACCTTTAGGAGAATTGAAAGAAAATGTATTTGGTTCTGGGTTTGGATAGGCAATTCCTGATGTAGGACACATAAGTTCTCTACTAAAGTAACGCGGTGTATTGTTTTCAATGTCAATAACCATCATAATGTTATTGCCAGAATACAAAGCAGTTTTTATGGTTTCTTCTAGTCTTTTTTCTATGGAATTGTTAACGGCTAATCTATCAATTACAACTTCAATATCATGAGTTTTGTAACGGTCTAGCTTCATGCCTTTTTCAATCTCTTTGATTTCTCCGTCTACGCGAACTCTTACAAAACCTTGTTTAGAAATTTGCTCAAAAAGTTCTCTGTAATGCCCTTTTCTAGATTTGATTAAAGGAGCTAAAACAGCTATTTTTTTTCCATCAAAATCTTTTAAGATTAGCTCTTTTATCTGTTCATCAGAATAGCTTACCATTTTTTGATTGGTATTGTAAGAATAAGCATCTGCAGCTCTTGCAAAAAGAAGCCTTAAAAAATCATAAATTTCTGTGATGGTACCAACTGTAGAGCGCGGACTTTTATTAGTTGTTTTTTGTTCGATAGAAATTACAGGCGAAAGACCGTCAATTTTATCTACATCGGGTCTTTCTAAGCCACCTAAAAATTGACGTGCATACGCAGAAAATGTTTCAATATAACGTCTTTGACCTTCTGCGTAAATAGTGTCAAAAGCCAAAGAAGATTTACCGCTACCGCTTAAACCAGTAATTACAACTAGTTTTTCTCTTGGAATTTTAACATCAATATTCTTTAGGTTATGAGCTCTTGCTCCGTAAACTTCAATGTATTCTTGGTCTTTCAAAAGGTGCTTGTTTTTTGGAAAAAAGCAAAGTTAATCAATACTAATTTAAAAAAAGAACAATTTTAAATGTGATTCTTAGGAAGCTTTTAAGAAGTACTTCAATTAAAATTTGTGTTCTAAAAACTATTGCAATCAAAACTATAAATAGTATCTTGCCCTATATTTAAAATACAATAAATTGATAGATTCAATAAGGCATTTTTTTGAAAGAAATGGGTTTGGTGTTTTCTCTAGATTAGCAGATAGGTTAGGGATGCAGGCCTCTAATGTGCGTTTGTATTTTATTTATGTCACTTTTTTTACTGCAGGTTTGTCTTTTGGATTGTATTTAACGATGGCCTTTGTATTAAAGTTAAAAGATATGATTTACACCAAAAGAAGTTCGGTTTTTGATCTCTAATATATGGTAATTTTAAAGTCGAAAATAAATAAAATTGTAGCCTTGGTAATAGCCATAATTGCTATTGGTACTATTGGTTACATGTTACTTTCGCATTACAGCTTTGTTGATGCGTTATATATGACTGTTATTACAGTTACAACAGTAGGTTTTGGAGAGCTGCAACCTTTTTCTTCAGAAGAAAAAGTTTTTACAATATTTTTAATTTTAACCAGTATTACTGTCTTTGGTTATGCGGTTTCTGCATTTTCAGAATATTTGGTAAGCGGTAAATTATTTGAACATTTTAAACACAGAAAAGTGGAGAAGCAAATACAACGTTTAAAAGGCCATACGATTGTTTGTGGTTATGGTAGAAATGGAAAGCAAGCTATCTTAAAGCTAAGCAATTACAACAAGAAATTTGTGGTAATAGAAAAAAATAAAGAAAGAATAGAAGGTTTAGATTTTGAGGGGATTTTAAATATTGATGGTGATGCCACTTTAGATGAAACTTTGCTAAAAGCAGGAATAGAAAATGCCTCATTTTTAATTACCGCTTTGCCATCAGATGCAGATAATTTGTTTGTGGTGTTAACGGCAAGTCAATTAAATAAAAACTGTAAAGTAATCAGTAGGGCCTCTAATGAAAGCTCTTACAGCAAACTAAAAATTGCAGGAGCAGACAATGTTATTATGCCAGATAAATTAGGAGGAAACCATATGGCGTCTTTAGTAACCACACCAGATGTTATAGAATTTGTAGATCGGTTGACTATCGAGGGAGAAACGACCGCAAATTTAGAAGAAATTGCAGTAGATGATTTACCTAAAAAATACATCAACCAAACTATTTTAGATTTAGATTTAAGAAGACAGACTGGTTGTACTGTAATTGGCTTTAGAAATCCTGATAAAGATTATGTAATCAATCCAGAGGCAGATATCAAACTGATTGAAGGTTCTCATTTGATTGTTTTAGGCAGGCCTGCACAAATTATAAAACTAAGAGAGTTGTTTTAAGTTTTTAATAAAATCAATCCAAACATCTATTATTAAATTTACATATGAATAAAGTAGTTATAACTGGAAGCAACGGATTGTTGGGGCAATCTCTTTTAGCATTGTTGTTAAAGGAGAAAGAAAAATACCAGGTATACGGGTTTTCTAGAGGGGTTAATAGAAGTGGTAGAGAAGATTTTGAATACAAAGCGATTGATATTACAGAAGAACATCAGTTAAAAAATGCGTTAACCGAAATTAGACCAAACTATATTATTAACACAGCTGCAATGACACAAGTAGATGCTTGTGAGTCAGAGAAAGAAGCTTGCGATGTTTTAAATGTTTCCGTTGTGAAATGGTTGGCAGAAACTTCACAAAAAATAAACGCACATGTGGTGCATATTTCTACAGATTTTATTTTTGATGGTAAACAAGGTAATTACAAAGAGACAGATGCACCAAATCCGTTAAGTTATTACGGACTTTCTAAATTAAAATCAGAACAAGTTTTAGAAAAATCAAATATAGATTACACTATTCTAAGAACTATTTTAGTGTATGGCAAGGTGTTTGATATGAGTAGAAATAACATTGTGCTTTGGGTAAAAGAAATGTTAGAAAAGAAAAAAGAAATAACCATTGTAGATGATCAGTATAGAACACCAACTTATGTAGAAGATCTGTCAATGGCTTGCAAACTTGCCATGGATAAAAAAGCTACAGGTGTTTTTAATATTTCATCAAACCAGTTGTTAAGTATTTATGAAATAGCCCATCAAATAGCAGAAGTCTATGAATTAGATGCAAGTTTTATAAAGCCAATTTCAACTAAATATCTAAATCAAAAAGCGGCAAGACCAGCAAAAACAGGTTTTAATTTAACAAAAACAAATACTGTTTTAGGGTTTTATCCAAAACCTTTTAAAGAAGATTTACAAAGATTTAAGAGAAACAGTTTGTAAAATATAGATTTTACGCTTAAAACTTGTTAAAAGAGCAATTTTTTATGATATTGCGACTTACTAAATAAACTAATTAAATTTTATTATGAATAAAAAACTTCTATCACTACTATTTTTAGTTACACCATTTTTAACATTTGCTCAAGAAAAAGGTTTAGATCAAAAAATCGATGAAGCTTTTGGAAATGCTACAGGTTGGTTTGTTGATATTATTTTTTATCAAATACCTTTTACAGATACAGTAAGCATTTACTGGGTTTTGTTTCCGTTAATTTTGGGAGCTTTATACTTTACATTTTACTTTAATTTCATCAATTTTAAAGGTTTTATTACCTCAATTAATATTGTTAGAGGTAAATATGATGCGTTAGAAGGCAATGGTAAAAAAGGCTTAGAGGTATCTAACAATGTGTCTAAAACAAAAGAAGGAGATAATCCTGATACAATAAGAGTAGAAGGTCATCAAGGAGAGGTTTCTCACTTTCAGGCTTTAACGGCAGCATTATCTGCAACAGTAGGTTTGGGTAATATTGCAGGAGTTGCAATTGCAGTTTCTATTGGTGGTGCTGGTGCAACCTTTTGGATGATTGTAGCAGGTTTTTTAGGAATGGCTTCTAAGTTTGTAGAATGTACCTTAGGTGTAAAATATAGAGATATTGAAGCAGATGGTACTGTTTACGGTGGTCCGATGTACTACTTAACAAAAGGATTAAAAAATAAAACCTTAGGAAAAATTTTAGCCGCTTTATTTGCAATTTTTGTAATTGGTGGTTCTTTTGGAGGTGGGAATATGTTTCAGGTAAATCAAGCATTTCAATTAGTAGAAAACATTACAACGCCAGTTGGTGGAGTTTCTGTTTTACACGGTAAAGGTTGGTTGTTTGGTTTGGTGATGTCTATTCTTGTTGGTATTGTAATTATCGGAGGAATTAAAAAAATTGCCAAAGTAACTGATAAAATTGTGCCTTTTATGGTTGCAATTTATGTAGCAGCTGCATTATTTGTGATTTTTGCAAATTACGATATGATTGGAGATGCTTTTTCTCAGATTTTTAATGGAGCTTTTAGTCCAGAAGGAATTGCAGGTGGTGCTATCGGAGTTATGATACAGGGTTTTAGAAGAGCAGCTTTTTCAAACGAAGCAGGTATTGGTTCTGCTTCAATAGCGCATTCGGCAGTAAAAACTAAATATGCAGCAAGTGAAGGTATGGTAGCTTTATTAGAGCCTTTTATAGATACTGTTGTTGTTTGTACTATGACAGCTTTGGTTTTAATTATTACCGGAAATGTAACAGCAGAAAATGCTTCTTTAAATGATGCACAAGCAATCTTATTAACATCAGGAGCTTTTGAATCTGCTATTTCTTGGTTTCCTTATGTATTAACTATTGCAGTAGTATTATTTGCATTTAGTTCTATGATTTCTTGGTCTTATTATGGTTTTCAAGGTTGGTCTTATCTTTTTGGTCGATCTAAAAAAATGGAATATGCTTACAAAGTAATCTTTTGTATTTTTGTTGTAATCGGTGCAGCGGCTAGTCTAGGCTCTGTAATTGGTTTTTCTGATGCAATGGTATTTGCTATGATGGTGCCAAACATGATTGGTTTAATACTTTTAGCACCTAAAGTTAAAGAAGAATTAAATAAATACATGTCTGCTATAAAAGCTGGCAAAGAAGAAAAAGAAGCTAGCGCATAAAAAAATATGAACATTTTTAAACCCCATTTCTGGTATAACAAAAGCCAAAGAAATGGGGTTTTCTTTTTAATGATACTTATTGTTGCAGTTCAGATTGTTATTGTTTCTTTTCGATTTTCTTCAGATGAAATAATTGTTCCCTCTAAAACTTTAGTCGCATTTCAAAAAGAAATAGACAGTTTAAAAGCAGTTGCTTTAAAAGAGAGGCAACCTAAAATCTATCCTTTTAATCCTAACTATATTACAGATTTTAAAGGACATCAATTAGGGATGTCTTTAGATGAAATAGACCGTCTTTTTGCATTCCGTAAAACTAATAAATTCATCAATTCGGCAGCAGAATTTCAGCGAGTAACGCAAGTGTCAGATTCACTATTAGCAGCTATTTCAATTTACTTTAAATTTCCAGATTGGGTAGTTCGTAACCATCAGCAGCAAAAAGGCAGCAATAAGTCTTCAAACTCCTTAAACACTAAAACTAAAAAGCCTAAAACATCCATATCTACTTCAGATTTAAATAATGCTACGGCTACAGATTTACAAAGTATAAACGGAATAGGACCTGCTTTCTCGGAACGCATTATTAAGTATCGTTCTAAATTACAGGGTTTTTCTCTTGAAGAACAACTTTATGAAGTTTGGGGTTTAGAAAAAAATGTTGCAGATAATGTTTTAAAAGTCTTTAAAATTAGCATTCAGCCAACGTTGGTAAAACAGAACGTAAATACGGTTTTATTTAAAGAACTACTTAAGAATCCATATATAGATTATGAGTTGTGTAAAAAAATATTCAGTTACAGAGATGAGGTTGCAGAACTCCAAAATATCAACGAATTAAAAAATATCGAAGGCTTTCCTTTAGAAAAGTATCATAGAATAGTCTTATATTTGGAGGCTAAATAAACAAGATAAATCTGTATTATAATATGAGCAGTATGTATTTTACTGAAGAGCACGAAGCTTTTCGTGCAAGTTTTAAAGATTTTTTACAAAAAGAAGTAGTTCCTCATATAGAAAAGTGGGAAAAAACGGGTACAATAGATCGTTTTATTTGGCAAAAATTTGGCGAAATGGGCTATTTTGGGTTGTCTACTCCAGAAGCCTATGGAGGTTTAGATTTAGATCTTTTTTATACCATTATCTTTTTAGAAGAAATGCAGAAAATAAACTCTTGTGGATTTGCAGCTGCAATGTGGGCGCACGAGTATTTAGCAATGACGCACTTAAATAAAGAGGGTACAGAGGCTATCAAACAAAAATATTTGGTACCTAGTGTCACCGGAGAAAAAATAGGGTGTTTATGTATCACAGAGCCATTTGGTGGTTCTGATGTTGCAGGAATGCGATCTACAGCAATTAAAAAAGGAGATACTTACGTTTTAAATGGTTCTAAAACGTTTATAACAAACGGAGTTTATTCAGATTATTTAATCATTGCTGCAAAAACAGATCCTTCAGACAAATACAAAGGAATAAGCATTTTTGTTGTTGATAGAGATACTCCGGGTATTTCTGCAACCAAATTAGACAAACTAGGTTGGAGAGCATCTGATACCGGAGAAATTGCTTTTGACAACGTAGTAATTCCTGCAGAAAATTTAATGGGCGAAGAAGGAAAAGGGTTTCCGTACATTATGCAGCACTTTGCTTTAGAGCGTTTGTTAATGGGGGTAAACGCACATGCCAGAGCAGAATATGCAGTAGATTATGCAATAAAATACATGCAAGAAAGAGTTGCTTTTGGCAAATCTTTAGATAAATTTCAGGCATTAAGACATAAAATCGCAGAGATGGCAAGTAGAGTAGATATGTGTAGAGAATACAACTATTCTATAGCCAAAAGACTAGATCAGGGTACTTATGTGGTAAAAGAAGCAAGTATGTCTAAATTATTGTCTACAAAAATGGCAGACGAGGTTATCTACGATGCATTGCAATTGTTAGGTGGTTACGGTTATATGGAAGAGTATCCAATGGCACGCTTGTTAAGAGATAGTAGGTTAGGGCCTATTGGTGGTGGTACTTCAGAGATTTTAAAAGAGATTATTGCAAAAATGGTAATCGATAATAAAGAGTATAAACCAGCAACCTAATAGTAGAACTACGAGTTAAAAAGCTTTCAGTAAATTTTATTATTTAAGTATAAGGGCGTTACCTAAAAAGGTCGGGCTTTACACTGTATCTTTTTTGAAAAACACAAAAAAGGATGCCGTTTCAATCCCTAACGCAAATACTAGGCTTAAAAATAATTTAATTAAAAATTTGTAATTCGTAATTAATAACTACATTTGCAGACCAAAAAATAAAACAAATAGTTTAAAAACTATTCAAAATATAAAGATACTTATGAAGGGAGGTGCCAACTTATGTTAATTATACCAATTAAAGAAGGAGAAAATATAGATAGAGCTTTAAAGCGTTACAAGAGAAAATTCGATCGTACGAAAACAATGAAAAATCTACGTAACAGAAAAAACTTTACAAAGCCATCTGTAGCAAATAGAGCTCAAAGAATAAAAGCTTCATATGTTCAAAGATTAAGAACACAAGAAGAAGTAGGTTAATGAAACTCAATTTTTAGAAGTCACAGACGCACTAAAAATTGTAAGTTGAATTAATTCCGAATTTATTTCGGGATATAGCAAAAGCTATCCAAAACATTAAACTCGTATCATGTATTTGATGCGAGTTTTTTTTGTGCTGATTTTAGAAGTCGCAGACGCACTAAAAATTGTAAGTTGAATTAATCCCGAATTTATTTCGGGATATAGCAAAAGCTATCCAAAATATTAAACTCGTATCATGTATTTGATACGAGTTTTTTTTTGTGCTGATTTTAGAAGTTAGTTAATTTTTATAAATACCTTTTGCTTTATTAAATAGTTTTACAATCAATGGAAATAGAGTTGGATTATTTTTTCTAATTATTTTGTAAATTTACAGCAGCTATCAACAAATAACTATAATTTGATCAACGCATTCTTAGAGTATCTTTCATCAGAAAAAAAGTATTCATCGCATACTTTAACCGCATATAAAAAAGATTTGTTGTCTTTTAAAGAGTTTTTAATCACAAATTATAGTCAAGAAAACTTATTAGATGTTCATTACAGTCAAGTTAGAAGTTGGATTGTTCATTTAGTGGGTATTAAGATATCAAACAGAACCATTAATAGAAAAATAAGCTCTTTAAAATCGTATTATCGTTTTTTGATGAAAGCAGAGCAAATAGAAAGTAGTCCGTTGGCAAAGCACAAAGCTTTAAAGATTCCTAAGAAAGTTCAAGTACCTTTTTCGGTTAAAGAGATAGCCGCTGTAATGACTAATTTTAATGATAAAAATGATTTTGTTGCTCTAAGAGACCGATTGATTATAGAGCTTTTATATTCGACAGGTATTAGAAGAATTGAATTAATTAATATAGAGTTGGCAGATGTTAATTTATCAGGTAAAACAATAAAAGTGTTAGGAAAAAGAAATAAAGAGCGTTTTATTCCTTTGTTAGATTCTGTAATTGGTAGCTTACACAATTACTTATTGTTAAGAAAAGAGAATGCAAAAGCAGATACTGCACTTTTTATTACTGAAAAAGGAAATAAATTATATGAAACTCTTGTGTACAGAGTTATAAATTCTTACTTTAGTAGAGTCTCCTCAAAAGAAAAGAAGAGCCCACATATATTAAGGCATTCTTTTGCAACACATTTATTGAATGAAGGGGCAGATTTAAATTCGGTTAAAGAGTTGCTAGGGCATTCTTCTTTAGCCTCTACTCAAGTCTATACCAATAATAGTCTTGATGCTATAAAAAAAGTGTATAACAAGGCGCACCCTAGAAGCCATAAAAAAGAATAAGATATGAAAGTGTTCACGCAATCGGTAAATTTTAATGCAGATAGTCAGTTGATAGAGTTTGTAGAAACCAAAGTATCGGCTTTAACAAAGTTTCATGATAAAATAGTAGACGCAGAGGTTTTTTTAAAAGTTCAAAATACAAGCGATAAAGAAAATAAAATTACTGAGGTTAAAATAAATATACCTGGTAACGAATTAATAGTTAAAAGAGAAACAAAAACCTTTGAAGAAGGCGTAAACGCTGCTGTTGATAATTTAAAAAGACAGTTAAAGAGATCAAAAGAAAAACATAGAGACTCTTTAATTTCATAAAATGATAAAAAAAATGAAAATATTTTTATAAAAAGTTTTAGAATATAAAAAAACTTTATACATTTGCAATCCGTTAGAAATAGCGGGTTGTTTTTTTACATCAAAAGCCGATGTAGCTCAGCTGGCTAGAGCAGCTGATTTGTAATCAGCAGGTCGTGGGTTCGAGTCCCTCCATCGGCTCAATAGAAAAACAAAAGTTCATTAAAATAGTAAATTAAAGGGGAGATACTCAAGCGGCCAACGAGGACGGACTGTAACTCCGTTGACTACGTCTTCGCAGGTTCGAATCCTGCTCTCCCCACAATTTACAATTTGCGAAAGTAGCTCAGTTGGTAGAGCGTCAGCCTTCCAAGCTGAATGTCGCCGGTTCGAACCCGGTCTTTCGCTCAAAATAAATATCAACAGGCCGGTGTAGCTCAGTTGGTAGAGCGCATCCTTGGTAGGGATGAGGTCGTGGGTTCAAGTCCCATCGCTGGCTCAATTGATACGTATTATTAGACACTAAACATATTTAAACAAGAATTAAAAATCAATAATTATGGCAAAAGGAACTTTTGACCGTTCGAAACCACACTTAAACATTGGTACTATCGGACACGTAGATCACGGTAAAACAACTTTAACTGCGGCTATTACTAAAGTATTAGCTGATGCAGGATTCTCTGAAGCTAGATCTTTTGATCAGATTGATAATGCTCCAGAAGAAAAAGAGAGAGGTATTACAATTAATACTTCACACGTAGAATATCAAACACAAAATCGTCACTATGCACACGTAGATTGTCCAGGTCACGCCGATTATGTAAAGAACATGGTAACAGGTGCTGCTCAAATGGACGGTGCTATATTAGTTGTTGCTGCTACAGACGGGCCAATGCCACAGACAAGAGAGCACATCTTATTAGGACGCCAGGTTGGTATTCCTCGTATGGTTGTTTTCTTAAACAAAGTTGACATGGTTGATGATGAGGAGTTACTTGAATTAGTAGACATGGAAGTAAGAGAATTACTTTCTTTCTATGAGTATGATGGTGATAATGGACCAGTTGTTTCAGGATCTGCTTTAGGAGCATTGAATGGTGAGCAAAAATGGGTTGACACTGTATTAGAATTAATGAACCAAGTTGATGCTTGGATCGAAGAGCCTTTAAGAGAGGTTGATAAAGATTTCTTAATGCCTGTAGAGGATGTATTTTCTATTACTGGTCGTGGAACTGTAGCTACAGGTCGTATCGAAACTGGTATTGCTAATACAGGAGATGTTGTTGATATTATTGGTATGGGAGCTGAAAAAATGACTTCTACTATTACTGGTATCGAAATGTTCCGTCAAATCTTAGATAGAGGTGAAGCAGGAGATAATGCAGGTATCTTATTAAGAGGTATTGCAAAAGAAGATATTAAAAGAGGTATGGTAATCTGTAAGCCAGGTTCTGTAACTCCTCATGCTAAGTTTAAAGCAGAGGTTTATGTTCTTAAGAAAGAAGAAGGTGGTCGTCACACGCCATTCCATAACAACTATCGTCCACAGTTCTATGTAAGAACTACAGATGTTACAGGTACAATTAATTTGCCTTCAGGAGTTGAAATGGTAATGCCAGGAGATAACTTAACAATTACAGTTGATTTATTACAACCAATTGCATTAAACGTAGGTTTACGTTTTGCTATCCGTGAAGGTGGTAGAACAGTTGGTGCAGGTCAGGTAACTGAATTATTAGACTAAAATAACTTTTAGTTTACTAATTATAATTTAAAAGGTATCCCGATTTTTTCGGGATGCCTTTATAAATGAAATATAAATACGGGCGTAGTTCAGCGGTAGAGCACTGGTTTCCAAAACCAGGTGTCGGGAGTTCGAATCTCTCCGTCCGTGCAAATAAAAACATAATAGTAAGATGAACTTTATACAATATATTAAAGAGTCTTTTGACGAGTTAAGTAACCACATGACTTGGATATCTAAAGAAGATGCTCAAAAAACAACGGTAACTGTAGCTGTTTTTACAATTGTATTTGCACTAGCAGTTGCAGGTATAGATTATGTTTTTCAAACAGGATTAGATAACTTTTTTGGAATGTTTAAATCTAATTAATTATGGCAACTGATTCAGTAATGAAATGGTATGTTGTAAGAGCCATTGGTGGACAAGAAAATAAAGTTAAAGCTTATATAGAAAATGAAATTTCTAGATTAGGCTTATCAGATTTTGTTAGTCAAGTAATTGTACCTACCGAAAAAGTAGTACAAATTAGAGACGGCAAAAAAGTAAACAGAGAAAGAGTTTATTTTCCTGGTTACATTATGGTTGAAGCAAATTTATCTGGTGAAGTACCGCACGTTATAAAAGGAATAACTGGTGTAATTGGTTTTTTAGGTGAAACTAAAGGTGGAGAGCCTGTACCAATGCGTAAATCAGAAGTAAATAGAATGTTAGGTAAGGTTGATGAGCTTTCTGTACAAGAAGAAAGTATTGCAATTCCGTTTAGCATTGGTGAAACTGTAAAAGTTGTAGATGGTCCTTTTAATGGATTTGATGGAACGATTGAAAAAGTAAATGAAGAAAAACGTAAGTTAGAAGTAATGGTAAAAATCTTTGGAAGAAAAACACCATTAGAGCTAAGTTACATGCAAGTAGAAAAAATATAGTTGTTACAATTCAAATACCGATTTGTTTTTAAGCTTCCAAAATTAAAACAAATCATTAAACATTTTTAAAATGGCAAAAGAAGTTAGTAAAGTAGTTAAGTTACAAGTAAGGGGAGGCGCAGCGAATCCATCGCCGCCGGTTGGACCCGCTTTAGGAGCTGCTGGTGTTAACATTATGGAGTTTTGTAAACAGTTTAATGCGAGAACGCAAGA
The DNA here is from genome assembly GCF_947497125.1 of uncultured Polaribacter sp. Lineage (GTDB taxonomy): Bacteria > Bacteroidota > Bacteroidia > Flavobacteriales > Flavobacteriaceae > Polaribacter. The sequence goes on along the minus strand of NZ_CANMFI010000004.1, from coordinate 61,301 downwards.
CAAACAAGGTAAAGTTTTACCTGTTGTTATAACTGTTTTTAAAGATAAATCTTTCGATTTTCTTGTAAAAACCCCTCCTGCAGCAGTTCAGTTACTAGAAGCGGCCAAAATTAAAAAAGGTTCAGGAGAACCAAACAGAAAGAAAGTAGCATCAGTTACTTGGGATCAAATTAAAGTAATTGCAGAAGATAAAATGGTAGATTTAAATGCCTTTGAAATTTCTTCAGCAATGCGAATGATTGCAGGTACAGCACGTTCTATGGGATTAACAGTAAAAGGTAATGCACCAGCATAAACTTTATAAAAATTAGTAATATGGCAAAATTAACAAAAAAGCAAAAAGAAGCTTACGCAAAGGTAGATAGCTCTAAATCTTATGATTTAGCAGCAGCTTCAGCGCTAGTCAAAGACATTACCAATGTAAAGTTTGATGCATCAGTAGATTTAGCAATACGTTTAGGAGTAGATCCTCGTAAAGCAAATCAAATGGTAAGAGGTGTAGTAACTTTACCTCATGGTACTGGTAAAGATGTAAAAGTATTAGCATTAGTAACACCAGATAAAGAAGCAGAAGCTACTGCAGCTGGTGCAGATTATGTTGGTTTAGATGAGTACCTTCAGAAAATTAAAGGTGGTTGGACAGACGTAGACGTAATTATTACAATGCCTAGTGTTATGGGTAAATTAGGTCCTTTAGGAAGAGTTTTAGGTCCAAGAGGTTTAATGCCTAACCCAAAAACAGGTACAGTAACTATGGATGTTGCAAAAGCTGTAACAGATGTAAAAGCTGGTAAAATTGACTTTAAAGTTGATAAAACTGGTATTGTACATGCAGCAATTGGAAAAGTATCTTTTGATGCTAAGAAAATTGAAGAAAATGCAAACGAGCTAATACAAACTATAATTAAATTGAAACCAACAACAGCAAAAGGAACGTATGTAAAGAGCGTTTTTATTTCTAGTACAATGAGTCCTAGTATTGCAGTTGATGTAAAAGCTGTTTAATACGTTAAAACTTATAATCATGACTAGAGAAGAAAAATCACAAGTAATAGAAGATTTAACAACGGTATTAGCAGAAACAAATACGTTATATTTAGCAGATATCTCTGGATTAGATGCACAAACTACCTCTAACTTACGTAGAGCATGTTTTAAAGCAAATGTTCAGTTATCAGTTGTTAAAAATACTTTGCTTGCAAAAGCAATGGAAGCTTCAGATAAAGATTTTGGAGACTTACCATCAGTATTAAAAGGAAATACATCAATGATGATTGCTGAGGCTGCAAATGCACCAGCAAAATTAATCAAAGAATTCAGAAAGAAAACCAAAGATAGACCTATTTTAAAAGGTGCCTTTGCAGAAGAATCTGTATATATCGGAGATAATCAATTAGATGCTTTAGTAGATATTAAATCTAGAGAAGAGTTAATTGGTGAAATCATTGGCTTATTACAATCACCAGCGAAGAATGTTATTTCGGCATTACAATCAGGTGGTCAAACACTTTCAGGTATTATCAAGACTTTATCTGAAAAATAATTACGCGCACAAATAAACTATAATAAACAAAATTTTTAAAAACAATTACAATGGCAGAATTAAAAGATTTCGCAGAACAATTAGTTAACTTATCAGTAAAAGAAGTTAATGAATTAGCTACTATCTTAAAAGATGAGTATGGTATTGAGCCAGCAGCAGCTGCAGTAGCAGTAGCAGGACCAGCAGCAGGTGGTGCAGAAGGAGGTTCAGACGAACAAACTGAATTTGACGTAATTTTAACAGCAGCAGGTGGTTCTAAGCTTGCAGTAGTAAAATTAGTTAAAGAATTAACTGGTTTAGGTTTAAAAGAAGCTAAAGGTGTTGTAGATAGCGCACCAGCACCAGTTAAAGAAGGTGTATCGAAAGATGAGGCTGAAGGTCTTAAAGCAGCTTTAGAAGAAGCAGGAGCTGAAGTAGAGCTTAAGTAAGCTTATACTCCCGACTAGATATAGGTTTAGCGGGAAAAACAAATTTAGGTTTAGGTACTAAAAACACCCGTTTTTAGTCCTAAACCATTTTGTGTATATATTCGTTCTTTATTTTAATTCAGATTTTAATCAAAAAAATATTCTCTTTTGGCAACGAAAAACACTACTGAAAGAATCAATTTCGCTACTTCTCAAATGATAAAGGAATATCCAGACTTTTTGGATATTCAGGTAAAGTCTTTCCAAGACTTTTTCCAACTTCAAACTAAGGCAGAAGAAAGAGGTGAAGAAGGTTTGTATAAAACCTTCATGGATAACTTTCCAATTACAGATACAAGAAATCAATTCGTTTTAGAATTTTTAGATTACTTTGTAGATCCACCAAGATATTCTATACAAGAATGTATTGAAAGAGGTCTAACACACAGTGTGCCCTTAAAAGCACGTCTTAAATTGTACTGTACAGATCCAGAACACGAAGATTTCGAAACAATTGTACAAGATGTTTATCTTGGTACAATCCCTTATATGACAAACTCTGGTACCTTTGTAATCAATGGTGCAGAGCGTGTGGTGGTTTCTCAATTACATCGATCTCCTGGTGTATTTTTTGGGCAATCTTTCCATGCAAACGGTACAAAATTATATTCTGCAAGAGTAATTCCTTTTAAAGGTTCTTGGATAGAATTTGCTACCGATATCAATCAAGTAATGTATGCTTATATTGATAGAAAGAAAAAATTACCTGTTACTACTTTATTTAGAGCCATTGGTTTTGAAAGAGATAAAGATATTTTAGAAATTTTTGACCTTGCAGAAGAAGTAAAGGTTTCTAAAGCAGGTTTAAAGAAAGTATTAGGTAGAAAATTGGCTGCTAGAGTTTTAAAGACTTGGCATGAAGATTTTGTTGATGAAGATACTGGAGAAGTTGTTTCGATAGAACGTAACGAAATCATTTTTGATAGAGATACAATCTTAGAAAAAGAACATATTGACGAAATTATAGAAGCAGGTGCTAAAACCGTTTTACTTCATAAAGAAGATAACGATATGGCAGACTATGCGATTATTCATAATACGTTACAGAAAGATCCTACAAACTCTGAAAAAGAAGCTGTAGAACATATTTATAGACAATTACGTAATGCAGAACCGCCAGATGAGGAGACTGCAAGAGGTATTATTGATAAGTTATTCTTTTCTGAACAACGTTATAATTTAGGAGAAGTTGGTCGTTTTAGAATGAACACTAAACTTCAATTAAATGAACCAATAGATCAAAAAGTATTAACGAAGTTAGATATTATTACGATTATTAAATATTTAATCGAATTAATAAATTCTAAAGCAGAAGTAGATGATATTGATCATTTATCTAACAGACGTGTAAGAACAGTTGGCGAGCAATTAGCGGGTCAATTTGGTGTTGGTTTAGCTCGTATGGCAAGAACAATTCGTGAACGTATGAATGTACGTGACAACGAAGTGTTTACACCAATCGATTTGATCAATGCAAAAACATTGTCATCTGTAATTAATTCTTTCTTTGGTACCAACCAATTATCTCAATTTATGGATCAAACCAATCCATTAGCAGAGATTACTCATAAACGTAGATTATCTGCTTTAGGACCAGGTGGTTTATCAAGAGAAAGAGCAGGTTTCGAGGTGCGTGATGTTCACTATACTCATTATGGACGTTTATGTCCTATTGAAACTCCTGAAGGACCAAATATTGGTTTAATTTCTTCTTTAGCAGTATTTGCTAAAGTGAATAACTTAGGGTTTATAGAAACACCATATAGAAAAGTAGACAACGGTTCAGTTGCTTCTGACGAGCCAATTTATTTAAGTGCAGAAGAAGAAGAAGGTATGAAAATTGCCCAATCTAATTTAGAGCTTAAAAAAGATGGAAAAATCGTTTTAGATAGAGTTATTGCAAGAGAAGAAGGAGATTTCCCAGTAGTAAATCCAGATGCGATTAACTATATGGATGTTGCTCCAAATCAAATTGCTTCAATTTCGGCATCTTTAATTCCGTTTTTAGAGCATGATGATGCCAACCGTGCATTAATGGGATCGAACATGATGCGTCAAGCAGTTCCTTTATTAAGACCAGAGTCTCCTATTGTAGGAACAGGTTTAGAGCGAAGAGTTGCTAAAGATTCTCGTATCTTAATAAATGCAGAAGGTGCAGGTGTTGTTACTTATGTAGATGCAAATAAAATTACTATTAAGTATGATAGATCAGAAGAAGAAAAACTAGTAAGTTTTGAGTCTGATGAAATTTCTTACAACTTAATTAAATTTAGAAAAACCAATCAAGGTACCAACATTAACCTAAAACCTATTGTAGAAAAAGGTGATAGAGTAAATGAAGGACAAGTACTTTGTGAAGGTTATGCAACACAAAAAGGAGAATTAGCTTTAGGTAGAAATATGAAAGTAGCCTTTATGCCTTGGAAAGGGTATAACTTTGAGGATGCGATTGTAATTTCTGAGAGAGTTGTTCGTGAAGATATATTTACATCTATTCATATTGATGAGTATTCTTTAGATGTTAGAGATACAAAATTAGGAACTGAAGAGTTAACTAATGATATTCCTAACGTATCTGAAGAGGCTACTAAAGATTTAGATGAAAATGGTATGATTCGTATAGGAGCAGAAGTTAACCCAGGTGATATCTTAATTGGTAAAATTACACCAAAGGGAGAATCTGATCCAACGCCAGAAGAAAAATTATTACGTGCTATTTTTGGAGACAAAGCAGGTGATGTAAAAGATGCATCATTAAAAGCTTCGCCATCATTAAGAGGTGTAGTAATTGATAAAAAGTTATTTAGAAGAGCTGTAAAAGATAAAAACAAAAGATTAAGAGATAAAGAGGCAGTTGCTAAATTAGAATCTTCTTTTGTATCTAAGTTTGAAGCTTTAAAAGATGTTTTAATTGAAAAATTATTCACATTTATTAGCGGAAAAACTTCACAAGGTGTTTTTAATGATTTAGGTGAAGAAGTTTTACCAAAAGGTAAAAAATATACACTTAAAATGTTAAACTCTGTAGATGATTATTTACACTTAACAGGTTCTTGGACTACCGATAAAGAATTAAATGATTCTGTAAGCGAATTAGTTCATAACTATAAGATTAAAGTAAATGATTTACAAGGATCTTTACGTCGTCAAAAATTTACAATTTCTGTAGGTGATGAGTTACCAGCAGGAATTTTAAAACTAGCGAAGGTTTACATTGCTAAAAAGCGTAAACTAAAAGTTGGTGATAAGATGGCAGGACGTCATGGTAACAAAGGTATTGTTGCTCGTATAGTAAGAGCAGAAGATATGCCTTTCTTAGAAGATGGTACACCAGTAGATATTGTTTTAAATCCGTTAGGAGTACCTTCTCGTATGAACATTGGTCAAATTTATGAAACTGTTCTTGGTTGGGCAGGTCAAAAATTAGGAACTAAATATGCAACACCAATTTTTGATGGAGCATCTTTAGATCAGATTAATGAAATTACAGACAAAGCAAGTGTACCAAGATTTGGTCATACTTACTTATATGATGGTGGTACAGGTAAGCGTTTTGATCAACCAGCAACGGTTGGTATCATTTATATGATTAAGTTAGGTCATATGATTGAAGATAAAATGCATGCTCGTTCTATAGGACCATATTCATTAATTACACAACAACCATTAGGTGGTAAAGCACAATTTGGTGGTCAGCGTTTTGGTGAGATGGAAGTTTGGGCATTAGAAGCATATGGTGCGTCTAGTATTTTAAGAGAAATCTTAACTGTAAAATCTGATGATGTAATGGGTAGAGCTAAAACATACGAAAGTATTGTGAAAGGTGAAACAATGCCAGAACCAGGTTTACCAGAATCATTTAACGTATTAATGCATGAACTTAAAGGTTTAGGTTTAGACGTTAGATTAGAAGAATAATTTTTAATAGTTGGTAGTTGTTAGTTGATAGTTATTGGTTTCAATCCTTTAATTAGAATTCGTAAATCAACACTAAAAACTAACAACTAAAAACCAATAACTATAAAAAGAACATGGCAAGAAAACAAGAAAAGTACACTGTAAAAAAGTTTAATAAAATATCAATTGGTTTATCATCACCAGAAGCAATTTTAGAAATTTCTAAAGGTGAAGTTTTAAAACCAGAAACAATAAACTATCGTACACACAAACCAGAAAGAGATGGTTTGTTCTGTGAGCGTATTTTTGGTCCTGTTAAGGATTACGAATGTGCTTGTGGTAAATACAAAAGAATCCGTTATAAAGGGATTGTTTGTGATAGATGTGGGGTAGAAGTAACAGAAAAGAAAGTACGTAGAGATAGAGTAGGACACATTAATTTAGTGGTTCCTGTTGCTCATATTTGGTACTTTAGATCATTGCCTAACAAAATGGGGTACCTTTTAGGATTGCCTTCTAAAAAGTTAGACATGATTATTTATTACGAGCGTTACGTAGTAATTCAGCCAGGTATTGCTAAAAATGTTGAAGGAGAACCATTACAAAAAATGGATTTCTTAACAGAAGAAGAATACTTAGATATTGTTGATGAATTGCCACAAGACAATCAATATTTAGATGATGAAGACCCAAACAAGTTTATTGCTAAAATGGGTGCAGAATGTTTAATTGATTTATTAGCACGTATCGACTTAGAAAGTTTATCTTTTGAGTTAAGACACAAAGCAAATACAGAAACATCTAAACAACGTAAAACTGAGGCTTTAAAGCGTTTAAATGTTGTTGAAGCTTTTAGAGATTCTCAAAAAAATAGAGAAAACAATCCTGAGTGGATGATTATGAAGGCAATTCCGGTTATTCCACCAGAATTAAGACCTTTAGTGCCATTAGATGGAGGACGTTTTGCAACTTCAGATTTAAATGATTTATATAGAAGAGTTATTATTAGAAACAATCGTTTAAAGCGATTGGTAGAAATAAAAGCTCCAGAAGTTATTTTACGTAATGAGAAGCGTATGTTACAAGAATCTGTAGATTCTTTATTTGACAACACACGTAAATCATCAGCAGTAAAAACAGAATCTAACAGACCTTTAAAATCTTTATCAGATTCATTAAAAGGTAAGCAAGGTCGTTTCCGTCAGAACTTATTAGGAAAACGTGTTGATTATTCTGCGCGTTCTGTAATTGTTGTTGGACCAGAAATGAAATTGTCTGAATGTGGATTGCCAAAAGATATGGCAGCAGAACTGTACAAGCCTTTTGTAATTAGAAAATTAATAGAAAGAGGAATTGTAAAGACTGTTAAATCTGCAAAGAAAATAATAGATAGAAAAGAACCAGTTGTTTGGGATATTTTAGAAAATGTAATTAAAGGACATCCTGTTTTATTAAACAGAGCTCCTACGTTACACAGATTAGGTATACAAGCATTTCAACCAAAATTAATTGAAGGAAAAGCAATACAGTTACACCCGTTAGCTTGTTCTGCCTTTAATGCCGATTTTGATGGAGATCAAATGGCGGTTCACTTACCATTAGGACCAGAAGCTATTTTAGAAGCGCAATTGTTAATGTTGGCTTCTCATAATATCTTAAACCCTGCAAATGGTGCGCCAGTTACTGTACCTTCTCAGGATATGGTACTTGGTTTATACTACATGACCAAAGAAAGAATATCTACTCCAGAAGTTAAAATTAAAGGAGAAGGGTTAACTTTCTATTCTCCGGAAGAAGTAACAATTGCTTTTAACGAAGAAAAAGTAGACTTAAATGCTGGTATTAAAGTAAGAACTCAAGATATTGATGAAAATGGTAATCAGGTAACTAGAATTATTAAAACTACCGTTGGTAGAGTTTTATTTAATGAAAAAGTACCTGCAGCTGCCGGATACATTAATGAGGTATTAACTAAGAAAAACTTACGTGGTATTATTGGTGGTGTTTTAAAAGCAACCGATATTCCTACAACAGGCGCTTTCTTAGATGAAATAAAAAACATGGGATATAAATTTGCCTTCCAAGGTGGTTTATCATTCTCATTAGGAGATATTATTATTCCTAAAGAAAAACAATCTATGATTGACGAAGCCAATAAAGAGGTTGATGTAATTGTAGGAAATTATAACATGGGTATGTTAACGCAAAAAGAGCGTTACAACCAAGTAATTGATGTTTGGGGATCTACGAATAATAGATTGACAGAATTATCAATGAAAAACTTACGTGAAGACCAACAAGGTTTTAACTCGGTTTACATGATGCTAGATTCTGGTGCAAGGGGTTCTAAAGAACAAATTCGTCAGTTAACAGGTATGCGTGGATTGATGGCAAAACCTAAAAAATCTACAGCTGGTGGTGGAGAAATTATTGAAAACCCAATTCTTTCTAACTTTAAAGAAGGTTTATCAATTTTAGAATACTTTATCTCTACACACGGTGCGCGTAAAGGTTTGGCAGATACCGCTTTAAAAACGGCAGATGCTGGTTACTTAACACGTAGATTGGTAGATGTTTCTCAAGACGTTATTATTAACGAAGAAGATTGTGGTACATTAAGAGGTTTAGAAGTTACACCTTTAAAGAAAAATGATGAGATTGTAGAATCTTTATCAGATAGAATAGAAGGTCGTATTTCTTTACAAGATGTATTTGATCCAATTACAGAAGAGTTAATCTTAGAAGCAAATCAACCAATTACTTCTCAATTAGCATTAGCAGTAGAAAAATCTGGTATAGATCGTTTAGAAGTAAGATCTGCATTAACTTGTGAGTCAGAAAAAGGTATTTGTGCTAAGTGTTACGGGCAAAGTTTATCTACCCTTAACAAAGTACAAATTGGTGAGGCAGTTGGTGTAATTGCAGCACAATCTATTGGAGAACCAGGTACACAGTTAACATTACGTACTTTCCACGTTGGTGGGGTTGCAGGTAACATTTCTGAAGAGAATAAGTTAATTGCTAAGTTTGATGGTAAAGTTGTTATAGAAGATTTAAGAACAGTTACTGGTAAAGATAATGATGGTAAAGAAATTGACATTGTAATCTCTAGAACAGCCGAAATTAAAATTATCGATAAGAAAACTGGTATTACTCAAAGTACAAACATATTACCTTACGGTTCTATTATTTTTGATAAAGATCGTAAAACCATCAAAAAAGGTGATGTAATTGTTCAATGGGATCCATTTAACGGTGTTATTGTTTCTGAGTTTGAAGGAAGAGTGAAGTTTGATAATTTACAACAAGGTATTAATTATTCTGTTGAAATTGATGAGCAAACAGGTTTCCAAGAGAAGGTAATGATCGACTCTAAAAACAAAAAAATCATTGCTTCTTTAATTATTGAAGATAAAGATGGTAATGCATTACGTTCTTACAGTTTACCTGTAGGTGCACACTTAATGATAGATGATGGCGATATGGTAGCATCTGGTCATACACTTGTTAAAATACCAAGAAAATCTGGTAAAGCAGGCGATATTACTGGTGGTTTACCTCGTGTAACAGAGTTATTTGAAGCACGTAACCCTTCTAATCCTTCAGTAGTTTCTGAGATAGATGGTGTAGTATCATTTGGTAAAATTAAGCGTGGTAATAGAGAAATTATTGTTGAGTCTAAAACAGGAGATATTAGAAAGTATTTAGTAAAACTATCTAATCAAATTTTAGTTCAAGAAAATGACTTTATTAAAGCAGGGATGCCATTATCAGACGGAGCAACTACCCCTTCAGATATTTTAAGAATAAAAGGCCCATCGGCAGTGCAAGAATACTTAGTAAATGAAATACAAGAAGTATATCGTTTACAGGGTGTGAAAATTAACGACAAGCATTTCGAAGTTGTTGTTCGTCAAATGATGCGTAAAGTTAAGATTATTGATTCTGGTGATACTTTATTATTAGAAAATCAATTAATCCATAAAATTGACTTTATCAAAGATAACGATGCTATTTACGGAATGAAAGTTGTTGAAAATGCCGGTGATTCTGAAAACTTAAAAGCAGGTCAAATTATTTCTGCACGTCAATTAAGAGATGAAAATTCTTTATTAAGAAGAAATGATCAAAACTTAGTTGAAGCAAGAGATGCTAAACCAGCAACAGCAGAACAAGTTTTACAAGGTATTACAAGAGCATCATTACAAACAAAATCATTTATATCTGCAGCTTCTTTCCAAGAAACTACAAAAGTATTAAATGAGGCTGCTGTAAGTGGTAAGATTGATACTTTAGAAGGATTGAAAGAGAATGTTATTGTTGGTAAGAAAATACCAGCAGGAACAGGTATGAGATCTTATGATAACGTAATTGTTGGTCCTAAAGAAGAAATAGAACAAAGTTTCTAATATATAACGAGTATTCGTTTAAATTTTAAAAGTTGAATTGTTTGCTGTAACTTGTTACACTATTCAATTCAACTTTTTTTTATGTTTTCTCGGGCGCAGTCGAGAGATTTATAATTAAGGTTTCGACTGCGTTCGAGCTAATAATATTTTTTTAATGGAAGAAAATCAAAATAAAGACGGACAATTAAACATAGAATTAGATCAGGAAATAGCCGAAGGAACTTATTCTAATTTGGCAATCATCAATCATTCAATGTCAGAATTTATTCTAGATTTTATCAATATAATGCCAGGTGTGCCAAAGGCAAAAGTAAAATCGAGAATTATACTTACGCCTCAACATGCAAAAAGGTTAACGAAGGCTTTGGCAGATAATGTTAGAAAGTTTGAGCAAGCTCATGGTGAAATTAAAGATGCAGAACAGCCACCGATACCAATGAATTTTGGGCCGACTGGTCAAGCATAAAAAAAAGCGAAACTTTTAAAGTTTCGCTTTTTTTTATAAAGTTCTTGTTCTATTAATCAGCCAAAAGTCTGCCAATACCAATGCAGTCATTGCTTCTACAATTGGTACTGCTCTTGGTACAACACAAGGGTCATGTCTTCCTTTACCTGTAATTTCTGTAATTTCATTTTCAGAATTTATAGTTTGTTGGCTGCTCATTATAGTAGCAACAGGCTTAAAAGCAACTCTAAAGTAAATATCCATTCCGTTAGAAATACCACCTTGTATTCCGCCAGATAAGTTTGATTGGGTAGAGCCATCAGCATTAAAAACATCATTATGTTCTGTTCCTTTCATTTTAGCACCACAAAATCCACTACCAAATTCAAAACCCTTTACAGCATTGATAGAAAGCATAGCTTTGCCTAATTCTGCATGTAATTTATTAAAAATAGGTTCTCCTAGACCGACAGGTATATTTTGAGCTACACAAGTTATTGTACCACCAATAGTATCGCCTGCTTTTCTAATTTCTTTTACTTTTTCTATCATTTTCTCGGCAGAAATTTCGTCTGGACAACGAATAATATTACTTTCTGTTTTAGAAAAATCTAATTCTTGATAGGGTTTGTCTATAAAAATATCACCTACAGAAGAAGTAAACGCATTAATTTTAATACTTGCAATTAGCTGTTTTGCCAAAGCACCTGCAACTACCCAATTGGCAGTTTCTCTAGCAGAGCTTCTACCACCGCCTCTATAATCTCTGCTACCAAACTTTTTATCATACGTAAAATCTGCATGTGAAGGTCTGTAAATATTAGTATTGTGGTTATAGTCTTTAGATTTTTGATTGGTGTTTTTAATAATAAAACCAATAGAGGTTCCGGTTGTTTTACCCTCAAAAATACCCGATAAAAACTCTACAGTATCGGGTTCTTTACGTTGAGTTACTATTTTAGATTGACCAGGTTTTCTTCTGTTTAATTCTTCTTGAATAGCCTCTAAATTTACCTCAAGACCAGCAGGAAAACCATCAATAACACCTCCGATAGCTGTTCCATGAGATTCACCATAGGTAGTAACTTTTAACAAATTTCCAAAAGTATTAAACGACATAAGTTTTTATATTATAATAGTTCTTACAAATATACTAAAGAAGGTGCTATTATACATTTATTTGATTCTAAGATAATGACACCTAAAAGTCTAGAACAATATAAATTTATTGATAGTCAGTACATTATGATTTTGAATTAACGATATTCAAAAAAAATAAAAATTAATTACTTTTTTGTTTCAGAAAATGAAAAAGCTTTCTATATTTGCACTCGCAATTAGAGAATATCTAATGAGACGCACTGGAGAAATGGCAGAGCGGTCGAATGCGGCAGTCTTGAAAACTGTTGACTGTAACAGGTCCGGGGGTTCGAATCCCTCTTTCTCCGCAAAACCTCACAATTTATTGTGAGGTTTTTTTGTTTTTAAAAAGTAAATTTTTGCTAGTATGTAACAGTGTTATAGTTTGTAGTGTAAAACAAATGCACCAATAGTAATTATGATAATTGCGATACTATTTTTTAGGATTATTTTTTCTTTAAAAAATAGAAATGAAAATAAAATTGTAGTCAACGGACTTGCTAAAAAAAGCACCGTAGTAAGTAAGGGATCTGTTTTTTTAACGCCAAGAAAACTAAATAGAATAGCAAAGAAAATAACAATACTCATTACAAGTACATTTTTAAAGTTTGATTTATAGTTGCTTTTTAAGATCTTATTTCTGTGATAAAAAAATAAAAAAAGACTACTTACTAAAAACACTAATAATTCTTGGTTGGCTAAAATAAAGAATGGACTTATGGCGTTATTTAAATTTCGCCAATGTATAATAGTAGAAAAACTGAAACTTAAAACCATACAAAATAATAGTAAATGGTATTTTAAACTTAATTTAAAATTAGTTTCTTTATTAAAAAAAATAAAAAGTAAATACCCAGAAATTATTATAATAATTCCGTTTAAAGAGGTTGATATATTTACTTTTTCGAAAATAACTAGATATATTGTGGTTACTACAACACCCAAAAGGTTATAAATGCCTAACCATTGCAGTGATGTTTTTTTGATAACAAACAACATAGAAAATAAGCCAATTACACCTAGTAGTGATCCAAAAGTGATTTTTAGAAAACTATTAAAATCTAAAAGGGAGAAGTCAAAATAAATAATTAACATACAAACAGCAATAAAGCTTGTAAAAAATGCTCTGTAAGAAATTAGAAAAAAGAGATTTATATTTTGTAAGTTTTTTTTCCATAAAACATTATTAAAAGAAAACAATAAAATAGATATGATGACAAATACCATTGAAATTTTATTATAAAATTAGTGCTTTTAATTGATTTATTGTAGTTTTAAGTAAAAGCTAATTTTACTACATTTACGGTAATGGATTTATTTTCTTCAGAAACAACAAAAAATATACTTCCTTTTGATGGTGTTACCAATTACCACGGAATTGTTTTAGATAAAAATCAATTAGATTTCTTCTACAAAAAACTTCTAACAACAATACAATGGAAAAATGATGAAGCACTTATTTTTGGAAAAAGAATAATTACCAAGAGAAAAGTTGCTTGGTATGGTTACAAAGAATTTTCATATACCTATTCTGGAATTACAAAAACAGCCCTACTTTTTACAGAAGAATTGCTTGCCTTAAAAAAGATAGTAGAAAAAGAAAGCGGCGAAACTTACAATTCTTGCTTATTAAATCTCTATCATTCTGGTAGTGAAGGAATGGCGTATCACTCAGATTCAGAAAAAATGTTAAAGAAAGACGGGGCAATTGCTTCGTTATCATTAGGAGCAGAAAGAAAGTTTTCTTTTAAGCATAAAGAAAATAAGCAACGCGTAGACATTGTTTTAGAAAACGGAAGTTTATTGGTTATGAAAACCGGAACGCAAACAAATTGGCTACATAGATTACCACCAACAAAGAAAGTAAATTCGCCAAGAATAAACTTAACATTTAGAACAATAGAACGGTAGTTTTTATTGAATAGTTCTATTTATGTATGCTATTTGTAGGTTCTTAAAAATTTTCATTAAATCTTTACAAATAAAACGCTTCTAAAATCTATTTTTAGTTTGCAACGCATAACCAATACTAACAAATATTGATTATTTTTGCACAAAATACTATTCTTTGGATACCAACAATCAACAATCTATAAATCTTAATAAATACATAAGTTCATCTGGCGTTTGTTCTCGTAGAGAAGCAGAGAAATTTATCAAAGAAGGCAGGGTTACTATTAACGGAAAACCAACTCAATTAGGCAATAGAGTTGCAAAAAAAGACATTGTAAAACTAGATGGTAGATTGGTAGAGCCAAAAAATAAAACACTTTACATCGCCCTAAATAAACCCATCGGTATTGTTTCTACAACAGATGATAGAGAGCGCAATAACATTGTAAAACACATCAATTACCCAGAAAGATTGTTTCCGATTGGTCGATTAGACAAGCCCTCTGAAGGGTTGATTTTTTTAACCAATGATGGCGATATTGTTAACAAAATTCTTAGAGCAGGTAACAACCACGAGAAAGAGTATTTTGTAACGGTAAACAAATCTATTACCGAAGATTTTATTGAAAAGATGTCTAACGGAATTCCTATTTTAGGTACCGTTACCAAAAAATGTAGGGTAGAAAAGGTAAGCGATAAAATTTTTAAAATCATTTTAACACAAGGTTTAAATCGTCAAATTCGTAGAATGTGCGAATATTTAGATTACGAGGTAACCAAGTTAAAAAGAACCCGAATTATGAATGTAGAATTGGGGTATCTGCAAACTGGTGATTGGCGAGAATTGACCGACGAAGAAATGAAAGAAATCAATGCCATGATTTCTACATCCTCAAAAACAGAAGAAGCCTCTGTTATTAAAGAAAAACCACAGAAGAAAATTTCTAAGAAAAAATTAGCACCTACAAAAAACGATTTCAATAAAAAAAGTGCTTCTTTTAGAAAATCATCACCTAAAAACAAACGCAATAATAACGCGTCATCAAAAAAGAAACGTTGGTAGTTTCTTTTGGGCGTTCCCTTGCAGGTCAGGCTTTCTATTGCAATCTTTTTTATTAAAAAAAATAAAAAAGGATTTCCATGTCAATCCTTAACGCGCTTTTTTAGCAACCTTTAGATACAGATTTATGTAGGTTCAGTTTGGTCTCTTTTAGTACTACTAATAGATGTTATTTTTAAGAACCTTTTAATTTCTCACTTCTTAAATAATACTATCTTTGCCAACAATGAAATTCGATTTAAAAATAACCGACCCAAAATCTCAAGCAAGAGCAGGAGTAATTACAACAGACCATGGCAAAATAGAAACACCTATTTTTATGCCGGTAGGAACTGTTGGTACTGTAAAAGGCGTACATCAAACAGAACTTAAAAACGAAATAAACCCAGATATAATTTTAGGAAATACATATCATTTGTATTTAAGACCTGGTTTAGATATTTTAGAAAAAGCCGGTGGTTTGCATAAATTCATGAATTGGGATCGAAATATTTTAACAGATTCTGGCGGTTACCAAGTATATTCTTTGTCTGGTAGAAGAAAAATTAACGAAGAAGGCGTAAAATTTAAAAGTCACATAGATGGTTCTATGCATCATTTTACACCAGAAAATGTTATGGAAACTCAGCGTACAATAGGTGCAGATATTATTATGGCGTTTGATGAGTGTACACCGTATCCGTGTGATTATAACTATGCAAAACGTTCTATGCACATGACACATAGATGGTTGGATAGATGTATTAATCACCTAGAAAAACTGCCATTTAAATACGGTTTCGAACAAACGTTTATGCCAATTGTACAAGGTAGTACCTATAAAGATTTAAGAAGACAATCTGCAGAGTATATTGCTAATTCAAATCAGCAAGCAAATGCCATTGGAGGCCTTTCTGTAGGCGAGCCAGCAGAAGAAATGTATGCAATGACAGAAGTGGTTACAGAGATTTTGCCAGAAGATAAACCACGTTATTTAATGGGTGTTGGTACCCCAATTAATATTTTAGAAAACATTGCTTTGGGGATAGATATGTTCGATTGTGTAATGCCAACAAGAAATGCCAGAAACGGAATGTTATTTACTGCTCATGGGTCTATAAATATAAAAAACAAAAAGTGGGAAGATGATTTTTCGCCAATTGATGAAATGGGAATTACTTGGGTAGATACCATGTATTCTAAAGCATATTTACGTCACCTTTTTGCAGCAAAAGAAATGTTAGGCAAACAAATTGCCTCTATTCATAATTTAGGATTTTATGTTTGGTTAACAAGAGAAGCTAGAAAACATATTATTGCCGGAGATTTTAGAGAATGGAAAGACAAGATGGTAAAACAAATGGATAACAGATTATAATGTATATTTTTGGTTGATGGTTTTTAAGATTTTTTACTAACTAACAATCAAAAACAAACCACCAACAATAATAATTTGAAAATAATAGATTGGTACATATTAAAAAGATTCTTGGTAACGTTTTTGTTTACCCTATTAATCTTAATACCTATCGCAATTGCGATAGATATTTCTGAAAAAATAGATAATTTTTTAGAACATCCAGATTTAGGATTGTATCAAATTATAGATGAGTATTATAAAAATTTTATCATCTATTATGCCAATACTTTTATGCCTTTGGCATTATTTATTGCCGTTATTTTATTTACTTCAAAACTATCTAATAATACAGAAATTATAGCCATTACAAATGCTAAAGTTTCATTTACACGTTTTCTGTATCCTTATTTTATTGGTGCTACATTAATAACTATTATTTCTTTAGGGATGAACCATTTTGTGGTGCCTAATAGTAGTAAAGAAAGAAAAAAATTTGAGAGAGAATTTATTAAAAATAGAAGTCAGTTAAACGAGTTAAAATATGTAAAAGAGTTTAGTTTACAACTTACAGATAGTACTTATATTTTTATAAAAAGTTTTAATACAAGTTCTAATTCTGGGTATGATTTTACGTCAGAAGTATATAATGGTATTCAATTAAAATCTAAGTTAGTTGCAGGAAGAATTAATTATAATGATACCGATAGTACATTTACTTTATTTAATTGGAAAAAGCGAAAAATATTTAGAGATCGAGATAGTATTTTTTCTGGTAATAAAATAGATACTGTATTTACTTTTACCCCTAAAGACTTAATTTACAAGTCTGCCTTGTCTCAAGAAATGCCTTCTGGCGAACTGCAAGAATTTATTTCAATTTCAAAAAACAGAGGTGTTAAAAATTTAAATGCTTATTTGGTAGAACTCTACAAAAGAACCAGCTTGCCAATTGCTTCGTATATTTTAACAATTATAGCAGTTGCATTAGCTTTTAGAAAGAGAAGAGGAGGTACCGGTGTTAATTTAGCAATGGGTATTGGTATTATGTTTGTATATATCTTTTTGATGAAAATAGCAGAAGTTTTAGGTGGTGTTGCAAGCGTAAACTCTTTACTATATGTTTGGTTGCCGAATATCTTTTTTGGTTGTTTAGCCATTTATCTCTACCTAAATGCAAGAAAATAAGATTAAAAACCTTTTATTACTTCATTTTATAGTTTTCATTTGGGGATTTACCGCAATTTTAGGAAAGCTAATTTCTATAGAAGCAATTCCGTTAGTATTTCTTAGAATGTTTTTAGCAGTTTTATTTATGTTACTTTATTTTATCATAAAAAAACAATCTTTTCTAATTAGTAGAAAGGCAATTTTAAAATTTCTATTTACAGGTATAATAATCGCATTGCATTGGGTTTTCTTTTTTAAAGCCATAAAAGTTTCTAACATATCCGTAGCACTTGTAACCATGAGTACCGGTGCTTTTTTTACAGCCTTGTTAGAACCTATTTTTTTTAAAAGAAAAATTAGTTTGCAAGAAATTTTCTTTGGATTACTTGTAATTATTGGGTTGTATGTTATTTTTAATTTTGAAAACCATTTTAAACTTGGTATTCTTTATGCCTTATTAGCTTCTTTTTTAGGGGCTTTATTTTCAGTTTTAAATGGCCTTTTTGTTAAAGATTATAAAGCAACTACTATTACTTTATATCAATTGTTTTTTGGGGTTCTTTTTATTGCAATCTATATATTGTTTACAAGTGGTATTACAGGGTTGTTTTTTAAAGTGTCTACCACAGACTGGCTATATTTAATAATTTTAAGTAGTATTTGTACAGCCTATGCATTTATGGCCTCTGTAAAGGTCATGAAATTCTTATCTCCTTATACTGTTATGCTTACTACTAATTTAGAACCTATTTATGCTATATTATTAGCCTTGCTTATTTTCGGGGAAAATGAAAAAATGGAAGCAACATTTTATTTAGGTGCAGTTATTGTTTTGGGAGTTGTTTTGGTAAACGGAATTATAAAAAATAAAAACAGGCGAAGTAGAAAGCTTTCTCAAGAAATATCACGAAAAAAGTAATATAGTTTTACTTAAAAAAGTAAATTTTATAGTATGTTTGTTTAATCAAAAAATTAAAATCAAATAATTACAATATGGAATATTTAGATTTTGAAATGCCAATTAAAGAGCTTTTAGATCAATTAGATAAATGTCAAATTATAGGAGAAGAAAGTGATGTTGATGTGAGTGCTACTTGCAAAAAGATAGAAAAAAAATTAGATACTGCAAGAAAAGATATTTATAAGAACTTAACGCCTTGGCAAAGAGTTCAATTATCAAGACACCCAAATAGACCTTATACATTAGATTATATTAAAGCTTTGTGTGGCGATACTTTTATGGAACTTCATGGAGATCGATCTGTAAAAGATGATAAAGCGATGATTGGTGGTTTGGGTAAAATTGGTGATCAATCTTTTATGTTTATTGGTCAGCAAAAAGGATACAACACTAAAACACGCCAATATAGAAATTTCGGAATGGCTAATCCTGAAGGATATAGAAAAGCATTGCGTCTAATGAAAATGGCAGAGAAATTTAAAATACCTGTTGTTACTTTGTTGGATACACCTGGTGCATATCCTGGTTTAGAGGCAGAAGAACGCGGACAAGGAGAGGCAATTGCTAGAAATATTTTAGAAATGACTCGATTAAAAACTCCGATCATTACAATTGTTATTGGTGAAGGAGCTTCTGGTGGAGCTGTTGGTATTGGTGTTGGAGATAGAGTATATATGATGGAAAATACTTGGTACACTGTAATTTCTCCTGAATCTTGTTCTTCTATTTTATGGCGTAGTTGGGAGTATAAAGAGCAAGCTGCTGCTGCACTTAAGCTTACAGGTAAAGACATGAAAAAGCTAAAGCTAATAGATGGTATTATACAAGAACCAGTTGGCGGAGCGCACACAGACAGAAAAGGGGCTTTTAAAGCTGTTGAAAGTCAGATTTTAAGCGCTTTTGATGAATTGAAAGACTTAAATGATGTTGATTTAGTTACCAAACGAATGGATAAATATGCTCAGATGGGTGTTTATAAAGAGTAATTATCTCTAAAAAATGAATAATAAAAAAGCGAAATCTAAATTTAGATTTCGCTTTTTTATTTACACTAAAGTTTAAGTCTTAAAGCCCTAAAGAGGTAAATAATGTTTTTAATTGAGGATCTGAAGGTCTAGGAGCATTTGCTTCTACAATGTTTCCTTGAGGGTCTATCAAGATAAATCTAGGAATTGCATTTATTTGATACGCTTGCTGAAAAGAAAAGTCTTCACCAGCCCAAAGCTGAACACCTGTCATTTGTTTTTCTTTAACAAAACCTCTCCACTTTTTTTCTGCTGCTTCCCAAGATCCACCATTTCTTCTTGCTTCATCAGTAGAAATACTAATAAATACAATGTTTTTAGAGTGGTATTCTTTTTCTAATTTCTTTAAAGAAGGAATTTCTCTAATACATGGTCCGCACCAAGTAGCCCAAACATCAATGTAAACAAATTTGCCTTTAAATGAATCTAAAGATTTTGTACCTCCTTTAATATCTTTGTAGTTTTCAAACTTAGGAGACGCATTACCTTTGCTTGTTTTTTTATTTACAGCATAATTACTTTCTATGTAATTAAAAATTTGCTTATTTTGATCTTCTGCTAATTTTACAAGAACAGTATCTAAGTCTTTGTAAGAGTTTAAAATACTATCATAGGTATTTTTTAGGGCACTTACTTTGTCTTTAAAAGCAGGTTCTTCTAAACTAAAAATACTAGATAAATTACCTAGGTTTTTACTTTCTTCAGATTGAGCAATAATATAATTTGTGTTAGAGGCACCATAACCGCTATATTTAAAACTGGTCATAAATTTTTCTGCATCTCCTTCAATAGATATATCAAATCCGTTTTTTAAATAAACAGGGGCAATTTTTTGTTCTGTAGTTTTAAAGATATAAATATCTTGTTTTGGTACTTTTAAAGTGTCTACAAAAGAACCATCTGCGTTAATAGTAATTGTTTTAAGTACGCCAGATCTACTAGAAATAGTAGCAATAGAGTCTGTATTGTTTATTAGTTTACCAGATAAGGTTATGTATTCTTTAGAATGTTCTTTTGTACAAGATGCAACTATCAATAGCATGCATATTGCAAGACTTATTTTTTTCATTTTAGTTAAGGTTTATAGTATTAAAAAGGTTATTTATTTTTGTTTGATACTAGAACGGAGTTCATCATTATAATTTAAGTTAGCAAAGATAATATTTTATAGTATACTAAATAGTTATTAGTATTTACATCTTATTAAACAATTTTATAAAGCATTATTCTGATAAGTGTATTGATTTTAATAAATAAGATAATTTTATAAAAAAATAATCCCAAACAAGTGTTTGGGATTATTAAATTAAGATTCTGTTTCTGTTCTAATTTCAGGTTTTTTCTTTCCTTTTTTGATTTTGATGGTCAGTTTATTTTCTTTTTCATCTAAATCCATAGAAATAGTATCTCCTTCAGAAAGTTTAGAGTTTACAATTTCTTCTGCCAAGGCATCTTCAATATACTTCTGAATAGCTCTTTTTAAAGGTCTCGCTCCATACTTTTTATCAAAACCTTTGTCTGCTATATAATCTTTAGCTTTTTCACTTAATATAAGAGTGTAGCCTAAATCAGATATTCGATGTAAAAGTTTATCTAATTCAATATCAATGATAGAATGAATGTCGTTTCTTTCTAAGGCATTAAAAACAATTACATCATCTATTCTATTTAAAAATTCTGGTGCAAAAGATTTCTTCAATGCGCCTTCTATGACAGATTTAGCGTGTTCATCTGCTTGTGCAGTTTTGGCAGATGTACCAAAACCAACACCGCCACCAAAATCTTTTAATTGACGTGCGCCAATGTTAGATGTCATGATGATAATAGTATTTCTAAAATCAATTTTTCTACCTAAACTATCAGTAATATGACCATCATCTAAAATTTGTAAAAGCATGTTAAAGACATCAGGATGAGCTTTTTCAATTTCATCTAGTAGAATGACAGCATATGGTTTTCTTCTTACTTTTTCGGTTAATTGACCGCCTTCTTCATATCCTACATATCCTGGAGGTGCACCAATTAAACGAGAAATGGCAAATTTTTCCATGTATTCACTCATATCAATTCTAATTAAAGAATCGTCAGAGTCAAATAGTTCACGTGCTAATACTTTCGCTAATTGTGTTTTTCCTACTCCTGTTTGTCCTAAGAAAATAAAAGAACCAATAGGTTTGTTAGGGTCTTTTAAGCCTACTCGGTTTCTCTGTATGGCTTTAACTACTTTAGTAACTGCCACATCTTGCCCAATAACTTTTCCTTTAATAAGAGCAGGAAGCTCGTGTAGTCTGCTGGTTTCTGCTTCTGCAACTCTGTTTACAGGAATGCCGGTCATCATAGATACAACTTCTGCAACATTGTCTTCTGTAACAACTTCTCTATTTAATTTTGCATCTTCTTCCCACTGATTTTGAGCAGAATTTAAAGCAGCTTCAATATTTTTTTCGTCATCACGCAGTTTGGCAGCTTCTTCATACCTTTGCCCGTGTACTGCTTTTGTTTTCTGTTCTCTAATACCCTCTAACTTTTCTTCTAAATCTAAAACTTGTTGAGGTACAATAATGTTGGTAATATGAATTCTAGAGCCTGCTTCATCCAAAGCATCTATTGCTTTGTCTGGCAGGTATCTGTCAGTCATATACCTATTCGTTAATTTAACACAAGCCTCTAAAGCATCATCGGTATAATTTACATGATGATGTTCTTCGTACTTCCCTTTTATATTTTGAAGTATTTGTATGGTTTCTTCTACGGATGTAGGATTGACAATTACTTTTTGAAAACGTCTTTCTAGCGCGCCGTCTTTTTCGATATTTGTTCTAAATTCATCTAAGGTTGTAGCACCAATACATTGAATTTCTCCTCTTGCCAAAGCAGGTTTTAACATGTTAGAAGCGTCTAAAGAACCTGTTGCGCCACCAGCACCAACAATAGTATGAATTTCATCAATAAAAAGAATGATGTCGTCATTTTTTTCAAGCTCGTTCATTAACGCTTTCATACGTTCTTCAAACTGACCACGGTATTTTGTGCCAGCAACTAAGCTAGCTAAGTCTAAAGAAATAAGTCTTTTGTCAAATAAAATTCTAGATACTTTTCGTTCTACAATTCGCAATGCCAAACCTTCTGCAATGGCAGATTTACCCACACCAGGTTCTCCTATTAGCATTGGGTTATTTTTCTTTCTTCTACTTAAAATTTGTGAAACACGTTCAATTTCTTGCTTTCTACCAACAACAGGATCTAGCTTTCCTTTTTCGGCTAAGTCTGTTAAATCTCGGCCAAAATTATCTAAAACAGGTGTTTTCGATTTTTTTACTGATTTTCCTTTAGGTGATTGTTCGAAAGGGTTTGATTTTTCAGATTCAAATTCGCCTTCAGAAGGTGTTTCTGCAATTGGATTTACAGGCAAGTCAGCATCTAAATTATCTGCATGTAATTGTTTGTACAAAGCCTTTGCTTCATCATAATTTACATGATGTTTGTGAATCAGTTTTGTTGTAGGGTCGTTTTCGTTTCTTAAAATACATAATAATAAATGAGCAGTATCTATGGCATCACTTTTATATAGTTTTGCTTCTAAAAATGTTGTTTTTAAAGCTTTTTCTGCCTGTCTTGTAAGTTTTAAACTTGGCTTTTCGTCTGTTGTTAAGAAACTAGGATTTGCAGGGTTTAGTAATTCTAACCTTTTGCGTAGCAAATCTAAATTAACATCAAAAGCTGTTAAAATTTCTATTGCTTTATTATCTGCATTTCTAATTAAACCTAATAATAGATGTTCTGTTCCAATAAATTCGTGCCCTAATCGCAGTGCTTCTTCTTTACTGAATGTAATAACATCTCTAACCTTTGGTGAAAAATTATCGTCCATATTTCTATCTATCTAGTATTGATTTTTTTTATTTGGTCTCTTTTTTTAAAAATTGATTACAAAAAAGATGCCAGTAGTAAATAACTGTCAGTTTGACTGGCATACCAAGGTAGAAAACTCTTGTAAATCAAGCAAATAAAATAGTGTTAAAAATTATCAAAAAATGTTGATAACTCACCCTCTTTAGAACCGTAAAAACCTTTGTGCATACAAGTTTAAAATAGTATCTTGCCTTGTTTTAAAAATTACAATAAATTAAACAAATATAAATATGGCAGACGGAGAAAAGTTAATTCCTATTAATATTGAAGAGCAAATGAAAGCGGCGTACATCGATTACTCGATGTCTGTAATTGTTTCTCGTGCATTACCAGATGTAAGAGACGGTTTAAAGCCAGTTCATAGAAGGGTTTTGTATGGAATGCATGAGTTAGGGATTAAAGCAACAGGGTCTTACAAGAAATCGGCAAGAATTGTTGGTGAGGTTTTGGGTAAGTATCATCCTCATGGAGATACTTCTGTATACGATTCAATGGTTCGTATGGCTCAAAACTGGAGCGTTCGTTATATGATGGTTGATGGCCAAGGTAACTTTGGTTCTGTAGATGGAGATTCTCCGGCAGCAATGCGTTATACAGAGGTTAGAATGCAGAAAATATCAGAAGAAATGTTAGCTGATATTGAAAAAGATACTGTAGATCATACTTTAAATTTTGATGATACACTTCAAGAACCTATTGTATTGCCAACAAAAATACCTGGTTTATTAATAAATGGTGCTTCTGGTATTGCAGTTGGTATGGCTACCAACATGGCACCACACAATTTAACAGAGGTAATTAATGGTACGGTTGCATATATCGATAATAGAGATATTGAAATAGATGAGTTGATGCAGCATATTACCGCACCAGATTTTCCTACTGGAGGTATTATTTATGGTTATGATGGCGTACGCGATGCATTTCATACCGGTAGAGGTCGTATTGTTATGCGTGCTAAAGCCATTATCGAAGAGGTAAAGGGTAGAGAGTGTATTATTGTTACAGAAATACCTTACCAAGTTAACAAAGCAGAAATGATTAAAAAAACTGCAGATTTAGTTAACGAGAAAAAGTTAGAAGGAATCGCTAATATTAGAGATGAATCTGATAGAAACGGTATGCGTATTGTTTATATCTTAAAAAGAGATGCAATACCAAACATTGTTTTAAATAAGTTATTTAAATATACACAACTACAAACTTCTTTTAGTGTAAATAATATTGCGCTAGTAAAAGGTAGACCAGAGCAGTTAAATTTAAAGCAATTAATACATTATTTTGTAGAACATAGACATGAGGTTGTTGTTCGTAGAACAGAATTCGAACTTAAAAAAGCAGAAGCAAGAGCGCATATTTTAGAAGGTTTAATAATTGCTTCGGATAATATTGATGAAGTAATTAAGATTATTAGAGCCTCTTCTAATGCAGATCAAGCCAGAGAAAGTTTAATTGAACGTTTTGAATTGACAGAAATTCAAGCAAAAGCAATTGTAGAAATGCGTTTGCGTCAATTAACAGGTCTAGAGCAAGATAAGTTAAGAGATGAGTTTGATGCAATAATGCTAACTATTACAGATTTAAAAGATATTTTGGCAAATGAGCCAAGACGTTACCAAATTATAAAAGACGAGTTGCTTCTTATTAAAGATAAATATGGAGACGAACGAAGATCTGTTATAGAATATGCCGGTGGTGATATGCGTATAGAAGACATGATACCAGATACTAAAGTAGTGGTAACAATTTCGAATGCAGGGTATCTAAAAAGAACAAATTTAGAGGAGTATAAAGTTCAGAATAGAGGAGGTAGAGGCCAAAAAGGAGCGACTACTAGAAATGAAGATTTCTTAGAACACCTATTTGTAGGAACAAATCATCAATACATGATGTTTTTTACTCAAAAAGGAAAAGTGTTTTGGATGCGTGTTTATGAAATTCCAGAAGGAGGTAAAAACACCAAAGGTAGAGCCATGCAAAACCTTATCAATATTGAACAAGATGATAGCGTAAAAGCATTTTTGGTTACTCAAGATTTAAAAGATGAAGAATATGTAAATAATCATTATGTGATTATGGCTACTAAAAAAGGTCAAGTTAAAAAAACTTCTTTAGAGCAGTATTCTAGACCAAGAACAAACGGTATTAACGCAATTACCATTAAAGAAGGTGATGAGTTGTTAGAAGCAAAATTAACAACCGGAGATAGCCAAGTAATGTTAGCATTAAAGTCTGGTAAATCTATCCGTTTCGAAGAAGCTAAAACACGCCCAATGGGTAGAACCGCTTCTGGTGTAAGAGGTATTACTTTACAACATGAAAATGATGAGGTTGTAGGTATGGTTGCTGTTAATGATATGGAAAGTAATATTTTGGTAGTTTCAGAAAAAGGGTATGGTAAACGCTCTAAATTAGAAGATTACAGAATTACAAACAGAGGTGGTAAAGGTGTTAAAACTTTAAATATTTCTGAAAAAACTGGTGAGCTGGTAGCTATTAAAAACGTAGACGATTCTAACGATTTAATGATTATTAACAAATCTGGTTTAACCATAAGAATGGCTGTAGAAGATTTAAGAGTTATGGGACGTGCAACACAAGGAGTTCGTTTGATTAATATTAAAGATTCTGATAGTATTGCTGCGGTTGCTAAAGTAGCCCATGAAGAAGATGCTGATGATGATATTGAAAATGAATCTGAAGTAGCTACTGAAAACGGCACGGAAATTGACAATGAAACTAAAGATAATAACGAAGAATAATAAATTAAATACATTTTAAAAATGAAAAAACAATTATTAGCACTTACTATAGGTTTTGCATCTATTGCAACTTTTGCTCAAAAAGATGAACTAAAAGTGGTAGAAAAAGCGATTAAAAAAGGTGAGTTTAAAGAAGCAAAAGCTGCTATTTTAAGTTTAGAAGCATCAGAAGATACTATGGATGCTAAGTATAAAGCAAAATATTTATTCTTAAAAGGAGAAGCTTACGGTAAATCTAATGTGTCTAAATCTGCAGATGCTTATAACAAGTTGATTGCTTTTGAAAACGAAACGGGTAAGCAAAAGTATTCTAAATTAGCAAAACCAAAATTAGGTGAATTGGTACAATTTGTTTCTAATAGCGCTATTGAAGAATATAATAATAAAGATTATAATAGTGCCGCTAAGAATTTTTATTTAACCTATAAATTAAGTCCTATAGATACTTCTTTTTTGTTTAATGCTGCCTTAAGTTCTTCAATAGCTGAGGATTATGAAACTTCTTTAAAATATTATAAAGAACTTCAAGACATAAACTATACAGGTATTGTTACAAAATATTTAGCTGTAAATAAAGAAACAGGAGAAGAAGAAGATTTAGGAACTAAAACCAACAGAGATGCCATGGTTAAGTTTGGTAAGTATACCAATCCAACTACATCAGCATCAGAATCTAAGCAAGCAGAAATTATTAAAAACATTGGTTATATCTATGTAAACCAAGGAAAGCCAGAATTAGCAATTGCTGCATTAGAAGAGGCTAGAAAATCGAATCCGAAAGATATTAACTTACTTTTAAACCAAGCTCAAATGTACATTAAGCTAGAAAAAATGGATAAGTTTGGTGAGTTAATGGAAGAAGCTGTTGAAATAGATCCAACAAATCCTAATTTATTTTTTAACTTAGGGGTTGTAAATGCTGGCGAAAATAAAATAGAAGAGGCAATTGGTTTTTATAAAAAAGCAATTGAATTAGACCCAGAGTATGGTGATGCATATTTAAATTTAGGGGTTACTATTTTAAATAAAAGAGTTGATGTTGTTAATGAGATGAATGAAAATTTATCAAATGATAAAAAATACTTCGAGTTAGAAGGACAATTAAAAGTAATTTGTAAAGAAGCTTTACCATTTATTATAGAGGCAGATAGAATTAAAAGAACTGAAGGAACTTTAGGTTCTCTTTTAAATATTTATGACACTCTAGAAATGGAAGCAGAAGCAGATGCTTTAAGACCTATTTATAAAGAAATGAGAGGTCAATAGTGTTCTCTTTTTGATCACAAAAAAAACCGAAACTATTAAAGTTTCGGTTTTTTTTATTGAAAATTTTTATAGTTTTAAGATTGTATTAAGTTCAAAATTAACCAATCATTCTTTTTATGATTCTTAATTTATGAGTGTGTTTTTGAAGATCTGCATTGTAAATACCACTATGGTCTAAAGTGTCTACTCTAACCTTGCCATAACAGTGAATTATATGGTATTCATTTAAAATAATACCAACATGTATAATTTCTCCTTTATCATTGTCAAAAAATGCAAGATCACCAGGCTCACTTTCTTCAATAAAACTTAACACTTCTCCCTGAGTTGCTTGCTGTTGTGCTTCTCTTAAAAGTGAGTGCCCACAAAGTTTGTAAACCATTTGTGTAAATCCATCAGAATCTATACCAAAAGGGGTTTTACCACCCAAAAGAAATGGTGAGTTTAAATAATAAAATGCAGCTTTTATAATTTCTTTTTTCGATTTTTTTTCAGAGGTGTGTGCACCTTCATATAAATAGTTGGTTGAATTTATTTGTAGGGCTTTATTTTTAAAAAAAGGTAAATTTGCACCTAAAGGTATCGTTGTTAACTCGTTATTTTTGTCTGTAATAAAATCGATGATTCCTGCAGATAGATATTGTTTATCCGCGGTTAGTTTTTCGTAAGTTTCTAAAGGTATTTGTTGGTATTGCTTGTTGTCTATAAATCCCTGATAATTATCAAAAGACAATTCAATTTTAGTAAATTCTTGATGAATTTCGATGATTTTAAAAGTTTCGCCAAAAAGAACTTGACTCACCATTTCTGATAAGTTTGATTCTTCTGCTCTTAAGGCAGCACTACTTAAATTACAAATACCAAACACCAATTTTTATTTTTACTTTTTTAAGAAATATTTTCTAAAATAAGAGCACTAGCACCGCCACCACCATTACAAATAGCTGCGGCTCCTATTTTTGCATTTTTTTGTTTTAAAATTGAAGTTAACGAAATAACTATTCTAGCGCCCGAAACCCCTAAAGGATGACCTAAAGAAACAGCACCGCCATTCACGTTTACAGTATCATCAGAAAGGCCTAATATTTTCATGTTTGCTAAACCAACAATAGAAAAAGCTTCATTAAGTTCAAAATAATCCACATCTTTTATAGATAAGTTTGCTTTTTTTAATGCTTTTGGTAATGCTTTTGCAGGTGCCGTTGTAAACCACTCTGGTTCATGAGCAGCATCTGCATAGGTTATAATTTTTGCAATTGGTTTAATGTTTAATTCTTTTGCTTTTTCAGCAGACATTAATATAAGTGCAGCACCACCATCATTTATAGTAGATGCATTTGCAGCAGTTACAGTTCCGTCTTTTGTAAATGCAGCTCTTAAGGCAGGTATTTTTTCTATTTTTACGTTTTGATATTCTTCATCTTCTGTAAAAATAATTGGTTCTCCACGTCTTTGAGGTATTTCTACAGGAACAATTTCATCTTTAAATTTCCCTTCGCTCCAAGCTTTTGCAGAACGCTTGTATGATTGAATTGCATAAGCATCTTGTTCTTCTCTAGAAAAATTATATTCTGTGGCACAGGCATCTGCACATACGCCCATTGCTACATTGTCATAAGCATCTACAAGTCCGTCTTTCTGAAGGCCATCTTCCATGGTAATTGGTCCAAATTTAGCACCAAATCTTGCATGTTGATAATGTGGAATCATACTCATGTTTTCCATACCGCCAGCAATTACAATATTAGCATCACCTAGAGCAATTGTTTGTGCTGCTAGCATGATTGCTTTCATACCCGATGCACAAACTTTATTTACGGTTGTACAAGGTACAGTGTTAGAAAGCCCAGCATAAATTGCCGCTTGTCTTGCAGGAGCTTGGCCTAACCCAGCAGAAACAACATTGCCCATAAAAACTTCTTCGACTAATTTTGGGTTTAAATTTATTTTATCTAGCGCTCCTTTTATAGCAATAGATCCTAATTTTGGAGCAGATATTTTAGATAAACTTCCCATGAAACTACCAATAGGAGTTCTGGCAACAGAGACAATTACAACTTCTTTCATAATAAAATTACCTTTAGTTTTGTGCTGCTAAATTAACTATTTTAATCGATTTTAGTTTTATTCTTAAGGTTGAATTTTTAACCTACATATTTTTATGGTAAGTTTGTTAAAATTACCTATTTCATATGAGTACAATCATTAATAAATTGTATCAAAACAATACAATTATCTATAAAGTTATTTTGTTTTTAGTAACCAGTGTTGCTATTGTGTATTTGTTTCCAAAAGGAGGCCAGTTTAAATATGATTTTAACAACGGTCAGCTCTGGATGCATGATAATTTGTACGCACCATTTGATTTTGCAATTCAAAAATCATCCGAAGAAATAGCAAATGAAAAAAAGGAAATTGAAGTAAACTCGAAACTTTATTTTTTAAATGATATTGATGTTGTTACACAAGTAAAAGATAAATATCAGAAAAGTGTTTCATTGATAAAAACAACTGATTCTTTAACGCAACAGCAAGTATTAGAATTGATTGAAATAGGTAATAAGACCATTAATTTTATCTACGATAAAGGTTTTTTTGAAGTTCTTAGCCAAGATAAAATTTTTAATAAAAATGACATTGTAGCAGTTAGAAAAGGGAATGAAGTAGCAGATGTGTTGTTTCATAGTTTTTTATCATCAAAACAAGTTTTAGACATAATTAGTAATAATTTACAAGAACAAGAAAGTGTTTACGGTGCAAAAGTGTTTTTAAATTTACTTTCTGAAATTGTAAAACCAAGTATCACTTTTGATGAAGAATACACTCAAAAAGTGGTGAATACAGAAATTAAAAAGATTTCTTACACCAAAGGAAAAGTAGCGTCTGGTAAATTAATTATTTTAAAAGGAGATGTTGTAGAAGGGAAAAAATTAGCCATTTTAAATTCTTTAAAAAGTGAGTCTGAGTCTCAGGTTTGGACAGAATCTAACTACAATTGGATTATTTTTGGTTATACCATCTTAGTTTCTATTGCGCTATTAATGTTGTTGTTGTTCCTAAAAAAATATAGAATTGAAATTTATGAGAATAACAATAAAGTAACATTTATATTTTTCAATGTTTTTTCAATGATTTTTATTCAAACATTGGTTATAAAATACAATTCAGATTTTTTATATGTGGTGCCATTAAGTGTATTGCCAATAGTTTTAAAAGCTTTTTTTGATGCACGTTTAGGTTTGTTTACTCATGTGTTAACTGTGTTGTTATTGGGGTATATTGTGCCAGATAGTTTCGAGTTTATTTATTTGCACATTATAGCAGGTATTGTAACCATATTAACAGTTTCTGAGTTGTATAAAAGAGCCAATTTATTTATTTCTGTGGCGCAGATTACAGGTATTTATATGCTTACCTATTTTGCTTTTTCTATTATAAAAGAGGGCAACGCTAGCCAAATTAATGGTACTTACTTTTTACTTTTTGCAGCCAATGGTTTGTTGTCTTTTTTGTCATTGATTTTAATTTATATGTATGAAAAACTATTTGGTTTAGTATCAGATGTTACTTTGTTAGAGCTTTCAAATACCAATAGTAAGCTTTTAAGAGAGTTAAATGAAAAAGCACCAGGAACGTTTCAGCATTCAATGCAAGTAGCAAATTTGGCAGAAGCTGCAGCAAATGAAATTGGTGCAAATTCGATGTTGGTAAGAACCGGTGCTTTATATCATGACATTGGTAAAATGTTAAACCCAATGTATTTTATTGAAAATCAATCTACAGGTGTAAACCCTCATAATGATTTATCTCCTAGAGATAGTGCAAGAATTATTACAGATCATGTAATAAAAGGGGTAGAGTTAGCAAAAAAGTATGATTTACCAGATCGATTAATCGATTTTATTAGAACCCATCATGGTACAAGTTTGGTGTATTATTTTTACATGAAAGAAAAAGAGTTAAATCCAGATAGTGAAGTAGATATTAAGAAATTTCAGTATCAAGGGCCGATTCCTTTTTCAAAAGAGACTGCTATTTTAATGATGTGTGATGCTGCAGAGGCTGCTTCAAAAAGTTTGGTAAAACCGAATTCATTAACAATAAGTAATTTGATAGATAAAATTGTATCAAAACAAATGGCTGATAATCAGTTTTTAAATTCAAATATTACCTTTAAAGAAATTGAAATTATTAAGAAAGTGATTAAGAAAAAACTAATGAATATATATCACGTAAGAATAGAATATCCGGACTAAAAAAAATATGTAAAAAAGTTTACAAACTGTTTGCTAAATTGTAAATGTAATACTACATTTGCACTCGCATTTTTAAATAAGTGCTTAAGTTCATTAAAAAATAGGAGAGGTGCCAGAGTGGTAATGGAGCAGATTGCTAATCTGTCGACGGGTAACTGTCGCCAGGGTTCGAGTCCCTGTCTCTCCGCAATTTTTATATACACTTTCGGGGTGTAGCGTAGCCCGGTCATCGCGCCTCGTTTGGGACGAGGAGGTCGCAGGTTCGAATCCTGCCACCCCGACACAGTTGGTCGTAACAACTTAAAAATTACGGGCTCTTAGCTCAGCTGGATAGAGCACCTCCCTTCTAAGGAGGCGGTCGAAGGTTCGAATCCTTCAGGGCTCACTTAAACTCTTGTTTAAACCTTGTTAAATGCTTGGTTTTCAAGAGTTTTTTGTTTTTAGTGAGTTTTTGAAATGTAGATTTGGAACGATAAATGGCACGATTATGCAATAACAACCAATATTAATGATTTGGCTTATACCAAATATAATTAATATTATTAAGCAAACAAAAAAAGCCAAAAAATCCAATACAACTTCACTTATACTGACCCCGGGTTACTTTTTAAAGATCACTTTCCTTTTTAGTACTTTGTTGTCAAATGTATATATAGCCTAAAGAGTTCACGTATAGCGTGTTTAATTTGAAGTTTAGGTTTATTTTGTAATACCAAATCTCTTACAAAAAGAATTCTTCGTCATTGTTTCATCGAATACTTTATTGTTATTTCTGTATTCATCTGCTATTTCTGAATACATAGGGTTACCCTCACTAAAATTCACTAAACCATAAGTTGCAGCAATATTCTGTAACATTAATTTTATGCTGCCTTTACTATGTCCAGTTTTTTCTGAACAGATCTCTTCGTTTTTTATCCAATTATCTAATATAAATCTTACTTGGTCTCTGGTATATTTTACTTTCATGTTTTCTTTATTATTTGTTTCAAATTAGTATCAACTTAGCTACGTATTTGCTCTGTTGAAATCAATAATCATTATTTCCCTTTGCTTATTCTTCTTCAATGTAGAATTTAATGCAACAAGATTGTCTATCCCTATAGTTACTACTGTAGTTTAATTCTCCCATAGATGCAATTGCAGATTGTAAAGAATTTTCACCTTCCTTAATAGTATACCCGATAAATTTTCCAATTCCTATTCCTCCGCTAACAAATTCCCAGAAAAATTCCTCTTCAAGCCCAAATTCGTTATAGAGTATTTCTAGATCTATTTTATCTCCATCCTCGGAACCCATCATGTTTTTATATTTAAAATAGTTATTGCGATCTGATTTTATAAAATCTATAAACCAATCAGTAACATCTTCATATAAGGTAACACTTAAGTCAGATAAATATAAATTTGGAATATCTTGTTTTTTTAATTTTTCTCCAATTAGAATAATATCATCCGCATCATCATATCCACCCCCTAAGCCTGGAAGTGAATTACCTTTTTTTGATAAATAGTTTTTAAGCTCTCTTGTCGTTAATGCATCTTCTTCTTCTTTTTCAATTATTTTGTCTAGCAAATATGCATTCGAATAAAACTTAGTTACCCAACATACTTTCAGTTTACTATTATCATTAAATTCTTTTATTTTATCTAATTTTAAATCGTTAACAACAACATTTTCTTTGATGTTTTTTAAAAATTTAGAATTATTGGTTAAATTACTATTTGCATCTCCAAACCAAATTGACTTTTTATTTACTTTGTTGCAAAATTTTTCGTGTATCTCCATATTTTTATCGTTTTATCTATTATCATAAAACCTACGTGTTTGCTATGTAAACTATATTGAGAAGCGTCTACTTTGAAGTAGTATACTCCTTATTAACTCTTTTTAAAGATACAAAAAAAGCATAGAAAAACCTAATTTTCTCGGCGTTAAAAGGTGTGTTTTAGATAAAAAATGAGTGTTGATTTTGTCCTATTACAAAGAAAATACTAAGACTATCTGATAATGCGTTATATGTTTAATTTTAAAAAAAAAATAATTATGAAATTATTACTTACCGCTTTATTATTAACGAGTTTAAGTGCTAAAGCACAAATGGAAAAATTTGAAGGAGTCTGGACATCACCTACTAGTTCTTACTTTACAACAATAATGTACAATGAAGAAAAGGATCAATTCAAAATAATCAATTTTAGCTTTAAAGAGGATGAAGTAATATATGAAAAGATTACAAAGGTAGAAGATGATAAGATTTTTACTTCCCTACATAATGAAAGTAACAGTTATTCTGTAAATGTTATTTATGAATTATTAAATGATGATCAAATTCTTTGTGTTTTTGAAGGTGATATAAATAGAAGAGTCGCTATTACTAGAATGCCTATGGATAAAAATTATGATTAGAATTTAATAGTTATATTTAAACCTTACAAGAAAAATACTAAAACCATCTGATAACACATAAATACAATAAAAAAATAACTATGAAATTTAATAACGAAACAATAAGAGTAGCAGTAAAAGAATGGTTAGACGACGAAATTAAAGCAGAGGCCAAATATGGTCATATTTCAGCTTGGGATACATCCAATGTAACAGATATGAGCGAAATGTTTTATTCTGCTGATTCATTTAATCAACCCATAGGAAATTGGGACGTGAGTAATGTAACTAATATGAAGTCTATGTTTATTGCCGCACGTTCTTTCAATCAACCTATAGTTAATTGGGATGTTAGTAAAGTTACTAATATGAATTCTATGTTTTCTAAAGCTAAATCTTTTAATCAACCTTTAGGGGACTGGGATGTTAGTAATGTAACTAACATGAATAATATGTTTTCAGGAGCTATATCATTTAACCAACCCATTGAGAATTGGGATGTAAGTAATGTAAATAACATGCGCGTTATGTTTGATAAAGCTAAATCATTTAATCAACCAATAGGTGATTGGGATGTGAGTAATGTAACTTACATGTCATTTATGTTTGAGAAAGCTGAATCTTTTAATCAACCCATAGAGGATTGGGATGTTAGTAATGTAACTAAAATGAATAATATGTTTTCAGGAGCTATATCATTTAACCAACCCATAGAGAATTGGGATGTAAGTAATGTAACTAACATGGATCGTATGTTTGAGAAAGCTGAATCTTTTAATCAACCCATAGAGGATTGGGATATAAGCAATGTTGAAGATATGTCAGAGATGTTTGATGGTGCTCAATCTTTTAATCAAGATGTAAGTAAATGGAATATTAATTTACAGACAAATGAAGAATCTGATTTAGAAATTCATTTAATGTATGAAGGAGCACTTTTCACATATATTAATGATAATGAAGATGAAATGACTTTTGAAGCCTTTGGTTTAATAGTTGAGTGTCCTAATGCTGAGGATTATGAGTGGGAAGTGAAAAATGCTTTAGGAGAGTTAGTTTTTACAAATAAAAGTAGTAGCAACGAAACTTATTTAATTACTGACTTGCCAGAAGATATAGTAGATTATGAATTCACTAATAGTGTTGGGAATCTTCATAATGAACCACTCAATTCTATAGAGGAAGCTAAGAGTTTCATAAAAAATCTAAATACAATTTCATTTAAGGAAATTAATCCGAAGGATGGAGAAAGCATAAGGTATATTGATTAAAATAAATTTATCTCAAGGAACCTCTTCATATCAAATGAATATCAACTTAACTTAAAAATTATGTCAACAATGAACAAAAATTATTTTTTTCTCTCTCAAGGTCTTTATGGCCAAAGATTAATCATTAAGATTAATAACCAAGGATTTTGTTATAATCATGATGAAATAGTTGATGCAAATAAAGAGAGTTTCTCAGAAGGTGGAAGCGCTAATAGGTCATGGTCTGAATATGGGTGCTATTCTAAAACTAATGGTTATCCTGGTTGGGCAAAAGAGCACATTAAAAAAATATAAAATTAGTATTATGAAAATTATATATTTATCATTGGCTATATTATTTTATCTTATAGGAACTTTGTTAGGCTTTGTACAAAAAACAAGAGGAGACCAATCAAAGGTTTCTAACCTTGAGGCAAAATATCCAATATTAACTTCTTTAAATCCATTTGGACAACCTGTTGCAACACTATTGATTATGTGTTTTTTTTTATATATCTATTCTATAGGCAATAAATCGACATGGTTATTGGTTAAAATTGATTAAAAGTTAACATTGTCTTAAATAGTAATTCAAGGAATATCCAACGTTGGACAGAGGATTGTTTAAGACAAATTTAGATACACTAATAAGAGAAACACAATAAAAAGAGGAATAATTATGGGAATATTTGACTGGTTATCTGGAAAAAGAAAACAACCAAAAAAAGAAGTAGTTGAACAGTATAAGATTAAAGATGACATGTCTACAAGCATTGATTCTTCTTTTGAAGAGCATAAAATGCTAAAAAGAGACACGAAGTTCGACAATGAAACAATACGGGAAGCTGTATCAGAATGGTTAGACGACGAAATTAAAGCAGAGGCCAAATATGGTCATATATCATCTTGGGATACATCCAATGTGACAGACATGTCATCTCTTTTTTTAGATGCTCATGAATTTAATTCACCTATTGACAAATGGGATGTATCTAATGTAACAACAATGAATGCAATGTTTGACAATGCGTATAATTTTAACCAACCTTTAAATAATTGGAATGTTTCAAAAGTTGAGGATATGGGTGAGATGTTTTCTTCGTTGGAGACTTTGAAGTTTAATCAACCTATAGGTGATTGGGATGTGAGTAAAGTTACTAATATGGAGCATATGTTTTCAAGAGCTGAATCATTTAATCAACCTATAGGTGATTGGGATGTGAGTAAAGTTACAAATATGGAGGGATGTTTAATTCTGCCAAATCTTTCAACCAATCTTTAGATAATTGGGATGTGAGTAAAGTTACTAATATGGAGGGGATGTTTAATTCTGCCAAATCTTTCAACCAATTTTTAGATAATTGGGACGTGAGTAGAGTTATTAATACGTATGGAATGTTTTTTAATGCGCATTGGGGAATGAAAAATAAATACGGAATAAATGGATTCATAAAGATTGATAGTGATAAGAAACAAAAATTTCAATATTTACATAATTTATTTGTTTTGGCAATTTCTGATGGAGAAATTTGTGAATCTGAATTAAAAATGATTAATGAATTAAGAGAAAAAATGAGTGTAAGTGAATCTGAATTTAAGGATTTGGTTTCAAGTATTATGGATGGGTCTTATGCGAAAAAAAACCCTGAAATACTGGTTCCAATTTCAGAAGATGAATCATGGGAACACCTTCAGGATATGGCTCTATTAGCTGCCTTAGATTATGAAATTGATGAAAAAGAAATTGAGGTTTTTAAGCAAATATCAGTTAGTATGGGCTATGATTCAAATAATAACCTAACTAAAGGTCTCGAAACATTAAAAGAAAAATTTAAAAAGGATTTAGATAAAGAGAATAAGACGAAGATAATTGATTCTGGAGAAAATAACAGATTTTTATCTTCGTGGTCAAAACAAGAATTAAGGGGAATACATAATCTTTTCAGAGGAGTGATTTTTGAAGCCTACCCTATGACTGATAATAAACACAAGAGCAGGTTAGGAGCAATGATAGGTTTTTTTCAGATGGCTTTCTGTAGTAATCAAGATACTTATTCATTCGTGGATAATAAAGCCTATCAGAATTTTGTTAAAGAAATTCAACTTGATAAAATATTACCTTCAAAAGATGGGATTAATTCATTAGTAGATCTTAATAAAAGAAAAAAGAATGAGTTATTATTTATGGTGACAATTCTAATTACTCAGAGTGGTGTTGGGTGGGATGAAGTCTTTGAAACTAAAGAGTTTAATTTGATAAGAAAAATGTTAGCTATTGAATTTAATGAAAATTCATATAATGAAATGTATGAAATATATTGTGAAGATGACGATAAACGATTAGATAGTCTATAATTGGTTCATTCTTCCTAATTTAAGTAAAAAAACCTTTTAAATCTTTTCAAGAGGCTCATGATAATAGTTAAAAACCAAATAGAAAATATCACATTAAAAGAATTAGGGTTAAAGTTAAAGGACATGTATTACAATGCTAAAAAGGGAGAATCTGTTGCAATGATTCATTTATATTGAATTAAATTTGCAAAAGAAATAATGGAAAGTAATTGCTCAAAAAAAGATATAGTAGCTGAATCCCAAATTCCTATGTCTTATTTAACAGAATTGACTAAAGGAATTAAATTAGCTAATTATGTTGAACCCAAAAACATAATTTGATAATATGAACTTAACAATTTGGGCTTTAATCGGATTGCCAATATCATTTGGGTTTCATCTCTTTATTATTGAAGAGTACTGGAAAAAAAGAAAAGATTATTTTATGATATGGCTATTAACTACTATTGTCTGGTTATCTTATTTGATTTTTTAGTTTACAAACATACTACGAGATATTCATGATAATAAAAATAAACTAATATTTTAAATATAATAAAAAATATGAAAAAGACAGAATACTTCGAAAATGGAAATATTAAACAAGAATGGGAAGAAAATGAAGATGGACAGCGTAATGGTATAACAAGATTAAATCATGAAAATGGGAAGCTTCTAACAGAGCTGAATTTTACTAATGGCATACAGAACGATGGAGATGTCGTTTGCTATCATGACGATGGTAGTAAAGCAAGCAAAGTAACTTTAGTAAATCACTTAATGAATGGCCCTTATTTCGAGTGGCACAGAAATGGCCAATTAAAGGCAGAAGGCGTCTACAAAGATAGAGAACTAACAGTTTTAAAGCAATGGGATGAAAATGGAGTCTTACTTGATTTTAAAACAATGAAATTCGATAACGAAACAATAAGAGTAGCAGTAAAAGAATGGTTGGATGATGAAATAAAAGCAGAGTCTAAATATGGCCATATTTCAGATTGGGATACTTCTGAGGTCACTGATATGTCATCCCTTTTTTTAGATGCTCCTGAATTTAATTCACCTATTGACAAATGGGACGTGTCTAATGTAACAACGATGAACGCAATGTTTGACAATGCGTATAATTTTAAACAACCATTAAATAATTGGAATGTTTCAAAAGTTGATGATATGGGTAGGATGTTTTTTGCTTCTAAATTATTTAATACACCATTAGATAATTGGGACGTTAGCAATGTAACTAATATGGAGTTTATGTTTTCTAAGGCAAAATCATTTAATCAACCCATAGGAGACTGGGATGTGAGTAATGTAACTCAAATGGAGTCTATGTTTTTAACTGCTGAATCATTTAACCAACCCATAGGAGACTGGGACGTTAGCAACGTAATTAATATGGAAAGTATGTTTGAGAATGCATTATCATTTAACCAACCCATAGGAGACTGGGACGTTAGCAACGTAATTAATATGGAAAGTATGTTTGAGGGAGCTAGTTCATTTAACCAACCCATAAGAGACTGGGATGTTAGCAATGTGACTAATATGGAAGGTATGTTTTGTGAAACTTTAGCATTCAATCAACCTATAGGATATTGGGATGTGAGTAAAGTTACTAATATGGAAGCAATGTTTTATGATACAAAATCATTTAACCAACCTATAGGACGTTGGGATGTAAGTAATGTAATTAATATGTCAGAGATGTTTAAGGAAGCTGAATCATTTAATCAACCTATAGGAGATTGGGATGTAAGCAATGTAACTAATATGGAGCTTATGTTTGATGGTGCTGAATCGTTTAATCAACCTATTGGGAATTGGGGTCTAAATACTGAAACTAATAAAGGTTCTATGTTAGATGAAAATGAATCATCTAAACAACTTACAGGAGATTGGGATGAAGATAGTTCATCCATAAATGATAACTTAGAAAAAATAACAATGTTAGTAACCTTTGCTAACACTTCTTTCTTTTCACACCCAGAAATATCAAATCTAATTGATTTACTTAATAATGATGACAAAGCTTTTATCAACAGAAGTAATAAATGTATTCAAGGAGATTTTGAGATGCCTGAAGAATTAAAAAATACTTTAAAAATACTTAACTATGAAACCGATGTTTCTGAGGCATTCGCTGGTCCCGGATGTATAGTGATGGATATTGATTGTACTGTAACATTTTTAATTAATGATAATAGTGCTATAGATTTAATAAAAAAATATCAAGACACAAATGAAGATTTAAGGTTAAATTTAAGTATTAATTGGGTGGAATCTGATTCAGAGTATTATTTTCAAAGTTGGGATGAGAATTTTATTGAAGATATCATCTCTGAAGAACCTGATTGGTTTGAAGATTAATTAAAGAGGTAGACATTAAAAAAATACAAAACTATGACAAAAAATGATAGAATAATAAACATTGTTTTCAACACAATAAATATCAAACTTAATAAGTCTCAATTAAATTCATCTACCATAAATAAAAATGGTATTTATTCTGTTGAACCAAATTTTAAAAGAAAAGAAAAAGACTGGCATTTAGTTCTTATAAATAACAGACAAAAGAAATTGTTTGTTTTTGAAATCACTAAAAACCATAAAGTCTATGACAGGTTGTATAACAGATCAGATAAGTGTCGATATAGGTTATTATTCGATTTAGATGACATGAGTTTTAGAGAAAGATTCAGTCATGAAAGCTTTTCCAAGTTTCTTACTGGAACATGTGAATACAATGAAGACGTTTTTTAATATATAATAAACAAGAAAATTATGGGAATATTTGATAGGTTATTTGGAAAAAGTAAACAACTATGAAAAAGATAGAGTACTACGAAAATGGAAATATTAAACAAGAACGGGAAGAGAATGAAGATGGACAGCGTCATGGGGTAACAAAATTATATCATGAAAATGGGCAACTTCAATTAGAGGTGAATTTTACGAATGGTGGACAAGATGATGGAGAAATAATTTCGTATCACAATAATGGAACTAAAGCCAGACAAGTTATTCTTTTAAACGGAGTGTTTAACGGAGAATATAAAGAGTGGTACAAAAACGGACAAAAAAAATTAGAAGGAACTTATAGGGATGGTAAGTCTACAGTTATTAAAGAATGGAGTGAAGATGGAGTACTATTTGATTATAAGATAATGAAATTTAATGACGAAACAATAAGAGTAGCAGTAAAAGAATGGTTGGATGATGAAATAAAAACAGAGTCCAAATATGGTCATATTTCAGATTGGGATACATCAAATGTGACATATATGTCAGAGTTGTTTAGGGAAGCTGAATCATTTAACCAACCTATTGGAAATTGGGACGTGAGTAAGGTAAGAGATATGGAGTCTATGTTTTCAGGAGCTGAATCATTTAATCAACCCATAGGACTTTGGGACGTGAGTAATGTGACAGATATGGACCAAATGTTTTCTCAAGCTAAATCATTTAATCAACCCATTGGAAATTGGGACGTGAGTAAGGTCACTAAAATGAGGAAAATGTTTTATTGTGCTAAATCATTTAATCAACCTATAGGAGACTGGGAAGTAAGTAATGTAACTTATATGAAGTTTATGTTTTCAGGAGCTGAATCATTTAATCAACCCATAGGACTTTGGGACGTGAGTAATGTGACTAACATGGAGAGTATGTTTTCAGGAGCTGAATCATTTAATCAACCCATAGGACTTTGGGACGTGAGTAATGTGACAGATATGGACCAAATGTTTTCTCAAGCTAAATCATTTAATCAGCCTATAGGAAATTGGGCCGTGAGTAAGGTCACTAAAATGAGGAAAATGTTTTATTGTGCTGAATCATTTAATCAACCCATAGGACTTTGGGACGTGAGTAATGTGTTTAACATGAGGGAAATATTTTATCGTGCTAAATCATTCAATCAACCCATAGGAGATTGGGATGTGAGTAATTTGACTAACATGGAGAGAATGTTTTCAGGAGCTGAATCATTTAATCAACCCATAGGACTTTGGGACGTGAGTAATGTGACAGATATAGACCAAATGTTTTCTCAAGCTAAATCATTTAATCAACCCATTGGAAATTGGGACGTTAATAAGGTCTCTAACATGAGGGAAATGTTTTCAGGAGCTAAATCATTTAATCAACCTATAGGAGACTGGGAAGTAAGTAATGTAACTTATATGAAGTTTATGTTTTCAGGAGCTGAATCATTTAATCAACCCATAGGACTTTGGGACGTGAGTAATGTGACTAACATGGAGAGTATGTTTTCAGGAGCTGAATCATTTAATCAACCCATAGGAGATTGGGATGTGAGTTATTCTACAAATATGAGCAAAATGTTTAATGAACCGCCTATCCTACAAAAAACTCAAACAAATTCAGTTCAAAGAAAAGGGATTTCCTATCTTAAAAAATTATTTAAAAGTAGAGACTATATTGAAATCGATTCTGGTTTACATTTCATGAATTCATTAAATGATGCGGTTCTGTATGAATATTTTTTAAGAGGAAATAGCATTTCCGTATTCGGAAATTTTATAAGATCAAATTTTTTTTCTGGAACTGGACCAGCACAGCCATATTTTGATTATATATTATTATCATTAATTAATGATGCACCTGCCAAAACTATGATGGATCAAAGCTTAAAACGCACTTCAATTAAGCGTATTCATTTAGAAGCTGAAATACCCTACCATGCTGGAATGAGCTACACAAAGAACTGTGGTAAATATTCTGCTTTTAAACTCCCTGACTTAGCATTTAAAAATTTAGAAAAAATTTCAATATTTAATTATCAAAATTTAGAGAGTTTAAAATTCTTACTAAATTGTAAGAAGCTTAAAAGAATAAAGCTTACACGTTGTGACAAAATTAAAGATGCAGATTTATTTGAAAAACAAATTTTAAAAAATGAATGATTCAGTAATTCAGTATGGCCCAAAGGGTAACACCAAAGAAATTGAAGATGTATTAACTCATATTTTCAATAATAACGATCAAATAACAAATCCAGGTCATAAACCAACACCAATCTGTATTTGGGGAACACATGGGTTGGGTAAAACAGAAATGTTTTGTATGATGGATGTATCTACTTAACCGATGGTTATGCAGATGCACCAAAAATTAAACCAAGATGTAAAGTTTTTTGGGTTATAACTCCAGAGGGGTCAATT
This sequence comes from uncultured Polaribacter sp., assembly GCF_947497125.1. Classification (GTDB taxonomy): domain Bacteria; phylum Bacteroidota; class Bacteroidia; order Flavobacteriales; family Flavobacteriaceae; genus Polaribacter. The sequence continues at coordinate 18,600 of NZ_CANMFI010000004.1, read as the reverse complement.
GGGGCACATTTAAAATTTGGCAGAGCAATACAAATAAATAATTAAATCGAAATGATTAATTTACATAAAAATGGAGTAACTATTGTTGCTGATAAAAAAGCCAAAGTAGGATATGATGAAGTTGAGGTACTAGATGGATATATTGATGCTGTTGAGGAATTGGGTTTTGATGAGTTTATGAACAGTATGGGTAAAAAGGTTTTTCTTTATATAAGAGAATAAGAATAGTACTTTTTACCCACATTTTTTGAAATTACAATAACTCTTTAAGCTTGTCATCAGAATCTACGTCTATAGGAGAGCTAGTTATTTGATTACAGAATTCACTTGATATTTGTTTCCCTAAGAAGGTTTTAGAGGGTGTAAAGGACTTAATATATCCTTCATACACTAGATCCATTTTATAAAAAAGAATGGTAAGAATACGCTCTAAATCTCTTGGGTTTTTCTTAAGCACAAGCTCCTGTTCATGTATGAAAATACGTAATCAAAATTAACTTCATAATCTGGTATAATATCTTTAAGTTCTCTTTTATGTGTTTTAATGAATACACCATAGACATTTGAGTATAGGTAAGGGGTAATAAAAATATCTCTTACAACCTCATGTTCATGCTGCAAATGAATCTCATTAAAATTGTGATGAAGTGTTCCTAGCTTAACTGGTTTTGATTGAAAAAGCTTCCATTCGTATCCTCCCATCCAGTTTGGCTTGGCATCATAAGATGAAATGAAAAAATAATTATGAATAATCTCATTCGCATAGTTATCTAACAGGTAATCTACAGATTGATCTTCTGGTAAGAGGGCATCACTGGATTTTCCTACTCCAAATGTCATTCCATGACGGTGGAGTAGGGTTAAGTGTTCGTTATTCTTACCCCTCAATTACACACATAACATTCCCAATATCAGTTACTATCACTAAACTATAGGGGTCAAATTACAGTGAATATCAAAAAATATTTGTTTGATAAAATTAGAGGTTATAAGGAACATTTTCTTACCCCTATTGGTTATCGTAAGATATCTCAAATACTGAACGAAAAGGGTTTAAAAACACCTCGTGGGAGTGTGTTTAAGAACAACCACGTTTATTCCATTTATAAGAAAGGTTTAATTCGTGAAGAATGAATGAATAGAGAGGATATCGTTGAGGTTAAGGATTTTAAAGTTCAAAGAATTGAAAACCCAACAAAGGAATTTATTGAATCTGTCTGGGATAGAATTCATGTATTATGATGGTGTGTTATAAATAAATATTTTATATATTTAAAACTAGTTTCACGATTAAGTAATATCTTAATTTGTTTTAAGATATCTTTCACATCAAGATTTAATTAATTAAAAAAAAATAATAATAGCTTTTATGGACTCAAAAAAATACCTGACTATACAATCATCAATATATATTTTAAATAATTTTAGTATGGAAGCCCCTAATATTAAGTTTAAGCTTATAAGCTATGAGTGGCACGGAGCGGATGATCTTGACTTTAACATATTTAACAATGAGAAATTACCATCAGACACATATATTGGTACACCGTCACACTCTACATTTTCAGTTGAAGTTAACGAACCAACCTTATATATTAAACAATATAATGTACAGGACGGACCATTTGGTGAAGATGTTTTTATTGGGGTTTCTGAAACCAAAGACTTTAAAAAAATTGAATGGTATGTTTATAATTTTGGTAATGGTCAAAATAATGATTTGATTGATATTATTGGATTATTGTCTGTAGCATTAAGAGATGAGGACTTTGTTTATTCCTCAGATGGTATGCTCGGCTATTACGATAACTTTGAAAAAGTCGAACTAAACATTGATATTGATGTGAATAAACTAAAAAACATGTGGGAAGAGTTCAATGGGTTTTGACTTAATAACCACATTAATAAAACTTAAAAATTAATAATGAACAACAAACAAAGAAAAGTCTATTACCTCCGTATCGTGACATATAATATTGCATAGTTCTATTTTTTTAAATATTTCTTCAAATCTTTTTCATCTCCTTTTTTCTTGCACCATCCGCACCCAAACGTGTTGGTCTCTGTGGATATTATCATAAAGTGCTTTCCTTTAGAGAACGGACAATTCGCCTGCCATAAGTACTTATTATCTCCTGTTGGTTTTGGGTCTAATGATTGTGACTCTAAATACTCTGTAAAATGATTGGCCGTTGATAGCCCTTCTTTTTTTGATACATTAATCTCCTCCCTAATCTCTGAGACAATAGACTCTAAATCTTTTTTATTCAGATAACCTGCAGAATTAAACGTTGGTGGCCCATTCCACCTGATACTATAGGCAAAGTAGCCTTTTACAAAGTTGTAAACAGACTCTTTAGTGATTTCTGAGTTCAGCTCTGAATTGTATCCAGTTTTGGTATACTCTTCGTCTAAACTGTTCTTGTAAAATAATTTTTTTCCATCTATTAAATACAAATAGGTTGGAACATCAAACATTGTTTCTAATGTTTCTAAAAGGAATAGTTCTTGTGAATTTTTCATACAAATAAGTTTTATTTGTACTTCGATAAAGGAGTGTAGGAATTTTGTTTTTTTGACCCTAAGCCCGTATTATTTTACCACCGTGGTTTACTTACTCGGTTGGTATCCAACAATTGTTGAATTCGAAATACGATACAAATATAGTTACATTAAAATATATCTTAAAAAAATACAAGCAATAATTGAAAAAAAACTTATTTTAGAATTTTATTAAAAAATATGACAGGAGAACAAATCAAAGCCTTAGAAGGCAGATTATGGAAAGCAGCAGACGAGCTTAGAGCAAATAGTAAACTAACTGCTACGGAATATAGTTTCCCTGTTTTGGGAATCATTTTTTTAAGGCATGCCAATAACAGGTTTATAGCAGCAAAAGCTGAAATAGAAAAATCATTACCGGTGCATCCTACCCGTGGGGTAAGACCAATGACTAAGAATGATTTCTTGGATGCAAAGGCAATCTTTTTACCAGAAAATAGTAGATGGGATACCATTGTAGAGTTGCCAGACAGTAGTGATTTAGGAGAATACCTAAATGAAGCGATGCGTAATATTGAAAGTGAGTATGAAGATTTGCTTGGAGTATTGCCTAAGACCTATAATCTATTTGAAAAAGACTTACTACAACGCCTTATCAGAATCTTTAACGATGAAGCATTAGACCATATGCCAGGTGATGCCTTTGGGCAGATTTACGAATATTTCTTAAACAAGTTTGCAATGAGTGGTGCTCAGGATGGTGGAGAGTTTTTCACTCCTCCTTCACTGGTTAAGACAATTGTAAATATCATTGAACCAAACCACGGAATTGTATTTGACCCTGCTGCGGGAAGTGCGGGTATGTTTGTGCAAACGGCTCACTTTGTCGAAGAAGAAGGTTTTGAAGCGTCTAATAAAGTTACTTTTTACGGACAAGAAAAAACAGATACCAACACCAAACTAGCTAAGATGAACATGGTGGTTCATGGCTTGGATGGAGATATTGTTCAGGGAAACACGTTCTATGATGACAAACACGAGCTAGTTGGTAAGTGTGATTTTGTAATGGCAAATCCACCATTTAATGTAGATGGTGTTGATAAAAGTAAAGACAGTGTAAAAAACGATCCAAGGCTACCTTTTGGTTTGCCAAATAATGACAACGCCAATTATTTATGGATACAGTATTTCTACAGTTACCTAAATGAAACAGGGCGTGCAGGGTTTGTTATGGCATCCTCTGGATCAGATGCTGGACACAGTGAGAAACTTATTCGTAAAGAGATTATAGAGACAGGAGCAGTAGATGTGATGGTATCTATAGGAAATAAGTTTTTCTATACCGTAACCTTACCATGTGCATTATGGTTTTTTGACAGAGCCAAAGAGAAAGACGAAGTTCGTAAAGACCAAGTCTTAATGCTAGACTTACGAAACGTATACAGAAAAGTATCTTCTAAGATTCACGATTTTACCCAGGCACATTTAGATAATATACATGCAATTATAGGTTTGTATAGAGGGGATAATACGCTTTATAATAAGTTAGTTGAAGACTATAAAGCAGCAGGAAACACTACCGAACTAGAATGGCTCACAAGCCGTTTTCCTAATGGCGAATATGCAGATGTAAAAGGCATGTGTAAAGTGGTTAATAGAGCCGAAATAGCAGAGAATGACTATAGCTTAACACCTGGGCGCTATGTTGGTGTAGTAGACCAAATAGACCCCGATTTTGATTATGAAAGTGAAATGGGTACGATCAAAGAAGAACTTAAAGAATTAAATGCTAAAGCCAATTTACTAGCAACACAAATACAAACTAATTTAAACAAGTTAGGATTATGAGTTGGGAGCTAAAAAAGCTTAACGAAATTGTATTAGTGAAAAGTGGTAAAAGATTACCTAAAGGGCACAATTTTGTTTCTAAAGCGACTAATCATCCGTATATTAGAGCACGAGATATAAAAAACGGGAAGATTAAAATTGAAGAGCCTGTTTATATCAGTGAAAATACGTTTAATGTAATTTCAAGATACACAGTTTCTGAAAATGATTTAGTTATTACAATAGTTGGCGCTAATGTCGGAGATATTGCATTTGTTGACTCAGAGCATGATGGTGCAAATTTAACAGAGAACGCTGCCAAGTTGACTCCAAAGGACAGTGATGCTTTATCCCCTAAATTTCTCAAATACTCCTTATTTGGGGATGTTCAAAAAAGCAAATTTCAGCAAATTGCAATGGCTGCTGCTCAGCCAAAACTTGGGTTATATAAGATCAAAGATTTTGAAATAAGCACGCCCCCTCTACAAACCCAAAAACGCATAGCCGACATCCTAAGTGCCTATGATGATTTAATAGAAAACAACCTAAAGCGAATTAAACTATTAGAGCAGGCTGCACAAAATATTTATAAAGAGTGGTTTGTAAACCTTCGTTTTCCTGGGCATGAAAATACCCCTATCAATAATGAAACAGGGCTTCCTGAAGGGTGGGAAGAAAAAGCTTTAGGAGAGTTTACGCAAATCAAGAAAGGTAAAAACATTACAAAAAGTACAATCAAAGAGGGTAATGTTCCAGTTGTTGCAGGAGGGTTGAAACCAGCTTATTATCATAATACATCAAACACCTCTAATCCAGTAATCACAGTAAGTGCTTCTGGAGCAAATGCTGGATATGTAAATATGTATCTGGAAGATATTTGGGCTTCAGATTGCTCATACATTGATTCTAAATTGAGTGATTCAGTTTTTTTTATTCATAATTTATTATCGAATCAACAAGAATTAATATTTGGAATGCAAAGAGGTGCCGCACAACCTCATGTTTATCCTAAGGACTTGAAAAGAGCTGAGTTTGTAATACCAGATAAAGGTTTGATACAAAAATTTGAAGAACAAGTGTCTGCCCAATATGATATGAAAAGGGTGTTGAACAAACAAAACCAAAAGTTAAAAGCAGCCCGAGATATATTATTACCCCGCTTAATGAATAGAACTATAGAAGTATGAGCAAAGACTATTCAGAAGACCAATTGATAGAACAACCATGTATGGATATTTTCCAGGAACTAAGCTGGGAAACTGCCAACGTATATGAAGGAGAAACTTTTGGAGAACTTGGTACTTTAGGAAGAGATAGTGAAGCAGATGTTATTCTGAGAACTCGATTTTTAGAAGCGATTAAAAACCTTAACCCAAACCTACCCAAACAAGCCTATGATTTGGCTTATGAATCTATTAATAGCAATGATACCACTAAGAATCTAGCAGACATTAACTTTGAGAAATACAACTTTCTAAAAGATGGCATTCCTATCAATTATAAAGATGCAAAAGGAGAAATTGTCCGCAATAAAAAAATAAAAGTTTTTGATTTTGACAACCCTGAAAACAACAATTATATAGCCGTTCAGCAGCTATGGATGGAAGGGAAATCTAAGCGTAAGAAACGCCCTGATGTAGTAGGTTTTGTCAATGGATTACCACTGGTATTTATAGAACTAAAAGGCATCAATGTTAAGTTGCGTGCTGCTTATGAAAAGAACCTAAGTGATTATAAGAATACAATTCCAAAAATGTTTCATTGCAACGCTTTTGTAATTTTAAGTAATGGTGTGGAAAGTAAGATTGGCTCTATTAGTTCCAAATACGAGCATTTCCATGACTGGAAACGTATTTCAGAAGAAGATGAAGGCATCGTAAGTTTAGACACCATCATAAAAGGAACATGTGAAAAAAGCAGATTATTAGACCTCTTTGAAAACTTTATCTTGTTTGATACTTCTGTAGGTTCTGTGGCAAAGTTAGTAGCCAGAAACCATCAATTTATAGGGGTTAACAAAGCCATTGAACATTTTCAGACTACCAGACAAAAAGCAAAAGATGGTATCATTTCTATTGAAGATGCACAGAAACTAGGTGTCTTTTGGCATACACAAGGTTCAGGTAAAAGTTATTCTATGGTATTCTTATGTCAGAAGATATTAAGAGTGCTTGGTGGAGGTTATACTTTTTTATTAGTAACCGATAGAAACGAATTAGACAAACAGATTTACGGTACATTTGCAGGAGTTGGTGCAGTAAAAGATAAAACAGCTAGAGCAACTAGTGGAGAGAATCTAAAAGAGCTTCTAAAGAGTGATAAACGCTTCTTATTTTCTATTATACATAAGTTCAACTTTGAAGAAAAGATAACTGACAGAGATAATATCATTGTTATTTCCGATGAGGCACACAGAACACAAGGCGGCTCATTGGCATTGAACCTTAGAAAAGCACTACCTAATGCCTCCTTTATTGGTTTTACAGGAACACCACTCTTTAAGGACGATGAGTTAACCAAACGTATTTTTGGAGACTATGTGTCTAAATATGACTTCAAACGGTCAATTGAAGATGGAGCTACTGTTCCCTTGTATTACGAGAATAGAGGAGAAAAATTAAAGTTAGATAATCCGCAGATAACCGAACAGATTCGTGAAGAAATAGAAAAGCATGACCTAGATAGTGACCAGGAAGACAAACTAAAAAAGTTATTTAGAAGAGAGTACCCTATTCTTACCTCTGAAAAAAGATTAAGAGCGATTGCCAAAGATGTGGTAGAACATTTTAATGCCAGAGGATATAAAGGAAAAGCCATGTTTGTGGCTATGGATAAAGTAACTGCGGTAAGAATGTATGATTATATTACTGATGCTTGGGAAGTTTATCTAGAAGAGCAACAAAAAGAAATTTCTAAAATTACAGACGAGCAAGAAAAATTAAAAAGACAACGCGCATGGGAGTGGTCTAAAGAAACGGAACTGGGTGTTGTGGTTAGTCATGAACAAAATGAAATAGAAAAGTTTGAAGCTTGGGGCTTAGATATAGAACCGCATAGGCTGAAAATGAATACTTCAGATGTTGAGAAAGACTTTAAAGATGAAGATCATCCATTTAGGTTTGCTATTGTTTGTGCCATGTGGATCACTGGTTTTGATGTAAAGAGCCTGTCTACCATGTACATCGATAAACCGTTAAAGTCTCATACACTCATGCAAACTATTGCTAGAGCAAACCGTGTGCATAAAGACAAGAACAACGGGCTCATTGTAGACTATATAGAGACGTATAAGGCACTTTTAGAAGCTTTGGCTATCTATGGTGATTCTGACAATAAAGGAGGTGATTCTGGTGATGATGAAGCTCCAGTAAAACCGCTAGAGGAATTGATTGAAGAGTTAGATGAAGCTGTTAAAACAACAGAAATCTTCCTCGTTGATGAATGTAAATTCAGTCTCTCTAAAATTATAGATTCAAAAGATACTCTTCATAAGATAAAACACATTCAAGAAGGTTACAATGCCATTTGTAATACAGATGAAACTAAAGCCAAATTTGGAGTGCTCTCAAGAGAATTATTTAAAAAGTATAAAGCTTTGATGCCTGACCAATCTATTTATAGCTATAAAGATAAAAGAGATGCTATTAATGCTTTGTATACAATGGTTAATGCTAAAATTGAAGAGGCAGATATTACGCACATTGTAAAGCAGGTTCAGGATGTGGTTAATCAATCCATAGAGACCTTAAACCTAGCACTGGAAAAAATTGAAGGCTATGGACAGAAAATAGATATCAGTAGCCTTGACTTCAAAAAAATTGAGGAAGAGTTCTTAAAAGTAAAAGAAAACCAGAATGTTGCGGTACAATCTTTAAAAGATAAGGTTGCTAAAAAGCTGAACAGACTTGTTGATCAGAACCCATTACGAATTGATTTTTATGAGCGTTATCAACAAATTATTGATGATTACAACCAAGGGAAAGAGTACAGATCCATTAAAGAGATATTTGATGAACTTGTTGTTCTATTGGGTGACCTATCAGAGGAATCAATGAGAGCTAAAAGAGAAGATTTATCAGAGGATGAGTTAACTGTTTTTGATATGCTGGTAGCTAACAAGAAAATATCTGATAAGGAAAAGACTAAGATTAAAGAAGCTGCACGGGAACTTTTGGAGCGTTTAAAAGAGAAGGAATTTAAGGTTGACCATTGGACAGAGAAAGTTCAAACAACTGCTGCTGTTAGAAAAATAATTGAAGACTACTTATTTTTAAATTTACCTTATCCAACATACGATGAAGATGTTTCATACCGAGCTGAGATGTTGTTTAATGATTTTAAAGAAAGGTTTGCGAATTATGCGGCGTAAAGTGAGGTTAAAATAAATACCACACTAAAAAATAAAAAAATCATGCTCTTATAAATAACAAGGAATTAAGTTATGAAATTTGATAAAGTAAATAATACCCATATAGAATTGGCAATTAAGGATTTTGATGAAAAAGGTCTTCCAAAAGGGTTTAAGGCATCTGCATATTTTGATATTGACATAGAGGGTGAATTATATCCACCTAAGCCAATTATGGCCTATGCCAATTATCATGCTACTGGTGAAATGCCCACTAACAACTTTAGTGGTGGTGTAGATACGTACTGCTTTAAAGCCTTTGAGCGGTTGGGTATACCCATCATTAAAAAAACTAACAGTATGAGTTCAAAAGATGAACCGAAATCATTAAAAAACGAGTTTATTAATTGGTTAATAGCCAACCCAAAAGTAAATTATTACAACAATGATTATGATAAATTAGAACAAGAGTTAGATAGGTATAATGATTTTTTCAGCATTGATATTTATAACGCTTTAAACATCAAAGCAGTTCAAAAATTTCTTCAAAAGGAGTTGTATGAAACTGCAACAAGCGATTTTTTAGAATTCAGTGAAAAAACCAGCAGACACCTACCAAGGGCTGTTTTGGGTAACAAAAATTACTTTGAATTTTTAAACACAAGGCAATCTACAGAAAAGAATAATATCAACTTTACATGGGTTCCAACATATAAAGCCATTGTTCAATTTCTAAAAGACAAACAAGATGATCAAGGAGGATTAATAGGTCTCTTGAAAGATTCTGGATGTGATGTGTTTAATGATCAAAATCCAGAGGGTAATGTCATTGAATTAAATGAAATTGATCCATTTTCCTTTTTCTGCTATCTAAATAAATATTTTAAACAAAGACTGGAGATCTTGCAAAAATTAGCAAAATCTATCAATGCACCTCTACCTAAAGATGATTTCGGAATACCATCTGCAAATCCTCAAAAGGTTTGGATGTTTCCATACAAGTATATGCGAAACAACAACGAAATTGATCGTCTTTGGAAATTCTTTCACAACGCTTTAGAAAACACTATTTCTGACGAGCAATTCGAGGATGTTTTACAGATAAGAGGTGTAGCACTAACCAAAATTACTGAAGCATTGTTTTATATTGCTCCAGAAACTTATTTCCCAATTAATGGCCCTACTAAGCCGTACTTAGAAGAGGTCTTGGGGATTGATCCAATTTTTAAAACTTTTACAGATTATAAAAGTATTTTGGATCAAATAAAATCAAAATCAGACAAGCAATTCTATCAATTATCATATGAAGCATGGCAATGGAATGACAACTTAGATTCAGAATTTAGAGACTTTCAAAAATCAATTGAAAAAAACAGTAATCAAGACCTCGAATTTTATTTTGATTACTTAGAAGAATTAAGTAGGAATCTTAATCTAAATGAGGGTGATAATAGAGTGGTGTTTTCTTGTAAAGGAAACTATCTGAATTTCAATATTGGACAGCGAGTAGCATGGAGACTTGACCCTAGAAAAGGTAGGCGCTACCATATAATGACTGACCAAGAAATTAATGAAAACTCTGAACCTTTTGACGGTGGCCCAGATCACTATTACCATGTTTTTAATGAAAGAGATGAGTTAACTCGAATTAAAAAATCATCATTTAATGCTTCAACAATGGAGCTGTCAAGAACTACCAAATCAGGATACAAAAAGCACAATAATAAATACTTCGAAAAGGCTGTCTATGACAAAACCTTTAGGAATAAATTCTTAAACATTGTAGTAATGGAAAATGAGGAAAACACCAATGATTTAAATCAAATATTTTTTGGTCCACCAGGGCTCACTTAAACCTTACTAGAAATAGTAAGGTTTTTTGTTGTTTTACATTTTATTTTATTTGGGTATATTTACATAAATAAGCTTAAATAAACCGTTTTTAACTCAAAAAATGTGAAATATTTGTGAAAAAAAATGCGTTATGTATGACATTTCTTTTATTACTGCTAAGAAAATCAAATCTGTCTTGTCTTAAAAAAAGTTATTTCAAAAATTGTAACTTTGTTGCTTATTAATCATTTACTTCTAATGAGGGTTTATTTATTATTTTTATTTAGTTTTTTTTATAGTTTTTCTTTCAGTCAAGATACTACTTTTGTTAAAACATTAAATTTAGAGCAGGTAAAAAATATAGATTATAAAGACGGAACTCTTATTTTTAGAACCTCCTCTAAGTTGTATAAGTTTGAAGACTCTAAAATTGTGGCTTTAGATGCAAGTGTAAGCGGCTCATTTACTTGGTTAAAAAATAGAGATACATATTGGCATTCTAATCAAATCCCTCAAGATAAGGTTTTAAAACGTTCTTTAGGAAGTTTATTGCCCGGAAACAAAAATAATAGTACAACCTATGCAGTTAAAAATAATCAATTATTTGTTTGTTATAATGGTGTGGTATTGTTGTATAAAATTAACCCTTGGGCTTCAAAAATATTTTTAAACAAATCTGTAAGAAATGTACACTTTTATAGAGATTCAATTTTTATTAACACGTACAAGGGTATTTTTAGAAAAGCAATTTTTTCTAAAGGAAAAATACCATTTGAATCAAAAGATGATTATTACGAAAAACTAAAAAGCCCTTATTTTGGTAGTGGCGAGTTTTCTTCAATAAATGATAAGCTATACTTATCAAGTTATAAGATTTTTAAAATTAATGGAAATACATCAGATGTAGTTGTAGACTTCAACCTTTATAATGATGACACCTATATAAAGCTGATTAACTATAAGGAAGGTACTTATGCTTTGTCTAGGTTGGGTTTTAAAAAAGTTAATATTAAAACGTACTCTTTTTTACCTGTTTCTGACATAGAAAATCTAAAACTAAATCCAGGTGAAGATTTTTCTGATGCAGAAGTTTATAATAACAGTTTAATTATTAGTACTACAAAAGGCAATCTGTACTCATACAATGGTTTTGAATTTAAAAAAATTGAAACACCTCCTTTTCGTATAAAAACTTTAAGTGTTGTTAATAAACTTCTTTTTATAGCGGCTGATGACGGGGTTTATAGTTATGATGGTACTAACTGTATAAAAAATATGCAGCTTAACAATGTGGCAGAAGTTAATTTTTTTAAAGGTCATTATTACGTAAGTACCTTTAGTGGTTTATTTAGTTTTACTCAAGATTTTACTTTAAAGCATACTTTAGTTAGTAATATTGAATTTAATAGATATGCTTTGGCAATTAACCACGGTTGGCTTTTTGCAGGTTCTGTTGATGGACTTTATGTGTTAAATTTAAATTCTGCACATGACAATATATACCCTTATTTAGATGCTGAGCAGTTTATTGAAGAGAATAATTTTGGGTATTTTGTTTTATTTATTTTAATTTTTATTCTCATCATCTTTTTTCTGTATATTCTTTACTTAAGAAAGAAAACTAAAGTTACTTTAGATAAAAAAATACGTAAAAAAGCAATCAATTTTACTGTTAAAGAAATGGAAAAAATTGTTTTTGAAAATGAGCAAATTAAATCTGTAGAAGATTTAGCGGTTTTTTTAAGTTACTCTAAAGTACAGTTAACAAGAGTTCTAAAATTAAAAGGCACAAGACCTTTAGAGGTTTTAAAATCTGGTAAAAAACTAAGAGTCTTGCAAATGATTAAAGAAGGAGAAACTATAGAAAGAATAAGTGTTTCTACAGGTTACTCAGTAAAGTATATTAAAACCAATTTCTTAGAGTAAATTAATTCAACTATTTTTTTCGTTGTTTTTTTAATAGGTTTAACGCTAGTTTAAATTAAATCTTAAAAACCAAAAAGAGCCATTTATTCTCAAAAGTAACATTTTTAAATAAAAAGTAACATTTGTTTTAAAAAAAACCTCTAATTACTTAATTGGTGTTCTATTCCTTTTTAATAGTTTTTTAATTAGAATTACTTTTGTCGAATATTTTATATTCCCCCAGGCATGAGAATTTCTTTGAAATTATTTTTAGCATTAGTTTGTTGTATAACATCTTTTAATTCTTTTTCACAAAACGCATCAAACAGAGACCCCGATGGGCTGTTTATTTATAACAAAGGTGTAGATCAAGCAACTAGCCGTATAGACGGATTTGTCAGATTTTCAGGAAATGAGCTTGATTATTTGAGTTATGGTCAAAGATTTAATTACTATAATGGAACCCATAATTTTGAGATAGTAAATTCTAATTCCACTGCTGTAGCCACAGGTTCTTTTGAAGTTGATGTACCAGTCTCAACCACTATAGCTACTATTTACGATGTTGCTACTTTAGATCCGTCAGCTGATAATTATATTTTTTAAAGCCTTAATGATGCGTGGTCCATAGATATTTCTAGCTATAATTTGCCTTCTGGTTCTTATACATTAAACACTACAAAAGCTAGCAATAGCAACATCACTTTTTCATTAACATTTCGGGTTATTGATTTTAAACCAGATACAGTGGTTTTTACTTCACAAGATAATATAGCGCTATCAGGTTCATCTACTTTAGCAGCAGGTAGTTATTCATACGAGGTTCAAAAATATATAGATTATAATGCAGTACACCGTTCTATCTGTTCTACAGGCTGTACTGTTGCTACGGGTACATTTAATGTATTAAATACAACAGAGAAAGATTGGACCATTGATTTAGCCACAAAACTTAATCCTGGAGAATATAAGGTAGTTTTAAATAATAATCAAGAGATTGTTTTTCAGGTAAGAGCGGCCATAGGAACCTCTAACACATCTACTACAATTTCACTTCCAAATATAGTTTTACAAGAAGATACTTGGGAAGACAATTTTATTTTTTCATCATTTAATAATCTTGACTACAAAGTTGGATATTCTGCCTATCATAAAGTAGAAATTATAAGGCCTGATGATTGGAATGAGCAGAGCGTTTTAGGAGACCCCTATAATACCTCTTACAGTACAGAATTTAATTCAAATGGGTATCCGCTAAGAGATTATTTAAATGTTAGTAATGGTACACCCTTAACTGTGGGGCCAGATGTAGAGTTGGAGTTAAACCCATTAGAAATATACAATAGCAGTAATGATAGCTTTGACTCTAGCAGATTAACCCAGCAATTTATGGTAGATGGCTCTGTCAGTGAAAGCCGTAAAGTTGCAACTGATTTTCAAGATTACCTAGATGCGAATAACTTAAGTTTTAAAAAGCTTACACCTATTTCTTCTCAAAGAACAGTCTCTGAGAACCTTTTTGGAGTAGGTTTTTTTCCAAACGATTTATTGGCAGCAGCAAACATTACAAAAGATTATAGTGATTTAACCACCTTACAATACGGTAACTATTTTTATCAAAGAATACTTGGTAATGACAAGACAACTTATGTACCACAACTTGGAAGGTTTTCAAGAGCAATACAGACATCTGGCGCTTGTGGTGGTAATTGTGGTACTTATTATGATGTTAATTCGCCAATGGATTTTTTAGAACCTAGTCTTACAGGCAGTGAAAATTTATTTAAAGAATCTACGGTGCGGTCTATTTTTGACTCATATGCTTATAGAGCTTTAGGTGATCTTATAAATTTACCACCTAACCAAATAATAGAAAGAAACTTTGAAGCGCGTCTTTATAGATACGACACAAATGGAAATGAAATATACGATGTAATAACAGTTACTGTAGAATTAGTTCCTGTAAATGATTATGCGAAGTTTGAGAGCAACCAAGGAACAGCTGTTTCTCCTTTTTTCACGGAATTAGATGCTATATTTGACATACCTTCAGATTTATATGATTTCTTAGATACCGTAGAAAATAATACCCCTTTGTCTTCAGAGATTATTAGTGCAGATGAGTATCCTTACTTGCAAACTAGTTGGCAGCACGATTACCCGGAAAGAGTAGATCAAATAAACCCAAAACAGGTTAATTTTTATTTTCACGAATTTGATTATGGATCTCAATATGTTATTGAGTGTTATTTTGAAGAGCACGTTATTAATGATGACAATACAGGTGTTGTTATTACCGAAACAGATACCACCACCGAATACGAAACGCCACATTATGTTTTAGTAATTCCAAAAAATATTGTCACAGCACAGTGGGCTAGCATAAACAATCCTATAAATACTATTACGGTAAGGTATAAGGATATCAATAAATTTACACCACTAGATTCAAAACCTTCAAATGTTTTAATTGCATTTAAAGAAACAACAAGCGGTAATTATGACGCAGTAAGTAATATTAGATTTGGAAGTTTTTGGAGTTTTGGCGGTACTGGAAGCAGAAGTTCTTGGGATTATAGTTATGATATTGATGACATTGTTATTGAAGCTACTTCTAATTATGCCTCTGCACCAAATGTATCTAGCTTTCCAACCAATACCCTATTTACTATTGATGATGTAGATTATGTAGATTCAGATACCGTAAAAGACGATATTACAGATGGTGGTTTTACATCTTTAACATTAACAGCAACAGGTTTGTTACCTTCTTTAACAGAAAAATTAATTGTTTTACAAGGAGAAACCATTTTACTTTCTGAAGACGGTTCTGGAACTCTAATAAACAAACCCTACACTTATTCTGCAACAAACTCTGTAGACGGAAAAACAACCGTACTTACTATAGATTTTCCAACAGCAGGAATTTCTAATGATGAATTAAAAAGCTTCTTAGAAAGTTTAAAATATACGATTACCAACGATTTTTCTGAAATACTCCCAGGCGAAAGAGAGTTAGAAATTACCAGTCTCTCTAAAATTGCGAGTTCTAATAACACAAAAACAACAACATTAAGCGCAAAAATTAATATTTTAGGAATAACTCCTTATTATGTTGGTGATCCTCCTTATTTTGTATACTCAGAAACAGACGCTCATCCGGGTATTCAAAATATTTCTGGCTTTGCGCCAATCAGTAACTATGCAGGTTTTAGCCTTTCTTTTAGTCCAGAATTAAATAGTGCAAGTACACCAATAATTAGAAGTACTGATGTGTATGATTTGGGAGGTACGCTGGTCTCTTTAGATGAAAATGGAGTTATTAAACGTCTTTCAGACAATATTACTATTGGCCAATGGAATACAAGTAATAATGTAATAACTATTAATTTAAATGCGCAGACTACCGAAACAGATGTAGATAATATTATCAATTCTTTGGTCTATTCTTCTACTGAAAAAGATGGCGAAAATGAAAAACTTAAAGTAAGTTGGGTCTTAACAGATACCAATGTAAGCTATGATAACAACCTTACATTTAGAGTAATAGCTGTAGATGATGCACCAGAAATTACAATGCCATCTAATTTAAGTATTGCATACCTTCCAGGTGTAGGCACAGCTCCAGTAGATTATACCACAAAGGTAACGCTGCAGGGTGGCGCTGAAGCGCCAGTAATAAATGTGAATGGCACAAAAATATTTGAAAACATTTCTGAATTAACCTCTATTGAGAGTGATCAAAATATAGCAGAATTTACTTTTAGTATAGAAGCTTCAGGTGTTATAGCATCAGGTACATTAAATAGCCCCACTTCTGGTGAAAAATTAAAATTTATTGATGCCCAAGCGGTGTATCCTTTAGATCTTAATAATGGTAATTCTTATAATAACTTCCCTATTTTTAATAGCGATTATACATTAACTATCGCCTCTAATTCTTATAGTACAAATGGTTCAATAACAACCAACAATCCAAGTGAGTTGATTATTACCATACGCAATCCTAACGGAAATTCAGATGCAACGTTTCTTTCATTCTTATCTCAAATAGAATACATCAATGCATCTAGTTCTTTTACAAATTTGGCAACAAGAACATTTAAAGTTAAAGAAATTACAGATTCAGGTTTACAAGACACTTCGGGTATCATTAGAAATAATAATAATACCAGTTTAATTGCTGATAATGATCATTATACAACAAAAGTTACTTTAGATGAAGACGCGCCCTCGCCTAATTTACCACCTACTGTAAGCTTTTATTCAAACACCTTTGAAGATTATACTGCAGATTATGAGTCATCTAGAGGAGAAATAAGAACAATATTAGATTCTTATATTACAGTAAGTGATGGTTTTGGTGAGTCTGATGGTATTTCTGAGGTTAGCTTGTTAATAGAGGGAGTTAAAGACGGCGCTACAGAGTTTTTATATCGTGAATATTACGACAGTAGTATTGAAGAAGTTGTAACACTTCAGATCCCTTTAAATCAAAACAGTTCAGGTACGCTAAAAGATAGTAACAGAGATGTTGCCAATTACGAGGTAATTATTGGAGATGATGACACTGTTATTTTTAAAGTTACCAATGACTGGTCTTCAGATTATATTAGACATTTTGCAGATTTATCTTATGTTTCAACATCAGAAACACCTACGGAAGGTATCCGAACTTTTTCTATCCAGTCTATTACAGACGGTCTTGGCTTAACCCAGACATATACGCCTAGTGGTGATAATTTAACATCATTTAATGTTATAGAGCCATTGCCCTTGCCTTTTACTTTTAAATGGTTAGAAGATAACTCTTTTGATTTAACAGAAGGCGGTGCTGTGGTAACTACCACACTTAGGCTAAATGGAACACATCCTACTAACTATATGGAAGATGAGGATGGAGTTAATCAAGAACATATCTTAATTATAAATGGCAAAGACTATTATGTTTACCACTTAAATTTAAATAAAAGACAAAATCCAAATAATAACGAGCCTATTAGTGTAACCTCTAACCATTCTTTATTTCTTGATGATGCTGATGGTTCCATTGTGACTCAGTTTTTTGATGCTGGTAAATATTTTATTTTGGTTGAAAAAGGTATTTCTTATACCAATGAAGATGTAGAACTAGAGTTTTCTTATGCACAAAATACCAATAACGGTAGTGATGAGCTGTTAGAAGTATATCTAAATGCTTTAATTCATTCAGCGGGTGGAGCTGGATATTCTGATATAAAGCAAATTTACGAAGAAGAAAGTTTAGACATTAAAACCATAAATACGTATGCAGCTCCGCCAAATCAAGGATCTGTGTCTTTAAGTACTAATTGTTTTTTAGACAGAACTGATGCTAAGGGTGTTATATCTGTTACTTATACAAACAGTAACTTACAAGTAGGTGATATAGTTACAATTGATGCAGCGCAGCAAACAGGTCAAACTAGTTTTGCTTCTATTGATCCCAATGGTGCCTATAAATATAGTTATACAGTTACCGCTGTTACCAATGAGTCTGTTACCTTTCCTTTACCAGAAGGTTTACTTGAGACTATAAATCCCACTAATTACCCCGCTATTTTTATAACAGCTAAAAGTGGTTCAGGTTCTATTAATGGAAGTGCTATTGCTGATGTATTACTATTTAGTGAACAAGTAAAACCAGATTACTGCTTTTTGGTGGAAGAAAATATTTTATGGGCAAATAATGGTGCTGATTATCAAGATGGTAATGATGTTTTACAGCCAACAGGCGCACTAGATCCCTGTGATTATGACGAAAGTATTGCAGGTAATTATACTTTTTTAATGCGAGGTGATAAGTTAACAGACCTTTCTTTAATATCTGATTGGGATGCACTTTATATTGATTTTAAGGTAGACAATACGTCTATATTTAGTAGTACTGGTGTAGTACCACAATATTATCCGCCTTTTGCCAGAAGTTTTAATGTCTCTTTTGATGCAGATGATATGTTAGCAATTGTAGGTGCAAGTTCAATTGTTATTCATTTTTATAATGGCGATCCTTCAAATGGTGGTATTGAGTTAGATAGTTTTATACCTTCATTAAATATATTAACTGCAAACTGCGGCGACACGTCTGGCCCAATCTTAACAACAACAGGTTCAAGCACAACTGCAGCAGCAACGGCACAAACCATTGCAGAGGGTGAAACTTCGGT
>NZ_CANMFI010000003.1 GCF_947497125.1 uncultured Polaribacter sp. | reverse complement strand
AAGGATTGAAACGGCATCCTTTTTTTTGTAATTATAACCTGCTAAATGGAAATACATCCCTAAAACAAACTATAAATCTTAACTGATAACTTACAAATCCAACAAAAAAAAGATACAGTGGAAAGCCTGACGCAACCTTTTTGGGGGGCGGAACTCTAAAAAAACAAGATTATTTCTTGTTCTTTCTTTTCGATTTATATTTAGAAAACATTTGCTTGTACTCTTCTACGTTTATTTGTGACTTGTTATTTGTAGAGATTTCTAGAAAATCGAAATTAAGTTTTGTGTCTTGTGCTTTTAAATATCCGTCTAAAAAAGCAGTTTGTAATATTTGCTCTATTAAAAAATCTTCGTTTACAGTTGCTGGGTTGTAAGTTGTTTTAAGGGATAGCTTAAATACGTTTGCAGTGGTATTGTACCAAAAAGCTTTCCAGCCGCTTCTTAAACTCTTTATATTGTTAAAAGCTGTTTTACCTGTTTGACGGTGAATTAATTTGATAAGAATACGACCTTCGGTTGTGGTCATTTTTTTAATTTGATCTGTAAATTCTCCTTCTATGTAACTCTGAATCAACCTTGTATATTTCCTTTTCTTACTTTTAGATTGTATTTTAGCTAACCTTGTATTTAAAGAATCTAATCTTTCGGAAGCTAATTTTGCAAACGGATAGGTTTTAAACACCTTTTTTTTAAACCATAAATAGTAGCGTATATCTTCTCTTGAGTTGAATTTTGGTTTTGGCAGTAGTTTAATTTCTTGCAATTGAATTACTACAGAATCGCCAGGCTTTACAAATATATAGTCGTTTATGTTTTTTGGCAACGAATCTGTTTCTCGCTTTTGAGAAAAAGTAAGCAACGAAATAGACATTATATATAGGTATACAATTTTTCTCAAAAAAATGATTGGTTTGTTATTAAATATAGGACTTATTTATACTTTGTTTTCTTAAAAACAGCAGCTATTATTAAAATAGAACTGTCTTATTTATTGTATTTTTTCAATAAAATCTTGTTCCGTTATTATAGGTATTTCTAAATCTTGTGCTTTTGTTAGTTTTGAAGGCCCCATATTATCGCCAGCAACTATAAAATTTGTTTTTTTAGAGATTGATGAGCTTACCTTACCTCCGTTATCTTCTATGGCTTTTTTAAGTTCGTTTCTAGACATTTGATAAAACACACCCGAAACTACAAAAACTTGACCAGCCAACTTGTTGGTCTGGTTTTCTAAACTTTCTGCAGACACTTCTAATTGCAAACCGTAAGACTTTAATCTTTCTATTAATTGAATATTACTTAGATCTGAAGAAAAATCGATGATACTTTGCGCTATTCGATCGCCAATTTCATCTACATTAATTAACTCTTCGAAAGAGGCAGTCATTAATTTGTCTATTGTTTTAAAATGTTTTGCTAGCTTTTTTGCAACTGTTTCTCCTACAAAACGAATACCAAGCGCAAATAAGACTTTTTCGAACGGAATTTCTTTGGATTTTTCGATACCTGAAATTACATTCTGTGCAGATTTCTCTGCCATTCTTTCTAACGGAATTATCTGTGCCACTTTTAAATCGTACAAATCTGCATAATTTTGCACCAAACCTTCTTTACGCAATAAATCTACCGTTTCGCCACCCAAACCATCAATATCCATTGCTTTTCTGCTGATAAAATGTTGAATTCTACCCGTTATTTGAGGTGCACAACCAAATTCATTTGGGCAATAGTGTTTTGCATCGCCAGTTGTTCTTACCAGTTTGGCATTGCATTCTGGACAATTGGCAGCATATAATGTAGGTTGAGAACTGTCTGGACGTTTTGTAAAATCTACCGCAATAATTTTCGGAATAATTTCACCACCTTTTTCAACAAAAACAGTATCGTTTATTCTAATATCTAATTTTTCTATTTGATCTGCGTTGTGCAACGAAGCTCTTTTTACTGTTGTGCCTGCTAATTGTACCGGTGCCAAATTTGCAACCGGAGTTATTGCACCAGTTCTACCCACTTGATAGGTAATTTCATTTAAAACAGTAGCTACTTGTTCTGCCTTAAATTTATAAGCAATTGCCCAACGCGGCGCTTTTGCCGTATAACCTAACTCTTCTTGTTGCTGTAAATTGTTTACTTTAATAACAATTCCGTCTGTTTCGTAAGGTAAATTGTGTCGATTTGTATCCCAATAATTCACAAACTGAAAAACTTCATCAATCGATTTTGCTAATTTTATGGTTTCTGGCACTTTAAAACCAGTATTTCTAGCCGCTTCTAAACTCTTAAAATGAGTCTTGTATTTTCTTTCTGATGTTACCACCTGATACAACAAACAGTCTAAAGGACGCTTAGCAACCTCTGCACTGTCTTGTAATTTTAAACTTCCGCTTGCGGTATTTCTTGGGTTTCTATACTCTTCTTCTCCGTTTAAAACCCGCTCTTCGTTCATTTTATAAAAACCTGCCAAAGGCAAAATAATTTCTCCTCGCATTTCAAAATTTTCTAAAAAATCTTGTTTTAAAGTTAACGGAATAGACTTTATTGTTCTTATATTGTTTGTAACCTCATCGCCCTGAAAACCATCTCCTCTTGTTACAGCTTTTACAAATTGACCGTTTTCATAAGTTAAATTTATAGACGCTCCGTCGTATTTTAACTCACAGGTATACTCTATCTCTGTAGTTCCTAAAACTTTTTGAATGCGTTTTTCCCAATCTAACAAATCTTCTTTAGAATAAGAATTGTCTAAAGAATACATTCTATTTAAATGAGTAATGGTGTCAAAATTTTTGGTAATGGCACCTCCTACTCTTTGGGTTGGTGAGTTGGCATCAAAAAATAATGGATTTTCTTCTTCTAATTTTGCTAATTCTTTTAGTTTGATATCAAACTCAAAATCTGAAATTGAAGCATTGTCAAGCACATAATAATTGTAATTATGACTGTTTAATTCGTCTCTAAGATTTTGTATTTTTTGTTGAATTGTCATAGTATTAAAATAGAAAAAACTTGGTTTTGATCTTAAAATTTTGTATTTTTAATTGAACATCAAAAATGATTTAAAAAAATGAAATACGCTATAAAAATACATAAAATTTCTACAGTTGACGAACTAGAAAATTCTTGGAATATTGACGACTATAAAGAACTTTTAACTCTTTTTGAACTGCCGGATACAGAAACTACCGACATACCAGAACTAAGAGAATTACTTTTTATGGCAATAGCCGACAAAGAACCAAGTGAGGCCGCAAGAATTGTTTTAGAATATAAATTGTCTGATACGTTAAATAAAGGTCAGTTAGATTCGCTTTCGTACGAAATGTTGGTAGATAAAATTTCTGAAGAATACCCAAAAATTGAACTGCATTGCAGTCTTTTTAAAATTAATCAACTATTATACAAAGCTTTTAATGGTACTTTTCCGAGTGCAAAAGCAACAATTGTAGATTTTGAAATAACACCTTTGTTAAATTCTGATGCCAATATTACAAAAGAAATTGTTTTAAAGTCTTTTGCTAAAAACTTAGACAGTCATAATATTATACTTCGCTTGTTTAATAAACAACTAACTGCTGAAGAAGCTTTTGAAGAAGCGGATGATATTATATGGAGTTTGCAAAAAAAAGAAACAGGTTACAGGCTAATTACTTCTGATTATTTTATGAGTAAAGACGAGTTTTTACAACCAGAATTTGATGCTAAAATACTCCTTTTTGAGGAGGAATAAACTCTAAAATTCTTTCTTACTACTTAATAAAGTTGGTTTAAGACAACAATATTTTGCTCAGAACGATCGTGAGAAATCTCATAACAGTGATGAAATAAGATTACTAACTTTATGTGATTTCTCCCAAAAAGTCGAAATGACAAAAGTGTGTGGTTATTCTGGAATTAGACATTAACATTGTCACTTCGAACGATAGTGAGAAGTCTCATAGCAGTGATAAAATGAGATTACTAACTTTATGTTATTTCTCCCAAAGAGTCGAAATGACAAAAGCTAATGAATAAATTAAGTTTTACTAATAATAAGTAAACCTTCTAACTTTCGCAATGTGCTTTGCCAAACGCATTACTTGATGCGAGTATCCGTATTCATTATCATACCAAATATAAATTACAATCGTTTCTTTGTCTGTTATAGTCGCTTTACTATCAAAAATAGAAGGTGCTGTTGCACCAATAATATCCGAAGAAACAAGTTCTGAATTTAATGAATACTTAATTTGCTCTACCAAATCGCCCTCTAAAGCATGCTGTTTTATAATGTCGTTTATATTTTTTGTAGAAACAGATGTTCTTAATTGCAAGTTTAAAATTGCTAAAGAACCATTTGGTACCGGAACTCTAATTGCATTTGAAGTTAACTTGCCTTCTAATGCAGGTATGGCCTTAGAAACTGCTGCACCAGCACCTGTTTCTGTAATTACCATATTTAAAGCTGCTGCCCTACCTCGCCTATATTTAGAGTGCATGTTATCTACCAAGTTCTGATCGTTTGTGTATGCATGAATGGTTTCTAAATGTCCTTTTTTGATGCCAAAATTATCTTCTAACACTTTTAATACTGGTGTAATTGCGTTTGTGGTACAAGAGGCCGCAGAAAAAATTGACACAGTATCTGGATTGTAGTTTTTATGATTAACACCATGTACAATATTAGGTACTCCTTTTGCAGGTGCCGTTAATAAAACTTTACTAGCACCTTTAGATGTAAGGTGTCTTGCTAGCTCTTTATCATCTCTAAATGCTCCTGTATTATCGATTATCAATGCATTGTTAATGCCATATTTTGTGTAATCGATATCTTCTGGTTTGTTAGCTGATATAAGATAAACAGTTGTTCCGTTTATAATAAGCGCTTTATTTTCTACATCAATTTGTACAGTTCCTAAAAAGTCTCCGTGCACAGAATCTATCTGTAATAAAGAGGCTCTTTTTGCTAAAACAGTTGCATTAATTTCACCTCTAGTTACGATGGCTCTTAGTCTTAATTGCGAACCTTTACCCATTTTAGACATTAACTCTCTTGCCAGCAAACGGCCAATTCTACCAAAACCATACAATACAACATCTTTTGGATGAATAGGTGCTGCTTCTTGTACATTTTGAAGTTGTTTTTTTACGAAAGCTACTTTATCATCACAATTTGATACACTTAAATAGCATTCGTAAGCCAATTTACCAATGTCTAGTTTAGCGGCTGGCAAGTCTATTTGTTGAATTGCTTTTGCAATCTCTAAAGCATCTTTAATAGTGATTGGTTTGCTAACAAATTCTCTTGCATACTCAAGTAAGTTTAATACCTCACTGGCTCTTTTATCTACCAAAGGGTTTCTAAAAAAAACCAATTCTATAGATTTATCGTACCATAAATCGTTTACGATAGTAATAAACTGAACTGTTTCTCTTCTAATTTGAGCCTGAGTTAAGACTTCTTCGTTGTAATTTATTGTTGCTGACATAATTTGTAAAAATTGATTTGGCTACTAATTATTTTAAAATTTTCGGCAAAAGTATTTAATTATTTCCAAATACGAAATCGATTTCGTAAAAAGTTTTAGAAATAAGAAAATCCTGATGAAAACATCAGGATTTAATCACAAATAATATAAACTGCTTATTATCTATAAATATATTTTTCTATTTCTCCGTCTAAATTCATCATTTCTATAATAACTCTATATCTATTAGACACTAGCTTGTCTAATAACAATGCTGTATCTTTTGCTGTTTTGGCTTTTTTACCATTCACACTAAGTATTATAAAATTCTGCAAACTAGTTCCTTTTTCATCTGCTAGCGTTTTGTAAATTTTAACCCCTTCAGTAATACTTTTTTGTTTCTTTTCTTTTTTTGTTAGGTCTTTTAATTCCCAATCAAAAACAGATGAAATATATCTTTCTACTGTTTTAGAAAGTTGCACCTTTTTAACAAGAACCTCTCCATCTCTATCAATGGTAACATCAACAAACTCACCCGGTCTTTTTGCTGTTAATTGCCCTTTTAAGTCAGAAAATTTAGCAATCTTAATATTGTTTATTTTTTTGATGACATCACCAGATTTCAATCCAGATTTTTTAGCATTTTCAGTTTCTTCTAAAACGGCAGCTACTTTTACCCCTTCTTCTTTAAAACTTATGTCTACATTTATTCCTAAAATAGCCTGTTCTACTTTTCCAAATTCTAAAATATCGTCTATAATTTTTTTAGCAATATTAGATGGCACCGCAAAAGAATAGCCTATAAAAGATCCTGTTTTAGAAGAAATTGCAGTATTAATACCAATCAACTCTCCTCTTGTATTCACCAAAGCGCCACCACTATTTCCTGGGTTTACAGCCGCATCTGTTTGTATAAAAGACTCTATGTTTCTATTGCCTTCTAAATCTCTACCTTTTGCCGAAACAATACCAGCTGTAACAGTAGATGTTAAGTTGTATGGATTACCAACAGCCAAAACCCACTCGCCTATTTTAACTGCGTCTGAATTTGCAAAGGGCGTGTAAGGCAAATCTGTATCTGCATTAATTTTTAACAATGCAATATCATTTGTAGGATCTGTACCTATTAATTCTGCAGGGTATTTTTTCTGATTATTTAATGTAATTTCAATATTGGTAGCATTGTCAATTACATGGTTGTTGGTTACAATGTAACCATCCGCAGAAATTATAACACCACTACCTGTGCCAACTTGCTCGTATTGACGCTGACCATTTCCGCCTCCGAAAAAAATGTCTAACGGATTTACTTGCGTTCGAATTGCTGTATTTTTTACGTGTACAACAGCATGGACTGTTTTTTCTGCAGCTAATGTAAAATCTGTTGTAGACTCTACAGAATTCACATGCTTATAAGTAGGTGTGTAATTTGTTTGAACTGTTTCTATAGGATTTGTAACAGTTCTTTCGATGACTATCTGATCTTTAAAAAGCATTTTATAACCACCCAATGTAAGTGCTCCTCCTAAAATAGCCATTCCTAGAAAACTGATTGATTTTTTCATTTTGATATAATTTTTTCTACTCAAAGATATAATTTTAACAAATAAAAAAAATCTGTTTAACTTGTTTTTAACGATTTTTAACCCACTTTTAACAACTTTAAAATAGTCATATAATATGTATCTTTGTACTATGAATTTGAAATTTTACAAATACCAAGGCACTGGGAACGACTTTGTGATGATAGACAATAGAAACGCTATCTTTAACAAAGAAAACACCGCTGTAATCTCTAAACTTTGCGATAGAAATTTTGGAATTGGCGCAGATGGTATTATTCTTATTGAAAATGATACCAACTTTGATTTTAAAATGGTTTACCTAAATGCAGATGGTAGCGAAACATTTTGTGGAAATGGTGGCAGATGTGCTGTTGCTTTCGCAAAAAAACTAGAGATCATTTCAAATAAAACAACTTTTATTGCTTTTGATGGACCACATGTTGCTGAAATTGAAAATGATATTGTTGCCCTAAAAATGATCGATGTTAGTGAAATTGAAGTAAAACAAAATTCAGTTTTTGCTTATACAGGCACGCAACATCACGTAGAATTGGTAGATCAACTAGAAAACTACCCTGTATTTGATCACGGAAAAGAAATTAGAAATTCATATGCTGCGCCGGGTAGTAATGTAAATTTTGCACAACAAATAGGTC
The DNA here is from genome assembly GCF_947497125.1 of uncultured Polaribacter sp. Classification (GTDB taxonomy): domain Bacteria; phylum Bacteroidota; class Bacteroidia; order Flavobacteriales; family Flavobacteriaceae; genus Polaribacter. The sequence goes on along the minus strand of NZ_CANMFI010000003.1, from coordinate 344,012 downwards.
CTGCTACTTTTAGAGTAAGAACCTACGAAAAAGGAGTAGAAAATGAAACTCTTGCCTGCGGAACCGGTGTTACAGCAGTTGCAATTGCCATGCATAAAACAGGAAAAACAAAAAGCAATACCATCTCTTTACCTGTTGAAGGCGGAAATCTAGAAGTTTCTTTTACCGAAGAAAATGGTATGTATAAAAATGTGTTTTTAAAAGGACCTGCAACATTTGTTTTTCATGGCGAACTAACAATTTCATAAACGCCCTCTAAAAAAATAAAAATGTTATTAAGTGGTACAACTATAAACCTGAGAGCACTAGAACCGGAAGATTTAGATTTTTTATATGCTATAGAAAATAATGAGATTTTCTGGGAAGTGAGTCATACTCAAGCCCCGTTTTCTAAATACACCCTAAAAAATTATTTAGAAAATGCCCATCTAGATATTTATGAAGCCAAACAATTACGACTAATTATAGAGGAAGTATCTACCAAAAACCCTGTCGGAATGATTGATTTGTTTGATTTTAATCCGCAACACAAAAGAGCTGGTGTTGGTATTTTAATTGCTCCAGAATTTCAAGAAAAAGGTTACGCTAACAAAGCGTTGATGTTGTTGATCAAATATAGTTTTACCTACTTAAATTTACATCAACTGTATGCAAACATCTCATCTGAAAACAAAAAAAGCATTGCTTTATTCGAAAAAAACAGCTTTGTACAAGCAGGTATAAAAAAAGAATGGCTTTTTAGTGAAGAAAAGTTTAAAGATGAAATTTTGTATCAACTCATAAAATCTTAACTTTACACACTTAAACATATAAATTTGAACAAGAAAAAACTTTACATTTTAGGCTTTTTTATAATTCTTGGCGGAATTTTAGCTTTCAATTATTATCAAAAAATATTTGGAGAAAATATTACAAAAGAAACGGTACTCTATGTTTATAATGGAGATAATTTAGTAACCATAAAAGAAAAAATTAAAGACGTATCTAAAAATCCGAACACTCTTCTTTGGGTAGCAGCTAAAAAAGATTTTAATAAACCAAAAGCCGGTAGCTATGTTCTTAAAAAAGGTATGTCTAATAATGATTTGATAAACTTGCTTAGAAGCGGAAATCAGACTCCTATAAAAGTTTCTTTTAACAATCAAGATACCTTAGAAAAATTTGCAGATAGAATTGCCGAACAATTAGAAACAGATGCTACATCACTTTTAACAGCTTTTACCGATGCAACGTTTCTACTAGATAACAAATTGACAAAAAAATCTGTTTTACAAATTTTTATACCTAATAGTTATGAGTTTTACTGGACAACTTCTGCCGAAAACTTTAGAAATAAAATGCTAAAGGAATACAAGAGATTTTGGACCGAAAACAGGTTGCAAAAAGCAAAAAACTTAAAACTATCAAAAGAAGAAGTAATTACACTAGCCTCTATTGTACAAAAAGAAACTGCTAAAAACACTGAAAGACCTGTTGTAGCAGGTTTGTATTTAAACCGTCTAAAAAAAGGATGGCCTTTACAAGCAGATCCTACTGTAATTTACAGTATTAAAGAACAAAAAGGGCAAGACTATGTTGTAAAGAGAGTTTTAACAGCAGATTTAAAAATAAATTCGCCCTACAATACCTACAAAAGAAAAGGATTGCCGCCTACTTTGATTTCAATGCCCGATATTTCTGCCATTGATGCTGTTTTAAATCCTGCAAAACACGATTACTTTTATATGTGCGCCAGTATCGATAAAATTGGGTATCATGAGTTTGCTACTAACTTAGCTCAGCACAATAGAAATGCGGTAAAATACCAACAATGGATTCAGAAAAAAGGAATACATCGTTAATGAAAAAAAGACTGTTATTTTTAATTACTTTTCTTATTCCTTTCTTTTTAATTGGACAGAATTTATCAACTTTTTTAAAGAAATCAGACAGTTTACATAAGAAACGAAGAAATGCACTTATTGTATCAGAAAGCATCATAGCAACAGGCGCACTAATTGGTTTAAACGAGTTATGGTATAAAGACTATCCTAGATCAAAATTTCATTTTAAAAATGATAATAATGATTGGAAACAGATGGATAAAGTAGGTCATTTTATGACTTCTTACTATTTAGGAACCTTAGGAATAAAAACTCTAGATTGGGCTGGTGTATCTAAAAAAGAGCAACTTATCTATGGCGCAACAATTGGTGTTTCTTTTTTAACTGCTATAGAAGTATTAGACGGTTTTTCTGAACAATGGGGCGCCTCTACCGGAGATGTACTTGCAAATGCTGCTGGCGCTGGGTTTGCTATTGGTCAAGAATTACTTTGGAAAGAACAGCGTATAAGTGTAAAATATTCATTTCATCAAACAAAATATGCACAATTAAGAACGAACACGTTTGGGGATAATTACTTACAACAAAGCTTAAAAGATTACAACGGACAAACTTACTGGCTGTCTGCAAATATTTGGTCTTTTTCTAAAAAAAGTAAAATTCCTAAATGGGTGAATATTGCACTAGGTTACGGTGCAGAAGGAATGCTTTCTGGCAATGAAAACAATATAAATAATATAGACGAAAAGCCATACAGACAGTTTTATTTAAGTTTAGATGTCGATTTAACCAAAATAAAAACTTCTTCTAAATTATTAAAATCTGTGTTTTCTGTTGTTAATTTCATAAAAATACCAGCACCAACCCTAGAAATAAACACAAAAAACGGATTAAAGTTTCATTTTATCTACTTTTAAGAACTTTAACAACTAATTGCTGCTTATATTGTTTTTTTGATACTACCTTTGTAGCAGCTAAACGGAAAATCTAATTTATCAAAGAGCTATTCATATTAAATTTTGTGTTGTGTTTCTTTATCAATGACTTACCCATTGAAACAAAGAAATCTAAAAAGGTAGAGAATATTATTTCTTTTCCCAAAAACATAGATTATAACATTCCGTACCTTAAAAAGAACTTTGTTGGTTTTAAAGAAGCGCTTGCTTTTAAAGAATCGCAAGGAAAATATACAGCAGTTAACACCTTAGGCTATTTAGGTAAATATCAATTTGGACGAACTACTTTACATCGTTTTAAGATATACAATACCAATGCTTTTTTAAAAAACCCAGAATTACAAGAGAAGGCTTTTTTAGCACTATGTAAAGTAAATAAATGGATTTTAAGAAAAGACATTAAACGTAGTGTAGGAAAGACTATCAATGGTGTAAAAATTACAACTTCTGGCATTTTAGCAGCTGCACATTTAAGTGGTGCTGGTAATGTAAAAAAATACTTACGAAGTAATGGTACCGAACGTTTTTCTGATGCTTATGGCGCAACCATAAAATCTTACCTTAAAAGATTTAGCGGATACGATGTTTCTTCTATCGTAGGAGATAAAAATGCAACTATATAGTTATTTTTGAAGTATAAAAATTGCTGGTTTTTTGTGTAAATCTGGCTTTTGAAAATTCCAATCTTTAATAGAAAGCGTTTTTATATATTCTGATGGTAAAGTGATATCCGAGGCTATACAAAGGTTTGTATTTGGAGACAACAAAGCTTTTAAATCGGCAAATAATTTATCATTTCGATATGGAGTTTCGATAAAAATTTGAGATTGATCTTTATCTAACGACAACTTCTCTAACTCTTTAATTGCTTTTTTTCTAGCACTTTTTTCTATTGGTAAATATCCATTAAAGGCAAAACTTTGTCCATTCATTCCAGAACTCATCATTGCCATTAAAATAGAACTAGGACCAACTAAAGGAACAACTCTAATATTATTTTCATGTGCCATTTTAACGATACTTGCTCCTGGATCTGCAATTGCTGGAACACCTGCTTCAGAAAGCAAACCAACATTTACACCTTGTTTACAAACATCTAAATAAGTAGTAGTTTCTATTTCTTCTGCATATTTATCTAACAACATTAATTTAAGAGAAGATTGCTGTTTTTTAGGGGTGATTTTTTTTATAAATCTACGGGCAGACTTTTCATTTTCTACAATAAAATAATCAATATGTTCAATTACTTTTTTTACAGATAAAGGCATTACCTCTAAAGGTTCTGTTTCGCCTAGTGTAGTAGGTATTAAATAAAGTTTACCAATCATTTTTATAAGTTTAAATATAATTTTAAGGGGGAATACTAATAAGAAATAGGTTACTTAAGTTTACTGCAATTGTTTTGCTATTACATCACAAGCCTCGTCTAACATATTGTATACATTTTTAAAACCTTGATCTCCGCCATAATAAGGGTCTGGAACTTCTAAATTTTTATTTGGATGCAATTCGTTTAAGATCATTTTAACTTTTAAAACGTCATTTTTATCTCTTGCTAATTCTAGAACGTTTTGATAATTGCTTTTATCCATCACATAAATATGATCAAAAGTATCAAAATTTCTTACTTCAAAAGTTCTGGCTTTTTGCTTATGGATGTCTAAACCAAACTTAGCTGCAATTTCTATAGAACGTATGTCGGGCTGTTTACCAGTATGATAATCTGCTGTACCTGCAGAATCTACAACAATTTCTTTTGAATTAACTTTAGATTGTAAAATAGCTTCAGCTAATGGAGAACGACAAATGTTGCCCAAACAAACCATTAATACTTTTTTCATCCGCTAAAAATTTAAAATACTTAAAAGGTTAACTTCTTTGTCAAATCGTCTACGTATTTTCTAAATTGCTTGTCTGTCTCTGTTAAGTTATCTACTGTTTTACAAGCATGTAATACCGTAGCATGATCTCTTTGACCAATTTGATTACCAATACTTGCCAAAGAGGTTTTTGTTAACCTTTTTGCAAAAAACATGGCCAACTGTCTTGCTTGTACAATATGGCGCTTACGTGTTTTAGATTGTAAAGTAGCCACATCCATATCAAAGTATTTAGATACTTCTTTTTGTATGTAATCTATAGATACTTCTTTTTTGGTGTTTTTTACAAATTTATCAACGATCTGTTTTGCCAATTCTAAAGAAAATTCTCTTCTATTAAAAGAAGCTTGGGCTATCATAGAAATAATAACACCTTCTAATTCTCTTACATTCGACTTTATATTTTTAGCAATATACTCTACAATTTCTTCTGGCATTTCTACCCCATCTCTAAATAATTTATTTTGAAGTATAGAGATTCTTGTTTCGTAATCTGGTGCTTGTAATTCTGCAGACAATCCCCATTTAAAACGAGATAACAAACGCTGTTCTATGTCTTGCATATCTACAGGTGCTTTATCCGAAGTTAAAATTACCTGCTTACCGTTTTGATGTAAGTGATTAAAAATATGAAAGAATACATCTTGTGTACCTGCTTTACCTGATAAAAACTGTACATCGTCTATTATTAAGACGTCTATCATTTGATAAAAATGAATAAAATCATTTCTAGTATTCGACTTCACAGAATCTATAAACTGCTGTGTAAATTTCTCTGAAGAAATGTATAAAACTGTTTTGTCTGGATATTTATCTTTTATATCTACACCAATAGCATGTGCTAAGTGTGTTTTACCTAAACCAACACCACCATAAATTAATAATGGATTGAATGATGTACCACCTGGTTTATTTGCAACTGCCATACCTGCAGAGCGTGCTAAACGGTTAGAATCTCCTTCTATAAAATTTGTAAAGCTATAATTGGCATTTAATTGAGATTCTATTTTTACTTTTTGTAATCCTGGTATTACAAAAGGATTTCTTAATTCTCTTTTACCAGCATCTGATGGTACTGTAAGTTTTTGTGGTTTTAAAGGGTCTCTGTTAGAGCTAGGTATTTTTACAATTTGTGGTCTGTTACTACTATAATTATTTTCCATTTTAACATCGTAAACCAATTTGGCATCATTGCCTAATTGTCTTACTAATGCAACACGAAGTAATTTTATATAATGTTCTTCTAACCATTCATAAAAAAATTTACTAGGCACTTGTATTGTTAATGCTTCTCCTGAAATTTTTACTGGCTTAATAGGCTCGAACCATGTTTTATATGCTTGTGGCTTTATGTTGTCTTTTATAAAAGACAGACATTCATTCCAAACTGAGTCAGCAGTTAAAGTCATTATTATTTAAAAAATATATAGTTAATATTGGGGGCTAAAAATGTGGTATAATATCCTTATTTTTATTTGATACAAAAGTGTGAATAAATTTTATTATAAAAAAATGTATTTGCTATTGATTATTAACTATTTTTTACGTAACATGTAAAAATTAAATAGCATTATTAGAATTGAAAAAATCATCTACAAAAACAAGAATCAGGTATTCTGAAACTGACCAAATGGGCGTTGTATACCATGGTAATTATGCACAATTTTTTGAACTTGGACGAACAGAATGGCTAAGATCTATAGGCATTACCTACAAAAGCATGGAAAGCAGTGGCATTATGCTTCCGGTAATTTCTATCAATTTTAAATTTATTAAATCTGCTTTGTATGATGATGTTTTAACCATTACAACATTTCTTAAAAAAAAACCAATGGTTAAAATTGAATTTGATTATGAAATAACAAATCAAAATAACGAATTAATTTGTACAGGAAATTCTGTTTTAGCATTCATAAACTCTAAAACCAACAAACCCATAAAGTGCCCAGATTATTTATTAGAAAGTTTAGGGTATTAACTTACTGGCCGAATTGATACTTTGTACAAGTTTTTAAAAATGTTAAAAACAACTTCAGACTCTTTTTTTCTTACTGAAATAATATACAAACAAGCAACCTCTAATTGTTGTTTAACAATTTCTATATTTTTCTCTTTAATAATTCTTTGAACCGCATTCATTAGATCGTAATCAAATTCAAGTTTATATTGTATATTAATTGTTTTAACTAATACATTTGAAGCTTCTAATGTTATTTGTGCAGATGTTTTATAAGCAGTTATAAGACCGCCAACACCTAGTTTGGTTCCGCCAAAATAACGGACAGAAACAAGTAGAATATTTGTTACTTCGAAAGACTGTATTTGCCCATAAATAGGCAATCCTGCAGAATTATTAGGCTCTCCGTCATCATTAGCTCTAAACTGAATCTCTTCAATACCTATTTGATATGCATAGCAAAAATGCCTTGCAGAATGATGTTTTTTCTTTAAACCTTCTAAACACTCTTTTACATCACTTTCTGATAATACAGGAAAAGCATACCCAAAAAACTTAGAACCCTTTTCTTTAAAAAGAGTTTCTTTACTAGGTTTTAAAATTGTTTTATAAGTGTCTTTTAACTCCATTATTTATGCAAAAGAAACAAAAAGAATACTAATAATTGCAATAGCAATACCGATCCAATTTTTTTTAATTAATTTTTCTTTAAAAAATAGTAGCGCAAAAAAGGTTGTTAAAATTACTATTCCTACATTATTAATAGTAAACAGCGTAGAACTTTCTATATCCATTTTAAAAGCTTTTAACAAAAACTCCATCGAGTAATAGTTAGGAACCCCCAAAAGAATACCTCCTAAAATATTTTTCCATTGAAACGTAAAAGTTCCTTTTATCATTTGATAGGCAATCATAAAAAGCCCTAATACAAGAGCACAACTAAAAATGGTTGCTAAAAAAAAAGGTTCATCTCCGTTAGCAACAGAGGTAGTTTCTACATATTTTAAGCCTGCATCTAATATGCCAGAACCTAAAAAGAGTAATAACGGAAATAATAAATTTTTAAACTGTACTGGGTTAACATCACTTTTTGCCGAAGACAAATAAACAGCTATTAAAGCTAAGATTATACCTGTAATTTTAATAAACCCAACACTTTCTTGATATACTAAAATACCAAATAGAACAGGAATTACAACCGACATTTTACCTGCAACAGAAGCTACAGACAACCCGTTTTTTTGGGCAGTAATTGCCATAATATTAAAAATAGAGATGAACAAAAAGCCCAAACAAAAAGCACCAAAAAACCATTTTTGCTGTGGTACACTAGAAATTGTAACAGAAGTGTTTGATGAGAAAACACCAAAAGAAATGGCTACTACATAATTAACTAAAATTGCTTGTAAAGTATTTATATTAAAGGCATCAAAAAGCTTAAAAATCACAAAAATACTAGTTGAAAAAAGAATACTTAATACTAAATAAATCAAAATATGTTTTTGTTTTTTATGAATAAATCCGTCACATCATCTTCTCCTGGCACCAAATTCCAAGTAGAAATACCTAGCTTACTAGCGGCATCTGTATTTTCTTTTAAATCATCTACAAACAAAGTTTCATGAGCCTTTAAATTGTTTTTATCTAACACAAATTGATAAATAGCAGAATTTGGCTTACTTAAATGTATTTCATGAGACAAATAAAATTGCTCAAAACAATTTTTAAATTCATCATACAAAACTGATCCCCATTTTTCTTTAATATTTGCAATATGTAAATCATTGGTATTGCTTAATAAAAACAACCTAAATTGATTACTAGCAGCTAAATCTTTAAGAAATTTTAATCGGTGTTTTGGGAAATTTAACAAAATAGCGTTCCAAGCAAAAACTACTTCTTTTGCTGTTACCTTATAATTATACTCAAAGAAAGCAATAAAATCATCTGTAGAAATAGTGCCTTCTTCATATTGATTTAAAATTGATTTCAGTTCACTAGAAACTTCAGTAATTCCTAATTTTTGAAATTCTTTTGATGTTGCTTTTTTATCTAAATTGATAAAAATATCACCAAAATCGAAAATTATATTTTTAATCATTTGTATATTTTTTTAAAATATCATTTTTAATCGATATTTCTTGATCAGAAGTTTTATTAAAAACAGGAGCTTTTATGCCAGATAGAAATTCATTTTCTCCTGTAAAAACAACTGCTTCATCCCATAAATTTTCATCTATAAACGTCTGAAGCGTTTGAGCACCACCCTCAATTATAATTGATTGAATTTGATTTTTTTGCAATGCCTGACAAATAGCAGCTGCTAAATTTTTAGTAAAATCAATTGCAACATACTTTTTATTTAAAGTACTATCTAAGGGTACTTTCTTTGTGCAAGAATCAGCATATAAAATTATTGTAGGCTCGCTTCCGTCTAAAACAGCAGCTTCGTTAGAAATTTTTAAATCACGATCAATTACAACTCTTATCGGGCTATTACCAGACCAAGTTCTTACATTTAACCTAGGGTTATCTTTAAGAACAGTATTTGTACCTACAAGAATGGCTTGCACCTCTGAACGCATTTTATGAACTAATTGTTGTGAGTATTGATTTGAAATAAAAACAGGCGCTTGTTTTTCTTGATGCAAAGGAGCTATAAAGCCATTCTTTGTCTCTGCCCATTTTAAAATAATGTAAGGTCTCTTTTTTTCTTGTGATAAAAGAAATCGCTGATGATGTTGAAGACATTCTTTTTCTAATACCCCAACAACAACTTCTATACCTGCATTTTTAAGAGCAGCAACCCCTTTACCTGCTACCAAACTATTAGAATCTAAACAACCAATAACTACTTTTTTAAACTGATGCTTAATAATTAAATTTACACAAGGTGGTGTTTTACCAAAATGGCTACAGGGTTCTAAAGTAACATATAAGGTTGCTTGTTTAAGGCTGGCAATATCTTTTACAGCTTTAATTGCATTTACTTCTGCATGGTTACCACCAAATTTAGACGTAAAACCTTCTCCAATAATTTTACCATCAAAAACAACAACAGCACCCACAGATGGATTTGGCATTGCCAAAGAAGTTCCGTTTTTAGCTATCTGTAAACAACGTTTTATGAAAAACTGATTGGTTTCTGTCATCTATACAATAATAAAAGGTAGTTATAATTTTATTTTCTGAGTAGCATCAATTTGATAAACACTAGAAAAACCTAAAATTTTATATTCTAAAACTCCTTTAAACTGCACATCTATTGTTTTGCTTAAAATAGAGTTTAACAAACCACCTATAATTCCGTTTTTATTATTTTCGAAAACCCTTTTTGTAGGAACCACAAAAAACAAAGGAACCGTAAAATTATTTCTGGCAGGCACTTTAAATTCTGAAGATGAAACCTGCGCCAACTCTGCACCATTAAAAATAACACTTATTTTATCTGTAAATATTTTGCCGCCAATATCATTAGGATTCTTAAAAATAGCAGCTGCTTTAAAACGAATCGTATCAGACTTAAAAGAAACCACTTCTACAGTATCTAACTTTACAAAAACAGGTTTTTTATTTACTGCACAACCAGTAATTATCAAAAAAATAATGCTAAAATATAGTGTTTTTTTCATCTTAATTATTTTAAAAAAAGCTAACTTGCTGCTGCAAAAATAAGGTATTAAATGACAAAATCAGATTTTATCATTAGAGAAATTAAACCAGAAGACAATTTACAAATAGCCCAAGTAATTAGAAGTGTTTTAATAGAATTTGGTGCTCCAAAAGTAGGTACAGCATATGAAGATAAAGCAACAGATACTATGTTCGAAAATTACAACATACCCACCTCTGCTTATTATGTTGTTACCTATAAAAACAAAATTGTTGGTGGTGCAGGTTTTGCAAAATTAGACAACTACAAGGGCAATACTTGCGAGTTACAAAAAATGTACTTTTTACCTATTGCAAGAAATTTAGGCCTTGGATCTTTGTTAATAAACACTTGTTTAAATGAAGCAAAAAAAACGAACCTATAAAAATTGCTACCTAGAAACAATGCCTTATATGGAAGCTGCGCAAAAATTGTACAAAAAAAATGGTTTTACAAATCTTGAGGGTCCTATTGGAAATACAGGACATTATTCTTGTAACGTATGGATGCTAAAAAAATTATGACTTTAAAAAACTTTAAACTTTTTTTTACCGAAGCTTTATCAGAAACTTATCCGAAGACAGAAATAGACTCATTCTTTTTTATTCTGATAGAAGAAAAACTTAATTTACAAAGAATTGATACAGTTGTTCAACCTAATTTTTTAATTGAACCAAATTTAGTAATTGAGTTAAAAGAAATTACAAACAGGCTATTAAAAGAAGAACCCATACAATACCTATTAAAAAAGACTGAATTTTATGGATTACCTTTTACAGTTAATAAGCATACACTAATACCAAGACCAGAAACAGAAGAATTAGTAACATGGTGTTTAAGTGAAATTAAAGAATTAAAACTACCACAATTAAGTAGAAAATTAAGCATTTTAGATATTGGTACAGGTAGTGGTTGCATACCCATCTCAATAGCTAAAAACACAGAAAATACAGCCATTTCTGCAATAGATATTTCTACAAAAGCATTAAAAATTGCCCAAGAAAACGCAGCTCTAAATAAGGTTGTTATTAATTTTATTGAGCTAGACATTTTAAAAGCTAAAACCCTAAATTTAAACTCAAAAGAAGGTCTACAAGAGCAGTCTATTAATGTAAAAATCGATATGATAATTTCTAATCCGCCCTATGTTAGAAACTTAGAAAAAAAAGAAATACAAAACAATGTTCTACAAAACGAACCGCATTTGGCATTGTTTGTTGAAGATGACAATCCGCTAATATTTTACACAAAAATTGCAGAATTAGCAAAAAAACACCTTCACAAAAACGGACTCTTATTTTTTGAAATCAACCAATATTTAGGGGAAGAAACAGTAAGTATGTTAGCACAAAAAGGGTTTAAAAATATTGTTTTAAGAAAAGATTTTATGGGAAATGATAGAATGATAAAAGCAAATCTTTAATGTATTCTTTAAATAAAAACAGTAAACTTATTTTTTGACTCTCAGACTCCAATGAAACTGAAATTTAGAAACCACAATTCCCTCTTTATTTTTACCTTCAGAAGTTAAAACAATTACTTCTCCCTCGCCTGTTTCAATTGTTTTTTCAATTGCTTGTGCAATTTCTTTACCACTATTGCAGGTAAAATCTATGTTACCCGTTGCTTTTTTAAAAAATTGTGCTTCTTGGTGTGTAACAAGCATAGATATTTTATGTTTAGAAGCTGCTATTGCTTTCATAACCAAAACACCTGTTGCCATTTCGGCTGCCATACCTTGTGCAGCCCAAAACATGCTTTTAAATGGATTTTGATTAATCCAACGGTGCTTTATAGAAACATGTACAGAAGAATCTGATACTGAACGGACTCTTACACCAGCAAAAAAAGCCAGAGGAAGTTTTAAAAAATTAAAAAAATTGACTTTTCTCGGAGTAAATTCCATCTACTTAAAATTAAATTATTAGTACTATTTGCTGTTTAATTACAGAGCAATATATAAATAATACAAGACTTTTATACTGTATTATTCATTTTTAAAACAACTTCTCTAAATGTTAATTAAATGTTAAAACAGTACTATGTATTGCATAATACCTTTTTAAGAACATATATTTGCATAAGCAAGTAGTAAAAATCTATATAAATGAAACAAAATAACGAAAACACAAATGCGTTTTTAATACACATCTCTTCCTTTCTAGGATTTGTATTTCCTTTCGGGGGCATCATAAGTCCTTTAATAGCATGGCAAACATTAAAAGATAGAAGTGCATTTTTAGACGATCAAGGTAAAGAAGCGGTCAACTTTAATATTAGTTATTCTTTATACATTTTTATAGCATCTGCATCAATATTACCCTTTTTAATTGGTAACATTATAAACAATAGTCACTTCAATATAATAAACGATCATAGTGTTTTTAGTTTTTTTGGAATAGCTTCAATTGCAGGTTTTCTGATGATTTTAAAAATAGCACTCATATTTATAGCAGCTATAAAAGCAAAAGAAGGAGAGAATTACCACTACCCTTTTACCATAAAATTTATAAAATAAGTAGTTAAAACAACCATAAATGAAAATCGAAAATACAAAAGCACAAATGCGAAAAGGTGTTTTAGAATACTGTATTTTATCTATCCTAAAAAAAGGAGATGCTTATACTTCAGAGATTCTTAGCACTTTAAAAACCGCAGAAATGATTGTGGTAGAGGGCACTATTTATCCACTATTAACCCGTTTAAAAAATGCAGGATTATTAACATACAGATGGGAAGAATCTACTTCTGGCCCACCCAGAAAGTATTATGTTTTAACAGAAAACGGAAGCATGTTTTTAAAAGAACTAGATAAAACATGGAGTAATTTAGTAAACGCAGTAAACCAAGTAATTAGCATAAAACCAACTACAAATGAATAAGACAATTAATATAAATTTAGGCGGATTTTTCTTTCATATAGATGAAGTTGCATATCAAACATTAAAAAGATATTTAGCATCTATTTCTAAGTCTTTAAGTGATGATCCACAAGGTAAAGATGAAATTATAGCAGATATCGAAGCTAGAATAAGCGAACTTTTATCTGAGAAAATTACAGATGCTAGGCAAGTTGTAAATGAAAGTGATATCGAAAATATTATTGTAATTATGGGGCAACCCGAAGACTATGCAGAAAACGAAGAAAACTATTCGAACAGCGAATATAACTTCAAAAAAAATTCAACTACCGGAAAAAAATTGTTTAGAGATGGTGATGATAAGTTTTTAGGAGGAGTAGCTGCAGGTATTGCTCATTATGTTAACATTGATACTATTTGGGTTCGACTGACTTTATTGGCCTTGTTTTTTGGAGGCGGTTTTGGTTTTATCATTTACATAATTCTATGGATTTTATTGCCAGAAGCAAAAACAACCGCAGAAAAACTACAAATGGAGGGCGAACCCGTAAATATTGATAATATTGAAAAGAAAATTAGAGAAGAATTTAACAACGTTTCTGAAAATGTAAGTGAATTTGCCTCTAAAGCATCAGAAAAAATTAAAGATAGCGCCCAAGATTTATCTGAAAAAATGAATGCAACTTTTTCGGGAAAGGGTTCAAAAAATAACGGATTACAAGATTTTATAGACACAATTGCTCGTATTTTTCTTGTCTTTTTTAAAGTTATCGGAAAAATTATAGGAGTGTTCTTCATATTTCTTGGTGCAACCGTTATTTTATCTCTACTTATTGGAGGGTTTTCTATAGGAAGTTTAGAGTGGTTTAATATTAATGGAGAGTTTTTAACATACCCACCATTCTTTTATGAAGCTACAATTCCTAAATGGATATTAACAATACTGATGTTCTTTTTAGTGGGTATTCCTTTTTTAATTTTGCTTGTTTTAGGCTTAAGAATACTCTCTAGTAATGTCAAAAAATTTACAAAAGCAACTTCATTAACGCTTTTAGGCATCTGGATTATAGCCCTTTTAGGAATTATTTTTACTGGCATAGAGCACGGAGTTACACATGCTAAAGAAGGTAGAAATGTAATAACAGAAACAATAAATTTAACTCAAAAGGACACCTTATTTATTGCTATGAAAAATAACAACAACCTTTACTATGAGCATAATTTAAAAAGAAGCTCTAACAAACACAAAGTAGAAGTAAATAATATTGAAAAAACTTACTCTAACTATGTGCATGTAGATGTAAAAAAGAGCGCTACAAATGAAGCTTATTTTATTGTTGAAAAAGAATCTAGAGGTAAAAATATAAACCTTGCCAATAAAAATGCTAAAAGAATAGAATACAACTATAGTAAAGAAGGAAACAGGATACTTTTTAACACCTTTTTCTTATCTGACATAAAAAATATATGGAAAGATGAACAGATAAACATAACGGTATTTGTACCAGAAAATAATTATGTGTTTTTCGATAATTCTGCTAAAAACTTCTTGTATGATGTTGACAATACTGAAAACATTTTAGATAGAAAAATGGCAAATCATTATTTTATAATGACAGAAAGTGTTTTAAAATGTACCGATTGCGTTGAAAATGATATTCAATAAACAGTTCATCTATAAAATTAGACAGTTCGGTAATTAAATTCTAACCATGTAAAACAATCACGGTATTTTTAACAAAATATAAATAACTATGAAAAATAAAGCCTCGAAAATCAGCATTCTAATTGCAACTTTTTTTATACTAACTTCTTGCAGTGCAGACCTATTTAATAGTGTTACTGGCAATAGAAATGTGCTTAAACAAGTTCGAAAAACTTCAGAAAATTTTACAGGTATTAAAGTAAGTTCTGGCATCGATTTATACATCACACAAGGTTCTAGAAATAATATAATAATTGAAGCAGACGAAAATTTACACGATATAATTAAGACTGAAATTGATGATGACGTTTTAAAAATATATACCGAAAAAAATATCTGGAGATCTAAAGCTAAAAAAGTTTTTGTAACCATACAAGATCTTCAATTTATTAAAGCTTCTAGTGGTAGCGATGTAAAAAATGATGAATCCATAACTGTAGATAACATTTTAATATCTGCTTCAAGTGGCGCTAATGTTAACTTGCAGTTGGTTGCTAAAACTGTTGAAACAAATGCAAGTAGCGGAGCAGACATAAAGCTAACAGGTACATCAATAAGTCATGATAGTAATGCTTCTAGTGGTGCTGCTATCAATTCATTTAAGTTAGAAAGTACAATGGGAGTTGCAAGAGCTTCTAGTGGCGCAAACATAAAAATTTATGCTTCAAAAACAGTAAAAGCAAATGCCTCTAGTGGTGGTAATATAAATGTAAAAGGAATGCCACAAGAGATTGATAAAAATACTTCTTCTGGCGGTAACATTTCTATCAATTAGAAACAAAATAAAAAAGAAGAAACAAATAATTAGAAAGCTAACTTCTAATTTGGTTACTAATACTTGGTTTTATTAGTTTACTTTGTAAGTGTCATTTTTGTAATAAAAATGACACTTATTTTTTTTAAAATAATATCTATTTAAATTTTAACCAACTCTTTCTCTTCAATAGCATTTTCTATTTGAACAGTTATAAATTTGTGGCTATTAAAAAAATATTTATTAGACTGTAATGATAATGTTGCAACTTTTGTACCATTCGATTTCTCTTTAATTTTAGTTACAACAACTTTTTTGCCTTTTACATTTTTATAATTCGGAATGCCTCCTTTTTTAATAATAAAATTATCTTTTGGAAAATTAATATGCTGATAGCTATTGTTTTCAACCTCAGAGATTAAAAAAACATCACCAACTTTATAAGTAGATTCCTGACCAAATGACATTACAGATGTCAATAAAAACACAAACGAAATAAAAATAGCTTTTCTCATCTTTATAGAATTTTAAGTTATACAATCAAATATAATAAAAAGCATCTAAAAGTTAAAGGAGCAAAAAATAGTAAATATTTATCATTTTATAAGTTAAAATGATAGTACTAAAAGGCAGTTTAATTTTTATTTAAATGCTCTTCAATATCAGAAATATGGTGCTGCAATGCTTGTGCAGATATTTGAATTTCTTTGATTAACAATGCGAGAGAAACAATTAATAGAATTAAAGCAACACCAAAAACCCAAACAGCAATTTCATTAAAATTTATATAAATTAAAAACATCGTAAGCACACAGAACAGAAGGCTTGAAATTCCGAAAATCTGCATCCATCTTGTTAAATTTAAACGTGTTTTTAAATTTTTAATTTGCCTTAATAAAGAAGACTCTTTCTTTTCTAAATACACAGCATGTAAATTTCTAATAACTGCTGCATAAGCTAAAAAGCGATTTGTATATGCTAACATAATTAATGATATTGCAGAAAATAAAAGTGCTGGTGTGGTTAAAGTTAATTGCTCCATAAGATCACAAAGTTAAAACAAGCTATTATTGATTGGTAAAAATTAGAGATTATTTTTGTTGATATAAAAATCTTGTGTTTTATACCCCACAAAAATACTACATTTGTAAACATGCGAATAGATATTATTTCAGTAGTCCCAAATTTATTAGAAAGTCCGTTTAACCATTCTATTGTAAAACGAGCAAAAGAGAAAGGTTTGGCCCAAATTATAATTCACGATTTAAGAGCATACGGTCTTGGTAACTACAAACAAATAGACGACACTCAGTTTGGCGGTGGTGCCGGTATGGTAATGATGATAGAACCAATTTCTAATTGCATTAAAAAATTACAAAGCGAACGGTCTTATGATGAAATAATTTACATGACACCCGATGCCGAAACATTAAACCAAGGCACAGCAAATACACTTTCTTTAAAAAAGAATATCTTAATTTTAACTGGTCATTACAAAGGCGTAGACCAACGAATTAGAGACAAATACATTACTAAAGAAATTTCTATTGGAGATTACGTATTAACTGGCGGTGAATTAGCTGCAGCTGTTTTAGTAGATGCCATTGTTCGATTAATACCAGGTGTTATCGGAGATGAACAATCTGCACTAACAGACTCTTTTCAAGACAACTTATTATCTCCACCAGTATATACAAGACCTTCTGAATTTGAAGGTATGAAAGTGCCAGAAATTTTATTGTCAGGTAATTTTCCAAAAATTGAAGACTGGAGAAGTGAAAAAGCCTATGAAAGAACACAACAAATAAGACCCGACCTGCTTGATGACTAAATTGCTAAATACCCTAAAAAAAAATAAAGTTATATCTTGGATTTTAGGGTTTCAACTTTTTAGACTCTTACTACTTCCGTTTATGGGCTTAATGCCCCAAGATGCTTATTATTATTTATACGGACAAAATTTATCTCTTTCTTATTTTGACCATCCGGGAATGATAGGATACTTACTAAGAATATTTACAAGCATTTTAGGAGATACTGTTTTTGTAATAAAGCTTACAGACTTTGTTATAACCTCTTTAACAATATTCAGTTTTTACAAATTAGCGTCCTATTTTTTATCAAAGCAGAAATTACAAAGAGTAATTTTACTTTTAATATCTACAATTTTTGTTTCAATACTCTCTTTTAACTCAACACCAGATGTACCTTTATTACTTTTCTGGACTTTGAGTTTGATATGCCTTTACAAAGCTATTTTTGAAGAAAAAAAATGGTACTGGATTTTTGCAGGCATTGCAATGGGTCTTGCTTTTAATAGTAAATACACCGCTTTATTATTACAAATTGGCCTCTTTTTATTTGTTATTTTCTCTAATAAATACAGAAAACTACTAATATCTCCTTGGTTTTGGACGGCTATTGTAATTTCTGCATTAGTTACCACCCCAGTTTGGTATTGGAATTATCAGAATGATTTTGCTTCTTTTGTTTTTCAATCTTCACAAAGAACTAGTTCTATTTCAGAATTTAAGATATCTCCTACAAAATTTCTTGGCGCCGTTGGTCATCAAATGCTATTATTACTTCCTGTTTTATTTATAATTCTTATAACCTTAACCTACAAATATGTAAAAAGAGTTGTTTTAAAATTTAAATTCCCAAACGCAAAAACCCTTTTCTTGTGCGCATTCTTTATTCCTACTTTTTTAGGTTTTTTTAGCCTTACACCTATCTATTGGGTAAAACTAAACTGGATGATGCCTTCTTACATTACCGGAATTATCTTAGCTGCAATGTTTATAAATAGTAAGTTGATAAAAACTCAACTAATTTTTTCAATTGTATTTCACTTGCTAATTAGCCTTCAAATTTTATTTTACCTAGTTCCAATAAAAAGTGATGATACTTGGGTTGGATGGGAAGAATTATCTAAAAAAACAATAGAACTACAAAAAGAATACCCAAATACGTTTGTTTTTTCTAATGATAACTACAAAACCACTGCTTGCTTAAACTTTTTTATGGATCAAAAAATATATGCACAAAACATTATTGGTTTGCCTGCTTTACATTTTGATTATCTTAGAGATGATTTATCTATGCTAAAATCTAAAAACGCCTTGTTTATAGACTCTGACAAACGTTTTAAAAACAAAGACAAAAAGGGGAATTACAGACCAGAATTAGATAAGTATTTTAAGAATATAACAGAACTACAACCTTTAATAATTAAAATTAATAACAAAGAGGTCCGTAAATTTTGGGTGTTTTACTGCACCGATTATCAACCAAAAAAATAATTACTTTTAATTTTACAGATTAAAAATAATCATTACTTTTGCAAACGCTAAATTAACCTCTGACGAAAAAAT
This sequence comes from uncultured Polaribacter sp., assembly GCF_947497125.1. Classification (GTDB taxonomy): domain Bacteria; phylum Bacteroidota; class Bacteroidia; order Flavobacteriales; family Flavobacteriaceae; genus Polaribacter. The sequence continues at coordinate 325,050 of NZ_CANMFI010000003.1, read as the reverse complement.
CGTGAATGTTGTTTTACAAAATCAATTAAATTAAAAGATATGGAATCTTTAGTAAAATTTGTTCAAGACGAATTTGTAGCAAAAAAAGAATTTGCAGAATTTGCAGCAGGTGATACAATCACTGTTTATTACGAAATTAAAGAAGGAGAAAAAGTACGTACTCAGTTTTTTAGAGGTGTTGTTATTCAAAGAAGAGGTGTTGCCGCTTCAGAAACATTTACAATTAGAAAAATGTCTGGTACTGTAGGTGTAGAAAGAATTTTCCCTGTAAACTTACCTTCTATTCAAAAAATTGAAGTTAACAAAAGAGGTAAAGTTAGAAGAGCAAGAATCTTTTACTTTAGAGGTCTTACTGGTAAAAAAGCTAGAATTACTGAAAAAAGAAGATAATTTATCTCACATAAAGTTTTAAAAAAGCGTTGTATTTATTTACAACGCTTTTTTTATGGGCTAAAAAAAACGCTTTTACTAAAGACTTAAAAATAGTATTTACAAATTGTATTAAATGCAATAAAACCCATTAATTTATAACATTTTACCAATTAAAATATCAACTTTAATTCTTAAATTTGCTAACTTTCTAAAACAAGATTTCTATGTTTTAAAAAGTTATTTATTGATACAATTACAAAAAAACAAATTATATGAGTAAAATAGCTAAAATTATATACACTAAAACAGATGAAGCACCTGCTTTAGCAACACGTTCGTTTTTACCAATTGTAAAAGCTTTTACCAAAACATCTAACATAGAAATAGAAGTAAAAGACATCTCTTTAGCTGCTAGAATTTTAGCAAATTTTTCTGACTATCTTTCAGAAGATCAAAAAGTAGAAGATGCATTGGCTGTATTAGGTAAACTGGCAAAACAGCCAGAAGCAAACATCATAAAACTACCAAATATTAGTGCTTCTGTACCTCAATTAAAAGAAGCCATTTCTGAATTACAAGAAAAAGGTTTTGCTTTACCAAATTACCCTGAAGAAATTAACACAGAAGAAGATAAAACCATCTTAGCTTTATATAATAAAGTAAAAGGTTCTGCTGTAAACCCTGTTTTAAGAGAGGGTAATTCTGATAGAAGAGCACCAAAGGCAATTAAGAATTATGCTCGTAAAAACCCACATTCTATGGGTGTTTGGAGTGCCGATTCTAAAACTCATGTTGCTACTATGAGTGCTGGCGATTTTGCACATAATGAAAAATCTGTTACAGTAAAAAAGGCAAGCTCTGTAAGCATTCATCACATTTCTGAAAGCGGTAAAAAAACAATATTAAAAGAAGATTTATCGCTTTTAGAGGGCGAAATTATCGATGCAACTGTCATGAGTAAAAAAGCTTTAATAGCCTTTTTAGAAGAACAATATGAAGATGCTTTAGATAAAAATGTATTGTATTCTTTGCACATGAAAGCAACCATGATGAAAGTTAGTGACCCTATTATTTTTGGTCATGCTGTTCGTGTTTTCTTTAGTGATTTATTTAAAAAACACGACAAAACATTCAAAAAGATTGGAGCTGATGTTAATAACGGTCTAGGGAATCTTTTAGGGAAATTAAATGAACTTCCAAAAGAGAAAAGAGACGAAATTAGAAATGAAATTAGATACGCTTTAGACCATGGACCAGAGTTGGCAATGGTTAATTCTGATAAAGGTATTACTAATTTACACGTACCTTCTGATGTTATTATAGACGCTTCTATGCCTGCAATGATTAGAACTTCTGGTAGAATGTGGAACTCTCAAGGAAAACTACAAGATACAAAGGCAATTATTCCAGACAGCTCTTATGCTGGTATTTATGCAGCAACCATCGATTTTTGTAAGAAAAATGGCGCTTTTGATCCTACAACAATGGGAACAGTTCCTAATATTGGTTTGATGGCTCAAAAAGCAGAAGAATATGGTTCGCATGATAAAACCTTTGAAATAGCATCAAAAGGAAAAGTTGTAGTAGTAAATAATGACGGCAAGACAATAATTTCTCATGAAGTAGAAGAAGGTGACATCTGGAGAATGTGCCAAACAAAAGATTTACCAATTCAAGATTGGGTAAAATTGGCAGTAACAAGAGCAAGGGCTTCTAACACACCAGCAGTTTTTTGGTTGGATAAAAACAGATCTCATGATGCAGAAATCATTAAAAAAGTAAACACGTACTTACCAAACCATGATACGGATGGTTTAGATATCAGAATTTTATCACCTATAAAAGCTACAGAATTCACCTTAGCAAGAATTGTAAAAGGAGAAGACACTATTTCTGTTTCTGGTAATGTGTTAAGAGATTATTTAACAGATTTATTTCCTATTTTAGAAGTAGGAACTTCTGCAAAAATGCTTTCTATTGTACCATTGATGAATGGTGGTGGTTTGTTTGAAACTGGTGCAGGAGGATCTGCACCTAAACATGTACAACAATTTTTAGAAGAAAATCATTTACGATGGGATTCTTTAGGAGAATTTTTAGCATTAGCAGTATCTTTAGAACATTTAGGTACCAATAACAATAATGAAAAAGCTTTAATACTAGCTGAAACATTAGACAATGCTACCGATAAATTTTTAGAGAACGACAAATCTCCGTCTAGAAAAGTTGGCGAACTAGACAATAGAGGTAGTCATTTTTATTTGGCGATGTATTGGGCAGAAGAATTGGCCAATCAAAATAAAAACGAAGCCTTAAAAGTAGAATTTTCAAAAATATTTAAGCAGTTAAAAGAAAATGAAACACAAATAATTGGCGAGTTAAATGCAGTACAAGGAAAAAGCTTAGATATTAAAGGATACTATAAGCCAAATTCAGCACTTGCAGCCTCAGCAATGAGGCCTGTAGCAATCTTCAATAAAATTTTAAATGCATAAAAATTAAAACTTTATAAAGATATTAACATAATGAGAGTCAATTGACTCTCATTTTTATTTAGATTTGATTACTAAATCTTACTTTAAACATGACTAAGAAAAAAATAGCCATAATAATTGCTATTGCTGCTATAGTAATTTATGCAGGATACAGTTATTTATCTCCAGTATCTGACGGCAACATTTATTTAACTTCAAAAGTAGTAAAAGGTAATTTTAGAAGTGAAGTTGTAACTTCTGGAGAAGCACAATCTACTAGCTTAAAAAAAATTACGGGTCCAGAAAATTTAAGAAAATTTAGACTTAGAGAAATTAAAATACAAGATCTAGTTCCAGAAGGAACAGTTGTTAAAAAAGGAGATTACGTAGGTAAACTAGATCCTTCTGGGGTTAATGAATTAATTTTAGATGCCAGATTAAACCTAGAAGCAGAAGAATCTAAATATACGCAACAGCAACTAGACACTACCTTATCTCTAAAACAAGAGAGGAATTCTTTAAAAGATTTGCGTTTTAATATGGAAGAAACAAAAATAGAATTAAAACAATCTATATATGAACCCCCTGCAACTATTAAAAAATTAGAGAATCAACTAGAAAAATTAAATAGAGATTTTAGAGAAAAAAAAGAAAACTATAAAATAAAAAAAAGACAAGCAAATGCAAAAATGATTATTGTGGGAACAAGAGTTTCTAAAATAAAAAAAGAACTTGGCAACCTATTAGACCTATTGAATTCTTTTACAATATACTCTTCTGGAAATGGAATGATAACTTATGAAAGAGAATGGAATGGGACTAAGAAAAAAGTAGGTTCTTCTATTAGCCCTTGGCAAACTTCTATTGCTACTTTACCAGATTTAACTAAAATGGAATCTAAAACCTACGCAAATGAAGTTGATATTAGAAAAATAAAAAAAGGATTGTCTGTAAAAATTGGTTTTGATGCATTTCCTGATCTTGAATTAGATGGAATTGTTACAGATGTTGCAAATGTAGGAGAAAACAAAAGAGGTTCTGATATTAAAGTTTTTCAGGTTTTAATTCAACTAAAAGAATACAATAATAGTGTAAGGCCAGGAATGACAACTTCTAACAGAATTTTAACTTTTGAAAAAAAAGGGGTATTAAGTGTTCCTTTAGAAGCAATATTTACACAAGATTCTATTACCTACGTCTATAAGAAAAATGGATTCTCTATAGATAAAAAAGAAGTAAAACTTGGAGATACTAACAACGATGCCGTTATTATAGAAAAAGGATTGATAGAGGCAGATGAAATATATCTTAACAAACCTGATGGTTTAGAAAAAGCCAAAATATCAACTTTAAACTAATTGCTCTATGTTTGACGAAATCTACATAGAAAAATTAAAAGCTAATTTTAGTGAAGCAATTCGAGTAATTTTAACAAATAAAATTAGAACACTACTAACCTCTTTAGGAATTATTTTTGGGGTTGCTGCGGTAATTACAATGCTTGCAATTGGGAATGGTGCGGAAAAAGAAATTTTAGCACAACTAGAATTAGTCGGTGTAAACAATATTGTTATTACACCAATACCTGACAAAAAAGATAAAAATTCTAGAGAAGAAGTAGAAGATGGTGCTACAGAATCTAAACGATTCTCTAAAGGTTTAGATCTTTTAGATGTAGAAAGCATAAAAAAAACCATACCATTTATAAAAAATCTAAGTCCCGAAATCATTTTAGAAACCTTTGTCATTAAAAAAGGAAAACAAAACCCTGTTAAATTAATTGGTGTTTCAGAAAAATATTTTAGCACGGCTAACATAGAAATAGAAAGCGGAAAAAACTTTTCTATTGCACAAGAAGAAAATGCCTTGCCAGTTTGTATCATTGGAAAAAAAATAGAAAAAAAATTATTTACAGGAGAAAGTGCAATTGGTAAACGTATTAAAGTAAAAGATATTTGGCTTCAAGTTGTTGGTGTTATCGAAGAAAAATTTATCTCTGAGTCTGCGCAAGAAAACCTTGGAATAAGAGACTTAAACCAAGATATTTACATACCACTAAAAACTTTTTTAGTGCGTTTTAGAGACCGAAAAAATGTAATAGACAAACAAAATGACAACAACGGTGGAATGGTTTATTATAGTTCAGGAAATCAACAAGGTCCAAAAGAAAGGATTCCAAGAGGCAATTACCATCAACTAGACAAATTGGTCGTTCAGGTAACAAACTCTAACCAGTTAAATGCAACTGCAGATGTTTTAAGTAGAATGCTTAAAAGAAGACATAATGATGTCTTAGATTTTGAAATCTCTATACCTATTCAACTCCTAAAGCAACAACAGAAAACAAAACAAATATTTAATATCGTTTTAAGTATAATTGCTGGTATTTCTCTATTAATTGGAGGAATAGGAATTATGAATATTATGTTGGCTTCTGTTTTAGAAAGAACCAAAGAAATAGGTATTATTAGAGCTATTGGAGCCACACAGGAAGATGTAATTCTTCAATTCTTAACAGAATCTGTTTTGGTGAGTATTGGTGGTGGAATTATAGGAATTGTTTTAGGTGTTTTTGCCTCCTTTATCTTAGAAATCACAACAGGTATAGAAACCATACTCTCTTTAAGTTCTATTTTGTTATCATTTTTTGTTGCTACTTTAATTGGTTTAATTTTTGGAATAGCACCCGCAAAATCTGCAGCAAATAAAAGTCCTATTGAAGCTATTAGACATGAATAATATTATGAAAAGACATCTTACCTTTTTCTTGTTTATTATAATGGGAATTACATTTGCTCAAGAAAAACAATTTATAACCTTACAACAAGCCATTGCAACGGCTCAAGAAAAATCACCCGACTATAAAACACTTTTAAATCAAAACGAATCTAGTTATTGGCGTTTTAGAAATTTTAAAGCGAGTTTTTTACCCCAGTTAAGATTGGATGCTACTTTACCATCGTACTCAAATTCAATAAATAGAATTACAAATGACAGTGGTGAAGATATTTTTGTACAAACAAACCAATCTAGGTTAGAAGGTATACTGTCTTTAAATCAGAATGTTGCATTAACAGGTGGTACAATTTCATTAAGTTCTCAAGTAGAAAGGGTAGACTTGTATGCAAACGATGCTTCTAGATTTGCAATAATTCCGTTTTCTTTAAACTACAGACAAAACTCTTTATTTTACAATCCTTTTAAATGGGATAAAAAAATAGAACCTTTACTATATGAGGAAGCAAAAAGAGCTTTTATAGAAAGCATGGAGCAAATAGCTTTAAATACCTCTAGAAGATATTTTGCATTGTTAAAAGCACAGATGCAAACAAAAATCGCAATTCAAAATTTATCTAATCAAGATACGTTATTTCAAATATCTAAAGGAAGGTTTAAAATGGGAAAAATTGCAGAAAACGATCTCTTACAAATAGAATTGTCTGTATTAAACTCAAAAAACAATGTAACTACTAATGAAATTTCATTAAAACAGAGCTCACAGAATTTAGCAAGATATCTAGAGTTAGATACAGAAAATATTATTTTAGACATCCCAAAAGAACTATCTACCTTTACTGTTACTGTAGAAAAAGCTTTAGAAGAAGCGAATTCTAATAGAAAGGCAGTAATAGAGTTTAGAAGAAAAAGACTGCAAGCGGAACAAAATTTAGCTGAAGTAAAAGGAGACAATAGACTAAGTGTTCGTTTGAATGCAAACTTTGGTATTTCACAACAAGGTGCTGTATTTAATAATTTATTTGAAGATTACAACCAGCAACAAAGAGTAACTGTTTCTGTAGGTATACCAATACTAGATTGGGGTGTTTCTAAATCTAGAAGAAGACTTGCAGAAGCAAATAAAGATTTGGTAAATAACAATGTAGAGCAAGATGAACAAGAGTTTGAGCAAGAAATATATTTACACGTTTTAAATTGGCAAAACCAACGCAACTTTTTAGAAACTGCAAAAAAAGCACAAGAAATTGCTGTAAAGAGATATGAAATCACTAAAAAGAGATTTATTTTAGGTAAAATAACGATCACAGATCTAAACATTGCATTACAAGAACAAGACAGATCTGTTTTAACTTTCTTAAACTCATTAGAAAAATTCTGGACAGATTATTATACGTTAAGAAGATTAACTTTGTTTGATTTTGTCAAAAATAAAAAAATAGAAGTAAATGATATTTTATACGATTAAAATTAAATCCTAAATCTACATTTTTTAACATTTTCTTATCATAATTCTATTGTACTTTTGTTTCAAATAACACAAAAATAATTAAACAAAAATGCAGCATCCAAAAAGATTCCTATATTTCTTTTTTTTAATTACTATTTCTGCCTTCAGTCAAGAAAAAACTACCATTAGTGGTACAATTTATGACAATTCTAACAATGAAACCTTAATTGGAGTTTCAGTATATTTTCCGGAGTTAAATGCAGGAACCACCACAAATGAATATGGTTTTTACTCTTTAACAATTCCCGAAGGAACGTATAAAATACAGATTAGCTATCTCGGTTTTAATACAATTATAGAAACGATTAGACTTTTAGAAAAAACGACTAAAAACTACAAACTAGATGAAGTTTCAGAGAGTTTAGACGAAATTATTATTGAGAGCAACATAGAAAAACTAAGCATTAAAACGCCACAAATGAGCGTTAACAAATTAACTTCTGCTACCATTAAGCAAATACCCGTAGTTTTAGGTGAAGCAGACATTATAAAATCTTTAATTTTATTACCTGGTGTAACCAGTGCCGGCGAGGGCGCTTCTGGTTTTAATGTAAGAGGTGGTGCTGCAGATCAAAATTTAATCTTATTAGACGAAGCTATTGTTTTTAACTCCTCGCATTTGTTTGGATTTTTCTCTGTTTTTAACCCTGATGTAATTAAAGATGTAAAACTTTACAAAGGTGGAATTCCTGCAAAATATGGCGGTAGACTTTCTTCTGTATTAGATATTTATCAAAAGGAAGGAAATAGTAAAAATTTTAAAGCTACAGGTGGTATTGGTTTAATTTCTTCTAGATTGTTGTTAGAAGGACCTTTAGAGAAAGAAAAAAGCTCTTTTTTAATTGGTGGTAGATCTTCGTATGCACATTTATTCTTACCGCTTTTTAACAATGACAATACTGCATATTTTTACGATTTAAATACGAAAGTAAATTATCGCTTTAACGAAAAAAACAATGTATTCTTTTCGGGTTATTTTGGTAAAGATGTATTTGGTGTAAGTGACAATTTTGTAAACACCTACGGAAATACGGTAGCCAATCTTCGTTGGAATCACCTTTTTACTGATAAATTATTTTCTAATTTATCTTTAATCTATTCTGATTATTTTTATGGATTAACATTAGACTTTGTTGGTTTCGAATGGGATTCTGGCATTACCAACTTTAATTTTAAATACGATTTTAACCATTATGTAAATCAAAACATAAAATTAAGTTATGGTGTAAATAACATCTACACTAAGTTTAATCCTGGAAAAATTATACCGAATAGAGAAGATTCTGGTATTGTTGCAGAAAAACTGATAGACAAATACGCCAATGAATTTGGCGCATACATAGATGCAGAACACAAGCTTAATAATAATTTACGATTGCAATATGGCATGCGTTTTAGCAATTTTACGCGCTTAGGGCAAGACGAATTAAATACTTACCAAAACAACCAAGCAGTTATTTACAACAATCAATTTAAGAAATACGAATCTGCAGTAGCAACCGGAACAGAAAATTACAAAAGAAGCGATGTACTGGCAAGTTTTAACAATTTTGAACCAAGAGTATCTATGTCTTATGTTTTAGATGACCAAAGTTCTATAAAAGCAAGCTACAATAGAATGGTACAATATTTACATTTACTTTCTAATACGGCCTCTCCTACTCCTCTAGATGTTTGGGCACCAAGTGGTAAGTTTATAAAACCACAATTGCTAGACCAATATGCAGTAGGTTATTTTAGGTCTTTTAACGACGGAGATTATACTTTAGAAACAGAAGCTTTTTATAAAGACATTCAAAATAGAATAGATTATATAAACGGTGCAAATTTAGTTGCGAACAACGAAATTGAAACCGTTATTTTAAACGGACAGGCTAGAGCATATGGTTTAGAAGTTTTATTTAAAAAAAATGCAGGTGATTTTCAAGGATGGGTTTCTTACACACTTTCTAGATCTGAACAATTAACACCTGGAAGAACAGATACTGAACCAGGAATTAACAACGGAGAGTGGTACAAAACACCTTTTGATAAAACCCATGATTTCTCTATCAATGCGAGCTACAAACTAAGCAAAAAATGGAAATTTAATGGAAACTTTGTTTTTCAAACAGGGCAACCAACTAATTACCCAGTTGGCCAGTACGAAGTACAAGGCTTAAATGTACCAATTTATAATGACAATAGAAGAAATGCAGATAGATTGCCTAGCTATCATAGATTAGATATTGCCGCAACACTTACCCCAGATAAAAACAAAAATAGACAATGGCAAGGAGAATGGGTTTTTGGTATTTACAATTTATATGGCAGACAAAACGCTGCCTCTTTGGCTTTTAGACAAAACCAAGAAACACGTAGAAATGAAGCTGTACAAACCTCTATTTTTGGTATTGTACCTTCTGTAACGTATAATTTTAATTTCTAAAATTTAAAAAACACATACATACATATCTTATGAAAAATTTAAAAATATTTATCATTGCAACCGCTCTTGCTTTTTTTAGTTGTGAAAAAGTAGTCGATATAGAAGTACCATCTATAGCACCAAAATTAGTAATAGATGCAAATTTTAATGTCTTTTTTGATGAAACTCCTGTAACAGCAAATACAGATATAAAACTTAGCCTGTCTTCAGATTATTTTGATGAAGAAATACCTACTGTTGCAGATGCCACTGTCTTTATTACCAATACAACAGACAATACAGTAATAAACTACAATCATAGTAACAATGGTACTTACAGTGCAATAAACGCTTTTATACCCGAAGACAATGCGTCATATGAATTGACTGTTGTATATAATGGCGAAACCTATAAAGGCAATGCTACCAAAATAAAATCTACACCGTTTATAGATGCTTTTCAGGGTGATGAAACCTTGTTTTCTGGAGAAGAAACCGAAGTAAAAATATCTTTTAACGATGATATAAATGTAGAAAACTATTATTTATTTAATTTTACAAATAACTTATACAGTACCTTAGAAGATCGTTTTTTTAATGGTACAGAATATAATTTTTCTTTCTTTTATGGGGAAGACGATATAGAACTACCTACGAATGCTACGATACAAATGGCGGGTATTTCAAAAGATTATTATACCTATTTTAGAATACTATCTACACAAAGCGGACAAAATGGTGGTGGTCCTTTTGAGGCTGTACCGTCTGCATTACTAGGTAATATTGTTAATACCACAGATGATGCAAATTATCCTCTTGGCTATTTTCATATTTCTGAAACAGATACTTTTAATCTTGATTTAATAGAAAAATAGTTATTTAAAAATTAGGGTTTTGCGTTCGGGATTGAAGCGGCATCCTTTTTTTATTTAAAAAAAGATATAGTGAAAAGCCCTTTAAAACGCCCAAAAAAATAAAGATAGTTCTATATAATTCATTATTTTTGGTTGATGAATTTTATAAAAACTACAGAACAAGATTCTAATTACACGCATCTAGAAAAGATGTCTGCACTAGAATTACTTACCAATATTAACCAAGAAGACCAAACGGTTGCTTTGGCTGTTGAAAAATCTTTGCCACAAATTGAAAAACTTACGGTTGCTATAGTTGCAAAATTAAAAGCTGGTGGAAGACTTTTTTATATTGGAGCTGGAACTTCGGGAAGACTCGGTATTTTAGATGCCTCTGAATGTCCGCCAACCTTTGGCGTACCTCATGATTTAGTGCTAGGTTTAATTGCCGGTGGAGACATTGCGATTAGAAAAGCTGTAGAAAATGCAGAAGATTCATTAGACCAAGGCTGGCAAGATTTAGAGGCTCATGATATCTCTAATAAAGACGTAGTAGTTGGCATTGCAGCCTCTGGCACAACACCTTATGTAATTGCTGCTCTAGAAAAATGCAATGCAAAAAATATTATAACTGGTTGTATTACCTGTAACAAAATGAGTCCTTTGGCAAAGGTTGCTAAATATCCTATAGAAGTTGTGGTTGGCCCTGAGTTTGTTACTGGAAGCTCTAGAATGAAAGCTGGCACTGCACAAAAAATGGTTTTAAATATGCTTTCTACCTCCACCATGATACTATTAGGGAAAGTACAGGGTAATAAAATGGTAGATATGCAGCTCTCTAATGAAAAATTAAAAAAAAGAGCCGAAAAAATGTTAGTTTCTGAACTAAATGTAGACTTAACTATTGCCAAAGAACTTTTAAGCAAATATGGCAATGTAAGAAATGCAATTATAAATTATAAAAAATGAGTACAGACACCAACTTATTAGGCAAAGGATTAAAGCAATTAGGTATTTTAATTTTCTTATTCATACTATCGCCAGTATTACTTACTATTTCTTTTAAAGCTTTAAATAAATTTACTGAAAGCCCAAAAATACTAATAGCCTATGGTTTAATAGTTGTAAGTTTTTTATTAATACTATTTACAATCTACTTTGCTGTTAAGACATTTAAACTGCTTTTAGATGCGTTATTTTTAAACGGAAATGATAAATAATGAACTTTTCTGACGGAATAGTTGTCATACTATCTTACCCAGATACCATTGTAAGACCGGCATATTGGGAGCGTTCTAGTAAAATATGGCCAAAAATTGGTATTGGTAGTAAACACGGTGTACAAGCAGGTCATGCTGCTTTATTGTTGATTAAAAAGAACAACCCAGAAATTTTATATTTTGATTTTGGACGCTATATAACCTCTTACGGTAATGGTAGAGTTCGATCTGCTAAAACAGACCCAGAATTAAAAGTGCCCATCAAAGCAATTTTTAAAAGTGAACAATTAGTAAATATTGAAGAAATTTTACTTTGGATAGAAAATAATCCTAAAAAAACACATGGTGATGGAAGGTTAATTGCTGGTTTTAATGTGAATATAAATTATGCCAATGCTTTAAATTATATAGAATCTATTATAGAAACTAAAGAAATACCCTATGGTGCTTTTGTTAAAAATGGTAGTAATTGTGCGCGGTTTGTTACAGATACTATTATAAATTCTTGCAACAACAAAAAAACAATCTTAAAACTAAAAAGTTCTTACTTATTAACCCCAAGTCCGATTGGTAACGTACTTAAAGGAAGTTCTGAAAAGGAAATTCATCTAGTAGAAAAACAACAAATTAAGAGATATACTAATAAATCTATATTGATAGAGTATAAAAAATGTTTCTTTAACAAATGTGAAACTAACTTAAACTTAATTGGGAGTGAAACCCCAGATTTAGCTGTTTTTAATCTACAAAAAGGTACTTGGTTAGGTGGTATAGGTAGTGGTGCTTGGTTTGGTATTGATACAAATATAACTAAAAATACTTACCGTATAAAACGATATACAAGCGATGGTTTAAATGATTTTGAAGGGGATTTTAGGGTAAATAAAGAAACATTTAACATTAACAAAGAACATATATTTGTATACCCAACAAATTGTATTGAAGCATTTGTTTTGCAAAACAATACAATGTATGCGTTTAAAATTATCGATTAATTCTTATTCGAAAACGTTTTTATTGGTGTCGTCGGATTAAATCCAAAATCTGCATCTGGTAACTGAATATTTAACTGATAGATTAAAAATCCTAAACTAGCATAATGGTGAATGGCATGGGAATGCGCATAGGCCAACACGCTCTCTAAAGTATAATTTACCTCTACAACACCAGAGCCTAAATCATCTTTTACAATCATAATTTTCTGAAAATCATTGGCATCTAACTGCTTTAACTTAGTTATAATTGTATTAAAATAACTTATACCTGCTGCAGTTGTTTGCTCGCACAAAACATTCCTTTTTCTGTCTGTAAAATCTATGTAACCCTCATCTAACCCATTAAAAATAGACGAAAAAGCATCTAAAACATGCCTCATATTACAGCCTATACTAGAAAAATAAGGTGGTATGGTAGTGTTCGAATACTGTTCATCTGAAATAGAATTTAATAATTTAATTCCTCTGTATAAATTTTGCTCAATAGCATTAATCATAAAATATTTTTAATAATTGGTCGTAAAAAATTGGTTCAATTTACAAGTTCTTTTTCATTTATTAAAATTGTAATCAAAAGTTTACAATCATTTAAAAATCAACAATTTAATTCTCACAAACATAAGTAGTTTTAAAGACCTTATTTTTTTTGGCACGTTTCTTGAAATTATGTTGATAAATGCGGAAGCCGAAAAGTAATTAGAGTAGGCGAAATCCTTAAACCACAATATCATGAAAAAAGGTGTATTTATTTTATTTGCAATGTTAATTTCATTTGCTACAAGTAATGCTAAAGAAAATAACACATTATTAAACAACTCTTACACAAACTATTCTTATAACAATGCTGTTAATTTTGAAGAACGTGGAATTGAATATTTTGTTTTTACAAACGGAGAATTTGATTTTAATAGTAACTATAGCAACATTCGTATTACAAGAAATTATAAAGGTCTAATTACAAGAATTGGAAACTCGTTTATAAATTATGACCGATTTGATAATGTAACTAGAATTGGAAACGTATTTATGAACTACCATAGAGGTCGTTTAACAAATGTTGGTCAATTAAGAGTTCGTTATAATCTGTGGGGAAATCCTACTTTTTACGGATCTGTAAAAAACAATTATTTTAATTATAATGGTTTGCAAATTAACTTGAATGTTGGCACTATTTTTAATTATAACGATGCCTACTTTTATAGAAATGATTTTAGAAGAAACTATACTCAAATTAGAGAAGATGCTAATTACTATTACTACAGAGCAAACACAAAAGCAAACTCTAACAATCATAGAAATGACATTGTTAGAAGAAGAAAACAAGTTCAATCAAACAGAAATAAAACGTATAGAAAACCAACATCTTTAAATTCAAAAAAAACCATTAATAATGGAGTTCGTAAAAATTCTTATGAAAAAACCTGGCCTTACAAGGCAACCAAAAAAAGAATACAACCAGAAAACAAGAAAAAGAATATGGCTGTTTCTAAAGAAAAAAGTAAAACAAATAAAGTTGAACGCGCAACAAACAAAAGAACAGCATCAGAAAGTACAAGAAGAAGGAGTAAGTAAACTAAAAAGCCTCATTTCTTAATTGAAATGAGGCTTTTTTTTGTTTTGATAATAATACAATTATCTAATTAACTTTTTATATTTAATTCGTTTTGGCATTAAATCTCCACCCAAACGTTTTTTCTTATTTTCTTCGTAATCAGAAAAAGATCCTTCAAAGAAATAAACTTCACTATTTCCTTCAAAGGCTAAAATATGTGTACAAACTCTATCTAAAAACCATCTATCGTGACTAATTACTACAGCACAACCCGCAAAGTTTTCTAACCCTTCTTCTAGAGCTCTTAGTGTGTTAACATCTAAATCATTAGTTGGCTCATCTAATAAAAGTACGTTTCCTTCTTCTTTTAATGTCATTGCCAAATGCAAACGGTTTCTTTCTCCACCAGAAAGGGTATTTACTTTTTTATTTTGTTCGCTTCCAGAGAAATTAAATCGACTTAAATAAGCACGAGAGTTTACTTGTTTCCCTCCCATCATTACTAAATCTTGACCATCAGAAAAGTTTTCCCATATAGTTTTTTCTGGATCAATATTAGAGTGAGACTGATCTACGTAGGCTATCTGAGCTGTTTCACCAACATTAAAACTACCCGCATCTGGCTTTTCTTCGCCCATTATCATTTTAAAAATAGTAGTTTTACCAGCACCGTTTGGACCAATAATTCCCACAATACCAGCCTGTGGTAAATTAAAAGCTAGATTTTCATACAATAATTTATCATCAAAAGCTTTAGAAACGCCACTAGCTTCAATAACATTGGTTCCTAATCTTGGACCATTCGGAATGTATATTTCTAATTTTTCGTCAACCTGTTTTTGGTCCTGACTCATTAACTTATCGTAATTCTTTAAACGCGCTTTTTGTTTGGTTTGACGACCTTTTGCTCCTTGTCTTACCCAATCTAACTCTCGTTCTAAAGTTTTTTGTCTTTTAGAAGCCGTTTTGCTTTCTTGTGCCATTCTGTTAGATTTCTGATCTAACCAAGAAGAATAATTTCCTTTCCAAGGAATGCCTTCTCCTCTGTCTAACTCTAAAATCCAGCCAGCAACATTGTCTAAGAAATATCTATCATGCGTTACCGCAATTACAGTTCCTTTATATTGTGCCAAATGATGCTCTAACCAATGTACAGATTCTGCATCTAAATGGTTGGTAGGTTCATCTAACAACAAAATTTCTGGTTCTTGTAATAACAATCTACAAAGGGCAACTCTTCTTTTTTCACCACCAGAAAGCACACCAACCTTTTTGTCTGAGTCTGGTGTACGCAATGCATCCATTGCAATTTCTAATTTTGTATCTAATTCCCAGGCATTAGCAGCATCAATTTTATCTTGTAAATCAGCTTGCTGTGCCATTAATTTCTCCATCTTATCAGCATCAGAATATACTTCTTCTAGGCCGAACATGTCGTTTATTTTATTGTATTCGTCTAAGATAGCAACAGTTTCTGCAACACCTTCTTTTACAATTTCTAAAACTGTTTTTTCTGGATCTAATTGAGGCTCTTGCTCTAAATAACCTACTTTATAACCAGGTGAAAAAGTAACATCTCCTTGGTAGTTTTTTTCTACACCAGCAATAATTTTTAGCAAGGTAGATTTACCAGATCCATTCAATCCTAAAATACCAATTTTAGCTCCGTAAAAGAAACTTAAATAGATATCCTTTAACACTTGTTTGCCTGTAGATTGATAAGTTTTAGACAACTTATTCATCGAAAAGATTACTTTCTTATCGTCGCTCATTGTATGTATTTTATTTAAAAATTTATTTTTGTTGAAGTAATTTTTCTTCTAAAAGAAAAAAAATATAAATATGGACTTATACTCTACCTTTTAAGGCGTTAAAAACCCATGCAATTGCAAAAAAACCAATACCAACAGAAGCAAAACCCCAACCTGCAACTTCATTATACCTAAAAGCACCTAATGCAATTAAAGTAAAACCTACAAATATCATTATAAATGTAGCCCAAGTAAGTACTGTATTTTTATTCATTCCCATAATTAGTGTGTAGTTTGTAAAAGGCAAATATCGTTAATTTATCTGCGTTTGCAAAACTATTTTATAACATCAGCAACATAAAAAAGGGTTTAAAAACCTCTTCCTCCCATTCCTCTGCCTCCCATTCCTCCTCTTTGGTTATTCATGTTAGAAGGTGGCGCAGCATTATTTCTACTTTTAGGTCTTTCGGGTAGTAGTTTTCTTTTTTCTAATTTTTGATATTTCAACCATTTTTTAAACTGTTTCTTAGACAAAAATGTGTTTAAGCTATCGTTTAATGTTGTTTCATAAACGGCAATACTATCTCTTAGCGGAAGAATTAAAGTTTCTACTTGTTTCTGCACACGCTCTGCCAAATCTCTATTGTTAAATAATTGTTTACCCAATGTGTTAATTGTGTGCTCTAAATCTGTAAGTTCTGGTGTATTTAAAAAAGATATTATTTTAACTTTAGAGTTGTAATCTCTTAATACCTTTAAAGTTTTATTTTCTATGGCTTCTTTTTTAATCTTTATACTTTCCGGTACTTCAGATAAATTATAGTAAAATATATTGGCTGCATTTTTAGCATTATATTTAGGCATTTTAGGAGCTTCTTGCGCATTCAAATTAGCAATCCAAAAAAACACAAACAATAGGGTATAATTTTTCATCTTAAAAATTTTGAAATACAAAAATAAGGAAACTATTACAATTCTGCTGCCAATCTTGCCCCTTGATTAATGGCTCTCTTTGCATCTAATTCTCCAGCAAAGTCTGCACCACCAATTACATGTACCTTTTTTCCTAAATCTAGTAAAGGTTGGTATAATTCTTTAAACGGAGTTTGTCCGGCACAGATAACAATATTGTCAACTTTTAAAACTTTAGGCTCTTCATTCTGAATGTAATGCAAGCCTTCATCATCTATCTTTGTGTAAGAAACTTCACTTATAAATTGCACTTTTTTCTTTTTCAAAGCAGCTCTATGAATCCAACCAGTAGTTTTACCCAATTTACCACCAAATTTACCTTTGCTTCTTTTAAACATAAAAATCTCTCTAGGCGATGCATGAAACTCAGGTTTAACACCTTCTATTCCACTTCTAGCTTGCATAGATTTGTCTATACCCCATTCTTTTAACCAAGCATTAATATGCAATGAAGATGATGCTCCTTCATGAGATAAATATTCTGAAACATCAAAACCAATTCCGCCTGCACCAATAACTGCCACTCGTTTTCCTACCGGCTTTTGATGCTTTAAAACGTCAATATAACTCAATACTTTTTTATGGTTAATTCCTGTTATCTTAAGCTCACGCGGTTTTATTCCGGTAGCAATTACAATTTCATCAAAATCAGATGCTTGCAAATCATTTACAGAAACCAATGTGTTCAGTTTTAAAGTTACTTGATGCAGCTCAATTTGTTTCTTAAAATAACGTAAGGTTTCATAAAACTCTTCTTTACCAGGTATTTGTTTCGCCATGTTAAATTGACCACCTATTTCTGAAGCCGCATCAAACAAGGTTACAAAATGCCCTCTTTGGGCTGCTATAGTTGCTGCAGCCAAACCAGCGGGACCTGCACCAACGACAGCTATTTTCTTTTGATTCTTTGTTGGCGTATAATTTAATTCCGTTTCATGGCAAGCTCTCGGATTTACCAAACAACTGGCAACTTTTTGCTGAAAAACATGATCTAAACAAGCCTGATTACATCCAATACAAGTATTAATTTCATCACTTTTATCTTCAGATGCCTTCTGTACCCAATTAGGATCCGCCAAAAACGGACGTGCCATAGAAATCATATCTGCATCTCCGGCTGCCAAAATTTTCTCTGCAGTCTCTGGCATGTTTATTCGGTTAGATGTAATTAACGGAATAGACACCTCTTCTTTCATTTTTTTTGTTACCCAAGTAAAAGCGGCCCTTGGCACAGAGGTTGCAATAGTTGGTATTCTAGCTTCATGCCAACCAATACCTGTATTTATAATTGTAGCGCCGGCTTTTTCGATTGCTTTCCCTAATTGTACAACTTCTTCCCAAGAACTTCCATTTTCTACCAAATCTAACATAGAAAGTCTGTATATAATTATAAAGTTTGTACCAACTGCTTGCCTTATTTGCTGAACAATCTCTATAGGCAATCGCATTCTATTTTCATATGTTGCTCCCCAAGCATCATTTCTTTTATTGGTTTTCTTTGCAATAAATTGATTGATTAAATAACCTTCAGAACCCATAATTTCTACACCATCATAACCAGCTTCTTTAGATAATTTTGCACTGTTTACAAAATCTCTAATGGTTCTTTGTATGCCCGATTCTTTTAATTTAAAAGGAGTAAACCTGTTAATTGGTGCTTTTATTTTAGAAGGTGCAACATTAAAAGGATGGTAACCATAACGACCCGCATGCAAAATTTGCATACAAATTTTACCACCTTCTTTATGCACAGCATTGGTTATTATTGAGTGTTCTTTTACATGTTTTTTAGAAGACATTCTTGCAGAAAACGGTGCAGTCCATCCTTGTCTATTTGGCGCAATACCACCAGTAACAATTAAACCAATACCTCCTTTTGCTCTCTCTGCATAATAGGCTGCAATTCTATGGATGCCGTTTTTTTCTTCTTCTAAACCAGTATGCATAGAACCCATTAAAATTCGGTTTTTTAAGGTAGTAAACCCTAAATCTAATGGCTCAAAAATGTGCTTATATTTCATAACATTAAAATTTAATTTATTATGCATGCATAATACTTTGCAAGATATGTTTATTTTTTTAAACTAAAAAGCCAAAGAAATTACTTCTTTGGCTTTTTAATTCATGGAAATAGTGGGTTACTTATGACATCGGAACATCAATAATTAATAATTTACTATTTGTTTCTGCTTCTAAAGTTATATTTTTCACATCTTCTAAACCTATTGCATCTCTTTTTTCTAACTTTTCTCCTGCAATAGTTACTGAGCCGTCAATTAAAAAAAAGTAAGCTCCATTTTTCAGATTATAATCTATTGTAAAACCCGCGTCTAAATCAATCATAGAAATATAGCCTTGTTGGTGTATTGGCAAACTACCTGCAACCAATTTATCTTTAGGAGAAACTACTACCTGAAATTTATTTTTTCTTTCTGAAGCATCAAACTTTTTTTGATTGTAATAAGGTGTTACTTCTGTTTGTTCTGGAAGTACCCAAAGTTGTAAAAAGTTAACCTCATCGGTTTTACTATCATTAAATTCTGAATGTGTTAAACCAGTTCCTGCACTCATTACTTGCACCTCTCCTACCTCAATCGCTCGCTTATTATCCATACTATCTTTGTGAGAAAGTGCTCCTGAAATTGGAATCGAAATAATTTCCATGTTTTTATGTGGATGGGTACCAAAACCCATTTTAGGCTGCACAACATCATCATTTAAAACTCGTAACATTCCAAAATTCATTCTTTCTGAGTTTTGATAACTTGCAAAACTAAATGTATGGTACGATTTTAACCAACCATGATTGGCATATCCTCTACTTGCTGCTTTGTGAATTGTTTTTTTCATAATAAATTTGTTTGTTACCCTTACTTGTTTTAGCGTGGTTTATTTTTTTTGATTAGATAATTTAACGACTTTATTCAAAATAACAATCTGGTAAATTTTAAAACTTAAATTAATACAAATACCCCATTTTTCCTTGCTGAAAATCTCGCATTGCCTCCAAAATTTCAGTTTGTGTATTCATTACATAAGGGCCGTATTGTGTAACCTTTTCTTTAATAGGTTGGCCAGATACTATTAAAATTGTGCTCTTTTCTTTTGCTTTTAAAGTAATAGTATTTCCGTCTTGATTAAAAACAACCATTTGATCTGCTCCTTTTTCTAACACTTCTGTACCATTTACCACAATAGCTCCTTCTAACAAATAGAGTAACGATTGATGCGTTTCTGGAAGTTCAACTTTCATTTCGCCATCTTTATCTGCATAAACCGTAAAAACATTGACCGAAGTTTGTGTGGTTATTGGCCCTTGTTTTTCTTGTTGATTTCCTGCAATGATGTGTAACTCAACTTTACTGTCTTCAGAAGAAACCCTCGGAATATTTGCTGCTTCTAAATGCTGATACTTGGGTGTCATCATTTTATGCTTAGCAGGTAAATTCAGCCATAGTTGTATGCCCTCTAAATCGCCTCCTTTTTTTACAAACTCTTTTGTAGGTGCTTCTGCATGTATAATTCCTCTACCAGCAGTTGTCCATTGTACATCACCTGCTTTAACTACCATCTCATTTCCAAGAGAATCTCTATGCAACTGTTCTCCTTTAAAAAGCAACGTTATAGGTTCGAAACCTCTATGCGGATGTGCTCCTAAATCGAACGGATTGTTAAATTCGGAAATTGCATACGGACCATAATGATGTAAAAGCAAAAAAGGATCTACATTTTCTACACCCTCTGATGGTAGTGGCTGACGCAATTTTATAGCGCCCATATTTACAAACGGACTGGCTACTTTATGTTGTATTGTTTTTAGTTGTTTCATACGAACTATCTTATTTTATCTAAAATATCACTCAATACAATTGCTTCATTTTCAGATAAATTATTTAAAAATGATAAATTATTATTATCATCAATCTTATTTAAAAGCATTAGACCTTCTTCGGTTATTTTAACAAACACAACTCTTCTATCGTGCTCACAACGAGATCTTTCTATAAAATTCTTATCACATAGCTTGTCCATTAAACGCGTGGCATTAGGTGCACGTTCAATCATTCTATCTTTAACAAGTTGTACTTTTATAGCTTCTTTTGCACCTCTTAAAATTCTTAAAATATTAAACTGCTGTGGAGAAATACCATAAGGTTTAAAAAAATCATTTTCTTTACTATTTAACCAATTTGCAGTATATTTTATGTTTATCAGTGCTTTTACTTTGTTATTGATAAAATTAGAATTAATATCTTTAGAAATATCGCCCATGTTTTGAGTTATTTTATATTGTTAACTTTATTTTCAAAAAGTTGAACTTTGGTTTTAAAATCAAATAATAAATCTTGATTTATAATTTTAAACTCCTTAAAATTGTCATAAAAATTTGGGAAAGAAAAAGTAGTTATACTAGTTGCTCCTTGCCTAGGAAATCTTTGTGAGGCTGCTTCTAATACAAATTTACCACCCATTCCACCAGGACTAGCAGCCATTAATAAAAGTGGTTTATCTCTAAACACTTTTACATTTAAACGAGAAACCCAATCGAAAATATTTTTAAAAGCAGCCGTATATGTGCCGTTGTGCTCTGCTAGTGAAACTATAAAACCATCATAAGTATCTAAAGAGTTCGAAAACTGAAGAATATCTTCTGGAAAACCATTCTCCTTTTCTTCATCTTCACTATAGATTGGAAGTGTAAGGTCTTTTAAATCTATGATATCAAAAGTTGTTTGTTGCAAACTTTTAGCTGCAAAAGATGCCAATTGTTTGTTTATGGAAGTAGAACTTGTGCTTCCTGCAAATGCTAATATTTTTTTCATTTTGTGTTTATTAAAGTTTGTAAAATTACTTTTTAAGTGAGTTAAAAAGAATTAGTAGATGTTATTATCAATTTTTAACAACATTAAAAATTAGTATTAATTGATAAAAGGTACGAAACTAATCGAACTAGTTAGTTTTTATTTTTTTACTATAAAAATAAGAAACCAACACTAAAACTATTGCAATTACAGCTCCTATATGCTCTCCATCAGAAATCATGTAATGTGCAAAAAAGGCTAAAACAAAATTGAAAAAGAAACCAGCGTATGCCCATTCTTTTAAAGATCTATTAGAAATAAACCAAATGGTTACAAGCCCTGCTATTTTTAAAAATGCTAAAGGGTAAATTAAATAGGTAGGAAATCCGAAACTTATAAATCCTTTGGTAATTTCTGCATTGTTAAAAAGATACATGCCCACAGAAAAAAACATTAACAAGGTTAACAAACTGGTAGCGATGTAATAAATTATTTTATTTGTTTTCATCATATTTTATTTAAATTGAATACAAAATTACAAAATATTTATTTATTTTCCAAGGAAAATATTTCTATGGAATATGGTACCTATCAAAAATAAAATAATTGTTTGTCATAAAGAATCGGTAATAAATTAAAAAATAATTAATTTGTTAGAATTTCTTTGGTATTTTTAGCAATAAATTTTCTAATTAGGATTCTCCAATGTTTAAAAATATAATAATATTTAACAAACTCTTTTTTTTAGTGTGTTTGCTGTGTATACAAAATATAGCGGCTCAATTGAGCAAAAAACACTTCTTGCCTCCCCTAACTTATGCAGAAAATGGGAATGCGAATCCAGAAAATCAATATCTTTATATCTCTACACCCAGCAGCAGTAACATATCGTATACTATTAAACAAATTGGCAATCCTACCAATATTTCTGGAGTAGTTTCTAGCACTTCACCTCAAGAAATATTTATAGGAACTGGCGATAGTCAGTTATTTGTTGCTGCTACAACAACAAGTACAATACACAATGACAAAGGATTTATCATAGAAGCAGATAGCCCAATCTATGTATCTGTAAGAGTACTTGCCGGCGGAAACGGCAGTGGAGACAGCCCACAAGCTGGTGCACTGGTTAGCAAAGGAAGCTCTGGTTTAGGAAAAGTCTTTAGAGCAGGTATGTTTACCAATGAAAACCCGCAAAGTAATTATTTAAATTTTATTGCTGTAATGGCAACAGAAAACAATACAATTGTAAATTTTGACAACTTACCTGCAGGCATCAGTCTAAAAAATTATACAGGAAGTTTTCCGATCTCTCCCGTTCTATTAAATGAAGGAGAAAGCTATCTACTTGCAACAAATGCTGAAGAAAACGCGATTAATAGAGATGGCTTAATTGGAACTTTAATAACCTCAGACAAACCAATTGTTGTAAATGTAGGCTCTGCCAATGGTAGTTTTCATAATGGTGGTGGTAGAGATTATGGAATAGATCAAATAGTAGGTTTGGATAAAATTGGTAGTGAATATATTTTTGTAAAAGGAGATGGAGAAAACGGTTGGGAAAATGTTTTACTAGTTGCACATGAAAACAATACAACTGTAAATATTAATGGAAACGGAGTTACAAATACGATTAATGCAGGTGAATACCTTTTGATAGAAGGAAATGCTTTTAATACAAATGGAAATATGTTTGTAGAAACGTCTAAACCTGTTTTTGCATACCAAGGTATTGGTGCAACCACCAGTGAAGCAAATCAGGGTCTGTTTTTTGTACCGCCGCTAAGTTGCGAAAATAGAGGTAAAGTAGACAATATTCCTACTATAGAAAGCATAGGAAATGTTGTTTTTAGTGGTGGCGTTACCATTGTTACCAATACAGGTGCGGCAGTAACTGTTAATTCGCAACCTATCGCAAACTTTAACACTTTAGGGCCTTTTTCTGTAGATGGAAATACGAATTATGTAACGTATAAAATCACAAACTTAATAGGAAATATTTCTATAGAAAGTAGTGAAGAACTGTATTGTGCTTATTTTAATCAAAACAACGCCGCTAGTTCTGGTAGTTTTTATTCAGGCTTTCCCTCTGCACCAGAAATTAATTTTAATGCATCGGTAAGTACTTTAGGAAATTGCTTACCAAATGTTACACTAGAAGCGGCAAATACAGATTTATTTGATTCTTTTGAATGGTTTTTTGACGCGGGCTCTGGAGCTGGATTTGTACCAACAGGAATTTTAACTCCTACTTTTAAACCTACTCTACCTGGTAATTACCAGCTAAAAGCAACTATTAACTGTACCAACTCTAATTTTAATTCAGTAATTGTGCCTGTAAGTATTTGTCCTGATGATTTTGATGGAGATTTAATTATCGATAATTTAGACATCGACCTAGATAATGATGGTATTTTAAATTGTGAGGAATCTATAGGTGATGCTACTTTAAATTTTGCTAACACGAATACTCCTAGCATCATTTTTAATGACGGTAGCACTACAAATAGTATTGTAACTTCTAACTACACCACTACTATTGCTTCAAATTCTATTACTGGAACTAACAACGGAAACTTCACAAGTACAATTACTCCAGGTAAAGACTCTAAATTAAACTACAAATTAAATTTCACACAACCCATCAATTTTAAATTTATTCAAAACGAAACCACAGACCATAGTATTTCTGAAGGTGAGTTTTTTATCATTAAAATTGGTCCTAACAACAAAAATGTAACGTTGTTAGATCCAGACGACCAACTTTTAATTGATACTAATTTTGATGACATTTATGAGAGCGGAATTACACAAATATCCTCTTCAGAAATAAAATTCAAATACAAAAACAACCTGAATGGTGCAGATGCTACTTTTCAATTTGTAGCAAATCAAGTAACTCAATTAGATTTTAAACACCAATCTTCTGGTCTTACAACCAACTCAATTTTTAATGGATCGCTACAACTAACTTGTTTTTCTTTAGATTCTGATGCAGATGGAATCGAAAACATGTTTGATCTAGATTCTGATAATGATGGCATACCAGACATTATAGAAGCATTTGGGCAAGAAATTACTGTTAGCGGAATAGACAGCAATCTAGACGGTTTAGATGATGTTTTTTCATCGAACATGAATCTAGATATTGATGGTGATGGGGTTAAAAACTATATAGATTTAGACAGTGATAATGATGGCATTTTTGATACAACAGAAGCGGGACATAATTTAGATTTAAATCTAGATGGTATTATAGACAATGCAAATGCTTTAATAGGTAGTAATGGTTTGGTAGATACTTTAGAAACTATTCCAGATGCCAAAATACTCTCTTTAAACTATACAATAGCAAACACAGATAACGATTTAGATTTTAACTTTACAGAAATAGATTCTGACAATGACAATTGTTTTGATGTTAATGAGGCAGGTTTTACAGATCTAAATAGAGATGGAATTCTAGACACCAACCCTTTCGCAATAGATGCAACTGGAAAATTAATAAACAAC
The DNA here is from genome assembly GCF_947497125.1 of uncultured Polaribacter sp. Lineage (GTDB taxonomy): Bacteria > Bacteroidota > Bacteroidia > Flavobacteriales > Flavobacteriaceae > Polaribacter. The sequence goes on along the minus strand of NZ_CANMFI010000003.1, from coordinate 299,892 downwards.
TCAGACGGATATACCAACCCGAACGCAAATTATACAATTGCTGCACCTATAATTATAACAACTCCTTTTACAGATGTTATTTTTTGTGAAAGTGAAACCAACACCATTTCTATAGCAACCACTGCAGATGGTTTTCAATGGGAAGTTTCTACAGATAACGGAACCTCATTTACTACAATTACAAATAACGCAGTATATTCTGGAGCAACTACAAAAGAGTTACAGATTAGCAATACAACTTTAAGTTATCACAACAACCAATACAGAGTTTTGTTAACTAGAACTGGCAACAGTTGTAGTTTCACTTCTAATGAAATAACACTAACTGTTAACCCTTTACCTACAATAGTACCAAGCCCAACTTTATATCATTGTATCGCTGCTGGTACTTCTAATCCAACAGTTAATTTAACCTTGGCAGAAGGTAGTATTTCTAGTACTCCTAATGTTACATTTCTGTACTTTACAGATGCACTCGCAACCAATCAAATTACAGACCCAACTGCTTATCCTGTGCAACCCAATCTTATACAGTCTGTTTTTGTAAAAGTTGTTACAGACCAAAATTGTTCTAGAGATGTGGTAGAACTTCTAATTAATGTCGGAGAAACTCCAGACAATGCTTATGCAGATTTGCAACCTCCTGTTTGTGACGATTTTTTAGATGCTAATGGTAACAATACTCTGGGTAGTAATAGCGATACTGATGGTATTGCTAATTTTAATTTGGATAAAAACAGCATCATCAATAGCATCAATCCACCACCAAATACAAAAGTTCTTTTTTATGAAAGTGCTACAGATAGAAACAACACCTTAAACGATATTGATATTACAAACTACAGAAACGATCTCTCTAAAATTGATATTTCAACCAATGCCAACGGAATTCAGTTTCCTATTTACTATAAAATTCTTAGTACAGTAAACAACAACTGTCAAGGTTTGGGGCAGTTTTATGTGCAAGTAAACTCAGTGCCAACAGCTACTCTAGTTCCTGATTTAGAATTGTGTGATGATGTTCTAGACGGAAACAATACCAATGGCACTGTGCAGGGCTTCGATTTAGAGTCGCAAACTCCTTTTATTCTTGGCCCCAATCAATCTGCTGCAAATTTTACAGTAACCTATCATATTTCTGCTACAGATGCAAATACCGCAAACGCAGCCTTACCATCTCCTTTTACCAATACTGTAGCCAATACTCAAGAAATATTTGTAAGAGTTACAAATAATGCAACAGGATGTTTTACAGACCATACTTCTTTCAACTTGATTGTAAATCCAGTGCCAATTGCTAATTTTGTATCAGACTTAGAGGTTTGTGATGACAATTCTGACGGCTCAGCTAGAAATGGTTTTTCACAGACAATCGACTTAGAATCGCAAACAGCCACCATACTAGGAACCCAAGACCCAACTTCCTATACTGTTTCTTATCATAGAAGTTTAGCAGATGCGCAAAATGGAAATATTCCCTTAAGTTCGCCTTATTCTAATTTAACTCCCAATAGAGAAACTATTTTTGTGCGCATTGTTAACACTGCAACTGGTTGTGCAAATAACATTTCTAATTTTGATGTTCTTATCAATTCAGAACCTATTTTTGTGCCTGTTTCCAATCTTTCCTATTGTGATGATGACTTAGATGGAGACGATACCAATGGCATCATTCAAAACATCGATTTAGACAGTCAGATTCCGTCTCTTTTAGGAGCAACTCAAGATCCTGATGATTTCATAGTAACTTTTCATACTTCTAAAGCAGATGCAAGTATTGGTAATGCAGCTATTGCTTCTCCATACACCAATACAAATACTACAGAAACATTTTTTGTACGCATACAAAACAAAGCAACGGCTTGTGTAAATGATGATGCTTCTTTTCAGGTACTTGTCAATTCACTTCCTAATTTTTATACCACATCGCCACAAATTGTCTGTTTAAACAATACACCTTTAACAATTGCTGCAGAGAGTCCTGCTGAAATTTATAGTTACCAATGGACCGATGCTGCTGGAAACCTAATTAGTACTGCACAAGATGCTGCTATTTTTGTAGGTGGAAGCTATACTGTTACAGCAACCACTACAAATGGTACCAATTGCAGTAGAAGTGAAACCATTGTGGTAGAAGAATCCAACCCAGCTATTTTACAACAAGATTTTGTAACTATTGTAGACGATGGAAATGCGATTGGAGCAACAGACAAAATCTCTATCTCTATAGATACAATTCAAAATAATATAGGCATCGGAGACTATCAGTTTGCACTTCAAAATGATGATACAAATACCACAACAGCTTTTCAAGATGCACCTATTTTTGACAATTTAGAAGGTGGTATTTACACCATTATCGTAAATGATAAAAACGGATGTGCTCCAGACACAACCTTGCAAGTTTCTGTTATTCAATTCCCAAAGTTCTTTACCCCAAACGCAGATGGGGTAAATGATACTTGGATCGTAAAAGGCGCTAACAAAACTTTTTACCCAAATACCAGCATACATATCTTTAATAGATTTGGAAAGCTAGTCGCACAAATACCTGTAGATGCAAATGGATGGAACGGAACCTACAACGGAAAAATGCTGCCTTCTGATGATTATTGGTTCAACATAACACTTATTCCTGCAGATACAAACAAACAAATCATCCGAAAAAAAGGACACTTCTCGCTGATAAGGAGGTAGTTAAAAATTTACAAATATTTATAAAACTCTATAAATTGTATCAAAGAAAATAACAACTATATTTCTTAATTTAGCAGAAACTAAGAAATAAATTTCTATGGACATCAACTTCAACAAAAACGAAGATTACAACAAACTATTAGTATCCGACTTACGCAGACGTTTTGCAAAAGTAAAATTGGGTGGTGGACAAAAAAGAATCGATAAGCACAAAGCAAAAGGTAAAATGACTGCGCGAGAACGCGTAGATTATTTATTAGACACAAATGCAAAATCTATAGAAATTGGTGCTTTTGCAGGCGAAGAAATGTATGCAGAACATGGCGGCTGCCCTTCGGGAGGTGTTGTTGTAAAAATAGGTTACATAAAAGGTAAACAATGCATTGTGGTGGCAAACGACGCAACTGTTAAAGCAGGCGCTTGGTTTCCTATTACAGGTAAAAAGAATTTAAGAGCACAAGAAATATCCATAGAAAACAAATTACCAATTATTTATTTGGTAGATTCTGCAGGTGTTTACTTACCAATGCAAGATGAAATTTTTCCTGACAAAGAACACTTTGGACGTATTTTTAGAAACAATGCCGTAATGAGTGCTATGGGCATTACACAAATTTCTGCTGTCATGGGAAGCTGTGTTGCTGGTGGTGCATACCTACCAATTATGAGTGATGAAGCTCTAATTGTAGACAAAACTGCAAGTATTTTTTTAGCAGGTAGTTATTTGGTAAAAGCTGCTATTGGCGAATCTATAGACAATGAAACTTTGGGAGGTGCAACTACACATTGCGAAATTTCTGGAGTAACAGATTACAAAGCCAAAGACGATAAGGATGCACTAGACAAAATAAAATTTATTATTGATAAAATTGGTGATTATGACAAGGCCGGTTTTAGCAAAACAGCCACTTTTCCTCCGAAAGAAAAAGAAGAAGAAATTTTTGGAATTTTACCGAAAGAGAGAAACGCTCAATATGATATGTTAGAAATCATAAAACGTTTGGTAGACAATTCTGAATTTGAGCAATACAAAGAAGGTTATGGGCAAACCATACTAACAGGATATGCAAGAATAGAAGGTTGGGCAGTTGGTATTGTAGCCAATCAGCGTAAATTGGTAAAAACAACCGCCTCTAAAACCAAACCCACAGAAATGCAATTTGGAGGTGTAATTTATAATGACTCTGCAGACAAGGCAACAAGATTTATAGCCAATTGCAATCAAAAGAAAATACCTTTGGTTTTTTTACAAGATGTAACAGGATTTATGGTGGGCTCTAAATCTGAACATGGTGGTATTATAAAAGACGGTGCAAAAATGGTAAACGCAGTTAGTAATTCTGTAGTCCCTAAATTTACAATTGTAATAGGTAACTCTTATGGCGCAGGTAATTATGCGATGTGTGGTAAAGCCTATGACCCAAGATTAATTGTTGCATGGCCAAGTGCAGAATTGGCAGTAATGAGTGGTAATTCTGCCGCAAAAGTTTTATTGCAAATAGAAACTGCCTCACTTAAAAAGAAAGGTGAAGAAATTACACCTGAAAAAGAAGCCGAATTATTTGATAAAATAAAATCGCGCTATGATAAGCAAATTTCACCTTATTACGCAGCTGCCAGAATCTGGACAGACGCAGTAATTAACCCGTTAGAAACTAGAACTTGGATTTCTATGGGAATTGAAGCTGCCAACCACGCTCCTATTGAAAAACAATTTAACATGGGCGTTTTACAGGTTTAACCAGCATTAGCAGATTAATCACACAAAAATATAATCGAAAACAACAATTATGATTGTATGAAACCAAGGTGTTTTTTACATTTGTAACTCTTAAATTAAAACAGAAACTAGAAATGGGTAGAGCATTCGAATTTAGAAAAGCAAGAAAAATGAAGCGCTGGTCTGCAATGGCAAAAACATTTACCAGAATTGGTAAAGACATTGTAATGGCTGTAAAAGAAAGTGGCCCAAACCCAGAAACGAACTCTCGTTTGCGAGCTGTAATTCAGAATGCAAAAGCTGCTAACATGCCAAAAGACAATGTTGAGCGTGCTATAAAAAAAGCTACAGATAAAGATACTGCAAATTATAAAGAAGTACTTTTTGAAGGATATGCACCACACGGTGTTGCTGTTTTATTAGAAACAGCAACTGATAACAACAATAGAACTGTTGCCAACGTAAGAGCTGCATTTAACAAATGTGATGGTAATTTAGGTACCTCTGGCTCTGTGGTTTTTATGTTTGATCATACCTGTAACTTTACATTAAAGAAAGAGGATATTACGATGGATATGGAAGAGCTTGAGCTAGAGTTGATAGACTTTGAAGTTGAAGAAGTTTTTGATGATGAAGAAGGCGTTATCATCTATGCTCCTTTTGAACAATTTGGTGCGTTACAATCTTATTTTGAAACCCAAGAAATAGAAATAATTTCATCTGGTTTTGAGCGTATTCCTGCTACAACTACAAAGTTAAATGAAGAGCAACAAGCAGATGTAGAAAAGCTTTTAGAAAAATTAGAAGAAGATGATGATGTACAAAACGTGTATCATTCAATGGAAATGTAAAAAGATAACAAACAGCTTAAAGTATATATGAGTTGTGACCTTTTAAAAAAAATGGGGTCTTACATAAAGAAGTGTATTTAAAAAGTGCTTCTAACAAAAATCAAAAAAAAGCCAGTGTCTAACAACACTGGTTTTATTGTATACTCCTTTTTACAATTGCATTAAACTCATTTTCTCTATCAACAAAAGAAGTTTGAATGCCGAGATAAGAAATATTTTCTATGCTATCCTTTAAACGAACATAATCTTTTTCTGTAGTCAATAATATTTTTTTTGAAGTTTTAATGTTAGAAAACTCACTTTTAATTGCTGTAATTTCTTTTTTAGTAAAATGATGATGATCTGCATATTCTAAATGTTTGAAATTAACATTTTTTTCATTTAAAAAATTAAGAAGTGGTTTAGGGTTTGCGATACCTGTTATCAATAAAACTTCATAATTTGCCAACTCATCAACTACAAGCGTTGTATAACCTTCCGTTTTTTTGTTGTAAGAAATACTTGTAAAAAAAACCTCTTTTTTATATTTTTTTAATTTATTTAAAATACTACTTTTCTGGTCTTCGGAAATAGTATCTGGGCATTTAGTAACTATAATAACATCAGCCCTATTAGCACCAAGTTTACTCTCTCTTAAATTACCTGTCGGAAGCAGAAAATCATCTGTAAATAAAGCATCAAACTTTGTCAATAAAATGTAGAAACTTCCTTTTACTTTTCTGTGCTGATAAGCGTCATCTAATAAAATAAGATCTGATGCTGTTTGATTGATTAACTTAGAAATACCAGAAGCTCTATCTGCATCAACAGCAACATTTATATCATTAAATTTTTTAAAAAACTGCAGAGGTTCATCTCCAACATCTAAAGCGGTATGATGCTTATTTAATAATACAAATCCTTCTGATTTACGTTTATAACCTCTACTTAAAACAGCTGTTTTATAAGAATCTTTAAACAACCTTATCAAATACTCTATTTGGGGTGTTTTGCCAGTACCACCAACACTTAAATTACCAACTACTATGATGGGTGTTTTAAATGTTTGATGCCTAAAAATACCAATATCAAAAAAATAGTTTCTAACTCTTGTAACCAAGTCATAGATGATTGCAAAGGGGAATAATAAAAATCGTATAAATTTCATCAACACGAAAATAAGTCATTTTTATGAATTGATACTCGGAAAATGTTAACTTTGGGTTTTTAACAGAATTTTGATTTATGGTTATAAGAGACATTACAAATTATATTGAAGAATTGGCACCTTTAAGCTATGCCGAAAATTTTGACAACGTTGGTTTGTTAGTGGGTAATTATAACACTAACGTAACTGGTGTGTTAGTTACTTTAGACACATTAGAAGAAACTGTAGACGAAGCTATTGCTAAAAAATGCAATTTAATTGTTAGTTTTCATCCAATAATTTTTAGTGGTTTAAAAAAAATAACTGGCAACTCTTATGTAGAACGTGTGGTTTTAAAAGCCATTAAAAATGATATTGCTATTTATGCAACCCACACTGCCCTAGACAATTCTAAACAAGGGGTATCTGCAAAAATGTGTGAAGCTCTTGGGTTAAAAAACACTAAAATTCTTATTCCTAAAAAAGGAATCATAAAAAAATTAACCACTTTTGCACCTACTAAAAATGCGATATCTATAAGAAATGCTTTATTTAATGCTGGTGCTGGTAATATTGGCAATTATGAATCTTGTGCTTTTGAAACCACAGGTAAAAGTACTTTTAAGGCAACGGAAAACACAAACCCTACAATTGGTGAAAAAGGAATTTTACACACAGAAAATGAGACTAGCATTAGTGTTATTTTTGAAAGTAAAGACGAAACTAATATCTTAAAAACGTTATTTTTAGCGCATCCTTATGAAGAAGTAGCCCATCAAATAACTACTTTAGACAACCTACATCAAGATATTGGAATGGGAATGTTAGGGGAATTAGATGAAGCAATGAATGAGAAGGAATTTTTATTATTTTTAAAGAAAACAATGCAAACAGACTGCATAAGACATTCTAACTTTATCAACAAGAAAATAAAAAAAGTAGCGGTATTGGGCGGATCTGGAAGTTTTGCTATTTCAAATGCAAAAAAAGCAGGTGCTGATGCGTATGTAAGTGCAGATTTTAAATATCATGAGTTTTTTAAAGCTGAAAACAGCATTCTTTTAGCCGATATTGGGCATTATGAGAGCGAACAGTTTACAAAAAACCTTTTGGTTGATTATCTTACAAAAAAATTTAGTAATTTTGCAGTCATTTTATCAGAAAAAAGTACAAATCCTATATATTATATATAATCATGGCAAAGAAGAAAGAAATTTCGGTTGAAGAAAAACTAAGAGCGTTATACGACTTACAATTAATCGATTCTAGAATTGATGAAATTAGAAATGTTAGAGGTGAACTGCCTTTAGAAGTAGAAGATTTAGAAGATGAAGTTGCCGGATTAAATACGCGTATTTCAAACTTAAATCAAGATGCAGCAAACTTAGAAACAGATATTAGCAACAAAAAATTAGCTATTGAAGAATCTAACGGTTTGATGAAAAAATACGATGAGCAGCAAAAAAAGGTAAGAAACAACAGAGAATTTGATTCTTTATCTAAAGAAATTGAATATCAAGAGTTAGAAATTCAATTAGCTGAAAAAAGAATTAATGAGTTTAAAGCAAAAATTGCTCAAAAAACAGAAATCATTAATTCTACAAAAGAAAAGTTAGAAAAACAAGAAAAGCATTTAGGTCATAAAAAAGCTGAATTAGATGCTATTCTTAAAGAAACTGAAAAAGAAGAAGCGTTATTGCTTAAAAAATCTGATGAGTTTTCTAAGTCTTTAGATCCTCACTTATTTTCTGCATACACAAGAATTAGAACTAAGGTTAAAAATGGTTTGGCTGTAGTTGCTATAGAACGTGGTGCCTCTGGTGGGTCTTACTTTACTATACCGCCTCAGGTTCAATTAGAAATTGCAAACAGAAAAAAAATTACTATAGACGAACATAGTGGTCGAATTTTGGTTGATGCTGCTTTGGCAGATGAAGAAAAAGAGAAAATGGATAAATTTTTCTCATAATCTTTAAATCAAATCATATAAAAAAAAACTCGAAGTAAATACTTCGAGTTTTTTTATGCATCCTATTTTATAAAGAATAGGATTATTATAAGACTTTTTAGTAATCTAACTTTTTGATATAACTTAGTTTTTGTTTCCAAAGTGCTAAATCTTCTTTAAAAGCAGCAACTCGGTTTTTAACATTCAAAACTAATGGGTTATCGTCTTTTGCATTTGAAAAGAATCCTAAATTATTTTCTAATTGCTGAATTTCTTTTACAACCTCATCCATCTTTTTTCTAACAAACAATTGTTCAGAATCTAACTTTCGAACATCTTTATCAGCAAAATAACCATCTACAACATGTGTAAATTTAAGCATCGCTACTTCTTGCTTATCTAAATCTAACGTTTCTAAAAGCCTGTCTATTAATTTATGAAACTTACCATCTAAATGTCTTGCATTTCTTGGTAAAGCACCAAGGTTACGCCAATTGTTAATCGTAACTAAAACAGCTTCTTTGGTAGTGTCTGTAATTGTTTTTACAGTCTCTAACATTTCTTTTTTAGCTTCTACAACAGCTTGTTGCTCTAAATTTAAACTATTCTTTTGGTCATGATACCTATCAAAATAATGATTACATGCAGTTTTAAAACGTTTCCAGATATCATCAGAAAACTTACGTGGTACATGTCCAATTTTTTTCCAATCTGCTTGAATCTTTTTCAACGTATTGGTGGCATTTTCCCAATCTTCACTTTCTCTTAAAGACTCTGCTTGTTCTATTAAGGCAATTTTCTTTTGAAGGTTTTCTTGCTGACCGCTTTTTTCTTGTTTGTAAAAAACATTTTTAGCGCTATTAAATTTCTTGGTAGCACTTTTAAATTTTTGCCATACATCTTCACTTTTTGAATAAGGTAACTTACCGGCATTAAAATATTCTTGCCTAAGTGCCTCTACTTCTTTAATACTTTTTTGCCAATCATTATGTACTTTATTGTTAGAAGTATCATACGCATTTAACTTTGCAACTACTGCTAACTTATTTTCTATAATTTCTTGATATTTAGAGCGCATTTCTCTAAAATGATCATGCCTTTTATCATGTATTTTTTTAGTAGCAGCACTAAAATTTTCCCACACTACTTCTCTCATTTCTTGAGAAACAGGGCCAATATCTTCTTTCCAAATTTTATGCAACTCTTGCAGCTCTTTAAAAGCAACATTAATGTCTGGCTCTTTTTCTAACGCTTCTGCTTTTAAGATAATTTTTAATTTTTCTTCTAAATTATGCTTAAAATCTAAATCTCTAAAGTCATTACTTAAGTGTAATAAATCATAAAAACGCTCTACATGATGGTGATATGTTTTCCAAGTATCATTGTAATGGTTTTTAGAAACCGGACCAATTGCTCTCCATTGATCTTGCAAGTCTTTAAAAGACTTATACATAGTAGCTGTATCTGCATTTTCAATCAAGTCTTTTAATTGATCAATAACAGCATTTCGTTTTTCTAAATTTACAGATAGCTGCTTTTCTAAATCATTGTAATAAGCGTCTCTTTGCTTTTTATATTCAGATAATAATTTGTTGTATTCAGATTTTATAGGACTTGTAAATTGAAAATCGAGAGAATTTCCTCCTTCTTCTAAAAAAGCCGCTTTCTTTTCAGCTAATAAAGCACCAAATTTTTGATTGAAAGCACTTTTTAAACCATCTACTTTAATCTTAATTTTTTGAACAGGATTATTCGCTATTGTTGTTTTTAAGTCTGCAACTAATTGCTCTAAAGAATACGATGAATAATCTACCACTAAAGAATCTTCTTCTTTAGAGCCTTCATTTTTTTCTGCATCTTCTGCCATCGAATCCTCAATCTCTTTAACAGCATCATTAGCTACATCTTTCTCTAAATTGGCAACCTCTTTATTTTTAGCTGTATTTAAATCTTCTACAGCAGCTTCGTTTTTTTTATTTTCTAAAGTATCTGTAATAATTTTAACATCATCTTTTGATGAGTTATCAACGTTTTTTTCATTATTTTCTAACATATATACAATGTTTAAGGTTCCAAAAAATTAATAGTTTATAAAGATACAGACATCTTACACAATCTACAAATCATTCATATCTAAATGACTTATTTACACCAAATTCGCCAAGATTCTTCTGCTTGCAGTTCTAACATTTCGTAACCATTTTTTATAACAGCACCTTTTTCTTTTCCTTTTGATAAAAAAGTGGTTATTTCTGGGTTGTAAATTAAATCGTACAACAAATGTTTATCTGTTAAAAATTGATATGGTATGTTTGGTGACAATGCTGTTTTAGGCGAAGTACCAACGGGTGTAGAATTGATAATAATATGATATTTATCAAGTATTTCTTCTGTTAGTTGATGATAAGAAATTTGATTTTTCTTTGAAGCATTTCTGGAAACAAAAAGATATGTAATACCTCGTTGTTTTAATGCATAAGCAATTGCTTTAGAAGCACCACCTGTCCCTAAAATTAATGCTTTTTTATGATGCTTTTTTAATAAAGGAGCTATTGATTTATCAAACCCAACAACATCAGAATTATAGCCTTTTAAGTTGCCTTTTTTAGTAATCTTAATGGTATTAACAGCACCTATTTTTTTAGCAGTTTTATCTACCTTATCTAAGTATTGCATAACAGATTCTTTGTAAGGTATGGTAACATTTACACCTCCTAAATTTTCTTTTTCTTTGGTGATGATAGATAAAAAATCTTGAATATCTTGTATGTCAAAATTTACATAACGATATCGTTCTAACAGAAGTTTTTTAAATTTTTCTGTAAAATAAGCTCGTGAAAAAGAATACTCAATATCTTTCCCTAACAAACCAAAAACTTTATTCTTTTTTTCTTCCATAAAAATCGATTCCTAAAATTAAAACAATACCTAGAATAATGTAAAAAACAGCTATCCAAGTTTCTGTATGATTCATATTTGGCATAAAACGATCGTAATTTTCTACAATCTTATGTCCTTTTTTATCAATTAAAAATTGACCTTGTTCTTTTAAGTAAATTGTTCTTTTCCAAGGCCAAACAATCCCTAAAGAACCTATAATAAAGCCAATAATTACAGCATTTACTATTTGATGCCACTTTTTTAATACATACCCTAAGATGTGAGAAAACGTGACTAACCCGAAAACAGAACCTAAAGTAAAAACACTAATAATTTTTAAATACCGCATTTTTATTGGGTCTAAAAACACCTCAAAATTACCCATTATTACATTTCGAATAATAGTAGACAATTCGTTTACAGAATCTACCAACAACAATACATAATTACCTAATAAAATTAGAATAAAAGAACCCGACAAACCAGGTAAAGTCATACCAGAAACCCCAATAACACCACAAATAAAAACAAACCAAAGGTTGTCATTTTCTGTTGCAGGTTTTAAAAAGCTAATGCCTACACCGATAGCAACACCAATAATTATTGACACAATTGTTTTGGCATTCCATTCTCTAAAATCTTTACCAATAGAATAGACCGAACCTATGATCATTCCGAAAAAAGCACTCCACACATACAATTCGTAATGCAATAAAAAGTAATCTAAAACAAGTGAGACTGTAAAATAACTAAAAATACTGCCAGACATTATTAAAAATAAAAATGGACCGTTTATATAGTTATAAAAACTTTTAAAATGACCATTTATCAATAATTTAAAAGCACTTGCATTTACTTTTTTAAAAGAATAAATTAATTCTTCATAAAATTTAAAAACAAAGGCAACGGTACCACCAGAGACACCCGGAACTTTATTTGCAGCACCCATTGCAACCCCTTTAAAAAAAAGGACAACCTTATTAAAAAAGGGTGTATTTAATTGCATTTTATTTCTTTTTAGAAGCAAATTTTTCCATTCCTAAAATAAGAACAAATCCTAATACAGCCAACAAAGTAGCCACTGCTAATTGAGAATCTTGATGATAAGAAAACGGACTAACACTTTCTTGATTAAACGGCACTTTTATACCATGAGAATTTATACGCCAAGTTAAAGTTTGTTTCCAAGGCCAAATTTTATTTAAAGAACCAATAATAAAACCCGTTAATGCAGCAAGTGTATAATTTTTAAAATTATTAAAAAGCCATTTTAAAATTTTAGAAAAACTTAGTAAACCGATAATTGCACCAAGACCAACTGCTGCAATCGTTTTTATATCTCTATCATTTACCGCTGTTAAAACAGGTTTATAAGCACCTAATAAAACAAGAATAAATGCACCTGAAATTCCGGGTAATATCATTGCACAAATAGCAATTGCTCCTGCAAAAAAGAGGTACAATAAAGAGGTGTTTTCTGAAACTAACGGATTTAAAGTGGTAATATAATAAGCTAAAAAAGACGATGCCATTACAATTAAAAAAGTAACAATGTTCCATTTAGAAATTTGCTTTGCAATGTAAATAATACTTGCTAACACCAATCCAAAGAAAAAAGACCATAATAAAATTGGCTCATTTTCTAACAAATGCTTTATTAGTTTCGCTAGAGAAATAATACTTATAAAAATTCCTACAAAAAGTGCTGCTAAAAAATTACCATTTATTTTTTGCCAAGCAGCTTTAAAACCATCGTTTTTTAAAACTTTTAGCAATCCTAAATTTATATTGCTAATAGCGCCTAACAACTCTTCATAAATACCTGATATAAATGCAATTGTTCCTCCAGAAACCCCAGGAACAACATCTGCTGCACCCATAGCAACCCCTTTTAAAACTATTGATAGATATTCTTTAACTCCTCTACTCATTTAATTTTATTTTAAAAAAACGAAGATAGCAGAATTTAAATAAAGTTAATAGTTTTTATCTGAATTGAAAATGAAAGAAATAAAATAAGAATTAGAAATTATTATTTTTAAAATCAACTAAAATTTCTTGTACTTTTTTGCTCTCAAAAACTATTGGGTATAATTCTTTTAAAACAATATTGTAATCATAATCTATTTTTAAAGCGGTAACCAAGTGATTAAGACCATACTTTTCTTTGTTAAGTATACAAAATAAGCCAGCTAACCTATATTGGACTTCTGCAGAATCGTGATATTTTTTTTGAGCTTTAAAAATAATTTTCATTGCGGTATTATAATCTCCTAAAAAAGATAAAACATCAATAATACCGATATAAACTAGTAAATCATCATCTTCTAATGCTAAGCATTTTTCGAAGCCAATTAATGCCTGATCTAAGAAATTCAACTTCAAATTAATTTCAGAATATCTTTTCCAGTAAGAAGTATTTTCTTCGTCTATTTTAAGTGCTTTTGCTATAAAATATGCTGCCTTTTGATAATTATCATCTTGGTAATATGTATCTGCTAAAAGTGCCCAAGCTTTATCTAACAAAGGGTCTTCGTGAGTTGCTTTCTTATAAAAAGAAATGGCTTTATTAAAGTTTTCTAACTTTTGATAACATTCCCCTACTCTTACGTATACAAAAGCAGTTGCATCATCTAACTCTAAGGTAATTAAATAATTATCTATAGCCTCTTTGTAGCGTTTTAATGCCTCCAAAGTCTTTGCTTTTTCTAGGTAACCACCAATAAAAGATTCGTCAATTAAAACCGCATAATCAAATGCTTTTAGTGCCTCTGTATAGTTTTCTAAAATAAAATACTGCCTGCCTAATTGATGCCAAGCTACCTCACAATATGGATTTACATTTACATAATTATCTAAATATACAATTGCCTGTTTGTGCTTCTTTTCCATATCAAAACAATACACAACGTTGTATAATGCAGCATAATCTTCAAAATCTGCAGCAACACATTTTATAAAAGTTAAACGTGCATTATTATAGTCTTCTAGGTATAAATACTCCATACCCAAAAGAGACCAAACATCTACTTTATCATCTGTATATGCTAGTGCTTTTTTAAAAAATTCTATGGCTTGTTTATGGTTTCCTTTTTTAGAACTGATACTTCCTTTCTGAATAAAAACCTCATCGTTAGTTGGCTCTAATCGTTCTATTATTTTTAAAAGCACAGAAGCTTTATCTAACTCATCTTCAATAACATATACCTCTACCTGTAAAAGTTTTAAATCTACAGAGGCAGGATGTTGTTGCAACCCAAGTTTTACTGCTTTTTTTGCTAAAGCGTGCTTACCAGCATCTAAATAATGAATAATAATTTCTTCAAACTCAACCAAATCAAAAAAATAAACAGCGTTGGTTTTAAGCATTGATTCAAACTTTACTATAGACATAAATACGCGTTTACAATTAATGTAATAAAGGTACTACAACTCTATACAGCCTTTAAATTTGAAGAATTTTCTTTTTAACAATTTAGTTAACATAAAATAGAATCTTTATTTTAGTTGTAATTAAAAAGAATGTTATTACACCTCTTTTTGAGATAAATAGAATTAGAAGGTCATTTTATTTTGTGCATACATATATTTACGTTAATTTTGATTTTCAATAACTATCATGCTAAATTGATAGCTTTCTTATGAGCAAAAAAACCTTACTTAACTCTAAAGATATTGAAATAATTCTTCATCGATTAGCCTGTCAGCTAATTGAAAACCACAACGATTTTTCGAACACTGTTTTAATTGGTTTACAACCAAGAGGCAGCTACTTTGCAAATCGATTGGCAGAACTGCTTAAAAATGAATATCAAATAAAAAACTTACAATTAGGTTTTTTAGACATTACTTTTTTTAGAGATGATTTTAGAAGAAGAGATGCTCCGTTGGCTGCCACAGCTACTGAAATAGATTTTTTAGTTGAAGGTAAAAATGTGGTAATTATTGATGATGTTTTGTATTCTGGGCGAAGTATAAGAGCCGCATTAACTGCAATGCAATCCTATGGTAGACCAGAAAAAATAGAGTTACTAGTTTTAATAGATAGGCGCTTTAGCAGACACCTACCTATACAACCCAATTATAGAGGTAGACAGGTAGATGCTATTAACGAAGAAAAAGTTTTGGTTAATTGGAAAGGAATTCACAAAAAAGATGCAGTTTATATAGAATATAAGTAATTATGTCAGAATTAAGTGTAGAAAATTTATTGGGAATAAAATATCTTAAGACTGCTGATATTGATCTTATTTTTAAAACAGCAGATCACTTTAAAGAGGTTATTAACAGGCCTATTAAAAAAGTGCCTTCTTTAAGAGATATTACCATTGCAAATCTATTTTTTGAAAACAGTACAAGAACTAAACTGAGTTTTGAATTGGCAGAAAAAAGACTTTCTGCAGATGTTATTAACTTTTCTGCAGCACAATCTTCTGTTAAAAAAGGTGAAACTCTTATCGATACTGTTAACAATATTTTAGCCATGAAGGTTGATATTGTGGTACTTAGACATGCAAGTGTTGGTGCTGGTGTTTTTTTATCGAAGCATGTAAATGCTAAAATTATAAATGCCGGAGATGGAACGCACGAACATCCAACGCAAGCCTTATTAGACTCATACTCTATTCGTGAAAAATTAGGAAGTGTAAAAGGCAAAAAAATAGTAATTGTTGGAGACATATTACACTCTAGAGTTGCGTTGTCTAATATTTTTGCACTTCAACTTCAAGGAGCTGAAGTAAAAGTTTGTGGCCCTACAACTCTAATTCCTAAATACATTTCAAGTTTAGGAGTAACCGTAGAAACAAATTTAAAAAAAGCGCTAGAATGGTGCGATGTAGCAAATGTTTTAAGAGTACAAAATGAAAGAATGGATGTGAATTATTTCCCTTCTACAAGAGAGTACACACAACTTTTTGGCATCAATCAAGAAATTTTAGACAACCTTGGTAAAAAAATTGTAATCATGCATCCAGGTCCAATAAATCGTGGAGTAGAAATTACAAGTGATGTGGCTGACTCTAATAATTCTATCATATTAAATCAAGTAGAAAATGGCGTTGCTGTTAGAATGGCTGTTATTTACTTACTTGCACAACAAGTTAAAAGATAACAAATGATTATAGAAAAAAAAACCGATTTCTCTATTTTTACTTCTGATGAAAACGTATTTGAAGACTTTTTTAATTCGTTTTTAACGGAAGAAAAAAATTACGAAGAAGCACATTTAATCATTCATATCTTAAATACAATAAAAACTACTTCAAAAGATATTTTACAATTCTTAGAGTTTGCTAAAAACAGAAAAGAAAACAATACTTCTTTTGTAATTGTTAACACAGCAGTTGATGTAGATGATTTTCCAGAAGAATTAAATATCGTACCTACGCTACAAGAAGCAGTAGACATTATCGAAATGGAAAACATAGAAAGAGAATTAGGATTTTAAAATAATAAGAAGCAATCTAATGAGTATTTTACTAACAATTTTAGGTTGTCATTCTGCAACACCTCGCATCAATGCGTTTCCTACATCGCAATACTTAGAAATTAACAACAGACATTTTTTAATAGATTGCGGCGAAGGCACACAACGCCAGATGCGAAAATATAAAGTAGGGTTTAGCAAAATAAATCATATATTTATTTCTCACTTACATGGAGACCATTTTTATGGTTTGGTAGGCTTATTGGCAACTTTCGGAATTTTAAATAGAGAAAAAGAGTTGCACGTATATGGTCCAAAAGGAATTAAGGATGTTACATTACTTCAATTAAAAATTTCTCAATCTCATGTAAAATACACGATTATTTTCCATGAATTAGTATCAAAAGAAAGTGAACTAATTTTTGAAGATGACAAAGTATCTGTTAGAACTATACCATTAAATCATAGAGTTTATACCAACGGATATCTATTTACAGAAAAAGAAAAACCAAGAAAATTAAACATGCTAAATATTTCTGGATACCCAGAGATTAGCAAAGCAGACTATTTAAATTTAAAAGCAGGCAAAGATATTTTACTAGATAACGGTAAAACAATAAAAAACAGTGCTCTTACAATAGATCCGCCAAAACCATTAAGTTTTGCCTTTTGTAGTGACACTTGCTACAAACCAGATATTGTACCTATTATAAAAAAAGTAGATTTACTATACCACGAAGCCACATTTTTAGAGGACAAAAAAGAGTTGGCAAAAAAAACAAAACATGCTACGGCAAAAGAGGCTGCTTTAATTGCAAAAGAAGCCAATGCAAAACAACTTATTATTGGCCATTATTCTGGCAGATACAAAGACATTTCTCTGTTTAAAAATGAAGCTGAAACCGAATTTACAAATGTAGAATTGGCAAATCCGGGAGCTGTTTTCTCAGTGGAGTAATACCTGTTAATATTGATTTGTTGCCAATAAAACCAACGTACAAGCAACTTCACTTTGGATGTTATTTTTCTGCAATAAGTCTACAAAATCATTATTTTCTGTACCCGGATTAAAAATAACCCGTCTTGGATTCAAGCTTATGATATAATCGTAATACGCTTCTTGCCTTTTTGGGTTTAGATACAAAGTAACAGTATCAATATTCTTAAAAGCAATTCTTTCAGTTTCAATAGATACTCCGTAAGCAATTCCTGCTCGTAAGCCTAAAGCCAAAACTTCAATATCTTTTTCACTTAAACTTTTAATAGCTTTATTAGAATATCTTTCCTCTTTTAATGAGGCACCAATTACCAATGTTCTTTTATTCATTTTAAAAGTTATTTATTTTCAGTAGCATCAAAAGAAGCTCTTAAAGCAATTAATATATTTACCAAGCATAAGGCAAAAATTAATAAACCATTTACCCAAGATTTTGCAAACACAATAAAAGATACAAAAACGTTTAAAATGAATACTAACAAGAAAATATTAGAGATTAATAATAATAATTTATACTTTTTTTTCATCTTTAAATTTAAAATGCAAATATCTACAAAAAAAGTTTATCCTCTTCTTCTTCCTCTGCTATTTCTCATATCTAACATTTTTGCTTTTATAGTTTTATTATAGGCAGTCTTTGTTATCTCTAAACCTTTTTCTGGTGCTTTTATTTGTAGATTTTCATCTTTAGTAATAGAAATCTCTGTACATAAAAGTGTGGTGTTTTCTGCTCTAACCTCTAAAATAAAACCGGGCAACCCCCAAAACTCTGCTGGACCATGGGCTAATGGAATTTGAGGTGTATACCAAGCTTCTACAATTACCATTTTTTCTACTACTTCTTCACCTTCTTTAGATTCTGAAGTTCTTAAATCTGCCCAAGAAAAATTATACCAATTTAATTCTGCGTATGGCACAAAGGCTTTTGCTTTATAACACGTATAATCTCCTATTTTCTTTGTTTCAGAACCCATTACCCACCCAATTTTATACAAATTATCTTTTACTAAAAAACGTTTGCCATAAAACTCTTGACTCTGAACAATTTCTGCATTTTTTATATTTTTATATTGATCTCCTCTAGAGAAATAACCTCCCCAAGAATCTGTTGCTCCTGAAATTGCATCTATTTTTTCTTCTTCTAAAAAAGTAGCCTCTTGTTTGTTAAAGGTTAAAAAATAGGTTTTTTCTAATCTGTTTTTTAAACGTTCTGCCACTTGTTTTTTTCGAGCTTCACTAAATTTAGAACCCCAATTGCCTAAATCCATTTTTGTTTTAGAAATATACGTTGCTTTTCCACTAAAGTTTTGCGCATTTACAATTGAAGAGATAAACACGAGTATGCATAGAACCCATAATTTGTTTGTAGTAAATGTCATATAATAGTGATTTGTTTTTTTTGTTTAATTAATTTATAAAAATAATAAACAAAATGAATTAACACTGTTAATTTTAACACAATATTTAAAATTAAAAAAGAACATCAAAAAAAAAGAAAGACCCGTAAAAACGAGTCTTTCTTAATATAAAATAGCTTTAAACTATTTTACCATTTTATAATAACAGAGCCCCAAGTAAATCCGCTACCAAAAGCAGCCAAAACAACTAAATCGTTCTCTTTTATTTTACCCAATTCCCATGCTTCTGTTAATGCAATAATAACAGATGCAGCTGTTGTATTTCCGTACTTCATAATGTTGTTATACACATTATCATCAGAAAGTTGAAACTTTTTCTGTATAAACTGTGCAATACGTAAATTCGCTTGATGCGGTATCAACATATCTATGTCTTCTTTCTCTAAATTATTTGCTTTAAGACCTTCTACAATTGCCTCTGAAAAACGACCAACAGCGTGTTTAAAAACAAATTGTCCATTCATGTATGGATAATAAGAAGTATCATCTGGATCATTATTTTCTAAAATTTCTGGCACCCATCTTTGAGTAGAAGGACCTTCTAAAACCAATTCTTTAGCATGTTTTCCTTCCGAATGTAAATGAGAAGATAAGATTCCCTTCCCTTTTTCTTCTGTTCTAGACAATACTGCAGCTCCTGCACCATCACCAAAAATTACAGAAACATTTCTACCTCTAGTAGATTTTTCTAAACCTCCAGAATGATTTTCAGACCCAATCACCAGAATATTTTTATACATTCCTGTTTTTATAAATTGATCTGCAACAGACATTGCATATATAAAACCAGAACATTGGTTTCTAACATCTAAAGCGCCAATGGTTGGCATCTCTAACATATCTTGTATCTGAACACCACCGCCAGGGAAATACATATCTGGACTTAAAGTTGCAAACACAATAAAATCGATTTCATCTTTAGACAACCCTGCTCTTTCAATCGCAATTCTAGCAGCTTTTGCTCCCATAACTGCGGTAGTATCTCCTGTTTTTGGATCTATCCAACGTCTTTCTTTAATACCTGTTCGCTCTTGTATCCACTCGTCTGAGGTTTCCATAAACTCCTTTAAATCGTTGTTAGTCACAACATTTTCTGGAACATAATATCCTAAGCCTGTAATTTTTGAATTGTACATTCTGTGTGTTTTTATATTAGCAATATGCAAAGGCTAAAATAATACTTTTATTTCTCTTAAAAAGAACCAAAGCCTATAAAATAACGCCATAAATTGACGCTCTACGGCTAAATTCTGTCATCTTGTCAGAATCTTACTTTTGGTATTTTTTTTGAGTATTAGAAGTCATACTTAATACAAATCTAAATAAATATATAAATTATGAGTAAAGGAAACATTAACGTATCTGTAGAAAATATTTTTCCGCTGATTAAAAAGTTCTTGTATTCAGATCACGAAATTTTTCTACGTGAACTAATTTCTAACGGTACAGATGCTACCACAAAATTAAAACATTTAATTTCTATTGGTGAAGCTAAAACTGAATTAGGAGATGCTAAGATTGAAATTAGTATTGACGAAAAAGCAAAAACCATTACAATTAAAGATCAAGGTCTTGGTATGACTGCAGACGAGGTTGAAAAATACATCAATCAGATTGCATTTTCTGGCGCCGAAGAGTTTCTAGAAAAATACAAAGACGACAAAAATGACACCGGTGTTATTGGGCATTTTGGTCTTGGTTTTTACTCTGCTTTTATGGTTGCAGAAAAGGTAGATTTAATTACTAAATCTTTTAAAGACGAGCCTGCTGCGCATTGGTCTTGTGACGGTTCTCCGGAATATACTTTAGTTGAACATGATAAAAAAGACAGAGGAACCGAAATTATTTTACACGTTGCAGAAGATTCTTTAGACTTCTTAAAGGAAGATAAAATTAGAGGATTGTTAACCAAATACAATCGTTTTAACCAAGTGCCAATTAAATTTGGAACTAAAGAAATTAACGATCCTGAGTTTACACCAAAAACAACAAAAGATAAAGACGGTAAAGAAACTACAGAACCACATAAACAAATTACTGTAGACAACATTATAAACAACACAGATCCTGCTTGGACAAAAGCTCCTGCAGATTTAAGTGAAGAAGATTATACTAATTTTTATAGAGAATTGTATCCAATGCAATTTGAAGAGTCTCTATTTCACATTCACTTAAATGTAGATTATCCTTTTAACTTAACAGGTATTTTATTCTTTCCAAAGCTTAGCCAGTCTATGGATATGCAGAAAGATAAAATTCAACTATATCAAAATCAAGTATACGTTACAGACAATGTAGAAGGAATTGTACCAGACTTCTTACAAATGTTAAAAGGTGTAATTGATTCTCCAGACATTCCTTTAAATGTATCGCGTTCTTACTTACAGGCAGATGGCGCTGTAAAAAAGATTTCTGGATACATTACTAAAAAAGTAGGTGATAAATTGGCTTCTTTATTCAAAAAAGATAGAGCAGATTTTGAAACAAAATGGAATGATATCAAAGTAATTATCGAATACGGAATGCTTTCTGAAGACAAATTCTTTGACAAAGCTAAGAAATTTGCTTTGTACCCTACTGTAGCAGATACGTTTTTTACGTTTGATGAGCTTATTGAAAAAACAAAAGAGGCACAAACCGATAAAGATGGCAACCACGTAATTTTATACACTTCTAACAAAGAAGCGCAACACAGTTACATACAAGGTGCAACTGCAAAAGGATACGAAGTATTGGTATTAGATTCGCCAATAATTTCGCACTTGATGCAAAAGCTAGAAGGTGGTGATGCAAAAGTGAAGTTTACAAGAGTAGATGCTGACTTTATTGACAACTTAATCAAAAAAGACGATGCTGTAATTTCTAAATTGTCAGACAAAGAAAAAGAAACTTTAAAGCCAATTATAGAAGGTGCTGTAAACTCTAAATCTTACACTGTTCAACTAGAAGCTATGGATTCTGATGCTTCTCCGTTTTTAATTACAGTGCCAGAATTTATGCGTAGAATGAAAGAAATGCAAGCTTCTGGTGGTGGCGGAATGATGGGAATGGGTAATTTTCCAGATATGTACAATTTGGTTGTAAACACAAACAGCCCTTTAGTATCAGATATATTAAATTCTAAAGATGAAGCTACACAGAAACACTTAATTTCTCAGGCCTTCGATTTGGCTAAACTATCTCAAAACCTTTTACATGGTGAAGAGTTAACCAAATTCATAAAACGTTCTTACGAATTAATTAAATAGTAGTTGTAATTCTTACTAATAAAGAAAAGCCTTTTTGATTATATCAAAAAGGCTTTTTAATTATGCTGTATTTTTAAAAGTTTAAAAATCTTGATTTACATCCCAAGCTTCTAAAATATCTTTTAGGGTTTTGATAAACATTCCGCCCAAAGCACCATTTACAACCCTATGATCATAAGAATGTGAAACAAACATTTTTTGTCTAATTCCTATAAAATCTCCTTCAGAAGTTTCTATTACTGCTGGCACTTTTCTTATAGCACCAAGAGCTAAAATTGCTACCTGAGGTTGGTTTATAATTGGGGTTCCCATAATAGATCCAAAAGTACCTACATTGGTAACTGTATATGTACCACCTTGAATTTCATCTGGTTTTAAAGCATTGTTTCTTGCTCTATTTGCCAAATCATTAACTGCAGAAGTCATGCCTACTAAATTCAATTGATCTGCATTTTTAATCACAGGCACTATTAAGTTTCCATCTGGTAAAGCAGCAGCCATTCCTAAGTTAATATTTTTCTTTTTAAGAATAGTATCTCCTTGTAGTGCAATATTAATTAAAGGATATTTTTTAATTGTAGTTGCAATTGCTTGCATAAAAATAGGTGTAAAAGTTAGCTTCTCTCCTTCTCTCTTCAAAAAAGCATCTTTTACTTTATTTCTCCAATTCACAATATTGGTAACATCTATTTCTATAAAAGATTGAACATGCGCAGAGGTTTTAAGAGAATCTACCATGTGCTTGGCTACCAATTTCCCCATTCTACTCATTTCTATAATTTCATCTTCACCGCTTACAGAAATAGGTGTGGATTTTGGTACTGATTTTTCTTCCTTAATAACTGATACTTTTTCTACTTTATTAGAAGTATCAGCAGAGTTACCTCTATTTTCAATAAATGATAAAATATCGTCTTTAGTAACTCTACCATCTTTTCCAGAACCTTTAATTGCTTCTAACTCGTTCATAGAAACATTTTCTGTCTGTGCAATATTTCTAACTAAAGGTGAATAAAATTTCCCTGAATCTGAGTTTTTAACAATAGGTGCAGCTATTATTTCTTCTGCTTTTTTAATGGTAGAAACTACCTCTTCTACATCTATATTCTCTTCTACATTACTAGTATTGCTAGCTGTTTGAATCTCTTCTTGATTGGTCTCTATAATTGCTATGGTTTCTCCTACAGCAACAATATCATCTTTCTGATATAAGACTTCAATTAAAGTACCTTCTACTTCAGATGGCACTTCAGAATCAACCTTATCTGTTGCAATTTCTACAACAGCATCATCGAGTTCAACTACATCTCCAACTTCTTTTAACCATGAGGTAATGGTTGCCTCGGCAACGCTTTCACCCATCTTAGGTAACTTTAATTCAAATCTTGCCATTTGTATTTTCTTTTAACGGTTACAAAAATACATAAAAACATCTTTTTAAGTACTATTTTATAGTAAAAATGCTAAATATACATTTATAAAATTTTATATTATTTATAAAATTTTACGCAATAAAAGATAATTTGTTGTGTATAAAATAATAAATTAATTAAATAGATGAAAATAATGCAACAAGTAATGGTTTTTAAGATTTTTATGCAAAAGAAAAAATGTTTAACCATAAAAGCTAAATAGTTTACAACTTTAAAAAGGGAGTTCACAACATTCATTTTTTCAAAAAGTACTACGAGCGTAAATTGCACCAGATTTCAAAAACAATTATTAATTAAACAACTTATATCATGAAAAATTTTAAATCAGTATTCGCATTAATTTTATTACTAACAATTTTTAATGTTCAAGGTCAAAAAATGGTAATGACCAATTACTCTCACAATTTAATAGAACATTTCTTTTTTAAGAAAGCGACAGAAAATTTAAGTACACCAAATGTGCCACCTATTATTAATAACAGAAAGTATACTTATAGATACAATGGAAAAGATGTTTTAGTGCATTTTAACAGAGACAAGCACATAGAATACTTTAACAATAAAGAAAACTATATTGTTTCTAAATTAAATTATAGTTCTAATAAAGAATTTACATTAACTATAATAGAGTCTAACTTACCAAACTTCCCTTTTGGAAAAGGCACCAAACTAGACATTAAAATTACAAAAATTAAGAGAGGATGGATATATTATGAATCTACTCTAAAAGGATATACCTGGGAAGGTAAAATGAAAGAAGTTTTTTAAAACCCCCAAAAAACTAAGATTCCCCCAAAGAAGACAGCCAACTTTTAGGTGTAGATAATACCTCTAAAAGCTTGGCTTCTTCACTATTTTTACTAGGTTCGTTATTATACACCCATTGAACTGTTGGTGGCAAACTCATTAAAATACTTTCGATTCGTCCGTTTGTTTTTAAACCAAATAAAGTACCTCTGTCATGTACTAAATTGAATTCTACATAACGACCTCTTCTAATTTCTTGCCAATCTTTATGCTTTTTAGTAAACGGAATTTCTTTTCTTTTTTGAACTATGGGAACATAACTTTCTAAAAAACTATCTCCCACTTGAGTCACAAAATTATAACGATCTTCTATTGCAAACTCTTCATTTTCTTTTAAGTAATCGAAAAACAAACCACCAATTCCTCTTGCTTCATTTCTGTGGGTATTCCAAAAATATTCATCACATGCTTTTTTAAACTTCGGATAAAATTCTGGATGGTGTTTATCGCAAGCATTTTTACAAGTTTGATGAAAATGAATGGCGTCTTCATCAAACAAATAATAAGGTGTTAAATCTTGACCACCACCAAACCACTGTGTTACAATATTACCTGTAGAATCATACATTTCGAAATAACGCCAATTTGCATGCACAGTTGGTATAAAAGGATTTGTTGGATGTAATACCAAACTTAATCCGCATGCAAAAAAATTACCCTCTTTTACTCCAAATTGCTTGCGCAAAGCTTCTGGCAATTCCCCAAAAACTTTTGAAATATTTACACCGCCTTTTTCAAAAACAGCACCATTTTCAATTACTCGTGTTCTACCGCCGCCACCTTCTGCTCGCTGCCAATTGTCTTCTTTAAAAGTGGCTTTACCATCTACTTTTTCTAAAGTTGATGTGATAGTATCTTGTAATTCTTGAATGTATTTAAAAAATTGTTCTTTCATTTTTTTTGATAACGAGTGCTTGCGTTAGCGATTGAAATGGCATCCTTTTTGCTTTTTTAAGCAAAAAGATATAATGGAAAGCGCGACCTTTAGGGAACGCCCAAATTTAACTTCTTTTAATTAGGACTTTTATACTCTTTTACGGCGTCTATAAAAGCTTTGGCATTGTCTAAACCTATGTTTGGCAAAATACCATGACCTAAATTAACGATGTATTTGTCTTTTCCGAAATCATTGATCATTTGTGTGACCATTTTTTTAATTTCTGCTGGCGGAGAAAACAGTCTTGTAGGATCGAAATTACCTTGTAAAGTAATGTTACCGCCTGTTAAATAACGGGCATTTCTAGCAGAACACGTCCAATCTACACCTAAAGCTGCAGCGCCAGATTTTGCCATTGTATCTAGGGCAAACCAACATCCTTTTCCGAATGCAATTACGGGTGCATGCTCTTTTAAAGCATCTATAATTTGCTGAATATATTGCCAAGAAAACTCTTGATAATCTACCGGAGACAACATACCGCCCCAAGAATCAAAAACCTGAACTGCATTGACACCTGCTGCCACTTTTGCTTTTAAATAGGCAATCGTTGTATCGGTAATTTTTTGTAATAATTGGTGCGCTGCAATCGGATTTGTAAAACAAAACTCTTTTGCTTTGTCGAAGTTTTTAGAACCTTGCCCTTGAACACAGTAACATAAAATTGTCCACGGAGAACCTGCAAAACCGATTAACGGAATTTCATCATTTAGTTTTTCTTTGGTTGCTTTTATGGCTTGGTACACATAATCTAACGCCACATTTACATCTGGGACAATTACATTGTCTACATCTTTTTGTGTACGAACTGGGTTTGGCAAATAAGGCCCAAAATTAGGTTTCATTTCCACATCGATATTCATGGCTTGTGGGATGACCAAGATATCTGAAAACAAAATAGCAGCATCCATACCGTATCTTCGAATAGGCTGCACTGTAATTTCAGAAGCTAATTCTGGTGTTTGACAACGTGTAAAGAAATCGTACTTCTTTTTTATCTCTTGAAATTCTGGTAAATATCTACCTGCCTGACGCATCATCCAAACGGGTGGTCTGTCTACCGTTTCTCCTTTTAAGGCTCTTAAAAATAAATCGTTTTTTATCATAATATTTTATTAACCGCGAAGACACAAAAGTTCGCAAAGGTTTTATAAGTTGTTCACTATTCTTTTGATCCCATATTTAATTAGACTTA
This sequence comes from uncultured Polaribacter sp., assembly GCF_947497125.1. Taxonomy (GTDB): domain Bacteria; phylum Bacteroidota; class Bacteroidia; order Flavobacteriales; family Flavobacteriaceae; genus Polaribacter. The sequence goes on along the minus strand of NZ_CANMFI010000003.1, from coordinate 273,207 downwards.
CATTAAAATTTATTAACAAACCTAGTTTACAGTCTGATAATCTTAAATATGTTATCATTTGTGCAGTATGCACATCTTCTAATTTTTTAACTGATTTTAATTCTATAATAACTTTATTTTCAACCAATAAATCTATCCTATAACCTGCTTCCAATTTCAAATTATCATAAACTACTGGTAGTACTTTTTGTTTCTGAATAACCAAATTACTCTTGTCCAATTCATAAAACAAACATGCCTCGTATGTACTTTCTAATAAACCAGGCCCTAATGATTTGTGAACTTTATATGCACAGTCTACTATAATTTTAGAAATCTCATTTTCAGACATAATATGAATTCATAGTTGTTACTTCTAAAACTTTGCGCCCTTTGTTTCTTTGCGGTTATTTTATAAATAATAGCATTAAGAACTAGTAGCTACTTTTTGCATCGCTTTATCTACTGCAATACTAATTTTTTTAATATCCTTCTCTGATAGTGCTGAATTTAAAAACCATGCTTCAAACTGACTTGGCGGTAAGAAAACTCCGTTTTTAATCATTTCCCAAAAGAATACAGCAAATTTTTTGGTGTCTGAAGTTTGTGCTTCTTCAAAATTTGTCACTTTTGATTTGGTGAAAAATGGATTCATCATAGAACCAAAACGATTTACCACTACATCTACATTGTGCTTTTTTGCAGCCTCTAATAAAATGACTTCTAAAATAGCGCCAACTTCTTCAAACTTCTGATATGGATTTTGCCTCTTTAACTCTGTTAAGGTTGCAATTCCACCTGCCATTGCAATTGGATTTCCGCTTAAAGTACCTGCTTGGTACATACCGCCCAAAGGAGCAACTTGTTCCATTATTTCGTTTCTTGCTCCGTAAGCTCCTACCGGAAAACCACCACCAATTACTTTTCCTAAACAAGTTATATCTGCAGTAACACCTAATACTTCTTGTGCGCCACCAAACATAGATCTAAAACCTGTCATTACCTCATCTGCAATTAACAAAGCCCCTTTAGTTTCTAAAAATTCTTTTAGCTCTTTTAAAAAGTTGTTTTGCGGAATTACAACGCCCATATTACCACCAATTGGCTCTATAATTACACCTGCAATATCATCATGGGTTTCAAAATGCGCTTTTACACTTTCTAAATTATTGTATTCTGCAATTAAAGTATTTTTTACAGCTCCTTCTGGCACTCCTTTAGAGCCCGGTAAACTTAATGTTGCCAAACCAGAACCAGCTGCTACCAATAATGCATCTTGATGCCCGTGATAACAACCCGAAAATTTAATAATTTTATCTTTTCCAGTAAAAGCTCTTGCCAAACGAATTCCGCTTAAAACCGCTTCTGTACCTGAATTTACAAAACGAACTTTATCCATTTCTGGAAAAGCATCACAAACAATTTTTGCTAACTTTATTTCAGCTTCTGTAGATGCACCAAAAGAATAGCCTTTTTTTAATGCTTTTTTGGCTGCTTTTTCAACTGCTTTGTGTCTGTGACCTAAAATCATAGGTCCGTAAGAAACTACTAAATCTACATACTCATTGTCATCAACATCTACAATTTTACTTCCTTTTGCTTTTTTGATAAACAACGGATTTCCGCCAACAGATGAAAATGCTCTAACAGGAGAGTTTACTGCTCCTACAAGGTTTTTCAATCCTTTTTCGTATAATTCTTGTGATTTTTTAAACATCTTTATTGTATAATTGTTTAGTTTTTGAATCGTGTAATTGTTCAGTTACACAATTAAACAGTTTAACGCTTCAACAGCAATCTAGCTGCTTCCTTAGCAAAATAGGTAATAATAATATCTGCTCCTGCTCTTTTCATAGATAGCAAACTTTCTAACATTACTTTTTCGCCATCAATCCAGCCTTTTTCTGCGGCTGCTTTTACCATCGCATATTCTCCACTTACATTGTAACATGCAATCGGGCGATCGAAATTATTTTTTAAATCTCTGATAATATCTAAATAAGACAATGCTGGCTTTACCATTAAAATATCTGCTCCTTCTTGATCATCAAAAGTTGCTTCTCGCAACCCTTCATCTCTATTTGCAGGATCCATTTGATAGGTTCTTCGATCTCCAAAAGTAGGTGCAGAATCTGCTGCATCTCTAAAAGGGCCATAAAATGCTGAGGCATATTTTACAGCATACGCCATAATTGGCAAGTTTACAAAACCGGAATTGTCTAAAGATTGACGAATCATATCTATCGTGCCATCCATCATTCCTGACGGCGCTACCATATCTACACCCGCTTTTGCATGCGAAATTACTTGTTTTGCTATATTTACCAAAGTTGCATCATTATCTACATCATTGTCATGAATAATTCCGCAATGTCCGTGAGAAGTATATTCACAAAAACAAACATCTGTAATAACGTATAAACTCGGATAGTTCTTTTTGATAAAACGAATTGCTTGTTGCATAATTCCGTTATCATTCCAAGTTTCTGTTCCTTCATCATCTTTTTCAGAAGGAATACCAAATAACAATACTGCTGGAATATTTAAAGCAACAACCTCGTCTAATTCTTTAGAAATAGTATCCAAAGAAAAACGTTTGATACCAGGCATTGAAACAATTTCTTTTTCAATATTTGTACCTTCTTCAATAAAAAGTGGATATACAAAATCGTCTACCGAAAGTTTTGTTTCTTGCACCAATCTTCTAATTCCTTGGTGTTTTCTTAATCTTCTTGTTCTAAACATTTACAAAAACTTTTTATCAGTTCGAGCGCAGTCGAGAACTACTTATATCTCTTACAAGCTGCGCTGCTATTTCAATCTAAAATAATATAGACATCAATACTGCTAGAGATTACTTTTTTATTTTGAATAATATGTATTTACCAACTCTAGAAGACTTTCTACATCTGGCATATTTGCTACTTCTACTTTTTCGAAATGTTTTCTAGCAACCGCAGCAGTAGTTTCACCTATACAAAAAGCAACTTTGTTTGTATGGTTCATTTCTAAATAGCTTTCTATACCAGACGGACTATAAAATAAAACACCGTTAAAAGTATCTGCTATTGTAACCGGACTCAACATTGTTTTATAAGCCTCTACTTCATCAACAACTATATCGTTCGCTTTTAAATACGTTGGTAAAACATCCATTTTAATATTGCTACAAAAATAAGTTGCATTTTTTGTAGTCGTCTTTTTAGAGATGTATTCTGCTAATTTTAACGCATTTTTAGCAACATGTTGCACCTTACCAATCTTACGTTCTATTAATTTTTTGGTTCTTCTACCAACACAAAAAATATTTTTAAAATTCATTTCATCTTTTGTAAATGAATTTAAAAGTGACTCTACACCATTCTGACTGGTAATAATTACGTTCTCTATTTCTTTTTGAACTACTTTAGCAGAAAGCCTATTGAAACGTATTTTAATAAAATCGCTATCATCTACTCCTAAAGATTCTGATAAAACTTCTTTTTGAAGTTCAGATAATTTCTTGGTAGAATAAACAGAAGCCAACTTTGTAGCTGCCTCTTCATCTGCCAACATAAGCTCTTTACCGCCTTTATTGATAATATAATCTGCACAATCTTTTGCCAAGTAGTGATGACTTCCTAGCTTTATTGCTTTTTCTACTTTAATTTTTTTAGAGCCGTCTTTACTTAACAAAACTCCTTTAAAATTTACCTCTTCTGTTTTAGAATTCACATACGCTAACGCACCTATTGGCGCAGTACAACCACCTTCTAGCAAGCGTAAAAACTCACGTTCTACACCTACACATACTTTTGTTTCATGATGATTTAATTGCTCACAGGCATCTAAAACATAGGTGTCTTTTTCTAATGCAGCAATCATAATTGCACCTTGTCCCGGTGCAGAAACCATCCAAGAAAGATCTATTGTGCCTTCTGGCATTTTGCCCAATCTTTCTAAACCAGCAGCAGCAAAAACAGCTCCATCCCATGTTTCACTATTTTTTAGCTTTTCTAATCGAGTATTTACATTTCCTCTTAAATCTTCAATTTTATGAGTTGGATACCTGTTTAACCACATGGCTTTTCTTCGCAAACTACCTGTTGCAATTACTCCATTTGGCTGCCCAAAAAATTCTTCATTCCCTTTTAAAACAAGCACATCATTGTAATTACCACGCTTTAAAACAGCAGCCTGCACAATACCTTCTGGCAAAGCAGTTGGCACATCTTTTAAAGAATGTACAGCAATATCAATATCGCCGTTTAACATGGCAACATCTAAACTTTTTGTAAAAACACCGGTTACACCTAACTCATACAAAGGTTTGTCTAAAACAATATCTCCTAAAGATTTTATAGGCACTAAAACAGTTTCATACCCTAATGCTTCTAATTCTTTTTTTACTGTATTGGCTTGCCAAAGCGCTAATTCACTTTCACGAGTTCCTATTCTAATTACTTTCTGCATGTCTTTGGGTTATGATTGAAATACTTTCTGAATTACATCTATGCTTTCTGAGACAGCAGTGTCTTCATTTTTAAGATGCTTTACAAATTGTGTTGTAATTTTCTGAATGAATCGTGACGTTAAGATTTCTGCTTGCTGCTCATCGAAATTAGAAATTTTCTTTTTCTGAAAATTAATTTCATCATTCTTAATATTTTCTAGAGATTTTTTTAACGCTGTAATTGCAGGCGTAAATCTTCTATGGTTTAACCAATCGTTAAACTCTGATTTGTTAGCCTCTATAATTTTTTCTGCAGTGGGTACTTCTGCTAAACGAACAGCCAACGTTTCGTCTGTTATTTTTGATAATGCATCTACATTAACCAATGTTACCTTGTTGTGATCATTTACATTGTGCGCAACATTTTCTGGCATCGATAAATCTAAAATTAAAAGCTCTTTACCTTCTGCAATCTGTGCCTTTGTAACTGTTGGTTTTTCGGCTCCGGTAGAAACAATTAAAATATCTGCATTTGCAATTTCTTCTGTTAGGTTCTCTATGGAAGCGTTTCGGATAGCCTGAAAATCTTTTGCAAATTCTTCTGCCTTTTCTTCAGTTCTATTAATTAAGCAAACTTGCTTATTATTGGTATATTCAGCAAGGTTTTTACAGGTATGTTTCCCCATTTTTCCCAAACCAAAAACCACGATGTTTTTAGCATCAAAATCTACAACATTTTTTATAATGTACTGCACAGCAGCATACGAAACAGAAGTAGTTCCTGAACTTAATTTTGTCTTATTTTTTACTTTTTTACTAGCTTGTAAAACACTGTTTACCAAACGCTCTGTGTATGCATTTGTTGTTTTTACTTTTTTAGCAAGTTTAAAAGATTGTTTTAACTGACCAACAATTTCATAATCGCCTAATATCTGGCTATCTAAACCTGTACCAATTCTGTACAAGTGATTAATGGCAAGTTGATCTTGGTATATGTGAGAAAAATCTGAAAATTCTGCTGCATTTCCTTCAGAGAAATCACACAGCAACTCTATTAACAAACAAGGCCTATTTGCAAAACCAAATATTTCTGTTCTGTTGCAGGTAGAAATTATAAATGCGCCAGAAATACCTTTATTTTTTGCCGCTTTTAAAAGTGCAATTTGGTTTTCTTTAGACACAGAAAACTTACCACGCGTTTCTGCATCTGCTTTTTTATAACTTACTCCAATATTGTAAAAGCGCTCTTGCCCTAATTCTTTCATAAATTGTTAAGATGCCACAAAAATAAAAACTTCAATAAGATAAAAATGTCGCAAAAAGTATTTTTAATAACGTTAGATGTTTTTTTAATGTTTTTTTTGAGTTAAAAAACATAAAAACCCTTATTTTTGTACTTGTAAGAAGAATTTACAGATGCTTTATATAGAATAATTCTAAATAAACAAAAATTCAAAAACAAAGTTGCACATGTTTAAAAATGTCGGAGAAAGTTCTTTTGATGAAATCACCTTAGAAAAAGGGTTTTATGTTCTTCATTTTCAGAATGAAAATGACAAGGTTCAGAATTTTGTAAGAGAAATAGACAATACTTTTATACAAATGCATTTTTGTTTAAGAGGAAACTCTAAATTTCTGTTTAATGATGGCGCATATACTTTTGATGTTTTAGATAATAGATCTATTTTGTTGTACAATCCGCAGAGAGTATTGCCTATAAATTTAGAGATTCAACCCAAAACAACATTGGTTTCTCTATTAATTTCTATAGAAAAATTTCATTCTCTATTTTCAAAAGAATCAGGATACATTCCTTTTTTAAGTGATGAAAATAGCAATCGAAAGTTTTATGACGACCAAGAGATCAAACCGACAATTGCTATTGTGTTGCAGCAAATTATAAATTCTAACATTAACAGTTCTATTAGAGAACTATATGTAAAAGGAAAAATTTACGAATTGTTGAGTTTGCACTTTCAAAAAGATGAAACTACAAATGCAGAATATTGTCCTTTTTTGGTTGATGAACAAAATGTATTAAAAATTAGAAGAGCCAAAGAAATCATTATATCTAGAATGTCTGAACCACCAAGTCTGCAAGAATTGGCATCAGAAACGGGCTTAACGTTAAAAAAACTTAAAGAAGGTTTTAAACAAATTTACGGAGACACTGTGTTTAGTTTTTTGTTTGATTATAAGATGGAGCATGCCAGAAAATTACTAGAGAGTAATCTTTACAATGTAAACGAAGTCGGACTGCAAGTTGGTTACAGCACTGCAAGTCATTTTATAGCTGCTTTTAAAAAGAAGTTTGGCACCACTCCAAAAAAGTATGTAATGAGCATCAATAAATAATATTAAATTAAAAGGAATTGAAACAATTAACGCATTACGACATCGAAAACACACAAAAAGAGTTTCCTATAACAATTGTTTGTGATGCGATTAGAACCCCTGAAAATATTGGCATGTGTTTTCGGATTTCAGAGAGTTTTGGGGTAAAAAAAATATATTTTCATGAAAGCTCGCCTACTATTGAAAATAGAAAAGTAGTAAATACAGCCAGAAACACAATCAACCAAGTAGCGCATTCGTTTTATGATGATTTTGAAGTGTTAATTGCGCAATTAAAAAGTGAAGGAAATACAATTATAGGCATAGAAATTACTGATAAAAGTATCGATATTCAAGATTTTAATTTTAAAAATCATCAGAAAATCGTCTTACTTTTGGGTAGCGAAAGAAACGGAATAAAAAATATAAATACTGTTGATGCAACAATTGCAATACCGATGTATGGCAGAAATTCATCAATGAACGTAATTCATAGTTTGGCTATTACACTCTATGAAATTACAAATCAGTTGAAATAGTTAGTAGTTAGAAAAAAAAATAAAAATAGTTGTAGGTTTCAACTATAAAAATTTGAAACTTTCAATTTTGAAACTTAAATAAATGAAAGGAGTTTTATTAGTAAATTTAGGATCGCCAGCAAGTACATCTACCAAAGATGTTAGAAAGTATTTGGATGAATTTTTAATGGATGAGCGCGTTATAGACGCTCCAAAATGGTTAAGAACCATATTAGTAAGAGGAATTATCTTAAACACCAGACCAAAAAAATCTGCTAAAGCATACAAAAAAATATGGTGGGACGAAGGTTCTCCTTTAATTGTATTATCAGAAAGATTGTTGGCTAAAGTGCAAGATAAAACAGAATTACCTGTTGCTTTGGCAATGCGTTACGGAACGCCTTCTATAAAAATGGGCTTGCAAGAATTGCATGACAAAGGGGTAACAGATGTACTTATTGTACCGCTATACCCGCAACATGCAATGGCAACCACAGATACCATTTTAGTATTAGCAGAAGAATTAAGAGCTGAGTTTTTCCCGGCAATGAAGTTCAATCATATTCCTGCTTTTTATCATAAAAAAGACTATATAAAAGTTTTGGGTGATAGTATAAAAAATCACCTAGAAGGTAAAGAATGGGATAAGATTTTATTTTCGTATCACGGAATTCCAGAACGTCATGTAAGAAAATCAGACATTACAAAATCTCATTGTAAGCCAAACGATAGTGTTAATTTTGAGTGCTGTAAAACAAGTTCTGCTGCGCATGAATTTTGCTACAAACACCAATGCTACGAAACAACAAAACAAGTGGTAGAATATTTAGACTTGCAACCACACCAATACTTTGTATCGTTTCAATCTAGATTAGCTGGCGACCCATGGCTACAACCTTACACAGACAAAATGCTAGAGAAATATCCAGAAGAAGGGGTTAAAAAATTAGCTGTTGTTACACCTGCTTTTGTTTCTGATTGTCTAGAAACTTTAGAGGAGATTGCCATGGAAGGTAAAGAAGAATTTTTAGAAGCTGGCGGAGAGGCATTTTACGCAATACCTTGTATTAATGACAATGACGATTGGGTAGATGTTTTGGTTAATTGGATTGAAGAGTAGATGTTAGATGTTAGATGTTAGATGTTAGATGAAATTTCAAAAATAAATTAAAAAACGTCAAAAAACTTTTTAACTTTATAACTCTAAAACATTTTAACTTTACAACCATAAAACTTAAATAAAATATGGATTTTTTATACATAAAAGCTTTACACATTATATTTATAGTCACTTGGTTTGCTGGCTTATTCTACATTGTTCGTTTATTTATCTATCATGTAGAAGCTGAAAAAAAACCTGAGCCTGCAAAAGAAATTTTGCAGACTCAGTATAAATTAATGAGCAAGAGATTGTGGTACATTATCAGTTGGCCTTCTGCAATTTTAGCAAGTATTTTTGGCTTTTGGATGTTGGTTAAAAATCCGTATTATTTAGAAATGCCTTGGATGCATATCAAGCTAAGCTTTGTATTCGCGCTATACTTTTACCATGGGTTTTGTCATAAAATATACAGACAACTTCAAAAAGATGTTGTAAAATACTCTCCTTTTAAATTAAGAATTATTAACGAAGCACCAACAATCATACTTTTTGCTGTTGTTTTTTTAGTGGTATTACAAAACAGTATCAATTGGATTTGGGGAGTTGTAGGAATTCTACTTTTTGGTATTCTGCTAATGCTTGGCATTCGACTTTACAAAAATATTCGTGCAAAAAAATCTTGGGACAAAGCAGAAAAAGAAGCTTTAAAATAGCAGCACTTACAAATATTAACTTTTTATACTCTGTTCAAAAGGAATTCTATTTACAATACTTCGCCCTAAAGTAACCTCATCGGCATACTCTAACTCATCACCCACAGAAATTCCACGAGCAATAGTAGAAGTTGTAATATTAAATTTCTCTATCTGTTTAAAAATATAAAAGTTAGTGGTATCGCCTTCCATCGTAGAACTTAAGGCAAAAATAATCTCTTTTATTTCTCCTTTTTCAATCTTAGCTATTAAAGAATCTATTTCTAAATTTTGAGGACCAATCCCTTCTATAGGAGAAATTTTACCGCCTAAAACATGATACAATCCATTAAACTGAGAGGTACTTTCTATAGCCATTACATCTCTAATATCTTCTACCACACAAACAATTTCTGGTTTTCTTTTTGTATTACTACAAATATCACATAAATTAGTATCAGAAATATTATGACATTTCTGGCATGTTTTTACATCATTTCTTAAATGCAAAAGTGCTTCAGACAAAAAAGTAGTATTACTTGCAGGCTGTTTTAACAAATGCAACACCAAACGCAAAGCTGTTCTTTTACCAATTCCCGGCAAACGACTTACTTCATTTACTGCGTTTTCTAATAATTTTGACGAAAAATCCATGAGTGCAAAATTACTAATTATGGATTACGAATTATTAATTTTTATATAAAATTTTAAAAAGAGTATATTCGTAATTTACAACCCATAATTCTAAATAAATCCATGCAACCCATTCACATTATTTTATTAATTGTTGCTTACTTTTCTGTATTAATTTTCATTTCATACATCACCGGAAAATCTGCAGACAACAACACTTTTTTTAAAGCAAACAATTCTTCGCCTTGGTATTTAGTTGCTTTTGGTATGATTGGCGCTTCGTTATCTGGTGTTACATTTATTTCTGTTCCGGGTTGGGTAGAAGCGCAAAATATGAGTTATTTTCAAATGGTATTAGGCTATGTTTTGGGCTATGCAGTAATTGGTTTGGTATTACTACCGTTGTATTATAAATTAAACCTTACCTCTATTTACACTTATTTAGAAGACAGGTTCGGAAAATACTCATACAAAACCGGCGCAAGTTTCTTTTTACTATCTAGAACTATTGGTGCTGCTTTTAGACTGTTTTTAGTCGCAAATGTGTTACAAGCCATTTTATTTGATGCTTACGGAGTTCCGTTTTGGGTAACCGTATCAATAACCATCTTGCTAATTTGGTTGTACACCTTTAAAGGAGGAATAAAAACCATTGTTTGGACAGATACTTTGCAAACACTATTCATGTTAATTGCTGTAGGTGTTTGTATTTACAACGTAACCAACGAATTGCAAATAGAGAACTTAGCAACCTATGTATCTAAAAGTAAATTTTCAAAAATATTTTATTTTGATGACATACATACTGGAAATTATTTCTGGAAACAATTTTTATCAGGTGCTTTTATTGCAGTTGTAATGACTGGTTTAGACCAAGACATGATGCAGAAAAACCTAACCTGTAAAAACTTAAAAGATGCACAAAAAAATATGTTTTGGTTTACTATCGTGTTGGTTATAGTAAATTTTTTCTTTTTAGCATTAGGTGTTTTACTTACAGATTATGCGTATCAAAACGGAATTAATGCCAGCAAAGACCAGCTATTTCCTATCATTGCCACAAGTGGGAATTTAGGCATTGCTACTGCACTTTTCTTTTTATTAGGTTTGATAGCCGCAGCATACTCAAGTGCAGATTCTGCACTAACCTCTTTAACAACCTCTTTTAGTATCGATATTTTAGAGATTGATAAAAACAAAGATGAAAAAGAACAGGTAAAAACACGTAAGAAAATTCATGTTATTTTTTCTATTGTATTAATCATCATCATCTTAATTTTTAAGTATTTTATTGCCAACCAAAGTGTGATTGCTAATATTTTTAAAGCAGCAGGTTATACCTACGGACCTTTATTAGGCTTGTATGCTTTTGGCTTGTTTACAAAACACCAACTAAAAGACAAAATGGTGCCCATTGTTTGTTTAATAGCACCCATTGTAACATTTATAATTAGTACTTACAGTTTACAATATTTTAATTTCGATTTTGGATTTTTTGTATTGGTCTTAAATGGTTTTTTAACTTTTGTTGGTTTATATTTGTTTAAAAGATCGTCATAATGAAAAACAACTTTCTGTTATTTTTATTTTTTACTACTTGCATTGGTTTTAGCCAAATAAAAGCAACAGGATATTTTAATTCAGAAATAGGAATGAGTTATGAGTTTTCTGAAAAAATTCAGGCAGAATTAAAAATTGACGATGCTGTAGACAAATCATTTAGCAGTAAATTAAGTGTTTTGTATAAAATTAAAAACAAAGAAACTTACAACCTAAATTTAGGATTAGGTGTAAATGTTTTTCTTTTTGAAGAATTAGATCAACTAGAAAGTTTTTACATACCATTTCAATTAGAAATTTTACCTTTTAAAAATTACAAAAACATCGGTTTCGTTCTTGAAACGGCCTATCATATTGCTGAAAATGAAAACGGATTAAGAAACTCAGTTGGAATTAGATATCTATTTTAAAACATGCAAAAAGACTTAAGTAACTATCGTAAATCTTACGAAAAACAAGAACTATTAGAAAATAATTGTCCAGAAAACCCAATGGAATTATTTAGAACTTGGTTTGCAAATGCAGAAGAATCAGAATCTGTAGAAGAAACCAATGCTATGAATATTAGTACTATTGGTAAAGACGGATTTCCAAAAAACAGAATTGTATTGTTAAAGAAATTTACTTGGGAAGGTTTTGTTTTCTTTACAAATTACGCTTCAGAGAAAGGAAATGCCATCGCAAATAACAATAATATTTGTCTATCTTTTTTCTGGCCAGCTTTAGAACAACAAATAATTATAAAAGGTAGAGCAGAAAAGTTAGCTGAAAATTTATCTGATGGATATTTTGATTCTAGACCAGATGGAAGCAAGTTAGGTGCCTGGGCATCAAACCAAAGTTCAGTTATAAAATCTAGAGCAATTTTAGAGGAAAATTTAGCAAGCCTAGAAAAAGAATACGAAACCAAAGAAATACCAAGACCAGAACATTGGGGTGGTTATTTGGTTAAACCAATTTCTATAGAATTTTGGCAAGGACGTCCAAACAGATTACACGACAGAATTAGATATTCTTTAGCAGAAGATTTTTCTTGGATATTAGAAAGATTAGCTCCATAATTTTTATATTTACATTAAGATAATTTAAGAAATTGAATGAAAACAATTTACATAGTTAGACACGCAAAATCTTCTTGGGAGTACGAGGGAATAGAAGATATTGATAGGCCTTTAAAGAAAAGAGGTATCAAAGATGCGCATTTAATGTCTAAATTTTTAGCTCAAGAAATTAACAGACCAGATGTTTTTGTGTCTAGCAGTGCAAATAGAGCTTTGCATACAGGAGTTATTTTTTGTGACAATTTTGAATATCCTTTATCTAATCTGCAAATTAAAAAACAACTCTACAGTTTTAGCGATGGATATTTGGTAAAAACGGTAAAAGCACTAGATGATGGTTTTAATTCTGCCATTATTTTTAGTCATGACCACGGCATCAACTCTTTTGTAAATAAATTTGGAAGCACACCAATCTCTCATGTTACTACCTGTGGTGTGGTTGGTATTCAATTTGAAGAAAAACATTGGAAAAACATAAAAAAAGGAAAAACAATTTTAATTGAATTCCCCAAAAACCATAAATAAATTTAAGTGTTAGAAATAAAAAAATACGGTGCAATCGATATTGGTTCTAATGCCATAAGACTGCTTATTGCAAACGTAATTGTTTCCGAAGACAAAGAACCTCAATTTAAAAAATCTTCTTTAGTACGTGTGCCTATTAGACTAGGTGCAGATGCTTTTACAGGAGATGGCATCATAAGCAAAGCCAATACAAACCGAATGGTAGAAGCCATGGAGGCTTTTAAACTACTTATGAAAGTGCACAATGTAGAACGCTACAAAGCCTGCGCTACCTCTGCAATGAGAGAGGCTGTAAATGGTACAGAAGTGGCTACAGAAATTTTAAATAAAACAGGCGTACAGATAGATATTATTGGTGGTAAAGAAGAAGCTAAAATTATATCTTCTACAGATTTAAACACCTTAATTCAGGGCGATAATTCTTATCTGTATGTAGATGTAGGTGGCGGTAGTACAGAGTTTACTCTTTTTTCAAAAGGAAAAATTATTACTTCAAAATCTTTTAAAATGGGTACAGTTCGTTTATTGAACAATAAAAAAGCTGTGAATAAAGAGATTTTTGCCAATGTAGAAAAGTGGATTAAAAAAAACACAAAAGACCTAAAAAAAGTGACACTCATTGGGTCTGGCGGTAACATTAACAAGCTATTTAAAATGTCTGGGAGAACAGAAGGAAAACCGATTTCTTACATCTATTTAAATGCACAATATCAGTTTTTAAAACAGATGTCTTTTGAAGATAGAATATCAGAATTAAGCTTAAACCCAGATAGAGCAGATGTTATTATTCCAGCAACTAAAATTTACTTATCTGCAATGAAATGGAGTGGCGCAAGAAAAATCTATGTACCAAAAATTGGTTTGTCTGATGGTATTATTAAAAGTTTATTTTATAATAAAATTTAACACCTATCTTTTAAGTAATTCTAATGTTTTGTTACGTTGGATTTTTTTTGTGCCCGTTTCTATAAATTGATCCATAAAATAAATCTCTTTTGGAATTTCAAATTTAGAAAGTGTTCTTAAATTTTGTATTTCAGAGAATAATTTATTTTTATATAATTGATGATCAATAGGCGCCTCTACAACCAAAATAAGTTTGTTCCCTAACAATTCGTCTTCTATACCCGTAACAAAAAAGCGCTGTTTTATAAGTGTTGATAGCTGTTCTTCTATTTTTTCTGGATATAATTTTATACCACCAGAATTTATCACATTGTCTATACGACCTAACCACTCGAATTGAGTATCAGAAATTAACTGAACCACATCATTTGTAAATACAATTTCGTTGGCAACATTATTATTTTTAAGCACCAAACAGTTTCTTTGATCTATATAAATTGTTGTGTTTGGTAACGTTTTATAATAGGCAATCGTTACTGAATTTGAAATAGCTCCCTTAAAATGATTTAGCTTTTTTATAGCGATATGTGTAATGGTTTCTGTCATGCCATATGTAGCAAAAACGTTTGTAGAAATAGACTGCAATTTGTCTTGTAGTTTTTTTGAAACCACTCCTCCACCAATAATTAAGGTCTCTAATAAATGTATTTTATCTAAAGAATTTTCTACTTGCAAAGGTACCATTGCAGAAAAATCATATTTTTTTGAAATGGTTTTTAAAGGTGAAGCATTAGAGGATACAATATCTATATGCCACCCCAAAGTAAGCGCTCTTACCAACATCATTTTACCAGCAATATATTTTGATGGCAAACACATTAAAGCTGTAGTTTTTGGTTTTAAATTGAAAAATTGCCCAGTTGCAAGGGCAGAATTTATCATTTTTTGTTTTAATAACTGAATGTCTTTTGGAGTGCCTGTAGAGCCTGAAGTTTGCACAATAACATACTCTTTCTTTGAAAACCAGTCTTGTAGAAATTGATAAATTTCTTCAGAAAAATCTTTCGAATAAGACAAAATTTCATCGACACTTGTAAATGAAAAACCGTTCAGTTTAAAATCTTTATGTAGGTTATTTTGCAACAATATTTTTAGTGTTATAAATTGTCTTCTTGAATAGTTTTAGGAACTAAAACAGCACCTGTTAATTTTTCTTTCCAGTTTGACCAAGCATACTTTTTAGAAAAAATCTGCAACATCAAAGGATATAAAAGAAAAACAGGAATAAACATTTGCCACGTTACAGAAGGCTCTGAAGTATCTATATACAAAGCATCTGTTTGAAAAACAGTCCAATCTGTTGTTACTAAAAAAGCAGCAGTGATATTATTAACAGCATGTAAACCTAAGGCAATTTCAGTGCCTTCGTCCATTAAAGTTGTAATTCCGTATAGAAAACCTGTACCAATATAAAATACCATAGCAATCTGTCCTAGTTTTGCAACTTCTGGATTTGCGCCATGTAATAACCCAAAAACTACCGATGTAATAAGCAAAGGAACCCATCTGTTTCCTACTAAAACACCGAGACCTTGCATCAAGTAGCCTCTAAAAAGTAATTCTTCTAAACTTGTTTGAAAAGGAATGCATACCAATGAAATAGCAACTAGAATGAAAAAAGGAGTCGCATTAAAGTTCCATGTATAATTTTCTGGAGCTAGATAAATTCCGATAAACGTCATTACAACCGCCAAACTACCCCACACAAAAAACGCATAAAAAAAACGATTCCAATCTATTTTTTCTCGGCTGGTTATTAAAGAAGTAATACTTCTTTTATGAACATATTTAACACCTACAAAAAGAAAAATCAAACCTATAAAAAAAGATAAGATCATTAAAAACAGAAAAAGATTTTTATCAATACCTGCCGTCATAAAACTTGCTTGTGCAAATTCTGTAAATTGGGCTAAATTTTCTGACACATTAAATACTGCTACCACCAAAGGAATAACACCCAAAATTTGCCACCCAAAAAACACCAATAGTATCGTTACTAACCAATGGTACCATTCATTTTTACCTTTGTATGCTTGCTGTATAAAATTCATCTTAAAAGCTTATAGTTTAAAGTCCCATTGTATAGCGTTATTATAGTGTAACGCTCCATTTGCAACAGTTAACGGACTTGTAAAATTGTTTGTAAACAAACCACCAGTTCCTAATCCTTGAGGCAATTTATTTTGTAAATCATAGGTAAATTGTGCAATTACATTTAAACCAATATTGCTCTCTAATGCAGAGGTAATCCACCAGTCTATGTTGTTGTTTTCTGCAATAGAAATCCACTCTTTACTTCCTGCGATTCCACCAACCAAACTGGGTTTTAAAATAATATATTGTGGTTGTATGGTTTCTAAAAGTGTCTTTTTATCAGACTCTGTAAACACACCAATCAACTCTTCATCTAACGCAATTGGCAAAGGTGTTTTTTCGCATAAAAAAGCCATTTCTTCTAACTGACCTTGTTTAATTGGTTGCTCTATAGAATGTAAATCTAACGCTGATAAAACACTTAGTTTTTCTAAAGCATTTTCTTTGGTAAATGCACCATTTGCATCTACTCTTAATTCAATTTCATTTGAAGAAAATTCATTTCTAATCGATTTTAACAACGCTATTTCTGTATCAAAATCAATTGCACCAATTTTCATTTTTATACATGAAAAACCCGTTTTTAATTTTTCTTTAATCTGAGTTTTCATAAACTCTTTGTCTCCCATCCAAACCAAACCGTTTATAGAAATAGATTCGTTTCCTTTGGTAAATTCTGATGGAAACAACTCGAAAGAATCCTTACTTCGTAAAGATAAAAAAGCTTGCTCTAATCCAAATTGAATAGAAGGAAACTCAAAAAGCTCTTTAAGCAACAACTCTTCTCCTTTATCTATATTACTACAAACCCAAATTAATTTTTCTTCATAATTAGGAACATCATCTATACTTAAACCTCTAAACAAACCCGTTTCTCCAATACCTGATTTGCCGTTTTCTTCTAACAGAATAAACCAAGTTTCTTTAGTTCTTAAAACACCACGAGATGTTCCGCTTGGGTTTTTAAAATTGAGAATGTATTTTTTGTAAGTTGCTTTTATCAATGTTGTATGAATGGTATGTATAATTTAATTTTTGCTTTCTATAAACTCCTTAAAATTATTTAAGTAAGATTGATCTTGTGCTTTAAATGTACCCTTAAAATACGGAAAAATACACGCCATAATATAAGAATCACTTTGGCAACTTGCATTTAAAGTTACAGTTGAAACACCATCTGTCTCTGAAAAAGTATAATCGTCCTTTTTTAACATATTCTCTGCATCAAAAAACAATGTAATTTTTTCGTTTGGAATGTATGCCATAATCTTTTCTGTCATTGTTATTTCTTGTCCCTTATTTTCTATAACAATTTTATACACACTACCTGTTTTGGCTATATTTTCTTCTAAAACATCAATAGAAATAATTTCTGGAATCCAATTTTTAACATTTTTTACGTTTGTAAAGGTCTCAAATACAACTTCAAGAGGCTTATTAATTGAAACTTGAACACTATAATCAGTTTTTTTTACAAACAAGCCTGTAAGTAAAAACACCACAATTATTAATGAGATACTACTTAAAATAATTTTTATTGCTTTCATGAAATATAATGTGTTTTAATCAAGAATTAAAAAAAATGACTCACTGAAAAAAGAATTGCAAATAAAAAAGTACTTAAAGCTACTTTTTTTAATTCACCATCTAGCTCTCTTGGATTATCATTTAAAGCTACTTTTTTAACATTTTTTAGTAACGGAATAAAAGCAATTAAATAAATAAATTGATAAATTGATGAAAACCTAAAAAATGAAAATAAAATTGCACAAAAAAGCGCTCCGAATATTAAAAAGTAATGATATTTTTTTGCCTTTAAAACACCTAGTTTTACTACCAGAGTATTTTTATTATTTTTTGCATCTTCTTCTCTATCACGTAAATTGTTTAAGTTTAAAACCGCAGTACTTAAAAACCCAATAGAAATTGCTGGCAAAAACACTATTAAATCTAGTTGCTTTGTAAACAGAAAATAACTGCCAACTACACTTAACAATCCGAAAAACAAAAAAACAAATAGGTCTCCAAAACCACTGTAACCATAGGCAGAGTTACCAACTGTATATTTTATTGCGGCTATAATTGCTGTGATTCCTAAGAAAAAAAATAAGATTGAATATTTAAAGTTTTGACTACCAAAAGAAAAAAATATTAAAAATAACGCAGATATTAACGTTAAGGTCGTAGCTATAACAATAGCTCTTTTCATTTGCCTGGGTGTAATTGCACCTGATGAAACCATGCGAGCCTCACCTAACCTATTTTTATCTGTCCCTTTTACACCATCTCCGTAATCATTTGCAAAGTTAGAAATTACTTGAAAACCAATAGTCGTTAAAATTGCAAACCAAAAAATTGGAGAAGAAAAAATAGATAGTGAATCATTGCTAAGTGCAACATTATAAAAATGATAATTACCTAAAACAGCACCAACTATAACGCCTGAAATAGATAAAGGTAAAGTTCTTAATCGAGCTGCTTTTATATAATTTTGTGTCATTAAAAGGATGTAATTCTAAAATATTAAAAATTCGGAATATAAGTACTGTTATTTATTTACAAATTATTTGCTTCTGCAATCAATTCTGCAATATCTTTTACAATAACACTATCTTCTTTTTCTTTAAATTTTATACCATCAGTCATCATTGTATTGCAATAAGGACAACCTGTTGCAATAATATCTGGTTTGGTTTCTAAAGCGTCTTCTGTTCTTAATACATTTATTTCTTTGTCTCCACGCTCTGCATCTTTAAACATTTGAGCACCTCCAGCACCACAACACAAAGCTGTTTGTTTGCTACGCTTCATCTCTGTTAAATTTACACCTAATCTTCTTATTAGGTCTCTTGGAGATTCATATACATCATTTGCTCTTCCTAAATAACAAGGATCATGAAAAGTAACTCTTTTTCCTTGAAGGTTTTTATCGTCTATTTTTAAACGTCCTTCTGCGATAAGGTTTTGTATGAATTGTGTGTGATGCAACACCTCATAATTACCACCTAAATTAGTGTATTCATTTTTTAAGGTATTGAAAGAATGAGGATCGCAGGTTACAATTTTTTTAATATTGTATCCATTTAAAACCTCGATGTTCATCATTGCTTGCATCTGAAACAAGAATTCGTTTCCAGCTCTTTTAGCAGCATCTCCTGTAGAAGATTCTTCGGTACCTAAAACAGCAAAATCTACATTTGCATGCTGTAATATTTTTACAAATGCTCTTGTTATTTTTTTTGCTCTATCATCATAACTTCCTGCAGCTCCAACCCAAAATAAAACTTCTGGTTGTTTTCCTTGAGCCATCATTTCTGCCATTGTTTGTACAATCATAGTTTATAGTTTTTGTATTAGAATTTAATTTTTGGTTAGCGAAGTATTGCTAAAATTAAACACATAAAATTAATTTTATTCTTCTTTTGCCCAGTTTAAACGGTCTTGCTGGTTGTATTGCCATGGAGCACCATTGTTTTCAATATTACTCATCATCGCATTTAACTCTTGTGGTGCAGCACTTTGCTCCATTACCAAATACCTACGCATGTCTAAAATAATAGAAAGCGGATCTATATTTACAGGGCATTCTTCTACACAAGCATTACAACTTGTACAAGCCCATAATTCTTCTGGAGTTATGTAATCGTTCAAAAGCTGTTTTCCGTCATCTTTAAAAACACCTTTATTAGCATCTATATTTCTACCAACCTCTTCTAAACGATCTCTTGTATCCATCATAATTTTACGAGGAGATAGTTTTTTTCCTGTTAAGTTTGCAGGACATGCAGAAGTACATCTACCACATTCTGTACAAGTATAAGCATTCATTAACTGAACCCAGTTTAAATCTGTAACTTCAGATGCACCAAATTTTTCTGGGATAGCTTCTTCTTCTGAAGATTCTGGAGTAGCATAAGGATCTGCACTTGGATCCATCATTATTTTTACTTCATTTGTAACCGCTTCTAAATTATTAAATTGCCCTTTTGGATTTAAATTGGCATAATAAGTGTTTGGAAACGCTAATAAAATATGTAAATGTTTAGAATAGTATAAATAATTTAGAAAAACTAAAATACCTAAAATATGTATCCACCAAGCAGTTCTCTCTATTAAATGCAAGCTATCAGCAGAAAAACCATCAAATAGAGGTGTTATAAATTGACTCATTGGATTTCCTATTCCTGCTTGTTGAAATGAAGCATCCGCAGCATTCATCAATAAGAAAAGACTCATTAAAACCATTTCGAAATATAAAATAAGATTTCCGTCTTTTTTAGGCCATCCTTTCATTTCGCTACTTAAAAAACGTTTGATATTTGATAAGTTTCTTCGGATCCAAAAAATAATTACTGCGATAAAAACCAATGCTGCAAGAACCTCGAAAGTTCCTATTAAAAAACCATAGATTTGAGTGCCTAAAAAGTCCTTAAAAATTCTATGAGTACCAAATAGACCATCAATTATTATTTCTAATACCTCAATATTTATAATAATAAAGCCAACATAAACAACAATGTGTAAAAAGCCAGAAAACGGTCTTTTAATCATTTTTGATTGCCCTAAAGCAATCATTATCATATTCTTTAGCCTCTCAGATTTTTTATCATTTCTATTAAGATCTTTCCCGAGGTTTATATTTCTAGATATTTTTCTAATATTTATAGTAAAAAAACCAATACCTAATAATAATGTTAAGGCAAAAACGATGTTTGGTAAGTATTGCATATTTTTATGATTTAATTATTAGAATTTTCTTTAACATCTTCGTTTGTTGGCTGATATGCTGCTGCTTTTTTACCAAACAATGAAAAATGAACGAATCTTTTTGGGTGTAATTTTAACTCTCTAAGTAAGTTTTCTAATTCTTTAGACATTTCAGCTAAATTGGTATACAAAACATCATCGGTAACCAACTTACCTATAGTTCCTTTTCCGTTATTAATACCAGCTAACATAAAATTAGCTGAATTAAGTGTGGTTTCTGCTTTTCGCATAATCTCACCAATATTTGCATTTGCTAATGTGTCTGAAACTTTAGAAAAATTAGCTGTAATCAATTTTGTATTGGCAATACTTTCTTTTAAATCGTTTGTTGATTCATCCATAAAATCATTAACAATTACGATTGTTTTTTTCACTTCGTTTAAAGTAAACTCTAAACTTTTAACAGAAGTTTTTATACTATTTTGCGTTGGTATATCTAAAATATTATTTACGTTCTTAAATAAAGAGTCTGCACTAATAATAACATGTTCTAGTTTTGCTTGTAAAGGATCTAAACGCTCGCCAATTGAGGTAAACAAGCTAGACTCTATTTCTCCTTTTAAATAATCTCCAGAAATGGCATCTTCGCCTTCATAACTTGGTACTATGGCTAAATTTGAACCTCCTAAAGGACTAGGAGAATATATTTTAACAATACTATTTTTAGAAAAAAGAAAATCATTATTTACAACAAAACTTACAATAAGTCCGCCTTTTTTTGAAACCTCTTTATTAAATTCTATTTGAGTGATTTTACCTACTTTTAGTCCGTTAATAGTTACTAAACTCGACTTGCTTAAGCCTGCAATATTTGAATACTCTACTTTAAAATATCGAGAATTTGAATCGAAAAGGTTTTCTCCTTTTAAAAAATTATAACCCCATATAAAAATAGCTATGATAATAATAGCAACAATTCCTATTTTAAACTCTTTTGTCATTTATCTACAATTTATCACAAAATTACTAATAATATTTGGGAGAGTACTAGAATTTAGTTGGTTTTAATAACCTCTGCCACCGAGACCTTTTTACCCTCTTTAAAAGCAACCACAAATGCTGATGAAAATCCTTTCTTTTTAGCTATTTCTAGAGATTTTTTTACATCGGTATAGCTAGAAGTAATTCCATAATAATACTTGTAACTATTACCTACCTTAACTCTGTCAATATTTTTTAATCCTTTAAAATTATATGCTTTTGTAGTAACTTTACGACTACTAGATGCAATTTGCACCTTAAACTCTACATTACTATTTGATGTTTCGGGTGTTGTATTAAGCTGTACAGTATTCTTCTTTAAATTATCTACATAACTTAAAACAGCATCTGAAATTGCTGAACTCATTTGCGCTTGACCAGCTTTAGAATTTAAAAATTTCCCTTCTTTTTTATTGGTTAAAAACCCCAATTCTACCAAAACACTTGGCATAACGGTTTCTCTTAAAACCTGAAAATTATCTTGCTTTACTTTACGGTCATTTCTTTTTAACTTAAAAGCAAAGTTGTGCTGAATTAAACCTGCAATGGCCAAGCTTTTATCTAAATTTTCTTCCTGTAAAAGAGACAATCCTATGACAGACTCTGCAGAGTTTTTATCAAAACCTACATACCTTTCTTTATAATCTTCTTCAAAGAAAATAGAAGCATTTTCTCTTTTAGCTATTTCTAAGTTTTTCTTATTTCCTCTTAATCCTAATACAAAAGTACCAGCACCATAGGCATTAGATGTATGAGAGTCGCAATGAATAGAAATAAATAAGTCTGCTTTTGCATTGTTTGCAATTTCTCCTCTTTTCCATAAAGGCGGGTAAGTATCGCCTTTTCTGGTGTAAATTACTTTAATGTCTTTATTTTTATTTAACCTATCTCCAACAGCCAAAGCTACTTTTAAAGCTATATTTTTCTCTTTATAACCATTCCCTAGGTTACCAGGATCTTTACCTCCATGACCAGCATCTATAACTATTACGTATTTTTTTTGTGCCTCTGTTTTTAAAGAAGTCGCTAAAAAAGCAAATACAAAGAGAAATTTAACGATAATTTTTACTTTGGTACTAAATTTGTGATTTTGTTTAAATAGCATCAATAAATTTTAACTAATTTTGGCAATGTAAATTTTGTACTCCAAAAATAGAGCCATAATTTTACCTTAATACAAAAATAGCATTTATAGCATTGCAAACAAAAATATCATACATTCTTTTATTTTGCTGTCTTTTATTTATAAATAAAGGGTTTTCTCAAAACGAAAAACCTAAAAATGAGGCTGTAAAAAAAAGTATATCTCTCTTAAAAAACACTAAAGATTCTTTAGCGATTCAAAAAAAAGATACTACCGCTAAAGATAGTATTAAAGTTAAAGAAACCATCGAAGATATTATCATTCATGATGCCAAAGATTACACCATACAAAATACCAAAAATAAAACTGTAGAACTCTACAATGAGGCGCATATTACCTATACAGATATAGACCTAAAAGCAGGTATTATTATTGTTGATTACAAAAAAAACACCCTATTTGCTAAAGGCTTAATAGACAGTACAGGCTATGTACAAAGACCTGTTTTTATTCAAGGTAGTCAAGAATCTGAACAAGACTCTATTATTTACAACTTTAAAAGCAAACGCGCTTTAATTTATGGCTTAAAAACAAAACAAGGTGAAATGTTTACCTATGGCGAAAAAACTAAGCGTGTTAACGACTCTACAATCTATGTAAGAAATATTAGATTTACTACTTCTGATAAAAAAGTACCCGATTACTATATTGCTACCAACAAAGCTAAGTTAGTGCCTGGTAAAAAAATTATTGTAGGTACTAGTAACTTAGTATTAGCAGATATACCAACACCGCTGTTTTTACCTTTTGCTTATTTTCCGCTAAGCGAAACAAGCGTTTCTGGATTTTTAATACCTGCTTTTGATACCGGAAGTAGCACAAGAGGTATTGGTTTTCAAAATGGAGGATATTACTTCGCTTTAAGTGACTATATGGATTTAACTGTTTTGGCAGATGCATATTCTAATGGTAGTTGGGGAAGCAGAATATCATCAAACTATAGAAAAAGGTATCGCTTTAGTGGTAGTTTTAGCTTTAATTTCGAAAATAACATCAATGGCATTAGAGGTTTTGACACTTACAGCAAAGCAAATAATTTTAATATTAGATGGTCTCACAGTCAAGACTCTAAAGCTAGCCCTAACTCTAGATTTTCTGCCTCAGTAAATTTAGGAAGTAGTCGATTTTTTAGAGAATCTCAAAATCAATTTAATGTTGCACAAACTCAAACAAACACTCTAAATTCTTCTATTAATTATAGTAAAACTTTTGTTGGTACACCTTTTAATATGAATTTGACTGCCACGCATCAACAAAATACAAACACGCAAAACATAACAATGACTCTGCCGTCATTAACTGTAAATATGGATCGTATTTATCCGTTTGCAGGTAAAGGAGATATTCAAAAAACACCCATTCAAAAAATGGGATTTAATTACACCCTACAAGGTCAGTACTTAATTAATACAACAGACACAGAATTTCTTACTTCTAAAATGTTTGAAACCGCTAGAGCAGGAATGCAACATAGAACGGGTACAAACACCAATATTAAAGCATTTAAATACTTTACTTTATCGCCAAGTGTAAACTATGAAGAAACCTGGCAATTCGATTACATTCAAAAAAAATATGACATTACAGAAGATGTTGTAGTAACAGATACTTTAAGAGGATTTAAAAGCTATAGAGAATATAATGCTGGTGTTAGTTTATCTACCAATATATATGGAACTTTTAATTTTAAAAAAGGTCGATTAAAAACAATAAGACATACTTTTAGACCATCTATTTCTTACTCATACAGACCCGACTTTAAAGACAAATACACACAACAAGTACAAAGAAGTGCAGATGCCACAGACTTATTAGACTATACCCTTTATGATCAAGGTATATATGGTGCTCCTTCTGCTGGCTTAAGTAATGCAATCGGAATTACTTTAAACAATGTGCTTGAGGCTAAGGTTGCCCCTAAAAATTCGGAGAGTGAAGACGAAGAAGACGAGAAAATAACTATTTTAAATAATTTAAACTTTAGCAGCTCTTACAATATTGCTGCCGATAGCTTGCGTTGGTCTCCGGTAAGTTTTTCTGCTGGTACAAGATTGTTTAAAGACAAATTAGCTGTTAACTTAAATGGCTCTTTTGACCCTTACAAAGTGAATGCTGCAGGTGTTAGAATTAATGAATTTAACCCGAATATTTTAAGACTAACCAACGCAAACATAACTGCAAATTATAGTATTTCTAGTACAGATTTTGATAAATCTAAAAAAGACGAAGTTGACAACAGAAATGGTAATGGCGCCCAAAATGGTATTGACGTTATTGGCGCAGATATTAACCCGACCGATAGATTTGGACAAAGGAACAATGTTAACACAGAAGAAGACAATAATAAAGAAGCAAAACTTTACCATGCAGACATACCTTGGTCTATTAATTTAGCATACTCTACAAATTACAGAAATGATGGTATTAATGGCGGAGAAATTGGTGTGCATAGTTTAATGTTTAGTGGTAATATAGAATTAACACCAAAATGGCAAATGGGCTATTCTTCTGGTTATGACATTAAAAATGGAGGATTTACATTCTCTAGATTCAATTTTACAAGAGATTTAGACAGTTGGCAGTTTAATTTTAACTGGGTTCCGTTTGGCACCAACTCTTCTTACACATTTTTTATTGGTGTTAAATCTTCTGTTTTAGCCGATTTAAAATGGGATAAAAACAAGCCACCAGATAGAAGACTATTTTAAGTTTTATGTAAAAACCACAACCTTGAAACGTATCAAAAAATGAAAAAAATAATAAAAACTACAAATGCACCTGCACCGATAGGCCCATACAATCAAGCTGTATTGTCTGGTAACACACTTTATACCTCAGGTCAAATTGCGATTAATCCTAAAACAGGTGATTTAGTTTTAGACTCTATTGAAGAAGAAACAAAACAAGTTATGGAAAACATGAAGGCTGTTTTAAATGCTGCTGATATGACTTTTGAAAACGTAATTAAAACTTCTATTTTTGTTTCTGATATGAATAATTTTAGTGAAATCAACAATATTTACGCTACTTATTTTAATGAAGAAACAGCACCTGCAAGAGAAACGGTAGAAGTTGCTAATTTGCCAAAATTTGTGAATGTAGAAATTAGCGCTATTGCAGTAAAATAGTATTTTGTATTTATCTAAAATAAAAACTTAGATACCTTAAAATAAAGCATAAAAAAACCTGATAGATTTGTTTCTATCAGGTTTTTTTTTAGTTTTTAAAACTCTTTCTATAATGAAGCAGCATATTCGATTAAATCAACGATTTTAGTTGAATAACCAATTTCATTATCATACCAAGAAACAATTTTTACAAAATTATCGTTTAACGCAATACCAGCATTCGCATCAAAAATAGAAGTACGAGTATCACCAACAAAGTCTTGAGAAACTACTAAGTCTTCAGTATATCCTAAAACACCTTTCATTGGTCCGCTTTCAGAAGCAGCTTTCATTGCAGCACAAATTTCTTTATAGGTAGCTGGTTTGTCTAATTTTACAGTTAAATCTACTACAGAAACATCCATTGTAGGAACTCTAAAAGCCATACCCGTTAACTTACCGTTTAAAGCAGGTATTACTTTACCTACTGCTTTAGCTGCACCGGTAGATGAAGGAATGATGTTATGAATAGCAGAACGTCCACCTCTCCAATCTTTCATAGAAGGTCCGTCTACAGTTTTTTGAGTTGCCGTAGCTGCATGAACGGTTGTCATTAACCCTTCTGAGATACCCCAGTTGTCATTTAATACTTTCGCTATTGGTGACAAACAGTTAGTTGTACAAGAAGCGTTTGAAAATATTTTTTGATCTGCTTTTAATTCTGTGTTGTTTACACCCATTACAAACATTGGTGTATGGTCTTTAGATGGTGCAGATAATACTACTTTTTTTGCACCAGCTTCTAAATGCTTACCTGCAGTTTCTTCTGTTAAGAAAAATCCAGTAGATTCAATTACATATTCTGCAGACACTTCATTCCATTTAAGGTTTGCAGGGTCTCTTTCGGCTGTAATTCTAATTGAATTACCGTTTACAACTAACATACCGTCTTTTACATCTACAGTTCCTTCAAAATTACCATGAACAGAGTCATATTTTAACATGTAAGCTAAATAATCTACATCTAATAAATCATTAATAGCTACTACTTGTACATCTTTTCTATTTACTGTAGATCTAAAAGCTAATCTTCCTATTCTTCCAAAACCGTTAATTCCTATTTTAATCATTTTACTAATTTTAAATTAATTATTTTTATGTGGTCATTATATCAGAAACTCTTAAGAGTTCGTGGTTGATAGAATGCCCTCCTTTTATTGCTTCTAAAATACTAGAGCTTATTACTTCGTTATCTTTTAAACCTACCATTAGATTTGTTTTACCATCTAGCAGTAACTCAACAGATTTCACACCTAATCTACTTGCTAAAACACGGTCGAAACAAGAAGGTGAACCTCCTCTTTGCATGTGTCCAAGAATTGATACTCGAACATCATATTCTGGTAAATTTTCTTCTACGTACTTTGCTAATTCATAAACGTTTTTACCCGATTTATCGCCTTCTGCAACTACAACAATACTAGATGATTTACCAGTTCTTCTACTCTTTTTAAGAGATTCTAACATTCTGTCTAAACCTAAATTTTCTTCTGGTATTAAAATTTCTTCTGCACCTGCACCTACACCTGCATTAAGAGCAATAAAACCAGCATCTCGCCCCATTACTTCTACAAAGAAAAGCCTGTTATGAGAAGAGGCGGTATCTCTAATTTTATCAATTGCTTCGACAGCTGTATTTAAGGCTGTATCATACCCAATGGTATGCGAAGTACCAAAAATATCGTTATCTATAGTACCTGGTATTCCTATCACAGGAAAATTATACTCTTCATTAAAAAGAACTGCTCCTGTAAAAGAACCATCACCACCAATAACAATTAACCCTTCAATGTTTTGTTCTTTTAAATTCTCAAAAGCAATCTTTCTACCTTCTTTTGTTCTAAATTCTTTAGATCTAGCAGATTTAAGAATGGTACCTCCTTTGTTTATAATATTATTTACACTTCTAGCTGTTAACTCAATAAAGTCTGCATCTATAAGGCCTTCATAACCTCTATAAATACCAACACAACTAACTCTGTAGTAAGCACATGCTCTAACTACAGATCTTATTGCAGCGTTCATTCCTGGGGCATCGCCTCCAGATGTCATTACCGCTATTTTTTTTATTTTTTTCATATATTCTACCGTAAAATTAAGGCTTTAATGTGGTTTAAAATAATAAAACTACGAAATCGTTTTAGAGCAAAAAGAGGCTATTTACAAAGAAAAAAAGCGATTTATTTTACAGAATAAATCGACCTAAAAAAATATACATGCACTATAAAAACATCTTTAAGATTGTTTTAATTTCCTTCAAAATCTAACAACTCTTTTTGTTTTAACTTTAGAGAATCTGAAACAACTGTAGCGCTTTCTTTTTTTCTTTTTCTCTTTATTTTCTTTAATAGTTCTGACAAGCTATTAAAGTTTACTTGATATGACAACCCAACACCCTGTGTATAGCCTTCTTCTTCTGTAGAATACTGAATCTCGTTTTGTCTATTAAAAATAACCCCTCTAAAATTTCCATCTTTATTTAACAAAACTTCTACTTTTACCTCTCCTACTACACTAGATTGAGTTTGAGCACCCACTGGCACACCAACTTTACCATTAATAATAATTTTATCACCTAACTGTGTACTTACAGAAACATCTACTTGATTGTCTATATTTAAACGATCTATATCATTACCGCTATTACCTTGCTGATAATCGAGCCCTAATTGAAACTTACCCTCTGGATTATTTAACAGACTAGAAAATGCTGCCGCAACTGCACTTGATGCTGTGCTAGAAATTGTTTCACCTGCATTAAAATCTACTTTATCTGGGTTCGCAAAATTACCTAACGCCAAT
Organism: uncultured Polaribacter sp.; assembly: GCF_947497125.1. GTDB lineage: Bacteria > Bacteroidota > Bacteroidia > Flavobacteriales > Flavobacteriaceae > Polaribacter. The sequence continues at coordinate 244,510 of NZ_CANMFI010000003.1, read as the reverse complement.
AACGATATAAATTGTGTGGTTTTTTCGTTTACATTATTATCGTTTAATATAAATTCTAATTCACTTGCAATAGAAGGATCTACATTAGTCAACTGAATATCTAAATCTTGCTTAGAACTAAAAAGGCCGCCAGTAATTTTGGTTACTAAATCTACCTCAATCTTTCGATTTGAATTAAAGTTTTGAAGTAAAACACCCGGATTTGCCTTTGCTTTATAAATTGCAGTTACATCTAAATTTGCTTCATAAGGACTTCCATTCCAAGAAACGCTTCCTCCTTTTTGAATTAAAAAAGGTTTGTTTACAATACCACCGTATTTAAAATCGTACACACCATTGTTAATATTATAATCGCCAAACATATTAAACTTTCCTCGGGTATTTATTTCTATACGCAAATTACCATCTCCGTTACCAGTTAACTGACTTCCGTTAACCTCATCTATAACCACTTGTGCAGTAGCATTTTTATTTACTTCTAAATCTATATTTAAAGAAAGACCTTTAAGCGCTTCTAAAGCCACTTCTTGCTGCCTTTCTTTTACTTTTTTTTCTGTTGATTTAAAATGGATTAAACTAAAACTATCAACAGTTTCAATATCTTTAAGTGGTAAAACAAAAGAAGTTCCCGGCATTGTTTTTGCGTTAATATCGATGGTTAATTGATCTGTTAAACCTGTAATACTTGCGGTACCATCAATAAAAGCTGTACCGTAATACAAAGCTTCTTCAGAATTTTCAGTATCTAAAACCAATAAATTATCGCTTTCAATCTCGATGTTTAAAAACCAGTTTTCGAAATTTAAATGAGTAATATCTCCAATTAATCTTCCATTCGTTTTGTGTTTAGTATCTCTTAGGGCTATACTTTCAAATATAAAAGATTGCTCTTGCATTGTAATTATTGAAGTTCCTAAAAAATCGTAATCTACATTTAAATAAGGAAAACTTAAACCAGCATTTTCAAGTGTTAATGTTCCTTCCATCTCAGGATTTCCCAAAAAACCTTTTAAAGAAAAATTACCAGAGGCACTACCTCTTATAGAAGAAAAAACATCTTTGCCTAAAGGACTAAAAGCGTCTAAACCAAAATTCTCTAAATACATTTCTAAGTCTATTAATGGTCTTTTTTCTGAAAAATCTAACGATCCAATTGCTGCAATACTTTTTACTTTATCGTTATTTATTGATAATTGAACCCCGTATTTTTCATAAGAATTATCTCCTTTGATATTTAAAGATAAATCTCCTTGCTTAAAATCATTAACTTCAAAATCTTTAATAAATAAAACACCTTCCGGACTGTATACACCCTCTTGCTGAACAAAATCTAAATTCCCCGAAAGAGCACCTTTTAAACTAAGACTGTCTATTTTTGGCAAAAAACTCTCTAGTTTAACATTTTTAAAATCGGCCAAAAGCACCTTTTCTGTATCTCCTTTTAAATTTCCAGAAAATGCAAGTTCTTGAACCCCAGAAACAAGTTTAAACTGACTAAAATTAAAGTCGTTTTCTTTTAAGTTAAAAGTAACCTTGTCGGTATTTAGGTTGTCTGGGGCTATATGCCAAATATTTTCTTTAAACTCAAAAGAAGATTTTTCGAACCCTATTACCGAGTTCCCTTCTGGATTAAATGTGTAATAAAAATCTAAATTAAACTTCTCATTTTCTTTTTTACCACCTGCAAAAACAGACTTAAAATAAAGAGTGTCTTTTTGATTTAAACTCAATAAGTTTAACTTAGACACTTCATAATACTTTGTTGCAACATTCGCGGCTGTTAAATGAGAGTTATATAACGGATTCTGATTATCTGTTCGTAATAACAAATCTGTTATTACGTTACCATAAAAGTCTATTTTCGGTGATGAAAAAGTAACTTTAAGCTGATTTTTATCAGACTTTATTTTTCCTTTAATTTTAGTGTTATTATCAATAGAAACTTCCGGAAAAAAAACCGTTACTATTTGATTGTAAATTGTAAAATTAAAATCTAAAAATTGATGTGGTGCAACAGTATATGGTGTATAATTTGCATAAATACTACCCAATGCATTTTGTGCTACTGGTAAAAGTTCTGAAAAAGAAAAATTACCTGTTAAACTTCCGTTTGCTATATCTTTAGAAATAACTTCGATGTTTTTAATACTATCTTTTACAGAAGAAACTAACTGAAATTCTTTAAAATTAAATACTTTTTTTTCGTTGGTATAAAAAACATCATTAAAGGTTGCTTTACCAGTAATATCGTCAAAAGTGTTGCCTGCAACATCTAATTCTATACTTCCTTTTAAAATAGCAATACTATCTCTTTTAAAAAGATTGGTTTCTTTTAGGTTTAAATAACGAATATCAGACTTAAAATCGAATCTATTTTCTGCTGATGATAAATCTGCAAGACCTTTAAAATTCATTTTAAAATTCTGATCATCAACTTTTAATTCACCATCAAACTTATTGTTTTGATATTGACCGTTTGCTGTAATATTTTTGTACGTATAATTTTTAAAACTCAACATAGACACTACGCCATCAAAAGAGGTATCTATGTTTGATAATTTAAAACCACTACCAATAACAGCTCCTTTTAAAGAGACCTCACCAAATAACGGGTCGTTAAAAAAGTTACCTAAATGAAACTTATCTAACACAATGTTTCCTTCATACTTTGCGTTATCTATGGTTACAATATTAGAAATTTGCAAATCTGTGTTCAGTGCACCAATATCAGATTTTAAATCTAAGGTTGCCTTAACTTCATCTTGGGTTACAGATACATTTCCAACAACGTCAAAATCGCCAAATTTTTCAAGCTCAGAAGGCATGGTTTTCCCTAAAACGTTAGGCAACAAGTGTTTTAGTTTTAAATAATTTGCGGTTAGTTTTCTAAAATTTCCGTTAAATTCAAATCCTCTTTCAACATTAACAGCATTTGCAAAGTTTAAATCTCCATAAATTTGTAGCCCTTTTTTTGATACTAATGAAAATTGTTTTAGAGAAAAACGATTCATCTTTCCTTTCAAATTTCCTTTCATTTTAAAAACATCAAAACCGTTTAATTCGTTGTAATATTTTTTTAAATCTGTATTCGAAATTATTGAGTTATCAAATTCTGCATTTATTAAAACTTTATCATTAAAATTAGCTAAATCTTCTCTTGTGTAACTAAAATCTATTGTTGCTTTAATATCTGACCCTTTCGTTTTTAAAACAGTATTCTTAAAATGCATAGCTGTTTTAGAGTAGGTAAAATCTGTAGTTAAATTAGCAACCTCTACCCCTCTGTTATCAGTAAAATAAAGCCCTCTAATTTTTGATGAAAAATCGGCACCATTTACCAATAAATCTTGTAAGTTCCCTCCAATATTTTTAGCAGAAAAAGAAATCGGGTTTGTTTTGTTGTAATTTTTTAAGATATAATTTAAGTTACTTACATACACGTTAGAAGTTCTTAATATAAATTTTTTATCTAACGAATCTATTGGTTTATTGCTTCTAAAACCTTCAATAAAAGCGCTTAAAGAATCATCAAACTCATCTTTATAAGTTTGCATATAAACATGGGCATCACTAATGGTAACACTTCCTAAATTAATTTCACTCTCCATTGCACTTTGCAAACTTAAAAGTGAGGTAGAAAGAGATTTCACAAATATCAAAGTATCTTTATGATGATCTTTTACCTGAACACCTTTTAGCTTTATATTCCCTAAAAAAGAAAGATCTATTTTTTGAATGCTAATATTTGTATGGTACTCTTCATTTATTTTTTGAGTAGCATAATTACCTAATTTTGTTTGTATAGCAGGTATTGAAAGCAGTATGCTAACAAGCAATAAAAAGAGTGAAAAGTACCCTAAAGACTTTAGTATTTTTTTTATCGCGTTTTTGATAATTACTGATATTTAATTGATTCGAATTGTTTAATTTATTACAACAAAAATATTGCCAAGTTGTACAAAGAACGTTCAAATTTAACAAAGAATTAAATTTCTATTCTTAAAAAAGAAATACAACCTAAAATTATCCTTAATTTTGTGCAAAATTATCAATTTTAATGAACAAAGATGTTTACATATTAGGGATAGAATCTTCTTGTGATGATACAAGCGCATCTGTAATTTACAACGGCAAAGTATTAAGCAATGTAGTTGCCAATCAAGAGATACATGCTAAATATGGTGGTGTGGTTCCTGAACTGGCTTCGAGAGCTCATCAACAAAACATTTTACCTGTAATACAGCAAGCCATCGAGCAAGCAAGTATTACTAAAGAAAACCTATCTGCCATTGCTTTTACCCGCGGTCCTGGTTTAATGGGCTCTTTATTAGTAGGTACCTCTTTTGCAAAATCTTTGGCCATTGGTTTAAAAATACCATTGATAGATGTTAACCATATGCAAGCACATATTTTAGCTCACTTTATAAAAGAAGAAAATGCTAAAATACCAAGCTTTCCATTTATTTGCCTAACAATTAGTGGTGGTCATACGCAGATTGTTAAAATTACAGACCACTTTGAAATGGAAGTTTTAGGAGAAACAATTGATGATGCTGTTGGAGAGGCTTTTGATAAATCTGCAAAAATACTTGGGCTACCTTATCCTGGCGGTCCTTTAATTGATAAGTATGCCAAACTAGGCAACCCAAAAGCGTATCCATTTACAAAACCTAAAGTTGGCGATTTAGACTTTAGTTTTAGTGGTTTAAAGACCGGAATCCTTTACTTTATTCAAAAACAAGTAAGAATAAACCCAAACTTTATAGAAGAAAATTTGCGTGATATTTGCGCATCAATTCAGTACACTATTACAGAAATATTAATGGATAAATTAAAGAATGCTGTAAAACAAACTGGTATTAAAAATATTGCGATTGCTGGTGGTGTTTCTGCAAACTCTGAAATTAGAAACAGACTAAAACAAGCAGAAAAACATTTTGGATGGACTACCTACATTCCTAAATTTGAATACACAACTGACAATGCTGCAATGGTAGCAATTACAGGCTACTTAAAATACTTAAACAACGATTATTCTGAGGTCTCAATTACTGCAAAAGCACGTTTAAAAGTAACTGACTAGAAAACTATTCATGAAAAACTTAAAAAACAAACTTCTTTTTAACTGCTTTTATTTCCTTTTATGGATTGGCTACTTTGTATTTGCCCGTTTATTTTTTTTACTTTTTTATTTTGATAAAACAACAGAATTAAACGTTACAACCTTTGTAAATACATTTGTTTATGGCCTTCGATTAGACATTTCTTTTACAGCGTATCTCAGTTTTATACCCTTTATTCTTATTTCATTAACTTTTTTTATTCAACCTAAAAAAATAACAACAATTATCATTCGATATTCTCAGTTATTAATTGCATTCTTAAGTTTATTGCTAATAATTGATGCTACTTTATATGCTTCTTGGGGCACAAGATTAGACGCTACATTTCTTAATTATTTAAATACTCCAGCTGTAATGATTGCATCTGCAACAACTTTTCAGCTCATTTCAGGCGTCTGTATTTGGTTGCTTATTTCTTATGTTTTTATACAACTGTTTACAAAACAAATTCATAAAAATAGTCTCTATTTAACGCAAAGCCATTGGTCGCATACCAGTGTATTGTTTTTAGCATCTGCTTTATTAATTGTTCCTTTAAGAGGTGGTTTACAAACAATACCTGTCAATCAAAGTAATGTTTATTTTTCGAGTAACATGTTTGCCAATCATGCTGCCATTAATTATATATGGAATTTTTTTAACGCAATAACACACTCATCAAACAGTAAAAATAACTACGTTCATTTTGATGAAATAACAGCCGAAAACATTATCAATAAAACAAAAAACAAGCTTTTAATTGCCAATACAGATCAAATTTTAAATACCGAAAAACCGAATATTATTTTAATTATTTGGGAAAGCTTAACTGCCAAAGTAGTAGGTGTTTTAGATGGAGAACCAACTGTTACAGCAAACTTAAATGAACTATCTAAAGAAGGTTTATTGTTTACCAACTTTTATGCAAACGGCGATAGAACCGACAAAGGAATACCTGCAATATTAAGCGGTTATTATCCGCAGCCAACAAAAAGCATTATGAAAATGCCTAATAAGACAAGAAGTTTACCAATGTTGCCCAAAAAAATGAACGATTTAGGTTACAAAACTTCTTTTTATTATGGTGGCGATTTAAACTTCGGAAACATGAATACCTATCTTCGAAATGCTGGGATTATCGATTTTGTAGATGGTAACGAATTTGATAAACAAGATTGGAACTCTAAATGGGGTGTTCATGACCATGTTTTTATGCAGCGTTTTTTAGAAGACATCAATAAAGAAAAAAACACACCTTTCTTTAAAATTGCACTTACACTTACTAGTCATGAGCCTTTTGAATTCCCAGACACTTATAAATTTGGCAAAAATACAGAAGAAAATAAATTTAGAAGTGCACATGCTTATACAGATAAAGCAATTGGTAATTTTATTGCTGATGCAAAAAAACAACCTTGGTATAAAAATACGTTAATTGTTATTGTATCAGACCATGGTCATCGAACACCAGAACATGAAGGCCTTTTTAATTCTCCTAAAAAATTTAAAATACCAATGTTATGGCTTGGTGGCGCACTTCAAAAAAAGGGCATTGTCAACAATATTTCTAGTCAAGTAGATTTGTCTTACACCTTATTAAGTATTTTAAAAGGTAATAATTCTGACTTTAAATTCGGTAAAAATATTTTTAACAACTCGCAAGATCAATACGCACATTATGTGTTTAATAATGGTTTTGGGTTGGTTACTAAAAATAATACTTTTGTGTTTGATAACATTCAGAAAAAACCAATTTTAACTACAGGCAACAACATTAAACAATTAGACTCTCTTAGCAAAGCTGTGATGCAAAATGCTTATCAAGACTTTTTAGATAGAAAATAGAGCAAAAAAAAGTCTTATCAATATGATAAGACTTTAACTATTTTTATAGCGCAAAATAGCGATGCTATTTACTTAAAAATATCGTTTAAAATACTTGCCAAACGAATACCGCCTTTTTGTAATTGAGTTCTTACCGTTGCCAAATGATCATAAGAATATCTGTATTTTAAATTTTCGCCAACCTTAACAGAAGCATACACCTCTTTGGTTATTTCATGAATTTCATCTACCCAAGAAACAACAGAACCTTTTTCTATTTCTTTTATTTCATTTTTAGTAAGTTGTTTTGCATTTTCTGCCAATTCAACATAACTCATATTCCACTCTTCAATCATCTTAGAATCCCATACAGCATGTAAATTGGTACCTTTACCAAACCACTGAACTTGTATGGTATTACCACCTTTATCTTCTCTTTGCCCAATGTGCATTGGCTGATGTAAATCGCCCACAAAGTGCACCAATAGTTTTAAATGAAACACTTTATCTGCCTCACTGCTATTTTTATCTTTTAAAACCTTAATACAGGTATCTATTCCGGTAACAATATCTCCTTTCGGATTTTTCTCTGTAGTTGCATACGTTTCGTTTAAACCCATATTTACGTAATGCCAAGGGTAATATTTACTAAAGCTTCTGTCCGATTTTATTTCATCTGCATACGTAGAAACAAAAGCCAAACTCTGCCCTTGTAACAATTTATCAATTTTTCTTTTTGCTTTATTTGTAAGATGCATTTCTGCAATTTTACCTGTTGTTCTATGACCTGTTGGCCCCCAAAAAAAAGTCTCTTCATTTTTTGTGTTAGCAATAAATAGAAAAGAAAGCAGTACAATTAATTTAATTTTCATTTTTAGTCTTTAAGATTAATTTTAACAAATTTATAAAAATATTAGTCATAAAATTTGTTAAAATCAAAAAAAATAATATATCTTTATGATATCAATTTAATATCACTTAAAAACACAATATGAAATCAGAAAAAATTATTAAACCTGCAAACGGTTACTTAATGTTATTAATCGTTTTAGTTCTTTTCTTTGGAGGAATTATAGCAAGTATCATCAAACAAACTCCTATCTTCTTACCTGTAAGCCTCATTGGCTTTATCGGTTTTTTTGGCTTTATCCTTGTAAATCCAAACACTTCTAAAGTAATCTTACTATTTGGTAAATACGTTGGCACCATAAAAGAGAATGGCTTGTATTGGGCGAATCCATTATTTAGAAAAAAAGCAATTTCTTTAAGAGCGAGTAATTTTGACAGCGAGCGTTTAAAAGTAAACGACAAACTAGGCAACCCAATTATGATATCTACCATTTTAGTTTGGCGAGTTACAGACACGTACAAAGCAGCTTTTGATGTAGATAATTATGAAAATTTTGTGCGTGTACAAACCGATGCAGCAGTTAGAAAGCTGGCTAGCATGTATCCTTACGACAACTTTGCAGATGAAGGACATACCGAAGACATTACACTTCGATCAAGTGTAAATGAAGTTTCTGAAGCGCTTGAAAAAGAAATTGACGAACGCTTGGCAATAGCAGGTATAGAGGTTTTAGAGGCAAGAATTGGCTATTTAGCCTATGCGCAAGAAATTGCATCTGCGATGTTAAAAAGACAACAAGCAACAGCTATAGTTGCTGCAAGACATAAAATAGTGCAAGGTGCTGTAGAAATGGTAGAGATGGCATTAGAAGAATTGAATAAAAAACAAATTGTAGCTCTAGATGAAGAACGAAAAGCTGCTATGGTAAGTAATTTATTGGTTATTTTATGTGGAGATAAAGAAGCAAGCCCTGTTGTAAATACAGGAACATTAAGTCATTAAACAAATAAAAATGAAAGAATACAAAGTAGTCACTTTAAAGTTAGGTTTTAGAAATAGAGTACAAAATTTTGAAGACTTGTTAAATCAATATGCAAGAGAAGGATGGACTCTAAAAGAAATGCCACAAAACTGGAATGCAATTGTTTTAGAAAGAGATAAAAACAGGTAAAATGAAAATCTTTATAGAAGAACAACGTTTTACACAAATTTGGCTATTTATAGTTCTAGGTTTTAGTTTAGTTGTGCCCATTTATGTTATGGGAAAAGAATTTTTAAACGAGAATTCTAAAATGTCTGTTCAAGAATTTACTATAACCTTACTTGGTATTTTAGCTTCTGTAGGTATTATTTTTATATTCAAACTAAAAACTAGAATCGATGAAATTGGCATTCATTATCAATTTTTTCCTATTCATTTTAGTTACAAAACCATTCCGTGGCAAGAAATTGAAAATGCCCATGTAAGAACCTACGACCCAATAGGAGAATATGGCGGTTGGGGTTTTAAAGGCGGAGCTTTCTGGAATAAAAAGAAAGGAAAATGCATCAATATTTCTGGTGATATTGGTATTCAATTAAAATTAAATAATGGTAAAAAATTATTAATTGGCACTCAGAAAAAAGAGGAAGCAATGCAGGTTTTAAAAAGATACACAGAGAAAGTTAATTTAAACGAACCTATCGGGTAATTGGATGCTAGTTGAAAATTTTATAAAACTTAATAACATGAATAAACTTATTACACATATTATAATTTCAATATTCGGAATTTCAATAGCAGTAGCACAAATAAATTCTGAAGAAATAACAATTTACAATCAACAAATAGAATTGCCAGGTACGTTAACCTATCAACAAGAAAAAACACCATTAATTATTTGGGTGCATGGTTCTGGTAATGTAGACAGAAATGGAAACCAAGAAGGCACACCTGTAAAAGCAAATTATATAAAACAGTTTAGAGATGCCATAAACAAAGAGAATATTGCTTTTTTTAGTTTTGATAAAAGGACTGCAAATAAAAACAATAAAGATTTTTTAAATGGTACTTTAATTACAGATTTTGCTCTAGATATTAATGAAATCGTTCATCACTTTAAAAAAGAAAATCGTTTTTCTGAAATTATTTTGGCAGGTCATAGCCAAGGTTCTTTAATTGCAATGTTAGCGATAAATGATGTAGATAAATACATTTCTATTGCTGGCGCTGGCGAGAGTGTAGACAAAGTAATTATTGATCAAATTGGTAAAAACAACCCTACTTTGGGCGAAGCTGCACAAGAACAGTTCGATTCTCTTAGAATTCATGGTAAAATTACAGCTATAAATCCGTTTTTAATAAGTGTTTTTGCAAAACAGAATCAAGCTTTTTTATATTCTTGGATGCAAATCAATCCAACAGAAGAAATTAAAAAAATTAAAGTTCCTGTTCTAATCCTTCAAGGGAATAAAGACTTACAAGTAAAAATGGAAGATGCTACAAACCTATTATCTGCAAGTAAAAATGGAGAACTGGTAAGTATTGGTGGTATGAATCATGTATTAAAAAACATAGAAAAAGAGGAAGACAATATGAAATCTTATTTTTCTGATGAATATCAAATTTCAGAAAAACTAATTGAAACCGTTGTTCAATTTGTAAAAAAATAAAATGTCAAAAAAGAAAGCTTTCGCGTTGCGAGTAAATGAAGATATGATAAAAGCTATTGAAAAGTGGGCTGCAGACGAATTTCGTTCTACAAACGGACAAATAGAATGGATGTTGATGCAATCTTTAAAAGAGGCAAAACGTGCACCTAAAAAGAAAGAAGAATAATCTTATTAAAGTTATATCTAAAAGGATGCAACTTCTCAATAAAATTTAAAGATTGCTTTGTAATTTTTCTAACAATTACAAACTCGAAAATATGTTAAAAAAACGCTCCTTATTTTGGGAGCGTTTTCTATTTTGTATCTTGTCACAGTTATACAAAAAATCAACTAATAAATACAAATGAAAAAAATAATCACCTTCGTTTTTTTATGTGCTAGTTCATTATTATTTGCACAAGAGTTTTCAATGGATTTAGTAAAAAACATGAACCCCAGAAACATAGGTCCTGGCGGTATGTCTGGCCGAGTAACTTCTATAGATGTTGTAGAAAGTAACCCCGAAATAATGTACGTAGGAACTGCTTCTGGGGGTATTTGGAAATCTACTTCTGGGGGTATTAAATGGCAACCCATATTCGAAAAAGAAGCAACGGCCTCTATTGGTGCTGTTGCCATTCAGCAATCGAATCCGAGTGTAATTTGGGCAGGAACCGGAGAAGGAAACCCAAGAAACAGTTTAAATGGTGGTTTTGGTATTTACAAATCTTTAGATGCCGGAAAAACTTGGAAATTAATGGGGCTTGAAAAAACAAGACACATACACAGAGTTGTAATAGATCCTATAAACCCGAATACTGTTTATGTAGGCGCAATAGGATCTCCATGGGGAGAACATGCAGAACGTGGTGTTTATAAAACAACAGATGGCGGAAAAACTTGGAAGCAAATTTTATTCACAAACATAAAATCTGGAACTGCAGATTTAATTATGGATCCAAAAAATCCGAACAAACTAATTGCTGCCATGTGGGAACACAAAAGGGATCCATGGTTTTTTAAATCTGGTGGCCAAGGAAGTGGTTTATACATTACACATGATGGTGGAGATAACTGGAAAAAAATTACAGAAAAAGAAGGTTTTCCGAAAGGTGAATTGGGTAGAATTGGAGTTGCAATTGCACCAAACAATCCTGATGTAATTTATGCTTTGGTAGAAGCAAAAAAGAATGCCTTGTACAAAAGTGAAGATGGAGGTTTTAAATGGAAAAAAATAAATGACAAACCTGGTATTGGAAATCGTCCTTTTTACTATTCAGAAATCTATGTAGATCCTCAGAATGAAAACAGAGTATATACAGTGTTTACCTATGTAAATGTATCGCAAGATGGTGGTAAAAATTTTACAGAATTAATGCCTGCGTATGGTGTAGATAATGGTGTGCATCCAGATCATCATGCCTGGTGGATACATCCAACCAATGGTAAATTTATGATTGACGGTAATGATGGCGGGTTAAACATCACAAAAGACGGTGGTAAATCTTGGCGTTTTATTGGCAATATTCCTGTAGCGCAATTTTATCATATCAATGTAGATAATGAGTTTCCGTACAATGTGTATGGCGGCATGCAAGACAATGGTTCTTGGAGAGGACCTGCATATGTATGGAAATCGCAAGGTATCCGAAATTCTTATTGGCAAGAAATTTCTTTTGGTGATGGTTTTGATGTAGTACCAGATAAAGATGATTCTAGATACGGATGGTCTATGAGTCAACAGGGTTCTGTAGTAAGATACGACTACATTACAGGAAACAATTACTCTGTAAAACCTACGCACAAAGATGCTAATGTTAAATTACGTTTCAATTGGAATGCTGCCATAAATATGGATCCTTTTGATAATAACACCTTGTATTTTGGAAGTCAGTTTGTTCATAAATCTACAGACAAAGGGTTAACTTGGGAAGTAATTTCGCCAGACTTATCTACCAACAATCCAGAAAAATTAAAACAAGCAGAAAGTGGTGGTTTAACTATGGATGCAACAGGTGCAGAAAATCATTGTACCATTTTAGTAATAGAACCTACCTCTTTAGAAAAAGATGTTTTATGGGCTGCTACAGATGATGGACAAGTACACATTACTAAAAACGGAGGTGAAACATGGACAAATGTTGCTAAAAACATAAAAGGCTTGCCAGAAAATAGTTGGATAACTCAAATAAAAGCATCTAACAAAAAGAAAGGAGAAGCACTATTGATAGCCAATGATTACAGACGTTTTAATTACACGCCTTATGCATACAGAACAAAAAATTATGGTAAATCTTGGGAACGTATTGTAGATGAAAAAGACGTAGCTTCTTACACATTGTGTATTCTTGAAGATCCAAAAAATGAAAACTTACTGTTTTTAGGTACAGATGATGGTTTGTACATCTCTTTAAATGCTGGAGATACTTGGACTAAATGGACCAACGGTTTCCCTACAGTGCCAGTAAAAGATTTGGTAATTCAAGAAAGAGAAGACGATCTAGTAATTGGTACATTTGGTCGTGCAGCTTGGGTGCTAGATGATATTAAACCACTAAGAGCTTTGGCTAGCAAAAATACAGCTAAAACAAAATTACAATTGTTTGAACCACCAACTGCTTATCAAGCGGCAAACCAACAACCTACAGGAAGTAGATTTGGCGCAGATGCACTATACCAGGGAGAAAACAGAAAAGGTGGTGCTATAATTTCTTATTATGTTGAAGTTGCTAAAAAAGAGGAAAATAACAAGCTGAGTAACAAAAAAGATGATGTTATTTCTAGCGATATCGCAAAAACTAAAAAGGTTAAATACGATTCTATAAAACTAGAAGTTTTTGACGGTACAAGACAAATTAGAACTTTAAAATTCAAAACTCCAGAAGAAAGTGGGGTTCATAAAACAACTTGGTATTTAAGAGAAAAAGGCGTTGAAAGAGCATCTAGAACCATAAGAAAATCTACACGTGAACCAAGTGGTGTAGAAGTAAAACCTGGAGTTTATAGACTAAAAATGTCTTATGGAGACCAAGTTGCAGAGCAAACTATAAAAGTTGATTTTGATCCTAGGCTAAAAATTTCTCAAGCAGCAATCAATCAAAAATACAATGCTGGTAAGTTGTTGGAAGGGTATCAAAAAGAAATTACAGAGATTATAAAAAAACTAGTAGAAAACAAAGAATCTGCTGTCAGAATAAAAGAACAAATAAAGGATGAAAAGGATAAGACTTATACAGATGCGATAAAAGCATCAAACAAAATAGTTAAAGAAATTGATTCTATCATCAATATTTATATGGGTAGCATTGATAAAAGGCAAGGCATCACTAGAAATACTAAACCAACTGTAAATAGTCGTTTATATACTGCTAAAAGATATATTAGTAGTAGATTTGGGCCACAAACAGAGACTGAAACAATTTTGACAAAACAATTTATAGAGGCTTTTAAAAAAGCCGAAAAACAAACGGTTGATTTTTTAAATACCAGCTGGAAAAAGTATCGTGAAAATATAGAAAAAATAACAATACCTACTTTTAGAGGCCCTATCGTATATGTTAAAAAATAATCAACCAAAAAAAATAATAAAACTTATATACCTGTTTCTATTTATTTTTTCATCTGTTCATTTGAACGCTCAAAATTCTGGAGAAAATAAAATGGGAGCATGGTATATGTACAATGGCTCACACAAATTATCTAACAAATTTGCCCTTAAAACAATGGCGCATTTTAGATATTTTGAAACAAGTTCAGAATTTCAACAAGAAATTTATAGACTTGGAGCCAACTACTCATTTAATAAAAAAACCAATCTTACGCTAGGTGTAAGCTATTCTACTGGAGATTTAGCATACAATGAACCCTCTATACATTTATATGAATTTCGCTTTTATGAAGATTTAAATACAACTTCAATTTGGGGTGATTTTACAGCAAATCATCGCTTTAGACTAGAACATCGTTTTATACATAAAAATATTTTTGAAGATGTAACACAGAATTGGTTTCGTTACAATTTAAATGTGTCCTACCCTATTTCTAAAAATTTGAGCGTATATATTTTTAACGAACTTTTTTTAAATATTGATAGAGCTAAAAGGTTTGCTCAAAACTGGACTGGCGGTGGTTTGTTATATAAAATGAACCAAAATCTAAAAATAAAAATGGGCTATTTTCAAATAAAACTACCTACTAAAGTTTATAGAAGATTGCAATTAGGGGTTATTGTAAATACCGATTTTAGAAAAAAATAATATAATTATGCGCATATCAGAAATAAATAACGACATCCCTTTATTTGCAAACGATACTATAATATTCGGATTACTATGTGCTATTTTAGCGGGAATTTTTTACACTTCTAAACATGCATCATTTCAAAAATTTTATAAAGTAGTACCTGCTTTATTACTGTGTTATTTTATTCCTTCTATTTTTAGTTCATTAGGGATTATTGCAGACAAATGGATTGATGTACAAGCAACAATTAATCATTTTAATAGTATTTACGGAAATTTAGAAAATGTAATAGATCTGCCTTCACTAAAAGCATATATAGCAACCAACAATATTGATAGTAGCCTTTATGCTCAATTTACAGGAGGTAGTAAAATTTATTATATATCTTCTCGCTTTTTACTACCTGCATCTCTGGTATTACTAACCCTAAGTATCGATTTAAAAGGCGTTTTTAAACTTGGCCCAAAGGCATTAATTATGTTTTTAACAGCCACAATAGGTGTAATGATTGGTGGCCCGTTAGCCATTTTATTTTTTAAATTTATTGCGCCAGATATATTGGTTCAGGTAGAAGGCACAGAACTTTGGAAAGGTTTATCAACCGTTGCAGGAAGTTGGATTGGCGGAGGCGCAAATCAATTAGCAATGAAAGAACAATGGCAAGTATCTGATAGCCTATTTAGTATTATGGCAGTAGTAGATGTTTTAGTTGCAGAAGTATGGATGGCTTTTCTTTTAATTGGTGTTGCAAAATCTGACGCGATAGACAAATGGTTTAAAGCAGACAACTCTTCTATTGTAACTCTAAAAAATAAGATGGAAAAATTTACATTAGAATCTGCTAGAATACCATCATTTAATGACCTAATTATACTTTTAGGAATTGCTTTCGGTGTTACTTCTATTGGGCATATTATTGGCGATAATTTAGGAAGTTATATTAAAGAAAACGTTCCTTTTTTAGTTGATTTCGGACTAGGTAGTTCTTTCTTTTGGCTAATTATTTCAGCAACAACTCTAGGAATATTTTTATCTTTTACAAAAGCAAAGAGTTATGAAGGTGCTGGCGCAAGTAAAATTGGAACTATTTTTATTTATATTTTGGTAGCATCTATTGGTATGAAAATGAATTTAAATGCTATTGTAGAAAATCTTAGTTTATTTGCAATAGGTTTCGTTTGGATGATTATACACGTTGGACTCTTATTTTTAGTAGCTAAAATAATTAAAGCTCCTTATTTCTTTTTAGCGGTCGGTTCTAAAGCAAATATTGGCGGTGCAGCTTCTGCACCTGTGGTTGCCGGTGCCTTTCATCCATCGTTAGCACCTGTAGGTGTTTTATTGGCTGTTTTAGGATATGCACTTGGCACTTATGGCGCGTTCTTTTGTGCAATAATGATGAAATGGGTAAGTTAAATTATATGTTTTTTTAGTAGCCTTTATGTCAATAAAAATGCATATTTGCAATTGAAATTTTAGAAATATGAAGAAAATTATTACACTTTTAGTGGTTGCAGTTTTAATAAGTGCATGTTCCTCTAAAAAAGAGGGAAACATGGTTGTTAAAGGTAAAATTAAAGGCCTTAAAAAAGGAACACTTTACCTTCAAAAAATGAAAGATACAGTTTTAATATCTGTAGACTCTATTACCTTGTTAGGAAACGATGATTTTAAACTTACAGATAATGTAGAATCTCCAGTTTTATATTATGTAACTTTTGATGGTAATACAACAGATAAAAGAATCTTGTTTTTTGGTGAAGCAGGAGAAATAACAATCAATGATAAGTTAGAACAATTTGGCTATAATCCAGAAATTTTAGGATCTAAAAATCAGACAATTTTAGACAAATACAATAAAGTAAAATCTAAATTTCAGGAAAATCGTTTAGATTTTATCAAAAAAGACTTTGAAGCTAAAAAAGCAAATGACAAAGAAGAAATAAGTAGGTTAGAACAAGAATATCTTAAACTTACAAAAAGAAAAGTATTGTTTACTACCAATTTTGCTATCTCTAATGCAGATACAGAAGTAGCACCTTACATTGCTCTAACAGATATGTATGATGCAAGTATAAAGATGTTAGACACAGTAAACAATTCTTTTACAGATAAAATAAAAGCCTCTGATTACGGAAAACGTTTTCAAGAGTATTTGAATAATTTAAAAAAAGAAGAATAAATTAAATTCATTATTTTTTTAAAGCAAAAAACCAAGTAATAAAATTACTTGGTTTTTTTATGAGTTTAAAAAAGCTTAATCTCTTACTAACGGCATGGTAGAACAGCGTAATAAGCCTTCTTGTTTGGCAATTTCTGCATAAGGCACTTCTTCAACTATAAAACCATTATTTCTTAACCATCCATTTAGTCTTGTAAAATTTTTCTCAGAAACAATTACATTTTCAGAAATTGAAAACACATTACTATTCATGTTATACATTTCTTCTTTAGTAATTTCGAAAACATTTTGCTCGCCAAAATAAGCAACCAACCAATTATATTCATTTTGGTTTAAAAAACCATTTTTATGAATGATTGCTTTGTCTTTACCAATGGGTTGAAAACAACAATCTAAATGGAGTGCATTTTCTTTAGCATTGGTATTTGATTTTCTTAACTCGAAAGATTTAACTTTTTTATCCGGAAAAAGTTTCTGAATCTCTTTTACTGCTGCTAAATTTGTTCTTGCAGTAATAAAATCGGCATAATCAGCACCAGAATAAGTTCCGATAAAAATGTACTCATTCCATGGCATTACATCTCCACCTTCAATATGACATTCTTCTGGAAGCACAACTACCTTAGCCGGGTTAATCTGATTGACAACCTCTTGAATAGCCTTGTACTCTAACTCTCTATCTGGCAATATATTTGCTCTAATAAGGGTATCTTCTATAACAAAAGCAATATCTCTAGAAAATATTTGATTGTAATTTTCAATGATATTTGGTCTATAAACTTGCACTTCATATTTTTTAAAAACGGTAGCTACAGCTTCCATTTCTAAAAACATATCTTCTTCTTTTGGATACGTCCCTGCTAATACATGAAGTTTACTTTTAGGATCATAACAATCTTCAACTTTTGGGACAGGTCCATTGCTTTTAGCAGTCCCTAATATAACAGCTCTAAGCCTAGAAGTTTCGTTTTGTATATTAAGTTTTAACATTTATCTATGGATAAAAAAAGCTTCATAAAAATGAAGCTTTGAATTTTAAATTTAAAAATTTTATCTTTTTTCGATACTTTTAAAATTTCTATGATTTTCACCAGTATATATTTGACGAGGACGACCTATTGGCTCTTTATTTAATCTCATCTCTTTCCATTGAGCAATCCAACCAGGTAAACGTCCTAAAGCAAACATTACTGTAAACATTTCTACAGGAATACCCATAGCTCTATAAATAATACCTGAATAAAAATCTACGTTAGGGTATAATTTTCTATCAACAAAATAAGGATCATTAAGTGCTTCTTGCTCTAAACCTCTTGCAATTTCTAAGATAGGATCTACAATACCTAAGTCTTTTAAAACTTCATCTGCAGCTAGTTTAATAATTTTAGCTCTTGGATCGAAATTTTTGTAAACTCTATGACCAAAACCCATTAATCTAAAAGGGTCATTTTTATCTTTAGCTTTAGCCATGTACTTTTTAGTATCACCACCATCTTCTTTTATTGCTTCTAGCATTTCTAAAACAGCCTGATTTGCACCACCATGTAATGGTCCCCAAAGAGCAGATATACCCGCAGAAAGAGAAGCAAACAAACCTGCATGAGAAGAACCTACTATTCTTACTGTTGATGTAGAACAATTTTGCTCATGATCTGCATGTAAAATTAATAACTTATCTAAAGCATCTTTTAAAATAGGGCTCATTACATAATCTTCATTTGGCTGCTCAAACATCATTTTTAAGATGTTTTCTACATAACCAAGAGATTTAGAACCATAATTTAAAGGCAAACCTTGTTTTTTACGCATAGTCCATGCTACTAAAACAGGGAACTTACCCATAATTTTAACAACAGACTTATACATATCTTCTTCAGAATCTACATTTACAGAACCTGGATTAAATGCTGTTAAAGCACTTGTTAATGAAGACAAAACACCCATTGGATGCGCAGACTTTGGAAAAGCATCTAAAATCTTTTTTACATCATCATCTACAACAGAATTTTCTTTAATATCTGAATGAAATTTCTCTAACTGTTCTTTTGAAGGTAAATCTCCAAAAATTAAAGCATAGGCAACTTCTAAAAAGTCTGCTTTTTCAGCTAACTCTTCAATAGAATACCCTCTATAACGTAAAATTCCTTTTTCTCCATCAAGAAAAGTTATAGCACTTTCACAAGAACCTGTATTTTTAAAACCCGGGTCTATTGTAATTACTCCATCTGTTGCACCTCTTAAGGTTTTAATATTAATTGCAACTTCATTTTCTGTTCCTTTTACAAGTGGAAATTCATATGAATTATCACCAATCTGTAATTTTGCTATATCTGACATTTGTAAATATTTTAGATCCCTGTTTATACTGGCACGAAGATACCAAATATAAAAGAAATTAGAAAACAAGAATTGATAGATTTTTGGAATTTTATAATAGTATTAACTTATTAAAATAACGGCATAAAAAAGCCTCATAATTAAATATGAGGCTTGTATTTAGTAAGAAAATTATCTTTATTATAATTTAAATGCTTTTTCTTTTGGAAAATAAGCAGTGCTTCCTAACTCTTCTTCTATACGTAATAATTGATTATACTTTGCCATTCTGTCTGAACGAGAAGCAGAACCTGTTTTTATTTGTCCGCAATTTAACGCAACCGCTAAATCTGCAATTGTATTATCTTCAGTTTCACCAGATCTATGAGACATTACAGAGGTATAACCTGCATTTTTAGCCATATTAACAGCAGCAATTGTTTCTGTTAGTGTACCAATCTGATTTACTTTAATTAAGATTGAATTCGCAATATTTTGTTCAATTCCTCTAGACAAACGCTCTACGTTAGTCACAAATAAATCATCACCAACTAATTGAACTTTATCTCCAACTTTTTCAGTTAAATATTTCCATCCTTCCCAATCATTTTCATCCATACCATCTTCTATAGAAATAATAGGATATTTAGCGGCTAAATCTGCTAAATAATCAGCTTGTTCTTGGCTAGATCTTACTTTACCAGTTTCACCTTCAAACTTAGAATAGTCATACTTACCATTTACATAAAACTCTGCAGCAGCACAATCTAAAGCAATCATAATTTCATCGCCTAATTTATAACCCGCATTTTTTACTGCTAATGCAATTGTTTCTAATGCATCTTCTGTTCCGCCCGCTAAATTTGGTGCAAAACCACCTTCATCACCTACAGCTGTAGATAAGTTTCTATCGTGTAAAACTTTCTTTAGGTTATGAAAAATTTCTGACCCCATTTGCATTGCATGAGAGAAATTAGTTGCTTTTACTGGCATTACCATAAATTCTTGAAAAGCAATAGGTGCATCTGAATGAGAACCTCCATTGATAATATTCATCATTGGTACTGGTAATGTGTTCGCAGAAACACCACCAACATATCTATATAATGGCAAACCAAGCTCATTTGCTGCAGCTTTAGCAACCGCTAAAGAAACACCTAAAATTGCATTAGCACCTAATTTAGACTTGTTAGGTGTACCATCTAAATCAATCATTAATTGATCTATAGTATTTTGTTCAAAAACAGAAGTTCCTAATAACTCTTCTGCAATTATACTGTTTACATTATTTACAGCTTTTAAAACACCTTTACCCATATAATCTTTGCCACCATCTCTTAACTCTACTGCTTCATGCTCTCCTGTTGAAGCTCCTGAAGGTACAGCTGCTCTACCTAAAAAACCACTATCTGTAGTTACATCTACTTCTACTGTTGGGTTTCCTCTTGAATCAAAAATTTGACGTGCGTGAACGCTTATTATAATGCTCATATTGTTTTATTTATTTAATTTATTACTGTAAAATATAATGCTAATTTACAAATTACAGTAGGTTTAATAATGGTTTAAAACGCTTACTTACGAAAACGTTTTCAAAAAATTAATATTTTTAATTAAGAATTAGAAACCAATTTAGCTTCTTTAATGTTTGCTATAAATTGATCAAACAGATACTCAGAATCATGAGGTCCTGGACTTGCTTCTGGATGATATTGCACAGAAAAAGTGTTTTTGTTTTTCATACGAACACCTGCAACTGTATGATCATTTAAATGTACGTGTGTAATTTCTACAGCATCATTAGCTTCTGTTTCTTCTCTATTGATTGCAAAACCATGGTTTTGTGAAGTAATTTCTCCTTTACCAGTTAATAAATTTTTAACAGGATGATTGATACCTCTATGACCATTGTGCATTTTATAGGTAGAAATACCATTTGCAAGCGCAATTACTTGATGCCCTAAACAGATACCAAATAATGGTAAATCTCTTTTAATAATTTCTGATGCAACTACTTGTGCTTCTGTTAAAGGTTCTGGATCTCCAGGCCCGTTAGAAATAAAATACCCATCTGGGTTAAAGCTTGACAAATCATTAAAAGTAGCATTGTAAGGAAATACTTTAACATAAGCACCTCTCTTTACTAAATTTCTTATAATGTTCTTTTTAATACCAATATCTAAAATAGAAATTTTAATTTCTGCATTCTCATCACCAACATAATAAGGTGCTGTAGTAGAAACTTTAGATGCTAATTCTAAACCTTCCATAGAAGGCACCTTTGACAATTGGGCTTTTAACGCATCAATATTATCTACATCTGTAGAGATGATTGCGTTCATAGCACCATTATCTCTAATATAAGAAACCAAAGCTCTGGTATCAACATCTGAGATTGCAACCAAATTATGTTTTACAAACCAATCTTTTAAATTACCAGAAGAATCTACTCTAGAATGAGTAAAACTAAAGTTTCTACAAATTAAGCCAGATATTTTAATCCCATCAGATTCTACTTCTGCATCGTTTACCCCATAATTACCAATATGTGCATTGGTTGCTACCATGAGTTGACCGAAATAAGAAGGATCTGTAAAAATCTCTTGATAACCAGTCATTCCAGTATTAAAACAAATTTCTCCTGTAGATGTTCCTTCTATTCCGACAGATTTACCGTAAAAAATGGTTCCGTCTGCTAATAAAACTAAAGCTTTTTTGCGTGTTTGATATTTCATTGGTGTGTGTTGTGTTTGCAATTGTAATTGTTGGTGTAAAAATATAAAAAAAGGGATAAACGTAAACGCTTATCCCTTTTAAATATGATTAAAAAATTTTCATTTTCTATTCTTCAGATTTTTCTTCTGTTGCCGTCGTTTCTACTTGAGGAGTTTCAACTTTTTTGCTTTTCCCTCTACGAGTAGTTTTCTTAGCTTTTTTACCATTTGGATTGTAGATTTCGTTGTAATCAACTAATTCTACCATTGCCATTGGTGCGTTATCTCCTTGACGATTACCTAATTTGATAATACGAATATAACCACCTGGTCTGTCTGCAACTTTTACAGAAATTTCTTTAAATAATTCTGTTACTGCAAACTTATCACGTAAATAAGAAAAAACAACACGTCTATTGTGAGTTGTATCTGACTTAGACTTTGTAATTAATGGCTCTACAAATACTCTTAAAGCTTTTGCTTTAGCAACTGTAGTATTAATACGTTTGTGTGTTATTAATGAACAACTCATGTTTGCTAACATGGCTTTTCTATGCGAAGTTGTTCTTCCTAAATGATTGTGTTTTTTTCCGTGTCTCATTACGTTTGTTTATGAATTTCATCTTGCATCTACTCATTTTGAGGAGCAAAATATGAAAAGTTAATCTCTATCTAATTTATATTTTGTTAAATCCATTCCAAAACTAAGGCCTTTAACAATCACTAACTCTTCTAATTCTGTTAATGATTTTTTACCAAAGTTTCTAAACTTCATTAAATCGCTCTTGTTAAAAGAAACTAAATCTCCTAATGTATCTACTTCTGCAGCCTTTAAACAATTTAAAGCTCTTACAGATAAATCCATATCTATCAATCTAGTTTTTAATAACTGACGCATGTGTAATGACTCTTCATCATAAGTTTCTGTTTGTGCAATTTCATCAGCCTCTAAAGTAATACGCTCATCAGAGAATAACATAAAGTGGTGAATTAAAATCTTTGCAGCTTCAGTTAAAGCATCTTTAGGGTTGATTGATCCATCAGTATCGATATCGAAAACTAATTTTTCATAATCTGTTTTTTGCTCTACACGAAAATTTTCGATTGCATACTTTACATTCTTAATAGGTGTGTAAATAGAGTCTGTAAAGATAGTTCCTATTGGTGCAGTCGCTTTTTTATTTTCTTCTGCAGGTACAAATCCTCTACCTTTTTCAATTGTAATTTCTGCATTTAACTTTACAGATTTATCCATGTTACAGATTACTAAATCTGGATTCAATACTTGAAAACCAGAGATAAATTTCTGTAAATCTCCTGCAGTAAACTGCTCTTGACCAGATAATGAAATTGAAACAGTTTCTCTATCAGTTTCATCTATTTGTTTCTTAAAACGTACTTGCTTTAAGTTTAAAATTATTTCTGTAACATCTTCTACAATACCAGGTACTGTTGAAAACTCGTGTTCTACACCGTCTACTCTTAAAGATGTAATTGCAAATCCCTCTAAAGAAGATAAAAGTACTCTTCTTAATGCGTTACCTACAGTTAAACCAAAACCTGGTTCTAAAGGTCTAAATTCAAATCTACCAGAAAAATCTGTAGATTCAATCATGATTACTTTATCAGGTTTTTGAAAATTTAAAATTGCCATTGTTCTTCTTTTTAATTGTTATTTAGTTGCGCGGTTTGTAAGTCTGAAGAAGTACAAACAAACCCTTTGGCTAAATGTCAATATGATTAATTTATTACTTAGAATATAATTCTACGATTAATTGTTCTTTGATGTTCTCTGGAATTTGTAATCTTTCTGGTGCTTTCACAAAAGAACCTTCTTTTTTATCAGAATTCCAAGTCAACCATTCATACACATTGCTGTTAGATGCTAATGCATGATCAATTGCTACTAAAGATTTAGATTTTTCTCTTACAGCAACCACATCACCATCTTGTAAACTATAAGAAGGAATGTTTACTATTTCTCCGTTTACTGTAATATGTCTGTGAGATACTAATTGACGAGCACCACTTCTAGAATTGGAGATTCCCATTCTATAAACTACGTTGTCTAAACGAGACTCACATAATTGTAATAAAACTTCACCTGTAATACCACCTGCTGATTGTGCTTTTTTAAATAAATTACTAAACTGACGCTCTAAAATACCATACGTATATTTAGCTTTCTGCTTCTCCATTAACTGAGTTGCATATTCAGATTTTTTTCCTCTTCTTCTAGCATTACCATGCTGTCCTGGAGGATAGTTTCTTTTTTCAAAATTTTTGTCGTCTCCAAAAATTGCTTCTCCAAACTTACGAGCAATTTTAGTTTTTGGTCCTGTATATCTTGCCATTTCTTTTTGTGTTATAGATAGGGATTATGAATTAAGGCTTACTCCTTCGATAATCTAGTTCCTATCAAGTTAAAATATTTAATTATACTCTTCTTCTCTTTGGAGGTCTACATCCGTTATGAGGAATAGGCGTAACATCGATAATTTCTGTTACTTCTATACCTGCGTTATGAATAGATCTGATAGCAGATTCTCTACCATTACCAGGTCCTTTAACATACACTTTTACTTTACGTAAACCAGCTTCTTTTGCAACATTTGCACAATCTTCTGCTGCTAATTGAGCTGCATAAGGAGTATTCTTTTTAGAACCTCTAAAACCCATTTTACCTGCAGATGACCATGATATAACATCACCTTTTTTATTTGTTAAAGATATAATGATGTTGTTAAAAGATGCAGTTACATGTGCTTCTCCTACAGCTTCAATAATTACTTTACGTTTTTTTGAACTTGCTTTTGCCATAATTTTTCAGTTTTGGTAATTTAGTTTTCTAACTTTATAGATTTCTATTGTTAGATCTTTATTACACTATCTAACTTATTTTTTCTTGTTAGCGACAGTTTTACGCTTACCTTTTCTTGTTCTAGAGTTGTTCTTAGTTCTTTGTCCTCTTAATGGAAGACCAAGTCTATGACGTATTCCTCTTTGACAACCAATATCCATCAATCGCTTGATGTTTATTTGTACTTCAGAACGTAATTCACCCTCAATTGTAAAAGAACCTGTTTGCTCTCTAATTGCTGATATTTGATCATCTGACCAATCTTGAACTTTGATGCTTTCATCTACTTTTGCGTTTGCTAAAATCTGTTTAGCTCTGCTGTTTCCTATACCAAAGATGTAAGTTAATGCGATAACACCTCTTTTATTCTTTGGAATATCTATACCTGCTATTCTTGCCATTACCCTTGTCTTTGTTTAAATCTAGGATTTTGTTTATTAATTACATATAATCTACCTTTTCTGCGTACTATCTTGCAGTCGGCACTTCTTTTTTTAACTGATGCTCTAACTTTCATCGTTTCTAGTTTTATTTAAAAATTAAAAGATTAAAGTATTTAAAAACACCATCCATCTTTTAATCTTTTAATTATTTAATCTTTTAATACCTGTAAGTAATTCTTGCTTTTGTTAAATCGTACGGACTCATTTCTAACTTTACCTTATCACCAGGTAAAAGTTTGATATAATGCATTCGCATTTTACCAGAAATGTGAGCCGTTACAATATGTCCGTTTTCTAATTCTACACGAAACATTGCATTTGATAATGCTTCTGTAATTGTTCCGTCTTGTTGAATTGCTGATTGTTTAGCCATACTATTGATTGTTCGATTTTCTATTGCTGTTTCCTGCTTTCATTAAGCCATCATAATGACGGTTTAATAAGTAAGAATTAATTTGCTGCAAGGTATCAATTGCAACACCTACCATAATTATTAATGAGGTACCACCGTAAAACATTGCCCAACTTTGTTGTACTCCAAACTGAACTACAATAGCTGGTAATATTGATAGTGCTGCTAAAAATAATGACCCTGGAAAAGTGATTCTAGATAATACAGAATCTAATCTATCTGCTGTGTCTTTACCCGGTCTAATACCTGGTATAAAACCACCACTTCTTTTTAAGTCATCTGCCATTTTGTTTGTAGGAATTGTAATTGCAGTATAAAAATAACTGAAGATTACAATCAACAAAGCAAAAATAACATTATAGCCTAAACCATTGATGTCTTGTAAACCTGCAATTGCAGGGTAACGCTGTGCTAATGCAACAGGTAAAAACATAATAGCTTGTGCAAAAATAATTGGCATAACACCTGCTGCGTTTAATTTAAGAGGTATATAATCTCTAGAACCGGCAACATTTTGTACGCTACCTGCAACAGTTCTTCTTGCATATTGCACAGCTATCTTACGAACAGCTGTAACCAATAATACAGTTAACAAAATTACAACAAACCATGCAATGATTTCAATTAGAACCATCATGATTCCACCTGCACCAGCATTTGTTGTTTTAGCAACAAACTCTTGCAAAAAGGCGGCAGGAAAATTAGCAATAATACCAACTGTAATTAATAACGATATTCCGTTACCAATACCTTTATCAGTAATACGCTCTCCTAACCACATAGCAAAGATTGTACCTGCAGTTAAAATAATTATAGATGAAACCCAAAAAGTAGCACCACTTACTAAAAAAGCTTCTGGTCCTAAACCAAATTGTGTTTTAATAGCAGTAATATACGTTGGTGCTTGCACCAATGTAATACCAATAGTTAACCATCTTGTTATTTGTGTAATTTTCTTACGTCCACTTTCTCCATCTTTTTGTAACTTCTGTAAATATGGAACCGCAATTCCCATTAACTGAACTACAATAGATGCAGAAATGTAAGGCATAATACCTAAAGCCATCACAGATGCTCTAGCAAAAGCCCCTCCTGTAAATGCATTTAATAAACCTAAAAGACCACCAGATGTACTTTCTTTTAATGCTGATAATTGTAAAGGATCGATACCAGGTAATGGTACAGATGCCATAAAACGATACACAGCGATTAAACCGATTGTAAGAAGAATTTTGTTTTTCAATTCTTCTATACTGAAAATGTCTTTTAATCTATTTATAAAATTCATCATTTACGAGTTGTTATAAAGTAACAGCTTCACCACCAGCTGCTTCGATAGCTGCTTTTGCTGTTGCTGTAAATTTATGTACAGTTATATTTAATTTAGCTTTTAACTCTCCACCACCTAATATTTTTATTAAGTCGTTTTTACGTGCTAATCTATTAGCAATTAAAATATCTAAATTAACTGTATCAGTTATTTTTCCACTCTCAACTAAAGACTGTAATTTGTCTAAGTTGATACCTTGGTACTCTACTCGATTGATGTTTGTAAAACCAAACTTTGGTACACGTCTTTGAAGTGGCATTTGCCCACCTTCAAAACCAATCTTTTTAGAATAACCAGAACGAGATTTCTGTCCATTGTGTCCTCTTGTCGCGGTACCACCTTTTCCAGATCCTTCACCTCTTGCAATTCTTTTTCCTTTTTTTACGGAACCCTCTGCTGGTGTTAAATTATGTAAACTCATTTTTTATAATATCTTATTTAATTTCTTCAAAAGAAACTAAGTGTTTAACTGTATTTACCATACCAACTATAGAAGGAGTTGCCTCATGCTCTACAGTTTGGTTCATTTTACGTAAACCTAAAGCTTCTAAAGTTCTTTTTTGACTTTGAAGACGTCCGATTTGACTTTTTACTTGTGTAACTTTTATTCTTGCCATCGTTCTTAGATTTATCCGTTAAATACTTTTTCTAAAGAAATACCTCTATGCTTTGCAATAGATGCAGCACTACGCAATTGTAATAAAGCATCAAAAGTTGCTTTTACAACATTGTGTGGGTTTGATGATCCCTGAGATTTTGATAATACATCATGTATACCAACTGCTTCTAATACTGCTCTTACAGCACCACCAGCAATAACCCCTGTACCATGAGATGCAGGCTTGATGAATACTTTTGCACCACCAAATTTACCTTTTTGCTCATGTGGCAAAGTTGCTTCAAGAATAGGAATTCTAACTAGATTTTTCTTAGCATCTTCAATTGCTTTTGCAATTGCAGAAGCAACATCTTTAGATTTCCCTAATCCATGACCAACAACACCGTTACCATCACCAACAACAACAATTGCAGAGAAACCAAATGCTCTACCACCTTTTGTAACTTTAGTAACACGTTGTACTCCTACTAATCTATCTACAAGCTCTAATCCGCTTGGTTTAACTCTTTCTACGTTTTTATATCCTTGCATAACTTCTTAAAATTTTAAACCAGCTTCTCTTGCAGCGTCTGCTAATACTTTAACTCTACCGTGATATAAATACCCGTTTCTATCAAAAGCAACAGTATCTAAACCTGCTTTAGTTGCTTTTTCTGCAATTGCTTTACCAACTGCTGTAGCCGCTTCTAACTTAGTACCTGCTTTAATTTCTTTATTTCTAGATGAAACTGAAGCTAAAGTAACTCCGTTTACATCGTCTACTAATTGAGCGTATATTTCTTTATTACTTCTGTAAACCGATAATCTTGGTTTAGTAGCTGTACCAGAAATAATTTTTCTAATTCTACGCTTAATTCTAGCTCTTCTTTGTAGCTTTGATAATGCCATAATGCTATAATGCTATATATTATGCAGATTTACCTGCTTTTCTTCTTAATATTTCACCAACAAACTTCACACCTTTTCCTTTGTAAGGTTCAGGAGCTCTAAAAGAACGAATCTTTGCAGCTATTTGACCAACTAATTGCTTGTCAAATGAAGTTAATTTAATGATCGGGTTTTTCCCTTTCTCAGATACTGTTTCAACCTTTACTTCTGGAGCAAGTTCTAAAACAATATTATGAGAGAAACCTAAAGCTAAGTCTAATTTTTGTCCTTGATTAGAGGCTCTATAACCTACACCAACCAATTCTAATTCTTTAGTCCAACCTTTACTTACACCTTCGATCATGTTACTAATCAAAGCTCTCATTAAACCATGTTGTGCTTTATGGTTTTTACTTTCAGATGCTCTATCTAAAGTGATAATACCATCTTCATTTTTTATTGTTATACCTTCTGATATAGTTTGAGACAATTCGCCCAACTTTCCTTTAACAGTAATAACATTGTCTTTTATGTTTACATCTACACCTTGTGAAATGCTAACGGGATTTTTTCCTATTCTACTCATTTCTTAAGATTTAATAAACGTAACATAAAACTTCACCTCCAACGTTCTCAGTACGAGCTTTTTTGTTTGTCATTACACCTTTCGATGTAGAAACAATAGCAATACCTAAACCGTTCAATACTCTTGGCATCTCTGTAGAGCCAACATATTTACGTAAACCAGGTGTGCTTATACGTTGAATTTTTCTAATTACTGACTCTTTTGTTTCTTTATCATACTTTAAAGCGATCTTAATAGTTCCCTGAACTTTGTTGTCAGTAAACTGATAGCTTAAAATATAACCTTGATCAAACAAAATTTTAGTCATTTCCTTCTTCAAGTTCGAAGCCGGAATTTCTACTACTCTGTGTCCTGCTGCGATAGCATTTCTTACTCTGGTAAGAAAATCCGCGATTGGATCTGTATACATATTAATATAAAATTGCGATTACGGTTTTCAAATACCTCTATTTATGCTACAGATTTCTCTGTGATAAATGAACCTATAATCAGTTAAAATTCTTGTACTCAAAAAAAATAGAGCGTGCAAAGATACACATTCTATTTTTATTATTAAGCTTTATTTTTGATTTCTACCAACTTGCCTTTTTAACGCCTGGTATTAATCCTTGATTAGCCATTTCACGAAATGTTACACGTGATATACCAAACTGACGCATATATCCTTTTGGACGACCAGTTAATTTACATCTGTTGTGTAATCTAATTGGTGATGCATTTCTTGGTAATTTCTGTAATGCATCATAATCTCCAGCTTCTTTTAAAGCTTTTCTTTTATCAGCATACTTTGCAACAATACGTTCTCTCTTGCGCTCACGCGCTTTCATTGATTCTTTAGCCATTTCTTAATTTTTTTTGAATGGTAAACCTAATTCTCCTAATAATGACTTTGCTTCCTTATCGGTATTTGCAGATGTTACAAAAGTAATATCCATACCGTTAATTTTTTTAACTTGGTCAATATTGATTTCTGGGTAAATAATTTGTTCAGTAATTCCTAAATTGTAATTACCTCTCCCATCAAATCCATTAGCTTTTATACCGTTAAAGTCTCTTACACGTGGTAAAGAAGCTGTAACTAATCTATCTAAAAACTCGTACATTTTATCTCCACGTAAAGTAACTTTAGCGCCAATTGGCATCCCTTTACGTAATTTAAATGCAGCAATATCTTTTTTAGACATTGTAGAAATAGCTTTCTGACCTGTAATTTTAGTCAACTCTTCTAAGGCATAATCTATTAATTTCTTATCTGCAATAGCAGCACCAACACCTTTAGAAACAACAATTTTTTCTAATTTTGGTACTTGCATTACATTCTTATAACTGAATTCTTCAGTAAGAGCTGTAATAACTCTTTCTTTGTATTCTGCTTTTAATCTTGGTACGTAACTCATGATTATTATTATTTTTTAGTTTTTTTAGAGATTCTTGTCTTCGTATCTCCATCAACTTTATAACCTACTCTTACAGCAACACCATCTTCTACTAACATAACATTAGAGATATGTATTGATGCTTCTTTCTTTACAATACCACCTTGAGGACTTTGTGCACTTGGCTTGGTGTGCTTAGAAACTAAGTTTACACCTTCAACAACTACTCTGTCTTTATCTTTAATGATTTGTAATACTTTACCTTCAGAATTTTTATTAGTACCTGCAATTACTTTTACAGTATCTCCTGATTTTAATTTGAACTTCTTCATCTTATTAATGATTTAAAGCACTTCAGGTGCTAATGATACTATTTTCATGAATTGTTTCTCACGAAGTTCACGTGCAACGGGTCCAAAAACACGAGTTCCTCTCATTTCCTCTGTAGGATTTAAAAGTACACATGCATTATCATCAAATCTGATGTATGATCCATCTTTACGTCTAACTTCTTTTTTCGTTCTTACAACAACTGCTCTAGATACTTGACCTTTTTTAACAGTTCCGTTAGGAGTAGCAGATTTAACAGATACTACAATCTTGTCTCCAATACTTGCGTAACGTTTTCTTGTTCCTCCTAAAACTCTAATCACTAAAACTTCTTTTGCTCCAGTGTTATCTGCGACTTTTAATCTTGATTCTGTCTGTAACATATTATTTAGCTCTTTCTAGGATTTCTACTAATCTCCAACGTTTAGATTTACTCATAGGTCTTGTTTCCATGATCCTAACAGTATCTCCTTCGTTGCAATCATTCTTTTCGTCGTGTGCAACGTACTTCTTAGTCTTTAATACGAACTTTCCGTACATTGGGTGCTTTACTCTTTTAGTTTCTGCTACAACAATAGATTTCTCCATTTTGTTGCTTGAAACAACACCAATTCTCTCTTTTCTAAGATTTCTTTTTTCCATCTTTAAAACTGACTATAGAATTATTGTAATTCTCTTTTTGTTAATTCTGTTGCAATTCTTGCTACAGTTCTTCTTAAACTTCTCAATTGCAATGGGTTCTCTAACGGAGTTATTGCATGAGCCATTTTAAGATCAGTATAATTCTTTTGCAACGCGCTTAGCTTCTCATTAAGATCTGCGATAGCTAATTCTTTAATTTCAGATTGTTTCATTTTATTTAGAATTATGCGTTAATATCAAAATCTCTTGCTACAACAAACTTCGTTTTTACTGGAAGTTTTTGTGCTGCTAAACGCAAAGCTTCTTTTGCTACATCCATTGGCACTCCACCAACTTCAAACAAAATTCTACCTGGTTTAATAACTGCAACAAAATGATCTGGTGCTCCTTTACCTTTACCCATACGAACCTCTAAAGGTTTTTTGGTAATTGGCTTATCTGGAAATACTTTTATCCATAACTGACCTTCTCTTTTCATATGACGAGTAGCTGCAATACGAGCTGCTTCTATTTGACGAGAAGTTAATAAATTCTGATCTAAAGACTTAATACCAAACATTCCATTAGAAAGTTGATTTCCTCTACCAGAAATACCAGTCATATTTCCTTTTGCCTTCTGTACCTTACGGTATTTTACTCTTTTTGGCTGTAACATTTTTAATTTCTAATTTTAAAAATTATTTTCTTCTACGAGGTTGTTGGCGCTTAGATCTATCATTACCACCTTTACCACCGCTTTGCTTTTTAGACAAACCAACTAAAGGAGACAACTCTCTCTTGCCATATACTTCACCCTTCATAATCCATACTTTAATACCAAGTCTTCCGTATTGTGTATGTGCTTCAACTAGTGCATAATCGATATCAGCTCTAAATGTAGAAAGAGGAATTCTACCTTCTTTATAATGCTCTGAACGTGCCATCTCTGCTCCGTTTAAACGACCAGAAATTTGAATTTTAATTCCTTCAGCGTTCATACGCATTGTAGCCTGAATAGCCATCTTAGTAGCTCTCTTATAAGAAATTCTATTTTCAATTTGACGTGCAACACTAACTGCAACTAATTTTGCATCTAATTCTGGACGTTTAATTTCAAAAATATTAATTTGAACTTCTTTTCCGGTAATTTTCTTAAGCTCTTCTTTTAACTTGTCTACCTCTTGACCACCTTTACCGATAATAATACCAGGTCTAGCAGTTGTGATAGTAACGGTTACAAGTTTAAGTGTACGCTCTATAATTACTCTAGAAACACTTGCTTTAGATAATCTAGCATTTACATACTCTCTTATCTTATAGTCTTCAGCTAATTTATCTCCGTAGTCATTACCACCGTACCAGTTAGATTCCCAACCTCTGATGATTCCTAAACGATTTCCTATTGGATTAGTTTTTTGTCCCATTTCTACTTTGATTAATTACTTAAATTTTTACTACCTACTTCTAAAGTTACGTGGTTAGAACGCTTACGAATTCTATGCGCACGTCCTTGTGGTGCAGGTCTTAATCTTTTTAACATTCCTGCGCTATCTACACAAATAGATTTTACAAATAAGCCAGCTTCTTCTATTGCTGCATCTTCATTTTTAGCTTGCCAGTTTGCAATTGCAGACAATAACAATTTTTCTAAATTGATAGATGCTTCTTTAGGGCTAAACTTTAAGATTTGTAAAGCTTTTTCAACTTCTACACCTCTTACTTGATCTGCAACCAAACGCATTTTTCTTGGTGACGTAGGACAGTTAGTAAGCTTTGCGAAAGCACGTTGCTTTCTCTCTGCTTTTAACTGATCTGCCATGTTTTTTTTACGAACTCCCATATCCTACTATTTTTTTCCTTTATTTTTTGCACCAGCGTGTCCTCTAAAAGAACGAGTTGGTGAAAATTCGCCTAACTTATGCCCTACCATGTTTTCTGTAACATACACTGGTACAAACTGACGTCCGTTATGAACGGCAATTGTTTGTCCAACAAAATCTGGAGTAATCATACTTGCTCTAGACCAAGTTTTAATCACAGTTTTGTTACCAGCTTCTACATTAGCCAACACTTTTTTCTCTAATTTATAGTGAACGTAAGGTCCTTTTTTTAATGATCTTGCCATAACTTATTATTTCTTTCTACGTTCTATAATATACTTATTACTAGCTTTAGTCTTAGATCTAGTCTTAAATCCTTTAGCAGGTATACCGTTTCTAGATCTTGGATGACCACCAGAAGCACGTCCTTCTCCACCTCCCATTGGGTGATCGACAGGGTTCATTCTTACTGCATTAACTCTTGGTCTTCTACCTAACCATCTTCTTCTACCTGCTTTACCAGATACTAATAATTGATGATCAGAATTAGAAACAACACCAATAGTTGCCATACAAGTTAACAAGATTAATCTTGTTTCTCCTGAAGGTAATTTTACAGTTGCATACTTACCATCTCTTGCCATTAACTGTGCAAAAGAACCTGCAGAACGCGCCATAACAGCACCTTGACCAGGACGTAATTCTATACATGATATTGTAGTTCCTAAAGGAATTTCACTTAAAGCCATTGCATTACCAATCTCTGGTGCAATACCAGTACCTGATACAATTGTTTGACCTACTTGTAAACCGTTTTGTGCAATTACATAACGTTTTTCTCCATCAGCATAACTAAGTAAAGCAATAAATGCAGTACGATTAGGATCGTACTCTATAGTTTTTACTGTTGCGGGAATACCACTCTTATCTCTTTTAAAATCGATAATACGGTATCTTTGTTTATGACCACCTCCTATATTACGAGTTGTCATTCTACCCTGACTGTTTCGACCTCCAGATCGTTTTTTCGGAAGAAGTAAACTCTTCTCCGGCTTATCAGTAGTGATGGTGTCGAACCCATTTACTACTCTAAAACGCTGACCTGGTGTTATTGGTTTTAATTTTCTAACTGACATGTTGTCTTTTTCTTAAAGATTGTTATAAAAATCAATGCTTTCTCCTTCTGCTAATTGAACGATAGCCTTCTTGTATCCACTTTTAATACCAGTTACTAAACCTTTTTTAGTGAACTTTGTATTTCTTTGTATTGGATAGTTTAAAGTTTTAACGCTTTTTATAGAAACTCCGTATGCTTTTTCAACAGCACCTTTAATTTCTAATTTGTTAGCTTTTTTATCTACTACAAATGTATAACGATTAAATAATTCACTATCGTTTGTAGCTTTTTCCGTGATAATAGGTTTTATTAAAATACTCATTTCGAATCCCTATTTGCTTAAATTTGTATTAATTCCTTCTAAAGAACCCTCAGTCATAACAACTTTATTAGCATTTAAAACACCATAAGTATTTAATTCTGAAGCTTTAACAACTTTAGACTTTTTTAAGTTACGTGATGATAAATACACATTCGCATTCTCATTACCTAAAACAAATAAAGATTTTTTAGTATCTAAATCTAAAGCTTTTAATACATCTACAAAGTTTTTTGTCTTTGGAGAATCGAAATTAAAATCTTCAATTACTACTAAATTCTTATCATTTGCTTGAATACTTAAAGCAGACTTACGTGCTAAACGCTTTAAGTTTTTATTTAATTTAAAAGAGTAATCTCTTGGTCTAGGACCAAACATACGACCACCACCTCTAAAAACACCAGACTTGATAGAACCTGCTCTTGCAGTACCAGTTCCTTTTTGTTTTTTTATCTTTCTTGTAGAACCAGAAATTTCTGCTCTTTCTTTAGCTTTATGAGTTCCTTGACGCTGATTTGCCAAGTACTGCTTTACATCTAAATAAATTGCATGATTATTAGGCTCTATACCAAATACATCTTTAGAAAGCTCAACCTTTCTACCTGTATCTTTTCCTGTAATATCTAAAACTGCTACTTTCATTATTTCTGAATAGTTACAAAAGCATTTTTGTGACCAGGAACTGCTCCCTTAACAACAAGTAGATTCTTTTCAGCAACTACTTTTAATACTTTTAAGTTTTGAACTTTTACTTTATCTCCACCCATTCTACCTGCCATACGCATTCCTTTGAATACTCTTGCAGGATAAGATGCAGCACCAATAGAACCCGGAGCTCTTAAACGGTTATGCTGACCATGCGTAGCCTGACCAACACCAGCAAATCCATGACGTTTTACAACACCCTGGAAACCTTTACCTTTAGAAACACCTGAAACATCAACAAACTCACCTTCTTCAAAGTGAGCTACCGTGATAGCATCTCCTAATTTATACTCCTCTTCAAACCCTTGAAATTCAACGACTTTTTTCTTAGCAGTGGTGCCAGCTTTTTTAAAGTGACCGTCTAACGCTTTGTTAGAACTCTTCGCCTTTTTGTCATCGAAACCAAGCTGCAACGCATTGTAGCCGTCAACCTCTTCGGTTCTGACTTGGGTAACAACGCAAGGACCTGCTTCTATAACAGTACAAGGAATATTCTTCCCGTTCTCGTCAAATAAGCTGGTCATTCCAATTTTTCTTCCTATTAACCCAGACATTTAGTTAAAATTTTAGACGATAGATATTTATCCAGCGCGTCTATTAATAATTATTTGTTTGAAACTATTGTTTCGATAGCATCCTTTAAGTTTTACTCAAAAAAAACAGCGTAAAACAAATTCAACGCTGATTTTGTTTTTTCCGTTTTTCCTTCGCGAAACGCTCTGGACATGTAACTATTTGTTAATTTTCATTAAAAAATAGCGTACCCTACTTCTATTTCGGGTTGCAAAAGTATAAAAAACTTTCGGCTTAACAAAATTAAACCGAAAGTTAAATACTTTTTGTTTGATTTAGAGATTCCGAAACAAATTCGGAATGTTCAATAAAAGTTAAAAATTAAACTTTTATCTCTACTTCAACACCACTTGGCAACTCTAATTTCATAAGAGCATCAATAGTTTTCGATGAAGAACTATAGATATCTAATAATCTTTTATAAGCAGCTAACTGAAATTGCTCTCTAGATTTTTTGTTTACGTGCGGAGAACGTAAAACTGTAAAAATCTTTTTATGTGTTGGTAAAGGTATTGGGCCATTTACAATAGCTCCTGTACTTTTAACCGTCTTTACTATTTTTTCAGCAGATTTATCTACTAAATTGTAATCGTAAGACTTTAATTTAATTCTAATTTTTTGACTCATCTTATATTATTTAGTAGATTAACCTTTAGATTTTGCAATTACCTCTTCTGATACATTAGAAGGAGTTTCTGCATAGTGTGAAAATTCCATAGTAGATGTTGCTCTACCAGAAGACATTGTTCTTAATGCTGTTACGTAACCAAACATTTCTGATAATGGCACAACTGCTTTAACAACTTTAGATCCGGCACGATCACTCATGTCATTTACCTGACCTCTTCTTCTATTTAAATCTCCTACAATATCACCCATGTTTTCTTCTGGAGTTAACACTTCTAACTTCATTAATGGCTCCATAATTTTTGCTTTTGCAGATTTTGCAGCAGCTTTATAACCCATTTTTGCAGCTAATTCAAAAGACAAGGCATCAGAATCCACTGCGTGGAAAGAACCGTCTTTTAATGTTACTTTCATAGAATCCATTTCGTATCCTGCTAAAGGACCATTTTTCATGGCTTCTTTAAATCCTTTTTCTACTGAAGGTACAAATTCTCTTGGCACGTTACCACCTTTAATGATAGAGGTAAACTGTAATCCTTGAACTCCTTCATCTGCAGGCTCAATTGTAAATACAATGTCTGCAAATTTTCCACGTCCACCAGATTGTTTCTTATAAATTTCTCTATGATCTGCAGTTGCAGTAATAGCTTCTTTATATTCAACCTGAGGTTGACCTTGGTTTACTTCTACTTTAAATTCTCTTTTTAAACGGTCTACAATTACATCTAAGTGTAACTCTCCCATTCCAGAGATAATAGTTTGTCCAGAAGCCTCATCAGAACGTACTGTAAAAGTAGGATCTTCTTCTGCTAACTTTCCTAAACCGATACCTAATCTATCAACATCTGCTTTTGTTTTAGGCTCTACTGCGATACCAATTACTGGATCTGGAAAATCCATAGATTCTAAAACTAGTGGAGATTTTTCTGCTGTTAAGGTATCACCTGTTTTAATAGATTTAAAACCTACAGCTGCACCAATATCACCCGCTTCGATATAATCAATAGCGTTTTGCTTATTTGCATGCATTTGATAGATACGTGAAATACGTTCTTTTTTACCTGAACGGTTATTTAAAACATACGAACCAGCGTCTAAACGACCAGAATATGCTCTAAAAAATGCTAAACGACCTACAAAAGGATCTGTAGCAATTTTAAATGCTAAAGCCGCAAAAGGCTCATCTACACTAGGCTTACGTAATTCTTCTTTTTCTGTATCTGGGTTTACACCTACAATTCCATCTTTATCCATAGGAGAAGGTAAATAACGACATACAGCATCTAATAAGAACTGAACCCCTTTATTTTTAAATGCAGAACCACAAATCATAGGAATGATGGCCATATCCATTACAGCAGCTCTTAATGCTTTATGCACTTCTTCTTCTGTAATAGAATCTTCATCTTCCATGAATTTCTCTAAAAGGTTCTCATCATAACTTGCTACTTCTTCGATAAGAAGAGCACGATACTTACGAGCCTCAGCTTTTAGTTCTTCAGGAATTTCGATTACATCGAAAGTAGCTCCCTGAGTTTCATCATGCCATACAATAGCACGGTTTTTAACTAAATCTATAATACCTTTAAAATCATCTTCATCACCAATGTTTAAAACGATTGGCACTGCGTTAGATTTTAACATGTCTTTTACTTGCTGACAAACACCTAAAAAGTCAGATCCTTGACGGTCCATTTTATTAACGAAACCAATTCTTGGTACTTTATAGTTGTCTGCTAATCTCCAGTTAGTTTCAGATTGAGGCTCAACACCATCAACTGCACTAAATAAAAATACCAAACCATCTAATACACGTAAAGATCTATTTACCTCTACAGTAAAATCTACGTGACCAGGAGTATCAATAATGTTAAAGTGATATCCTTTAGTTTCAGGGGTTTTCTCTGCATTCTCTAAAGGAAACTGCCATGTACAAGTTGTTGCTGCAGAAGTAATTGTAATACCTCTTTCTTGCTCTTGCTCCATCCAGTCCATTGTTGCTGCACCATCATGTACTTCTCCAATTTTATGAGAAACACCTGTATAATACAATACACGTTCTGTTGTTGTGGTTTTACCAGCATCAATATGCGCTGCAATACCAATATTTCTTGTATATCTTAAATCTCTAGCCATTTCTATTAAAATCTAAAGTGAGAGAATGCTTTGTTTGCTTCTGCCATTTTGTGAGTATCTGTACGCTTTTTAACAGCAGCACCTTCTTCTTTAGCCGCAGCTAAAATTTCAGCAGCTAAACGCTGTGCCATTGTTTTCTCGTTTCTTTTACGAGTATACAAAATCATCCATTTAATAGCCATAGACACCTTACGGTCTGGTCTAATTTGCATTGGTATTTGAAATGTTGCACCACCAACACGACGAGAACGAACCTCTACATGTGGCATTACATTAGACAAACCGTCTTTCCAAATTTCTAAAGCCGATTTTTCTTCGCCTTCACCCTTTTTTTCTTCTACTAACTCTAAAGCATCATAAAATACTTTAAACGCTACTGACTTCTTACCACTCCACATTAAATTGTTAACGAAACGAGTTACTAACTGATCGTTAAACTTTGGGTCTGGTAATAAGACTCTTTTTTTTGCTGCTCTTTTTCTCATGTCTTTTACATTAAAAAAGTTAATTAATTTGTTATTAAACTACTTAATAGCCAAAAGCACAACTTAAAATAAGCCATACTTAAAACTAAAACACTATTTAATAACGCTTACTTTTTTGGGCGTTTTGCACCGTACTTAGACCTACGTTGAGTTCTACCCTCAACACCGGCTGTATCTAATGCACCACGTACTACGTGATATTTAACACCTGGTAAATCTTTTACCCTTCCACCTCTAACTAATACTATCGAGTGCTCTTGTAAGTTGTGTCCTTCACCTGGAATGTATGCGTTTATCTCATTACCATTTGTCAATCTAACTCTGGCAACTTTACGCATTGCAGAATTAGGTTTTTTTGGCGTTGTAGTATAAACACGAGTACAAACTCCACGTCTTTGAGGACAAGACGACAAAGCAGCCGATTTACTCTTCTTAGTTATTTTGGTTCTTCCTTTACGAACTAATTGTTGAATAGTTGGCATACTAAATTATTACTGTTTTTCGTTTATAATGAAACCTTTACTCTTTTTTAAGAGTGCGCAAATGTACAATTAATTTCTAATTATTCAAGTATCAACAAGTTATTTTTTGATATTTGACTTTTTTTAGTCAACTTTTAGTTATTTATTTTACTTTTGATACCAATAGCAAAGCAACCTTGAAGCAACATAAATCTTTTTTTTCGTTTTTATTTTTTGTGTTATTTTTTTTAAATATTTCTTACACTCAAAATTTTACACTTACTCTTACTGCAAAAACAGAGAACGATAAACTAGTTTTAAGAGACATTCTGTTTCAAAAAAACCACAAAGACACTGTTTCAATATCCAAAGAACTACTTAAAATTAATGAGTACCTAAAAAACAACGGTTATTTTACATCTTATATTTATCAGAAGAAAAATGAAGACAAAAATACAACTGTTATTTATGTATTAAATAAAAAGGTTACAAAAGCAACTCTTAAAATTTTATCTAACAACAAACTGCTGTTTACGAATGATGAAATAAAAAAGAAACAACTAACTATTGAAATCAACAAACTTTCTGATAAAATTAAAAGTCTAACAGAAATATTAGAAAATGAAGGCAAATCTTTTTCAAAAATAAATTTACATAATATACAGATAAAACAAGACATTCTTTATGCTGATTTAATTATTGAAGAATCCGAAGAAAGAAACATACAGAAAGTTATTTTTAAAGGATATGAACAATTTTCGAAAGGGCATTTAAAAAATTACTTTAACATTGACAAAAATACTGTCTTTAGTAAACAAAAAATAACACAAATATCTGATGCTGTAAAAAGTTTAACTTTTGTTGAAGAAATTAAGAAACCAGAAGTATTATTTACAAAAGATTCTACCTTATTATATATATACCTAAAAAAGGCTCAAAAAAATAGCTTTGATGGTATTGTGAATTTTACATCTAAAGAAGATGGTAAGTTACTTTTTAATGGAACAATCGATCTAAAAATTAATAATATTTTTGATACTGGCGAACGTTTTGAATTATTATGGAATAGTATCGGCGAAGAAAAACAAGAATTTAAACTATCTACAGAAATACCTTATATATTTCAAACAAAAATAAGTCCACATTTGTTATTTGATATTTACAAACAAGATTCAACATTTGTAAACACAAAAATTAACACGAAAGTTTTTTACGCTCTAAACAACCAAACAAAACTTGCTTTTACTTTTACAAATGAAAACTCAGAAAGTTTAAATGCAGATAATGCAAATTCAATTGAAAAGTTTAATAGTCGCTTTTTCGGCCTTCAATTTGAATATAAAATACCAAAAAAAGATTTCTTTTACAACGACAAGTTTTATTTAGAAATAAATCCGAGTATCGGTAATAGAAAAACTTCAAGTAAAAGCATACAACAACTAAAAATTGAGGCAACAATTTCTTACCTATTAGACCTAAACCAAAGAAGTACCGTTTATTTTAAAAATAATACTGGTTATTTAAATTCAGACAATTATTTAGATAATGAGCTTTTTAGAATTGGAGGCGCAACCACAATTAGAGGCTTTAACGAGCAAAGTATTTTTACAAATAGTTTTAACTACCTTAATATAGAATACCGATACGCAACCTCTAACAAATCTTACATTTATACAATTACAGATCTTGGTAATGTAAAAACGGCATTTTCAACTGAAAAACTATTAGGCTTGGGCTTAGGATATTTATTTACTACAAAAAACGCACAGATAAATATAAGTACTGCAATAGGAAAATCTGAAAACAGCAAACTCGACTTTAAAGAAAGTAAGCTAATCATTAATTGGAAGAGTTACTTTTAAATATCATTTTCTAGCTGAATCCCTAACAAAAAGGCGATTTGATTAACATTAAAATAACATTTTTTTTAGGAAATATAGTGGTAAATCTATTTTTTTTTTCATATTTGTAACAATAAATTCAAAACCAAACAATAATGAAAACAAAATTTAAAGGAATTTTAACGCTACTATTAGCGTTTGTTGTGCAAATTAGTTTTGCTCAAGAAAAAACAGTTTCTGGTACTGTATCAGAGGCTTCTGGGGCTTTACCAGGAGTAAGTGTCTTGATAAAAGGCAGCAAAAAAGGTACAGAAACAGATTTTGATGGTAAATATTCTATCAAAGCAAAGCAAGGAGATGTTCTTCGTTTTAGCTACCTTGGATACAAAGTAGTAGAAAAAAAAGTTGGTAATTCTTCTATTATCAATGTTAATCTAGAAGAAGACGCAAATGTGTTAGATGAAATTGTTATCGGACTTGGGGTTTCTAAAAAAGAAAAAGCAATTGGTTATGCTGTTCAAAAAGTTTCAGGTGAAAGTATTGACAATGCTAAAGAACCTAACATTGTTAACTCTTTACAAGGTAGAATTGCAGGGGTACAAATACAAGGAAGTCCTTCTACATTAGGTGGATCTTCTAGAATAACTATTCGTGGTTCTAACTCTTTCTTAGGAAATAACCAGCCACTATTTATTGTAGATGGTGTACCAATTAGCAACGCAGAATATTCTTCAAACGACCAACAAACTGGTTTTGGTGATGGTGCTTATGATTATGGTAATGCTGCCTCTGAAATAGATCCATCAAACGTTGCATCTATGTCTGTGCTTAAAGGTGCAGCAGCAACAGCTGTTTATGGTTCTAGAGGAGCTAACGGTGTTATTTTAATTACTACTAAAAGTGGAAGTAGCCAAAAAGGCTTAGGTATTTCTTTTGACACTAGTGTTGCTTTTGATCAAGTTAGAAATTTAATACCTATACAATCTACTTATGGTGGTGGGTCTATCTACCCAACAGCAAGTGGTTTTAATGAATTTACACAAGATGGCGTGAGCTACTTAGCACCTAACTATGCTAAAGATGGTTCTTGGGGACCAAAATTTAACCCAAATACCTTAGTAAGACACTGGGATTCTTGGGATCCAGGATCAGATAACTACAAAGAAACTAGACCTTGGGTTGCTCCAGCAAACTCATATGATAAATTCTTTAATACTGGTGTAACTTTAATCAATACATTAGCACTATCTGGTAGTAATGATAAAGGAACCTACAGAGCTTCTTATACTAATTTAGACCAAGAGGGTGTAATGCCAGGTGGTAAATTAAAAAGAAACACAATTAACCTTAACTCTAGCTACAGATTAAGCAGCAAACTTAAATCTAGCGTTGCTTTTACCTACGTAAAAACTGAAGCAGAAAATAGAAATGCAACTGGTTACAGTAATGCAAATCCATTACAAGGTTTTACTCAATGGTGGCAAACACAGTTGGATGTAGACAGGTTAAAAAAACAACAAAACACTACAGAAGGAAACCAATATACTTGGAATACGAAAGGAATAACTACAGATAGTAATGGTGTTTTACAATCATATAATAGTGATGTTAATTATTTTGACAATCCAAGTTGGGTAAGAGAAAACAACCTACAGGAAGACACCAAAAATAGAGTGTTTGGTAACGCAAATCTTTCTTATGATATTACTGATAACTTAAAA
This sequence comes from uncultured Polaribacter sp., assembly GCF_947497125.1. Classification (GTDB taxonomy): domain Bacteria; phylum Bacteroidota; class Bacteroidia; order Flavobacteriales; family Flavobacteriaceae; genus Polaribacter. The sequence continues at coordinate 201,400 of NZ_CANMFI010000003.1, read as the reverse complement.
ATTACAAGTCAGTTTGGAACAGATTTTTTCCAATTTAGTATTAGAGAAGGAATCCCATTAAGATCTGTAGACGGTTCTAGATACGAAGAAACCGAAAGAAAGTTTCAAGAGACTAACATGGAAGTTCGTTTAAACTACAATAAAGACTTTACAGAAGACTTTACTTTTAATGGATTTATTGGTGCAAATAGAATGAGACAATACGCTAAAAGGATTACTGCAGAAACAAATGGTGGTCTTGTTATTGACAAATTCTTTAACATTGGTAACTCAGCTGATTCTCCAATAGTAAATACATTTGAAACTCAAAGAGGTATTAACAGTATTTTTGGCTCTGCTTCTTTAGGATGGAAAGAAATGTTATTTTTAGACTTATCTGCAAGAAATGACTGGTCTTCTACATTACCTGAAGCAAATAATAGCTATTTTTATCCTGCAGCATCTTTAAGTTTTGCAGTATCTGAGCTATCTTTCCTTAAAGAAAGTGAAGTTGTTAATTTTGCAAAAGTAAGAGCAAGTATAGCACAAGCAGGTAATGATTCTGACCCATACAGGTTAACAGATGTTTACAACCCTATTACTCCAAATTTTGGAAGTAATCCTTTGTACTCTGTGCCTAACTCTCAACAGAATCCAGACCTTGTTAACGAATTAACAACAGAAGTTGAATTTGGTTTAATGGTGAAGTTACTACAGAATAGATTAACTATTGATGCAGCGTATTATGACAGAATAACTGAAGATCAAATCTTTAATGTTCCTGTTTCTTCAACTACAGGTTATACTTCAAAATTACTAAATGCAGGTAAAATGAAAAACTCTGGTTTAGAAATTCAAATTCAAGGTACACCAATTCAAACAGAAGATTTTAGTTGGTCTCTTGGTTTAAATTTAACTAGCCAAAACAATGAAGTTGTTGAATTGCTTAAAGATGACGAAGGAAATACTGTTGTAGAAAGTATTAACGCAGGATCTACATGGGCTGCAGATTTAAGAGTTCAGGAAGGATTACCATATATGGCATTATTCGGACAAGACTATGTATATGATGGCAATGGTAATAAATTAGTTGACGCAGATGGTAATTATGAATTTACAGATGATAGAGTCTACTTAGGTTCTGCAATAGCAGATTGGACAGGTGGTTTTAGCACTGCATTTACTTACAAAGGATTAACTTTATCTGCTTTATTTGATTTTCAAGTTGGTGGTATTATACACTCAAGTTCTTTACAATGGTCTAAATACTCTGGTATGCACCCTGAAACTGTTGCTTTTAATGGTGAAAGTGATGTAAGGGCTAATGGTATGGTTTTACCTGGTGTTAAAGCAGATGGTAGTGAAAATGATATAAGAATAGACCCACAAACTTATTACCAGAATTACTGGAGAAGAGCTGCTCCGAATGTATATGACGCAAGTTTTATTAAATTTAGAGATATCAGATTAAGCTATGCAGTACCAACAAGTGTGTTAAACAAAACACCATTTACAGGACTAAACATTAGTGCTTTTGGTAGAAACTTAGGTATTTTATATTCAGAAGTACCTTACATAGATCCACAAGTAATTACTGGTGCAGGTAATGCACAAGGTTTAGAAAATGCACAAGTACCAGCTACTAGTTCATTTGGTGTTAATATTTCTGCAAAATTTTAAAATAAAAAACAATGAAAAAAATAAAAAAATACGGTTTAATGTTAATGTCTGTCGCATTGCTTACTCAGTGTGATGACAATTTAACAGATCTAAATGTAGATCCAAATTCTGCTGTAACTGTTGCACCGTCAACGTTACTAACTACTGCACAATACTATTTCTATAACACCACACAAGGCGTTACTGTAAATGCAGATTGGGGACAGTTAATGGTACAGCAATGGTCTCAAACAGAATATACCGAAGATAGTAGGTATAACCAAGACATTAATTTCTTTAACGGTACCTGGAGTAGAATGTATGCAGACGTTCTAAAAGAATTAGATGCTGCAAAAACACTGGTTGAAAGTCAAGATTTATCAGCAGACATAATCAATAATCAAAAAAATATTATTGATGTAATGTCTTCTCAAGTATTTGCATTCTTAACTGATGGCTTTGAAAAAGTACCATACACAGAAGCTATCGGAGAAAATAGTCTTCCTAAATATGATAGCCAAGAAGTTATCTATAAAGGAATTTTAGAAACTTTAGAAAATGCAGCAAACACCTTTTCTGCATCATCTCAGTCGTTTACATCAGGAGATATAATTTATAACGGTGACGTTACAAAATGGATAAAATTAACAAATTCGTTAATGTTACGTTATGCAATGAGAATTGCAGATGTAGATTTAGCTACTGCAACTAGATACATAAACTTAGCATCATCAAACTTAATTTCTAGTAACGATGAAAATGCATTGTTTACTTTTGAGACAAGTTTAGTTAGATCAAATCCGTTATATAGAAACAATACACCTCTTGAAGGTAACAGAGATGACTATGCTGTTTCTGAGTACTTAGTTAACACTTTAACAAGTTTAGGAGACCCTAGATTGGCTAAATTTGCAAACAATGCATCGTCAGGTTCTATCGTAGGTATGCCTTACGGTTTATCAGATAATGACGCTACTGTTCTAAAGCCAGATGTATCTAGACCAAATGACAATGTTAGGTCTGCTACAACACCACATGTTATTATGTCTTATGCAGAAGTACAATTATTACTAGCAGAAGCATACCAAAGAGGTATATTAACTGGTAATGCTGCTACTGCATACGCAAACGGGGTAACTGCTTCAATGAACTACTGGGGTATAACAGATGCTGCAGCAATTGCAACCTATGTTAGCAACAATGCATATGATTCAGCGAATTGGAAGATGTCTATCGGTACACAGAAATGGGTTGCTTTATACATGAATGGTTTTCAAGCTTGGAATGAATGGAGAAGATTAGACTATCCTCAGTTAAGTGCTCCGGCAGCTGCAGTAATTAACAGTATACCTGTTAGAATGCCTTATCCGTTATCAGAAACTACTTCTAACGCTTCACAATTAGATTTAGTAACCACAAATCCTAATGATATGCAAACAAAAGTTTGGTGGGATGTAAATTAAAAATTCACATTAATTATTCACTTATATAAAAGTGACAATAAGAAGAGCCGTAATTTTTACGGCTCTTTTTTTGTATTTCAAAAACTCATAATAAAAACTGATTTAAACTAAAATAAAATACTAGAATTAATATTGAAAATTCTAGTTATAAATAAAATAAAAAACATGCCTAAAACTGTTATAAAAGCTAGTAATAGCAAATAAGTAGAGAATCAAGATTAAAAATAAAAAAAGAAAAAAAATAAAGATTAATTACATTTAAATTAAACTATCTATATTTTTTTAACAAAAAACAGGCGCCATATTAAATTATCATAAAAATAAACACCTTCAAATTAATTTATAATTAACAAAAGCAACAATTAATTAACAGATTATTAACTTATTTTAAGAAATTTTATGTTAAAAACTTGCGGCTTTAAGATATATTTATGATTTTTACGGTTAATTAATTCAAATAATTATAAAATGAAGACAAAGTTTAATGGAATTTTAACGCTTTTACTAGCGTTGGTCGTGCAAATTTCGTTTGCACAACAAAAGACTGTTTCCGGTACGGTTTCTGATGAATCAGGAGAATTACCAGGAGTTAGTGTAATAATTAAAGGTACAACAAAAGGTGCTGAAACAGATTTTGATGGTAAATACACCATTAAAGCAAACTCTGGAGATGTGTTAGTGTTTAGATACCTTGGGTACAAAACTGTAGAAAAAACAGTTGGAACATCTAATACCGTAAATGTAAAATTGGCTGAAGGAGGTCAACAACTAGAAGAAGTTGTAGTTATTGGTTATACCAATAAAAAAAGAGGTGATTTATCTTCGGCAATATCTTCTGTTACATCTGCACAATTAGAAAAGCAAACAAATTCAGTTAGTATTGATAATGCTTTACAAGGTGTTGCAACGGGTGTACAAGTAACTGCACAAAATGGTAAACCAGGTAATGCTGCATTTGTTAGAATTAGAGGTATTGGTTCTATCAACGCAGGTAGCGAACCTTTATATCTTTTAGACGGTATACAAGTTGATGAAGACCAAATTATTGGTATTAATCCATCTGACATCGAAAGAATGGATGTTCTTAAAGATGCAGCAAGTACTGCAATCTATGGAGCAAGAGGAGCTAATGGTGTTGTTGTTATTACTACTAAAGGTGGTAAGAAAAACAAAAAAGCACAAATTAGATTACAAACTAGATTAGGTTTAGCAACAGAAGCGAAAAGAAATTTTCAGATGATGAATGCTAGACAAAAGTTAGAATATGAAAGAGCAGTAGGTGTTGGGCCAGGTTCTACTCAGTTGTTACAAAGTGAATGGGATCGTTTAATTTCTCAAGATCATGACTGGACTGATGATTTATTAAAAGATGCAGAAATTTCTTCTGTAAACTTATCTGTTCAAGGTGGTGATGAAAAGTTAACATACTTTATGTCTATCTCTAACGATTCTAACACAGGTATTATCGAATTAATCGAAAGCGCTTTTACAAGAACTTCTACAAGATTAAATGTAGGTTATGATGCTAATGACTGGTTAAAATTAAGTACTAACCTTTCTTTTTCTACTTCTAATGATCAAGATCCAAGAGATAGAAACAACGTACAAAACCCAATTAATGGTCGTTTTACTGCGAACCCATATGAGCCTGTATATTTAACAGATGCTAACGGAGATCGTATTCCTAACAGAAGAGGTTTAGATACTTTTAACCCAACACACAGTGGATTAAATTCTTTAGCACAAGTTAGAGCAAACCAAGATGATGATACCGACAATAGATTTTTTGGTACATTTAAAGCAGATATAAAATTATCTGATGCTTTTTCTTATCAATTTGGTTCTAATGTAAGTTACTTTAACAGAACTGCAAGAGGTGTTTTACACGCTGGTTCTGCTTTAGACTTAATATTTAATGGAGAACCTACTGGTAGTGCAGATGCATCTAATTCTAATACTTTTCAGTACTCAATCTTAAATAAATTAAACTTTAACAAAACGTTTAACGAAAAGCACTCAGTAAATGCAACAGTATTTATGGAGTATTTAGATTGGTATAATGAGAACTCATTTGCAAGGTCTCAAGGTTTTGTGATCAATGGTCCAACTACAATTAGTGCTGGTGCAACTCCTTTAACTACAACAGGTGGTAATAGTAGAAGAACATTATTCTCTGTTGCAAGTAGTGTAGATTATATTTATGATGATAAATACATTGTTAACGCAACAGTAAGAAGAGATGGTTCTTCTAGATTTGGTGCAAACAATAAATATGGTACCTTTTGGGGAGCAAGTGCTGCATGGAACATAAGTAAAGAAAACTTCTTTACAGAATCAGCCGTAGGTAAAACTGTAGATAACCTTAAATTAAGAATAAATGCAGGTACTTCTGGTAACGATCAAATAGGAACTTTCCCTTCTATTACAACGTATGGTTTTGATGCATACAACGGAGGTACTGCTGCTGCTCCTTCTAACTTTGGAGACCCTAACCTAGGATGGGAACAAAGTTTTACATATGGTGCAGGTATAGAGTTTGGTTTATTTAACAGTAGAATTACTGGTGTAGTTGATTACTACAAGAAAAATACAAAGGATTTATTATTACAAGTACCTATCAGTCTTTTTCAAGGTGGTGGTTCTATCTTTAAAAACATTGGAGAAATTGAAAACTCTGGATGGGAATTTGAATTAAGAGGAGACATTATTAGAGGAGAAAACTTTAGATGGAATGCTGGTGTAACTTTCAGTACATACGATTCTGAAGTATTAAAATTAGCTACAGATGAGGATTTAACTGTAAACTACGCAAACTACACTACCTTAAGAGTAGGAGAAGAAGTACATTCTTTCTTTTTATCTAGATATAAAGGTGTAAACCCTGCAAATGGGCAAGCGTTGTTTTTAGATGCTAATGATAATGTTACAACAAGCGATGCAGACAATGTATTATTAAGTGGTAAAACACCTTTTGCTCAGTTTGATGGTGGTTTTAACACAAGTATTTCTTACAAAGGTTTAGATGTAACTGCAGACTTTTATTTTAAAGGTGGTAACTATATCATGAACTTAGTAGAATCTCAACACTTATCAGATGGTACCTCTGCAAACGATAACCAAAGAGTAGATGCTTTTAACTACTGGAAACAACCAGGAGACGTTAATGTTTTACCAAACCCAGTAACAAATGGTTATTTAGGTAGTACTAATGCTAACAACAGAAATGTTTCTAGTAGTACAAACAGTACAAGATATTTACAAAGAGGAGATTACTTAAGATTAAGAAACCTACAGATAGGTTATTCTTTACCATCTCAGTATTTAGAGAAAGTACCATTTACTCAAATTAGAATGTATATGGCAGGTACTAACTTATGGACATATATACCTTATTACAAAGGAGATCCTGAAGTTGGTATTGGTTCTGCAGAATCTAACCCTGGTAGTTCTACAAGAAATCAAATTCCTGGTGAATACAGTTTAAATAGTTACCCAACTTTAAGAACTATTTCTTTTGGTTTAGATCTTAAATTTTAAAAAACAATAAAAATGAAAAAATATATATTATTAATTTTAGTGTTAGTTATCACGGTAACATCTTGTGATAATAGACTTGACACCTTTCCTACTTCTACTGTTGCTGCAGAAGAAGCATTTAGAAACGAAGGCGATTTTACCAACGCGATAAGAGGAGCTTATTTGCGTATGTTAACCGGTGCTTATTACAATGGAAGTATGCAGTCTCGTGATGTTTTATCAGACAACCTTATCATTAGTAGAGAAGGTAGATTAAGTCAACAACAAACACATGACTGGTTATATAACCAAAATTCAGGTTCTTACCATACTACTTCTGCGTATGCAGTTATTAGAAATGTAAATAATGTTTTACAAAACTTAGGTACTTTAGAAAATGGTTCATTTAAGAACAATATTCAAGGAGAAGCTTTGGCTATTAGAGCATTGGCACATTTTGATGTTATTAAATTTTATGGAGAAATACCTACACAAGCTGCAGGTTCTAATGCTACTTTAGCAATGCCATATATAGAAACGTCTGATATTAACGATTTACCTGCAAGAACATTAACTATTGCAGAATTTTATCAAAAAATAGTAACAGACTTAACAACTGCTGCTGCTTTAATAAATGCAGACAACGGTGTTTATCAAATGGGTAAAAACGCTGTTAACGGTATACTAGCTAATGTGTACTTACACATGGGTGAAATGGCAAACGCAGTAACTGCAGCCAATAAAGTAACAGCAAGTGTTGCTAGTAGAGCAAACTTTACAGGTGTTTGGAATGACTCAAGCAAAGATGGTGTAATTTTTGGTCTAAGAAACGATGATGTAACTAGTGTTGGTGTTGGAGTTCCTTATAGTCAAACAACTGGTGGTATTAAATCTGAGTATGTTCCAGATTTCGAATTTTACTCATTATACCAAGCAAATGATATTAGATTAAGTGCTTACTTTGAAACAAGTGACTTTGAAGGTAATTCATACAACCATGTATTAAAATGGTATGCAAGTACAATCGCTACTTCTACAGGTAATGTTGATGCTAAAATTGTAAGAGCTTCTGAAGTAATGCTTATTAAAGCAGAAGCTTTAGCTGCACAAGGTGGTAAAGATGCAGAAGCATTGGCTGCTTTAGACGCTGTTAGATCTCAAAGATACGAAGGTTTTACAAGTGGTAATGAAGCAGGACCAGCATTAAGAGATGCTATACAGTTAGAAAGAAGATTAGAATTGGCTTTCGAAGGATCTCGTTTTACAGACATTAAAAGAATGGGCTTACCTGTAGAAAGATCTAATAAAGGTCATTTAGCAGATGGTTCTGGTGTTGCAGCAGATGTTTTAACATTACCTGCAGGAGACCACCGTTTTAATTTACCAATTAGTTTGAATGAATTAAACTTAAACCCAAACATGGTACAATCACCAGGTTACGGAAACTAATTAATAATTTTAAAATTATAATAAAATGAAAAAAATACTAATAATTTTTGCAGCAATTGCATTGTTTAGTTCTTGTGATGAAAGTAAGGAGACTATACCTACTTTATCATTTCCTGCAGATGCATTTGTATCATTAGAATCAACAGCAGTTTCTGTTCTTGAATCTAATACAGACCCAATAGAAGTTGTTTTAAACTTATCTAACTCAAGAGCAGCAGCAACAAGTGCTACTGCTGTATCTTTTACTATTTCTTCAGATAATGCTGTAGAAGGTGTACACTATACCATTGTTGATGACAAATCTAGTTTTAATTTAGCTGCTGGCGTTTTTCAAGATGTATTAAAAATCAACTCGATTAACAACAATGATGAAGACGGAGATAAAGTAATTACAATTACTCTTACAGACGCTCCTGTAGGTTTAGGTTTTCCTGGGCCTGATGGTATTGGTAAAACAATGACATTAACGTTACAAGATGATGATTGTGCTTTTAGTCTTCAAGGATTAGGAGAAGCTACTTGGAGTGGTGTAGATAATGTACCAGCAAGTCAAGCAGGACCGAATGATAGTCTTATAACAACAAGTTTTGATGGTACTGACCTTTACATGGAAGGTATTGCATATGCATGGATTACAGATACAGGTTACTGGGATGAAGTAGTTGTTGTTAGTAACAAAACTTTAGTAGATTTAGACTTGGTTACAGGTGAGTTTACAATTGCTAGACAACCACTTTGTACAGCAACATGGAACGGTGATATTCAAGATGACTACGAAATAGAAGCTTCTGGTTTGTATACATCATGTTCTAAAACAATGGTTATCAATTATACATTGTACCAAAGTGGTGGAATTAGAAGACAATTCACAGAGACTATAACTAAAAACTAAAAGACAATATGAAACTAAATATGAAAAAAATTATTGGGGTATTTGTGTTGGCAACAGCATTTTACTCTTGTGATACAACAAACGAATCTGGTTATGTACCTGTAGAATATACTTCTCCAGCAGCATTTACAATTGCTGAGAATGCAGCAGCAACAACAGATAACGAATTTGTAGTAACTTATACACCTACATCTGTAGGTAAAGCTTACTATGCGGTAGTAGCAGCAGGTACACCTGCTCCGTCATCTACTGATGTTCATGGTGGAAGTGGATTTATACAAGCAGACGATTTTGATGTAGATGGTTCTACACCAGTGGATATCACTATAGATAGCAATATTTTTGGATCTTACAGCTACGATGTATATGCAATCCATAAAAGTTCAGACAACTTTATCTCAGAAACTGTAACAAAATTAACAGTTACAACACCAGATACAGCTGCTCCAGAATTTTTAAGAGATGATTCAAATCCATCTTTTCAGTCTGCAGATATTAGTCCATTTGCTCCTGTAGTTTTAAAGTTTTCTGAACCTGTAACTTATCAAGGAGGCGATGTTACTTTTACAGGATTTTTTGGAAGTAGAACTATAACAGTAAATGGTGCTGACAACTTTGCTTCTGACGGAACAACTATTGTTATTGAAAATCATGGTACTTTTGCGCCAGATGATTTTATAGTAGTAACATGGGATGAAGGAACGTTTAAAGATAATGCAGGTAAAAGTGTTGCATCTTTATCTGGTCTAAATCATTACTTTAGTACAAGGATATTTACTGCTCCTGAATCTGCAGCACTTATGGTTGGTACTTACAACTATGATACAACTTTTTGGGGTGGATTTTTAGAAGATTTCTATACAGGTAATGCTGGTTTATTTTTACCTACAAGTGGAGAATTTGAATTAAAATTAGACCCTTCAGATCCAACGGGTACTACATTATTAGGAATAAATCTTTATTCTCCTTTAAGTGATTATGGATATCCACATCCAGAAAATTTAAAAATTAAATTTGGAGAATCTGGTAATTTGGCTATTTTAGATGAAGTACAAGCTGCTGGAAGCTTTGATGAATTTAATGGAGGATTCCCTTCTAATTGGACACATTATGTTGCTGGAACGGTAAACCCTGATCCAGGTAATTATAATGTTGAAGCTGGAACAATTAATCACTATTTAAGTGTAGCTATAGCATCTACATCTGTTGCATATAGTGACATTGACTATTCGTATACTAGAATAGGTACTTATGCTAGACCATCTGCTGAAGATATAGATAAGAGAAATGCTCTTATCGGTAAAAAGATCGAGCAAAATAAAAACTACAAGAAAATATTATATAATAACAAGAAAATAAAATAATATTTAATAATATTATTTCAAACCACCTCTTTTAGAGGTGGTTTTTTTTGTTATTATATTCGATAATTAACATACATTTGCAACATGACAACAGAGAATACAACTACAACAAATATTTTTGGAATTAGAGCAATTATAGAAGCTATAGAAAGTGGCTCTAGTATTAATAAAATATACCTACAAAAAGGGTTAAGAGGAGAATTGTTTTATGAATTGAATAAATTAATTAAAACAAATAACCTAACCACAAGTATTGTACCTGTAGAAAAATTAGATCGGTTGTCTAAAAAAAGTAATCACCAAGGTGCGGTTGCACAAATTTCTCCTATCGAATTTTATGATTTAGAAGGACTTATAGAAAAAACAATTGCAAGTAATAAAACACCTTTATTTCTATTGTTAGATCAACTGTCTGATGTAAGAAACTTTGGTGCAATTATAAGAACTGCAGAATGTACGGGTGTAAACGGTATTATCATTCAAAAAAATGGAAGTGCTCCTGTAAATGCAGAAACTATTAAAACTTCTGCGGGTGCTGCTTTTAAAATACCTATTTGTAAAGTAGATCATATTAAAGATGCCTTGTTTTTACTACAAGCTAGCCATATTAAGACAGTAGCTGCCACAGAAAAAACAGAAAGTTCTTTGTATGACATCAACTTAAAACAATCCATTGCTATTGTTATGGGATCTGAACATCGAGGTGTTAACCCGTCTATACTAAAAATGGTAGATTATAAAGCGAAATTGCCTTTATTAGGTGATATTGCCTCATTAAATGTTTCTGTTGCTTGCGGAGCATTTTTATACGAAACGGTAAGACAACGTTTAAACTAATTGTTTTCTTCCACACTTTCTTCTTTTTGAGGTGGTATATAATTGCCATTTTCATCAAAAAGTAAATCGAATGCTGTTTCTTTAAATTGATGTTCTTCTTTTAGAATTCCTTTATTTCTAAAAACAATAGCAAAGCAGAGGCCAACAATAAAACCAGACAAGTGCCCTTCCCAAGAAACACCTTCTTTAATTGGTAAAACATACCAAATAATACTGCCGTATAAAAATATAATAATGAGTGATAAGGCAACTAATCTGTAATGTTTTTTTATAATACCACTAAAAAAAACAAAGCTAAAAAGTAGGTAAACAAGACCACTAGCGCCAATATGATAAGATTCTCTTGCAAATGTCCAAGTTAGAAAACCTACTAAAAGCGCACCAATAAATAACACCTTATAAGCAACTTCTTTATAGAAATAAAACAAACTTGATAAAAGCACAAATAAAGGAACCGAATTATTAAAAAGATGATTTGTGTTGCTGTGAATAAAATGAGTAAATACAACTCCTTGTAAACCTTTAAAAGACCTTGGAAAAACTCCAAATTTATTAAAGTTAAATCCATAATAAATTTCTACCCAATAAATAAACCAAATGACTAGTATAAAAACTATTGGTAAAAGAAGAAAAGATTTACTAGGTTTAAATTGATCTGCTTGTTTCATAGAATAATGAAATCAAAAATAGCACCAAATAATATTTTTACAAAAATTGACAGAAAACTTTATTATTTTTACGATATGAATGAACCTTTGGCAGAAAGAATAAGACCTAAAAAATTAGAAGACTATATAAGTCAGCAACATTTGGTTGGTAAAAATGGTATTTTAACAAATCTTATTACAAAAGGAATAATTCCGTCTTTAATATTATGGGGACCACCAGGTATTGGCAAAACAACCTTAGCAAATATTATTGCAACTACTTCTGGAAGGCCATTTTATACACTTAGCGCAATAAATTCTGGTGTAAAAGAAGTAAGAGAAGTTATCGAAAAGGCAAAAAAAAGCGGAGGTTTATTTACTACAAAAAACCCTATTTTATTTATTGACGAAATTCATAGATTTAGCAAATCTCAACAAGATTCACTTTTGGGCGCTGTAGAAAAAGGTTGGGTTACGTTAATCGGTGCTACCACAGAGAACCCAAGTTTTGAAGTAATACCTGCCCTACTCTCTAGATGCCAAGTATACATTTTAAATTCTTTTGATAAAGAAGACTTAGTAGCACTTTTAAACAGAGCTATAAAAGAAGATACTATCTTATCAAGAAAAAAAATTACGCTCAAAGAAACAGAAGCATTATTACAAGTTTCTGGTGGTGATGCTAGAAAACTATTAAATATTTTTGAGCTATTGGTTGCTGATGATCAAGAAATTACCATAACAAACGAATTTGTGTTAACTAAAATTCAAAAAAATACTGTTAGGTATGATAAAACGGGTGAACAACATTATGATATTGTATCTGCATTTATTAAATCTATAAGAGGTAGCGACCCAAATGCAGCTGTTTATTGGTTGGCTAGAATGTTAGAGGGTGGCGAAGATGTTAAATTTATTGCCAGACGTTTATTAATTGCTGCTTCTGAAGATATTGGCAATGCAAATCCGACGGCATTAATTTTAGCAAACAATACTTTTCAGGCTGTTTCAGTAGTAGGAAATCCAGAATCTAGAATCATTTTAAGTCAGTGTTCAATATACTTAGCAAATTCGCCAAAAAGTAATGCATCTTATATGGCAATAAATGAGGCTCAAGAACTGGTTAAGCAAACAGGTGATTTATCAATTCCGCTCCACTTACGCAATGCACCTACAAAATTAATGAAAGATTTAGCGTATGGTAAAGGATATAAATACGCACATAATTATGACGGTAACTTTGTAGATCAAGAATACTTACCAGAAACAATTACTGGAACAAAGTTTTATGAACCTTCTAACAATGCCAGAGAAAATAGCTTTAGAGAAATTTTAAAAAATAAATGGAAAAAATATAAGTATTAAAATTTAACTTGAAACTTTTTAACAACTAAAATATTATTTTCATAATAAGAGGCTATCCAAATATCATTTTCTTTATAAAAAACTCCATTCTTATTCTCGATTACAAAAACATCATTTAAACTTGTTTTTAATATTTTAAAAACAACTACAGGTTGTGTATTTACTAACTGATATCCATTATTAATTTGCTGGGCATACAACGTATTAGAAACTTCAATATCCTTTTTGGTTAAAGTTTCTGTCTTTTTATCATCTATAGCAACCATTTCTGTTAACACTTTGGTGGTCTTTTTAATTGGTAAAACAACACTTACTTTTTTTTCTGTTACTACTGCTGTTGTTTCTTTAGCCGTTGGATTATATTCTATGTCTGTCATAGTGTCAAAAGCTGCTCGAATTGCCTTATGATATGACTTTTTAAAATCTTTCTCTTTACTTCTACCCTCTTCTGAAGTAAACAAAACCTTACCATAACAATCTTTTAAAACAATGCTATTTTTTACAGTAAACATACTCGAGTTATCTGTAACTGAAGCATTAAGTGCCATACACCTATTTTCTTGTATAGAATTTGGCAACGCTTCTTCACTTAAAAAAACGGTAAAACCTTTTTTTTCGAATAGAAACTTAGTTAGTGAGCTTGTCTGAAATTGATCTGAAGATTTTAAAAAATCGAATCTTTGTTGCACAATAATATACTGATAGTCATTAACCGTATTTTGTGCATAAAAAGAAGGTATTATAAATAGTAAAAGAAGAAATTTTATATGTTTAAGCATCGGTATCTATGTTTAATTGAAACTAAAGTTAGTATTGCTAATATCTAAAAATGAAATGGTACTACCTATTTTTAATCAAAATAAGGGTATATTATAAGTATTGTTTAATTTCTAATAAAGAGTTTACAGTTATAAAATTCTCTGATTGAACTGACGCTGTTTCTAACTCAAAATTACAATAGATCGCTTGCATATCAATAGCCAAAGCGCCATTTATGTCCGCTTCTAAACTATCGCCAATCATTACCGAATTTTCAATTAAAGCATTGGCAATTTGTAAAGCATGCTTGAATATTTTTGAGTTTGGTTTTTTTACACCTACAGACTCAGAAGTAACAATGGTTTCAAAATAATGGTCTATGTTAGAATTTTTTATCTTTTTATGCTGAATTTCTTTAAATCCATTGGTAATAATATGAAGTTGGTATCGCTTTTTTAGATACTCTAAAATTTCTATTGCTCCATCAAAAAGGTAATTAAAATCTGCTAAAAACTCGATATAATCGTCTGCAATTTTATCAATTAAAGCATCAGAAATGGCATAGTTTATTGCATCAAAAGTTTCTTTTAATCTGCCATATCTTAACTCTTTTTTTGATACTTTTTCGTCTCTAAACAACCTCCAATAAGTAAAATTAATAGGTTTGTAAACTTTTAAAAAATCATTTAAGTTTACATTTATCTTGTTATTCTTAAATACTTTTTCGAAAGTTAAATCAGAATTTTTCTCAAAATCCCACAGGGTATGATCTAAATCAAAGAAAACATGTTTTATATTTTTCATTTACATTATATTTGAACAAATAAACTAATTGAAGACTAAAATACATAAAAAACCATTACCTTTTTTTTATAAGAACATTCTTATAATGTTTAGAGGATCTGTAATTGCACAAATTATTGCAGTAATTGGTGCCATCTTTTTAGCTAAAATTTATGGTGAAGAAGCATATGGTATTTTTGGAGTTTTTATGAGTATTCTTAGTATAATATCTATTGTAGCCACATTACAGTTAGACAAATGCATAGTAATTGCAAAAAATAAAAGAGAAAGTAATAACTGGTTTAATTTTTTAATTCTACTAACTCCTTTTTTAACAATTGGTATTTCTCTAATAGTATTTTTAATCTCTAAATATTTTTTTTTAGATAAAATTGGGATTACAATAATTATTCTTAGCTCAATTGGCTGTATTATATATACTTACAATTTAATAAACGAAAGTTTATTTACCTTTAAAAAAGAATTTTCTATTATTTCTAACACTAAGGTATTTTTAATAATTAGTAATATTATAATGCAATACCTTTTGTATTACTATTTTAGCTTACTTGGGTTAATCATTGGTTTTATAATTTCTCAATTAATAATTTTAAGTTTTTATCTGTCAAAAAACAGAAACGAAATTTTAAAAATTAATTTTAAAGAAATTAAAAGAGGAATAACAGAAAATAATACAATTGTTCAATATCTGCTACCCTCTACATCCTTAAATAGTCTTGCAAATAATTTAATGCCCATTTTAATTCTTACTTTTTTTGGACCAAAAGAAGCAGGTGTTTATTTTTTTAGTATTAAAATCTTATCCAGTCCATTGTCTTTAATTTCATCTTCTATATCAAAAGTTTTTTTTCAAAGATCATCAGAACTTTTATTAGATAACAAACAAAAATTATTTAATCTTACAAAAAATATTGTTATTACTAACCTTGGAATTATGATTATTCTATTGATAATTATAAACACAATTGGTATGCATATTTTAGAACTATATTTTTTAGAAAAGTGGAATAACTTAAGGCTTTATACCTTAATTTTATCTATTCTTATATTTGCAAGAACATCTTTTAACCCAATTAGTAGTTTAATTGTTGTTCTTAATAAAAACTTACAAGGTTTAATTTTTAATAGTTATTTATTTTTAATTAATTTAATGGCTATCTATTTTGGCTTTTTATATAATAACATTACAATTACTATACTTATTCTTGCTATTTTTGGTGGTATAGGTTATGTGTTTTTGTTATTTTATTTTTTAAATCATTTAAAAAAACTCTCTAAAAATAATGTTTAAAAAATTAGATTTTCTTTTTTTTGGTTGGATTATAAATCGTTATTACCCCAAGTATTATCGCCCTAAATATGGTTATAAGAGGTATTATATTTTATTTTTTCATTATTTAATTCCTCAAAAATTATTTAGATTGAATCCAAAAGTAAAATGGCCTGTTCATTTTACTTCAAAAGTACATTGCCCAGAAAAAATTAGTAAAGGAATATTGTGTGATCCTGGAGATAATCTAAATAATTATATTCAGGCAAACAATGGTATTGTATTTGGTTCTAATATAGAACTTGGCCCAGGTGTAGCCATTATTTCATCGAACCATGAAAGCAATAATTTAAGAAAACATATAAAAGGAAAGCCAATTACGATTGGAAATAATGTTTGGGTTGGAGCAAACAGTACTGTTTTACCAGAAGTTTCTATTGGCAACAATGTTATTATTGGTGCTAATTCTTTAGTTAACAAAGACATTCCTAGCAATAGTATTGCAGTTGGCAATCCTTGTAAAGTGATTAAGCAAAAAGAACCTTATACAGAAAAATTTTCAGAAACTGTTTTTAACAAAAAAACACCTACAAGATTTGACAGCTTTTTAGGTTTTAAAAAATAAAGTGCTACAGTTATTTTCTTTTAGTTTTATGCTTGCCTATTAATTTCTTTAATATATAGTAAATTAGTTCTCCCTTTATAATTGTTTCAGCACTATAAATAGTGTTAAATTCCATTGGAATTCTTTGATAATGAGTCTCAATTTCATCATCTTTTAACCCTGAACTACCAAAAGTTAACATTTTTTCTTTAACAATGATTTCAAAAAACTCATTTTTAACCCCATCATCAGAAAATGGAAATGCAAAAAAGTTATTTTTTAAACTAAACAGGTCGTTAATTTCTAATAAACTTTCTAAAGTTTCTTTTAACTGATCTTTTAAGTTTAGTTGAGAATACCTTGGGTGATTTTTACTATGCGCTCCAAAACCAAAACCTTTATTCTTTAATTCAAGAATTTGATTTTTAGACATATAAGGTTTTTCTTGTTCTAAAAAATCAGAAAAAGACACCTCAACAATCTCGGCAAATGTATCTAAAGTAGTTGTTTGGTGTATCGATGCGTTTCTTAAGAATTTAAAAATATCTTTTTTATTGAATTTTTTTAATTCTAATAATTTAATAATGCTTTCTTTCTTAGTTTCTGACAACTTTATTTTAAGCATAAGTTCAATTAATATATTTACCTTATACCTGTAAAATAATTCTTTATTATCAATAAAACTAGAGTTTAAAAAATTAATACAATAGACCTCTTCTTCTAATAATATTGGCGCAACAACATTGTAAAAATTAGCTAATCCATCATCAAAAGATAGTATAAATCTAAAGTTGTTTTTAGAATGTTTCTTTAACTGTAAATCATTAATTGACAAAGCTGTAAAGTGAGTTTTTAAATATTGAATATCTTCTATAAACTGTTTTTTAGTTTTGGACTGATATAGATTACGGGTTAATCTATTTTCCCCATCATTAACAAAATGATAGAAAGGTAATATCATCGATTTATTTGCCAACTTCATTAAAAAATGAACAGGTAAAAGTTTGTAGAAAAAATTAAATCTAAAACACAATTCTTTTAAACTCATCTAAAAATAATAAATAATTATTAATACTACTGTTTAAAAACTTTAAACATCATGGGTAAGTTATTATGCTTTATTAAATCATACTCTACATCTACAGCATTAAAACTTCTAGAAAATTTTGCAATACTATCAATTGATGAACCCCCAAAATCAAAAATATCAAAGTTAGTTTGATACTTATTTATGATTTTATCAATCATAAAAGTGTTTACTCCTTTATTTCTTTCTTTCAAATCTGTAGATGAAACAACTTTTGTAACAGTTTTTTTATGTTTCAGAAGAAACACAGCACCTACAAGTACCTCGTTATCATTATAAATAGATAAAATTTCACCTATATTTTTATCATTACAAATTGTAATTATTTTTAATAAACTATCATAATCTTTTTGTGGTAACTTTTTCATTTTGGTTGCCACATTATTTTTAAAAAGAGTTATTAAATTATTTGGTGTATCTCCCCATTTAGCTGTAAGGAGATTCTTGTTTGCCTTCTGTAGATCTTTTTTTCTATCTTTTCTGTAATTAGAATAAATAGTATTATACCCATCAATTAATGATAGCAACTGCATTTTCCTGGTAATTCTTTTAGTTGGATTATTCTTAAAAAAATTATTAGTATTCATCCGTAATTCTACAAATTTAAAATTTTGGAATATATAATCTAAAAAAATATCTATTTTTAAGTTTGTATCGACACTAAATATACCTAACTGCAAAGTCCATCTTGGTAAATAAACATACTTAATAAAATACTTTTTACGCCATGGTATTGGCATTACTGCTTTATAATTATCTAAAACTAAAGCATCCCAATTATCTACTGCAATATCTAAATACCAAGAAAATGCATAAATTCTAGACTGTACAGAATTTTCTACACAAGCATTGTATTTATCAATATCTAAATCTTTTCTTTTTACGTATTTAATCATTAAGAGATGGCTATTTTAATCATAGAGTCATACAATCTTTTCCAACCTTTCCAACGTAAATAATCACTTAAACTCTCGTTATGAAAAAGTGTAACAAAAGTACCATTTACTGCTTTTACTTCATTTTTTAAATCTCTAATTTTACCCAAAGACTGCCTTGGTGTTAACTTCATATAATCATTTAAAGTAGTATCCATTAAGGCAAATGGAAAAACTTTTAAAGGGGTTTGAATTTCAAAATCTAAATCATAAAAATAAAATGGTGTACAAGTACTGGCTCTAAAACCTATATTGCTCGCATACCCCATAGAATAGTCTTCTTCGATTTCTAAATCTATTAAATTTTGATATGTTTCCGGAATGCTAACTCGTAAATAATGCTGTCTAGATCTCTTGATTGGCATATTAACAATACCTTCTAATCGTTCTTTTTCTTTTTTTAATAAACTGGCATCATTCATTGTAAAATAAGAAGGGTGTAACCCTACCCTTGCATAATCTACCATTTCTTTAATTAGCAATCTAAATTTATTTTTAGAAGCAGACACATTGGTATCGAATGTGGTATAATCTGCCACTAAAAAGAAAAAAAGTGTTCTAATGTTTTTTTCTTTTTTTAATGATAATATCTGGTTAAAAGTATCGAACGGATCTTTTTTAAACCCACAGGTTACTGCAAACCGATTCCATAAATTTAAAAACTTAAATTGTACAATATCATTTATAAAACCGCCAATGTTTCTTATCAAACTTTTATGTTTGTATGCATAGGCATTGTCAATATCTATGGTTGATATATATTGATACGCTCTTTCTTTAAAAGTATAATCAGAAAACTTAATTTTTAATATCTCCAATAATTTAAAGGCCCAAATATCTACAACAGGCTTCTCTAAAAAGCGATATTTAAATGCCAAACTTTGCTCTGCAGTAAATCTACCATGGGTATCTTTTACATGCGGTAAATACTCTTCATACCTAGAAATAAGATAAAAACTAGCCGCAAAAATATCAAAAGGAATGGATGATTTTGTTCCTGTTTTAAAAAAACAAGGAACAGTATCCCAATATTGAATTGTAATATCTATGTCATTAACTCCTTGTTCAAACAAAAGGGAATTGCTTTTTACAAAAAATTCATTCCCTAAAGGAGTTTTTGTATAGCTTAATTTAGGTCCGTTATGGGCAACAAAATCTTCTATTTTTGTTGTAAAATTAACAGAAATAGATAACGTTCTTGTTAAAATATGCTTAAAAATATACTGAACTCGAGGAGTTATTTTATGTGTGTAAACTAAGATCATTTAAAGTAGTATTGCAATAACAATTGAGTAACAATGATTTAAATAAAAAATTAAATTAATTTTTCATCTGCAAAGCTAAAATACGCTTTTTCGGTTATTATTAAATGATCTAGCAACTTTATATCTAGGGTTTCTGCGGCAGTTTTTATTTTTGATGTTAAATTTTTGTCTGCAACACTAGGCAATAATTTACCTGAAGGATGATTGTGACAAATAATGATACCAACCGACAAAAGTTCTAATGCTTTTTTAAATAGCATTCTTATATCTACAATAGTAGCTGTTAAACCACCTTTACTTAATTGTAATGTATGCAGTACTTTATTAGAATTATTTAAAAATAACACCCAAAATTCTTCATGTTGTAAATTACCTATTTTTGGTTGCATCATCTCAAAAACGGCTTTACTACTAGAAATTTTTGGTTTTATCATTGCACTTTCTACTTGTAATCTTTTGCCTAAAGTAATTGCTGTAATAATAGAAATTGCTTTTGCTGGGCCAATACCATTAAAAGTTGTTAGCTGTTTAATAGTCATTTTAGCCAATTCATTTAAATTGTTATTTACACTTGCTAAAATACGTTTGCTTAAGCTAACAGCACTTTCTTGTTTATTACCAGCGCCAATAAGAATGGCAACAAGTTCGGCATCAGAAAGAGATTCTCTTCCTTTAGCAACCATCTTTTCTCTTGGTCTATCATTTAATGCCCAATGTTTTATAGTTAACTTATCCATATTCTTTTTTATAAAAATACAAAAAGGAATTATAATTTGTAAGAACCACCTTAAAACTTGGTTTTATCTTCATTAACAACAAAACTCTTTATATATTTGTACTTTATTTCTATATTTTAACATATGAAAATTATAATAGCCGGAGCTGGAGACGTAGGTTTTCACTTAGCTAAACTTCTCTCTTACGAATCTCAAGATACGTACATTATAGATTTTGATGGTGATAAGCTAGAATACATTAATAGCCATTTAGACGTTATTACCAAAAAAGGAGATGCTACTTCAATCAAACTTTTAAAAGAAATTGGAATCGAATCTGCAGATTTATTAATTGCAGTAACCGATAGTCAAAACACTAATTTTACAATTTCTGTTATCGGAAAATCTTTAGGTGTTAAAAAAACAATTGCTCGTATTGATAATTCAGAATTTTTAAATGAATGTGAGGTAGATTTTCAGCAGTTTGGGTTAGATTTTATGATTTCTCCTCAAGAACTAGCTGCTAACGAAATAAAAATGTTACTAAACCAATCTTCTTTTAATGATACTGTTGCTTTTGAAAGTGGTTTATTTAATGTTATGGGAACTCCATTAACCTACCAATCGCCTATTTTAGATTTAACAGTTAAAGAAGTAAAACAACAGTTTTCTAGTATAGATTTTACTACAATTGCCATCAAAAGACAAGGTGTTTCTCAAACAATTATCCCCAGAGGAGATACCAAATACCAATTAGACGACCAAGTATATTTCTGTGTACCTAATTATAGTATGAAAGACTTGTACCCTATTATTGGTAGAAAACAGTACCACATAAAAAATGTAATGATCCTTGGCGGAAGTAGTATTGGAGAAAAAACTGCACGAAACCTTTGTAAAGATAATTTTAAGGTTAAACTAATTGAAAAAAATAGAGAAAAAGCAGAGTTTTTAGCAGAAACACTAAATAACACTTTAGTTATCAATGGTGATGGGCGAGATTTAGAACTCTTAGAAGAAGAAAACATTAGAGATACAGATGCTTTTATAGCCGTAACTGGCAACTCGGAAACCAACATAATGTCTTGCTTGGTCGCAAAATCTAAAGGTGTAAAAAAGACCATTGCTTTGGTAGAAAATATGGATTATATTGATATTTCTCAAACCATTGGTATTGAGTCTTTAATCAATAAAAAACTAATTGCCGCTAGTAATATCTTTAGACATATAAGAAAAGGAGAAATCTTAGCCTTAGCAAATTTACACAATATTGATGCTGAAGTTTTTGAGTTTGAAGTAAAAAAAGGTGCCAAAGTAACAGCACTTCCTATTAAAGAATTACGCTTCCCAAGAGAAGCAGTTTTTGGCGGAATTATAAGAGATGAAAAAGCTATTATGCCTGCTGGTAACATACAAATAGAAACAGGTGATAAAGTAATTGTATTCTGTTTACCAGAAGCAATTAGCACAGTAGAACGCTTATTTAAATAACCTAATGACTGCTTTAAACACAAAAATAATTTTCCGCTTCTTAGGTATTACAGCAATCTTAAACGGTTTATTTATGTTTATAGCTGCTCCTTTTAGTTTTTATAATGATGAAAATGCAAAATGGGGTATTTTAAGTGCAGGAATTGTTACTGTAACCACCGGTTTATTACTTTATTTTTTTAACAAACCAGAAAGCACCTCTATTCAAAAAAAAGAAGGTTATTTAATTGTAACCTTAGGTTGGTTAACCTTATCTATTACAGGCATGTTACCTTACCTTCTTTCGGGTGCAATCCCAAATATAAGTAATGCTTTTTTTGAAACTATTTCTGGATACTCTACCACCGGATCTTCTATTTTAACAGATATTGAAATAATGCCCAAAGGCATTTTATTTTGGAGAAGTGCCACTCATTGGATTGGCGGAATGGGAATTATTGTTTTAACCATTGCTATTTTACCTTTGCTTGGTATTGGTGGTATGCAACTTTTTATGGCCGAAGCACCTGGTCCTTCTGCAGATAAATTACACCCAAGAATAACAGACACGGCCAAAAGATTGTATTTAATATACGTTGTGCTAACATTAACGCAATTTTTATTACTTAAAATAGCTGGCATGACTTGGTTTGATGCTATAAACCACGCAATGTCTACCATGAGTACTGGTGGTTTTTCTACAAAAAACAACAGTGTCGCGTTTTACAATCATCTGCCATTTGTGCAATATATTATTATACTTTTTATGCTAATTGCAGGCACCAATTTTGTACTTACTTATTTTGCTTTAAAAGGTAAAGTGAAAAAAGTATTTGAAAGTGAAGAGTTTAAATACTATTTTTTTGGTACAATCAGTGTTGCCGTAATTATAACCTTGATTATTTACTTTTTTCAAGACCCAAACTTGCAAACTACTATTGCACACCCAATGGTTTTTGGTAAGGCAGAAAGCGCCATTAGGCATGCATTATTTATGGTTAGCTCTGTAGTTACAACTACAGGTTTTGTTTCTGCAGATTTTACAATGTGGAATTTCTTTGCAACCGGTATTTTCTTTGCACTCTTTTTTACAGGTGGTTCTGCAGGCTCTACAAGTGGTGGTGTTAAGGTTGTAAGGCATATTGTAATGCTAAAAAATAGTTTTTTAGAATTTAAAAAATCATTACACCCAAACGCTATTATACCCGTAAGATATGACGGTAAAGCAGTAAATAAATCGATTGTATTTAACATTCTCTCTTTTTTTATTATCTACATGTTAATCTTTATCATATCATCTGTTACCCTTACTTTATTTGGGTTAGATTTTATGTCTGCGTTAGGTGCTGCAGCTTCATCTTTAGGTAATATTGGCCCAGCTATTGGCTCTGTAAGTCCTGTAGATAATTATGCTCATTTAACAGATGCTGCTAAATGGTTTTGCTCTTTTTTGATGTTAATAGGGCGTCTAGAACTTTTTACAGTGCTTATTTTATTTACGCCATTTTTTTGGCGCAAAAACTAAGAAATTCTTTTCTTCTAAAATTTTTATCAATATTTATTTTCTAAGCATCCTAAAATAGTTACTTTTATTTTTGATGACAAAAAAGACAGAAATACAATACAAAAAAGTAGAAAATAAAACCATAGCTTGGTTTAAAAATAAAAATCAATATCTAGTTTTAGAAAACACTACTGCGGCAATTTTAAAACAGTTAAATAACAATGTATTGGTTACTGAAATTGCAAAAGAAGTCTCTAAAACATTTTCATTACCATTAGATGAAACCATCAACTTTATTTTAGAACTAAAAAAAAACTTAACAGACACAGATGCTGATGTTTCTTCTAAAGAATCGATAAAATCTGAAGAAATAGCAAGACCAAATCTATTTGCATACACAAAACACTATCAGGTTAATAATACTGTTTTTAAAATCAACTATTTAAGCGAAAAAGAACTATCTCTTGTACATCCAAAATTTGCTCATTTAGACATTGATACTAGTTCTTCTTTTAACCATCAATTTGATGTTTTTATAGCCAATGACTTCATTTATTTATATGTTGATCATAATTTTATTGGAAGCTGGAATCATACTGAAGTCCATTATTTTCAAGGAAAGTTTTCAATGGAGTTTATTCAAAAAATTCATCAAAAGGAAGAAGATGAATGGATGGGTGTTTTTCATGCATCAGCAGTAAGTAATCATAAAAAAGCGGTGTTATTTTTAGGCGATTCTGGCAACGGAAAAAGCACTTCATTGTCTTTACTACAAGCAAATGGATATACTTGTTTGGCAGACGATTTTGTGCCTATCGATGTTAAAAATAAAGAAGTATATAGTTTTCCGGCAGCAATATCAATCAAAAAAAGCAGTTTACAAACCTTATTACCGCTCTACCCAGAGTTAGAAACAACTGCAGAATATCATTTTAAAAAATTGAATAAAATTGTTCGTTACTTAAAACCAAATAACACTAATTTCTTTGCGCATTTGCCCTGTAACGATTTGGTTTTTATCAAATATGAAAAAGATGCAGCGCTTACGTGTCATAAAATTTCTAAAATTGATGCATTTCAACAGTTAGTTCCAGATTCTTGGTTGTCTAAAAAAGAAGAAAATGCAGCCATATTTTTAGAATGGTTTTCTAACTTAAACTGCTATCAACTTACTTACTCTAATAACAACAAAATGATTGAAGCGGTTGCTAATATTTTTAAAGACTAAACCAAGGTTTTTACCTCATCAAAATCTAAGCCACCATAATTACCAGAACTCATTAATACAACTGCCGAGTTTTTTAAGTTTTCATTAAATAAAAATTCTTTAAACTCTGTTGGGTTTGTATAAATAATTAAATCGTCTCTTTCAAAAGCGGTAGCAATTTGTTTCGCTGTTACTGCTTCTAACTGTTTTATTTTTACAGCATCTGGCGAATAAAAAACCACTGCTTTATCTGCTGCATCTAAAGCGCTCTTGTATTCTTCTAAAAAAGTAGCATTTAAACTAGAATAAGTATGCAACTCTAAACAAGCCAAAACAGTTCTATTGCCATACTGCTCTTTTACCGCTTTTGTTGTAGCCGCTACTTTACTTGGGCTGTGTGCAAAATCTTTAAAAATAACAGTGTCTTTACTTTCAATAATTTTCTCTAATCTTTTACTTGCTCCTTTAAAGTCGGCAATGGCTTCATAAAAATCGTCTTCATCAATGCCCATATGCTGACAAATCCACTTTGCACCCGCTAAATTTTGAAGATTGTGTTCCCCAAAAATTTCTAACGGTAAATTACCTTCAGAAGTTTCTAAAAAAGTGGTTCCGTCTTCTATAAAGTAATTTGGTGTTTTGTAAGGATATTTTTTAATGTGATTGTTAGATGATTCTACAACCTCTTTAACAATGGTATCTTCTTCATTATAAACCATCATACCGCCGTTAATCATAGAATCTGTAAAAATTTTAAATTGTTCTACATAATTCTCAAAGGTTGGAAAAACATTGATATGATCCCAAGCAATACCACTTAATAAAGCAATATTAGGTTTGTATAGATGAAATTTCGGGCGCATGTCTATAGGCGAACTTAAATACTCATCTCCTTCTAAAACAATAAAATCGTTGTCTTTTGTTAAATGCACCATTGTTTCAAAGCCCTCTAATTGAGCGCCAACCATATAATCTACCTCTCTTTCATGATAGTTTAAAACATGTAAAATCATAGAAGTTATGGTTGTTTTTCCATGAGAACCACCAATTACAACTCTCGTTTTATCTTTAGACTGCTCATATAAAAACTCTGGATAAGAATAGATTTTTAGCCCTAAACTCTGTGCTTTTAATAATTCTGGATTGTCTTTTTTAGCATGCATCCCTAAAATGATTGCATCTAAATTTGCATCAATTTTACTAGGAAACCATCCAAACTCATCGGGTAATAACCCATATTTTTCTAAACGAGATTTAGACGGATTATGTATTGTATCATCACTACCAGAAACGTGATATCCTTTTTGGTGTAAAGCAATGGCTAAGTTGTGCATAGCACTTCCACCAATAGCTATAAAATGTATGTTCATCAAAAAAATTTATGAAAGGTAAAAATACAAAAGCTTGCTATAATAGCGACAAATGTATTTTATAATTTATTACTTTTCTTCTAACACGACTCTTGTAGGAGTATCTTTACCGCTAATAATACTTGCTGTTCCTTTGGCAACTGCCTTAATGGTTTCTGTAACTACGGCCACATCTAACGTTTCTACTTCATCAGAAACATTGTGGTAGTCTGTATCTGTATCTATTGGTGATGTAGAAAATGTATGCGAAGGAACGCCTAATCTTGCCAAAGAAGCATTGTCTGATCTAAAAAATAAATTAAATTTCTTATACGGATCTGGATGAAGTGTATAGCCAGAACCTTCTAAATTTTTCTGAACTATTTTACCAAAATCACTTCTTTCAAATCCTGTTAACCATGCTGTATTTGGACCAAAACTTGGTGTTTTACCTATCATTTCTAAATTGATTCCGGCTATAAACTTACTAACATCAATACCTTTCCCAAAGTGAGTAGAACCAATTAAACCCATTTCTTCTGCAGTAAAAGCAACAAAAAGAATCGTTCTTTCATTATTATCTTTTGCCTTAAAATATTCTGCTAGGGCCAAAACACCTGTTACTCCAGAAGCATCATCATTTGCACCATTATAAATACTATCTAATTGCCCTTCTTTTTTTGATATTCCTAAGTGATCGTAATGTGCAGAAACCACCACAATTTCATCTTTTTTAGTCTTTCCTTCTAAAACACCTATAATATTACTGGTTGTAAGTTCTTTTTTTGACCTTCTATCTGTAAACGTAAAAGTTTGTCGATAGTCAGATAAAGTATCGTATGTTTTTAAACCTATTCGTTTAAATTCATTTTCGATATAAACAGCTGCTTTTTCTATTCCTGCAGTTCCTGTTTTTCTCCCCTCCATTTCATCAGAAGCAAGTGTATACAAATGTTTTTTAACGATTACTGTATCTATTACTGCTTGGTTATTATTGGTTTTTTGAGCATTGGTATTTTCTTTACACGAAAAAAAAGACACTGCAAAAAGCACAAAAAGTAGGTTTATTTTGTTCATCTATATTTGTTTTAAGAGGCTAAATATAATCATTCATTGGCAAATAATATTTTGTACTTTTGTTAAAATTTTTTTAAGATGGATTTATCACTGATACCTAATATAAAACACACAAATTCAAACAACTTCTTCTTACTATGTGGGCCTTGTGCTATTGAAAGCGAAGAAATGGCGATGCGTATTGCTGAAAAAGTTATTACAATTACAGATAAATTAGAAATTCCTTATATTTTTAAAGGAAGTTTTAAAAAAGCAAATAGAAGTAGAATTGATAGTTTTACTGGAATTGGTGATGAAAAAGCCTTAAAAATATTACGTAAAGTCTCAGAAACTTTTCATGTGCCTACAGTTACAGACATTCACGAGGTATCTGATGCAGAAAAAGCAGCACAATACGTAGATGTTTTACAAATACCTGCCTTTTTGGTTCGTCAAACAGATTTAGTGGTTGCTGCCGCAAAAACGGGTAAGGTTGTCAACTTAAAAAAAGGACAATTTATGAGTCCGAGTGCCATGAAGCACGCAGTACAAAAAGTAAAAGATGTAGGTTCTAATAAAGCATGGATTACTGATAGAGGCACCATGTTTGGTTATCAAGATATGATTGTAGATTTTAGAGGAATTCCAGAAATGCGTGCTTTTGCTCCTACAATTCTAGATGTAACTCACTCTTTGCAACAACCCAACCAAACCGAAGGTGTAACGGGTGGAAGACCAGAAATGATTGAAACAATTGCAAGAGCGGGTATTGTTAATAATGTTGATGGTCTGTTTATAGAAACTCATTTCGATCCTGCACATGCAAAAAGTGACGGTGCAAACATGTTGCATTTAGATAATTTAGAAGGCTTACTAACCAATCTTGTTGCAATTAGAAAAACCATCAATAACTTATAATCTTCTCTAAGAATAGAAGGATTTAATAAAGTACCAATTATGAAAAATAACAATTCACTTCATTTTTCTTTTAATGGAATAACCAGTATTCTAATTGGCGCTTATTTATTTTTAGCAGGGTTTTTAATTGAAAGTATTTTAACAGGTTTTGTAACAGACAATCATCCTTTAGGAATGCTTTCTGCAGAAATTATTGAGTTTTTAATTATCGGAATTCTAATTAGTTTTTTCCTTTTTAGCTCTTTAGCTTTCTTTTTTAAAGCAAAAAGAACCGCCAAAAAAATAAATCTAAAACTTTGGAACCCTGACACAAAAAAAGCAGTCCTTAAATATAGTACTACTTTTATTTTTGGTTTTGTCGTCTTAATTTCGCTAACAAAAATGGGATTTATAAAATATATAACTCCTGCTTTTTTAATTTTCTACAGTATTTTGACACTTCTTTTTACAGGTAAAAAAGAAACAAACAAACTTCTATTAATGGCTTTAGGATTGTTTTTGGCGCTAATTTGTTTTTTAATTCCGTCTTACTGGTCTGCAGCAATCTCTATCTTAGCAATAGCTCATATTACCTATGGAGTTGTAACTAGAAAATAAAATTATACTTAAAACTTTTTTCTAATTTCTCTTACAATATCTTCTAAACCATTTAACTGAAGTTCATAAACCAGTTGCATTTGCTTGCCTAACTTACCCGTTGGAAAGCCTTTGTTTTTATACCAAACAATATAATGTTCTGGTAAATCTATTAAAAAAGAACCTTTGTATTTACCAAAAGGCATTTTCATCTTAGCTACATCGATTAAAAATTGTCTATCGTTTATCATTATTCTAAACCGTCTACAAAATCTTGTAAATAAGAAAAACGCGGAGTAAGTTGTCCGTTTTCTGTCATTTTAGCTCTTTCTAAAACGCCATCTTTATCATTATTAAAAAAAGCAGGAATTACATGTTGTAAAAACAATTCTCCAAAACCTTCACTCGCATCTTTAGGCAATTCGCATGGTAAATTATCTACAGACATTACAACAATGGCTTTGTTTTCTTTAAAATGCACCTCTTTTTCTGTTATTGGGTTGTACCCATAAATAGGATCTGCAATGGTAGATGCTTTTATCGTTGAAGCCACAGGGCCATCTACATCACAAGAAATATCGGCTACAAATTGTATATTAAAGTTTTTTGATTTTGCATCTTGTCTCGTAAATAAATAAGGTGCTCCGTTACCATAAAAATGACCAGCTATAAAAAAATCTGTAACCTTTGCAAAACGCATAAAATTAGAGTCATATTTCTCTGGGTGATTATAAAAATCAAAATTATCTATCACTTTACCATCAATGCGTTTATTATAATCTAAAACGTCTGCCAAACAATAAACAGGCTCTGTAAAAGATTGGGTTAAATATTGATCAATATCAACTTGTTTAATTTGCATTGCATCTAACATTTCTTTGGCGCCATAAGCTACTTTACCGTTACCTGTTAGTAATATTTTTATGTTTGATAGCGTAATGTTTTTTAATTCTTTAATTAATTGCTGTTGATTTTCTAATGTTTCTGCTTTGGGCAAGGCAAAGGTTTCTGTTTTTAAACCAATTGCTCTAAAACCATTGTAAGCACCTACAATACCTGCATAACGACCAAAACCAATTAAACGTTCTCCGTTTTCTTTTACAATTGTTTCATGATCATATAATTCTATGTTTTTAGCCAAAATGGCTTGTAATAACTTACGGTTATAAGGCTGTTTTTTTATAGTATGACTAAAGAAAAAATATTTTTTATTCGGAATTAAAGCATCAATTGGCACTTCTTTTACTCCTATTAAAACATCAGAATCAGAAATATTAGAAACTACTTGCAAACCACTTTCTTTATATGAATTATCATTAAAAACTCTAATGTTAGAACTTTCTACTTTAATGTCTGCTTGTGGAAATTGAGTTTTAAATTCTACTAATTTTTCTGGAGAAAAAACAACTCTTCTGTCTGGCGGATTTTTACGTTCTTTTATAATGGCAAATTTCATAATTGTTGGTGCTTAATTATTTGTTCGAAGATATTAGAATTTATAATGATAAGCAACTGTATTTTTTATACTTTTGCGCTGCGTTAAGGATTGCAACGACATCCTTTTTAACTTTTTTGTTAAAAAGATATAGTGAAAATCCTGACCATCTTTTTTGATTGGTAACGCCCAAATTGTTAAAATGGGGACGACTGGTTTTGACAGCAAGGACAGTGAATTTGTAAGCATACCGAGTTATGAAATAACACTCGTTAAACCTAATTTCAACTTTTTAAACGGCGAAGATAACTACGCTTTAGCTGCTTAATCCGAATTATAGTAGGATTGGCCTAGTCACGCAAGGCGTGAAAGCTTTATGTCCACGAAAAGCCTTGATTTACGGCGTTTCACTTTTGGGCATCGTAAAAGTAAATATAGAAAACCTGCTACTTCGACGGGTTTTTGAAACTTAAGAAGTTAAGCTAAAAACAGATTGTTCTTAATCAGTTTTTTGTCGAAAATTAAGAAAGAACTAAGTATGTAGAAAGCCTATTGGCTGCTTGTTTGGACCCGAGTTCGATTCTCGGCGTCTCCACTTTAAAAAACCTCAACTAACTTATTGACAGGTAGTTGGGGTTTTATTTAGTCAACTATTAGTCAACGAATCTTTAAAAGTTTAATTAGTTAATTTCTTTTTAACCATTTTTACTTAAGTTAATCTTGTGCATTTTTATAAGCTTCAGTCCACTTATGCAAGTTATCTTTAACTACCTTGTAAACATCCCAAAGCTTTTTTTTCTTGCCACTAAAAAGTCCTGTTGGTCTCTCAGGCAAAACAAAACCCTCATCTAATTCAATAAAAAACTCAAATATACTATCATCTAGCTCATCAACTTTTTTTGCTAAATCTTCTTTCCCTAATTGCTTTAACGCATCTATTATCTTAAATAATTGTTTTCTAGCATCTATAAAAGATTTCATTAATTCTAAAGTCTCGTTTACGTCTACTACATTATCAGACTGAGCTTCATCCACTAAGTCAAAAAAAGCCTTGTAAATATTCTGAGCAACATTAAAGGTCGCAGTAGGCCCTTTAATCTCCCAAGTTTTACATATTTTTTCTAACTTATTTTTATAATTTCTTCCTCCTGTTCCAGCTCCCAAACCTCCTACAACTCTTATAGGTGTTGAGTGTGAATTACCCATTAATCCATTCGAAATTGATTTACCATAGTTTCTACCAACTTCTCTTACTATCGACCTTACAAATACGTTTCCTAAATTATTACTCATATTTTTTCCTATTTTTTGCTTTTGTATATTTAGAATTATAATCTAATTTAAGTTTTTTAAATAAAAAAAATTAATCCTCTAATTCTCTTGCTTTAGATAGTGCTGTGCCAACTAGTCCAGCTGGAACAGCTACAATACCTATTCCAATAATAAGTACAAAAAAAGTAAATATTTTACCCCCTAAAGTAATTGGATAAACATCTCCATAACCTACAGTTGTTAAAGTAACAATAGACCACCAAGCACTATGAAAAATAGATTTAAAAACCTCTGGCTGAGCTTCATTTTCGAAAGAATAAATACCTGCTGACACTATAAAAAGCATAATTAATATTACAATAAAAAACAACACCAATTCCTCTTTAACTATTTTAAAAGCTACATTGAATCTATTAAGAGCTTTACTGTATCTAATTAATTTAAGTGCTCTAAATATTCTAAAAATTCTAAAAGCTCTTAAAAAACGCAAGTCTAAGAATCTATTTAAATAAAAAGGAAGGATTGCTAGAATATCTATAATTCCATAAAAGCTAAAGATGTAGCTTACTGGCTTTTTTGTGACTAAAACTCTTAATAGGTATTCAATCGAAAAAATTACAATACTTATAAATTCAAACTTCTCTAAGACTAACCTAAACTCCTCAGATATGTTTGGCAATGTCTCTAATGAAAAAGAAATTAAAGATAAAATTATTATAAGTTGAATGAAATAATCAAAATACTTTCCTTTTTTAGTAGTATTATCTTCTACTATTGCTCTAAGTTTCTTCTTCATTTTTTGATTTCAATTAACTCAATTACAAGAATATCTAAGTATTAGATTTACGTTGATTACTTAACTTTAACTAAAACAACATATTTAGATATTTCTTTAATCTGTTCTGTAAGAGGTAAAGATTTAAGTTTTGTGCCAGAGGGCAAATCAATGCGTTTTGGAAGAACATCTAATAGATTTGAAACGTAACTTGTTTTAATAGAATAAGCAACATTATCAGCTATATCTTTCCTTATTCCAGAGGAGTTAATCCCTATTAAATTAGCTTGTTCGTCAAATAATGGACCTCCACTATTTCCTCCTTGAATTGGAGCTGTAATTTGATATGTAGTAATGTTCCCATCAAATCCAGATTTAGAACTAATCATCCCATCAGTTACTTTAATTTCTTTACCCATAATTGATAAAGCCATTGGATAACCAAAAGCATACACTTTTGTTCCTACATCACTACCTCTGAATTTAAAATTATAAGGAGGTTGACTTACCCCATCAAAATTCATATCAAAAATCTTAAGAACCGCTAAATCATTTGCCTTATCTACTTGAACAACTTCAGCATTAAATTTATGCAATTCATCGTCTAACATAAATTCAACCTCAATTTTTTCTGCATCTTTAATCACGTGATGATTGGTAATTATGTGTCCAGATTTTGATATAATTACACCAGAACCATTTCCAGCCCATTCATTCCCATTAAGTTTCTTTTTTGGAATCTTTTTCTTTTTAAAATTTGGATTATATTTATAATTGTATGAGGTTAAACCAGAAATAGATTTCTTTATTGCTGAAGATAATAAACCACAACTTTTACCGTTACGGACTAATTTCACTCTCCCATCATAATCTAATAAATTTGCTGTTATGAAATAACACATATTATTTTCTTCCTCTGCAACTAGATATAAGGCAAGATTAGGGTTATCAATTAAATCTTGAGGGAAAGAATCATAATTTTTTAATGGTTTTTTTGTATTAACTACAGTATAACCAGCCTTTTTTAGATTTTTAACAAAAAAACGCCTCATTTCTCCAGAATGTTTTCCAATAATCTCATCTACAACAATGTATTTGTAAGAATCTATTTCTATATTTCGCACAGACTGTCCCCAAGAAAAAAAAGGAATAATTAATAGAACAAGTAGTAAATTTTTCATTTTTAATAGCTAGTTTTTAAACACAAATATAATTATTAAATTCAATTAAGATACCTATCCAATAGTGAAATAAACCCACTTAACCTCAATGAATTAAAAAAATATTAGTGATAATTTAATTTTTAACTTCTCTAAAACTTTTTAAGAATAAGCTCGGTAATTGGACTACGTTGTTTGGAAGTAAAAACATCAAAATGTTTATAATTACATAGTTGAAGTTTTTCTGATATGTTACTAAGCTGATAATCGGTATAATAGGAAATTATCTTATTATTAGTTTTCTTTTGAAATCTAAAGAATCAATAAATAAATCATTTTAACAATTGTTTTACGATTATTTGACATCTATTAAATCCTTGGCCTTTTCATAGTATGTTCCGATAGCTATATTAGCAATAGCGACACCTCCAACTCCTTGTGAACTCAATAAACCACCCAATAACTGTATCATTGTGTCATTCTGTTGAAGTTCGAGTAGTTTAAAATTTTCAGAATTTACGGCATTTACAACACCTCCCTTTTCTTTTATAAATTTTTCTGCTTCTTTTCTTTTAATTTCCTCTGGTGAGTCTGAAAAAAATCCCATAGTTATTTGTTTTTAAATTATTAATTGTTAAAAATAACAAACATTTACCAAAACTAATAGTAAATAATTGGGATTTTATAAAACTAAAATCATTATCCAAATTACAATACCAACTATAGAGAACCAAAAAAAGTATTGAGCAATCTTTATAGAACTTCTCTTTTTTTTCTTATTTCTTTTTATTTATTTTTATTTCATATTCTTTTATCTGTTCTTATCTCTTTTTATTTGTTTTTATTTCATATTCTTTTCTTTATTATTATTTCTTTTTATTTGTTATTATTTATTCTTATTTGTTCTAATCTTATAGCATTGCGAACGTAATGCGAATGCACTTAAAAAAAATATTATTTATATTTGAATAAAGAAAACACTATGAAAAAATTTCTAATTCTATCTATCTTCTTTTTATCTATCCAGCAAGTTTCAAGTCAAAACTTTTTAGATGAGTTGAATAAAATTAAAGATTCTATTTTAAATTTAGACATTAAAGAAAGGTCGATGACGGCAACAGTAGACGCAATTGGTAAAAGTAAATCTGAAATATTTTCAATAATCAATAAATGGGTTTCAATAAATTACAACTCTGCAAATGATGTAATTCAGATGAATGATAAGGAATCTGGAATAATGATAGTTAAGGGATTAAGTACTGTAAGTTTTATTAACCCAACAAGAGCAATTTACCCAAAAACTAAAGCAATACCAATAGAAAGTAAAATGTTGTTAAATCATCTTCTTGAAATAAAAGTAAAAGACAATAAATATCGATTAATTTACACTATTTCTAGTATAGCAGACAACACTCCTAAAAACACAATGTATACAAATCCAAACACTTTTAGTTGTATTAATTTCAAAGGTGTAACAGAGGAATCAATAGGCAAATTCAATTATTATTGGAAAGAGTATTTTAAAAAGTCAATGATGAGTAAAAAGAGACAAGTGAAATACCTTGCACTCAGCAAACCAACTTTCGATGAAATTAATATTAAAATAGCATTATCATTTGTTTCTAATTTCAATTCAATAACAAAAATGGTAAATGAAAGTTCTAACGATGATTGGTAAATTAAAAAAAGGAGTAACAACTAAGCTACTCCTTTCAAAACCTATTAGATTAAATCCTAATTACCATAACGTCTATTTGCACTTGCTCTAGCTTTCTCAGACTTCTCAGTTATCTCTTTAATAGACTCTAGAACTCTTTTATTAGACAATACCTCATCTTGTATAGTAAACAAATCAAAGTCGTTTAAAACCGAATTAATCACATCCTTGTCATAACTAATAGCAAAAGAAATAAAGTCTAAATCATATTCTAATTTACCATTATTTTGATAAAGTAATTCAATTACTTTAAAAAATATACCATAGCCTACAACTGGATGTTTAAAATCTAACTTCTGCATCTTGTGGTCATTACAAGTATAAAAATCGTGCTTAAACCAATGCTTCATAACCTTATTCATCAAAACTAAATTTTAATTGGTTTTTCATTGGGTTTAAATTAGGATTAGTAGACAGATACCAAGCTTTAAAACCAGTTTCTTTGCATTTTTGATGACATACCTCATACAAGTAACCGTTATTTTCTAGCTCTCTTTTATGTCTAGTAATACATTTCTGTTTAATATTCAAAGTTTGCTCTAACATACTTGCTGTTGCAATGTTTGTTAAAAGGTATTCATACATTCTTTGAATCTGAGATTTATCTTTTAATCTGCTCATATTTAATTAGATTTAAGTTTAACAATTGCATTCTCTACTTCATTCATTTTGAAGTAGACCCTATTTCCAATTTGATGAGGTTTTAATATTCCTCTTTTGCTCCAGTTATGAACTGAGCTGAGGTCTATTTTAAGCATCTCTGAGACTTCTTTTCTTGTAAGATACTCGTTTGGTTGTTTTGGCTGTAAATGTTTCTTAACAGCTTCTAATTCGGTTTTTAAAACTTGTCCGAACAAGGTTTTTAAGTCGTCTATTGTAAGACCAACTAAATTAAAGTTATTGCCCATCGATTAGTAATTTTGATGGTTAATATTACAAGCTAAAAATAAAGTTTATCTAAAATATTTTAAAGAAAGCTAATTGTCATTTTTCTATTAGGAATAATTTAATTAGTTTTGTTTAGCGGATTTAAACTTACAGGTAAAAAATCCTTTTCAAAATATATTAGAGCTACTTTATTGTAGCTTTTTTTTTGCGTAATACAATTTATTGCTATTGTATTAGTGCCATATCCAAAGATTGCAAAAAAAGGGATGAATTAAAAACTCTACTTATTCACAAAACCTAGTAATTTATTCACAAAAACTATATTTTAAATTACTGATTATCAATTAGTTAATTTTTAAAGAGCTGATTATCAGACACTTGAAGAGGGGTGTAAAATGATTAAATAAAGTCAATTAGCGGTAAATTAATTAGCTTTCTTTATGATTTTGAAGTCTGTCTTTTGTTGATTGGAATTCTTTTTCTTTTTACCTAGCTTTTGCCATATTTTAGCAAGTTTAACACTATAATCAATCGGTTCTTTACCTATGTAAGTTAGAAACATTTGCTCTGTCTTATGAGCTGTAATATTCATTAAAATTGGAGTTGGGTAAAGTTCTGTTGCATAATGGTTGGAGGCAAAAGAACGTCTGCAGATATGAGATGATACCAGTTCGTGTTTTGGGTACTCTCCAGCTAAATACCTTTTCTTAACCTCATCAAACTTATTACCTTTTACTATTGTATCTATTTTGGCTAGTTTACAAAGTTGTTTAAGGTATCTATTAAATAATGCTTTACTACTTTCTAAGTTGTTAGTAAAGACTGGAGGAAATTCTCCATCTCTTTTGTCTAAAATAGTCTTTACTTCAAAATGAATAGGTATCTGAACAAGTTGTTTTGTTTTTTGTTGTGTAAGTACTATAAAGTCAAAATCTTGAATATGCTGAATAAACCCTCTATTCATTCTTAATAAGTCAGAAACTCTTTGCCCAGTAAAACACCCAATGATTAACCAATCTCTTGCTATCTTGTGATTTTCATTTACAAACTCTGTATTTTTAATTTGCTCAAGCTCATTAAGAGATAAAATTACTTTTGGAGCTTCAATTGAAAAACCTAAAAATGATTTAAGTTGGCTATTTACTTTGTGACCATTCTTTTCAGCATCCAAACAAATACTTTTAACAAACTTAAGATAACGACCAATTGTATTATCACTTAATTTATCAACTTCTTTTAAATAGTTAATTAAATCGATTCTAAAGCTGAGGTTTACATCTGTTATTTTTGTCTTTTGTTTTTTGTAATTATCGAAAGCAATCAACTTATTTACTATTGTTTGATATTTTTTTTTAGTAGCATCAGTAACACCTATTTTCTTAGTTTTACTATTAGATTTATACTCAAGATTATCTAAAAACTTTTTACCATAATCTACCAAGTAATCAAGTTCTTCAATTTCTGATTTATTAAAATGTAAGTTTATTATTGACTTTAGCCAATTACCATCAATATTCTCTCCATTTGTTTCGGAAATATTTACTTGGTCAAGTACAAAAGAATTTAATCCTCTCAATTGAGACGCTAAGTTTTTATTCTCTGCTGTTGTTTGTTTTGGATAACCTTTGTCACTCCAATTAATAGGTTTAATACTTAATGAAGTTTTTCTTTTAAACACTTTACCTCTACCTAATGAAAGTCTTAAATAGATAGGGGCATTATTTGACTTACTTTGTAAAATGTATTTTATAGTTGCCATAGATAGTTATTGAATAAATCAAATTTAATCAAATAAAAGAATCTAGTCAACATTTAGTCAACATTTAGTTAACTTATTTAAAACTGATTCAATTCAGTTCAACAAACAAAAACCTTATAATATAATGGTATTTATTGAATTAATTAAAGTTATTGATGTTTTAAAGGGAATAGTAAAAATACAAAATAGAAGTGTTATACTCTCGGCGTCTCCACTAATAAACCCTTATAAACCTAGTGTTTGTAAGGGTTTTTTATTTGTGTTGATAATTACACTCCACTTTTAGTTTCCAACAATTACCTGCTAAAACCATTTGTGAAGTAAGAAAAGTAAAACGGCTGATTTTACTAAGAAAATGAAAACTTTAGTGGCTAACTATAATGATAGAAGTGTAAATGATATTTCATAAAGTGAAGTTTATCAAGACATATTTACTGAAGCTATGAGTTATAAAAAATATTGGAAATAAATATAACTACCTATAAAAAATAAATTAATTGGCTGCTTTTTTCAGAAAGCATTTTACCAACCTTACCTGCTTCAGCTATGCAAAATTCTCACTAAGTCGTTATACTTCTTTATCTCAAATCTTTGCTTGTTTCATTTCGTTAAGTTGGTTTTACAAAAGTTTAATCTCTTTTTCAATTGAAGTAATTATATGCGTTTGTATATTTAGCTCTTTTGCAATCTTCATCCATCTAGGAATAAGTGCTTGCACCTCTCCTATTACACCTTTAGGGTTTTTGATAGAAAATGTATCAGCAATTACTAATAAGTCTTTTAGTTTAATTCCTGATCGCTTACCGTTAATAGAGAGTGCTCTTGCTATTGTTTTAAAAGTTAACAAAGGATTTAAAGCAAAAGTTACATCGTACGCAGGACATAAATTCCAACTATTACTTTCTTTGTGATATATAAAACTATGATTTTTTAAATGATCATCTACATTTCTAAAAATTAGATTAAACACCATACGTTTAAATAATTGTTGTAAATCTTTATGCGGAACACCTAAACTTAAAGCTACTTTAAACACATTCTCATAAGAAGACTTTTCTGGCTGACTTTTAAAATCCCAACCTGTTAAACCAGTTACTGTAAGTACGTGTTGTTTTTCTCCATTTTGCCTATCATATCTTAATGTTGCAAAATGTTTATCATCTATTAATTTAGAAGGCATCATATCTATACCTGCTTCTTTAGCTAGCAAGTAATATACGTATTCTACTTTTTCCTTATTATAACCGTCAGTATCATCAATATGTAATTTTACCAAATAATGATTATAGTGCTCACTAATCTCTCTATCTCCAGCAATTATTTCTCCTGTTTCTTTATGCTCAGAAACTAAAATTTTAGGTCTTGCTCCACCTGCAGATGTTCCAATTTTGAAAACGTTTAATAATGCTAATTCGCTTAAATTTTCTCCTTTAGTATCTTTTTTAAGCTTTAGTACTTTTTCTAAAATAGTAATCACTTCATCTATATTAACTTTAGATGTATTGGGTAATTCTTTTATGGGTTTATATTCTAACGCACCCATTCCACGATCTGCAACATAAGCTAATTGCTCTAGTGGAGTTACTTTTGTTATACCTCTTGCAGTTAACCATTCTTGAAATATAATATTACCAAACGTATCTGGTAAAGAATCTGCTATCATTGGTGGTAATCCTTGAAAAGTATCAATTTGAAATTCTGAAAATACCTGTGCTGGTTTTATTCTTTTAAAAACAAAAGGGAATAAATTTGAAAATTGATTGGAATCTAAAAAATCAGGATTGTATTGAAAAAAAGATTTTCCTTGATCTAAATCAACTCCTAATTTACCGATCTCTACACCAAATGCAACGATATCTATTATCTTTTCTCTAGCCATAGTTATTAGTATAATGAAATATTATTTTCGTCTTCAATTGTTTTATCAATTCCTTTTTTTAAGGACTTTAATAAGTCAAAGTGATTCGCTATTTTTAAAACAGTATCTAGTGTTGCGTTCTTACCATTTTCAAACTTTTGAATAGTATACCTAGACAAACCAATAGCTTCACTAAGATCTTCTTGAGACATATTATAACCTTGTCTTTTACTTTTACAAAGCACTCCTAATTTTAACTTCACCTCCTTAATTGTAACAAAATCAATCATAAGTTGTTTATTATAATACACAAATATAATAAAAATTATATAAATGTTTATTATAGTAAACAAAATTGATTGAAATTGATAAGTAAAAATAAGTATGAGAAAAGAATTAAAAAATGCGTAAGACTTATTTACAACCTTACCTCCTTCAACTACGCAAAATTATCACTAAGTCGTTACACTTTGGCATCTCAAAACTTTACTTGTTTCATTTTGTTATATCTTACTATATAAAAACTTATTTGCAAGACATAAAAAAATCCACCAAACCCTAATAAAATAGTACTTGTGAGGGTTTATTATTTGCGTTGATAGACAAAACGGTAATTTTTATTTTGAATTAGGAATAAGCTATAAATTGCATTCTATATTTTACCAATACTTTAGGTTTCTAGATAAGATTACTTGTATTTTAACTAAAAAGGCTTAATTTAGAAGAACATTATTTTTTGATATTAAAATAGGTATGTTACTTTAAAACTCCCTTCAAAAACATTCAAATGCTAAATGAAAACTCGCAACTTTTAATTGATCTTCAAAAAAAATCTAAAATAACTATTAATAAAGTAAGTGATCTTAAATATTTAAAAGAAGAAATAGCAGCTGCTACCAATAAAGATATTTCATTTAATACATTAAGGAGGCTTTTTGGTTTTTTACCAAACACTAAACCTTCTCAAAAAACACTCAACACCCTTTCTAACTATTTAAATTTCAACAATTATTCTAGTTATTTAAACAACAAAGAGGTATTTGATGAATGGTATATTTACATGAAAGTATTACGCTTACAACTAAATGACCATGTTTTAAATTTAGAAGACATGCATTTTATAAATACAGCTTTAAAAAACAACAATAATATTATTGCCGTCTCTAACTATGTATATTATTTAATTGATGAAAAGAAAATAACTTCATTACACATTTTCTTTCAAAACTTTAATTACAAGAAAATAAAGGTTGGAAATTTATTAAAATTTGCAATCATATGTTCTTATGGGTTTTATAAATTGTCTGAAAAAAATATTTTAGAGATATATAAAGAGTTAATTATTTATGATAGCTTTAGAATAACGATTCCTTTTTACTTTATTGATTATAGAAATCTAAATGGCTACTATATTCAAGTAATAAAATTGATAAAAAAAGTAACTAAAAGTAACTCTGATATTTTATTTTGTGAGTTGATGGAGTTTTATCAAAAATATTACTCTAATAAAGAATACAAACATATTGAAATAAAACTTCCTAAAGTTAACCATGAATTACACCCCGTTCTTAGAGGTAGATTTTATGGATATAAAATACTATTTACTGACAAACTTGATGATTCTTTAAAAAATGAAATTTTAGAAGCTGTTAAAAAGACCAAACCAGCCATTTTGTTAATTGAAATATTTCCATCTTTAGTAGTCAAAGAAGAATTCGAGTTTTTAAATGAATTATTAGAAAATTTTTACGAAGAAATATTTGATACCGATCGTTGGAGCTCTAAAAGCACAGATGCAAATTTTTTAATAGGTATGGCAAATGTTCATATTTACAAAGGGAATTTAAAGGCCGCAAAAAGCAGTTTAGAATTAGTAGAATTAGACAAAATAGAACTGGCTTACACAGATTACATTGCCCTTTTCTATTACCTAACAAAAGTAAGACTCTGTTTTTCTAAAAATGATAAAGACAAATTACAAGAAAGCTATTCTTGTTTGTTAGAATTAGAAAAAAACATGGGCTTTAAAAAATTTAGTGCTGTCTCTAAAAAGTACCTGAAATAAAATTTTATCCTCTATTTAAAAACTTACACAAAACAATAATTAAAAAAGATTTCATTTATTAAAATAAATGCATTCACCTTTTGTTTCAAATTAGCTCTCAATAGCTATTTTTTATATTGGTGAGGGTTTTCTCTAACTCCCTTTTTAAAAAACTTTCGCAAACCAGATCTTACTGTATTATCTACTTGCAACATAAAATCTTTTATCTTTTCTTCTGGCCTACCTCTAAAAGTGGTAACATGAAAAGTATCTGAAGCCAACAAAGGAGTATCAGAAAAATAATAGTTAGAAATACAACAACGAACATCCTCCTTTAAAACTTTACTAACAGAATGCCAAGATTTTTGATGCGTTGTCATTACAACCAATCTGTTAAATTTACTAATTATTGATATGGGATTATTTTTTAAACCTTTAGGCCAAATCTCTAAATTACCACCATGCGTATTTTGCCAATTAGGGGTAACATAATACAGTAAATTTAAAACACGCCATCTATTACGGTCTTTATCATGTGAATTATCTAAATGTGGATTCAGAAAATTATTCTTACCCATTAAAGAAAGTCCTCCTGCATATAAATTTTCATCAGCAAAAACAGCTTCTAGATTACAAATTTCAGCAACTAAATCAATAACTTTTTTATCTTGAAAAGCATAAATAACCTCCTCTAATAAAGCATTATAATGGTTCATTTGAAATGCGGTAAACTTATATTCTCTTAAACTTTTTCTTTTAATGGTATTGCCTATGGATGGAAATGTTTTATAAATTTCTAAAACAAATTCATCTGGCAACAGATTGTCAATAACAAAAAAACCAACTTCATTTTTAGTTTCAGAAAATTGCTTTTTAAGGTCCTCTTTTCGGGACAATAACTTTTCTACTATTAATGTTGCAATTTCTTTTCTTGATTTAACCATTCAAAATTTTTCTTAAAGAAAATTTAATAAAAACTAAAATATAAAAAAAAGGATACATAACCGTATTGGTCAATGCTGTTTTTAAGACAACTTCTTCTTTGTAAGTAGCTAAATCTCCTTTTTTAGAAATACCATCAGAATTACATTTTGCTATTAAGAAATCAATTATTAAACATTTATAGTCATTTTTAAACAACAAAAGATGAAACCAATAATCTGAAAAAATTGGATATTTAAGACTGTATTTTGTATTGGTAAAAAGTTCCTTTTTGTAAAAAGTACCCTGGTGATGAAGTCCGTTTCGTAACCAAATAGAAAAATTCCAGATAGGTTTTTTAACCACTTTAGTTTTGTTATAAATAAAAGGACTTGTCTCTCCTTGATAAATTACTTTACCAGAAATTAAAGAACTTTTTGTGGTAGCTACTTTCGAAAAAACACTCTCTAAAACATACGGATTTTCTAAAAGATCTCCACTTCCTAAAAAATACAACCATTCACCTTGAGATTTTAAGATACCTTTATTCATTGCATCATAAATACCTTTATCTTTTTCTGAAATAAAATAAAATGGCGCTACTAATGATTTTAAATACGTTTGTGTTTCTAAATTAGACCCGCCATCTATTACCCAAACTTCAAAATTA
Organism: uncultured Polaribacter sp.; assembly: GCF_947497125.1. Classification (GTDB taxonomy): domain Bacteria; phylum Bacteroidota; class Bacteroidia; order Flavobacteriales; family Flavobacteriaceae; genus Polaribacter. The sequence goes on along the minus strand of NZ_CANMFI010000003.1, from coordinate 158,210 downwards.
GTAAAAATTTGATTTTGAATACTTTGTATTGTTTCTTTTAACCCGTTAAGGTTATTAAAAACAGGAATAATGATGGTTAGTTTAGTATTGATAATTTTTTATTTAAAATATGTATCTAATTTATTTGCCTCTTTTTCCCAACATAAAACATCTTTTGCTATTTTTTGATGTTCTTTGATTTCTTTTGTGAGAATTTTATTTTCTAAAACTTCATTAATTTTTTCTGCAATTTTTTCTGGTGAATAATTCTCTATTGTTACACCAACTTTATACTGGTTTATTATTGATGTAATTTCGGGTAAATTACCTGCTATTATTGGAATTTCAGCATGTATAAAATCGAACAACTTATTGGGCAATGAATACGTAAAACTAAGACCTAATGGCTCTTCTAGAACCATTCCTAAAGTTGCTTTTTTAGTGTAATTAACCAAAAGATCTCTATCTATTCTTCCTAAAAAATGAACTCTTTCACTCATTTTTTCTTTAATTACAAATTCTTTTAATTCATTTTCTACCTTACCATAACCAATGATCACTAAATCTAAATTACCAATAAAATTCAATGCTTTAATCATCGGTTTAATTCCTCTACCAGGATTTAAAACGCCTTGATATAAAATAGTTCTATTTTTTGTAGGAAAGCGAACCTCTTTAAATTGAAAAGGGACGTTTTTTAATGGTACATTTCTAATGACGGCCATTTTGTTTTGATACTTTTTATCATAGAAATCTGCTATTGATTTGCTAACGGTAAAAGACTTACTTATTTTGGGAAGAAAAAAACTTTCTGCTTTACGCCAAAAGTTTTGCACAAATTTTCTTCCTTGTAATTCAGGTCCTTCAGAAAAAAGCTCATGACTATCATACACCAAGTCTATATTTTTAATTTTACTTGCAAAAAAACAAGCTGGCAAAGTATCTAAATCGTTAGATAAGATGTAGCTATACTTTTTAAATAAAATGAAAAAAAATAAACGAATGTTATACTCTGCGTAGAATAAAAAATTATGATTAAAAAAATGTTTTTTTAAAATAATGCTATAGGGTCTTTTTACAGATATTGTATTTGGTAAAACTCTACCGTAAACGATAACAAGAAAACCTTTTTCAATAAGGTAACTACAAACTTTGTGCACCCTATAATCTGTAGACACATCATTTGTTACAGCTACAAAAATTTTCTTTTTTCGTTTCAATAATAATTCATTTAAAAACTAAGAGGTCGCTTTCTGTGTTACTTCAAAAAGTGCACCACCCTCGCATTTTAAGGTTCTTTGTTTAAACTTAACAATTAACTGATAATCATGTGTGGCCATCAATATGGTTTTACCACTTTTATGAATTTCGTTTAAAAGCTCCATCACTTCTAAAGATGTCTTCGGATCTAAATTTCCGGTAGGTTCATCTGCCAAAATTAGCTCTGGATCGTTTAGTAAAGCACGTGCAATTGCTATTCTTTGTTGCTCGCCACCAGAAAGTTCATAGGTTTTTTTAAAGTATTTAGACTTCATTCCTACTTTGTCTAAAACCTCATTAATTTTTTCTTTCATCTTGGCTTTGTCTTTCCAACCAGTTGCCTTTAAAACAAATTCTAAATTTTCAGAAACGGTTCTATCACTCAACAACTTAAAATCTTGAAAAACAATCCCTATTTTTCTTCTTAAAAAAGGAATTTCTTTTTCTTTCAATTTTTTTAAATCAAAAGAAACAATGCTTCCGTTTCCTTTTTGCAGTTTTAAATCGCCATAAAGCGTTTTCATTAAGCTACTTTTACCACTACCTGTTTTTCCTATTAAATAGTAAAACTCTCCTTTTTCTATTGATAAATTAACATCTGATAATACTAAACTATCTCTTTGATAAATAGCTGCTTTGTCCAAATGTAAAACCATATTACTCATACAAAAACTTATTTTTACAAACTTAAAAATTTCTTACGCTTTTTATACTATGAATTGTAAACAATTGTTACTTTTGATAAAAAACGGTCTTATTTTTAGTTCCCCTTCAAACAAATTAAAAAAATATTCGTTATTTATTAAAATAACCAACTCACTTGTATGAAGTTTAATTTTTTAAAAAAATATTTAACTGCTTTTATACTTATAATAAGTACCTCGTTTTGTATTGCTCAGCAAACGACTTCTAGCTTAACTAATCATTTTAGCGAAGCTTTAAACTTGTACAATAACAAGGCATATTCTGCAGCACAGAAAATTTTTACTGCTCTAGAAAAAAGCTCAAATAGCAATACCCAACTTCAAGAAAACATCTCCTATTATAATGCCTTGTGCGCTATTCATACAAAAGATATTAATGCTGATAAAATAGTAGTAAACTTTATTCAAAATAACCCGAATAGCTCAAAAAACAACAGACTTATTTATACGATAGCTAACTATTATTTTGGTAATAAAAAGCCAGCATATGCATTAAAATGGTATTTAAAAATTGATAAAGAAACAATAGAAAAAGAATTTATAAAAGAAATAAACTTTAAGATGGGCTATGCATATTTAGCTACTAAAAATTATGTTTTAGCAAAGAATCATTTTCTTGTTTTAATAAATGATCCTAAATACGGAAATGATGCTCGATATTACTACGGATTTATTGCCTACAAACTAGAAGATTATGGCATTGCCGCTTCTACGCTAAAAGAAATTGAAGATAGTGAAACGTATAAAGCAGAAATTTCTTATTATCTGTTAGATATTAGTTTTAAAGCAGGCAAATTTAAACACTGCATCACTGTTGGTAAAGAATTAATTAAAACCGTTCAAGAAAAAGATAAATCTGAAATTTATAAAATTATTGGCGAAAGCTATTTCAATTTAGAAAAATATGGTGACGCAATACCGTATCTAAAGAAGTATACTGGTAAAAATGAGAAATGGAATAATGTAGATTTTTATCAATTAGGATATGCTTATTACAAACAAAATGATTTTAAAAACGCTATAAATTACTTTAATAAAATTATAGATGAACAAAATTTTGTTGCTCAAAACGCCTACTATCATTTAGGGGAATGCTATCTTAAATTAGAGCAAAAATCTGCTGCATTAAATGCTTTTAAAACAGCCTCTGAAATGAGTTTTAGGCCTCAAATTAAAGAAGATGCTGCTCTTAACTACGCAAAACTTAGCTATGAAATTGGCAATCCTTTTAAAAGCGTACCGGTGGTTCTTAAAGACTATTTAAAAACCTATCCAAAATCTACAGCTTATGATGAGATAAATAAACTGATAATTGCCTCATACATTCATCAACAGAAATACCAAGAAGCAATTGATTTTTTATCAAAAAAACCAAAACAAAATAAAGAAGCTATTTTAGAAATTTCTTTATACAAAGCCTTTGATTTATTTAATGCTAAAAAACTAATTGAAGCCAACAATTTATTTGCAAAAAGTAAATTAGCAATTAATGATACTATTGCATTACAGGCATCTTACTGGGAAGCTGAAACCTATTATAGATTAAATGACTATAAAGAATCATTAAATAAATACATTTCTTTAAGTAAATTAATACCAAAAAATGCTGCAACTAATTATAATAACATCCAATATGCAATTGGTTATAATTACTTTCAATTAAAACAATATAAAAACTCCATAGAGGCCTTTAATCTATTTTTAAAAGCACCAAATACTGAAATAAACTTACAAGAAGATGCTAAAATAAGAATAGGAGATAGTTATTTTGCTACTAGAGAATACAACAATGCTTTAAAGCTATATAAAGAGATTGTAGATAAAGGAGATTTAAATGTTGATTATGCCCAATTTCAAGTAGCTATGAGTTATGGTTTTTTAAATGAAAATGATTTAAAAATAAAAACGCTAACAAACTTAATAACTCAAAACAAAAACTCAAATTTATTAGATGACGCACTGTATAACTTAGCGATAACTTATACAAAAACCAAACAACAAGATAAAGCCCACAAAGCATATAATCAACTAATAGAAGAGCATTCTAAAAGTGTTTTTATACCTAAAGCACTAGTTAGACAAGGTCTTTTATATTATAATGATAATAAAAATGAAGAGGCTTTACAAAGGTTTAAAACAATTACTAGTAAATTTCCTAATGCGCCAGAAGCTTTTGAAGCTGTTGCCAATGCAAGAAATATTTATATTGAAAAGGGAGACTTAAACGAATATATTAGTTGGACATCTAATTTGAAATTTATTAACATTACCAATACCGATATAGACAATACTAGTTTTAAAATTGCTGAAAAAAAATATGTAAAAGCTAATAATAACAAAGAGGCTACCAACAGTATTTTAAAATATTTAATAGACTTTCCGAAAGGAATTCATAAAATAAAAGCAAATTATTATTTGGCGGATTTATATTACAAACAAGGTGAAATAGATAAATCAATTCAATTTTATGAAATTATTTTAGAGCAAGAACAAAACGAATATAGCGAAGAATCTCTTAGTAAAATTTCTGAAATATATTTAGGCAAAAATGATTACAACAATGCAATTCATTACTTAGACCGACTTGAACAAGAAGCCTATGAAATAGAAAATATTTTATTCGCGCAAAGCAATTTGATGAATGGGTATTTTAAAACAGAGGCTTTTGAATTAGCAATTGAATACGCAAAAAAGATACTTCTAAAAGATAAAATAAGTCAGAAATTAGAAAACGATGCAAAAATTATAATTGCAAAAGCTGCTATTGAAATAAAAGATGATGATACAGCTAAAAAATATTATAGCGAACTAGAAAAAAGTGCTACTGGAGTATTAAAGGCAGAAGCACTCTATTATAGCGCTTACTTTAAAAATAAAAATAGCAACTATGAAGAATCTAATAAAATAATCCAACAATTAATTGCCGACTACTCTTCTTATAAAAATTGGGCTATTAAAAGTTATATTATAATGGGTAAAAATTACAATGGCTTAAAAGACCCTTATCAAGCAACTTTTATTTTTGAAAACATTATTAAGAATTTTAAAGAATTTGAAGAAATAATTAAAGAAGCAGAAAACGAATTGGCAAAAATTAAAAAAGAAGAAGCAAAAAGAAATAACTCTGTAATGCCAACATCAGAAGAAAACATAAATAAAGACAACCTTAAAAACGATAAAAATGATTAAAAAGAAAGGTCTATTTATAGTATTGTTTTTTATTTTAAAGAATTTAAGTGCTCAAAAACAAGAACCAATAAAAGATACTGTAAAAACAGAAGTTGTAACAGTAATAACTAAGTACAATCCTAAAATTGCTGATGTAAAAAAAATTACCAAAGCACCTAAATTAGAAGTACTAGAAAGTACTAAAAGAAAAAAATTAAAATACACCATTTTTTCTGCTCCAGTGGCTTCTACTTTTATACCTAAAAGTGGTACTTTAAAAGGAATTAATGTGGGTATTAAAGAGCGTATTTACAAAAATTACTTGGCACTTGGTTATGGCAATTACAATAGCCCTTATTTAGAAACTTACCTGTCTAATAGTAACCGTTTTAAAAATGAATTTGGCGTAAACATAAAATATACAGCCTCTTATGATAACATAAAAAATTCTGAATTAAATAGTGATTTCTCTAATCTTAAAACCACTGTATTCTACAAACAACATGAACGCTATTTTGATTGGATAACTAGTATAAATTTTGATAAAAACAATTACAACTGGCATGGTTTACAAAACAATAACTATTCTAAAGAAATAATAAATAATATTACTGAAAACCAATATTACAATGCTATTAATTTATTTGGGCAACTAAAATTTAAAGACTCTTATATTGATTATACAAACATAAGTGCTACACATTTTTCTGATCGGTACAACAGTGCAGAATATCATATAAAATTTGATTCTAAAATAGATTTCCCTTTAGATTTTATTAGCAATAGTTTAAACAATTTATCAGTAAAAAATAGTGTAGAATATTTGAATGGAAACTTTAAAAACAATTATTTAAATTTAAATTCGATAGATTACGCAACCTTTACATTAAGCATAAACCCAAGCTATTTATTAGAACTTAAAAATTTAAAAATTAAAACTGGCTTTAAAGTTTTAGTGGCTATGGATGATGAAAAAAATGCAACAACAACCTATTTGGTGCCAGACGTTACTTTTAAAACAAATTTAATCGACAAATACGTCTCTATTTACGGAAGTATTTATGGGAATTTACATACAAACAAGTACCATCATTTTTCTTTAGACAACCCTTTTATTTCACCAACTCTTTTAATTACCCAAACATTCGAAAAGATAAATACAAACCTAGGGCTACAAGGAAAAATAAACGATAAAATTGATTTTAATTTTAAAGCAACTTATAAGATAGAAGAAGACAAACCACTTTTTATAAAAAACATATCAAAAGACATGGGTAACAATCAAGATTTTATGGGTAATTCTTTAAGAGGATACGAATACGGAAACTCTTTTAAAGTGGTTTACGACAATGTAAATACAACCTCTTTTCTGTTTGAATTAGAATACAATTACTCTAAAAGCTTATCATTTCAATCAAAAGCAAACTATGCAATTTACAAGTTAGAAAATGAAGTAGAAGCATGGAATTTACCTACCTTAGAAACCAATACATCGATAAGGTATAAAAATAAAAAATGGTTTTTAGACACGAATATCATGTTCGTTAGTAATCGAAAAGATCTAAATTACAACAATCCATTTCCTTCAAACACAAAAACAATTAAAACTATAGATGCTTTTTTAAACGCTAGCATTAATGGCGGTTATCATTTTAATGATAAATTTTCTTCGTTTATAAAATTAAATAATTTATTAAATAGTAATTATCAGCAATTTGCTAACTTTAATACTCAAGGTTTTCAAGCTTTAGCGGGTATCACGTATAAATTTGATTTTTAAAAATTAAGCAACTAAAATAAATACTCGTTTTAAATTTATAACTTTACAAAAAACATCAGCATTTATGTACAAGCAACTCATATTACTTTCTCTTATAATTGTAGGATACTCTTGTAATTTAAAACAAGAAAAAGCGATAAATAAAACAACACAACCCTTAGAAGAAAAAATTGATTCTGCTAATATTAAAACTTTCTTTAACACAGCACTAACAACTGGCAAATCTTACGAATGGCTTAGAGATTTAACTCAAAATATTGGCGGTAGATTATCTGGCTCTCCAGAAGCTGCAAAGGCAGTTGTTTGGGGAAAAAATTTAATGAACGAAGTTGGTCTAGATTCAGTTTGGTTGCAACCAGTGATGGTTCCCCATTGGGTTAGAGGTCAAAAAGAAATTGCAAATTACACGATAAATGGTGTCAAAAAAAATGTACCAATTTGTGCACTAGGATTTTCTGTTGCAACGCCAAACACCGGTATAACTGCTCCTGTAATTGAAGTAAAAAGTATCGAAGAAGCAAAAGCTTTAGGAACTAAATTAAAAGGTAAAATTGTATTTTTCAACAGACCTTTTGATGATGCTTTAATAAATACTTTTAAAGCCTATGGTGGCTGTGTAGACCAAAGAGTACAAGGCGCAGCTGTTTGTGCTCCTTTTGGCGCAAAAGGTGTAATTGTACGCTCTATGACAAATTCTATAGACGATTACCCTCATACCGGAACAATGTCTTACGGAAACCTTCCTTTGGAACAACAAATTCCTGGTGCTGCAATTAGTAGCAGAGCTGCAAATATTTTAAGCAACGATTTGAAAGAAAACCCTAATTTAAAATTCTTTTTCAAACAGAACTGCAAAACATTGCCAGACGCACCCTCTTATAATGTAGTTGGCGAAATTAAAGGTACAGAAACACCTGAAAATATTTTTGTTGTTGGTGGTCATTTAGATTCTTGGGATTTGGGTGAAGGCGCACATGATGATGGTGCCGGAATTGTACAATCTTTAGAAGTGGCGTATTTATTTAAGAAGAATAACATCAAACCAAAAAACACAATTAGAATTGTCTTTTTTATGAATGAAGAAAACGGAACAAGAGGTGCAAAAAAATATGCTGAATTAGCAAAAATAAACAACGAAAATCATATTGGTGGCTTAGAGTCAGATGCTGGCGGGCATACACCCAGAGGCTTCTCTATTGATGCAAATACAGCAAACACAAAACTTTTAAAGAGTTGGAAAAAACTATTAGCTCCTTATGGTTTACACGATATAGATAAAGGTGGATCTGGTGCAGATATAAGCCCTTTAAAAGCAGAACAAGTAACTTTAGTTGGTTACAGGCCAGACTCTCAACGCTATTTTGATTATCACCACACAAGTATAGATACTTTTGATAAAGTAAATAAAAGAGAACTAGAATTAGGAAGTGCTTCTATGGCAAGTATTGTCTATTTAATGGACAAATATTTATACACCAATACTGTAATTAAGCCATAACTAAAATACTTTATTCAAACTACTTCTATACTATATAATAGAACATAAAAGGAGTTATTTTTTATATAAACCTGCAAAATAGAAGCTATTTATTTTATATTCGCTGAAAATAAAAAACCCAACAATGAAACCATATTTCTATTTACTTTTATCTATTTTATTATTTTCTTCTTGTGTTAAAAGTGATGCAAACTTTGAGCCTCAAACAGATGTAGACATCTTAAACTATATTGAAGAAAATAACTTAGACGCTACAAAAACTAGTTCTGGCCTATACTACGTAATTAACCAACAAGGCACAGGTGAAAGACCTACAAGTACCTCTAATGTAACTGTGGCCTATAAAGGGTACTTTTTAGATGGCAATACTTTTGACCAAAGTAACGCAAACGGTATCTCTTTTGGATTAAACCAAGTGATTGCTGGCTGGACAGAGGGTATCACGTATTTTAAAAAGGGTGGCGAAGGTATTTTACTAATCCCATACCAGTTAGGCTACGGGATAAATGGTAGAGGATCTATACCTGGTGGAGCTGCATTAATCTTTGATATCAAACTAATTGATGTAAACTAATTGATGTAAACTAATAAAAAAGGCAAAACCTATAAAGTTTTGCCTTTTTTATTGAAGAGCTTTAAGAGCGTATTGGCTTTATAAATTCAGCTATTTTGGCGATGCCATTTTTCCCTATATCTTTTATAAAAGCAGATCCAATGATTGCTCCATTTGCATAAGTACATGCAGTATTAAAAGTCTCTTTATCAGAAATACCGAACCCAATTATTAATTTACTTTTTAGATTCATATTTTTTATTCGCTCAAAATAGGCCAATTGTGCAGATGATATTTCACCTTTTGCTCCAGTAATAGAAGAAGAAGCAACTACATAAATAAAAGATTCTGTATATAAATCTATCTTTCTAATTCGTTCTTCTTCTGTGTTTGGTGTAATTAAAAACACATTGGTAAGACCATATTTATCAAATAATTGTTTGTAATGATTTTCGAACTCTACCATAGGTAAATCTGGCAAAATAAGTGTATCAATACCACATTCAACTACTTTTTTACAAAATTTATCTTCACCATATTTTAGCATTTGATTTAAATACCCCATTAAAACCAAAGGTGTTTTATTGGTTTCTTTAATGGTCATTAATTGATCGAAAACAATGTCTAAGTTAATACCGTTTTCTAATGCTTTCTGGCTACTTTCTTGAATTGTGGGACCGTCTGCTAATGGATCTGAATACGGCAAGCCGACTTCTATAAAATCTACCCCATTATTTTCTAATGCAGAAATAACTTTCGTAGTATCATCTAATTTAGGATATCCACACGTAAAATATATAGATAATAATTGCTGTTCTTTCTTCTTAAATAATTCTAAAACTGAATTCATAGATTATGCTTCTTGTAATTGATGTACTACTATTTGTTGTTCAATAGCGTTCCATAATTGAATTCTAACTTCTAATGCTTTTTTTGCAACGGTTAAGACATCTACCCATTTACTAGAATCATCTTTACACAATTCGGCAATCATTTCTAATGATAATGGTCCGTGTTCGTCTCCATCTAATTCAATATGCCTATTTAAATAATAAATAAAATTATCAAATTTTTTGTTTGTATTGTTTGATGTTTCATCAACAATTTTGATAAACATATCTGGTATTACGTCTTCTCTTCCAAAAGTAAAAGCCGCAGCTATTTTATGCGCTTCGTTAGTAGCAATTATATCAAAGGTAAAACGTAAAAAATCTTTTACCTCTTCTGAGATAGACAACAACTCTAACTCGGTTTCTAATGCACTTCCATTTGCAATATTTTTAATGAAATTTTCTATCATTAAAGTATCACAATTCATTTCTAACATTGCGCTTAAGTACATTTCAAAATGGCTTTTTACATCGCCATTGTTATCAATATCACTTTCTTCTGCTACAGTAATTTCATTTATAAAACGAGCTAACTTTGCATTTTTTACAGGTACCCAGGGCAAAGAAACACAAGTTAAATTTACTTGTAATGCTTTTAGTAAAGACATAAAATCCCACACAGCATACACATGCAATTCCATAAATAACTTTATATCATTTGTAGATGTTAATTTTTGATATAAAGCATGATTTTTTAGTTGTTCTCTTAAAGGCAATAACTCTTCTATAATTTCTTTAATCTCTTTTCTCATCATCTTCTAAATGTGTAATATACGTTTCTAAATCCTTATCTCCTCTACCCGACAAATTTACAACAACTACTTGATTTTCTCTAAATTTTATCTTAGATAAAACAGCCAAAGCATGTGCCGTTTCTAAAGCCGGAATAATCCCTTCTATTTTAGTCAACTCATAAGCTGCGTCTAATGCTTCTTTATCTGTTGCATTCATAAACGTTGCTCGTCCACTTTCATATAAAAAAGCATGTAAAGGTCCAACTCCTGGGTAATCTAAACCTGCAGAAATGGAATAAGGTTCAACAATTTGACCGTATTCATCTTGCATTAAAATGGTTTTAGAACCATGAATAATACCCACTTCTCCTAGTTGAGACGTTGCTGCGCTTTCTCCTGAATTAACCCCTAAACCAGCTGCTTCAACAGCAATTAATTCTACGGATTCGTCTTCTAAATAATGATAAAAGGCACCTGCAGCATTAGAACCACCGCCAACACAAGCAATAATTGTATCCGGATTTTCTTTCCCAGTTTTTTCTTTCAGCTGCCATTTCATCTCTTCAGAAATAATGGCTTGTAGCCTTGCTACCATATCTGGATGTGGAGCTGGCCCAACCACAGAACCAATTAAATAAAAAGTGTCTGGGTGCTGAATCCAATATCGTATCGCTTCATTAGTAGCATCTTTTAAGGTTTTAGAACCAGAAGTTGCTGCCACTATTTTTGCGCCTAACATTTTCATTCTGGCAACATTTGGTGCTTGACGCACAATGTCTTTTTCGCCCATAAAAACAGTACACTCTATACCCATTAATGCACAAACGGTAGCTGTTGCAACACCATGTTGACCTGCACCCGTTTCTGCTATAATTTTTGTTTTCCCTAGTTTTTTAGCGATTAAAATCTGACCGATGGTATTATTAACTTTATGTGCACCTGTATGACACAAATCTTCTCTTTTTAAATAAATATGTGCCCCATATTTTTCTGATAAACTTTTAGCTAAATACAAAGGTGTTGGCCGACCAACATAATCTTTTAATAAGGATTTATATTCTGTTTGAAATTCTTCAGATTCTATAATTTGAATATAGTTATCTGCCAATTCTTTAACATTCGGATACAGTAATTCGGGTATAAAAGCACCACCAAATTGTCCGAAATAACCATTTTTGTCTGGGTGAAATTTTGATTTCATATTTTTTTGTTGTGTCGTTGTTCTATCGTTTCATCATGAAATTGTTGGTTGTTATTTACAGCTCAACAGTTGCACAATTACAGAAAAATTTCATTTTTAAAGCGCTCTAACTCTGCTACTTTTTTAATTCCTGGTTCACTTTCAAATTTACTATTTACATCTATACCATAAATTGGCAAATGAGTCTTTAGTACTATTTTTAATTGTTCTAAATCAGCCAATCCAATTCCGCCACTTAAAAAGAACGGTTTTTCATACGGATATTGTTCTAAAACAGACCAATCAAACTTAGTTCCGTTCCCTCCTCTTCCTTTTCCTTTGGTATCAAAAAGAAAAAAATCTACCACTTCTAAATACGGTTTTAAAACATCAAAATTAAAAACATCTTTAATACCAAAAACTTTAATGATCTCAATATTATTTTTAGCAATGTAATGCTGATTTTTCTTCTTTTTAATCGTCTTGTTTTCCGCTATACACAAAGCTCTATTTTCTGCCAATTGCTTTTTTAAAGCAACTATATATTCTACAGATTCATCTCCGTGTAGTTGAAGTGCTTCTAACCTATATTCTTCAACTAAAGAAATAACAATCTCTGGATGTTCGTTTACAAAAACACCAGTCTTTTTAATCGATGCTGGTAAATCGGGAATAATTCCTTCAAAATTTCTTTTTGATTTTTCATAAAAAATAAAGCCCAAATAATCAGGTGCTAAACCCGCAACTTGCTCAATATTTTCAACGTTTTTCATTCCGCAAACTTTCAGCTTCATACTAGAAATGGTTTAATCGTTTATTTGTTTAACTTTTTAACTGTTTCACTGACTTTTACACAATTCAACAATCACACTGTTACACTTTTTTTTATCTTATTTGATGAATAAAATCGATACAAGCTTGACCTGGATTTTCTGTTTTCATAAAGTTTTCTCCGATTAAAAACCCTTGAAATCCAAATTCTTTTAATCCTGTAATTATTTTTGGATCAGAAATACCACTTTCAGAAACCTTAACACAAGTATCAGGTATCTGATTTGCTAGTTTAATAGAGTGCTCAAGATCTACTTCAAACGTCTTTAAATTTCGATTGTTAATACCGATAATTTTATTGTCTAAGTCGTTAATCTTATCCAACTCTTCTTGAGTATGTACTTCATATAAAACCTCTAACCCTAAATCTGTTGCTAAGTTTCCGTAGTTTTTTAATTCGGTAGCAGTTAAGCAAGAAGCAATTAATAAAATGGCGTCTGCACCAATAGCCTTTGCTTCTACAATTTGAAATCCGTCTACAATAAAATCTTTTCTCAAGATTGGTTTTTGCTGATTGATGACTCTCGCCTCCATTAAATCTGCCATAGTACCACCAAAAAAAGAAGTGTCTGTTAATATAGATTGCGCAGCAACATTGGCATCTAAATAACCATTGGTTACCTCTGCAATTGTTGCAGTATCATTAATGACCCCTTTGGATGGAGATTGGCGTTTGAATTCGGCAATAATCCCTGTAGAACCGACTTCTAATAAGGATTTTTTCAATGAAAAAGTTGCACGTCCAAAACTAGGACTTTTTACTAAATTCTGAACAGGAACTTCTGCTTTTATCTTTGCGATTTCCTTCTTTTTAAATGCGATTATTTTATCTAAAATTGTCATATAATTAATTATAAATTCTTAATTAAGAATTACGAATTGGTGTTTCTGATTGTTTTTTGAATACTTCCAATAATTTTTAAAATTTCTTCAATATCTGTCAATAATGATCTTGATTCTTCTTCAGTCAAAAAATCAGTATCTTTTAATAAGCGAATCCAATAATGAGATTCTCTTGCTTCTTTATAGGAAATTGTCAATTTCGCATAAAAATCTTTTCTACTTTGACCGCCAATTGCTTCTTCAATATTTGCGCCAACAGATGTTCCTGAACGCAATAATTGTTTACTTAACACAAACTCTTTCTTTTCTTGCGATAAGTGTTTGTATAGTTTAACTACTCGAACTGCAAAATTATAGCTTTTGATCTGAATTATATTATCCTTTTTCATAAGTCATAATTTACAATTCGTAATTCTTAATTATTTATCTTTTTATTTCTATACTTTAAGAAAAAGTAAACTACAACTCCAACAATCAAACCAATAACAGCTTGCTTAATTGGTGTTTTTGTTTCAATTCCTATCGCTATTCCCATTAACAGAAAAGCAGGTATTATAAGTATGATATTCTTTTTCTTTTTTGTCATTATTATCCATAATTAAGACCTCACAGGTTTTAAAAACCTGTGAGGTCTGTGTTTATAAATTCACCAATTTCTCCAACGCTTGTTTTGCTTTTAGTCCAAAAAGCGAATCTTTTGCTTCTAAAAAAGCAGTATCAAAACTTTTATCTTCATCTACAATTGTTAGCGCAAAAGCAGCATTGGTTAATACCACATTGTTTTGTGCATCTGTTCCGTTTCCTTCTAAAATAGATTTAAAAATTTTAGCAGCATCTGCAACAGAACTTCCTCCAAAAATTGCTGACTGTGCTATTCTCTTCTGCCCTAAATCTTCTGGCTTAATAAGTTGTTCTCCATTTTTAGTGAAAAACTTAAATTCACTTGTCAACGAAATCTCGTCATACCCATCTAAAGCGTGAATAATTCCGTAATTGATATTCTCTTCTTCTTGTAAAATATAATTGTACAAACGAGCTACTTCTAAATTAAAAGTTCCTAGCATATGATTTTTAGGAGAACTCGGATTTACCAAAGGCCCCAACATATTAAAAAATGTTTTTAGTGCCAAGGCTTTTCTGGTTGACCCAACGGCTTTCATAGCTGGATGAAATTTAGGCGCATGTAAAAAACAAATGTTTGCTTGCTCTAAATGTGTGCGTAAAATAGTTTCATCATTGGTAAACTCATACCCAAAACTTGCCAACATATCAGAAGAACCAGATTGAGACGAGACTGAATAATTGCCATGTTTTGCCACTTTCTGACCTGTTCCTGCAACAATAAAAGAGGTTAAGGTTGAAATGTTAAAAGTATCTTTTCCATCGCCTCCGGTACCAACAATATCAATAGTATTATAATCAGACAAGTCTACTTTTATTGCCAATTCATTTAAGGCATTTCTAAAACCAGCAAGTTCGTCTGCAGTAATTGGGCGCATCATAAATACGGTCATAAAAGACGCTAAATGGGCATCGTTATATTTTTCTGCAGCAATATCTTTTAAGATTTTAGTTGCTTCAGACGTAGACAATCTTTCGTGGTTATATAGTTTATTTAAAATGTCTTTCATTTAAATTGAGATCTAAAAGTTTGAAAGTAATAAAGTTGAAAAGTATTTCTCACTCAGAACTTTATAAACTTTTAACTTGATTACTTTTTAACACTATTTATAAAATTTGTTACCAACTGCTCGCCTACCTCTGTTAAAATAGATTCTGGATGAAACTGAACTGCAGAAATTGGGAACACTTTATGCTCAATTGCCTGTATCAAACCGTCTTCATCTCTTGCGGTTACTTGTAATACTTCTGGAAAACCTACATCTGTTGCTGCCCAAGAATGATAACGTGCCGCTAAAAATGTTGCGGGTACTTCTTTAAAAATAGTTGCAGTTGCATCTGTTACTTTCATTTCTGTTGCAACACCATGAAAAACTGCGTCTAAATTAATAATTGTTCCACCAAAAACTTCTGTAATTGCTTGCAATCCTAAACAAACACCAAATATTGGTTTTACACCAGCATATGTTTTAATTACTTCCTTTAAAATACCTGCTTCATCAGGAATTCCGGGTCCTGGAGACAACATTATTATATCGTAATTGCCAACATCTTGAATGCTTATTTCATCGTTTCTAAAAACTGCAGGAAAGTTTCCTGTAATTTTTTCTACCATATGAACTAAGTTATAGGTAAACGAATCGTAATTATCTAATATTAATATTTTCATATTTATCGAAAAATTGAATGATTAAATAATTTAAAAATTTTTGAATTTTTAAATCTTCAATCTTTTAATAATTTATATATTTTCTGCTAAAACAAGCGCCTTTTTTAGGGCTGCTAACTTATTATTTACTTCTTGTAACTCCTTCTTTTCATCACTATGTATTACAATTCCTGCGCCTGCTTGCGAGTACAAAACATTGTTTTTACTAACAAAAGAACGAATGGCAATGGCCAAATTAACCGAGCCGTCTAAACCAATAATACCCACGGCACCACCGTAAAAACCACGAGTTTGATTCTCATAGGTATCTATCAACTCCATTGCCTTGTATTTTGGCGCGCCACTTAAAGTACCAGCCGGAAAAGTATCACCTACAATTTCTATAGGATTTCCTTTTATTTGACCTCTTACTGTAGACACTAAATGAATAACATGACTAAAATACTGCACTTCTTTAAAAACATCTACCGAAACATTATTGGCATGTTTGCTTAAATCGTTTCTAGCCAAATCTACCAACATTACATGCTCTGCAGTTTCTTTTTTATCTTCGGATAATTTTTTACCCAACTTTATATCTTCGGCCATATCGCCAGTTCTTCTAAACGTACCTGCAATTGGATTGATGGTTGCTTTTCCTTCAGAAATTTTTATCTGTGCCTCTGGCGATGATCCCATTAATTTAAAACCACCATAATCAAAATAAAACAAGTAAGGTGACGGATTTATAGAACGCAATGCACGATAGACATTAAACTCGTCTCCTTTAAATTTTTGTTGAAACTGACGAGACAATACCAACTGAAAAACATCGCCTCTTTTGCAATGTGATTTTGCTTTTTTTACATACTCTATAAACTCATCTCCGGTAACATTAGAAGTTTCTTCGCCTACAAGCTCAAATTTTTGAGTATTAAAAGATTGTGCTTCTATAATTGTTTGTACTTCTTGAATGCGAGATTCAGAGCCTTCCTCTACATTCTCTATCAAAGTCATTTCGTCATTAAAATGATTGATGGCAATGATAAACCTGTAAAAACTATATTGCATTTCTGGTATCGCAGAAGGTGCTTTTTTATTTTTAAATTGAATGTTTTCGAAATACTGAACAGAATCATAAGTTGTATAGCCATACAACCCATTAAAAGATTTTAATTCTGCAGGACAATCAATTTCTATTGCATTCGAAAAAGCATCAAAAAGACTGTAAAAGTTTTTAGCGATGGGTTGGCTATCTATTTCTGCACCTTTATGTGAAACAGAAAATTGATAATTATCTACCTTCATAGAAACAACTGGTTCAATGGCAATAAAAGAAAAACTTTCTTCTTTACTATGATAGTCTGAACTTTCTAACAACAAGGTATTTGCGAACTTATCTCTAAAACGCAAATACAACCCAACAGGTGTTATAGTGTCGGCTATTTTTGTTTTATGGATGGTTTTGAATTTTATTTTCTTCATTTTTTATGCTGAACTTCTTTCAGTATTTTTTTTTAAAATAAAAAGGCTTATCGTGAGATAAGCCTTTTTTAATATATTATATACATACAGGTTTTATGCTCACTTATTTGTTAAGAGAGTTCCACCACCAAAATGTATTTTGTGTATTTTTCATTGTGATACAAAAATAAGGTAGATTTTTAAATTGAGCAACCTTTAAAATGATTTTATTTTATCTTCTAATTTCAGTTGGATTTCTAAAAGAATCAAATACTTGTAAAATTATTATTGACGATTTATTTTCAACAAAATACACCAACCTAAAATGCCTAACTACAATTCTTCTAAATGGTTTCCCTAAATATTCATCAACTTGATATTGAGAGACAAACTCTATATTTTTACTTGCGTTTAAAATATCATTTTTAACATTTCTAGCGTTGGTCTTCGATTTAGTTTTATCTAGAATTCTGTCAAAAATATATTTTAAATCTGCTGTTGCTTCAAGAGACCAAACAACATTTATTGATTTTGACATTTTACCAGCTTTCCGATTCTCTTTCTAAATCTTCAACCGCCAAAGCTTTTCCTTCTTTTACAGATTTTAGTGTATTTTCTACCTTTTTAACATACATTTCTTCAGTTAAAGGATCTCCTTGAACTGTAAACGCAACTATTTTCTTATTTGACAATTGTATTTCTAGAAAATCCTCAAAACGACTAACCAAATCGATATCTTTTATTTGATCAAAACGCTCCTTAAATATATTTTTTCTTGTTGCTAAATCCATATTAATAAGGTTTTTAACAAATATAAACTATTTTCTCATAATTTTTACATTCATCTCTTCTACTTTTTTATCTGAAAAAATAGACGGTGCATGAAACAATAAATCTTCTGAAGATCCTGTTTTCGGAAACGCCATTACTTCTCTAATAGACGCTTTCTTTTCTAAAATCATCATCAATCGATCTATACCCCAAGCAATACCTCCGTGTGGTGGTGCACCATACTGAAAAGCCTTATACATAGTTCCCACGCTCTTTAGCATTTCTTCTTTTGTATATCCCATATTTTTGTAAGTAGCTTCTAAAATCTCTGATTTGTGTGCACGTACAGAACCTCCACCAATTTCATAACCGTTTAAAATTAAATCGTATTGTTGGGCAATAATGGTTCCTATTTCTTCTCCTTCACCATTCATGTGCTTTTCTAAGTCATAAATTGCAGGCATCGAAAAAGGATTGTGTGTAAACGTCCAACGACCTTCTTCTGTTTTTTCAAACATCGGAAAATCTACTACCCAAGCAGGTCTTAATTCCTTTGGATGAATCAACTTTAAAATACGTCCCATTTCTTGACGAACCGCATCTAAGGCTTTGTTTGCCGTTGCATAATCTGCTGCAGAGAAAAATACAATATCACCTACTTTAGCCTGCGTTACATTTATAATATTTGCCGCAATTTCTTCGCCTAAAAATTTAATAATTGGCGATTGCAAATCGTTTTCATTAACAATAATATAAGCCAAACCACCCAAACCATTTTGCTGAGCAATTGCTGTTAAGTTTTCAATTTGCCCTTTAGACATTCTTGAGTTCCCTTGTTCTGCTGCAGAAACTTTAATACATTTAACAATTCCGCCTTCCTCAATTGGTTTGCTAAACACTTGAAATGTAGTTTCTTTCACAATCTCGGTAATGTCTTGCATTTTCAATCCATAACGCAAATCTGGTCTATCACAACCATAAGAATCCATTGCTTCTTTATAGGTAATTACTTTAAACGGATGTAAAATCCATTTTTTACCATAAATTTTCTGCACTACTTCATTAAACATCTTTGTGTTTAAATCTATAATCTGCTGCATACTTGCGTATGCCATTTCAATATCTAATTGTGTAAATTCTGGCTGTCTGTCTCCTCTAGAATCTTCGTCTCTAAAACAACGCGCAATCTGAAAATACTTCTCAAAACCACCCACCATTAACATTTGCTTAAACTGTTGTGGCGCTTGCGGTAAGGTATAAAAAGAACCTGCTTGTTTACGTGTTGGCACTATAAACTCTCTTGCTCCTTCATCTGTACCTGCGGTTAAAATTGGGGTTTCTATTTCTAAAAACTCTTCTTCATCTAAAATATCTCTAAGCAGCTTTATTACCTTATGACGATTTACAATTGCCTTGCGAACCGCATCGTTTCTGTGGTCTAAAAACTTATACTGAAAACGAGTTGTTTCATTCGTTTTCATGGCTCTTTTTATTTCAAAAGGCAAGGTTTTAGACAAGTTTAAAATTTCTAGTTCGGCAGTTTCCAACTCTAATGTACCTGTTTTTAAACCTGCATTATAATCGTCTTCATTTCTTTTTACTACTGTTCCGCTTACCATAATTACCGACTCTGGCTTTAACTTTACCAAATCTTCTATATTAGGAAACGTTTCTCTACTTAAACGTACTTGAAATATTTGATAACTAGAATCTCTTAGGTCGATAAAAATTAATTCACCATGATCTCTAACACTAGAAACCCAACCCGATAAGGTTACCACCTCATTAATTGAATCTTCGGAGATTTGAGAAATCTTATGAGTTCTGTATTCTTCTTTTATAATAATAGGAACTTTTGGTAATTCTTCTTCTATTTGGTTGTTGGTTTTTTGTTTTTGGTTGTTAGTTGTTACGCTACTTTCTTCATTATTACTTGAAGTTTCCTCAACAACTTTATTACTTAAAGCATCTAAGATGCCTTCACGAATTACTTTACCCGAAGCGCCTTTGCCAATAATTGCAATTACCTTACCTACTAAAATACCAGCTTTCCCTTGGTTACCAGCCTTAATATCGTTGGCAATCGCTTCGTTTTCTGAAACTACTTTTAAAATTGCAGCTTCTATTTGAGTTGCAGAAATTGTATTTTCTTTAAAGTAAGTAGTGTAATCAAACGCTGAATCTTCTAGTAAAAATTGAATTGCATTTTGTGCTAAAACAGCGGTTATTGCATCCTCTTTTAACAAAGAAAAAACAGTACTTAAACCGTCTATATTTTCAATTTTAGAATAGTCTTCTGGTGTTATAGTATTGGTTAATGTTTTTGCTACAAAAGAAGCGTCATGTACCTTATTGTTAATTGTTACAAAAGTTTTAGAACGCAAAGAATCTGCTGTAAAAAACTTAGCATCTTGTGGTAAAACGCCACCTTCAATTAAAATAGCTTCTACAGCAAATGGTAACGAACTAACATCTACATCAATACTATCTTCAACGTCTTTTATATTCACAAATGGCAAATCTGGCTCAGAAATAAAGCGGTAATCTGCTTCAAATTCTTTTTTACGCATTGTCTTGGTTTGCTTTAAATCTGCATCCCAAAGAACTGTTGTTTGGTCTGGTCTAAAAGCATTATTTTCTACAAAATAATTTAATTGCTTTTCAACCTCTTCCTTTAAAGCATCAATCATAAACTTAAAAGAATTTAAGTTTTTAATTTCTGTTCTCGGATTTAAAATCGTCGTTCCTTTTTTACGAAGTGACACCGAAACATCTGACTTAAATTCACCTTTTTCAAGATTTGCTTCTGATATTTTTAAGTTCTGAACAATACGTTGAATATATTGCGCATAGGTTGATGCATCTTCGATATTACGCACACAAGGCTCGGTAACAATTTCTATCAATGGCACACCTGCTTTGTTAAAATCTACCAAAGAAACCATTTTTTCGTGCATTAATTTAGCCGCATCTTCTTCAATATGTACCTGCGTTAATGCCACTGTAAACTGACTTCCATCGTTTCTAAAACAAGAAACTTGACCATCTGGAATTACAGGGTTAAAAAACTGAGTAATTTGTATATTTTTTGGGTTGTCTGGATACTCGTAATGTTTACGATCCCAAGAAATAACCTCGTTTGAAAATGTAGATGCTACCGCTTTTCCAAAATAAATAGCTTTGGTAATCGCTTCTTTATTTACAGACGGCAAAACACCCATTTGACCTGTACAAACTGCACATATATTGGTATTTGGCTGCTCTGTTTCTTGATTCGCACAAGAGCAAAACAACTTTGTTTTTGTGTTTAAACGAACGTGGGTTTCTAAACCGATTACCAACTCTAAATCGTGTTTTTCTATCAGTTTATCTAAGTGTTCTAATTCCATTATATCGTATCTTTTAAGAAGTTAGCAAACTTCAAAACAAGTTCGTCATTATTTTTTGCTGCGGTTATTTGCAAGCCAGTTTCTGTACCTTGTGGCACTGTTAATGTTGGCAATTGCCCCAAACTAAAACCAACAGTGTAAGCATCCGACAAATACATTGCCAACGGATCTTTTAAACTATCGCCAATTTTTGGAGGTGCTTGTGGTGTTACTGGTGATAGAATCACATCTACTTGTTCGAAATCTTTTTCGAAATTTTTAGAAATCTGATCTCTCAGCTGCAATCCTTTTAAGTAAATTTCATCAGAAAAACCTTGAGATAAAACTTGGTTACCCCCAACAATTCTTCGCTTAGTTTCTTCAGAAAAATTTTCTGATCTTGTAATTGAATAAGTGTCTTTTAAATTATCACCTTCTATCCTATTCCCGTAATTTGTACCATCTAATCTGGATAAATTAGAGGCAGTTTCTGCCATTGCCAATGTGTAGTATGTAGAAACTAAGGTATCCGATTCAAAGAAATCTAATTCTTTAACAGCAATCCCTTTCGCTTTTATTTTTTCTATGGATGCTAAAAAAGCTGCTTTTACACTTGCATCTATAGCTTCATTGGTAATAAAGTTTTTAAAATACCCAACGGTTTTTACGCCTTCTGTATTTAAAATATTTGCTACAGTAATTTCTTCTGATGCATACGTTGTTTGGTCTTTTACATCCTTACCGCTCATTGCGTTTAAAACAATTCTAATGTCTTCTGTAGAAGTTGCAATTGGCCCCACACAGTCTGTAGAAGATGCGTAAGCCATTAATCCGAATCTAGAAATTCTACCATAAGTTGGCTTTAATCCGAACACCTGATTGTAACCTGCTGGCTGACGCACAGAACCTCCAGTATCTCCACCAATAGAAAAAACCGTATACTCTTTGGCAACATTTACTGCAGAACCACCACTAGAACCACCAGACACCAGTGTTGGATTTACAGCATTTTTTACCGCGCCAAAAATGGTGTTTTCTGAAGATGAACCATGCCCAAAACTATCTCCATTTTCTTTTACTAACGGAATAGCGCCTGCATCTAATAATTTCTGAATGGCAGTTGCGGTGTATGGCGACTTGTATTTTTTTAACAAATTTGAGCTTGCTGTTGTATAGGTTCCTTGCACCATAAATACATCTTTAACACCAAAAGGAATCCCTTCTAACAAACCAATTTGTTCTCCTTTAGCAATTTTAGCATCTACTTTTGCAGCAGCTTCTAAAGCAAATGTTTCTAATAGTGAGTTTACGGTGTTGTGTGTATTCAATTTTAATACATCTAACTTACTTTTTATCAACTCTAAACAAGAAATCTCTTGGTTTATTAGTTGATTATGAATTTCTCTGATTTTACTCATATATATTATTTTTTAGTTTTGTTGCTATCACTAACAACTAAAAAACTAATCACTATTTTATTCTTCTATCACTTTAGCAACCACTAAAAACCCGTTTTTTTCTTTTGGAAAATTTTCGATGATAATCTGCTTTTCTAATGCAGAACTAGCAACCACAACATCTTCTCTTAAATCGTTTAATGAAACAGCTTGTTTCTGATTATTAAAAGACGAACTATTTGTTGTGTTGGCATTTTTAATTACCTCAAACAATTTGCTAACAGCCTCTGAATGCTGTGCTCCTTTAATACTCGACAAAACGTCGACTGTCATCATTTTACTCATTTCTTTTAATTTTAAATTAAAAAAGCCTTCCGAATTCGGAAGGCTTTATCTATTATTAAACAACAACCTTCAGTCCTATATATTAGGATTATTGAAATTACGATTGTTGTTATTTTGTGTCATAAATAGTATTCTATTAAAGCAAATATATATAGAATTAATGGTACAAATGTCTCTTTTCTATCTTTTTATATTCAGTTTACATATTTGGTAAAATAACGGTTTTATATTATCATTTTGATAAGTTTTCTATCAGAAATCAAAAAATCACATCAAAACCAACTGTAAAGAATGCATTGTAGTTTTATCAAAATAAAAATGTAAAAGTGATAAACTGCCTTTTTTAACTCCTGTTCAAAAAAACAAAAGAACCAAATAAAAAGATTTAAGCTACTTTATGTAAAACGATTTTTACAATCTTAAAAAAATGCATAATAATTAAATTTAAAGTGCTTTTTAAGCGATTTAAGACACTTTTAAGAAATCAACAAATGTTGATAATTATTAACCAAAAACGTTAAAAAGCTTTTAAAAACATGATTAAAAGTGTAATTTTGGGTTTGGATTTTTGTTTTAGAACGAAATTCATCAACCTAAAAATAAATAATTCACTTTTATAATGAGCGAAGAAATAAAAAAAGAATATGACGCCTCCAGTATTCAGGCATTAGAAGGAATGGAGCATGTTAGAATGCGACCTTCGATGTACATTGGAGATGTTGGCGTTAGAGGTTTACATCATTTAGTTTACGAAGTTGTTGACAACTCGATTGACGAAGCAATGGGCGGTTACTGTGACACCATTGAAGTTACTATTAACGAAGACAATTCTATAACCACTAAAGACAACGGTCGTGGTATTCCGGTAGGTATTCACCAAAAAGAAGGTGTTTCTGCATTACAAGTAGTAATGACAAAAATTGGTGCCGGTGGTAAATTTGACAAAGATTCTTATAAAGTATCTGGTGGTTTGCACGGTGTTGGGGTAAGTTGTGTTAACGCATTATCTGACCACTTAACAGCTACCGTTCATAAAGAAGGTAAAGTTTGGCAGCAAGAATACGAAAAAGGGAAAGCGTTGTACCCAGTAAAAACAATTGGAGAAACCGATTTTACAGGTACAATTGTTACGTTTTTACCAGACAAGTCTATCTTTAAGCAGTCTACAGAATACAACTACGAAACGCTGGCAACACGTATGCGCGAATTGTCTTTCTTAAACAAAGGAATTACAATTACACTTACAGACAAAAGAAATACAGACGATGAAGGCAACTTTATTTCAGAAGTTTTTCATTCTGATGAAGGTTTGCCAGAATTTATTAAATATTTAGATTCTACAAGAGAGCAGCTTACTGCAAATGTAATTTCTATGGAAGGCGAAAAAAACGGCATTCCGGTGGAAGTTGCTATGGTTTACAACACTTCTTATGCAGAAAACCTACATTCTTACGTAAACAATATTAACACACATGAAGGTGGTACACACCTTTCTGGTTTTAGACGTGGTTTAACTGGTACCTTAAAAAAGTATGCAGACGAATCTGGATTGCTTAAAAACGTAAAGTTTGATATTGCCGGAGACGATTTTAGAGAAGGTCTTACCGCAATTGTTTCTGTAAAAGTTGCAGAACCTCAATTTGAAGGACAAACGAAAACAAAATTAGGTAACAGAGAGGTAACTTCTGCAGTTTCTCAGGCAGTTTCAGAAATGCTAACAGATTACCTAGAAGAAAACCCTAACGATGCTAAAACAATTGTACAAAAAGTAATTTTAGCAGCAACCGCAAGACATGCAGCTCGTAAAGCCAGAGAAATGGTACAACGTAAAACAGTAATGTCTATTGGTGGTTTGCCTGGTAAATTATCTGACTGTTCTGAAACAGACCCAGCACAATGTGAAATTTTCTTAGTTGAGGGAGATTCTGCAGGTGGTACAGCAAAGCAAGGTAGAGACAGAAACTTTCAAGCAATTTTACCACTCCGTGGAAAGATATTGAATGTAGAAAAAGCAATGCAACATAAAGTCTTCGAAAACGAAGAAATAAAAAATATGTTTACTGCTTTAGGTGTTTCAATTGGTACAGAAGAAGATCCAAGAGCTTTAAACCTATCTAAAATTCGTTATCACAAAGTAGTTATTATGTGTGATGCCGATGTAGATGGATCGCATATTGCTACTTTAATATTAACTTTTTTCTTTAGATATATGAAAGAAATGGTAGAGCAAGGTTACATTTACATTGCAACACCGCCTTTATACCTTGTTAAAAAAGGACAAAAAAGAGAATATGCTTGGGATGACAATCAGCGAGACCTAATTGTACAACAAATGGGTGGCTCTGCAACCATACAAAGATATAAAGGTCTTGGAGAGATGAATGCAGAACAATTGTGGGACACTACAATGAATCCTGAATTTAGAACACTTAGAAAAGTAGTTATCGATAGCCCAGCAGAAGCAGACAGAGTTTTCTCTATGCTGATGGGAGATGAAGTACCACCAAGAAGAGACTTTATTGAGCGAAATGCAAAATATGCAAATATAGACGCTTAAAAAAGCATCTAAAAATACAAAGACCTTACCAAAACATATGGTAAGGTCTTTTTTTGTTACAAAAAGTTATTATTCATAAAAAAGTAACATTTAACATTCGTTAAAAATGAGACCTATTTTTAAGAAAAATATATTATTAAGCCTATTATTTTCACATCCTTTTAACTAAAGTACCTGGTATAATTTGTATTTTAGCTGAAAATTAAGAACAATCAAAAAATAAAAAATATGAAAGTTACAGTAGTTGGTGCAGGTGCAGTAGGCGCAAGTTGTGCAGAGTATATTGCAATTAAAGATTTTGCTTCTGAAGTAGTTATTTTAGATATTAAAGAAGGTTTTGCTGAAGGTAAAGCAATGGATTTAATGCAAACAGCCTCTTTAAATAGTTTTGACACTAAAATTACAGGAAGCACAAACGATTATTCTAAAACGGCAAACTCAGATGTATGTGTAATTACCTCTGGTATTCCTAGAAAACCAGGTATGACTCGTGAAGAGTTAATTGGTATTAATGCTGGAATTGTAAAAATGGTTTCGGCTAGTTTAATAGAACATTCTCCAAACACCATTATTATTGTAGTTTCTAACCCAATGGATACCATGACTTACTTGGTACACAAAACTACAGGTTTACCTAAAAACAGAATTATTGGTATGGGTGGTGCTTTAGATTCTGCACGTTTTAAATACAGATTAGCAGAGGCATTAGGTGCGCCTATTTCTGATGTTGATGGTATGGTAATTGGCGGTCATTCAGACAAAGGAATGGTACCTTTAACTCGTTTAGCTACTCGTAATTCAGTGCCAGTTTCAGAATTTATTTCTGAAGAAAGATTAGAACAAGTGTTACAAGACACCAAAGTTGGTGGAGCAACACTTACAGGCTTGTTAGGTACTTCTGCTTGGTATGCTCCTGGGGCTGCTGTTTCTGGTATGGTACAAGCAATTGCATGTGATACTAAAAAAATATTCCCATGTTCTACGTTGTTAGAAGGTGAATTTGGTCTAAACGACTTATGTATTGGTGTACCTGTTGTTTTAGGTAAAAACGGAATTGAAAGTATTGTAGAAATTAACTTAAGTGACGCTGAAAAGAATCACTTAAAAGAATCTGCAGAAGGCGTTTCTAAAACAAATGGCTTATTAGAATTGTAAAACATTTCTTTTAATATAAGATAGAAAAACCAGCTTTATAGCTGGTTTTTTTTATTCTGAGATACAATTGCAATGCAAACTTGAAAAAAAGCACTAAAAAGGAGCTATTTTTAAAGAGCATCAAAATAAACAACACATTACAAAACAGTTACACAAATATTATAAAATAATTGCTTGGCCTACTTTGAAATACTATATTTGCACGTTTTAAAAAAAAGAAGTCGTCAATAAATTAAGAAATAACATGCAAAACAAAGGACTTATTAAATTATTCGCAATCCTTTTTGGATTAGTGAGTTTGTATCAATTATCATTTACATTTTTAGCTAACAAAGTTGAAGACAATGCTGTAGAATATGCTAATAGTAAAGGTGCTGATAAAAACGCAAGACAAAGAGCTACTTTAGAAAGAAAGTACTTAGATAGTCTTGCCAATAAAGAAATTATAGATTTAGGTATTACAAAATACAGCTATAATGATGTAAAAGACAAAGAAATGAATCTTGGTCTTGATCTTAAAGGTGGTATTAACGCTATTTTACAAGTTTCTGTAAAAGAAGTTTTAAAAAGCTTAGCTAACGACTCTAAAAACATCGCTTTTAATCAAGCTTTAGAAGCAGCAGATGAAGCTCAAAAAAATGATAATGCTAATTATTTAGACTTATTTTTTGAAGAATTCGAAAAAATTGCTGGAGACACAAAATTAAGTGATCCTTCTATATTTGGAACAAAAGCATTAAGTGAAAAAATTTCTTTTAACGAAGAAAACGCCACTGTTAAAGTAACTTTACAAGAAGAAATTAACAGCTCTATAGGTACTGCCTTTGAAGTTTTAAGAAGTAGAATAGACAAATTTGGTGTTACACAACCTAACATTCAAAGAATTGGTAACTCTGGTAGAATTCAAATAGAACTACCTGGTGCTAAAGATATCGAGCGTGTTACAAAGTTAATTACTAGTAAAGCAGAATTACAATTCTGGGAAGTATATACAAATGCTGAAGTACAAAATTTCTTTTTTGAAGCAAACGGTAAAATTGCTGAAATATTAAAAGATGATACTGTTTTAGAAAAAGCAATTGACACTATTAAAAAAGATGATATTGACGATTTATTAGGTGAATCTGCAGATTCGACTAATGTTGCTCAGAAAAACTTATTTACGTACTTTTTTCCTAACGTAGCACAATCTCAACAACAAATGAGTTCTTTGGTAGGGCAAGCAAGAGTTTTAGATACTGCTACTGTAAACGACCTATTGAACAAAAAAGAAGTTAGAGCATTATTGCCTAACGAATTAAAATACGTTCAGTTTTTATGGGATTATAAATCGAATAAAGGTGCAGACGGATCAGAATTAATTGGCTTATATGCTATCAAAGGAAATAGATCTGGTAAAGCAACTATTGAAGGTGATGTAATTTTAGATGCTGCTCAAGTATTTGACCAGTTAAACAAGCCAGAAGTTAGCATGACTATGAATAGTTCTGGTACGAAGCAATGGGCTAAAATGACTACCGACAATCAAGGGAAGTTTGTTGCCGTTGTTTTAGACAACTATGTATACACTGCTCCTTCGGTAAACACACCTATTACAGGTGGTAGAACCTCTATTTCTGGTGGAAGCATGACTATTGCAGAAGCAGAAGATATTTCTACAGTATTAAAGGCTGGTAAATTACCAGCTGCAGCAAGAATTATTCAAGCAGAAGTTGTTGGGCCATCATTAGGTCAAGAAGCAATAGACGCAAGTTTCCTTTCTTTCGGATTAGCAATTTTACTAGTTTTACTTTGGATGGTTTTATACTATGGTAAAGCGGGTATTTATGCAGATGTTGCCTTAGTAGTAAACATCTTATTTATCTTCGGAATTTTAGCTTCATTCAACGCTGTGTTAACACTACCTGGTATTGCAGGTATTATCTTAACAATTGGTATGTCTGTAGATGCTAACGTTATTATCTTCGAAAGAATTAAAGAAGGTTTAGGTCTTAAAAAAGGATTAAAACAATCTGTAGAAGAAGGTTTCTCTATAAAAGGAGCATTATCTGCAATTATAGATGCAAACATTACAACTCTTTTAACAGGTATAATATTATATGTTTTTGGTACAGGACCAATTAAAGGTTTTGCATTAACATTAATGATCGGTATTGCTACTTCATTATTTACAGCAGTATTTATTACGCGTATTTTAATTGACAAAGCAGTTAATAAAGGTGGTAACTTAACATTTAATACTTCAGTATCTAAAGGATGGTTTCAGAATATTAATGTATCATTTTTAAAGAAACGTAAAATTGCTTACGTAATTTCTGGTGCGATTATAGTTGCAGGACTTGTATCTATTTTTTCTATCGGATTAAAGCAAGGAGTAGACTTTAAAGGAGGGCGTTCTTATGTAGTTCGTTTCGACCAAACAATGAGTGCTACAGAAGTTGCAGGTTCTTTAAAAGAAGTATTTGGTACTGCACCAGAGGTTAAAACTTATGGTTCTGACAGACAACTAAAAATTACTACTGTATATAAAATTGAAGAAGAAGGACAAGAAGTAGATGAAACAGTACAAACTGCATTATTTACTGGATTAAAATCGTATTT
Organism: uncultured Polaribacter sp.; assembly: GCF_947497125.1. Taxonomy (GTDB): domain Bacteria; phylum Bacteroidota; class Bacteroidia; order Flavobacteriales; family Flavobacteriaceae; genus Polaribacter. The sequence continues at coordinate 128,863 of NZ_CANMFI010000003.1, read as the reverse complement.
AGGAACTACGTCTTATGAAAACTTTAAGCCAGGTTTCGAAAAACAAGGAGCTGGTGTAATGAGCTATATGAAAGTAGAACCTACCATTGCCGATGATATTAAAACATCTGCATTGTATGCCGTTTTAGGATCTTTATTAGTGGTTTTCTTATACATCTTATTACGTTTTAGAAAAGTATCTTTCTCTATCGGAGCTGTAGTTGCAGTTTTTCATGATGTTTTAATTGTATTAGGTGTATTCTCTATAACGTATAGTTTTATGCCTTTTGATATGGAAATAGGACAATCATTTATAGCAGCAATTCTAACCGTAGTTGGTTACTCATTAAATGATACTGTGGTAATTTTTGATAGAATTAGAGAATTTGCAAGTAGCCATTCTAACTGGAAATATAGCGAAGTAGTAGACAAAGCATTAAGCTCTACTTTAGGAAGAACCATAAATACATCTTTAACTACATTATTAGTAATGATTGTAATCTTCTTATTTGGTGGAGATTCTATTAAAGGGTTTATGTTTGCTCTTATAGTAGGAGTTGCAGTTGGTACGTACTCTTCATTATTTGTGGCAACACCAATTATGTTTGATACTTCTAAAAAAGAAGAAAAGAAAAAATAAATTTTTCTATCAATTATAAAAGTCCGTTTTCTTGTGCCGAAGCTACTTCGGTAACGCACAAGAAAACGGGTTTTTCATTTCATAAATACCTAGTATATTTGTAAAAATTCTTACTATGGAATTTAAAATTATACAGAGAAATAGAAAGATAGATAGTTTTCCAGAAGATTTCATATTTCAATTGAATGAAAATGAAATCGAAAAATTGCAAAGGTGTTTACAGTAATGCGTTATTTGTTAGACCCAAAAACAGAAAAAAGAACCCAAAAGAATCGGTTATAAATAATGAGCATTATTAAACTTCAAGATTTACACTTTAAACCTTACGTAAACCAAGCAGAAATTGCTAAAGCGGTAAAACATTTAGCAACACAAGTAAAAGCAGATTTACCCAAAAATGAAGTTCCTATTTTTGTAGGTATATTAAATGGTTGCTTTTTATTTGCAGCAGATTTTATAAGAGAGTTTAATGGAGATTGTGAAGTTTCTTTTGTAAAATTAGCTTCGTACAGCGGCACATCATCTACAGAAAATGTAAAAGAATTAGTTGGTATAAATGAAGATTTAACCGGCAGAACGGTTGTTATTTTAGAAGATATTATAGACACCGGAAACACACTTCAAGAAATTTACAATATCTTTAGAAACAAAAACGTAAAAGAATTAAAAGTTGTAACCTTATTTTTTAAACCAACGGTCTTTAAAAAAGAATTACCAATCAACTATATCGGAAAAAGTATTGAAGATAAATTTATTGTTGGCTACGGATTAGATTACAATGGCTTGGGTAGAAATTACTCAGAGATATATCAACTAACAACACAACCTAAAATGAAAAACATCGTATTATTTGGCCCTCCAGGAGCGGGGAAAGGAACACAAGCAGAATTTTTAAAAGAAATGTATCAATTAGTTCACATTTCTACAGGTGATGTTTTCCGTTTTAATATCAAAAATAAAACAGAATTAGGGTTATTGGCAAAAAAATATATGGATGAAGGAAATCTTGTACCAGACCAAGTAACTATTAATATGTTAAAAGCAGAAGTAGAAAAAAATACAGATGCGAATGGATTTATTTTTGATGGTTTTCCAAGAACAGAATCTCAAGCAGAAGCTTTAGATACATTTTTAGCGGAAAAAGGCGAACAAATAAATGCAATGATTGCTTTAGAAGTACCTGAAGATTTATTGGTAGAAAGGTTACTAGAAAGAGGCAAAACAAGCGGAAGAGCAGACGATACTGATGAAGCTAAAATTAGAAATCGTTTTAACGAATATAATACAAAAACAGCTGTTTTAAAAGACTATTTTAACGCACAAGAAAAATACTATGGGGTAAATGGTGTAGGATCTATAGAAGATATTACACAACGTCTTGCAACAGTATTTGATAAATTATAAAAAAGTGTAACTATTTAAGCGTTTAATTGTTTAAGCTAAAAACAAACAATTACACACAAATAAGAATTACACAATTACACAATAAAAATGACTGAAGGAAACTTTGTAGACTATATAAAAATATACGCTTCTTCTGGTAAAGGAGGACAAGGATCTATGCATTTACATAGAGAAAAATTTATTACCAAAGGAGGTCCTGATGGTGGTGATGGCGGTAGAGGCGGTCATATAATTTTACGTGGCGATAAAAATATGTGGACCCTGTTTCACCTTAAATTTAAACGTCATTTTAGAGCAGAAAGTGGTGGTTCTGGAAGCGCAAGTAGAAGTTCTGGTGCAGATGCTAAAGATATTTTTATTGATGTACCCTTGGGGACTATTATTAAAGACGCAGATACAGACGAAGTAATTGTAGAAATTACAGAACACCAAAAAGAAGTAGTTTTACTACGTGGTGGTAAAGGCGGTTTGGGTAACTGGAATTTTAAATCATCTACTAACCAAACACCAAGATATGCACAACCAGGTATGGATGGCTTTGATGGTTGGTTTAGAATGGAATTAAAACTATTAGCAGACGTAGGTTTGGTTGGTTTTCCAAACGCCGGTAAATCTACCTTATTATCTGTTTTAACCGCTGCAAAACCCAAAATTGCAGACTATGCTTTTACTACACTTAAACCAAATTTAGGTATTGTTGAACATAGAAATCATCAAACATTTGTAATTGCAGACATACCCGGTATTATAGAAGGCGCTGCCGAAGGTAAAGGTTTAGGACATCGTTTTTTACGTCATATAGAGCGTAACTCTGCCCTATTATTCTTAATTCCTGCTGATAGTGATGATATTAATAAAGAATACGAAATTCTATTAAATGAGCTTAAAAAACACAATCCAGAGTTGTTAGACAAAGAGCGTTTATTGGCCATTTCTAAAACAGACATGTTAGACGCTGAACTTCAGGAAGAAATTAAAGCAGAATTACCAAAAGAGGTTAAAACAATCTTTATTTCTTCGGTTGCAGAAATTGGTTTACAAGAATTGAAAGACAAACTTTGGGAAATGTTAAACTAAATACAAAAGTGTCTTTTTGAAGAAATTAAAAATCTCATAAAAAATCAGTATTTTGATTTTCTATGAGATTCTTTATTTAAAAGGCGAAACTTGTAAAATAAACTTGATACCTTAAAAAATTACTCTTTTAACTGTATTCTTATTGGTAAACTGTATTTAGTAGTTACTGGAATTCCTCTTTTAATTGCCGGATATATAGTTGGCAAGTTCTGTATACTAACTTTTAAAATACTATCTAATGTAGAAAAAGTGGTTGTTATGTTTTCTGAGGATTGGATGTCGTCTAAAATAATTTTTCCTTTAGAATTGATTATTACATTTACAGTAATTGTTTCTGAAATAGTGTCTTTAACTAAAAATGAAAACTGACTTAACTCTGCTCCTATTTTTTGATGAATGGTAGTTCTAAAACAATCCGTTTTGTTTGTTTTATCTATAATAGAATAGCATTCTTTAAAGGACGGATAGGTATCTACAGAGGTAAAATTCACTATGGTATCTAATGACTGATTATATAACTTACTTTTATTTAAAGAAAATTTATTACATGAAGTGCATAAAAAAATCAGCAGTAAAAAGCTGTAAATCCGTAAATACATATTTTAATTTAAAACGTGAAATTACAAAACTTTAGCGACTTTACACACTTACATTTAATACATTAAAAGATAAAAGTCGAAATACAAATCTCGACTTTTATCCTTTCAAATAATCATAGCACTAAAATTTTCTTTTTCATAACAAATCTTTATTCTATAATAATAGTAAACGGGATCGAATACTTAACAATCATCTTTTCTCCTTTGTGCTCGCCTGGTGTCATTTTAGGTAAAGTATTCATAACTCTAAGTACTTCTTCTTTTAATTTTATATGGGGTGCTCTTGCTTTAACATCTACCACACTTCCATTTTTATCAATTTTAAAACGTATAAAAATTCTTTTCTTCCCAGATTCTAACCCTAGTTTATTGGGTAAATTAGAATCAAAATTTCTAGAAAAATGTTTTTGAACCATTTTAGAGAAACATTTTTTATCACCAGAATCACAGCCAGGAAAAGTAGGAGCTTTATCGATTACTACAAAAGAAACTTCTTCTACTTCTGTTTCTATGATATCATCATTTTTAGGAATAACATTTTTCATTTTTTCAATATCAAAAACCATAGCAGACGCATTTCTACCATTAGGCATTTTATAGAATTTAAAACTAATAAGGTTAGTATATGATGAATTATTTAAAATTTCTTTACGTTTAATATCAAATAATTCAAATTCATTTCTTTCTAAACTAGATAAATCTTTATATTCAATTTCAGTTGCATTTACCGGAGTTGTAATACCAATATAAGAATCTAAATAAGTTTCCTTTGTTCCTTTATTACCGACTAGATTACCGTCTTTAACCCTAAACATTGTTTGAATTTCTTTTTTTGAAACAACATCAACACTAGACACATCGTCTGAGCATGCTGTATAGAAAAGCATCGCAAATAGCACAGGGATTAATAATAAATACTTTAATTGATTCATTTTTTTTGATTGTTTTTTCTTCATCATAATAATTCTTTTTTTAATTAAACTTTGTTTGTAAAACTGATTTATAAAAGCAATGTTTTCTACCTGAAAAAAATTGGTGAGCAAATTATTTATATAGATGTCTTTACTACTAGACTTCATAGCAACTTCATCAGAAATATATTCGTGTATTAGTGTAATTCTTTTCTGATACAAATAAATCATTGGGTTAAACCACATAACAATTTTTAAAAGCTCGAAGAACACTAAATCTAAAGAGTGTTTTTGTTGGCTGTGTACCAATTCATGTGCTATAATTTGTTGTTTTTGAGACTCTAAAATTTCTTGTCCTAAAAAAATATAATTGAAAAAAGAAAATGCTTTCGCATTATTAGGCAATAAAACCAATGTATAACTGTCATTTTTTATAAGTTGATACTTTTTTAGTAATTGAAAAATTTTAAATAGTTTTATCAGAAATAAAAACGTAAATAAAACAACTCCAACAATAAATAATAGATGTAAATAATTTACCTCATCCATAACTTTATACATACTTGTCTTTTGAATTACTTTTTGTGGTGATAAAAATATTTCTGGTAAGTAAACAACAAATTCTTGTGGTACCGCTTTTTTAAAAGTCGGTATTTTAACAACTGGTAATAAAAAAGACAAAACAGAGGTACTCATTAAATACCATCTATTTTTATAGAAAAAGGTTTCTTTGCTTAAAAATAAATCATAGATAGCCAAGAATAAAATTTGAAATAAAACGATTTGTAGAATATAATTAATCATAACTTTTTATTTTTATTTTAGATTTGTCATTTCGACCTTGTAGAGAAATCTCAATTTAGAAAATTTCTCAATTTCACTTCGTTTCATTAAAAATGACAAGGTTTGGCGCAAATTACAACTGCAAACTGCTTACTAATTTTTCTTATTCACTTCCTTTAAAATAGCTTCTAATTCTTTAACATCCATGTTGTTTTCTTTTACAAAAAAAGAAACCATACTTTTAAAAGAACCATCGAAATAGCCGTTCATTAATTTATGTAAACTTTGGTTGCTATAAGTTTCTTTATCTATTAACGGATAATATAGAAACCCTCTACCCAAAGGCTTGTGCGCAACAAACTCTTTGTTCTCTAAAATTCTAATAATTGTAGAAACCGTATTATAAGCTGGTTTTGGTTTGGGTAATTGATCGATAACCTCTTTTACAGAAGCTTCTTTTAAAACCCATAAAACCTGCATTATCTGCTCTTCTGCTTTTGTTAATTGTTTTGTCATTTTTACAACTAAGTTTTTAGTTTGATAATACAAATATAACTAAATATTTAGTTTAAACTAATTTTTTAGTTAAAAAATAAAGTAACAAAGGTTTAGTATATTCGTCATAACAATAAACATATTATTAAAAAAACAATGGATTTATTATTATTAGGATTAGGTTTAATTTTGGTTTGCTTGGGTATTATTGGCGCTTTTTTACCGGTTTTACCAGGGCCAATAACTAGTTGGTTTGGGTTACTTGCATTACATGCAACCAAAGTTGTACCCATGAACTGGACTTTTTTAGGAATTACATTAGCAGTTGCTATCCTTATTTGGGTGTTAGATTATTTTATACCTGCTATTGGTACAAAAAGCTTTGGTGGCACAAAGTATGGTGTTTATGGCACCACAATTGGTTTAGTTGTTGGATTGCTATCTCCAATACCCTTTGGCATGTTGATTGGTGCCTTTTTAGGAGCTTTTATTGGAGAGTTAATTTATGACAGTAAAGACACAAATCGTGCGCTAAAAGCATCATTTGGTGCGTTTTTAGGCTTCATTACCTCGGCTACAATAAAATTTACAATAGCAGCCATTTACTTTGTATTCTTTGTTGTTCAATTCTGGGAATACAAATCAGAATTCTTTTAAAATATAGCACAAAAAAAAGCTCTGAAATAATTCAGAGCTTTTAAAGTTTGTGACTTTAAAATCTTACATTGCAGCAACGTGCTTTGTTAACTTAGATTTTAAGTTTGCAGCTTTATTCTTGTGAATAATGTTATTCTTAGCTAATTTATCTAACATAGAGATTACCTTACCTAATTTACCTTCTGCATCTTTTTTATCTTCTGCAGAACGCAAATCTCTAACAGCATTACGAGTTGTTTTATGCTGATACTTGTTACGTAACCTTTTAGCTTCGTTACTTCTAATTCTTTTTAAAGCTGACTTATGATTTGCCATAATTCTTAATTTATTAGTTTTTTTATTAAAACTTTGTAGTCCGTACGGGAATCGAACCCGTGTTACATGGATGAAAACCATGCGTCCTAACCCCTAGACGAACGGACCATAACAACTAGTATGTGCTAATTGCGGGTGCAAATATACAACGTTTTTTAAATTCTGCAAGAAAATTTAAAAAAAAATCGCATTTTTTTTTAAAATTAATATGCCTTTGCAAAAAGCACTCTTTTATGAGACGGCTTACCTGTTAAAACACAGACACCTAACTCTTCTTTAGCATCATTTGGGATACATCTTATTGTAGCCTTTGTTAATTCTTTTATTTTGTTTTCGGTTTCTGCTGTACCATCCCAATGCGCAGAAACAAAGCCTCCTTTGGTTTTTATAGCGTCCTTAAACTCATCAAAGGTAGTTACCGCTGTGGTATGCTCTTTTCTATAATTAATTGCTTTCGCAAATAAATTTTCTTGAATTTCTTCTAAAAGATTCTCTATATAAGAAACTGCATCCACTTGATTAATGGTTTGCTTTTCTAAAGTATCTCTTCTGGCAACTTCTAAAGTACCACTTTCTAAATCTCTATTCCCTATTGCAATTCTAACAGGCACTCCTTTTAACTCATATTCGGCAAACTTTGCACCGGGTCTATAAGTATCTCTTGTATCAAACTTTACAGTAATATCTTTTGCTCTTAAATCTTTTACAATTAGATTCATTTTTTCTGATATGGCAGCCAACTGATCATCATTTTTATAAATAGGCACAATAACCACTTGTATAGGTGCTAATTTAGGAGGCAATACCAACCCTAAATCATCAGAATGTGTCATAATTAAACCACCTATTAAGCGGGTAGAAACACCCCAAGAAGTTGCCCAAACATGTTCTTGTTTTCCTTCTTTTGATGTAAACTTCACATCGAAAGCTTTGGCAAAATTTTGACCTAAAAAATGACTTGTTCCGGCTTGTAATGCTTTACCATCTTGCATCAATGCTTCTATTGTGTAGGTATCTTCTGCACCTGCAAATCGTTCGCTATCAGACTTTACTCCTTTTACAACAGGCATGGCCATAAACTCTTCTGCAAAAGTGGCGTATACATTTTGCATTTGTTTAGATTCTGATACAGCTTCTGCTTTGGTAGCATGTGCAGTATGCCCTTCTTGCCATAAAAACTCTGCCGTTCTTAAAAACAAACGAGTTCTCATTTCCCATCGTACAACATTTGCCCATTGATTTATTAATAAAGGTAAATCTCTGTAAGACTGAATCCAACCTTTATAAGTATTCCAAATAATAGCTTCAGACGTTGGTCTTACCACCAATTCTTCTTCTAATTTAGCCTCTGGATCTACCCTTAACTTTCCTGGATTATCAGGGTCGTTTTGCAAACGATAATGCGTAACAACAGCACATTCTTTGGCAAAACCTTCCGCATTTTTTTCTTCTGCTTCAAAAAGACTTTTTGGCACAAATAATGGAAAGTATGCATTTTCATGCCCTGTTTCTTTAAACATTTTATCTAACGCTGCTTGCATTTTTTCCCAAATAGCATATCCGTAAGGTTTAATAACCATACAACCTCTTACAGCAGAGTTTTCTGCTAAATCGGCTTTTACTACTAATTCGTTATACCATTTAGAATAATCGTCTGCTCTTTTTGTTAAATGTTTACTCATAATTAAAAGTTTGGCACAAATATTGTTACCTTTAAAGTGAAAGTTTTGTTAAAAATAGTATCTAGTTTACAAAAACGATACAAAACTACTATATTTTAGAGAGTTTTTAGCAAAATTTAAAGAATAAAACACGGAACCTTTTAAATAGAATCATCATGAAACTAAAAAACATAAAAACAGCACTATTTTTACTAATTACAAATCTTGTATTGGTTTCTTGTGGCACATACCAAAGTGTTTATAATAATGATGGTATTTATGGCGATCAACCAATTCAAAATGAAAAAAGAAATACAATTGTTATTGATGACGATAACATTGATAATGAAGAAAATAATTATTTTTTAAACAAATTAAACAGTTTAGAAGATATTGACAATGGTGATATTTTTACAGATATTGATACTTATGACACTGTAGACACTATTTATGTTGATGAACAACCAACTAGTAGCAACTTAAACTACAATCAAAATGCTCCTTGGGGTGCAAATGGCAACAACACTGTAGTTGTTCATCTAGATAATTGGAACAACCAACCGCTATGGAATGATTTTGGATGGGGTTTTAATAATTGGAACGGAGGCTTTAACAATTGGGGATTTAATAATTGGGGATGGAATAATGGTTTTGCATGGAATAATAATTGGAGATTTAGAAATCGTTTTTGGGGAGTAAATCCGTATTGGCATCCATACCATAATAACATTGGATGGAATGGTTTTTACAATCCTTTTTTTAATACAAACTACTATAATTGGAATCGTTTTAACAATCGGAACTATAGAAACACAAACTATGGTAGAAGATCTTCAAACAACGCAACTTATAGAAGAAACTCGACAGTAAACAGAAATTCTACTACTAGAAATAATAACAATTCTAGAAGAGATTCTAACTACAGAAGAAGCAATAACAGTAGCAACAGAAATGCAAGAAGCAACAATACGATACAAAGAAGAACTAACAATAGTACAATAAGAAGAAGTACAAGCCCGTCTAGAAGTTCTAGAGGTAGCTCTACAAGAAGTAGTTCTGGTAGCAGAAGAAATAATGCAAGTGTTAACAACAATACAAGCTCATCAAACAATAGACGTGTAGTTGTTGTTCGTAACAATAGAAACACAAACAATACAAATACAAGAAGCAATAGAACAACAACAAGTAATACAAGAAACTCTGTAGCAAGCAATACAAATTCAAGAAACAGTAGCTCTACACCAAGCTACAGCTCTAGTAGCAGAAATAACTCTTCATCTAGAGCCACTTCTTCTAGAAGCTCATCTAGTAATAGAAGCAGCAGAAGTTCAAGTAGCTCTAGCAGCTCTAGAAGAAGAGGAAACTAATTATAAAACTGAAACAACCAATAACATGAAAAATATTTTAATAACAGCATTTCTATTCACTGTTACAATAAACAGCTTTTCCCAAGCATTAGGATATCAAGATTTGGGAGTATTATTCTCTCAAAATGACAGAAATGGTTCTGCTCGTTTTACAGCTATGAGTGGTGCTTTTGGTGCTTTAGGAGGCGATATTTCTAGTATTAGCATAAACCCAGCAGGTATTTCTGTGTTTAATAGCAGCGAATTTACAGGTTCTTTTAACTCTAGAAATACCGATATAAACACCAATTACTATGGTGATGAAATAAATACAGAGGCACAATTTTTTAACCTTTCTCATGCTGGTGCAGTTCTTGTTTTTGATACAAGCTATAACACTGAGTGGAGTAAGTTTGCTATTGGATTTAACTACACAATAACCAAAGATTTTAGCAATAATTTTTTAGCAAAAGGAAATAGTGGAATTGCAACGTTTAGAGATTTTCCTCTAGATAACAACACGCAACCGATTGACTATAATGTAGCCGAAGAACAACGTTTTTCTAACAATTATAACGGAGAAATCACAGAATTTAGCGTTGCTTTTTCATCGGTACACCAACAAAAATTACACGTAGGTATGGCGCTTAATTTTTACGATTTAAATTTTAGCCAACAATCTCAGTTAAGAGAATACAATAATGATGGTATCGGGAACGAATTAGATGCTAAAATATATCAAGAAAACCTTACAACTGGTTCTGGTTTTTCTGCAAACGCTGGTTTTATATACAAAGCTCATTCTAATTTTAGATTCGGATTTGCATACCAAACACCTACCTGGTTTAGGGAAGTTATAGAAAGCACAAACATTACAGACAATGACGGTTATTTTGGTGACACCACTATTTCTGTAGACACAGACAATACAAGCTACAGTAATACAGCTGGAGGTTATTACCTTAATCAAGAATTATTATATCGTTTAAAAACACCAAGTAAAATAACAGCAAGTGCGGCGTTTATATTTGGCAAACAAGGTTTATTAAGCATCGATTATAGCAATAAACGTTTTAAAAACATTAGCTTATCTAATGATGATTTTATAACCGAAAACCAGTTCTTTAAAAACGAACTAAGAAACACACATAATGTTCACATTGGTGCAGAATGGCGAATGGATCGATTTAGCGTTCGAGGCGGTTATCAACTAGAACAAGACCCTTACAGTTCTACATCAGAAAATAGTTTAAAAGGACACTCTTTAGGTGCGGGTTATAATTTTGGGAATTTTAAAATTGATTTTTCTTACCAAAACAACAATAGCAACAATCAATATAATTTTTATTCTGGGTTTAACGTAAATCCTGCAGAATTAACAACCAACAATAGGGTTATAACATCTTCGATAACATTTAATTTATAAACATAAATTTTCAATTAAAAAAAGCTACTTAATTCGATGAGAATCATCTTTAAGTAGCTTTTTTATTTATAGGGCTAAAACAATTCTATTTGCATTTTTTGCCTTAATTTTGCAACTTAATTTTTAGGACGATGAAAGACACAAAAATTACCATTCAAGAAACAACAAACAACACCATTATAAAATTTAATTCAAACAAAATTTTAATCAATGGTGGTAGTTATGAATATAACAATATAGACGAAGCAAAAAACTCGCCTCTAGCAAAAGAATTATTCTACCTGCCTTTTGTAAAGAAAGTTTTTATTACGGCAAACTTTATAGCAATTCAACGTTTTGATATTTTAGAATGGATTGATGTTCAAGAAGAAGTTAAAGAGCAAATTGAAGCTTACTTAAATACAGATGCTGTGGTTGTAAACGAAGAACCTACCTCTAAAAAAGAGGCTATTGAGGTTTATGCAGAAGCAACACCAAACCCTTCTGTAATGAAGTTTGGCACTAACAAATCTTTAACACAAACAGATGTAGAGTTTAAAAACATCGATGAAGCTAGCAGCTCATCACCTTTAGCGCAAGCTATTTTTACATTTCCGTTTGTAAAAGAAGTTTTTATTTCAGATAATTACGTTTCTGTTACCAAATACGATATGGTAGAATGGAAAGAAGTTTTTACAGAGGTTAGAACTTTTATTCGTGAATATTTAGTTGCTGGCAAAACAATTATTAAAGAGTTACCATCAAAAAAAGAAACAGAAGCTAGCAACGAGATTGCAACACCAACAGTAGAATTAGATGGAATTCCTGGTCAAATTGTTTCTATTTTAGATGAATATATTAAACCCGCAGTTGCAAGTGATGGTGGTAATATTGCTTTTAGATCTTATGATGCAGAACACAAAGTAGTAAGTGTTATTTTACAAGGTGCATGTAGCGGATGCCCGTCATCAACAGCAACTTTAAAAAACGGAATAGAAAACTTATTGAAAGAAATGTTGCCAAATCAAATCAATGAAGTAGTAGCAATTAACGGATAATCAAAAGGAAATTTACTTACTTTTTAAATTAAAATAAATGTCAAAAATTATCAAACCTTATAAAAATTCTGAACTCGGTAAAAAAGAGCAAGTCGCTAAAATGTTTGATGCTATATCAAATAATTACGATGGTTTAAACAGGGTAATTTCTTTAGGAATAGATGTAAAATGGCGAAAAAAAGTAGTAAAAATTGTTGGTAAAAACAATCCTAAAAAAATATTAGATATTGCTACCGGAACTGGCGATTTAGCACTGATGATGTCTGACTTAAATCCAGAAAAAATTGTTGGGCTTGATATTTCTGAAGGAATGCTTTCTGTTGGAAAACAAAAAATCAGCAAAGCAAACTTATCTGACAAAATAGAAATGATTGTCGGAGACTCTGAAGAAATGCCTTTTGCAGACGCAACTTTTGACGCCATTACGGTTTCTTTCGGAGTAAGAAATTTTGCAAATCTAGACAAAGGAATTAAAGAAATTGCAAGAGTGCTTAAACCTACAGGGGTTTTGGTTATTTTAGAAACCTCTAACCCAACTAAATTTCCTTTTAAACAAGGGTATAAACTATATACAAATATCTTCTTACCAATAATAGGAAAACTATTTTCTAAAGACAAAGTTGCCTATTCATATTTATCTGAATCTGCAAATTCTTTTCCTTTTGGCGAAGCTTTCAACAATATTTTACAAAAAAATGGGTTTAAACAGACAAAACACAACCCTGTAACTTTTGGAGTTGCAACAATCTATACTGCACATAAATAATGAAACGTAAACAAGTTGTTTTATTTTCTCTTTTCTGCCTAATGTCTATGGCCTTTTTTGGACAAAGAGAAAGAGTTGAATATTTACCAACTTTTGATGAAAGAAAAATTCATTACGGATTTTACTTAGGCCTTAATCAAAACGACTTTAAAATAGCATTAAACGACACCAACTTAACACCCGCTGCAAATATAACTGTAACTACAACTACTGGTTTTAATGTAGGTTTGATCACTGATTTACGTTTGCACAAAAACATAAATTTACGTTTTGAACCCGGTTTAATGACCAACACAAAAAACATTTTATTTAATCATCTAGAAACTCCTAGAGACAGTTTAAGAGAAGTAAGCTCTACCTTTTTACGAATCCCTTTGTTACTTAAATTTAGTACAGACAGATATCAAAATGTGAGACCCTATGTTTTAGGAGGCTTTTCTTACAACTACAATTTTTCTAGCAACGAAAACAATAAAGATGATAATGCTGCAGGTCAATTTAGAACAACTACTAGCAATTTTATGTATGAAGTTGGCTTCGGAATAGATATTTATCTCTATTATTTTAAATTCTCTCCATCCATTCGTGGTATTTTTGCCATTAATAATGAAGTGAAATATGACAACGACCCTAATAGTAAATGGACAGCTCCTATAAACTACATGGGTACACGAGGTGTGTTTTTAACCTTTTCTTTCGAATAAAAACATTATCCTCTTTTAAACTCGCTTAACAAAATGGCTGTTGCTGTTGCTACATTTAAACTCTCTGTTTGTTGATGCACACCAAACCTAGGAATTGATATTTTATTAGATATAAGCTCTTTTATTTCTTTTGATACACCATTGGCTTCATTACCCATAATAAGAATTGCTGAATTTGGCAGCGTAGATTTGTAAACATTTTCTCCATCCATATCTGCTATAAAGGTTGGTAATTTCACCTCTTTTAAATACGATATTAAATCTACATAATGAACAGAAACCCGCGTTAAAGACCCCATACTAGCTTGTACTACCTTGGCGTTATAACAATCTACCGTGTCTAAAGAACAAACCAACTCTGTTACACCATACCAATCACATAAACGAATAATAGTTCCTAAATTACCAGGATCATTTAAAGCATCTAAAGCTACAACCAATTGATTGTTTTGTAAAGGTTTTAAAACTGGTATTTTAAAAACACCTAAGACTTTGTTCGCAGATTTTAAACTACTTATCTTTTGTAAATCTACTTCAGATATACGAACAATTTTGTCCTCTGCTAAAGAGGTAGAAAAATCATCAGTACAAAAAAGAGTAACAACCTCAAAACTAGAATCTAATAATTCGGCAACCACTTTTACACCTTCTGCAATAAATAACTGATGCTTTTGTCGGTACTTTTTATGCGATAAACTTGTAATTAATTTAAGTTGTTTTTTTGAGAGACTCATTAGTTGATTGTAATTGTAAATATACCAGCGAAAAATACTACTTTTGAACTTTATAGCAGTACTAAAATAATGAAAAAAAAATCTATAATCTTTTTATTACTTCTTGTATTGGTGTCATGTAACTCTACAAAACATGTTGCCAAAGAAGATTATATGCTAACGCAAAACTACATTATTGTTGATAGTATAAAAAATAAAAACAGTGATTTAGAAAAATACATTCTACAAAAACCAAATGCTCGTTTTTTAAACATGCCTTTTGGCCTATACATACATAACCTTGGTAATCATAATAAACCAAAAACAGTAACAGAATGGCGTAAAAAAAATAAACGCTCTTATAATTTTATCAATCGTATTTTTTCTAACAAACAAAGTATTGGGTATGCAAAAACTTTTATTGGTTTAAATAATTGGTTTTTAAATTATGAAGAGCCAGAAGTTATTAATGAATCAAAAATAAAAAGAACTGCAGATAATCTATGGGCATATTATAAAACACAAGGTTATTTTTCATCAAAAGTAGATACTGTAATAAAAAGAAATAAAGATAAAAAAGCCATCGTAGAATACCATATTACCAAAGGGAAACCTACTATTTTAGACACTATAAAGATAAAAACTGAAACTGCTGTTTTAGATAGTATCTACAAAAATAGCAATAGTTCATCTTTGTTATTGTCTGGCAACCAATACAATGACAAAACATTTAGAAACGAAGCAAACAGAGTACTTAAACTATATAGAAACAGTGGTATTTATCATTTTACAGAAGCAGCTTTAGGGTTTTATGTAGATTCTACAAGAGCTGATTACAAGACCAATGTCGATTTTTTAATTTCAGGAAAAAGAATCGAAGAAAAAAACGGCAACTATATAAGTACACCTTATAAGGTTCAGAAAATTAAAGAAGTAAGCATCGTTACAGATTATACTTTCACAAAAAAAGGAGAAACTTTTTTAGACTCTGTAAATTACAAAGGGATAAATTATTTTGCTCACGATAAAATTAAGTATAATCCGAAGTATTTATCGCAATCAATTTTCTTAAAACCAGGCGATGTTTATAAAGATACCCTAAGAAACCTAACAAGAAACCACTTAAAGTCTTTAAAAAACTTTAAATCTACCAACATACAATTTAGCCCAATAGCTGGCACCGATGACCAACTAAAAATGAGTATATTTTTAACCCCAATCGAAAAGTTTACGACAGGTTTAGAAACAGAAATCACCCATTCTAACATTCGGAATATTGGTACCTCTGCTAAGTTTTCTATCACAAACAGAAACGCATTTAGAGGAGCCGAATTACTTAAGTTTTCTTTTTTAGGCTCTTATTTTAATTCAAATAGCGGACCGGGTTGGGAGATTGGTGCAGATGCTTCTTTAGAAATACCAAGATTTATTGCTCCTTTCGGACTTAACAAATTAGTACCTAAAGAAATGTCTCCTAGAACCCTTTTTTCTATTGGTTCTAGTTTTCAAAAAAACATAGGATTAGACAGACAAGCCATTACTTTTTTATCGGATTATAAATGGCAGTATAATTCAAAGAAAACAATTCAACTAGAAATTTTTAACACACAATACATTCAGAATTTAAATATTGGTAGCTATTTTGATATTTATAGTTCTGAATTTAAATCACTTAACTCAGTAGGGAAAGTTTTAAACAATGATGCTAACTTTTCGCTTCCAGTTAATCAAACCAAATTTTCTGAAACTATTAAATTCATGAATGATGTTGCAGAGAACAGTAGTTTTCAAGCTTCAAATCCAGAAGAATATAACACAGCATTAAATATATTAAACAGATACAATATTATAACCTCAGATTTTTTAATTCCGGTTCTAGCCTATTCATTTACCTACAATGGGCAATCAAACTTTAATGATAATAATTTTTCATTTTTTAAGGCAAGAATTTCTAATTCTGGTAATATTTTAGGATTAATCTCTAACACCAAAAATGCAAACGATAAAAAAACATTTGCAAAAATACCGCTGGCTCAATATTTTAAAACTGATTTCGAATACAAACAGTTCTGGAATGTTGGCTCGAATGCTGTAGTTGGATTCAGATCTTTTTTAGGTGCCATTTTACCTTACGGAAATTCAGACATTCCTTTTACTAAAAGTTATTTTGCAGGTGGCTCTAATGATATTAGAGCTTGGCAAACCTATGAACTAGGACCAGGAAGTAGTAATACGGGCTTAGAGTTTAATATCGGTAGCTTAAAGTTTTTAACAAGTGCAGAATATCGTTTTAATGTAATTAGCAAACTTAAAGGAGCCTTATTTATTGATGCGGGAAACATTTGGGATATTTCTGGTTCTGAATTTGTAGAAAAATCTGCAACATTTAAAGGCATTAGCTCTTTAAAAAATATTGCTGTAGGAAGCGGTATTGGAGCACGTTTAGATTTTAATTTTTTAATCTTAAGATTAGATGTTGGCTTTAAAACCTATGAGCCTTATTTAGAAGGTAACAAATGGTTTAAAAATTATAATTTTAACAGTGCTGTTTACAATGTAGGAATTAATTATCCGTTTTAAAAAATGCTAATAACCGATAACGTTTTCGTTATTTTATTCATTTAATAAGCCCTAGTTTTAGTATTTTTGATGAGAATTTAATGTTAAAAAACACAACCATGAGTCATACAATAAAGCCAGGAGTTGCTACTGGAAAAGAAGTACAAGCTATTTTTAAACTTGCAAAAGAAAAAGGATTTGCTTTACCAGCAGTAAACGTTGTTGGATCTAACACAATCAATGCCGTATTAGAGACAGCAAAAGAGTTAAACGCTCCTGTTATTATTCAGTTTTCTAACGGTGGCGCACAATTTAACGCAGGAAAAGGCTTATCTAACGATGGTGAAAAAGCTGCTATTGCAGGTGCTGTTGCCGGTGCAAAACACATACATGAATTAGCAGTTGCTTATGGCGTACCTGTTATTTTACATACAGACCACGCTGCTAAAAAATTATTGCCTTGGATAGACGGTTTATTAGATGCCTCTGAGAAGCATTTTGCTGAAACAGGAAAATCTTTGTACAGTTCTCACATGATAGATTTATCTGAAGAGCCATTAAAAGAAAATATAGAAATCTGTAAAACTTATTTAGCTCGTATGAGTAAAATAGGGATGACTTTAGAAATAGAATTAGGAATAACTGGTGGTGAAGAAGATGGTGTAGATAACTCTGATGTTGATGTTTCTAAACTATACACACAGCCAGAAGAAGTAGCCTACGCTTATGAAGAGTTATTAAAAGTATCTCATCAATTTACAATTGCAGCTGCATTTGGTAATGTACACGGCGTTTACAAACCTGGAAACGTTAAATTAACACCAAAAATCTTAAAAAATTCTCAAGAATTTATCACTAAAAAATACGGAGTAGAAGAAAATCACATCGATTTTGTTTTTCATGGTGGTTCTGGTTCTACGCTAGAAGAAATTAGAGAAGCTATTGGTTATGGTGTTATTAAAATGAATATTGACACCGACTTGCAATTTGCTTTTACAGAAGGTATTAGAGATTACATGCAAGGTAAAGCTGCTTATTTAGCAACTCAAATTGGTAATCCTGATGGTGCAGAACAACCAAATAAAAAATACTACGACCCAAGAAAATGGTTACGTGAAGGAGAAAGCACCTTTAAAACTCGTTTAAAACAAGCTTTCGCAGATTTAAACAATGTAGATACTTTGTAAAAAGTTATTTATAAATACAAAAAAGCACTTTGACACTCTCAAAGTGCTTTTTAAGTTTAAAAATCTAAAGTTAGTTTGTAAATAACATCTTAAAAACAAGTGTTTATCAAACTTTACAATAATCACAAAAGAAGAAAGGATAATTAATAAAATTTCTTTTACATTTGTAGCTCAACTATTATTTTAAAATAATGTATTTTAAAGTGAAAAATTAAAACAAACACCTATTAACATGGCTTGGTTTAAAAGAACAGACAAAGGGATTCAAACCTCTACAGAAGACAAAAAAGACACTCCGAAAGGCTTGTGGTACAAAACACCTAGTGGCAAAATTATAGATACAGAAGAATTAAAAAGAAACTTATATGTAAGTCCAGAAGATGGCTATCACGTAAGAATTGGAAGTAAAGAATATTTCGAATTACTTTTTGATGATAATAAGTTTAAAGAACTAGACAAGACTTTAACCTCTAAAGATCCTTTAAATTTTGAGGACACAAAAAAATATCCAGACCGTTTAAAAGCTGCTCAAGAAAAGACGAAACTAAACGATGCTGTAAGAACAGCTGTTGGTAAATCTTTAGGAAAAGATATCGTAATTGCTGCGATGGATTTTGCTTTTATTGGAGGTTCAATGGGATCTGTAGTAGGAGAAAAAATTGCCAGAGCTATTGATTATTCAATAAAAAATAAGATTCCATTTTTAATGATCTCAAAATCTGGAGGTGCACGAATGATGGAAGCATCACTCTCTTTAATGCAATTGGTAAAAACATCTGCAAAACTAGCACAATTAGCCGAGGTTAAAATACCTTATATTTCTTTGTGTACAGATCCAACAACAGGCGGTACAACAGCTTCTTATGCTATGCTAGGCGATATTAATATTGCAGAGCCAAATGCCTTAATTGCCTTTGCAGGACCAAGAGTTGTAAAAGATACTACGGGTAAAGATTTACCTGAAGGATTTCAAAAATCTGAATTTGTTTTAGAACACGGTTTCTTAGATGCGATCTACGAACGTAAAAATCTAAAAAAACAAATTAACTTGTATATCGATTTAATTCAGAATATACCAGTTAGAGCATCATAATTTTAACTTATTAACTTAAGACAATATAATGATAATTAAATTATTACAAATAAAAAACTAGCACAACAAAAAGGTCTTTAATAATCTAATTGTTTGCGTTTTTTATTTGAAAAATAATTATATATTTGCAGCTTCAATGAAAACATCATTGACATACATAATAATCATTTAAATAATATTGGAATGTATTTAACTAAAGAAGTAAAAGAAAGCATTTTCGAAAAGCATGGTAAGGGAAAAAACGATACCGGTTCTTCAGAAGGGCAAATTGCGTTATTCACACACAGAATAAACCACTTAACATTACACTTAAAGAAAAATCGTAAAGATTTTAACACAGAGCGTTCATTAGTTATGTTGGTAGGTAAACGTAAAAGTTTATTAGATTATCTTAAGAAAACAGAAATCAATAGATATCGTGCAATTATCAAAGAATTAGGAATTAGAAAATAATTCTTACAAAAAGAGGTGCTTAAACGCGCCTCTTTTTTATTTTAATCAAATTAAATTCTGAAACTAACAACATCAGAAAACATATAAAAAATCAGGGTTACCAACAATAATTCTGTATTTCCATTGCAACAACAGACAACAACACAACAACAAACAAATTAAAAATTAGAATTAAAATTTTATGATTCCAAAAGTATTTAGAGAGGTTATAGACCTTGGAGATGGAAGAACCATCTCATTAGAAACCGGTAAATTAGCAAAACAAGCACACGGTTCTGTTGTTGTTCAAATGGGTAAAGCAATGTTATTATGTACTGTAGTATCTAGCTATAAAGCTGGTACTGTAGACTTTTTACCATTAACTGTAGATTATAGAGAAAAATTTGCTGCCGCAGGTCGTTATCCTGGAGGATTCTTTAAAAGAGAAGCAAGACCAAGTGATGGAGAAGTATTAACGATGCGTTTAGTAGACCGTGTTTTACGTCCATTATTTCCAAAAGATTATCATTCTGAAGTACAAGTAATGATTCAATTAATGTCTCATGATGAAGATGTTATGCCAGATGCATTGGCAGGTTTAGCAGCTTCAGCAGCGATACAATTATCAGATTTTCCTTTTGAATGCCCAATTTCTGAAGCACGTGTTGCTAGAGTAAATGGCGAGTTTGTAATAAACCCAACAAGAACACAATTGGCAGAGTCTGACATCGATATGATGATTGGTGCTTCTGCAGATTCTGTTATGATGGTAGAAGGTGAAATGGATGAAATTTCTGAAGAAGAAATGGCAGATGCAATTAAATTTGCCCATGAAGCTATAAAAGTACAGTGTGCTGCACAAGTTCGTTTGGCAGAAGCATTTGGTAAAAAAGAAACAAGAACTTACGAAGGCGAAAGAGAAGATGAAGCTTTGGCAATAAAAATAAATGACTTTTGTTACGACAAATGTTACGCAATTGCTAAAAAAGGAACTTCTAAAGCAGAACGTTCTGCTGCTTTTGATGAAGTAAAAGAAGCTTTAAAAGCTACATTTACTGAAGAAGAATTAGAAGATTATGGAGATTTAGTAGGTAAATACTTTAACAAGTCTCAAAAAAATGCTGTTAGAGAGTTAACCTTAGCAGAAGGTTTGCGTTTAGACGGTAGAAAAACAGACGAGATTAGACCTATATGGTGTGAAGTAGATTATTTACCATCTGTACATGGTTCTTCTATATTTACACGTGGAGAAACACAAGCATTAGCAACCGTAACTCTAGGTACATCTAGAGATGCAAATAAAATAGACATGCCATCTTACGAAGGCGAAGAAAACTTCTATTTACACTACAACTTCCCTCCTTTTTGTACAGGTGAAGCAAGACCTTTAAGAGGTACTTCACGTAGAGAAGTTGGGCATGGTAACTTAGCACAACGTGGTTTAAAAGGAATGATTCCTGCAGATTGCCCTTATACTGTAAGAGTAGTTTCTGAAGTATTAGAATCTAACGGTTCTTCTTCTATGGCAACTGTGTGTGCAGGTACAATGGCATTAATGGATGCAGGTGTTCAAATGACAAGACCCGTTTCTGGTATTGCCATGGGATTAATTTCTGACGGAGATCGTTACGCTGTTTTATCTGATATTTTAGGTGATGAAGATCATTTAGGAGATATGGATTTTAAAGTAACAGGTACTTCAGAAGGAATTACTGCTTGTCAAATGGATATTAAAGTAAAAGGTCTTTCTTATGAAATTTTAGTGAATGCACTAAAACAAGCAAGAAGTGGTCGTTTACATATTTTAGAGAAATTAACAGACACAATTACTACACCAAATGTAGAAGTAAAAGCGCATGCACCTAAAATGGTAAACAGACGTATCCCTAATGATATGATTGGTGCATTTATTGGACCAGGTGGTAAACACATTCAAGAATTACAAAAAGAGACTGGTACTACTATTGTAATTACTGAAGATGCTGTAACTGAAGAAGGAATAATTGAAATTCTTGGAACAGATCCTGCAGGAATAGAACAAGTAATTGCTAAAATAGAATCGATGTTGTTTAAACCAACTGTTGGTAGCGCATACGAAGTTAAAGTAATTAAAATGTTAGATTTTGGTGCTGTTGTAGAGTATGTAGAAGCACCAGGAAACGAAGTGTTATTACATGTTTCTGAATTGGCTTGGGAACGTACAGAAAATGTTACCGATGTAGTAAATATGGGTGATGTTTTTGATGTAAAATACTTCGGTTTAGATCCAAGAACTCGTAAAGAAAAAGTTTCTAGAAAAGCATTGTTACCAAAACCAGAAGGGTATGTAGCAAGACCACCAAGAGATGACAAACGCTCTGGAGGACGTGATAACAGATCTAGAGATAATCGTGGAAGAGATAACAGACGCGATGACAGAAAACCAAGAGAGCCTAAAACTGAAGAATAGTTTTATGTTTTCTTAAAAAGTATAAAAATCGTCAATTAATTTTGACGATTTTTTTTGTTTATGGGGTATTTGTAAAAAGCTTTTATTTTCTTTGTAAAATTATATGAAAACACACCATATCGCATATTTATCACTAGGAACAAACCAAGGAGATAAATTAAAAAATTTACAACAGGCAATTAACTTAATCGATGATAGTATAGGTAAAGTAGCAACAATATCTTCTATCTATACCACACCATCATGGGGATTTAAAGGTGAAGATTTTTTTAACCTTTGCTTAAAAATAGCTACTTCTAAAAAACCTAAAGAGCTCATAAACTCATTATTAAAAATTGAGGATAATCTTGGTAGAAAAAGAACAAGTAGTAAAGAATATGAAAATAGAATTATAGATATTGATATTTTATTATTTGATAATGAAGTAATTTTTTCTGAAGAATTAATAGTACCGCACCCAAGAATGTTGCAGAGAAAATTTGTTATGGTACCCTTGTGTGAAATTGCATCTAAAACAATACATCCTTTAGAAAAAAAAGAACTAATTAGTTGTTTAAAAAACTGTGACGATAGCTCGAAAATAGAAAAAATAAAAAATAAACTAGAAAGACCTATCTCAATTTCAGAAAAATACAACTACATAGCAATAGAAGGCAATATAGGTGCAGGTAAAACTACACTGGCAAAAATGATTTCAGAAGAATATAATGCTAAATTGGTCTTAGAACGTTTTGCAGACAACCCTTTTTTACCAAAATTTTATAGCGATAAAGAAAGATATGCCTTTCCTTTAGAGATGAGTTTTTTGGCAGATAGATATCAACAACTAACCGATGATTTAGCGCAATTCGACTTATTTAAAAACTTTATAATATCAGATTATTATATTTTTAAATCTTTAATTTTTGCGCAAGTAACTCTATCAAGTGAAGAGTTTGCTTTGTATCGAAAAATGTTTGATTTGATGTATAAAGAAATTACAAAACCAGATTTATACATCTACCTACATCAAGATACAAATCGACTTTTAAAAAACATAAAAAAAAGAGGTAGAGATTACGAGCAAAGTATTGAAGCTGAATATTTAGACAAGATACACAAAGGATATAAAAGTTTTATTAGCTCAGAAAAAAACTTGAATACGTTAATAATAGATGTATCAGAAATGGATTTTGTTGATAATTCAAGAGATTACAAACTAATAATCAGTAAAATAAAAGATTTTTTGTAAAAAATTAATAGATTTGCAAATAAAAACCCCAGATGTCAAGAAAAAAAAAAGAATAAAATGAAAAGAATTATTTTTACAATTTTAATAGGTATTATAATTACACCTATGTCTTACGGTCAATTTACTACCGATGAGGTTACCTATGGTAATAGAATTAACTTAGAAAACAGTAATAGCTGGGCCATTGGAGCAGGTGTAAGTAATTTTATAATGCACGGAGATTTAAGATCTATAGGGTCTGGAGACGACA
This sequence comes from uncultured Polaribacter sp., assembly GCF_947497125.1. Taxonomy (GTDB): domain Bacteria; phylum Bacteroidota; class Bacteroidia; order Flavobacteriales; family Flavobacteriaceae; genus Polaribacter. Next base: position 105,149 of record NZ_CANMFI010000003.1, on the reverse strand, counting down.
CAAATTACTTTAACCTTGGTGGTTTTGTATATGTAGATAAAATGTTTAACCCTCTCTTAGGATTAGAGCTTAAAGGTTTTTATACAAAAATGTCTGGTGGAGCACAATATTTTTCTACAACTGAAGATTATAGAATATTATATGCTGGAAGTGCTTTATTAAAAGACGAAATTTATTTTGAAGGTGCCGCTTATGGAGCAGAACTAAACTTAATTTTTAGTTTTACCAATCTATATAAAACTAAAAATACAAAGTGGAATGCCGCTGGTTATTTTGGTGTAGGTTACCAACAATATGATTCTAGGCTATATGAAAGAGATTTAACAGGTACCCTACCAGATAATTTATTGGTAGATTTTGGTAAAAACCCAGCTAGAGACGGAAACGACTTAGCTAGCTCTATCTATTTATCTGCACAGTTAGGTATTAAAAGAAGGCTAAGCAAACGTTTAGATTTAGAAATTAGAACAGGTATTTACTTTAACTATGAAGACCATCTAGATGCTACTATTTCTAACAAACAAGTATGGGAAACATTTTTTGTTTCAAGCGTTGGATTAGCATTTAAATTAGGGAAAAAGAAAGTATATAGCATCTGGAACGAACAAAATAGTGACGCTAATTCTTTTAAAATTATTGACACTGATAAAGACGGTGTAATGGACGAATTAGATATAGAACCAAACACTCCTGCAGGAATAATGGTCTATGGAAATGGTAAAGCTGTTGATGCTGATAAGGATGGTATACCAGATCATAAGGATAAATGTCCGTTAGAATATGGTTCGTTAGAAAATGAAGGATGCCCTACATTAATAGATTCTGATGGAGACGGTGTTTTAGATGATAGCGATTTATGCCCTTCTACAGTTGGCCCAATAGAAAATAAAGGATGCCCAGAGCAAGAAGCTGCTAAACCAGAAAATATTAATCAACAAATTGCAGTTTTAGCAACAAGTATTTATTTTGATACTAATAGCGATCGTTTAAAGAATATATCATATACAAACATTGATAATATTATTCGCTTAATGAAGAAAATACCAAACGCTAAATTTATTATTGAAGGCCACACAGATAATAGAAATAGTGATAGGTTTAACTTATTGTTATCTCAAAAAAGAGCTGAACAGGTTCGTAAATACATGATAAAATCTGGTATAGATATTAAGCGACTACAAGCTAAAGGTTATGGAGAATCTAGACCAAAATTCTCTAACGAAAATGCTGGAGGTAGACAATTAAATAGAAGGGTAGAAATTATAGCTACAGATGAGTTTTTTAATTAAAACCAATTCACTTCAAAACAAAAAAAAGACGATCTAAATGATCGTCTTTTTTTTGCTTTAATAGTACTAAAAATTCTTTAGAAAAAATAAAAGTTACTTTTTTAACTTAAGGTTCTCTGCAAAGTAGTCACAGAAATCTCTCATTGTAGCACTCATTTTTAAATCATCTGTGGCACGTTCAAAAGAATCTGCCATAGACACTAGTGTTTGATGATAAAACTGTTTCATTTCATCTATAGGCATGTCTTTTGTCCATAAATCCATACGCAAAGTGTCTTTTTTCTTATGATCCCAAACAGATAGCATGATAGCTTTAGAAGCTTCATCATTTACACCTCCATCTGCTGCAGTCCAAGAAATTTCTTCTGGCACTTTATTTTCATCTAAACTAATTTCGAAATTTATTTTTGATGTATGTTTTATCGACATTATTTTTTTGGCTTATATTTAGAGTGATTATATATGTATTCTGACTCTAAAGTTAATAACTTTTGCAAAGATACATCATTATTTTGCATAAACGAAGTCACTATTTGAAGTCCAATCCAAGCACCTACTCTACCCGGAGAACTGATATCATTTTGTAAATAAAATTTAGAAAAAGGCCCTTGGTCTAAAAACCTTTTATCCAATTTTGAATCAGTACTAAATAAGATGTTTTTTTCAATAAAATACTTCCAAACATCAATTTCATTCTCTAATAACCAATCATATTTATCTTTAGAACAACCCATTTTATATTCATTAGAAACTTTCGGTAAATACGAATCTAACAAATACATTTTTTTACCTTCATAAATCATTTTACTTATAAAAGTTCTGTTTAACTTTTTTAAAACCTGCTTATCTATGATAGAGTTTGCAGCTTCAACTATAACATTCTCTTTCTTATTATTTTGTTTGATATAATCAGGATAATCACTATAAAATGGATGCTCTTTTCCTAAAAAAACATCTAGAGAAACAAGTAATAAACTGTCTGCATATATAACCCGACTGCTGTAATCAATATTGGAAAGCATGGTAACAATATTTGGCGATTTAAATCTTGGATTATAATATTTTATGTGTTTAAAAAGATCTGTAAATAAAGCTTCTAAATCATCTATTTCTTTATATATTTTTTGAGTTTCATCATATAAAACCTGCTCATCAACATCATTTATTTTAAGTAAAGCAATACTATCTGTAAATTCCGAAGGAAATAGATAAGGGTAATTCTTTTTCAACTTAGGCAAACTGTCTTTTGTTGCGGTATAAAAATCAACATCAAACCGATATAAAGAAAATGAAACCGCTACATCTGAAACATTAATTTTTTCTGCTTCGGTAGATTGGCATGAACAAAACCCCAATAAAACACAAAAAACTACTATAAAAAATCTAATAAACATTGTATCTTGCTATTTGTAATAAGAAACGATAAAAATACTAAAATAGTTTATCAATGAAGACAGAAAAAGTAGCAGAACATATTATTGAATGGTTAAAAGAATATGCTAACAATGCACATATAAAGGGTTTTGTTGTAGGAGTTTCTGGCGGAATAGATTCTGCTGTAACGGCATCACTTTGTGCAAAAACAGGCTTATCTACTTTATGTGTAGAAATGCCAATTCATCAAGCAGAAAATCAAGTAAAAAGAGGGAGAGAATTAATTGATGCTCTTAAAAATAAATACAAAAATGTAAATGCTACTAGTGTAGATTTAACTGCTACATTTGAGAGTTTTAAAACTACTGTTCCTACTTCAGATAATACTTCAAAAGTAAATTTATCTTTAGCCAACACAAGAGCAAGACTGAGAATGACTAGCTTATATTATTTAGCAGGTTTGCATGGGTATTTAGTTGTTGGCACAGGTAATAAAGTTGAAGATTTTGGTGTTGGGTTTTACACAAAATACGGTGATGGCGGTGTAGATTTAAGTCCGATTGCAGACTTAATGAAATCTGAAGTATACCAACTAGCGTCATTTTTAGAAGTCCCAGAAAGCATCCAAAAAGCTGTTCCAACAGATGGGTTGTTTGGTGATAGCAGAACTGATGAAGATCAATTAGGTGCTTCTTATGACGAATTAGAATGGGCTATGAAAATGCAAGATTCAAATAAAAATGAAGAAGATTTTATTGGTAGAGAATTAGAGGTTTTTAAGATATATAGTAGATTAAACACCATAAACCAACACAAAATGGTACCAATCCCTATTTGTATTATTCCAAACAAAATAAAATAAAAAAATACCTTTATAGAAATATAAAGGCATTTTGTATTTTACAATAATTTAATTACAGCATATTAACTGCAATCATCTTCTTTTTAATTCTAAGATAAGCTTTCTTTTTAGAGCCTTTAGAAATCTCGAAAGGCAATAAAATAAACAGTTGAATAATTTTTAAAATTTGGAGGGACTTTTTCATATTTTTTCTTTTTTAGCATTTGCAATTTACAAAAAAATACTAAAACACCTAATTTATAGTTCTAAGAAAAACACCCTATTACTATGGGGAAAAACTATACTACCCTATTTAACTTTTCAAAAAGCCTCATTTTAAGACTTGTATAATTTTTTATAACCTCTAAATCTAAAGATAATTCTTTGCTTTTTTGGGCCTCTTGCATAAGCTCTTCAATTTTTTCGCCAATTAAAACCCGTCTTAAATTATAAACTACATCATTTACGTCTTTAGCTAAAACCTCTAATGCAGATTTAACCTCAATATTTTGACCTTCCCAATTACTTAATTGTCTATTTGGATTCTCTTTTTCCATTAAAATAGAAGTAACTACAGTAGCTATATTGTTGTTTTTATGGTTGATTAAACCATCTATATCTAATTTTTGAAGTTGATTGAGTTGATGTATAATTTCTGTGTAAATTTCTTGAAAAGTTGTATTAGAAAAAATAATTTCATCTTCATGCAGATGAACATAAATTTCTGCAGAAACAGTATTTACATACTTTCTAAGAGAAATCTCTTCTCGCCCTTCATCATCAACTTGCAATAATTCTTCTACAAATTCTACCTGCTCATTGCCATATAAGAGTAAAATTTTAATGATCTCATTTTCTAAAATAGAAAGCTGATCTATTTTTTGTATTGCTGTTTGACCACCTTTTACCAAGCCCATTTGCGCTTGTTCTTGCTGCATAAAATATTCGGGAGGCGGTTGATTAGGGTCTTCTGTTGATGGTTGATTTTTTTTAGCTGGTGTTTTACTTTTTTCTTGCAATTCTTTCTTTAACAACTGGGCTAGTTCGCTAAATAAAACACGTTCAGAAATATCCATAATTCTAGAACATTCTTGCACATAAACCTCTCTTTGTATACCATCTGGTATTTTAGAAATACTGGTAACAATATCTCTAATCACTCCTGCTTTTTTAATAGGATCATTGTTAGAATCCTTTAATAAAAGAGAAACTTTAAAGTTGATAAAATCTTGGGCAGCATCATCTAAATAGGCCTTTAACTCTGCCTCTGAGTGTGATTTAGCAAAACTATCCGGGTCTTCTCCGTCAGGAAATTGAACTACCTTAACGTTCATTCCTTGTTCTAAAATTAAATCGATACCACGAATAGAAGCTCTAACACCTGCTGCATCTCCATCAAAAAGAACCGTGATATTTTTAGTAAGCCTATTAACCAATCGAATCTGATCTGAAGTTAATGCTGTACCAGAAGAGGCAACTACATTTTCTACCCCAGACTGATTGAAAGAAATTACATCTGTATACCCTTCTACAAGATAACAATTATCTTGTTTTGCGATCTCTTTTTTGGCTTGATAAATACCGTATAAAATTTTACTCTTATGGTAAATATCACTTTCAGGAGAATTTAAATACTTCGCTGCTTTTTTATCTGCTGTTAATATTCTTCCTCCAAAACCTAAAATTCTGCCAGACATCGAGTGTATAGGAAACATAACTCGGCCTTTAAAACGATCGAATTGTTTATTTTCTTTTACAATTGTTAACCCTGTTGAGGCTAAATATTTTAAATCGTAGCCTTTTGCTAAAGCGGCATTCGTAAAATTATCCCACTCATCAATACAATAACCTAACTCGAACTTTTTAATAATTTCGTCTGTAAAACCACGTTCTTTAAAATAAGACAACCCGATGGCTTTCCCTTTATTGGTGTTTAGCATAAGATTGTGAAAATAATCTTTGGCAAAATTTGATACCAAAAACATACTTTCTCGCTCATTCATCTGTGCTTTTTCTTCAGATGATTGCTCTGTTTCTTCTATTTCTATATTGTACTTTTTTGCTAACCATCTTAGCGCTTCCGGATATGAATAGTGCTCATGTTCCATTAAAAATGATACCGAATTACCACCCTTTCCGGTAGAGAAATCTTTCCAGATTTGTTTTACTGGTGATACCATAAATGAAGGTGATTTTTCGTCTGTAAACGGACTTAACCCCTTAAAGTTACTACCTGCTTTTTTAAGCTGAACAAACTCACCAATAACCTCTTCTACTCTTGCAGATTCGAAAATACGGTCTATGGAACTTCTTGATATCATTTTTTTTTAAATAGGAATTACAAATATAGTAAGAAGTTCTTTCAATAAAAATAAAGACCTCACAGGTTTTAAAAAACTGTGAGGTCTAGAAAGTATTTTTAAAAAAACTTACTTTTAGCAAGCAATACACGTTAAGGATTAACGTCATTAGACTTTGCATAAAAAAGTCTAAAGCCCGAACTAAAAGGAACGCAAAAAACTATGACGCTGCTTTTAATTTCTTTAAAGCTGTTTTAGTTAACTTTTCTTCAGCATATTTTTTGGTTATTATTAGCTCTTTTAAATCAGAACTTGGCAATTCAAACATAGCATCTGTAAATATAGCTTCACATAAAGAGCGTAATCCTCTTGCCCCTAATTTATATTCTACCGCTTTACCAACTATAAAATTTAATGCAGCTTCTTTAATTGTAAAAGTTACATCATCCATTTTAAACAACTTTGTATACTGTTTTATAATAGAGTTTTTAGGCTCTGTTAAAATAGCTCGCAAAGTCTTAGCATCTAAAGGATTCATATAACTTAAAACTGGTAAACGACCAATTATTTCAGGTATTAAGCCAAAAGATTTTAAATCTAACGGAGTTATATACTGCAGTAAGTTTTGTTCGTCTATTTTGTCATCATCTAAAGAAGCACCATAACCTACAGCTTGCATATTTAAACGCTTACTTATCATTCTATCGATACCAGAAAAAGCACCGCCTGCAATAAATAAAATATCTTTGGTGTTTACTTCTATAAATTTTTGTTCCGGATGTTTTCTACCTCCTTTAGGGGCAACATTAACTACAGAACCTTCTAGCAATTTTAAAAGCGCTTGCTGCACTCCCTCACCAGAAACATCTCTTGTAATAGATGGGTTGTCTCCTTTTCTTGCAATTTTATCTATTTCATCAATAAAAACAATCCCTCTTTCTGCTTTGTCTACATCGTAATCTGCCGCTTGTAAAAGTCTACTTAAAATACTTTCTACATCTTCACCAACATACCCTGCTTGTGTTAAAACAGTTGCATCTACAATCGAAAAAGGCACATTTAACATTTTAGCAATTGTTTTTGCTACCAATGTTTTACCAGTTCCTGTTTCTCCTACTAAGACAATATTCGACTTTTCTATTTCTACATCATCAGTAGCGTCTTTTTCTTGTAATAAACGCTTGTAATGATTGTATACAGCAACGGCCATTGCTCTTTTAGTTTCATCTTGACCAATGATATATTCGTCTAAAAAACCCTTGATTTCTTTGGGCTTCTTTAACATTAAATCTTTAGAAATACCTGTTGTTTTTGCTTCAGAAACCTCTTCTTCTACAATACCGTGCGCTTGCTCTATACATTTATCACAAATATGGGCATCCATACCAGCAATAAGCAAGTCTGTTTCTGCTTTTTTTCGTCCGCAAAACGAACATTCTAAATTCTCTTCTTTTGACATTAAATTTGGTTTTTGGTTGCTAGTTTGTGGTTATTGGCAGAAACCAACACCTAAAAACCAACAACTATCAACTATTGCTTTCTTGCTAAAACTTCATCAATCATACCGTAAGCTTTTGCTTCATCGGCTTTCATCCAATAATCTCTATCAGAATCTTTATGAACTTTTTCTACAGTTTGCCCAGAATGATTTGCAATAATAGCATACAACTCATCTTTTAACTTTAAAATTTCTCTAGTTGTAATTTCTATATCAGATGCTTGTCCTTGTGCACCTCCTAAAGGTTGATGAATCATAATTCTAGAGTGTGGCAATGCAGATCTTTTACCTTCGGCACCTGCACACATAAGCACAGCGCCCATAGAAGCTGCCATACCTGTACAAATTGTTGCCACATCTGGCTTTATAAACTGCATGGTATCATAAATACCTAAACCTGCATATACGCCACCACCTGGCGAATTAATATAAATTGAGATGTCTTTATTTGCATCTACACTTTCTAAAAACAATAGTTGTGCCTGAATAACATTGGCTACTTGATCGTTTATCCCTGTTCCTAAAAAGATAATTCTATCCATCATTAAACGAGAAAAAACATCCATTTGAGTAATATTCATTTGGCGTTCTTCCATAATATAAGGCGTTAAACTACTAGTAATTTTACCTAAATATGTACTGTTAATTCCTTGATGTTTTGTTGCGTATTTTTCGAACTCTTTTCCGTAATCCATTTTCGTGTTGCTGTTTTATGTTTATTACTGTAAATATAAGAACTATTTACTTACTATTTTATGGATATAGTTGCTAAAAAAACCTGAATTGTTAAATTCAGGTTTTGATATGATAAGCTTCTGATTTTAAAAAAAAATCAGCTTAGCAGACTATTATTTATAAACCTCTTTGATAAAATCTTCGTAAGAAAGTTCTTTTGATTTAAAACTCATGTTTTCTTTATAAAAAGTAAGTAATTTCTGACTAATTAATTGAGATTGTAACTTTTGAGCTTCTTCTTGATTCTGTAAAATTCTACCAGCAATATCATCCAATTCTTTTTCTTCTGGATTCATATTACCAAACTGAGCCATTTGCGTGCGAATAAATCCTTTTGCATAGTCTACCAACTCTTTATAGTCTAATTTGATGTCATTATCTTTCATAATCTTTCCTTCGATTAATTGATAACGCAATCCTTTTTCAGACTTTTCAAATTCTGCATTTGCCTCTTCTTCAGTTAACTCTTTTTCACCTGCAGTTCTTAGCCATTTTTTTAAGAAACTAGCTGGTAAATCAAACTTTGTGTTTTCTACTAAATGTTCTGTAATTGCATTTAATAGTTGTTGATCTCCTTGCTGGTTAAACTGCTTTTCTGCATCTTCTTTTATTTTTTCTCTTAATTCTGTTACCGAACTAACAGAACCATCTACAAACAATTTATCAAATAATTCTTTGTCTAATTCTGCAGGGGTAGTTTCTGTAATTTCTTCTACTGTAAAAGAAACTGTAATCTCTAAATCTTTAGCAACTTCTGCAGAAATACCTAAAACAGGTTGTAACTTGTTATTGTTTTCAAATAATTTTTTGGTATCTAACTCAATTACATCACCAACTTTTGCTCCAATTACTTTCTTTTCGTTCTTTTTACCTTTTAGATCGTTTACTAAAAAAGAAGATTTTTTATTAATTTCATTCTCTTCATTAATAAAAGTACCGGTTACAGTTGCCTTTTCTGTTACTACTTCTAAAGGGCTAACTTTACCGTATCTGTTTTGAATGTTTTTTACTTCTTCATCCAATAATTCTTTGGTAGCAACAATACTATATTGTGTTACTTTCTTTTTCGACTTAAGATCTACATCAAAAATAGGTGCTAAACCTAATTCGAATTCGAAAGAAAATACAGCTGCATCCCAATCGAAATCTTCTGTCATTCTAGGAATAGGATTTCCTAAAATATCTAATTTTTCTTCTGCTAAAAATTTATTTAAAGACTCTTGTAAAAGCTTGTTTACCTCATCTACCATAATAGATTTACCATATTGCTTTTTAATCATACCCATTGGTACATGCCCTTTTCTAAAACCAGGAACATCTGCCTTTTTACGATAATCTGTTAACAATTTATCTACTTTTTCTTGATAATCATCTGCAACGATATCTACTTTTACAACTGCGTTTAACGCATCTACATTTTGTTTTGTAATCTTCATTTTTGTTCTATTATGCTTTAAAAAATCGAGTGCAAAAATACACTTTTATTTGTTTAGAAACAAGACAATTAGCACCAAGAATATAGACTTTTAAAAAGTACTTTTTTTGCCTTAACACCTGGTTATAAACTTCTTGACTCTTTTTACCTTTTTTCTTCTTTTAATAATGAAAATAATGCCGATCTAAATATTGATAGTAAAATACTAAAAAACAGCGCTGTCCAGAAACCAGCAACTACAAAGCCGTCTACCAAACTGTCTGCTAATAAAATAATACAGGCATTAATTACAAAAATGAATAAGCCAAAAGTTACAATGGTGGCCGGTAGTGTAAAGAAAATTAACAACGGCCTAACAATCATGTTTAAGACAGCAATAACGGCGGCTACAATAACTGCGGCAGCATACCCATTTACAGAAACACCTGGCAATATATTTGCTAAGACAATGACTGCTAATGCGGTTAATAAAATTTTTAATAGTGTTTTCATTTTTAATTCTTTTCTCTAAAGAAAGCGAAAACTGTACCAAGATTAAAAATGGCAATTTTGTCAGTTTTACTATTTAAACTGAATTTAACTACAACTACTTTGCGTTAGGGATTGCAGTGAAAAGCCCACAGGGAGAAACGACCGAGGACTTGTAACGAAAAGCCCGACCCTTTGGGGAACGCCCAAAAATTAATTACTCTTTTGCAGTTCTGTAGCCTTTTTTTCTAACTCTGCCTGAAACTCTTCCATAACAGGTTTTACAGTGCTATCTGGTATGTCTGACACTTTAATATACATTAAACCATCTACTGCATTGTTAAATTTTGGATCTACATTAAAAGCCACTAAACGAGCGTTTTGCTTAACGTATTTTTTTATTAAAACAGGTATTCTTAAAGCGCCTGGTTCTATTTCGTCGATAATTTTATCGAACTTTTGCATGTCTGCCTTGGTGGCATCAAAAACAAAATCTTTATCGCCATCTTTTAACTTTACCTTGTATTCTTTCTTCGGATGAATGTATTGCGCAATGTAAGGATCGTAATAATGAGACTTCATAAACTCGATCATTAATGATTTTGAAAAGTCTGAAAATTGATTGCTAATAGACACGCCACCCATTAGGTATTTATACTCAGGATAACGCAAAGTAACATGTACAATACCTTTCCATAACAGAAATAAAGGCATTGGTTTTTGCTGATACTCTCCGATAATAAATGCACGACCCATTTCTATGGTATTGCTCATCATTTGATGCAACTCTGGCTCGATACGAAACAACGTATGAATGTAAAAACCATCGACACCAAATTGTTTGTAAATTTCTTTTCCTAGACCCATTCTATAGGCGCCTGCCAAACAATTTGCTTCTCTATCCCAAAGTAACAAATGATGGTAATAGCTGTCAAAAGAATCTACATCTATTTCTTTGTTAGTACCCTCACCAACATCTCTAAAGGTAATTTCTCTTAAGCGACCAATTTCATGTAATAAATTAGGTATTTGTTTCGCATTTGCAAAAAATACTTCATAATTTTTACTCTCTAGCAATCTTGCATCACTGGTTCTTAAAGCTGCAATTTCTTTAACAAATAAATTGGTATTTCTTTGTGCTGTAATTTTTTTAACAGGCTTTTTTATTTTAATTGTTTGGGTTGATATTAACTTGTTTGCTTTTTCGAAGGGATTGGCTAACATGTATGTCTTTTTTCTTATGAATTCGTAAAAAGAAGCAATTTCTTCATATTTATCTTGATCGGCAACAGAGATTGGTTTTCCGATTCTTACCTTAATAACTCTGCCTTTTTGAGACATTACTTCCGAAGGTAGTTTGGCGGTTCTTAAGGTATCTGATATTTTTGATAGTATGTAAAATAGCCTACTATTTTTTGCATGAAAGTAAATCGGAATTACAGGCACATTTGCCTTTTTAATAAGCTTAACCGCTCCATCTTCCCAAGGTTTGTCTACTTTTAACTTACCGTCTTTATATGTAGATACTTCTCCTGCAGGAAAGATACCTAAAGGCATGCCTTGTTTTAAATGTAATAAAGCACTTTTTATACCTGCTATACTAGACTTTGCATCCTTTCTGTTTTCGAAAGGATTAACGGGCATAACATATGGTTTTAAAGGAGCTACTTTGTGTAGTAAAAAGTTGGCAATAATTTTATAATCGGCTCTTTTTTCTATTAATAATTTTAATAGTAAAACCCCATCTATACCACCTAAAGGATGATTAGAAACGGTTATAAAAGCACCTTCTTTTGGAATTCTTTTTAAGTCTTCTTCTGGAATTTCGAACTTTATATTACAGTCATCTAAAATTCCGTTTAAAAAATCTAGATCAGACTTTTCTTTATTATTGTTATAAATTCTATTGATGGCAGAGATGCGCAACACCTTGATTAACAACCAACCCATAAAAGTTCCTAAAAAACCAAGTCTCTGTAAACCAATAACTTGCGATATCTCTTTAGAAGTAACTAATGCCATACATTATAATTAATACGAAATGCAAACATACTAAAAAATAAATATTGTACTCTTAATTAGATGCCAAAACTATTTGCATGGTTTCTTTATTTACTTGGGTTAAAAGCGAATTTCCTTTTGCCTCTATACTAGCAACTGCCTGCTCATCAAAATGACGAACAGTAAATAAATCTACCTCTTTTAAAACCTCTATTTTAAAGGTTGTTTTTAACTCTTTATAAAATGCTTCAAAATTATTAAACTTATCATCTATACAAACAGAAAAGCTAATTGCAGAGTTTTGGATTAGGTTTACTTTTAACTGATAATCATGTAGTTTTTTAAAGATAAAACTGATGTTATTTTCTACCATAAAAGAAAAATCTAAAGCAGAAATAGAAATTAAAATCTGGTTCTTTTTAACTATAAAACATGGAATACTAGGCACTAATCTGGTTCCTTTTGAAACTTTTGTACCAGTTTCTTTCGGATTGATAAATGAACGCACCAATAACGGAATTTCTTTTCTCTCTAGCGGTTGTAATGTTTTAGGATGAATTACAGAAGCGCCATAAAATGCCATTTCAATAGCTTCTTCATAAGAAATTTGCTCTAATAAGGTAGTGTCTGAAAACACTCTTGGGTCTGCATTTAAAACCCCCGAAACGTCTTTCCAGATTGTTACACTTTCTGCGTTTAAGCAATAAGCAAAAATACCAGCGGTATAATCTGAACCTTCTCTACCTAAAGTTGTAGTATTTTCTGTATCATTAGCTGCAATAAAACCTTGGGTAATATTTAATTTAGTAGCCTCTACTTTACTAGTAATAAGCTCTTGCGTTAATTGCCAATCTACTTGTGCATCTCTATAGTTACTATCTGTTTTTATATAGTTACGTACATCAAACCAATTATTATTTAAACCTATTTTAGTTAAATAAGCACTTACAATTTTGGTTGAAAAAAGCTCTCCGAAACAGATAATTTGATCATACACATAATTATAACGTTGCGATGTATTTCTTGCTAAAAACCAACTTAACTCGCCCAAAAGAATGTCTATTTCTTTGTAAATAGCATCTTCTTTATCAAACAAATCATGCATAATGTTTTTATGAAAATCATCAATAGCACCTAATTTTTCTGGTAATTCTGATGTTTTATTGTAATACGCCTCTATTACATCTTCAAAAGCATTTGTAATTTTACCCATTGCAGAGATTACAACTAAGGTGCTTTCTGTACCTTCTGATTGTAATATGTTTGCTACATTTTTAATGCTTTTTGCATCTTTTACAGATGCGCCACCAAATTTAAAAATCTTCATTTTTAATTATTTTCAATAAATTTTGTTAAATTTTCTTTATTCATTTGTACAACAGACCAATCGTTTAGGTAGGTTGCTCCTGTACTTTTATAAAAATCAATTGCATTTGTGTTCCAATCAATCACTTCCCAAGCAACTCTGTTATAATTATTGTCTAATGCATATTTTAAAACCGCTGTATACAACGCTTTACCAGCACCAATTTTTTGCTTGCTTTGGGTTACAATTAAATCTTCTAAGTGTATGGTTCTGCCTTTCCAAGTAGAAAATCGTTCATAAAACAACGCAATTCCTATAATGTTAGACGTTTGCTCTGCAACAAAAACTTTAAATTTTGGCGATTCAGAAAAACCATCTCTAACTAAATCTGCAACCGTAATTTCTACCGCATCTGGTTCTTTTTCAAAAACTGCCAATTCGGTAATTAAAGCATGCACAGATTGCATGTCTTCTGGGGTTGCTAATCGTATAGAAAAACTCATTTTATATTTTTTGTTCAAAGATAGTTTTTTTGAAATCGACAAAAAATATTTAACTATTTTACACAGGTATTTTCTATTTGTTTAATTTTTTTGACTAAAAAATATTGTAGAATTCATAAATAAAGGAATGAATTATTATGAAAAAAAAAGCGCTACGAAAACGGTGTAGTACTGTATTTTTTAGCATCTTTGTAAAACAAATACAAAAAAATGCTACCCAAAAAACAAACTTTAGGCGAATTTATTATAGAAAATCAATCTTCTTTTAAATATAGCTCTGGCGAGTTATCTAGCCTTATTAACTCAATTCGTTTGGCTGCAAAAGTGGTAAATCACGAAGTAAATAAAGCAGGTCTTGTAGATATTATTGGTGCTTATGGCGATACAAATATTCAAGGAGAAGATCAGCAAAAACTAGATGTTTATGCAAATGATAAATTTATTCAAACCTTAACCCGAAGAAATATTGTTTGTGGTATTGCAAGTGAAGAAGAAGATAGTTTTATTTCGATAAACAGCATCGATGAAAATCATCAAAACAAATATGTTGTTTTAATAGATCCGTTAGATGGTTCATCTAATATTGATGTAAACGTTTCTGTAGGAACCATTTTTTCTATCTACAGAAGAGTTACTCCTGTGGGAACGCCTGTGCAATTAGAAGATTTTTTACAAAAAGGAAGTGAGCAAGTTGCTGCCGGATATGTTGTTTACGGTACTTCTACAATGTTAGTTTATACTACCGGAGATGGTGTAAATGGTTTTACTTTAAATCCTGCTATTGGTTCTTTTTACCTATCGCACCCTAATATGAGTTTCCCCGAAGATGGAAATATATACTCTGTAAACGAAGGCAATTATTTTGATTTTCCTTTGGGAGTAAAAAAATACATAAAATACTGTCAGGAAGAAGAAGGCGACAGACCTTATACCAGTAGATATATTGGTTCTTTAGTGTCTGATTTTCATAGAAACATGATAAAAGGAGGCATTTATTTGTACCCAAAAGGATCTAGAAATCCTAACGGTAAACTTCGTTTATTATACGAATGCAATCCGATGGCTTTTTTAGCTGAACAAGCAAATGGTAAATCTTCTGATGGTTATACCAGAACTTTAGATGTTGTTCCTACCGAGCTACACCAAAGAGTACCGTTTATCTGCGGAAGTAAAAACATGGTAGACCAATTAGAAAAATTTATGGAAAAGTACGGCGAATAAGTCTTCTTTATACCATTATCAATTTTCACACCTAAAACCACTTGTAAAACAACTGTATAATTGTTAATTTTACAACTCGAAACATAATATTAATTTTAAAACATAAAAAATGGCTTTTAAATTACCAGAATTAGGATATGCTTATGATGCTCTAGAACCAAATATAGATGCAAGAACTATGGAAATTCACCATACAAAACATCATAATGGATACACTTCAAAATTAAATGCTGCAATTGCAGGTACAGACTTAGAAAATAAATCGATAGAAGATATTCTTACAAATTTAGACATGAGTAATGGTGCCGTTAGAAATAATGGTGGTGGTTTTTACAATCATTCTTTATTCTGGACAGTGATGAACCCGAATGATCGTGGGTATTTATCTGGCGATTTAAAAGATGCTATAGAAGCTGCATTTGGCTCAAAAGAGGCTTTTATTGAAGCTTTTTCTAACGCTGCTGCAACTCAGTTTGGATCTGGTTGGGCTTGGCTATGTGTTTTACCAGGTGGTAAAGTAGAAATTTGCGCAACACCAAACCAAGACAATCCTTTAATGCCAGGTGTTTCTTGTACAGGAACTCCGATTTTAGGATTAGATGTATGGGAACATGCATATTACCTTAACTACCAAAACAGAAGACCAGATTATATTGATGCGTTTTTTAACATAGTAAACTGGAACGAAGTTGAAAAGCGTTATGCAGCTGCAAAATAATATTCAATTTTAATTGATTTACAAAAGAGAACATTCTATTTAGAATGTTCTCTTTTTAATTTAAAGCAATAAATGGCTTTTCTAAACCCTAAATTATTTTTCAAATAAGTACCTTTGTTTACGTATTATGAATAAGAAAATTTTACTAAAAGACTTATCGGTTAAAGACTATAAAGAAACCTGGGAATTTCAGACGGAATTGTTACAAAGTATTGTTGATACCAAAATTAGCAATCGTAAAAATAATACCGATCATAAAACCGACAACCACTTTCTTTTTGTAGAACACCCGCATGTGTATACTTTGGGTAAAAGTGGCGATGTAAGCAATTTACTATTAAATGAAAAACAGCTTGAAGAAAAAGGTGCTACTTTTTATAAAATAAATAGAGGCGGCGATATTACTTATCATGGTCCTGGACAAATTGTTGGCTATCCAATTTTAGATTTAGAAAATTTTTTTACAGACATTCACAAATACCTCCGTTTCTTAGAAGAGGCTATTATTTTAACCATTGCAGAATATGGTTTAAAAGGCGAAAGAAGCAAAGGCGAAACAGGTGTTTGGCTAGATCCAGAGACCCCTTTTGCACGTAAAATTTGTGCAATGGGCATTCGTTCTTCTCGCTGGGTAACCATGCATGGTTTTGCATTAAACACCAATGTTAACTTAGGTTATTTTGACCATATTATACCTTGCGGAATTAAAGGAAAAGCGGTTACTTCTATGCAAGCAGAGTTAGGCTATGAACTAGATTTAGAAGAAGTAAAGGCAAAAATATTAAAGCACTTTAAAGCATTATTTGAGGTTAATGAATTTATTAACTAAAGTAAAAAATTAGATCTTTTATAAACGATAGACTAAATTAACAGCACTATTTTTCTTCGTTAAAGTACACTTTGTAGTATTTCATTTTTTTCTCTTCATCATAACCTCTTTCTAAATATTCTGAAGCTGCCTCTGGTGCATCTACATCTAATTTTATGCTAATATTGGTATCTAATTTTATTTCTGTTTTTAACTTGCTCTTCTCTTTCTTTAAAACAACACCAGAAACATCAAAATTATTTCTAATCAATACATCGTTTAAATTCTCGAAGTGTTTTTTATACTCGTCAAACTGTTGTTTGTGTTTTTCTTCACCAAAAACTTCATCTTTAAAAGTGGCATAGTCTACCGTTTCATTTTCTTTAAAATAATCTACCGTATTTGCTAAAAAATTACCTTGCTCTTGCATGCCTAATTCTGGCTTAATTACTTCTTCAGAAAATTCTTTACACATCTCTAAATAACTCTGAGTATGCGAATTATAATCGTCTGCAAGTTGTACGCTTAAAAAATTCTTAATCCAATATTGTGCATCGTAATTGTTATTATCTACAGAAAAAACAACAGTACCTTCTGTATCTGATGTATTTAAAACCAAACAACCTTTGTCTATTCTTTTTGTAGAAATTCCTTTTTGTACTACCACATCCCAACTTTCATTATCGTCTAAATACGTTTGAAAAAAATCGACCTTATTTTCTATTTTAAAAAAACCTATAGCTTCGGTTAACACATCTTTGTATTCTATCCCTTCAATAAAAACAACCAACACATCTCCGGTTTTTATTTGTGCCGAATTAGACTGCTCATACAAATGATTGACCATGTTTTTAGAATACTCTACAAAAGTAGTTTCGTCTTTAAAAATTTCTGATGCATAGTTGTTCATTTCATTTAAACGCACATCTGCATGGTGCGAAAAACGATAACTCTGCGTAAGAGAACCAAAGGGTTTTAGTAGAAAATTTTTCATTAAATCGTAACTTTCTTGGTCAAAACGAATTAAATCTTCGGAAAAAACATTGCTTCCGCTATTGAATTTGTTAGCTACTTTATGTAAAATACATTTGGTAATCTCGGCTCTGGTCTTTTTAATCATTTTATAAAATTGAGATGGTAAAAATAGAAAAAGTTGTTGGCTATTATTCTAAAAGTTAGCAAAATATTTAGCCCTGATTGAACGGTCTATTTGAGCTCTCCCGATTTTTATCGGGAAGCGAGTAGTGAAAGCAGGAAATAGCTTCTAAAAAAATTATACTTTTAGTTTTATTTGCTCTAGTAAGAGCCTAAATGTTTTTCTGTGATAGGCTGTTGCACCAAATTCGCGAATGGCATTTCTGTGTTCTTTGGTAGGATATCCTTTGTTTTTTTGCCAATTATACACAGGAAACTCTTGATGAATTTTAGTCATGTACTCATCTCTGTAGGTTTTTGCCAACACAGATGCTGCGGCTATACTTAGGTACTTTGCGTCACCTTTTACAATGGTTTGATGCGGAATATCTTTATAATTTTTAAATTTATTACCGTCTACAATAATGTATTCTGGCGTTAATTTTAAGGCTTCAATGGCACGATGCATGCCTGTTATAGAGGCTTGTAAAACATTTATTTTGTCTACTTCGTCTTGCCAAACAAAAGAAACACCAAAAGCCAAGGCATTTTCTTCTATAATTGGCCTAAGCAAGTCGCGTTTTTTTTCTGAAATTTGTTTAGAATCATTTAAAAGTGGATGTGAAAAATTTTCTGGCAAAATTACTGCTGCTGCCACAACTGGCCCAGACAAACAACCTCGACCTGCCTCATCTGTACCTGCTTCTAACAAAAAACCACTGTAATTTAATTCTAACATTTTACAAAGAAAAGAAAAGTTTACTTAATATTTTTTATTAAAATAAATACTGTTTTTAATATTTAGAAAGCAGATTGTTAATTAACAATTTTCAGAGAAACTATTAACCAATATTTTAGTTAAATTATTTTACATTTGTAGCTAGAAATACTTTCTATGAATAAATTATTCTTTTTTTTATCTATCCTTTTTTTTCTTGTTGCAAACCAAACGTTTTCACAACAAGTAATTAAGCCTACTCAAAAAGGAAATGGATTTAATTCTTTAAATAATAGTGTAAATGATACGATAACAAATTCTGGCAGTATTAATGTAACACTATCTGGTACAACCAAGTACACAGACTATAAAATTTTCTCTCACCAAAGAGATACAACATATATCGATACTACTTTAAACATTAAAAAAGATTATAAATTCAACTATTTAAGAACCGATAATTTTGAATTGCTTGCCTTTCATAATCAGGGGCAAACTTTTAACAATCTTGGCTATAGTTTTAATGATATTAGTAATTATCCTGATATTGGATTTACAGCAAAACAGTTTAGCTTTTTAGACATAGAAGATATTAAATATTACGAAGTACCAACACCTACCACAGAAATAACCTATAGAACAGGCTTACAACAAGGACAAGTTTTAGATGCAATTTTCACTTTAAATTTCTCGAAACGATTAAACGTTTCTTTATCTTACAAAGGTATTAGGTCTTTGGGAGCATATAGAAGGTCTTTAGCAAGTCATGGAAATTTTAGAGGTACTTTTCAATATAGAACTACAAACAATAGATATGAAATTAGAGGTCATGTAACCTCTCAAGATTTTTTTAACGAAGAAAGTGGTGGTCTTCCTGATAGCGAGATAGAAAAATTTAAAAGTAATGACTCTAATTATACAAGCAGAGAACGTTTAGATGTAAATTTAACTGATGCTGAAAATAATTTTGAAGGCAAAAGAATTTATCTAGACCACAGCTACAAACTTTTTGCTAATAAAGACACCTTGGGTAATAAAGATTTTAGCAATCTAAAACTTGGTCATGTTTTTACCTATGAAACCAAGCAATATAATTTTAGCCAAACCAATGCAAATACTAGTTTTTTTGGTGAAGAGAACAGTACTAATGCTAATGAAGATGCTGCAAAATATCAATTTTTAAACAACGAATTTAATCTAGAATTTAACTCTAAATATGTATTAGGTAAGATTAAAGCCAACATAAACCTGATTAATTACTCATATGGCTATGATACTATCTTAAATACCAACAACCTTATAAGTAATACAAAATTAAAAGGCAATGTAATTTCTGCAGGGGCAAAATGGAATGCTAAAATTAAAAACTTTAACTTAAATGCTGTTGCAAACGTAACACCTGGCAATAGCAATTTAGGGGGCTCTTATTTAAAAGGAGAAGCCAGTTATAAAAAAGACAGTGTATTTAACATTAAAGCTAGTTTATTATTAAGCTCTAAAGCACCTAATTTTAACATGCAGCTTCATCAAAGTAACCACGATATTTACAATTGGGAAAATAATTTCAGCAAAGTGAACACAAGAAATTTAGGGTTTGATATTGCTTCTAAATGGATAAATGCAGGAGTTAATTTTACCAATATAGACAATTACACTTATTTTGACGCTAACTATCAGCCACAACAATTTAATGATCAAATTACTTATTTAAAAGTAAAAGCCAATAAAGAGTTTAAGTATAAAAAAATAGCTTTAGATAATACTGTAATGTATCAAAATGTAAGTAACGGAGGTAGTGTTTTTAGAGTACCCGAAATGGTTACCAGAAACACTCTTTACTATCAAGATTATTGGTTTAAAGGAAAACCAATGCTGGTTAATATTGGCGCTACTTTTAATTACTTTACAAAGTATAAAATGAATGCTTACAACCCATTACTTGCAGAATTTACATTACAAGACAACCAAGAAATAGGCTTTGCATCTTTAGATGTTTTTTTTAATGCTCAAGTAAGAAGAACTCGTTTGTATTTTAAAATTGAAAACGTTACTTCTGGCTTTACAGAAAAAAATTATTTTTCTGCACCTAATTATCCGTACAGAGATTTTACCATACGTTTTGGTTTGGTATGGAACTGGTTTATTTAAATAATAACTTTTTTCACAATTTAAAAATAAGTTACAATGAAAAATCAACTTAAAAATAATTGGAAACTTTTTCTAATTGCAAGTTTTACTTTAGGATTAGCGCCTTTTAACCCACCACATATTTGGGATAAAATTCAATGGATTGTTGGCGGAAATG
Source organism: uncultured Polaribacter sp. (assembly GCF_947497125.1). Taxonomy (GTDB): domain Bacteria; phylum Bacteroidota; class Bacteroidia; order Flavobacteriales; family Flavobacteriaceae; genus Polaribacter. Next base: position 84,495 of record NZ_CANMFI010000003.1, on the reverse strand, counting down.
CTTTTACCGGAGCAAATAGTATGCAGTTTCAAGATTGGTTTGATGTGGCGATGCACGGAACTCCATGGGTTTTATTATTCATTTCAGGAATATTAAACATCCCTAGAAAAAAATAAAACAATTCTTTATTTTTTTACCAATTGCTTAATTTTAATATTAAAAGCTGCAAAAAGTAAGGTTGTAAAAGGCGACAACCAGTTAAATATTGCATAGAAAAAGTACTCTCCTACACCAACACCTAATACTCCAGATTGATAAGCACCACAGGTATTCCAAGGAATTAAAACCGACGTTACTGTTCCTGAATCTTCTAGAGTTCTACTTAAATTTTCAGGAGCCAACCCTTTGTCTTCATAAGCTTTTTTAAACATTTTACCTGGTACAACAATGGCTAAATATTGGTCTGATGCTGTAACGTTTAATGCTAAACAACTTGCAACTGTACTTGCAAATAAACCAAAAACAGAAGAAGCCAAACTTAACAACGCTTTACTAATCGTTGCTAAAGCACCAATTGCATCCATTACTCCACCAAAAACCATGGCACAAATAATTAACCAAATAGTCCCTAACATACCACTCATTCCACCCGCAGAAAATAAGTCATTTAACTCTTTACTTGAGGTTTCTACTGCAGAATCTACCGTAATTGCATTCATAACCCCTTTATAAGCCGTTTTAAAATTTAAAACATCTGCACCCGCAACATTTTGCACAATCTCTGGCTGCGCAATAATTGCTGTAACACCTGCTAACAAAGTTCCTATAAGTAAAGCAATTAGAGGTTCTGTTTTTTTAATAATTAAAACAATCACTAAAACTGGTACAACAAACAACCAAGGCGAAATATTAAAGGCCGCATCAATTGCTGATAGTTTGTCTGAAACATCTGGCGAACCAGTTGTTTCAATAGAGAAACCGATAATTAAAAATACCAAAAGAGTAACTATAATTGTCGGTATTGTAGTGATAGACATGTATTTAATATGCTCAAACAACTCTCCACCAGCCATCGTTGGCGCAAGGTTTGTAGTATCTGATAGTGGCGACATTTTATCTCCAAAATAAGCCCCAGATAAAACTGCTCCTGCAGTCATCCCTGCAGAAATACCTAAAGTATTTCCAATTCCTATTAAGGCAATTCCTACTGTCGCAGAAGTTGTCCAAGAGCTTCCTGTGGCAATCGAAATAATAGCACAAATAACTACTGAAGCTGCCAAAAATATTGTCGGATTTAAAATTTGTAATCCGTAATAAATCATTGAAGGTATAATGCCACTAATCAACCATGTTCCTGCCAAAGCACCAACCATCAATAAAATTAAAATTGCCCCTGTAGTAGATTTTACGTTCTCTGCTACTTCCTCCATCATTTGTTTGTAAGATACTTTATTTCTAAAACCAACAATGGCTGCAACTGCTGCTCCAATTAACAACACAAACTGATTACTACCACTTAACGCATCATCTCCATAGACAAAAAATACATTAAAAAATAAAATAGCAACTAACACAAAAACTGGCACTAGTGCTTCTAAAATACTAAGTTCTTTATTCTCTATAATATTTTCGTCTTGTGGGTTTGTTGGGCTTATATTTTGACTTTCCATTGATTGTAAAATTTGGTACTGTAATGTTACGATTTTAAGTGAAGTTACGCAAATTGATAACTTGCTGAGTTACAGAAAACATCTTTATATTTGTAGGTATGGATTCATTAACTCAGATTGTTTTAGGCGCTGCTTGTGGCGAATTGATACTTGGAAAGAAAATAGGCAACAAAGCGTTATTATTTGGCGCTATTGGTGGTACCATACCAGATTTAGATGTTTTTATAGGTAAAATTTTCTATGCAAATGAAATACAGGCAATGGCCTTTCATCGGGGTTTTATGCACTCCATTTTCTTTGCTATTTTGGGTACCTTTCTATTTGGTTGGCTTGCATTTAAGTTATACAATACAGGTAAAAGGACACACACAAGTTCTCTAAAAGATTGGCGCTTACTATTCTTTTGGTCCATTTTTACACATCCGTTATTAGACTGTTTTACACCTTACGGAACGCAATTATTTGCACCTATTTCTGATTACAGGGTTGCTTTTAATAACATTTCGGTAGTAGATCCTCTCTATACTGTTCCGTTTTTAATTTGTTTGATGGTCGTACTGTTTTTTAAACGAACAAATTCTAAAAGATCAAAATGGACAAAAGCAGGAATTTACATAAGTTCTTTTTACATGCTTTTTACCATTGGAAATAAATTGTATGTAGATGCTATTTTTAGAAAATCGTATGAAAAGGCAGGCCTTAAAATTGATCGTTTTTCTGCACAGCCTACCATATTAAACAATATCCTTTGGTATGCCGTAGCAGAAACTAAAGACAGATACCATATTACTTTTTATTCTTTATTTGATACAAGTAAAACCGCTAACACAATTATTTCTATTGATAAAAATCATGGTTTAATTGACATGACTGATAAAAACCTACAAACTTTAGCTTGGTTTAGTAACAATTATTATAATATTTCTAAAAGCGAAAAAGAAGATACTTATAAATATGTTGATTTGCGTTACCCGATTTTGAACCCAGAAGATCTAAATACCGCTCTTTTTAAATTTACCGTTATCAATAAAAATAATGAGTGGGATATGTTACCTTTTCAAGGAAATCCTCCAAATAAAAAAGATTTTACAAAGTTTACAGAACGTTTTTGGGGTATTTAGCTCCTTTTTAAATTTGAACAACATTATTAATTTATTAAAAACAAAAAAGGCTAAAACAAAATGTTTTAGCCTTTTATAATTGTATTAACTTTTAAAAAGTTACCTATGCTTTTGTTTTTACAACAAAAGATATTTCCATTAAATCGTTGATAAACTTGTCTTTTAAAGCTGCATCAAACTTTTTAGAACTGTAAGTAATACCAAAATCTGTTCTGTCTACACTAAATTTTTCACTTGTAAAAGTTGTTACATTATCTACTGTTGCAATTGCTGCAGCTATTGTAATACTTTTTGTAGTTTCTTTTAGCGTTAAATTACCAGTTACATGTAATTTACCTTCTTTGTTTTCTACACTTGTAATTACAAATTTAGAAGTTGGAAAAGCAGCGACATCAAAAAAGTCTGGAGAAGACAAATGTCCTTTTAATTTTCCGTTTCCTTCATTATCTGCAGGAATGTCTAAAACATTAATAGAAGTCATGTCTATTACAAACTCTCCACCAGTTAAAGATCCGTTGTCTAAAACTAAAGACCCTTCTTTTAACATAATGTCTCCATTATGAGTACCTGTTGGCTTAGAACCTAACCATGTAATTGTAGAACTTGCAACATCTACATTGTTAGTGCTTGCTACTTTTGCTACTTGTACAGCTTCTTTTACTTCTACTTTGTCTTTTTTGTTTTCTTTACAAGCAGTTAAAACTGTTGCCACTACTACTAATGATAAAATTATTTTCTTCATTTTATTTAAATTAATTGTTTTTAGAATTATTTTCCATGGCAAATATACATGCTTTTTATTTTCCTTGGAAACTATTTTTTACTTTTTTAATAAAAAATTAACAACATGCGCTGCAGCTTGCAAGCCAAAAGCTGCTGGCATATAGCTAATAGTGCCATAATACGATTTTTTAAAATTGGTACCGTCTGTAATTTTAACACTCGAAGGTATTTGTACCTCATCAGAATATACAGCTTTTACACCTTTATCTACTTTGCGTTCTTTTAAGCGTTTTCTTAACACTCTTGCCATGGTGCAATTTTTAGTTTTCGCTATGTCTTTTACTCTTATTTTAGTAGCATCTAACTTACCTCCTGCTCCCATAGAAGATATAATTTTTACTTTTTTTCTTCTTGCGGCAACTATTAAATTTATTTTTGGAGTAATAGAATCAATACAATCTAAAACATAATCAAACTCTTTGGTTACAATTTCGTAAGCTCTTTCTGGCGATAAAAACTCAGTAAAAACTGTTAGTTTTATTGCTGGATTAATGTCTTTAATTCTTGTTGCCAAAACTTCTGTTTTTAATTGCCCTACTGTTGAATCTAACGCTGGTAATTGTCTGTTTTTGTTGGTTGCATCAAAAACATCACCATCAACTATTGTTAATTTACCCACGCCTGCTCTAGCAATAAATTCTGCAGCATAACTGCCAACACCACCCAAACCTACAATTAAAATATTGGCGTTCTGTAGTTTTTCTAATCCTTCTTTTTGCACTAACAATTCGGTACGTTCTAACCAACTCATCTTTTAAAAATCTTTGTAAAATTGTTTTTTATTTCTTTTTGAAGTGCTATAACTTCAATGTTTTTTATACCCGCTAATTTTTGATACACCGCTTGAATTTTAACTTCTGCAGTATCTGTTTCAAGAAAAATTGAGGAAATTGGTGTTTTAGAAACAACCTCTTCTAGTTTTATAGTATTGATGATTGCTGCTCCGAAAGATAAAATCAGTTTGTTTTTAAGTAAACTTTCTGCGATGTGTATATTTTTATTAAAACCATGTAAAACCCAAGGCTGTGTTGGTTGTAACTCTTTTTTGAATTCGATAACTTCCTGGTGACTTTTTACACAATGAATTAGTAATGGTTTTTTATATTTTTCTGAAAGTAGAATGTGTTGTCTAAATACTTTTTGTTGAAGCTCAAAATCTGTTTCCGTAAGTTTATCTAATCCACATTCACCAATAGCAAGACAATTTTTGTGTTGTATTTTTTCTTCAATAATTAAAAATTCTTCATCAATTTTATTTTTATTGATAAACCAAGGATGTATTCCGATTGAAAATGGATTTGTAAAATTAGTAGCAGTTGGATACTTATTTACAATAGAAAAAACATTTTTAACAGGTTTGTTATTATGCGTATGAATATCAAAAAAGTCCATACAACTTACTCTTTATTTTTAGAATCGATACAAATTGTAACTGGCCCATCATTTAAAAGTTCTACTTTCATATCAGCACCAAACTTACCTGTTTGCACTTTTTTGCCAATTTCTTTTTCAAGCGAAGCTACAAATGTTTCATACAAAGGGATTGCAATTTCGGGTTTGGCTGCTTTTATATAACTCGGCCTGTTGCCCTTTTTGGTAGCTGCTTGTAACGTAAACTGACTGACAACTATAACATCACCAGAAACCTCTTTTAAAGATAAATTCATTACCAAATTTTCATCATTAAAAATACGAAGGTTCGCAACTTTTCTTACCAAATAATCAATATCTTCTTGTGTATCTTCTGCAACAATACCTACTAAAACCAATAGACCTGTTTTAATTGCTGCAACTTTATTTTGCTGAATCGTTACACTTGCTTTAGAAACTCTTTGAATAACAATTTTCATCTTTTATTCGGTATCATCTTCGTTCCAAACATCCGTTCTAAAATGCGAAGTTTCATCTTCTCCTTCTAAGATTTGAAGGTAACTTTTGTAACGAGACCAAGAAACGCGTTCTTCTTCTAAAGCTTCTTTAACGGCACAATTGGGTTCTTTGGTGTGTATGCAATTGTTAAACTTACAATCTTGTTTAAGGGCAAAAAACTCTGGAAAATAATCTCCCAACTCATATTTATCAATATCTACAACACCAAAACCTTTAATACCTGGCGTGTCTATAATTCTAGCATTAAAAGGCAAATCGAACATTTCTGCAAAAGTAGTGGTGTGTTTTCCTTGGTTGTGCTGGTCAGAAATCTCTTTTGTTTTTAGGTTTAAATTGGGCGCTATTGCATTTACCAAAGTAGATTTTCCAACACCAGAATGACCGACAAACATAGATGTTTTGTCTGTCATGATTTCTTTTATTTCAGCTACATTTTTATTTTGAGTTGCAGAAACTTCTACACATCTGTACCCAATAGCTTCGTATATCTCTTTTAAATATAGAATTTCTGCACGCTCTTCAATTTCATAGGCATCTATTTTATTAAAAACTAAAATAGTCTCTATTCTATAGGCTCTTGTAGACACTAAAAAACGATCTATAAAAGCGGTAAATGTTGGTGGATTATTTATCGTAATTAACAAAAAAACCTGATCTATGTTTGCTGCAATTACATGAGTTTGTTTAGACAGATTTACAGATTTACGAACTATAAAATTATCTCGTTCTACAATGGTCTTGATCACCCCAATTTCTTCGTCTCCCTTTTTTTCTAAGTCAAAAACAACAGCATCGCCAACAGCAATTGGGTTGGTACTTTTAATTCCTTTAATTCTAAATTTCCCTTTAATTCTACAAGTATGAAAATTACCATCAGTAGATTTTACCAAATACGAACTTCCTGTAGATTTGTAAACGATTCCTGTCATTAGTACAAAGATGCTGAATTTTATATAAATATAAGAATGTCAGTTTAAGTGATTTTCTATTTTTAATAATTTTGTAATTAAATAATACTTTTAAATTCCCTGAAATTCTATATAAACAACTAATAAAATCAAGTTTTAAAACTTAGAATTTTAATGTTTTGATGAAAAAAAACTATATTAGCTCATAAATTTTAAAATATCATAATGAAAAAATTAATTACTTTTTTAACCCTTATTGTTTGTATATCTACTATTAAAGCACAAACAAAACTTTATGTTCATTCAGATGCTAAAACTTATGTTGCAAACACTAAAACAATTGCTATTTTACCATTAAATGTACAAGTTAAATTAAGACCTAAACAGTTAAAAGATTTTACCCCAGAACAAATAATTGATATGGGAAAAAACGAAGCTATAGATATACAAAATGCAATGTATACATGGTTTTTAACTAGAAAAAAAAGAGGAACATTATTAGTGGATGTTCAAAGCCCAAAAAGAACAAATGCTTTATTAAAAAAGAAAGGAATAGATATTCATTCTTATGATGAATATTTACCAAGTGAATTAGGTGAAATTTTAGGCGCAGATGCTATAATTACAGGATCTTATGAAACCTCTAAACCAATGTCAAATGGAGCTGCAATTGGACTTGCTGTTTTAACAGGTGGACTGTTTGCAACAAACAGCGCAACAATCAATATGGATATCACAAACACTTCAGATGATGAATTGGTGGTGAATTATCTTAAGAAAATAAAAGGAACTCTTGGTTCTGATGCACAAGATCTAATTAATGTTTTAATGAGAAAAGTGTCTAGAAGAATTCCTTATACAAAATAATATTTATTTTGTGTAATGTCCTAAAATAGAATTAGAAATTAATAAAATACAAGGTAGTGATTTTTATCACTGCCTTTTTTTTAGAAAAAAAATACAGCGAAAGCCTGACCAAGCTTTTTTGCTTGGTAAATCCCAAAAAAAATACCTTCAAATTTTAAAAACTTGAAGGTATTTGTAAGAATATCAATTTATAAAACCGAAATAAATTTAGTAATACAATCTTATATGATTTTTATCCGTTGATAATTTTTTCTTGATGATTGATAGATTCTTGGTGAATTGCCTTGAACATTTTTAGTACAAACTCTTCACTTAGTCCTTTACTTTCACCTTCTAAAATCATGTTTCCTAAAATTTCATTCCATCTTTTAGATTGTAAAACGGCTACATTTTTATCTTTTTTAAGTGCCCCAATTTGGTCTGCAATTTTCATTCGTTTTCCTAACGTTTCTAACAATTGATTATCGGCAACGTTAATTTGAGCACGTAAATTTTCTAAAGAACTTGTGTATTCTGCCTCAGAATTGGTTTCTTTTTTAATTTTTAAATCTACCATAATCTGCTTCAACTTTGCTGGCGTTACTTGTTGTGCAGCATCAGACCAAGCATTTTCTGGATCGAAATGTGTTTCGATCATCAACCCATCAAAGTTTAAGTCTAAAGCAGTCTGAGAAACTTCTTGAATCATTTCTCTGTTTCCTGTAATATGAGAAGGATCGCAGATTAAAGGCAAATCTGGAAATTTATTTTGAAACTCAATTGCCAATTGCCATTCTGGTATGTTTCTGTATTTCGATTTTTCATATGTAGAAAAACCTCTATGAATGGCTCCTAAATTTTTAATTCCGGCAGTATATAATCTTTCAATACCACCTAACCATAAGGCTAAATCTGGATTTACAGGATTTTTAACCAATACAATTTTATCGGTTCCTTGCAATGCATCTGCAATTTCTTGCATTATAAATGGCGACACTGTAGAACGTGCACCAATCCATAATAAATCTACATCATTTTCTAAGGCTAATTTTACATGCGCAGCATTTGCTACCTCTGTACAGGTTTTCATACCTGTTTCCTCTTTTACTTTTTTCAGCCATCTTAAACCAATTTCTCCAACACCTTCAAACATACCTGGTCTTGTTCTTGGTTTCCAAATTCCTGCTCTAAAATAGTTTACATCAGAATCTTTTAATTCGTGTGCAATTTTTAAAACCTGTTCTTCGGTTTCTGCACTACAAGGCCCTGCTATTACTAGTGGATGTTCTAATTTCATATCATCCAACCATGTTCTTAATTCTTTTGTATTCTTCATTTTTCTACTTGTTTTGGCGTTTATTTTATGCCGTTTAAAATTTGTTTAATATAATTTGTGTTCTCCATTTCGTTAAAAATTTCAGAGAAATTATCTTGTTGCATCAACTCTTTAAAATGTTGTAAATTGTTAATGTATTCTTCTAATGTTTCTATAACATTGTCTTTGTTTTGCTTAAAAATGGGTGTCCACATTGCAGGACTACTTTTTGCCAAACGAACGGTAGATTCGAAACCAGAACCTGCCATGTCAAAAATATCACGTTCGTTTTTCTCTTTATTTATGACAGTTTTACCTAACATAAATGCACTTATGTGAGAGAGGTGCGAAACATACGCAATATGTTTGTCATGCGATACGGCATCCATATATCTAATACGCATTCCAATAGCATTAAAAAGTGCCAACGCTTTTTCTTGCAACTTAAAAGTTGTTTTTTCTACTTCGCAAATAATATTCGTTTTCCCTTTGTATAAGCCAGAAATTGCAGCTGTTGGCCCAGATTTTTCTGTACCTGCAATAGGATGACATGCTAAAAAATTTCTTCTTTTTGGATGATGTTCAACGGCCTTACAAATTGCTTCTTTTGTTGAACCCGCATCTACCACCAAGCCATTATCTGATATTTTATCTAAAATAGTTGGTAATAATTTTACGGTTGCATCTACAGGAATAGACACAATAACCAAATCTGCATTTTCTAAATCATCTAAAGTGGCTTTTTTATCAATTAGATTCAATTCTAAAGCCTTGTTTAAGGTTTCGTCTTTTCTACTAATTCCGTGAATTATAACTTCTGGATTGTAGTTTTTTATGTCGATAGCAAAACTACCGCCAATTAAACCGACCCCAATCATGTATATATTTTTCATTTTCTGTTTGCTTTGTACTTTATGCTTTAGGAGATATTCCTGTAGCTTAAAGCTTATTGCTTATAGCCTTGAAATTGCTTCTTTAATTACAGCTTCTGTTACACATAACGAAAACCTTATATATCCTTCTCCTTGAGAGCCAAAAATGGTTCCTGGTGTTATAAATATATCGTTGTCATACAAAATTGCATCTGTAACTGCTTCCGATTTTTTGCCTTCTGGTATTTTAGCCCAAACAAATAAACCCGTTGCATTTTTATCATACACTGCATCTAACTTATCTGCCAATTGCCAAACCAATGCTCTTCTGGCTTCATAAATTTTATTCTGTTCTACAAACCAAGCATCAGATAAATGCAATGCTTGTATGGCTCCTTTTTGAATGCCGTAAAACATACCAGAATCCATATTAGATTTTACTTTTAAAATTTCTGTAATATAATCTTCGTTTCCTAAAACCATTCCTACACGCCAACCTGCCATGTTAAAAGTTTTACTTAAAGAATTTAATTCTAAAGCAATGTCTTTTGCACCATTAACTTGTAAAATACTAATAGGATTGTTGTTTAAAATAAAGCTATACGGATTGTCATTGATAATTAAAATGTTGTGTTTTTTTCCGAAAGCAATCAACTTTTTAAAGGTTTCTAAAGTAGCATTTGTTCCTGTTGGCATATGCGGATAATTAACCCACATTATTTTTACAGCACTTAAATCTTGCGCTTCTAATTCCTTAAAATTTGGTTGCCAATTATTTACTGCATCTAAATTATAAAAAAGCGGTTCAGCGCCTACTAACTTTGTTACAGAAGTATAGGTTGGATAGCCTGGATTGGGAATTAATACTTGATCGCCTTCGTTTAAAAAAGCCATAGAAATATGCATTATTCCCTCTTTGCTTCCCATAAGAGGTAAAATCTCTGTTTCTGAATTTGCAACTACAGAAAACTTGTTTTTGTAAAAAGTTGCAATGGCAGTCCTTAACTCGGGTAACCCTTGATAAGATTGATATTTATGAGCAGATGCATCTCCTAAACTAGTAGAAATTGCTTCAATTACTGTTGCTGGCGGTCGCAAATCTGGCGAACCGATTCCCATATTAATTATTGGTTTTCCTGCAGCAACTAAACCACGTACTTCTCTTAATTTTTTAGAGAAATAGTATTCTTTTACGGTCTCTAACCTTTTCGCGGGTTTAATCATTATTTCTTCCGTTTTTATAGGTTCCTAATATTTTAAATTCTTCTGCCATGATCTCTAAGATTGCAATGGCTTTTTGATACTCTTTAAAGTCATCAAAAGTAACATCTACAAAAAACGAGTATTTCCAAGGTGTTTCTATAACTGGCAACGATTGTATTTTGGTTAAATTCATTTTACAATCGCTTAACACATTTAAAATTGCCGCCAAACTACCTCTTTTATGATTTAATTGAAATTTTAAAGAAGCCTTGTTAACACTTGTGTCTGTTTCTGGCTTGTTTGTTTGTACAATTACAAAGCGCGTTGCATTGTCTTTTATCGTTTGTATGTCATCTTCAATTACATGCAAACCAAATATCTCTGCCGCTATTTTTGGCGCTATTGCAGCAATACCTGTTAAATTTTCTTTAGCAATTCTTTTGGCAACTTCTGCAGTATCTACATCTTCTACCAATTTAATATGCGGATGTTTTTTAAAAAACGCTTTGCATTGTAACAACGCCATCGGATGCGACCAAACCTCTTTAATATCCTTAATTTGTTGGCCCTTTAATGCCATTAAATGATGATGAATATTTAAATACTCTTCATCTATAATATGTAAATTATTACTATCGATTAAGGCATAATTAGGTATAATAGAACCTGCAATGGTATTTTCTAAGGCCATTACTCCGAATTTTGCAGAACCTTCTAATAACTTTTGCACCAAGGCATCAAAAGACATGCACTCAATCAACTGAATGTTACTGCCGTAAAAGTTGAGTGCAACTTTATGATGATTAGAGCCTTCTGCTCCCTGTATAGCGATAATTTTGTTCATGTATATTCAAAAAAAAAGTCCCGAATTATATTCGAGACTTTATATACTTAATATGTTTTTAGGAACACAATACAAAGCCTCTTCTCTTACTAAAGAAGTAAAAATAGAAACGTGTAAAATAGTTCTGTAACATTTGTTTATATTAATTGTAAGAAGCAAATCTAAAGAATAAATTGAAATAAACAAATTATAGAACATTATTTATAAATAAAATAACAGATTATTAAAAACATCCTAAAATAACACACATATAATTATGTAATTATCTAATCGCTATAACATTTAAAATCATATTCTAAATTTCAAACCATCTTTCTACCAACTCTTTTTCAATTGGCGCAACTGTTTTGTGAATAAAATCGTTTTTAATAGGATCGTATTCATAATCAATAGCCCAATCTTTTATATGGATAGAAAGTTCTTTTAAAGAATTACAGATAAAAGAAAGTTCTTTATTTGTAACCGTTGGATGCAAGGACAAACGAACCCATCCTGGCTTTTTGGTATTGCATCCGTGCAAAATTTCATCTTTAATTTTATTAGAGGTCTCTTGGTCTACGTTTAATAAAAAATGTCCGTAAGTACCTGCACAAGAACAACCACCTCTGGTTTGTATTCCAAAACGATCGTTTAATAACTTTACCACTAAATTAAAGTGGTACTCTTCAAAATAAAAAGAAAAAATACTCAATCGCTTTTTATGATTTGGTGCCAAAATGACTACACCGGGCAAGTTTTCTAATGTCTTAAAAACAACTTTATTAATTTCTTCTTCTCTTTGTTCAATGTTATCAACACCCATCTTTTCTTTTAACTGAATAGAAAGTGCTACTCTAATTGTCTGTAAAAAGGCTGGCGTACCACCATCTTCTCTAGTTTCTACATCATCAAAATAATCATGCTGCCCCCAAGGATTTGTATAACTTACCGTTCCTCCACCTGGGTTATCTGGTATGGTATTTTTATATAATTTCTTGTTAAAAACCAAAACACCTGCACTACCTGGCCCTCCTAAAAACTTATGCGGAGAGAAGAAAATAGCATCTAAGTACTCATCTTCATTTGCTGGATGCATATCTATTGAAACATAAGGCGCACAACAAGCAAAATCTACAAAACACAAACCATTGTACTTATGTATTAATTTTGCTACCTGATGATAAGGTGTTTTTATACCGGTAACATTAGAGCAAGAAGTAATTGCTGCTATTTTTATTTTTCTATCTTGATGCTTTACAATACACTTTTCAAATGTTTTTAAACACACCAACCCTTCATTATTACAAGGCACTACCTCTACATCTGCAATGGTCTCTAACCAAGATGTTTGGTTCGAGTGATGCTCCATATGACTTACAAAAACAATTGGTCTTAAATCGTCTGGTATTGTTGTATGATCTTTTAAATTCTCGGAAACTTTTAAACCTAAAATTCTTTGAAATTTATTAACAACGCCTGTCATACCAGAACCAGAAGTAATTAAAACATCATTTGCATTTGCATTTACATGCGCTTTAATAATTTGCCTAGCTTTATGATAAGCCAATGTCATTGCGGCTCCAGAAGTAGCAGTTTCTGTATGTGTATTGGCTACAAAAGGGCCAAACTGATACAACATTTTATCTTCTACAAAACTATGCAATCGTCCACTAGCTGTCCAATCTGTGTAAATTAGATTTTGAGTACCGTAAGGAGATTCAAAAGTTTGATCAATTCCAATAATCTGTTTTCTAAATTGATGAAAATAACTTTCCAAATCTAACTTTTCTATATTTTCTTTTGATGAAGCCATATCTATAAAACGTTAATCAATGTTGAGTAATTATTTAAAATTAGAAATCCCTGTTTTAAGCCAATTGTAATAAACATTTACATCTGGTGTATAAGCTACTGGCCTATTCAAAGGCTCTTCATTATGATTTAACAACACATAAAAAGGTTGTGTATTTGTCTGATACTTTATGGTTTGTAATTCACTCCACTTCTGACCTATATACTTTAATTTTTTACCTGGTTTTAATTTAGATTCAGTAATTTCTGCTTCTTTTAACGGTCGTTTATCATCAACATATAAAGAAATTAAAACTACATCATTTTTAATTACCTGCAAAACAGTTGGCTTAACCCAAACATTTTGCTCCATTTTTCTACAATTTACACAAGCGTGACCTGTAAAATCTAACAGAACAGGTTTTCCAACTTTTTTTGCATATGCCATGCCTTTATCATAATCATTAAATGCCAAAATATTATGTGGCGCCATTAAATGAGCTCCTTCGGGAATTGCAGTATTTAAAGTTGTTTTTCCGTTTGATGAATTTGTAAATCCTACCCCATACGGCGACTCGCTATAATGCTGTGGTGGTGGAAAAGCACTAATAATATTTAGCGGTGCACCCCACAAACCAGGAATCATATAAATGGTAAATGTTAAAGAAACTAAGCCTAAAAACAACCTACCAACAGAAATATGTTTTAAGGGTGTATCATGTGGTAGTTGTATTTTACCAAAAAGATAAACTGATAAAACACCAAAAATAGCAATCCAAATGGCAATGAACACTTCTCTTTCTAAAAGGTGAAGTTGTAAAACCAAATCTACATTTGATAAAAATTTAAAAGCCAAGGCTAACTCTAAAAACCCTAAAACAACTTTTACCGTATTTAACCAACCACCAGATTTTGGTAATGAATTTAACCACCCCGGAAAAGCAGCAAATAAGGCAAACGGCAATGCTATTGCTGTAGAAAAACCTAACATGCTAACTATTGGCGCTACTCTCTCGCCAGTGGTTGCCGCAGCTACTAATGCAGAACCAACTAACGGACCTGTACAAGAAAAAGAAACAATTGCCAACGCTAACGCCATAAAGAAAATACCTACATAGCCTCCTTTATCTGCTTTTGCATCTATTTTTGTCCCCCAAGAACTTGGTAAAACAAGTTCGAAAGCACCTAAAAAAGATGCTGCAAAAAATACTAGTAATAGAAAGAAAAGGAGGTTGAACCAAATATTGGTAGACAAGGCATTTAAGGCAGATGGACCAAAAATAGCACTAACAGCTAAACCAATTACAACATAGATTATTATAATAGAAAACCCAAAAAAAATGGCATTTCTAATACCGATTGCTTTTGTTTTACTCTGTTTTGTAAAAAAACTAACCGTCATTGGTATCATTGGAAAAACACAAGGTGTTAGCAAAGCCGCTAACCCTGCAAAGAAGCTTAATAGAAATAATGACAACAAATCTGAATTTTCATTCTCCTGAGCAGTATGATCTAATGCTACAGACAAATTACTTTTTTCTAAAGACTTACTATTTTCTTTATTTGCCTTTATTTTAAGGTCGAAAACTAAATCTACCTCTGTTGGTGACAAACACTTGGTATCATCACAAACCATAAATTCTACAAATGCATTTATCGTTTCAATACCTTTTAAGACCTTTACTTTCTGCTTAAAAACAGTCTTTTTTTCAAAGAATTTAATTTTCATTTGAAAAACAGCATCATCTACCACAACGCCATTTTCTTCTTGTGTTTTACCTTCTAGTAAAAAACCTCCTTGACTTGTATCAAAAGAAAAAGAAGTAGGTATCGGTCCATCTTGTGGAACCTCTTGTGCATACAAATGCCAACCTTCTTCTATAATTGCTTCTGAAACTAAAACAAAGGTACTATCTGATAGCTTTTCTACTGAAGTAGACCATTTAATTGGGTCTTCTATCTGAGAAAACACATTTAGACTACTAATAAAAATAAAAAGTGATAATAAATACTTCATACTAATTTCTTAAATAATAACAACTCTTTTAAATTAAACAGTTATTTTGTCTCAAAGATACTTAATAAAGAAGATAAAATAAAAGGCTTTTAATTAAATTCAAATTCTAAGAAAATAGCTTGTAAAACAAAAAAAGCACCTCATAAATGAGATGCTTTTTGCGGTCTGGACGGGACTCGAACCCGCGACCCCCTGCGTGACAGGCAGGTATTCTAACCAGCTGAACTACCAGACCGTTGCTCTTAGCGGATGCAAATATAGTATAGATTTTGATATCTGCAAACTTATATTGAAAAAAAAATCAGAATTTTATCTAATTAACAACCAATTCTTAGAAAAACTCAATAAAAAAGAAAGCACATTTACGCTAAACACTTACTTACCAGATTATTAAAAATTACGTCATAAAATTATTATTTTTTGCTAATTTTAATAAATAAAAAAAAGGTTTAGCAATCGCTAAACCTTTTTTTATACTAAAAGTTAAATACTACTATATAGCAGCATCTATTTTATCTGTATATGTTTTTTTAGGTGCTACACCCACTTGCTTATCTACCACTTCTCCGTTTTTAAATACTAAAACAGTTGGTATGTTTCTTACACCATACTTTGCAGCAAATTCTTGGTTTGCATCTACATCTATTTTACCTACAACAGCTTTACCGTCGTATTCTGTATGAATTTCATCTACAATTGGTCCAACCATTCTACAAGGTCCGCACCATGCTGCCCAGAAATCTACCAATACTGGCTTGTCTGATTTTAATACTACTTCTTCGAAATTTGCGTCTGTGATTTCTAATGCCATTTTATATGTTTTAAATTATTGATGTCTTTTTAAGACTTCAAAAGTAAACAAATTATTTAAGTTCGATATTTTTAAAAAATTACTTTTTACTATTTATCTATCAATTGTATTTATTGTTAGCATATAAGAGACTAGCTGATTAAATATACTTCTGTTGGCTACAGAGGTGCGTTAGGGATTGAAACGACATCCTTTTTAGGTGACAATAAGATGATATTTGCTAATTAATAGCGCAATTAGTTTTATTGTCACCTAAAAAGATATAGTGGAAAGCCCGCTCGAACGCCCAAAAAATTAAAACAATTCTTTTGCAATTGCCTGTATATTATCGCTTTTACCCATAGAATAATAATGTAAAAACGGCACACCAGCTGCCAACAACTCTTTAGATTGCTGTATGGCAAACTCTACACCAACTTGCCTAACAGCTGCGTTAGTTGAGCATTTTTCTACCTCGTTTATTAAATTTTCTGGAATATCTATTCTAAAAACCTGTGGTAATAATTGCAAATGACGCTTAACTGCCAAAGGCTTAATTCCGGGTATAATAGGCACCGTAATTCCTATTTCTCTGGCTGCTTTTACAAACTCGAAATACTTATTATTATCAAAAAACATTTGTGTAACCACATAATCGGCACCAGCTGCTACTTTTTCTTTTAACCTTTTTAAATCGGTTTGCAAAGAAGGCGCCTCTAAATGTTTCTCTGGATACCCAGCTACACCAATACAAAAATCGGTTTTATGATCGGTTTCTATAACATCATGCAAATATTTACCAGAGTTTAAACCCTGAATTTGAGCAACCAAATCGCCGGCATATTGATGCCCGTTTTTATTTGGTTCAAAATACTTTTGATGACTCATAGCATCTCCTCTTAACGCCATTACATTATCGATACCCAAATAATGGCAATCTACTAAAAGGTATTCTGTTTCCTCTTTTGTAAAACCTCCACACAACACATGCGGCACCGTATCTACATTGTATTTGTGCTTTATGGCAGCGCAAATTCCTAGAGTACCAGGACGCATTCTTGTTAGTTTTCTATCTAACAAACCCGATTTTTCTACATACACAAACTCTTCTCTAGAAGTGGTTACATCTATAAACGGAGGCTTAAACTCCATTAAAGGATCTATATTATTGTACAATTCCTGAATGTTATTCCCTTTTTTTGGCGGAATAATTTCGAAAGAAAATAATGTTTTTCCGTTTGCTTTTTTTATGTGATCTGTAATTTTCATGTATGCTGAATTTATTTCAGTAACTATTAATATGTATTTTATTTTGGGCGTTTCCTAAAAAGGTCGCGCTTTACGTTGTATCTTTTTTTCGTTCCTCTAAAAAGGATGCCACTTCAATCGCTAACGCATCCTAGTAAGCAACTTATTTATAATATCAAACCTTGTTTCATGTTTAACAAAACAACCACTTTTTACGCTTGTAATCACAAATTATTACCTATTTCAATGCCAACCGTAAACTTACTCTGTTAATTAGACCTCACAGGTTTTAAAACCTGTGAGGTCTCTTCTTTAATTTTCAGCAAGTGTAGGATGCAACCACTTTCTTGCCTTTTCTTTTGTAATTCCTTTTCTTGTTGCAAAATCTGATACTTGGTCATCGGTAATTTTACCCAAACCAAAATACTTGGCTTCTTTGTTGGCAAAATAATAACCAGAAACAGCTGCTGCTGGCCACATGGCTAAACTTTCTGTTAAGGTAACTCCTATCTGTTTTTCAACCTCTAAAAGAGACCAAATGGTTTCTTTTTCTAGATGATCTGGACACGCAGGATAACCTGGTGCCGGTCTTATGCCTTTGTAACTTTCTTTAATTAAATCGTCGTTTGTTAAAATTTCATCTGCAGCATATCCCCAATGTTTGGTTCTAATTTGTTTGTGCAAATACTCTGCAAAAGCTTCCGCAAATCGATCTGCAATGGCTTGTGCCATAATTGCATTGTAATCGTCTTCTTTTGCCTTGTAATTATCTGCTAACTCTTGGGCCCCAAAAATAGCCACACAAAAAGCACCCATATAATCTGTTTTTCCAGTTTCTTTTGGTGCTATAAAATCTGCTAATGCATGGTTTGGTATTCCTTCTCGTTTACTTAATTGCTGACGTAATGTTCTAAAAATAGCAATTTCTTCGCCTTTTTTCTGAACAGAAATATCATCTTCATTGATTGAATTTGCTTCAAAAAGACCAAAAATTGCCTTGGGTTTTAACGATTGATTCGCAATAATTTCTTCAATCATTACTTGTGCCTCTTTATACATAATGGTTGCTTGTTCACCAACCACAGCATCTGTTAAAATATCCGGAAATTTACCATGCAAATCCCAACTTCTAAAAAACGGACTCCAATCTATAAAAGGCACTAATTCTTTTAAACTCAATTGCTCTAAAGTTTGTATGCCTAATTCTTTTGGTTTTACAATTTCTGATGCTTCCCAATCAATTTTATACTTGCGCTTACGAGCTTCAGCAATAGAAATATATGCTTTTTCTTTTCCTCGTTTTAAAAACTTGGTTCTAAACTCATCATAATCTTTCTTCAACTTTGCAACATATTCGTTAGATGATTTCTTGTTTAACAAATCGCCCACAACCGTTACTGCTCTAGAAGCATCATTTACATGCACCACCGCATTTTTATATTGTGTATCTATCTTAACTGCTGTGTGCGCCTTAGAGGTTGTTGCACCACCAATTAGTAACGGAACAGTAAAATTTTGACGTTCCATCTCTTTAGCCAAATACACCATTTCATCTAACGAAGGCGTTATCAATCCGCTTAGACCAATAACATCTACATTTTCTTTTTTAGCAGTTTCAATAATTTTTTCTGGCGGAACCATCACTCCTAAATCTACAATTTCATAGTTATTACACCCTAAAACCACAGAAACAATATTTTTACCAATATCGTGTACATCGCCTTTCACTGTTGCCATTAAAATTTTACCCAAAGTTCTTTGCTCGTCTCCTTTTTCAGCTTCAATAAACGGATTTAAATATCCTACCGCTTTTTTCATTACTCGAGCAGATTTTACAACCTGTGGTAAAAACATTTTTCCGGCTCCAAACAAGTCTCCAACCACATTCATACCCGCCATTAAATTCCCTTCAATAACTTCTATTGGCGCAGCTGCTAGTACTCTTGCTTCTTCTACATCATCTATAATAAACGCATCTATTCCTTTAACCAAAGCATGTGTAATTCTTTCTTGCAAGGTGTTTTCTCTCCAAGATAAATCTACACCTGCTTCTTTTTTAGACCCTTTTACCGTTTCTGCAAAATCTAACAAACGCTCTGTTGCATCTTCTCTTCTATCTAAAATTACGTCTTCTACATGTTCTAATAAATCTTTCGGAATGTCATCATAGACCTCTAACAAAGCAGGGTTTACAATACCAATATTCATTCCGGCCTGAATGGCGTGGTATAAAAAAACCGAATGCATTGCCTCTCGAACACCATCATTTCCTCTAAAAGAAAAAGACACGTTACTTACACCTCCACTAACAGAAACGTTTTCTAAATTTTGCCTTACCCATCTTGTAGCTTCAATAAAATCTACAGCATTTTTTCTATGTTCATCCATTCCTGTGGCTACAGGAAAAATGTTTAAATCGAAAATAATGTCTTCACTTGGAAAACCAACTTTGTTTACCAAAACATCATAAGAGCGTTTAGCAATCTCAATACGTCTCTCGTAATTATCTGCTTGTCCAACTTCATCAAAAGCCATCACAATTACTGCCGCTCCGTATCTTTTTATTTGTTTTGCTTCCCAAATAAATTTTTCTTCTCCTTCTTTTAAAGAGATAGAGTTTACAACACATTTGCCTTGCACCACCTGTAAACCAGCTTCAATAATTTCCCATTTAGAACTATCGATCATAATAGGAACTCTACAAATATCTGGCTCTGCTGCAATTAAATTTAGAAAACGAACCATGGCTTGCTTGCCATCTATTAAACCGTCATCAAAATTAATATCTATAATTTGTGCGCCACCATCTACTTGATGTCTTGCAATCGCAAGTGCCTCATCAAATTTTTCTTCTTTTATAAGGCGTAAAAACTTACGAGAACCTGCAACATTTGTTCGCTCGCCAACATTTATAAAATTGCTGTTTTCATTTAGAATCAGAGGTTCTAACCCAGAAAGTTTCATAAACTTTGTTTGGTTTATAGTTGTTGGTTCTTGGTTGTTGGTCTTACTCATACTTTATAACTTCTTGTAATAATTAATAAAACCATTTAACAATTTTTTATTTGAAATCACTTTTTCTAAAATATTTTTTAATGCTATTTCTGATATATAACCTAAATCGAATGATAAATACAACTGTGTTTCTACTTCTTGTAAAGACCCTTTAGCTATGTATAATAAATGAATTGTTTCTTTATTGGATTGTCTACCTATACCTTCTGCAATATTTGAAGGAACTGATATTGAACTTCTTCTAATTTCATTCGTTAGGGCATAAAGTTCTTCATTAGGAAAAGATTTTGTTAGTATATATACCAACTTAACCAATTCTCTCGAATATTTCCAAACATCTAACTCTGTATAATTCATTTTTTTAGTTCTTTGTTTTAGTTGATAGTTGTTGATCTTATTTCTAAATTTATTTACCTTTAGATGTAAACCATCAACCAAAAACCATTACCCAGCAACTACTCTAGGTTTGTATTTGGCGGCAATATTTGCAATAACTCGAATATGCTCTGGACTTGTACCACAACAACCACCAATAATATTTATTAAATTTTTCTTTAGATACTCTTCTATTTGCTCGCCCATTTCCTCTGGCGTTTCATCATACTCACCAAAAGCATTTGGCAATCCTGCATTTGGATGTGCAGAAATTGCAAAATCTGTTTTATTGGCTATTGCCTCTAAATGCGGCTGCAATAAGTTGGCACCAAGTGCGCAATTAAAACCTACAGACAATAATGGAATGTGAGAAACCGAAATTAAAAAAGCTTCTGCTGTTTGTCCAGATAATGTTCTACCAGAAGCATCTGTAATTGTACCGCTTAACATTACAGGTATATCCATATTTCTTTCTTCTTTAACCTCTTCTATCGCAAATAATGCTGCTTTTGCATTTAAAGTATCAAACACCGTTTCTACCAAAAATACATCTACACCGCCATCTACTAAAGCTTCTACTTGTTGTTTGTATGCAATTCTTAATTCATCAAAAGTTACAGCTCTATAACCAGGGTCATTTACATCCGGAGACATGCTTGCCGTTCTATTTGTTGGCCCTACAGAACCCGCTACAAAACGAGGTTTATGAGGTTCTTTTGCAGTATATTCATCGGCAACTTCTTTGGCCAATTTTGCAGATTGATAGTTAAGCTCATACACCAAATCTTCCATTTGATAATCTGCCATAGCAATAGTTGTCCCTGAAAATGTATTGGTTTCTACTATGTCTGCACCCGCTTCAAAATATTTACCATGAATGGTTTTTATAGCCGCTGGCTGGGTAATAGAAAGTAAATCGTTATTACCTTGAAGTGGAGTTGGATAGTCTTTAAAGCGTGCTCCTCTAAAATCTTCTTCTGTAAATTTATAGGCTTGTAGCATGGTACCCATAGCACCATCTAAAACCAAAATTCTTTCTTGTAAAGCTTTGTAAATATTAGACATATTTTTTTTGATAATTTTTATCAATATGTCATCAGGAAAAGGGAAGTTTTCTCTGTTATCTGTCGAATGATATAGCTCTTTTCAATAAAGATTGAAAGAACTAAAAAGATACTAGAAAAATCTAATATCTATTCGTAGAATGTAGCACCTTTCTCATAACTTGAGAGGTTGCCAAGGCTTCACTGGGTCTAATCCCTCTGCCTTTCGTGATAACGAATTAATAAGTTTATGAACTGCGTTACAAAGTAACGGATTATTTTTTATTTGTGGTAGTTTTATGTGATAAAATCTACTCTTTTTCATAAAGTGATGAAGACAAATATCGATCTCCTCTATCACACACAATAGCAACTACAACTCCTTTGTCTAATTGCTGCGCAACTTTAATTGCACTCGCCACAGAACCACCACTACTCATGCCAGCAAAAATGCCTTCTTCTTCGGCTAACTTTTGCGTCATTGCTTTTGCTTCTGCCTCATCTACATCTATAACTGCATCTATTTTTCTTCTATTAAAAATTGCTGGCAAATATTCTTCTGGCCAATTTCTAATTCCAGGAATTTTGGCACCTTCTTTTGGCTGAACACCTGTAATTACAATGTCTGGGTTTTGCTCTTTTAAATAGTCTGAAACTCCCATAATAGTTCCTGTGGTTCCCATAGTACACACAAAATGTGTTACTTGCCCTTCTGTGTCTCTCCAAATTTCTGGACCAGTACCTTTGTAATGTGCTTTAGAATTGTCTGTATTATCAAACTGATTTAAACGGTAATACCCTTTTTTATATTTTAGTTTTAAGGCATAATCTCTTGCACCTTCCATTCCTAATTTCTGATCTGTTAACACAACCTTTGCTCCGTAAGCACGCATTGTTTTAACACGCTCTACAGTCGCATTTTCTGGCATTACCAAAACCATATGCACACCTAAAACTTTTGCCATTAAAGCCAATGCAATTCCTGTATTACCACTTGTTGCTTCAACTAAAGTATCGCCTTTTTTTATGTTTTTTCTCTTTAAAGCTTCAGAAATCATGTTGAAAGCAGCTCTATCTTTTACACTTCCTCCGGGGTTGTTGCCTTCTAACTTTAATAACAAAGTAACTCCTTCTTTTTTAAAGATATTTTGCACTTCTACCAATGGTGTATTTCCTACAAAATCTATAATACTTTTTGTTTTCATTTTAATTTCTTTTTTGAAAAATGTTATTTTCAGATTGTACTGTAACTATAGAATTTTCTGTAATTGACTCTGTAACACATACATTGGCGCCAATAATAGAGTTTTGTCCAATAATTACATCTCCTCCCAAAATAGTAGCATTTGCGTAAATAATAACATTACTTTCTATGGTTGGATGACGTTTTGTAAACGCCATACTTTTTTTAACTTGAATACCTCCCAAAGTAACTCCCTGAAAAATAGTTACATTGTCTTTTATAACAGTCGTTTCTCCGATAACAATACCGGTAGCGTGATCTATAAAAAAAGCATCGCCAATTTGTGCTCCAGGATGAATGTCTGTCCCTGTAACTCCGTGAGCAAACTCGCTCATCATTCTAGGTAAAACAGGTATTTCTTGTTGTAATAATTGATGACTTAATCGATATACTGCAATGGCATAAAAACCCGGATACGCTAAATAAATTTCTCGAATACTTTTTGCTGCCGGATCTCTTTGCAAAGCTGCCTGCGCGTCTAAATCTAATTTTTTTCTAATTTCTGGAAACGACTTTTCAAAATCTGACCAAAAACCAGGCTCTTTCCCTAGCTCTAAACGCTCTAATATTTTAAAAAATTGAATCTGCGTTTCGGTTGCTTTTTGTTTTTGATAATTAGTATCAAACAAGCAATTAATTAATTCTTTTGTAAAAATAGCTACCGCATCTCTTAAACACATGCTATAATTTTTTAAAGCCACCATTTCATCTACCTCTTTCATTTTAATCTTACATTTCTGGAGCTAATGCCACTTCTAATCCATCCATTTCTGGAGTCATTTGTATTTGACACCCTAACCTACTGTTGTCTTGCACGTTAAAAGCTTCTGCTAACATGGCATCTTCATCATCAGAAATTTCAGGTAATGCTGTGTTTGATGTTACATAACATTGGCAAGAGGCACACATTGCCATACCGCCACAAACACCAATGGTACCTTCTTCTGCCAGTTCATAAGAACGCACAACCTCCATTAAATTCATGGCCATGTCTGTTGGAGCAACTACCTCATGTGTTACACCATTTCTGTCTGTAATCTTAATATTTATATCTACACTCATTATCTACATTTATCAAACATCAAAAGTAAGAAATTTGATTGGTTAGACCTCATTGATACTGAATCAAATTCAGCACTAGAAAGCTGTAAAGTCTTTTGTTTTTAAATTAACTACTAATTACCAGTCAGCATTTAGTTTCAAACTGGTTTAGCCCAGATAGAAGCATTTGTTTGAGCTCTTTTTGCCTTTTTAGCAAAAAAGCGAGTGCTGAAAGCTGGAAATAGCTTCTAATAATACTTACTATAGAAAATCTAAAACATTTTTAAAAAACTAATTAGCAATCTTTAATTTATCGCTTTTACAACTGCTTTTGGCGCTTCTTTTTTAGTTCCATCAAAACCTTCTACACCGCCAACAGTGGTATATTTCATTACATATTTTTTGTCAGGAAAAATTCGCTTATAAGCACTTTGGCACATTAAAGTTGCCTCGTGAAAACCACAAAGAATCAATTTTAATTTACCTGGATACGTGTTTACATCTCCAATTGCATACACGCCTTCTATGTTGGTTTGATAATCTAAAGCATTGTTTACCTTAATGGCATTCTTCTCGATTTCTAAACCCCAATTTGCGATAGGCCCCAATTTAGGTGAAAGTCCAAAAAGCGGAATAAAATGGTCGGTATCTATGATAAATGCATCTTCACCTTCTTTTTCTACGGCAACACCCGTTACTTTATCGGTTCCTAAAATTCCTTTTACTTCAGCTGGAGTTATGATATTAATTTTCCCTAAGTTTTTTAATTCTTGTGCTTTTTCAACAGAATCTAAAGCTCCTCTAAACTCATTTCTTCTATGAATTAAAGTTACCTCTTCGGCAACATCAGACAAGAAAATTGCCCAGTCTAAAGCAGAATCTCCACCACCAGAAATGACAACTCTTTTGTTTCTGTATAGTTCTGGTTCTTTAATAATGTATTCAACACCATTATCTTCAAACTTCTCTAACCCTTCAATTTTAGGTTTTCTTGGTTCAAAAGAACCTAAACCACCTGCAATTGCAACAATTTTAGCATGATGTTTTGTTCCTTTATTAGTGGTTACAATAAAAGTACCATCTTCTTGTTTGTCTATAGTTTCTGCTCTTTCTCCTAAAGTAAAACCTGGCTCAAACTGTTTTGTTTGTTCTAACAATTTATGGGTTAAATCTCCTGCTAAAATCTCTGGATATGCAGGTATATCGTAAATTGGTTTCTTCGGATAAATCTCTGAACATTGCCCGCCAGGTTGTGCCAATGCATCTATTAAATGGCATTTTAACTTTAACAATCCTGCTTCAAAAACGGTAAATAATCCTGTGGGTCCTGCTCCAATAATTAATATGTCTGTTGTAATCATTTTTTTTGCTTTTTACGCTTCGCTTTTACTTTTCTACCAAACTCTTTGTAAACTCGTTTAGCTTTTCTACTTTTTCTTCAAAGTTCCCTTTGATTGTTTTTCTGTATTCGTTTAAATTTTTCACTAAATCGTCTACATTTTCTGGAATTACATCTTCAAAAAACTGACGCAATCTTTTGGCTGTTGTTGGCGATTTTCCGTTGGTTGAAATGGCCACTTTTACATTGCCTTTGGTTACAATTCCGCCCATATAAAAATCACAAAAAGGAGGATTATCGGCAACATTTACCAAAATACTTCGCTTTCTACAATGTTTGTAAACAGTTTCATTTACTTTAGGAATGTCTGTAGTTGCAACCACAATATGTTTCCCTTTTAAATATCGCCTGCTATACTTTTTATTGATGAGTTTTACATTTCCTTTTTTAGACAAAGCAATAGTATCTTCTCTAAACATTGGCGAAACCATGGTTACATTGGCATCTGGACTCGATTTCAACAAAAAAGTTAGTTTTTCTTCTGCTACAAAACCTCCGCCAACAATTAAAACTTGTAAGTTTTTAGTTTTTAAAAAAATAGGATATAGATTATTTCTTTCCATCACAAATAATTACACAAATACTTCTTCTAAGTATTCTTGTTGAACATTTGCCAAAATAGCTTTGTGTCTTACAACTTCTCCTAAAACAATAATTGCAGGATTGCTTAACTCTTTTTCTTTAACAATTTCTAAAATAGTATCTACAGTACCAATACCAACTTTTTCGTTACTTCTTGTTCCGTTTTGAATGATAGCAACTGGCAAATCATTTTTATTTTCTTGTTGAAATAAAGCTACAATTTCTGCTAATTTTCCCATGCCCATTAACACCACAACAGTTGCATTAGATTTCGCTGCCAACGCAACATCATCAGACAATTTGTGTGCTTTTGTGGTTCCTGTTATCACCCAAAAACTCTCTGCACTTCCGCGTTTTGTAACTGGTATGTTTTGAGAAGCTGGTACCGCTAAAGAAGATGAAATTCCTGGCACCATGGCTGTTTCTATTCCAAATTTTGCTGCATATTCCATTTCTTCTGCACCTCGTCCGAAGATAAAAGGGTCGCCCCCTTTTAAACGAACTACATGACCATCTGTTTGTGCTCTTGCTACAATTAAATCGTTAATTTGTTCTTGTTGATAGCTGTAACAACCTCTTCTTTTTCCAACAAAAATAAGTTCTGCATCAGGGTTTACATACTCTAATAACGCTTCATTCACCAAAGCATCATATAAAACTACATTGGCATTTTTTAACGCTTTAATTGCTTTTAACGTAATTAAATCTTCGTCTCCTGGCCCAGCGCCAACTACTGTTAATTTTGGTGTTTTATACATGACTTACCTCTAATTTTCTAAAAGCAGCCACTTTTTTGTAAAACGATTTTGCATCGTTTATATAGCTTTCTGCAAATGCTTTTGTTGGTTTCTCTTTTTTAATCTGATACACTAATGCTTCAAAAGAACCATTCAATTCAATTTTATTGGTTTCAACAAAATGTTTTTGAAAGTCTGAAACAATTACAGCTTGTGTATTTGTCTTGATATTTTCTGCGATTAACAATGCTTTTGCCGTATTTACAAGCGATGTATAGGCATGATAAATGCTATCTGAAAATTGATTTTCTTGCAATGCCTGCTCTGCATTGGTTATTTTTTCTTCACTTTCAAACAATAAAGTGGCAATTAAATCGATAACCACACCAGCACATTCACCTACTCCAATTGCTTTTACATAGTTTTCAGAATGCCCCCAATCTATAAAATCATTCGGTTCTAAATTTGTAGTATCAGAAAGTGTTTTTAGCAAGTCATAAAAATAAATCTTCCCTTGCCTATCATAATACTCTAAAAAAGTTTCTTTTGATTGCTGATTTTTCTCAACATCATTTAAAAGAACACGCAAAGCTTCAGGACCTCTCTTACTTGGTATTTTTATCAATTTATCAGAAAAACGTCCTTGTCCATCTCCTAAAATACCACCACCAATTAAAATTTGTAAAGCGGGTGCTTGTAAATTACCAACCTTGATAGACATTCCTTGAAAACCAATATGCGCCATGTTGTGTTGCCCACAAGCATTCATACAACCACTAATTTTAATGGCTATTTCTTTGTTATTTAAATACTTTGGATATTCTTCTTCTAACACCTTTTCTAAAACAACAGCAATACCAGTACTACTTGCAATTCCTAAATTACAGGTATCTGTACCCGGGCAAGCCGTAATATCTGCAGTAGAATTGTAGCCAGAATTGGCAAATCCTAATTTTTGTAACTCAACATAAAAGAAAGGCAATAGTTCTTCTCTTACATGACGGATTAAAATATTCTGACGCAATGTTAAACGAATTTCATTTGCAGCATACTTATACACTAAATCTGCTAGCAAACGTGCTTTTGGTGTATAAAAATCTCCTAAATGTACTTTTATTCCGATAGCAAACAAACCAGCTTGTTTTTGTTGGATAACGTTGGTTTCTTTCCATTTATTAAAACCAACTTCATCATCTATTGCTACAGAAGGTATTGTGTTTTCTATAAAAGAAATTGGTTGTTCAAAATCGGTAGTATCTACTTTAAAAGTTTTGTTTTCTAAAGCTGCTACTTCTTCTGATACTAATTGTAAAAAAGCATTGATTCCTACATCCTTTACCAAAAATTTTAATCTTGCTTTTGCTCTTTTTGCACGTTCTCCAAAACGATCAAAAATTCTTAAAACTCCTTCTATAGTTGGTATTAAAAGATCTTCTTCTAAAAAATCATAAATAACATCTGCATGTCTTGGTTGCGATCCTAAACCACCACCTAACAATACTTTAAACCCTTTTTTTACAACTCCGTTTTCTGTTTTTATTTTTGCAATAAAGCCTAAATCATGAATAAAACTAATCGCAGTGTCACTCTCTGTTCCTGAAAAAGACATTTTAAATTTACGTCCCATTTCTTGACAAATTGGGTTTCGTAAAAAGAATTTAAATGTAGCATCTGCATACGGCGAAACATCAAAAGGTTCATCAATATCTATACCAGCAGTTTCAGATGCCGTTACATTTCTAACTGCATTGCCACAAGCTTCTCTTAAAGTAATATCATCTTTTTCTAATTGCGCCCATAATTCTGGCGTTCTGTCTAAACTTACATGATGAATTTGAATATCTTGCCTTGTGGTAATGTGCAATCTTCCACGTGAATACTCGTCTGAAACATCTGCAATTCTATGCAATTGTTGACTTGTAACTTTTCCGTAAGGTAATTTTATACGAATCATTTGCACACCAAACTGACGCTGACCATATACACCTCTTGCCAAACGAAGACTTCTAAAACGTTCTTCGTCTATTTTTCCTTCTTTAAAAAGTTGAATTTTTCTTTCTAATTCTAGAATGTCTTTTTCTACAATCGGATTTTCTATTTCTGTTCTAAAACTTTGCATGCTTCTTATTTTTTTATCGGATAAAACCGACACCAACTGTATTGTTTGTTTTCGGATTGATTAAAATAAATGAACCGTTCGATTTATTTTTATTATAAGCATCCACTAATAGAGGCTTGCTTAATTTTAATTGAATGTCTCCTATTTCATTCAATTTTAATGCTGTAGGATTGTCAATTTTTCCAGAAAAATCTGTTTTTATAATACTCGATAATTGAGTGATTTTTGCCTGCGCATCATTAACACCATGTTTTATGTAATATTTCTGAGAAGCTTGCAAAGGCTCTTTATCCATCCAACAAACAGTTGCATTTAATTGTTTTGTAACCGTTGGTTGCTCTGCTACTTTAACCAACATATCTCCTCTACTTACATTTACATTGTCTTCCAAAGTAATGGTTACAGAACTACCGTTTTTAGCCTTTAGATATTCCGTATCAAAAAAGTGTATTGTTTTAATTTTTGATTTAGTCTGTGATGGCAATACAGAAATTTCATCTCCTACTTCTAAATCACCACCATAGATTTTACCTGCATAGCCTCTAAAATCATGAAATTCTGCTGTTTTTGGTCTGATAACTGTTTGTACCGGAAAACGTACTTGAGATACTTCATTAATATCTGTTGCTTGTAAATTTTCTAAATGATGTAACAAAGTTTCTCCTGTATACCAAGGTGTATTTTCAGATTTATCAACCACATTATCTCCTTGTAAAGCAGACAAAGGAATAAATGTTAACTGCTGATTTTTATAACCACTTTTACTTGCTAAATACTCTATTTCACCTTTTATGGTATTGTATTTTTCTTCAGAAAAATCTACCAAATCCATTTTATTAATAGCAATTACAACATCTTTAATACGTAATAAATTATTGATAAAAAAATGTCTGTATGTTTGCTCTACAACACCGTTTCTTGCATCAATTAAAACAATAGAAGCTTGCGCTGTTGAGGCACCAGTTACCATGTTTCTTGTATATTCTACATGCCCAGGCGTGTCTGCAATAATGAAACTCTTTTTTCTTGTAGAAAAATAAATATGAGCTACATCTATGGTAATTCCTTGCTCGCGTTCGGCAATCAAACCATCTGTTGCAAGAGAAAAATCTAAATAATCGAAACCACGTTGTTTGCTTTTTTCTTCTATTGCAGTTAACTTATCGTCTGTTAATGATTTTGTATCGTATAAAATGCGCCCAATTAAGGTGCTTTTACCATCATCTACACTACCTGCTGTTGCTATTTTTAGTACGTTCATATTTTTTTACTGTAGGCTATATGTTGCTTATAACATAAAGCTTATTACTTAAATGATTTTAAAAATACCCTTGTTGTTTTCTTTTTTCCATAGCGGCTTCAGAACGTTTGTCGTCTATTCTAGCACCTCTTTCTGAAATAGAAGAATCTCTAATTTCTTCTACTACTTTTGCAATATCTACTGCATCAGATAAAACGGCGGCAGTACAACTCATATCGCCCACAGTTCTAAAACGCACCATTTGTTCTACAACCTCTTCTTCTTCATCTCGATACACAACAGCATCGTCTGCAGACCAAATAAACCCATCTCGGTAAAAAATGTTTCTTTTGTGAGCAAAATAAATCGATGGTATTTCGATAGCTTCTTTTTCTATGTAAGACCAAACATCTAGCTCTGTCCAGTTAGAGATTGGAAAAACACGAACATTCTGTCCTAAATCTATTTTTCCGTTTAACATATCAAATACTTCCGGACGCTGGTTTTTTTCATCCCATTGTCCAAAATCATCTCTAACAGAAAAAATTCTTTCTTTTGCTCTTGCTTTTTCTTCATCTCTTCTTGCACCTCCAATACAAGCATCAAAACCAAACTCTTCTATAGCATCTAACAAGGTTTCTGTTTGCAGCATATTTCTACTGGCATATTTGCCCGTTTCTTCTTTTACAGAACCATTGTCTATATTGTCTTGTACATTTCTAACAATTAATTCTACCCCCAATTCTTTGGTTAATCGGTCTCTAAATTCTATTGTTTCAGGAAAATTATGCCCTGTATCTATATGCATTAACGGAAAAGGTATTTTTGCGGGGTAAAAAGCTTTTTGAGCCAATCTTACCAATGTAATACTGTCTTTTCCACCAGAGAAAAGCAATACAGGTTTTTCAAACTGTGCTACTACTTCTCTAAGGATATAAATGGCTTCACTTTCTAAAGCATCTACTTGTATTGTTTTTTGATTCATTATCATGTCTTTTAGATATGCAAACCACATTCTCTGTTGTTTTCTACTTTTGTAGGATCGAAATACGTAAATTCATTCGGCAAATTCAATTTGGCTAAATACGCATCTAAATCAGTATCTATCCAGTTATAAAACGGACTCACTTTTACAATTCCGTCTTTACTTTTAGAAACAATATCAATACCATCTCTAAAAGCAGTTTGTCCTTTTCTCAAATTAGTAAACCAAACATCTGGTTTGTGTTCTTGCATGGCTCTTGTAAAAGGTTCTAATTTTACTTGTTGGGTAAAAACAGCATGCTTTGGGTCTTCTATAGAAGGTACACCTAACACAATATTTCTATGTGCAACTGTTTGTTTTGGAACATACAATTGAACGTTTAACTGTAGTTTTTTAATAATTTCTTCGGCATGTTTATAGGTTTGCGGTGTGTTGTAACCAGTATCGCACCAAATAACTTTTATGTTTTTTTGCACTTCTGAAACTGCCTGTAAAATTGCAACTTCATAGGGTCTAAAATTGGTAGTAACTATTGGCTTTTCTGATATAGAAATGGCCCAATTAATTATTTCTTTCGGACTCTTATCTTTTAATTCTTTATTTATCTGCTCTAAATTCATCTTCTTATTTTCCCCATTTTATTTTGTTCCATATTCTTTCATGAAAAAAATACAATACTAATTTTGTTATAAAATCTATGGATGCAATTGAGGTTGCTAAACCAATTTTACCTGTAAGTATATAAGACACCACCAGCGTATCTAGCGTTCCAATAACTCTCCAACTCAATGCTTTTATAACACTTCGCAAAGGTTTTTCTGAAGCAATATCTTCTTCAAAACCTTTACGTCGTGTTTTCCTACTAAAAATGACTTGATTTAAAATCATAGCAAATTAATTCAAAATAATACCCTATTTATTTAGTAGGATAATGCAAACCTACATTAAATTTTAAGTCTACAAAACAAATGAGCGCTAAAAAATCTAACTACCCTATCGATTTAATAGATTAATAATAATAGTATAAATTATTTGCGAATATGAAACTACAATAAGGTGATTATTGAAAATATGACTTTACAAAAAAAACGAAAGAATTACAAGGAGAGTTTTAGTCTTTGCAAAGGTCTGCTAAAGAAGTGTTTTTAAATATTTTAAGGGTATTGTCTCTTACCTGAATCATTAATTTATGCACAGAGCACGCATTTTCATCAGGGCAATCATCACACTTTTCATAAAAATTTAAACTTACACAAGGCACCATAGATATTGGCCCTTCTAAAATTCTCATTACAGAGGTCATAGGTATATTTGATGGGCTATTTAACAAATAATAACCGCCACCTTTTCCTTTTTTAGATCCTAAAATTCCGTTTTTACGAAGTGTTAAAAGAATACTCTCTAAAAATTTTAATGATATATTTTCACTTTTAGAAATTGTAGCAATAGCAACAGGAGTTTTATCTTCTTGTTTTGCAAGAAAAGTAAGTGCTTTAATACCGTATTTCGTCTTTTTAGAAAGCATAGCGCTAATATAAGTGTTTTAAAAAGACTGTCTTAATTTGTATGACTTTTTTCTAAGGCATAAAAAGTTGCTTGTACATAATCATCTGCATCACCAGAATTATTACCCTGATACACACCTGCTTTAAAATACATATATTGCCCACCAACATTGTAACCACTAGTTGCCATATTTACAGTTTTTACAACATTACTTTTATCCTCTCTTCTGATTGTTACTGTCAAAGTATCTCCAACAACTTTAATGGTGTAACTAAACTTTTCGTTTAATGCAATTCCGTCTGATGGGTTAGAAGCTGTATTACTTCTAGAGCCAATCATTTCATGCCATTGCTCTGCACCAAAACCATCTCTAGGTTCGTGTGCAAAATAAATAGACCCAAGTTGGTTGTTAGGTAATTTTCTGTAATAAATACGTATCGGCTCATCATCATTGGCATGAATTTGCCCTATAATTACGCGACCAACATGGCTATTACTCCCTGTTGTTGTTACATGATTTACCGCAAGTGTTGCATTCATTTCGCCATCATAACCTGCAGCCGCATTGATATCTGCTGCTGGTGCTGTACCAAAAACCCAGTTATTTTTATTAACGCCTTGGGTATTAATATTGGTATTGTTACCTCTAAGCATTTCTCGCAATTCTACTCTAGTATAACTTGTATTTGCAGAAGTTTTAAAACCATTAACCGGACATTTAAAAACCATTCCACCGTCTGCTGCCGTGTAAAAATAATTGCCATTTTCAAAATCATCATTTAGCTGACTAACAGTAATTGTAGTTGCTGTTCCGTTTCCTTTATCAACAGGTATGCTTAAGTTCCAGGTAGATAAATCGAAATTTTCAGAAGGTGCTTTGGTAGCATCTAAAACATCAGTACTTTCATCTCTAGCCAATTGTGTAATTGTAATTGTTTTTGAAATAATACCACCTATAACCGTGACAGTTCCGGTTCTATTTTGGTCTGATAGATTTTCTGCTACAGAAATCTCAATTTCACCATTATTTGTTCCAAAAGTAGGACTAACAAAAATCCAATTATTCGTATTGTTCGTATACCAATACATGTTAGCAGTTACCGTAACAGATTGAGAACTTTGCCTAGAAGAAAACTCAGACAATAAAGAGACTTCTAAAATTTCGTTTATAGCTTCTTCATTGCTGTCTTTAGAACTGCATCCAAATAAAAAAACACCAACTATAACTGTACAAGTAAATTTTAATAGCTTAACCATGTCTGAACAATAAAATAAATACTAAAGATAGCAAAAGAGATACTAATTTTGCAAATAAAAGAATGTGATACTTAAAATTTAGTATCCATTTAAAGCTTGCTCTAAATCGGCAATAATATCTGCTACATTTTCTAAACCAACAGAAACCCTTACCAATCCTTTTGTTATGCCAACCTCTAACCTATCTTCTTCAGACAATTTACCATGAGTTGTAGAGGAAGGATGTGTAACAATGGTTCTTGTATCTCCTAAATTTGCAGATAATGAACACATTTTTATGTTGTCTAAAAATTTTCTGCCAGCTTCAATACCTCCTTTAATTTCAAAAGCAACAATATTACCACCTAAACTCATTTGTTTTTTAGCAATATTGTATTGTGGATGGGATTGTAAAAAAGGGTATTTAACCAGCGAAACATTTTTTTGAGTTTCTAAAAATTCTGCAACTTTTAAAGCGTTTTCTGCATGTTTTTCTACCCTAACGGACAATGTTTCAAGACTTTTAGACAACACCCACGCATTAAAAGGAGACATGGCAGGTCCTGTATTTCTTGCAAATAAGTAAATTTCTCGCATTAAAGTTGCTTTCCCAACAGTTACACCACCTAAAACACGTCCTTGCCCGTCTATTAGTTTTGTAGCAGAATGAATAACTAAATCGGCACCAAACTTAATTGGCTGCTGTACGTAAGGTGTTGCAAAGCAATTATCTACAATAAAAATAAGATTGTGTTTTTTGGCAATTTTACCAATCAATTCTAAATCTAAAATATCTACTGCCGGATTTGTAGGGGTTTCTATGTATAAAATTTTTGTGTTTGGTTTGATCAAACTTTCAACCAAATCAACTTCATTCACTTTAAAATAAGAAGTTTCTATGTTCCATTTTGGCAGAAACTTGGTAAACATACTATGTGTAGAGCCAAATACAGATCTACAAGAAACCACATGATCGCCAGCATTTAATAATGCAGCAAATGTTGAAAATATAGCAGACATTCCGGTTGCAAAAGCATATCCTGCCTCGGCACCTTCCATCTGAACTATTTTTTCTGTAAATTCTGTGGTATTCGGATTTGTAAACCGACTGTATAAATTACGTTGTTTTTCTTCGGCAAATGAAGCTCTCATTTCTTCAGCATCTTCAAAAACAAAACTAGAAGTTAAATATAAAGGTGTAGAGTGTTCTAAAAACTGACTTCTTTCAGTTTGATTTCTAATTGCTTGTGTTTCGAAATGTTTGTTCATTTTGGTATGTGGTTTTTGGTTGGTGGCTAATGGTTGAAAGTTACAACCAACAACTATCAATTAAAACTTTTTTAATTCTTTAATTATCCTCATTTTTGAAAATAAAGATTGTTATATTTTGCTTTCATTTTTTAGTGTCTGTGTTCAACCAAAAACTATAAACCGTTTTTAGCCAATCGTAAAATATCGCCAAAAACCCCTCTTGCCGTTACCTTACTTCCTGCTCCTGCGCCTTGTATAACCAATGGCTGTGAGCCATAAGACTCTGTATAAATTTCGAAAATAGCATCTGAACCTTTTAAAGAACCCAAAGGCGAATTTTTAGGAACAGAAACTAGTTTTACTTCTAAATTTCCTGTGTCTTTAGATAAATCGCCACTTAATTCGCCAATATATCTTAATACATGCTCTTCTTTTTGTGCTTCTTTTACCTGTTGATATTCAGTATTCATCAAGTCTAGACTAGATAAAAAACGCTCTGAAGTTCCTGCTCTTAAAGATTCTGGAATTAAATTTTGAATGCGAACATCAGACAGTTCATTTTCTAACTCTAGCTCTCTGGCTAAAATTAATAACTTTCTTGCCACATCATTTCCACCTAAATCTTCTCTAGCATCTGGTTCTGTATATCCTAACTCTATTGCTGCCGTTAATACCTCAGAAAAAGGTTTATTTTCTTCTGAAAAAGTATTAAATAAATAGCTTAAACTTCCTGAAAAAACACCTCTAATTTTAGTGATATTTTCTCCGGATTCATGCAACAAACGAATGGTATCGATTAAAGGTAAACCAGCACCAACATTGGTTTCGTATAAATACTGTTTCTTGTATTGTTGTAACTTATTACGTATTTCTTTGTAAAAATCAAAAGACAATGTATTGGCTATTTTATTACATGAAACCAAGTCGAAACCAGCAGCAATTAACGGAATGTAATTTTCTACAAAAGAAACACTTGCGGTATTGTCTACGGCAATTAAATTTTCTAAATGATGTGTTTTGGCATAAC
This sequence comes from uncultured Polaribacter sp., assembly GCF_947497125.1. Taxonomy (GTDB): domain Bacteria; phylum Bacteroidota; class Bacteroidia; order Flavobacteriales; family Flavobacteriaceae; genus Polaribacter. The sequence continues at coordinate 48,479 of NZ_CANMFI010000003.1, read as the reverse complement.
TAATAACACTTTCTATAGAAGGTGTTGTTGATTCAGAATTTTGAAGCGCTTGCTCCCAATTATCTGAAATACCTTGTTTATCTAACAACACTTTTTTTGAACTGATAACCGCAAAAATAGTGAGCTGTATATTTCTTCTTTCTAATACAGACGCTGCGTTTTCTATAATTTGATGAATAAGCGTTCCGCCAACCAATCCTTTGCCAAAAACGGCAATATTTATCTTCTTTGCAATACCAAAAACCTGACCATGAATGACATTTACAGCCTTGTTTAAATCTTCTTTTTTAACCACCAAACTCACGTTTTTTCCGGTTACGGTATTGTTAAATAATAACGGTACAATTTGATTTTTAATCAACGCATTGTATGGCAAATGAAAGGCACTTAAATCTTGACCAATTATAGAAATAACGGCCACATTATCTACAATAGAAATGTGATTTACATCTTGCGAATAAAAATCACTTTCAAAAGCAGCTTCTAAAGCCAAAACAGCCTCTGTTGCTTTGTCTGAATTGATAATTAAACCGATACCTCTTTCAGAAGAACCTTGCGAAACAATACTAACACTAATGTTTTTGTCACTTAACGCCTTAAAAATTCTGGCATCTACCCCTACTTTACCTAACAGACCTCTACCTTCAAGGTTTAACAACGAAACATTTTCTATTGTAGAGATAGATTTAATCCCTTTTTCTGATGTTTCAGCGGTTATTAAAGTGCCCTTATCTTCTTTATCAAACGTATTTAAAATTCTTAAATTGATGTTTTTCTCTAATAAAGGTATGATGGTTTTTGCGTGTAAAATTGTAGTACCAAAATTTGCCAACTCATTGGCTTCTGAAAAAGATAATTTTTCTATTTTTTTGGCATCGGCAACCAAATCAGGATTTGCCGTAAAAATACCACTTACGTGCGTGTAATTTTGAAGCTCTTCTGCATCTAAATAATTGGCCAAAAGCGCAGCAGAATAATTGCTACCATTTCTGCCTAAAGTAGTGGTTTCTCCTTTTTTATTTGCCGCAATAAAACCAGTTACAACATTAACTTTGTTGGTATTCTTTAAAAAATAAGAAATCACATTTTCTGATGATACTGCATTAATAGGCAATGCATTGCTAAAATTATCATCTGTAATAAGTAGCTTTCTAGCATCGACTGCATTGGCTAAAACTCCTTCTTTTTCAAGTAAGCTAACAACCACTTTTACAGCGAGTAATTCTCCTTGTGCTAAAACTTCATCTTTAATTTTAGAACTGTAATCACCTAACAAAGACACCCCTTCAAAAATAGTTTGTAAAGTGTTAAACTCTGTAGATAAATCTACTGAATTATTGGGCAATTGTTGGTATTCTTTAAACGAATGAAATGCGGATTTATAGTCTTGTTTAATCCTTGCTTTTTCTAAGAGTTCCTCTAAATCATCAGTAGTATTTCCTCTTGCAGAAACTACAACAGTTATTTTTTGGTTATTTTTAAGCTTCTCTAAAAGAATTGCTATGGTATTTTGCAACCCAAGTCCGTTTGCTAAAGATTTGCCTCCAAATTTTAGTATTTTCATTTTCTGTTCTCTGTATTCTTTGTTAAAAATAGGTGCTATCATTTTATGCAATTGATCGTACTCTATTAAAAATGCATCATGCCCGTGTACCGATTTAATTTCGTGATAGGTAACATTTTCTTTTGTTAACGCTAACTTTTTAAACGTTTCTCGGTTTTCTTCCGCAGTAAAAAACAAATCAGAATCTACACCAATTATGTGAATACTAGCTTCTATTTCATCTAAAACATCGATACTTTTTTCCTCATTTTGAGTAACATCGATGGTTTTTAATAGTTGATTCATCAACTTGTAAGATGATAACTGATAGCGTTCTTGTAGCTTTTCGCCATGATGTAACAACCAACTTTCTACATTAAAAATGGTAGAATTGTCTTTTTTAGATCGGTGAAAACGCTCTTTAAAAGATGCTGGCGTTCTGTAACACAACATGGCATGCATACGCGCATCATGCACAGGATTGCTAGAGTTTACCAAAAATTGTTCTTGAATTTGACAGTTCGCAATTAACCAATCTGTCGATTTCCAATCGGTTGCAATTGGTAAAAAATGTTGCGTTAATTTTGTATTTAAAACTAACATTTCCCAAGCAATACCACCACCTAAAGATCCACCAATCAATGCAAATAAAGTGGTTACTTGTAGCTGATGCAGACCTTCTAAAAAAATACGAGCTACATCTCTTGCAATAAAATCTTTATAATTTTCAATCAAAAAACCATCAAAACCATTGCCAGGTATATTAAAAGAAAGTATCGTATAACTATTAGTGTCTATTGTCTTTTCTGCTCCTACAATATCTTGCCACCAACCATCAGAACCTGCAACATTACTATTCCCAGTTAATGCATGATTTATTAAAACAACGGGCGCAGTGCCTAACTTTTGCCCAAAAACCTGATAACTCAAATTAATTTCAGCAATAGAAACCCCCAGTTCTGTGGTAAAGTTTTTTATGTTGATATGTTGCAACGGATGTTCCAAGATACTTTTGTGTTTTATAGATATTTGTCTGTCTGAGCATAGTTTCGAGAACTTAAACTCTCTAAACTACGCTCAAATAAACACTTTTAAACTATTTTAAATTTCTGAAAAAGCTGCTTTTAAATCTGCTTTTAAATCTTCTAAATCTTCAATACCAACAGACAATCTAATTAAATCTTGCCCAACACCAGCGCTTGCTTGCTCTTCTGCATTAAGTTGTTGATGTGTAGTACTTGCTGGGTGAATTATTAACGATTTGGTATCGCCAATATTTGCTAACAAAGAAAAAACTTTTGTTTTATCTGCAATTATTTTTGCAGCTTCAAATCCTTTTTTTGGTCCGAAGGTAACAATACCACTTTGTCCTTTTGGCAAGTATTTATCTGCTAATTTTTTGTACTTATTACTTTCTAAACCTGGGTAGTTTACCCATGCAACTTCATCTTGTTGCTCTAACCATTTTGCCAATGCCAATGCATTTTCTGAATGTTGTTTGATACGAACTGGTAAAGTCTCTAATCCTTGTATGATATTAAAAGCGTTGGTAGGACTTAACGCGCCACCAAAATCTCGTAAGCCTTCTAAAATTAATTTAAACGTAAACGATGCTGCGCCTAAAGTTTCGTAATATTTTAAACCATGATACCCTGCAGATGGTTCTGTAAATTCTGGAAACTTACCATTTGCCCAATTAAAAGTACCCGCATCTACAATGGCACCTCCTAAAGAAGTTCCTTGTCCGCCAATATACTTTGTAAGCGAATGAATTACAATATCTGCACCGTGTTTAATTGGATTTAATAATACCGGAGTTGCTACCGTATTGTCTACAATAAAAGGAACTTCTGCCTTTTTTGCTTGTGCAGAAATTGCTTCTAAATCTAACACATCTAGCTTTGGGTTCCCTAAAGATTCAACAAAAAACGCTCTGGTATTATCTTTAACAGCTGCTTCAAAATTAGCAGGATTAGAAGCATCTACAAACGTAGTTGTAATTCCGAATCTTGGTAAGGTTACGCTTAACAAATTATAGGTTCCGCCATACAAGCTGCTAGAAGCTACAATATGATCTCCTGCTTTTAAAAGAGTTAATAATCCTGTAGAGATTGCTGCGGTACCTGATGCGAAAACTACGGCACCAATTCCGCCTTCTACAGCTGCCAAACGGTCTTGTAAAATTTGATTTGTTGGATTGTTTAAACGGGTGTAAATAAACCCTAATTCTTTTAATGAAAAAAGATTGGCTGCATGTTCTGAGTTGTTAAAAACATACGAAGATGTTTGATAAATAGGTACCGCTCTTGTTCCTCCGTTTGCTTTTACATCATGCCCTGCATGTAATGCGTTTGTTGCTAATTGTAATGTACTCATTTTTCTGTTTTTTTTTGAGTTAATAAATAAGTCAAAATGCATCAGTTTCGTTTTTTACTGATGTACTTACTAGAAAAATGTTATTAAGAATTTTTACAACTACACGGCTGTGTACTTGTTTTTGAGTTATCTATCCAATTTTAAATAAATGAATTTAAAATTAAGTAGAATTTAGCACCTTCTTTTCCTCACGAAAAGGGTTGCTAAGGCTTCATTGGGTCTAATCCCTCTGCCTTTCTTGATAACATTTCAATAAGTTATTGAACTTTGTGAGTGCAAATATATGTTCAGAAAATTTTAATATCCTAATAAAAAGCAAATTATTTTAAATTTATATCGATTTCACATTTTTATCAAGTTCGTTTTAACTATTCTATAAAATGATGTGAAATTTAGCACTAAAAATATTTTATCGATGATGTCATCACAAAAAATTATTAAAAAAAATATTGGGTATTCAATTTATAACGTAACTTTGCAAAGAATTATAGAGGAAAAATTTGAACTGATTGCAACCTCTTTCTACATGTTTTAAAAAACTAAATCATGTTAGTAGAACAAAATGCTAAAGCAGTAATAATCTACTCCTTTTAGCTATTTGCAATCTTTTTTAGAGTTCCTAATACAAAACAACAATAGTTATGTCATATTTATTTACGTCAGAAAGTGTTTCTGAAGGACACCCAGATAAGGTAGCAGATCAAATTTCTGATGCTTTAATTGATAATTTTTTAGCCTTTGATAAAAGCAGTAAAGTTGCTTGCGAAACGCTAGTAACCACCGGACAAGTTATTTTAGCCGGAGAAGTAAAATCTGAAACTTATTTAGATGTTCAAAAAATAGCCAGAGATGTTATTAATAAAATTGGCTACACAAAAAGTGAGTATATGTTTGATGGAAACTCTTGTGGTGTGCTGTCGGCTATTCACGAGCAATCGCCAGATATAAACCAAGGTGTAGATAGAAAAAGCCCTGAAGAACAAGGTGCCGGAGACCAGGGAATGATGTTTGGGTATGCAACCGATGAAACAGAAAACTACATGCCTTTGGCTTTAGAGTTATCGCACAGACTTTTAATAGAATTGGCTGCAATCCGAAGAGAAAACAAAGACATAACGTATTTAAGACCTGATGCAAAATCTCAAGTAACGATTGAGTATTCTGATGACAATGTACCTCAAAGAATAGATGCCATTGTAATTTCTACACAGCACGATGATTTTGATAGTTCTGATGAAGTAATGCTTGCTAAAATTAAAAAAGATATTATTAGCATTTTAATTCCTAGAGTAGTTGCAAAATTACCTGTACATATTCAAAAATTATTTACAGATACAATTACCTATCACATCAATCCAACTGGTGTTTTTGTTATTGGAGGACCACATGGAGATACTGGATTAACAGGAAGAAAAATTATTGTAGACACCTATGGTGGTAAAGGCGCTCACGGTGGTGGTGCTTTTTCTGGTAAAGACCCAAGTAAGGTAGATAGATCTGGTGCGTATGCAACCAGACATATTGCTAAGAACTTAGTTGCAGCAGGGCTTTGTAAAGAAGTATTGGTACAAGTTTCTTATGCTATTGGTGTGGCAAAACCTACTAGTATTAATGTAGAAACGTATGGCACAGCCAACGTAAATCTAACAGATGGAGAGATTAGTAAAAAAGTAGAAGAAATTTTTGACATGCGTCCGTTTTTTATAGAACAACGTCTAAAATTAAGAACACCTATATACTCAGAAACTGCTGCTTACGGGCACATGGGTAGAACTCCAGAAATAAAAAAAGTAACATTTACAAACCCAATGGGAGAAACTGTTTCTGAAGAAGTAGAAACTTTTACTTGGGAAAAATTAGATTATGTTGCTACTATAAAAGAGGCTTTTAATTTATAAACTCTTCTTTGACATACAACAAATACCTGTAAACAAGATTTACAGGTATTTTTTTTTACAAAAAAATAATCTTATTTTTGGTTTACCAAATTGGTTTACCAATAAACTAGTGTTAATTTAATTCCCATGAAAAAAACAACTCTTACTGCTATCCTTTTTACAGTCTTAATTAACGTACAACTAAATGCCCAAGAAATTAAGGTAGCTTCGATAGAAGCATTTAATGCAGCTGTAAAATCTGTAAAACCAGGAGAAGTTATTATCTTAAAAAATGGTGTTTGGAAAGATGTTAAATTAAATGCTGGTGGTTTTGGCACAGAAGATGCGCCAATTATTATAAAAGCAGAAACCCCTGGCGAAGTAATTATTTCTGGTAATTCTACTTTAAATATTTACGGAGAACATGTAATTGTAAGTGGTTTATGGTTTAAAGACGGTACTTCTACTTACAAATCTGTAGTACAATTCAGAAAAAACTCTAAAGAATTTGCAAATAATTGTCGTTTTACAAACTCTACCATTTCATATTATAAAGTTGCCGAAGGTATTAAAGACCATTGGGTAGATATCTGGGGAAAAAATAACCGAGTAGATCATAATAATTTTACAGGCAAAGTAAGTCCTGGAACTACTTTAGTGGTTTGGCTAAAAGGCGAAGAACACACAGAGAATAATCATAGAATTGATAACAACTTATTTGGCGCAAGACCAGAATTAGGAGTAAACGGAGGAGAAACCATTCGTATTGGTACAAGCGCCAATTCTAAAAAATCTTCAAATACTTTGGTAGAAAGAAATGTTTTTGCGGGTTGCGATGGTGAAATTGAAATTATTTCAAACAAGTCTGGTAATAATGTTTTTAGAGACAACTTGTTTATTGGCAGCAAAGGATCATTAACGCTACGTCATGGCGATAATGCTTTGGTAGAAAGAAATGTGTTTTTAGGGAATGGATTATCTAAGACTGGCGGAATTCGTGTTATCAATTCTGGACACATTATTAGAAATAATTTAATGATTGGTTTGCAAGGTGATGGTTATAGAGGTCCTATTGTTCTTATGAATGGTGTGCCAAACTCGCCCTTAAACAGATATGAACAAGTTACAAATGTAGATATCCAAAATAATACCATTATAAATTCAGGTCCAATTTCTTTTGGCGAGGGTAAAGATGAAGAAAAATCTCTTGCACCCAAAAACGTGAATTTTTCTAATAACTTGGTTTTTAACAATACAGCACAAAAAAATGTACTTATTCTTGATGAGAATACTGATGTGAATTTTAATTCTAATTATCTAGATGCATTGGGTACTTCCGAAAATGGTTTTTCGGCTACCAAAGTGAGTTGGAAAGAGATAGGTACTGTTCCTGTACCAACAAAAGAAAATCCAGATTTGTTAAAAGCCACTAAAAATAACCTTAGTTTTTCTGAAGATATTACTAAAACAAAAAGAGTTGTTTTTAATGTTGGTGCCTTTAATTTAGATGCTAAAAAATTACCAAAAGCGTTAAGCTTAAGAGCAGGTACCGGTTGGAAACCAAACATTGTTGCACCAATTGTAAAACCTAAAGATATTGTAGTAGAACCCGGTATTGAAACATTAAGAAAGGCAATAGACAAAGCTAGTGCTGGTTCTAAAATTATTTTAAAAACAGGCGAGTATGTTTTAGAAAAAACAATAAAAATATCTAAAAACATAATTATAGAAGGTGATAAAGGTGGTGCTTCTATACTTACATCAAAAGAAAATTTAGACAAACCGTTGACCTATTTTTTCAGGGTAAATGAAGGTTTTAAACTAAATCTACATAATTTAATTTTAGACGGCGAAGCGTCTAGTCCAAAATATGCCATTGTTTCTCCTGATAAAAAAGAAAATGGCTTGTATAGTGTTTTTGTTGATAATGTAATTTTTAAAAACTTCACAAATACAGACGGAGGAAGCATCTTTAAAGCATATAACGGTACAAAAGCAGATACATTAAGCTTTGTAAATACTAGGTTTGAAAACAGTTATAGAGGCTTAAACTTGTCATATGACAAAGATGAAGTTGGTTTTTACAATGCAAACACAATCATTCTAAAAAATAGTGTTTTTAAAGATATTGAAGAAGCTGCTATAAACTATATTAGAAACACTCCAACGGTAGAACTCCCTGGAGGAAAATTAGTGATTGAAAACTGTGTTTTTAGCAATGTTTACAATCAAGAAAAAGGTTATACAATTAGAGCAAACGGAATTCATATTGTAGAAATTTCTAACACTGTTTTTGTAGACAGCTATAGAGTAGAAACTCCAGTTTCTTTAAAAGGAAGCAATCATTTTATTAAAAACTCCTTGTTTCATGATGCTGGTTTTCCTAAAATAAGTAAGAATGCAAAAGAAACAGCTCTTTTGTATAAAAATCCAAAATGGGAAGATAATCTTTTGTTTATTCCAAGTAAAAAATCGGTATTGTTAAAAGAAAATAACGATACTGGTGTTCAGATTGGTTTACAATATTAAAAAGTATAAAAACCTTGTTATAAGCTTAGTTTTGCCCTCTTTATAAATGAGTGGTTATTTACTTTTATACAACTAAAAAAAACCAAATTACTACATACAAGGTTTCGGTTGGTTATTTCAGTTTGAATTAAAAAAATTCTAATTGAACTATCCGTTAATTAAATCATACTATTTTTTTACCCAAAAATAATAACAAGATACGTCGTAAACTACACTCCGATGTATAATGAACTGATTATTACAACTTACAGAAACTGTTTTTTAATCACTAAAATCACTATTCTTTTTTAAGACATAAAATGCTTAATAAAGCTTCACACATAAATTTCGAATAGGTTTTATAAATTATTAAATAAATAACACTATATTTGGTTAACCAATTTGGGCACCCAAAAAAATCAAACGGATATCGAAGCTAAAATTATATTTATTATGGGAGTTTCTGGTTGTGGTAAAAGCACTATCGGAAAACTTCTTGCCAAAGAATTTAACATTCCTTTTTTTGATGGAGATGATTATCATCCAAAAGAAAATATAGAAAAAATGGCTAATGGAATTCCTTTAAATGACAATGATAGAAACGGGTGGCTAAAAACACTAAATCTATTAGCCAAAAAACAACTAGCAAAAAATAGTTGTGTAATTGTATGTTCTGCTTTAAAAGCATCTTATAGAAACCTATTAAATAAAGATATTAAGCAACAAACTGTATGGGTACATTTGGCAGGGTCTTTTGATAAAATTAATGAGAGATTAAATAATAGATCGAATCATTTTATGCCATCAAAATTACTTAAATCTCAATTTGAAATCTTAGAAAACCCTGAAGATGCTTTACAAATAGACATCAATTTATCACCAAAAAAAATTATTGCAATCATAAAAAGTAACTTAATGAATACATCAGAATTCGGACTCTTTGGTTTAGGAGTTATGGGAAAAAGTTTGTGTAGAAATTTAGCCAATAATGGTGTTAAAATTTCTATGTTTAACAGACATGTAAACGATACCGAAGAAAACGTTGCCAAAAATTTTAAAGCAGCTCATGCTGAATTATCAAACGCAAAAGCTTTTGATGATATTGCAAGTTTTGTATACTCATTAGAACAACCAAGACGAATAATGTTAATGGTTAATGCCGGTAAAACAATCGATTTAGTAATAGAAGATTTACTACCGTATTTATCTAAAGGAGACGTTCTAATAGACGGCGGCAACTCTAATTATAAAAAAACAAAAGAGCGGCTAGATTATCTACTTTCTAAAGGCATACATTTTATTGGTACGGGAGTTTCTGGTGGTGAAGAAGGTGCCCTAAAAGGACCTTCTATTATGCCAAGTGGTAATATAAAAGCCTATAAAAGCATACAGTTATATTTAGAAAAAATTGCAGCAAAAGACAAAAACGGATTGCCTTGTTGCACCTATGTTGGCCCCGAAGGCAGCGGGCAATTTGTTAAAATGGTTCATAATGGCATTGAATATGTAGAGATGCAGTTACTTGCAGAAGTTGTTACCATTTTTGAAGCCATGGGTAAAAACCTAGACGAAATTGCAAGTATTTTAGAAAGCTGGAAAGAAACTGCTGGAAGTTATCTGTTAGAAATAACTAATATTATTTTAAAAAAGAAAGAAGGTAAAGATTGGCTTGTAACAAAAATATTAGATAAAGCAGGAAATAAAGGTACAGGTAATTGGGCTACAATAGCTGCAGCAGAATTAGGTACACCAAATACATTAATAACCTCTGCTCTATTCTCTAGATATACGTCTTTTTATAAAGAGGAACGTTTGCAATTGAGTGAAAAAATTACTAAAACTGAAATACCAAAATTACAACTAAGCATAAATGATGTTTATGAAGCGTATCAATTTGCAAGAATTATAAACCATTATCAAGGTTTTAAGTTGATTAATGAAGCAGCAAAAAAACACTCTTGGAACATTCAGTTAAGTGAAATTGCAAGAATATGGACGAATGGTTGTATTATAAGATCTACACTAATGGAAAACTTAGTTGAAACCCTTAAAGAAACTAATAATATCTTAACAGATACGACATTACTAAATTCATTAAATTCATATAGATACGGAGCTAAAAAAGTGGTGTCTCAAAGTGTCTTAAACGATGTAAATACACCTGCTTTATCAGAAGCTGTTCAGTTTTTTAATGGGATAACTACTGCATATAGCTCTGCAAATATTATTCAAGCACAAAGAGATTTTTTTGGCGCACACACCTATCAAAGATTAGACGATGAGTCGAAAAAAAATCATCATACAAACTGGAATTAAAATTAGAATGAACATCAAATAAAACAAACCTAAAACAACGATTATGAAAATAACGAAAGAAAAAAAGTCTATCATAGCAAAAATAATCGCAATAATATTAGGTTTCGGTCCCGGTATTTTTGCAATTGGCTATACGATTGGCACAGGCAGTGTAACCTCTATGATTGTCGCGGGTAGTAAGTTTAACATGCAACTTTTATGGGTATTGTTTTTAAGTTGTTTTTTTTCAGGAATTTTAATGTTCGCATATGGTAATTACGGTTTAATTACCGGAGAAACGGCACTCTACGGATTTAAAAAACACATAAAGTTTGGCAAGGCATTAGCCTTATTAATTATTGTTGGAGTTACCTTTGGCCAATGGAATTCTTTAATGGGAATTTTAGGCATTTCGGCAAATATTATTTATGAAATTCTAGCACTAAACTTTGACAACCTAACAAACTTTAAATATGAAACTGTCTTAACAATAGCTATCTTGATTATTGTAGTTTTTTATCTATTAATGTTAGTCGGAAAATATAGTTTTTTCGAAAAAATACTAGTCATATTTGTATCCTTAATGGGCTTATCATTCATTTTATCTTTATGTTTTGTACAACCATTAACAACAGATGTTATCAAAGGACTTTTACCAACAATACCAAATGTAACCGGCGGCAAAATGTTGGTTGCTGCTTTTGTAGGTACTACCATGGCTTCTGCAACTTTTCTATCAAGACCATTATTTGTAAAGGGAAAAGGTTGGGGAATTAAAAATTTAGGACAGCAGAAAAAAGACGCTATTACAGCAGCTATTTTAATATTTATTATTAGTGGCGTTATAATGGCAGTAGCCGCGGGCGCTCTGTATTATGAGGGCAAAGAAGTAACCCAAGTTTTAGATATGGCAAATACATTAGAGCCTGTAGCTGGTAAATGGGCAGTATCAATCTTCTTTTTTGGAGCATTAAGCGCCGGCTTATCTTCAATTTTTCCTTGTTTATTAATTGCTCCTTTATTAATTGCAGATTATCAATCTGGCACTTTAGACACCAACTCTAAACAATTTAGAATTATTACAGCCATAGCTTGTTTAGTTGCGCTTATTGGCCCTGCTTTTGGCGCAAATCCGATAGAAATTCAAATACTATCGCAAGTATTTAATGTTTTTGTACTACCAATTGTAATTTTTGGTATTCTAATAATGATAAACAGTAAAAAAGTAATGAAAGAATATAAAACCAATTTGTTAGTAAACATAGGTTTAATAGCATCACTTTTATTTGCCTGTATCATCTCTTACAACGGGGTACTGGCTCTTTTAGAATATTTTTAGAAATATTAATTAAAAAAAATTATTCATGAAAATTAGTTTAATAGACAATAGCACAACTAAAATTTTACAAAATGAAATTATTTTTAAGATTAAAAATCTTATCAATAGTAAAAATTTAGAACGTGGAGATAAATTACCTTCTGAAAGAGTAATGTCTGAAAAATTTGACGTTAAAAGAAATCATATTAGAGAGGCAATTAGAAAATTAGAATTTTATGGTGTTGTTAAATCGATGTCTCAAAGCGGTACCATTTTAGCAATAGGTTTAACAGGTTTTAATGGTATTGTTGATGAAATTATCGCTTTAAACGGCCCCTCTTTTAAAGAATTAGCAGAAACAAGAATTTCTCTAGAGCTTAAAATAGTAAAATTAGCCGCACAAAGAAGAACAACTGATGATTTAATTCGAATTAAAGAAGCCTTAAATGCCTTTAAAGCAAAAATAACTATTGGTGATGATTATTTAGAAGAAGACCTACTATTTCATTTGGCAATTGCAAAAGCTAGTAAAAATAACACAATGGTTTCTTTAATGTTATTAATAACACCTCCGATACTATCTACTTACGAAAGAGGCGACGTTTGTGAGGGTGATAAAGTAGTAACCGAAATTAAAAAGCACGAGGATATTTACCTAGCTATTGAAGCAAATGATGAAATTTTAGCATCAGAAATGATGAAAAAACATTTTTATAAATTATCTAATTACATAGAAAACAACAACTAAAACAAACACAATATGAAAATTTTAAACACTAAACGTATTCTTTATGTATTGCTTTTTGGCCTACTTATAACATTTAGTAATTGTAAACAAAAAACAAAAAAAAGTGAAGAAAAAAATGAAGAGAAAACAATGTATGCTAGCAATGTTATTCCCTTTTTTGATCATTGGAAATTAATTTTAGGCAACGCAGCTAACGTTGGAATTGCAAATAATTTTGAAGATAAAAATTACTTTTATACCACGACGGATACTCAAGGAGATTGGGTGGTCTTTAAATCGCCAAATGGCGGAGATACTCATGGTACATCAAACAATACAAGAACAGAATTGGCGCAAGCAAAAAAATGGTATCCAGAAACAGCCAATGACAAGTTAACAGCAACTTTAAAAGTAATGAATGTTTCTGCAACTGGAGATGAAACTGTAGCCGCTTCGCATTCGGTTGTTGTTGGGCAAATACACAGTGCCGATAATCATGAAAACGAACCGCTAAAAATATTCTATAAAATTTATCCTGGTCATACAAAAGGCTCTGTTTTCTGGCATTATGAAATTAATACAGCCGGAGAAGACAATTCATTAAGGTGGGATTTTTCTACTGCAGTTTGGGGCAATGATTTTTCTGTAGTTGGTTCTAATGCCAACACTCCGCCAGAAGAACCAACAGAAGGCATTAAACTTGGAGAAGAATTTAGTTATGAAGTAAATGTTAAAGACGGCATTATGACATTAATATTTTCTAGTCCAGAACATGAAACAAAGACTTTTACAAAAAACTTAATCGCATCAGAATATACAAATCCTAAAAGCATACCCGCACAAACACAAAAACTTTTTGTACCAATAGGCCAAAACGGATTAGAGAAAAAAAACGCATACAAAGGCGAAGGATGTTTTTTTAAATTAGGATGTTACAATCAAACAAACGGAAAATCGCCATCAGTTAATAAAAACTGGTGTTCTGGTGCAGAAACTCATAATGGAGACATCGAAAAACAATACAAAGATGGTAATTATGCAGAGGTTTGGTTTAAAAAAGCAAGTTTAAAAATTAGTAAAGAGGCAGTATCTAATGATGGTTATTTTGCTAAAAATGATTTACACAAAAAATAAAAAAACAAATGAAAAACAATAACAAACTAGCCGGAAAAAAGGTACTAATAACTGCAGGTGCACAAGGAATAGGAGAGGCAATTACACAACATTTTATCGATCAGGGAGCTCATGTTGCAATTCATTATTTTTCTAGTGCAACTAACGCAAATCAACTTAAAAAATACGCACTAAAAAATGGCGTTAAAGCAATAGCTATAAGTGGCGATCTAACAAAGGAAGCAGATGCAATTAACCTTGTAGAAAAAACCGTTAGCTTTTTAGGTGGTTTAGATATTTTAATAAATAACGCCGGATCTTTAGTCGCTAGAAAAATGCTACATGAAATGGAGGCAGATTTTTGGCACAAAGTTATGGATGTAAATATGACGTCTATGTTATTTGTAACCAAAGCTGCAACACCATATTTAGCAAAAAATAAACATAGTAGCATTGTTAATTTGGCTTCGCTAGCAGGACGAAAAGGCGGTCATCCTGGCTCTTTAGTATATGCTACAAGTAAAGGTGCTATTTTAACCTTTACAAGAGCTCTTTCTACAGAATTAGGTGCACAAGGTACTCGAGTAAACGCTGTTGCACCAGGTTTAATACTTGGCACTTCATTTCATAATACTCACACAACCAAAGAGTCGGCTGCTAAAACAATTTCTGGTATCCCTATTCAAAAAGCTGGTAATGCTGCAGATGTTGCAAGAGCTGTTTTATACTTAGCATCTGAATACGATGGGTTTATTACAGGTGCAACTTTAGATATTAACGGTGGGGTTTACAATATGTAATTTCTGATAAACTAAATTTATGCTAAAAACTGCCGTAATACATCCAACTATTTTAGAAGTACTTGCTAAATCTGGCCATTTTGCACAAATTGTAATTGCAGATGGCAATTTGCCTGTTGTAGCTATGGCTGGTAAAAATGCAACCACTGTTCATCTTAATTTTAAACCAGGATTGTTAGATTCTTTAACCGTTTTAAAAGGCATCTTAGAAATTTGTCCTATTCAAGGAGCCACAGTAATGGAAAAACCTGCAGCAGCTAATGCAGAAATACACAATACTTATAAAAAATTATTGGGAGATGTAACTTGGAATGAAATGGAGCGTTGGGCTTTTTATGATAAAATTAGAGATTTAAATACAACTCTCATAATTCAAACAGGAGAACAAAGAAGATTTGCCAATATAATATTAACTATAGGAGTTGTAAAAATGGCAGAGGAAAGTAATTTTTAAAAAAAACTTACAATTAATTTTACGCAAAAATGAAACTAATAATTACTAAAACAATCTTAAGATCTACTTTGATATTAAGCTTAAGCATATTAACAAATAGCTGTACTAATACTAAGAAAAACACACCTGCTAAAGAGCAAACAAACATCAAATACCCTAGTGATGTTATTCCATTTATGGACAAATGGAAAATTCTTTTAGGAGATGGTGAATACTCTGACGAGCTGATAAAATTTGATAAAAAAGATTTTTTTTATGTTGCCAACGATGAAAAAACAGACTGGGTAGTTTACAAAACACCCAATTCTGGTATTACCTCTAAAACATCAAGTAACACAAGAACAGAATTGGGTCAAAAAAAACATTGGATACCAGAAACAGGTGGTAAATTAACGGGTACATTAAAAGTACAACACGTATCTACCTCTGGCGACGCAAGAGTAGCTGCCTCTTACTCTGTTGTAGTAGGGCAAATTCATAGTGATGAAGGCCATGAAAACGAACCAATAAAGATTTTTTATAAGAAATTTCCTGGTCATCAAAAAGGATCTGTTTTTTGGAATTATGAAATTAATACCAAAGTAGATAATTCTAAAAGATGGGACTACTCTACTGCTGTTTGGGGAAACGATATGTCTGTGGTTGGACCAAATGCAACAACATTTCCTGAAGAACCAAAAGATGGGATTGAATTAGGTGAAGAATTTAGCTATACAATAAATGTATATAAAGGAATGATGTATCTTACTTTTTCAAGCAAAAATCATGACACTGTTAAATTCACTAAGAATTTATTAAAATCAGACTTTTCTAAAAAATCAGATATACCTCAACAAATTTGGTCTTTATATGCTGCAATTGGAAGAGATGGTATAGAACGTAAAAATGCCTATGCAGGAGAGATTCAGTATTTTAAACAAGGTGCATACAACCAAACTAACGGTAAAAACCCCGAAGATAATATTGTTTGGAGTACTGGCTCTGAAACTTACAATGGAAATATAGCTAAGCAATATGCTAATGGCTGCTATGCCGAAGTTTGGTTTAAAGAAGCTACTGTGGGTGCCGGTACAAATCCTAATGAATAAATATTTATTAATCACTCAATAAATAATTTAAATACAATCTAAAAAATCAAAGTTTTTTTAGTCTTTTCACAAGATTAAAAAGACTTTTTTTTTGTAACCACAACAGTAGTTAACAAGTCTATCAATACTAAAATAAAGCCTTAAAACAACTGTTTAATCATAACAAAAGAGGCGCTAGCAATAACTAATTGGCTGTTGATTTATAGTAATAAAAAATGGGCCTACAACATTTTGTTGTAAGCCCATTCAAAACTAAATTCAAATATTTATTTTTTAGTAACCTGCATTTTGCGTGATTACTCCGTTTGTAACTAAAATTTCAGAAACAGGAATCGGGAAAACTAAATAGTTAGCATCTGAAAAACCTAATTCAGATTGAGCCATACCAGTTCTAACTAAATCGAACCATCTGTGACCTTCAAAAGCTAATTCTAATCTTCTTTCATTAGCAATTGCCTGAGCAACATCTGCTTGTGAAGTTACTGTACCTGTAAGACTTGTTAAACCTGCTCTAGTTCTAATAGGATCTAATAAAGGCAAAACAGTTGATGCTGCAGTACCGTTTGCATTAGCAGCTTCGGCATGTAATAAAATAATATCTGCCAATCTAATGTCAATCCAATCATGTTCTGTCCCTAAACCACCTGTTTTTGGGTACTTTACTGCTGTCTTACCGTCTGTACTAAGAGTAAATTCTCTTCTTAAATCTGTACCTCCTCCGTTAGCATCACTAGCATCAAAAGCAGCAACTAAATCTTGATCTACAGGGAAATCTGACTTAGAATCATCACCTACAAACCAGTTCCAGAAATCAGAAGCATAAGTATATTCATCGGTTATAGAACCAGTTATTCTTGTAGCGTATATAATTTCAGAGTTTCCTTCATTAGCAGCGCCAACAACTTCACTAAAGTTTGTTTTTAAACTTACACCTGCACCAGCCGCTGAACTTAAAACAGTAGCAAGTATTGGTTCTGCTAAAGTATAGTTACCCATTGCTGCATATACTTTACCTAATAATGCTTGTGAAGCAATTTTAGAAGCTCTTGATAAGTTTGAGTTATCTAAAGCGGCAATTGCTGCTGTTAAATCTGGAATGATAACATCATTATAAATAGTTGTTTTTGGTTGTCTTTCATATATTGAAGGATCATTAAAACTTGGTGCATCAGATAAATTAACAGGTACATCTCCAAAAACTTGTACCAATTTAAAATATGATAAGGCTCTTAAAAATTTTGCTTCTGCGATATCATCATTAGAAGTAGAATTTATAATTACGTTATTTGCACTTAATATAGACTTAAATGAAGCCTTATAAAATGGAAGAAAAAACTGATCTTCCATAGTTGTTAACCCATTATCATACTCATCAAACTCTGTGTAAGGCTCTTCAAACATAAAAGCATTGTCTGATCTAAACTCGCCCATAACAGCCATTGGAGTAACAGTACCTAATTGGTAGTAATATGCTGCATTTAAAACTCCTGAAAAGTCTGTTAAAGAATCTGCATTTGCAATATTTGGTGGAGATTGATCTAAATCTGTAGAACATGCTGAAACAATCAACAATAATCCTAATAATTTTATATATTTATTTTTCATTTTTATTCTTTTTAAAAGTTAACATTTAAACCTAAAGTAAAACTTCTTACAATTGGACTTGCACCAACTTGAGCACCATAAATTGTTGGATCTGTAGTGTTTGTACCTTCTGGGTTATATGATGTATAATCATCTCCCATGATATATAATAAGTTAGAAGCAGCACCATATAATCTTACAGAACTTAAACCTATTTTGTTAGCTATATCAGCATCAAGAGTATACCCAATTGTTAAGTTTCTTACTGCTATGTATGAAGCATCTTGAATTGTTGCATCAGTCTGGTTTCTATTACGCTCGTAGTGTAATCCATTATGATCTGCAATTCCATCACCATTTGCATCAAAGCTATCTACTAATCTACCTCCCCATTGAGAGCCATAATAAAGTGGATCTACATTGTAAACTTCTGCTCCTTGTGAACCTTGAATTTGAATAGACATGTCAAAATTTTTGTATGCTAAATTATGACTCATACCCCAGTAAAAATCTGGTGTGTTTTGCCCTATCTTAACTAAATCACCTCCATCTTCAACAGATTTTGTTCTATCTATTATACCGTCTCCATTTTGGTCAACAACATAAGATTCTCCTGTTTGGTTGTTCGGGCTTCTTGTACCATCTTCTAAGTAAATCATTTCAACTTCACCTGTAGTCTCTAATCCCCACATTTCACCAATTTGACCTCCAACATAGTTTCTAAATACTGCACCTCTACCACTTTGTCCGTGAATTACTTGAGGCAATTCATCTAAACCATCTAAGTCTTTAATTTCTGTATTTACTGTAGATAGGTTAGCTGCCATATTCCAAGAAAAATCATCTTTTCTAATTAAGTTAGCTCCGAATTCAAATTCTAAACCAAAACTTTGAATATCTCCGGCATTTAAAACTACATTATCTGTACCATGTAATTGAGAAACGCTTTTTGCTAATAGAATATTTTCGATATTAGAAGTATAGTAATCTACACCCATAGTAAAACGATTATTTAAAAAACCAAAGTCTATACCATAATTAGTCTCTGTGTTTGTTTGCCAAGTTAAATCAGCATTTGCAACATTAGTTGGTATTAAAAACCCTGTACCATCTATTGTTGCCGATGGGCTTAAAAGACTTAAAGCATCATAAGATCCTAAAAAAGAAGTAGTACCTAAAGATCCAGTACTTGCTCTTAATTTTAACTTACTTAAAACCTCATTATTTTCTAAAAAAGCTTCGTTATGAGCATTCCA
Organism: uncultured Polaribacter sp.; assembly: GCF_947497125.1. GTDB lineage: Bacteria > Bacteroidota > Bacteroidia > Flavobacteriales > Flavobacteriaceae > Polaribacter. Next base: position 29,540 of record NZ_CANMFI010000003.1, on the reverse strand, counting down.
CCCTAAAGAAACTGCAGGAAAAGTTGCATATCTTTTGTTAGAACCGAACTGAGAACTACCATCTCTTCTTAATGAAACAGATGCTAAATATTTATCGTTATATGCGTAGTTTACTCTACCAAATACACTTTCTCTTGCTCTAGTTTCATTTCTTTCGGTTACAGTTAAGTCTGCCGGAGTAAATAAATTATAATTAAGGATCGCTTCATCTGGCACATTATTACCATCTATGTTTGTTCCTCTATAAGAAGTCGTTTGAAATTCTACACCAACTACGGCAGATATATCATGATTCCCTATTTCTTTTGAGTAGTTTAAAGTAGTTTCACTTAAAACAGAAGAAACTTTTAAATCGTATTGGTCTCTGTAAGTTTGAGATGTTCTTGCTCTAGAGTCAAAACCAATCAATCTATGACGATATGCTTGTGTGTCTCTAAAATCCCCACCTAAAACAGTCTTTATGTTTAAGCCTTCTATAATTTGGTATTGTAAATAAGAGCTTACGTTACCAAAAAAAGTTTTTTCCCAAGCATCAGTATTGTCAAGTTTTGCTGCAGGACCTGCATCACCAGAACCACCAATACCATTGTTAGCTCTACCATAATGCCAATCTTGTGCAGCCATACCTGGCTCTAGAGTATAAATACTATTTGCTTCATAACCAGAACCTCTATATCCATTGTCAAAAGCAGCAAGGCCTAAACTTTGTGCTTCAGCATCTAAAGCTTGTACAAACGCGATAGACTCTGCAGTATGATATATAGGAGAAACAGGTGTAGCTCTTAATAAATCTCTCATATCATGACCTAAAATATCTCTGTCAGATACAAAACCATTAAAACTTACTCCTGCTTTAAACTTATCTCCGAGATTTGCATCTACATTTAAACGTGCGTTTAATCTTTCGTAAGCTTGAGTAATTACAACACCTTCTATGTCTTGATAACCTATAGAAGCAAAAACTTTAACATCTTCAGATCCACCGCTTACACTAAAATCGTGACTTGATGAAAATCCATTTTGAAAAAGCCAGTCTTCTGGACTAATAGAACCTGGAGAGTTTTCGTAGGCATTTAATCTATATTCTACAAAATCTGGATCAATTTGAGTAAGATCCCAATTACCTGCAGCAATTTCTGATCTTGCATGAGCTGCCCATTCTTGGCCAGACATAAGTATATTGTCTCTGTACTTACTAGAAACACTTGTGTATGCATTATAACTAAAGCTAGCTTTACCAGACTTTCCTTTTTTAGTAGTAACTAAAACAACTCCGTTTGCACCTCTAGAACCATAAATAGCAGCAGAAGCAGCATCTTTTAATATTTCTAAACTTTGAATATCATTTGGATTCACAGTTTCGATACCTCCAGAAATAGGATAACCATCTACAACTATTAAAGGGTTTGAAGCTCCTGAAACAGAAGAAGCTGCTCTAATTTGAATTTTTGGAGCTGCACCTGGAGAACCATCTTGATTCTGAATTAAAACCCCTGATAACTTTCCTGCCAATGCATCATCGACACGAGCCGCTTGAATAGCTGCAACAGCTTCACCACCTACTTTAGCAATAGCACCAGTTAAATGACTCTTTTTACGAGTACCATAACCTACAACTACTATTTCTTCTAAAGAACTAGCATCTTCTACCATCTGTACGTTAATTACTGTCTTACTACCAACGGTAATTTCTTGTGTCTTATAGCCTAAATAACTAAAGACAAGAATGTCTGTGGCATTTTTTGTGGTAATTGAAAAATTACCATCAAAATCTGTTGCGGCACCAATTGTGGTTCCTTTAATTTGAATGTTCACTTGAGGAATTCCTCCTCCTTGACCTTCATCCGTTACTTTACCTGTTACTTTTTGTTGTGAAAAAGCACCAAAAGATGCAAACAATAAAAAGCTCAAGATAAATTTTCTAATTGAATTGTTTTTAAGCATGAATTTAAAATTTAATTATTTTAACTGGTTTTCCAGCTTGGTTTACCAAACTGGTTTACCAAATTGGTTGCCCAAATATACACATTAAATTAAATTTAACCCATTTTAACATAAAAAAAAGTTAAAATAACACATAAAAACTTTACTAAATTAACCCAAACCCCAGTAAAATAGGGGTAAAATGGATGTGTTTTTTTCTGAAAAAAAATGTAAAAAATATAAAAGTTTATTTATCAGAAGAATAAAGAGGTAACTTCTTTAAAAAAAGAATAAAATGTGTCTTAAATTACCATTTAAAAATAATGATTGCAAATAATGAATAGTTTAAACAAACTCTATTTTAAGTTATTTCAAAATAAACAAAAAATATTTTTACCTATATTTGAAGACCTAAATTGGTTAACCAATTATAATTATGAAAAATACACTTTTTTTTGCATCATTTTTTTTATTAATAACCAATGCTGTAAACTCGCAAATAACCTTAAGTGCAGATGGTGTTTCTGATACTTATGAATTAATTAACTCTGTACTAGCTAACCCTAATAGAAATGTTGTAGAAGTACCAGATTGCAATCATAATTCTTTTGGGAAACATATTACGCAGGCTTTTGATAACGAATTGAATAAAAATATTTTCTTGTTTCATTTGCATGTTTCTCCAGACAATGACCGTTGTAAAGAAGGTGTAGACGATAGGCAAAGAAACGAGATTAAAACCTATGGTGACTCTCCAGAAAACTTAATTGCCAGAAATGGCGAAACAGTGCAATATAAGTGGAAATTTAGACTATCAGAAACTTTTAAACCTTCCGCTAGTTTTACACACATACATCAAATAAAATCTGTAGATGGACCCTATGCTTCTATACCTATGATTTCTTTAACTGTGCGTAAAAGCAATCCTGATAGGTTAGAGCTGCGATATACAGCAACTTCAGACCAAAACACCATTGCAACAAAAGAGTTAGACGTCTTTAGAGGTGCTTGGGTATCGGTAACAGAAACTATAAAGTATAGTAATTATGGAAGTTATGCTATCGAAATTAAAAATAGTGCAACAAATCAGGTACTTTTAAGTTATTCTGATGCTAATAAAGATATGTGGCAAGATGGCGCCGATTTTTCAAGACCCAAATGGGGCATTTATAGAAGCTTAAACAATGCACAAGATTTACAAGATGAAATTGTGAAGTTTGCAGATTTTAGTATAGAAGAAAACCCTAGTACACTTTCTACAGATATCGACATTAAAACATTAAAAGACAAGGCAGAGAATATTTTATTATACCCAAATCCTTCATCTAATCTTGTAACTTTTAAAAATGCTAATTCAGAAAATTACAATGATATAAAAATGTACGATTTTTCTGGCAGAAAAATAGAAGTTCAAAAAAGAATTGAAAAAGAGACACTAGATGTTTCTAATCTTTCTAAAGGCCTATATTTTATTGTCTTTAAAAAAAACACTGCAACTGTTAAAGTTTTAAAGTGTTTTGTAAAGTAACTATTTTTAAGTTAGACATAAAAAATAAAGCAATTTATAGAAAAACATCAACCAAAGAATGGTTAAGTAACAACTATTTTTAAGCAAGCATTAAGTCTGAATTTTATAAATTACAAGCATATAAATACAAGACTATTTAATGTTTATCTTGTAAATATTTTCTAATTCCATTTGATCTCTCTATATTTGGTAAACCAATTTGGTAAACCAATTAAAAATTTAAGTCTTTTTTCCATGAAAAATTTTATACTAATCGTCAGTTTACTTTTCTTATTTTCTTGTAATTCAACTGTAAACAACAACATATCTGTTAATAATTCTAAAGCACTTACAGAAGCGTTAAAAGACTTACAACCAGGAGACAATATTGTTTTAAAAGAAGGGGTTTACAAAGATATAGCCATACAATTTACAGGAGAAGGAACCAAAGAAAAACCGATTACTCTAAAAGCAGCAACTCCCGGAAAAGTATTTATTGAAGGAACCTCTAGTTTAGAAATTAGTGGTAATTATTTAGTAGTAGATGGACTTTTCTTTAGAAACGGGCACTCTCCTAAAACGAATGTAATTGCGTTTAGAACTAGCGCAAAAAATGTGGCAAACAATAGTAAAGTTACAAATTGTGTTATTTTAGATTTTAATAATTTAGAAAGAGATCAAGACAATTTATGGGTACAGTTGTATGGAAAACACAACGAATTTAGCAACAATTATTTAGCAGGAAAAACAAATGGTGGACCTACTTTAAGAGTAGATTTAAAAGGAAACCAAAGCATTCGTAATTACCATAAAATAATCAACAATCATTTTGGACCAAGACCAAGAAAAGGAGGTGCAAGAGGCGAAACAATTCAATTAGGAAGTAGCTTTACATCTATGAGCCCAAGTAACACCCTAATTGCAAACAATTTATTTGAAGAATGTAATGGTGAAGTAGAAATTATATCGAGTAAGACTAATTTCAACATTATAAAAAACAATGTCTTTTACAAAAGTGAAGGCTCTGTGGTTACCAGACACGGTAATTATGTTACTATTGATGGCAATTATTTTATTGGCGATGGCGTAAACGAACAATATGGCGGAATTAGAATTATAAACACCGGGCATTGGGTTACTAATAACTTATTTTACAAAATAAAAGGAAAGAATTTTAGGAGTCCGATTGCAGTAATGAACGGAATTCCGAAATCGCCTTTAAATAGATATAACCAAGTTACAGACGTAGTTGTTGCTTACAATACATTTGTAGATTCTGATGCGCCTTTTCAGTTTGGTGTTGGTCAAAATTTAGCACAAAAAGATGTATTGCCAAAATCTGAAATTAGATCTGCAAGAGCCTTAAGAACTGAAGTTGTAAACAATGTAATATACAATTCTAAGGGCGATGCAACACCAATTATAGAGCACGACAAAGCAGATGGTGTAACCTTTGCGAGTAATATTATAGACAATAATAGTGTCTCAATAGAAAATGACCACGGTTTTATTTCTAAGGAGTTAGCATTGACAAATGTTGGTTCAGACATTGCGATACCAACTGCTGGTTTTTCTGATGTTGAGATCTATAAAGGATTCGATTTTGATATTATTTCAACCGATTTATTGGGTAATTCGAGAATTGCATCAAATCAAATTGGTGCAGTTGCAAACGCTGATAAAATTAACTTAGACGTTTTAGATAAAACGAAATATGGTGCTAGTTGGTTCTCTAATGAAGTGCAAGCAAAAGAATCTAAAATACATGTTGTAAATTCTACGACAGAATTGATTACCAAATTAAAAGAAGCGGCAAACGGAGATATTATTGAATTAAGTGCTGCTACTTTTAATGTAAGCGAATCTTTGGTTATTAATAAAACAGTTACAATTCAATCTAAAAACAAAGCAGAAATAATTTTTTCTGGTGCAGATAACACGCCTGTTTTTGAATTGAATCCTTATGGGATATTAAATTTAGACAATATCAAACTAACAGGAAATCGTAAAAATCACGCTTTTGCAACCTTAAAAAAGAACATGTCTAATCACTTTGGATTGAATGTTTTAAACGCTGAAATCAGTAATTTCAACTATACTTTAAAAGTATACAAACAAGCATTTGCAGAACAAATTACGTTTAAAAATACTTCTGTTTTAAAATGTGAAAATGGTTTAGAATTATCAGAAGAAATTAATGATAGAGGGGATTACAATACAGAATACCTAACAATAGACAATTGTAATTTTGACAATGTAAAACAAAATGTGATTGATTATTATAGAGGTGGTTATGACGAATCTACAATTGGCGGAAACTTGCTAATCACCAACTCGACTTTTACAAACTGTGCTGCTTTAGAAAAGAATAAAAGACTATTGAATCACAATGGTATTCATAATGTAAACATTAACAACAATACTTTTAAAAATAATAGCGTGAAGTACGTTTCTATTTTATGGGGAGCCAAAAATAACAAGGCGTCAAACAATGTTATTTCTAATTCTGGTATTTTAAAAACCGAAGAGAATTTAAAACAAACGTTGATGTATTAACATGTAAGTCGCTTAAAAACAAATAGTTTAATTAAAACAACTTTTTTTTCTAAATTTATTTCGTTACTTTTGGAAAACCAATTTGGTTAACCAAATTAAAATTTAGTTAATTATAACCCTTAAATCTATTTTTATGAAGACAACATTACTTTTTACAAAAAAAACAAAATTATTATACTCTTTGTTATTCCTTTGCTTTTTTTATACTGCTGGTTATGCACAAACAGAGCTTACTCTAAATGGTACAGCAGATGAATATACAGCAGAAACTGGAGATAATGCAGACGCATGGGATATGACACCCCCATCTACAATAAAGGATAATACTGGCGCAACAATTGATAGCCCTTATAAAGCTTTGTGGAATAATACAGATTTAGAAACCTACATTTCAAATACTTATGCAGGTGGTAATAACCCTGATGAGCAAGCAGGCTCTAGTTCTGATGGAACATATAATACTAATGGAGATAAAACAAGAGGCCTTAAAATATATGATGATGGAAATCCTGTAGTCTCAGCTTCTACTCGTAGATTGTATCAAAAAATAGCAGTAGAAATTGGCTCTGAATACACTTTTTCTATTGATTCTCGTTCTGAGTCAGCTGGAACTCCATCTGAAGTATTTATCCTAAACGAAGAAATAACAACTGAAGTTGGCTTAGAAAATGGTGCTTCTGATAGTAGAGTTGATGCTTTTTTTGAAATTACAAATGACGAAAACCCAAGCAAGGGATCTGCTTCTAACAACACATTTACAACTAGTACTTTTACATTTACAGCCACTACAACTACGGCCGTTATTTATGTGAGAGCCTTGGCTGCAATAGACGCATCTACAGAGGTTTTTTACGATAATATAAGTATGGTAAAAAACACTCCTCAACAAACCATTACTGTTTCTGTAGATGTTTCTGCGGATCCGGGTGGTGTAAATATAGTAACACCAACCGTATCTGGAAACTGGGAAGAATATGCTGCTACAGTAGACCCAAATGATGCAAATAAATATAGCTATACTTTTGCGTCTGGCGTAACTGAAGCTGAATTTGTTTGGAAAGTTTACGGAACTTCTGCAGGTGATGTTCAAGAAAATTTAATACCGCTAGTTGGTGGTGGTGCTTTAGAAAATAATATAGCAGCTTATTTACCGACAGGAAATACTATAAACACAGATTATAATTCTTATTGTAACAGAAAAGTAGCGGCTACTGAAACTTATGTTGCTCCAACATTTATTTTTAACTCATTTAAGCAAGTAGGTGTTACTTATACAGAATTAGTAGTAACTGCACCTGTTGGAAATACTATTGTTATGGATTACAGCCTTAATAATTGGAGTGAATTTCATGGTCCTGGCGCTAAAGATAATGGAGACGGAACACATACTGCAATAGTAACTCCTGAAAGTGCCTTTGAATATAAATGGTTTAATGTAACTACAGATACTTCAGAAGATTTACTTTCTTGCACAAACGGAAATGGTATAAACACAGATAACAACTCCTATGCAAACAGAATACATGTAGCAGGTGAAACGGGTGCAGATGTTTTTGGAAATTGCCCTGCAGTTGCAAGTATTAATAGCAATAACTTACTTAATGTAAAAGTGTATCCAAACCCTGCAAACGATTATATATTTGTTAATTCTGTAGATGAAATTACTAACATAGAAGTTTATAATTTAATTGGTAAAAAGGTTGCTAATTCTTACAGAGAAACAAATAGAGTTGATATTTCTAAACTATCTAAAGGTATTTATATTGTTAAAGTAATTAGCAATAACCTTGTTGGAACAAGAAAGGTTATCATAGAATAAAAAGTTAAATATTTTATTTTAAAGTCCATTTTTAATTAAATGGACTTTTTTTGTGCTTATAATTTGTTAATTGCAACACATAATTTTGTTAAAAAGGGAAATAAACCTATATTTGGTAAACCAAATTGGTTTACCAATTTTAAATCACACACAAATGATTCAAAAAAAATACAGTTACCTTCTAATTGCTTGTTTAATTTTAGTCTTTATTTCTTGCAACAATTCACCTGAAAATAAAGAATTGGATCAGCATCCAAACTTAATTTTAAACGCAAAAAGTGTTTCAGAAATAAAAGCAAACTTAGGTAACGTTCCTCTTTTTGATGAAACTTTAGCACAAACGAAAGAAGATGTAGATGCGGCAATTGAAAAAGGGATTGAAGTACCAGTACCAAAAGATATGGCAGGCGGTTATACGCATACACAACACAAATTAAATTATGCCAACATGCAAAAAGCAGGGGTGTTGTTTCAGCTTTTAGGAGATGAAAAATATGCAATTTTTGTTAGAGATATGTTGTTAGCATATGCGAAAATTTTTCCAACATTTGAAACCCATCCAGAACCTAGAAGCTATGCAACTGGTAAATTTTTCTGGCAATGTTTAAATGATTCTAATTGGCTAACCTATACCAGTCAGGCATATGATTGTATATATGATTGGTTGCCAAAAGAACAAACAGACTATTTAAATACAAACTTATTTAGACCTTATGCAGATTTTTTATCTGTTGGCAATCCGAAGTACTTTAACAGAGTTCACAACCACTCTACTTGGGGTAATGTTGCCGTTGGTATGATTGGTTTGGTAATGGATGATGAAGAGTTAATTAACAGAGCTTTGTATGGTTTAGATAAAAGTGATGTAGATTTAACTGAAAAGGACAATGATGGTGGTTTTATTTATGACAAAGAAGGAAAAGCAGGTTTTTTAGCGAATGTAGATTCTCCTTTTTCACCTGATGGTTTTTACACAGAAGGGCCTTATTACCAACGTTATGCAATGTATCCTTTTTTAATTTTTGCAGAAGCACTTCAAAACAAAAAACCCGATTTAAAAATATTTGAATACAAAAACGGAGTATTGATAAAAGCTGTAGACGCTTTGTTGAATTTAACAGATGTAGATGGCGAGTTTTTTCCGTTAAATGATGGTCAGAAAGGAATGTCTTACTACACTTCTTCTTTGGTATCCGCAGTAGATATTGCCTATTTTTATGGCAAGCAAGACGCAAGATTACTATCTGTTGCAAAAAAACAAGGTGCTGTTCAGTTAGATGCTACAGGCTTAAAAGTAGCACTTGCTCTTAAGAATGGTGCAGAAAAACCTTTTGTAAAAGAATCTATGGAGTTGTCTGACGGTTCTAAAGGAGATGAAGGTGGTATAGGTATCTTACGTTACAATAATCAGAAGCAAACAATGGCATTGGTGTATAAGTATGCGGCACAAGGCCTTAGCCATGGACATTATGATAAATTATCGTTTTCTATGTACGAAAATGGCGATGAGGTACTGCAAGATTATGGTTTGTCTAGATTTGTAAATGTAGAGCAGAAAAATGGCGGTGGTTATTTAAAAGAAAACAAAACCTATGCAAAACAGACCATTGCACACAATACAATTACACAAAACGAGACTTCTCATTTTGGGTATGATTTTGAAACAGGAAGCAAATACCATCCTGAGAAATATATTTTTGATGCCAGCAATGCAAATTTTCAATTGGTTAGTGCCAAAGAAAAAAACGCATATCCAGGAACCGAAATGCACAGAACTTTTATGATGGTAAAAGATGCAGATATAGAAAAACCTTTTATTATCGATATCAATAAAGTACAATCAAACAAGAACAATCAATACGATTTACCTTTTCATTATTTTGGTCAAATTATAGCGACTAGTTTTAGCTATAATGTACCCAAAACATTATCCCCTTTAGGCGATAAATACGGTTACAACCATATTTGGAAAGAGGGTGTTGGAACAGCAAATGCAGAAAGCATTCAGTTTACCTGGTTAGACAATAAACGTTTTTACACAATAACTTCGGCAACAAATAAAGACGATGAATTAATTTTGGCAAGAGTTGGCGCCAATGATCCTGAATTTAACCTTAGAAAAGATCCATCGATTATTATTAGAAAGAAAAACACACAAAACACAGTCTATGCCTCTATTATAGAATCTCACGGAAATTATGATCCTGTAAAAGAAGTTGCAAAAAATGCGTACAGTAATTTTTCTAAAATTGAAGTTTTAACTGATACCGTAGATTATACCGCTATTAAAATTACATTTAAAACAGGCAAAGAGAAACTTTTGATCTTAGCGAATACCAATAATAATTCTCAAAAAGAACATACTGCTACTGTTAAGGGAACAAATTACACCTGGACAGGAACATATTATTATAAATAAATCATAAAAAAGTAAAAACAATGAAACGATTTAGCGAAAAATACATCAATGCAAACGAGTTAGAATGGGAAAAACTAGGTGGTGGAGTCTCAAGAAAATTTTTAGGATACGACAATCAAATCATGATGGTAAGTGTTAAATTTGATAAAGGAGCTTTAGGAGCGCCACATCAACATTTTCATACGCAAGCAACCTATTGTGTTTCTGGTAAATTTGAATTTGAAATTGATGGCGTAAAAAAAATTGTAGAAGCTGGAGATGGTGTTTATATAGAACCAAATTTATTACACAGTGCTGTTTGCCTTGAAGAAGGACAGTTGATTGATACTTTTAGCCCAGTTAGAGAAGATTTTTTAACAGGTGACGGGCCTTCTTATTTTAGTGACAAAAAATAGACAATAATAAATTTTTTGATCTTAAAAAACTCTCAGAATAAAGTTTAAAATACTTTTGTTTTAAGAGTTTTTTTTGAAATAATTAACATTTTTTTTTATTAGTAAAATAAAAAAACTATATTTGGATAACCAGATTGGTTAACCAAACCGTGAAAATAAATTATTATTCCTTAAAACATAGGGTAAAACAGCGTTTTTTCACTAAAATCTAAAAAAGAAAAGATCATTAGAGATCTTTATAAATTAACCTTAAAGTATAATTCAAAACAATTAATTATGAATTTAAAAATGAAGTCTACCTTTATTGTTTTACTTTTATTTTGCGCAACAGCTAGTGCTCAAAATGAAGTAACCATTAAAGGTACTGTTACATCGCAATCTGACGGAGAACCTATTTTAGGGGCTAATGTTATTATTATTGGCACAAATAAAGGAACCAGCACAGATTTTGATGGTAATTATCAAATCAAAATAAAACAAGGAGAAATTATTCAATTTTCTTATTTAGGTTTTAAAACTAAGAAAGTACCATTTGTAAATCAAAAAACAATTAATGTTTTTTTAGAAGACGATGATAATGTCTTAGAAGAAATTGTAATCGTTGGGTATGGTACTCAAAAGAAAAGCCATTTAACAGGTGCAATCTCCAAGGTAAAAAGTGAAAAATTAGACCAAATTGCTGTTGCTAGAGTTGATGAGGCTTTAGTTGGGCAAGTATCTGGTGTAAATATTCAGGCAACAGAAGGAGAAGCAGGATCTGCACCTACCATTAGAATTAGAGGAACAGGCTCTATCTCTGGTAGTTCTGACCCAGCAATTGTTGTTGATGGTGTGGTGGTTGGTAGTGATTTTTTAACCAATATTGACATGAATGACGTTGAATCTTTTGAAGTATTAAAAGATGCTGCTTCAGGTGCCATTTATGGGTCTAGAGGTGGTAATGGTGTGGTTTTAATTACTACAAAAAGTGGTAAAGAAGGGAAAACAAAATTTAGCTATAACACTTTTACAGGTTTTAAAGAAGCAAGACAAAGTAGTAAATATTACTTCTCTATAGCAGAAAGTGCAGAAAGAGAATTAGCTGCTGTTGGGTCTTTATCAGACAAAACTAAATACAAACAATTAATAGGTATAGATAGAGATTGGCAAGATGTTATTTTTGACGGAGGTATCATAGAAAGCCACTCTTTTGGAGCTAGAGGTGGTAGTGAAAATACAAAATTTAGTGTTTCTCTAGGATACCAAAAAGATGAAGGTGTATTACTAACAGATGAATTTAGCAAGTACTCTATGAGAATAAAAGTAGATACTAAGTTAAATGACAGATTGTCTTTTGGAGCTAATATAGCACCTTCTTACTCAGACAGAAGACGTTTTGATGGTTCTACTCATGATATTTTAAGACAAACACCTTGGTTGCCAGTATATCATGATGAAAACACAATACAGTATGTAGATAGAAATATTTATCCTGATGTAAAAGTAGGAGATTATGCAACACAACGTCATTTTGACAACTATGATTTGTATGGAGACGGAAGTACTTTGGTAGATATCAGTAATACATCAAATACAAATCCTGCTGCAAAAGTTTTAGAAAGAAATAGAAACGACTATAAATTTAAATTACTAAGTAGTTTTAATGCCAAGTATAAATTAGCAAAAGGACTTAATTTTAAATCGAGTCTTTCTGTAGATTTTGGTAATACAAAAAGAGATCGCTGGCAAGGTGTAAAAGCAAGTAGAAATGGTGCAGCAGCAGCACAGCTTGATTTATCTTCGGAAAACAGAATTCACTATGTATTAGATAATTTGTTAACTTATAATAAAGAATTTGGTAAGCATGAAATAAATGCTATAGCTGGTATTTCTAGAGAAAAATGGAACTGGGAGTTCGAGAGCTCTAGAGGTACAGGATACGAATCTGATTTAATTCAAACTATCTCAGGAGCAACCTTAATTGCTGATGCACAATCTTATAAATATGAAAGAGCTTTACAGTCTTATCTTGGTAGATTTAATTATGCTTTTGATGACAAATATTTAGTATCTCTTAGTTTTAGACGTGACGGATATTCTTCTTTTGGTCCCAACCAGAAATATGGTAATTTTCCTGCAGTTTCTGCTGGATGGACAGTTACTAAAGAAGATTTCTTAAAAAATAGTAAAATATTAAACTTTTTAAAATTAAGATTTAGTTACGGTACTACTGGTAACCCTAATTTAAGAACTGGAGATCCGGTTGTAGATAGTTACCCATATTTATCATTAATTCAGTCCTCTACAGCTGTTATCGATAATAATATTGTTGGAGGATTTAATCCAATTAATATTGAAAATGCGAATTTACAATGGGAAAGATCAATTGAAATTAACCCGGCGATAGACTTTGGCTTTTTTAATAATAGAATTTCTGGTTCTATAGATTACTACCAAAGAACAAGTGATCAGTTATTACTTTTTAATCCAGTTTCTGCTACAACAGGATTTGTAGAAGCAGTGTCTAACCTGGGTGAAGTGAGAAATAGTGGTGTTGAATTAGAAATAAGAACAAAAAATATTTCGAAACAAAACTTTAAATGGGGTACAACTTTAATAGCTTCAAGAAACAAAAATGAATTATTAGATTTTGCTGATTCTAATGGTCAAATTCAAAATGTAGATACGAAAAGAGCAGCAGAATGGATAAATCAAGTAGGAAACCCAATTTCTTCTTTTTATGGTTGGGTAGTTGATAGAGACATCCCTTTAGAATATATCTCTGATCCATATCATCCAATCGGCGCAGAAGCTCAAGATGTATATGTAAAAGATTTAAACGGTGATGGTGTTATTGATAATGACGATAAAACAATATTAGGAGACCCTTATCCAGATTTAGTTTGGAGTGTTACCAATGAGTTTAAGATTGGTGGCTTTGATGGTAGCTTTATGTTTCAAGGAAGCCATGGAGCAGAAGTAAGAAACATGGGTGATCAATATTTATTTAATCAGTTTGGTTCTGCTCAAGATTTTATATCTTCTACTCCAGATCAACATCTAATTAAGCAAAAAATATTTACTAATGATATTATTCAAGATGCTTCATACATTGCGTTAAGAACTGTTAATTTAGGATATACTTTTAATAGTGATATTACTTCAAAATTAAAAATATCTAAACTTAGGTTATTTGCTTCAGGACAAAACCTTATGTATTTAACAGCAAGTGATTATACAGGTTTTAATCCAGAATCTATTAATACAACATCAGCAACAACTTTTGGATATCAAAGAGCTGGTTCTCCAATTAACAGAACAGTTACTATTGGGTTAAATATCGAATTTTAAAAAAATCAATACAAATGAAAACAATTAAAAAACAAATAAAAATTATAGCATTATTAGGAGTTTTGTTTAGCACAGTTTCTTGTAGTGACGATTTTTTGAATCCAGTGCCAACAGCAGCTGTTAGTGGTGCAAACTATTACAATACAGAAGAACAAGTTTTTTCTGGTATTATTAATATGTACGATGGTATACAAGGTGTTAATGACACACGCTCTGACACAAACCATGGAATTCAAATGGAATTTTATGTGACAGAAATGAGAAGTGATAATACAAGAACAAAAAGTGGTGAAGGAGAAGCTTCTGATTTTGATTTCTTTAGAGTTCAACCAGAAAACGGCTTGGTTGCCGATCATTACAGAAGTTTTTACAATGTAATTTTTAGAGCAAATAAAGTTTTAGAAAACTTAGACGTTGTTTCTGCAGCTAATAAAAATAAATATGAGGCTGAAGCAAGATTTATAAGAGCATATACATACTTTAACATGGTTCGTTTATACGGAGATATACCTCTGGTAGATAAAGTATTAACTCCCGAAGATCTTGAGATTCAATTTACAAGAGTACCTACAAATCAAATTTATGATTTTATTATTGAAGATTTTAAGTTTGCTGTAGAACACCTTGAGAATGGTGGATCTAAAAATAGAGCTTCTAAAGCTGGTGCTCAAGGCTTACTTGCAAAAGTGTATTTAACAACAAAAGAATATATAAAAGCACAGTTACTTTTAGAAGATGTAATGGAAAGTGGTTATATTCTTGAACCAAATTATAGTGATGTTTTCTATAAAGAAGATAATAATGAAGTTATTTTTTCGATAGGTTTTATTCAAGGAATTACGCAAGACAGTCAAAATTTTTCTGCAGAATTCTTAAATGGAGTTGGGCGAACTGTCGGAGTAAATTATGTTACCAATGATGCAAAAGCAGCTTTAGATCTATTAGGCGGTGATAGAACAAGTGTTTCTTACAGAAATGATCTTGTTCAAATTACGCAAAACCAAGTAGCAAAATATTTACCAAACGGTGAAGATGGTGGTGCAGATGGTAAAACATTTGATGGAATTGATCCAAGATTAGCAGGTAATGATTGGATCGTTTTAAGATATTCAGACATATTACTAATGCATGTAGAAGCTATTTTAGCGGGCGGAACAGAAACTAGTTCGGGAGCAGCAATTACTTCTTTTCAAAAAGTTAGAAATAGAGCTGGCTTACCAACACCGGTAACAGAAATTACTTTACAAGAATTATTAGACGAAAGACGTGTAGAATTAGCATTCGAAAACCACAGGCTATTCGATCTAATTCGATTAGGAAAAGCACAGGAAGTACTTTCTGCTTTTTCTGCAGCAACTGGCGGAAGCTTTAGTTCTACGGATTTGTTATTGCCAATACCACAAAATGAAATTGGTTTAAGTAATGGTGTTTTAACTCAAAACCCAGGATATAACTAGACTTTAATAAAAAAATAATTAAAACAATATAATTATGTCAATAAATAAAAAAATAATTTACGTAGCAGCAATAGTAGCAATTACTATTTTTCAGGGTTGCGATATTATAGAGAAATATGAATTACCTGAGGCAGGTTCTATTGCAGATGCTACTCCACCTGAAGCAAAATTTACTTATGCACAAGGTGAAGGTAGTCCAGACGCATGGAAAACTTATAGCTTTAACAATCAATCTATAAGCGCTACAAGTTATGCTTGGAATTTTGGTGATGGAAATACTTCAACCGATTTAGAACCTAATAATATTTACTCAGGTGAAGGAACTTACACCGTTTCTTTAACTGCAAAAGATGATTTAGGTGTAGAAAACACAATCACTGAAGAAATTACAGTTGTAGAACCAGAAGCTCCTGCCGTTGCAGACCCTATTTTAATAAATGCTGATTTTGATAAACAAGCTAAATCATCTGGTTCTGATTGTTCTTGTGCAGGATGGATAAATAAAAGTATTGGAGATCAAGGAGAATCAAGTTCTGGTAACGGTGGATCAGACAATGTTGTTAAATTTGATAATAACGAACCAGATCTTGCTTATCAAGAATTTGCTGTAGCACCTAATGCAGATTATACTATCACAATTGTTACATCTTTTAAAAGTCCATCTGGCGGAACATACCCTTCTCAATTTGAATTAAGAGTTTTAGCAGGAAATGGTTATATCAGTGGTTACACACCTGTATATTTTACAACAGCTGCAGAATACCCACAAGATGATTTTGGCTACACTTCAATTAGTCAAGTTGAAGATACTGCTAATAACCTTTATGTAACCGTACAAAGTAACCCAGACGATACTGGATATTTAACGAACACCTACTCTTTTAATTCTGGCGCAAACACAAGTGTTGCACTTTTATTAAGAGGTATTGGCGGGCCATCAACTGGTGGCGGTGGCGGTGATTTTGGTTATAATAGTGGTGATGAAGAAATAAGAGTAGACTCTGTTGTTATTGAAGCAATGTAAATACACAAATACACACATTATTATACATATTAAAAAGATAATAATGTGTGTTTTAGAATAAAATGTAAAAAAAAAAAATAATATCTTTGCTTGTTGAATGTGAAGCTTACAATATGAAATTAGAAGTATTAAATAAAATAGACAACTCTAACACACAAAAAGAAATTATTTCTAAAATAGGAGAGTTAATTAATTTTAAAAACCTAGAACCAGGAGACAAATTACCTTCTGAAAGAATGTTGTCTGATAAATTTGAAGTTTCTAGAAGTAGTATTAGAGAGGCTATACAAAAACTAGAGTTCTATGGCATCTTAAAATCCATACCACAAAGCGGTACGTTTGTAGCTAATATTGGTGTTATTGCAATGAACGGAATGATAGAAGACATTCTTCGTTTAGATGAACCAGATTTTAAATCTTTGGTAGAAACAAGAATTCTTTTAGAGTTAAAAACTGTTCGACTTGCTGCAACCAGAAGAACAGAAAAAGATTTAAACTATATTGAAGAAGCTTTAATAGCATATAAAAATAAAGTACTCAACGAAGAAGACGCTGTACAAGAAGATTTACTTTTTCATCTAGCAATATCAAAAGCAAGTGGTAACAGCACTATGAATAATTTTATGTTAATCATAATCCCTGAAATTATTACAAACTTTCAAAAACATCATGTTTGTGATGCTGGGCTTTCTAAAAGAGGTATTGCAGAACATCAAGCAATATTTGATGCCATAAAAGAGCAAAACCCTCAATTGGCTAAACAGAAAATGAAAGATCATTTTAAAGAGCTGTATCAATATTGCTATCAATCATCTTAAGCATCGTAAAATAGTCTCCTTTTTTATCATTCTTGTAAAAATCTAAAAATAACAACTTTATAGGTCTGTTATGTCGTATTAATTACTTATTTTTGGTAAACCAAATTGGTAAACCAATTTAACAAATATAAAATCAGTTCATACTATGAAAATAAAAGGTTTAAGATGGTGGATAATTGTATTAATATTTATTGCAACTGTAATAAATTATATAGATAGAACTGCATTTGCTCTTTTGTGGCCAGAAATGGGTGAAGATCTTGGAATGGATAAGGCAGACTATGCGATTATGCTGAATATATTTATGGCATGTTATGCGATAGGTAAATTTGCTTCAGGTAAATTATATGATAAAATTGGAACAAGGCTTGGTTTTACAGTTTCAATAATAATTTGGTCTGTTGCCTCTGCTTTTCATGCATTTGCCAGAGGAATTGTATCTCTATCTATTTTTAGAGGTTTGTTAGGTTTAGGTGAAGCTGGTAATTGGCCAGGAGCGGTAAAAAGTAACGGAGAATGGTTCCCTGTTAAAGAGAGAGCGATAGCTCAAGGTATCTTTAACGCAGGTGCTTCTATAGGAAACGTAATTGCTCCTTTTGTTATTGTTTTTTTGTATACAAGATTTGGATGGAAAACTACTTACATCATATTAGGTTCTGTAGGGATTCTTTGGGTTATTCCATGGTTATTTTTAAATAAATCTACACCAGAAAAACATCCTTGGGTTACACAAGAAGAGAGAGACTTAATCATTTCTGATAGAATAGAAAAGCCAGATAATGTAACTGAGGTAAAATCTAAAAGTTTACCTGTACTTAAAATATTAAGTCATAAAGAATCTTGGGGTGTATTAATGTGTAGGTTTTTTATTGAACCAATATGGTGGTTCTTTGCAGGTTGGATGCCAATATATCTAAATAGCAAATACAATTTAAGTATAGAACAGATTGCAGATACAATGTGGATTTCTTACTTAATGGCAGCTGTTGGTAGTATATTAGGTGGAGTATTTACAGGTAAGTTGATGAAAAAGTTAAGTGTTGATATCTCAAGAAAAATAACAATTTCTTTAGGTGGTCTTATGATTCTAATCGCTTTCGTATGTATTATTACTTTGGTAAAAGCAGATGATTTTATGATGTTTATCTATTTTGCAGGATTAGCTTTATTTGGTTTTCAATTTGCAATTGGTAATATTCAAACAATTTCTAGCGATTTATTTAAAGGACCTTCAGTAGGCACACTAGCAGGTTTAGCAGGAACTGTTGCAGCAGTATCTCCGATGATTATGAACTGGTTTGTTGGTCAAATAACAACTAGTTCTTATACACCAGCGTTTATTGCAATTTGCGTATCAGTCGTTTTAGGAGTTTTATCAATATTTTTCTTCATAAAAAATATTGGCCCAGTAAAAGAATAAAATAAATTATTAAAGTATAAATTATATAATTATGAGTAATACAAGTAGTAAAGTAGCAATAGTAACAGGAGCAACAGGAGGTATTGGTTTTGAAGTAGCCAAAAGACTAGGTCATGATGGATATACCGTAATAATGAATGGTATAGATGACGCAGCAGGTGTTGAAAGATTAAAAGAATTAAAAGACGCTGGTATTAACGCAGAATATTATGGTTTTGATGTTACTAAAGAAGATGAAGTAACTGCTAACATTAATAAAATAGGAGAAAAATATGGTAAAATTGATGTACTTGTAAACAATGCAGGTGGATTAGGGGGTAGATCTCGTTTCGAGGAAATGACTACTGAATTTTACAGATTTGTAATGGCATTAAACTTAGATTCAGCTTTTTTTGCATCTAGAGCGGCAATTCCTTTTTTAAAGAAAAGTGATAATGCATCTATCATTAACTATACTTCTAACGCAGGTTGGAATGCAGGTGGACCAGGGGCAGGTATTTACGGAACTTCTAAAGCAGGTGTTCACGCAATTACAAGAGCTTTGGCTAAAGATTTAGCAGAATATGGTATTCGTGTAAATGCAGTTTCTCCAGGAACTATAGACACCCCTTTTCATGCACAAATTAAAGCTACAAAACCAGAAGTTTTTGCTTCTTGGGCAAACAATATTATGTTAGGTAGATTAGGTAAACCAGAAGATGTAGCAGGTGTTGTATCTTTCTTAGCAAGTAAAGATGCTGCTTTTATTACTGCAGAAACTATCCAAATTGGTGGTGGACAGGCGTTGGGTATCTAAAACGTTAGCATTATCAAATGATAAATCATTAAAAGAGGGATTTCTTTAAATAGAATTCCCTCTTTTATTTTAATTAAAAAAATAAAATATTTTTTAGCAACTCATAAAGAAGTACTTATAAAAAACTTCATTTATTTTTAAAAAAAAGTAAAAAAATAATTTGCAAAAGACACAAAACTTACTATATTTGCACCGCTCTAATAATTAGATATTCTAGTTTATCTTTTTTAAGAGTTTAGTTCATAAAAATAAAGACTGCGAAAGTAGCTCAGGGGTAGAGCATCACCTTGCCAAGGTGGGGGTCGCGGGTTCAAATCCCGTCTTTCGCTCTATTCAAAATACCAATGCTGAAGTGGTGGAATTGGTAGACACGCTGGACTTAAAATCCAGTGGTCAGTAATGGCCGTGCGGGTTCAAGTCCCGCCTTCAGTACTAAAAACCGTAACATTAATTTGTTACGGTTTTTTTGTGCTTAATATTTATAAATTACAGCAAAGAAATTGGTTAAATTTTCCCTAGAATTACTTAATATAAGTATTGCTTAATCATTAAACGATGTTCTGGTAAACTTTTATCATAGTCTTCTACCAACAACTCTAAAATTAATGGCTTTTCAACACCGATATCGCTTCTCTGCAGGTATTTAGATACGTAAAGTACGTATGAAGTATTCTTTTTTTCAAAAATTAAAAAATGAGTGTCATTTAAAGAAGTGTAGCTTATTTCATTTCCTGAAAAAGCGCCAGAATTATCTTTAAAAAAAGTAGAAAACTGGTAATATTTAAAAACATTATCCATCCCTAAACTAATTCTGCAGATAAACCCAATTGCAACAATTTAGAACATCTTGGCTCTAAATCTTTATACTCACCAGATTTTACGGTACATTTTCCTTTATAATGAACCAATGTTGCACATTGTTCTGCCTGCACCAAGGTATGATCGCAAACATCAATTAAAGAATCTATCACATGGTCAAAGGTATTTACATCATCATTATGCAAAACAATCTCATGCTGATTAACTTGCTGTTCTAAAACATCTACCTGTTCTTGTTTTTTTTCTTTTGTACTCATACTTACAAAATTACAATTTATTATATTTTAAAGCAACCCAATTATTTCGTTCAATAAAAGTCTCTAATTTTAAATTGTATTTAGATACCTCTGCATCAATGATAGTAATATCGTCTTGATAGAATCCACTTAAAAGTAAAACACCATTTTCATGTAAACAGTTTGTATAGATTTGCATATCCATTAATAAAATATTTCTATTAATATTGGCAATAATAACATCGTACTTTTTATTTGTTAATAAAGATGAATCTCCTTCATAAACACTAATGTTAGTACACTTATTACGTGTTACATTCTCTAAAGAGTTTTCATAACACCAGTTATCAATATCAATAGCATCAATTGGATTCGCACCTTTCATTTCAGCAAAAATTGCCAAAATACCAGTACCACAACCCATATCTAAAACTTTTTTATCTTCTAAATTTAATTTTAAGAGATGCTGAATCATCATGTGTGTCGTTTCATGATGCCCTGTACCAAAACTCATCTTTGGCTCTATAACAATATCATATTTTAAATTAGGATTCTGATGAAAAGGAGCTCTAACACTTACCAAATCATCTACTTGAATTGGCGAAAAGTTCTTTTCCCACTCTGCATTCCAATTTGTTTGCGCAACTTCTTTCTGATTGTATTCTATAGAAAACTCATCAGAATTTAAAATAAAAATATCATCTAAAATAGTTGTTTTCCAAACTTCTTTCTGAATATAGGCTGTTACACCATTTTCATTTTCAACAAAACTCTCAAAACCAACATTGCCAAGTTCTGCAATTAAAATTTCTGTTGCGGGTTCCTTTGGGGTTGCTGTAAAATTATATTCTATATAAATATTGTCCATAAAAAATGTGATAAAAAAAATGCATCAAGATAATTAGTATCTTGATGCAAATTTATTGGTTTTCTTTTAGAAAATACGAATTAGATTGCTTTAATAATTCCTGTAAAATCGTTTACGTTTAATGCTGCTCCACCAATTAAACCACCATCTACATCTGGTTTAGAAAAAATTTCTTCTGCATTTGCTGGCTTTACACTACCACCATATAAGATAGAAACAGCATCTGCTACCTCTGTTGTGTATTTTTTAGCAATAATGCCTCTAATAAAAGCATGCATTTCTTGAGCTTGTTCTGCACTTGCTGTTTCGCCAGTACCAATAGCCCAAACAGGCTCGTAAGCTAAAACAATACTACTCCATGCAGATGCGTTTAAGTGAAACAATGCATTTGTTAATTGACTTTCTACAACAGCAAAATGATTGTTAGCTTTTCTGTCTTCTAAAAGCTCTCCAAAACAAAAAATAGTTTCTAATTCATTCGCTAAAACAGCATCAACTTTTAAAGCCAAAGAAGCGTCTGTTTCGTTAAAATAAGTTCTTCGTTCAGAATGTCCTAAAATAACAGTCTTAATTCCGATTGACTTTAACATATCTGCAGAAATTTCTCCAGTATATGCTCCGTTTTTTGCATGATGCATATTTTGTGCAACTACCTCTACCCTAGATTTTTTAGCCGCTTTTATTGAAGATGATAAATTAACAAAAGTTGGCGCAACAATGACACGTGTATTTTTAAATTTCAATCTTTTGATCGATTTTTTTAAATCTTTTATAAGCTGCTTACTTTCTTTCTTATCATTATTCATTTTCCAGTTTCCAGCTACTATTTTTGCTCTCATAATTATATTTTTTTTACCCTAAACAAGGTTTTTACTACTATTTTATTTTGATGTAAATTTAAGAAATGAAAAAAGAAAAGAAACTGATTATCTCAAATAGTTACTAAAACGTTTTATATTTAAGATTTTAAAGCTTTTGTAATTTGAGAATCTTTTGCGTTTGTTGCTTTAAAAACAAGGATTTTACCATTTTCATCAATTACTAAATACCTAGGAATCCAACTTACTTTTAAAAAACGGACTAAATCACCCTTTTTCATTCCCTTGGGTAAATTATAATGTTGCCCACTTATGTTATACTTTTCTACGGTTCTTTTCCAAGAAGCTGTTCGCTCATCAACAGATAAAAAAACATAAGCAACCTCAGAAAAATCTTGCTGTATCTGCTTTATTTTGGGCAAACCAACCAAACAATCTCTGCACCAAGAAGCCCAAACATCAATTAAAATCTTTTTTCCTTTATTTTTAGCTAGAATGTCTTTAAAAAGAAAAGATTCATCCTTTAAATTATATACTTTTTCACTTAAAGCTTCTTCTGTAAAAATTGTTGGCGAGTTACAATTACAACTTACAAAAACAATTGTTAATAGGAAACATACTTTTTTTATCATCTGTTATTCTCTTTAAAAAATTAGTCTTGCAAGATATTAAATACTTACAGCACAATTTTATTTTTAAAAACAAAAAATAAGTACTTTTGCATAACTATTTTTTTTCAGCAAACAAAATGACAACACAAGCACTTATTGATCAAATTAAGCAAAAGAAATCTTTTCTATGTATTGGTTTAGATGTCGACTTAAACAAAATTCCGGCACATTTACTAAAAACAGCCGATCCTATTTTTGAATTTAATAAAGCAATTATTGATGCAACTCATCAATTATGTGTTGCCTACAAACCAAATACTGCTTTTTACGAAGCTTATGGTATTAAAGGCTGGAAATCTCTAGAAAAAACAATTAACTATTTAAATGAAAAGCACCCAGAAATATATACTATTGCAGATGCAAAACGTGGTGATATTGGCAACACTTCTTCTATGTATGCGAAAGCTTTTTTTGAAGACTTAGCTTTCGATTCTGTAACAGTTGCACCATACATGGGTAAAGATTCTATAGAACCTTTTTTAGCTTTTAAAGACAAGCACACCATTCTGTTAGCCTTAACTTCTAATGAAGGAGCTTTCGATTTTCAAACAAAAAAAATAAACGGAAAAGAAGTATATAAAGAAGTTTTAGAAACTTCTAAAAACTGGAAAAATAGTGAAAATTTAATGTATGTGGTAGGGGCAACTAAAGCCGAATATTTTAAAGAAATTAGAAACATAGTTCCTACTTCTTTTTTATTAGTTCCGGGTGTTGGTGCTCAAGGTGGTAATTTACAAGACGTTTGTAAATATGGATTGAATGACAATGTCGGACTTTTAATTAACTCTTCTAGAGGAATTATATACGCCTCTAATGGGTTAGATTTTGCAGAAAAGGCTGCAACAAAAGCAAAAGAACTTCAAAATGAAATGGCAGAAATTTTAAAAAAACATTAAAATTTACTTTTTGAAATACCGTTCTCTAAAAAACTAACTTTATTTAGTTTTTCAAGAATTTTCATAGCTCTAAAAGCTGCCATATCACTTTTAACCTCATCTACAAATCTATAATTATCAGACTCTTCAACCAATCTGATGTAATCTTCTTTTAACTTTTTTTCACTAACGCATAAATACAAACGGTTTAAATAAAACATTGGTCATCAATTTTAAAGTTTCATCTAAATTTATTTGAATTATCGTATGCATCCTAAAAAAGGTTGTGAAATTGTTTTTTTTTGTTGTAAAACCGAAACTACCTGTTAATAAATGTAAAAACAAAAAGGCAAAAAAAAGGTGTTACATATTGTAACACCTTAAATCTATTTTATAAATAATTATTTCGAATCTTGAAGCGCAAAAACCTGCTGCAACAATTTTGTATTTCTAAGTCCTGTTTTTTCACGAATTCCTTTTTCTTCTAAAGCAATCATCGTAAAAACACCTTTTAAAGCCTGATCTGTAACATATGATGTTAAATCTGGATTTGCTTTTTTAACAAAAGGAATTGAATTATACTTTGCAATTAAATTAGACCAAATCTTATCAGCACCCACTTTACCAAAAGACTCCTTTATAACTGGCATAAAACTTTGTTGCAAGTCTTGCTGTGTTTTTGATTGAAGATAATTTGTAGCTGCATTGGTTTCTCCTAAAAGAATATTTTTTGCATCTGTAAAAGTCATTTCCTTTACAGCATTCACAAAAATAGGTGTAGCTGTTTTTACAGCATCTTCTGCAGCATTATTTAAAACCTTAATCCCTTCATCTGCTAAATTACCTAAACCTATTTTACGCAAACCTTTATCTACCGCCTGTAACTCTTCTGGTAATAAAATTTTTACCAAATCATTATTATAAAAGCCATTTTGGGCCGTTAGTTTAGATACCTGATTTTTAATACCATTGTCTAAAGCTTGTTTTAAACCATTGCCTATTTGTTGCTCAGACAAGCTAGCTCCATTTGGCAAATTACTTACCACCTTGTGTAATTCTGCACAACCTACTAGTTGAATTGCAAACACTAAAACTATTATTTTTTTTATCATTGTATTGAATTTGTTTACTTCTTTGAAACTAAATTAGCAAGAAAGTCACTTAATAAAACTATCTGTTTTTTTATCATAACCATACGGGCAATGTTTACAACCACTTTTACAACAATAACCTCTTTTTAGATGAAACTGAGCTGTAAAAACACGATACCCTTGTTCATTAAAATAGAAATCGCCATCTTCTAAAGGAATTCTTTTATTATACATACTGCAAAAATATCATTTTAAAACATAAAAAAAGCGCTCTAAACGAACGCTTTTGAATTATTTGTTTTCAGCTCCTGGTGGAAATTTAGCTATAATTTCTTTCACAAACTCTTTTATTCTCGCTTCTTTCTTTTCTCTATTCTGAATCTTTAAAGCTCCTGTACCTATCCCCTGCCACACTAACTCTTTCTTTTCTTTGTCTATAAAATCTACAAATAAAGTTCCTTCAGAATATTGAGAGATATTTACGGTATTGTTCATACCTCCTCCAAACATCCAAGGATTCCAACCCCAACCCCATCCAAAGCCATAACCTAAATTGTTCTGATTGACGTTTACACGCTCTCTAGATTTTGTGAAAATACTTACCAAAACGTCTGGGTTTTCAGATTTTACAAATCCTTTTGCTGTCAATTCAAATTCTATTGCTCTTAAAATTCTTTTTTTATCTAAATCAGAAATTTCGGCCTTGTCAATACCTGGTTTGTAAAATGCAAATGTTTTGTATTGATCAAAATCTACTTTGGCATCGTAATCTGTGACAACTTTAACAGTATTACATGACGAAAAAACTACTACTGCAATTACCAATAACATTTTTATATATTTCATATCTAATCGTTTAAAGATTCTACTTTTTATTAATCAATAATTATGCCACACCATTAGTATAAAATTAAGTTAAAAATCACGAATTACAATTAATAAAAAGACAAAGATTCATGTAAGTTTTTAAGATTTCCGTAAATTGCAAGACTAAAAATAAACATTTATTACGAATGGAACAAATACCGACTTACAAACCCAAACATAAAGTTAGAATTGTAACTGCTGCTGCACTTTTTGATGGTCATGATGCTGCCATAAATATTATGCGCAGAATTATTCAATCTACTGGGGTTGAAGTGATACATTTAGGACATGACAGAAGTGTAGAAGAAGTGGTAAACTGTGCCATTCAAGAAGATGCAAATGCCATTGCAATTACCTCTTACCAAGGTGGGCACAACGAGTATTTTAAATACATGTTCGATTTATTGAAAGAAAAAAATGCGGAGCACATTAAAATTTTTGGTGGCGGTGGCGGTGTTATTCTTCCTGAAGAAATTAAAGAATTGATGGACTATGGAATTACACGTATCTATTCTCCAGATGATGGACGCGAACTTGGTTTGCAAGGGATGATTAACGACTTGGTAAAGACTTCTGATTTTGCCGTTGGTGACAAACTAAACATAACTATTGATGATTTAGCAAAAAAAGAAATTGGCAGCATTGCAAGAACCATTTCAGCTGCAGAAAACTTTCCTGAAGTTGCAAAAAGTACTTTAGAAAAAATTCATACTAAAAATAAAAACTCTAAAACTCCTGTTTTAGGAATTACAGGAACTGGTGGAGCAGGAAAATCTTCTTTGGTAGACGAATTGGTGCGTCGTTTTTTAATCGATTTTCCAGAAAAAACGATTGGGTTAATTTCTGTAGATCCGTCAAAAAGAAAAACTGGTGGCGCACTTTTAGGTGATAGAATTCGTATGAATGCCATTAATAACGAGCGCGTTTACATGCGTTCTTTGGCAACACGTCAATCTAATCTAGCGTTGTCTAAATACGTAAATGAAGCTGTACAAGTTTTAAAAGCAGCTGAGTTTGATTTAATTATTTTAGAAACTTCTGGTATTGGGCAATCAGACACAGAAATCATAGAACACTCTGATACTTCTTTGTATGTAATGACCCCAGAATTTGGCGCTGCTACACAATTAGAAAAAATTGACATGCTAGATTTTGCAGATTTAGTTGCCATTAATAAATTTGATAAACGTGGTGCTTTAGATGCTATTCGCGATGTAAAAAAACAATACATGCGCAATAACAATCTGTGGGATATTCATATGGATGACATGCCTGTTTTTGGAACAATCGCATCACAATTTAACGACCCAGGAATGAATACGTTGTATAAACGTATTATGGACAAATTGGTAGAAAAGACAAATGCCGACTTAAAATCGAGCATGGAAATTACCAAAGAAATGTCTGAAAAAATCTTTGTAATTCCGCCAAGTAGAGTCCGTTATTTATCTGAAATTGCAGAAAACAACAGAGGTTATGATGCGCAAGTTGATGCACAAGTTGTAGTAGCTCAAAAACTATATGGAATTCATCAAACTATTTTATCTTTAATTGATGTCACTTCGAGCGCAGTCGAGAAGTCTTTTATTACTAAATCTGGTTTAGATAACGATGAGATCCTGTCTTTCGACTCCGCTCAAGATGACAAAGACTTTTTAAAATTATTAATCGCACAATTCGAAAAAGTAAAATTAAATTTAGATCCATACAATTGGGAAATCATTTTAAACTGGGCAGAAAAAGTTCAGAAATACAAAGATCCTATTTACACATTTAAAGTACGTGATAAAGAAATTAAGATAGACACACATTCAGAATCGCTTTCACACAGTCAAATTCCGAAAATTGCCCTACCAAAATACAAAGCTTGGGGCGATTTATTACGTTGGAATTTACAAGAAAATGTTCCGGGAGAATTCCCATTTACAGCAGGATTGTACCCATTTAAAAGAACAGGTGAAGATCCTACAAGAATGTTTGCTGGTGAAGGTGGTCCAGAAAGAACCAACAGACGTTTTCATTATGTAAGTTTAGGAATGGATGCAAAACGTTTATCTACTGCGTTTGATTCTGTTACTTTATACGGAAACGATCCTGGTGAAAGACCAGATATTTACGGAAAAATCGGAAATGCAGGAGTTTCTATTTGCTGTTTAGACGATGCTAAAAAACTGTATTCTGGTTTCGATTTAAGCCATCACATGACTTCAGTTTCTATGACCATTAATGGTCCTGCACCAATGTTATTAGGTTTTTTTATGAATGCTGCCATCGATCAAAATTGTGAGAAATACATCAAAGAAAACAAGTTAGAGAAACAAGTTGAAGCGAAATTTAAAGAAATTTACGATTCAAAAGGATTAGAAAGACCAACTTATCAAGGAAATTTACCCGAAGGAAATGATGGCTTAGGTTTAATGCTTTTAGGTTTAACTGGTGATTTAGTGTTGCCTTCGGACGTATATCAACAAATAAAAAAAGACACCTTAGCACAAGTTAGAGGAACGGTACAAGCCGATATTTTAAAGGAAGATCAGGCACAAAACACCTGTATTTTTTCAACGGAATTCGCGTTGCGTTTGATGGGTGATGTACAAGAATATTTTATTGAAAAACAAGTTAGAAACTTTTATTCGGTTTCTATTTCTGGATATCATATTGCAGAAGCTGGTGCCAACCCAATTACACAATTGGCGCTAACATTATCTAACGGATTTACCTACGTAGAATATTATTTATCAAGAGGAATGGATATTAATAAATTCGGACCGAATTTATCGTTCTTTTTCTCAAACGGAATTGACCCAGAATATTCAGTAATTGGTAGAGTTGCTCGTAAAATTTGGGCAAAAGCAATGAAAAATAAGTACGGAGC
Source organism: uncultured Polaribacter sp. (assembly GCF_947497125.1). Lineage (GTDB taxonomy): Bacteria > Bacteroidota > Bacteroidia > Flavobacteriales > Flavobacteriaceae > Polaribacter. Next base: position 956 of record NZ_CANMFI010000003.1, on the reverse strand, counting down.
AAACCCAAGAGCACAAATGTTAAAGTATCATATTCAGACTTCAGGGCGTTCTTTACACGCACAAGAAATCGATTTTAATGATATTAGAACAACGTTGCAAGCGCTATATGCAATTAACGATAACTGTAACTCTTTGCATACAAATGCGTATGATGAAGCGATTACAACACCAACAGAAGAATCTGTAAGAAGAGCGATGGCAATTCAGCTAATCATCAATAAAGAATTAGGATTGACAAAAAATGAAAACCCAATTCAAGGTGCTTTTATAATTGAAGAATTAACCGATTTGGTAGAAGAGGCTGTTTTAAATGAATTTGATAGAATTACAGAACGTGGTGGTGTTTTAGGTGCGATGGAAACGATGTATCAACGTTCTAAAATTCAAGAAGAAAGTTTATATTACGAGACCTTAAAACACAATGGAGAATTTCCGATAATTGGTGTAAATACTTTTTTGAGCTTTAAAGGATCACCAACGGTTCAACCAGCGGAAGTAATTAGAGCAACTGAAGCGGAAAAGCAATATCAAATTAAAACCAAAGAGTTGTTAAACAAAGCAAATCCAAACAAAGTTGTAGAGCAAATTGCTATTTTACAAGAAGCTGCAATTCAGAATAATAACTTATTTGAAAAGTTAATGGAAGCAACAAAATATTGTTCTTTAGGGCAGATAACAGAAGCGTTGTTTAAAGTTGGCGGGCAATACCGACGAAACATGTAAGCAGAGAACCGCTTTTCATTTTTTATGAAAAGCGTGTGAATCGCTTATGCCGCTTTTTAGCGGTATCTTCTATATTAAAAAAGACTAGAGCATTAATATCTGAACTATTGTTTTAGATAAATACCCATCTAAACAAAAACACTTTTCACTTTTTGTGAAAAGCGTGTGAATCGCTTATGCCGCTTTTTAGCGGTATCTTCTATATTAAAAAAGACTAGAGCATTAATATCTG
>NZ_CANMFI010000002.1 GCF_947497125.1 uncultured Polaribacter sp. | reverse complement strand
CTCGTTAACACTCGAAATGACAGAACTAACTGAAATACATACCCTGTCACTTCGACAATAGGAGAAGTCTCATAACACTGAGAAACAGAAAAGGGACTAGAATATTAGACTCTAGAAACAAGACTAAAACTAAACCCGCTTTATGAGATTTCTCGTTAACACTCGAAATGACAGAACTAACTGAAATACATACCCTGTCACTTCGACAATAGGAGAAGTCTCATAACAGTGAGAAACTAAAAAGAGACTAGATGATAGAGCCTAGAGTCTAGACTAAAACTAAACCCGCTTTATGGGATTTCTCGTTAACACTCGAAATGACAAATCTGAAAGAAAAAAATAAATTAAGTTTTTTAAAATAAATTTTCAAACTCTAGATTGGCAAATCATTCGTAAATAATTACCTTTATACAATGGATATATACGACTTTAAAAACGCTTTCCTTATTGGTTTTTTTATGGCTTTTATGATTGGACCCGTATTTTTTATGCTGATTCAAACCAGTATTTTAAAAGGCGCAAGAGCTGCTATTGTATTTGATTTGGGTGTAATTTTAGGCGATTTATCTTTTATACTAATTGCTTATTACGGCAGTAGATCTTTGTTAGAAAAAATTAAAGACGACCCAAGGTTATTTTTTATTGGAGGTTTGGTTCTCATCATATACGGACTTATTACGTATTTCGAAAAGCAGAATAAAAAAGAGGCATTAGAATCTGCAAAAAGCCTTGAAGTACCAATTTTAAAAAACAACTATATTAAACTTTTCTTTAAAGGTTTCTTCTTAAACTTTATTAATGTCGGTGTTTTGGCTTTTTGGCTAGGTACGGTATTGGTAATTGCACCAACTCTTAAAATGAATCAGAATGCAATTTTTTGGTATTTTGGCACCATCTTATTAGGCTACTTTATAACCGATTTAGGGAAAATATTTCTAGCAAAACAATTGAAAAATAAAATGACACCTCCTGTAATTTTTCGTGTCAAAAAAATTATGGGCATTATTTTAATTATCTGTGGTGTCTTTTTAATGTTAAAAGGATTTATTCCAAACGAAAAAATAGAAAACCTTATTCATAATTAGAATTTAAAACTCATAAAAAAATCTCACAAACAAAAATGCTTGTGAGATTTTTTATGTAAATAGTTTCTAAGTTTACTTCACCTCAAAAACATTATTGTCAGCATTTACATCTGCCATTAAATTAAGTGAATCTATCGTTGCAGACTTTACAGCTTTGTTCGTTTTAAAAGTATAGGTTGGATGTGCCCAAGCCCAATCTTCTAAAAGTGTTGCCGAAGTAGGTTTGTTTCCGCGCATCATTCGTAACGGAATGTTAAAAGACTCTTTTGTACCGTCTGTATACACCACATCAATATCGATAGGCATTGGCATTTGCCCAATTCTTTCTAAAGTAATTTTACTTCCTTCTACGGCTTTAATTCCGTAATCTATGGTGTGTAGTGTTTGTGTCCATTCATTTAAATACCAATCTAAATGAATTCCAGAAACTTTTTCCATAGAACGTTTAACGTCGTTTGGTGTTGGGTGTTTAAAACTAAAATCTGTAAAATACTTTTTCAAACCTTTTGCAGTATTTTCTGCACCAATTATATATTCTAATTGCGCTAAAAACATGCTTCCTTTGCCATAACTCGCAAAACTATAACCTCTATTGGTATTGTATCTGTCTGCGTGTGTAGTTAACACCTCTTCGGAACCAGAAGAAACCATATAGTTATAACCTCTGTAAGGTCCCGCATTCGGATTTTTATCTTCTTTACCTGCTAATTTAGCCATTGCTTTTGATGAAATATAAGAAGTAAAACCCTCATCCATCCAAGGATGTTTACTTTCATTAGTTGCTAATAAAAATTGAAACCAAGTATGTGCCATTTCATGTGCGGTAACGCCTAACAAACTTCCAAATTTTCGCTGTCCAGTAATTAAGGTAGACATTGCATATTCCATTCCACCATCTCCTCCTTGTATCACAGAGTATTGCTTGTATGGATATTGTCCTATGTTTTCTGAAAAATACGTCATTAACTCAGCCGTTTTTGGCTGTAAATCTTTCCAGTTTTTAAGATATGCAGGCTCTAAATCTTTTTTGTAAAGAAAATGCAAATCAATTCCGTTTTCCATTGTCAACAAATCATGCACGTAATTTGGATCTGCAGCCCACATAAAATCATGTACGTTTGGTGCTTTAAAATGCCAAGTTAATTTTGGTGTATTTGGCACATTTAATGGCTTTGTTTTATCTTCGTAACCATGACCAATTTCTTGCGGATTTTGTAAATATCCGGTACCACCAACAGTGTAATTTTTATCAATAGAAATTTTTACATCAAAATTACCCCAAACTGCATGAAACTCTCTTGCAATATAAGGTGGTGTATGCCATCCTTCAAAATCGTATTCTGCCATTTTAGGATACCATTGCGCCATAGACAAAGCAACATTTTCTTTACTATCTCTTCCAGATCTACGAATTTGTAATGGTACTTGCGCATCAAACTGCATGTCTAATGTTACACTTTCACCAGATTTTATGGGCGAATTTAACGTAACCTCTAAAATAGTTCCTACAGTTTCAAAAGAAACTTCAGCACCATTTTGTTTTAAAGAATTTACTTTTATGTACCCAATTTCACTAGGTGTTAATTTGCTAATTCTGTCTTGCACACGTCCGTCTGGATCTTTAATATTTAACGAACGAACATCCATTTGAGAACCTGGCTGAAATGCATTGAAATACAAATGGTAGTATACTTTATTTAAATCGTCTGGTGAATTATTGGTATACACGGCTTTTTGAGTTCCTTTGTATTGATGTTTTGCTGCGTCTACATCAATATCCATCGTATAATCTATGTGCTGCTGCCAATAGTTTGTTGAAGAAACTTCTTTAACATTTGTTTTAGGTGAGTTGGCTTCTTTTGAAGTTGCACACGAAACTAATAATGCCAAAGAAAGAAGTGAGAAAAGTATTTTTTTCATTTTGTTGTTGATTTGGTTAGTTTGCTATAAAAATAAAAAACAGCGGCTACATACCGCTGTTTATATATTCTTTATTTTTTTCCGTTTACAATTGCATCTGCCATTTTTAAGGCATTGTATGCATTTACAACTCTACCTGAAACAGATAATTCTGAAAGCGCTACTTTTTCTCCTGTTGGATTTTCTCTACTTTGAGAACCTGGTTTTATAACATCAAAATTAATTTTAATCCCAGAATTCATTAAAATATGTTTAACCTGGCTAGCAGATAATTTAGGATAATAAGAACGTATTAATGCTGCAACACCTGCTGTAGATGGAGCTGCCATAGAAGTACCACTAAACTTTTGATACTCATTTTCTGGAGTTGTAGAGTGTATTTGAACACCTGGTGCAAAGACATCAACATTTATTTTACCATAGTTAGAAAATGTAGCAACTAGTTTTTCGTTATAGTTTAAACTCATTGCCCCAACAGTTAAAACATTGTCAGAAATTTCTGTCATTAAATCTTTAGAATCATTAGGAAATGTTTTTTCTACATCAATATTTTTAGCATCATTGCCGGCAGCATTAACAATTAACACATCTTTAGAAGCGGCATAATTAATGGCTTCATAAACCCATTCTTTCTTCGGCGAATATCCCTTTCCAAAACTTGTATTAATTACTTTTGCACCGTTATCTACAGCGTAACGTATTGCCAAAGCAACATCTTTATCATACTCATCGCCATCTGGCACAGCTCTAACTGCCATTATTTTAACATTTGTAGCTACTCCATTAATACCAATGTCATTATTTCTTGTTGCGCCTATAATACCAGATACATGCGTACCATGTGCCTCTTCTTTAATAGAATGACCTGTTTTATTATCGCCATAAACAACAACATCCATTGTATTTGGATCATCATTAAGTACACTTCTATAATCTGTTTTTTCAGTATCGCCATTTAATAAGTTAGCAGCGTTTGTAACTAGTTTGGTTAGTTCGTTTTTAGCTTCTGATAAAGACGGCAAACCAAAACCATACATTTGCTTTGCAATTGCTAAACTTTGTAATAAAGAAGGATCTTCTGTTACAATAGCCATTGCTTCTTCTTTGGTATAATCTGTATTATTTAAATGCTCTGAAATGCTGTTATCTGCATTTGTTACCCCTTGTAACATTTGATCATAACGCATTTTGTTTGTTTTTGCAGCAGCTACTTTTTCATCATAAAAAGCCTTTGCACGAGCTGCCTCTTCTTTATTTGTTATCGAAGGGTTGTTAATAATTCTTTGATATTCTGAATTTTCTTTATAGATACTTCCTAAAAAATTCCATCCATTAATATCATCTACATACCCGTTTTTATCGTCATCAATTCCGTTATTAGCAACCTCTTTTTCATTTACCCAAGCAACATCTTTTAAATCTTCGTGTGCTAAATCTGTTCCAGAATCTACAACACCAACAATAACTTGTTTTCCTTTTTTATCTGATATAAATTGATATGCTTTTTCAATACTCATACCAGGAATTGAGTCTTTTTCTAAGTCTGCATGACTCCATTTATTCATTTCATCTTCCGATAAAGTTCCTTTCTTAGCGGTAACATTTATAACAACATCTGAACCGCTTGGCACAGGAATGGTTGAAATTGATTTACAACTAGTGAAAAATAGTCCTGCAACGGCAGTGTAAAAAATTGGCTTTAAAAGTTTCATAATCTTATTATCTTAATTAAATATATCTGTAAATTTATGGGTGTTTTTTAATCGTACTCCTTTTTCTGTATGATGCACTGTGCAAAGTTCATGTGTTGCATCATGCTCTAAAAAAAGGTAATATTGGTGGTCTGCAGCTTCTTTTAAAAAAGCTTCTTTTTCTTGTATTGTTTGTAAAGGTCTTGTATCATACCCCATTACATAAGGCAAAGGTATATGGCCTACTGTTGGCAACAAATCTGCCATAAAAACAATGGTTTTGTCTTGGTAAGTTATCTTTGGCAACATTTGTTTTTCTGTATGACCATCCATAAATAAAACATCAAAACCAATTTGATTTTTAAAGTTTTGATCTATAAAATGCAACTGTCCACTTTCTTTTATAGGATTGATGTTTTCCTTTAAAAAAGAGGCTTTTTCTCTTGCGTTTGGCATTGTAGCCCAATCCCAGTGATTCGCATTAGACCAAAATTTTGCATTTTTAAAAGCGGGTTGTAATACCGTTTTTTGAGTATTAAATTCTATAGCGCCACCACAATGATCGAAGTGTAAATGTGTTAAAAAAACATCGGTAATGTCATCTCTATGAAAACCATATTTTTTTAAAGAAGTGTCTAAAGAAAAGTTTCCGAATAGGTAATAATACCCAAAGAATTTATCTGATTGTTTGCTACCTAAACCTGTATCTATTAAGATTAAGCGATTTTCATCTTCTATTAACATGCATCGCATGCTCATAGGTATCAAATTATTACTGTCTGCTGGGTTTGTTTTTTGCCAAATACTTTTTGGCACAACGCCAAACATAGCGCCGCCATCTAATTTAAAATTTCCAGTTTCTATAGGGTATATTTTCATTCTAAAACTTTAAATCATTAACAATAAGCATTAACGATCTTATCTGCATATAAAAAAGCAGACAGCACAAAGATGTAGAAAAAAAATCAAGTTTTTGTTAAGAAAATCTAAAGGTTAGAAATTCTTTCAAATCTTTTCTTTATAATTAACCTCTAAGGTTAACTCTACTTAAGTGTTTCGCAATTTTTAAAACTACAAATACAAAGACTGCTAAACTAATAGCAACAACAGTAAATTGAGTTTCGAAAGCGGTTGCTAAAGCAACGGAAGTTTCTTCCTGAAAAATTTGTAATAACATAACAATACTAGGTTAAAAAGTTAATAGCACAAAAATATTGGGGGAAGATGAAAAAAATTACTTTTTTCGTTTAACTACAATTTTACGAAGTTGAAATACACTTTTAAAACAGAGAAAAGTAAATTTCAATTTTAGCAAAATAAAAAGCCCCCGAATTTTTTGTTAAAAAAATTGGGGGGACTTGAGGTGTCTAGCGGATTTGAACCGCTGTACATGGTTTTGCAAACCATTGCCTAACCGCTCGGCCAAGACACCAGATGTAATTGGATTGCAAATTTAACCAAATTTATAAATTCTGCAAGATTTTATTGCGCTTATCTCTTTTTTGACAACACAATGACTACTTCGGACACATTTCCGCCAATTGGTGGATTGATTTTTGCCACAGAAACCGTTGCTTTTCTAATCATTTTTAATTCTTTAAAAAAACGATCTAAAATTCTTTGTGCCACATGCTCTAACAATTCAGATCGAATGGCCATCTCTTCTTTTACGATATGATTTATATGCACATAATCTACCGTATCTACTAAATTATCTGTTCTAGCAGATTTTTTTAAATCGGCCTTTACCGTAACATCTACTCGATATTCGCTACCAATTTTTGCTTCTTCTTCTAAGCAACCATGGTTTGTAAAAAGGCGAATATTGTTTACTTGTATTGTTCCCATATGTATTTTTTTATCAGTTCGAGCGCAATTGAGAACTAATTACTTCTTTGAAACTTTAAAACCTTTCTAGTGCGCTAAAGGTGGTGTTTTATAAACTTAATTATTCTTCAATTTTTTCCCACATTTTGTCTGTATTTAGCCTAAAAGAGCCTAAATACTCGAAACTACATTGATTAGGATCAATGATAGACAAAAAGGGTTCGCCATTTTTATTGTTGTATAAATGGTAATTTTCGCCAAATATAGGTTCGAAACTAAATTTCGCATTGTAAATTAAATCGTTGTACTGAAACTTTTGCAGTAATGCTTCGTACTCTTTTTTAACCTCGTCGAACTTCGATTTTAGTTGTTTGTTAACACGCTGAATTCCGTCATTTTTCCAGCTAGCAGTATTTAACGGTTTTATAACCGGAGAACTTGCCGATGTTCCGTAAGGTTTTAAAGCAGCATCATATTGCTGCGTTTCTTCGTTAAAAACAACTAAATCTGGCTTTTTTTCTCCGTCTTTCTTCATAGTTACAAAATTACAATAAAAACTAAGGAAAATTTAAGTTACCGATCATTATTTACTTCAATCCAATAGCCATCAATATCTTTAAAATAAATTTGTTGAATACCGTCTTTTCTAACATAATCTTTGGCAAGTGTATTGGTCCAATCAGAATAATATATGTCTAATTCTGTTAAATGGTTTATAAAAGGTTGTATCTCTTTGATAGCAATTGCAAAATGAACGGCTTTGTTGGTTATCACTTTAAGATTTGGCCTTGGTATTAGATGTAATTGCACGTTATTACTAAGCTGCAACCATCTTGTTTTTGAATTAGATGCCGTGTTTTCTATTTCTTTTAATTGCAATACTTTTTGATAAAAAGCTACTGATGCATTTACATCTTGTACAGATATTGCAATGTGATTTAAAGAAAAGGAAAATTTATTTTTAGACAACTATTTTGTTTTAGGCAAAATTACAACAAAATATAAAAGTATCCTTTTTAGAAAACTTTAACTAGCAAAACTGCCTGCGTTAGCGATTGAAGTGGCATCCTTTTTTGTGGTTTTATTTGTAAAACGAAGTGGCAAAAAAAGCACAAAAAAGATACAACGGAAAGCGCGATCTTTCTACTGAATTTCTTCAGGAGAAAGGAACGCCCAAATTAGAAATATACAAGTTATTTTATGTAATTTTGTGCTTTAATTATTATTGATACTTTATGTCTGAAGAGAAGAATTCGCTTAATTTTATAGAGCACATTATAGAGGATGATTTGGCAAACGGAATGCCTAAAGAAAATTTGCGTTTTCGTTTTCCGCCAGAACCAAACGGATATTTGCACATAGGCCACACAAAAGCTATTGGCATTAGTTTTGGATTGGGTAAAAAATACAATGCGCCTGTAAATTTGCGTTTTGATGATACCAATCCTGCAAAAGAAGAGCAAGAATATGTAGATGCTATTAAAAAAGACATCGAGTGGTTGGGATACTCTTGGGCAAATGAGTGTTATTCTTCAGATTACTTTCAGCAATTATTTGACTGGGCAGTTTTGTTGATAAAAGACGGTAAGGCGTATGTAGATTCTCAATCTTCAGAAGAAATGCGTTTGCAAAAAGGAACGCCTACACAGGTGGGTACCAATAGCCCTTTTAGAAACAGATCTGTTGAAGAAAATTTGGCCTTGTTTGAAGGTATGAAAGACGGTAAATTTAAGGAAGGAGAACATACTTTACGTGCAAAAATAGACATGGAGAGTCCGAATATGTTATTGCGAGACCCTTTGATGTACAGAATTATGTATAAAAGTCATCATAGAACTGGCAATGATTGGTGCATTTACCCAATGTATGATTGGACGCATGGTGAGAGTGATTATATTGAACAAATTTCGCACTCTTTATGTTCTTTAGAGTTTAAACCACACAGAGATTTGTACAACTGGTTTAAAGAAAATGTACATCCATTTAGCAAAGAAACATATCCACTTTTACCAAAACAGCGCGAGTTTTCTCGTTTAAATTTAAGCTATACCATTATGAGTAAGCGTAAATTATTAACGTTGGTAGAAAACAAAGTTGTTGCAGGTTGGGATGATCCTAGAATGCCAACTATTTCTGGCTTAAGAAGACGTGGTTACACACCAGCATCTATTAGAAGTTTTATAGAAACGGTTGGTGTTTCTAAACGAGAAAATGTAATTGATGTTGCACTTTTAGAATTTAAAATTCGTGAAGATTTAAATAAAACCGCTAAAAGAGTAATGGCAGTTTTAGATCCGGTAAAAGTAGTAATTACCAATTACCCAGAAGATACCGAAGAACTATTGGATGCCAATTACAATGATTATGAAGAAGGTTTTGGCAGCAGAGAAGTACCGTTTTCAAGAGAAATTTATATCGAAAAAGAAGATTTTAGAGAAGAAGCTAACAAGAAGTTTTTCAGATTGAAATTAGGCAGCGAAGTTCGATTAAAAAACGCCTACTTTATAAAAGCAAATAGCTGTACCAAAGATGCCGATGGCAATGTAATTGAAATACAATGTACGTATGATCCGTTAACAAAATCTGGCATGGACACAGAAGAAAGCAAGCGTAAAGTAAAAGGCACTTTGCATTGGGTTTCTGCCAAACATGCTGTTAAAGCAGAGGTAAGGGCTTATGATAGGTTGTTTTTAGATGAAGCACCAGACAGCCATAAAGACAAAGATTTTATGGAGTTTATAAATCCGAATTCTTTAGAAGTAATTACTGCTTTTGTAGAACCTAGTTTACAAACAGCAACCATCGGAGAGCGTTTTCAGTTTCAAAGAATGGGTTATTTTAACGTAGATGATGATGCTACTAAAGCACATTTGGTTTTTAATAAAATTGTAGGATTAAGAGATAGTTGGAGCGCTAAAAAGTAATTATAATTTAGCGTCTAAATGCTAGACATTATAAAATTCAGTTTTCTATTATTTCTCGTTAACACTCGAAATGACAAATCCGAATAAAACACAAACCTGTGTCACTTCGACGTTAGGAGAAGTCGCATAACAGTAAGTAATAGAACTAACTTTATGTGATGTATCTAAAAGTTAGAAATGACAAACTGAATGAAATGTCAGCTCGAATGTAATCGAGAACCAAAAACAAACAATTATGAAAAAAATACTTTTACTTGCCGTTTTTACAATTGCTTTTGCTTGTAATACGAAAAAAGAAACAACCCAAGTTGCGGCAATTTCTTGCGGACAATGTAATTTTAATTTAGACTCTGAAAAAGGCTGTAGTTTGGCTGTTAAAATTAATGACAAAGCCTATTTTGTTGATGGTTTTTCTATTGATGATTTTGGGGATGCTCATGATGAAACTACCGGTTTTTGTAGCGTAATTAGAAACGGAGAAATTACAGGGTATATAGAAAACGAGCGTTTTATTGCGAGTCATCTAAAATTAGTTGACTGAATTCAATTTCTAATTTTAGAACGTCTTAAAAATCCGAAGTAAAATTCATTTACTTCGGATCTTTAAGTTAAATAGTTACTGCATTTTCAAAAACAGCATTGAAAATAGTAGTTTTCTTAATCTAAATGATATTTTGTATCTTCACTATTAAAACATAGTACTTAATGAAAACATTAGATAAAGTTTTAAAAGGCTTAATGTCTCGCTATCAAGAAAGGGTGCCAGACGTTCTAAAAATAACAACCGCTTTGGTAGAAAACAACATTATTTCTAAGCAAGAAGATATAGAAAATGATCACATTGCTTTTAGAACAATGGGCGTTGCTAATTTAGGGATTGCTTCTTTCGAAAAAATATTTCTACATTATGGCTATACCAAAGAAGATGCTTACTTTTTTAAAACAAAAAAGCTTAATGCACATTGGTACAAACCACCAAATGACAAATACCCTAGAATCTTTATAAGCGAATTACAGGTTACTAGCTTTTCTGAGGAGATTCAAAAAATAATAAAATCTTACACAGATGAAGTAACTTTAGATCCTGTAGACAGTCTAAATTTAGACAATGCAGACGAAGTAGATCGTTATTTACATGCTGCTTTGTGGCGCATACCAACTTTAGAAGACTATAGCAAATTAATGGAGGTTAGCGAATATGCTGCGTGGGTTATTTACAATAGGTATTATTTAAATCACTACACAATTACCGTAAATAGCTTGCCAAAAGGTTATAATACGTTAGCAGAATTTAATATGTTTTTAAACAATATTGATGTAAAATTAAGTGATGCTGGTGGTTACATTAAAACAAGTAGAGATGGTTTATTGTTGCAAAGTGCTACCATTTCTCAGTTATGTAATGCTGAATTTGCAGAGGGAATTACCAAAAAAATTGCAGGTAGTTATGTAGAATTTGCTGAAAGAAAAATTTTACCTGAATTCAGACATTTACCCGAAAATAAAATTGAAAGAAAACACAGAAGAGAGGGTTTTGAAACTGCAAACGCAGATAAAATTTTTGAAAGTACCTTTACAAGTCAAACAAATAAAAAAGGTTCTGATTAAAAATAGATTCAACACTTTATACACCAAGAAAAAAATCCGAAGTAAAAGAATTACTTCGGATTTTTTTGTGACTAATTTTTGTCACTCTATTATTACAAAACAAGAATAAATTTCTAATGCTTGATGATTTTTTTTGTGAAAGAAACGTTATCTGTTTGAACTTTTAAAAAGTAAATTCCTTTAGAAAGAACAGTAGTATTAATAAAATTTGGGATACTGTTTTCTGAAAACAACTTTTTACCATCAATAGAAAAAAGACTAATACTTTTAATTTCTATACTTGCATCCATTGAAACAAACAACTTATCGCCAACAGGGTTCGGAAAAATAGAAAGCATTTTTTCTAAAATAACATCTTCATTTGAGAGCGTATCATTTGTAACAAGAACAATTATTGTCATTTCTGAAACATTACCTGCTTGGTCTGTTGCTTTAAAAATTATTTGATTTTCTCCTAAATCTGCTTCAGTAAACAGTGTTTTAGAAAGAGATAAGCTACTCAAATTATAGGTATCAAAAGAGCCTGTATCTACTAAATCTATTGTTAAGTTTGCAACACCATCAGTATTTAAATTAAGTATAATAAAATCATTAACCGATAAAACGGGCGGTTCTGAATCTATAAAATAAGACTGTATTTTTTGATTTATCACCTTATTTTGTGCAAGATCTGTAATGTCTGTATCTGACGATAGTTCTATAAAAAAAATAGGTGTTTGTTGGCTATCAACTAAAGGCACAACATCTATTAGTACTCTTTCTGGCCCAATAAAAGTAACCATCTCTATCTTAAATTTTGAGGTATCTCTTCCTGTTAGTACAAAATCTGTGGCATCTACATTAATAACCTCTTCGCTAAAAACTATCTCAAAAAAAGAATGTATAGCATTTATTCCTGCATACACTTCTTTTAGAATTGGCTGTTTTTTATCAAAATAAAAAAACAAACTGTTAGACTGTAAATTTGTTTTATTGTTTGCATCTAATACACTTCCCCTTTTTAGTTGAAAAGAGAAGTCCCCTTCAACTAAAGGGATAACAGTTACGATATAATTTTGATTGTCAATCTTTTCTAAATCGATTACAATAGCATTGTCTACCTTAAAATCTTCTTCAGTAAAATCGGTAATGGGTTTAGAAAATGCTACAGACGCTTTTACAGGTAACGAAGAAATATGTTGCGCTCTGGTGGTATTTAAAGCTACTGAGGTGGTAAAATTTTCATCAATTACAAAAACATTTATACGGTATTCCTTTAAAACCGACTCACTCTCAGATAACACTGTGTAAGTTACAGGTTCAGAAAAATCTATCTCAGAAACTCCTGAAACTTGTCTCTCTTTTCTATAAAAAACTTTTTCGTTATTAGAAGTTGTAAAAGTTGGTGTTAGATTTGTAATACTTGTTCCTGGTGGTAAAATAAAATCAAAAGTAGTATCTGAATTCGTTATTAACTGTGGGGTAACTCCTTTAAAATTAAAGTCTACTATATTAATAAACTCATTTAAATAGGTGTTTGAAATGCCATAAGATTGAAAAAGACTCCCTTTTTGTGCATTTATTTGAAAATCAGTTGTATTTACAGCGTCTACAATAGTGCTTGTATTGCTATTATAAATCTTAAAAGTTAAGGTTTCATTGTTCGTATTGGCATATGCTGTAAGATATGCAACATATTTATCTGAAGCTGCAACATAGGTTAGGTTTGCAGTACCTCTAATCTGTCCGTCTACAAAAGCCGCTACTTTATCTGTTGTGTTATTTAAAACGATGCCATCTACATTTAAAAAAGCAGTAAAAGTCATGTTAAATTGAAAATCTGACGGATTTACAGACCAATTAGGATCTTGTGCTTTTAATGAATGTGCCCAAAAAAAGCAACAACAGATGTACAAAAGAAAATGTTGTTTTTTAATCATTATTGCTGATAATTGTATTGGTTCTTAAAATATTTCCTGCATAATCCATAACCATACCCAAATCCTGAATTTCTAAAAAAAATCTCCCAGTGAAAGATGGTGTACCAGAAAGTAAAACCTTATAACTTACATTTGAAATAGGCTCTATGTAGATCGTATTAAAAACACCAGGGTTAATTACTTCTGGAATAAAACCATCAACAGCTTCACTAAATGTAACCGTAAACTCTAACTGATTGGCATTGGTTAACTCTGCCAAAGGCGAAACTCTTTCTATAGAGGTGATGTAGGGTTGGTCTGTATCAAAAATAAGATAGAGTTGCGTTGCCGTTGGGTTGGGTTCATTGTCTAAAGATTGCAATGTGTTTTCTGGCAATGTTATAGAATACTCACCTTGCTCAATTGCTACAAGACTGATTTTATAAGTTAAATTATCTTGTTTTTCTATAGATTGAATGACCGCATTTTCTGTGTTAAAATGACTTTTATCTACTGCAGACACTCTTTTAGTTACTTGCAAAAGAACCTCTAACGGATTTTGATTTGAATAGACAGCTCGCTCTGATGTCAAAATCGCCTCAAAAGTTGTAGCAAAAGGCTGTTTTTGCACATTAACAACATAACTATTTAGGGTGGCTTCGTCTTCTGAAAGTACTTCGAAAACAATGGGTTCTAAATAGTTTTGTTTGGTTACATTTGGCAACTGTTTCTTTCTATCTACAAAAATATTGGCTCCGGTACTTATTGTAAAATTTGCTGCCAATTCTGAAAGAGCAGTTGTTGTGGGAACCATAATCTGTACAGTATCATTTTGAATTACATTACTAATTTCTGTAACGTCTTTTAAATCAAAAGAGCTAAGTAATGCCTGTGAACTTAATTTGGGTGCTGCCAAACTAATTGACTGAAAAACAGTGCCAAGATTAGTGTCAATTCCAAAAGGTATTGTTCTGTCTATGCCAACAATAACATCATTGGCACTATCATACACTTTAAAGGAAATTGTTTCATTGTTTTTGTTTGCAAATACAGTTAAATAGGCCACATATTTCTGCAAACTTTCTACATAGCTTACACTACCTACACCGCGTACCTCACCATCTATAAAGGCAGCAACCTTATCTTCTGCAGAAGATAAGGTAGTGCCATTAATAGTTAAAAACGTAGTAAGTGTCATGCTAAATTGATATTCAGCGGCAGTTACACTCCAACTAGGTGTTTGTGCGTAAAAAGAGATTCCGCAAAACCAAAACACAACTACGTATAGACCTCTTTTCATCAATTTACTTTTTTATCATTTTTTTCAGCATTGTTTTTCCGGTATTTGTTGTCAATCGAACCAAGTAAATACCACTCGCAAAATCTGAGGTAGTTACTACTGTTTTATTGATTCCTAATACCTTCTTTTTATACACTGAAATTCCGATAGTATTATAAATTTCAATACTAGAAAGCTTTTCATTTTCAGCAGAAACATCTATCGTAATTTGATTTGTAAACGGATTTGGATATATACTTGCTTCGTTAAAAACAGCAGTATCTACAGACAATCCTTTTAAAGATAACACATATGGTTCTGTAAAATTACCAACTACTTTATCGCCTAAAAATGGCAAAGCATCCACTAATTTCACTTTTTCAGAACCATCAGAAAGCTCAAAATACAAAGGTTCTGTCTGGTCTCCAAAAACAGTAATAAAACT
Source organism: uncultured Polaribacter sp. (assembly GCF_947497125.1). Lineage (GTDB taxonomy): Bacteria > Bacteroidota > Bacteroidia > Flavobacteriales > Flavobacteriaceae > Polaribacter. The sequence continues at coordinate 513,407 of NZ_CANMFI010000002.1, read as the reverse complement.
ATATTTTTTACCTGCTATTTCTTCAATTTCTGCAATACCTCTTAGTATATTGTTTGCGTCAAATACAGAAATATTTGTAAAATCTTGATCCGCAACTACCTCTGCAACTATACTCATGGTAGCACTGTAGTTTCTAAAATACTCCTGCTGTGGGCCTTGCGTGTTAGCCGACTGATTTGTGCTTACTTCTCTCCTTTGCGCTATGGTAGCATCTGGATATTTAAATACCTGTGTCTTTCCAGATTTTATCATGTATCCTTTACCAGACTCTAAATAGTCTAAAGACCCTCGCCAACCAGAATTTTGGTCGTAAATAGCAAAGTTGAATTGATCTTTAATTACATCTCCATCACTTGTATCATAAAAAGCCAAGGCTTCTTGCAAGCTAATGTTTCTATGTATTGGATAAGACAACCAATTCCAACCAGCAGCGATATCTACAGTATAGGTTTTAGGATCTACCTCTTCACCTACAACTCGCAAATTGTTCTCTTTTGCCAACTTTATTTTGTACATATTGTCTACAGACAACATTGTTAAATTACCATTCCATTGACCATCTTCATAATTTGCAAATGTTAATTGAGATTTAATAGCATCTTTTTCAGATAGATCTAAATTTGAAAGTGTAGTTGCTAACGAAGCAAATTTGGTGTCCTTTGCATAAAAAGAAAGCCAAGACCAACCTTTATTTAAGGTTATATTTTGCTCTGTTACACTAGAGTTTGAAAACACCTCTGGATTGCTACTGGTACCTAAAACAGTATTCTGCATAAAATCTATCATTGTCTCTGAACCAATAAACGCATTGATAATTTTCCCATTTACAGCATCCCATAACTTAAAGGTAACCTTATCGTTAAATGCATTCTCGTTATATATGGTTAAATATGCAAAATAAGAATCATAAAATGCATCGTATTCTAAATACGCTTCTCCTTTTGCTACATCGTTTACAAAAGCACCCACTTTTGTATAGGTGTCTCTAGAAAAATCGCCATCTATTTTTATTTTACCAATAATATTCATGCTGTAATCATAATCTCTTGGGTTTACAGACCAGTCTGGTGCATCTGTTAACACACGCAACTCAAAAGACAATCTATCATTATAACCAGAAGCTGTTTCTAAGAAAATATCTGCTGTATAACTACCCATCGCCAAGTTTTCATCTACCGTAAATGTTACTTGTTTGTTGGTATTTGCACTAACACTTCCACTAGTAAAAGAAGGCGTTATCCAAGTTGGCAAGCCACTTATAGTAAACGGCTGATTGCTGCCACCTATATTTACAATATCCATAGTAAACTGATATGGGTCACCAACATTTTTCTGTGCAACAATTTCTTTAGTCTGTGCTTCGGTAAACCAAGCTATTTCTTGTCTGTTTACCAAGGCTGTCCAGGTTACCGGAGACAATTGTTTGTTAAAAAATACATCCGTTAAACCTTCTACAGTAAAATTAAGAATCTCTCCTTCAAACAAACTCCACTCTTCGTCGGTTAAATCTGGCTGAATAATCATTTCATCGCCGTTAATAACTACGGTATTTGAAATATTTGTGAACTTTAGTGGTGGTTTTATAGCTGGAGAATCGTCTACATATAGCTGCGTAGTAACTTCTTTTATTACTGCATATGTACTACCTATCGTTAAATTTCTATCGGCATGATAATATCTAGGTCCATTGGTGGTATTCGTCTCTTCTTTATTAAAGTCTAAATACAATAACAACCCTGGAGTGGTTTTGTCTAACTCAAAATAACGATCTCTTGCAATTTGTGTTTGCGTTCTTGCTGTGTTCCAAAAACGAATTTCATCTAACTTTCCTGTAAAGTAATTAGAAGCAACATCTGGAATAGATTGCTGATTTAATTTTGCGCCTACTAGAATTTTACTTCCTGTAAAACCTCCTATTTTACTTGCACTTATTGCGTTTACTTGGTTCGCATTAACATAAGTAGTTAAAAAACCTCCTCTTTTTAAAGAGACTGCAATATGAGACCACGTATTTGCTGTTAATGGATCTATCGTTAAAGGATATACTGCTCCTTCAGTATGCAATTCTAATTGTCCATTAATGGTATACTCAAAAGACCATTTATTTCTAAAAGTGTTGGTCATTACACTATCAGAATCATCTCCTACACCATTAGAAAAAATAGTTCCAACTGAATTTAAGTCTGGTTTTATCCAAAAAGACAAAGAAATATCCTCTAGATGAGTAGGCTGAATAAAACCAACATTTTCTAAACTTAAATATCCGTTATCTTTAAATTCATAGCCATTTCCTTTTGGCTTAATATCCCAATTTAAATTAACCAATGCATTTCTTCTTTTGGCTTTGTCTAAACCAGTAACTCCGTTCCCTTCATCTAACTTCCAATAACCTTTTAAATTTAATTCTCTACCTGTTAACGTTAAATCTTTTGCTACCGTTGCTTTTGCAGGGGTAAACGTCTGAGACCACAAACGAATGTCGTGAATGTTACCCGATACACCTTGATCGCCAATAAAAATGGAAGCGCTGGTATTGATATCTAGTTTTTCTGACAAAACTTTTTCTACTAAAATTTCTCCATTTTCGAAAATAAATAATTTTGGCGTGTTCGAGTTTTCATATACAAAAGAATAGAAATTGTACTGGGTACTGTTTATTTTTTTGTTATTTGTTTGTGTGGCTACCGTTTGTTCTCCTATAGAAAAAGTAACAAAATCGTTATCAACAGCTATCTGAATCCCGTCTTCTTGTTGCACCAAAATCCCTTTACTAGTGGCTACATTTTGGTGCCAAAATTGTAAAGTAAACGACTGATTGTTGATGCGTTGGTTTGGCAATTCTATTTGATTTCCAGTACCATCTAGCCTTACAGATACGCTATGGTCTATTTCTTGTTGGTTTTTTAAACCAGTTACAGAAATAGAAGAAGTTATACGTTTTAAAATGTCTTCATTAAATCGTAAAGTAATGTCTTCTCCAACATCTAAAATACCGTCTGTTGGATTTGGTGTACCAAATACTACAGGAGGGTTTAAATTAATGGTACCAGAAACTACTGCAGAAGTATTTATAATATTGTTTGTACAATAAGAAACCGCTCTAAACTCATAGTTACCATCTGGTATTTCATCATTTACAATATCCCAATTGTAAGTAATTTCAGCGTCTGATTCATTTATTAAAATTACATCACTGCTCTGAGAATTAGTATCGGTATTGTAAGATGCAAGTTTAATCCAATTAGAAGAACTTGCATTCCTGTATTGCAATTCTATCTTTTGAAACCCTGTAAAATCTGTACTAAAATCTGTAAAGGTTATTGGTAAAGAATTGGTAGTTTGCTCTAAAGTTCCAAACCCAGTATAAGCTTCATTTATGTTAAACACCCAATTTTCTTCTGGCGAAGCAATTGTAACATTAGAACATGACTTTTTAAACTTTGCAGAAATATCTAAAAAATTATCTCGTTTTTCATCTGCAATAGCACATGGACTATATAAGTACAAACGGATATTTTCATAGTCGTATATACTTGAACTAGACGTTTTAGATATTTCTACAGGAAACTCAATAGTTTCATTAAATGGTAAAAAAACGTTTACACCATTTGTTTCAAGATTTATTTCTGCTCCGTTTAATGAAGTAGGATCATAATCTAAAACAAATTCTAAGTCACTTTGCGTTTGGCTTGTATTTTTTAAAAGTATCGTAAACACTGCACTATCATCTTCAGGTACATTTGTTATTAATTGCTTTTCTACACTAAAATCAGCTTTGTAAACATCGTTAGTGGCAACAGAAAGTATTTCTCCTCCTTCTCCAATTTCGTTTGCATTGTACCCTTCTTCTTCATAAAAAAGAGATGTAGTTTCTCCTTCGTAAGGACAAGAAGTTGCCCCCCCTTTTGTAATAAAAACAGGCCCATTACCATCAAACATATTTAGGATATCTACACTTAAAAAATTGTTTCTGTTATCATCTTTTAATGTGTAAGATATAGTGGTACTATTATCTATTGTGTTTAAATTTATGTCTGATTCGTATGTTTTTTTCACAATCACCTTACGGTCACTACGACCAGCATTGTTAACAAAAATTCCATTATCTTTTACAGCTGTGTCAGTAAAATCTTTGGTATATTCAAATGATTTATCTACAATTGTAATTGTTTCTAAAGATGTGGTAAACTCTCCTAAACCTGCATCAAATGAACGATTAGAATCAAAATTTTCTGATACTAAATCTCTCAATACATCAATAGCTAATAAATCATCAACACTTAGTGTATCACTAGCAAATGAATTCTGTACATAATCAGTAATTTTTGACAATACCATTTCTCGGTATTGTTCGCTTTTATCTTTTGCTTCAAACTTTGTTTTTTCATTATCTTGAATAATTTTTTTCCAAAGTTCTGCCTGCTCTCTATAACTATCGGCAGTTACAAAAATTTTTGTTAGATCTGGATCAGGTTCTTCCACGTAGTTGTTTGCTAAGTTTTCCAATTCAGGTATCAACGTTTCCAAAATATATTTTTGAGAATATGTAAAAAATGTACCTGTAGGTTGTTCTCCTATTAACATATTTTCTCTGGTACTAATATATAAGGTTTTAGTTTCACCTTCAGTGTCTTTTGAATCTACCGTTATATATGGAATTTCAGAACCGTCATTATTTTTTAAAGGTGCATCTGTAATATGAACATTATTTATTGAACCAAAGAATAAATTTTTTGCATTTCCTATATACAAGTCACCATCAGCTCCTACAAAATTAGGATCATCACTTGTTGAAATGGTTTTTGTGAAAGTATATGAGTTTAAAAAAGTGTTTTTGTTAATTTGTTTTGTTTCTGAGACTATACCTTCATCCTCAGTTTTAACTGTTCTAACCTCTAAACCTATACTAAGAATAGGAGTACCAATACTGGTTGATGCTGTTGGTGCGGTTGAAGTAAAAGTAGCTTTTTCAACAGATTTAGACTTTAAATCTTCTGATTGACTTACAAAACTAATTGTTGTTCCTTCTTCTATAGAAGCAAAACTATTAGAGCCTGGTGGATCTCTTAAAATAATATCTGGTATTTCTGGAGCTGAAGTAACAAATGATGCTTCACCAGAACCTGATCCCCCTATTATAATACCTTCATCTTTAAAATCATTGCTGTTTAATATTCCTAAAGGATTTTGACCATCAATTACATATTGTACAGTCATGCTCTTTTTAAAGTCTTCTTCTCTAGATACATTGGCTTCTCCTGCTATAAAAGAATAGGTGTATTTTTTACCATTCTCTGATAAGCTTATGGTGCTATTATCTCTAAGCTCTAATTGATTGGTAATATTAAATTTCCCTTCCGTAAAAAACTCTTTGGTAACCACACCATTTCCGTCATCTTTATTTACATAATTTTGTGATACTTCAAACTCCATATTATACTCATTATTTTGATTATAAATAGGAACTTCTAGTGCACTTACATCATAATATTCTCCACCTACTTCTAGCTCCGTTTCGAACTCTTGCTTTAACAGCGTTAAGGTTACAGGAGAATCATATCGAAAACTTTTTTGATAATGGTAAGGTTCAGAAATTAGAATAGTACCATCTTTTGTTGTAAATTGTGTAACTTCTTCTTCTGGAACCTCTCTTAAATCTAACGTTTCTATTACATTTATAATTTCATTATCTAAATCGCGATTAGACGTTATTTTTAAGTCGCTAGGCTTAATAGAAAATTTATAAGGGATTAATGAGACTTTAAACTCTCCTGTTTTTTCGTTTGTTGTAAACTTAAAATCCAAATCGCTAGACTCGACAGCTCCTTTAAGAATTATAGATGCTACTCCTATATTGTTTACAGAAGAAATGGTCTCTTCATTTTGAGTTTCTAAGCCTTCAAAATTGGTATGTGTTTTTTTATCATTAAACCCAAAACCAATCGGTTTGTCAAACTCTCTTTTACCACCTACTACTCTTCCAACAAGAGTTACTCTGGTTTCGTCTACAAAATACCTGCGTTCTATTTGGTCTTCAAAAAACTCAAAAGTACCTGTTTCTGGAAAACGACCATTGTGGGTAAACACATGCCCGTCTTTTTTTACTTCAATTTTATGATTCCCAATAGGTACTTGTATGTTAAAGTTACCTTCGCTATCTGTTACAACAGGCTGATTATCTGCATCAAACACAATGCTTCCATCTATATATACATTAGCCTCAGACAACCCTATAACTGGGTATTTTTTAAATACACCCTCTTTATACATATCGCTTGAAGCGTCTTTACTACCCCCTTCATAATAGTACTCTCCCTTGTTATAAATTGCACCATCAGCATCTATATAAGAATTGTAACTATGGTCTCTTAAACCTGTTACAACTTCATCTGTAGTACTTTCAAAAACATTTCGCACATCATACAATGCCTTACCTCTAAAGGCAAAAGAAGAGATGTCTGTAAAATCTATTTTATTAACTACAGGCGCATCTTTTCCTAAAAATAAGGTTTGTGTTGCTGGGTTAAACTCATGTACTCCTAAAGAAGGTGTTATTTCAAAACTCTCTCCATTTCCTGAATAAGAGATAGAAGCAATGGTATAGTTTCCATTTTTATCGGTTACCCCAAAAATACCCAATTGGTCTCTTCTGGGCTTGGTAGTACTAAATGAAAAAGCACCTAAATTCTCACGAATTTTAACATGGTTTTCGTTAAATGTAAACCCTTTTTTAGACAAGTCGTATAAAAAATCACCATATCCCTCGTCTCCTCTTAAATAAATCTTAAGGTTGTTTTCTCCTCCACTTAAATAACGTCTATAATCTCTTCTAATATCTAATGCTGTTAATGCTTTGTCCCAAAAACGCACTTCATCTAAATACGTGGCTTTGTTACATTGTAAACACAAATCGAAAATTTGTACCTTTTCTGAAGTTTCTACAGTATAATCTGTAAATAAAGCATCGGTTAATGTAGGCTGACTAATACCTTCTGAAACCACAGCTCCCTCTAAACCAGCACTAGTTATAGGCCTACCATTTATATAAATGGTGGGTGTTTTATTGTTTTCTAAAGCTATAGAAAAATGAACAAAATCTTCTTCAGAAATACTTGCAATACTTTTATATACATCCTTCCCAAAAGGATCTATTGCTCCTGTAGGATAAGCATTGTTTAAGGTAAAGCCTGCAAATTTAGTATTGTTTTTTGTTAAGTGTACTTTTAGGGTGTTTTCTGAGGTAAGTGTAGCACCCACACTAAACGTATTTGTAGCTGTTGTTTGGTAGGTAAATACCGTAGACAGGGTATCTGAAACACTTAAATTTACCCAGCCTTGTAAGGTAGTATTTACAGCACTAAAATTGGTACGCATAATATCTGTACCTGCACTAGCTCCTTTAAAATACATACTTTTAGAGGTACTACTATCATTATTAGCACCTACGTTTTCTGCAAATAATGTTACGTCTTTAACGGGGTTGCCTCCTTTAAAACTTACATTACCGGTTACAATAGCAGTTGGGTTTCTAAACCCAATGCCTCGTGCAAAATTTAAAAATTCTTTTGCTTCACCATCTATGGCAATACCGTCTGCAAAAATTCGGTACTCATATAAGGTACTTGCTTCTATTTGTTGGTCTTCGTATTCAAAAACATCTTTAGCAAGGGTTGCTATAAGCTGTTCTGGAGTACTTGCCCCTAGTTCTTTTCTGTAAATTTTAATTGTATTAATAGCATCTTTATTCGCAGCTATTTCCCAACTAAGTTTAATCATATCTGCATAAAAACCCTTAGAAATAAATACCTGGTTTTCTACAAATGTATTCGACTTGTAGAGTATAGAATATGGAAATAAAATACTTGCGTTTGTACCTGAGTCTAAAACTCTATTAAAAAGTAAGGGACTACCTACCTGAAAATTTAATTTTAAATTTACAGTTGTATTGTCATCTTTTGTAATTTCTTCTTTTTGAGCGGTTCCTGCCCCAACAAAAAGCTGATTTTTACTTTGTTGGTTTTGTGCATAAAAGACAACCCCCCAAAGACTAAACAGACAGTATAGTATTTTTCTCATAATCTAAATTTTAAGAAGGGTTATAGTTTTATAATGTAGTTTACTACAGCTGTCCAAGGGCGGTTTTCTTTACCACCAACACCTTTGGTATTCCCTTTGATTGTGTGTTTATGATTACCATCAGTAGAAGTTGTATAACCACCACCATTAGGACTATTAGAATCAGGATAATAGTTAAGATATATATCGTTACTAGTTCCAAGTCGATAACCAAGAGCATATATTGATATCTTATGATTATGCTCACCAGCCTCATCTGTTTCTAAATCTAATTCATGCAAATGCGAAGCAATACCTTGCCCTTGGTAATCACCAATTGTACCTACTTCTATTTTTTCTTCCGGTATGTTTGCACCAACACCTTCTCCTTTTAAGAAACGCCCACGTAAATCTGGTAATGTATTTCCTATTACTAATTTTAAGGCATCGTACAAAACCCCTTCATTAGAAATATCTGTACCATCACATTTTACCCAACCTGCTGGTATGGCATCATCATTACCCATAAACGCCACTACAGTTCCAGGAGGTACACCATTTTGCGCTTTTTTTGCAAAATGTGCATACGGTACGTACTGTAATTTTTGGTCGTATACTACTATTTCTTGGCTATCAAAATTAACACGAACCTGTAACTTAAGGTCTGCCTGACTAAAATCTATATTTGTAAAAACTGTGTTGTCTTGTGCTCTACCATTACTAACTACATGAGAAAACAACCCATAGGTATCTGTTCTTATATTCTGTGTTTCTTTGTATAATATGTCACTATCAGAATTAACAATAAAGAAATAAAATGTAAGCTCAGTATTTGAAATAGCAGAGTTTGTATTATCTCTTGCAATACCTTGCACAGCAATACCTTGTGCAAAAGCAACAGTAGCAAACATACATAGAACGAATGTTGTATAAATTTTTCTCATGATTTTTAATTTTTAATTTGTTGTTGTAATTAAGTTGTTATTTATAAATTTTAATTTGTAGTTATTAGTCGCACCAAATACCAGCTGTATGAGTGCAACAGTTGTTGTAATTTGTTGAGTAAAAAAAGTTTTAGATAAAAATAATGGTGCTTTACTTACAGAAAAGTAAGTGTATAGCATACCAAGTAGTAACAAAACACATACGAAAAGCCCATAGCTAAAAAAGCTATAAGTATTTATTATTAAGAAGGCACAAAAAAGAATTGTTTTGTGAATTTTCATTTTTGGGGGAATTATCTTACACAAAACTATACGACGAAGTTTACAATTAAACTATAATTTGTACTTTTGTTGTGTCAAAATCGCATTTTGGAACAAAGTTTTTCTAAAAATTAGATAAAAACACACTTTTATGAACCCCCACAAATTAGTTTTTATATAAAAAAACCCCATATGATTTTTGATTTGTTGTATTTTATAAATATTATACTTTCTCTTTTGGTGGGTTTTTACTTATGTACAAAACTAAAACCGAAGCATTTTAAACTGCATATTTTATCGTTGGCGTTGTATTTAATAGTAAATGCTATTTGCTTTAGTTTTTATTTACTTATAAAGTATGAATTTATTCTAAAGATTCCTTACTTATACAAAACCGCAGCACCACTTACCTATTTAATTGCTCCAGCAGCCTATTTTCATGTTTGGTTTCTTGTACATAAAACAAGTAATTTAAAATGGTGGCACAGTTTGCACTTGGCACCTTTTGTAGTGTTTTTAGTAAGTTATATCCCTTTTTATTTTGATGATATTGCTACCAAAACAAGCTATGTAAAACGTATCATAGAAGATTTTAATTTAACCCATACAGACAATATTGGTTTAATACCAGAAGCATTTAATAGTTTGGGCAGAATTTTGCATCCTATCTTTTACCTTATATTACAATGGATATTATTAAAATCTAAAAACGCTAAATTGCTGAAAGAAAAGGAAAAAACCTTGTATACTTGGGCATACCATTTTGTAAGAATACAAACCTTTTTATTTGCTAGTTTGTTAGCAACCGTAGCAACCTCTTTTTTAATTTTTCCAGAATTAGAAGACACTATATTTAGTGATATTTCGCTATTGCTTACAGTAATTTTCTTTTTCGTGCTAAGTTTTTACCTTTTTTGGAATCAGAAAGTATTGCAAAAACTAAAATATTTTTTACCACAAGCAGATCTTTCCGAAGAAACCAAAGCGTTGTTTTCTATTGAAGATATTACAGAGATTGCCTACCAGAAAAAGTTATTTCTTGTCGAAAAAAGCAATTCAAACGACATTGCAGAGTACTTTGAAATTTCTAAAAGTGATCTTTCTAAGATTATCAACACAAAATACGCTAGTTTTAACGCTTGGATAAACCAACTTAAAATAGACCAAAGCATTGCATTGATTCAAAAAAACTTTTTGACAGATTTTTCTGTAGAAGCTTTGGCAAAAGAATGTGGTTTTAACTCTAGAAATACGTTTTACAGAGCATTTAAAACTGCAACAGGCACTACACCTAAAGAGTTTATTGCAAATTCTAAAAAAGTATAACTCGCTTTTTACTGCTGCCAATTTTAGCAATCAAACACAAAATTTAGCCAAATAAAAGAATCTACGGTGCAGGATTAGGAATTGCAGCATGAACTGCTTCTATCTCCTTTAATGTATCTTCAGACAAATTGATGTTTATAGAATTGATGTTTTCTTTTAACTGACTCATTTTTGTAGCACCAATAATATTGCTAGTAACAAATGGCAACTGATTGATAAATGCCAAGGACAACTCGGTTAAAGTGATGCCATTTTTTTGTGCAATTTTGTTGTATTTCTTTACCGCTTCTATAGAGCCATCGCCCATATAACGTGCAATAAAACGTGGAAATAAGTTTCCTCTAGAACCTTCTGGCGAGTTGCCATCTAAATATTTACCAGACAAAACACCTTGTGCTAAAGGAGAATAGGCTAACAAACCAATATCTTCTCTTAAAGAAACTTCACTCATGCCATATTCATAGGCTCTGTGAATCATTGAATATGAATTCTGAATTGTTACGGGTCTTGCAAAATTATTAGCTTCAGCAGCTTGCAAATATTTCATAGTTCCCCAAGGAGTTTCGTTAGACAAACCAATGGCTTTTATGGTACCTGCTTTTACATATGCATTTAACGTTTCTAAAATTTCAAAATGATTTTCCGCCTCTTTAGTTGCTGTTTTAAAAGGATACTCTCTTGTACCAAAACAATTTACACCTCTACTTGGCCAGTGAATTTGATACAAATCTAAATAATCGGTTTGCAATCTTTTTAAACTACCTTCTACCGCATTTTTAATGTTCTCTTTGGTAAAACCACCCGTTCTTATGTGTTTGGTGTAATCGCCACCGCCCGCAATTTTACTAGCTAAAACTACTTTTTCTCTATTGCCTGTTTTTGCAAACCAGTTGCCAATAATACGTTCTGTATCTGCGTAGGTTTCTGGGGTTGCCGGTACCGGATACAACTCTGCGGTATCCCAAAAATTAACTCCTTGTGCCAAGGCATAATCCATTTGTTCAAAAGCTTCTTCTTGGGTGTTTTGGTTTCCCCAAGTCATGGTTCCTAAGCAAATTTTAGAGACTTTAATTTCTGTAGTTGGTAAAGTAGTATATTTCATATTTTAATGGGTAACTGCGTAATTATTAAATTGTGTAATTGTCTAAAAACTTTCTGCTAAATTAAAAACTAAAAATCTATTTTAAGAATTTGAACTGAGTTTTAATATAAATTTCACTTTTATATGTATGAAGATGCTACAAATTAAAAAAACGTGTAGTTTAAAACTACACGTTTTTTTGACTTTTTTTAAATTATGGATGGTCTAAGAATTTAATTCTAAGAAACTTAGACAATAAAACAATTACACTTATTTTAAAATAGCATCTATACCTGGCAATGTTTTTCCTTCTAACATTTCTAGCATTGCGCCACCACCTGTAGATACATAACTAACTTTGTTTGCAAAACCAAATTGTTTTACTGCGGCAACAGAATCGCCACCACCAACTAAAGAAAAAGCACCATTTTTAGTTGCTTTATCTATAGAATGCCCCAAGGCAATCGTTCCGGCTGCAAAAGATTCCATTTCAAAAACACCCAAAGGTCCGTTCCATAAAATAGTTTTACATTGGTTTACAACCGCATCAAAGTTTTCTCTAGATTTTGGACCCGCATCAACTCCTTCCCAACCATCAGGAATGGCATTAATATCGCAAATTTGTGTATTGGCGTCATTTGAAAAATCATCCGCTGCAACTACATCAACAGGAATGTGAACTTGCACTCCTTTTGCTGCCGCTTGTTTTAAAATTTCTAAAGCCAATTCTTGCTTGTCATCTTCACAAATAGAATTTCCAATCTTACCTCCTTGTGCTTTGATAAACGTAAAACTCATACCACCACCTATAATTAAATGGTCTACTTTGTCTAAAATATTTTCGATAACCGTTATTTTAGACGATACTTTTGCGCCTCCTAAAATTGCCAATACTGGCTTTTCAGAGGTATTTAAAACCTTATCTATGCTTTCTATTTCTCTTGCTAATAAATTACCAAAACACTTGTTTTCTTCAAAAAACTGTGCAATAATAGTTGTTGATGCATGTGCTCTGTGAGCTGTACCAAAAGCATCGTTTACATAAATATCTCCAAATTTAGAAAGCTGTTCTGCAAACGCAACATCTCCTTTTGTTTCTTCTTTATAGTATCTTAAATTTTCTAACAATAAAATTTCACCCGGTTGTAAAGCCGCAACTGCTGCAGTTGCTTTGCTACCAATACAGTCTTCTACAAAGTGAACTTTACATCCCATAATATCTGTTACAGATTTTACAATATGTTTTAAAGAAAATGCTTCTTGAAAACCGTCTGGGCGACCTAAATGTGACATTAAAACACAACTACCTCCTTGCTCTAAAATGTCTATTATGGTAGCTTTTGCTGCTTGAATTCTTGTAATATCTGTTACTTCAAACGCATCGTTTAAAGGCACATTAAAATCTACACGAATAATTGCTTTTTTATTTTCGAAATTAAAATCTTTTAGTGTTTTCATTTTTGGTCTATCTATTTTTAACAAAAATACCGAAATCTTTAGGTTTTAAAAAACACAAGCTCTAAAAGTTAAGTTAACGTTTGCGTAGACATAAAATTTAAAAAACACATCATAAAAGTACCTCTCTAATTTTGATGCCATTTCTTAATGAATTTCTGACAAACAAATTTTATATTTGCTCATGCTTTTCAACCAAATTATAGGTCAAGAACACATAAAAAGCCATTTGCAGGTTTCTGCAGAAAATGGCAGAATACCGCATGCACAACTTTTTGTTGGCAAAGAAGGTTCTGGCACTTTACCTATGGCAATAGCATATGCACAGTTTTTATTGTGTAATTTTTCTGATAATGCTGATGCCTGCAACCTAAAGTGTAATAATTTGCAGCATCCAGATTTGCATTTTGCTTTTCCGGTTACTACAAATGACAGCGTTAAAAAACACGCAGTAAGTAATCTTTTTTTAGAAGATTTTAGAACCTTTATAGCCAAACAACCTTATGGCAATTTGTTTAATTGGTTGCAACATATTGGCGTAGAAAACAAACAAGGAATTATAGGTGTTGATGAGGCAGAAGCGATTGTAAAAAAATTAAGACTTAAAAGTTACGAAGGTGGTTTTAAGGTGATGATTATTTGGATGGCAGAAAAAATGAATATTGCTGCTGCCAACAAACTATTAAAGTTACTAGAAGAGCCGCCAGAAAAAACGGTTTTTATCTTGGTAACTGAAGATGAAGAGCAGATAATTAACACCATTAAATCTCGATGTCAGGCATTGCATTTTCCTGCTTTGTCAGAAAGTGACATTGCAGAAGCACTGCTTAAAAATGAAAGTTGTAGTAAAAATGAAGCTGCTAAAATTGCACATCAAGCAGAAGGAAACTTTAATAAAGCGGTTCATTTATTAAACAATGATTCTTCGGATATCGTTTTTGAGCAATGGTTTATTACCTGGATAAGAACTGCCTTTAAAGCCAAAGGAAACGCAGCTGTTGTTCAAGAGTTAATTTCTTGGTCAGACACAATTGCAAAAACAGGCCGCGAAACTCAAAAAAGATTTTTAGCTTATTGTTTGCAATTTTTTAGACAAGCATTGTTGCTAAATTACAAAAGCGAAAACTTAGTTTTTATAGAGAGTAAAACCGGCTTCGATATTTCTAAATTTGCCCCATTTGTGCATGGCGAAAATATTTTAGAGATCGAAAAAGAGTTAAACGATGCGATGTATCATATTGAAAGAAATGGAAATGCTAAGATTATTTTATTAGATCTCTCAATGAAATTAACACGTTTATTACACAAAAAAGAACAACCAGTCTAAAATAGAATTTCTCTGTTAATCAACTATTTTAAATTGATCTCTATCCTCTAAAAATTTAAATTTAGCTCTACAGTTCAATAAATTTTCTTTTGATAAAGTGGCTTCTAAAAAGCCTACTTCTTCTTTTAAACTAGCAACCTCTAATCCTAATGGATCTAAAACTTGAGACTGACCAGAATAATTATGTTGATTGCCGTCTTGCCCTACTCGATTAACACCAATTACATAAGACATATTTTCGATAGCTCTCGCTTTAAGAAGTGTTTGCCATGCATCTATTCTAACTGCTGGCCAATTAGCAACATAAATTAATACATCATAATTTTCTGTATTTCTAGACCAAACAGGAAAACGAAGATCATAACAAATTAACGGGCAAATTTTAAATCCCTTGTAATTAATAATTTGTTTAGTTTTACCAGCAGTATAATACTTATCTTCTGTTGCTAAAGAAAAAGAATGTCTTTTATCGTAGATAATAGGCGCACTATTGGGTGCTATAAATACAAAACGATTGTAAAATTTATCATGCTCTTCAATTACCAAACTACCACAAATTGCAAGCTGCTTTTTAGTTGCCAATTTCTGCACCCATGCAACAGTAATTCCGTTCATTTTTTCAGCTACATTTTTAGGCTGAAGTGTAAACCCAGAGGTAAACATTTCGGGTAAAATAACCAAAGAAGTCTTTTCGGGCAACTTGTTTATTTCGTCTTCAAAATAGCTTCTGTTTTTTTCTGCGTTTTCCCAAATCAAGTTTGCTTGAATGGCAACAATATTTAATTCATTTTGCATATTTACTTCTAAAAATTAAAAAAATGACACCTCAAAAATAGGATAAAATTTGTAATTTGGTTTTAGCAAAAAAACAGTTATTTTAAATGAATAACCAGTAGTTATGTAAGCTGCTAAAAACACAAAATTACCTATGCAATCTTTTATTTCAGAAACATTAGACACCATTATAAAAAACACTACTTCTTATAATAATGTGTTAATTGTATTACCCTCGCAAAGAGCAACTGTTTTTGTTAAACAGGTTTTTAAAGAAAAAATTGATGCCGGTTTTTTGCCAGAAATTATAAATATAGAGCAATTTATCAATCGTGTTTCTGGGATTGAAAAAGCAGATAGTATTCAATTACTTTTCCATTTTTACACCGTATATAAAAAAATAGAAACTACACCGGTTTCTTTTGATGTATTTGCTTCTTGGGCGTTTACAGTATTGCAAGATTTTAATGAAATAGATCAACATTTAATAGATGCAAAAGATATTTTTAACTATTTAAGAGATATTCAAAGGTTAAAAAAATGGTCTGTAAAAGGGAATTTTACAGAAACAGAATTAATAAAAGATCATTACTCGTTTTTAGAAAAATTAACTGTTTATTATGCCGAATTTTATGCACTACTGTCAGAAAAGAAAATAGGCTACCAAGGGCTTATTTATAGAGAAGCTTGTAATGAAATTGAAAAGTATTTAGATAGAAACAACCATAGAGAAATTATTTTCATAGGATTTAACGCTCTTAACAAAGCCGAAGAGTTTTTGTTTCAAAAGGTGTTAGAAAAAGAAAAATCTTCTATTTATTGGGACATAGATTCCGCCTTTTTTAATGAAAAACATCAAGCAGGAAAATTTATTAGAAAATACAAAGAGAACTGGAAATACTATGAAAAAAATGAGCTAAAAACGATTGGTGATACTTTCTCTAAAGAAAAAAATATCGAAGTAATTGGAGCATCAAAAAACACAACACAAGTAAAATATGCAGGAGAAATACTAGAAAAAATTGTCGATTTTAAAAATACTGCACTAGTGTTAGCAGATGAAACATTATTGCCAATTACCTTAAATTCTTTGCCTAAAAATATAGAAGCTATTAATATTACAATGGGGTATCCGTTAAAAGATATTCCGACAACAAACTTAATTCTAGCCATCTTTCAGCTTTTTGTTTCTCAAAATAAATTACAAAAAACAGCCATAAATAAATTTTATTATAAAGACGTTTTACGGTTTTTAAAACACCAATCTATTCGCAAGTTTTTGCCAGAAATAAATAGTTTTTCTGATAGTATTGCCAAACAAAACAACACGTTTATTAGTCAAAATCAGATAGAAGAATTAGTAAAAACCTTGCCTAATAAAAATGCAAAAGTGATTGCTAATATATTTTCTCCTTATCAATCTGTAAAAGAATTTATTACTAGAATACTAGACTTAATAGACCTTTTAAAAGAAGAGGTTAGCGAGTTAGAGAAAGAATATTTATTTAGATATTACACAGCTTTTACCCAACTAAAATCTTTAGAAGAAACCTATCATTATTTTGCAGACTTAAAAACACTTACGCTGTTTTTTAAGCAATTAATCGGGTCTGAAAGTCTTTCTTTTCAGGGAGAACCTCTAAAAGGATTGCAATTAATGGGCATGTTAGAAACTCGGGTTTTAGATTTCGAAAATATAATTTTACTATCTACCAATGAAGGTGTTTTACCTGCTAATAGCCAACAAAACTCTTTCATCCCTTTTGATGTAAAAATTGAATTCGGCTTACCAACATTTAGAGAAAAGGATGCTATTTTTTCGTACCACTTTTTTAGACTACTTCAGCGTGCAAAAAATATTTTTATCATTTATAATACAGAGCATGATGTTTTTGGTAGTGGCGAAAAAAGTCGTTTTGTAACGCAGTTAGAAATGATGCAGAAAACAATTACACACAAAACAATAACACCAAAAGTAACGGCACAAAAAATAGCGCTAAAAGAAATTAAAAAAGAGGCTAGTGTCTTAGAAAAACTAAAAGAATTGGCTGCAAAAGGCATTTCTCCGTCTGCATTAACCAATTATCTATACAACCCAATCTCTTTTTACAAACAAAAAGTTTTAAAACTTAAAGAGTTCGATGATGTAGAAGAAACCGTAGCTTATAACACCCTTGGTACTGTTGTTCACGAAACTTTAGATGAATTATACACACCTTTTATCGGGAGCCTTATAACTACCGATACCATTATTGGCATGCAAAAAAATGCCAAAGAGATCGTAACCAAACATTTTAAAAAAGAATTTAAAAATGGTGATATTTCTACAGGTAGAAATCGCTTAATCTATGAAGTTGCCAACCGATTTGTTACTAATTTTTTAATTCAAGAAAAAGAATTGGTAAAAAACAACGAATTAAAAATAATTGCTACTGAAGAAAATTTAGCTGCTCAAATAACCATAGATGGCATAGATTTTCCTATTAAAATACATGGCCAAGTAGATCGTGTAGATCAATTAAACGGTGTTTTAAGAATAATAGATTACAAAACAGGCATGGTTAAAAGTGCCGAATTAAAAATTAAAGATTTTACCGAATTAAGGGCTAAAGAGCAACACAAAGCAATACAAGTTTTACTTTACGCTTACCTATACACAAAAAGTAAAAAACAGGATTTTAACCAACCAATAGAAGCCGGTATTTATTCTTTTAAAAACCTAAATAATAAATTTTTATCGGTTAGTTTTGGTGCTACCGCAAAAACATCAGAAACCATCATAACAGAAAATCATTTAGATGAATTTATGATACAAATTAAAGAGTATATTAAAGAAATATACGCTCTTAATAAAGACTTTTTAGAGCCAGCAGAATTAAAATACTAACTATTTACCTTTTAAGATTAACAAAGGTATTGAAGCATAAAATTCATGTTTTAAAATAGTATTCTTTTCCCATAATTTTTTAAAGAACCCTCTTTTACGTCTGAATACGCATAACATATCTGGGTTATTTAATTTAAAATGTTCTAATACTCCCTGAAAAGTAGTTGCATTTTCTGTGGTTGTAAATGTCGTTTGTAAGGCAGATAAACCACTGTCTAAAACCAAATCTTTTTCTGTAAAATCTGCAGTTTTTACTAACAAACCATTTACTTGAGAATTAAATGTAGACACCATAAACTTTAACGGACTTAAGGCTGTTTTACTCTTTACTACCCCAGATTTATAAGCTAATAAAATAGAATTAATAGAAGAAAAAACATAATTTTCTGGCACCGTTAAAATTGGCAAATTCGTCTTTTTTACAAGGCTACCAGCGGTACTACCTAAAAACACTTCCTCTTTCATAGAGTTGCTTTTAGCGCCAACAATAATCAAATCGATGCCAATTTCGGTATCAATAGCCTCAACACTTTCTACGACAGAGCCTTTCGATGAAATTAATTTTATATCTACATTTTTTCTTTGCACAGCACCAACCATCGTTCTTAAATATAAATTTGTTTCACGCTCAATAATAGCGGTAACATTTTTCATAACGCCGGCTTTAGAAGTTGCTTTAAATGCTCTAAAAACTAAAATATTTGCATTTATTTCGGCTGCAAAATCAATCGCATATTGCAAAGTTTGTTGCGCTGTCTCTGTAGATCCGATTGGTACTAAAATATTTTTCATAGTTGTAAAATTTAATATTGCTAAGTTACATATTTTTTTTGTGCGTTACCACAAGGGTCAGGCTTTCCGTTTCAAGTCCTCGTTCCTGCGTCACTGTGGGCTTTTTTCTACAATCCTTAACGCAAATCTTAGTACCTTTACAGACTAGTAATGACAAAAGAACTCCGTTTTAAAAACATTAATAAGTTAGCAATTCCGGCTTTAATAGCAGGTATTGCAGAACCCTTATTATCTATCACAGATACTGCAATAATAGGCAATATTTCTACAAATGCAACAGAAAGTTTAGCCGCAGTGGGTATTGTTGGTGCTTTTATATCGATGTTAATTTGGGTATTTGGGCAGGTAAGAAGTGCCATTTCTTCAATAATTTCTCAGTATGTTGGCGCTAATCAACTAGAAAAAGTAAAAACATTACCCGCACAAGCCATTGCTATTATTATTTTAGGCAGCTTATTTGTTGTGGGCATTTCTTATCCTTTTGCAAAAGAAATATTTGAATTTTATAATGCCTCAGACACTGTTTTAGAATACTGTATAGACTATTTTAAAATTCGCATTTTTGGATTTCCTTTTTCGTTATTTGTATTTGCAATTTTTGGGGTTTTTAGAGGTTTACAAAACACCTATTACCCAATGATAATTGCCTTAACGGGTGCGGTATTAAATATTATTCTTGATATTGTTTTTGTCTATGGTATCGAAAATTATTTGCCTGCAATGAATATTAAAGGGGCTGCTTATGCAAGTGTTATTGCACAAGTAATAATGGCGATAATGGCGCTTATACTCTTACTTAAAAAAACAACAATCTCTTTAAACATCAGTTTTAAAATCCACAAAGAAATTCCGAGATTACTAAACATGATTGGCAATCTATTTATAAGAACTCTTGCCTTAAATACCGCTTTGTATTTTGCTACGTCATACGCTACTGGCTATGGTAAAGAGTATATTGCAGCTTACACAATTGGTATTAATATTTGGCTACTTGGTGCTTTTATGATCGATGGCTACTCGAGTGTTGGTAATATTTTATCGGGTAAATTTTTAGGTGCAAAAGACTACAAATCACTCATAAAATTAAGTGCAATTTTATTTAAATACGGATTGGCTGTAGGAACAATAATGGCTTTAATAGGGTTTCTTTTTTATAATTCTATCGGGCTACTATTTACCAAAGACATTGCTGTTTTAAAACATTTTTACGCGGTCTTTTGGATTGTCTTAATAAGCCAACCCATTAGTGCAATTACCTTTATTTTTGATGGTATGTTTAAAGGTATGGGCGAAATGAAATACCTAAGAAACCTATTGTTATTAGCCACTTCTTTTGTTTTTTTACCAACGCTTTTTATTTTCGATTACTACAACTTTAAACTCACCGCTATCTGGATCGCTTTTACCGTTTGGATACTTGCCAGAGGCTTACCACTTGTAATTAAATTTCGAAACAAATTTTTACCCCTTGCAAAAGTATAATCAACAGAAAGAATTGGTTTAAAAATCTTATTTTTACTAAAATTATAAATTTTATGACTACAACAAGAGAACAAGGTAGTTTATATACACACATAGAAAACAACATTGCAACCATAGAATTTGGTCATCCGGCAAGTAATAGTTTTCCTAGTCAATTACTACAAAGACTAGAAAAAGAGCTTTTATTGGTTGGCAAAAACAACAACGTACATGTAATTGTTTTAAAATCTGAAGGTGAAAAAGCCTTCTGTGCTGGTGCTTCTTTTGATGAATTGGTTGCTATTGATAATTTAGTAGACGGAAAAGCCTTTTTTTTAGGGTTTGCAAACGTACTAAATGCCATGAGAACCTGTGGTAAATTAATTATAGGCAGCGTACAAGGCAAAGCAGTTGGCGGTGGTGTTGGTTTAATTGCTGGTTGCGATTATGCATTGGCTACAGAGCATGCCGCTGTTAAACTATCTGAGTTTACAATTGGTATTGGCCCTTTTGTAATAGAGCCAGCAGTTAGTAGAAAAATTAGTATTGCAGCAACATCAGAATTAACTTTAGACGCCACTAATTGGAAAAATGCCTACTGGGCAAAAGAAAAAGGGCTGTATGCAAAAGTATTTGAAACTCAAAAAGAGCTAGAAAAAGAAGTTGAATTACTATCAGAAAAACTAGCTTCTTACAATATTAATGCACTCACTGAAATGAAAAAAGCATTGTGGATTGGTACAGAAAACTGGGACACATTGTTGGCTGAAAGAGCAGAAGTTTCTGGCAACCTTGTACTGTCTGACTTTACAAAACAAGCCTTATCAAAATTTAAAAAATAATCCGCTAAATTCACTTTAAAATGAAAATTATTTCAACAAATATTGGCGAACGAAAAGAAATTTTGTGGAAAGGAAAAAAAGACACAACGGGCATCTTTAAATTTTCTGTTTCAGAACCTATCTTTTTAGATTCTGAAGGAGTTAGAGGAGACGCTATTTGCGATAAAAAACATCATGGTGGCATATTACAAGCTATTTACGGTTACTCTTTAAAACATTACGAATACTTTAAAAAAATGCACCCAAACACCAAATTTGAAATGGGAATGTTTGGAGAAAATTTAACAATTGATGATTTAGACGAAACTAAAATACACCAAGGAGACACTTTTAAAGTAGGAAATGCAATACTAGAAGCAACAGTGCAACGAAACCCTTGCTATAAGCTTGGTGTACGTTTTAATGATATTAAAATTGTAAAACAATTCTGGAACACCACCTTTTGTGGCATCTATTTTAAGGTGATAAAAACAGGTTTTGTAAAAACAGGTGATACCTTAGAGCAACTAAAAAGCTGTACAGAAAACCCTACCATTGCAGACTTATATATTACTGAAAGAAATGCTAAACAAGTATAAAAAAATCCTTTAGTTAAACTAAAGGATTTTTTTTGCTATTTATGCTGGTAAAAGCCACTTAAACTTAAAGTCTGTCGTTGGCACCACAATTCTTTCTGTTATTCGATACATTCTATCTGGCAACTTCATTAACCAATCTCTTGCTTTTTCTGCCTCAGGGCTAAGGTTTGTAATTTTATCAATTTCCCACATGGCATTTAGTTTCTTTACAATATCTACATAATCGAAACCTGTATATACACCTATTCTTTGTGCTACTGCAGAAAAATCCTCAAAAGCAGAGCCTTTAGCACCAAAAGATTCTCTTAAATGCAAGGCAGGCATTACAATTTTATATTTCATCATATGCTGAAAAGCCAGCATCATTTCACTAGGATCAATTTTAAAAATCTCTTTTACAAAATGAGCATATGCTTGGTGATGACGCATTTCATCTCCTGCAATAATTTTAGACATTTTAGCCAATGCTTTGTGCCCTTTTTTACGTGCAATTTTAGCTACATTGTTATGAGAGATATACGTAGCTAATTCTTGAAAACTAGTATATACAAAGTTCTTGTATGGATCTGTAGAGGTACCTATATCGAACCCATCGGCTATTAAATGTTGGGTAGATATTTCTACCTCACGCATATTTACTCTACCAGACAAGTACAAGTATTTGTTTAAAACATCGCCATGTCTGTTTTCTTCTGCGGTCCAGGTTCTTACCCATTTTGCCCAACTATTGTCTGGGTCTTGAGATACACCGTCTAAATCTAACAACCAAGATTCGTAGGTTGGTAAAGCCTCTTCGGTGATAGTATCGCCTACTAAAACCACCCAAAAATCGTCATGTAATTCTTTAGACAATTCTCTAATTTCTTCTACTTCTGTAATAAAAGAGTCTTTTTGCGAATTGGGTAAAAAATCTGTTGGCTGCCAAATTTTTTCTGTGGGTATTAAATAGGTATCCATAAAGTGTTGCATCCTTTTTTCTAGGGTTTGCATTACTTCTATTCTTATATTTTTTATTACTGACATAATTTTATAATATATGTTCTTTAATTACTGTTTCTGTTTTTTCTAACAATTCATCAAAAGGCAATGAGTCTATTTTTATTGGCTCGTGAACTGTAATTGTAATTGGGCTACCCAAACCTAATGGAAATTTACCGTATTTAAAAACTTTCCAAGAATTATTGATTGTTAATGGCACAATATATCCGTGTTTGTTATATTTTGTAATTACCTTTAAACCGTTGGTGGCAAATTTTTTAGGAGCACCATTTCTGCTTCTAGTACCTTCTGGAAAAATAATTGCCCCCCATTTTTTTTCTTTAATTCTTCTAGAAAAATCTACTAAAGCGGCAATGGCTTGTTTAGGATCTTTTCTGTTGATAAGCGCTGCACCACCATGTCTTAGGTTAAAAGATACACTTGGTATGCCTTTGCCCAATTCTATTTTAGAAACAAATTTAGGATAATACTTTCTAAAAAACCAAGCAATTGGCGGTATATCAAACGTAGATTGATGGTTAGACACAAATACAACAGAAGTATTTTCTGGTATTTGATGCTTATTAATTACACGAATTGTAATGCCTAATATTAGCATCGATTTTACCAAGAAAAAGTTTAAAAGACTCACTACTTTACCTTGTACTTCTTGTCCGAATAAATGCAATGTAACCCATTGTAATGGATGAAATAAGACTAAAAAGAAAAAGAATACAAATATAAATACTGGTGATAGTAGGTAACTTACTATTTTCATTGAATGTTGTTATAAAAATTACACTTACAAATGTTTGTTCTTAAAACCAGTTACTCCAAGGTATTCTAGAAAGAATTAATAGCAATGCTAAACCATAAAAAACAGCAAAAGTTTTAAACTTATCTGTATCTGTTGTTTTCTTTTTATGTTTAGACCAACCTATCGTTATTAATACAATAGCAAGTATCATTACTGTTGGATGTTCTACTGCTAAAAGCCTAGCCGTACTTTCTTTCATAACCGCACTTGCATCTGCTTTTAAAGCTTTATACCAAGGCGACATAAAATACCAAGCCAACCCAATTAACAATTGAATGTGAGAAACTATCAAGGTAAACAAACCAAGTCTTAAATCTTTGTCTGTAAATTTCTTTTTTTGAGCAAGACTAATTATAGCATTTGCAACGGTAAAAATTAAAATGACAAGTACTAAGTATGCCCAGTATGAGTGAATGTTTTTCATTTTTAAATTATTTTGTTTCTGTTGTAAAGTTAATCATTTTAAATAAAAAACCACCTCTAATGAGGTGGTTTTAGATATTTAGTAAAGTAAATACTACTTATTGCTTTACATATTCTGATCCTTCTTTAATAACTGCTAAAGACCAAATGCCTGCTGCACCATTATAGATGTTATAAGTAACAATATATTTTTGTCCTTCAGCATCGTTAGGGAAATTGTTTAGTAAAATTGTATTTATTTTTTCTAAACGTACAGACTCTTCTTGTTCTGCTTTACCATCTCTAACATCAAAGTTACCATAGTTACCGTTACCAACTAATGTATAATCTGCACTAGTTAATGTGTATTTAATAGTGTTATCTGGTACCCAAGTTGTTCCATCATGACCAAACTTAATAGTTTCGTTTATTACTGTTGGAATAGCATTCCAAACTGAACCATCATAAACATAGTTGACATTTTCAGTACTTAAAGAACCACTATATAAATCGAATTGTACCGCAACAAAATCGCTTTCTGCAGCAAATTGATATAATGTCTTTAAATAAATTCCAATTTTATAAATTGCTTCATCTTCATTACTGAAATTAGGATAGCTTTGCCCCATTAAGTTGTACTCAGCTTGCGTGAAAGTAATTGGTGCATCCCAAGTTCCAGTATAAGTAAATCTTGTAGTTTTAGAAATTACTGTAGCTTCAACTAAAACATAACCTGAACCATCAAATTCTAAAAGCATGTTTAAAGTAGTATTTGTACCATTATAAATAGCATAAGTTACAAAGTATTGATCTCCTGTTGCAGTAGATGGGAAGTTGTTTAATAAAATAGTTTCTATTTTAGTTCTTCTTGCTTCTACTGTTTCTTCGTCTTTACCTTCTCTTACATCAAAATTATTATATTGCCCATTACCAACAGATGCGAAATCTGCCTCAGTTAAGGTATAACCATTTATTAAAACATATTCGTTAGAAGCGTTTAATTGAACAAGCATATCTCTAGTAGATGCAGATCCATCATAAACCGCATATGTTACTAAATATTGTTGCCCTACAGCTGTATCAGGAAAATTATTAAGTAAAATAGTTTCAATTTTAGCTCTTCTAGACTCTATAGTTTCTTCGTCTCTTCCAGATCTAATATCAAAGTTATCATACTGTCCGTTACCAACTAAATCAAAATCAGTGTCTGTTAATGTATATTCAATTTGAGGAGCTAATGTGTTGTATGTTAAATCTACAACACTTCCATTAGGTTCAGAAGAAAATTTAGAGCCTAAAAAAGAATTAAAATCGCCACTTGTGTTTAAACTAGTTAAATTTAAAGCTGCATAATCATCATCAGTTAATGTATATGATTCAAAATTAATTGGACTATATAATTTAAAAGTAACCGTTGCTAAAGAACCTAATCCCCATGCTTGGTACTTACTAGATAAAAAACCTGGTATCATAGATTTAGCATCATCTAGATTACTAAAGTTTCCATAGCTTAAATCTAAAGATTCATAATCTTCATCTGTTAATGTATAAACAGCTTCTCCAGAAATTACGCTTTCTTTAGCGTCTAATTCTGCATAAATATCTTCCATTGGGTTACAAGATGTAAACAACAAAGAAAGAATTGCGAAAGAATAAAATATTTTTTTCATTTTTAAAATTTTTTAAAATTTAATTTTTAAGTCTAAACTAAAAGTTCTACCGAAACCAAACCAAACTAATGGGTCTGCGGCATCTAAAGCATCTGCTATGTATTCTGTGTCTAATAAGTTATTTACACGAACAGTAACAGTAGTATCAAAATCACCTAAGTTAAAACCATGACGTAAACTTGCGTCTACAGTACTATAATTAGGTACTTTATATGGATTCCCTTTTCTTACAGCTGGTGTAGATGGGTCGAAATCTGCTCTATCTAAAATGTTAATTTGAGAATATAGGTCTGCAAAATAGTTATAATCTACTGTAATTGAAGATCTGTCCCAGAATTTATATAGCATCCCTAAAGCTGCTGTTGTTTGTGCAGCATCAGATACTTTTAAACCATCTACTAATAAATCTAAGGTACCTCTTTGAACTTGATTTTCATCAAAAATAGCAACGTCTATTAAATCGTTATCATTTGTCCAATCTCCTAAAGATAACATCCCTGAAAAGTTTAATTTATCTGAAGCTTTATAAGTAAAGTCGAATTCAACACCTTGGTGTAAAGCATTTACACCTAATAAGTTTGCTGTAAAATCTTCTGAACCTGTAATCGTTGGGTCTGCATTAATTCTTCTAGAGAAACTTCTGTCATCCCACTGTGTTCTGTATAGGTTAATGTTAGCTGCAAATTTTTCGCCTCTAATGCCATATCCTAACTCCATACTAAAAATCTTTTCGTTTTCAGCGTCAGCATTAACAGTTGTATTGTTAAATCCTTGAAATACTGCATCAAAAATAGCTGGTCTTTCAAAGTAACCAATATTAGCAAATACATTTTGTACATCGTCTAATCTATAGTTAGCACCCCCTTTAATACTGTAACCGTTTAAGTTTACTTTATCTGTAGTTGCTAAATCTCTACCAGCTTCTGTACTTAAATCATACTGAAAGTAATCTACTCTTTGGTAAGAAGTTCTTTGTACTGAAGTAGAAATAAAAGCATCAAAATTTTCTGTCCCATATTCTACTTGACCAAAGAAACCTAACCAACCAACGTTACCGTCGTTGTGGTACCCCATTTTATCACCTACTTGTAATGCATTACTTGTTCTGTTAATGTTGTTACCAACACCTCTACTATTTACATCTAAGTAATAATCACCACCTAATAAATCTGTAACTTCTCTGTAATGTCTACCTACATAAGTTCTCCAGTCTACACCAGCAATTAAGTTTAAGTTATCTGATAATTCTGTTTTAAATGTAGATAAAACACCATACCATTCGTGGTCGTTTCTTGAAGCTCTTAAAATTGCTTCAGAACCTAAAGCTCCGTTTGCTCTGTTAATAGCAACAATATTATCTAAATCTACTGGCTGATCTGCACCACCAATTCTTTGGTTAAATAAGTCTGTGTTAGACCCTGCAGTACCACCACCACCACCTGAACCGTAAGAAGCGTATACAGCAGTTGATAAAGAAGTTACATCATTAATAGTCCAATAATGGTTTAAAGATGATTGTGATTTATGATAAAAGTTATCCTCTATATGAGTTACTTGTCCATTTTTGTAACCCCAATCTGGGTTAAAACGAATACCTGACTGTGCTTTTCTAATAGTTTCTACAGTACTTCTGTTTTGTCTTTGACCATGTCTTTGTGGTGCTCCAAAAGTTGTAAAAGATAATTTATGGTTATCGTTAAGTTCTTTTGTTAAATTAACAAAGTAGTTGTAACCATTAAACTGTGTTCCGTCTACATAACCTTCTCCAGATATTTTTGCAAAAGATACTGTTGCAGCCATTCCGTTATCCATTAAACCAGTAGATAATGTAAATCCGTATTTTTGAAAACCATCGTTACCAGTAGAAGCAATAATATTACCACCTTTTTGGATGTCTGAAGTTTTAGATAAAATATTAATGGTACCACCAATAGAAGGTACAGCAACTTTAGATGCTCCTAAACCTCTTTGAACTTGCATAGCAGAAGTTACATCAGATAAACCAGCCCAGTTAGACCAGTACACTCTTCCGTTTTCCATATCATTAACTGGTACTCCGTTAATCATAACCGCAACGTTTTCTGAGTTAAAACCACGCATATTGATACGTCCGTCTCCAAAACCACCACCAGACTTGGTAGCATATACACCAGGTGTAGATTTTAAGATTTCTGGAAATTCTTGTGATCCTAATTTTCTTTCAATGTCTGCTGCTTTAATTGTAGAAACAGCTACAGGTGTTTTTCTGTCAATTGCAAAAGAAGTTGCAGTTACTACAATCTCGTCTAAAGTTGCATCTTCGGTTAACTGAATAGCACCTAAAGTTGCTTTTGAAGAAGAAAAAGAAACTTCTTTCGATTTAAAACCGATAAAAGAAACTACAATTTTACCAGCATTGTCTGCTGACGTTAATGCAAATTTTCCATCAAAATCTGTTGATGTTCCGTTTGTTGTTCCTTTAACAACAACACTTGCTCCTGGTAATGGTTGGTTTGTTTCATCGACAACCGTACCTGTAATTTTAGTTTGTCCTAAAACTGTAGCCGATACAAAAAGTACTGCTACAAATAATAAGTTTTTAAAATTTTTCATTGTTTAAATTTAGTTTATGAATGTTTTGCAAAATTCCCTTTTTTGGTTGTTTCTAATGTTAACTTAATGTTAAGTTTTAACAAAATATTAAGTTTTTAGACCTCTTAAAATTAATAATAAACTACTGAAATAGAGTATTTTAAATAAAAAAAAGCCTGTTAAAAAAAACAGGCTTTTGTAAAAAAATAGTTATTGTATGTTTACGATGTTACTGCCTCTATTAATTTTTCAATAATTTATTTGCCAATTCTTTTCCTAATTCTACCCCAAATTGGTCATAACTATAAATATTCCATAAAATTCCTTGTGCAAAAATTTTATGCTCATAAAGTGCTATCAACTTCCCTAAAGAACGGGGTGTTAATTTATCGAAAAGCAAGGCATTGCTTGGTCTGTTTCCTTCAAAAACTTTAAATGGTAAAAGAGTTTCTATTTTAGCTTCATCACCAGAAAATTTCAACTCTAAATGCACCTCTTCTTTTGTTTTACCAAAAGCCAAAGCATCCATTTGAGCAGAATAGTTGGCCATTAATTTTTTATGATGGTCTGTTAAACCGTATAAAGATTCTTTGTAGCCAATAAAATCTGCAGGTATCAATTTTGTACCTTGGTGTACTAATTGCATAAAAGCATGCTGCATGTTTGTACCTGTACTACCCCAAACAATTGTACCTGTTTGATAGTCTACTTTATTACCATTTCTATCCACACTTTTTCCGTTACTTTCCATAATTGCTTGCTGCAAATAATCTGGTAACTTTGATAGATACTGCGTAAATGGTAAAACAGCTTCTGTTTCTGCGCCGTAAAAATTATTATACCAAACGCTAATTAATGCTAAAATTACGGGTATGTTGTTCTCAAAATCTTCATTCTTAAAATGCAAATCCATTTCCTCTGCACCATCTAATAACGCTCTATAATTGTCATATCCGATAGATAAACTTATAGACAAACCTACTGCAGACCATAAAGAAAAACGACCCCCAACCCAGTTCCACATTGTAAACACATTGTTTTTATCGATCCCAAAATCTACCACAGCTTTTAAGTTGGTAGAAACTGCAACAAAGTGTTTTGGAATATCGAAAATAGTAGCCGATTTTAAAAACCAATTCTTAATGGTTTCTGCATTTGTAATGGTTTCTTGAGTGGTAAATGTTTTAGAAACAATGACAAATAAAGTTGTCTCTGGATTTAAATTTTTAATAACTTCAGACACATGATCTCCATCTATATTAGATACAAAATGAGTGTTTAAATGATTTTTATAGTATTTTAAAGCTGTTACCACCATATCTGGCCCAAGATCAGAACCACCAATACCAATATTAACAACATCGGTAATTGTTTTGCCAGTGTATCCCTTCCATTTTCCAGAAATCACTTTGTTAGAAAAACTTTTCATTTTTCTAAGTGATGTTTGTACTTGAGGTTTTACATTTTTACCATTTACCAAAACTGGTTCTTCAGAAGTACTTCTTAAAGCAGTATGTAACACCTCTCTACCTTCTGTAGCATTAATAACGGCACCAGAAAACTGCTTATGAATAGCATCTTTTAAATCTATTTCATTCGCCAAGTCTAATAACAAACCTAGTGTTTCTTTAGAAATTCTATTTTTAGAAAAATCTACAAATAAATCTTCAAACTGAATCGAAAAATCTTCTTTTCGATTGGCTTCTTTGTCTAGGTTTTTAATATTTAAATCCTTAGCCTCATTAAAATGTTTTGTTAATGCTCCCCAAGCATTTGTTGTTGTCGGATTTATATTTTTTAATGCCATTTGATTACTTTTAATCTGTGTTTTTAATTATTTCCTGATCTAAAACCGGTAAAGTTTCATTTTCTAATTCGTACTTTAAAGGAGCTATAAATGCTAAGTAAGCTGGTTTTATACTTTTCTTTAAAGGTTCTGCTTCTGGTAATTTCGTTTTCGGACTTAAAGGATCTACTTCTCGTCCATTTTTCCAAAAGCGATAACAAACATGATTTCCAGAACTACTGCCTGTATTACCTACATAGCCAATAACATCTCCTTGTTTTACAAAATCGCCAACTTTTACCTTTCTTTTGCTCATGTGCAAATATTTTGTAGTATATATTGCATTATGTCTTACAGCTACATAATTCCCGTTTCCTCTTTTTCTTGTAGATTCGGTAACAGTTCCATTTGCGGTAGCCATAATTGGTGTTCCATTTCTTGCAGCAAAATCGGTACCTCTGTGAGCTTTTACACGGTAACCATAGTGTGCAATTCTTCTTTTTAAATTATATCTTGATGATATTCTGTACTGAAATTTTATGGGTGATTTTAAAAACTGACTACGCAACATATTTCCGTTTTCGTCATAATATTCAGGAATCCCACTAATGCTATCTGCAACAAAACGAAAAGCATATAAATTAGTGCCATTATGATTAAATACTGCCGATTTTACATCGCCATAACCCGCAAAAACAGTATCGTTTATAAACTTTTCTTCGTACATAAACTTAAAAGAATCTCCTTTTTGAAGTTTGTAGAAATCAAGTGTCCATGCGTAAATATCGGCAATTGTATAGGTTAGATTAGGTGATAAATGCAAACTATCCATAGAAACAGAAAGGCTCGAATTAATAACCCCTTTCACAGACTTTAAAACTGTCTTTATTTTCTTCTGAAAAGGTTTTGCAACTATTACAGAATCTTTAAAGTCGATAATTGTAGCGTTAATTTTATCGTGTTTATATATAAAAACCTGTGCTTTTTCGGTAGAGTCTTTACTTGCTAAAATAGTGTAAGGCTTACCAGCTCTAACACGCCTAACATCAAAAACTTCTTTTATTGAAGATGCAATTTTATTTATTTTAGGATAATAAACATGATGCCTATCTAAAATAACACCAAAACTTTCTCCTTTTCTGATAGTATCTTGTATTACTTTATAATCATCAATTTTATAACCAAATCTAAGTTCTGGTTGTATAATTTTAACTTCTTGGGTGGTTGCTACTTCTTCTTTTTTACAAGAATAAAAGCTGACAAATAAAAGTAAAAGGAGGAAACTATTTTTCAAAAGAAAGGGTTGTTAATTATTACGGTCAAAAGTACAAATAAAAAACACTTTTTTTTACATGAATCTGTTGTAAGTTCGAAAAGGGTTTCGCTACAGGTAAAGAATAGCTTTATTTTTATTAGAAAAAAGAGCTTGTAAGAAATCGATAAGTTATTTTATTTAGCCTTTAAAAGGGCTAACCAGTCCTCTGTACGCCTCTAACTCTGCTCTTAATGAGCCTACAGATAAATCAGCTTTAATTTTTACAGGTATTTTATTTGCATCATCTGTAATCCAAAGAGTTACACTTTCTTGTGCTTTAAAAACCCTACCAGATTGAACCAAAGGTCTAAAAATCAGGGTTTTTACTTTACCAAACTTTGTTTTAAGAGTTTCTTTTCCTAAAAAACGAAGTTTAAAAGGATAAACCTGAGAATCCATAAACATATCAATGGCTATTTCTTCTCCTTTTTGCATATTTTTTACGTTCTTATTCCTTAAATAATAAAAAGAAGAAAGCATGTCTTGTACATTCGAAAAAGCTATTGAAGTATCTTTTTGCTTTGTAAAATCTTGCACATATGCCTTGTTAGACTTGTAATTAAAAGTGGTAATTCTATATTTTTTATAACCACCCTCATCAATTTTTCTTTTAAATAAATAAGGCTTTATAAACTCTTTATCAAAATAAGACTCATACGTGTCATCTACCTCAAAAAACCATTTAATCATTCCAGAAGTATAACCTGTGCCTTTGGTGTAATAGACTTTTTTTCCGTTTAACTCTTTTTCTGAAACTTCTAGAATTGCTGTTCCCGCTCTAAGAAAACCAGAATAACTCATTTTATACTTTAAAAATTCACCAGCTTTAAATGCTTGCACTTTTTCTTGTCCGAAAACAGAAATAGCGCTTGCTAAAAATAGAATTATTAAAATATACTTTTTCATCAGAAACCAAACTTATAAAAAAGTATTGACAAATACTGTTCCAGAAAAGAAATAATTCTCATTCTGAAGATATTAAAGTAGAATTTGTAGATTCCTTGGCGCTTTGCAATGATGTTTAGAAAGTTATTTTTTATTGTAAAAAATTAGAAACAAGAAACTAGAATCTAGAGACAAAGTAAAGCCTTATAATCTATAGAACCCTGTTACTTCGACGAAGGAGAAGTCTCATTACAGTGAGTAATCAACAACCAACTTTATGAGATTTCTCTCAAAAGTTCGAAATGACAATTAAATCGTTAAAGAAAAAAACTAAAAAGTTCCCCAATTCTTTAACTCCTCTTCAGACCATAAATACGGATAAAAAATTCTTCTTTGGTATTTTGGATGCATGTATTTACGCCAATTGCTTCCACCGGTTGCTTTTAAGTCTGAATCACTACCTCCTATATATTTAGCCGCTGCATTATAATGAGCTAATACCCATTTTACGTTTACGGTATAATCGTAATGACGCATAGCTTTTATTAAGTCTTTATTTTGCTGCACTTCTTTTGGCAACTGTTTAAACTTTAAAGACAAGTTGATGTCATTATAATCTTCCATAAAATCGATAAACTCTCCCAAATATTTTTTCTCAAAGAGGTTTAACAATGTCGATTTTTGCCCAGTCGTGTAATTTTTACCTGCTGCTTGCCAATACAAATGGTCGTAGGCATTTTTAAATGAAGAATTTCTGTCAATTTTATCTCTATAACGCACATCAATCAAATTAATTAATTCTGTAGAAGCAAACTCAATTTTTCGGTATTGTGCACTCTGAAAGCCACTTGCAGGCGTTAGTGTATTTCTAAATTTTAAATATTGTTCTTTTTCCATACCGTCTGCCATTACATTAAAAGAACTGCAAAGCATGTCAAAATACCTACTAATTCTATCTAAATGCATGGCAAATTTATCTGCCGAAATTTCAATCGATTTGGCCACCTGATCTATTTCCCACAACACCATTTTAAACAACAATTCATTCACCTGATGATACATAATAAATACCATTTCATCTGGCTGTGTGGTTCTTGGTATTTGCAAACCTAAAAGAGCATCTGTTTGAATATAATCCCAATATGTAATTGGTGTGCTATGCAACAAACCCTCTAACATAGCATCTACAGGAACGCCTAATTTATCGTATTTCTTCTCTATTGCTTTTAATATTTCTTCTCTATTCATTATTGCTGATTGTTAAACAAATATAAAATAGTTTTATAGAAAAGACCTCACAGGTTTTAAAAACCTGTGAGGTCTAGAAATATTTATACTGTAAACTTCTACTTAAAAACTGTTTAGCAATTACAACGTTCCTCTTTTTTCTTGTTCTCTTTCTATAGATTCAAACAAGGCTTTAAAATTTCCTGCGCCAAAACCTTTAGCTCCCATTCTTTGAATGATTTCAAAAAACAACGTAGGTCTATCTTCTACTGGTTTGGTAAAAATTTGCAACAAATAACCTTCTTCATCAGCATCAATCATAATACCTAAACTTTTTAGTTTTTCGATATCTTCATTTAATTCGTGGCTAAATTCTTCTAATCTTCCAGGTACAGCTCTATAATATTCCTCTGGTGGCGTCGATAAAAACTCTACGCCATTGGCTCTTAATTGAGATACTGTTTTTAAAATATCGTCTGTTGCAACTGCAATATGTTGCACTCCTGCACCTTCATAAAAATCTAAATATTCTTCTATCTGAGAACGTTTTGCTGCTTTTGCAGGCTCGTTAATTGGGAATTTTATTCGTCCGTTTCCATTAGACATTACCTTACTCATTAAAGCAGAATATTCGGTATGAATTTGCTTGTCATCAAACGATAAAAAGTTTTCGAACCCCATGACATCTTCGTACCATTTTACCCAAACATCCATCTGATTCCAACCCACATTACCCACCATATGATCTATATATTTTAGGCCTGCTGCTGGCGGATTGTAATCTGATTCCCATTTTTGAAAGCCTGGTAAAAAGGCTCCGTTGTAGTTTTTACGCTCTACAAATAAGTGTACTGTTTCGCCATAAGTATAAATTCCTGCTCTTACCACTTCGCCATGTTCGTCTTTTTCAACGGTTGGCTCCATGTAAGATTTTGCGCCTCTCGAGGTGGTTTCTTCATACGCTTTTCTGGCATCTTCTACCCAAAGTGCAACCACTTTTACACCATCGCCATGTTTTACAATATGATCATTAATTGGCGATTTACTATTTAGCGGCGTTGTTAGCATCAACTTTATTTTATCTTGTGTTAATACATAACTTACCGAGTCTTTTGCACCGGTTTCTAAGCCACGATATGCATGTGATTGAAACCCAAAAGCTGTTTTGTAAAAATGTGCTGCCTGTTTTGCATTACCTACGTAAAATTCTACGTAATCTGTTCCTAAAAGCGGTAAGAAATCTTGTGCGCCTTCAAATATTTTTTCTAAACCGTAGTTTACTGATTTTATTTCTTTTTTACTCATATTTTGTTATTTTGAAGATAGAAAATAGAGACAAGAAAAAAGATTTTTAGAGTTTATTTTAAAAGCCCATTATCATCTTTTAGAATTCTTGAATCTTTAACTCAATCTTTGTTCGTTGTATTTTTAATTTAGACCTCTCAGGTTTTAAAAACCTATGAGGCCTTTTAGTTTGTAAATTATAACTTCCATTTAATGTTGACCCTTATTTTCAAACAAGTTTAGCCCTGATTGAAACGGCATCCTTTTTAATTATCAGTTCGAGTGAATTTGCTTTTTTAGCAAATTTGTATCGAGAACTCAATTAAAAAGATATAGTGGAAAGCAGGAAATAGCTTCTAATAATTATTCTTTTTACCACATCATTTTTACGTCTGTGTGTTCTACTCCTTTGAAGGATTTATAGGTGGAAGCCAACTTTTATAATAGTCTTCATCGGCTATTTTTATGGCTTCTTCTGTAACCTGTAACGGTTTAAAAGTGTCTACCATAACCGCCAACTCTTCTGTTACGGTTTCTCCTATACTGCGCTCTGTTGCACCTGGGTGTGGCCCGTGTGGAATTCCTGCTGGATGCAAAGAAATATGCCCTGCTTCAATATCGTTTCTGCTCATAAAATCGCCATCTACATAGTATAAAACCTCGTCGGAATCGATATTGCTATGGTTGTAAGGTGCCGGAATTGAGTTTGGATGATAATCATACAAACGTGGCACAAAACTACAGATTACAAAGGCATTGGTTTCAAAGGTTTGATGAACTGGTGGCGGCTGATGTATGCGCCCTGTAATAGGCTCAAAATCGTGAATAGAAAATGCATACGGAAAATTATATCCGTCGTAACCCACTACATCAAAAGGGTGAGAAGCGTAGGTCATTTCTATAATTTCGCCTTGCTTTTTTACTTTGATTAAAAAATCGCCCAACTCATTATACGTTTCTAATTCTTGAGGACGTCTTAAATCTCGTTCACAAAAGGGCGAATGTTCTAACAATTGTCCAAACCAATTTCTATAACGTTTTGGTGTGTAAACTGGCGAATAACTCTCTACTATAAAAAGACGATTATTCTCATCATCGAAATCTAATTTGTAAATAATACCACGCGGAATTACCAAATAATCTCCATATTTAAAGTCGATATTTCCTAAATGTGTTCTTAATTTTCCGGTTCCTTTATGAATAAAAATAACTTCGTCTGCGTCTGTATTTTTATAAAAATAGTCTTGTGTAGCTTGTTTTGGTGCTGCTAAAATAATGTTACAATCAGCATTGGTAAGCACAATTTTTCTACTTTCTAAATAATCGTTTTCTGGTGGTACTTGAAAACCACGAAAGCGATACGACTGAATATTGTTTGCCTTGGCTATTTTTGGTTTTACAGAATACTGCTTGCCAATTTTTTTAACCATGGTAGGCCTATGTTCATGATAAGAATTGGTAGACATGCCATCGAAACCAATGGTACCAAAGAGTTGTTCGTAATATAAACTTCCGTCTTTTTTACGAAATTGGGTGTGTCTTTTAGGTGGAATTTTTCCTAATTTGTGATAGAAAGGCATATTTTGTTATTAAATGATTAAAAAATTAAATGATTGAAAATTCATTTAACTTGTGTCATTCTGGGTTGCGCTTTATCAAAAATTTTAAGTGAATTAATAAATCTGTAAACATACTAGAACGTTTTAAGATTGTTCTCTACAAATATACAGAAAACTAAAGGATAATTATCTCTTTAAAAAAAAGACCCTTCTGAATTTAAACAGAAGGGTTTGTAAAATATGTTAAAAGTAACAATGATATTGATTACTCAATCTTTTTAATTACTGCTTTTGGCGCTTCTTTTCTGGTACCATCAAAACCATCTACACCACCAACAGTGGTATATTTCATTACATACTTTTTATCTGGAAAAATACGTTTGTAAGCGCTTTGGCACATTAACGTTGCTTCGTGAAAACCACAAAGAATTAACTTTAATTTACCAGGATAAGTGTTTACATCGCCAATGGCATAAATACCCGGAATGTTGGTTTGATAATCTAACGCATTATTTACCTTAATCGCATTTTTTTCTATTTCTAATCCCCAATTTGCAATAGGACCTAGTTTAGGAGACAAGCCAAAAAGCGGAATAAAGTGATCGGTTTCTATGGTAAAAGGCGCCTCTCCGTTTTGCACAACCGAAACACCTGTTACTTTTTCTGTACCAACAATTCCTTTTACTTCTGCTGGTGTAATAAGCTTTAACTTACCTGCATCTTTTAATTCTTGTACTTTATCTACCGAATCTAAAGCGCCTCTAAATTCGTTTCTTCTATGAATTAAGGTTACAGATGCTGCAACGTCTGTTAAAAATATAGACCAATCTAAAGCAGAGTCTCCGCCACCAGAAATTACTACTTTTTTATTTCTGTAAAATTCTGGATCACGAATAATATACTCTACCCCTTTGTCTTCAAAATCTACAATATTAGGAATTGGTGGTTTTCTAGGTTCGAAAGAGCCTAAACCACCCGCAATTGCAACTACTTTTGCATGGTGTTTTGTGCCTTTATTAGTTGTTACAATAAAAGTTTCGTCTTCTTGTTTTTCTATGGTATCTGCGCGTTCACCTAAAGTAAATCCTGGCTCAAATTGTTTAATTTGCTCTAATAATTTATCGGTTAAATCGCCCGCAAGAATTTCTGGATATGCAGGAATATCATAAATTGGTTTCTTCGGATAAATCTCAGAACATTGTCCGCCTGGTTGCGGTAATGCATCAATTAAATGGCAGCGTAATTTTAACAATCCTGCTTCGAAAACAGTAAATAAACCTGTGGGTCCGGCCCCAATAATAAGTATGTCTGTTTTTATCATTTTGATAAAAATTTTAGATTTTGATGAGTGCGTTAAGGATTGAAACGACATCCTTTTTTGTATTTCTCAAAAAAGATATAGTGCAAAGCCTGACCAAGCTTTTTTGCTTGGGAACGCCCAAAAATATATTTTTTATAGTTTTTAAAACCTGATTTTTATCAGTTTAAGCAACATTTATAACTTCTACAATGTGTGGCGCATACTTTTTTATGGTAGCCTCTACACCATTTTTTAAAGTCATTTGATTGACAGAACAACCCGTACAAGCACCTTCTAATTGTACTTTTACAATGGTGTCTTCTATGGATAAAAGTTTGATGTTTCCGCCATCGTTCATTAAAAAAGGACGAATTTCTTCTAATGCTTTTTCTACATTATTTAATGTTTCTTGTGCTGTCATATGCTTTATTTTTTCACGGAGCTACAACCACTCATTGTTGTAATTCTAACAACTTCTGTTGGTGGTAAGTTTTCGTTTCTTTTTATTAATTGCGCCACCATTTCTTTGGTAATCTCGTTAAAAGATTTCTCTAAAACAGTGCCGTTTTGTAAGGCTACAGGATGCCCAACATCTCCGGCTTCACGAATACTTTGTACCAAAGGAATTTCGCCTAAAAACTGAGTATTGATATCTGCTGCCAAGTTTTTTGCACCATCTTGACCAAAAATATAATATTTGTTATCTGGCAACTCTGCTGGTGTAAAGTAAGCCATATTTTCGATGATTCCTAAAACGGGTACTTTAATACTGTCTTGTTGAAACATAGCAACTCCTTTTTTTGCATCTGCCAAGGCAATATTTTGTGGTGTAGAAACCACTACCGCACCATTAATTGGTAAAGCTTGTACAATAGATAAGTGCACATCTCCTGTTCCTGGAGGTAAATCGATTAACAAGAAATCGAGCTCGCCCCAAGCTGCATCAAAAATTAATTGATTTAATGCTTTAGAAGCCATGGGACCTCTCCAAATTACTGCCTGGTCTGGATTTGTAAAAAACCCTAAAGACAATAATTTTACTCCGTAATTTTCTACAGGCTTCATTTTAGATCGCCCATCTACATTTACAGAAAGTGGTTTTTCTTTTTCGACATCGAACATGATGTGCTGTGATGGACCATAAATATCTGCGTCTAAAACACCTACAGAAAAGCCCATTTTTGCTAATGAAATTGCCGTATTTGCTGTTATGGTAGATTTACCAACACCACCTTTACCTGATGCAATGGCAATGATGTTTTTAATGTTTGGTATTTCTTTTCCTCGAATTAAATTCGGGTTTTCTTTAACAGCAGGCTTTTCTACTTTTACA
Source organism: uncultured Polaribacter sp. (assembly GCF_947497125.1). GTDB lineage: Bacteria > Bacteroidota > Bacteroidia > Flavobacteriales > Flavobacteriaceae > Polaribacter. Next base: position 474,497 of record NZ_CANMFI010000002.1, on the reverse strand, counting down.
TTTATTTTTACCTGAATATCCTCTTTTACATTCGCCTTGATAGCATCAGAAATGGCTGTCTCTATCTTCTTTTTTGCCTGTAAAGTTGGGTTGCTTATCGTTACATCTACAATAACCTCGTCGCCGAAAGTTACTACGTTTGTTACATTTTTATTTTCTACCAAACTTTTACCTTCTCCTGGAGCAGTAATTGTTTCTAATGCTTTGTAAATATCTTGTTTTGTAAAACTCACGTCTTATTTTTATTTAATCTTGATTGCAAAGATACGGCTAAGTGTTCAGAAAATAAAGCGAGTAGATGACGATTTTCTATACTTTGATAAATGTAAATTATAGTATTTGCTGTATTTATTTAGACAGCTCTTCACTCGGGTTCCAGAATATTTTATCAAAATTCTGAATTTGGTTTTCAACAACAACAATCCCCTCGTTTTCTAACAACTGTTGCATTAAGTTAGTGCCATCAAAATGATGTTTTCCTGTTAACAATCCTTTTCTGTTAACTACTCTATGTGCAGGTACTTCTTCTTGTTGATTGTGAGAGTTGTTCATTGCCCAACCCACCATTCTTGCCGAACGTGCAGCACCTAAAAAAGTGGCAATTGCGCCGTAACTAGTTACCCTACCTAAAGGAATTAAACGGGCTACTTGGTATACTTTTTCAAAAAAATTGTCGGATTCTTTCACTTTCACGAAGTTAAGATACTATTTATTGTACAAAACTTTTTGGATGCTGAAATAAATTTAGAATGACTATCGCTAATACTTTAGTCGAAACTTAATATAAGTAATTGCTTTATCGACTTCTAAATATTGTTTTTCGTAAAAGGTTTGGGTTGCTGTTACCTCTTCTGGTGCACCTTCATTTTTATAAACTGTGTGGTTGGCATATAAAACCTCGTGCCCTTCTCCATGCAACAACCCTAAGGTATAACCATGCATAAACTCTGAGTCTGTTTTAAGATTTACAATGCCTTCTTGGTTTAAAATATGATGGTATTTTTTAAGAAAGTTCGCATTAGTCATTCGATGCTTTGTACGCTGAAATTTTATCTGCGGATCTGGAAAAGTAATCCAGATTTCTGAAACTTCATTTTCTGCAAAAATAAAATCTACTAGTTCAATTTGCGTTCTTACAAAGGCAACATTTGGTAAATTTTCTTCGATAGCCGTTTTAGCGCCTCTCCAGAAACGAGCGCCTTTTATATCGATACCAATAAAATTTTTATCGGGATTTTTTTGAGCAAGTGCAATGGTATACTCTCCTTTACCACAACCTAACTCTACTACAATAGGGTTGCTATTACCAAAAAAAGAATGCCATGCGCCTTTGTGAGAAAAGTTGGTAATTACTTCTTCTCGAGTAGGCTGAATGACATTTTTAAATGTTTCGTTTTCTTTAAAACGCTTCAGTTTATTTTTGCTTCCCAAAGTATCTTTTTATGCTTTATCTTCTTTCCCTTCGTTCTTAAACTTAACAGATTGACCCATCCAATAAGCAAAAAGCACTAATAAAACAGCTAAAAACATCCAGTTTATTGCGTTTGAAGACCACCAATTGAAATCGCCTTTTCTTAACCAATCAAAAGGAATGAATAATAAATCTGTAAATAAACTACCAATCCATCTAAAAATATTGCTTGCTATCATAACTTAATTATCTTTACACTGCAAAAATAACAAAAGAAACAATGCTAGCCAATTTTTTAGAGAAATCTAAGCCAATCAATTTTACAATCTACTTCGGATTGTTTTTTTGCTGTTTTTTAATCGTTATTTTTTCTAGTCTTTTCGACCATCAAACCTCTTGGCCTAATGTGTTTAAGAGTGTTTTTTTATTCTTTTTGTTTGTAGCTATTTTTTTCTTTTATCATTTTGTTGTCTCAAAAAACAAGCTAACTTTAGATAATTCGTTTGGTTTTTTTCTATTTACTTTGGCCTTAATATTATTTTTGCCAAATTTAATAGCTGTTAAAACACTTTTTTTACTGCTAACTCATTTATTTTTTTTAAGAAAAATATACAGTTTAAAATCTTCTAAAAAGGTTATTAAAAAACTTTTTGATAGTGGTTTTTGGCTTGGTATGTTGTGTTTAATAGCCCCTAATTCTATTCTTTTTGTAGCACTGCTTTATACTGCTATTTTATTACATCAAAAAATAACGTTTCATACCTTAATTACCCCCGTTATTGGTTTTATTTCTCCACTAATTATTTATGGTACTTACTTGTTTTGGCAACAAGAAAGTTTTAGTTATACTTTTTTTGAAACCGTTAATTTCGAAGGTTTTAACAACATGTATTTTTACAGTAAAGGATATCATTTATGGTTAACAACAACTATTTTACTGCTAACTTTTGGATGCCTTATTATTAAAACTCCTAAAGCACTATCTGTAAACAACTCTTTTAAAATGAGCTGGTTGCTACTAATTGTAAATTTAGTTGTCGCAATACTATTTGCTTTAACGGAAGTTGAAAAAAATGGTTCGGAAATAGTATTTTTAACCATCCCTGCAACAATCATTATTGCAAATGGTTTAGAAGTTTTTAAGAATAGAATTATTAAAAATATTTTATTTAGCCTTTTATTGGTGGGAACTTTTATAACTTTCTTCTGGCTATAACTTAGTGCCAAAAGCCAAATCACCAGCATCACCAATACCCGGTATAATATATCCTTTTTTATCTAGTGTATCATCTATGGCTGCTACCCACAAATGAGTGTTTTCTGGAAAATGATTTTTTATAAATTCGATTCCTTCTTTGGCCGCTATAACAGCAACTATATGAATCTCTTTCGGAATTCCTTGTTCTTTGATGGCATTATATACTGCCACTAAACTTTGACCCGTTGCCAGCATAGGATCTGCCAAAAGCATTGTTTTGTTTTCTATGGATGGTGTTGCAAAATACTCTACAATAATTTCAAAATCATCAGCTGCTTTTAAGGGTTTTCTGTAAGCAGAAATAAAAGCATTTTCTGCAGCATCAAAATAATTTAACAACCCTTGGTGTAATGGTAAACCCGCTCTTAAAATAGAGCATAAAACCACCTCGTTTTGTAGTAATTGCATTTTTTTTACACCCAAAGGTGTCGTTACCTCTTGGTATTTATACAACAAATCTTTACTAAGTTCGTACCCAATTACCTCTCCAATTCTTTCTATATTTCTTCTAAAACGTAAAGAATCTTTTTGAATTTTTGGGTCTCTAATCTCAGCGATAAAAGTATTTAAAACTGAAGGTTGCTGAGTAAGATTATGTATTTTCATCTTCTTTAAGTTATTACAACAAATGTAGTGTAATTGGATAAAAATTGTATATTGGCACTACAAAAAAAATCGAATTATTAACAAAAACAATTAAAAAATGGGGATTTTTTCATTCATTAAAAACGCTGGTGCATCTGTATTCGGCATCGGTAAAACAACAGAAGAAGAAAATGCAGAGAAATCTGGTCAATTAAGAGACGCTATTGCATCTCATCAACTAGAAGTAGCAGATTTATCTATAGAAGTAGATGATGATGCTGTAAAAATTTGGGGAGAAGCAACAGATTTAGCAACAAAAGAAAAAGTAGTTCTTGTTGCTGGTAACACAAACGGTGTTGCATCTGTAGAAGACAATATGTCTGTAAAAGAAGTTGCTGTAGTAGAAGAGGCTTTAATGGCTCAATTTCATACAGTTGCTAAAGGAGACACTTTAGGTAAAATAGCAAAAGAATACTATGGTAACGCAATGAAGTACCCAGTAATTTTTGAGGCAAACAAACCAATGTTGTCTCATCCTGATAAAATTTATCCTGGTCAAGTATTAAGAATACCACCATTGGTAGACTAATTAAAAAACAATCAACCAAATTTAAAAAGGGTTTCAATGTATTTTGAAGCCCTTTTTTTACATCTTATTTTAAAATTTATGTGCAACTTTGCACTACAAATACTAATTAAAAAATAGCATGAACAAAAGAATAGTAGCCTTAATAGCTGTTTGCATTGCAACACTAATTTATGGTGTAAACTATACCATAGCAAAAGAGGTAATGCCTATGTATTTAAAACCGTATGCGTTTATTTTGGTAAGAGTAATCGGTGCTACTGTTATTTTTTGGACAATTGGCTTATTCATCAAAGCTAAAAAAATAGAAAAGCAAGATTACAAGAAAATATTTTTAGCCTCTGTTTTTGGTATTGCAATAAATATGTTGGCTTTTTTTAAAGGGCTTAGCTTAACAACGCCAATTAGCGCCTCTGTAATGATGGTTACTTCGCCAATTATGGTGCTTGTGTTTTCTAGTATTTTAATTAAAAAATCTATTGGTAAATTAAGAATTTTAGGAATTTTTATTGGTCTTATTGGGGCTATTTTACTAATTACTTATGGCAAATCTATTACAGAAAACGCCACCAATACTGGCTTTGGAAACTTTTTGGTATTTATTAATGCCGCTTCTTATGGCCTGTATTTAGTACTGGCTAAAAGTTTAATTGCAAAATACCACCCAATTGTATTTGTAAAATGGCTATATCTCTTTGGTCTTATCTTTGTGGTGCCTTTTGGATATCAAGAAATAAGTGAAGTTGTTTGGCAAGAAATACCCAATACTATTTATTGGAACATTGGCTTTGTTGTAATTTTTACTTCTTGTGTAACGTATCTTTTTAATCTGTATGGTTTATCTAAACTAAAACCAACAACTGTAAGTGTTTTTATTTATTTACAACCCGTAATTGCCACGGTATTTGCGCTTATTGTTGGTAGCGATTCTTTAAGTTTGATAAAAATTGGAGCAACACTACTTATCTTTTGTGGCGTTTATTTGGTTACAAAACAACCTAAAAAACAAACACAAACAACCTAAAAAACCTGTTTTATTCAAAATAACAACTATTTAAAGGGGTAATGGCAGGCTTTCTTTGATTTGAAACTTACATTTAATCAATAAAAACTATCTTTGCAATTCATCTAAAAATGTTTCTTTTATGATTCAATCTATGACAGGTTACGGCAAAGCGGTATTACAATTACCGACTAAAAAAGTAACGATTGAAATAAAATCTTTAAATAGTAAAAATCTAGATTTAAATGTTCGTATTCCTTCTTACTACAAAGAAAAGGAACTAGCCGTTCGAAAAAAACTAGCTAAAGCTTTGGTTCGGGGTAAGGTAGATTTTTCAATTTTTGTAGAAATGACTGCAGATGAAACCTCTACAAGCATTAACAAAGGGGTTGTTAACGAATACATGCAACAACTAAGAAACGTTGTTCAAACCGGCGCTTCTAGTGATGTAGAACTGTTAAAAATGGCAATAAAAATGCCAGATGCGTTAAAAACCGCTCGCGAAGAATTAGATGAAAACGAATGGTTGCTTATTGATAAAAACATCGATACTGCCATTGTAGAAATTGTACAATACAGAAAAGATGAAGCCGCTTCTCTTGAGGTTGATTTTAAAGAAAGAGTTGCTAACATTAGTCGTTACTTAGAAGAAGTAAAAGCCCTAGACGGCGATAGAATTGAAAACGTAAAAACACGTTTAAAGAAAGCTATTGACGATTTAAAAGTAGATACAGACAACAATAGATTTGAGCAAGAATTGATCTATTATCTAGAAAAACTAGATATTAATGAAGAAAAAGTTCGCTTGGCAAATCATTTAGATTATTTTCTAAAAACACTTGCCTCTGAAGACTCTAATGGTAAAAAACTAGGATTTATTATTCAAGAAATTGGCCGTGAGATAAACACAACTGGTTCTAAAGCAAATTTTGCACCGATGCAAAAAGCCGTTATTCAAATGAAAAACGAATTAGAACAAATTAAAGAACAAATATTAAATGTGCTTTAAAATACTTTAAAGCAAGCTGAACTTTTTCAGTTTCTAAATAAAATTAGTTATTAATAAGATGCTGAAAAAGGTTCAGCATAACAAAATTAATTATGAAAGATAATTTTGTAGGTAAATTATTTGTTTTTTCTGCTCCTTCTGGCTCCGGAAAAACAACCATCGTTCGTCATTTATTAAATCAAGAAAAATTTAACTTAGCATTCTCTATTTCTGCTACTTCTAGAGCACCAAGAGGTTTTGAAAAAGAGGGTGAAGATTATTATTTTATTGATTTAAAAGAATTTAAGAATAAAATTAAAGGTGATGAATTTTTAGAGTGGGAAGAAGTTTATAGAGACAATTTTTATGGCACCCTAAAAAGTGAAATAGAACGTATTTGGGCACTAAAAAAACATGTTATTTTTGATATTGATGTGGTAGGCGGACTAAGAATAAAAAAGAAATACCCAGACAAAACACTCTCTGTTTTTGTAAAGCCACCAAGTGTAGATGAGCTAAAAATTAGACTAAAAAAACGTTCTACAGAAAGCGAAGACAAAATAAACATGCGCATAGCAAAAGCTTCGGTAGAATTAGCAACAGCGCCTCAATTTGATAAAATTATTAAAAATTACATTTTAGAAGACGCCTTAAAAGAAGCCGAAGAATTGGTGGGGAATTTTTTAGAATTAAAACAGTAAATAGCATAGAGAGAAAAGAAAATAGATGATAGGGTTTGATAAAAATCTCTTTTCTAGGCTCTTTTTTCTAATATCTTAAAAAATGAGTAAAATCGGATTGTATTTTGGCACTTTCAACCCAATTCATATAGGGCATTTAATTATTGCCAATCATATGGTAGAAAATTCTGATTTAGATGAAATTTGGATGGTAGTAACACCGCACAATCCATTTAAAAAGAAAAGTACTTTGTTAGACAATCATCATCGGTTAGAGATGGTTTTTAAAGCTACAGAAAACTACTTAAAAATTAAACCATCAGACGCAGAATTTAAACTACCACAACCTAATTATACTGTGCATACTTTGGCGCATCTTACAGATCGGTATCCAACTAAAGAATTTTGTCTAATTATGGGAGAAGACAATCTAAAAAGCCTGCATAAATGGAAAAACTACGAAACTATTTTAGAACACCACCACATTTACGTGTACCCTAGAATTTCTGAAGGTAAGGTTGCAACTCAGTTTGATGAACACCTAAAAATTCATAAAATAGCAGCGCCAATTATAGAAATTTCATCTACAATGATTAGAAATGGTATCAAAAACAAAAAAAACATAGAACCACTTTTACCAAATCAGGTTTCGAAATATATTGATGAAATGAATTTTTATAAAAAATAAGTGCACTTAAAAATCGTTGTATCTTTGTTAATAATCAAATAATTTTTTGTGAGTAAAAAAGAGAAAAAAAAGGGAAAACTAAAACAAAAACTAACCGACAAATATCGATTAGTTGTTTTAAATGAAGATACTTTTGAAGAACGTTTTTCTTTAAAACTATCTCGATTAAACGTGTTTGTCTTTGGCGGTATCTTTTCTATTTTGCTAATAACAGCAACCATTTTATTAATTGCTTTTACCCCAATTAGAGATTATATACCTGGGCACTCATCTACTGCCTTAAAAATAAAAACTGCAAAACTTAATTTTACAACCGATTCTTTAAAATTAAAAATTGCCTATCTAGAAAACTATACAAAAGCACTATTACCAGTCTTAACTGGCGAAATTAGTGCAGAAGCAATAGACTCTTTAGCGCCAGAACAAAGGCAACAAAATATAGACGAAAACTTATTAAATGCTTCAAAAGAAGATTCTATTTTTAGAGAAAAAGTAGAAAGCGAAACACTTTTTTCTTTACAAAAAAAGCAACCAACTAATGTTAGTATCGTCTTTTTTGCTCCTTTAAACGGAACCATTACTCAAAATTTTGAATCAAACTCTAAACATTTTGCAGTAGATATTGCTGCTAAAAAAGGAGACCCTGTAAAAGCTACCGCAGACGGAACTGTAATTTTTTCTGGATGGACCACAGAAACCGGTTATGTAATAATTATAAAACATGCTAAAGAATACCTTTCTGTTTATAAACACAACGGAAATCTTTTAAAAGAACAAGGTGATTTTGTAAAATCTGGCGAGGTAATTGCCACCGTAGGTTCTACCGGAGAATTAACCACCGGAGAGCACTTACATTTCGAGCTCTGGAACGGCGGTTATGCTGTAAATCCTTTAAATTTTATAGACTTTAAATAATGAGTATCAAATCTTTTTTTGCAATTCCGTTTGCCAAAATAGCCACAAAAAAAGTGCTAAAATGGGCAAATAATCCACATAAAACCCAAGATAAAGTTTTTAAAAATTTAATTGCTAAAGGGTGTAAAACTACTTTTGGTAAAGACCATAACTTTGATAGCATTACCAATTATGGCGACTTTAAAAAAAATGTTCCTATTACAGATTATGAAGGCTTAAAACCCTACGTAGACAAAATGGTTGCTGGCGAAAGCAATGTTTTATGGCCTGGCAAACCTTTGTATTACGCAAAAACATCTGGCACAACCTCTGGCGCAAAATACATACCCATTACCAAAGAATCGATGCCAACGCATATTACCGCAGCAAAAAATGCATTGCTTTTTTACATTGTTGAAAAAAATGATGCCAGCTTTGTAAACGGTAAAATGATTTTTTTACAAGGAAGCCCTGTTTTAGAGGACAAAAATGGCGTTAAATTAGGTCGATTAAGTGGTATTGCGGCTCATTATGTACCTAACTATTTACTAAAAAATCGTTTACCAACCTGGAAAACCAATTGTATTGAAGATTGGGATACCAAGGTAAATGCTATTGTAAAAGAAACCGTACATGAAAACATGTCTGTAATTAGTGGCATCCCTTCTTGGGTGCAAATGTATTTCGAAAAGCTAATTGAAAAAACAGGTAAAAGTATTTCTGAGTTGTTCCCGAATTTTAATTTCTTTATTTATGGTGGCGTTAATTTTGATCCATATAAAAATAAATTCGAGAGTTTAATTGGTAAAAAAATAGATTATATAGAGTTGTATCCTGCATCCGAAGGCTTTATTGCTTATCAAGATTCGCAAACCGAAAAAGGAATGCTGTTACAATTAGATTCGGGTATTTTTTACGAATTTATACCTGCCAAAGAGTTTTTTGATGAAAAGCCGACAAGAATTTCATTGAAAGAGGTAAAAGTGGGTGTTAATTATGTAATTATCTTAAATACAACGGCTGGTTTATGGGGTTATAATATTGGCGATACTGTAATGTTTACCAACACAAAACCTTACAGAATTAAAGTAACTGGCAGAATTAAGCATTTTATCTCTGCCTTTGGCGAACACGTAATTGGTAAAGAGGTAGAAAAAGCGTTAAATGATGCCATAAAAGGCACACCAATCAATATTAGCGAATTTACTGTGGCGCCTCAAGTAAATCCAGAAAACGGATTGCCTTATCATGAGTGGTTTATCGAATTTGAAAATGAACCTGATGATATCGATGAGTTTGCCGCTAAAATAGATGCTTCTATGCAAGCACAAAATATTTATTATTTCGATTTAATTGAAGGAAAAGTATTAAAACCGCTGGTTATCTCTAAAGTAAAAAAAGGAGGTTTTCATGCGTATATGAAATCGATTGGTAAGTTTGGCGGTCAAAACAAAATTCCGCAATTGTCTGATAACAGAAAAATTGCAACAGTTTTACAAGAATTTTTAATTGAAAAATAACAAAACACTATGGGAGGAGATTATTTATTTATAGGATTGGCAATAGCATTGGTTATTGTGTACTTTTACAACAAATTTAGAAACAGACGTTAATGAGCACGATAAGAATTACCAAAAAATTTACTTTCGAAACCGGTCATGCATTATATGGCTATGATGGCAAATGCAAAAATGTACACGGCCACTCTTACCAACTATTTGTTACCGTTTCTGGACAGCCAATAAGCGATCAAAAAAATGTAAAATTTGGAATGGTTATAGACTTTGGCGATCTAAAAAAAATTGTAAACGAAGAGATTGTTAATGTTTTTGACCATGCCACCGTATTTAACAAAAACACACCACATGTAGAACTGGCAAAAGAATTATTAGACAGAGGCCATGAAGTTTTACTAGTAGATTACCAACCAACAAGCGAAATGATGGTAATTGATTTTGCAGAGAAAATTAAAAAAAGATTGCCAAAAAACATTGCGCTACATTCCTTAAAATTACAAGAAACTGCTACCAGTTATGCAGAATGGTTTGCTAGCGAAAATAACTAAAATACTATTTTATTAAAAACGTAACGTTTATTTTTATCTCTCTCATACGTTTGTCTAACTGACTGGTTCTAGTTGTAAATATATTGTCTTTAGGGATTTTAAGGGCATCAGAAAGTTCAAATTTTAAGTCTTTTAAAACGCGTTCTCTTCGTTTGTTTATGGTAATATAGTTGTCTTCTTTAAGATCTTCAGACAAAACATCACTTAACTCTTGCAACGGAAAAAAGGTGTTTTCATGCGATATAAAAACTTTTAAAACCGCAGCATTTAAAGGCGATAACTTTAAAGGACTCTTTTTATACCCTACAAAAAGATTGTTTTTATGGTAATATGTTAATTGGTTTTTAGTTTCTTTAACTCTTTTTATCCATTTTATAGTTAAAAATACCAACAAACAAACTAGGCTTAATATACCTAAGTATTTTAATATTTGCGTACCTGTTTCGTCTACATATAATGGGGTTTCGCTCAATAAATTGCCTCTAAAATCTGAATACAATTCACTATTCGCTATGTTTTTATTATTGCTAAAATAAACATAGCTCACTTTATCTGAAGTAGGATGAAAGATGAGTGCCTTAATATTTTTAAAGTTTCTAATTTCAAAGGTTTTTACTGTATTCTTAAAAAGATCAATTTCATAGATTTTAGAAGTAACGTATACAATTGTCTGCTGCCTGGTAAATTGCTGACCAGTAATTTGTGTAGAAGTAAATACAGGTAACTTTGTATTGTATTTTTTTTCTTTAAACCAGGTAAAAGTATTCAAATCTAAGCGCCAAACATAAGGATCTTCAATAGTCTTTTTTTTATTTAATGCATAATTTTCATAAACACCATCTAAAATATATAAGTCCGAACCTTTTTTCACAGAAAAAGACTGATACCTGGGAACAAGTTTAGCAGTATTTTTATAATATTTTAACAACCATTCATTCCCTACAAAATCGTAATAAGTAAGTATATTTTTGTGCGTAAACAAACCATATCCACCCCATAAATAAATGTTTTTATTGTGTACAAAGGGCACGGCTCCATATTGGTTCTGGTGTCTAAAAGATTTGTCAATACGTTTAAACTTTTTATTTGCGTAAGAGATTACTACGCCACAGCCGCTGTCTACCAAATAATTGATACTATCTAATTGAAGTTGATAGTTACCATAATCAATTACCGAAAAATCATTAGGGAATTGTGTTTTAAAATGGTTGTTAAAATCAAACCCAGAAACTGCCATAGAATCATTATAAACCAATACCGGTTCTTTGGTAACTGCATCTTCGAACAGTAAATAGTCATTATTTATGTTAAAATTAGTTTGAGAATGACCAATAAAACAACAAAAAAGCAATATATAAAAAAAGAATGCTTTAGGGGATGTAAAATTCCTCATAATATTTATTAAAAGTCTAATTTATAGCTTTTTAAAATTTTATAACGCTGTAAAAATACACTTTTTTTTTAAGGATAAAAAATATGCGAAATTATGATGTCGTATAATTTTTTGAGAAAATAATAGATTTAAATCTAAATTTGAAAATATTTTAAAATGTATTTCAATGAAAAAATTTGTTTTACTGCTTTTTTTAGAACTTTTTTTGAGTCCTTTTTTTTATGGTCAAATTTTAACCATTAATTCAGGAGCTTCTATTTCTGTTGCTTCTGGTAGCGCTATTACTTTAGACGGATTAGAAATAGCACCTTCTGAGGCTTATGAAATTCTTGGCAACAACAATGTTTATAGATCTGTTACTGCTGTTAGTAACAACAGCAACACCTCTGTGTCTAGGGTTTATAATACGCTAAACTTACTTACTAATTTTAAAGGTACGTTAACCTTTTCTTATTTAGAAGACGAGCTGAATGATATTACTGAAAGTGATCTGGTTTTACAGTTAAAAGGAGAAGATGATCGTTGGGTTTCTTATGCTGCAAATGTAAATGAAACACAAAATACAGTAAGCTACACTTTTAACGAAGCCGTCTCATTTAAATCTGTAACCGCGGGTGCCGCAGACGCTTCACTTAGTATAGAAGACGCAAACACAATAAACCACAATTTTGTAGTATATCCGAATCCTACAGCCAATAAAATATTTATAAAAGCAGATAATTTGCTACAAGCAGAATTATTTGATATAAACGGAAGAAAAGTAGGTAGTACTAAAAATAATCAATTAAACATGAGCCATTTAAGTATAGGTTCATATATTTTAAGAATAAAAACAGAAAAAAAAGCAGTAAAATCTATTAAAATTATCAAGTTATGAAACGTATTTTATTAATATTATTTTTCTTTTCTTTTGTAATTTCAGTTACAAAAGCACAAGAAATACCCTCTAACATTCCTACAGATGGTTTGGTTGCTTATTATCCTTTTAATGGTAATGCCAATGATGAAAGTGGTAATGGAAACAATGGAACTGTTAATGGCAATGTTATTCTTTCAGAGAATAGGAATGGAAATTTAATTTCTGCTTATGATTGGCCAAACAGTAATTCTGGCTTTTCTTCTTCGGCATATATTTCTCTACCTAATTTATCATCTGCTTTTACAAATGGTTTATTTTCAATTTCATTATGGGTGATGAAATACCCAAACCCTACTAATGCAGACCCGAGGATCTTGGGTATTGGTGAGAGTGGACTAATTTTCGATAGGAGTACAAGCAGTATTAAAGTCTATTTAGGATTAGGTTTAGATGTTAAATCTAATCCAGTTGGGGAAAATCAGTGGGCTCACATCGTGTATACGAATAATGGAGAATCTGGTCAATCATTTTTTTATTTGAATGGAAATTTAATCCATCAGAGAACCACAACTCCTAAGTTAGCTATTGTTTCCAATACCAGTAAACCTTGGGAATTAGGTAGGAAATCTACTTCAGCTTTTAATGGTTTTGGTGGTAAACTTGACGACATTGGCATCTGGAACCGAGTATTATCAGAGCAAGAAATCCAGAATCTTTACAATTCGTCATCTACGAATGGTGGTGATATTTTACTAAATGGCACCGTAAGTGCAGAAAATAATCAAATAAAAAATGTTGCAGACCCTACTGATGCTCAAGATGCGGTTACTTTATCTCTTTTGCTAAGTAAAATAGAAGGGTTACAAGATCAAATTGATGCTCTACAAACTCAATCAAACTCTGGAACTTTAACTGATCAAGACGGAAATAGTTATCCATACTTAACTATTAAAGATCAAACTTGGACGGTTAAAAATGCTGAAATAGCTACCTATAGAGATGGCACTCCTATACCACAAGTTACAGACGATACAGAATGGTCTAATCTTACCACAGGTGCTTGGTGTTATTATGACAATGATCCAACCAAAGAGAAATTATACAATTGGTATGCAGTAATGGGGATTCACGATAATGATGAAAATACTCCAAATAAAGAATTTGCACCAGAAGGTTGGCATGTGCCAAGTGATACGGAATGGACAACTTTAGAAGATTATCTAATTGGCAATGGTTATAATTATGATGGTACAACTACTGGTAACAAAATAGCCAAAGCAATGGCGTCTGTAACTGGTTGGAATAACTCAACTACTGAAGGAGCTGTTGGTAATAATCAAAACACTAATAATAGTAGCGGTTTTAATGGTTTACCAATCGGCTACTGTAATAACAATGGTTTGTTCGGAGGTAAAAGTATTGATGCTTACTTTTGGAGTTCTTCTGAGTTCAATTCAGATACAGCGTGGTACAGTCTTCTATTCAATAATAATAGTAATCATATAATAGATCACTACTTTTCTAAAAAATCAGGATTCTCAGTCCGTTTTGTTAGAAATTAACTTTAAAAATTTCAAATGAAAATTATTCTACTATAAAATCAGTAATCAAAAACTAATTCTTACCTGTAGAATAAACAATTTAAACAATAAAAAATCCAGAAACTAAAAAGTTTCTATACAAATTTAGGGGAAAGTTGATCATTGAAAAAGAAAAAATAACGAGCCTTCTATTCATTTAGAGGGCTTTCCCTTTTTATAAAATGAGTGTCTTATTAAAATAAAAAAAGCCACTTATTTATGGCATTCATAATTAAAACTTATCTTTGAAAAAAAAACATATGAAACTATTAAACCCCTTTATTATTTTACTTGTTTCGGTTATAATAACAAGTTGTAGCAGTAGTAATAACAATGATGCTCCGTATGTATTAACTACAGAAAACATTGCGGGTACCTATGAGGTAACTAATTTTAATATTGATACAAAGGTAACCTCTGCAACAGAAGTAGCAGGTGTTTTGGTTCCTTTTCCGGTAGCTACCTCTACTAGTAACGGAGATACTTTTCAAATAGATTTTACACTAAATACAGACGGTACCTTTACAGCTATTGGGCAATACAGAGTTATTACTGTGGTTACCCCTGCTGTTGGTAGTGCCATTACAGATACTACTATTTTATTGATAGATGAAGCTGGTACTTACCAAGTAGATGCAGATACCTATACTTTACAAATTTCGGCTTCTAATGATGGTTTTTTACAAGGTAATTTTACCATTGTAACTTTTAATGAAGACACTGTTATTTTAAAACAAGAGACAGAAGAAGTAATTGATACTGTTACTACCGAAATTGAAACAAATATTAGCTTTGTAAGAAACTAGAGTTGCTCTTGTTACTTTCCGTTAAAAGTGTTCATGGTATTGTTTAGGCCATCGGTGCCAAAAGTAGTTACTACTTTTGCTGCAATTGGTAAACGCTCTATTAATTGGCTGGTTTCTTCTTTAAGCCATTTGCCTAAAACAAAATCTGCTTGTCGTCCTCTAGAATAATTACCACCAACACCAAAACGAAAACGTGCATATTGTTGGGTGTTTAATTTTTCTTGAATGTCTTTTAAACCGTTGTGCCCACCAGCAGATCCTTTTGCTTTTACTCGAATAGAACCAAAATCGATATGTACATCATCGGTAACCACTAGAAGGTTTTCTAAAGCAATGTTTTCTTGTTGTAACCAATATTTTACCGCTTTGCCACTTAAGTTCATGTAAGTACTTGGTTTTAATAAAATAAACGTTTTGCCTTTGTGTCTAAAGGTAGCAATGTCTCCCAATTTTTGAGTTTCAAAACTAGCTTGGTGCTCTTCGGCAAGTGCTTCTAAAATTTGAAAGCCAATATTATGACGTGTATTCTTGTAATCATCGCCAATATTACCCAAACCCACTATTAAAAATTTTTTCATCAATACGTTTTTAGCGTCTCTTTTAGGTGTTATTTTATTTAAAAAAGAGCGTTTTTTAAATCTTCTTCAAAAATAAGAAGAATTAACCAATTACAATTAGCTGTGGTGATACATATAGTTTTGGCATAAAAAAAAGCGTTACAAAACTGTAACGCTTTTTTAATACTATAATAAAATTTATTCTGCAGCAGTTTCTGTTGCAGCTTCTGCAGTTTCTTCTTCTGTTTCTTCTTCTTCGTCTGCTGTTGCGTTACGAGAAGTTCTAACTTGAACAACTACGGTGTTATCTGGGTGCATAAAAGTATAGTCGTCATTAAAAAGAGACGTAACTAATAATTTATTTCCTATTCTTAATTTAGAAATGTCTGCATTAACAAAATCTGGTAGGTTAGCAGGTAATGCTTTTACTTTTAATTTACGGTTTGTAAAACGTAAAGAACCACCGTTTAATACCCCTGGAGAAGTACCAACTAATTTTACAGGTATTTTCATAGTAATTTCTTTATCATCAAATAATTGATAAAAATCTACATGAATAATTTTGTCTGTAACTGGGTGAAACTGAATGTCTTGTAAAATTGCAGGTATTTTTTTTCCATCAACCTCAATACTTGCAGTATAGACGTTTGGAGTGAATACCAAATTTTTAAACGCTTTTTCTTCTGCTGAAAAGTGTATTGGGTTTTCTCCTCCGTATATAACGCAAGGAACCATACCAGCATTACGTAAGGCTTTGGTAGCTACCTTGCCCACGCTTTCTCTTTTTGATCCTTTAATTGTAATTGATTTCATTACTTTTTGTTTAAATTTTGTCCGTTTTTTATGTTGGACAGTTTACATTAAAAATTTTCCACTAATTGAAGTATTGTCTTGCACTTTGTGCATAACATCTGCAAATAATGGCGCGCAAGATACAACTTTTATTTTAGATGTCTCCTTTTTTAACGGAATTGTGTCTGATACAATTAATTCTGTTAACCCAGAGTTTTCTATCTTATCGTATGCGCCACCAGAAAGTATTGGGTGTGTACAGATTGCTCTTACACTTAACGCACCTCTTTCCATCATTAAATCAGCGGCATGTGCTAGCGTACCACCAGTATCTATCATATCATCAACCAAAATAACATTTTTGCCTTTTACATCGCCAATAAGTTCCATATGAGAGATTACATTGGCTTTTTTACGTTGTTTGTAGCAAATTACTACATCAGAATGTAAATGTTTAGAGTAGGCATAAGCTCTTTTAGAACCACCCATATCTGGCGATGCAATGGTTAAGTTTTCTAATTGTAAGCTTTTTATATAAGGCATAAAAATAGTAGACGCAAATAAATGATCTACTGGTTTTTCGAAAAATCCTTGTATTTGATCTGCATGCAAATCCATTGTCATAATTCTGGTAGCCCCTGCAGATTCTAATAATTTTGCTACTAATTTTGCGCCAATTGCAACTCTTGGTTGGTCTTTTCTGTCTTGTCTTGCCCAACCAAAATAAGGCATTACTGCTGTTATATGTCTTGCAGAAGCTCTTTTTGCCGCATCACACATCAATAACATTTCCATTAAATTATCTGCGTTCGGAAACGTAGAACCAATAATAAACACACGTCTTCCTCGGACAGATTCTTCGAAAGCTGGCTGAAACTCGCCATCACTAAAGTAAGTTGTTTTTACTTTTCCTAATGTTGTGTTGTATTCTTTGGCTATGTTTTCTGCTAAAACAGTGCTTTGTCTGCAAGCAAAAAGTTTTGGTGTTAATTGATTTGTAGGCATTTAGTTGTAATTTTTGTTGTGTTGTTGTTTGATGACAAAAGTAGAAATTATTTATTGACTTTGATATTTATTTATAGACTTTAAAATAAAATATTTTAATACATTTGCAACCTACTAAAAAAGTTCAAGAATCAAGAATCAAGAATCAAGAATCAAGAATCAAGAATCAAGAACTGAGAATTGAGATGTAGATATTGCTCGAGTGCCTGCCTGTCGGCAGACAGGGCGGAATTGGTAGACCTGTCTTCCGACAGGCAGGCGCGCTAATACAAGTATATATGTTTTATGTTTATGCCATTTCTAGTAAAGACAAAAATTATATATATGTTGGTTTAACTTCAAATCTAAAAGAAAGATTGAAGAGACATAATGGGTTAAGAGAAAGAACTACAAAGTTTTATGCTCCTTTTAAATTATTATACTCTGAACAAGTAAAAACCAGGATTGAAGCAAGAGTGAGAGAAAAATATTGGAAATCTGGTGTAGGAAAAGAAAAATTACGTTCTTTGCGAGACACTATGTAAATTGCTCGAGTGGCGGAATTGGTAGACGCGCTGGATTCAAAATCCAGTTTTTTCGGAAGTGTGGGTTCGATTCCCACCTCGAGTACTGTAAACCCTTTAAAACCGTTGTTTTTAAAGGGTTTTTTAATTTTTGGGTGGAGAATTAGTCATATCTTATTTATCAATTCGGTTTTAAGCCAGTTAAAGGCTTCTTCTTGATTGTATTCTACCCCTGTTCTTAATAGAGCTTCCATATCTCCTGTGAAGTCTGGATCTTGCTCTTTTTCTTCAATATTTAATAAAAATTCTTTTTGACTTGGTGGTCTGTTTCCTGTAGAAAAAATTGTGTATTCTTTAAAGCATTGTATAATTTGGTCTATGTCTAATTCCATATTTAACCTAGAATAATCTAAATCGAATAAATCTCTTCCTTTACTGCGTTGGTATAAGGCACGTAACTTTGTACCTAATAATTCGTTAATACTATAGGTTTTAATTATAGATTTCCCAGAAAACCATTCGCTTTCTACTTCGAAAGGAAAATCTACCCAATCCAAAACATTAAAATGCTCTTTACAATTAATTTCTAATTTTAAACGCAACCTAATAGCTTCATATTCTGATGTAAAACGATAAGTTGCTTTTGCTCCGTGTCCTTTTACTTGCGTTCTTCTTGGCTCTTCAAAAAAGGTAACAACCTCTTTAATGCGTTCCATTATTGGCTTTATAGGGCCTGGTTTAATTTGAACCAAATCGATATCCTCGGAATATCTTGGAGCTGGGTTTAAATACAACTTATGTAAAGCTGTACCACCTCTAAAAGCTAAGTTTTCACGTAAAAAATCATCAGAAAATATTTCCACCAATGCTCTACTAATTACAAGGTCTTGTTCTACTTGATAAAACTGTTTCCAAGGTGCCTGTTCTTGCCATTTTGCTATGTAAGGCTTCGGAATCATAAATCGCTTTCTAGTTTAATATTTATATCTACTTTCCAATAATTATCTACCGCACCTGCTTTCTGTTTTGATTTTGGGCTTAATAATACCGGAAAGTATTTCGATTTTTTTAAGTGTTGCATTATTGGTTCTAAAATAAATTCCTCTACTCCCAAATCTTCTAATAAAAACCCAAATCTTTGTAAAGTACTTTTATATGGATACCAACTCAATAATTCTTTGATGTCATTTTTAGTGATTTCTTCGGATAACTCTTCCAAAATGGCTAACATTCTATTAATTCCGCCTAACTTATTATGATGATGAATTAAATCGACTGCTGTTAGTGCAGGACTTGAAATTTTAAAAATTCCTGCATCCGATTTTTTTTCTATAATGTTTTTTGATGGCCATTTTGAAGTTGTGAAAAAATAGATATCGTTCCCTTTTTTTGTAATATCTAGCAAGGTTGGTTTTATAGTTACTATATATTCTCTTTGTATTTGCTGATGGCTAGCTCCGTGAAATTTTGCAGCAGAATATAAACCTACATAATAGGGTCTATCTATAAACTTAAATAGTTTATTTACATATAACTCAAGTGGCAACTTTCCAAATTTTGTATACCTTGGAGGAATAATTAAATAAAACCCTTTTCGTAAAGAAATTATCTCTCCCTTTTTAACAAGATAAGATAAGTCTGTAGTTAGTTGTGATTTCTCTTTTTTACTAACAGAGTGCAGTTCTTCTTTTGAAAATGAATATTCTTCAAATGAAAGACGCTCTTTTATGAAATCTGATAAAAACAAATTATAGTAATTTTCCGATAAATTTAGTGAATTTTACTAATAATCTCGCATTTATACTATTTAGTTTTTGATTTTATTTTTATGAAGTTGATTTTAAACCTATTACAATAGATATAAAAATAACTTTTACTGAATTACTTTAAGTATTAACGAGGGAAATTTTTAAAAGTCATTTTTCTTTTTTGAGGTATAGCTGTAAAATTTATATATAGCCCAATCACTCTGGATCTCTTATCTATTTTTTAAAACTCATCTATCTTAAATAATAGTTAATCTTAAAATTTTCAATTTAATACTATCACCTGTAAAATCTTGTGGTATTTTCCATAATTACATTGCCAAAAACATCTTCATAACCTAAGGAAAAATTTCTTTGTATTATAAATCTTTTACAAACCTTAAAAAAATGTATTAAATAGTGAGGAAATAGGTCTATTTAGCGTAAAGTAAACCCTTTAAAAACAGAGTTTTTAAAGGGTTTTTATTATTCTTTTGTCTTACATCAACATAAAAAAATTGCAGACAAAGCACTATAAACAGCAACTCTTTATCTTAAGAGCCATTTAATATATTTTACTTTTTTATTAAGCTTAATTCTTACAAGATAAAAACCAGCGGTAAGATTCTGACTAGGTATTACTACAATACTTCTATTTTCATTACGTGTTTTTATAGGAATTGGTCTGCCTAAAGCAGAAAACAAACTAATCTCCGACGATAAATGTATCGTCTTTAAGAAAAACTTTTCAACACCAATTTCAGCAGGGTTTGGATATAAAATAGCGTCGTTAATTGTTAAAATTACTGGTTTGATAATTTCTATTAAAAACCTATTTTCTACTAATGGAACAACTCCGTTTTCTTTACCATCTTCAACAGTAAAGAAAAAGCTATCTGTAGTTGTTTCAGATTCATCATGAATATATTTTAACCTATCGGCATTGATATCCGCTTGCGTAAATGTGTCATTCAAAAAGAGCTCAACATAGTTTAATTGTAGCTTTCCGTTTATTGGCAACTTGGTAATGGTGTAGATTAATTCTGAATCAGTCGCATCTACATCAGTTGTTTGTAACTCACTACTCGTAATGGTTACAGACACAAATTCGTTCACAGTAATGCCTGTATTTGTGATGATTACTGGCGCTTGATTTACAGGTGTAACCACAATGCTAAAGGTTTGATTTGTAATCGCTGTAACACCATCTTCTTTGCCATCTTCTACACTAAATTCGAAAGCATCTGCAATGGTTTGCGATCCATTATGAAGATAGGTTACAAGATCCGAATCAATATCCGCTTGCGTAAATGTTCCGTTTAAACTAATCGCTGTTCCGCTTAATTGCAGCGTTCCGTTTATTGGCAACTTGGTGATTGTATAGGTTAACTCAGCCGCAGCATCATCTATATCTGTCGTTTGTAAGTTTGATGTAGTAATTGTTGCGCTTGTACCTTCATCTAATATGATACCTGTGTTTGTAATAATTACTGGCGCCTGATTTACAGGTGTAACTGTAATGCTAAACGTTTGATTTGTAATCGCAGTAACACCATCTTCTTTGCCGTCTTCTACACTAAATTCGAAAGCATCTGCAATGGTTTGAGACCCATTATGAAGATAGGTTACAAAATCTGAATCAATATCCGCTTGCGTAAATGTTCCGTTTAAACTAATCGCTGTTCCGCTTAATTGCAGCGTTCCGTTTGTTGGCAACTTGGTAATCGTATAGGTTAATTCAGTCGCAACATCATCTATATCTGTCGTTTGTAAGTTTGATGTAGTAATTGTTTCGCTTGCACCTTCATCTAATGTGATTCCTGTGTTTGTAATAATTACTGGCGCCTGATTTACAGGTGTAACTACAATGCTAAAGGTTTGATTTGTAATCGCAGTAACACCATCTTCTTTACCATCTTCTACACTAAATTCAAAAGCATCTGTAATTGTTTGCGATCCATTATGAAGATACGTTATAAAGTCAGAGTTAATATCCGCTTGCGTAAATGTTCCGTTTAAACTAATCGCTGTTCCGCTTAATTGCAGCGTTCCGTTTGTTGGCAACTTGGTAATCGTATAGGTTAATTCAGTCGCAACATCATCTATATCTGTCGTTTGTAAATTTGATGTAGTAATTGTTGCGCTTGCACCTTCATCTAATATGATACCTGTGTTTGTAATAATTACTGGCGCCTGATTTACAGGTGTAACTGTAATGCTAAACGTTTGATTTGTAATCGCAGTAACACCATCTTCTTTGCCGTCTTCTACACTAAATTCGAAAGCATCTGCAATGGTTTGAGACCCATTATGAAGATAGGTTACAAAATCTGAATCAATATCCGCTTGCGTAAATGTTCCGTTTAAACTAATCGCTGTTCCGCTTAATTGCAGCGTTCCGTTTGTTGGCAACTTGGTAATCGTATAGGTTAATTCAGTCGCAACATCATCTATATCTGTCGTTTGTAAGTTTGATGTAGTAATTGTTTCGCTTGCACCTTCATCTAATGTGATTCCTGTGTTTGTAATAATTACTGGCGCCTGATTTACAGGTGTAACTACAATGCTAAAGGTTTGATTTGTAATCGCTATAACACCATCTTCTTTGCCATCTTCTATACTAAATTCGAAAGTATCTGCAATGGTTTGCGATCCATTATGAAGATAGGTTACAAGATCCGAATCAATATCCGCTTGCGTAAATGTAGCATTCAAAATAATGTCAACACCATTTAATTGCAGCGTTCCGTTTGTTGGCAACTTGGTAATCGTATAGGTTAATTCTGCCGCAGCATCATCTATATCTGTCGTTTCTAAATTTGATGTAGTAATTGTTGCACTTGTACCTTCATCTAATATGATACCTGAATTTGTGATAATTACTGGCGCCTGATTTACAGGTGTAATTGCTAGATTAAAGGTTTGATTTGTAATCGCTGTAACACCATCTTCTTTACCATCTTCTACACTAAAATCGAAAGTATCTGTAATTGTTTGCGATCCATTATGAAGATACGTTACAAGATCTGAATCAATATCCGCTTGCGTAAATGTAGCATTCAAAACAATATCAACACCATTTAATTGCAGCGTTCCGTTTGTTGGCAACTTGGTAATCGTATAGGTTAATTCTGCCGCAGCATCATCTATATCTGTCGTTTCTAAATTTGATGTAGTAATTGTTGCACTTGCACCTTCATCTAATGTGATGCCTGTATTTGTAATAATTACTGGCGCCTGATTAACTGTTATAATATTGAAATTAGTAGTTAAAACTCCTGTATAACCTCCGATACCAGTAATGGTAATGGTTGCAATTCCTGGATTGATATTATTGCTATAACTAAACGTAAAATCTACTCCTTCAACTAAAACGGTATTTTCTTCTTTTACAGTTGGCGTTGGTTTTTGCTCTTGACCTGTAAAAACTAAATCTGGAATGGCTGCGATAGTGATATTTACATCATTTAAATTTTTAGTTCCTAAAGAAAAGAATACATTTTCTGTAAATACCAAGTTGTAATTTGATGCGATAAATGGCGAATTATCATTTAAAGCAAGAGTTCCTTGTAGTATTTTATAACTTCCAATACCGTTTCCAGCTTCTCTAGAAAGTGCTCCTGTAAAACTAGGTTCTTCTCCATTAACCTGCCCATTGTATGCATACGTAAATACAGGATCTGATGAACCAAACTCTTTTTGTTGACCAGAAGTTGGTGTTACCGTAATGGTTCTTTTTGTAACTTCACCATCAGTTCCAGAAATTGTTGCTGCAGCTCCTCCTGATATAAAATAATTATCTGCATCTACGCCTGCAAGCGTTAATCCGGTAATCGTATAATTTTGAGTTCCTACATTTTTATCAGCGTAGTTTCCTGTGTAAACAACAGCTACCAAATCGTTTGTAATCGGTGTAGATAAATTCACCTGTGTATTCAACATCAAAGAACTACCATCATACACTTTTTCTTTTCCGCTGGTAAGCGAAGTAGTCAACTCTTTTGGTGTTACTTCTAAATTTCCTTGCAATAAAATATCATCACTAAAATTAGGACTCGATTGCGAAATATTTGCTGCTTTTACAAGGTAGTTTCCTACTTTTAATTTACCTGAAGTACTGTTTTCTGGGGCATCAACTTCAATTGTAAATTCTGCAGTTCCGGCAGAACCATCTGTTACCGTAATAGTTTCATTATTTATTTGAGCAGAACTTGTTAAATCTACAAGTACAGCACCTGTTGAAGATAAATATTTTGCTGAAGATATTACAAATGATGGTGTTTCTCCGTATGTAACATCCGTTGGCGTTAATGACACTAATAATTTGTCTGCTGGTATAATTGTGTAATCTCCTACAACATAAGAAAGTTCATAATTTTGTGCCGTAATTCCTGTCGCATTTAACACTCCAATATACTCTCCAGATGAATTTTCAGTCGAATTACTTCGAGAGATCGAAAGGTTTGTTAAATCTAAAACTGTTGCGTCTTCACCAAACTGAAAACCAGTAAATCGAACTCCCTGATAAGTTGTTATATCAGAAAAAGTAACAAACTTACTATCATTATTTACAGTAACTTCTAATGGTGCTTTGGTAATTTCAAAAGATACATCTGTAGTAAATGAAATTGTATAATTATCACTTTTAAAAACTCCGTTATCTTTTAAAACTAAGGCTCCTTTTGTAATTAAATAAGTGGCAACATCTTCTCCTTGAACCCTAGTTAATGTGTTTTCAAAACTAGGAGTTTCTCCTGTTATCGCTCCGCTAAATGTATAGGTAAGCTCAGGATCTGATGCTCCATAGGTTTTTTGTAAACCAGCTGAAGGTGAAACAATAATCGTTTCTTGTGTAACCTCTAGCGTACCATCTACATAAGTAATTTCATAATTAGAAGTTACCTCTGCGTTTGATGCATCTTCTATAATCGCACCGCTTGGCTTGTTATATCCAATACCTACATTTTTCTGAGAACCATTTACAGCAACAGTATTTAATGTATGACCTGTAACTAAACTACCTGATGTAATACTAAAATCTGATTTTGTTAATGCAATACCGTCATAAGTTTTATCATCGCTACCTGCTGTTATAGTTAATGGTTTTGCAGTGATATTTGCCGTTAAACTCGGTTGCGTTAAACTGTAGTTGTCTTTATCAGCACCAGCTAAAGTATAACCCGTTGTAGTAATAGTTTTTCCAGTTGCTACATTCGCATCTGCAAATGCAAAACTTGGTGAACCAGCCAAAGTAACAGTATCATCTGTTTCTGTTCCTGATAACTCTGCTGTTCCGGTAACTGATGCGGTTGTGTTTCCGTCATAGATTTTATTTTCACCTGTAATTCCTGTAACCGTTAATGGTTTTACTGTAATATCTGCCGTTAAACTTGGTTGTGTTAAGCTGTAGTTGTCTTTGTCAGCACCAGCTAACGAATAACCCGTTGTAGTGATGGTTTTTCCTGTTTCTACATTCGCATCTGCAAACGTAAAGCTTGGTAAACCAGCTAAAGTAACAACATCATCTGTTTCTATTCCTGATAACTCTGCCGTTCCTGTTGTAGTAGCAGTTGGTGTTCCGTCGTAGATTTTATTATCACCTGTAATTCCTGTTATAGTTAATGGTTTTGCGGTAATATCTGCTAATAAAATAGGTTGCGTTAAACTGTAGTTGTCTTTATCAGCACCAGCTAAAGTATAACCCGTTGTAGTAATGGTTTTTCCTGTTCCTACATTCGCATCTGCAAATGCAAAGCTTGGTGTACCCGCTAAAGTAACAACATCATCTGTTACTATTCCAGATAACTCAGCTGTTCCGGTAACTGATGCGGTTGTTGTTCCGTCGTAGATTTTATTATCACCTGTAATTCCTGTTATAGTTAATGGTTTTGCGGTAATATCTGCTGATAAAATAGGTTGCGTTAAACTATAGTTGTCTTTATCGTCACCTGATAGCATATAACCTGTTGTTGTAATAGCAATATAGGTCCCAACACCTGACTGTGCAAACACATAACTTGCAGTGCCTGATAAAGTAACATCGTCACTTCCTACAACGCCTGTTAAAGAAGCAGTACCTGACGCGGTTGCTGATGTGTTTCCGTCGTAGATTTTATTTTCCCCAATAATTTCGGTAACCGTTAATGGTTTTGCAGTGATATTTGCTGATAAAATAGGTTGCGTTAAACTGTAGTTATCTTTATCAGCACCAGCTAAAGTATAACCCGTTGTAGTGATGGTTTTATCTAAACCTACATTCGCATCGGCAAATGCAAAACTTGGTGTACCCGCTAAAGTAACAACATCATCTGTTTCTATTCCTGATAACTCTGCCGTTCCTGTAACTGATGCGGTTGTGTTTCCGTCGTAGATTTTGTTAGCTCCTGTAATTCCTATAACCGTTAATCCTTTTGCTGTAATATTTGCCGTTAAACTCGGTTGCGTTAAGCTGTAATTGTCTTTGTCGTCACCTATTAACGAATAACCCGTTGAAGCAATCGTTTTGCCTGTTCCTACATTCGCATCTTCAAAAGTAAAACTTGGTGTACCCGCTAAACTAACAGCATCATCTGTTACTACACCTGATAACTCTGCTGTTCCTGTTATAGTAGCGGCTGTGGTTGCATCGTATTCTTTATTATCACCTGTAATTCCGCTAACTGTTAATTCTTTGGCAGTAATATCTGCTAACAAACTTGGCTGTGTTAAGCTGTAGTTGTCTTTGTCGTCACCAGCTAAAGTATAACCAGTTGTAGTGATTGTTTTTCCTGTTCCTACATTCGCATCTGCAAACGTAAAAATTGGTGTGCCTGTTAAAGTAACAACATCAGCTGTTTCTACACCTGATAACTCAGCTGTTCCTGTTATAGTAGCAGCTGTGGTTGCATCGTATTCTTTGTTAACTCCTGTAATTCCGCTAACCGTTAATGGTTTTGCAGTAATATCTGCTAATAAACTCGGCTGTGTTAAGCTGTAATTGTCTTTATCAGCACCTGTTAACGAATAACCTGTAGTAGTGATGGTTTTATCTGAACCTACATTCGCATCTGCAAACGTAAAAATTGGTGAACCAGCCAAAGTAACAGTATCATCTGTTACTAATCCTGATAATTCCGCTGTTCCTGTAACTGATGCTGATGTGTTTCCGTCGTAGATTTTATTTTCCCCTGTAATGCCGGTAACTGTTAATTCTTTGGCTGTAATATCTGCTGATAAAATAGGTTGCGTTAAACTATAGTTGTCTTTGTCGTCACCAGCTAAAGTATAACCCGTTGTAGCAATCGTTGTATCTGTTCCTACATTCGCATCTGCAAACGTAAAAATTGGTGTGCCTGTTAAAGTAACAACATCATCTGTTTCTATTCCTGATAACTCTGCCGTTCCTGTAACTGATGCGGTTGTGTTTCCGTCGTAGATTTTGTTAGCTCCTGTAATTCCTGTAACCGTTAATCCTTTTGCTGTAATATTTGCCGTTAAACTCGGTTGCGTTAAGCTGTAGTTGTCTTTATCAGCACCTGTTAATGAATAACCAGTTGTTGTGATGCTTTTTCCAGTTCCTACATTCGCATCTGCAAACGTAAAACTTGGTGTTCCTGTTAAAGTAACAGCATCATCTGTTACTAAACCTGATAACTCTGCCGTTCCTGTAACTGATGCAGTTGTGTTTCCGTCGTAGATTTTATTTTCACCTGTAATTCCTGTAACCGTTAATGGTTTTGCAGTAATATTTGCGGTTAAAATAGGTTGTGTTAAGCTGTAGTTGTCTTTATCGTCACCTGTTAACGAATAACCTGTAGTAGTGATGGTTTTTCCCGTTCCTACATTCGCATCTGCAAAAGTAAAACTAGGACTACCTCCTAATGATACGTCATCAGACAACAAAACTCCATTTAATGATGCAGTTCCCATTGCAGCAGCAGCTGTGGTTGCATCATATTCTTTATTAGATCCTGTTAAACCACTTATCGTTACTTCTTTTGAGGTAATAACCCCTGTATTTATTGTAAAATTAGCAGGTGCTACATACCCATCTTTATCATCACCAGACAAAGTATACACAACTGTAATTGTTTTTGCGGTTCCAACATTTTCTGAATCGTAATTTGCGGTTGCTGTTACTGTTACTGCATCACCAGTTAATTTACCTGAAACAGTTCCTTTCACTACAGCTACATCTGTTGTACCATTGTATCCTTTACTCAACGTAATTGTAGGGTCTGAAATGGTTAAATTAATAATTGTCGATTTTCTATAAATTGCGTATTTCCCTGATGCTGAAAGGTTAGGAGAAATTGTAGTAAGATTTGAGTTAGCATCAAATGGAAGTCTCGTATTTACTTCACCGCCAACAAAGGTATCAACTCCTGTACTTTCAGTAGATAAACCTGAATACAATAAGGTTCTTGCTCCGGAAGCTATTGTAATAGCTCCATTATCTGTTATTTTTATATTTCCATCGCCTTCTGTATTTAACAAAGCATCCTTGTCTGCAAATAATTTTATAGCATCGCCATTCGTTTTTGTAGAAATAACAGGTTCTTTTACTAAAAGGTCCCCAGATAAAGTAGCTATTTCAATACTACCACTTGTTGTGATTCCATCAGTAGAACTTACACTTCCTATTTCTAAAGCGTTTTTATCAGTATAACTGATAGTATCAACATTGTTTGCAGCTATAGTTGCTATATCATTTAATGCATTATCTAAGGTAACCGCTCCATCTAGTAAGGCCAGATTATCGGCTACCAAATATCCGTCTGTACCGTCTGTAATATTTCCAGAACCGTCTAAAGTGATGGTGCTGTTTGTGGCTTGTAGTTTTTTGTTAATTGTTAAATCACCACCGTAAAATGCAATAGGTCCGTTAATTTCTAAGTCTTCATCGACTTCTATAATATTCAGAGTATTGCTAGCTTTTCCAATATTTAAACCACTTAGAGTTTGGTTGTTCTCATTAAAGTCTATCCAACTAGTTTTTACACTACTAATTTTAAACTCATCTGAATTAGACTGCCAATTAAAGATACCTGTTGAGCTAATTTTAGGGTTGTTCGTTGCCCAAAGATAGTCATCATAATTAAAAGAAATATTACTACTACTAGTTGTAATAGAGCTACCTGCTTTAGATCCAAAATAGGGGTGAACATCAAAGTATAATCCACCATTGCTTTCTGTGCCGTTTAACTGTCCACCATTCAGGCTTATAGGACCAGAACTAGACAGCATTCTTAATTCAGATCTAAATGCAGCCTCCCACTTGTTGCCAGAGCCATTGTATTGGGTTCCTGTGTTTATAGAAATTCCTCCGCCATTTGGAGCTAATAAATAGAGAGGAGAATTGGTTTGTACCCCAATTCCATAATTGCTGTTCTGATTACTTGCGGTTGCTTGTCCGTTTAAAGTGATAGCCTCTGTACTATTGCTGTTACTGCTAATAGTGAGAGGCTTATTTGAATTTAAAGCCACTTGAATACCAGCTGTGTATATAGTATTAGTGGTGTTTTGTGTAATACCGTCTATGAGAATGTTCCCATTGCCACTATTGATATTACCATTGGTTGTAAAACTATAAAAGCCAATACCAGAAGCTCCAAACCCAGTTGTAGACATAGCTGACAGTGAAGATTTTCCTTTTATACTAATATTCCCACCCCCAGAGTTTAAATTTACAATTTTGTCTATTCTAAAGCCCTCATTGTACGCATCATTTGTACCAACCTTTCCTGTAGCATATCCACTTCCTTCTGAATTGCTACCGCCCAAAGTAATATCTCCTCCATTAGAATTAATATTAAGACCATTTCTGAATTGTATGTAGCCATTATTTATGGAGTCATTGTCAGTACTGTCATCTACATTTGATGCTAATAATATATTACCTCCTTCAGAATTAAGATTAAAAGCAGAACCAACTCCAAGGATATGGCCTTTGGCTAATATTTTTATGGCAGCATTTGTCAATGTACTACTTAATGAATTTGATAGTTTAATATCTCCCCCATAAGCAGTAATTGGCCCAGCAATAGTTGTAATGTTTCTAAAGGTAATGTTTGCTGAATTAGTCGTTTTACCTATAGTTAATCCACTTAAATTAGTTGATAAAAAAGTTATTGAAGATAGGTCAAAAGGACTAGTAAAGCTAGCTTCTTGATATGACTTTATAATAACATTTCCTTGAGCTACACCAGTAGTTGTATTACCTATTGGTGTTGCAAAAATGGCAGAGCCATCAAAATTAAGAGTTAATGTTTTAGTAGGCTTTACGTCAATATAGTTCTGATAGGTGGCAAAGGCAAATTTACCAATAGAATTAAAGGTAATATTACCATCAACAAACATTCTAGGATTTCCACCAGTTCTTAAAACATTACCTGAGTAATTACTGGCAGTATTTTTAGCTGTTATAATTAAGTCATTATCAATGTCAATAACGTGGCTCACATTGGACCCATTATATACATTACTAGAACCCAATCTTACTCCATAATTAGCAGCATTAGAAGCTTCACCGTTTAGTGTTAAATCATGGGCAAAAAACTGTGCGTTAGAAACGTAAATCCCATCAAAGTTTCCGGAAGTTTTACCTTTTACAGAAATATTCCCAGCAGTACCTCCTGTTTTTCTGGTATCTAAAACGGTAGTATAAGTACTTCCAGAGCCTAATATAATACCATCCTTAGAAGTTGCTCCATTAGCAAAACCAGTTGGAATAGTAGTTCCTAAACCACCTCCCATAATAATATCTCCTCCATTTGTAGCAAGTGTTTGTCCAGAACTAGATAAATCAATATATCCTAATCCATCATTGTCACTATCTACCCAAAAGATAATATCACCACCATCTGTTGTAATTGACTTAGAAACGGCTTGTGTGATATTTCCTTTTGCTTTTAAGGTCAAATTATTTGCTGTAGTAGAATTAACATCGTCCTCCACACTTATATTACCCGCTTCAATAGTTAAATCTCCTGTAGCCAAATATCCTTCTACAACTGACGAATTTATATTTATTGGGGAAGAGATGGTCGTAATTACGCCACTGCTGTAGCTCCAAGTACTATTTATACTATCACCTCCCGAGGCTACAATAGTAAGATCTCCAGCTCCAGTCTGAAAACGGTAAACAGCATAAGCATTATTATCAGATAACACAGGAGTAATTGCAGAGTTTTCATCAAAACCAAATCTAGTATTAGTTGCACCTCCCACTAAAGTTGTCAAGCCTGTACTAGCTGTTTCTGTACCACTGTAAAGTTTAGCTCTTGCAGTTGCAGGGAATGTTAAAGTTGGAGTCCCGGTAACAATAATATTTCCTCCAGATGCTGAGTTCGCTGCAGAAGATTTGTCAGCATTCAGAATAATGGCATCATCAGAAGTAGAGGATGTATTTAGATTTTGTGATAGGGTTATATTTCCAGTATCAGTTTCCACTAAAATGTTACCGCTAGAGAAAATACCACTTTGCGAACCAACCGTGCCTATTTCTAATGCATTGCTATCTAGGTAACTTATGCTGCCAACAGGAACACTACTGCTACCTGCTGAAAGTGTAGTTATGTTATTTAAATTATTCTGTAGTGTAAATGAACCAGCTCCATTTAAACTCAGATTGCTTGCTGTAAGCGCTGCCGTTTGTGTTGCGACTGCTGTGGTTGTTAAATTTATATTATCATTCGTAGCAGTTAGTGCGGCATTTACCGCAATTGTTCCCCCATAAGCAGTAATTGGCCCTGCAATAGTTGTGTTACCATCAAATGTAATATTTGCTGTGTTAGTTGGTTTACCAAATGTAAAACCACTAACTGATGTTGAAATTATAGTTCCTGAAGTAGGAAAACTGACCGCTTGTGAAAAGCTATCTGAATATGGTTCTACAACTAAAGCACCTGTTGTATTTAGATTTAGGGTACTCAAATTCCAGTTATCTGAAATTAAAGTAATAGCTCCGGTTGTAGCTGGATTACTGGCACTACCAATATTGGTTGTGTTTAAAAAATAAAATCCATTACTTGAATCGGTATTTGGAATTGCTGTTAGCGTAATGTCTCCAGCAGTTGTAATTGTATTTGTACCTGATGACACTAAAATACCGTTTCTACCTGTATATCCGTTTCCTCCCGTACCTCCATTACCAGATTTTCCGATTAAGTTGATGTCGCCAGAAGTTGATTTTATAGTATTGCTACTCCAGATATTAATTCCGTCTGTATGATTCCCGTTATTTGAGGCATTTGAACCACCAACACCATCAAGAGTTATAGAACCTGTTGTGGTAGTTATTTGAGTTCCTAATACGATATCAATTCCTAAACTCATACTTGAGCCATTTACTATTGCATTTTCACCGCCTTTACCTTTTAGTAAAATATTACCAGAACCTGTGTTTAAATTTAATTTAGCTGTTCTAATTCCTCTATTTTGGTATATAGAAGCTAAAGAAGCTGAGTTTCCAATTGCGTAATCGTCTCCAACTGTAATCGCCGTTGCTCCATCAGAAGGCACCCAATTAGAAGTTCCAGAACCACCACCAGCCCAAAATCCACCACCAGAAGTAGAAATGTTTGATGCGCTTGATCCACTAGAACCTAAATAAACACCACCACCATTAGTACCATCAGTATCAGACCATAGCACCACATTACCACCGTTGGTTGTAATTGATGTAGCATCTGGAAGGCTTATTACGTTAGAGGCTTTTAGTAAAATGTCTTTATTTGTTGCTGTACTACTTAAATTTGAGTTTACTAAAATACTTCCCCCGTAAGCATTAATTGGCCCTGCAATAGTTGTGTTTGATCCAAAAGTAATGTCAGCTGTGTTGCTTGGTTTACCAATAGTTAAACCACTTAAATTAGTTGATAAATGAAATTTACTTGAATTAAAAGGGCTTGAAAAAGAAGATCCAGCAGATTCTAGTGTTAGACTGCCCGTTGTGTTGAATTTAGTCGTTGAAGAAAAATTAAAAACATCACTAATTACATTAACATTTGATGATGAACTTGCTATGTTAGGATCGGCAATTTTACTTCCAATAATTGTATAAGGTTTAGATCCACCTGTGGTGATTCCCTTGCTACCTGCATCAATTTTGATTGTTCCGCCTGTGGCTAAAATATCAATATCCGACAAGAAAATTCCATAGCTGGAAGCTGTTGTTATTCCTTTTATAGATATATCCCCACCACCAGTAGCAAGAAGTTGTTTGTTTACATCATAATTAAATACGAGTCCCAAGCTATTGTTAGACCAGGCATCAAGAGTAATTGCATTTCCAGAGGTTTTTGCAGATCGAATAGTTACTCCTGCTGATGTACCGCTAGAGATGTTAAAACCATATTGATCTTCGGATTTAGCGTAAATAGAAACAGAACCAGTGCCACCATCTATAGATACTCCAGAGGACAACATAACACCATTATAATATGTTGATGAGTTATTATCTGAAGATGCATAACCTCTCATTAAGATTTCTCCACCATTAGAGTTTATTGTATTGGTATTAGAATTATTAGATCCAATAACTACACCATGTTCACCTCCAGTTCCATTAGCATAACCGGTAATTAGGTCGGTTCCACCAGAAAGTGTAATGTCTCCACCATTAGAATTTAAATCACTTTGATCTCCAATTTTAATATAACCTCCGTTTGAAGAATCTCTATCGGCCCAAAGCGAAATGTTTCCTCCATTTGTTGTGATGTCTTTTGAAGTTAATGTTGTAATATTTCCGCTTACCTTTAGTAAAATATCAGCATCGCTAGCTCCAGATGTATTAAGCTCTCCGTTAACTGCAATATCATCTCCATAAGCAGTAATTGGCCCTGCAATGGTTGTGTTTTTTCCAAAAGTAACATTTGCTGTGTTAGTTGGTTTTCCAATGGTTAACTCACTAATGGTATTTGATAAATTTGTTGTAGAAGATGGAAATGTAATTGCATTAGAAAAAGTATTTGCAATAGATTGCACTGTTAAACTACCCGTAGTTTCAATATTAGAGGTGTAGATTAAAGATAAATTATCAGCATTTAATACAATATCTCCTGTGGTAGCAGTAGTTCCATCAGTACCTATATAGATAGGAATATTTATCCCTGTTTGTATACCAAAACTATTACTTAGGTTACTTTTTCTTCCAGTTAATGTAATATCTCCCGAAGTTGAATGAATTTTAGAAGAAAAAGTACCTCCACCATCAAAATTAATTCCTGCATCTAGTCTGGCAGTTGCAGCACTTCCGCCTCCTGCTGTTCCGTCAAGTAAAATATTTCCAGAGGCTGTATAGATGCTGTTTTGATTAAAAAAATTAATTCCTGCTCCGTGATTATCTGGTGCTTTGTTAGGACCTCCAATACCATAAATAGATATGTCTCCAGACATATTTGTCTTTATTTCTGTATTTACAACAATATCAATACCAAGATTGTAATCATTTACTTCTGTAATGTATCCTTTTCCTCTAAGAATTATATCTCCTCCAGACGCAGAGCCACCTGCATTAAGAATTGAATTATTTACATAAACACCTCTATACCATCCGTTTCCTGTTTGAGAAGTCCCAGTAGCAAAGCCGCTACCATCAGTACCTCCTCCTAAGGTGATGTTTCCTCCGTTTGTAATGATGTCAGCTTCAACTAAAGCAATCCTTCCAGCATTATTATCGTTACTATTTGCACTCAATAAAACGGAAGCTCCACTAGTTAATAAATTACTATTTAGTCCTAAAATATTGTTTTGTGCAATTAAGTTGATTCCAGCACCTGACATACTGGTGCTTGTAATGTTTGAATTTACATTAACATTTCCACCATAAACCGAAACTGGTCCTGCAATGTTGATTGTAGAAAAAATGTTAACATCTGCTGTGTTAGAGATGGTTCCTATGGTGAAACTAGAAAGAGATGATGATAAATTCCAAGCTGTAAAATCATAATTTGAGTTTGGTTCTATAAATAGTTTTCCAGTTCCGTTGATTGTTTTAGAACTCTGTGTGGCAGCATTATTTTTAAGAATTAAAGAACCGCTTTCAATAGTGCTGTTTCCTGTATAGGTATTACTGCCGCTTAGGGTTGCGGTTCCTGTTCCAGATTTTAAGAGAGAGAGATTTCCAGAAATTATTCCACTTAGGTTATTATTGCTGCTATCGCTCTGAATAGTAATACTGCTAATCCCCGAAATATTTTTTGACCCACTAATATTTCCAGAAGTAGTTTCTAGTTTTAAGATTTTATTGTCTGTGAAATTTTGAGTAGAGAATCTAGTTTCATTAACATCATTAATTTCTGCAGACTCATCATTGTCATCAGAATTTAATGAGTGGCGTAACACTAATGCCCCGCTTCTTTCTGCAGTAAAAGTAATGTCTGCATAAGCGTCGTCCCAACTTGCTTGTCCAAGGTTAGTATCATCACTTGATGTATAATATTGCAGTCCATAATTAGCTTCTGAGACTGAGATTCCATTAGAGAAATTTCTTGTGGCCGCAAAATACGTAGTACTTCCTACTTTTAAGATAAAGTATTCACTGTCCCAAGAGTCCCAAAACCACAACCTCATAGAGTATTCTCTTCCGGCAACTATATTAACCCCGGTATCTCTGTCAGAAAGTCTTGTATTTCCATGATATCTTCCAGACCATGACATTAAATTTGTTGGCTCTGCAATGAGGTGTTTGCTTGCTGTACGCGTTACAGAGCCAGAACCTAAGTTTAGGGAACCGTTATTAGTTTTAAGCGTCATGGTTCCTCCGCTCCCAAGAAGATTAATATTGGTGGCGTTAAAGTTAAGAGACCCTCCTGCTGTATTTAAAACTTGATTACCAGTTTTTTGAAAATATATGTTACTGGCATTTACATTTATATTCCCACCCTCAGTACTTATATCGCCGTCTACGAAAATAGTATCGCCATCTGCTCTTAAGTTAATATTTAGAGGACCTCCATTAGTGGTAATATTATTAAGATAAATATCATTATGAGCCGTTAAAGTTAAGGTTCTTGCGTTGGTTCCGGTGTATGTAAAATTGCTTAGGAAAACAATATTCCCGCTGGCTTGTTGGACCCCTCCTGCATGAGAAGAACTAAACTCAGCAGAAGCTCCACTGCCACTACTAGCGCTAGTTGATATTTCAATATTGGTGGTCTCTAAAGCGGTGTTTAAAGAGGAGAGCTCTGCGCTATTTAAAAAATAACTGTAAGGATCTATGAGCCAGTCTCCCACGGCACCATTATGGGCTGTAGTGTTTATTGTAATGCCTTTCTTGTCTAGTGAGGCTCCCGAGGTTTCAATTTTTCCTCCACGGCCATGATTGCTACCCCCTTTAGAAATTATAGTACCCTGTGCTTTTGTTGTAGCATTTGG
This sequence comes from uncultured Polaribacter sp., assembly GCF_947497125.1. Classification (GTDB taxonomy): domain Bacteria; phylum Bacteroidota; class Bacteroidia; order Flavobacteriales; family Flavobacteriaceae; genus Polaribacter. The sequence continues at coordinate 438,743 of NZ_CANMFI010000002.1, read as the reverse complement.
GTTTTTAATATTGGTCCATAGAACCACAGTACCGCCGTCTCCATTATTTACAGCACTGCTATTGATTAACGCGCCACTTTCCATTGTCACAGAAGTTGCTTGATAGAGTGTTTTTTTATTTTTTAAGAGCCTATTTTCAAAGCTTGCGCCTCCCTGCCAATCTCCTCCCACAAGAATATTCCCGCCACCTAGCGCCCCTTTTGCCAATAGGGTAGATGTGCTAGAAAGTTCAATTTCTTTGGCTTCAATAAAAATGTTTCCCGCTTTCTCTTTGTTAGAAGATACATTAATACTGCTGTTTAAATAGATTTTCCCTGAGGCTTCATTAGCATTTACGGCCCTTAGATAAACAGTTCCTTCATTGATTTCTACTGCTGCTAAGACATGGATGGCTTTTGAGGCTGTAAGTTGTAATTGGCGCTTGGTTCTTCCTTTTATAGGGGCTTTTATGAGAATAGAACCACCATCTCCTAAAACTAAAACAGATAAATTACTGTAGCCTAATTGACGCTCAATTACGGAGGGGTGAACATTTGCGTCTCCAGTTACGGAAAAAACCTTGTTAGAAATACTCCAGTTTTTGCCTGAAGTGCCTGTTTAACCATTTGCTGAAATTGTTAACGTTTGTGAAAAAGAAGAAATTGTTACAAGAAGCAACAATAGTGTAGCTTTTATTTTCATAGTTGGGGGAATTGATGCAATCTAATTTAACCTAAATGCTTTACTCTTAAAATTCTATGCAAATATAAGGTGTTTTTCACCTAAATAAAAAAGCATTAAATAGCTTTATTTTTGGGTTATTAAAATTAATGAAGTAATTTAGTAAATATTCATTTTAATTAAAAAAACATGAAATCTATTTTTATTGCAATTTTAAGCCTTTCCCTTTTGTATAGCTGTACTGATAAAAAAAAGGAAACAACAACAAACAAACCTGCACAAAAAAAGGTGATAAAAACAACAAAACCTGTAAAAGAACCAGTAGTTATTGTTGATAAAAATGGTGTTGCCAACATAAACCTAACCACCAGCGATGCCATGAAGTTTAATACTAAAAAAATTGTTGTTAAAGCTGGGCAAAAAATAAAACTAACGCTTAGTCATAAGGGTAAGCTAGACAAAAGAGTAATGGGGCATAATTTTGTTCTTTTAAAAAAAGGCACCAAACTATCTTCTTTTGCTTCTAAAGCTGCGGCTGCTAAAAATAACGACTACATACCAGAAGATGATTCTGAAGTTATTGCGCATACAAAAATGATTGGCGGACAAGAAAAAACAACCATTGAATTTGAAGCTCCGGCAACTGGCGAATATGATTTTATTTGTAGTTTTCCGGCACATTTTGCCATGATGAAAGGCAAGTTTATTGTAGAGTAAGTTGCATAATTTACCTCAAAAAAAACCTTCTTATGTATCGTATAAGAAGGTTTTTTTAGTTAAAATAGATTGCTTTATCTATAAAGAATAGGCTTTACCGCCTGTTAATTCTTGCAAATCTCCGCAGTAATAAGCTGTCGGAATTGGGTCGTAAACAAGTACGTTTTCTCCTATTTCTTCGGATGTTTTATAACCGTTTATCGTCATCCATTTTAATTGATTCAAAAACTCTGAATTTGTCATTGTTTTTGCTGTTAAATTTGCTTCTCGCTCTGCATCTACCTCTCCTTTTACAAGCAGGTGTTTGTCTAGTAAAGAGATGTATTGTTCGGTAGTAACCTTATCTATATTAGTAGTTTCGTCTTTCTTTAAAAGATGAATTATTTTACCAAAGGCTTCGCGTGTTAACTTTTGATCTTCGGTACTTAAAACTTCGGCGATGTATTTATCTATAAACTGAGGCACTTTAACCTCAGATGCCGCAGGTGTTGTTGCTGTTTTTGGTAAAATAACATCTACTAAATTTGTAAGCACTACTTTTTCTTCTGAATTTAAATAAGCTGGCACCCAAGTTTCTACATTACTAGTACAACTTTGCAACATACTTAATATGCTTGGTGCTACCAAAGTAAAACCAGCGGCTAATCCTATATTTTTTATTGCTTCTCTACGTTTCATATGTTCAATATTATGCGTTCTTTTTTAGTTCATTTGCCGCATGGTTTGCAGCTCTTGCTGTAAATGCCATGTAGGTTAATGATGGATTCTGACAACCAGAAGAGGTCATAAAAGCACCATCGGTTACATACACATTTTTACAAGCATGTACTTGGTTGTATTCATTTAACACAGACGTTTTAGGGTCTTTACCCATTCTTGCTGTTCCCATTTCATGAATTCCTAATCCCATTGCTTTACCGCCATTGTCATAACCTCTTACATTTTTATACCCTGCAGCCTCAAGCATTTTCTTTGCTTGCTCTTGCATGTCTTTTCGCATTTCAAACTCATTCTCGCCAAAATCTGCATCAAAAGTAATGGTTGGTAAACCCCATTCGTCTTTCTTAGATTCATCCATATACATTCTGTTTTTATGGTCTGGCAAAGTTTCACCAAAGGCTAATAAATTAACATTCCAATCGCCTGGTTTTAAAATAGCTTCTGCTAGTTTTGGTCCGTATTTTAATTCTGCAACCATTTCAGATGTATCACCTCTGCTAGCACCGCCTTGATAACCATACCCTCTTTTAAAGTTTTTTACATCAGTATTACCTCCTAAATTTCTAAATCTTGGTATGTAAATTCCGTTTGGTCTTCTACCTTTTACGTATTTATCATCAAAACCAGGTACCTCTGCTGTGGCTCCAACATGAAAATGATGATCCATAATATTGTGCCCCAACTCGCCACTATCATTTCCTAAACCATTCGGAAAACGGTCTGATTTTGATTGTAATAAAATTGATGCAGAAGCAATTGCAGAGGCACATAAGAAAATTACTTTTGCATTAAAAACATGGCTTTCTTTTGTTTCGGCATCAATAACGCGAACGCCTGTTGCTTGCTTTGTAACGGCATCATAAATTACTTCGTGTACTATAGAATTTGGTCTTAAAGTCATGTTACCAGTTGCATCTGCTGCAGGCAAAGTAGAAGAATTACTACTAAAATAAGCGCCAAACGGACACCCACGCATACATCTATTTCTGTATTGGCAAGTACTTCTGCCCATGCCTTCTTTTGTGCCTTCGGTAATATGTGCAGTTCTTCCGATGGTTAACAATCGGTTGTCATCAAAATTTTCGGCTATTTTACCTTGTAAGTGTTCTTCTACACAATTAAGATTCATTGGCTTTAACAATTTTTGATCTGGCAATTGTTTTAGCCCTAAATTTTGACCACTTACCCCAATATACTCCTCTACTTTATCGTACCAAGGAGCAATATCTTTATAACGAACTGGCCAATCTACAGCAATTCCTTCTTTTTTATTTGCTTCAAAATCAATATCACTTAATCGATAACTTTGTCTACCCCACATTAAAGATCGACCACCAACATGATACCCTCTTATCCAATCGAACCGTTTGTCTTCATTATAAGGATGTTTTACATCATCTACAAAAAAATGTTGATGCGCTTCATTTGTCGTATATCCTGTTCGGTGTTGTTTTGGTTTTCTTGCAATGGTTTCTTGACTTGCTTTTCCTCCATTTGGCAAATCCCATGGGTCTAAATGAGCCGTAGAATAATCTTCTACATGCTTTACCATTCTACCTCTTTCTAAAACAAGTGTTTTTAGGCCATTTTCGCAAAGCTCTTTGGCAGCCCAACCACCAGAAATTCCTGTACCAACTACAATAGCATCATACGTGTTTTCAATATTTTTTGGTGTTTCCATATATGTATAATTGTATTAAAAATTGTCTTTAAAACGTTTAAAGTAAGTAAAGTAATTTAAACAATGTTCTCAAATAGCTGTAAAAATGAGAAATCTTTTACGAAACCGGTTTCGGTAAATGTTTTTAGTATTTCAATAAAAATATGGCAAAACATCACATAAAAAATGATACATTTATTTAAATTTTAATATAAAAATAATGAATTCTACAATGCCTAAAAAAATCGCCTTTTATGTAATTATTTTTCTTTTTAGCGCTATTTCTTGTAAGAATAAGCCTGCACAAAACGAAGAAATAACAACAGCAAAAAATCCGTTTTTTAAACTCTCTCTGGCGCAATGGTCTTTACATAAAACCTTTAATGATGAGGGAGAAGATCCTTTTAAATTTGCTAAAATGGCCAAACAAATGGGGTTTGAAGGAGTAGAATACGTAAACCATATTTATGCAAATCAAATAGAAACTTTGGGGTTTGATGCCGTTATCGATTCTTTAAAAGTAGAAAGTGAAAAACACAGCATTAAAAATGTGTTAATTATGGTTGATGGCGAAGGGGATTTGGCAGACCCAGACGAAGCTGTAAGAAATAAGGCTGTTGAAAATCATAAAAAATGGATTGATGCTGCTAAAAAACTTGGTTGTCATGCAATTCGTGTAAATACCTTTGGCACCAATGATGCCGATATTTGGAAAACCAGTGTTGTAGATGGTCTAAAAAAGTTATCTGCTTACGCCGCTACAAAAAATATAAATGTTTTATGTGAAAATCATGGTTGGTTGTCTTCGGATGTAGAGAAGTTAATGGCAGCAATTAAAGAAGTTAATATGCCAAACTGTGGCACTTTACCCGATTTTGGAAACTGGTGTATAAAACGAAAAGATGGCGCAAAATGGGGAGAATGTGAAGAAGAATACCCTGACAAATACAAAGGGATTGCCTTAATGATGCCTGCTGCAAAAGCTGTAAGTGCTAAGGCTTACGATTTTGATGAGAACGGAGAAGAAACTACCTTAGATTTTTCTAGAATTATGAAAACTGTAAAAAATGCTGGGTATACTGGCTATATCGGCGTAGAATATGAAGGCAAAAGATTATCTGAAAAAGAAGGGATTATAGCTATTAAAGAGTTGCTTTTAAAAAATGCTGAATAAATAGCGATCAAACAAAAAATATAAAAAGATGAAAAAATCAATTCAAATTCAATTGTCATTTATGATGTTTCTCGAGTTCTTTATTTGGGGAGGCTGGTTTGTAACACTAGGATCATTTATGGGGAATAATTTAGGTGCCAACGGCGCAGAAACCGGCATGGCTTACGCTACTCAATCTTGGGGTGCTATTATTGCGCCTTTTATAATTGGTTTAATTGCGGATCGGTTTTTTAATGCTGAAAAAATATTAGGTGTTTTACATCTTTTTGGCGCTATTTTAATGTATCAAATGTCTCAATCGAACGATTTTGCAACATTTTACCCGTATGTTTTAGGTTATATGATTGCTTACATGCCAACACTAGCGTTGGTAAATTCTGTTTCATTTAACCAAATGAACAACCCTGCAAAACAATTTCCTATGGTACGTGTTTGGGGAACAGTTGGTTGGATTTTAGCTGGACTATTAATTAGCTTTGCTTTTAAATGGGATGCCATAGAAAACATAAACGCAGGCATGTTATCGAACACTTTTACCATGGTTGCTATTGCATCATTTGTTTTGGGTGTTTTTAGTTTTACACTTCCTAAAACACCACCAAGTGTTTCTAAAAAAGAAAAAATTAAACTAAAAGATATTTTAGGGCTAGACGCCTTAAAACTATTAAAAGACCGCAACTTCTTAGTATTCTTTATTTCTTCAGTACTAATCTGTATTCCATTGGCCTTTTATTACCAAAATTTAAGTCCGTTTTTAACAGAATACAAGGTAGAAAACTCTACCGCTTGGGCTTCTTTAGGTCAAATTTCTGAAGTTGGTTTTATGTTATTACTTCCGTTCTTCTTTAAAAAATTTGGCTTTAAAAAAACCATTCTTTTTGGTATGTTTGCTTGGGCTGTTCGATACTCATTATTTGCATTTGGCAATACCGGCGATTTATTTTTTATGCTAATTACAGGTATTGCATTGCACGGTATTTGTTATGATTTCTTTTTTGTGTCTGGACAAATTTATACCGACTCTAAAGCTGGCGAAAAAGTAAAAAGTGCTGCACAAGGCTTAATAACACTAGCTACCTACGGTATTGGCATGTTAGTTGGTTTTTGGGTAGCCGGTAAAATAGTTGATAAAAACGTGCTTTTAGACGGCACTCATAATTGGACAGATGTTTGGTTATTTCCTGCCTATTTTGCCATTGGTGTGTTGCTGTTTTTTGCAATTGCATTTAAAAAAGAAACTGTAGAATATAAAGACGCTTAAAAAATGAATTTAAAATTAAGATTGGGTATTTTAGGTGGTGGTGGTAATTCTTTAATAGGAGTCTTACATCGTATTGCTGCTAATATGCATGATAAATACACCATTACTGGCGGAGTATTTGGTACAGATTGGCAAAAAAATATTGATTTTGCAAATAAAATAGGTGTTCATAATAATCGTGTTTATAAAGACTTTGACGCTTTTATTGAAAGAGAATTAAAATTACCTACCACAGAAAGAATACAGGTTGTTGCCATTTTAACTCCTAATTTTTTGCACTTTCCTATGGCAAAAAAACTAATAGAAAATGGTTTTCATGTCATTTGCGAAAAACCAATGACAACTACTTTTAGCGAAGCTAAAATTTTACATAAACTTGTAAAAGATGTAAAAACAATTTTTGCCGTAACCTACACTTACACTGGTTACCCAATGGTAAGACAAATGCGTGAAATGATCTTAAATGGCACAATTGGTAAGGTACAAAAAGTAGATGCACAGTATTACCAAGGGTGGATAAACCCAATCATACATGATAAAAGCAAAAGAAGTACTACTTGGCGCTTAAACCCAGATAAATCTGGAATTAGTTGTTGCATTGGCGACATTGGTACCCATGCTTTTGACATGCTAGAATATGTATCTGGTTTAAAAATTGAAGCAATTCTTGCCGACTTAAACTACCTATACAAAGATAATAAGATGGATATTGATGGCACTGTTTTATTACGATGTACTAACAACGTAAAAGGGGTTATTTGCGCAAGTCAAATTGCAACAGGTGAAGAAAATAGTTTTGTGGTAAAGGTTTATGGCGATAAAGCAGGTTTAAAATGGGAACAAGAAAACCCAAATTACTTATACCTAATGAAAGAAGGAGAACCTTTACAAGTATTAAAACCAGGACATAACTACAATACAGAGCTTTCTTTAAATGGCACTAAACTGCCGCCTGGGCATCCGGAAGGTATTTTTGATGCGATGGGTAATATTTATAATGGCGTTGCAAAAGCAATCAATAAAGAACCTTATAATAAGGGAGAGTTTCCGACAATAATAGACGGAATTAGAGGAATGAATTTTATAGAAAAAACGGTGTCTTCTCATGAAAAAGGAAATGTTTGGGTACCAATTGAAACTCAAGAATAATGATAAAAGGACCTGCTGTATTTTTAGCACAATTTATAGATAAAAAAGCCCCGTTTAACACCTTAGATGGCTTGTGTAAATGGGCATCAGAACTAGGGTACAAAGGCATTCAAATACCTACATTAGACAAGTCGATAATTGATCTAGACATTGCAGCAGAAAGCCAAACTTATTGTGATGAACTAAAAGGTAAAATAAACGCCTACGGATTAGAAATCACAGAATTATCTACACACATACAAGGGCAGTTGGTCGCTGTTCACCCAGCACATGACATCATGTTTGATGTTTTTGTGCCTAAAGAATTAAAAGGCAAACCCAAAGAAAGAACTTTATGGGCGGTAGATCAAATGAAAAAAGCTGCTATTGTTAGCAATCGCCTAGGTTTAAAAGTACATGCTACTTTTTCTGGATCGTTGCTTTGGCCTGTTATGCATCCTTGGCCACAACAACCCAAAGGACTGGTTGAAACGGGTTTTAAAGAACTAGCAAATAGATGGTTGCCAATTTTAAATACCTTTGATGAAAATGGTGTAGATGTTTGTTATGAGGTTCATCCTGTAGAAGATATTCATGATGGCGATACTTTTGAGCGTTTTTTAGCGGCTACCGGTAATCACAAACGTGTAAATATTTTATACGACCCATCTCATTTTGTTTTACAGCAATTAGATTACATCAAATACATAGAACATTATCACCAGTTTATTAAGGCTTTTCATGTAAAGGATGCAGAATTTAATCCTACCGGAAAAAAAGGTGCTTTTGGTGGATATAATGATTGGAAAAACAGAGCAGGACGCTATCGTTCTCCGGGAGATGGACAAGTAGATTTTAAGACAGTTTTTTCTAAACTAACAGAATTTAATTGTGATGTTTGGGCTGTTTTAGAATGGGAATGCGTTGTTAAAAGTCCGGAACAAGGTGCTAAAGAAGGGGTGGCATTTATTAATAATCACATTATAGAAACAACCACTAAAAGGTTTGATGATTTTGCTGGTGGAAATGAAATAAACGAAAAAGAATTGAAAAGAATTTTAGGAATTTAACTTATGAAAAAATACGCACTCACTGCTTTAACAGCTCTTGTAATTGTTGCTTGTCAGCAAAAAAACACGCCAATAACAACTGTAGAAACAGCACCTACAAAACCAGAACAAACCGAAATTTGGGAACCTAAACCACCTGTTGTTTCTGTAGATATGGAAAACAAAATACCTTCGGATGCAATTGTTTTATTTGATGGTACAAACACCCAACAATGGATTTCATCGAAAGACAGTACTGCTGTAAAATGGGTTGTAAATACAGATAAAAGTATGACGGTAAAAGACAAAACTGGCGACATACAAACCAAACAAAATTTTGGTTCTGTACAACTGCATATCGAATGGAAATCATCAGAAGAAATTAGAGCTAATGGTCAAAATAGAAGTAACAGCGGTGTTTTTTTACAAAACAGGTATGAGGTACAAGTGTTAGATAACAATAATAATGACACCTATGTAAATGGGCAAGTTGGCTCAATTTACAAGCAAGCAATTCCGCTAGTAAACGCAGCATCTAAAACGGGCGAATGGAATAGCTATGACATTATTTATCATCAACCAATTTTTGATGCCAAAGGAGAATTAACAAAAAAGGGAACAATCACTGTTTTACACAATGGTGTTTTAATTCAAGACCATGTAACTATAAAAGGTACTACAGAATATATTGGTTGGCCTAAAAATAATGCCCATGGTAAAGGCCCAATAAAGCTACAAGACCACCAAGACAATAGTGGTGTTAGTTATCGAAATATATGGGTAAGAGAGTTGTAAACCTGTTACTGTTTTTTGTTAAATAATTTATTTTGTAGATTCTCTAGAAATTACTTTTGTGTCTATAACAACTGTTTTATAAGGCTCTTTTACGTTGTTTTTATTGTTTATTATTTCTGAATAAAGTAAATCGAATGCTACTTTTCCCATTTGCTGTCCAGGCTGATCGATGGTAGATAAATGTGGCGTTGTAATCTGTGTTAAAAGCCAATTACTAAAACCGATAATAGAAATTTGCTCTGGTACTTGAACATTATTTTCTTTAAAAGTTTCTAAAACACCAATGGCTAATAAATCTGTTACCGCAAAAACGGCATCAACCTCTTTATGGTTTTCAAAAATTGTTAAAGCAGCCTTTTTGCCAGACTCTAAAGAAACATCCTCTGTTTCAATGTCTAAAAGTTTATCATACTCAATATCGTTTAATAAAAGAGCTTTTTTGTAGCCTTTATACCTGTCTATTGTTGTTTGCGATTTTAATTTATTCCTTACAATTGCAATTTTTTTACAACCTATATCAATTAAATGTTGGGTTGCCATTTGTGCTGCTTTTATATCATCAATCACCACTTTATTGCAATCTATAAGTTTCGAAATTTTGTCATACAAAACCAGCGGAACATTATTGCTTAAAAGACTTTTAACATGTTTAAAATTGTTGGTATTATCTGCAAAAGAAAGCAACACCCCATCTACATTTTTTTGCAGCAAAGCATCTAATTGTTTTACCTCATATTCATAATCGTCATTAGATTGCACTACAACAACAGCATAACCGCATTTAGAAGCGGCATTGATAACGCCTAAAATAATGTTAGAAAAAAAATAATGTACAATTTCTGGTACAATTAACCCAATTATTTTAGACTCTTGGCTACGTAAATTTTGTGCAAAAGAATTGGGTGTATAATCTAGCTCTTTGGCTAAATTTAAAACCATGGCTTTAGTTTTCGGGCTAACATCGGCATAATTATTTAAAGCCTTAGATGCGGTCGATTTCGAAATCCCTAAAATTTCTGATATTTTATTTAGTGTAGTTTTAGACATGATTAACACAAAACTAACCTTTTAGATTGTAAAAAAAGAGAAATAAGCAATAATTTACGAAACCGGTTTCGGTAATAAAAAAGCCTTTTTTTAGGGTTAAAAAAAAGGAACTAGAGAATAAAATGATTATTATTGTCTTAATTAAAAGTTAAATTATCTTTAATCTGATAATAAAAGGTGGTTTAAATTTCCAAATTAATAAAACTAATTAATAACAATTATGAGAAGTAAATTTTTTAAAATTTTGCTGGTTTCATGTATCTTTCTTTTAGGAGGTGCAGCATACGCCCAATCGGTAACGGGTGTAGTTTCTGATGCAAATGGTGTATTGCCAGGTGTAAGTATTAACATTAAAGGAACAGATTCAGGTGTAGAAACCGACTTTGACGGAAAGTATGCTATTAAAGCAACCCAAGGAAATGTTTTGGTGTTTAGCTATTTAGGATACAAAACAATTGAAAAAACAGTAGGTTCTGCTACTGTTATTAATGTAACTTTAACAGAAGATGCTACATCTTTAGATGAGATTGTAGTAATTGGTTACGGTACAACTACTGTAAAAGATGCAACAGGTTCTGTTACTTCTGTAACTGCAGAAGACTTTAACGGAGGTGTAATTTCATCACCAGAACAATTAATACAAGGTAAAACTGCCGGTGTACAAATTACACAATCTAGTGGTGCGCCAGGTGCAGGTATTGCTATTCGTATTAGAGGTACTTCTTCTGTTCGTTCTAACAACAATCCTTTATTTGTTGTAGATGGTGTGCCATTATCTGATGGTGGTACTGCTGGTGGAGCAGATATTGGTGGTGGTACTAGTTCGGCTAGTAACCCATTAAGTTTCTTAAACCCAAATGATATTGAAAGCATGAGTGTTTTAAAAGACGCTTCTGCAACTGCTATCTATGGTTCTAGAGGTGCAAATGGTGTGGTTATTATTACTACTAAAACCGGTAAACAAGGTGGCGGTGGTGTTTTCGAATTTAATTCTAACTTAAGCATGTCTTCTGTTGCTAAAGAATTCGATTTACTTGATGGACCAGAATACTTAAGTGCCATTGCTCAATACGGTGGTAATGCATCTGCTTTAGATTTTGGTGCTAACACAAATTGGCAAGATGTGGTTTTTAGAGACGTAGTTTCTACAGACAATACGCTTTCTTATTCTAATAACTACGGAAAAGGGTATGTTAGAGCTTCTATTGGTCATGTAGATCAACAAGGTGTTGTAGAAAACTCTTCTCAAGAAAAAATTACAGGTCGTATAAATGCGTCACATAAGTTTTTTGATGATAAATTAAAGGTAGATTTAAATGCTACTTTGTCTCAAATAAATGACGAGTCGCCATACATTACTAACTCTGCTGGTTCTCAGGGAGATTTATTAGGAGCAACTTATTTTGCAAACCCAACATGGCCTAATGATATTAACTTTACAAGTGGTGATGGTAAATTAAACCCAAGACAACTTTTAGAGTATTACGAAGATTTAAATGAAACAAACAGAGCTTTATTAAACGGTTCTTTAGAGTATGCGATATTAAGCAACTTAAAAGCGAAAGTGAACTTTGGTTACGATAAATCTTCTGGAACAAGAACACAAGTAATATCTCCAGACATTGATGGCTTTAACAACGGTGCTTCTGGTAATGGTAGAGCAGCTTTACAAGATGTAGAGGTACAAAATAATTTAATGGACTTTACTTTAAACTATACCAAAGAATTTGAAAATTCTAATTTAGAGGTATTAGCTGGTTACTCTTTTCAAAGTTTTAAAAACTCTGGAAGAACTGTATTAGGTTTTGGTTTAAACTCTAGTAACTTAGGGCAAATGGCTTCTAATTTAGAGAATGCTGCGAACCAAATAGAAGGTACTATAAACCAACCTTACCAACAGTATGGGTATAGCTCGGCTGGTTTGTTTATCAACCAAGTATTACCAACTATTAATAGTAACATTTCATTAACTGCACCAACAGGTGTGGGTGTAAATTCTGTAACAGGTAATACCTACAATAATACAGATGAGTTGCAATCATTTTTTGGTCGTTTAAACTATAAGTTACACGATAAGTACTTATTTACGTTTACTTTAAGAGCAGATGGTTCTACACGTTTTGGACCAAACAACCAATATGGATATTTCCCTTCTGGTGCATTTGCATGGCAATTACACAAAGAAGATTTTATCCCAGAATCTTTTTCTACACTTAAAATGCGTTTAGGATATGGTATTACAGGTAACCAGGATGGTTTAGGATATGGTAACTTTTTACCAAGACAGCGTTTTAGCGACCCAAGTATTGGTAATGGTGGCGAGGTAAACCCTGCAGGTTTTAGCCAAGTTTCATTTGCAAACCCAGATTTAAAATGGGAAGAAACTGCACAATTCGGTATTGGTTTTGACTATGGATTTTTTAACGATCGTTTAAACGGTTCGGTAGATTTATATCACAAAACAACCTCAGATTTATTATTACAACAAGAATCTGCACAACCAGCGGTTCAGCCATTCGTTTTTTCTAACTTAGATGCAAAAGTGATTAACAAAGGAATCGAATTTGCTGTAAATTACGACATCATTCAAAAAGATGAAATGAACTGGAACTTTGGTTTTAACGTTTCATACAACGAAAATGAAGTACAAGATTTTGATGGTTTAATTCAAACAGGAGAAATTAGTGGTAACGGTTTAACAGGAGCATTTGCTCAGTTATTAGCAGAAGGTCATCCTTTATTTTCTTACTACTTAAGAGAGTTTGGTGGGTTTGATGCTGACGGAGTTTCTATCTATCCAAACGGAGATCAACAAGAATTTGTAGGTAAAAGTGCATTACCAGATGTAACGGTAGGTATTACTACCAGCTTTAACTACAAAAACTGGGACTTTAATGCATTCTTAACAGGGCAATACGGACAATACATCTACAACAATACTGCCAATGCATTTTTTACAGCAGGTATTATTAATGGTGGACAAAACGTAACAAAAGATGTATTAACAAACGGAGAATCTTCTGCAAACGCACCAGATGTATCTACCCGTTTTTTAGAAAAAGGAGATTTCTTAAGATTACAAAATGCCTCAGTTGGGTATAGAGTTAACCTTAAAGAAGGATCTTTATTTAAGAGCTTACGTTTCTCTGTAACAGGACAAAATTTATTTGTAATTACTCCTTATTCTGGATTAGACCCAGAAGTAGATACACCTAAATCTTTGAATAACATTCCTTCAGCAGGAATCGATTATACTAGTTTTCCAAGAGCGAGAACGTTTACATTTGGATTAAACGCAACTTTTTAAAAAATAGAACAATGAAAAACACGATAAAATGGATAACATTATCAGTACTAACTATTTCAATTAGTTGTACCGATTTAGAAATAGAGCAGACAGATTCTTTTTTTAATGAAAACTTGTCTGGTGAATTTGATGGCGTAGATCCTACTGCTTCGTTAGACGGTTTATATGCCGATTTAAGAGGACAGATACAAGGACAAGAGGGTTTATATGCCTTAAACGAAGTAAGTTCAGATGAATTATTAGTACCTACACGTGGAACCGATTGGGGAGATAATGGGGTATGGCGTAATTTACATGACCATAACTGGAATCCTTTACATAGAGATGTAAAGGGAACTTGGAATAGCTTAAACCAAAATGTTTACAGAGCTTCTTTAATTATAGACTCTAGAAGTGGTGGCTCTGCGCAAGAAGTTGCAGAAGCTAAATTTTTAAGAGCTTTTAGTACTTTTTGGTTAGTAGATTTATACGGTCAAGCACCTTTTAGAACTCCAGATGAAGGGCCAGAGGTAAATCCTTCAGTAAAATCAAGAGCAGAAGCTTTAGCATTTGCTGTACAAGATTTAACAGAAGCATTGCCAAACTTACCTTCTGTTGGGCCAAGCGCAACTTTAAACAAGGCTACAAAAGCTTCAGCAAATCACTTATTAGCAAAATTACACTTAAACAAACATATTTATTTAGGAACTACTGCAGATGCTGCAGACATGACTAAAGTTGTAGAGTTTGTAGATGCTATTAAAGCAGATGGTTTTGCATTGGCAAGTGGATATTTTGATATCTTTAAAAATGATGTAGACTCAGAAACTATTTTATTTACAACTTCTGAAGTAGGGCCAAGAATTTGGAATACCCTACACTACAAACAAAACTCGCCAGATAACAACGGTGGTGGATGGAATGGTTTTACAACCTTATCTGAGTTTTATGATACTTTTGAAGGAGATGCTAATATTAACGTACCAGGTTCTGGACAAGAAGAGCGTAGAGGTTTTGTACCTACAGATGGTTCTAACTTAGGTATAGGATATGGTTTTTTAATTGGTCAGCAATATGATCAAGATGGAGTTGCAATGACAGACCGTGTTGGTAATCTGTTAAACTTTAAAAAAGAATTACCTGGACTTTTAGGTAACGACGAAACTACAGGAATTAGAATGATTAAATATCACCCAGAAAATGGTGGTTTTACAGGTCATCAAATAGTATTTAGATATGCAGATGCTCATTTAATGAAAGCAGAAGCAATTATGCGTGGTGGTACAGGTAGCGAAACGGCATTAGCTTTAGTAAATGAATTAAGAGCAATGAGAAATGCGAACGGTAACACGGCTCCTTTAACGGCTTTATCTGAACAAGATATGTTAGATGAAAGAGGACGTGAATTGTATGGAGAATTCTGGAGAAGAAATGACCAAATTCGTTTTGGTAAATTTAGCCAAGCTTGGGAATACAAAACAAATACAGATACTTACAGAGTATTGTTTCCAATACCAGCAACAGCTATTATTTCAAATCCTAACTTAGTACAAAACGAAGGATATTAATATTTTATCTATTTACTTATAGTTCAATTAAAGAGGGTATGCTAAATACCCTCTTTAATTATTTTAAACAGAAAAATTACAACATCAAAAAAGTGCTATTTTAATTGTAATTTTCGTTATAACTTCAAAAAGAATACCTTAAAAAATAAGTGCTATTTAATTATATTTACCCAACAATATATATTTAAAATAGCCACCTTTTTAAAAAACACGTATGCAGTTTCAATTTAAAAATATTATAGTATTCATTTCACTTTGTACATTCTTTTACGCCTGTAAAAATGAACAAACAAAACAAACTGCAACACCAGAAATAACACTGTTTACACTTTTAAAAGCAGAAGACACTGGAATAGATTTTGTCAATAAAATCAAAAATCAAAAAAATTTTAACATCTTTAAATACCGAAACTTTTACAATGGTGGCGGTGTTGCTATAGGCGATATAAATAATGATGGCCTAGCAGATGTATACTTAACAGGCAACATGGTTGCTAACAAATTATACCTAAATAAAGGTAATTTAAAGTTTGAAGACATTTCTAAAAGTGCCGGTATAGAGGGCAACAAACCTTGGTCTACCGGAGTGGTTATGGTAGACATAAACCAAGACGGATTGCTAGATATTTATGTTAGTAACGCCGGTAACATGAAAGGGAATAACCATGATAACGACCTTTTTATTAATAATGGAAATCTAACTTTTACAGAAAAAGCAGCAGAATATAACTTAGCAAAAACAGGCTTTTCTACACACGCTTCTTTTTTCGACTATGATAAAGACGGCGATTTAGACGCTTATATTTTAAACAATAGTAACATACCCGTTAGTAGCCTAGGCTATGCAGAGCAAAGAGATAAAAGGGCGCAAGATTGGGAAAACGTACCTGCTATTTTTAGAGGTGTCGGAGACATGTTGCTAAGAAATGACAATGGTAAATTTGTAGATGTAAGCGAAAAAGCGGGCATTTATGGTAGTTTAATTGGTTTTGGACTGGGTGTTATGGTAACTGATATTAATGGCGATTTATATCCGGATATCTACGTTTCTAACGATTTTTACGAAAGAGACTACTTATATATTAACAACCAAGATGGCACTTTTACTGAAGACATAAAAAATTGGATCTCTCATTTAAGTTTATCTGCAATGGGAGTAGATATTGCAGACATTAATAATGATGGTAATGCAGATATTTTTATTACCGATATGTTGCCAGAAGCAGATGAAAGGGTAAAATCTGTCATGGAGTTTGAAGGCTACAATGTTTTTAAACTAAAACAGAGTAAAGATTTTTCGCAACAATACATTCAAAATACACTGCAACTTAATAATGGTAACAACAGTTTTTCTGAAGTTGCCTATTATAGTGGTGTTGCCAAAACAGATTGGAGCTGGGCTGGCTTACTTTTTGACATGGATAATGATGGCTATCGAGATATTTTTATAACAAACGGTATCAACCATGATTTAACAGACTTAGATTTTGTAGATTTTTTTGCCAATGAAATTATACAAAACATGGCATTAACCGGTAGAAAACAAGCTATAGATTCTATTATAAACAAAATGCCTGTAAAGCCTCAGCCTAACTTTGCATATCAAAATAACAAAGACATTACCTTTAAAAATGCCAACAAAAAATGGGGGTTTGAAACACCAAGCCTTTCTAACGGTGTTGCCTACGGAGATTTAGATAACGATGGTGATTTAGACCTTATTATTAACAACGTTAACATGCAACCTTTTGTTTATGAAAACAATACAGACTCTTTAGCAAGTTATAATTACCTTAAAATTAAGCTAGATGGATTACAGAAAAATAAATTTGGTATTGGTGCATCAATAAAATTATACTACGATAATAAAATTTATGTGCAAGAACAAATGCCTTCTAGAGGGTTTCAATCTTCTATGGACTATGTAATGACAATTGGTCTTGGTAAAGCCGAAAAAATTGATTCTTTACGTGTTATTTGGCCCGATAGTAAAACACAAAAATTAACTGAAATTAGTGTAAATAAAACGGTAACATTAAAACAAAAAGAAGCCACTGAAATTCAAAAAATAGAAAGAAAAGGCACAACGAAAACACTTCTTACAGAAATTCAGAAAAATAAATTTACAAAACATACCGAAAATAGTTATGCAGACTTTGATTATGAAGGGTTGGTTCCTAAAATGTTATCGCAAGAAGGACCTGCATTGGCTGTTGGTGATGTAAATAACGACGGCAATGAAGATTTTTATGTTGGAGGTGCAAAAGGGCAAGCTGGTGTTTTATACCTGAATTTAGGCAATGGAAAAATTATAAAATCGAAACAAGAAGCCTTTTTAAATGATATTCTTTTAGAAGATACAGCTGCTTCTTTATTTGATGCAAATGGCAACGGCTTTTTAGATTTAATGATTGGATCTGGTGGTAATGAAGTTGACCAAGAAGGTTCTTACGCTGCCAGAATATACTTTAACGATGGAAAAGGGAACTTTAAAAAAGGATTGCAAAAAATACCAGCAATCAGAAAAAACATCAGTGTATTGGCTACCAATGATTTTGATAACGATGGTGATATTGATGTATTTGTAGGCGCCAGATCTTTGGTAGGAACGTATGGTGTAAATCCAACACATCAATTCTTAGAGAATAATGGCGATGGTACTTTTGATGATACCTCAGAAAAGGTAGCTTATGAATTAAAAGATGCAGGTATGATTACCAATGCAATTTGGGTAGATATCGATAACGATGCCAAAAAAGATTTAATAACAGTCTCGGAATGGGATACTCCAAAAATATATAAAAATAACGGTCGCAGACTTATCAAACAAAAAACAAGCCTAGATAATTTTTCTGGAATGTGGAATGTTGTTGAAGCCGCAGATTTAGATAATGATGGTGATATAGATTTTATTTTTGGAAATCAAGGAAGCAATACTATGCATAAAACATCTGAAGAAAATCCTTTAAAGATGTGGGTGAACGACTTTGATAACAATGGTACTATAGAGCAAATAATGACCAAACAAAAAGACGGAATTGATTATCCTATTCACATGAAAAAAGAATTGACAGGGCAATTGGTTTCACTTAAAAAACAAAATTTAAAAGCTTCTGAATACGCTAAAAAAGGGATTGATGAACTGTTTGATAAAGAAATATTTGACAAATCTATTGTTAAAAAAACAACGATTTCTGAAACTATAATTGCGGTAAACAACGGTAATAATAATTATACAATTAAAAAACTACCTGCCAACGTACAGTTCTCTTGTATTTGTAGCATCGTTTGTAAAGACATTAATAGCGATGGGCATTTAGATCTAATTATGGCAGGAAATAATTATGAATATAAACCTCAGTTTTCTCGATTAGATGCCAATTACGGCTCTGTTTTACTAGGTGATGGCAAACTAGGTTTTGAGCTGCAAAACTATACTAAAAGTGGCTTTTTTAATAAAAACGAGGTAAAACACCTAAAAGTTATTAAAGATAAAAACGGCAAAAGCTATTTAGTGGCTGCCATTAATAACGAGTTTCCTAAAATATATGCAATCAATGAATAAATATACCTGCCCTTTTCTTGTATGTATCTTTTTGATTATTGGCTGTAATAAGAAAGCAGAGTTGTTGTTTAAAAATCCGCCCTCAACAAAAACAGGTCTTACTTTTAAAAACACAATAACAGAAACAAACGCCCTAAATATTTTAGATTATTTATACCTATATAATGGCGGTGGTGTAGCTTTAGGAGATATTAATAATGACGGATTGGTAGACATTTTTTTATCGGGCAATCAAGTAAAAAATAAATTATACCTAAATAAAGGCAATTTAACCTTTGTAGATATTTCTGAAAAAGCAAACATAAAAGGCAATAGTAGTTGGAACACTGGTGCGGTTATGGGCGATGTAAATGGAGACGGATTGTTAGATATTTATGTATGCGCAGTGGTAGGCATTAATGGTTTTTATGGATATAATGAGCTGTATATTAATAATGGTGATGCTACTTTTACAGAAAAAGCTCAAGAATATAAACTAGATTTCGATTCGTACAGTTCGTCTGCGGCTTTTATTGATTATGACTTAGATGGAGATTTAGACATCTATCTTTTAAACCACGCTATTCATACCCAAGAATCTTTTGGAAAAGCCAATTTAAGAAACAAAAGAAACTATCAAACTGGCGATAAACTTCTTAGAAATGATGGCAAAACGTTTACAGATGTTAGTGAAAGTGCTGGTATTTTTGGCGGAATTAATGGATATGGTTTAGGCATATCGGTTGCAGATTTTAACAAAGATGGATATCCAGATATGTATGTTGGCAACGATTTTCATGAAGATGATTACTATTACATAAACAATAAAAACGGCACTTTTTCTGAACAATTAAAAGAGCATTTTAGCCATACTTCTCGTTTTTCTATGGGCAACGATGTAAGTGATATTAACCAAGATGGGTTGCCAGATCTTATTTCTTTAGACATGCTGCCAGAAGATGAAGTTGTTTTAAAAACCTCTCAGGGTGATGATAATTTTCAGATTCAGAAAATGAAAACACAAAAATTTGGTTATCATTATCAATATACCAGAAACATGTTATTTGTAAATCAGCAAGATGCTGGTTATTTAGAAACGGCTCTTTTAAGCGGTGTGGCAGCAACAGACTGGAGCTGGAGTAGTTTGTTTGCAGATTTTAATCAAGACGGCAAACAAGATTTATTTATTTCGAACGGAATAACAAAAAGACCCAATGACCTCGATTTTATCAACTTTGCTTCTAGCGAACAGATTCAGAAAAAAATAGACAAAACAAAACTTGTAGATCAAGAAGCTTTAGAGATGATGCCTTCTGGTAAAATGCAAAATTATATTTTTAAAGGGGCCGAAAATTTAAGCTTCGAAAACAAATCGAACGATTGGCTTACGGATAAAAAAACAGTCTCTGGCGCTACTGCTATGGCAGATTTAGATAATGATGGCGATTTAGATTTGGTGGTAAATAATAGCAATGAAGAGGTAGGTTTGTACATCAATCAAACCAATAAAAAAGCAAGTTACCTTAAACTAAAGTTTAACCACACTGCACCCAATACTTTTGGTATTGGCACAAAAGTATATGCTTATAATAACGGAAAATTTCAGTTTAAAGAATTGTATACCGTTAGGGGTTTTCAGGCATCTTCAGAACCTATAATTCATTTTGGTTTTGGATTAGAAACTGCAATAGATTCGGTAAAAATTATTTGGCCTAATAAAACAACTCAAACCTTAAAAAAGGTAGTTTTAAACCAGCAACTTACTATTAAACCAGAAAACACAAAACCATTTAACGAAGCTTCTTTAAAAGGAACATCAAAAAAAATATTTACTGCTGTAAAAGGGCAATTGGGCATTAATTTTACACATGAAGAAGATAATTACACCGATTTTAATAGACAAAAATTAATTCCGTACCAAGTGTCAGACCAAGGTCCGGCTATTGCTGTTGGCGATTTGAATAATGACGGAAAAGAAGATTTATTCTTTGGCGGATCTAAATTTAAAAAATCAAAAGTATTTTTTCAGACAGATAGTTTGTATGTAGAAAAAAAGATCGAAGTTTTGGCTAAGGAAGCAAAAAAAGAAGACGTTGTTGCTTTAATTGCAGACTTTAACAACAATGCTAAAAACGACTTATTAATTGGCACTGGTGGGGCAGATTTTTATAATAAAAGCACCCCTTTATTAGATACTTATTTTACACAAGATAGTACTGGTTTTACAAAACAAGAACTCCCAGAATACTTTGAAAATGCAGCGGTCTTAAAAGCGTTTGACTATGATAATGATGGTGATTTAGATATTTTTGCAGGTAATAATGCTGTTTCAAATGATTTTGGCGCCACACCAAACTCGTATCTTTTACAAAACAATAATGGTGTTTTTTCAATTTTAGAAAATCAACCTTTTCAAAATATTGGAATGATAACAGATGCCGTTTGGGAAGATTATAACGGCGATGGTTTTACCGATTTAATTCTTGTTGGCGAGTGGATGGCTCCTAAATTCTTTAAAAATACTAAGGGTACTTTTACAGAAGAAAATAAAGTGGCTTCTAATCTTAAAGGATTATGGCAACAAATAATGCCATTTGATATTGATAATGATGGTGATACCGACTATTTATTGGGTAACTGGGGGTTAAACTCTAAATTTAAAGCAAGTGAATCTTTTCCGTTACGAATGTATTATGCAGATTTTGATGATAACGGAAGCACAGAAACCATTGTTTGTAATGCTAAAAATGGCCAATACTACCCTATTGTTAGTTTTGATGAAATGGCCGGTCAGATTATTAGTTTGAAAAAGAAATTTACCTCTTATAAAAGTTTTGCTGGTAAAACAATAGAAGAAATTTTTGATAAAAAGACCCTTAAAAAAGCACGCATTTTAGAAGTACACAATTTAGCATCTGGGTATTTAAAAAACGATAACAATACGTTTGTTTTTATCCCTTTTAAAAATGAACTACAAATATCGCCAATTACCACTTTATTAAAACATGATTTTGATGGCGACAGCAAGCAAGAAATACTTGCTGCTGGTAATTATTTTGGTGTTAGTCCTTATCATGGTCGGTTCGATTCTTTTCCTGGAGCAATAATTTACAATGAAAAAAGCACAGAATTAGGCAATAAAATTGGCTTAGATTTTCATCAAAAAGCAGTAAAAAAATTAACAATAATTACCTTAAATGGCACTCAATACTTACTAGCAACTATAAATAATGATGCCGCCCAGGTTTATAAAATTAAAAAATGATTAAAAAACAATATTTAGTAGTATCAATACTCTTTATCTTTTTATTTACATCGTGTAAAGAGACGTCTGCACCTATAAAAATTACACCAGATCATTTACACACAACTATAGACAAAGTGGTAGAAATAATGATTCATGATATTTTTTCTCCACCGGTAGCTAGTCGTGTTTTTGCGTATCCGGCAATTGCTGCTTATGAAATTATAGCACAAAATGATACAAGCTACGTGTCTTTAAAAAAACAAATAAAACATTTTAAAGGCATTCCGAAAGCAAATTCCGAAGACCAAATTAACTATCCGCTTGCGGCAATAATTGCGCATATAAATATTAGTAAAAAACTTATTTTTTCTGAAGAGAAACTAACAAAATACAGAGATAGTTTATATACCGTTTGGCAGGCTAAAAATGAAAAAGAGTTTAACCATTCTAAAGCCTATGGTTTGCAAGTTGCCGCTGCCGTAACCAAATGGATGAATGCTGATAATTATGCACAAACGCGAACAATGCCAAAATTTAGAGTAGATGCAAATGATGAAAGCAGGTGGCAACCAACACCACCTTCTTATATGGATGGTTTAGAACCAAACTGGAACAAAATTAGAACGTTTGTATTAGATTCTGCAGCACAATTTAAACCAGTACCTCCTCCGAAATTTTCAATGAATAAAAATAGTGCCTTTTATAAAGAAGTAAAAGAGGTGTATGACATTAGTAATGAAATTTCTAAAAAAGGGGATACTTCTGAAGAAATAGCCATCGCACAATTTTGGGACTGCAATCCGTATGTATCTGTAAACAGAGGGCATTTAATGTTTGCTGTAAAAAAAATAACACCCGGTGCTCATTGGATTGGTATTACTAAAATTGCTGCTAAAAAAGACAGTGCCAATTTTAATAGAACAATTTACGCCTATACAAAAACAGCAATTGCAATGGCAGATGCCTTTATTAGTTGTTGGGATGAGAAGTACAGAAGTAATTTAGTACGTCCAGAAACGGTTATAAAAGCTTATTTTAATAGTGAATGGAAACCGATCTTACAAACACCTCCTTTTCCAGAATATACCAGCGGACATTCTGTTGTATCTGGAGCAGCTGCAACCATATTGACTGAAATATTTGGAGATAATTTTAGTTTTGATGACAATACAGAAGTTGCCTACGGCTTACCTATACGCTCTTTTACCTCTTTTAATGCAGCAGCAGATGAAGCTACAATAAGCAGGATGTATGGAGGTATTCATTACAGATCTGCAGTAGAAATTGGTGTTGGGCAAGGTAGAAAAATTGGTGGTTTGGTAAAAAAACAGTTGGTATTAAAAAAATAGTTACGTGAAAAAAGTAGTTCTTTTTATCGGATTTATAATTGCAGGATTTGTTTTTTGGTCTCTGTGCATAAAACCTTATGATTACTTGGTAAGTTTTAATGTAAAAACGACTCCGGGCACCATCAATCAGTCTTTAAAATTATGGAACTCTGGCTTAAAGGATGCAACAATAGAATTCGAAAAAGAAGCGAATACTTTTAAACATCAGCGCACTTTTAACGATAGTTTACATACTTACAAATGGCAATCAAACCCAATAAATGACTCTATTACCAATGTTAAAATATTTATAACAGACCCAAAAAATGGGTTTAAAAATAGAATCTTAAATCCGTTTTTTAATACAGACTTCGAAAGAAGAACTAAAAAAACAGTGCTGCTTTTTATAGACCATATTAACAAGCATCTTAAAGAAATAAAAATTACCCTTAAAGGAGAAAGCGAAACAAAATCTGTATACTGTGCGTATGTTCCATTAAAAAGTTTGCAAGTAGAAAAAGCAAAAAACATGATGCAATATTACTCGCTTATCAATGGGTTTTTAGCAAAAAACAATGTTGTTTTTAACGGCACTCCGTTTTTACAAGTAACAAACTGGAATCAGCAAACAGACAGTATTTCGTATCATTTTTGCTTTCCTATTACTAAAAAAGATTCGCTACCTGAACATCAAAAAATAAAATACAAACAGTATACAAGTGTAAAAGCATTAAAAGCTGTTTATAATGGTAATTACATTACCTCAGACAGAGCTTGGTATGCCCTTGATGCGTATGCAAAAACAAATAATATAAAAATAAATAAGACTCCTTTAGAAGTTTTTTATAGCAACCCAAATTTTGGTGGTGATGAGCTTCAATGGAAAGCTGAAATATTTATGCCGATTAAAGAATAGGCAATTTTAAAACAAGAATAAGAGAAATTTAAAAAGTATAATGACTAATCAATCATTACAAAAAAGAAATTGGTGGAAAGAAGGGATTGTATATCAAATCTATCCACGAAGCTTTAAAGACACTACCGGCAATGGTATCGGAGATATACGTGGTATAATTAACAAACTAGATTATATTAAAAGTTTAGGTGTTACCATGATTTGGTTAAATCCTATTTATGAATCTCCGAATGATGATAATGGTTACGATATTAGTAACTACAGAGCAATTATGCCAGAATTCGGAACCATGGCAGATTTTGATGAACTTTTAGAAGGTTTACACAAAAGAAAAATAAAATGTGTAATGGATGTTGTTGTAAACCATAGTAGTGATGAGCACGAATGGTTTAAGCAATCTAGAAGCTCTAGAGATAATAAATATAGAGACTATTATCATTGGTGGCCAGCAGAAAAAGGAAAGCCAAACTATCGATGGAGTTTCTTTGATGAAAAAAGTGAAGCTTGGAAGTATGACAAACAAACAGATGCTTATTACCTACACTATTTTTCTCAAAAACAACCCGATTTAAATTGGGAAAACCCAAAGGTTAGGCAAGAGGTATATGAAATTATGAAATTTTGGGCTAACAAAGGCGTTGATGGTTTTCGATTAGATGCTTTTCAATTTGTTAGTAAAGACACTACTTTTCCTGAATTTCCAAAAGGATATGATGATACTGTGGTAAGTGTTATAAAATATCACGGTATGGGGCCAAACATACACAAGTACTTAAAAGAAATGAACAAAGAAGTACTTAGTAAGTATGATGTTTTTGCAGTTTCTGAAGGTGTAGGTAGCTCTTTAGAAGATGCTCATAATATTGTAGATGAAGACAGAGAAGAGTTGCAAATGGCTTATCATTTTGAGAGCACAGATCTTGTAAACTCTCTAGATAAATGTACCCTTGCAGAAATTAAAGAATGCTTTACAAAATGGGATACTTCTTTTGATACTGAAGGATGGTTGGCAATTTATTTAGCTAACCACGACCAATCACGCATGGTTAATAGATTTGGTAGTGATAAACCTGCCTTTAAAGATGCTTCTGCAAAGCTTTTAAACACCTTTATATTAAGCATGAAAGGAACGCCGTATGTGTATTATGGTGATGAATTAGGGATGACTAACAATGGTTTTGAAAAAATAGAAGAATACCAAGATATTGCAGCTATTAACGGATACAAAAGTGCGAAAGCAAAAGGAGAAGATTTAGACGTATACTTAAAAACCATGACTCTTTTATCAAGAGATAATGGTAGAACACCTATGCAATGGGATGCTTCAGAAAACTCAGGATTTTCATCAGAAAAACCATGGTTACCAGTAAATAAAAACCATAAAACCGTTAATGTTGCTACCCAAGAAAAAGAAGAAAACTCTGTGTTAAACCATTTTAAAAAAATGGTTGCATTAAGAAAACAACATCTTACTTTGGTTTATGGTAAATATACCTTGCTCGAAAAAGAACATGCAACTATTTATGCCTACACGCGTGTTTTAGAAGATGTAAAAATGCTTGTCTTATTAAATTTTTCTGAAAAAGAAAGCAGCATTCAAACACCTGAAATAAAAAATATCGACTCGCTATTGATTAACAATTACCATAACATTGTTCTTAAAGATCAAAAAATAACACTAGCACCCTATCAGGCTGTTATCTATTCATTAAAAAAATAAACTATATTTATTATGAAAAAACTATTTTTTAACTTCATTTCAACACTTTTTTTAGCGTCACTTTTGGTTGCTTGTAATGCATCAAAAGGAAAACTAACAGTAGAATCGCCCGATAACAATATTGAAGTAAAATTTGCTGTTTCTAAAGTAGGAGCGCCATTTTATACTGTTCAATTTAAAAACAACACAGTAATTGACACGTCTTTTATTAGTTTTGATTTTAAAGAACTACCATCTTTAAAAGAAGGTTTTAAAGTAATAAATACTACAAGAAATACAGTAAACGAAACATGGCAAATGCCTTGGGGAGAGCAAATAGATGTAGAAAACAACTACAACGAACTTGTGGTGTATTTAGAAGAAGAAACACCTTTAAAAAGACAATTAAACATTCGTTTTAAAATATACAATGATGGGGTTGGTTTTCGATATGAATTTCCAAAGCAAGAAAACATAAAAGAGGTATTAATTACAGATGAAAATACCGAATTTAACTTAACCGAAGATCATACTGTTTGGTGGATTCCTGGTGATTGGGATATTTATGAACACTTATACAGCGAAACAAAATTTTCTGAAATTGATGCTTTATCAAAAGCAAATCACGAAAATTTAGCAGCAACTTATATCCCAGAAAATGCAGTTAATACCCCTGTTACCATGAAAACAAGTACCGGTTTACACCTTAGCTTTCATGAAGCAGATTTAACAAATTATGCTGGTATGACGCTAAAAGTAGACCCATCAACATTAAAAATGACTAGCGAACTGGTAGGATCTGAAAGGATGAAAGGGAAAGCAAAAATAACAGTACCATTTAACACTCCTTGGCGTACCATACAAATTGCAGAAAGTGCTGGTGACTTGATAGAATCTAAAATGATTTTAAATTTAAATGACCCTAATGAGTTAGGTGATGTAGACTATTTTACACCGATGAAATACGTTGGTATTTGGTGGGAAATGCACATTGGAAAATCTACCTGGGACATGGAAGGAAGCCAAGATATGAATACTTGGACACAAGGAAAATCTAGAACATCGCGTCATGGAGCAACTACCGAAAACGCAAAAAAATATATTGATTTTGCCGCAGAAAACGGCATTAAAGGGTTGCTTGTTGAAGGCTGGAATACCGGTTGGGACAAATGGTTAGCAGAAGCAGATGCGAGAGAAGGGTTGTTTGATTTTATGACGCCGTATGCAGATTATAACTTTGAGGAAGTAAAAAATTATGCCAAAGAAAAAGGCATTGAAATAATTATGCATCATGAAACCTCTGCAGCGCCTTTAACCTACGAAAAACAAATGGATGAGGCTTATAATTTTATGAAACAAAACGGTATAAATTCTGTAAAAACAGGATATGTAGGCGAGATAATTCCGAAAGGAGAATACCATCACGGACAATGGATGGTAAACCACTACCATAAAGTTTTAGTAGAAGCAGCTAAAAAGAAAATAGCCATAAATGCGCACGAGCCAATTAAAGCAACCGGTAAAAGAAGAACCTACCCAAATGCAATTGCAAGAGAAGGTTTAAGAGGGCAAGAATTTAATGCATGGGCAACAGACGGTGGTAATCCACCAAATCATATTGCAACCGTTGCTTTTACAAGAATGTTATCTGGGCCAATCGATTTTACACCAGGTGTATTTAATATTAAGTTTGATGACTATAAAAAAGGAAATCAAGTAAATACAACATTAGCACATCAATTGGCATTGTATGTTGTTATTTATAGCCCTTTACAAATGGCCTGTGATTTACCAGAACATTATCTGTTAGATGGCAAAGTACATCCTGCCTTTCAGTTTATTACTGACGTAGGTGTAGATTGGCAACAATCAAAAGTATTAGAAGGTGAAATTGGCGATTTTGTGGTGATTGCACGTCAAGAAAAAGAAACAAATAATTGGTTTGTGGGAGGTGTAACAAATGAAGAGGCTAGAAACTTAACAATTAATTTTGATTTTCTAGAAGAAGGAAAAACGTATACTGCTAAAATGTATAAAGATGCAGAAGATGCGCACTGGGATAACAATCCGCAAGCCTATACCATCGAAAGTAAAACAATAACAGCAGCAAGTAATATCGACTTAAAAATGGCTGCTGGTGGCGGATTTGCTATCAGTATTGTAGAAAATAACTAAACGCTAATTTATTAACAACTCTAAAAACCAACATTCATGATCAAAATAAAAAAACCTCGTTTATCTTTTTGGCAAATTTTTAATATGAATGTTGGCTTTTTAGGCATTCAATATAGTTTTGGCTTACAACAAACCGCTATAAACCCTATTTTTTTATACTTAGGTGCATCAGAAGACATGCTACCAATTCTAAATATTGCTGGGCCTGTTACTGGGTTAATTGTACAACCAATTATTGGCGCCATGTCAGACAAAACTTGGTCTAACCGTTGGGGAAGAAGAAAACCCTACTTTTTAATTGGTGCTATCTTAGGTAGTTTGTGTTTATTTGCGTTCCCTACCAGTCCTGTTTTATGGTTTGCTGTAGGCTTGTTATGGATTTTAGATGTTGGTAACAACATGGCAATGGAACCTTACAGAGCCTTTGTAGGAGATAAATTACCAGAAAACCAATTAAGCCTTGGTTTTCAAATGCAAAGCTTGTTTGTAGGTGCTGGTATTTTATTAGCAAACGGTTCTATTGTACTATTTCAACATTTATTTGGCGCAGAAGCAGCCGAAACTTCTGGAGTAATACCGCAATGGCTATACTACTCTTTTTTTATTGGTGCTTTTTTATCTTTAGTTACCATTTTATGGTCTGTTTTTAAAACACCCGAAATTGCCCCAACTGAAGAAGAATTGTTAGAAATTAACGAAATTAAAAAATTACCAATTACCCAAAAATTTACCAAGCCTTTTTTAGAAATTGTAGAAGCAATTAAAAAAATGCCTTCATTTATGTGGAAAATTGGCGGAGTCTACTTATTTCAATGGTATGCACTTTTTATCTATTGGCAATTTACAACTCCTTTGTTTAAAAAAACAATGGGTTTTAGCACCTCTGAAGCAGCCTCTCAAGCGGCAAAAATGAGTTTAACATACAATATTGTAACCATGGTTGTTGCATTGGCTTTAGTGCCATTAACACTTAGATTTGGTGGTAAAAAAATATACGCATTGAGTCTAGTAGCCACTGCAATCGCTTTATTTTGTATCCCTTTTATAACCGATCCTTTATTGGTGTTAATACCAATGGTTTTGTTTGGTATTGGTTGGGCAGCAATGATGGGCATCCCTTATACAATGGTGTCTAAAGTAGTACCTCAAAACAAAAGAGGTGTTTATATGGGTATTTTAAATATGATGATTGTAATACCTATGTTTATACAAACCATCACTTTTGGATCAATATATAAATACCTATTAGCAGACAATGCAATTAATGCCATGCTTTTTGCTGGAGTGTTTTTTGCAATTGCAGCAATACTAGCAATGCGATTAAATGAAAATAAAGAATAAAACCATGAAAAACAGCGGTATTAAATTTTCGTTATTTCTTAATTATTTTGTTTTTGCTTTTCTATTAAACAGTGTTGGCACTGTAATACTGCAAGTACAGCGTACTTTTAGTGTTACACAATCAGTAGCAAGTGTTTTAGAAGGTTTTAAAGACATTCCTATTGCAATAACATCATTTGTTTTGGCTTCATTTTTACCTAAAATCGGACTTAAAAAATCGATGCTTTTAGGTTTATTAATCGTTACCTTATTTTGCTTTTTAACTCCGTTTTCGAATGATTTCTGGTTTTTTAAACTATTGTTTGCCGCAATAGGGGTTTCGTTTGCATTAATAAAAGTAGCTGTTTTTGCAACAATAGGTTTAATTACTGCTGATGAAAAAGAGCATGGTAGCTTTATGGGAGTTTTAGAAGCTATTTTTATGGCCGGCGTATTAATAGGCAACTTATTATTTAGCTTATTTATTGATGACAATAACCCTAAGTCTACCTTGTGGCTAAATATGTATTGGCTAATGGGAGCCTTAAGTTTTATTGCTTTTTTTGTGTTGTTATTTTCTCCGTTAGATGAAGAAAAAGCAACCATTGAAAAAAGATCTTTTAAAGAAGATTTTAAAGAAATGCTTCTAATTACTTTTAAACCCTTAACACTTATTTTTATAGCTAGTATTTTCTTATATGTTTTAATAGAGCAAAGTTTTCAGAGTTGGTTTCCTACCTTTTATCAAGATATTTTAAAAGCACCCGCAAGCATGGCAATTCAGGCAGGTGCAGTATTAGCCGGCGCCATTATGGTTGGCCGTTTGTTAGGGGGTCTTATCTTAAGAAAAGTAAAATGGATTTACCTATTAAGCGCCTGTTTATCTATTGTGGCTATAATTGTTTTGGTTGCATTGCCACTAACTAAAAACAGTAGTTTAAACTCAGAAATATCGTGGTTAAACGCGCCGTTTGTTGTGTATTTAATGCCACTTATGGGATTGTTTTTAGCGCCAATTTATCCAACATTAAATTCAACAATTTTATCTGCATTGCCTAAGCACATGCATAGTTCTATGTCTGGATTAATTGTAGTATTTTCTGCCTTAGGCGGTACAACAGGCTCTATTATTACTGGTTATGTTTTTGAAACCTATGATGGCACAAGAGCTTTTTACTTTTCGTTAATACCCATTGCTGCTATTTTTACAACCATATGGCTTTTAAATAGCCTTACAAAAAAGCAAAAAGTAGCGTTATGATTTTTAAGTTGAACATAAAAGAAACCTTAAAAAATCTTTTAAAACAAGAAGATACAGATGGTGATAAAAAAATAACCATTGAAGACAAAGGGCCTAAAAAATTTAGCATAACCACCTCTTCAAATAAAGAATACATCGTTTCTGGTACTTATCATTTGTCTAACTTACTACAGGAATTGGTTATTGCCAAGTTTGCTGGTAAAAAAGAAGCTGTCATTCCGTTACATTATATTGAAGAATTACCAACCGATCGTATTTCTAGAATGATAAAAGAATATTATTGGTCTGGTTTAACACGTACGATGGATGCTACTGGTATTAAAAACTTAATTTCAGACACAAAAAACGAGCAACTAACACTTACTAAACTTCCTGTTTACATACCCCAAAATGATGCACTTGCATACTCGTATTACAAAGAGTTAGAAAATAAGTTTCCTATTGAAGTATGTAAATTGCCCGAAAATATATCGGCAGCCTATGTAAAATCTATAAATAACAAACCTGGTATTTTATCATTAAAGCTTACAAAAACACAAGATAAAACAAAGGGCGTACCTTTTGTTGTGCCTGGAGGACGGTTTAATGAAATGTATGGTTGGGATAGTTATTTTGAATCGATTGGCTTAATTATAGACGGTAAAGTTGCCTTAGCAAAGGCAATGGCAGATAATTTTCAATACCAAATAACTCATTATGGTAAAATATTAAATGCCAACCGATCTTATTATTTAACAAGAACACAACCCCCTTTTTATTCAAGTTTAATTCGCGAGGTTTTCGAGATTACCAAAGATATCGATTGGTTAAAATCGCACCTTAAAACCGCCATAAAAGAATATGAAACCGTTTGGATGGTAAAAGGAGAAAGGTTGGTTAAAAACGGTTTAAATAGATACTTAGCAGCAGGTATTGGTGTGCCTCCAGAATGTGAAGCAGGTCATTTTGATGCAATCATTTTGCCTTTTTCATCAGCGTTAAAAATAGCTGTTAATGACTATATTGAACAGTATCAATCCGGAAAAATAAAGAACAAAATACTAGACGAATATTTTATCAACGACCGATCTGTAAGAGAATCTGGGCACGATACTTCTTACCGAATAGATGGCAATTGTACTCATTTAAACTTGGTAGAATTAAATGCTCTTTTGTATAAATACGAAACTGATTTTGCTGCAATAATTGAAACAGAATTTAAAGGTAGTTTTAAGGTTAATAATCAAAATTACACCTCTAATTATTGGATACAAAAGGCCTCTGAAAGAAAAAAACTTGTAAACACCTTTCTGTGGAACGAAAAAGAAGGCATGTACTTCGATTATAACATAGTCACTAAAGAAAAATCTACTTTTATTGCCGCAACTACTTTTATGCCATTATGGTCTAAAATGGCTTCTAAAGAACAAGCAGAAAAGCTAGTAAAAACAGCCATACCTCTTCTAAAAATGGAAGGCGGAATAGCAGGTAGCACAAAAGATAGCAGTGGAAAAATATCAAAAGAAAGACCGCAAAGACAGTGGGATTTTCCTTTTGGATGGGCACCACATCAAATGCTAATTTGGAAAGGGCTACTTGCTTACAATTACCACAAAGAAGCGCAAGAACTTATATACAGATGGTTGTTTATGATTACTAAAAACGCGGTCGATTATAATGGTACCATTCCCGAAAAATATGATGTAGTAGCTTGTACGCATAAAGTTTTTGCCGAATATGGCAATGTTGGTACAGATTTCGAATACATAACGCAAGAAGGTTTTGGTTGGATGAATGCCTCTTATCAATATGGTTTATCTTTAATAAATAAAGAAAATCGGAGCTATTTAGACAAATTGATACCTCCTTCTAAATTATTTTAAATGCAGTTTTTAAGGCGCATCTTTATTATTTTAATTTGTTTCTTATTTTCTTGTGAAGAAAAGACTCTCATAAACCAACCCTTAACTTCTGGGTATCATATAGAAAATAACACTCTTTATTATCAAGAAAATCCACTTCAAGTAATTGGGGCAAATACCCTTCATAGCTTTGGTATTGGTAGTAGCGATTTAAAAAGTTGGCAGTTAGAAATTGCAAGAGAATTTATTGGCAATGTAAAAGAAAATCCCATTATTGGCGCACCTATTTTAGATAGTAATAATAAATATTTACACGCATTACAAAGTATTGTAGATGATAATAGAGCCAACAATTTAATTACAATTTTATGTCCATTTGGTTGGATTGGCACACAAGAAACCTTGTTTACAGGTAAAAAACCTAAAAACACTTTTTGGTGGAACGATTATAAAGAAACCTTAGAAGTTTGGGCACTTCATTTTAAAGACCAAAATGATGTTTGGTTAGAGGTCTGGAATGAACCATATACTTTTGATAGAAGCGATGGATATACAGACGCAACTTGGCAAAACGACATGAACATTTTGTACGATATTATTAGAAACACTGGTAATAAAAACATTGTTGTAATACCCTGTGCAGAACAAGGTCAAGATGAAACTGTATTGCTTAATGTAGGGAGCAATTTTCTGCAAAATAAAAGCAATGTTCTTTTTGATGTTCATGCCTATGAAAAGTGGTTATTAGACACCGATACAAGCATAAAAACCCGTTTACAAAATTTAAAGAAGGCTAATTTACCGGTATTTTTTGGAGAAGTAGCTCCTGTAAACGCTGGTGTTTTAATGAATCCAACTGTTTTTTTAAACGCAAGTTTTCAAGAGGGATTTTCTATCTGTGCTTGGCTTTGGAAATATGACGAAACAGACCAAGATGCCTTATTAACAGCATCAGGATTAGAAAACAATAATAACAATAATAATTGGGGACAGCTTTTTAAAAGTATTGCTACTCAAGAAAGAAAAACATCAAAATAATGCATTCACTTAAAATAATATTATCTAAATACAGCTACTTTTCTGTTGCTTGGGTATTTGCATCTATCAATTTTATTATGGGTACATGGGTGTTATACATCCCATATGTAAAAGAAAAATTAGGTTTAGATGATGCGCAAATTGGTTTTGCACTATTCTGTTTTGCGTTGGGTATTTTAGTGTTTTTACCGCTTATACCGTACCTTTCTAAAAAAGTAGGATTAGGCTATTATACTTTAATTGCGCTCGTGCTTTTTGCGGGTTCTTTTTTGTTTCCGTTGCTAGCAAACACTTATCTATTATTGTGTTTATCTCTTTTTATATCAGGTGTTTTTGTAGGCTCTACAGATGTTGCTATGAATGCTTTGGTATCTGAAATCGAAAAAAGGGACAATCAAAACTTTATGTCGGCAGCTCATGGTTTTTTTAGTTTGGGTGGTGCAATAGGAGCTTTTTTAGGAACTTTTTTACTCAGTTACTTTACCGCACCCGTTTATCATATGCTATGTGTGGTTCTTTTTGTGATAATAACCAACATTCTTTTAGCAAAACATTACTATAAAACTACCGAAAAAACAGTCTCTAAAAAAGAAAACACCTATCATTTTAATGCATTAAAACCTCTTTTTATAATTGCTTTTATTGCATTTGTAATTATGAGTAGCGAAGGCGCCATAGAACATTGGAGTGCTTTATACCTTAAAGAACAAGTGGGTGTTACTTTAGAAAAAAACCTTGGCCTTGGTTTTATTGCTTTTTCTATAATGATGACTATTGGTCGTTTTTTTGGAGACCGGATTAGTGAAAAAATTGGCTCATTAAAAATTATTTTTTATGGCTGTTTAATTTCTAGTATTGGCTATCTATGCATACTTACCAATCTATTTTATAGTACCATTGTAGGCTTCGGAATTGTAGGTTTAGGGCTTTCTGTAATTATCCCAGAATTATTTAGAATTGCAGGTAAAACAACAGGGGTAAAATCGTCTGTAGGCATTTCTTTTGTTTCAGGCGTTGGTTTTGTTGGCTTTTTACTAGGCCCAGTTATATTAGGATATATCTCTTATAACTCGAGTTTAAAAGTTAGTTTTTTATTTTTACTCTCTTTAACGATCATTGTTTTTTGTCTTTTATTGCTAAAAATAGTTAATGTTCGAAACCGGTTTCGTTCTTGATTTAGCTATATTTAAACTTAATTTTTTCCATCGGTAAAATGCTTTAACTACCTTTTACTCGTTCTTTATAAGAACTGCTAACTAAAATTTAAAAAAATGAAAAAACTACACCTTTTTTTACTATTACTATCTTTTACATATCTGCAATCACAAAATTTTTCTGATTCGCCTTGGCATATTGAAGCAGATAAGATAGATGCTAATAATTATTACGGTATTACGGTAGCCAATGGTATGGTAGGTATGGTATCTTCTGCAGAGCCATTAAAAGTAGATGAAGTTATTTTAAATGGTGTTTATGATTATTACCAAAGAGGCAGGGTTAGTAATATTTTAAAAACCTTTAGTCATATGAATATGCATTTAGAGGTTGATGGTGTAAGAATTGATAAAAAAACAATAGAGAAATATAAGCAAACGCTAGACATGAAAAAAGCAACGCTAATTACTACCTTTAATGTTGGTAATAAGCTTTCTGTTGTTCATAAAAATATGTCTTTAAGAAATTTGCCTTTTAGCGCTATGAGTATTGTAGAAATTACCGCTAAAAAAGATGTGGAAATTACTCCTATTAATTATATTACTGCACCAAATCACCTTAAAGACGTTCGTAATTTATACTCAGAAATCGATAGGCCGCATGTTTTAATTCCGCTAATGACATCTTTGGCATTTAGCCCTGGTGATAAAAAAGTGGCAACTTCAACTTCATTTATTTTTCCAGAAAAACATGGAAAGGAACCTCATATAATTCATGAAGATTGGGATTATAATATGCATCTAATGAAATTTAGAAGAAAATTAAAGGCCGGTGAAACATATCGATTTGCTTTGGTAGGTAGCACCATGTCTTCTGTGCATAATAACGACCCATTAAACGAAGTAGAACGGTTAACTATTTTTGCAAAACTAGAAGGAATTGAACGATTAGAAAAAGCACATAACAGTGCTTGGAATACCTTGTGGGAGAGTGATATTGAAATAACAGGAGACCTAAAATCTCAAAGAGCAGTAAGATCTGCACTATACCACTTATATTCTTTTGCCAGAAAAGGCACAGCATATTCACTTTCGCCAATGGGATTGTCTGGGTTAGGCTATAACGGTCACGTGTTTTGGGATACTGAATTATGGATGTATCCTCCGCTTTTAGTATTACAACCAGACATTGCAAAATCTTTATTAGAATATCGTTTCGAGCGTTTAGCAGCTGCTAAAGCAAATGCTTTTGCACATGGTTATGATGGAGTTATGTTTCCTTGGGAATCTGCAGAAGATGGATCAGAAGATACACCTGTTTGGGCATTAACCGGCCCTTTTCAGCAACACATAACAGCTACTGTTGGCTGGGCTTTCTGGAAATATTTTGAAGTAACACAAGACACCGATTGGTTAGAAACACGCGGATATCCTGTGTTAAAAGAAGTTGCAGATTTTTGGGCAAGTAGAGTTGAAAGAAATGGCGAAAATGCTTACGATATAAAAAATGTAATTGGCGCCAATGAATGGGAAGAAAACATAGACAACAATGCTTTTACCAACGGTATGGTTAAAACAGTTTTAGAATACGCTTCTTTAGCCGCAGAAAAATTAAATAAAAAACCAAATGCAGATTGGAGGCATGTAGCAAAAAACATTCCTATTCTTACATTCGAAGATGGTACAACAAAAGAAAACAGTACCTACAACGGTGTAACTATAAAACAAACCGATGTAAACTTATTGGCTTTTCCATTAAAAATTGTTACTAAAAAAGAACATATTTTAAAAGACTTACAATATTACGAACCTAAATTGGCAAAAGACGGCCCAGCAATGGGAAGTGCTATTTTATCTGTATTATACTCTCGAATAGGAAATACCTCGAAAGCTTTTGAGTTATTTGAAAAAAGTTATTACCCGAATGAACTACCTCCTTTTGGGGTATTGGCAGAAACTGCAGGCGGTACAAATCCTTATTTTGCAACAGGTGCAGGCGGAATGTTACAATCTGTTTTATTTGGTTTTGGAGGTTTAGAAATAACCCCAAACGGTATCTCAGAATTAAAGTCGACACTACCAAGAAAATGGAGTTCATTAACTTTAAAGGGTGTTGGGTTGAATCAAAAAACAATACAAAAAAAATAATGTCGAAAATAGCTTGTTTTGGTGAAGTGCTTTGGGATGTTTTTCCTACGCATAAAAAAATTGGTGGCGCACCATTAAATGTAGCACTTAGGCTTCATTCTTTTACCAATAATGTTGCCATAATTAGTAGTGTTGGTAATGATGATGAAGGCTTAGAAATTATCAATTATATAAAAGAACAGGGATTATCGGTAGATTTTATTCAAAAAAATACCGACTACAATACTAGTAATGTAAAGGTGCTTTTAGACGATAAAGGTGCTGCTAGCTACACCATAAAACAACCTTGTGCTTGGGATTATATTGAGAATAATAATGCCATTAAAGAAGTGGTTACTAATTCTGATGCTTTTATTTTTGGAAGCTTAGTAGCAAGAAATAACACCTCTAAAGAAACACTTGTCAACTTATTAAGTAGTGCTAATTTTACTGTTTTTGATGTTAATTTAAGACCGCCACATTACCAATTAAATGTGTTAACCGAGTTTATGCAAAAAGCATCATTTATAAAGTTTAATGATGATGAACTTTTTGAAATTAACCAATCTTTAGGATACAAAAATCAAAGTTTAAAAGAAAACATACAATACATAGCCAAACACACAAATACCAATAAAATTTGTGTTACAAGAGGCGCAAATGGTGCCATTCTTTTTTATGAAAATCAATTTTATGAAAACAATGGCTATGCAATTAAAGTAGCAGACACTGTTGGCTCTGGAGACTCTTTTTTAGCAACATTAATACATCATTTATTAAAAAAAACCAACCCACAAATAGCAATCAACACAGCTTGTGCTGTAGGTGCTTTAGTAGCAAAAAACCAAGGAGCAAACCCTAAAATATCATCAGAAGACATTAAAAAAATAATGACTCTTTAAATACCAATGTTATTGTTTAATAGCAGAAATCAACTCTTTTAAAAATAGGTTTTCGTTAAAATTCTTAAGACCAAAGCGCACAATAACCATGTCTTGGTCGGGTAAAATATAAATTCGTTGCCCTTGATATCCGTCTGCAAAATACATGTTTTTAGGCACGTCTTTAAACTGATTTTCTGTATTTAACCAAAATTGTGCTCCATAAGTTCCGTTAGATGTTGGTGTGGGTGTAGTTACATAGTTTACCCATTGCTTATCAAAAATTTGAGTGCCATTCCAAGAGCCATTGTGCAAGTACAACAAACCAAACTTTGCCCAATCTCTAGCAGTTGCCCAAGCATAAGAAGAGGCAACGTAATTACCACTTAAATCTGCCTCTAAAACCATAGAGTGCATGCCTATTTTATCTATGAGTTGGGCATACCAAAAATCTAAATAAGATTGGTGTGTTTTAAATTGTTTTCTTACAATACCAGACAATAAATTTGAGGTGCCAGAAGAATAATTAAACGATTCGTTTGGCTTACCAATTAAAGGCTTTAACTCTTGTGCCTTGGTCATGTCTCTGTCTAAAAAAAGCATTTTAGTAACGTCAGATATTTTATCATAATTTTCATCCCATTCTAGGCCAGAATTCATTTGTAATAAATTATTAATCGTAATATTTTTTCGGTCATCATTTTGCCAAGACAAAATTGGTGCTTTATCGCTTACTTTTAATTTATTCTGATGCTCTAAAACCCCGAAAACAGTACTTAAAAGACTCTTGGTCATAGACCATCCTAAAATTTTAGACTCTTTGGTAAAACCTTCGTCATATTTTTCTGCAATAATATGGTCTTTGTAAAGCACCAAAACTGCCCTTGATTTATCAACCCCAAAAATAGAAGCAACTGTTTTATTTAATTTTTGATAATCTATATTGTTAAAAACGGAATCTTTGTTTGGTAAGTTTCCGTAAGGGTACGCAACAGAGGTGTAATTTTTAGCTCTATTAGGGCTTAAGTAGCTTGCAGATACATCTGCGTCGTCTGTAATTAAAACGGTTCCTAAACCTGCTCTTTTTACCGCCTTTCTGGTTAACAATCCAAAAGCAGATGAAGTAGCTGTGTTTGATTTTAGATCTACTTTATTTGACGCTAAATTAATCGGAGAAAAGTTATTATCTGTTGTGTCTGTAAAAGAAAGTGTTCTATTGGCTACAAAAACAGATGAAGCTGTGTTTTTTGCCGCGTAACCTGCCAAAAGATCTAGTTTCGAATAATTATAAACTACCGTTATTAAAATAAAAAAGAGTAGTAAAAGTAGAAATCGTTTAAAAATTTTCATTTGATATGTGATTTAATGATGTAAAAATAAGAAAATCATATTCAGTTTATGAAAACTTTAAAATTACATCTATTATCTTTGTAACTAAATGTGATTAGTATGATTAATGTTGATAAAATTCGAGCAGATTTTCCTATTCTAAAAAGACAAGTAAACGGCAAGCCTTTAGTGTATTTTGATAATGCCGCTACCTCTCAAACCCCACAAGTTGTAATTGATAGTATTGTAGATTATTACAGCAATTACAATGCTAATATTCACAGAGGTGTACATACCTTAAGTCAAGAGGCAACAGATAAATACGAAGAAGCACGTTTAAAAATTCAACATCATTTTAACGCAGCACATGCTTATGAAATAATATTAACTGCTGGTACCACACATAGTATTAATATGGTGGCAGCAGGATTTGCAACTCTTTTAAATAAGGGTGATGAAATAATTGTGTCTGCTTTAGAACATCATTCTAACATAGTGCCTTGGCAAATGTTGTGTGAAAAAACAGGGGCTATTTTAAAGGTAATACCAATGTTGATAGATGGTTCTTTAGACATGAAAGTATATGACGAATTGGTTAACGAAAAAACAAAACTTGTCTTTTGCAACCATGTTTCAAATGCTTTAGGTACTGTAAATCCAATAGAAGAAATTATAGAAAAAGCACACCAATTTAACGCAGCTGTTTTAATTGATGGCGCGCAAGCTACACCGCATATAAAACCAGATGTTCAAGCTTTAGATGTAGATTTTTATGTAGCCTCTGCCCATAAATTATGTGGACCAACCGGTGTTGGTTTGTTATATGGTAAACAAGAGTGGTTAGAAAAACTACCACCTTACCAAGGTGGGGGAGAAATGATTGCTACGGTTTCTTTTGAAAAAACAACCTATGCAGGTTTACCTCATAAATTTGAAGCTGGTACACCAAACATTTGTGGAGGTATTGCTTTTGGTGCGGCCTTAGATTATATGAACTCTGTAGGGTTTAACAACATTGCCAAATACGAAGAAGAACTTTTAAATTACGGAACCCAAGAGTTGCTAAAAATAGCAGGTTTAAAAATATACGGAACAACGGCTAAAAAGACAGCGGTTATTTCTTTTAATGTAAATGAAATTCACCCGTATGATATTGGTGCTATTTTAGATAAATTAGGTATTGCAGTAAGAACGGGGCATCATTGTGCACAACCAATCATGGATTTTTATAAAATACCTGGTACCGTTAGAGCTTCTTTTTCTTTTTACAATACAAAAGAAGAAATAGATGTATTGGTAGCTGGTTTAAAAAGAGCTGTACAAATGCTTTCTTAAAGCTCTTTACTATCATAAAACAAAAAAGGTTGAGAATTAAATTCTCAACCTTTTTTATTTACTAAAATGTATTCTCTTATTGTAAAGTAGGAGAATAATTTGTAGGATAGTCTTGTGCTTTAGCCAATCCATTTGTAGCTGTTGTAAAATTAGAACCGTAAGTATTATCAATAGCTTTTAAAAAGCTGTTTGCCATTAACGCATAACCTCTACCTGTTAAATGTACACCATCTAAACTTACTAATCCACCAAAAACTAAACTAGTATCCATAGGTTGGTTGTCAAATGAAATCCCAGTAGTTGAAGCTTCTATTAAAACAGCATTTAAGTCTACTAATGCTAACCCTTTAGCAGAAGCAATAGCAGAAATAGATGCATTATAAGCAGTTGTAGCATTTTTAATTTCCATTTGTTCTTCAGGTAACAAAACATAAGTATCTCCTAATGGAGTTTGTGAACCAACCCCTGTTGGAAGTAAACTAGATGCAGGCAACAAAATTAAATCTTCTGGCGTTGCTTGTCTCATACTTATTAAGCTTGGGTTTATTGCTGTTAAATCAGTTAAGTTTTCATCCATTATAACAATTGCATTTTGACCCACAGAAAAATTTATTGTTCTTTTAGCAATTTCCGCATCGGCCATTTCTTGTGTCATCGGTGTATTTGCTACTAAAAAAGCAAAACCTTGTTTTATCCCTTCGTTATAAGCTGCATAACCTGTATTTAAAGCAGTTACATTTGGCTCTCCTAATGGAACTGCGTTATATGTTACAGTT
The DNA here is from genome assembly GCF_947497125.1 of uncultured Polaribacter sp. Classification (GTDB taxonomy): domain Bacteria; phylum Bacteroidota; class Bacteroidia; order Flavobacteriales; family Flavobacteriaceae; genus Polaribacter. The sequence goes on along the minus strand of NZ_CANMFI010000002.1, from coordinate 397,707 downwards.
GTAAAATAAGATAAACTTGTAATATCAGGTAAATTACCTATCGCTCCCTTTGCTCCATTAGCGGTTAACCCATTTACTAATGTATTTAAAGCAAAATCAAAAGTAGCTATGTCTGTAATTACATCAGAACCATCACCTCCGGAAGTTGCATAACCTAACACATCATTACCACCAACTTCAGATAAAGTAAAAAAGGTTGGGTTTTGTTCTTCTGCCAATTCTAAAATAGATTTATTAGGCGAAGTGCCTGTCATTCTAACCGCATAAGGGTTTGCTGCTGCAGGAAAATTAGCCAAACTACCATAACCTGGTGCTATTAAATGAAAGCTTTTTGCCCCAGGTACCCCTAGGTTATTAAAAGGGCCTGTAGGATTATTTAAAGCAAAATCTGTAGTAGACATTGCCGAAGGGTTTAAGTTTTTTAATGGTACTGGTCCTGCACCTCCAAAAACCAATCTCTCTGAAAAAAGACGCTCATTAGTTACAGGGCTAATCACTGAACTTCCTGCAACAATTAAGCCACCAAAATTGTCATTCATTAAAGGTTGCTTAAATTCTGTACCAAACTTTTCTGCTAAGATGTTTGGAAACGAATTTTCTTGCCCAGCAATAAACAAACCATTATCTGTAAAACCTGCTGTAAATGAAGCACCAACAGCAATGTATTTAGAGAAATCTATGTCGTTTTTATTTAAGGCTACTTCTGGCATTGTAGCTCCTTCAATTACATCTAATTCGTTGTTTACATCACAAGATGCAAAACCAACAGATATAAGAAGTGCTGCTATATATTTATAATTTTTCATGAAATATGTTATTATTTATTAGTTATTGATTGTCCAAGATAAGTAATATTGAGAACCTATTGCACCCACACCAGGTGCGCTTAAATACTCTTGACCAGTTAAGTTAGCGCCTCCTAATTTAAAGATAGATTTCATGCTTGGAATAGCATAGTTAATCTGTGCATCTAAGACAGTTCTTGCATTAATAGTACCATCTATAAAAGTAGATTCCCATCTAAACTCATTTTGCCATCTAGCATTAACATTAAAACCAAAGTTTTTAAATAAGTCTGTTTTTCCAAACTGTAATTTAAATTTGTGCTCTGGTGTGTTAAAACCTGCTTCAAAATCTGGGTTAGCAGCTTGGTCAAATTCAAATCTAGATAATGTATAGTTTACACCAACATCAAAACCATTTAAAATTTTTGTGTTTAAACCGATACTTGCCCCATATGAACTAATATCTGCTTTAGAGTTACTATATAATTGAAAAATTTTAACACCTCCTGTTGCATTGTATGGTACAATAACATTTGTATTGGCAATAAAATCTTCATATTGGTTATAATAAACACTTAAGTCGATTGTAAGTCTGTTTGAGTTATATGTATTTACCAAACCTCTATATCCTAATTCAAAAGCAGTTACTTTTTCTGGTTTTACAAAATCTACATCAGCACTCTGCGCACCACCACTAGATACTGTTCTTGCATTTTGATATACATCTCTTCCTGTAATAGTGTATGAGGTACCATTGTCTGTAAAAGTTGTACTAAATCTGTCTAGGTTATCTTCTACACCACCTAATAAAATAGCATTCCCTACGTCTAAACCAATGTACTGGTCTTGTGTTGTTGGGTTTCTAAAACCTGTTTGAAAAGAGGCTCTAAAATTTTGATTTTTATTTTCTCCTCCTGCATAGGCAAAAGAAACTCTTGGAGAAAAATTACCTTCAAAGTTTTGAGCTTTGTCATAACGTATAGAAGCTGTAACTTTTAAACGATCTTCTTCTAAAAAGCTTTTTTGAGCTTGTGTGTAAACACCATATTCATCATAATCAATTGGTCCGTTTACATCTGTAAAAATATTACCAAAAGAGTTTAAAGAATATCTTCTGTAAGAACCCCCTACTTGAATTTCTGCGAAGTCTATAATGTCTTGAAAATTATAATTAGCATCTGCATGATACAATTTTGTTTCGTCTCTAAACTTTGCTCCTGTTATTAAATCTGGATCTGCAGTAATTCTATCAAAAGCCTCTTGAAAACCTGCTGTTCCAGGTATTAAACGGTTCCTATCTGCAAAAGCTCTTGCGGCTTCATGAGAACTAGCAGTAACACCAGGCACTCCACCCAAATATGCCCCTGCATATTCTGAAAACCAATTTTGGTCAGAACTCCAAGCTCTATTTATGTTTAAAGCTGCAAATAAAGTGTTGTAAGAATCTCCAGCATCTTCACTTGTTACATATCCTCTTACAAAGAAGTTTTTTCCTCTTACTTCTAGTTTGTGTTGTTGCATTAAGAAGTTTTTAATGGCATATTTTTGTCCTCCTAAATATTGAGTGTCACCAGTACCTACTTTAGAATTCAAAATAAGCTCTAAACGATCATCTCCGTATGGACGATAATTTAAAGAACCACCAAATTTTATACTTTTAACTCCATAATCCATCAAGTCTCTTTCGTTGTAACCTGTTCTAGAAACACGTCCTATTGCTCCACCAAAGTCATTAGAAGCGACATCTCCGTATACATTAACTCCGTTGTAATTTGGGTCAGATCTATCTCCCGGAATATATTCGTCTCCGTTTGTGTTTCTATAATCTGTTGCATACCAATCTGTACCTTCTAAGATAGATAACGTTGCTTTAGCTGCTAATTTATTTGAAAAAGCATAAGCCATTCTTAAATTAAAATCAGTAAACTCATTGTTACCACCAGCATCTTGACTTGTAACACCTCCTTTTAAAGAAACACTAATTCCTTGATCATCAAATGGGTTTTTACTGGTCATAAACATAATACCGTTAAAGGCATTTGCACCATATAAAGCAGAAGATGCACCAGGTAATAATTCTACTGTTTTTACGTCTAATTCAGACATTCCTAAAAGGTTTCCTAAAGCAAAGTTTAAAGCCGGAGAAGAATTGTCCATACCGTCTACCAGTTGCATAAAACGGGTATTCGAAAATGTTGCAAAACCACGTGTATTTACCGATTTAAATGTTAAACTATTTGTATTTACATCTACACCTTTTAAGTTTTCTAAGCCATCATAAAAAGAAGGCGCCGAAGTATTTTTAATTGCTCTAGAGTCCATTCTTTCTACAGTAACAGGAGACTCCATAATACGTTCTGGAGTTCTAGAAGCAGAAACCACAATTTCATCTAAAGATGTTGCGTTTTCTGTTAAGTTTACCGTTACTTCTTGGTTGTTTTTTGTAATTTCAACCTCTGCAGATTTAAACCCAAGTACAGATACTTCTATTGTAAAAGGGGGGTTATCTGATACATTTAAAATAAAATTACCATCAAAATCTGATGTTGTTCCTACCGCTTTTCTAGCAACTTTAATATTTGCTCCAGGAAGTGTTTCTCCCGTTTTAGCATCTTTAACTGTACCAGTTACAGTAGTTTGAGCCACCATTGCAAGACTGCTAAAAGCGATACATGCAATAAGTAAAATCTTTTTTATCATAATTATAATTATTTGTTAACTTTTATGCAAAGTACAATATTTTTTGAATATTGTATTAATTGCACCTAAATTTTCTCTTTTTGATATTTTAAAAGACTATTAAAATATTAAACAACAAACCTGGTGGTTTATTTAAAGCATTAGATATTGTACCTTTGCAGTCTATAAACAATATTCTTTTTTGAAGACAATTAACAATATTTATAATTTTTCTGGCACAGAAAAAACATACATAACAATCGGTACTTTTGATGGGGTTCATTTTGGGCATCAAAAAATTATTGAAAAACTTGTTTTAGAAGCTAAAATGGCTGGTAAAAAATCGATTTTACTTACCTTTTTTCCGCACCCAAGAATGGTATTGCAAAAAGATAGTAAAATTGCGCTGATAAATACCATAAAAGAACGTGAAACCCTTTTAGCAAAAACAGGATTGGATTATCTAATAATTCACCCTTTTAGCAAAGAGTTTTCTATGATGACTGCCTTAGATTTTATTGAAAATTTATTGGTTAACAAGTTAAATGTTTCAAAATTAATTATTGGTTACGATCATCATTTTGGAAAAAATAGAGAAGGCAACATAAAACAACTTACCGGTTACAGTAAGCAATATAATTTTAATGTTGAAGAAATACCTGCGCAAGATATTGATGAAGTTTCTGTTAGCTCTACCAAAATTAGAGCCGCATTGGCAAGCGGAAACCTAAAAACAGCTAACAATTATTTAGGATATTCGTTTATGATTTCTGGCACTGTTGTAAATGGCAAGCAATTGGGCGGAAAAATTGGTTTTCCTACTGCAAATATTGATGTTAAAGAATCGTATAAATTAATTCCTAAAACGGGAGTTTATGTGGTACAATCACTTATTGGGAATCAGGTTGTTTTTGGAATGATGAATATCGGAAACAGACCTACTGTAGATGGAGATTACCAAACCATTGAGGTACATTTCTTTGATTTTGATAAAAACCTATACCACACACAATTAACTATCGAGTTGATTTATTTTTTACGTGATGAGCATAAATTTGACTCTGTAACCTCTTTAATTGTTCAGCTAAAAAAAGATGAAGAAACTGCGAGAGCTTATCTGCTTGCAAATTTTTAAATCGACTACGCTCGAGGTCACAACTTCCATTCCAACTGTCATTTCGACGATAGGAGAAATCACATAAAGAAACTCCTATTAAAAATCACTGTTATGAGACTTCTCTCTATCGTTCGAAGTGACAACTGTTGTAAGTAAAAAACAAACATTCTGTATTGTCATTTCGAGTGGCAACGAGAAATCTCATAAAGCTGATTTTTTTTGGTCTTGTGTCTATAAGTCTAACATCTAACCTCTTTTCAACTTTTCACTGTTATGAGACTTCTCTCTGAGTTCGAAGTGACAAAGGATTGTATTTTATTCTGTTCTGTCATTTCGAGTGTTAACGAGAAATCTCATAAAGCTAATTTTTTTAGTCTTGTGTCTATAAGTCTAACTTCTAGTTTCTTTTAACCTTTCACTGTTATGTGACTTCTCCTATCGTCGAAGTGACAGGGTTTAAATTGTGTCTTAGCTCTATAATCTATTCTGTTGCTTCTATAGTCTAAACACCAATAAAATTACTTTCTCATTTTTACAAACAAATCCCAAAGAACAACGCCTGTAGTTACAGAAATATTTAAAGAATGTTTGGTGCCTAATTGCGGAATTTCAAGACAAACATCAGCAGCATTTACAACCTCTTGCTGCACTCCTTTTACTTCATTTCCCAATACAATGGCATACTTTTCATCTTTTTTTGGAGAAAAAGTATCTAACTTTGTTGAATTTTCTGCTTGCTCTACAGCTAAAACGTTAATTTTTAAAGCTTTTAACTTATTAACAACAGAAAGAGTGTCTTCAGTATACTCCCAAGCAACAGATTCTGTAGCACCTAGGGCAGTTTTATGAATGTCTTTATTTGGTGGCGTAGCGGTAATGCCACAGAGGTAAATTTTTTCTATTAAAAAAGCATCGCTAGTTCTAAAAACAGAGCCAATATTGTTTAAACTCCTAATATTATCTAACACAACAATAATAGGCGTTTTATCTATTGCTTTAAATTCATCAACCGAAATTCTACCTAACTCGTTATTTTTTAATTTTCTCATTGCTTTCTTAAATAGGGTACAATTTTACCTTTTTAGTTGCTAACATCAAATTAAAAAACAGTGAAATGTAAGAAAATCAGAATTTAAACGACTTCTTTAAAAAATCTGCTACCAATGAAAAAACAAATGTATGTAGTATTCATATTACTAATAACGGTAAGTTCTTGTAAAATTAAAGATGATATTATTAACGATTATGTGACTCCAGAAATTAGAGTTAATACCTCAAAAATACCGTCTAACAATCAGCTTACCATCTCTGAAGAACACCAGTTTGAAGTCCGTTTTTTTAATGATATTGGTATACATGTTACGCAAGCACCAATTACCTGGACTAGCTCTAACAATAATATTATCTCTATCAATAAAGACGGTTTGGCAAAGGCAGTTGCCGCAGGTGAAGCTTCTATTAGCGCTAGTGTGGCTAACGACAATCCTAGTACTGCAAACGAAATAATTACTACTGAAATTGCTACAATAAATGTTGTCAATCATCCCGAATCGCTATCAATTACAAATTTAAAAAACACTTTAGGCAAAGGAGAAACTGTCTTTTTTTTAACCAACTACGTCAATATCTTTGGTGAAGTAGACACAACAACACCACTTGTCTGGGAAAGCACAAATACAACCGTAATAAGCGTTGATCAGAATGGAAAAGTGACTGGTTTAGCAGTAGGAACTTCAGAAATAACTGTAAAAACACAAAACAATAGCATAACTTTTACTTTTCAACTAGAAGTAAAAGAAGCCATCTCAAAAATATTTATAAACAACCTTACTAATAGTCCCATAAAAATTGGAAATAACTATCAATATACTGCTTCTTACTTTGACGAAAACGGGAACTTAAACACTACAAATGAACTAATTTGGACGGTTGACAACCCATCAATTGCCACCATAGACAACAATGGGTTGTTAACTGCTGTTAATGTTGGCAACACAACGTTGACTGTTTCTACTATTGAAAATCAAGAAACATTAAGTTTTGAAGCTGAAATAACGACCGAAAACAACAATTTTTCTATTAAGAATCCGGTTTCTACATTAGGCCTCGGCAACATGCATCAATTTGAAATAGATTTCTTAGGAACCTCTGCTGTTTCCTGGTTTAGTTCAGATGCAAACATTGCTTCTATTGATGAATTTACAGGTCTTTTAACGGCACAAAGTAACGGATCTGTTCGTGTTACAGCACAAACACTTGAAGGCGGTATTATGTTAACCTCATCAACGGAAATTTCAATAAATACACCTCAAAAAACTGGAACTTTAGAAACACTTAGCTACAGCGTGCGTGGTAACGTTACCTTAACTTCTAACAAATTAACAATTGTAGACTTTAACAGCACCGCTCCTGATAGTCATATTTATTTAACCAATGTGCCTAACGGACCTGCAAATGACAGTAGAGATTTACACGTATCTAAAAACGGTAAAATTACCAGCAGCAGTCTTGTTTCTTTAGAGCTTGATGATATTGATATCAACAAATATAAGTATGTAGTAATTACTTGTAGAAGTTTTGGAAACTTTGTAATGGGAAGGGCAGAATTAAATTAAAAAGAATAAAAATGATCAAAAAAAGCACCCTATTTACAATTTGTTTTTTACTAAGTGGTAGTTTGGCTGCACAATGGACGCAAGGCAAAGGCAATGCATACGTTAAGCTTTCGGGCTGGTATTTAAAGTCAGATTCTCACTTTACCAATACCGGTGAAATTGCTGCATTGCCAACAAGAGTTTTCCTAAACACATCGCTGTACGCAGAATACGGACTATCAAAAAAAATAGACCTTGTTACCTACTTTCCTTTTTTTGCAAGAAGCCTGCAAAACAATCAAGTATCTGGAACTAGAGGAACCATATTAGAAGGTGGCGAAGGAGCATCTTTAAAAAGTTTGGGAGACCTAGATATCGGAGTAAAATATGGCATCTATACAAGCAACAATTGGGCAGTTTCAACATCGTTAACATTTGGTATTCCAACGGGTAAAACAGACGGCGGTCATGAAACTGCAGTTTTGCAAAATGGCGATGGAGAATTTAATCAACAAATTAAGGCTGCTATTGGACATTCTTTTCAATTAAAAAAAATGCCAGGATATGCTAAGTCATACGTAGCCTATAACCACAGAACACAAGGTTTTTCTGATGAAGTATCTGTTGGCGCAGAAGTGGGCCTTTATGTGTTAAAACCTCTTCTGCTTACCAGCAAACTAAACCTTTTAAGATCTACCAAAAACGGTACGCTATCAGAATCTACAAACACTACCAGTTTGTTTGCAAATAATATTGAATATACCAATGTTGGGGTACAGATAGCTTATTTTATATCTAAAAACATTGGTGTTTCTTATGAATATACCGCTTTACTAAACGGTAAAATTATTGCAGCAGCGCCAAATCATTCTGTAGGGGTATTTGTTAAACTACATTAGCTCTAATTGTTTTGCTTAAATTTTTGCTTCAAACAAACAACTTTCTTTACTTTAGCATCGTAAACTAATTAGATTCTAAAGTAGTGGCAAAATCAAAAGCTAAAAAAGTAACTCCTTTAATGAAACAATACAATGCTATTAAGGTGAAATACCCTGATGCAATGTTGCTTTTTAGAGTAGGAGATTTTTATGAAACTTTTGGTGAAGACGCTGTAAAAGCAGCCGGTGTTTTAGGCATTACTCTTACAAAACGTGGTGCTGGCAGCGATTCTGAAACGGCTTTGGCGGGTTTTCCGCACCATTCTTTAAATACCTATTTGCCAAAGTTGGTAAAAGCAGGGATGCGTGTTGCTATTTGCGATCAATTAGAAGATCCTAAAATGACTAAAACCATCGTGAAACGTGGAGTTACAGAATTAGTTACTCCTGGAGTTTCTCTAAACGATGAAGTTTTACAAACCAAAACGAACAACTTTTTAGCAGCTGTTCATTTTGATAAAAAACAACTCGGAATTTCATTTCTTGATGTTTCTACTGGCGAATATTTAGTAGCACAAGGAACATCAGAATACATTGATAAATTGTTGCAAAACTTTAATCCGAGTGAAGTTTTAGTCCAAAAACAACACAAACAACAATTTTTAGAACTGTTTGAAAACCGTTATTATACTTTTTATCTAGATGATTGGGTTTTTCAACCAGAATATGCAAACGAAACGTTGCAAAATCATTTTGAAGTAAAAAACTTGAAAGGGTTTGGTGTTGACGCTTTAAATTACGGAATTATTGCCGCTGGTGCAGTATTGTATTATCTTTCGGAAACGCAACACAATCAACTAAAACACATCCAAAAAATTAGTAGAATTGCAGAAGACAATTATGTTTGGATGGATCGTTTTACGGTTCGTAATCTAGAACTCTACAATCCAAATTCTTCAAATGCAGTAACCTTATTAAATGTTATTGACAAAACCATTTCGCCAATGGGCGGACGATTGTTAAAACGATGGTTGGCATTGCCTTTAAAGAATATTGATGAAATTAAAAATCGCCATGAATTGGTAAAGTTTTTTATAGATTCTGATGATTTTTCTCAAACAACTACGTATCAATTAAAACAAATATCAGATTTAGAAAGATTAATTTCTAAGGTGGCAACAGGCAAAGCATCGCCCAAAGAAATGGTAATTTTAAAGGATTCTTTAAAAGCTATTTTACCGATTAAAGAAGCCTCAGAAAAAAGTAAAAACAAAGCCGTTAAAGACCTTGGAAATCAACTACATTCTTGCAAAACTTTAATTGAAAAAATAACTGAAACTTTATTTGATGATGCTCCTGTAAACATCAACAAAGGAAATGCAATTGCTACAGGTGTGCATCAAGAATTAGACGATTTACGTGCCATTTCTACTTCTGGGAAAACGTATTTAGACAACATGCTAAAACGCGAAACCGAAGCCACAGGAATTAGCAGTTTAAAAATAGCTTTTAACAATGTTTTTGGGTATTATATTGAGGTAAGAAACACACACAAAGACAAGGTTCCAGAAGAATGGATTCGAAAACAAACCTTGGTTTCTGCAGAACGCTATATTACAGAAGAACTTAAAGAATACGAAACCAAAATTTTAGGTGCCGAAGAAAAAATTGCCAAATTAGAGCAAGAAATTTTTTCTAAATTATTACAATATGTCATTCAATTTGTACAAATTGTGCAAGAAAATGCTCAAATAATTGCAAAAATAGACTGTTTACACTCTTTTTCTGTTTTAGCAATGGAAAACAATTATGTGCGCCCTGTTATAGATGAAAGCACCGATTTAGAAATTAAAAACGGTCGTCATCCTGTAATAGAAAAACAATTGCCAATAGATCAAACATACATTGCAAACGATGTTGTTTTAAACAGAAATCAGCAACAAATTATAATGATAACCGGCCCAAATATGTCTGGTAAATCGGCTATTTTAAGACAAACAGCGCTCATTGTTTTATTGGCTCAAATGGGAAGTTATGTGCCTGCTCAAAATGCAAAAATTGGTCTTATAGACAAGATTTTTACAAGAGTTGGGGCAAGTGATAATATTTCTATGGGCGAATCTACATTTATGGTAGAAATGAACGAAACAGCTTCTATCTTAAACAACGTTTCTGAGCGTAGTTTAATTTTATTAGATGAAATTGGTAGAGGAACTTCTACATATGACGGAATTTCGATTGCTTGGGCAATTTCTGAGTTTCTGCACGAACACCCAACCAAAGCAAAAACATTGTTTGCTACGCATTATCATGAATTGAATGAAATGACCACCACTTTTGAGCGCATTAAAAACTTTAATGTGTCTGTAAAAGAACTAGAAGACACCATTATTTTCTTGCGTAAATTAGTTGCCGGAGGCTCTAACCACAGTTTTGGTATACATGTTGCAAAATTAGCAGGAATGCCAAATTCGGTAATTCATAAGGCAAATAAAATTTTAACTCAGTTAGAAAAAAACAACAAGAATACAGAGGTTAAAGAGGTTTTAAAACAAGACCAACACGAAGAAATGCAACTCAGTTTTTTTCAATTAGATGACCCTCTTTTAGAAAATATTAGAGAAGAAATTTTGGCAACAAATATTGATACCCTAACCCCTATTGAAGCCTTGATGAAGTTGAATGAAATTAAACGAATGTTGTTAAAAAAATAGCATTTAAAAAGCGTAGCGCACTAACATCCTTTCTTTTTAAGTCTTCAAAATATATTTACAAAAAGGATAGAAATCAATATTATAAAAAGTAATTTATTAAAATATCTCTGTATCTTTGTAGTATGAATACTGTATTCCTTTTTATCAGCGGCCCAGAAATTATGGTGATTATGTTAATTGTAGTCATGTTGTTTGGTGCCGATAAAATTCCTGAAATTGCAAGAGGTTTAGGTAAAGGAATCCGTCAGGTAAAAGACGCGACGAACGATATTAAAAGAGAAATACAAGATAGCTCTGAAAAAATTGATGTTCAAAAAGCCGTTTCTAAGGATGTTTCTAAAGAAATTAATGACGTAAAAGACGTTATTGATGAAGTTACTGGTCCCATCAAAAGAAGCATGTAATATTGTTACTTTACTCTACTAATAGTAAGTCCGTCTCTAATTGGCAATAACACTGTTTCTATCCTAAAATCTTCATTTAACAATTTATTATACTCTAAAAGTACTTTTGTATCTGTGTCTTTTGGGTCTAATTCTTCTACAACTTTACCACTCCAAAGTACATTGTCTGATAAAATAATTCCGCCAGAATTCATTTTATCAATAATTAAATGAAAATAATTAATATAGTTTGATTTGTCTGCATCAATAAAAACCAAGTCGAATTTTTCTTCTATGGTAGGTATAATTTCAATGGCATTACCAACATATTGCTTAATTTGTTTTCTGTAACCAGATTTCTTAAAGTATTTATTTTGAAGGGTTTCTAACTCTTCATTTTTATCTATGGTAGTAATTGTACCGTTAGATGGCAATCCTTCTGCCATACACAATGCAGAATAACCTGTATAAGTACCAATTTCTAAGATTCTTTTAGGTGAAATTAGTTTGGTAATCATTGATAAAACCCTTCCTTGAAAAGCACCACTTAACATTCTTGGGTTTAACACCTTCTGCCAAGTTTCTTTAGTTAATTCTTGTAAAATATTTGGCTCATTTTGAGAGTGATTTACTACGTAAGTATCAATTTTTTCTGGTAAAAAGTGCATGCTTTATAATTGTGTACAAACAAAATTATATAAAAATGTTTGTGAATAGTTATTGTTCAAAAATACAAAAAACGGAATCTATATTTCTATAAATTCCGTTTCAATCTAACAAAAAATCAAAAAATGTGATTTTCAGAAAATCACGAAAAGTTCTTTATATATCGGTCTGTTTTAACTTCTTTTTTAAAATTTCTTTTTCTTCGTTTTGCAAAGTAAACGATTTTCCTTTACAATCTTTAGCTTGATGTTTTAAAATTTTAGACAATGTATTGTTCTGTTTGGTGTACAAAAAACAAACTTTACACTTTATAAAATGAATGTTAAGCGTTAGTTTTTCATAAAATGTAGCTTCTCCGTACTGGTTTTTATCACAGATAGTTGTAGCTTCATCACAAGTAATTTTTAAATTTTTAAACATCTTTTAACTATTAAACCAATTATCCTCCATACATTTTCTTAATTGAGTTCTTGCTCTATGAATTAAGACCCACATATTAGACGCAGAAATTTCTAATTCATTACAAACTTCCTCTGTATCAAAATCTTGTATCGTTTTCATGGTAAAAACCAATCTGTATTTTTCTGGCAATGCCGCTATACAAGAAGCTAATTGTTGTTTTAGTTCTTTATTTTCTATGGATTTTTCTGCTTCATTTTCCCAAGTTTGTGGTACTCTTTCTTCAATCCAATCTCCTTCATTGTCTCCGTCGCTGTAAAAATTCATTCGAACTTCAGCTTGGCCTTTTTTAGAGTTTATTTTTCTGTAATAGTCTATAATTTTTCTCTTTAAGATAGACACCAACCAAGTTCTTTCTGAAGATTTTCCTTCAAAATTCTTAGCCGATTTTAATCCAGCAAAAAATGTGTCTTGTACAATATCTTTTGCTAAATCGCTGTCATTTACACGTACAATTGTATAATTATACAGGTAATCTGCATAATTATCAATCCATTTATCGGTATCTAACACTACTTTAGTTTCCATTATTCTATCAAAAGAAACAAAGATACATCAATTTTACACTTTTTAATAATCGCTAAACTTAGTTTGTTTAAATAATGATAGTCAATAAAATTATTAAGCATTCAAAAAAAGGCTATTGTAAAACAACTCTTATTATCAAGAACTTATTTTAACTGCTTTTTCTTACATTTACAACGATTTTAAAATTAAAATAAATGTCTGTAGCAAAAAAAGAATACAAAAGAGTTACTGTAAAATCTTTGGTAGAAATGAAGGCCAACAAAGAAAAGATTTCGATGTTAACCGCATACGATTTTACCATGGCAAAAATATTAGACAGTGCTGGTATTGATGTTTTATTGGTGGGCGATTCTGCATCGAATGTTATGGCTGGTCATGAGACGACTTTACCAATTACATTAGATCAGATGATTTACCACGCAAGCTCTGTTGTTAGAGCTATAGACCGTTGTTTGGTTGTAGTTGATTTACCTTTTGGAAGCTACCAATCTGACCCAAAAGAAGCCTTGCGATCTGCAATTAGAATTATGAAAGAATCTGGCGGTCATTCTATAAAATTAGAAGGTGGTAAAGAAGTAAAAGAGTCTATAAAACGAATTTTAAATGCCGGAATTCCGGTAATGGGTCATTTGGGTTTAACACCGCAATCTATCTATAAATTTGGTACATATACCGTTAGAGCAAAAGAAGAAGAGGAAGCAGAAAAATTAATGGAAGATGCTTTAATGTTAGAAAGAATTGGTTGTTTTGCGTTGGTTTTAGAAAAAGTACCTGCAAAATTAGCACAAAGAGTTGCAGAAGCAATTAGCATTCCTGTAATTGGTATTGGCGCAGGAAACGGTGTTGATGGCCAAGTGCTTGTAACGCATGATATGATTGGTATGACACACGAGTTTCACCCTCGTTTTTTAAGAAGGTATTTAGACTTATACAAAGAAATGACCGGTGCTTTTGAAAATTATATTTCAGATGTAAAGTCTGGCGATTTCCCTAATGAAAAAGAGCAATATTAAATCGTGTTTTTAAGACAAAATTGATAAATTAAGTAATTTATATTTACGTAACTATATTAATATCAGTGTTTTAATTTTTTTTTAAGTTTACTTTTACTGTAAAAAGCAAACCGTTTAGAGATCAACCAATTAGCAATGAAAATTCTACACTTAGACAGCAACCACCCGCTTTTAATTAGTCAGTTAAAAGAATTAGGTTTTACTAATGATGAAGACTATACCTCTTCAAAAGAAGAAATTGAAGCGAAAATTCATTTATATGACGGAATTATTATTAGAAGTCGTTTTGCAATTGACAAACAATTCTTAGACAAAGGCAAACAATTAAAGTTTATTGGACGAGTAGGTGCAGGGCTAGAAAATATTGATTGCGCTTATGCAGAAAGTAAAAATATTGCTTTAATTGCCGCTCCGGAAGGAAACAGAAACGCTGTTGGGGAACATTCTTTAGGCATGCTTTTATCACTGTTTAACAAACTAAACAAAGCAGACAAAGAGGTTAGAAACGGAAAATGGCTTCGCGAAGAAAACCGCGGAATTGAACTAGACGGAAAAACAGTCGGTTTGATTGGCTACGGAAATATGGGTAAATCTTTCGCTAAAAAATTACGTGGTTTTGATGTTGAAGTGCTTTGTTATGACATAAAAGAAGGTGTTTCTGATGAAAATTGTAAACAAGTTTCATTAAAAGAACTGCAAGAAAAAAGTGATGTTTTAAGTTTGCATACCCCAGAGACAGCACTTACAATAAACATGGTAAATAGCACTTTTATCAATGATTTTAAAAAGAATTTTTGGTTGATAAATACGGCACGCGGCAAATCTGTGGTTACTAAAGATTTGGTTTCAGCACTAAAAATTGGTAAAATTTTAGGTGCTGGTTTGGATGTTTTAGAATACGAAAAAGCCTCTTTTGAAAACTTATTTAAATCTGATAAAACAGACATACAAAAGAACATGCCAGAGGCGTTTGAATATTTAATCAGTTCAGAAAAGGTTTTATTAACACCTCATGTTGCTGGTTGGACGCTTGAGAGTAAAGAAAAATTAGCACAAACCATTGTAGATAAAATTAAAAATACATTTTATTCTTAACCTTTATTTAAGCACATTTTATGAAACTATTTTCTAATTACCCAGCAGAATTATTAACGTTGCTCTTTTTAATTGTCACTTTTTTACAATCTGGTATAGACAAAATTTTAGACTGGAAAGGAAATGTCTCTTTTATAAAGGAACATTTTAAAAACTCTCCTCTAAAAAATAGCGTTCCGTTTTTATTGGTAATTATTTTAGTTGTAGAAATGCTAGCAAGTATTTTAATGATTGTAGGAGTTTATCAATTATACACATCAGAAGTAAAAGAAATGGCAATTTTAGGAATTGAGCTTTCTGCGGTAACTTTAATCTTTTTATTAATAGGGCAACGTTTAGCAAAAGATTATGCAGGTGCGATGTCTTTAACGGTCTATTTTATTGTTACAATACTTGGGCTGTATTTATTAAATAACTAAAATCTATTAAAATTTAAAAAAGCTATAAGTTTAACTTATTAAAAAAGCTCTTAAAACAGACGTTTTAAGAGCTTTTTAGGTTTTGCTAATACAATTCGGTGTTTTTATTTTTTCTTTAAATAAAACAGCTTTTAAAATTGAAATTACTTGTTTTTAAGCACATAAATTAGCGAAGAATACTCAGAAGATTGTCTTGCTTTTAAGTTGGATAAAAATCCTATCCAAAAAGAGTTAAAAACATTCATTTTCCCTTTTTTATATTTTTCACTTAAAAGAGAAACATAATAAGCATCAAATTTCATTGGAAGGGTATTTACAACCGTCATAGAAACCTTTGAAAATAATTTATGAATACTATTTTGAGAGAAATGCCAAAGGTGTCTTGGCACATCAAAAGCAGCCCAAAATTCTTTATAATAAGTTGCATCGTAACTTTTAAAATTAGGCACCGCAATTACCAGTGTTCCGTTTTCTTTTAACAAGCTTTTTAATTTATAAATGTACTCTTCTAAATTTTCTACGTGTTCTAAAACATGCCACAAAGTAATTACATCAAATTTGTTTTCTGTAAAAAAATCAATCTTTTCTTGCAAAAAAACATTTTTTTCTTTGGCAATATTTCTTGCTTCTAAATTAGGTTCTACACCAAACACCTTCCAATTATTTTGGAGACAAGTCGCTAAAAAATCTCCGGTTCCGGCACCAATATCTAATAATGTATTTTGTTCTGAATTGAAAGAATTTATTAGTTGTAGTTTTTTTTGAAGTGTGTAATTTCTTACTTTTTGATATACTTTATCTAACAACGTTTTCTTTGCATCTGTGTGAGATATATACGCTTCGCTTTTGTAATATTTTTCTAAATTTTCAGGAATTGGTGTTGTAACCAACATCTCAAATTCTTGGTTTTTCATCACCTTGTAAGACTCTCCAGAAACCGTAAAATCTTTACAATTTAAAAAAGGCTTTAAGTTGCTATAAAGCTCATTTTTACTATTCATAAATTTATTATTTTTTAGATTGTTCCACGAGGAACATCTTTTTTTAAAGAACCAAATTAACGATAAAAAGTAAATAAATGTTCTGAGATTTATCTACCCATATACACCAACAAAACAGAAATATCACTTGGTGAAACTCCGCTTATTCTACTTGCTTGTGAAATAGAAGTTGGCTGAATTTTACTTAGTTTTTCTCTCGCTTCAAATGACAAAGACTTCACTTTATCATAATTAAATGTAGACGGTATTGTAACGTTTTCTAATCGGTTTAACTTGTCTGCATTGTTCTTTTCTTTTTCGATATATCCAGCATATTTTAAATGAATAACAGCTTGCTCTATCATTTCTTTATCGATAGAATTATCTGTAAGAAAAGCATTTAATTTAGCTATGTTTTTAAAATCAGAAAAGTCTAATTGTGGTCTTGCAGCAATCTTATAGAGTTTCATAGACTGCGTAATTAAAGACAAATTTTTAGCCTCTAAAATAGGATTTATTTCTTCTTGCTTAACACTGGTTTTTTGTAAAAAGTCAATTAACAAATCTGCTTTTTCTTGTTTTTCTATTACTCTATCTAAACGCTCTTTTGATGCCAAACCTAATTTATAAGCCAACGGAGTTAACCTTAAATCTGCATTATCTTGTCTTAAAAGAGTTCTATATTCTGCTCTAGAAGTAAACATTCTGTAAGGCTCTTCTGTACCTTTTGTAATTAAATCATCTATTAATACACCAATGTAAGCTTCGTTTCTTTTTAAGATAAACGGTTCTTTTTCTTGCACTTTTAACGCAGCGTTTACACCCGCCATTAAACCTTGTGCAGCAGCTTCTTCATAACCTGTTGTTCCGTTAATCTGACCAGCAAAAAACAAATTCTTTATCAGCTTTGTTTCTAAAGAATGCGTTAATTGTGTTGGCGGAAAATAATCATATTCAATAGCGTACCCATAACGTAAAAACTTAACGTTTTCAAAACCATCAATTGCACGAATTGCTTTGTCTTGAATATCTTCTGGTAAAGAAGTAGAAAAACCATTTACATACATTTCTACGGTTGTCCAACCTTCTGGCTCAACAAAAACTTGATGTCTTTCTTTGGTTGCAAAACGATCTATTTTATCTTCAACAGAAGGGCAATATCTTGGCCCAGTAGATTTTATTCTACCATTAAACATCGGAGAACGATCAAAGCCCTCGCGCAACAAATCATGCACTTTTTTATTGGTATATGTTAACCAACAAGAGCGTTGTTTTTGTAATGTTGTTGTAAGTGGTAAATAAGAAAATTTTTCTGTGATTTCATCACCTGGCTGTTCAATCATTTTAGAATAATCTAAAGACCTTCCATCTACCCTTGGCGGTGTTCCGGTTTTCATTCTACCAGATTCAAAACCTTTTTCTACCAATGCTTCGGTAATTCCTTTTGAAGCACTTTCTCCTGCTCTACCTCCACCAAAACTTTTATCACCAATATGAATCAATCCATTTAAAAAAGTACCTGCTGTAATGATCACAGTTTTAGATTTTATTTCTAATCCCAATGCTGTTTTTACACCAACAATTGAATCTCCTTCAAACAATAAATCAATTACAGAATCTTGATAAAAATCTACATTTTTAGTTTCTTCTAATAACGTTCTCCAACACTCTGCAAACTGCATTCTATCAGACTGTGCTCTTGGACTCCACATTGCAGGACCCTTAGACTTGTTTAACATCTTAAACTGAATAGCAGTTTTATCTGTTACAATTGCACTATAACCACCTAAGGCGTCAATTTCTCTTACAATCTGCCCTTTAGCGATACCACCCATTGCTGGGTTACAACTCATCTGGGCGATGTTTTGTAAATTCATGGTAATTAATAAGGTGTGCGCACCCATGTTTGCACTTGCAGCAGCAGCTTCACTACCAGCGTGACCACCACCAACTACTATTACATCGTATGTTGTAGAAAATAAACTCATATGTTATTGTTTCACGTGAAACATAATATTTAATTAATTGATTATTAGATATTTAACAACTTTAAAGCATTGTTTTCTGCTTCTGTCATAAGAGATTTATCAGACGGTAATTTATCTTTAAAACCTAAAAAATGTAAAACACCATGTATCATTACACGATGTAACTCATTGTTAAAGCTAGTCTTAAAATCGATTGCATTTTCTTTAATTCGATCTATAGAGATAAAAATATCGCCAGCGATTAAAGATCCCAATGTATTATCAAAACTAATAACATCAGTCAAGGTATCATGTTGTAGAAATTCAACGTTTAATTTATGAAGATACACATCATCACAAAAAATAAAATTGATCTCCCCTAACTTAAAACCTTTGTCTAAAATAGTTGAAGAAATCCATGATTGAAGTTTCTCTTCATAAGATAAACTAAAGGTTGTTTCATAATTAAAAATAATCATAAAAAAAATTTCTACAAAGGTAATCAAAGAGAATGTAAAAACATCGAAACTAAAAAAAACAGTCGCAAAAAAGGAAGAACCAAAAAATGATATAAAATAATTTTAAAATAGTGAAGTAAAAATATCTCTTATAAAAACTATATTTGCAGCATTAAACAGAAAAAAATGGAATCTAACATTCGTGTACGTTTTGCACCTAGCCCAACAGGACCACTTCATATTGGTGGAGTAAGAACAGCATTGTATAATTATTTATTTGCAAAAAAACACAACGGTACTTTTGTGTTGCGTATTGAAGATACAGATCAAAATAGATATGTAGCAAACGCAGAAAAATATATTATTGATGCGTTAGAATGGTGTAATATTCCTTTTGATGAAGGACCAGGAAAAAATGAAAAATTTGGACCTTACAGACAATCTGAACGCAAAGAAATATATAAAGAATATGCAGACAAACTTATTGAAACAGGTTGGGCGTATTATGCTTTTGATACTTCTGAACAATTAGATGCACACAGAAAAGGACATGAGGCTGAAGGAAAAACTTTTATTTACAATTGGCATAATAGAGAGAAAGGGAGTTTGGTTAATTCTTTAGTTTTAAGTAAAGAAGAAGTAGAAAATAAGTTAAAATCTGGTGAGCATTATGTAATTCGTTTTAAGAGTCCGAAAGACGAAACTCTAAACATGACAGATGAGATTAGAGGTAATATAAACATAGACACAAATACTCTAGATGATAAGATACTTTTTAAGGCAGATGGAATGCCAACCTATCATTTAGCAAATATTGTTGATGATCATTTGATGAAAATAAGTCATGTAATAAGAGGTGAAGAATGGTTGCCATCGATGGCGCTACATATTTTATTGTACAAAGCATTTGAATGGGAAGCACCAAAATTTGCGCATTTACCGCTGTTACTTAAACCAGTTGGAAAAGGAAAATTAAGCAAAAGAGATGGAGATAAATTAGGTTTCCCTGTGTTTCCGTTACAATATATAAATGAAGAATCTAAAGAAACATCAAGAGGGTATAAAGAAGATGGATATTTTGCGGATGCTTTTATAAATATGCTTGCTTTTTTAGGTTGGAATCCTGGTACAGAACAAGAAATATTTTCATTAGAAGAATTGATTGAACAATTTGAATTGAAAAGAGTAAGTAAGTCTGGAGCAAAATTTAATGTAGATAAAACAAATTGGTTTCAGCAACAATACATGCAAACCAAAAGCGATAAAGAAATAACAGCATTATTTTTACCTATTTTAAAAGAAAAAGGAATTGCAGTAGAACATCAAGAAGAAAAAATACAGAAGATAGTTGCATTAGTTAAAGAAAGAGCTGTATTTGTGGCAGATTTATGGGATTTAACAGAATACTTTTTTAACAATCCGATTGAATATGATGCAAAAGCAATTAAAAAAAATTGGAAAGAAGGTACTACAGAACTAATGAATAAATTAGTAACAGTATTAAAATCTATAGAAAATTATACCTCAGAAAATACTGAAAAAGAAATTAAAGAGTGGATAACAAATAATGAAATTGGTTTTGGTAAAATAATGCAACCACTAAGAATTAGCTTAGTTGGTAAATTAGCAGGGCCACATTTATTTGATATTATAGAAATAATTGGAAAAGAAAATACAATCGCTAGAATAGAAAATGCCATTCAAAAAAATGAAAATTAATACTAAAATTGTATATTTACTTTCTAACATTTAAAAAAAAAATATGCTACCTATTCTTCCTATTGTATTAATTATAACACTTATTGTTGTTTTTGCTTCATTTTTTATGGTGAAACAACAAACTGCAGCAATTATTGAACGTTTTGGTAAATTTCATAGTATCAGACATTCGGGTTTAAAAGTTAAAATACCGTTTGTAGATAAAATTGCCGGAAAATTAAGTTTAAAAATTCAGCAATTAGATGTAATTATAGAAACTAAAACGTTAGATGATGTTTTTGTAAAATTAAAAGTTTCGGTACAATATAAAGTAATCAAAGAAAAAGTATATGATGCTTTTTACAAATTAGATTATCCGCATGAACAAATAACATCGTATGTTTTTGATGTTGTAAGAGCAGAAGTTCCAAAAATGAAATTAGATGATGTTTTTGTGAAAAAGAATGATATTGCTATTGCAGTTAAAACAGAGTTAAACGATGCAATGCTAGATTATGGTTTTGATATTATTAGAACTTTAGTAACAGATATAGATCCTGATGCACAAGTTAAAATTGCCATGAATAGAATTAATGCTGCGGACAGAGAAAAAACAGCTGCACAATATGAAGGAGATGCACAACGAATTTTAATTGTAGAAAAGGCAAAGGCAGAAGCAGAAAGTAAAAGACTACAAGGGCAAGGTATTGCAGATCAAAGAAGAGAAATTGCTAGAGGTTTAGAAGAATCTGTAGATGTATTAAACAGAGTAGGTATTAATAGCCAAGAAGCCTCTGCTTTAATTGTTGTAACACAACATTATGATACTTTACAGTCTATTGGTAGCGAAACAAATAGCAACTTAATATTGTTACCAAATTCGCCACAAGCAGGTAGCACAATGTTAAATGATATGGTAGCAAGTTTTACTGCAAGCAACCAAATTGGGGAAGCTATGAAAAACACCAAAAAGAAATCATAAATTTAAATTGTTTTAATTTACTTTTTATATAATTGCGTAAAAATTAAAAAAACATGTCTAAAAAAAAATATCTAAATAGCTCTATTATATATAAGCTATTAATAGCTATTTTATCTAGTGTATACTTGTATACATTTTTATATACTTTTAAGCCTTTTTACTTAATATATTTAGATGACAATTATCTAATACCTTATATATTAGTAATAAGTATTATAACGTTTTTAGCAATATCGATTGTAGTATTTACGTTGCCAATCACAATCTCTTTTTTTACTAAAAGGAAAAGGTCTATTTACGAGCAAATACTTGTAATATTAGTGTCATTATTAATAATTAGCATCTTTATTTGGGGGTTTAACTATTATTATTTAGTTGATATTATACCGATACCAGCGTTTGAAACCATCGTTTTATATGCACTTTACTTAAGTTTTATTCCGATTCTATTTTACATTATTATTGATGAAAAGGTTTCTAGAGATGATAGAAATACAATTTCTAAAAAAATAATGGATACCAGTAAGAAAGAAAAAATTACCTTAGAAAAGGATGAACTAATTACTATTGTTAGTGATAATCGAAAAAGTGAGCTTTCTTTTCATATTAAAGATCTAATTTATATAAGTTCTGAAGGAAATTATGCAAGTTTCTTTTTAATTCACAAGCAAACAGAAGTAGAAGAAAAAATACTACGTATTTCGTTAACAGAAATTATGAATGAGATTCAAAATTATAAGACAATTAATAGGTGTCATAAATCTTACATAATAAACTCATTAAATATGCATACTATTTCTGGTAATGAAAGAGGATATTTTTTAAAATCAGACTTTATTAACAAACAAATACCTGTTTCTAGAAGTTTTGATATTGAAAAACTGCGATATTTAATAAATTAAGCTTCCTGTTTAAAATCCTATTGATAATATAGTTCCTATTTATCCCAAAAACAGCAATTTCAGTCCCATAGAGCACAAAAAAACAAAACAAGTATTTATTTGTTATATGTTTGTATCTCTAATAAATTAAATTTTGGGGGATTTTTAATTTATGTAAAAAAAAAGCTCAATCTGTTTTATACAAATTGGGCTTTTATTATTTTTAAAAAGAAAAAAATAAATTACTTTTCTTTATTATTCTCTTCTGGTTCTTCTTTAGAAGCGTTTTTAAACTCTTTAATACCACTTCCTAACCCTTTCATTAATTCTGGTATTTTTCTACCACCAAATAGTAAAAGAATAACCACAACAATCATAATAATTTGTGGACCACCAATCATGCCGAAAAAGATTGCTAAATTGCTCATTTTTAATTATATTTTAGTAGAACAAATATACAAAAAGGAATCTAAAAAATACCTTTAATAAATTAATTACTATTTTGAATAATACCACCTATTACTTTCTTTGTGGTAATATTTTCTGGTTTTCCTTTGTAAAAAATAGAACCTCCAAAACTTACTTTAGCATTTAAAGTACCGCCAGATAAAATTTCTGCTTTTGCACCAGTACCCGCTTTAACATTAGAAATTGCAGTACTTTTTAAATTAAAGCCATGGTAAATACCATATAAATCTGTACGAACATCTTGGTATTCTGTAACACCTGTAAGTTTAATAATACCACCAGAAGTAGCAACTACGTTTAAATTAGTACTTTTAATAGTTAAGTTGATAAAAGCCCTTTCTTGTGCATTAACCGTAATTTGATTTTGATTAAAATCTTTACCTGTTATAGTAGCTCCTTCATTAGCATCTAAAATGTCAATATTTTTATTGTAATATAGGTTAATTAAAACATCACCATCTGCATAGTTATCTGAAGGTTTTACAGAAAATGGAAGTGATAGTTTTAAAATATTATTTACATTCTTAATTTTAACTAAATCAGCTTTTTTACCAGAAATTTCTAACTTTTGATCAGAAGATTTTATCAATACTACTTCAATACCGTTAAAAACTTTTAAGGTAGAAAAATCACCAATATTTTTAGTGATAGATTCTTGACTAACAGTAATATTACAGATACATAAAAGAGAAATAAAAAATAGTTTTTTCATCGTTTTTAATTTTTAAATCAAATATAATACAATAAGCATACCAACATAATGGTTTACAATTCATTTTAGTATAAAAAAATTAATTTTCTATTAAATTAAAATCTAAATGTTTACGTTCTAAATCTGTATTTTTAACTTTAACTTGTACAAGATCTCCTAATTGATACATTGCTTTTGTAGACTGACCAATAATTGCATATTGTTTTTCATCAAAAACATAATAATCACTTTTTATATCTCTAATTCTCACCATTCCCTCACATTTATTTGAGGATATTTCTACATAAATTCCCCATTCTGTTACACCAGTTATTACACCATCAAAAGTTTCATCTTTATGATCTTGCATGTATTTAATTTGCATGTATTTGATAGAAGATCTTTCTGCTTTTGAAGCCAATTCTTCTCTATTAGAAGAATGTTTACATTTTTCTTCATATAAAGCTGGTTTTGGAGTCTCTCCGCCATCTAAATAGTGTTGTAGTAAACGATGTGTCATAACATCAGGATAACGTCTAATAGGCGATGTAAAATGACTATAGTAATTAAAAGCCAAACCATAATGCCCGATATTTTGAGTTGTATAAACGGCTTTAGACATGGTTCTAATGGTTAAAGTTTCTATCATATTAGATTCTGCTTTACCATGTACATCTTTTAGTAATTTATTTAATGATGAAGTTGTACTCTCTTTTGTGTCGGTGTTAATTTGATATCCAAATTTACGAATTAGGTTTTCTAAAGAAGCTAACTTTTCATCATTAGGCTCATCATGAACTCTATAAATAAAAGTTTTATTAGTTGCTTTTCCTTTAGAGAAACCAATAAATTCTGCAACTTTTCTATTCGCTAAAAGCATGAACTCTTCAATCAATTTATTTGCATCTTTAGATTCTTTAAAAAAGACACCAACTGGGTTAGCTTGTTCATCTAAATCGAACTTCACTTCTACTCTATCAAAAGAAATAGCACCCGATTGCATTCTTTTTTTACGAAGTATTTTAGCTAATTCATCTAATTTTAAAGTAGCTTCTACAACTTCTTTAGCAACAGTATATTCTTTACCAGTAATAGAAATATCTATTGGCATTTGATACGGTTGTATGTCATCAGAAAATTGTACGTTTTCTATAATGCTTTGTGCTTCTTCGTAAGCAAAACGTTGGTCTGAATAAGTTACTGTTCTACCAAACCATTCGTTGATAATTTGTGCTTTTTGGTTGATTTCAAACACAGCTGAAAATGTTAACTTTTCTTCGTGTGGTCTTAAAGAACAAACTCCGTTTGATAGCATTTCTGGCAACATTGGTACTACTCTATCTACCAAATAAACAGACGTTGCTCTTTTGTAAGCTTCATCATCTAAATTTGTTTTAGGTTGTAAATAGTGAGATACATCTGCTATGTGAATACCAACTTCGAAATTGCCGTTTTCTAATACTTTAAAAGAAAGGGCATCATCAAAATCTTTGGCGTCTTTTGGGTCGATAGTAAAAGTTAAATCGCCTCTCATATCTCTACGTTTGACAATTTCTTTTGAGGTAATTTCTAAAGGTAAATCTTGCGCTTCTTTTTCTATTTCTGGTTCAAATTCATACGGTAAATCATACTCTAATAAAATAGAATGCATTTCGGTATTGTGATCTCCAGGTTTTCCTAAAACAGTGGTAATAGTACCAAACGGATTTTTAGAATTTTTAGGCCAATCTCTTATAGAAGCTTGAACTTTATCACCATCTTCTGCACCATTTAATTTATTTTCTGAAATAAATATATCTGCATACATTTTCTGATTATCAGCAATTACAAATCCAAAGTTTTTATTCTTACTTTTTTGTAAAACACCAACAAACTCTGTTTTAGAGCGTTCTAAAACTTCTACAACCTCTGCCTCTAACTTTTTACCACTTCTTTTCTTATAAACAAATGCTTTAACAGTATCATTATGTAAGCCTTTTCCTAAATTGTTATTAGGTATAAAAATATCATCTTCATAATCATCAGATATAAAATAACCATTTCCGTTAGAAGTAACGTCTAAAGTACCAATAGTATATTTTTTATCTATGTTAATTGTAAATTTACCTCTTTCTACTTCTGTAATTTTTTTCTCTGCAGCTAAACCAACTAATTTTTTAATAATTTGATTTTTACCATCAGTGTCTGCCACTTTTAATAAAGAGGCAATTTGTTTGTAATTGTAAGACTTTGTGTTGTCTTCATTTAAAATTTTAAAAATATTACGGGTTAAATCTTTAATAACTTTCCCTTTCTTTTTAAATATATTTTTCTTCTTTTTTGTCATTTAAATTTTATATTATTGATAGTAACTGTGTGTTTTTAACACTATTACTAGAGTTTGCAAATTACAATTAATTATCCGCTTTTAATATTAAAAAACAGTTACCAATCTATTTTGTAATTTGGCTTTTAATTTATGATTTCTACTAATAAAATACATGCTAACTCGTGGTTTATAATTGCAAACCCTACCTCTGGAAATCAGAATTTTTCTAAAAAGTGGAAAGAAATTCAGCTAAACTTAAAAAAACAGCATATTGACTATACTTCTGTTTTTACACAATATGCTAAACACGAAATTGAACTGGTGCAAAATGCAATTCAAAAAGGATTTAGAAATATTATTTCTGTTGGTGGAGACGGAACACTACACCATGTAGTTAACGGTATTATGTTGCAAAGATATGTAAAAACTTC
Source organism: uncultured Polaribacter sp. (assembly GCF_947497125.1). Classification (GTDB taxonomy): domain Bacteria; phylum Bacteroidota; class Bacteroidia; order Flavobacteriales; family Flavobacteriaceae; genus Polaribacter. The sequence continues at coordinate 371,513 of NZ_CANMFI010000002.1, read as the reverse complement.
TAATATAACTATTGGCGTAATTCCTTTAGGGACTGGTAATGATTGGATAAAACATTACAACATACCAAATTCTATTAAAAAATCAATACATATCATCTTTCAAAAGAAAAGAGTTTTACAAGATATTGGTCTTATAAAAACCTTAAATAATACCCCTACCTATTTTAATAATGTCGCAGGTATTGGTTTTGATGCATATGTTGTTAGTACTTTAAAAAAACTTAAAAAGCTAGGTAAATTATCGTACACAATAGCAGGAATTTATGGAAGTATTTTTTACAAAAAACCAATACTTAAAATTATTATTGATGATAAAGAGATTACCGAAAAAAGCTTGCTAACTATTTTTGGTATTTGTAAATATTCTGGTGGTGGAATGCAATTTACAGAGCAGGTAGATGCTGCAGACGGATTACTAGATATAACTGTTGCTAAAAATTTAAACTTTTTTGATGTTGTTAAAAGCATACATAAATTATACAACGGATCTATTATGCATCATAAAAAAGTAGAAACTTATAAAACTAAAGAAATAACGATAGTACCAAAAACTTTAAAACCTTTTGTACAAGCAGACGGAGAATTGATTGGTACAGGCCCAATTAAAGTTTCAATTATACAAAGAGCAATTCAGTTTTGCATTCCTTAATTTTTTTGACTTATAAACATTCTATATTATAATCATTTTCTTTTATAAAAATTTTAAAAAACTATAATGTTTATAATAGTATGTGAATAGCTACTATAAAAAAAGCACTTTATATTTTTTAATATCAGTTATTAAAAATTACTTACATTTTATAAGATATATAACTTGTTTAAAATCAAGTTTAAGTAACAGTTATTAACAAAAGTTATTCACAGGTATTCACTTATTTTTATGAATAACAAAATAAAATAAAATGTAAACTAACCCCTTTTAATTTGTTTATAAACTATTATTAAAAATCAATAAAAAAACTTGCACAACTAAAAGGTATTCTTGTATTGTAATAATTTTTAAATACACCAAAAAAACTTATTAATTTCTTACTACATTTTCTTAACATTCGTTAAAAAAGATAAAATATTAGTTTTTAATTAGTTATTAAAATTATCTAAAATTTCATTATTTTAAACTGTTCATAACCCTTAGTTTCTGTATTTTTGTTACTCAATACAATAAAAATCAATTTATTATGACAATTGCAATAGGTAATGACCATGCAGGAACGGTTTACAAGTTCGAAATTATAAAATATTTAGAAGAAAAAGGGTTTACCGTATTAAATTTTGGAACCGATACAGATGCTTCTATGGATTATCCAGATGCAATTCATCCAACAGCAACAGCAGTAGAAACCAAAAAAGCGACATTCGGAATTATTCTTTGCGGTTCTGGTAACGGTGCACAAATGACTGCAAACAAACATCAAGGTATTCGTGCAGCTTTGTGTTGGAATAATGAGTTGGTTGCTTTAACAAGACAACATAATAACGCAAATATTTTAACCATTCCGGCTCGTTTTGTGTCTTTACAACAAGCTATCGGTTTTGTAGATATTTTTCTAACTACAGAATTTGAAGGAGGAAGACATCAAAATAGAGTTGATAAAATTTCTTGTGCCGGATAATAACCATGAATTTTATAACAAAATCTTTTTCTGAGTTAACAACCACAGAGTTGTATCAAATTTTACAGTTACGATCTGAAGTTTTTGTAGTAGAACAAGATTGCGTGTATCAGGACATCGATTTTAAAGATCAGAAAGCATTGCATGTTTTAGGGGTTAAAAACGATACAATAATTGGGTATACACGTATTTTTAAACCAGGAGATTATTTTACCAATGCAAGTATTGGTCGGGTTGTAGTTGCTACAGAATTTAGAAAACATGGTTTTGGACACAGTTTAATGAAAGCTTCTATAAAGGCTATAAATAGTCATTTTAAGGTAGAAGAAATTACCATTTCTGCGCAATTATATTTGAAAGACTTTTACGAATCTCATGGGTTTTTTCAAGTTGGTGAAGGGTATTTAGAAGACGGTATTCCGCACATTCGAATGGATCGATTAAAAATTTAACTTCTCCTATTATTTAATTGACAAAGGGTTGTGTTTTATTCTGTTCTGTCATTTCGAGTGTTAACGAGAAATCTCATAAAGCTGCTTTTTCTAGAGTCTAGTCTCTAACATCTAGTCTCTAACATCTAGTCTCTAGATTCTAACATCTAACCTCTTTTTATCTTCTCACTACTATGAGACTTCTCCTATGGTCGAAGTGACAAGGGTTGTTTTTTATGCTGTTCTGTCATTTCGAGTGCTAACGAGAAATCCTATAAAGTTGGTTTTTCTATAGTCTAGTCTCTAATATCTATCCTCTTTTAATTTCTCACTATTATGAGACTTCTCCTATCGTTCGAAGTGACAAAGGGTTGTTTTTCAGTCGGTTATGTCATTTCGAGTGCCAACGAGAAATCTCATAAAGCTGGTTTAGTTTTAGTCTTATTTTTAGAATCTAATCTCTAGTCTCTAACATCTATTCTCTTTTAATTTTCTCACTGTTATGAGAATTCTCCTATCGTTCGAAGTGACAAGGGTTGTGTTTTATTTTGTTTTGTGATTTCTAGTGCTAACGAGAAATCTCATAAAGCTGCTTTTTTTGCAGTCTAGTCTCTAGTTTCTAACATCTAACCTCTTTTTAGCCTCTCACTGTTATGAGACTTCTCCTATCGTCGAAGTGACAAAGGATGTATTTCAGTCAGTTTTGTCATTTCGAGTGTGAACGAGAAATCTCATAAAGCTGGTTTTTCTATAGTCTAGTCTCTAAACTCTAACCTCTATTCTCTTTTAATTTCTCACTGCTATGAGACTTCTCTCTATCGTTCGAAGTGACAAGGGTTGTTTTTCAGTCAGTTTTGTCATTTCGAGTGCTAACGAGAAATCCCATAAAGCTGCTTTTTTTGCAGTCTAGTCTCTAGTTTCTAACATCTATTCTCTTTTAATTTCTCACTGTTCTGAGACTTCTCCTATCGTTCGAAGTGAAAAGGGTTGTGTTTTATTCTGTTCTGTCATTTCGAGTGCTAACGAGAAATCTCATAAAGCTGCTTTTTTTAGAGTCTAGTCTCTAACATCTATTCTCTAGCCTCTTTTTAGTTTCTCACTGCTATGAGACTTCTCCTATAATCGAAGTGACAAAGGGTTGTTTTTCAGTCAGTTTTGTCATTTCGAGTGTGAACGAGAAATCTCATAAAGCTGGTTTTTCTGCAGTCTAATCTCTAGTTTCTAACCTCTATCCTCTTTTCATCTTCTCACTGTTATGAGACTTCTCCTATCGTCGAAGTGACAAGTTGTAATTTTATTTAGCCTCTAACCTCTAATATCTAGTCTCTAACATCTAACCTCTTTTTCTCCTTCTTTTTCAAACTAATTTATCAACTTCTAGCACACCTCCAACTTCTAGATTACCCAATTCAATAGCTCCAATTCTAACACGAACCAAACGCAATGTAGGTAATCCAACAGCAGCCGTCATTTTACGAACCTGTCTAAACTTACCCTCTTTAATTATTATAGATAACCAACTCGTTGGGCCATGTCTTTCGTCTCGTATTTTTTGGCTTCGTAACGGAAAATTAGGATCTTTTATCATCGCTGCTTTTCCTGGTTTTGTTGTGTATTTTTTGCCATTAAAACCAATCTCTACCCCTGTTTTTAGTTGTTCGATTGCGTCATTAGTAACAACTCCATCAACTTGCACATAGTATTCTTTTTCGTATTTATGAGATCTAATTTCAGCAGAAACCTTACCATCTGTGGTTAGTAAAAGCAACCCTTCAGAAGGAACGTCTAAACGACCAATTGCCATGGTTTTTTCAGGAAAGTCATACAAATCACCTAATAATTTTTTCTTTCTTTTAGCCGGATTTACAAACTGAGAAATAACACCCCAAGGTTTGTGAATGATAAAATGACGATGTTTTATAATCAAAATTAAACCACTTTTATTTCAAAGGAAAACGTCTCGGTACCACTAGAAATAGACATATTATCTTCCGAAAATTTTTGATCTGTATAAGAGGTGTATTGCGAAATAGGTTCTATACAAAGCATATTGTCTACTGTTGTCCATAGCATAAAATTATTAAAATTTGTAGTGCTAATTTCTAAAGCATTTCTATCTATATTTTCCAATCTAATATTAGACGTATTTAAAACAGGAAACGCATTATGCCCTGCTTTGTAAATAGCTGCAAGCGTTATTTTTTCTCCGTTTGCAACAAGGGTTTCTTTACCGGTATTAGAAAGTAAAAAAGCAGGATGATACCCCAACATAAAAGGCATGCCTACTGCAGAAGTAATTTTAAAATTGATAGTTAAAATTCTGTCTTTTAATGTAAAGTGTTTTTCGAAGCTAAAATCATACGGCCAAAAAACAAACTCTTCAGAAGATTTTTCTGGAAATTTAGCGTTTTGTAACGGAGTGTTTTTAGCATATGTTTTAGAAAAAATGGCTGTATTTTTATCCGAAGAAAGCAGCACATACTCCATTTCACGTAACAAACCATGCTGATCTAAAATTGCGGTTCCTTGTTTAGTAGTTAACTGAAAATTATTTTTAGAAAGTGGGCCAATTACAGGAAACATTTCGTCATCTGTTTTTCTCCAGCCTTTACTTCCTTTTTGATGCATGTATTCTGTACCGTCTACAATAAATGAAATTAATTCACCTTTTTCTATTTGTACAGAACTCTTTTTATCTTTCAGAGAAATTATCTTTGTCATTTTTTAAATTATAAAAAACAATACTACAAAAATCGACATTAATTTTTAGGAAAATCGACAGACTTTTTTGTAACTTGCTCTACTTTATAAAACAAAATATTAGCAAGGTTTATGGCAGCAGCAGACAAAGAAAAAACAGCAAAATTAAAAGCATTACAACTTACATTAGATAAATTAGACAAAACCTATGGTAAGGGTTCTGTAATGAAATTAGGAGACGTAGTTACCGAAGAAGTAGATGCAATTTCATCGGGTTCTTTAGGGTTAGATTTAGCCTTAGGTGTTGGCGGATATCCAAGAGGTAGGGTCATCGAAATTTACGGGCCAGAATCTTCAGGTAAAACAACATTAACATTACACGCTATTGCAGAGGCGCAAAAATCTGGTGGTATTGCTGCTTTTATTGACGCAGAGCATGCTTTCGATAAATTTTACGCACAAAATTTAGGGGTAGATATCGACAACTTAATTATATCACAACCAGACCACGGAGAACAAGCTTTAGAAATAGCAGAAAACTTAATTCGTTCTGGTGCTATAGATATTGTAGTGGTAGATTCTGTAGCTGCATTAACACCAAAATCTGAAATAGAAGGCGAAATGGGTGACTCTAAAATGGGTTTACACGCCCGTTTAATGTCGCAAGCATTGCGTAAATTAACAGGTACCATTTCTAAAACAAACTGTACGGTAATATTTATCAACCAATTAAGAGAAAAAATTGGGGTAATGTTTGGTAATCCAGAAACCACAACTGGTGGTAACGCTTTAAAGTTTTATGCTTCTGTAAGATTAGACATCAGAAGAAGAACACAAATTAAAGATGGCGATAAAGTAATTGGAAACAGTACCAAAGTAAAAGTGGTAAAAAATAAAGTTGCACCACCGTTTCAAATTGCAGAATTTGATATTATGTACGGACAAGGAATCTCTAAAGTTGGTGAAATTTTAGACATTGGTGTAGAGTTGGGTATTGTAAAGAAAAGTGGTTCTTGGTTTAGCTACGGAGAAACAAAATTAGGCCAAGGTAGAGATGCTGTAAAAGGCTTAATTAAAGACAACCCAGAATTGGCAGAAGAGCTAGAAACAAAAATTAAAGAAGCAATAGATAGCCAAGAGTAAACGATAAGTAACTATTAACGAATAATATATCTTAAAAATTTAAAGAACTATATATTAAAAAAAATAGAAAATAAAAAGTAAATATTAAATAGTTTTTATAAATTTGCAAACAATTTTAGTGTAAGTCATAAAAAAAATTAAGGATACAGTTATTTTTAATCCACTTTTTTTTGTGACTTACACTTTTAACATGTGTCTAACCTTTTTAGGTGTATAGACCTAAAAGTCTAAGCTCCCCCAAAAATTAAAATTATTAACTAAATAAAACTTACTAATGGGGTTTTTTAATTCAAAATTTCAAAAGCTATCTCAAAACAATTACATACAAATTGTTTGTGTTACTTTAACAATTATTTTCTTGTCTTCTTTTGGTGTTAAAAGTGCAACTCTGTTAGAGTTTGTTACCAAAGAAGAAGTTGCTTTTAATAACTTAAGCAAAGACAATACTACAAGCTTAACGGCGGTTACCAAAAACAAACCGACTACCAAAAACCTTGCAAATAAAAACAATGCTACTACAGTTGTTTGTGGTGGTAAGCTACCATCAGATGACTACGATTGTGATGGCATTGCTAATAATGTAGATTTAGATGATGATAATGATGGAATTTTAGATACTGACGAGTGTGTCTCTTTTTCTCATCCTTCAGGAAATAATTCATATTCTTGGATGCAAAGAACAGGTGGCGATGCAACAGGTATTAAAAGTAGCGGACAACTTACTAATTTTAATTGGTCATATTCACCAGGTGGTGTTACTTCAACCGGAACCGTATCTATTGTAAGAACAGGTGCCGGAAGCCATACTGTTTCATCACAAAATTACTCTGCAACCATAAGTGGTGCTGGTTTTACGGCATCAACTTTTACAAATTCTACTACTTTAACTGGTTATGGTAATGTTGGTGGTATTTATCATTTTGCTAGTGATGGTGCAAAACCAAATGATCAGACAGGAGGTCAAAACTCTACTACAATTTACGATTTTAAATATGCTGCTGGTACAGCAGCACCTCAAAACACAAAACTTTTATTATTTGACCCTGGCGCTACCTCAAGTGGTGTTACAGGGCCATTTACCTATGTTTTTAACCCTACCTTAAACGGGCAGCCAGTAGACATGTCTTCTTGGGCAGTAACTATTGAAGATCCTTATACACCATCTGGTTCACCAACGGGTGCTATGTTGCCATCTGGACTTACTTGGAATGCTAATTTAGGTTTAGTAAGACTAGCTAGTTTTCCTATATATGGTACTAATTTTCCTGATGCAGTTGTTATCATAAATACAGGGACAACTATTTTTGATGAATTAAATATCGTTGCAGTAGGTTTAAATAATGATACTTTGGCAATTGGTGTTGGTGCTGATTCACCTGCTGGTACTTTAGCTACTACATTATCTTGTGATACAGATAACGATGGAGTGCCAAATCATTTAGATTTAGATTCTGATGGCGATGGTTGCCCAGATGCAATAGAAGGAGACGGTACTTTTTTATTGTCTAATTTAGTAACAGATAACAGCTTAGATGCAGGTAATACTACCGTTAGTTTTACAGGTGTTTCCGGGGTGTCTGGCGTTCAACAAAACTTAGGTACAACAGTAGATACTTCTTCTAGTAGTGCTACCTATGGGGTGCCAGTTGTAAGCCCAAATGCATCAGCGGTAAAGCAAGCGATTGGCACGAGTTTAAATAAAACCGAAAACAATTGTTTAGATACTGATAGCGATGGTGTGCAAGATTCTATCGATTTAGATGATGACAACGATGGTATTTTAGATGCAGACGAATTATGTGACGAGATATATGACTGTTTAGATAATAATTTTATTGGAGGCGATAGATCTTCAATCGTATCAAATCCATCAACAACTATCCCACTTCAATCAGGCGCTATTGCAAACCTTTTTGATGGTTCAACGGCATCTGCAAATAGAGCAATTTTTACTAATAATTCAAACATTACTAATAAGGTAGTGTATTCTTTTGACTTGTCTTGTAGTATATTATTAACAAGAATTAGACATGATCATGTGGGTGGCACGCCTACTTCTACTTTTTTAACATCAAACTCTCAGGTTGTTTTACAGGGCTGGGACGCAGCAACAAATGCTTGGGTAAATATTTCAGACATTCATACAGCAACAGGAGCAACTATAAATCCATCTGGAGGTGGTGAATTTATAATAGTTACATCTTTACTTTTAACAAATAAATACAGATTATACGGTCTTTCAGGAAGAGTTACAAATACTGCCATAGAAGAAATTTACCTAGATTATTCAACGGATTACAATCTTTATGCAAGTTATTCTACTTGCGACACCGACAATGATGGCATTCTAAACCATTTAGATTTAGATTCTGATGGCGATGGTTGTGCAGATGCTTTAGAAGGAGATGGTTCTTTTTTACTATCAGATTTGGTAAGCTCTACTATAAGTGGTGGTAATACTTCAAACGGAGGTGCTTTTACAGGTCTTGCAGGAGCATCACCAGTAAATCAAAACTTAGGAAACACAGTAGATACTACCTCTGGTAGCGCAACTCTTGGGGTGCCAATTGTTAGCACAGCAACTGCTGCAGTTGCACAAGGTGTGGGTATTAGTGCAGATAAAGACATAGAAAGTTGTACAGATACCGATGGCGATGGTATTACAGATTATAATGATTTAGATGATGACAATGATGGTATTTTAGATACCGATGAGTCTAATAACTTAGCAACTCCTATTGGTGTTTGTGGTGATTTTGATGAATTTTCTGAGCAAGGTTGGTCTACTTTAACCCCAACATCAGGAACGAATTGTTTAGAATGGAGCGCTATACAACCTCCAAGTGTTTCAACTACTTTTGAAATTGTAGCAGGCACAGATGGTTTTGGAGGTAGTAGTACTTATCAAATGGATGTGCTTAGCCCGCAAGGAGGTAATTATGTAGGTATTGCAAGTAATGGAAGTGGTTCAGAAACCTTTGGGGTTCAAACTACAAATTTAGAAGTAGGAGCAACCTATCAAGTTGAATTTTATTGGGCAAACTCTGGAAGGCATTCTACTGAAAGAGATAATGCATTTCCTCAAGTGTATCTACCAGATGGAACATATTTAGATGGTAACAATGGCGTAGCCGTAGCCTATAATAATAATGTATGGTATCATGAAGTACTAACTTTTACTGCAAACCAAGCTTCAGGACCCCTTGGGTTTAGAATTGCTGGAACAGGTGCAAAAGGTTTATCTTTTGATGGTATAAGTGTTTCTAAAGTTGGTAATTCTGTTTTAGATACTGACAACGACGGCATTCCTAACCATTTAGATTTAGATTCTGATGGCGATGGTTGTCCAGATGCCTTAGAAGGAGACGGTGCTTTTTTACTATCAGATTTGGTTACAGATACCAATATAGATGGTGGTAATACTTCAAACGGAGGTGCTTTTACAGGTATTTCAGGGGTGTCTGGTGTACAAACAAATTTAGGTACAACTGTAGATACTGTTTTCGGTAGTGCTACATATGGAGTGCCAATTGTTGGCACAGCAACTGCTGCAGTTGCCCAAGGTGTGGGTATTAGTGCAGATAAAGACATAGAAAGTTGTACAGATACCGATGGCGATGGTGTTACAGATTATAATGATTTAGATGATGACAATGATGGTATTTTAGACACAGACGAATGTTCTGCGTCTCCTGATTTAAGTAATGATATACTAGCAGCGCTAGGAGGTACAGGTATCACTTATGATTCAGCAGATTGGGCGAATGCCAAAGCAATAGCAGAAGCATCAAATAGTTCTATTCTTGAAGATTTTGAATCATTTTCTGGTTCAACAAATCTAGAAACGACACCACTGGCTTTTGGTACAATGAGTATCGCTTCTGCAAATCCGTATATAAATTCCGTTCTTGCTTCTTCATATTTTGGTACTACACCAGTATCAGGTACTAAAGTAGCCGGTATTAGAGTCGAAAATTCAGATCCTTCAGTTGTTGTAACACTTAATTTAAAACACAACACAAACGGATTTGCTATTCGTATTGGTGATGTTCATGATGCCAATTCAGCAACCAGCTTTTTAATAGAGTTTGGTAACGAAACTATATGGGAGACCTTAAATACTTTTGTTGGAGCTAATGCTTCTGGTAATGTTACCAATACCGTAGATAGTCAAACCTTTTCTGCAGGTAATGGCGTAAATAATTTTATAGGATATTACAACCCTTCTGTTAGTTTTAATCAAGTTAGAATTACACAATCAGGAGGTGGAGCTGATAACTTTACTTTAGATGATATTTCTTTTTTTACAACGAATCCTACTTGCGACACCGACAACGACGGTATTCCAAATCAATTAGATTTAGATTCTGATGGCGATGGATGCCCAGATGCTTTAGAAGGAGACGGTGCTTTTTTAGTATCTAATTTGGTAACAGACACCAATATAGACGCTGGTAATACTTCAAACGGAGGTGCTTTTACAGGACTTGCAGGAGCATCACCAGTAAATCAAAACTTAGGAAACACAGTAGATACTACCTCTGGTAGCGCAACTCTTGGTGTGCCAATTGTTGGCACAGCAACTGCTGCAGTAGCACAAGGTATAGGTATTAGTGCAGATAAAACAATTGAAAGCTGTACAGATACGGATGGTGATGATATTCCAGATTACCTAGACATCGATGATGACAACGATGGTATTTTGGATGTGCTTGAGTGCACGGGTGCTGCAAGATCATTCTACTGTGGTGGTTTCGAAAGTAATTCAGAACAAACATGGGCTGTGCTTACAGACGCTACATGTGGTACAACTTATATTAAGCACGAAAACTCGTCTACCCAAACTTTTGAGTTGGTGGTAGGGAATTACTTCAGTACTTTTAATGGTATAAATTCAATGTACTACACTACTCAACCTAGCCCTGCAGGGGGTAATTATGTAGGTATTGCCACAACTGAAGCTTTTGCAATTAAAACAGAACCATTTATTGTAGGAGCAACTTATAGAGTAAAATACTATTGGGCTAATACTGGTCGTCACTCTACCGAAAGAGCAAATTCATATGCCTATGTTATATTACCCGATGGTAGCTTAGTGAATGGAAACAATGGAGTTCAAGTACCTTTTTCTTCATCCAATACAGTTTGGTATGAAGAAGAATTCGAATTTGTTGCCACAGCTGCTTATACAGGTAGACTTGGTTTTAGTTTGTCTTCTGCAGGTTTTGGAGGTGTTGCTATTGATGCAGTAGAACTCGAATTAGTATTTAGTTCATGTGATGTAGATACAGATAACGATGGCATACCAAATAGTCTTGATTTAGACAGTGATGGAGACGGTTGTCCGGATGCAGTAGAGGCAGGTATTTCTCAAACTTTATTAACTACAGGTACTGTAGAAAACGGTTCTGCAGGTGCTGTAACTAGTTCATCAAGTGTAAATAATGCTTTGGTAAGTGGCGACACAGATGCAAATAATAATGGATTATTAGACAGTGTTGAAAACGGAACTACAGGTGAAATAAACTATACTTCAACCTATACAGATTATGCCATAGCAAGTGCATTAAACGTTTGTGCAGATACAGACGGTGATGGTGTAGGTGATTTAGTTGATTTAGATGATGACAATGACGGTATTTTAGATGAAGACGAAACAGACCCGTCGATATCTTGTAATACAGATTGTACTTGGTTTCCTACAAATAGAGGCAGAGACAATATGCTTGCAATAACAGCAAATGGTACACCTACTTCTTTAACCACAAAGTATGGTTTTGATATAGGTTATCCTACCCCTGCAAACTCTATCATAGCTTCTTCTGGCGATGTTAGACTTGGCGAAGGGCTTACAGGAGGTTTATTAGGTAATTCGTCTTTTACTTTTATAACAGTTGATGATTCTCATTTAGATCCTTTTAGAGACAACCATTATTTTGAGTTAGACTTTACAACAAAAAACTTTACAGGAACCTATGCATTACAGGAAATTGCAGGAGGAACAGCCAAAGTGCCTTTTTCAGTATTAATTTCAGAGAACGCTTTTGAAACTTCGTATACTACACTAGGGTGTGAAATGTCTATTTCTGGCAATACACTTTTTAATGTTACTGCCATTCCTTTATTACCAAATAAAACATATACCATCAGAATTTATTTCCACGGTCAGAATACCTCTTCGAGTACCGACTTTGGAGACGATTTTTTCTTTTCAGGGCAAAGAAATTACAGTCAAAGTACTGGGTATAGTTGTACACCAACACCTGTTTCTCTTGGAGATAGAGACACCGACAATGATGGTATTCCAAACCGTTTAGATTTAGATTCTGACGGCGATGGTTGTGCAGATGCTTTAGAAGGAGACGGTGCCTTTTTAGTATCTAATTTAGTAACAGATACCAATATAGACGGTGGTAATACTTCAAACGGAGGTGCTTTTACAGGTCTTTCTGGGGTATCTGGCGTACAAACAAATTTAGGCAAAACAGTAGATACCGACCCAACAAGCGCAACGTATGGTGTGCCAATTGTAAGCCCGGCAACTACAGCCATAACACAAGGTGTTGGTATTTCAACCAATAAAGACATAGAAATTTGTACAGATACTGATGGCGATGGAGTTTTAGATTACCTAGATTTAGATGATGATAATGATGGTATTTTAGATGCAAGTGAGTGTAAAGTTGTCAATTATACACCAGCATTTGTTTCTACCAATGCAGTTTATAATTCATCTAATAACCCAAATAGTACTGTAAATGGTATTATAAATAGATTAAATGGTGCAGGTTCAGACGGTATTAGTTATAATTCTTCTTCTGTAACACAGCCTACATTTGTTTATACAATTACTTTACCAAATGTACGTTTAGGCACTTTTGAGTTATATGCTACTGTGGGTTCTAATAACGCCGAACAGTTAAAAGCTTATGCGTTAACTATAAAAGATGCCTCTAATGCCATTGTATTTAGTGGTAGTGCAGCTTCAGCATCTAATTTTAGTAATGAAACTCCTTTAACTGTTGCAATAAATGAAAATTTTGCTGCGGGTACTTATACGATAGAATTTCAAGATAAAGATACTGCCTACAGTAATAGAGAGTTTAGTGAAATTAGGTTTGTTAATAATTTAGTTTGTGATATAGATACAGATAATGATGGAATACCTAACCTTTTAGACTTAGATTCTGACGGTGATGGTTGCCCAGACGCTATAGAAGGAGACGGTGCTTTTTCTCAAACAGATTTAGTAACCTCTACTATGGATGGAGGAAACACTTCAAACGGAGGTGCTTTTACAGGAGTTACAGGAGTATCACCAGTGCAAGAAAACCTAGGAACAGATGTTGATGAGACTCCTGGTAGTGCTACGTATGGTGTGCCAATTGTAAGCCCAGCAACTACCGCAATAACACAAGGTGTTGGTATTAGTGCAAATAAAAACATAGAAATTTGTACAGATACCGATGGCGATGGTGTTGCAGACTACTATGATATAGATGATGATAATGATGGTATTTTAGATGTTATTGAATGTAATATGCCAACTTCATATGAACTATTGCCACAAGATTTTAGCTTTGCATCAAATGTTACTAACGGAAGCCAAAATGGAACGGAAGATATAAGTTCTAAATGGAATTTACCATCAGGAAGTATAATTGTTACTGTTACGGGACATAATACAAATGTATATGGAAATTCAGTAGTTGGAACTGGGCGTAGTACTAATTACAAATTCTCGGGCACAGTACCAGTGACTATTCAAATAACTCATGGAGATACTATAAGATCAAATGATAAAGATGGTTTTATAGATATAAATTCGGTAGGTTTTACTTTTACAGGAACCCTTAACAACCCAAATTTAACTCAAAATATTACAGGCAATTCTTATAGTATATTAAATAGTTTTTCTTCAGCTATAACTAATGGGTCTCCTTTACAATGGGAATCAAACGATTATGTATCAGATATAACTATTTTTTCAACTTCAAATACAATAGATGCTGTATATAATATACAAGTAAGACCTCAGGATTTTATTAATTGTAGAGATACCGACAACGACGGTATTCCAAACTATTTAGATTTAGACTCTGACGGTGATGGTTGCCCAGATGCAGTAGAAGCGGGTATTCCAACGGCATTAACCGCTGGAAGTGTTACCAACGGAAATGGTACAGATGCCACAGCAAATACCACAAGCACTGTTTCAGAAGCAGTAATAGATGTTACTGCAGACCCAGTTGGGGCTAATGGTTTTGCCAATAGTTTAGAGAGTGGTGCTACAGATTCTGGTACAGTTGCCAATGCATATACCACTACAAACTATACTACTTATGGTACAGACAGTACTAAGAATGGTTGTGGTATTCCAATGATAACGCAGGTATATCAGAGTACAGGGCAACGTTGGATAGAAATTACCAACATCAACAGCAACATTATAGTACCTAATGCTGCTACTCTTGGTTTGTATAAAGATTTAACAGGCAATCAAGACGATGTAGCACCTACAGCATTTTTAACAAATAACACAGAAGTACCAGGCGGTAAAACTATTTTAGTAGCTTCTAGCAATGTTGCTAACAAAGCAATTACAGCTATAGAGATTGTAAATTCTTCGGTTACAGATTTTAATGGTGAAAATGACCAGCTTATTATATCAAGAGGCAATGGAGTTAAATCATACAACGGACGTGTAGATATCATTAAAGACATTGAAGACAAGACTAGTTATGTTCGTATAGACGAAGTGTTAACAGGCAATGCTACTTATACCAGTTCAGAATGGGTTGCCTATGTAGACGATGCCATAACAACCTATACCAATGTAATTGATGCAGCTATAGAAAGACATGTACATGCTCCGTTAATTTCAGAGATATCATCTGCCAACGATCAGGCAAATATAAAGCCAGGTCTGCATAGAGTTTTATTAACCGAAAAAACAGCGAGTGGTTGGTCTAACGGGTTTCCAGACAGATCAAGACATGTGCGTGTAGGAATAGATTACAATCATACTTCAACAGCATTAAATGCTAGAAAGTTAACGGTTCACAATGGTAGTATTCTTAGCATTACCAACCAAGCATTGGTGGTTTCAGATGCTATTGATATTAGCACTGCATCAGATCAGATTCGTTTGGTTAGTTCAGACGATAATAACCAAGCTCAGTTGATACAAACCCATGAAGGAGTTGGTAATATTACCGGAGCCGGAAGATTGTTGGTAGACCAAAACTCAGAAACCGCAAGTGTGTATCGATTTAACTACTTTAGTTCACCAGTAAACAGTATTGGAGCAACTACTTTTACAGTAGCAGATGTTTTAAAAGACGGAACCACGGAATTAGATGCAAGCAGTACCGTAGGCACTCAAGTAGCCAAAGAGATTGATTTTGTAGCTGGTTATGACGGTGAGGATACTGATCCTATTAAAATAGCTAATTATTGGCTTTTTACGCAAGCTGCAGGAGGCAATTGGTCTCAAAAAGGAAGCACAGGAGTGATTGCGCAGACCGATGGTTTTATTATGAAAGGAACCGGAGTTGCCCAAAACTATACCTTTAGTGGAAGTCCGAAAGACGGAACATTAAGCACAAGTATTGGCGCCGAAGAGTTTTATTTAGTAGGAAACCCTTATGCATCATCTTTAAGTGTACAAAAGTTTTTACAAGACAATTTAACTACTTTAACAGCAACGGCTTATTTCTGGCAACATGCAGGCGAAGATGTCGCTTTTGGTACCCAAGGACATAATTATGCAGGGTATATTGGTGGGTATGCTACACGTAACCTTTCAATGGGCTTAGCCGCAGATAATAGAGGTGTTGGTAATGCTGCTTTTGATGTTAACCTAGAAGCAGAAGATGCTACTTTTACAGGAAGTTCTCAGACAATTAATGGAGCTACTGTGGTAGAACTAAATACTACAAACAGTAGTGTTGAGTTTGCAAACCTACCATATGGTGTAGATGTTTTAACCTTACAATACCAATCTGCTAACAACAAGATGATTAAAGTACATGTAAATGGGGTGTTTAAGCAAGATATAGAATTAACAGCAAGCACTGCACAGCCATTTGGTTTGTATAATATCAACCTTTGTTTAGAGGCGGGTAGTACTGTTACACTTATTTCTAATGACAGCAATACTGCTTACATCGATCTTTTAAGATTATATGATGCAGACGGAGACATTAGTTGTTCGCCAAGTTTAGGAACAGGAGTTACTTATAAAGTACCTGGCCCATTTGTACCTATCGGACAAGGCTTCTTTATTGAAGGAGATGCTGGTGGTGCTGTTGAGTTTAACAACAGTCAAAGATCTTTAGTTACAGAAGGCACTACAGCCTCAGTATTCTTTAGAGGACAAGCCAAAACAACAACAGCGAATACAAACACAGAAAATAGCACCTTACCACTTATTAAGTTGGGGATGGATTATCTGAATGCAAACAATACCACGTTGCATCGTCAGCTAGGAGTATCATTCAAAGCCACCAATACATTTGCATTTGACAAAGGGTACGATTCAGAGATTTTTGACATCAACCCAACAGATGTGTATTGGAAGTTTGACAACAACAATAGCAAATACGTGATTGCAGGTGTACAAGGTATTAGCGACGATTTAGAAATACCTTTAGAGATAGTGATTGCTAAAGACCAAAGTACAGTTGTATTTGGTATCGATGAGATACAGCAAATAAGCAATGATGTGTACATACTAGACAAGTTAACAGGGCATACACATCAAATTACCCACAACAGTGCGGCAATTGTTTTAGATGCTGGGGTGTATAGCGATCGTTTTGCAGTAACTTTTAAAGCACAAGCAGCTTTAAGTACCACACAAACAGAGGCAGTAAACAATAGTTTACAAGTATATTACAATACCATAGATGCCATAGAATTGGTAAACAAAGACAATCTAAGCATCCAAAAGGTAAGCTTATACTCTTTAGTTGGCCAAGAAGTTAAAAAATGGAAGGTTACAGAGAATAACACGCAAACAAACAGCAGTTATAAAGTAAGCAACCTTGCTAGTGGCATTTACTTTGTAAAAGTATACACGAAAGACAAACAAACAATCTCTAAAAAGCTACTAATAGATTAGCGAACAACTTAGTGATTAAGAAAAAGAGAACCCCACAAACAAAATGTTTGTGGGGTTTGTTTTTTAAAGTATTTTAGAGGCAACTTAAAAGAATACTTTTTTGATAAAAATTACAGAACAACTTTTTTTAAAAGCAATTAAAAGTACACATACAAAAACGCTTTATACTTTAATGCAAGAGGTGTACGCACTTTCTTACAGTAGCTTTTGGAAAGACAAAGGGCAATGGTATATAGACTCGCAATATGCAAAAGAAGTTGTTTTAAAAGAACTGTTAGAAACCAATGCAGACTACTATTTTATTGTTTTTAACAATGAGGTTGTAGGTGTTTTTAGGTTTGTTTGGGATCAAAAATTGAAAGAAAATTCAGAAGAAAAACAAGTAAAGTTGCATCGGGTTTATATTCATCCGAAAGCACAACACAACGGACTTGGAAAAACGCTTTTAACTTGGTTAGAAGAAAAGGCACAAACACAAGGTTATACACTTATTTGGTTAGACGCAATGAACGAGCAACCACAAGCCTTTCAGTTTTATAAAAAACAAGGGTATAAGCACTATTCTCACACGTTTTTAACCTATGATTTATTACACGATAAGGTTCGAAAAATGAGTCAGTTGTATAAGAAAATTTAAACTCCTGTACTGCCAAAACCACCAGCTCCACGGGCTGTTTCATCTAAAACAGTTACTTCTTGCCAAGTTACACGCTCGTGTTTGGCAATAATTAATTGAGCAACTCTTTCACCATCTTGTATTACAAAATCTGAGTTTGATAGATTTACTAAAATAACCCCAATTTCACCTCTATAATCTGCATCAACTGTTCCCGGAGAATTTAAAACAGTAATTCCGTTTTTAGCAGCCAAACCACTTCTTGGTCTTACCTGAGCCTCAAAACCAACCGGCAATGAAATAAACAAGCCTGTTTTAACAATAGTTCTTTCTAAAGGTTTTAACGTAATAGGTGTTGTAATATTAGCACGCAAATCC
Source organism: uncultured Polaribacter sp. (assembly GCF_947497125.1). GTDB lineage: Bacteria > Bacteroidota > Bacteroidia > Flavobacteriales > Flavobacteriaceae > Polaribacter. Next base: position 353,507 of record NZ_CANMFI010000002.1, on the reverse strand, counting down.
ATTCCGGCAGCACCTGCAGTTTCGTAACTAGGCGTTGCATGTTTCGATTTGTTAATTATTTGTACATTCATAACACATAAAAAGATTGGGTTACAAATATAATAAATCAAAGAAGCATTCTTGTTAACTTAATACTTTTATTACTTTTGATGACAAAATAGAACAACAGATGAATCAAAATAAAAAAATAGCGGTTTTAGGAGGTGGAAGTTGGGCAACTGCAATTGTTAAAATGTTGTCTGAAAACCTAGAAATAGTTGGTTGGTATATGCGAAATACACAAGCAATTGAGCATATTAAAGAAAATGACCACAACCCAAATTATTTACAATCTGCAGATGTATATGCGCGTCAGTTAGATTTAACCAACGATATAAATTACATTGTTAAAAATTACGAGGTATTAATTTTTGCAATTCCCTCTGCATTTTTAACAAGCGAATTACAAAAATTAACCGCATCTTTAGAAGGCAAAATTATTTTTTCTGCCATTAAAGGGATTGTACCAGAAACAGGTTTAATTATTGGCGAACATTTTAATAGAGAATTTAACATTCCGCTAGAAAACATCGGAGTTATCACTGGGCCTTGCCATGCAGAAGAAGTTGCTATGGAACGCCTGTCTTACCTAACAATAGCCTGTATTAACGAAGAAACTGCCAAGTTTATAGAACAAGCGTTGCAAAGTTGGTATATAAAAACAAAAATTTCTGACGATATTATTGGTACCGAATATGCAGCCATGCTAAAAAATATTTATGCAGTTGCCGCAGGTATTGCACATGGATTAGGCTACGGAGACAATTTTCAGGCCGTTTTAATGAGCAATGCCATTAGAGAGATGAAACGTTTTATAAAAAAAGTGCATAAAATGAAACGCAATATTAACAACTCTGCGTATTTAGGAGATTTATTGGTAACCGGCTATTCGGTATTTAGTAGAAATAGACAATTCGGTAACATGGTAGGTAAAGGATATACGGTAAAATCTGCGCAAATGGAAATGAGTATGATTGCCGAAGGCTATTATGCCACAAAGAGTGCCTATAAAATGAAAACAGAAAACGGAGCCAGAACCCCTATTATAGATACTGTTTACAATGTTTTGTATGCAGGTAAAAATCCAAAAAAAGAATTTAAAAATTTGACAGATAGCTTAGATTAATTGTTTAATTTTGAACATTGATGTAATTTATTAAACATTTAAAATGAAAACGATACAAGAAGTTGTAGAAAGTACCATTAGAAAAACGCCTTTTATAGAAGAAGCATTAAACGAAAAGTTGATCAACGTTTCTTCGTTAGCAAGAATTATTTTACCAGAAGTATCAAGCGCTTTAAAAAAAGAAGTAAAAGTAGGGGCTGTTATGATGGCTATTAACAGGCTTTCGCCAGCAAGTGAATTGCGTATTCGTAAAAACATTAAAAAGCTAGCCTTAGATTTAGGAGACGTAATTGTACGATCTGATTTATGCGACTTTACTTTTAAAAACACCCCTTCTTTATTAAAAGAAATTGCAAAAATTTTAACAAAATCATCAGAAAGTTCTGATTATTTTTTAACCGTTTCTCAAGGTATTTTTGAAACAAATATTGTAACAAGTAAAAATTTACGTCCTTTTGTAAAAGATATTTTCGATCAAGAGACGCTTACACATAGTATGTTAGATTTGGCTTCTATTACCATAAAATTGCCAAAAGAAAACCTAGAACAATCTGGGGTATATTATTTTATTTTAAAACAATTGGCTTGGGCAGCCATTTCTTTACAAGAAATTATTTCTACCACAAATGAAATGACCATTGTTGTAAAAGAAGAAGATATTAACCAAACGTTTGCCATTTTAATGGACATGAAATTAAAATAAACAATGGCAAAACAAGACCCATATGCTGCATTAAGAATTAAAGAGTTCAATATTTTTCTGTTTGTTCGTTTTTTGCTTGTTTTTGGCTGGTCTATGCAGTTTATTGTTATTGAGTGGCAGGTGTATTCAATTACAAAAGATCCGCTTTCATTAGGGATAATTGGTTTAATGGAAATTATACCCGCTTTTTCTATGGCATTATTTGCTGGGCATATTGTAGATCAAAAAGAAAAAAGAAACTTGCTCGCTGTTTGTACTGCTGCTTTTTCAATCATAAGTTTAGGGTTGTTTGTGTTAACTACAGACAGTGTGCTGTTAAATTGGTCTACCAACACCATTTTATATGCTATTTATGCGTTGGTTTTTTTTGGTGGCTTTTTACGTTCTTTCTTCGGACCTACAATTTTTTCTTTAGTAGCGCTACTTGTGCCAAAAAGTATTTATCAAAACGCAGCAACATGGAGCACAAGTACCTGGAAAACAGCAGCGGTTTCTGGGGCACTTTTTGGAGGTCTTTTTATCGGTTGGTTTGGTGTTGATAAAACCCTTTGCCTTGTTTTTGCCTTGGTTTTATGTTCTTTTATCGTTTTATTTAAAATTAAAAAGAAACCTATTTTAAACACTAAAAAAGGCGAACCAATGAAGCAAAGTTTAGCCGCGGGCATTACATTTGTTTTTAATAACAAAATAATATTAGGGGTATTAACTTTAGATATGATTGCCGTTTTATTTGGTGGTACAACCGCTATTTTATCGGTTTTTGCGCAGGACGTTTTAAAAGTAGGCCCCGAAGGCTTTGGTATTTTAAATGCATCTATTTCTATGGGCAGTATAGTAACAATGTTGATAACCACTTACATACCAATTCATAAAAACACCGGAAAAAAAATGTTAATTTCTGTCTTTATTTTTGGGTTAAGCATTATTGCTTTTGGGCTGTCTAGTATTTTTTGGGTTAGTATTTTGGCGCTGTTTATAAGTGGTGCTGCAGATGGTATTTCTATGGTAATTAGGCAAACCATTTTACAACTTAAAACACCAGATGATATGAGAGGTAGGGTTGCATCTGTAAACTCTATGTTTGTAGGTTCTTCTAACGAGTTAGGTGCTTTTGAAAGCGGTTTGGCTGCAAAATTTATGGGTCCAATTATAGCCGTTGTTTTTGGTGGTACTATGACTTTAATTACTGTTGCTGTTACAAGTGTTGTAAACCCTACTTTAACAAAATTAGAGTTAACAGAAGAAACAACAACCCCCGAAATAGAAGGGTAGGTTTGTTTTTACTTCCTACCAAAGTCTGCAGGAATTTCTCCCCAAGCTTTGGTTTCCCATTTTAGAATAGGGTTTTTATAGGTGTTTTCTTTCAGCCATTTTTCGGCTCTTTTTATCAGCTCTAATAAGTCTTTGTTTGCAGCATCAAAATGCATATTGGTTTTGCATTGCTTCTTTTTTACCCAACTCATGGCAATTTTAGAATCAGAATAAATAGGAATGTGTTCTTTGTTTTTACTTTTTAACAAAGCAATGCCGTGTACCAAAGCTAAAAATTCGCCAATGTTATTGGTTCCTTTATCAAACGGGCCTTTTAAAAAAATTTGTTGTTTGTTGTGGGTAAAAACACCTCTATACTCCATTTTACCTGGGTTTCCAGAACAAGCGGCATCAACAGAAATACTTTCTAAATTGGGTTTCCCTATTTTTTCTTTTTCTGCGGATGATAATTTTTTCTTTTTAGTATCTTTTCCTTTATAGTCGTTGTAGTTTCCTTTCGAGGCTATTTCAGCTTCGTCTAAATTGGCAAAAGACTTGTATTGCGCCCCATCAAAACCCTCTATTTGTGCCTTGCAAACTTTCCAAGACGTGAAAACGCCTTTTTTACGTCCGTTCCAAACTACATAAAACTTTTTTTTACTCATTAATATTTAAAATTACATCTTCTATAACCCTCGGAAAGTAGCGTTGTTCTAATACATGTATTTTTTCTGCAATAGTATTGGCAGTATCAGACATTAAAACAGGTGTTTTAGACTGAAAAATAATAGCGCCCTCGTCATAATGTTCATTTACATAGTGAATTGTGATGCCAGTTTCTGTTTCTTTATTTTCTTTAACAGCTTTATGAACATGCATACCATACATTCCTTTACCTCCATATTTAGGCAATAATGCAGGGTGAATATTTAAAATTTTATTCGGAAAAGCAGCAATTATTTGTGGCGGAATTCGCCATAAAAAACCAGCCAAAATAACATAATCGGCTGCTTCTTTTAAGATATTTAAGATGTTTTCTGAAGCTAAAAAGTCGGCTTTTGTAAAATGTAAACAACTTACATTTAATGCTTTACATCTATCAAAAACTTTGGCATGCTCATTGTTACACAACACTTTAGTAACCTTAGCGGTTTTAGTTTGATTGAAAAACTTAATAATGTTGGCGGCATTAGTGCCAGAGCCAGATGCAAAAATAACAATACGTTTCATAACTACATTTCTAAGGTACAAAAAAAAGGATAATTATTAACAATTAGATTATTTTAGGTGAAGATTAAATTATTTTATTTACTTTTAATAATCATTTTTAGGGCAAAAATTAGTTTTAATAACTAAGATTTGTATTTTTGCCCCGATTTAAATTTTAAAAAAACAGAAAATTATGTCAGACATTGCATCAAGAGTAAAAGCTATTATCGTAGACAAATTAGGAGTAGACGATAACGAAGTAACAACAGAAGCTAGCTTCACAAACGATTTAGGAGCAGATTCTTTGGATACTGTTGAGTTAATTATGGAGTTCGAAAAAGAATTCGATATTCAAATTCCAGATGATCAAGCCGAAAACATCGGTACAGTTGGTCAAGCAGTAAGCTATATTGAAGAAGCTAAAAAGTAATTTTATATGCAGTTAAAACGAGTTGTAGTCACTGGACTTGGCGCATTAACGCCGATTGGTAATAATATTGAAGAATATTGGAGCGCATTAGTTAACGGAGTTAGCGGTGCAGCACCCATTACACGTTTTGATGCTGCCAAGTTCAAAACTCGTTTTGCATGTGAATTAAAAAATTTCGAGGTAACCGACTTTATCAATAGAAAAGAAGCTCGAAAAATGGATCCGTTTACGCAATATGCAATGGTTGCTTCAGATGAAGCAATTGCAGATGCAAAAATAGATCTAGAAGAAATTGACAGATTACGCGTAGGTGTAATTTGGGGAGCAGGAATTGGTGGTTTAGAAACGTTTCAAAACGAAGCTATTAATTTTGGTGCCGGAGACGGTACACCAAGGTTCAACCCTTTCTTTATTCCAAAAATGATTGCAGATATTGCTCCAGGAAACATTTCTATAAAAAATGGATTTATGGGGCCAAATTATACTACGGTTTCTGCATGTGCATCTTCTGCAAACGCAATGATAGATGCTTTAAATTATATTCGATTAGGTACTTGTGATGTAATTGTAACTGGTGGTTCTGAAGCTGCAGTTGTAATTTCTGGTGTGGGTGGTTTTAATGCCATGCATGCTTTGTCTACAAGAAACGAAAGTCCAGAAACGGCTTCTAGACCTTTTGATGCAGAACGAGATGGTTTTGTGTTAGGAGAAGGAGCAGGCGCTATTGTTTTAGAAGAATATGAACACGCCAAAGCAAGAGGCGCAAAAATTTATGCAGAGGTAATAGGAGGCGGTATGTCTTCTGATGCTCATCATATGACAGCACCACATCCGGAAGGAATTGGAGTCATGGCAGTGATGAAAAACTGCTTAGAAAACTCGGGAATTAAACCCGAAGATGTAGATCATATAAATACTCACGGTACATCGACACCTTTAGGAGACGTGGCAGAGTTAAAAGCTATTTCTGCTGTTTTTGGAGACCATGCCAAGAACATCAACATCAATTCTACAAAATCGATGACAGGGCATCTTTTAGGTGCGGCAGGGGCTATAGAGTCTATTGCAGCTATTTTAGCAATGAAACATGGTATTGTGCCACCAACCATCAACCATCAAAATGTTGATGAAAACATCAATCCAGATTTAAACTTAACGCTTAATGTTGCTCAAAAGAGAGATATTAAAGTAGCGATGAGTAATACTTTTGGTTTTGGAGGTCATAATGCATGTGTTGCTTTTAAAAAAATAGATGAATAATAGATGAGTTTTATTCGTAAAATTATAAAACCTCTTAACCAAGAGGATGCGCAATTGTATTACGAATTAAAAAAACTTCTTAAATTTTCTCCGAAAAAAATAAATCAATACAAAAAAGCATTTACGCACAGATCTGTGCAAATGCAAGACAACAAAGGAATTCCTATTAATTACGAACGCTTAGAATTTTTAGGCGATTCTGTTTTAGGAGCCGTTATTGCCGCTTATTTGTATCGAAAAGTTCCTACGGGTAGCGAAGGGTATCTTACCCAAATGCGCTCTAAAATTGTAAGTAGAGAGCATTTAAACGAATTGGGTAGAGATTTAAATTTAATTCGTTTTGTAAAAAGCAATGTAGATCAAGCCAATGTGGGCGCTAACATTCACGGTAATATTTTTGAAGCACTTATAGGCGCTATTTTTTTAGATAGAGGCTATGCAGCTTGTCAGAAATTTATTTACAAGAAGGTTATCAATCCCTATGTAGACATCGAAAAGCTAGAAGGTAAAATTACAAGTTACAAAGGCTTAATTATAGAGTGGTGTCAGAAACAAAAGAAAAAATATACTTTTGATTCTTACGAAGATTCTGGCAACGAAAATATTAAACATTTTAGTGTTAAAATTAGTATTGACGGTCAGCAAGTTGCAAAAGGCAGAGCCACTTCTAAGAAAAAAGCAGAAGAGCAAGCGTCTAAAAGAGTATATTATGCTTTTCAGAAAGAGATTACTTTAGGACAACTCTAAAAAAGAGGGTTTTAATTTAAAACTGATACACGATAACGTTTTCGTTAAATTAACATTAATACTCATAAACTAATTTGTAAATTAGCATTCTCATAAAAACTTTTATTAGTTATAATTTATGCAGGTACACGCTTTAGAAATGGATGATTTTTATGAAGAAGAATACTCTTTAATAGGAATCCATTCTACTTTAGAAGATTACAGACTTGCCTACTTATTAAATAAAACCATTAAAACCAGGTTTTATAAAGCAAAAGAAGATTTAGAATTTATAAAACAAGAAAAGAAAATTTCTTTTTCTATTTATAATTATGAAAATATAGATTATGATTTTGATTGGTTTTTGATTGCTAATAGTTGTCGAAAAGAAAATCAGCAAGTTACTAATGAGTTGTTATTAACCTCTGAAACAAAAACATATTTGATTCCAGAGTATAAAAAAGTAGATTTTTTTATAAAAATAACAGGCGATATAAATGCGACATTTGTAGCAAACATTGTACAAAAAACAAAAAGTATTGAGCAGGTTATTACCGCGTATTCAATCGATAAAAATTCACTAAAGTCTAAAGACTTTTTAATATTTTAAACATGAACGATTTTAACAAAACTAAAATAGTTGCCACCCTAGGGCCTGCAACAAATAGTAAAGAAACTTTAACAGAATTAGCCAGAGAAGGCGTTAATGTTTTTAGAATCAACTTTTCTCATGCAGATTATGACAACGTTAAAAAAACCGTAAAAACCATTAGAGATATTAATGAAGAAAACGGATATAACGTTGCTATTTTAGCAGATTTACAAGGCCCAAAATTACGTGTAGGCGTTATGGAAGAAGGTGTTGTCTTAAACGACGGAGACCTATTTACCTTTACTACAGAAAAATGTGTAGGAAACCATAAAAAAGCTTTTATGACGTATCAGCGTTTTCCTAAAGACGTAAAAGTTGGCGAAAACATTATGGTAGACGATGGTAAATTACTATTCGAAGTAGTATCTACAGACAAAGACAAAGAAGTTGTTGTAAAAACAATTGTTGGTGGCCCGTTAAAATCTAAAAAAGGAGTTAACCTACCCAACACCGCAATTTCTTTACCTGCTTTAACAGAAAAAGACAAAGAAGATGCCGTTTTTGCATTAAGCTTAAACATCGATTGGATGGCGCTTTCTTTTGTAAGAACACCAGAAGACTTAAGAATGTTAAGAGATTTAATAGCGCAACATTCAGAGTACAGAGTTCCTGTAATTGCTAAAATAGAAAAGCCAGAAGCAGTAGAAAATATCGATGCCTTAATACCATATTGTGATGGTTTAATGGTAGCTCGTGGAGATTTAGGAGTAGAAATACCAATGCAAGATGTACCTTTAATTCAGAAAAAACTGGTTAGACGTGCAAAATTAGCAAGAATACCTGTAATTATTGCCACTCAAATGATGGAAACAATGATTGACAACTCTGTACCAACTAGGGCAGAGGTAAATGACGTTGCAAACTCTATTATGGATGGCGCAGATGCAGTAATGTTATCTGGTGAAACCTCTGTAGGGAAACACCCTGTTAGAGTTATTCAAAAAATGTCTGAAATTATCAAGGCGGTAGAAAACTCTAAAATGATTAAAGTGCCACACCAAGCACCACATATTAGAACCAACAGATTTATTACAAAATCTATATGCCACCATGCAGCATTAATGGCAAACGACATCGATGCTACAGCAATTGCAACCCTAACCAATAGTGGTTATACAGCATTTCAAATTTCTGCTTGGAGACCACAATCTAAAATACTAGCATTCTCATCAGAAAGAAGAATTTTAGGCAAACTAAACCTACTTTGGGGTGTTAAAGCATTTTATTACGACAAACAATTAAGTACCGATGATACCGTGGTAGATATCAATAAAATTACCAAAGAAAAAGGATATGTACAGCAAGGAGATTTAATGATTAACCTAACATCAATGCCAGTAGAGGCAAAGGGAATGGTAAATACCTTGCGAGTTTCTGAAATAGAATAATCGGTTTTAAAAACCTTTATATAAAGCATTCTGAGTAATCAGGATGCTTTTTTTTTGAAGCTATTTCCTGCTTTCACTACTCGCTTTGCGCAAAAAAGCGCAAGAGCTTAAACAAACCGTTCAATCAGGGCTATACCTATTTGCCAACTTACAAACCTTGCCAAAGATCAAATAATGTAATTGCTATTTATTTTACAAGGCTAGTTTTTTTGTAATCATAATAGCATCATTAGTTACAAAAGGCATCGGCATCATTTCTGTTGTTCTTGGAGCAATATTAAACAGCTTGTGGTCTAATAGATCATAAGAAATTTCATTTAAAACAACGTTAAATTCATAGTCTTTTAAAACACTAAAAGACAGCGTTACTTCTGTATCTTGGTTTGCTAAATGATATACTAAAAAAGAGCCATTGTTTACAGCGTATTTTTTACCCTCATTTACCAACACATCATTTACTTTAAATTGCTCTAATTCTATTGCTTTTTTAGTAGAAAATTCTAACTTATTTATTTTTCTATCAGAAGATATATTGATTTCTAAAAAACGTCTATTGCCCATAACAGTGTCTAAAACAATGGCTACTTCTACGGAATTAATATTTCTAAAATTCGTTTTTTTAGCATAGGTAAAACGAGTGTTGTATTTACTTTTTGTTTTGGCATTTAAAAGACTTTCTTGAGGCTCATTTTCCTTAAAAAATTGTTTAGTATAACTATCTAGCGTGGTATTATAGGTGCCAAAAAAAGCAGTTTTTGTATCAGAATTTTCAACATAAACAATACTATTTGGTTTTCTATTATCTTCAGAAAAACCACTGTTGTAGGTTGCTAATCCAAAGAAAATAATCGCAAACAGGCCAACTGTTTTTTGCATCCAAAAAGTTTTCTTTTGATGAAAAGTAAGTGCCATTAAGCCAAAAATTAACGCTATTAAAATGCCACTCACAAAAAGAATACCCAATCCTAAACCAACCGGAAACATTTTAATTAAGGGCGCAAAAATGTAAAGTGTAGGTATAGAGATAATGGTAAATAATATTCTTTTAGCGCGTTCTTTTAAATTCATAAAAACAGCAATTGCCATTATTGTTAAAGCGGCAAAAACAGGAATAATAAAAAAGCCAGCTCCTTTTAAATAGTTCATAATCAAATAATTTAATACCAACCATATAAAGATGGGTCCAACTAGTAGATCTGTCGTTTTTTCATGCTTATATAAAAGTTTATAAACCTTAAAAACACTCCATAGATTTAAGAAAACAAAAGCAATAATGTATTGGTATCCATTATAGGTAAAACCGTGTAAGATGTCTTTATAAGCCGGATGAACAAGTAAGATAAGTTTCCATAAAACAAAAGAACCAACACCACACGTAAGCATGGCTAAAAGAAAGACAAATAAGCCTTTTAAAATCCCTTTTAAAGAAAGCTTGTCTTTTAAAAACCCAAAGAAAAGGAGCAATATAAAAAGTGCTACAGCAAAAATAAACATTATTAAAACCCAAGAAAAAGGATAGGTTAACAGTTTAATAAACGGGAAATTTACATAGACAAAATCTTCTTCAGAATTTAAATTAGATAAATCTGAGTTAGCAAAATAGTTTACCGTTGTTGTAAAATAATCGGCCTGGTGCACTAGTGTTTCTCTGTCTAAACGCTGGTAAGAATCTTGTGCTGTATGATAATCAAAATGATCGCCAATAAAGGCAAAATTAAATCCGTTAATATTAGCATCTTCTCTAAAAACAGTTAAATCGGTATCGTTGGGTAATTTTTTATAAATGCTATACATTAAAGAATTTGCAGCAGGATAGTTTGGTTTTGCAGCCATAAACTCAGACAGTAACTTGCTGTTTTTACTATTTGTTTCCATTAACATATAACTTGGGCCACCACTTCCTCTTGCTTCAAAGTTTAAAACTAACCCTATTTCTTTTGCCCAATCATGTTCGTTTACAAATGCTTGTGCACCCAATAACCCTAATTCTTCGGCATCAGAAATTAAAATGATAAGATCGTTTTTAGGTTGTTGATTTTTGTGTAAAAAAGCTCTTATACCTTCTAAAATAGTAACTACGCCAGAGCCAGCATCACTTGCGCCTAAAGAGCTGTGTGGGTTAGAGTCATAGTGGGTTAATAATAAAAGTGCTTTTCCGTTTTCACTTCCTTTTATTCTTGCTAAAATATTTTCTGCTGTAGTACCAGCAACCCATTTTTTATTGATTGCGGTTTGGGTTTGAATATGGGTTTCTAAACCCATTTTTTCTAGCTCGCTAACAATATAATTTTGTACAGTTTTATGATTTTTAGAACCACTATAATGTACTTCTTTACTAATATTTTTTAAGTGATGTAATGCGTTTTCTATCGAAAATTCTGTCTCTGATGTTGTTTTTTTGGAATTAAAACTAGGTTTTAAATCAGAAAAACTCCAAAAAATAACACTAATAATAATTATTACAGAAGTAAAAGAAGAAAAGGTTTTCATACATAAAATTTTATTGTATAAATGTATGAAATAAAAAATAACACCTTGATTTTGACTCTACCATAAAAAAGTGTAACTTTAACTCTAACTAAAACAGCTAATTATGGGTATAAAAAGTTTTCAAGGCAAAAGAGATTCGAGTCAAGTTAAAGAAGATTCTCAAATATTAGTGGCAGATTATATGACTCAAAAACTAATCACATTTAAAGAAAATGACACTTTAGATCATGTAATTAATCAATTGATAACGTATAAAATTTCTGGTGGCCCTGTTGTAAATGACAACAATGAGTTAATCGGTATTATTTCTGAAACAGACTGTATCAAACACATTTCTGAAAGTAAGTATTACAACATGCCTTCTGATGTAAATAATACGGTAGGTAAGTACATGGTTACCGATGTAGATACTATTGATAAAAACATGAATATTTTTGATGCTGCGTTTAAATTTATAAGCTCTCACCGAAGAAGATTTCCGGTAGTAGAAAACGGTAAATTAATAGGACAGTTAAGTCAGAAAGATGTTTTAAAAGCAACGATTAAAGTACAAGGAAATACCTGGAAATAGTTTTTATTTTTCTTTTCTGATTAATAAAAAAGTATCATTTTCTAGGGCTAAATACCCTTCATTGTAAATATAAAAATAGGTATTGCCTGTTTTTGTTTTGTAAATAGAAGTAAAAAATTGAAAGTCGAATCCTTTGTCGTATAATTTTGTTCTTGTCACTTTTGTTTTGCCAGAAACGTTTAATTCAGATAAAATTTTGTAATTTTTTCGAAGCCTATTATTGATGTTTCTAATAAGGTTTTTACTGTCTTTATTCACATTATTATTGTAAGAATTTCTACAATAATCTGAGCAAAACTTCTTATCTACTCTACCTTTAACAGGTTCTTTACACTCTAAACAACGTTTTTGTTCCATGATGTAAAGATATGAAAATTATTCGTTTACAAACGACTACAAGTAATTACAACCGAAAGTAATTGTTTTGTAACCGAATAACACTAGATAGGTTTTGCAACTTTGCACCGTCGAAACGAATTGACAAACTAAAAACTTATCTTATGAATACGTTAAGAAACAAAGTACAATTAATTGGTAGATTGGGGCAAGACCCAGAAGTAATTACTTTTAAAGATGGTAACAAAATGGCAAAATTTTCTATGGCTACAGATGATAGTTACAAAGACAAAGAAGGTAATAAAGTAGAGCGTGCGTATTGGCACAATATTGTTGTAAAAGGAGGTTTGGTTACTGTGGTAGAAAACTATCTAAAAAAAGGGCTTGAAATTGCGCTAGAAGGCAAACTAACCAACAGGTCTTATGACACAAAAGAAGGAGAGAAAAGATATTTTACAGAGATATTGGCAAACGAACTTTTAATGTTAGGAAATAAACAATAGTGTTTTAAGAAGCAATTTTAAACAGTTAGTTAAATAAAAAACCACGCAATTTGCGTGGTTTAAATTTTAGATAAAAATTGGTTTTTTTTATAAGTCGAAACCTATTTTAACACCCAATTTTTCAGCTATTATTTTTGTGATACGTTGTTTAACTTCTGGTATTTTTACACTTTCTAAAACAGTATTTGCAAAAGCAAACATTAACAAAGCTTTTCCTTCTTTTTTAGGGATACCACGTTGTTGCATATAAAACAAAGCATCTTCATCTAATTGCCCAATAGTACAACCATGAGAACACTTTACATCATCAGCAAAAATTTCTAATTGTGGCTTTGCGTTTACCGTAGCACGATCGCTTAACAAAACATTGTTATTTTGCTGGTAAGCATTTGTTTTTTGTGCCTCTTTTTCTACAATTACTTTACCGTTAAAAACTGCCGTAGAACGATCATTATAAATTCCTTTATAATCTTGGTGAGATTCGCAGTTTGGTGTAATATGATGCACCAATGTATGATGATCTATGTGCTGCTTGCCTTCACTAATTGTAATTCCTTTTAAAATAGAATCTATATACTCTCCTTTCTGAAAGAAGTTTAAATTATTTCTGGTAATATTTCCTCCAAAAGAAAAAGTATGCACAGAAACAACACTTTTAGATTGCTGCTCTGCATAGGTGTTGTCTACTAAAGAAGCCGTAACCTTATCATCTTGAATTTTATAATAGTCTACCGTGGCAGCGGTATCTGCAAATATCTCGGTAACCGAATTTGTTAACACAGCATTGTCTGTTAAACTTTGGTGACGCTCTATAATTTGTACATGCGCATTTTCGCCAACAACAACTAAATTTCTAGGCTGTACCATAGTTGCAGTTTGTGCACCTGTAGTAAAGTTAATAATTTGAATTGGTTTTTTAACTTCCGTATTTTTCGGAATGTTTATATAAGCACCTTCCGTTGCAAACGCAGTATTTAAAGATGTTAAGTTGTCTTGTTTTGCAATTTTGTTAAAATACTTCTCTATAACAGGTTTGTATTTCTGGCTTGTTAATGCAGAAGACATTAAGCAAACATCATACTGGTCGTGTGTAGTTTGCGATAAGAATGAGCTGTATTTACCATTGATAAAAATTACTTTATAGGTATCTATTTCATGAATAAAGTACTTTTTTACATCTGCCAATTCGATGGCTTCTACCTCATCAGGAAATAAACTATAATCTTGCTTTAAAACCGAGTTTAATGAGGTGTATTTCCAAGCTTCTAATTTTTTAGAAGGAAAACCAACTTTTTCGAAATTTTGAAATGCTTTAGATCTAATTTCGTGTACATCAGAATTTACATCTACGTTGTCTTCAAAAGCGATATATGATGATAATAATTTGTCTTGTAATTCCATTTTCTTTTAGTTTTAAAGTTGAAAGTTTTTAAAGTTTTTAAAGTTTTGTTTTTACAATACTTTAATACTTCTCCAACTTTTAAACTTTTTTACTTTTAAACTTTTTAATTATACCAACTCTTGCTTAATCCAATCGTATCCTTTTGCTTCTAACTCTAAAGCCAAAGAAGCATCGCCTGTTTTTACAATTTTACCATCGTGTAAAACATGTACAAAATCTGGCACTATATAATCTAACAAACGTTGGTAATGGGTAATTACAATTACTGCGTTGTCTTTAGATTTTAATTTGTTAACTCCGTTTGCAACAATTCTTAAAGCATCAATATCCAATCCAGAATCTGTTTCATCTAAAATGGCTAATTTTGGTTCTAGCATTGCCATTTGAAAGATTTCGTTACGCTTTTTTTCTCCTCCAGAAAAGCCTTCATTTAAAGAACGAGATAAAAATTTACGATCTATTTCTAACAATTCAGATTTTTCACGAATCATTTTTAACATGTCTTTAGCAGGCATGTCTTCTAAACCTTTTGCTTTACGAGTTTCGTTAATAGCCGTTTTTATAAAGTTTGTTACAGAAACTCCAGGAATTTCTACCGGATATTGAAATGATAAAAACACCCCATTGTGTGCTCTTTCTTCAGGAGCTAATTCGCTAATATCTTCGTTATTTAGTTCGATAGAACCACCTGTAACTTCATATTCTTCTTTACCAGCAATAACGTTTGCTAAGGTGCTTTTACCGGCACCATTTGGCCCCATAATTGCGTGTACTTCACCCGCTTTTACCTCTATATTCAATCCTTTTAAGATTGCTTTTCCGTTAATTTCTGCTTTTAAGTTTTCTATTTTTAACATGATAATTTTGTGTAATCGTGTAAATGTTTATTTGTGTACTTGTATTTCTAATCTATATTATCTAAACGCTTCAACATTTAAATAATCAAACGGTTAAAATTCTATGAATTTTAACCTACTGATCCTTCTAAAGAAATTTCTAATAATTTTTGTGCTTCCACAGCAAATTCCATTGGTAATTTATTTAAAACCTCTTTGCTAAATCCGTTTACAATTAATGCAATTGCTTTTTCGGTATCTATACCACGTTGGTTGCAATAAAACAATTGGTCTTCACCAATTTTACTGGTGGTTGCTTCGTGTTCTATTTGTGCCGATTTGTTTTTGGTTTCGATATACGGAAATGTATGCGCGCCGCATTCATTCCCCATTAAAAGAGAATCACATTGCGAAAAATTACGTGCATTTTCTGCTCGGCTGTTTATTTGTACCAAACCTCTGTATGAGTTTTGAGATTTACCAGCAGAAATACCTTTTGAAATAATAGTTGACCTTGTGTTTTTACCCAAGTGTATCATTTTTGTTCCTGTATCTGCTTGCTGATGGTTGTTGGTTACTGCAATCGAGTAAAATTCACCCACAGAATTGTTTCCTTTCAATACACAAGAAGGATATTTCCAGGTTACTGCAGAACCTGTTTCTACCTGAGTCCAAGAAATTTTTGCGTTGTTTTCGCACAAACCTCTTTTGGTTACAAAATTATAGACACCACCTTTTCCTTCTTTGTTACCAGGATACCAGTTTTGTACTGTAGAATATTTAATTTCAGCATCATCCATTGCAATTAATTCTACAACGGCAGCGTGTAATTGATTTTCATCTCTACTTGGTGCAGTACAGCCCTCTAAGTAAGAAACATAACTTCCTTTGTCTGCAACTACTAAAGTTCTTTCAAATTGTCCTGTTCCGCCTTCATTAATTCTGAAGTAGGTAGACAATTCCATTGGACATTTTACTCCTTTCGGAATGTAACAGAAAGATCCATCAGAAAATACTGCCGAGTTTAAAGCCGCATAAAAGTTATCTGTTGTTGGCACAACTGTTCCTAAATATTTACGCACTAACTCTGGATGCTCTTGTATTGCTTCGGAAATTGGCATAAAAATAATACCCTTTTCACCTAATGTTTTTTTGAAAGTAGTTGCTACAGAAACAGAGTCCATAACAATATCTACTGCTACATTGGCTAACTTTTTTTGTTCGTCTAAAGAAATACCCAAACGCTTAAAAGTGTCTAATAATTCTGGATCTACTTCGTCTAAAGAGTTTAGTTTCGGTTTCTTTTTAGGTGCAGAATAGTAGGCAATATCTTGAAATTTTGGTTTTTCGTAATGTACATTAGCCCATTCTGGCTCTTCCATTTTTTCCCAAATTCTAAAAGCTTCTAAACGCCAATCTGTCATCCATTGTGGTTCGTTTTTCTTTTTAGAAATGGCTCTAACAACATCTTCATTTAATCCAACAGGAAATGTATCACTTTCTATATCAGTATAAAACCCGTATTTGTATTCTTGAGTTTTTAATTCTTCTTCTAATTGTTCTTCAGTATATTTACTCATAAAACTAGTTTATAATGTTAAAAAGTTGAAGGTTTATAAAGTTGAATGTAGGTATTTTAACAGCCCACTAATCAATTTTGAAACTTCATTAACTTTTAACTTTAGTTCTTCAAACTTCTTGTTACTTAAATATTTTATATCAAAAGCCAAATACAATTGAGAACGAACCTCGCCTGCAGATGCTTTTGCAATGTACAAAAATCGTATAAATTCTTTTTGTGTTTGTCTCTCAAATCCTTCAGCAATATTTGATGAAATTGATACCGAGGCTCTTCTTATTTGGTCTTTTAAACCATAATCTTTAGAAAACAAATCATTAGAATTTGTTACATTATAAATAGCAGCATTTAATTCTCTAGCTTTTTGCCATGAAAGGATTTCTTCAAAAGAGTTAAACTTTGCCATTTAATTACTTTTATTTTCACTTTTCTAACTTTAAACTTTTTTTACTTTTACAAACTAAAACTTTCTCCACAACCGCAAGTTCTATTTGCGTTTGGATTGTTAAAAACAAAACCTTTTCCGTTTAAACCACCCGAATACTCTAAAGTAGTGCCAACTAAGTATAAAAAACTTTTTTTATCAACGATTAGTCTAACATCGTTTTCTTCAAAAATTTTATCGTCTTCACTTTTTTTATTATCAAAAGTTAAATCATAAGATAGGCCAGAACAGCCACCACTTTTTACCCCAACTCTTACATAATCTGTTGTTGCATTAAAGCCGTCGTCGGTCATTAACTCGATTACTTTTTTCTTTGCAGTATCTGAAACTTTTATCATAATTTTAAATAGATTAAATCTAAATAGACTGCAAATATACAATATAAGTATAAAAAAAAGAACATATTTGATTGCGAAACCTAATAAAACAATTGGTTTTATCGATTGCTTTTAAAAGAGGATGTTTTTAGCGGGTTCGATACAAAAAGCCGCTATTGTTTATTTTGCTCTAACGCTAAAACTTTTAAAATCATTTTATCGTCTTGATGGAGTGTTTTATAAAAGCCAACATCTCCAAAAAGTACATTAGCAATACTAGTCTTTAAGTATTTTTGTAAGCCACCATTGGTTTTAGCGTTTCTTTTTTCTGATGTATTAAGCGTCTTAAGAAAACTATTTAATATTTTTTTGTTTGTATCAAAATCAGCGATATAACTATCTATGGTCCATTTTTCTAATTCTTTTCTGTGCGTATCTACATAATTAAAAGCAAAATCATTAATTGCATTAAAGTAAAAGTTAGGCAAGTAAGCGCTAGTATCAATAGGAACAAATACGTCAGGAATAATTCCACCACCACCGTATACTATTTTTCCTTTAGGTGTTCTAAATTGTAAAGAATCTGCCACTTTTATACTGTCTTTGTTTAGCAATTCTCCGTTGGAAATTCTATTTTCAAATTCCTTATAATAATCAGAATTTCCATTTTTGTCGTATGGTTTCTGAATAGAGCGGCCTGTTGGTGTAAAATATCGAGCGGTTGTTAAACGAACTGCAGAACCATCGCCTAGAGCCATTTCTATTTGAACGAGTCCTTTACCAAAAGACCTTCGTCCTACAATAGTTCCTTTATCGTTGTCTTGTAAAGCACCAGCAACAATTTCTGATGCAGAAGCCGAATTTTCATCAATTAAAACATACAAACCTCCTTTTTCGAAGCTTCCTTTAGAGGTAGCATAAGATTTGTCTATGTTGTCTTTATTGTTTTTAGTGTAAACAATTAACTTGTCTTCCTCTAAAAATTCGTCAATAATACTATTTGCAACATCTATAAAACCACCGCCATTACCTCTTAAATCAATAATTAAATTGGTCATGCCTTTAGCAATAAGGTCTTTTAAAGCTGTTTTAAAAGCGCTGTAAGTGTTTCTGGCAAAACGGTCTAGTTTAATATAGCCTAAAGAGTCGTTAATCATATAAGATAAGTCGACGCTTTTTATGGTAACGTTTCCTCTAGTTACCTCAACAGTAAAAAGAGAATCTTTGCTTTTACGATATATTTGAAGCGCTACTTTTGTACCAGGTTTTCCTTTAAGGAATTTTGGCACATTACCACTTATTAAGTTTTTGTTGTATAAAGTATCATTATTAGCCATTAAAATTCGGTCACCAGCTTTAATACCTGCCTTAATACTTGGGCCTCCTTTTATGGGTTGTATTACAGTTATAGAATCTTTTATCATTCTAAACTGCACACCAATTCCAACAAACTTCCCTTGCATACTTTCTTGAACCGCTTGTAAGTTTTCTTTAGGAATGTATACCGAATGTGGGTCTAGTTTGCCTAAAATTTGGGTAATAGCACCATCTAATATACGTTTTGTATTTACAGTGTCTACATATTCGTTTTCTATAAAATGAATTAGTTTTTTTAGCTTTTTTTCTTGAGAAGATTCTTGCTGTAAAGAAAACAAATTAGCCTTGCCATTATTGATAAAAAAACCTAAAAATAACCCAAAGATTACGGCAAAAGATAAGTAGATCGGAAGGTTGTTTTTATGAATCATAAGGTAAATGCATAATTTCTACACCTGCTTTTTCTAAAAAATTAATTCCAGTAGTATCTCTATAAGAATTTGCATATACAACACGTTTTATACCTGCTTGATGTATTAATTTACTACACTGGTTACAAGGCGATAATGTAATATATAAAGTAGCATTATTTGCAGATTGGGTAGATGCAGCAACTTTTAAAATGGCATTTGCTTCGGCGTGTAAAACCTCCCATTTTGTAAGGCCATCTTCATCTTCACAGCAGTTGTCAAATCCAGAAGGTGTTCCGTTAAACCCATCAGAAATAATCATTCTGTCTTTTACAATTAAAGCGCCTACTTGCTTGCGTTTACAATGAGATAACTTGCCCCATTCTTTAGCCATTTTTAAATAGGCTTTATCGTATTTTAATTGTTTTTTTTCTGTCATTAGAACTAAAATAATATTATTTACACCAACAGTTTAAATCAAAAAAATAGCTAGCATTACAAATTTACAAAGATTTTTTTTGGCGTTCCCTTTTAGGTCGGGCTTTTTGTGTCAATCTTTTTTAGGCCAAAGAGTATAATTTATTATTTATGACTTTTAAAATTAATTAACTTTAAGGTAGCCTAAAAAAGGATTTCTACGTCAATCCCTAACGCAGGTAGTTTTCTTATAATAGCATAGTTTAGTTTGTATTACCAAAAGACTCTTTCTAGAATCATTTTAATAGCAAACCCCATTACTATTGAAGACCAAACTAACACCCAATCTCTTTTGGTAACTTTAAAAAAGTTAATTACAATGGTATTTATAAGCAAGATGGCAACCACAATAACAATTTGCGCAACTTCTATTCCAATTGCAAACTCTAGCAATGGTAAAGCTTTGTATTGTTCATTACCGATCATCATTTTAAAATAACTAGAGAAACCCAACCCATGAATAAAACCAAAGAATACAGCAAACATTAAGTTTAAATTTCCTTTTGAATTGTTCTTGTTTTTAGAGGTTAGTATGTTTACAAGCCCTGTGATTAAAATAGTAACAGGAATTAAAAATTCTACTAAATCGCCATTTACAGAAATAACTTTATAAGCAGACAACGCAAGGGTAATAGAGTGCCCAATTGTAAACAAAGTAACCAGCCACAAGGCTTTTTTCCATTGATTGAAGTTAAAGACTAAAGCTAAAACAATTAAAAATAAGATATGATCGTAAGCGGTAAAGTCTAACACATGGTTTAGACCCATTTTGTAGTAAAGTGTAAATTCGTTCATCTTTAAGAAAATAAAGGAGTCAAAGATATAAAAACCAAAATAGCTTTTTTTATTTTAAGCTAATACTTGTTAAATATACGCTTTTATTTAAAAAAAGCGCTATTTGTTTAAAAAATAAAAACCCTACAATTTGTAGGGTTTTTTGTTATAATGGTTATTAAAGACCTATTTAATAATTAGTTTTTTACTGTAACTATATTCTTGGTTGTTAATTTTTAAAACATAAATACCACTACTAAGGTTTTGTGTATTTATTGTATATGGTTTTTGTAAATCTATATTTTTATGATATACTTTTTTACCACTAATATCAAAAATAGTAATTACAGAGTTATTAAGATTGTTTTTTAAAGAGATTGTAATTGAAGAACTTGCTGGGTTTGGGTATACGTTAACAGTATCTAAAAATGGATTTTTATCAACACTTAACGCACAGCTTACTTCTGAAGTTGGTGGCATGTCAAAAGCTTCTACTTGATCGGTAAAAGAATTGTCAGATCCAGAGCTGGCACTGTAACCTAAACCTCTTCTTGCAAAAACTTGCCAAATTAAGCATTTATTTGCTCCGCCGTTTAGTGTTTCATCAGCTGCAATAATAGCGTCTCTAGCACCTACAAATCCAGAACCACAAGGAGTTAATTTTAGCCCCTCTATAACTAGTTCCATTGTTTTATTGTTTCCGCCGGTGCCACTATACATATCAGCATCAAAACCATATTCATCAATCATTTTCCATTGTAAATCCCATAACATGGTTGCCCATATAGAACCAACACCATGAACAGATACACCACCGTCTGCCAGTGCTTGGTCTTTTACGTCATCTAGAGTAAATGTGTTTACAGACATATCTGTTGTGTAAGGAAACCTTCTAATACCATTTCCTGTTATTTCTTGCTCTTGAGCAAAGGTACCTACACCTCTTAAAGTTGTTTCTGTGTCGGTAGATTTCATGGTAATTGCGATTCCAAAATAATCAGACCAACCTTCACCTAATTGTTCTGCATTAGACATACAGTTTACGTTTGCACCACCACCAATAAGTCTGTTAGAGATACCGTGTCCGTATTCGTGAGCTACAATTCCATTATCAAAACTACCATCAATTCCATAGTTTATTAAAGTAGTATTAATTGTTTCAGTTTCCATAGCTGTAATTATAGCCTCTCCTAATTCTTGAGTTACCGATACAGCAGGAATATTGATTGTAGTTGTTAAACCACCCATAGAAATTAGACCAGGCTCGTTGTTTACCATAATAACCCCAATTGCACCTAAGCCTTGTGCTAATTGAATTTTATCTGTAAAATTACAATTACCTCTTCTAATTACAGCAATATTACCGGCCAATCCTGGAGATAAACCTAAAGCACAACCTTCTGATGGATTTGCAGAACCGTCATTCATTAATGCTAAGTTACCAGTAACTGGGTTGTCTTCTAATGGGGCACCTGTTGGGTTTCCGTCGGGCTCACCATCATCAGTAAAGTTAGCATCTATTGCAGAGTGTTTGCCCGCTAAACTACCAGAGTTAATAGTTATTAATTTACCTGAATCCCAAATAAACATTTGCATTCTTGGGTTTTGACCGTCTGCAGGTGTTGCAAAATTTGCGTTATTTCTACCACTTGCATCTTGGCCATCAGCAATTACATGATCTCCTTCATCACCACCATTATTATAATTATTTGTTTGAAAATTTCCAGCTGCTTCATCAAAACCATATTGATACCAAATATCGTGCATTACATTACTCATGTAAAAAAGGTTTGTTAAAGAAGCATCTCTATAAGTGTCTGGAGTTTTATCTACAAAATCTACAGGAAAATTAAAATTTAAGCTTGCGCCACCATCAGGCGAGTAACCAGAGGTGCCGTTACTACCATCATCATCTAATTGAACATATACATTATTACCTCTAGTAATTGTATGCTCGGCTCCGGCAACACCATCTGTATCATGCCATCCAAAAGGAGAAGCAGTTGCGTTTTCTGGAGCAGATAAAGAACTTCTATCACCATGACTAGGACTTTCTACAGGTAAAGCAAATACATTATAGGTTTTGCTTTCTAATATTTCTTTTGCACTTTTTTGTGGAATTGCAGTGTTGTTAGAGGTTTTACTATTAGATTTTTTATGATTGTGAAGACCCGTTTTAAGATCAAAATTACAGTTTACACCCCAATCGTTTTTTTCTAGTATTTTTCCTGAAACAGCATCTACTCTTACGTTCCACCAATGAATACCGTCTAATTGATTCACATTTAATTTCCAAGCCAGTTTTAAAGAACCGTCTTTTAAAGTTTGGTAAACCAACTCTACAGGAATCTTTTCTTGAGAAATTCCGCTATTAGAGAAAATAAATTTGTGTGTATTTTTTTCTTCTAAAAGTTCTATATTGCTTGGGTTACCAAGTTTTAGTTGATTTGAAGTTTGCTCGATTGCTTTTTTAGCACTTAAAACAGGTGTTGTTGTATTTGCTTTAGCAGCAATGTTTTTTACAAAAGAAGCAGCACCAAAAACCACTTTACCTTCTTTGATACTTATGTTAGATACACCATTAAACACCGGAATACCTTTGTATAGTTGTTGAATGTATACGTGGGTTACACCAGATTGTTTAGAGTAAACTTCATTGGTTACTTTCCAT
Organism: uncultured Polaribacter sp.; assembly: GCF_947497125.1. Lineage (GTDB taxonomy): Bacteria > Bacteroidota > Bacteroidia > Flavobacteriales > Flavobacteriaceae > Polaribacter. The sequence continues at coordinate 330,595 of NZ_CANMFI010000002.1, read as the reverse complement.
TCTAAAACATCTGAAGAAGTTAAGTTAAATTTCCCGATATTTTCTGATAAATAGTTGTTTATAATATCTTTATTTTGCTGACCAAAAGAAAGAATAGAGGTAAGAGTAAAAGCAATTAAAAAGAAAAAATTCTTAGGCTTTAAGAGTAATTTTGTAATCATATAGTTGTATTTTAATAAAAGTGAGTACACAAATCTAATTAATAAAATTCGGTATTAAATAATATTTCCTGTTAATTTTTTATGTACGCGAATTGCATAACTGTCTGACATTCTAGAAACATAACTACATATTTGCATTATTCTGTCGTACAAATTACTTGTTTCTGTTTGATATTCTTCTGGTAGCAAATTTAGTACCAAGGTATCAAAATTAGAAGAATTTCCGTTGTATTTGTTGTTTAAAGCACTTACAAAAACATGTAAAAGGTCTGCTATAATTCGGTAGCCAGCAACCTCTTTTTCTACAACTTCTTTGCTTTTATAAATTTTATCGATACTTATTTTAATAATGTCATTAATTTGCGCTTCGTAATGGCATTTTTCTAACAAAGACTTATCAAAACTACCGTTTAGCAGTGCTTCTTCGTTTGCTAAGAAAATATCTACCGCTTCATTTATTAAAACACCAATTGCCAATGCGCGTAAGTAACTAATTCTGTCTGTTCTGTGTTTTAGTGAGTGGTATTTTTTACTATCAATAGTATCTTTTACCAACTTAATCATGTATTCTAAAGCAAATTCTTCTTCTATCAACCCAAGATTTATTCCATCTTCAAAATCGATAATTGTATAACAGATATCATCTGCAGCTTCTACTAAATAAGCTAGTGGGTGTCTGTAAAAAGAAATATTGGTGTCTGATTTTTGTTTCATTCCTAAGGTAGATACCACATCTAAAAAAGCTGTTTTTTCAGATTGAAAAAAACCATATTTCTTGTCAGCTATATGAGCTGTTGGTTTTTTTGGCAAACTTTCTTTTGGATATTTTAAAAACGCACCCAAAGTTGCATAACTAAGTCGTAACCCTCCTAAAATACCTTCTCTAGATTCTGTAAGAATTTTAAATCCGTTTGCATTTCCTTCAAAATCGATAAGATCTTGGTATTGTTTTTCAGATAGTTGCTCTTTATATTTAATGCCTTTACCGGTTTTAAAATATTCGCCAATGGCTTTTTCTCCAGAATGCCCAAAAGGCGGATTACCAATATCGTGCATTACAGAGGCAGCAGCTACAATAGCGCCAAAGTCGTTAAAAGTATACCCCAAATCTACTAATTCTGGGTGTCTTTCTAGCAGCACTTTACCAACTCTTCTACCCAATGTTCTACCCACCACAGAAACCTCTAAACTATGCGTTAAACGTGTATGAACAAAGTCTGTTTCTGATAAAGGAATAACCTGGGTTTTATCTTGCAAGCTTCTAAATGCCGATGAAAATATGATTCTATCAAAATCTACATCAAAGCCTAAACGTGTTTCGTCTTGCGAAGCCCTTAGTCTTTTTTCGGTATCGCCAAATCGTTTTAAAGAGAGCAGTTGTTGCCAGTTCATAAATTTATCTGTTTAGTAAATGGGGGTTTGTTAAAATAAAAATTATAGGGTAAGTAGGTTTATTTTTCTACGTTTAAAACTTCAAGAATTACACGTTCTAACTCTGCTTTTGGCAAGGCACCATTTGCCATTTGTGGCGCCCCTTCTGAAGGGCAAAACAACATAGAAGGTATGCTTCTAATTGCAAAAGCTGCAGCAAGTTCTTGTTCTGCTTCCGTATCAATTTTATAAATATCTATTTTACCTGCATACTCTTCAGATAATTGTTCTAAAACGGGTGCTAAAGATTTACAAGGCCCACACCAATCTGCATAAAAATCTATAATTGCGGGTTTTTCACCTTCAAATTTCCACTCTTTATTATCTTCAAAATTAAATACTTTTTTTAAAAAGCTTTCTTTTGTTAAGTTTTCTGTCATATCTCTGTTCTTTTCTATTTTGTAAAAATAGTCGTTTTTATGTATTGTGAATTACAAAACAGCGATAATCTGAAACAAAAACCCTAAAAATATTTTTATTATTAGTAAATTTGAGACCATTCGAAAACAGCACGATCTTATGAAAAAAACAATTCTTTTAACTTTATTAGCAAGTACAATTTTTATTTCTTGTGATGATAATAGCAAACAAAAACACCTTAAATTGAAATACCCAGTTACCACAAAAAAACCAGTAATAGACACCTTATTTGGTACTCAAGTAGTAGACAATTATCGTTGGTTAGAAGATGATAGAAGTAAAGAAACAGAAGCTTGGGTTAAGGCAGAGAATAAAGCTACGTTCAGTTATTTAGATCAAATTCCTTACAGAGCCCAATTAAAAAATAGGTTGGCATCTTTATGGAATTATGAGAAAGTAGGAACCCCGTTTACAGAAGGCAATGCTACTTATTTTTATAAAAATGATGGCTTGCAAAACCAATATGTTGTGTATCGAAAAATAGAAAATAACGAACCGACTGTTTTTTTAGACCCAAACAAATTTTCTGAAGATGGTACTACGTCTTTAAGTTCTTTAAGCTTTTCTAAAGACGGTAAAACAGTTGCTTATGCTATTTCTGAAGGAGGTTCTGACTGGCGTAAAGTAATTGTAATGGATGTTGCATCAAAAAAAATAAAAGAAGACACTTTGGTTGATGTTAAGTTTTCAGGAATTTCTTGGTACAAAAACGAAGGGTTTTATTACTCTAGTTATGATAAACCCAAAGGAAGTGAGTTGTCTGCAAAAACAGACCAACACAAACTATACTATCATCAATTAGGTACTTCTCAACAACAAGACGTTGTTATCTATGGAGAAAAATCATCAGAAAAACACCGATATGTAGGCGGTTCTGTAACCGAAGACAATCGTTATTTAATAATTTCTGCTTCTACTTCTACCTCGGGTAATAAGTTGTTTATAAAAGATTTATCAAACAAAAACGCACCGTTAAAAACAATTATTAATAATTTTGATAGCGATACTTATGTAGTAAAAAATAAAGGTCAAAAATTATACTTAGTAACCAATTTAAAGGCACCTAATAAAAAAGTTGTAACCGTAGATGCAGCAAATCCAACGCCAGAAAACTGGCAAGATTTTATATCAGAAACTACAAACGTACTAAGTTTAAGTTCGGGCGCTGGCTATTTCTTTGCAGAATATATGGTAGATGCTGTTTCTAAAGTGTTACAGTACAATTATGATGGCAAATTAGTAAGAGAAGTTGCATTACCTGGAGTAGGTTCGGCAGGTGGTTTTAATGGAAAAGAAGACGCTAAAGAGCTCTATTTTTCATTTACAAATTACAGCACACCAAACTCTTCTTATGTATTAAATCCTAAAGAAGGTACTTATACATCTTATTGGAAACCAGATGTAGATTTTAACTCTGAAGCTTATACTAGTAAACAAGTTTTTTATACATCAAAAGATGGCACAAAAGTACCCATGATTATTACACATAAAAAAGGAGTCGTTTTAAACGGTAAAAATCCTACTATTTTATACGGTTACGGTGGATTTAATGTAAGTTTAACTCCTTCATTTAGTATTGCAAACGCAGTTTGGATGGAGCAAGGAGGCATTTATGCAGTCCCTAATTTAAGAGGAGGTGGCGAATACGGTAAAAAATGGCATGATGCTGGTACACAGCTAAAAAAACAAAATGTTTTTGACGATTTTATTGCCGCAGCAGAATACCTAATTTCAGAAAAATATACTTCCTCAAATTTTCTTGCCATTCGTGGTGGTTCTAACGGAGGTTTGTTAGTTGGTGCAACTCTAACACAAAGACCAGATTTAATGAAAGTTGCGTTACCAGCAGTAGGTGTTTTAGACATGTTGCGTTATCATACTTTTACTGCTGGCGCAGGATGGGCTTATGATTATGGTACTGCAGAACAAAGCAAAGAAATGTTTGAGTATTTAAAGGGTTATTCGCCAGTACACAACGTAAAACAAGGCGTAAAATACCCAGCAACATTAGTAACAACTGGCGATCATGATGATAGGGTTGTACCTGCACATAGTTTTAAATTTGCGGCAGAATTGCAAGAAAAGCAGTCTGGTAATAATCCAACGTTAATAAGAATAGAAACCAATGCAGGGCATGGTGCAGGAACACCGGTGGCAAAAACCATAGAGCAGTATGCAGATATTTTTGGCTTTACCTTATTTAATATGGGTTTTAATAAATTACCAAATCCGCCAAAAGCAACTATAAAGTTATAATCTATTTTAGATTTTTTTCTAGATAAAAAGAGCGTAATTATAAATTGTGCTCTTTTTGTTTACTTTAATTAATAATATAAAACTACTATTTTAAAAATAGAATTATCAAAAGTAAAGACCTCTTAACACAAAAACCTTGTGTATTTTTTCTTTGAGCGTTACCACAAGGGTCGCGCTTTCCACACTCGCTTCCCGAAGAAAATTCGGGAGAGCTCAAACAAATGCTACAATCGCTAACGCAGCATACTTGCGAGCTTTTAGCAAGTAAAAATGAAATAGAAAGCTTATTTTTGTAGCATGCTAAAAGTAACGAACATTTCTTTTTCTTACACGACTAACAAACCTGTTTTAGACGGGTTTAATTTTTCTGTAAATAAAGGAGAACATCTTTGTGTTATGGGAGAAAGTGGTTGTGGAAAATCGACTCTTTTAAAAGCAATATACGGGTTATTAGATCTAGATGCGGGTGCTGTATTTTGGAATAACACTCAAATTTTTGGCCCAGAAAAGCACCTAGTTCCTGGGTTCGAAAATTTTAAATATGTAGCGCAAGATTTCGATTTAATGCCTTATACATCTGTAGCAGAAAACATTCAGAAATTTTTATCACGTTTTTACCCTCAAGAAAGTAAAAAAAGAACCGAAGAACTTTTAGAGGTTATACAAATGACAGCTTTTGCAAATACAAAGGTGGTGCATTTAAGTGGAGGTCAAAAACAACGAGTAGCCATCGCAAGAGCCTTGGCAAAAGAACCTCAATTACTATTATTAGATGAACCTTTTGGGCAAATAGATAACTTTAAAAAAAACGGGTTAAGAAGAAATTTATTTCAATACTTAAAAGAAAAAAACATTGCTTGCATTGTTGCTACTCATGATAAAAATGATGCGCTTTCTTTTGCAGACAAGCTCATCATTATTAAAAACAATAAGGTATTAGAAAATAGTACACCAAAAGAAATTTACACTAATCCTAAAGAAAAATATAGTGCAGCTTTATTTGATGATGTAAACGAAATTACCATCAATAATAAGTTGGTTTTATTGTATCCGCATCAACTAAAAATTCTCGAAAACACTGCACAAGAAATTACTACCAATTATCTAAAAGCGATTGTTACAAACAACTATTTTAAAGGTTCTTATTGGTTAATAGAAGTGCTTTTAAACAATCAAAAAGTGTTTTTAAATCATCCGACTGATATTGCTTTAAACACCGAGATTTTTATTAAAATTCAGTAAGTTTTTTAGTCTATTTTAAAACTACCTGTTGCGTTCTCAATTTTAATCGTATAATTTCCTTTTGGCAGGTAATATTTATTGTTGTTAGCTTGTTTAATAAGCGTGTCTTTATTTTCTTTTTGGTAATTTTTTAATCCTTTTTTAGAAAAAGAAACATCATATAAAATACTATTAAATCCCTTGTCTATAGACACATTAAAAGAACTTACTGTAATCTGATTCGTTAAAATACTAATTGTTACTTCTATGGTTTGGTTTGAATATAACGGAATTGTTATTCCTGGTGTGTTTACTGCAGACCATTTGCTCCAAGAACGACCCCAATAGCTACTTTTTTTAATGGAATCTACGTTAAAGATTGTCAATGTATTTTGCTTGTTATTGCCGTTTGCAAATTCTTGAAGAGCAGCAATATTTGCTGTATATAAGCTTCTACCATGAGTGGCAATAATTAAATGTTTTGCAGTTGGCTGAATCACTAAATCGTGTACCGCAACGTTGGGTAAATTGTTGCTAAAAGCTTCCCAATTAGTCCCTTTATTAAAAGAAACATACACCCCATTGTCTGTACCTAAATATAATAGATTTTCATTGTCTGGGTCTTCTTTTATTACGTTTATTGCAGAAACAGGAAGGTTGCTACTAATATTTTGCCATGTTTGCCCATAATCATCAGAGCGATACACATAGGGTGTAAAATCATCAAAACGATATCCGTTTAATGTTACATAAACTCGTTTTTTTTTAAATTTAGAAGCAATTACTCTAGATGCCCATAAGTTTTGAGGTAAGTTTTTAGAAATTGTTGTCCAGGTAGCTCCACTATTTTTTGTTACGTTTACCAATCCATCATCAGAACCAACGTAAATCAACCCAAACTGCAATGCACTTTCAGAAATTGAAGTTAAAGTTCCGTAGGCAACATTTCCTTTTTTGCCGCCGTTTGTTAAATCGTTAGAAATGGTTTCCCAGGTATCTCCTTTATCTAAAGAACGGTGTAATTTGTTACTACCTAAATACAAAATATCTTGGTTATGTAAAGATAAATGAATAGGTGTTTGCCAGTTAAAACGATACGGTGTTTCTCCTAAAGTATGTTTAGGTTGTATGTATTTTTGCCTTTCAGAAGCTCTATCAATACGGTAATAATTTCCAAATTGATAGCCAGTATAAACAATATTTGGGTTTCTATTGTCTACTTGTACCTGCATACCGTCTCCGCCCATAATAGACTTGTAGGGGTTTTCTCCAGTTTGTTTCCAACGTTTATCCATTTTAGCATTGTGGTTAGCAACCCAAACCCCATTGTCTTGCAACCCGCCATAAACTTTGTAATTTTTTTGATTGTCTGCATATACAGAGTAAAACTGACCCACGGCTGGGTCGTTAAGTTTTATCCAATTTTCGCCATCGTCATAAGACAAGTTTAAACCCCCGTCGTTTCCGTTTAAAATATGTCCGCTTTTCTTTGGATTTACCCATAGCGCTTGATGATCTGAGTGCACATTTTCTTTGCTTATAGAAGTAAAGTTTTTACCTCCGTCTTTCGATTTTATAATGGGTACTCCTAAAACATAAATTTTATTTTCATCTTGTGTATCTACTCTAATTTCGCCAAAATAATAACCATAAGAGCTGTATACGCCATCTAAGTAATCTTGATGTGTTTTCTGCCAATTTTTACCTCCGTTTGTTGTTTTAAAAACTTCTGCACCAATAACTTGTGTGTCGAATAACATCGAGTTAGCATCTTCTAGGTAACTTGCTAAATCTGTTGGTTTTACTGTGCCAACACGTACCATTTGCTTTACATTTTCTGCTCGATATTTTTCTTGAAAACCGTTGTTTTTTAAAAATGAGTTTAATTTTTTATCAGATAAATTTAAAAAATCATTTGTAGAAATTGATTTAAAATCATCTTTAGTTAAGGCATCAGAAAGAACTTTATCGATTTTTTTAGGTCTTCTAAATTGACTATCATGCAACGCGTAAACTGTATTTTCATTAAAAACAGCCAACCCTATTCTACCAACTCCGCTACCAATAGGAAAACCACTTTTATCAGAAATTTTTGCCCAAGAAGTTCCTGCATCAGTACTTTTGTAAATTGCAGAATTGTTTCCGTCACCATCAAAATTCCAAGCTTTACGTTCTCTTTCCCAAGAAGCAGCATACATTATATTAAAATTTTCTGGAGCAACAGCTACATCAATAACTCCTGTGTCGTTATTTATGAATAAAGATTTTGTCCAAGTTTTTCCTCCATCGGTAGTTTTAAAAACACCTCTTTCTGCGTTTGAAGAATATAAGTGTCCTATAACTCCAACAACCACATCATCTCCGTTATTTGGGTTTATTAGTATTCTACTTACATGATGAGAGTCAAACAAACCAACATTTACCCAAGTTTTTCCTTTGTCTGTAGATTTTAACATTCCGATTCCTGCATACGAAGAACGTGATGAGTTTTTTTCACCTGTTCCTACCCAAATGGTTCCTGTGTTCCAATCGACAGCAATATCGCCTACATTTTGTGTTGCAGAATTGTCTAAAACTGGTGTAAACGTAGTTCCGTTATTATTGGTGTACCACAATCCGCCAGAGGCATAACCTACATAAAATTCTGTTGGGTTTTCTGGGTTTACAGCAACGTCTGCCACACGACCACTCATAACCGTTGGGCCAATATTTTTAAACGGAATATTTTTTACAATAGAAGCACGTTGCATCTTTAGTTTTTGTGCTAATGATTGTTGAATTACTTCTGAAGAGGTAGGTGTTTGTGCTATAAAAGTTACAGAAACAAGCAATAGTAATAAAGAAGATATAGTTTTCACGAGTAAAAGTTTTTATTAGAAATGATGAAGTTACTATTTGTATTTTCGATATCAAAAATAATTAACATAAAAAGGACTTTAAGAAACAAAAGGCTTCAATTTAAAACAATGTATCTTTGCGGCAGAAACAACTACATAAAGTTAGTTTCATAAATAATTTTTATGACATTTTCAGATTTAGGTTTATCAGCAGCATTAGTAAAAGCAGTTGAAGAAAAAGGATACACAAAACCATCTCCAATACAAGAAAAAGCAATTCCACATATTTTAGAAGGAAAAGATATTTTAGCATCGGCACAAACAGGTACCGGTAAAACGGCGGGTTTTACTTTGCCAGTTTTACAGCATTTAGCAGCTACAAAACACCCAAAATACAGGCCTTTACGCGCATTGGTTTTAACACCAACAAGAGAGTTAGCGGCCCAGATTTACGACAATATTAGAGAGTATAGTAAGTATGTAAATATAAAATCGGCTGTTGTTTTTGGTGGTGTAAATGCCAAGCCACAAATAGCAACATTAAAAAACGGAGTTGATATTTTAGTAGCAACCCCAGGTAGATTATTAGATTTGCATGACAGAAAAGCGCTTTCTTTTAAGCGCATAGATGTCTTGGTTTTAGATGAAGCAGACAGAATGTTAGACATGGGTTTTGTTAGAGATATTAACAAACTAATTAGTTTTATGCCGGTAAAAAGGCAAAATTTACTTTTTTCTGCCACTTTTTCTAACGATATCAAAAAATTAGCCTCGGGTATTTTAAATAATCCGGTATCTGTAGAAACTGCTCCGCAAAATTCTACCGCTAAAAAAGTAACCCATAAAGTATTTAAGGTTGATAAAGGTCAGAAAACAGCTTTTACAATTAAGTTGATAAAAGATAATAATTGGACGCAAGTTTTAATCTTTACAAGAACAAAACACGGGGCCAATAAGTTAACAGAAAAGTTAATAAAAGCCGGTATTACCGCTGCTGCAATACATGGTAATAAGAGCCAAGGAGCCAGAACAAAAGCCTTAAAAAACTTTAAAGACAATTCTATTAAAATTTTAGTAGCAACAGATATTGCTGCGCGTGGTTTAGATATTCCGTTACTACCTTATGTAGTAAATTTCGAATTGCCAAATGTACCTGAAGATTATGTACATAGAATTGGTAGAACAGGTAGAGCGGGCGCGGCTGGTGAAGCTATTTCTTTAGTTTGTAGTGAAGAGGTAGAATACCAGAATGAAATAGAAAAGTTATTAAAAGAGAAATTAAAATCTACAATTGTAGAGGGTTTTGAACCAACAGATACTGCGCCACCAAAAAGAGCTGCTACCCAGAGTAAAGGTTCTTTTAATAAAAAGAGTAAAGCACGTTCTGGAAACGGAAATAAACCAAAGAAGAAACCTCATTATAAAGGGAACAAACCTGCTGGATCTACTTCTGGTAGAGGAAGAACAGGTGCGCCTAAAAAGAATCGTTAGTGGATAAATTTTGTTTCTGCGAAGTAGTGTTATTTCGACTTTTTAGGAGAAATCTCATAAAGTTAGTTTTTCTAGACTCTAGTTTCTAACATCTAGTCTCTTTGTAGTTTCTCACTGTTATGAGACTTCTCCTATCGTCGAAGTGACAAGGTTTGTGTTTTATTTGGTTCTGTCATTTCGAGAGTTAACGAGAAATCTTATAAAGCTATTTTTTTAGAGTCTTGTGTGTAGGATCTAACATCTAGTCTCTTTATAGTTTCTCATTGTTATGAGACTTCTCCTGTCGTCGAAGTGACAACTGTTGTGAGTAAAAAAGAATAATTTTGATCTGTCATTTCGAGTGTTAACGAGAAATCTCATAACGTTAGTTTTTCTGGACTCTAGCTTCTAACATCTAATCTCTTTTTAGTTCTTCACTGTTATGAGACTTCTCTCTATCGTTCGAAGTGACAAGGTTTGAGTTATATTCTGTTCTGTCATTTCGAGTGTTAACGGGAAATCTCACAAAATTAGTTTTTTTAGAGTCTTGTGTCTAGTTTCTGGCATCTAGTCTCTTTATAGTTTCTCATTGATATGAGACTTCTCCTATCGTCGAAGTGACAAGGATTGTGTTTAAAGATAAGTATGCAGTATAGTTATTTTCATCCAGATTTGTCATTTCGAGTGTTAACGAGAAATCTCATAAAGTTGGTTTTTTTAAAGTCTAGTTTCTTGTCTTTAACATCTATTTTTTTGCCTCTCACTGCTATGAGACTTCTCCTGTCGTCGAAGTGACAACTGTTGCGAGTAAAAACCGTTCTTTAGTGTCATTTCGAGTGTTAACGAGAAATCTCATAAAGTTAGTTTTTCTGGACTCTAGCTTCTAACATCTAATCTCTTTTTAGTTCTTCACTGTTATGAGACTTCTCTCTATCGTTCGAAGTAATAATTGTTGGATTTTAGTTATTGTAATTTAAAAGTAACATTACTTTGCTAAAACACCTCGTTTTTTTAGAGAAGAAATCATGCGTAACGCACCTTCTTTAACAGTGTTTTCTTTAAAAATAAAGGTTTTTTCAAACAGTGAGTTATTTTCAAAAAAAGTAACCTGAAAACGGTTGTTTAACTTGAATAATTCTGGCTGAATGTACTCTATTTTAGCAAAAGAGTTTGCAGGTAATTTTTCTATTTTTTTACGAAGTAAAGAAGTGGTTTTTTTATCTGAAAAACCTTGAGAAACAATCACAACCATTTCTATATCAACATCTTTATTATTGATAAGATACACATTCCAATCATCTGTTTTGTACAAATCATTGTATTCGTAAACAATTGCCATTTCTATATCTGTAACCTCTGGTATTGTAATATCTTTCTTCAAAATTTAAACTTCTTTTTTTCAAGAATGATAAGTTCTTGGTTGTCTTTATTTAAAAGAATAAGTTTCTTTTTAGTTACTTTATAAGTCTTACTTTGTTGCAGAAGTTTCATAAAAACATCTGATATTTTTACGTCCGGACAAAGCATTTTTGTTTCTCCAAAAAAACCAAAATCAAGTGTATGATTAGCACTAGTTTTAAGTGTGCTAAAAAAATTATTACACCCATTATTACCACTTATTCTATTTTTATCAATCTGTACAAAGGGTTTTTTAGTTAGCGTATTTAATTCGTTTACATCAATATCCGTAATAAATGAAACACCCCATTTTCCTTGAATTTCTTTATCAACTTTACCCTCTAACTTCTCTAAAGATGCTGTTTCTTTTACTGTTTTTAAAACTTTAACCAACCTAATTTCTATATTAGATGCATCTGCAGGCACTAAATGAGCCGGCAATTTAGTTTCAGAAACAATCATTTTTGTAAGCTGTCCTGGCACAAATTCAAACCCTTTAATTCCATCAAACAAGTTCGTCCATTTTGTAGGATCAATAAATTCTCCTTCTTGTATTTGTAAACACTTTTGCAACACCATGCCTTGGCAATCTACTTTTGAGTTATTTACCCAAATTACTTTTTGATTTTCTTTAAGGCTAGCGCAAGATACTGTCATAAATATTGATAATAAGCTAATAATGATTTTCATAAATATTTTTTTATTAAATACTAGCAACAAGTAAGCCAAATTAAAAATGAGACTGTTATTTAATCAAGCAAAGACACTTGAAAAGTTTTTATATTACAGACTTAAACTGCTCTAAAAAACGTTTATCGTTTTCGTAAAACATTCTAATATCTGGTATTTGATATAGCAACATGGCGATACGTTCTATTCCCATACCAAAGGCATACCCAGAATATTTTGTTGGATCTATGTTTGCGTTTTTCAACACATTTGGGTCTACCATACCACAACCCATAATTTCTAACCAACCAGTTCCTTTGGTAATTCTATAATCGGTTTCGGTTTCTAATCCCCAATAAATATCTACCTCTGCACTTGGTTCTGTAAACGGAAAATACGAAGGTCGTAAGCGTATTTTAGATTTGCCAAACATTTCTTTTGTAAAATATAAAAGTGTTTGTTTTAGGTCTGCAAAAGAAACATCTGTGTCTATATACAATCCTTCTACTTGATGAAAAATACAATGTGCGCGCGCAGAAATATCTTCGTTTCTAAAAACACGTCCCGGAGAAATTGTGCGGATTGGCGGTTCGTTATCTTCCATATAACGCACCTGCACAGAAGAGGTGTGTGTTCTTAATAAAATATCTGGATTTTGCTCTATAAAAAACGTGTCTTGCATGTCTCTTGCCGGATGATATTCTGGCAAATTTAAGGCTGTAAAATTATGCCAGTCATCTTCTATTTCTGGCCCTTCAGAAACGGTAAAACCAATACGATTAAACACTTCTATAATTTGATTTCTAACTAATGAAATTGGGTGTCTAGAACCTAAGTTGATTGGAGTCGCTGGTCGGGTTAAATCGCCATAAAAAGACTTATTATTACTCGTAGTTGATAAAGTATCGTTTAAAAAAGCAACTTTTTCTTCTGCTTCTTTTTTTAAGGTATTTAAAGCCTGACCAAAATCTTTTCGAAGCGCTGCATCTACATTTTTAAACTCAGCAAACAAATCTTTTAACAAACCTTTGCTTCCCAAAAATTTAATTCTAAACGTTTCTACTTCTTCCTTGGAGGTTGCTTTAAAAGCCTTTACATCTCCTATTAATTCTTTTACTTTATCTAACATTATCGGGTAAAATTAAGGTGCAAATTTAGTGTTTTTTATAGAGTTTTATCAACCTAAAGTATAGAAAACAACAACAGCTATCGAAATCGATTGAAATAAGAGTCTCTTGCATAGAAATAAAAATAAATTTTTTAATTGCGAATTCAGAAATTAACTATATTTGTTATACTAAATTAGTATTAAATTCATAAAAAAAGATGGCTAAAAATACAGAGTTAAAAATTAATGAGTTTATGGAAATGGTTAAATCAAGAAATAACCACGAACCAGAATTCTTACAAGCAGTGCAAGAAGTTGCAGAAACTGTAATACCATATATTATAAATCATGACATTTATCACGGTAAAAACATTCTATTAAGAATGGTAGAGCCAGAGCGTTTAATTTCTTTTAGAATTTCTTGGGTAGATGATGATGGAGAAATTCAAGTAAACAGAGGTTATAGAATTCAAATGAACTCTGCAATTGGCCCATATAAAGGCGGTTTACGTTTTCATCCAACAGTAAACGCAAGTATTTTAAAGTTTTTAGCTTTTGAGCAGGTGTTTAAAAACTCTTTAACAACCTTACCAATGGGTGGTGGTAAAGGGGGTTCTGATTTTGATCCAAAAGGAAAATCTGACAACGAAATTATGCGTTTTTGCCATGCTTTTATGAGCGAATTATTTAGACACATTGGCCCTAATACAGATGTACCTGCAGGAGATATTGGTGTAGGTGGTCGTGAGATTGGCTATATGTTTGGTATGTATAAAAAATTAAACAACGAATTTACAGGTGTTTTAACCGGTAAAGGTGCTTCTTGGGGTGGTTCTTTAATTAGACCAGAAGCAACAGGTTATGGTAATGTGTATTTTGCACAAAACATGTTAAAAAGAAAAGGAGATTCTTTTAATGGTAAAAAAGTAGTTATTTCTGGCTCTGGTAACGTAGCGCAATATGCTGCAGAAAAAGCGATAGAGCTTGGTGCTACTATTTTAACATTATCTGATTCTGCAGGATATGTTTATGATGAACAAGGTATTGATACCGAAAAGTTGAAACATATTATGTACATCAAAAACGAAAAAAGAGGAAGAATTAGCGAATATGTAGAGAAATATCCTAATGCAAAATTTGTTGCAGGTAAAAGACCTTGGTCTGTAAAATGCGATATTGCTTTGCCTTGTGCTACGCAAAACGAATTGAACGGTAATGAAGCTAAAGAACTTGTAAAGAATGGCTGTATTTGTGTTTCTGAAGGGGCTAACATGCCTTCTACTCCAGAAGCAATTCATGAATTTCAAAAAGGAAAAATACTTTTTGCACCAGGAAAAGCATCTAATGCTGGTGGTGTTGCTACTTCTGGTTTAGAAATGAGTCAGAACTCTTTACGTTTAAGCTGGACAAGAACCGAAGTAGACGAAAAATTAAAAGTAATTATGGAGGATATTCATGATTCTTGTGTACAATACGGAGAAAGAGAGGACGGCTCAATAGATTATATTTCTGGGGCAAATATTGCAGGTTTTGTAAAAGTTGCAGACGCAATGTTAGCGCAAGGAGTTGTTTAAATATAAAACGACTTAAAATAAACGCATCAATTTTTATTGATGCGTTTTTTTGTACCTTTATTTTGTTAAACAATAACCGTTTTCTTTTTCTAAATGATATTTTATTCTCTTTTTTTCTTCGGATTAATTTTCTCTTTCGTTGGCTCTATAACACCAAGTATGTTAAACATGACAGCGCTAAAAATAAGTTTAGAAAATGGTAAAACAGCCACTAAAAACTACGCTATAGGTGTCGCAATAATAGTTGCAATTCAGGCATTTATTGGCGTGTATTTAACAAAAACGCTTGCAGAAAACCCAACTGTTTTAGAATCGTTAGAAAAAGCAGGAATTGTAATTTTTATACTTCTTTCTATTTATTTTTATAAAACTTCTAAAAATGAAAAAAATGAAACTAAAAAGATACATTATAAAACACCGCCTTTTGTAACCGGTATTACCTTGTCTTCTTTAAACATGTTTTCTATACCGTTTTATAGCGGAACTGTCTTTTTTTTAGATGCTTTTCAGCTTTTTACATACAACATAACTGCTGTTTTATTATTTGTTTTAGGGGCATTTTTAGGAACCGTTTACATTTTAATTCTATATGGAAAGTACGCTAAATTTATTCAGAAAAAAACTGGTAAAATGACTAAAAACATTCATTTAATACTGGCTATTTTAACAGGTTTTATGGCATTATTTACATTGATAAAAATCATACTTCAATAAAATGAAAATTATTAAAAATTCTATTATACAAGGTAAACACAACAAGCCAATTGTTATAGATGTTTTTTACAAAGAAACACATCAACCTAAAAAAGTAGTTGTTTTTTGCCATGGATACAAGGGCTTTAAAGATTGGGGTGCTTGGAATTTAATGGCAGAGGCGTTTGCAAATGCAGGATTTTTCTTTATAAAATTCAATTTTTCTCACAATGGCGGAACTGCAGAAAATCCAATAGATTTTCCAGATTTAGAAGCTTTTGGCAACAATAATTATAGTAAAGAGTTAGACGATTTAGAAAGTGTTTTAGATTGGATTTCATCCGAAGAAAAATATAAAATTGAAGCAGATATAAATGCTATTTCTTTAGTTGGTCATAGCAGAGGAGGTGGTATTGTTCTTTTAAAAGCGAATGAAGATGCTCGAGTAAAAAAAGTGGTAACGCTAGCTGCTGTTAGTAATTTTGCAACCAGATCTACAACGATTGGCGATTTAGAAGAATGGCGTAAAAATGGTGTAAAATATGTTGTAAATGGGAGAACAAAGCAGAAAATGCCACATTATTACCAATTTTATTTAGATTTTAAAGAAAATGAAGACCGCCTAAATATTGAAAATGCAGTCAAAAAATTAGAAATACCGCAATTCATAATCCATGGAGATAATGACACCTCTATTTCTTTGGATGAGGGAAAAATAATACATTCATGGAATGTTAAAAGCAAATTTAAAATTATAAAACATGCAGATCATGTTTTTAATGTATCGCATCCTTGGAAAGAAAAAAGACTCTCTAAAGAACTTACAGAAGTAACTCAAGTTGCAATCGAATTTTTAAAAGAGTAAAAGTGGAGTATATCGGATTCGAACCGATGACTTCTACGCTGCCAGCGTAGCGCTCTAGCCAACTGAGCTAATACCCCGTTAAAAAAATAAATGTACCTATTTTTTAATAAAACCAGCTGCTATTTTTGTAATTTTAAACAATGGAATTACAACCTCCTTTTCGCAAAATAATACATGTAGATATGGATGCTTTTTATGCCTCTGTAGCAGCATTAGACAATCCAGAGTTAAGAGGTAAAGCGATTGCTGTTGGCGGAGAAGGAAGAAGAGGTGTTATTGCTGCAGCTAGTTATGAAGCGCGTAAATACGGTGTTAAATCTGCTATGAGCGGTATGTTGGCAAAACAAAAATGCCCGCATTTAATTTTTGTGAATTCAGATTTTACACGTTACAAAGAAATCTCTACTCAAGTAAGAGAAATTTTCTATGAATACACAGATTTGGTAGAGCCTCTTTCTTTAGATGAAGCATATTTAGATGTAACAGTAAATAAAAAAGGGAATCCGTCTGCGAATGATATTGCCAGAGAAATTCGTGAAAAAATTTATAAAAAAACAGGTTTAAGAGCCTCTGCAGGTATTTCTATCAACAAATTTATTGCAAAAGTAGCATCAGATATAAACAAACCTAATGGTCAAAAAACGGTACATCCATCAGAAGTAATTTCGTTTTTAGAATCACTACCTGTCAATAAATTTTACGGAGTTGGTAAAGTTACGGCTGCAAAAATGTTTAATTTGGGTATTTTTATTGGAAATGATTTAAAGAAAAAATCTTTAGAAGAGTTGATAAAATTCTTCGGAAAATCTGGTAAACACTATTATAACATTGTTAGAGGCATTCATTTAAGTGAGGTAAAACCCAACAGAATAAGAAAATCTTTAGCAGCAGAAAGAACGTTTAGTGAAAACATCTCTTCAGAAATTTTTATGATTGAAAAGTTAGAAAAAATTGCAGAAGAATTAGAGAGAAGAATGCTAAAAAATAACACAAAAGGAAAAACAATTACTTTAAAGATAAAATATTCTGACTTTACCCAACAAACAAGAAGTAAAACAAAAACAGATTTTATGCAAACTAAGAAAGAATTTTTTCCTGTTGTAAAAGAGCTGTTGTATCAAGAAAAGTTAAAAAATTCAGTTCGTTTATTAGGTTTATCTTTCGGAAATTTAAACACAGAAAAAACAGCACCAGTTTGGGTACAATTACAATTTGAATTTTAAAGTAATCGGAGTAAACAGCTCAAAAAGTAAATAGTTAGCAAATGAATACAAATAGTTCAGATTTTGATATTGTTATAATTGGTGGTGGTTTGGCAGGACTCTGCAATGCTATTCATTTATCAAAATTTGATAAAAAAGTGCTGTTAATAGAGAAAAACAGCTACCCAAAACACAAGGTGTGTGGCGAGTATATTTCTAATGAAGTGCTACCTTATTTGAAGTATTTAGAAGTAAATCCATTTAATTTTGGTGCCGTAAAAATTGATGAGTTTCAACTATCAACTACAAAAAATAAAATCATTTCAGCAAAATTACCTTTGGGCGGTTTTGGTATTTCTCGTTATCAATTAGATTTTATTTTATCAGAAAAAGCTAAAGAAAACGGCGTTAGTATATTGCAAGATTCCGTTTTAGATGTACAATTTACAAATGACGTTTTTACAATTGAAAGCAAAGAAAACGGTGTTTTCAACTCAAAAGTTTGTATAGGTGCTTTTGGCAAACGCAGTGTATTAGATGTAAAAATGAATCGTAATTTTATTCAGAAAAAATCACCTTATCTGGGTGTAAAAATTCATGTAAAAGGAAACTTTAAAGAAAATCAAGTTGCGCTTCACAATTTTAAAGGTGGATATTGTGGCGTTTCTAAAGTAGAAAACAACACAATTAATTTGTGCTACATAACAGCCTTTTCTTCTTTCAAAAAGTATAAAAATATTGACGATTTTCAAGAGAATGTTCTTTTTAAAAATCACTTTCTAAAAGAAATTTTTAAAAACACTAAACCAGTTTTTGAAACTCCATTAACAATCAGTCAAATTTCTTTTGAAACAAAAAAACCAGTAGAAAATCATCTAATGATGTGTGGTGATGCAGCAGGAATGATTCACCCTTTGTGTGGAAACGGAATGAGTATGGCAATTCAATCTGCACAAATGGCTTCTAAATTGATTCTAAATTATTTGAATGCTAAAAATGTTACAAGAAAAACTCTAGAAAATGAATATATTAGACAATGGAATAAAAAGTTTCGTTTTCGTTTAAAAGTAGGTCATTTTATTGCTTTTTTGTTCAGAAAAGATAAAATTGCTTCTATTTTACTTGAAATTTTAAAGAAACTACCTTTTCTATTACCAATAATTATAAAATTTACACACGGAAAAACCATGAAAATATAATGCCCTTTTTAGTAGACACTTCCAAGAGATCTGATAAAGAAGAATTGATGGACGATTTTTCTATTGGCGGCGATTATTTGCGTGATGTTTTAGACAAATTAGAAAACATAAATCGTTGGTTGGGTGGAAATATAGTAACAGTAAATTCTTTAAAAAAAGTATTAAAAAATCATCCAAAAGAGCAAGAACTTGTAATTGCAGATATTGGTTGCGGTCATGGAGATATTTTACGCGATGTTGCTAAATTTGGAAGAAAGCACGGGTATAAATTTAAATTAATTGGTGTCGATGCAAATTCAACAGCCATTGAATATGCAAATGAACTCTCTAAAAATTACCAGGAATTGTCTTTTGTAGTAGAAGATATTTTTTCTGAAGATTTTAAAAATCGACAATTCGATATCGTTTTAGCGACCTTGTTTTTTCATCATTTTAAACAAAAACCATTGGTTTCTTTTTTAAACGATACTTTAAAACATACTAAAAAAGCAATTATTGTAAACGATATACACCGGCATAAATTGGCTTATTATTTATTTAAATTACTATCGGTTTTTATAAGCAATAAAATGATAATTCATGATGGATTAATTTCTGTATTAAGAGGTTTTAAAAGAAAAGATTTAACAACAATGTCGCAAAAAATAAATGTAACGCCTCAGATTTCATGGAAATGGGCTTTTCGTTGGCGATGGATTATACAACGTTAGAAAGTTGTGTTGTAAATAGATAAATAAAAATATGAGTGTAAAAATAACAGCTGTTGCAAAGCAACTTCCAAAATATTATAGAGAAACAAAAGATATCATCCCTTTTGTAAAGGTTTGGATGCAAGGACAAGAAGAGCGTTTTCAAAGAAAAGTAATAAAACTTTTTGAAGGTGCGGGAGTAGACAAAAGATATTCTATTATGGACCCTGAAGAGGTTTTTACCGCAACTACTTTTGAAGAAAAAAATAATATCTATGCTAGAGAAGTTATACAATTGGCAGAGAAATCACTTCAAAAATCTTTAGAAAAGGCAAATTTAAATCCAACAGATATCGATTTTATCATTACGGTTAGTTGTACCGGAATTATGATTCCCTCTGTAGATGCTTATTTAATTAATTCTTTAGGAATGAAACAAGATATTGTGCGTTTGCCAGTTACAGAAATGGGTTGTGCTGCTGGTGTATCAGGAATAATTTATGCTAAGAATTTCTTAAAAGCAAATCCAAATAAAAGAGCGGCAGTAGTTGCTGTAGAAGCTCCAACCGCAACATTTCAACTAGAAGATTTTTCGATGACAAACATTGTTAGTGCAGCTATTTTTGGTGATGGCGCTTCTTCAGTAATTTTGTCTTCTTATGAAGATGATCAAGGCCCAAAAATTATAAATGAAGCAATGTATCACTTTTATGACGCTACAAAAATGATGGGTTTTAACCTAGTGAATTCTGGTTTACAAATGATTTTAGATAAAGAAGTTCCACAAAAAATTGCAGATCATTTTCCTGAGATTATTCACCCTTTTTTAGAACAAAATGCTTTAAAAATTTCTGATATAGATCATTTAATTTTTCATCCAGGAGGAAAAAAAATAGTGCAGACTGTAGAAGATTTATTTGGCGTTTTAGGAAAAAACATCAATGGTACAAAAGAAGTTTTACGCTTGTACGGCAATATGTCTAGTGCAACCGTTTTATACGTTTTAGAACGTTTTATGGACAGAAACCCAGCGAAAGGAGAAAGAGGTTTGATGTTAAGTTTTGGGCCAGGGTTTTCTGCACAACGTATTTTGTTAGAATGGTAACTAATTTTAGACCTCACAGGTTTTTAAAACCTGTGAGGTCTATTTAAAGAATAGATTAATATGAAATACGAGGTTTTAGTAAAAGATTCTTTTTATCATATTTATAATTGTGGAAACAATAAAGAAAATATTTTTATTGAAGTACAAAATTATTCATATTTCCTAAAATTAGTAAAAAAGCACCTTCTAAAACTTCTGACATGATAGCATATTGTTTATTAAAAAATCATTTTCATTTTTTAATAAAAACAAAAGAAAATATAGCCTCTAGAGATATTTCTCAATCCTTTTCAAACTTATTTAATGCATATTCAAAAAGTATCAATAAAAAATATGGAAGAAGTGGAAGTTTATTTAAAGATCGATTTTCGAGAATAAAATTAGAAAATGAAAACTATTTAAAAAACTTAATTCTTTATATTCATTTAAACCCAACTCACCATCAATTTGTTGACGATTTTAGAACTTATAAATATTCGTCTTATAATTCAATCTTATCAAATAAACCTTCAGATTTATTAAGAGAAGACGTAATAAACCTTTTTGAAGACACACAAAATTTTATTGATTCTCACAGAATTAAAGAAGTAAACATTACACAAACAATAACTCTAGAACAATAAGAAAACTAAGACCTCACAGGTTTTTAAAACCTGTGAGGTCTGTTAAAATGAAAAAAATGAATCAAACAGAAATCATAAATAAATTACCTTATTCAACCCCTTTTTTGTTTGTTGACGAACTAACAGATATTTCAGAAAATGGCGTTTCAGGGAATTATACGTTTAAGGTAACCGAGTATTTCTACAAAGGTCATTTTAAGGAAAACCCAATAACTCCTGGAGTGATTTTAACAGAAACAATGGCTCAAATCGGTTTGGTTTGCTTGGGTATTTTTTTATTGAAAGATATAATATCTTCCGAAAAAACAACCCCTCAAATTGCATTAACATCAAATAATATTGATTTTTTTTTACCTGTTTTACCTGGTGAAAAAGTAACCGTAATTTCAGAAAAGGAATTTTTTAGATTTAACAAATTAAAATGTACCGTTAAAATGATAAATTCTAAAAATGAGCTTGTTTGTAGAGGTACAATTTCTGGAATGATTAGATAAAATAAGAATGAAAAATAGAGTCGTAATTACAGGTTTAGGAGTTGTAGCACCAAACGGAGTTGGCATACAAGAATTTACAAATGCTATAAAATCTGGTACATCTGGAATTACGTTTCATCAGCAGTTAAAAGACAAAGGTTTCTCTTGTTGTATTGGCGGAATTCCAGAAGTATCCGAAGAAAAAATAAATGAATACTTAACACCATTACAATTGCGTGGTTTTAATAGCACGAGTATTTTATATGGCTGCATGGCAGGTATTGATGCCTGGAAAGATGCAGGTTTTAGTGTAAATGAAAATTCAACACTAGACTACGATTCGGGGTTAATTTTTGGAGTAGGAACTTCAGGAATCGAAAAATTTAGAGAAGCAATTTATAAAATAGACGCTCAAAACGTAAGACGATTAGGTAGTACTTCTGTAGTGCAAACAATGGCGAGTGGTATTTCTGCATATTTAGGTGGAATTTTAGGTTTCGGAAACCAAGTAACTACAAACTCATCTGCCTGTACCACAGGAACCGAGGCCATTTTAATGGGTTTTGATCGAATAAAAAACGGAAAAGCAAAAATAATGTTAGTAGGTGGCGCTAGCGATAGTAGTTTGTATACTTGGGGTGGTTTTGATGCAATGCGAGTGATGACTTATAAACATAATGAAACACCAGAAAAAGGCTCAAGACCCATGAGTTTATCTGCTTCTGGTTTTGTTCCCGGAAGTGGCGCAGGCGCTCTAGTATTAGAATCTTTAGAAAGTGCACTAGAGCGAAAAGCAACTATTTATGCAGAAGTTTTAGGAGGAAATATAAACTCTGGCGGACAAAGAAATGGCGGTACTTTAACGGCCCCTAATGCAGAAGCTGTACAGAAATGCATTACAGACGCAGTGTTAGATGCTGGTGTTACCACAGACGCTATTGATGTAATTAATGGGCATTTAACAGCAACTTCTAAAGACGCTTTAGAAATCGAAAACTGGGCAAAAGCACTGCAAAGAAAAGGAAATAATTTTCCGTTTATAAACTCGTTAAAGTCTCATATTGGTCATTGTTTGGCTGCTTCTGGAGCTATAGAATCTGTTGCTTCTGTACTACAAATTAAAGAACAATTTGTGTTTCCGAATATCAACTGTGAAGATGTGCATCCAGAAATTTTAGGATTTATTTCTTCGGATAAAATCCCAACAAAACTCATAGAAAAAGAGGTAGCTGTTTTAGCAAAAGCAAGTTTTGGCTTTGGAGATGTAAATGCATGTGTTATCTTTAAAAAATATTCAGACAAACATAAAACGCAATGACAAAACAAGAAATTATACAAAAACTAACAAGCATTGTTAAACCTTATATTCAAAATGAAGAAGGTTTTAAAAATATTTCTGAGAATACAGATTTTATCAATGATTTAGAGATAAACTCTGCAAATTTGGTGGATATTATTTTAGATGTTGAAGATGAATTTAAAATACACATAGACAATGATTCTATGGAAAAAATGATGTCTGTAAAAGAAACCGTCGCAATTATTCAAGCTAAAATGAATGCCTAAAATTGGGAATGATATTGTTGATTTAGAACTTGCTAAGAGTCAAAGTAATTGGAAGAGAGCTGGTTTTTTAGAAAAACAATTTACAGAAAAAGAAATACAAGAAATAAGCACCTCAAAAAATCCTTTTTTAAAGGTGTGGCAATTTTGGAGCATGAAAGAAGCTGCATACAAATGCTACACACAAAAAGAAGAAAAGCGTTTCTTTGCACCTCAAAAATTTGAATGTACTTTAAAAGAGAACCATTTTGGAAATGTAATTTTTGAAGATTATAAGTTTTATACAAAGACAACAATTACCTCATTTTATATACATACAGTTGCTGAAAATTTTTTTATTAAAAACTCTAATAAAATTAGAAAATTTTCTGGAATTGGATCTCCAAATTTAATTGATAATAACATCAAATTAAAAATAGCCGAAAAGACAGGAATTTCTTTTTTAGATATAGAAAAAAAGAAAACCAAAATTGGTGCGCCACTTTTTAATCATCAAGAAAAAGTATTAACAAAATCTTGCTCAATTTCGCATCATGGAAATTACGGTGCTTTTGCATTTACCTTATAATAATGAACTTAAAAGAACAACTTTTTAAAGCCTGTAAAGCTTTTGTAAACAAGCGTTTACAAACGGTAGAAGAAATTATATCTTCTAACCAAAAAGCACTGCAATCAGAAACTAAAAGTTCTGCTGGTGATAAACACGAAACCGGACGCGCAATGTTGCAATTAGAAATGGAAAAAGCAGGGCAACAACTTTTAGGAATACAGCAAATGAAAGAAATTTTAGCAAAAATAGAAGTATCAAAAACTTCTAAGGTTGCACATCTCGGGAGTATTGTGTACACACAAAAAACAACTTATTTTTTAAGTGTTTCTGTGGGTAAAATAATACATAATAATACTTCTTTTTTTGCTATTTCTTTACAATCGCCAATTGGTTTATCATTACTCGGAAAGCAAGAAAACGATTCCTTCTTTTTTAATGGAGAACAACTAAAAATTATAAAAATTTTATAACCTTAAATGTTAATTATTTAAAATTAGTCTAAATACCAAACAATTAAGGTTTAAATTATTGCTTTGAAAACGTTTTCGACGTATTTTTGTTCAATAAACTTAATATAAATATACAATGGGCGGATTTTTTAAATCTTCAATTGGAAGAAAAGTGTCTATGGCACTTTCGGCATTTTTTTTAATGTTCTTCCTTCTTCAGCATTTAGCAATAAATATTTTATCGGTTTTTAATCCCGATCTTTTTAACGAGGTTTCTCATTTTATGGGTACCAATCCAGTAGTGCAATTTGCGTTGCAACCGGTTTTAATTTTTGCGGTAGTATTCCATTTTGTGATGGGCTTTGTCTTAGAGTTGAGAAACAAAAAAGCAAACGGGGCAAAATATGCTAAAAATAACGGTGCTGCTAATTCTACTTGGTTTAGTAGAAACATGATTTTAAGCGGAATTACCATTTTGGCGTTTATTCTATTGCATTTTATCGATTTTTGGTTTCCAGAAATCAATACCAAATTTATACAAGGAGATTGGTCTGGTGTTATGGAAGGTGTAGAAGGTTATAGATATCATGAAGAATTGGTGCATAAATTTTTGCATCCTGCAAGAGTTGCAGCTTATGTGGTTGCGTTTGTGTTTTTAGGGTTGCATTTAGCACACGGTTTTACATCAGCGTTTCAATCTGTGGGTGCAGCATCACTTCGTAAAAAATTAGAAAAAGTAGGAATAGCCTACTCAATTATAGTGCCTCTAGGATTTATCTTTATTGCATTATATCATCATTTAAATCACTAATCTTAGAAATATGGCTTTAGATTCAAAAGTACCTCAAGGTCCACTTAAAGACAAATGGACAGATTATAAAAATCATATCAACTTGGTAAATCCTGCCAACAAACGTCACATAGATGTAATTGTTGTAGGTACAGGTTTAGCAGGTGGTTCTGCTTCTGCAACGTTAGCAGAATTAGGCTACAATGTAAAAGCATTTGCATATCAAGATTCTCCAAGAAGAGCGCATTCTATTGCAGCACAAGGAGGTATCAATGCAGCAAAAAATTATCAAGGAGATGGAGATTCAACCTACAGATTATTTTATGATACTGTAAAAGGTGGAGATTATCGTTCTCGTGAAGCTAACGTTTATCGTTTGGCTGAGGTTTCTGCAAATATCATCGATCAATGTGTGGCACAAGGTGTTCCTTTTGCACGTGATTATGGTGGTTTGTTAGACAACCGTTCTTTTGGTGGAGTTTTAGTTTCTAGAACTTTTTACGCAAAAGGGCAAACCGGACAGCAATTATTATTAGGTGCTTATTCTGCGATGAACCGTCAGATTGCACGTGGTAAAATAGAAATGTTTAACAGACATGAAATGTTAGACGTTGTTATTGTTGATGGAAAAGCAAGAGGAATTATTGCACGTAACTTAGTTACCGGAGAAATTGAGCGTCATTCTGCACACGCAGTAGTTATCGCCTCTGGCGGATATGGAAATGTTTATTTCTTATCTACAAACGCAATGGGATCTAACGTAACTGCAGGTTGGAAAGTACACAAGAAAGGAGCTTATTTTGCAAACCCTTGTTATACGCAAATTCACCCAACATGTATTCCTCGTTCAGGAGATTATCAGTCTAAATTAACCTTAATGTCTGAATCTTTAAGAAATGACGGACGTATTTGGGTGCCAAAACATTTAAAAGATGTTGAAGCAATAAAGGCAGGTACTTTAAAACCTACGCAATTAACAGAAGAAGATAGAGATTACTATTTAGAAAGAAGATATCCTGCTTTTGGTAACTTAGTGCCAAGAGATGTAGCTTCTAGAGCAGCTAAAGAGCGTTGCGACGCTGGTTATGGTGTAAATGCAACAGGTGAAGCTGTGTATTTAGATTTTGCGGCTTCTTTTGTAAGATACGGTAAAGAGCAAGCTAAAATTCATGGAATTACAAATCCTTCTGAAGCGAAAATAAAAGAATTAGGACAAGAAATTGTAAGAGCAAAATACGGTAACTTATTTCAGATGTACGAGAAGATCGTAGATGAAAATCCGTATGAAACGCCAATGATGATTTATCCTGCAGTACACTATACAATGGGTGGTGTTTGGGTAGATTATAACTTAATGACTACCATACCTGGTTGTTATGCTATCGGAGAAGCAAACTTCTCTGACCACGGAGCAAACAGATTGGGTGCTTCTGCATTAATGCAAGGTTTGGCAGATGGATATTTTGTATTACCATACACTATTGGAGATTATTTAGCAGATGATATTAGAACAGGAAAAATACCAACTGATACTCCAGAATTTGAAGCTGCTGAAAAAGAAGTTAAAGAAAGAATTGACTTTTTTATCAATAATAAAGGAACCCATTCTGTAGATTATTACCACAAAAAATTAGGTAAAATTATGTGGGAAGAGTGTGGTATGTCTAGAAATGCAGCTGGTTTAAAACAAGCTATAGAAGATATTTCTGCCTTAAGAAAAGATTTCTGGCAAAATGTTATTGTTCCTGGAACAGATACAGAATATAACGAGCAATTAGCAAAAGCGGGTAGAGTAGCAGATTTCTTAGAATTAGGAGAATTGTTTGCAAAAGACGCTTTGGTAAGAGAAGAATCTGCTGGAGGACATTTTAGAGAAGAGCACCAAACAGAAGACGGAGAAGCAAAAAGAATGAAAGAATTTCAATTTGTATCTGCTTGGGAATATAAAGGAGAGCCAAAAGATGCTGTATTGCATAAAGAAGCTTTAGAGTATGAGAATATAGAAGTTAAAGAAAGAAGTTATAAATAATATAGTTTATGGTTGATGGTTGTTAGTTTATGGAAACAACAACTAACAACAAACAACTAAAAACCAAAAACTAAAGAATATGAATCTTACATTAAAAATTTGGAGACAGAAAGACGCTAATTCAAAAGGTCAAATGACTGATTATCAAATATCAGACGTTTCAGATCACATGTCTTTCTTGGAAATGATGGATGTTTTAAACGAGCAAATCATTAATAAAGGTGAAGAGCCTGTTGCTTTTGACCACGATTGTAGAGAAGGTATTTGTGGTATGTGTTCTATGTATATTAATGGTGAAGCACATGGCCCAGATAGAGGTGTAACTACTTGTCAGTTACACATGCGTATGTTTAAAGATGGAGATACAATTACTATAGAGCCTTGGAAAGCAGCTGCTTTTCCGGTGATAAAAGATTTGGTAGTAGATCGTTCTGCGTTTGATAGAATTCAACATGCAGGAGGGTATATTTCTGTAAATACTTCTGGTAATACACAAGATGCAAACTCAATTCCGATTGCAAAACAAGCGGCAGATACAGCAATGGATGCTGCTACTTGTATTGGTTGTGGTGCTTGTGTAGCAACTTGTAAAAACAGTTCTGCAATGTTATTTGTGGGTGCAAAAGTATCTCAGTATGCTTTGTTACCTCAAGGACAAGTAGAAGCTGCAGACCGTGTAAAAAACATGGTAGCGCAAATGGATTTAGAAGGTTTTGGTAACTGTACAAATACAGGTGCTTGTGAGGTAGAATGTCCTAAAGGAATATCATTAGACAACATTGCAAGAATGAACAGAGAGTTAATGAAAGCCTCTATCTAATAGAATGCTTAAAACAGCTTTTTAATAGAGTTGTTTTTAAGAATACAACACCCCAAATGATATAAGTTTTGGGGTGTCTTTTTATTTAAAAGAAACCCAATACACTATTTAAACTATAATTAGCTATTTTTGTTTAAGTTTAAAAAGAAATCTGTTTGTTAAATTATTATACATACCCACATGAAACAGCCCAACAATGGGTAACTTTTGTACACGGTGCCGGAGGTAGTAGCTCTATATGGTATAAACAAATTAGAGATTTTAAAAAACATTTTAATGTTTTAATTTTAGACTTACGAGGGCACGGAAACAGCAAACCAAGCTTAAAAGACACTTTTAAGATAAAATATACTTTCGATTCTATAACCGCAGATATTGTTGAGGTAATAGATCATCTTAAAATTAAAAAAACACACTTTATCGGTATCTCTTTAGGAACTATTTTAATTAGAAACCTAGCAGAAAAAAGGCCCGAATTGGTACAAAGCATGATTATGGGTGGTGCCATTATAAAAATGAACTTTCGCTCTCAAATTTTAATGAAAGTGGGCAATATTTTTAAGTCTGTTGTACCTTATATGTTGCTATACAAATTGTTTGCATTTATTATAATGCCAAATAAAAACCATAAAAAATCGAGATTACTTTTTGTAAACGAAGCTAAAAAACTATACCAAAAAGAATTTATTAGATGGTTTAAATTAACGTCTGAAATTAACCCGCTATTACGTTTTTTTAGAACCAAAGACATTAAAATACCAACTTTATATGTTATGGGTTCAGAAGATCATTTGTTTTTACCTTCTATAAAAAATATTGTTGCAAAACACGTAAGCTCATCTCTTTTAATTATTGATAAATGTGGCCATGTTGTTAATGTAGAACAACCAGAAACATTTAACAGCCAAACAATTAAATTTATTACATCTTTATAATTTTCTCTTAATTATTAAGAATAAATCACCTATTTAATGAATTTATATAAAGTATATTTGCTTTTTAAAAGTTTTTTATATGAATCAGATAATTACATTTGGCGAAGTTTTAATGAGAATTTCACCAAGGGGAAACAAAAAATTTATTCAGTCTAATAATGTAGAATTTTATTTTGGAGGCACCGAAGTAAACGTTGGTATTTCTATAGCCAATTTTGGGGGTAATGTAAAACATATTAGCTGTATTTCTAATGATTTTATTGGAAATACCGCAATGTCTTATTTAAATAAGTTTGATTTAGATACCTCTGCTATTGTTCGCTCAAATAGACCTTTAGGCGTATATTTTTTAGAAGTTGGCGCTGTAATGAGGCCAAGTTCTATTTCCTACAACCGATCTCATTCTTCTTTTTCTGAAATTTTACCAAGCATGGTAAATTGGGAAAAATCTTTAGAAAACGGCCAATGGTTTCATTGGACAGGCATAACACCTGCATTGTGTAAAGGTGCAAAAGAAACACTTTTAGCAGGGTTAAAATTAGCAAGAGAAAAAGGACTTCAAGTATCAGCAGATCCTACTTACAGAAGTGGTTTGTGGAAGTACGGAGAAAATCCAAAAGAAGTTTTATCAGAATTAATTAATTATTCTACCATATTTATTGGGGGTGTAAATGAAATTAACGAACTACTAGACACCAACTACTCATTCTCTAATGAAGATTTTATAAAAGCATCTAAGCATTTAATGGAAAAGTACCCTTCTATAGAAAAAGTATTCGATAAAATTAGAACCGCAATCAATTCTTCATGGCATAAAATAAGAGCTAGAATGTTTAATGGCATAGAATTTAAGGAAACAGAAGACTTAGACATTACGCATATTATAGACAGAATTGGTACTGGAGATGCTTTTGCAGCCGGAATTATACATGGATTACAAAAATTTGATGATTATAAAGCAATGGAGTTTGGTGCAGCTGCTTGTGCAATAAAACACACTTATTTAGGTGATGTAAACTACGCTACCGAAGAAGAGGTAATTTCTATTTTAGATGGCAATACCTCGGGAAGATTACAGAGATAATAACAGGTATTTTAAACCGTGCTTATAACAAAACAAATTAAAAACCATAAAAAAAGCGAGTTATTCAACTCGCTTTTTTATCTATTTATTAAAATTATCTTTGCATTAAAGCTTCAATTTCATCTGCTTCAATAGGGATATTCCCCATTAAGTTAAAAGCCTCTCCTTGTTCTTTAATTATAACATCATCTTCTAAACGAATACCAAAACCTTCATCTGGTATATAAATACCTGGCTCTACAGTAAACACATTATTTGCTTGCATTGGTTCGTGTAAAAGTCCATAATCATGGGTGTCTAAACCAATATGGTGACTTGTGCCGTGCATGAAATATTTTTTATATGCTGGCCAATTTTTATCTTCATTTTGAACATCTGCTTTATCAAGTAAGCCTAATTTTAACAATTCCGAAGTCATAATATCCCCAACTTCTACATGATATTCTTTCCATAAAGTACCCGGAACTAATAATTTTGTAGCTTCCTTTTTAACATAATTTACCGCGTTGTAAACAGCTTTTTGTCTTTCAGTAAATTTACCCGAAACAGGGATTGTTCTAGACAAATCACTTTTATAATTTGCATACTCTGCAGCAATATCAAATAAAATTAAATCGCCCGCTTTACATTGCTTATTATTCTCTATATAATGCAATACATTTGCGTTGTTACCAGAAGCAATAATAGGTGTATATGCAAAACCTTTAGACCTGTTTTTTACAAATTCGTGCAACAATTCTGCTTCAATTTCATACTCCCAAACACCCGGTTTTACAAAATTTAAAATTCTTCGGAATCCTTTCTCTGTAATATTACAAGCGTGCTGCATTAAATTTAACTCTACAGTATCTTTTACCGAACGTAAACGCTGTAAAATAGGATTACTTTTAGCAACAGAATGCGCCGGATATTTTGCTAACAACCATTTTGTAAAACGGTCTTCGCGGGTTTGTGTTTCTACACTAGCTCTATAATGCTCGTTTGTGTTTATATAAAAAGTATCACAATATGTAGACAATTCAAAAAGCACTTTTTCTAAGTCTTGCAACCATAAAACTGTCTGTATACCACTTGTTTTAAAGGCAGCCTCTTTGGTTAGTTTTTCTCCTTCCCAAACCGCAATATGATCATTTGTTTCTCTAACAAATAAGATTTCTCTATAATTTTCATTTGGGCAATCTGGATACAGAAATAACACACTTTCTTCTTGATCTACACCGCTTAAATAAAAAATATCTCGGTGCTGCTCAAAAGGCATAGTACTATCTGCACTTATCGGATAAATATCGTTAGAATTAAAAACAGCCAAGCTATTTGATTGCATTGCAGCAGCAAAATTAGCACGGTTTTTTATAAATAAATTAGCATCTATTTTATCGTATTTCATAAAAATGTGTTTTATTAATAAAACAAAGGTAATCTTTTTACAAACTATTTTTGGGCGTTCGAGCGGGCTTTCCATTATATCTTTTTTCAAAAAAGAAAAAAGGATGCCATTTCAATCCCTAACGCGGGTTGGTGTTATTAATATTTTAATCTTGTCACTACGACGATAGAGAGAAGTCTCAAATCAGGTAGAAGTTAAAAGAGACTAGATGTTAGACTTATTGAAACAAGACTAATAAAACACAACTTTTGTCACTTCGACGAAAGGAGAAGTCTCATAACAGTGAAAAGTTGAAAAGAGGCTAGATGTTAGACTTATAGACACAAAACCGAATAAAACACAACCCTTGTCACTTTGAACGGTAGAGAGAAGTCTCATAACAGTGAGAAGTAATTTCTATCATTAAAAATTGACCAATCTATTTTTTATCACCCAAAAAAACCAATCAATAAATATAAAGCAACAGTTATAACTCCGCCAATTAAAGCATAGGGAAGTTGTGTTTTTACATGATCTATATGATCGCTTGCCGATGCCATCGAAGATATAATTGAAGTGTCTGAAATAGGAGAACAGTGGTCACCAAAAATTCCGCCACCTAAAGTTGCTGCAACAATTAACGTAATATCTGCTGCGTGAATATTTGCCATCGGAATAGAAATTGCAAGCATAATGGCAAAAGTACCCCAAGATGTTCCTGTAGAAAAGGCAATAAAAGAACTGATTATAAAAACAACAGCAGGCAATAATTCTGGCGATAACCATTCTTTAGACGCATTTGCAATATAAATACCAGTTTCTAACTCTTTACAGGCGTCGCCAATTGCAAAAGCAAGTAACATTAATAAGGCAAGTGGCATTAATTCACTTATGCCTTTTAGCGTTAAATCAATTGCTTCTTTTGGTTTCATAATTCCTTGAATAAAATACAGAATCATAGCGACTAAAAGCGCCGTTATAACAGCGTACAAAACAGATGAAGAACCAGAGCCTTCGCCAATTGCTTGCTGCATATGATTTAAAGTAGAGGTAGGATTTTTTACATTATTCCAACCGGTATATATTAAGTTTATAGGCATCATTAGTACCATTACCAATAATGGAATTACCATATTATATGCCTTTGCTTTTATGCCTTCTTTTGGCGGATATGAAGTTACAGAATCAGAAACCATTGGCTTTGAATTTTCATTCATTAGCTTCCCAGTTTCTTGAGTCCTTTTTTCTGCTTTAGCCATTAATCCAATATCTTTTTTACTTAGAATAACAATAAAAAGAATTAGTATGGCTAGCAAAGGGTAAAAATTGTATTTAATAGAACTCATCATTACCAAAAAAGGCTTGTCAATCTCTTGAGTTAACAATAACCCCATGATAAATGCACCCCAAGCATTAAACGGAATTAATATAGAAGAAGGTGCAGAGCTTGCATCTGCTATATATGCTAGTTTTTCTCTTGGTATTTTTAACGTATCAAAAATAGGTCTGTATAAAGTGCCAACTGTTAGAGAGCTAATACTAGTTTCTACAAATAGTAATATTCCTGTAAATGCGGCTAATACTTGCACCATAAATCTACTATAGCCGGTTTTTTTATGTTCTAATTTTGCTAACTTTTTATTGATTAAGTTGATAAAACCTTCAACACCTCTAGAGAATTGAATAAAAATTAAGAGCGCTCCAACCAAAGCACTAAACATAATTGTTCTAGTATTTCCTTCTGATTTAAATACATTTACCAGACCTTCTATCATTGCCAATGTGCCATCCAAAGGATTCCAACCTTTTATAATTAACCAAGAAAACCAAATACCAAAAAGCAAAGCAATGTATACTTGTTTAGTTCTTAGTGCCAAAATAATGGCTATAATTGGAGGTACTACAGATAAGAAACCGTATTCCATAAATATATTTTTTTATAAAGGTAGTAATTACTAATTCAGAAGTAAAATTTAACCCTATTTTTTG
The DNA here is from genome assembly GCF_947497125.1 of uncultured Polaribacter sp. Lineage (GTDB taxonomy): Bacteria > Bacteroidota > Bacteroidia > Flavobacteriales > Flavobacteriaceae > Polaribacter. The sequence goes on along the minus strand of NZ_CANMFI010000002.1, from coordinate 297,626 downwards.
TGTTTTCGTAAAATTGTATAGTTAAAATTTCATATTTTGCAAAGAAGTAATTTTATAAATAAATGTAGACTATGATTAATTTTTCTTACCTAAATAGAAAACAAAACATTTCATCTTTACAAGAGACAGAGTTCGATTTGCTAATAATTGGTGGCGGTATAACAGGTGCAGGTATTGCTCTTGATGCGGCTTCTAGAGGAATGAAGGTAGCTTTAATAGAAAAAGACGACTTTGCTTCTGGTACCTCAAGTAAATCAACAAAATTAATTCATGGAGGGTTACGTTATTTAAAACAATTCGACTTTTGGTTGGTAAAAGAAGTAGGTACAGAGCGTGCAATTGTACATGATTTAGCACCGCATTTAGTAGTGCCAGAAAAAATGATTTTACCTTTAATAGAAGGCGGAACTTATGGTTCTTGGCTTACGTCAATTGGTTTAAAAGTGTATGATATTTTAGCATCTGTAGAAGGGGAAGACAAACGAAAGATGTTAAATAAAAAAGAAGCTTTAAAACAAGAACCACTGTTGCCAAATAAAATTTTAAATGGCGCAGGGTATTATGCCGAATATAGAACCGATGATGCTAGATTGACAATGGAAGTGTTAAAAACGGCTTTAAATTATAAGGCAACAATTTTAAATTATACTGCGGCAACTTCATTTATTTATAAAGAGAACCGAGTAGTTGGTGCAGAGGTTAAAGATATGTTTACAGATAAAAGTTTTTCTATTAAAGCAAAATATGTTGTAAATGCAACAGGTCCATGGGTAGATGAATTAAGGCAAACAAACCAATCTAAAACAGGTAAAAGATTACACTTAACAAAAGGGGTTCATTTAGTGGTGCCTCATGATAAATTACCTGTTAAGCAATCTGTTTATTTTGATGTGCCAGATGGTAGAATGATGTTTGCAATACCACGTGGTAAAGTTACTTATTTCGGAACTACAGACACCAATTATCAAGAAGATAAAAACAATGTAGCCACAAGTTTGGTAGATGCTACTTATTTAATTTCTACAGTTAACAATATGTTTCCAGAAATTAATATAACTTTAAATGATGTAGAGTCTTCTTGGGCTGGTTTACGTCCGTTAATACATGAAGAGGGTAAATCTGCATCAGAATTATCTAGAAAAGACGAGTTATTTGTTTCAGAAACAGAATTAATCTCAATTGCTGGCGGCAAACTTACAGGCTATCGAAAAATGGCAGAACGTATTGTAGACTTAGTTGCAAAAAAGTACAAACGTAGATTTGATAAAGATTTTAAAGAAATTAAGACTAAGAAGATTGTTCTTTCTGGTAGTGCATTTAAAAACTACAAAGAGGTTAAAAGTTATATAGATGCTATTTACAATAGAATAGCAGAGGTTGGTTTTACACAAAAAGATGCAGAATATTTAGTGTACAATTATGGGCAACAAACAGATGTAATTTTAAAGAAATTTGATACTCTATTAGATGAAAATCAACAACAAAGGTTAATAAAAGCAGAAGTTTGGTTTACTATAAACTACGAAATGGCTTGCACACCAACCGACTTTTTTATGAGAAGAACAGGAAGATTGTTTTTTGATATGCCTAGCGTAAAAGAGTATAAAAGTATAGTGCTACAAGAGTTTAAAAATACGTTTCTTTGGGATGATAAAACTGCGGATATACATTTAAGTACTTTAGATAAAAATTTAAAAGAGGCAGTTACTTTCGAGTAATACCTCTTTTAATGTGTTAAAAAATTAATCTAGTACAATTTCTTTGGTCTCAGAAATAAAAGTACCATCGTTCGAATAACCTTCAATAAATATTTTCACACTGTTATATTGTATGTTTTCTATATTAAATTGTATGTTATTTTTATTATCAATTTTATTGATAGGTAACCAATCGATTACACCATAAGATCTATAAAAAGAACTATTGTAGTTTTGATATTTAGGGGTGTAATATATTTTTTCTTTGCTAAAAGTAACCGGAAACTGAAACTCTTGTGTGCTCTTAGTATCATTTTTAACAACGGTTAAACTTGGGTCTGTAAAAATTTTAACAACTCCTGCACCTCCTCGGATGCCTTCTCCGAATCCATTTCTATTTACTTCTATGTAATCAATAATAGACATATCAAAATTAGATAAAATACTAAAGTCAAAAAGCTGCATTCCATCTAAATAAATTACCGGGGTATCTCCGGCATTAATAGAGATGGCACCTCTAGCTTTAATACTAAAGTTACCGGCCAAATCATCAAAAGCATTAAACCCCCTGGCGTTTAAAAAAGTAGCTAAGTTTGCCCCTTCTTTTCTGTCGGCATCGCTTAAAATTACAGCTCTACCAAAAGACTTACTTTTTATTTTCTCAATTCTTCTTTCCTCTAAATTCGCTTTTATAATTACCTCATCTATTTCTTGTACTTCATTTATAGAGTTGGTTATAAGTGTTTCATTATTCATGGTGTTTTCTTCCACGACAATGTTTTGCGTATCTTTAAATAAGGTATATTCTTTATTTAATTCTGGTATATTGTTTGGGTAAAATTGTGGATACAATCTAGCGGGTACTAATTTTCCTTTATTTTCTATTTTAGATATTCTAATGCTCTCCTCTGAATTTGGAAAAAGATCTGTTGCCAAAAATTCGTTTTCATTTTTATTTAAAACATAATAATTTGGCTTTCTACTGTTACCACTATAAATTACATATTTACTACCTAACGGATTGTTTATTGTAGCTTTTAAGGTAATTCCTTTTTCAAAAAAGTGATTTAAATTAGCCGAACTATTAAATATATGATACCAAGAATAGCTGCTCCAACCTTGTGTTAATAGTAAATTGTCTAGATAATATTTTGTAGCGTTGCTATTGTCCTTAAAGTAAAATTGCGGATTTTCGATAGCGCCTTTTATATAAGGTTGTAGATAGGTTTGAGAAAGAATATTTTGTTGTTGAGTATAACTTTTTGTTTTTAAAGGCAATACAGAAATGCTAAAATTGTTTAAGGCTGTAGTATCTACATTTTTATAGGTAAATGAGATTGCCAAAGAATCTGATCTCTTTTTTACTTTAATTGCACTGGCCTTTGCAATCTTAATACCTTCATGGTTAAAAACCATTCTTTCTGCAATTGGGTTATTATTTTCATCAAAAAGAGTAAAAATATTAATACCAGGAGTTAAATTTTCATTTTTAAAGATTTTGGTAACTGTTTTTTCAGTAAAGTCAAAAGGAAATGAAGTAACACTAGTTCCGTTATGAAGTGTTACTTTATAGCTATCATTTTGTAAGTTTTTAAATGTAAAATTATTTGTTTTTATTGAAATTATGACATCGCCTCTTTTCTGAATAGCAGATAGAATAATACCATTTTGTGCTATTTTATCTAATTTATAAATACTAGTTTCGTCATTACATGTAATTTTAGCAGTGTAGCTTTTGTTTTTTTCTGGAACAATAGAAAACCTACCTATACCAAGTTCATTAACTTTAAAAGAGGTAATTACTTCGTTTTTTTCATCAATAATATCACCAGTAACATTTGGTACACCGTAGCCAAGTTTGTTTTTTAAAATAACTCCAACTGTGTTTCTAATGTTATAAAGTAAGTGACCGCTTTCTGGTAAAAATTGAGCATCTATTTGGTTAGAAATACTTTCATTCTCTATACTTTTTGTTTTATTTGGGTCTATTACATTAAAAGAGGAAGCAAAAAAGTTTTGTTCATTAAAATTTTTCATCCAATTTGTGTAGGCCAAAAAAGTATATTCTCCAGAATAAAATAAAGAGTCTATTTTAAAAAGGTTGTTTGCAACTCCATTTTTTACTTCTAACAATTGTTCTTTTACTGTTGTGTTATTTTTATCTTTAATTACGCAGTAAAGATTTTTTGTCGCTAAAGACAGTTTCTTATCATTTTTACTAAAAAGATATGCAGTAAAGCCGATATCTTCATTTACGATATAAGTAGATTTATTTAAGTGAACGTATGCAATTTCTCTAGGCTTTTGTGTAAATTGATAGAAAGCCGTATCAATATTTTTTTCTTTATATAACTCTTGTGCAGAGCTATAGAATTGAGAGATTAATAATATTAATACAATAGGTCTGAAATACTTTTTTTCTTTTAGCTGCATATTATTTTTTTAATTATAAATTAACAAAAACTATGCCAATTCACTATTAAAAAGATGCTTGTTTTATAAATAATTTACATTACTTGTCTTTTTTAAAAATACAATTCTTGAGCAAGTCTAAACGTATTTGCATGTGCATTTACAATCGTTTTTATGTCTGGTGAATATCCGCCACCCATAGAGCACATAACCGGAATTTTATTTTTGAAGCACGTTTGTAAAACAAACCGATCTCTTTCTTTACAACCATTTATGGTTAGCGAAATTTTGCCTAGTTTATCTGTTTCTAAAACATCTACACCACATAAATAATAAATAAAATCTGGTTTTTCTTGCTGGATGAGTTTTGGTAAAGTTTCTTTTAAAATTGATAAATACTCTAAGTCTTTTGCATCGTTCTCTATGGCAATATCTAAGTCAGATATTTCTTTTTTAAAAGGATAGTTACTTTTACCGTGCATAGAAAATGTAAAAACGGTAGCATCATTTTTAAAAATTTCTGCAGTTCCGTTGCCTTGATGTACATCTAAATCTATCATTAAAACCTTATTTACAAGGCCTTTGTTTTGAAGATATTTTGCACCAATGGCTTGGTCGTTTAACATACAAAAAGCTTCGCCTCTATTAGAAAACGCATGGTGTGTACCACCAGCAATATTCATTGCAATTCCGTTTTTTAAAGCAAATTCTGATGCTTTGATAGTGCCGTCTGCAATAATCATTTCTCTTTTAATTAGAGTTTCTGATAACGGAAAACCAATTTTACGCGCTGCTTTTTGAGAAAGCGTACCATTTACTAAATCAGAAAAATAATCAGAATCATGTACTGTTAAAAAATGGCTTTTATCTGCTATTTCTGGTGTAAAGAAATTGTCTTCTTTACAAGTTCCTTCGTATAGTAATTGTTGAGGCAAAAGGTCATATTTTTCCATAGGAAAACGATGTCCTTCTTTTAATTCATGTTTGTAAATTGGGTGATATGCTATTTTTAGCATTAACTAACTTGTTGTCCGTTTTTTACCGCTTTTTCAGGCTCCATAAAAGCCAATTTACCATCGGGTGTATCGGTCATTAAAATCATTCCTTGGCTTTCTACACCACGTATTTTTCTGGGTGCTAAATTTACCAAAACAGATACTTGTTGACCTATAATATCTTCAGGAGAAAAACTCTCTGCAATACCAGAAACAATGGTTCTTGTATCGATACCAACATCAACTTTTAATTTTAACAACTTTTTAGTTTTCGCTACTTTTTCAGCCTCTAAAATAGTACCAATTCTAATGTCTAATTTGGTAAAATCGTCAAACTCTATCGTTTCTTTTTGTGGCTCTATAACTTTGTTTTCTTGTTCGTTGGCAATTTTTGTTGCTTCCAATTTTTCTATTTGAGTCGCTATTGTTTGGTCTTCAATTTTAGAAAACAACAACGCTGCTTTATTTATTTGATGATTTGCAGGAATTAAAATGTCTTTTTCACTAACTTCTTTCCAAGTTAAAGAATTTTTTAAAACATCACTATTCATATTTAAAATACCCTTTAGTTTGCTAGCAGTAAAAGGAATAAATGGCTCAGATAAAACCGCTAATGCAGCTGAAATTTGTAGCGCAACGTACATAATTGTTTGCACTCGATCTGCATCTGTTTTTATTACTTTCCAGGGTTCTTCATCTGCTAAATACTTGTTTCCTAGTCTTGCCAAATTCATTAATTCTTGGCTTGCTTCTCTAAAACGATATCTTTGTATAGATTTTCCAATCGTGTTCGGAAATTCTTTTAAAGCAGCTAAAACATCTTCATCTACTTCTGTAAAATCGTTAGGTGTAGGTATAATTCCTGTGTAATATTTGTTGGTTAAAACTACAACTCTGTTTATAAAGTTGCCAAAAATAGCCACCAATTCGTTGTTGTTTTTTGCCTGAAAATCTTTCCAAGTAAAATCGTTGTCTTTACTTTCTGGTGCATTTGCAGTTAATGTATAACGCAAAATATCTTGCTGATCAGGAAATTCTTCTAAATATTCGTGCAACCAAACAGCCCAATTTTTAGAAGTTGATAATTTATTGCCTTCTAAATTTAAAAACTCGTTAGCAGGTACATTGTCTGGTAAAATATAATCACCATGCGCTTTTAACATACTCGGGAAAATAATACAGTGAAAAACAATATTGTCTTTCCCAATAAAATGCACCAATTTTGTATCGTCTTTTTTCCAGTAATCTTCCCAGTTTTTACCTTCTCTTTCTGCCCATTCTTTGGTTGATGAAATGTAGCCAATTGGCGCATCAAACCAAACATACAACACTTTTCCGTCTGCATCTTTTAAGGGTACAGGTATGCCCCAATCTAAATCTCTAGTTACGGCTCTAGGTCTTAATCCGTCATCAATCCAACTTTTTACCTGACCATATACATTTGGTTTCCAGTCTTTTTTATGACCCTCTAAAATCCATTCTCTTAAAAATGTTTCATGTTTGTCTAAAGGTAAAAACCAGTGTTTTGTTTCTTTAATGGTAGGAGTATTTCCGGTAATAGAAGATTTTGGATTGATTAAATCTGTTGCGTTATGAGAGGTACCACAACTTTCGCATTGGTCTCCGTAACTTTCTTCGAATCCACATTTCGGACAAGTTCCTACCACAAACCTATCTGCAAGAAATTGATCTGCTTCTGCATCGTATAATTGTGCAGAAACCTCTTCTACAAACTCACCATCATTGTACATTTTTGTAAAGAATTCTGAAGCAGTTTCGTGATGTACTTGCGCAGAAGTTCTAGAATAATTATCAAAAGAGATCCCAAAATCTTCGAAAGATTTTTTAATAATTGTGTGGTATTTATCAATAATAACTTGCGGAGAAACACCTTCTTTCTTTGCCCTCATTGGTATGGCTGCACCATGTTCATCAGAACCAGAAATATAGGCAACATCTTTGCCTGTTAAACGCAAATAACGCGCATAAATATCTGCCGGAACGTACACACCTGCTAAATGCCCAATATGTATAGGGCCATTTGTGTAGGGTAAAGCTGCTGTAATTGTATATCTTTTTGGAGCACTCATAGTGTTTCTCTTAATTTTAGGTACAAAAAATGTAGCGCAAAAGTACAAAAAAGAGCCTTTTAAAAGCCATGGTTTTTTACTACATTTACAATAAGTCTATTTTTAGACAGCTATTGATAAGAAAAAGACCTGCTTTAAAGAAACTTCTATTGGTTTTACGGTAGGTTTGGGTTGGTACAAAATATATAGAAATGAAAAATAGAATAAGTACACTTTTACTTTTATTGAGTTTTTTAATAACAAATGCTCAAGAAAAATTAACCGCGCCTCCATATCTAAAAAAAGGAGATACAATTGCGATTGTTGCACCTGCAGGAATTTTAAAAGGTAGAGCTGCAACCATAGAAAAAGCTAAAAAATTATTAGAAAGTTGGGGTTTAAAAGTTGTTTTAGGTAAAAATTTATTCAACCAAAATAATCATTTTTCTGGTACTGATGCAGAGCGTTGTCAAGATTTTCAAGATGCATTAGATGCTAAAAATATCAAAGCTATTTGGGCTGCAAGAGGCGGATATGGCTCTGTAAGAATACTTGATAAGTTAGATTTTTCAAAATTTAAAAAAAATCCAAAATGGGTAATTGGTTATTCTGATATTACCGCTTTTCACAACCATATTCATCATTTAGGTTTCGAAACCTTGCATGCAATGATGGCTACCAGCTTAGAAGAAAAACCAGCCGAAACTACCAATACCATTGCAAGTTTTAAGAAAGCACTTTTTGGAGAAACATTAAGTTACGCCTTTACAGATAAAGAAGTCAATAGAAAAGGCCAGTTAAACATTAACGAATTAAAAGGACAATTAATAGGAGGTAATTTAGCCATATTAGCGTCTATGTTAGGTTCTGAAAGTCAATTAAATACTGATAATAAAATTCTTTTTATTGAAGAAGTTGGCGAATACAAATACTCGATAGATAGAATGTTGCAAAGCTTAAAACGTGCAGGTTATTTTACCAAAGTTAAGGCTGTTATTATTGGAGACCTGTCTTTAATTAAAAAGAATTCTACTAATTGGGGTAGTTCTGTAGAGCAATTAATTTTAGAAGCCATTCCTAAAGATATACCCGTTTTATTCAACTTTCCGGCAGGTCACGAACCCGACAATAGAGCTTTAATTTTTGGTAGAGAAGTATCTTTAGAGGTTGATATGGAAGATTGTTTGCTAGATTTTTCTAAAAATTAAGAATGGCACAACACAATGAACTTGGTAAAGAAGGCGAAAAAATTGCGGTTGATTTTTTAATAAAAAAAGGCTATAAAATTTTAGAAACCAACTATCGTTATTTAAAAGCCGAAATAGATATTATTGCTCAAAAAGGTCAAATTTTAGCTGCTATAGAAGTAAAAACACGGTCTTCAGATTATTTTCAAGACCCGCAAGACGCTGTTAATGCTAAAAAAATAAAGCTAATGGTTTCTGCAATGGATTATTATGTAGTTCAAAGAGATGTAGACGCAGAGGTGCGGTTTGATATTGTTGCTATTTTACATCAAAAAAACAATATAGAGATTACACATTTAAAAGATGCTTTTTTATATTTTTAAGTGTTTATTTTTCTGAAACTCCTTCTATAAATAGTTTTAAATCTTCTAACTCCGCTGGTTTTGCAATAATTTTTTTGTCTTTATCTAGAACAAAATAGGTTGGTGTAGCCATGATGTTGTAAGTTCTAGCAATCTTATTTTCCCACTTGTTCAAGCCTAGTACATGGTGCCAATTAGATAAATTAACAATCTTGTTTTTCCAGCCAAAATCGTTTTTTTCTAAAGAAACGGCTATAACTTTTACGTCTTTTTTATCATTTAAATAGGTGTGTACTTCAGGAATTTCTTTTAAACAATGTGAGCAAGTTGTACTCCAAAAAACCAACACATAGTTTTTGGCTTCTTCTAAAGATAGTAATTGTAGTGTTTTTCCATTTTCTACCCAACTAAAATCAGGAGCAATTCTTCCAATTTCAGAGGCAAACAAACTCTTTTTTTCAGAAGCAAATGTTGTGTTTTGATGTATTTCTGGTAGTTTATCATAGTATTCTTCAAATAAAAAATCTATAATTTCTAAGTTTTTAGTTGTTTCAAATTGCGCAATTAAAAACTCAATTACCTCACTTTTAAAGGCATCATCATCAATTTTAGAAAACACTGTTTGTATAGATTTTTTATAAATTTTTTGCTGAACTTCAGGGTTCTCAGAATAGTTGATGTAGAATACAAAATCTGTAATTCTGTTGATTAAAAAAGCTGAGCTTTTTAGCGCTTGATTTGAAAAATCCATATGATCAAAAAAAGTACTTGAAATGGTTGTCATATACTCTTTTGCACTTGTTTTAATTTCATCCGAATTAGTTCTTAAAGTCGCTTTTATAAAAGGTTGCACATACATGCCTTGCGTTTCAGTAATGTATTTTGATTGAATTTGTAGAATACGAGACAGTAGGCTAACGTAATTAGAACTTAGATTTATATTTGGTTGTTGTAATGCAGTAATTTGTAGAGAATCTAATTTTTGTTGTGCGGGCAAAATTTCATTAAGGTACTCTCTGTAAACAATATTTTCTTCAGACTCAGAGAAAATAGCAGTTTGTTCTGGATATTCTGGATGAAACGCCACACTTACATTTTCATTATTAAAAATAAAATCTAAAAAACCAGTACCATCCGTTTTATAACTAATTCTATAGGTGCCTTTTTTTGTGTCTTGTAATAAATCGAATTTAAAAGTACTTATTTCTTGTTTTTCACCATCAATTAAAACACTATCTTTTTTAAGCGTTGTATTTTGTATAAACTTTTGTCTTGCACCTTCTATTTTATACAAAATAACCCAGTCTGTTTCTAAAGAGCTTGTTAGTGTTCCGTTTACAGAAAATTGCGCCTGTGTAAAAGAGCTAATGAATAGTAATAAAATAAGTATTTGTTTCATTTTTACGATAGGTTTTTTATTTCTTGTAAATCCTTTATTCTAACAACAATACCAAAAATACTATTTCTGAAACAAATTCGGTATCTTGTAACAAAAAAACAAACATGTATTTTTCTAATAAGGTTGTATGGGTAACAGGCGCTTCTTCTGGCATAGGAAAAGCTTTGGCCTTAGAATTAAATAAAAAAGGCGCAAAACTAATTTTGTCTTCTAGAAAAGAAGAAGCTTTAGAAGCGGTAAGAAGTCTATGCATTGATAAAGAGCAAGTAAAAATAGTAGCTTTAGATTTAGAAAATTATAGCGATTTACACTTAAAAGCCAAAGAAGCTATTGCTTGTTTTGGTAGTATTGATATTTTAATAAACAATGGTGGTATTAGTCAGCGTTCTTTGGCCAATAACACCTCGATAGCGGTAGATAAGCAGTTAATGGATATTAATTATTTAGGCACTGTTGCGTTAACCAAAGCTATTTTACCACATTTTATAGCTAAAAACAAAGGAGTTTTTGCTGTTACTACAAGCATTGTGGGTAAAATTGGCACCCCTTTGCGTTCTAGCTATGCTGCTAGTAAGCATGCGTTGCATGGTTTTTTTGATAGTTTACGGGCAGAAAATCATCACAATAATATTTCTGTAACATTGCTTTGTCCTGGTTTTGTACAGACCAATATTTCTAAGAATGCCTTAACAGGTAACGGACAAGCTTTAGGTAAAATGGATGCTGCTACAGAAAACGGAATGTCTGCAGAAAAGTGTGCCATACAAATGCTAAAGGCGATTAAAAACAACCGAAAAGAAGTATATATTGCTGGTTCAAAAGAAAAATTAGGCGTCTATGTAAAACGTTTTTTGCCGAACTTATTTGCTGTTTTAGTAAGAAAAATGAGTGTTACTTAGCCTAAATAAACTTTAGATTTTCAAAGTAATTTACAATCGCTTCTTTCATTAAAACAGTTTGTTCTCCTGGTTTCAGGTTTGGCAATTCTGTAAGTGTTTTATAGTGTGGCCAACCGTCTTCATCAAAATAATCAAACTCATAATACCCATATGGTTCTAGTAATTTACAAATTGCAATGTGCATTAGGTTTACCTTTTCGTCTTTTTTAAAAGACCGATGTCCTTGTCCTAATTCTTGAACGCCCACCAAGTAAATAACAGCATCAATATTTAAAGTATCACCTTCGGCAAATTGCTTGGTTAGCTTTTCTATTAATAAATTCCATTTTTCTTTTAAACTAACTATTTCTGGCATTTTGTGTTTTATTTAGTCCCTCAAAGATACAACCGACATTTTTAAATTGTAAAAAAAATTATGTAGGTTTGAAAAAATTATTTTTTATGAATGTTTTTGATATTATTATCGCTGCATTATTACTTTTTGGCTTTGTAAGAGGTTTAATGAAAGGGTTATTTGTAGAGGTTGCCTCTTTAGCGGCATTAGTTGCTGGTGTATACGGCGCTATTCATTTCTCTTATTTTATATCAGATTATTTAAGTGAAGCCGTTTCTTGGCAGGCAGAATATGTTTCTTTAGTTTCTTTTGCAATCACTTTTGTGGTAATTATCATCGCAATTTCTTTACTAGGTAAATTACTAACTAAAATTGCAGATTTTGCATCATTAGGTATAATCAATAAAATTGTAGGTGGCGTCTTCGGAGCCTTAAAAATAGGTTTAATTTTAAGTGTTGTCTTTATTTTCTTCGGAAAAATGAATGACACCATCCCTTTTGTTAAAAAAGAAACATTAAACACCTCTATTTTATACAAACCCGTTAAAAAAATTGCCCCAACTATTTTTCCTTCAATTATTAAAGAACATATAGAATCTTCAGAAGAGTAATTTTGTTACCCTTTGCTGTCTAGTGTTTTTAACCAACCATAATCGTTTTTAATAACATTTTCTTTTTCTGTTTTCACATAATTTAAAAAGGCAATTGCTACAGGAGATAGTTTTTTGTTTTTTAAATAAATTAGTTTCCAATCAGATTTTAATGGAAGTCCCTTTGCAGGAATTATTTTAATTTCCTTTTGATGCAATTCATTCTTAATACTTAAAAGAGAGACAATAGACGCTCCAATACCAGCAACTACCGCTTGTTTAATAGCTTCATTAGAAGTAAGTTCTAATTTAATTTTTGGTAAAATTTTCTCTTTTTTAAAAAATTGTTGCATGGTATGTCTTGTTCCCGAACCTTCTTCTCTAAAAATTAATGGGGTCGATTTTAAAATAGATTCTCCTTTTCTTTTTGTCAGTTCGCTATTTTTAGAAGCCACCAAAACAAGTTTATTTTCCATAATAGGCAGTTCTAACAAATCTAAATGTTTCGGTGTTACAGTAACTAAAGAAAAATCAACCAAATTTTGCTCTAAATCTTTCACCACTTTTGCTTTGTTAGAAACGTCTAAAACCAACTCTACCTTAGGGTGTTTTTTTAGAAAACCATTTAAAAAATAAGGAATTACATAATTTCCTGTAGATACCACAGAGAGGCTTAATTTACCAGACAATAATCCTTTAAAAGCAGCTGTCTTATACTTTATTTCATCTGTTTTTTTTAGTATTTCGGTAGCCTTCTCGTAAATTTCTCTTCCAAATTCTGTAACATAAAATTGTTTTCCTATAATTTCTGATAAAGGAATTTCGAACTGGTTCTGAAAATTTTTTAATTGAATAGAAGCCGCTGGCTGAGTCATATTTAACATATTCGCAGCTTTTGTAATGCTATTTTTTTCTACAATTGTTGTAAATATTTTTAATTGATGTAAAGTAAAATTCATAAATTATTGTTATGTATAACATAACAAATTTAAATAAAAATATATGATTTATAGGTGTTAGTTTTGCCCAAAAAACAAAAACAAATGAATGTAGATGTCTTAATTAGCAACTTAACAAACCCAGTTCTATTATTTTTTATTTTGGGTATTTTTGCAACTATTGTAAAAAGCGATTTAAAAATACCTGCTTCTTCCTCAAAATTTATTTCACTTTATTTACTATTTGCCATCGGTTTTAAAGGAGGTCAAGAGCTTTCTCATAGTACTTTTGATACCGAAATAGTGTATTCAATTATTTTTGCAATTATCCTTTCTACTATTGTCCCTGTGTATTCTTTCTTTTTGTTAAAGAAAAAAGTGGGTACTCCAAATGCAGGCGCAATTGCTGCAGCTTATGGCTCTGTAAGTGCAGTAACTTTTGTAACCGCAGTTGCATTTTTAGAAAATCAGGGTATAAGCTATGGCGGTCATATGGTGGCTATTATGGCTATTATGGAATCGCCAGCCATTATTGTAGGAGTTGTTTTAATTGTTCTTTTTGATAAAACTCGCAAAGAAAATAAATCGATTCCTAAGTTAGTAGCTCATTCTTTTACCGGTGGTAGCGTATTAATGCTTATTGGTAGTTTGGTAATTGGTTTGGTTGCCGATGCAAGTCAGGCAAGAGGTATAGAGCCTTTTACAACAGATATTTTTAAAGGGTTTTTATCTTTATTTTTACTAGAAATGGGAATGCTAACTGCCAGTAGAATTAAAGGCTTTAAAAAGCACGGTATTTTCTTATTTGTTTTTGGTATTGTAATACCACTACTAAATGGAGTAGTTGTAGCGTATTTTAGTCAATACATCACCTCTAGTGAAGGCAATAGATTGTTGTTTGCAATTTTAGCTGCAGGCGCTTCTTATATTGCGGTTCCTGCTACTATGAAACTAGCAGAACCTAGAGCAGACGCAGGTATTTACGTGCCCATGGCTTTAGGTATTACCTTTCCTTTTAATATTACTATTGGTATGCCCATTTATTATGCAGTAATTCAAATGTTTTAAGGGCTATTATTTTTTATAAAGCCATCAGAAGATTAATTTTTCTGATGGCTTTTTTATGTATTTAATCTAAATCTAATGTAAAAATATCATCTAAATGAGCGGCACTATCCATAGATACTTTTAAATCTTTAATAATACCATCATTTAAACCATACACCCAACCATGTATTTCTAGGCCAGATTCACTTTTCCAGGCGCTTTGAATGATCGATGTTTTTGCCAAATCGTATACTTGTGCAATTACGTTTAACTCTACCAATCTATCAAACCTCTTTTGATCGTCTGGTATTTTTTTAAGTTCGGTATAATTATCTTTGTATACTTCTTTAATATTTCTGATCCATTTATTAATCAACCCTAAAGATTTATTCTGCATTGCAGCTTGTACACCACCACAACCATAATGACCGCAAACAATAACGTGTTTTACTTTTAAATGATTTACAGCATAATCTAGTACACTTAACATATTCATGTCTGTGTGTACTACCATATTTGCAATATTTCTATGCACAAATATTTCTCCTGGTAAGGTGCCCGTTATTTGGTTTGCAGGCACTCTACTATCTGCACAACCAATCCATAAAACAGGCGGTTTTTGACCTTTAGATAGTTCTTCAAAATATTTTGGATCTGTGTCTAATTTCTTTTGTACCCAATCTTTATTATTGTCTAATAGTTGGTGATAATAAGTGTTTTTCATAATTTTTTGATTTTGTTAGTTTGTATCTTTTATATTTTTTTGAATCCATTTAGCACATTCGTCAAAGGATTTAAAAATATGATTTTTAGGTATAAAATCTGGAATAATATCAATACGTTCCATCATATACCTAGGTTGTTGTAGTAAGTTTACAAACAATACTTCTACATTTTTTGTTTTTAAATCTTGCAACATGTCTTCCATAGCATAAAGCCCCGATTGATCCATATATTGCATTCTACCTAGACGCATAATTACTGTTTTAGCAGTATCAGGTATTTGTTCGGATAACGCTTGAAAATCACTTGTAGAACCAAAAAACAAAGGTCCTTTAATGTGTTTGATAAAAACCTCTTCCTTTAAATTCTTCGGAAATCCTTTTTCATCAGGCCAAGCCTCTTCATCCAACGCTTTAACATCAGATCTTTCAGCTGTTAAATCGCCTATTTTCTTCATAAACATTAAAGAAGCAATTACAAGTCCGATTCCTACGGCATAAACTAAATTCCAAAAGGTAGATAATAATAAAACAATTATCATTATTAGTACTTCAGAACTTAACTTTAGTGGTCCTAATTTAATGTCTTTTGGCAAACTAGGAATCGCTTTTAGACCTTTATAATCCATTACCCCAATACCTACAGTAATTAAGATACCTGCCAAAACTGCTGCAGGTATTTTAGATGCTACAGGGCCTAAACCTAACATAATTACAAGTAACATTAAACCAGCAATCATACCAGAAAGCTTTGTTTTACCACCGGCGTTTATATTTACTACGGTTCTAATAGTTGCTCCTGCTCCTGGTATACCACCAAATAAGGCCGCTATCGTATTACCAATACCTTGCCCAACTAATTCTTTATTAGGCTTGTGTTTGGTTTTAGTCATGTTGTCTGCAACCACACTGGTTAATAGCGAGTCAATAGCGCCTAAAAGCGCTAGCGTTAAAGCGGTAAAAATATAGGGTGTTAGACTGGATAGAGAAAAACCTGTAAAAATTTCCCATTTAATTTGTGGTATTCCACTAGGAATTTCTTGTATTGTTCGGTAATCCAATCCAAAGAAAACAGCAATGCCAGATACTACAATTAATGCAACCAGTGTACTTGGTACTTTAGTTGTAATTCTTTTAAAACCATATATAATAACAATGGTGCCAAGTGCTAACAATAACTCTAGTAAGTTAATGTTTTTTAGTGCTTTCGGAATGGCTTTAATTGCACCCAAAGCACCAGAGGTCTCTTTTGCGGCTAAAGTTTGCGATTCTTTTAAGATATCATCCGAAGAAATTTGCGAAGCTCTACTGATTGTTTCTTTAAAATTTTCTAAGACTAAAATACCTTCGCCAGCTTCTTCTTTTAAAATGTTTTCTAAAATAACCTCTTCTGCTTGAGCTTTAAATGTTGATACAAATTCAGTATCTTCTTTTGGATAATATCCTACAGAAGGAAGTACTTGTGTTAAAAGAATTATAAGTCCGATTGCAGTCATAAAACCAGAAACAACAGGGTAGGGAATGTAACGGATGTATTTACCCAAACCAATAATTCCCAAACCAATTTGAAACAAACCAGCCAATACAAATACAGTTAAAATTGCGGGCAAGGCTTTGGTAACATCGCCATCATTAGCAGCAATAATACCGGCAATAACAACCATACTTACGGCAGTCATAGGGGCAGTTGGCCCAGATATTTGAGTGTTTGTGCCTCCAAAAAGGGCTGCAAAAAAACTGATAAAAATAGCGCCATATAAACCTGCTGTAGGGCCAAGGCCAGAAGAGACACCGAATGCGAGTGCTAAAGGTAGGGCAACAATACCTGCTGTAATACCTCCAAAAGCATCTCCTTTAATGTTAGAAAATATTTTTTTCATAATTATTATTTTACCTACGTGTTATAAAGGTAGGTTTCGTTAAAATTAAATGGGTTGATTTTTTTAGAGAATGTTATACTAATTCGGGAGGAGGAAAACTTTTTTCTAAAAAAATAGGGGTATATTCTTTACTATAAAAAGGAATGTTAGCGTGCTCTTTTAAAGAATTAAAAATAGAGAACGCACTTTTTTGTTGGTCAATTTCTAAATCAAAGACTTTAGAAATTTCTGTCTTACTATTTTCCTCTTCGCTTATGTTAAAAAGAATAGACATATCAACGTTTTTCTCTACCACAGAAATTATTGCAGGACTCACAATAAAAAGTGTAAAAATGAATATTAATATGATAGTTATTCTTCTTGTAATCAAATTTTTATATTTCTTTTATTTCGTCAGCAATGATCCAGCCAACTTTTCCATCAGCCAATTTAATCTTTTTCCAATTATCAATTGCATCTAAAACAAAAACTTTTGCGCCCTCGTGTAATGTAAATACTTCTTCTGCATTTAATGTGGGTGCATTTCTAACTTCTGTTTTTGTGCTAAAAACAATAGCTTCTATGTTGTTTTTACTAAAACCATATTGGTTATAGGTGATAGATACTGTTGTTAAAAGTAACAATAAACTTAGAATACTAAATGTAAAATAGCCTCTTTTTTTTGCTGGAGAGCTTGCAAAATAAAATAGTAAAAATAAAAGACTGGTAAAAAATGAAACAACTACAACAACAATTGCCCATTGGTTATAGCTTAGTTTTTGTAAGTAGTTTATGTTTATTTTTTGAAAAATGGTCTTTGGCAAGGCTTCAATATTATCTAAGGCCAAGCGCTTAGCAAACACTAAGTTGTTTTTTATATCTTCTTGTAAAGGGTTTAGCTTTAATCCTTTTTCATAGTAATAGATTGCGGGTCCTACTTTGTTTATTTTATAGTAGGCGTTTCCTAAATTATAAAAAAGTTCAGAAGAAACTAATTCTTTAGAGGCAATGTTTTTATAAGCTTCTATTGCATTTTTATAGTCGCCATTTTTATAATAATTGTTAGCGCTTACAAATAAGCTATCTACCTCTTGTGCGCTTATAGAGGTGATAATGAATAGCATTAAAAAAACAAATTTTTTCATATCTTAAAACTGTTTGTCTAATTTAATAATTACTTGTTTGGCTTTTTCTAGCTCTTCTTTCATTTGAGTTGCAGTAAATGGTGTGTATCTTGCAAAATCTGAACTTTTTAACACATCAATTAATTGATTGATTGTTGTAGCTTCTACCTGCTTATCCATTAATATTTCTGTAATGTTTTCTTTACTAATTTCTGCAGTTTCAACACCTAGTTTTGCTTTTAAATAATTATGTAAGGCACGTTCTAAAGCTTCATAAAAAGCCTCTTTTTTACCTAAGTGTTTGCTAGCCTCTTGTAAATATTTTTTAGCCAACCTTTCTGCTTTTCTTTGTTTGTTGCCTGCAAAATCTTTGTTTCTTTTTTCATTATTCTTGCTGATAAAAATTACAATAGGTATTGCAAATAATGGTAGTAATAATAACAAGTAATAGCTGTTAGATTTAAAGAAATCGGTGGTTGCAATTTTGTTAAAAGAAGTTTTTGTAGCAATATACCTAAAGTTTTTACCAGTAGCTATAACGTTTTGTTTTTGTACTTCATTTTCTACTATAGCAGGTTGTAGCTCTTTTCCTTGTAAAACATCAACATAAAAATCGTTACTAGTTATGGTATGGTATTTTTTTTCTTTCGGATTAAAATAAGAGAAAGAGAGGTTTGGTATTTTATATTTTCCTTTGTATTGCGGTACTATTGTATACACATCAGAGATTGAACCAGAAATACCGCCAGCGTTTATGTTTACACTTTCTTTTCTTTCGGGTTGGTATTTTTCTAATTCTACAGGAGTAGTAACTTCTGGTAATTCAAATAATTTTAGGTTTCCTTTACCAGAAACAGCAACCTTTAATTGAGCACTTTCATTGGCTTTTAAAATGTCATTCTTTAAGGCAACATCAAAATTAAAATCACCAACAGCACCAGAAAAGTTTGCAGGCTTTCCATTTAAAGGAAGACTTTTTGGGCGAATTACTTTTTTAGTGGATGCAAATTCTCTTCTAATATTTCTAGTAATTACATTTCCAAAAAAATCTGCTCTACCAGTTGGCACACCAATAACAATATCCATTTTCATTGGGTCTATTGTTAATTTACCTGTTTTAGTAGGTATTAACAATGCTTTTTGCAATACAATATATCGATAATCTTCGCCATTGTATTTACCCATTTTAACAGGATAACTATTAACTTTTATTTCTTGATTCCAAAAACCATTGTATTTAGGTGCTTCGGTAACACCAGTATCGTAAACACTTATGTTTTCGCTAACATACAATCGATATTCAACATAAATACCTTCACCAACATAAGGTGCCGATTTAGATATTTCTGCTACTAAATGAATGTTTTGTTGCGCAACATAGTTTGGGTTGTTTGGGTCTTTAGGCACCGCTACAGCGTCTAAAACAATCACTTTTATAGGCTCAGACATTATTGTTTTACCGCCAATTAAAATACTGGCAGGCTTAATGGTAAGTTCTCCTTTTATTTTAGGTTCTAGAATGTATGTGTAAGATTGAGAAAAACTTGCTTTTCCATTAATCCAAGACTGACTAACAGACTGGCTAGGACCACCAACAATTTTAAAGTTAGTAAACTTCGGAGCAGTAAAATTATCGCCACCTTGTTTGTTTATAGAAAACTCGATGCGTAAACGCTGGTTTAAACCCAACTTATTTTTACTCACTTTTGCTACTAAAGAGACATCTTGTGCATTGGTAAAAATGCAGGTTAACAATAAGAATATAAATACTATTTTACCTTTCATCTATCTAAAAATATACTTCTTTTATAAAAACTGATTGGTTGCAAAACTACCAATCTTTTTCTTGTTTTGTTTTTTTACCCTTTGCTTTTTTAGCATTCATTTTTTTCTGAGTTTTTTTCTCCTCGTTGTTTAAACTCTCTAAAAGTTGCTTTACCTGTTGAGGTGTCATTTTTCCTTGCTGAGGCTTTGGTTTTTGTTGTTCTTTATTTTCGTTCTTTTTAGGGTCTTGTTTTTTATCTTTATCTCCTTCACCATCCTTTTTCTTTTCGTCTTTCTTGTCTTTATCCTTTTTACCGTCTTTGTTATCGTCTTTATTTTTTTTATCGTCCTTATCTTTGTCTTTCTTGTCGTCCTTATTATCCTTCTTGTCTTTATTATCTTTGTTGTCTTGTTTTTCTTTTTCTAAAAGCTGTTGCGCAACTGCTAAATTATATCGGGTTTCATCATCATTAGGGTTGTTTCTTAAGGCATTTTTATATGCATCTACAGCAGGTTGATATTGCTTTTGCTCCATCATGGCATTGCCAATATTATGGAATGCTTCTGCTTTTGTAAATTTATTTTTAGCCGTTTCTGCTGTTAGTTCGTATTGCGGTATAGCCTCTTTGAAGTTCTTATTTTCATATAAGGCATTTCCTAAATTATAACTCGCTTTTTTATATTTTGCATTTTGTGTTAACGCTTTTTGATAAGCAACAGAAGCATCGGTATAATTTTTTTGTTTGTACAATTCGTTTCCTTGTCGCAACAACTTTCTAGCTTTACGTTGCTGAGAAATAGAGTCTTTTTGTGCAAAGATTATTGTTGATGAAAAAAACATCAAGAAAACAATAGAAAGATTGAATAAGTGTTTCATGTTAATTTTTATTTTTTTCTTCATTAAACAAATCTACTTTTTTCAACCACTTTGTTTTCTTTTCAAAAAAGAAAACATCAATAATTAAAAAAAGCAAACCAGCTGCTAAAAACCATTGAAATTGGTCTTTGTAATCTGAAAATTGTTTTGTTTCAAATTCATTTTTTTCGGCATTTGCAATCACATCTGCAATTTGCTTTACTGGGTTTTCGGTGATATTACCGTCTATATAACTACCCTCTGCAGCATTCGCAATGCCTTGTAAAACCTTTGGTTTTCTTTGAGTAATAACAGTTTCTCCTTTGTTGTCTTTTTTATAGCCAATCATAGAACCATTTACTCTTAAAGGTATTGGTCCGCCACTTTCTGTTCCCACACCAATTGTATATATTTTAACCCCTTCGTTTGCTAAATTTTGTGCTACTTGTTTTGTTTCTTCTTGATGATCTTCTCCATCAGAAATAATAATTAAAAAACGGTTGGTTTGATCATCATTATTATAATAGGTTTTTGCCAATTCTAATGCCCCATTAATATCGGTACCTTGGCTAGAAACCATATCTGGATTTGCATTTTGCAGAAACATATTTGCTGCCGCATGATCTGTAGTTATAGGAAGTAACGGATAAGAATTACCTGCATAAATAATTATTCCAACTCTATCAGAGCCTAGTTTGTCAATGGTTTTTGTAATTATTTGCTTTGCTTTTTCTAGTCTGTTGGGCGCAATATCTTCTGCTAACATACTTTTAGAAACATCTAGGGCAAATACAATATCTACCCCTTGTCTTTTTACTGTTTTTAGTTTTGTACCCATTTTTGGGTTTACTAAAGAAACAATTAAAAAGAACATTCCTAAGAGTAAAACAATTAGCTTTAATGTTGACTTAAAAGTAGAGGTGTTGGGCGCTAATTTTTCTAATAAACTAGCGTCTGCAAATTTTCTTTGCGCACTTTTTTTCCACCATAAAACCAATAAGAAAATAACAATCATTATCGGAATGATAATTAGTAAATAAAAATAAGTTGGTGCTTCTATTTTGTACATTTTAAATAGGTGTAACTGTCTAACTGTCTAACTGTTTAATTGTTTAATTGTGCTTTTCGCAAAGCATTTAGCATGTTAGATATTTTATAAATTTAGTTTCTTAATTTTTGATATTCTTCTTCAGAAATAAATTCTAACTCTTTTGATAATATTAGATGATTTAATACTTCCATTGTTGTGCTAAAAGCAATTGTTGTAAAATGGGCCTTGTCTTTATTTGTAATTCTAGATGTGCCTTCAGCTAAATTAGCAGCAATCGAGTTTGTAGCTCTTTTAATCTGACTTGTTAACCCAAATTTTTCTTCTGACGGAAAAGAAGAGGTTACTTTATAGATCTCTTTAGAAAGATGTATTGCCTCTTTCCAAACTTCTAATTTCTCAAATGAAAATAAGTACATTTTTTAACAATTACACGATTCAACAATTACACTTCTTTTTAAATAAATGATTTAAAAATTGTGTTTTTTAAAATAAATTCTAAGATTAAAAACCCGAGTCCTAAAAAGACGAAAAGTCTATATTTTTCTTGATAATTGTAATATTTAAATTCTTCAATCTTTGTTTTTTCTAGCGTATCTATTTCATCATAAATTTCTTTTAAAGAAACATTATCGGTTGCTCTAAAATATTTTCCTTCTGTTTCTGTAGCAATTTCTTTTAAAAGCGCTTCGTCTATTTCAACTTGTTGTTTTCTAAACTGTAAATTGCCAGTTCTTGGGTCTCTACTCCAAGGAAAATCTGCCATTCCGTTTGTACCAATACCAATTGTATAGGTTTTAATTTTTAACTCTTTGGCTAGCTCTGTTGCTGTTCTTGGGTCTATATTACCAGAGTTATTAACGCCGTCTGTTAGTAGAATTATAATTTTACTTTTTGCAGTACTTTCTTTAAGTCTATTTACGGCAGAACCCAAGCCCATCCCTATTGCAGTGCCGCCTTCTAATTGCCCCCATTTTAGTTCAGAAATGGTTCGTTTTATAATGCTTTTATCACTTGTAATTGGTGTTTGCGTAAAACTTTCTCCGGCATAAACTACAATCCCTATTCTGTCGTTGGGTCTTCTGTCTACAAAATCTATGGCTACTTTTTTAAGCGCTTCTAATCTATTTGGTTTTAAATCTCTTGCCAACATACTAGCAGACACATCGATAGCCATTACAATATCAATCCCTTTATTGGTCTTGGTTTTTTTGCTTACAGACACATTTCTTGGTCTTGCTAATGCAACAATTATTGCAGACAAGACCAATAGTCTTAATAGGTATAAAACAGGTTTTAATTTTGGTAAAACAGACGATGTTTTAAAACCTTTTGTAGTTGGCATTGTTAATATTGCGGCATTGCTTTTTTGCGTTAAAAAATACCAAGTTGCAATGATTGGTATTGCAATTAATAGCCATAAAAACTCAGGATTGTTAAATTCTAAATTACTCCAATTCATCATTATTTTCTTCTATAATTGGTTTCGGCTTTAAGTTGCTTATTATTTCTTGAGCATCTTTTCTGTCTTCTTCTATTTCAATTGCTAAAGGTTTCGATTTTGCAAATTTCACTAAATCTGCTTCTTGTAACAATTCCTTTAATTTTTTTATTGTTTCTTCGGATGTTAAAATAGTTTCTGCATCTTTAAAATCTTTAAGCATGTCTAAAACCTGATCGGTAGTTTTTTCTAACGCAGGTACTTTTAGTTCTCGCTCAATATAACCTCTAACAATTTCTGTTAATTCGCTATAATATTGTTTTATTTTATTGTTTTGCCACAATAATTTTTTGTCTAAAATTTCTAATTTAGAAAGTGCTTCTTCGAACGGAGGCAATAACGGTTCTGTAAAAATTTCTTTTTCTTCGTTCTTTTTTCTAATTACAAACCAGTAAATACCAAATGCAATTAGCAGCAAGGCAAGTAAACCAAGATAAACATACAGTTTATAATCATCAAAAACATAAGGTTCGCTTTTAATGGCTTTTATTGGAAATTTTTTAATTTTAGTAGTGTCAATGGCTATTGTAGCCACATTTACCAATAAAGAGTCTGTTAAAAATGCCTGGTTTTTTACAAATATTTGTTGCTGAGGGATGTAAAATGCACCACTATCAAAACCTGTTAAAGTATATTTTTTTATTAAGGTGTTTTTAACGGTATCTACTTTTGTAGAGTCTACTATTTCTAGTCCTTTTAGCGCTATTTTAGGAATAATAACATTCTGAATGTCGTTTACAGAGATTTTTAACTGAAACTGTTCGCCAATTCTAATATTCGTAGTGTCTATAGCTGCGTTTACCATCGGTTTTTGAGCAAAACTTAGCGTAGCAATAAATAAGAATATATATAATAGTTGTTTTTTCATTTTAATAGATTTCGATGCAAATTTGTTCATTTTTCTCAAAGTTACTCGACCTAATTTTTAGAGGTTAACGCCCTTTTTGTTTAAAATACCCTAAAAGTTTTTTAACGTAATTTTCATCAACTCTTGTGTTAATTGCGCCAGCACCTCCTCTTTTAAAGATATTTGTATAATAGTCATTTAAACGCAAAGCATTTGCTTTGTAACTATTTCTTACCGATTTAGAGGCTGTGTTTACCAATTGTACCTTGCCAGTTTCGGCATCTAATAAAGGAATCATCCCTAAATTCGGAATTTCTTCATCATACTTATCAAACACTCGAATACCTGTTAAATCGTGCTTTTTTGCTGCTATTTTAAGTGTTTTTTCATAATCATCATTCATAAAGTCAGACAGCATAAAAACAATGGCTCTTTTTTTTAGCACACTAGATAAAAACTTTAAAGCTGCAGCAATATTTGTTTGCTTGCTTTTTGGTTTAAATTCTATCAACTCTCTAATAATTCTTAAAACATGACTTTTCCCTTTTTTAGGCGGAATGTATAGTTCTACATCATCAGAAAATAAAATTAAACCAACTTTATCATTGTTTTGTGTTGCAGAAAAGGCTAATGTAGCAGCAATTTCTGTAACAGTATCTTTTTTAAACTGAGTTGATGTACCAAATAATTCTGAGCCAGATACATCTACCAATAACATCATGGTTAGTTCTCGCTCTTCTTCAAAAACTTTAATATAGGGTTCGTTGTAACGCGCGGTAACATTCCAATCGATGGCTCTAACATCATCGCCAAATTGGTATTGTCTTACTTCAGAAAAAGTCATACCACGTCCTTTAAATGACGAGTGGTATTCGCCACCAAAAATATCATTAGACAAACGTTTTGTCTTAATTTCTATTTTACGAACCTTTTTTAGTATTTCCTTTGTATCCAATGAGTAATTGTTTAGTTGTTTAAAAGTGTAATTGTAGTTTGCGTGTAATTGTAAACACTTAAAAAATTACACGATTACAAATTTTAAGGCACTTCAATCTCATTAATTATAGCATTAATAATGTCTACAGAAGTTACATTTTCTGCTTCTGCTTCATAAGTAATTCCTATTCTATGGCGCAATACATCAAAAACAACGGCTCTAACATCTTCTGGTATTACGTAGCCTCTTCTTTTAATAAATGCATAACATTTAGCAGCTTTTGCAAGGTTGATGCTTCCACGTGGCGAGGCACCAAAACCAATTAAATCTTTTAATTGTGGTAAGTTGTATTTTTCTGGATAACGAGTTGCAAAAATAATATCTAAAATATATTTTTCAATTTTTTCATCCATATAAACCTCATTAGCAACCTCTCTTGCTCTTAAAATTTCTGCCACAGAAACCACAGGATTTACTTTTGTGAAACTACCAGATAAATTTTGACGCATTACTATTTGCTCGTCTTGTAGTTTTGGGTAATCGATAACTACTTTTAACATAAAACGGTCTACTTGTGCTTCTGGTAAAGGATAGGTACCTTCTTGTTCTACAGGGTTTTGGGTAGCCATTACTAAAAATGGTTCTTCTAAATTAAAGGTAGTGTCTCCTATTGTAATTTGACGTTCTTGCATGGCTTCTAACAACGCAGATTGCACTTTGGCAGGCGCTCTGTTAATTTCATCAGCAAGTACAAAATTTGCAAAAATAGGTCCTTTTTTTATTTCAAAATTATTCTGCTTCATGTTGTAAATCATGGTTCCAACAACATCTGCAGGCAACAAGTCTGGTGTAAACTGAACTCTACTAAAGCTTGCTTGTACGGCTTTAGATAAAGTATTTATGGCTAGTGTTTTTGCTAAACCAGGCACACCTTCTAGTAAAATGTGGCCATTTCCTATTAAACCAATTAACAAACTTTCTATCATTTGTTTTTGTCCCACAATTACTTTGTTCATCTCTAAAGTAAGAATGTCTATAAAGGCACTTTCTCTTTCTATTTTTTCATTAATAGCTCTTACATCTACGTCCATTTTATAAAGGTATTAGGTGTTATTTTTTCTTGTGAAAAACAAATCTACAATTTTAACTTTTTGATATTTGTTAAAAGTTGGTTAAAGATAAACCCTTTTCTCTTTTTTAGATAATTTTATGATAATTAGGATAGTTCAATAAAAAACTTAATATTTGTGTATAACTAAAAACTAAAATAAAATGATTGAAAAAAACATTAAAAATTTGTTAAAAATTTGTTTTTTGTTTTTGTTGCCCCTCACAATGACTGCACAAACAATAAAAGGTAAGGTAACCGATACCTCGGGAGAAGCACTACCTTACATGAATGTAGTAGAAAAAGGAACCACAAACGGAACCACTACTAACGATGCTGGAGCATTTTCTATTACTGTAAAAAGCTTACCAGCTAAATTGGTAATCTCATCAATGGGCTTTGCTACAAAGGTTGTTACAGTAACAGATACTTCTTACTTAACAATAAGCGTAAACGAAGACAATGCCTTAGAAGAGGTAGTTGTAATTGGATCTAGAAATCCAAATAGATCTGCAATAGATAGCCCTGTGCCAATCGATGTAGTAGATATTAAAGAGTTGGCTTCTTCATCGCCACAAGTAAATTTAAATCAGATTTTAAATTTCGTAGCACCTTCATTTACCTCTAATACACAAACTATTTCAGATGGTACCGATCACGTAGATCCTGCTTCTTTAAGAGGTTTAGGGCCAGATCAGGTATTGGTGTTAATTAACGGAAAAAGAAGACACACTTCTTCTTTGGTAAACGTAAACGGTACTTTTGGTAGAGGATCTGTAGGTACAGATTTAAACGCAATACCAGCTTCTGCAATTAAAAGATTAGAAGTTTTAAGAGACGGTGCAGCTGCACAATACGGTTCTGATGCAATTGCAGGTGTAATTAATATTGTATTAAATGAAAGTGTTAATGAACTTTCTTTAAATGTTACAACTGGTGCAAACTTTAGTAAAAATGCAAACTCACAAACAGGTGGTGTAGATGGTCAAACAACCAACATTAGCGCTAGTTATGGTTTGCCAATAGGTAAGAATGGTGGTTTAATTAACTTTTCTGGAGATTTTGATGTTCGTGAAGACTACAACAGAATGAAAGAATGGGAAGGTAGTATTTTTAACACATTTAATACTATTGAAAGATTTGCAGCTGCAGATGGTTATAGTTTAGCTAATTTATTAGATGATGATGTTTCTGATGTTATACAATATGCAAATGCAGCAGGTATTAACTTAAATGGTGCAACAACAAAGCCTGCATTACAAGGTATTTTATCTGCAGACAATACAACATCAGAATTAGCAGCAAGAGGTTTAGATAGAACCGATTTTAACATGAGAGTTGGTCAATCTAGAGTTAGAGGTGGTCGTTTCTTTGCGAACTTTAAATTGCCTTTAGATGATAATGGTACAGAATTGTACTCTTTTGCAGGTATGAGTTCTAGAAATGGTAATTCTGCAGGTTTTTACAGATTGCCAAATCAGAGTAGAACATTTACACCAGCTTACATTGATGGTTTTTTACCAGAAATTAACTCAACTATTTCAGATCAATCTTTAGCAGTGGGTATTAAAGGTAAAATTGGTGAGTGGAATGTAGATTTTTCTAACACGTACGGTAAAAATGCGTTCGATTTTACTATCGGAAATACGTACAATGCGTCTCAAGGAACAGCATCGCCAACAGTTTTTGATGCAGGTGGATTTTCATTCTCTCAAAACACTACTAATTTAGATTTGTCTCAATTTTATGAAGACACATTTGAAGGTTTAGGAGTTGCTTTCGGAGCAGAACACAGAGTAGAAAATTATCAAATAATTTCTGGAGAAGAAGCTTCTTATACACAATATAAAGCAGACGGAACACCATTTACAGGGGTTACAGGTACAAGTCCTTTAAAAGACTTTTTTGGAAACTCTAGACCAGGTGGTTCTCAGGTATTTCCTGGTTTCGGACCAAAAAATGAGTTAGACAGAGCGCGTAGTAGTGTTGCTGCATATGTAGATTTAGATGCAAAGTTTTCTGAAGTATTTTCTACTACTTTTGCAACACGTTTCGAAAACTATTCTGATTTCGGATCTACGTTAAACTTTAAATTAGCGTCTATCTATAAAGCATCAGATAACTTTAGATTAAGAGCTTCTTTTAACACAGGTTTTAGAGCTCCTTCTTTACACCAGTTAAATTACAACTCTACATCAACTATTTTTCAAGATGGTATTCCTGTAGAAGTTGGTACGTTTGCAAATGATAGTAAAGCAGCTAAGTTATTAGGTATTCCTGAATTAAAAGAAGAAACTTCTAATAGTTTTAGTGCAGGTTTTACAGCAAAGTTACCAGAGTCTAACCTTACTTTTACAGTAGATGGTTACATTGTAAACATTGATGATAGAGTAGTGTATACCGGTCAGTTTAAAGGGCCAGGTACAGGAACTCAATTAGATAATTTATTAGTACAAGCAAATGCAACAGCAGCTTCTTTCTTTGCCAATGCAATAGACACTCAGTCTAAAGGTATAGATGTTGTAATTTCTCACAAAGCTACTTTAGGTGCAAATACAAGATTAAAGTCTGATTTATCAGGTACTTTTTCTCAAACAAAACAAGTAGGTGATATTAAATCTTCTCAAGTTTTAAGAGATGCTGGCTTAGAGGGTACTTATTTTCCAGAAGACAGTAGAATCTTTTTAGAAGAGGCAGTGCCAAGAACAAAAGTAAACTTAACCAATAGTTTAACTTCTGGTAAGTTTAATGTTTTTCTAAGAAACGTATACTTTGGTGAGGTTTCTGAAGCAACAAACACTTTAGCAAATCAGCAAGATTTTGCTTCTAAAATTGTTACCGATTTATCTTTAGGATATAAAGCTACTGAAGACTTAACTTTAACAGTAGGTGCTAATAACTTATTAGATGTATATCCAGACAGAGCTATTGAAGCAAACCGTAGTGGTGGTCGTTTCGATTGGTCTAGAAGATCTCAACAATTTGGTATTGGTGGTCGTTTCTTATTTGCAAGAGTAAGTTTCAACTTAAAATAATTAAATTTAATTACCTAAAAAGAGCGGCAATATTGCCGCTCTTTTTTTATGCTTTATAATTAAGTTTATTTTATTTAGATTCTAGTAATTGAAAAGAATCTTTAAAGGAACCATAGGTAAAATACTGAATCCAATCACCAAGATTTATGTACTTGCTATTTTCTTGCAGTTGTATTTCTAACGGAAGATGTCTGTGGCCAAAAACAAAATAATCGTAGTGTTTGGTTTCTAATTTTCGCTTGCAATATAAAACCAACCATTCTTTTTCTTCTCCTAAAAATTTAGCATCCTCATCACCAGAAATTAGTTTATTTTTAACCGATAAATATTGTCCTAGTCTTAAACCTAAATCTGGGTGTAGCCATCTAAACATCCATTTAAACAACGGAAAAGTAAATACTTTTTTCATGCGTTTATAGCCTTTGTCTCCTGGTCCTAAACCATCACCATGACCAATTAAAAACTTTTTATTGTTGATTAAAAACTCTTGCGGTTCATGATATACCGGAATGTTTAATTCTTTTTCAAAATAATCGTGCATCCATAAATCATGGTTTCCTACAAAAAAATAAATAGGAATACCACGGTCTTTTAGTTCGGCTAATTTTCCTAAAACTCTTACAAAACCTTTAGGAACTACAGTTTTATATTCGAACCAAAAATCGAACAAGTCTCCTAGTAAAAAAATAGCTTCAGAATCTTCTTTAATACCATCTAACCAAGCAACAAATTTTTGTTCTCTAGGAAAGCTAAGTGCTGCAGTAGGTGCGCCTAAATGTTGGTCTGATGCAAAATAGACTTTTTTCTGATGGCTGGTTGTTATCGAAATCAAAGAAATAATTATTTGTGATGGTAAAAATAGAAAAACTTATTTATAAATAGATCAAAGCAGATAAAAAGGCTAAAAATTTAGCAACTATTCTTTGATTACTTTTTTGTTGAAAATTCCTTTATCGGTAATAATACTTATAAAATAAACCCCGTTACTTAAATTACTAATGCTTATTTCTGTTTTATTCGTTTCAAGTATTTTTTTACCAAAGGCATTGTATAAAATTAGATTTTGAAACAAGTTAGAAGCATTCGTTTTAAGCGTTAGTATATTTTTTACAGGGTTTGGTACTACTTCAAAAGTATATTTGGTATATATATTACGTTCTGTATTTAAGGTGCTTGTGTTGTTTTTAGTAATCAAATGACTATCAGGATCAACCTCTACATTGCTTACTTGAAAAGAAACGTTTTCTACAAAAGTTTGTGCATTGCCGGTATTGTTTAATAGAACATCTGCAGTTTCGCCGTTTGTACCATATATTCTAATTGGCACGTTGGCTTCAAAAAACGAAACAGAAGCATCACTCTGATGCTGTTGCAAACTAATAGAAATAGTATTTGTAGTAGGTTGGTACCATTCTAAGTTATACGTTGGGTAGCCTTGTTGGTATACCCAATCATCAAAAAAAGCGGTTAAATTTAAATTACTTGCAGCTTCTAAATGCGCAATTAAGTCGGGTGTTTTTGCATATCCGTATGCTAAATTTGCATCAGACAGATAGTTTTTAAGTGCTAAAAAAAAGTTGGTATCACCTAATTTTTTACGCACCATATGTAGTACCATCGCACCTTTGTTGTAAGATAATCGACTACTAAAAATTCTATTTACACTAGTGGTATCAATATCAGAAAGATACACAGCACCATTAGTTGCAGAGGTTACTGTATTTTTAGCATTGTTTCGCCAAGTTTTAAACGCTGCCTCACCATCTAAATGTTCTACTGTAAGGCCAGTTAAATAGGTAGCAAAACCTTCGTTTAACCAAATATCTTTCCAACTGCCACAGGTAACCTTATTGCCAAACCATTGGTGTGCTAATTCGTGCGCAATTAGATTTCTACTAAAATTACCCATAAAAGAAACCGTTGTATGCTCCATACCACCACCCCAACCAAATTGGGCATGACCATATTTTTCATTTTCAAAAGGGTAAGCCCCAAATAAGTTGATAAAATGATTCATAATATCTACAGTAACACCTGTACTATTTTGAGCAGCACTTAAACTTTCTGGGTATACATAATTTACCACCGGAAAAGGGTTGCCATTGTTTGCAACTGTATGAGAATAGGTTTCGTAATTGGTAACCGCAATTGCAATTAAATATGCAGGTATTGGGTATTGGTGCTTATAATGAGTGGTTTTTCTACCGGGCGGAGTTAAGCTAGTACCTTGTTCTAGACCATTAGAAACAGCCGTGTATTGTTCTGGCGCTGTAATATACACATCAATAACATCAATTTTATCATTTAAATCTTGCTTACAAGGCCACCAACCTAGTGCGCCATAAGGCTCAGAAAGTGTCCATAAAACAGGTGTTTGAGCATTTCCGTGCGTGGTTACTTCAAAAGAACCAAAACCATTGCTAGTTGGGTTACCACTATACGTTATTTCTACAGTGGTTGCTGCACCTAAATTGAGGGTATTTTCTAGGTTGATAATTAATTCGTCATTTGTATTTTGACTGTAAGTTACGGTATTATTATTTTGAGTAACCGAGCTAACTACCATATTATCATCTAAATCAAAGGTAACGGTATTCATATCTTCTAAGGCGGTAAAAGTAGTACTAACCTTACCAGCAATACTAGCTGCAGAAGGGTTTACGGTAAACTCTAACTTATGATAAGTAACATCATAATTACCTGTATTTGCATTTGCCTTAAAGTGTAATTTTGCATGAGCAGATTTAGCTTCGGCCTCAGATATTTTCTGTAATTCTTGAGCTTTTATACCAATTGAACATACAAAAAGACTTATAATAAGTAAAATAAAACGTGTCATATTTAAAAAGATATTCATCAAAAATACTAAAATAATTAAAGATTGATGTTAAACTAGTTCTGTGGTTTTTTAGAATGTACCTATCTTTGCAAGATGTTAGAAGATAAAAACACACAAAAAACATCGTTAGCCGAGCTTGGTGAGTTTGGTTTGATCAATCATATTACAAAATATTTTAAAGTAGAAAATGCATCGACCGTAAAAGCAATTGGCGATGATGCAGCTGTTTTAGATGCTTCAGAAAAACAAACTTTAGTAACAACAGATTTATTAGTAGAAGGTGTGCATTTCGATTTAAGTTACATGCCTCTTAAACATTTGGGCTACAAGGCTGTGATGGTTAACTTGTCTGATGTGTATGCGATGAATGGTGTTGCAGAACAAATAACAGTATCGATTGCGGTTTCTAATCGTTTTCCTTTAGAAGCCATAGAAGAATTGTATGCGGGTATTCAGCTTGCTTGCGATACTTATAAAGTAGATTTAATAGGCGGAGATACCACTTCTTCTACCAAAGGTATTTTAATTTCTGTAACGGCAATTGGTAAGGCAGAAAAAGAAGATGTTGTGTATAGAAATGGCGCTAAAGAAACAGATTTAATTGTTGTTTCTGGAGATTTAGGAGCTGCTTATTTAGGATTGCAAGTACTAGAAAGAGAAAAGCAAGTATTTAAAGTAGACCCAAATAATCAACCAGATTTAGACAATTATACCTATTTAATTGAGCGACAATTAAAGCCAGAAGCAAGAAAAGATATTGCGCCTTTGTTAAAGGCAATGGAAGTAAAACCAACAGCAATGATTGATATTTCTGACGGACTTTCTTCAGAACTTTTTCATATTTGTACACAAAGTAACGTTGGATGTAAAATTTATGAAGACAAATTACCACTAGATCCACAAGTAATTTCTGCCTGCGAAGAGTTTGAGTTAGATTCTACCATGGTAGCTTTAAGTGGTGGCGAAGATTACGAGCTTTTATTTACAGTACCAATAGCAGATTTTGATAAAATAAAAGGGAATCCAAACTTTTCTATTATTGGGCACATTACTCCCGAAAATCAAGGGTTAAATTTAGTAACCAGAGCTAGTCAAG
This sequence comes from uncultured Polaribacter sp., assembly GCF_947497125.1. Classification (GTDB taxonomy): domain Bacteria; phylum Bacteroidota; class Bacteroidia; order Flavobacteriales; family Flavobacteriaceae; genus Polaribacter. The sequence goes on along the minus strand of NZ_CANMFI010000002.1, from coordinate 264,961 downwards.
AAATTGAATTAAAAGCGCAAGGCTGGAATGCTTTAAAAACCGATTAATTACAATTGATTTATATATAGAAAAAGGCAAAAAATTAATTTTTTGCCTTTTTTGTTTTTATTCTTTTAGATTGTTTTTTAATTCTTCCCAAGATTTAGTACTTATAATAGTTTTGTAATCTGCATCTTTTTGTTTGCTATACTCAACAACATATTTTGCTCTTTCTTTAGACTCTGGATGACTGCTAACCCAAGTAAGATATTCGGGTATTGTAGGGTTTATTTCAGATAATTTGTACAAGAAATCTGCAAAAGGAGCAGGGTTTACTTTTGCATTTAATAAATAATCTACCGCTTTCATATCTGCTTCTTTTTCTAATTCCCTACTAAAAGCAGCCGAAGATAAAAGTTTGGCAGTTTCTTTAATTACTTCTAGGTTTCCGTTTCCTGTAGTAATCGAAATCAGTAAAGAAATACCTGTTTCTCTAATCAGCTTTCTCATTACATGTTTTAACTCTATGTGTGCAATTTCATGACAAATTACGCCGGCCAATTCTTCTTGAGAATCTGCATTAAGCACCAAGCCACTGTAAATTATTAAATGTCCGTTTGGCAGTGCAAAAGCATTAATTTCATCTTTTAAAAGTATGTGAACCTTTATTTTTTTTCGATCAATTTTATTAGCATTACAAAGATGATTAACAATCGAATCTATTGTTTTTGTTGTCTGGATGTTTGTGTTTTCTTTTTCAGAGTTTTTAAAAAATTTCCAAAAAAGATTGCCTAGCTTTTGTTCTGTTTTATCAATATTTTTTTCGACATCAAAAATTTTCACCCAGTTTACTTGAGCTAAAGAAAACCACAGTGCAAAAAACAGTATTACGGCTAATGATATTTGAATTATAACTTTTTTCATATTCTTTTTTTACAGATAAGATTTGTTAATGTTCCGTAAAGCCACCATTCTACATGAATACCTTTTCTAGTATTTACAGCAATGTAAATGGTTGTTATAAATTCGATAAGGTTAAAAACAATAGCAACAATAATGTAGGCAATGTAGTTGTTTGTAATCGTTTGATCTTCAAAAAAGATTGATACTGTCCACCAAAAAGCATAGCTATTCATTACAAGTAAAGATAATTGAGAAAGCAATGCTTGCGTACAATGCCACCGAACAAAATAAGAAGATTTTCGGTTGCCTAAGTAAAATATAAAGGTGGCAATTAGATTTACGATTGGTAAGGGTAGCCCAACAATAATTGCTAGTAAAGACATTAAATAACTATTAGAAGCAGCTTCTAGTTCATGCTCTCCTGGTAAGTATGTAAATTTTTTTATGTGAATCATAATCCTTTATTAATATTCCAAATCCAGTTTAAAATTACCAATACTATTAAAACAAACGCTATTTTCGGTTTTTTAATAGTGGTAAGTATTTTTATGTAAAATTGTAAAAATGTATTTGTTTTTTTAAAGAGGTCTTTAAGAATCCAAAACGGAGAAATAAGCAGGACTATAAAAATTAAATACCCTAGGGGATTGCTATATAAAGCATCTAAAAAATGACCCTGAATTATTGATGTTACAGAGCGAGTTGTGCCACAGGATGGGCAAGGTATGTTTGTAATTTGTTTAAGAAAACAAACCCGAAAAGGGTTGTTTGAAAAATTATTTTTGGTTACTTGTAGTAAAATCCAAACATACCCTACAACAGAGGCTATTATAACACGTACATAAAGCCTATTCCTGTTAAGTGACATTTTTATAAAAAACGTTGAATTTTTTCTATATTTTTTTCACGGGTTGCTTTCTGAATTAAAAACCAATCTACAATGGTCCATATACCAAAACCACCACATGTTATAAGTTTACCAATTCCCATTGCTGTATCTCCAATCATAAATCTATCGATACCAAAAGCACCTGCAAGTAAAGAAACAATAAGTATTGTGGTAGGATCTTTAAATTGGGTAGTCGACAGTATAGACCATTTTGATTCATCAACTTGTAACATTCTATTTCTTATTACGTTTATTTGATGACTTTCAAAAAATTTTCCGTTAGTCATGATAAATAGGTCTACTTTTTGTGCGTCCATTTTCTTTTTTTTAATTTTATATTATCCTACTCGTATGGCTTTTCGGTTGCGCCTTATTATTATTAATAGTTTTAGTTTTTAATCTTATCAATAATTTTCTTTAAAGAATCGTAAAAAACTGGTTAAAACTAGTTATTTAAATTGAATAATATAAATAAAAAGTTAAAAAAAGAAGTTAGGGAGTCTTCTTTATTTATTGATCAGTTGCCCTTCAATTTAATATTTTACAGTACCATTAAGTTACAACCTCTAATATCCGAAGCATCAAAACGACCAATAATTTCAAAAGTTTTATCTGTATGAATTTTACCGAGATCTTGTGTTGCAATAAATGAGCAAGAATTATAGTTTGCCAGATCAATTACATTAATACCACCAGTTTTACCAACTGCTTGTATAGACAATGCGTCTTCGGTATCTCTGATTAAAATCTTCATCCAAGGTGGTGTTTTAAAAATACCATTCCCGTTAGAATAGGCCTGACTTAACAATTCTGTCATGCCATATTCTGAGTGTATTTTTTGAACCCCAAAACCATTTTGTAGCACAAGGTGTAACTCTTCTCTTATAAGTTCTTTTCTTCTACCCTTCATGCCACCAGTTTCCATAACAATCGTATTTTTTAGTTGAAACTGATGTTGCTCTATTAAATCTAATAAGGCAAATGAAACGCCAATTAAAAGTATTTTTTGGCCTTTTTTATCTAAAGTTATTAATTTTTTAGCCAACTCATCAATATTATCAAGATAAAACCCACTTTCTATATTGTTAGTTTTTTTTATTAAATCATCTACCATAAAAACTAATGAAGATCCTTTTCTTTCTAAATAATTAGGCAGTAAAGCTAGCACTACATAATCTTCTATATGGTTATAAAAATGGCTAAAACCTTTTAAATAACTTTCTTTGTAAAGGTTAATATCGGTAACAAAGTGTTTGCTAGTTGTACTTCCGGTAGTGCCAGAACTGGTAAAAGTTTCTTGAATTTTGTCTGTAGATGACAAAATTTTCTTGTTCTTAAAAAATCCGATAGGTAAAAAAGGTATTTCTTCTATTTTATTTATTTCTGATGGATGGATGTACAACAAATCGCAAAAAGAACGGTATACTTTATTATTTTTAAACTGATGTTTAAAGGTTTGTAAAGCTATTTTTGTAAACGCTTCTTCAGATTTTATGTTAAAAATATTTTCTTGCATTGTTCCCGCAAAAATAATGTAAAATCTTATTCCTTATATATTTTTAAGATTAATTCTCCAGCGTCATTCATCGAAGCTCTGTACATACCAGCAGTGTTAAATTCAAAAGCCATATTTCCGTTTTTATCTAAAGCCACAACTCCGCCAGTTCCACCAAGTTTTGTGAGTTTATTTTGTATGACATCTTTGGTGGCATTTTTTAAACTTTTTTGTTGATACTCCATTTGTGCAGAAATATCATAGGCAACTTGGCTTCTAATAAAGTACTCGCCCCAACCGGTAGAAGAAACTCCGCAGGTTTTATTATTTGCATAGGTACCAGACCCAATTATTGGTGCGTCTCCAATTCTACCCCAACGTTTGTTTGTCATTCCGCCAGTAGAGGTTCCTGCAGCAATATTCCCATTTTTGTCTAGGGCAACACAGCCAACGGTTCCGAATTTTGCATTTTTAATATCAGCATCATAAAAGGCTGCTTTTTTGTCATCATGATCTAATTCTGTCTTATTTCTATTTTTAATTCTTTGTAAAGATTGAAAACGTTTTTCTGTATAAAAATAATTAGGAGCCACTATTTCCAATCCTTTTTCTTTTGCAAAAGTTGATGCACCTTCTCCAGATAACATTACATGATCTGAGTCTGTCATTATTTTTATAGCCAATTCAATTGGGCTTTTTACATTTTTAACACCTGCAACGGCACCCGCATTTAATGTTTTTCCATCCATAAATGAGGCGTCTAGTTCATTGGTTTCTTCGTGAGTAAAAACAGCACCTTTACCGGCATTAAATAATGGAGATTCTTCCATTACTTGAATAGTTTTTAGCACAGCTTCTTGGCTTGTTCCTCCGTTTTTAAGAATTGAGTGCCCTGTTTTAATAGCTTCTGTTAGTTTTGCTTTGTATGCTGCTTCTTTTTCATCAGACATGTTTTTCTTTAAAATTGTACCAGCACCACCATGAATAATAATGGCAAAATCGTTCACTTTTTCTTGTCTTTTTTCTGGGTTATCTGTTTTTAATGAATCGAGCTTACATCCGAAAGAAATTATTAAAAGAGAGGTAATAAAAAGTAATTTTTTCATAAGTATTTTGTTTAAATTTAAACAATAATTATTGTTTTTGTTAAATTTATAAGTATCTAAAATTATTTGTAAATTCGTACCTCGAATGTAATCAACTAATACGAAACAGCAAAATGACAGATTTTGGAATACAAGGAGTTTTAGACCAATTAGGTTTAACAGCTATAAATAATGGAACTTCAACAGGTGTAAACAACTTTTCTAACGGAGAAATTATAGCATCTTACTCTCCAGTAGATGGAAAATTAATAGGAAAAGTAAAAGCAACTACGAAAGAAGATTACGAACAAGTAATACAAACTGCCAGTAAAGCGTTTTTATCATTCAGAAATATGCCAGCTCCACAACGTGGAGAAATTGTACGTCAGTTTGGTAATAAATTAAGAGACTTAAAAGAACCTCTTGGCAAATTGGTTTCTTACGAAATGGGAAAATCTTTACAAGAAGGGTACGGAGAGGTTCAAGAAATGATTGATATCTGTGATTTTGCTGTTGGATTGTCTAGACAATTAAACGGACAAACAATTCCGTCTGAAAGGCCAGGTCATGTAATGCGAGAGCAATGGCACCCAATAGGTATTGTGGGTATTATTTCTGCTTTTAATTTTCCGGTTGCAGTTTGGGCATGGAACACTGCTTTGGCTTGGATTTGTGGTGATGTTTGTGTCTGGAAAGGCTCAGAAAAAGCACCTTTATGTGTTGTAGCTTGCCAAAATATTATAGCACAAGTTTTAAAAGATAACCATTTACCAGAAGGAATTTCTTGCATTATAAACGGCGATTATAAGGTTGGCGAATTAATGACAACTGACACTCGTATTCCGTTAGTTTCTGCAACAGGATCTACAAGAATGGGAAGAATTGTTGGAGCAACTGTAGCACAACGTTTCGGAAAATCTTTATTAGAATTAGGAGGAAACAACGCCATTATAATTACACCAACTGCAGACCTAAAAGTGGTAGTTCCTGGTGCTGTTTTTGGTGCTGTTGGTACTTGCGGACAACGTTGTACTTCTACCAGAAGATTAATTATTCACGAATCTGTGTATGATAAAGTTCGAGATGCAATTGTTGGTGCGTATGGGCAATTAACTATTGGAAATCCGTTAGATGAAAAAAATCATATTGGGCCATTAATTGATAAAGATGCTGTTAATACCTATTTAGCTGCTATTGAAAAAGCAACAACTGAAGGCGGAACCGTTTTAGTTGATGGTGGTGTTTTAGAAGGAAAAGGATATGAATCTGGCTGCTATGTTAAACCAGCAATTATAGAAGCAGAAAATCATTTTGAAATAGTACAACACGAAACTTTTGCACCTATTTTATATCTAATGAAATATAGTGGAGAAGTAGAAAATGCTATTGAAAAACAAAACGGTGTTGCTCAAGGATTGTCATCAGCAATTATGACAAACGAACTAAAAGAAGCGGAAAAATTCTTGTCTTATGCAGGTTCAGATTGCGGTATTGCCAATGTAAATATTGGCACTTCTGGCGCAGAAATTGGTGGTGCTTTTGGTGGTGAAAAAGAAACTGGTGGCGGACGCGAATCTGGCTCTGATGCCTGGAAAGTGTATATGAGGAGGCAAACAAATACCATTAATTATTCAGATGAACTACCTTTAGCACAAGGCATTAAGTTCGATTTGTAGTTTTTTTTAAAAACTCTATAATTTAATATAACCGTGTCACTTCGACGATAGGAGAAGTCTCATAACCGTGAAAAGCTAAAAAGAAACAAGATTTTAGACTTATAGAAACAAGACTAAAAAAATCAGCTTTGTGAGATTTCTCGTTAACACTCGAAATGACAATACAGAATATAACATAACCCTTTGTCACTTCGAACGACAGAGAGAAGTCTCATAACCTTGAAAAGTTAAAAAGAGATTAGATGTTAGACTTATAGAAACAAGACTAAAAAGAACTAACTTTATGAGATTTCTCGTTAACACTCGAAATGACAGAACAGAATAAAATACAATCCTTTGTTACTTCGACGAAAGGAGAAGTCTCATTGCAGTGAGAAGCTAAAAATAGACTAGATGTTAGACTTATAGAAACAAGACTAAAAAACTAGCTTTATGAGATTTCTCATTAACACTCGAAATGACAGAACAGAAAAAAACACAATCCTTTGTCACTTCGACGAAAGGAGAAGTCTCATAACAGTGAGAAAAGTTAAAAAGAAACTAGATGTTAGACTTATAGACATAAGACTAAAAAAACTAACTTTATAAGATTTCTCGTTAGCACTCGAAATGACAATACAGAATAAAACACAATCCTTTGTCACTTCGACAAAGGAGAAGTCTCATAACAGTGATTTTTAATAGGAGTTTCTTTATGAGATTTCTCGTTACCACTCGAAATGACAGAACGGAATGTTTGTTTTAGCCCAGATTGAAACGGCATCCTTTTTACTTCGTTCGAGTGAATTTGCTTTTTTGCAAATTTACAAAGAGAACTCAGTAAAAAGATATAGTGGAAAGCTGGAAATAGCTTCAAAAAAAAATTAAAAACCTAAAACTAGTTTTGCAATAGAAAAATAGATTAAAATACCTAAAATATCGTTACTGGTAGTTATAAAAGGGCCTGTTGCCAAGGCAGGATCTACACCTCTTCTGGCTAAAATAATAGGAATAAATGTGCCAATTATAGCAGCAATTACAATTACAGAAACCAAAGACATTGCTACAGTAATTCCTAACTTTAAAGGGAATCCTAAAAATAACATTCCAGCAGACATTAAAAGTGCAGCTAGCACAAACCCATTTAACAATCCTTGTAAAATTTCTTTTAAAAGTCTTCTAAAAAGAGAGCCTTTTAAACTATCGTTAGCCAAACCTTGTACAATTATAGCAGAAGATTGTACACCCACATTACCAGCCATTGCGGCAATTAGTGGGGTAAAGAAAAAGAGTTCTGGGAAATTTTTCATGGCACCATCAAAACTACCTAATACAGATACCGAAATAAAGCCACCAAAAAGGGCTAAAATTAACCAAGGCAAACGTGCTTTTGTAAGTTCCCAAATGGTATCATTTGCTTCTACATCTTGAGAAAAACCAGCTGCCATTTGGTAATCTTTGTCGGCCTCATCTCTAATAACATCTACAATATCATCAATTGTAATTCTACCTACTAAAACGTTGTTATTATCTACTACAGGAATGGCTTCTAAATCGTATTTTGCCATTATTTTTGCAACTTCTTCATCATCTTCTGTTACTGTTACAGAATCTACAGTGTCTTTAGAAATATCGGCAATTTTTTGATCAGATTTTGCAATTATCAAGTCTTTTAAAGACAATCTACCTACTAGTTTATCTTCTTTATCTACTACATAAATAGAGTGCACACGGGTTACTTCTTTTGCTTGTCCGCGTATTCTGCGCATGCAACCAGCAACGGTCCAAGTTTCATATACCTTTACCAATTCTTTTGCCATTAAAGCCCCTGCAGTATTTGCATCGTAAGATAAAAGCTCTTTAATATCTGCGGCTAAAACATCATCTTGTAAGGCATTAATTACTCTTTTTTGACGTTCTTCAGAAAGTTCTCCAATAATATCTGCGGCATCATCAGAATCCATTTCACCAATTTCGTTGGCAATTTCTTTTGCAGATAAATTTTCTAGAATTTTTTCACGAATATCTTCGTCTAACTCAGTAAGTATTTCAGAGGTTTTTTCGCTGTCTAGCAGTTTTATAATGTAGATAGCTTCATCAAAATCTAACTCATCTAAAACCTCTGCAATATCTGCAAAGTGAACTTCGTGAAACAATGCTGTAATTGCCTTTGCATTGTCTGCAACAATAAGTTCTGTAAGGTGGTCTAAAAAAGTATCAGTAATTTCAAATGCCATCTGCTATTAATTTTTGCGTAAGAGAAATAAATTCTGAAACGGATAATTGTTCTGGTCGTTTCGCAAATATAGGGTCTTCTTTTAAGGTTTCCGAAATTTGAAAAGACTTTAAGCTAGAACGCAACATTTTTCTTCGTTGGTTAAACGCTGTTTTTACCACTCTAAAAAATATTTTTTCATCTACAGGTAGCGTATAATCTTTCTTTCGGATACATCTGATAACGCCAGAATCTACCTTTGGCGGCGGATTAAAAACAGTTGGCGGAACTGTAAATAGGTATTCTACATCAAAAAAAGCTTGGGTTAAAACAGATAAAATACCGTATACTTTAGAGCCTTCTTTTTCTGCAATTCTTTTGGCTACTTCTTTTTGAAACATGCCAGAAAATTCTGCAACAAATTCTCTGTTTTCAATGGCTTTAAATACAATTTGGGTAGAAATATTGTACGGAAAATTACCAATAATAGCTACCTGTTTGTGGTTGCAAATTTCAGGTAGGTTTTGTTTTAAAAAATCGCCTTCAATAATTTTAAAATTATCTTTACTGGTATCTAATTTTAATTGTTCTACCGGAAAAACATCTTGTAAATACGCAACCGATTCTCTATCGAGCTCTAAAACAGTAGTTTTTACGTTTTTTTGTAAGAGGTATTTTGTTAAAACACCCATTCCTGGGCCAATTTCTATAACATCTTTATACCCTGTTTCTGTTAAAGCATCTGCAATATTTTTTGCAATACTTTCATCAGTTAAAAAATGCTGACCTAAATGTTTTTTTGCTTTTACAGACACCCTTTTATATTTTAAGCTTTAAAAGCAAAAGTACAGTTTAATTTCGGCATAATTTTTGGTTTCTATTATAGATTTAAAAATGACTCTATGACAAGAAAAGTATTTGTTCTTTTTTTATTTTTTATTACTAGTACAGTTACCTTATCTCAAACAGGAAAGCTAGCAAAAGGAAAACAAAGCCTAAAAGAGAATAGAAGTGTAAAACCAACTTTTTCATCCTCGACAACTAAAGCTACTTCTTCTAAAAGATCTCAGAGAGAATACAATGAAGATTTAGGCTTTGGCTTTTTACTTAAAGAGCTTTTTGTAAAGCTTTTTGCATATACTGCTTATGGTTTAGTTGTTGAGTCTCCTTTTGAAAAAGAAAGTAAAATGCACGATGCAGAATTATCGAACTACCCATATAAACAAGCCTATTTTGGTAATTACATATATACAGACTCTATTAATTACAACATTACTCGGCTTGATGTTTACACTAGCTATGTTAAAGAAAACAATAACCTATCTGGTGTAAATTTAGGAGTCGATTTTAGGTTTTTAAAACGCTTAAGTTTGGGGGTTCATTTTACAGAGTTAAAAGAAAAAACGATAACTGGCAAAGAGTCTTTTTCATCCTTTTCATCGCTCTTAAAATATCATAGAATACGAACTCAAAAAATTGACGCTTGGTTTGGGCTTGGTTTTTTACATGTAGGGAATAATGTAAACAACAGTGGTTTTGCTTTTGGTTTAGGTGCAGATTGGTTTGTAACAAAACCAGTTAGCATTCGCGTTTCTCATAAATGGGCTAATATAAATAAACGTGAAGTAAACAACCTAAAATTGTTATTAAAGTACCATATAAACAGGTATCATATTGCATCTGGCTATGAACACTTTAAAATAGGCCCTTCTAAAATAAATACTTTTTCTGTAGGTATAGGTGCTAGTTTTTAATTTTTTGTTACTGTAGGGTAGTATTCTTTTATTAATTTTAACTCTGTTCTAAAAGTTAGCATTTTATCGCTAAACTTTTTAAGCCCTTCTCTTTCTAAGCTTTCTTTATGCAATTTATAGTAATCGTCTAAATCTTCTCTCGAGTTAACACTATATTGTATCGAATAGGTTTTACCACCCATTTCTTCTTCAACAAGAACTTCTGTTAGTTTTGCTGCTGTAAATTTACTAGTATTTAAAACGTTGATAATATGTGTTTCTATCCAAGCAAGCCATTCTTTATGAACGCTATTATCGATGTTTATGGTTACGTTATAGATGTACATTTTTTAATTATATGTTATTTTTAAAATTCAAAATTAATTTTTTGGCACAAAAATTGACTATTGTAAAACGAATCAACTAAATTAAATATTATGATTACGCTTTACAATCAATATAAAACAGCCAAAATAAAGGCAGTAGCGTTTATGAAAGCCGGACAAATAACTTCTTATTTGAGAGCGCTTAACGAAGCAAATAAGTATAAGAAACTATTAATTAGTGTTGCTTCTAATTAATAATATCAAAACCACAATAAGGCACCAATACCTCTGGTATTTTAATTCCTTTTTCTGTTTGATAGTTTTCTAATATACCCGCTAAAACCCTTGGTAAAGCTAAAGAACTTCCGTTTAGCGTATGTGCTAGTTCACTTTTACCATCTTTGTTTTTAAAACGAAGCTTTAATCTATTTGCCTGAAAAGTTTCAAAGTTAGAAGCAGAGCTAATTTCTAGCCATCTATCCTGACCCGTAGAAAACAGTTCAAAATCAAAAGTTAAAGCAGCCGTAAAACCAGTATCTCCGCCACATAAGCGTAAAATTCTATACGGTAATTTTAGCTCATTTAAAATCTCTTTAATATGTGCAACCATGCCGTCTAAAGCTTGGTAAGATTTTTCAGGATGCTCAACACAAACAATTTCTACTTTATCAAATTGATGCAATCTATTTAGTCCTCTAACATGCGCACCATAACTACCTGCTTCTCTTCTAAAACAAGGCGTATAACCAGTTCTTTTTATCGGAAAATCTGTTTCTTGTAATAAATTACCACGAAACATATTTGTAATTGGCACTTCTGCCGTTGGTATTAAATACAAATCATCTTCTGCACAATGGTACATTTGACCCTCTTTGTCTGGCAATTGACCCGTTGCTGTTGCAGAGGCAGCGTTTACTAAATGCGGTACTTGCACTTCAGTATAGCCAGCCTTGGTATTTTTGTCTAAAAAGTAATTGATTAAAGCACGTTGCAATCTTGCTCCTTTACCTTTATAAACAGGAAAACCTGCACCTGTAATTTTCGTTCCTAATTCAAAATCGATAATATCATATTTCTTAGCCAATTCCCAATGAGGTAGTGGGCTATCTCCTAAATCCGGAATTTCACCTTCCTTAAAAATCTCTTCATTATCTTTTTCAGATGTTCCTGCTTTTACAGACGCATGCGGTATGTTTGGTATTGTGTATAGCAACGTTTGCAACGCTTCTGTAATTTTATTTAAGGCATCGGTTTGTTCTTTAGAAAGTTCTTTTAACTGCCCTGTTTTTTCTTTCAAAAGAGTTGCTTTTTGAACCTCTCCAGATTTAAAAAAACCACCAATTTCTTTCGATATTTTATTAGATTCTGCCAGTGTGTTGTCTAAAGCAACTTGGGCAAGTCTTCTGTTTTCGTCGGCAGTTAAAACCTCTTCAATAATTTTTGCAGCATTTGCAAAATTACGTTTTTCTAGGCCTGCTATAACAGTTTCTTTGTGATCTCTAATAAATTGTACTTGTAACATTTGCGTTGTAATTTAGAAATGCAAATATATAATTTTAGCGTTGTTTCTATGCGAAATAACAAATTAAAAGTACACAAGGTAATATTAGTTTTTTTATTTTTTTGGCGTTACCACAAGGGTCGCGCTTTACACTATATCTTTTTAATTTTTAGCGAAAAGATACAATGGAAAGCCTGTTAAAACGCCCAAAAAATAATTTTATGAAGAATGATATTGTCTGTTAAACGTCGTCAAAATCAATTTTTATTGAAGAGGTTGTTGGGTATGCTTGGCATGCTAAAACCAAACCTTCTTCTATTTCACCATCAGTTAAAATAGAATTTTTTACCATTACTGCTTTTCCTTCGGTTACTTTGCATAAGCAAGAGCTACAAACACCGCCTTGGCAAGAGTAGGGCGCATCTAAATTATTGCGTAAACTTGCTGCAAGAATATCGTCTGTTTGTTGCATGGTAAAGGTGGTTTCTTCATCATCTAACAAAACAGTAACTTCTGTAAAACCTTCTTTAATTTCAGAGACAGCGGCTTCGTTTAAAGTTGTTGTAAAAAGTTCAAAATAAATGTTTTCAGCTGTAAAGTTTCGTTCTTTTAAAGTTTCAGAAACTTCGTTAATCATTGCTTCTGGTCCACAGATGTAAGCGCTATCAAAGTTGATATCTGCATATTTATTTAAGAAAAAATTTGTGTGTCCTTTGTCTATTCTGCCAAACAAAGTGTCTTCTTGTTGTTCTCTACTACAAATATAATGCAGATTAAAATTGTCTGGATTAGCCTCTTTAAGAGCGTCTAATTGTTCTTTAAAAATAGTATCTGCAAAAGTTTTGTTACCGTAAATAAGTGTAAATGTAGCAGTAGGTTCTGATGCTAAAACATCTTTTACCATCGATAAAATAGGGGTAATACCAGAACCCGCAGCAAAAGCAATGTAATTTTTCTTTGGTTTTGGTTGTAGTATAAATTTTCCTTCAGGTTCAGAAACTTCTATAAAATTTTCTGCTTTTAATTCTGTAGTTGCATAGTTAGAAAAAATACCATTTTCTACAGCTTTAATGGCTACTTTTAAAAACGAATCTGTTGGCGATGAGCAAATTGAGTAAGCCCTTCTTACTTTTTTACCATTGATGGTTTTTTTTAGAGTTACGTATTGCCCTGCATGAAATGCAAATTTAGATTTTAAATTTCCGGGTATTTTAAATACCAAAGAAACCGCATTTGCGGTTTCTTTAATTACTTCTTGTATGTTTATTTTATGAAACGTTGCCATTAACTGTATGTATTATACCAAATTATTTGCAATTAAATATTCGGCTATTTGAACTGTGTTGGTTGCAGCACCTTTTCTTAAGTTGTCTGCAACGATCCACAAATTTAAGGTATTTTCTTGAGATTCATCTCTTCGAATACGTCCAACAAAAACTTCGTCTCTATTGTGTGCATTAATTGGCATTGGGTAGACGTTGTTTGCCAAATCATCTTGTACAATTACACCCGGAAAATCGTTTAATAACTGACGTACTTCTGTCAAGTCAAAATCGTTTTCAAACTGAACGTTAACAGCTTCAGAGTGCCCGCCAGCAGTAGGTATACGAACTGCGGTTGCTGTAACAGAAAAAGAATCGTCACGTAAAATTTTCTTAGGCTCTTTTACCAATTTCATTTCTTCTTTTGTGTAGCCGTTCTCTAAAAAAATATCACAATGAGGCAAAGCATTTCTACCAATTTTATGCGGATAGGCCATTTCGCCATCAATACCAGCTTCTTCGTTGTCTAATTGTTGTACCGCTTTTACGCCCGTACCAGACACAGATTGATAGGTAGAAACTACCAAACGTTTCATTTTGTATTTGTCATGCAAAGGCGATAAAGCCATAACCAATTGTATGGTAGAGCAATTCGGATTTGCAATAATTTTATCATCAGAAGTTAAAACATCACCATTAATTTCTGGGACTACCAATTTTTTTGTCGGATCCATTCTCCAAGCAGAAGAATTGTCTATAACTGTAGTGCCAACTTCGGCAAATTTTGGTGCCCATTCTAAAGAAGTATCGCCACCGGCAGAAAAAAGTGCAATATCTGGTTGCATTTTTACAGCATCAGCCAAGGTAACAATTGTGTATTGCTTGCCTTTGTAGGTTAGTTTTTTCCCAGCAGAACGCTCAGAGGCTACCGGAATAAATTCGGTGATCGGTAAATTTCTTTCTTCTAAAACTTGTAACATTACGGTACCAACCATTCCGGTTGCGCCAACTACAGCTATTTTCATCTTTTTTGTTTTTTTATAGTACAAAGATGCTAACAAAATTAATTTCCACCATTTTTTTGATAAAAAAATACCAATATATTTCGGTTTGTTTAAAATTAAACAAATTGATTTAATTTTTCTTTTTTCGAAGCTGTTTCCAGCTATCACTACTCGCTTCCCGATAAAAAATCGGGAGAGCTCAAACAAACCGTTCTATCTGGGCTAAGCATTTTTGCAAACATTATTTTTTTAGTAAGCAGCTTTTTTATGAATTAAAGAAGGCTAAAAGTCCTAATAATAGCTGCTTTTTCATAAAAAATTGTAAGTTTGTACTTTATTAACAAATCCTGATTTAGTTCAGCTTAAAAAATTAGTATAGCATGCAACTGTACAATAAATTAAGCGCCATAGAACGCGCTGCATTAATAGACAAGGCCGGTAAAGACCGCCTTACCATTTCTTTTTATCAATATCACAAGATAAAAAACCCACAACTTTTAAGAGATAAATTATTTATAGAATGGAACGCGTTAGATGTTCTAGGTAGAATTTATGTTTCTTTTGAAGGTATTAATGCGCAACTATCGGTTCCGTCAGAAAATTTTTATGCTTTAAAAGACCAATTAGATAGCATTGTTTTTTTAAAAGACATTCGTTTAAATGTTGCTGTAGAGCAAGATAACAAGTCGTTTTTAAAATTAAAAGTAAAAGTGCGAGACAAAATTGTGGCAGACGGTTTAAACGATGCCACTTTTGATGTTACCAATAAAGGAACTCATTTAAATGCGAAAGAATTTAATGAAATGTTGGCAAATCCAGATACAGTTTGTGTAGATATGCGCAACCATTACGAAAGTGAAATTGGTCATTTTGAAGGTGCTGTAACGCCAGATGTAGATACATTTAGAGACTCTTTAGATATTATAGAAGAAGATTTAAAAGACAATAAAGAAGATAAAAATTTACTAATGTATTGTACTGGTGGTATCCGTTGCGAAAAAGCTTCTGCTTACTACAAACACAAAGGTTTTAAAAATGTTTTTCAGTTAGAAGGCGGTATTATAGAATACACACGTCAGGTAAATGAAGAAGGAATCGAGAATAAATTTATTGGTAAAAATTTTGTGTTTGACCATAGAAGGGCAGAAAAAATTACAGAAGATGTAATTGCCAATTGCCACCAATGTGGCAAGCCTTCAGATACACATACCAATTGCGCCAATGAAGGTTGTCATTTGCTTTTTATACAATGTGATGCTTGTGCAGAAAAAATGGAAAATACCTGTTCTACAGATTGTCAAGAAATAATTAAACTTTCTTATGAAGAACAAAAAGAGCGCAGAAAAGGCAAGCACGCTAGTAATAAAATATTTAAAAAGGGTAGAAGCGAAGTGCTGAAGTTTAAGAAATAATTCAGTAATTCTGATATCTGTAAAGTTAAAAATAACTTTTAAAAACCTCTATCGGAGGTTTTTTTTATGTGAAAATTTAACTTTCAATTTTCAATCCATTTTCATATATTTACTGATTAAGCAACAAAGATCATTTTTGTTGCAAACAATTGAGTATCAATTTTTAAAAAAAACTTTAGGTTTAGTTTTTAGTGTGTTTTTAAAAAACAACTAACAATTAACAACTAAAGACTAGATATATATGGCATGTGGTAGTTGTGGTACAACAGAAAATGGCGTACCAAAAGGTTGTAAGAGTAATGGTAATTGCGGGTCAGGAACTTGCGGAAGCGGTAGTAATAAACTAGCCGTTTTCGATTGGTTGTCTAATATGACTCTGCCTTCTGGACAAGAGCGTTTTAATATTTTTGAAGTCCGTTTTAAAAACGGACGGAAACATTTTTACAAAAATGTAGATAATTTACCCATAACTATGGGCGATATTGTTGCAGTAGAAGGAAATCCTGGACATGATATTGGTACGGTTTCTTTAGCGGGCGAGTTGGTAAAAGTGCAAATGAAAAAGCACAAAATAACCAAAGACCACGAAGATGTAAAGAAAATTTATAGAAAAGCAAGTCAGAGAGATATTGATGTTTGGCAACAAGTTAGAGCCAAAGAAGAAGAGACCCAGCGAAGAGGTAGAGAGATTTTAGGTCGTTTAGGTTTGCAGATGAAACTGTCTGATGTAGAATATCAGGGCGATGGTAATAAAGCAACTTTTTATTATACTGCAGAATCTCGAGTAGATTTTAGACAATTAATTAGAGATTTGGCAAGTGCTTTTTCTATTCGTGTAGAAATGAAACAAGTAGGGGCAAGACAAGAAGCCGCTCGTTTAGGAGGTGTTGGTTCTTGTGGTAGAGAGCTATGTTGTTCTACTTGGTTAACAGATTTTAGAAAAGTAAGCACTTCTGCAGCGCGTTATCAACAATTATCATTAAACCCTTTAAAGTTAGCGGGGCAATGCGGAAAATTAAAATGTTGTTTAAATTTTGAATTAGATACCTATTTAGATGCTTTAAAATCTTTTCCGAAGCAAGATGTTGTGTTAAAAACAGAAAAAGGAGAGGCTGTTTTTGTAAAGATGGATATTTTTAAAAATCATTTATGGTATACCTATAAAGAAGAGCGTTTTAAATGGTTTCGATTAACATTAGAACAGGTTTTAGAAATTATTGAGCTGAATAAAAATAATGAAAAATCTATTTCGTTAGAAGAGTATGAAGCAGATGTAGAAATTCCTGTAAAAGTAGATTTTGAAGATGCTGTTGGTCAAGATAGTTTAACACGTTTTGATACTCCGAAACAAAGTAAGCGCAATAGAAATAATAGAAACAGAAATAAGAAAAAGCCGCAAGCTGTAGCTGCAAACAATGCGAACAAGCCTAAGCCAAATTCTAATCAAAAAAGAAAACCGGTACCTAGAAAATCATCTAATCCAAATAAAAAAACAAATACAAGTCAGCCAAAATCATCTCAACAAAAACAGCGTCCGAACACTAAAAGACCTGAAGGAGAAGTAAAAAAAGCACAAAAACCAAGAAAGCCCAACAAAAATAACAATAGGCAAAAAAATGAGAATGCACCTGAAAAGAAATAATTTTTCAATTGTTTTAGTTGCTTTTTTACTGTTTTTTTCTTGCAATGAAAAAGCCAGTTTTAATGAGTATAAATCAATAGCATCTAAAGGCTGGAAAGCGGGTGAAAAAGTAGTTTTTAGTTTTGAGGTAAAAGATACCATTTCATCAAACAACTTGTTTATAAACATTAGAAATAATGATGCTTACAAGTATCGAAATTTGTATTTAATTACAGAGATGATTTTTCCTAATAAAACAATTGTTGTTGATACTTTACAGTATGAAATGGCAGATAAACAAGGTCTTTTTTTAGGGAATGGTTTTACAGAAATAAAAGAGAATAAATTATATTATAAAGAAAATAAAAGGTTTCCGTTAACGGGTAATTATCTTTTAAAAATTAGACATGCAATGCGTAAAAACGGAGAAATTTCCTCCATTCCGTTTTTAGAAGGCGTTTTAGACGTGGGTTTAAGTATCGAAAAATAGATTAAAAAAATGGTGAAAAAGAAAACGACAAATTTTAAAAAGCAAGTAAAATGGTTTTGGGGGGTAGTACTAGGTGCTTTTTTTATGTTAATAATGATATTTTTATTTGCTTCTTGGGGGCTTTTAGGTCCTTTACCAACCTTTGAAGAGTTAGAAAATCCAGAAAATAATTTAGCAACAGAAATCATTTCATCAGACGGTAAAACGCTAGGTAAATATGCTGCTGAAAATAGAACACCTATTAAATTTAAAGATTTACCAGACAACATAGTTAACGCTTTAGTTGCTACAGAAGATGAGCGTTTTTACGAGCATTCTGGCATCGATTTTAGAGGAACCGCGAGAGCTGTTTTAAAACCAGGAAGTGGTGGTGCAAGTACCATAACACAGCAATTGGCAAGAATGTTGTTTACAGGTAAAAAGTCTAGAAATAAAATTAAGAGAGTTTTTCAGAAAGTAAAAGAATGGGTGGTAGCCACCAAGCTAGAAAGGCAATATACTAAGCAAGAAATTATTGCGATGTATTTAAATAAATACGATTTTTTAAACCAAGCAGTGGGCATACGTTCTGCAGCACGTATTTATTTTGGGAAAGAACCACAAGAATTAGCGGTTCAAGAATCTGCAATGTTAGTAGGTATGCTAAAAAATTCATCTTACTACAATCCTTTAAGAAGAGAAGAATTAGTAACAAATAGAAGAAATGTTGTTTTAAAACAAATGCATAGAAATGCATTTATTTCTTTGCAAGAAAAAGACTCTTTACAACAACTAGATTTAGGTTTAAACATTCATAAAGAAGGCCATAGTGATGGTTCTGCAACTTATTTTAGGTCTCATTTGCAAAAAGTTATGCGCAAATGGGTGCAAAATAATTTAAAACCAAACGGAGAAGAATATAATATTTTTAGAGATGGATTAAAAATTTACGTAACCATAGACTCTAGAATGCAACAATATGCAGAAGAAGCTGTAAATGAACACATGTCTAATTTACAATCTTATTTTTTTGCAGAACAAAAAAGAAATAGAACAGCACCTTTTTACGATTTAGATAAGGCAGAAATTAACAGAACTTTAAACAGAGCTAAAGTAAATTCTGATCGATATAAACGATTAAAAATTGCAGGTAAATCAACCAAAGAAATTGACGCTATCTTTAAAAAGAAAACAAAAATGAGTGTGTTTTCTTACAAAGGTGATATAGATACTATTATGTCTCCAAACGATTCTATTCGTTATTACAAATACTTTTTACGTTCTGGTTTGTTATCGATAGAACCGCAAACAGGGCATATAAAAGCTTGGGTTGGCGGTGTAAATAACAAACACTTTAAATACGATGCAGTTGCCCAACAAAAAAGACAAGTTGGTTCTACATTTAAGCCATTTGTGTATGCAACGGCTATTAATCAATTAAAATTATCTCCATGCAACGAGTTTCCGAATGTGTTGTACACCATTCCAAAAGGGAAATATGGAATTCCAGAAGAATGGACTCCAGAGAATTCAGATAAAAAATATGGAGGCATGTTAACATTAAAAGATGGTTTGGCAGGTTCTGTAAATACCATGTCTGCTAGATTAATAGATATGGTTTCGCCAGAAAACGTTGCTCGTTTAGCAACTTCTGCAGGAATTTCTAGCGATATTAAAGCAAATCCATCTATTGCTTTAGGAGCCGTAGATTTATCTTTAATAGAAATGGTGAGCGCATATGCTACTTTTGCAAACAAAGGGTTGCGAGTTGCCCCAATGATTTTAACAAGAATAGAAGATAAGAATGGTACCGTTTTACAAGAGTTTACCCCAGAAACAAAAGAAGTATTAAGTGAAGAGTCTTCTTATGTTGTGTTAGATTTGTTAAAAGGTGTTACAGAGTCTGGGTCTGGTGTTCGATTAAGATTACCATGGAAAAAGGCAGGGTATATTACCGGTCATCCTTATAAATTTACAAACCCTATTGCAGGTAAAACGGGTACAACACAAAATCAATCAGATGGTTGGTTTATGGGAATTGTACCTAATTTAGCAACAGGTGTTTGGACAGGTGGAGAAGACAGAGCAACACACTTTGCAGGAATAGCTAAAGGACAAGGCGCAACCATGTCTTTGCCTTCTTGGGCATTATACATGCAAAAATGTTATGCAGACGAAACGCTAAATATTAGTGCAGAAGATTTTGAGAAACCTTCTAATTTGTCAATAAATATAAATTGTGAAGAGGCATCAGAAGAACAAAAAGAAACCGTTGAAGAAGACACCGATTTTTAGTATAAGCCTGTTTAAAAATCTCTAAAATTTCTATACAATGATTAACAAAAAAGTAGAAAACGTAGTAGAAGCCTTGCAAGGCGTTCAAAGTAAAATGACTTTTATGCTGGGTGGTTTTGGTTTGTGTGGCATTCCAGAAAATGCAATAGCAGAATTGGTAAACCTAAATGTTAGAGAGGTTACGTGTATTTCTAACAATGCGGGTGTAGATGATTTTGGTTTGGGATTGTTATTGCAAAACAAACAAATTAAAAAAATGATTTCTTCTTATGTTGGAGAAAATGACGAGTTTGAGCGTCAGATGTTGTCTGGTGAGTTAGAGGTAGAATTAACACCACAAGGTACATTGGCAGAGAAATGTAGAGCTGCACAAGCTGGTTTTCCTGCATTTTACACACCTGCAGGCTACGGTACAGAAGTTGCAGAAGGAAAAGAAACAAGAGAATTTAACGGTAAAATGTATGTTTTAGAACCTGCTTTTAAAGCCGATTTTGCTTTTGTAAAAGCATGGAAAGGAGATACCGCAGGCAATTTAATATTTAAAGGAACGGCACGTAATTTTAATCCGAATATGTGTGGTGCAGCAACAATTACTGTAGCAGAGGTAGAAGAATTAGTGCCCGCAGGTACTTTAGATCCGAATCAAATACATGTACCTGGTATTTTTGTACAGCGCATCTTTCAAGGGAAAAATTACGAGAAAAGAATTGAACAACGAACAGTAACTTCTAAAGCGTAAAAATGGCACTATCAAAACAACAAATTGCACAAAGAATTGCAAAAGAGCTACAAGATAAGTGGTATGTTAATTTAGGTATTGGCATTCCTACCTTAGTTGCTAATTATATACCTGAAGGGATAGAAGTAGAATTTCAGTCTGAAAACGGATTGCTTGGTATGGGACCATTTCCTTTAGAAGGTACAGAAGATGCCGACCTAATAAATGCCGGTAAACAAACCGTTACCGTGCTAGATGGTGGTTCTATTTTTGATTCTGCAACAAGTTTTGCAATGATTCGTGGGCAACATGTTCAATTAACTGTTTTAGGCGCTATGGAAGTTGCCCAAAATGGAGATATTGCCAACTGGAAAATACCTGGTAAAATGGTAAAAGGAATGGGTGGCGCTATGGATTTGGTTGCTTCTGCAGAAAACATTATTGTAGCTATGATGCATACAAATAATGCTGGTGAATCTAAAATTTTAAAACAATGCTCTTTGCCTTTAACAGGTGTGGGTTGTGTAACCAAAGTAGTTACTAATTTAGCCGTTTTAGAGGTTAAAAATAATGCTTTTCATTTATTAGAAAGAGCACCAGGAGTTTCTATAGAAGAAATTAAAAACGCAACCGAAGGTACTTTAATTGTAGACGGAGAAGTTAATGAAATGAAATTTTAAAGTATAAATGTTAGTTCTGGCGCAGTCTAGAACGAAAAAAGTCTTTCATATGAATCTATTTAAAAAAACATATTGGTTAATTTACCCAATCCTAATTGTGTTGTTTATGTTTATTTTCGATCATTTCTACAAAACAAATAGTTTTCTCTTAAAAGGAGGAATTTGTGCTGTTTTAGCCTTTATACTATCACCAAGAAAAAAAATAATACACACCCAAACAGGAGCAGTAAAACAAATAACGTGGCTTTTTTTAAAGAAACCGATCGTTATAGATTAACAATTAATACAAGAGTATTTCTTTTTGATAAGAAGTAAAGAAGAATAAATGAAAATAATATCATACAACGTAAACGGAATTAGAGCCGCATTAAAAAAAGGGTTTTTAGATTGGTTGCAAGCTGCAAAACCAGATGTAATTTGCATACAAGAAACCAAAGCACATAAAGATCAGTTAGATGTGTCAGTTTTTGAAAACGCAGGATATCCTTATCATTATTGGTTTTCTGCGCAAAAAAAAGGCTATTCTTCTGTTGCTATTTTTTGTAAAGAAAAACCCAATCAAGTTGCGTATGGTACAGGTATTGAAACCATGGATTTTGAAGGCAGAAACTTGCGTGTAGATTTTGACAACGTTTCTGTTATGAGCATGTATTTACCTTCTGGCACAAACCTAGATCGACTTAATTTTAAATTAAATTATATGGATGAATTGCAAGATTACATCGATAATTTAAAGAAAGAAATTCCGAATTTAGTTATTTGTGGCGACTATAATATTTGCCATGAAGAAATAGACATTCACAACCCAAAAATGAAAGGCGTTTCTGGTTTTTTACCAGAAGAAAGAACTTGGATTGGTAACTTTATACAAAGCGGATTTATAGATAGTTTTAGATATCTTAATCCAGTTAAACAAGAGTATTCTTGGTGGAGTTATAGAGCAAATGCAAGAGCAAACAACAAAGGCTGGCGTTTAGATTATGCCATGGTTTCAGAACCGTTAAAAGAAACTATTTCTAGAGCTTATATTTTACCAGAAGCAAAACATTCTGACCATTGCCCAATTGTTGTAGAATTAGATGTGTAAAGAAATGAAAAAATTTAGCATCTTTTTGCTGTGTACTGCGTCGCTATTTTCGCAGACTAAAAAAGACACTCTTTTTCAGGCAGAGAAAGATACTTTGGCAGTCTCTAAAATAGACAGTTTACAGGTTGCAAAAGATACCATAAACACAGCTTTTTTTTCTGATAAAGATTTGCAAACTATTGATAGTTTGTTAGTGCTAGAAAAATTTAATTCTTCGCTAATAGATACGTTAGAATATGTTTTAAATGATATAGATATTGTAGGCAAAACAAACACTACGTTAACCACGGCACTGTTAAAATCTCGTTTGGCTGATTTAAACGAGAAAACACCTTTTAATTTAGCCTATAATCCGTCTTTAGAAAATGTAATAAACAGTTATTTGTTACACAGAAAAAGATATTACCCTGCTTTAATGGCAAAGGCAAAGTACTATTTTCCAATGTTTGAGCAGTATTTAGATGCCTATGATATTCCTCTAGAAATGAAATATCTGGCCATTGTAGAATCTGCATTAAGGCCCAAGGCGAAGTCTGGTGTTGGCGCTACAGGGTTGTGGCAATTCATGTACGCTACAGGCAAACAGTTTGGTTTAAAAGTAAGTTCTTATGTAGATGAGCGCCAAGATCCTGTAAAAGCAACCGTTGCAGCATGCAAATATTTAAGTCAGTTATTTACCATTTTTGGCGATTGGGATTTGGCTTTAGCAGCCTACAATTCTGGTCCTGGGAATGTTAGAAAAGCCATTAAACGCTCTGGAGGTTATAAAAATTATTGGAATATAAGACCTTTTTTACCAAGAGAAACCGCTAGTTATGTTCCTGCTTTTTATGCAACGATGTATATTTTTGAATATGCCAATGCACACAATTTGTATACAGAGGTTCCGGCATATTTTCATTTTGAAACAGATACCATCCAAATTAAAAGAACAGTTAGTTTTGATCAAATTTCAGAGAAAATTGATGTGGATGCTGAGGTTGTAAAAACACTAAATCCGTCTTATAAGTTAGAGATTATTCCGTTTGTTAAAGATCGAAATTATGCGGTAAGACTTCCAACGAATAAAATTGTCACTTTTTTAGATCAAGAAACAGCAATATACGCGTTAGCAGATGAAGACGCTGCAAAAAGAGAAAAGCCATTGCCAAAATACTTTGAAATGGATAAACGCATACGATACAAAGTAAAAAGTGGCGATTATTTGGGTAAAATTGCTCAGAAATTTGGGGTAAGAATTCGAGATTTAAAACAGTGGAATCGATTGAAAAATAATCAATTAAAAATTGGGCAAAGGCTATCAATTTATCCTAAAAAAATATAAATTCAAATAGTTGCCTATTAAGGCATACTATTTGATGTTAAATAACAAAGAAATAAACTATTTAAAGACATGAAAATACATCAGTTATTCTTATTCGTTAGCCTTATACTACTAAATTCTTGCACCGGAAACGATAAAGTAGTTTTAAGAAACTCGGTAGGTAAAGTAAATAAGGTAATGGTAGTTGCCGAATCGAGTGATTGGAACGGAGATATTGGTAAAGAAATAAGAAATTCTTTTGGCAAATTAGTGGTAGGATTGCCACAACCAGAACCCACATTAAAAGTGTCTCAAATTGCCCCAAATGGTTTTGGAACCATGATGAAGGTTAGTAGAAATATTTTAATTATCGGTCAAGCAACTGAAGAAAGTTTTTATATTAAAAGAAACGTCTTTGCACAGCCACAAACAGTTGTTTATGTGTATGCAAAAGATGCTGCTGCAGTTCTTAATTTATTTAAAAAGCATGAACAAGAAATTATAAATACTTTTTTAGATTCTGATGTGCAATTGCTACAACGAATGTTTGAAAAAGAAAAGTTAGATGACAGTCAATTTAAGACTCTACAAAACTTAGGAATATCATTCACAATTAATAATAAGTTTAATTTGGTAGAAGATACCGGAGAGTTTTTGTGGTTGCGCCAGCACTTAAGTAGCGGAATTGCAAAAACAGGCACCAACAATATTTTGGTATATGCTGTTCCGTTGATAAACGCAGAGACTGTAGCAGATAGTATTGTATCTGTTAGAAATGCTATTGGTAAAAAATACATACCAGGTTCTAACCCAGAAACAATGCACATGATTACAGAAGAGGCTTATACTCCTTTTACGTTTGATGCAACGATCAATGGAAAAAAAGCCTATGAAACAAGAGGTAAATGGGAGGTTAAGAATGATTTTATGGCCGGACCTTTTGTAAATTATACAATTGTAGATAAAGCGAATAATAGATTGCTTGTTTTTGAAGGTTTTACATACGCGCCATCAGTAAATAAAAGAGCTTTTTTGTTTGAGTTAGAGGCTATTGGTAAATCGATACAAATAAAATAGTTAATTTTTTTAGTTGCTATTAACTACCCGAAAAGAGCTTCTTTTCGGGTTTTTTATTTAACCGATTAATAATCAGAAAGATATTTGCTATATTTGAGAGTCAACCAAAAACTTTTATCATTATGGAAATGAATTTTTATGTGCTATTTATAGCAGCTTTAGTACCAATGTTTATAGGTGCTATTTGGTACGGACCTTTATTTGGCAATGCTTGGATGCAACAAATGGGTTTTACCAAAGAATCTTTAGCAGGTACAAACATGATTAAAACACTGCTTATTTGCTATATACTTAGTGTTTTAGTTGCGATGGCCTTAATGCAGATGGTAATTCATCAAATGGGCGTGTATTCTACATTAGCAGGAGAGCCAGGTTTTAACGAACAAACAGGTGATGCTTATCTCTATTTTCAAGACTTTTTAGCAACCTATAAAGATCGTTTTAGAACCTTTAAACATGGTGCTTTGCATGGTGTTTTAAATGGTTTGTTTTTTGCAACTTCAATCTTAGGAATTCAAGCAGTTTTTGAAAAAAAATCATTTAAATATGTAGCTATAAACGCTGGATATTGGATTGTTACTTTAGCTGTTATGGGAGGTATTATTAGCAAATGGCTATAAATATAAAAAGATTTAGAAATAGAAAACCTCGCAAATTGCGAGGTTTTTTGTGTTTTAAAAAGTAAGTTAATACCCTATTTTTTCTCGTACTCTTTTTATTACAGCATTGGCAGTATCAGTTGCTTTTTTTGCACCAATATTTAGAGCTGCATCAATTTCATGTTTGTTGTTCATAAAATGATGGTATCGTTCTCTTACGGTTGCAAATTTTTCTAAAATAAGCTCGTATAATGCTTGTTTTGCATGGCCATAGCCATAGTTGCCACCTTCATAATTCTCTCTCATTTTTGCAATTTCTGTTTCGGAAGCAAGTAGTTTGTATAAGCCAAAAATTGCATCCGTATCTGGGTTTTTAGGATCTTCTAATGCCAAGCTATCTGTTTTAATGCCCATTATTTGCTTTCGTAACTGTTTGTCCGAAAGAAAAATATTAATAGTATTATTTCTAGACTTACTCATTTTTTCTCCATCAGTACCAGGAACTAATTTTGTGTTTTCTTGAACTTTAGCTTTAGGTACAACTAATGTTTCTCCTACAATATTGTTAAATCTACCAGCAACATCTCTAGTCATTTCTAAGTGTTGTAGTTGGTCTTTACCAACAGGAATCACTTCTGCATCATACAATAAAATGTCTGCAGCCATTAACATTGGGTAGGTAAATAAACCTGTGTTTACATCTGCTAATCGGTCAGATTTATCTTTAAAACTATGTGCTAATGTTAGTCTTTGATACGGAAAATAACAACTTAAATACCAAGTTAATTCTGCAGTTACAGGCACACTACTTTGTTTATAGAAAACTGTTTTTTGGATGTCTAAACCACAGGCAAGCCAGGTTGCGGCTGTGCTGTAGGTGTTTTCTCTTAACTCTTTGCCGTCTTTAATCTGAGTTAAAGAATGCATATCTGCGATAAATAAAAAGGCTTCATTTTTTGGGTCGTTTGCCATTTCTATGGCAGGTAAAATAGCCCCTAATAAGTTTCCTAAATGTGGTGTTCCAGTACTTTGTACACCTGTTAAAATTCTAGACATTAATAGTTTTGTTTAAAATCGATCTATAAAAACAGCAAAATACGCGAACGCTTTGCGGATGTAAAAATAAGGTTTTGTTTAAGAAAATCAATCAAACAAAAGAATATTAGTATTTTTGTAAGACTCATTTTTGATAGAATTTATACCTAAAATCATTTTTTAACGTTTAGTTTTTATTGTGAAGTACTTTAAAATTCCATTTCTTTTAATTTGGCGCCTTTGGTTTTACATCTTAATGTTTACAACCATTGTTATTATGTGTCCGTTTTTATTGGTTTTTACTTTAAAGGAATCTTATTATCCGTTGCTATGGAAACTGGTTCGTATTTGGTCTAAAGTATTAATTTACGGAATGGGGTTTCGGTTAAAGATTGATTTAAATCAGAAAATTGAACCGAATAAAAGCTATATGTTTTGTCCGAATCATGCTTCATTGATGGATCCATTTGTTTTGATTGTTTTAAGTAAAAATCCGATTGTTTTTGTGGGTAAAAAAGAGTTAGAACAAATACCTATTTTCGGTTATTTTTACAGAAGAACTGTAATAATGGTAGATAGAAGTAATCCAGAAAGTAGAAAGCGAGTTTTTGAAATGGCTAAAAAAAGGTTGCAGAATGGTTTAAGTATGGCTATTTTTCCTGAAGGGTTAGTACCTGAAGAAACAGTTGTATTAGCACCTTTTAAAAAAGGAGCGTTTAGTTTGGCAATAGAATTTAAGATGCCTATTGTGCCGCAAGTTTATTTTGATTGTAAGCGTTTATTTTCTTGGGATTTTTTAAAAGGAGGTATCGGTACTTTTAGAGTAAAACAGCATCCATTTATTGAAACAAGTAATCTAACATTAGAAGACGTCGATTTTTTAAAAGAAAAAACGTTCGAAATTATTTATTCTGATTTGGTAGGAGATAAAAAATATATGAATGACACAAACCGATTAACGTGAGCGAAAAACTAAATTATAAGTATTCAGAAACAGAAGAAAGGCTAAATGTTATTACCCATGCAATGGGGCTTTTAGCAGCCGTAATTGCGTTTCCTTTTTTAATCTTAAAAGCTGTTTTGTATCCTAATTTGTCAAGCATAATTAGCTTTATTATTTATGGGGTTAGTTTAATTGTTTTGTATGCTGCGTCTACTTTTTATCATGCAGCAAAAGATCCTAAAAAGAGAAGAAAATTAAATATTGTAGATCATGCAGCAATATATGTCTTAATTGCGGGTAGTTATTCTCCTTTTTGTTTAGTTGCTTTAAAACCAATGTTGGGTTGGTATATGTTTTTAGCAGTTTGGATTTTTGCTTTTGTAGGGGTTGTTCTTAAACTTTTTTTTACGGGTAAATATGATAAAATATCTACAGCAATGTATCTATTAATGGGTTGGCAGGTGCTCTTTTTTGTAAAACCTTTAAGCACTGCTCTGTCTAGTTACAGTTTAAATTTGTTAATAGCAGGAGGTGTTTTTTACTCGGTAGGAGCTATTTTATATTCTATCAAAAGAATACCATTTAACCATGCTATTTTTCATGTATTTGTTTTGTTGGGCAGTATTAGCCATTTTTTATCAATTTATGCTTTGTAAGATTTGGGTTACCAATTTTTAAAAGGATTTTTGCTAATGTTAGAATTGTAATACTTTACGTTGCCGGTTACCTCATCTGCTAACCAATCTGGTTTTATAAATTTTTCGGTTTCATTTTTCAGTTCTATTTCAGCAATAATTAAACCTTTGTTATCGCCAGCAAACACATCTACTTCAAAAGTATGTGGTTCGGCTTTTACTAAATATCTAGTTTTTTCTACAATACTTGGTTCGCAGAGTAATAACAATGCTTCTGCTTCTTGCATTTGTATCTCTTTTTCCCACTCAAACCTTGTGGTACCTGCATTGTTAGATTTTCCTTTTATGGTTATAAAAGCAGTTTTATCAGAAATTCTAATTCTTACGGTTCTATTTTTATCAGTATTTAAATACCCTTGTTTTAGGTATTTTTTTGAATAGCTTTCCGATTTAAAATCATCGTTTTTAACCAAAAATTTTCTCTCAATTTCTACACTCATAAAATATTTTCATTTTTGCACTAATGTAAGGTCTTTTGTCGTTAATGTAACAATAAATAAATATCTTTGAGAGATTAAAAATTAACAATGAAAAAGCTTTTATCAATATATATATTATTTTTCTCATTATTGTTTTCTGCTCAAACAGATTATAGCGCCTCATGGGAAGACTTTTACTCATATAATAATGTTAAAAACTTTATAAAAGTAGATAACCTTATATATGCCTTAGCAGATAACGCTGTTTTTAGCTATGATATTCTTAGCCAAGAAATACAGAAAATTTCTTCGGTACAAGGTCTTTCTGGAGAAACTACGTCTTCTATTTATTATAACAGTCGTTTTAAAAGATTGGTTATTGGCTACCAAAACGGATTGGTAGAGGTTGTTGATGAAGATGGGACTATTACAATTTCATCTGATATTATTAATTTTAATCAATCCGGAGAAAAAAGCATCAATCATATTTCTGAATATAACAATCAACTCTATCTTTCTACACCTTTTGGGATTGTTGTTTACGATATTGAAAATTTAGAATTTGGTGACACCTATTTTATTGGCAATAACTCA
Organism: uncultured Polaribacter sp.; assembly: GCF_947497125.1. Taxonomy (GTDB): domain Bacteria; phylum Bacteroidota; class Bacteroidia; order Flavobacteriales; family Flavobacteriaceae; genus Polaribacter. The sequence continues at coordinate 235,967 of NZ_CANMFI010000002.1, read as the reverse complement.
AGTTCTTTAAGGGTAAATAAAACCGTAATCCTTAATGATCTATTATATGCTGCAACAGACGAAGGTCTTTTTAGTGCCAATTTAACAAGTGCTTTTTTAATTGATTTTAATACTTGGAATGTGCAGTTTTCTGGTGCTAATTTTAATCAAATTTCATTATTTAACAACGAATTATATCTAACAGAAGGAAGTAAATTATTCAAATTAAATGGTGGTGTTTTAGAAGAAATAAATAGTTTTTCTGCTACTATTTTAGCATTAAAAGCATCGAATACTAATTTAACAGTTGCGCTTTCTAATGTCGCAATTGTATTTGACACCCAATTAAATGAAGTGCAAGAATTTACTAACAATTCAGATTTTAACTTTACATTAAACACCGCTTTTTTTGAGAATAACACAGTCTTTTTAGCAACAAAAGAATTTGGGTTATTAAATTCTGATTCTTCTAATTTTACTGATTTTACAGAAATTCATCCAGATGGACCTTTGTTTAATGATATTTTCTCAATTACATCTGGTACTAATAATTTATGGGTTGTTTATGGAGGTTATAGTGCTTCTTATGTGCCTTTAGGAAACAGGAAAGGATTTAGTAACTATAAAGGTGAAGAGTGGATTAACACTAAGTTTTCTCAAGATTTACCGATTTTAGATTTAGTAGATGTTACTATAGACCCAAAAAATGAAGACATTGCATTTATAAGCTCTTATGCTCAAACAAGTAATGGAAATGTTTTTTCTGGAGGTGGCCTTTTAGAATTAGAAAACAACGAAATATCTAATTTTTATCATTCACAAAATAGTGATTTAGAAGATCGATTCCCTAATAGTCCTAACTTAATTACAACAAGAGTTAGTGGTTCTAGTTTTGATAGTCAAGGAAACTTATGGATGGCAGATGCTTTGGCTACAAAGAAACTAAAAAAATTATCTCCAACAGGCAATTGGTCTAGTTATGATATTAGTACTTTACAATTAAATACTAATGGGAAGGGAACAAATGTTGTTATTGTAGATAGAAATAATACTGTTTGGATAGGAACTAGAAGAAATGGGGTTTATATTTATAATGAAAATGGTAATAGGAAAAAATCATTTATAGCAATCTTTAACAAGGGTAATTTACCAGATGTAAATGTTAGAGCGCTTGCTATTGATGCGAGTAATCGAATTTGGATTGGAACCCTATCTGGGTTGGTTATGTATAATAATGCCTCCGGTGTTTTTGATGATAATACCCCAAATGCAAATCCTATTGTTATTAATGGAGACGAGAATGGTTTTGGAGAACGACTTTTAGGCGATCAATCTGTAAATTCTATTGCAATAGATGGTGCACAAAATAAATGGTTTGGTACCGATAACGGTGGTGTTGTATACACCAATCCAGATGGTAAAAACACCTTGGCTACTTTTAGTACTAAAAATTCACCATTACCTTCAAATAAGATAAATAAAATTGCGGTAGATAAAAGTTCGGGTAAAGTTTATTTTGCCACCAACAAAGGCATGGTTGCATACAATAGTAATGTAGCCCCTTTTGGAGAGGTGTTAAAAGACGTTTATGCCTACCCAAATCCGGCTTTAAAAAACCACGAAACCATTACAATAGATGGTAGAAATGGTACTCATTTACCAAAAGGAACTAATGTAAAAATTTTAGATGTTGCAGGTAATTTAGTTTTTGAAACTAATGTGGTAGAAGGGCAAGAATTACAAGGTGGTAAGGTAGTTTGGAACAAGAAAAACTTAGCAGGTACAAGTGTGGCTTCTGGCGTGTATATTGTTTTATTATCTAATTCTGATGCTTCAGAAACAGCCATCACAAAAATAGCAATTGTTAATTAATGACTGTTATAACAACAAAGGCAATTGTATTAAGTGCCATTAAATATAGCGATTCTAGTTTAATTGTAAAATGTTATACGTATCAAGAGGGCTTAAAATCATATTTAGTAAGAGGCGTTTTAAAAGCTAAAAAAGGCGGGTTAAAAGCAGCCTATTTTCAACCGTTAACGCAATTAAATATTGTTGCAAAACACAGTGCTAAAGGAGCCTTAAATACTATAAAAGAAGTGCAAGTTGCACAACCATACAACACAATTTATAAAGATATTGTAAAACAGTCTGTTGTGTTATTTTTATCCGAAGTGTTGTCTTATGCAATTAAAGAAGAAGAAAAAAACAAAGCCTTATTCGAGTATCTAGAAAATGGTCTTATTTGGTTAGATTTGCATGATAAAATAGCCAATTTTCACTTGTTATTTTTGTTTAATATTACTCGTTTTTTAGGGTTTTATCCAGATGTTTCCGAAAAAGATAGTTTAGGGTTTGATTTATTAGAAGGAAACTTTACAAATACCGGTTTGCATTCAAATATTATTACTGGCAACGATTTTTATCAATTTAAAAAGCTAATAGGCATACATTTTGATAGCATAGATAAAGTTTCTTTTGGCAAGCAAGAGAGGCAGGTTGTATTAAAAATAATAATTCGATATTTTGAGTTACATTTGGATGGTTTTAGAGAACCAAAATCATTACAAATTTTAGAAACAGTTTTTAGTTAATGAAGTATTTACTTTTTTCTTTCGTTGTTTTTGTAAGTAGTTTTTCTTTTGCGCAAAAAGTAAAAGTAGTAGATGCGCAAACAGGTAAAATTATTAAAAACGTTACTGTTTATGACACATCATTAAAAATTAGTCTATCTTCTGATAAGCTTGGTTTTGTTGATGTTTCTTCTTTTGATAAAAATGAAACAATTCTTTTTTCTCATATTTCGTATGCACTTTTAAAGGTCAAAAAATCGAAGTTAGCAGCCACAGATTTTAATGTTTATTTAAAAAAACATTCAGAACAATTAGATGAAGTTGTACTGTCTGTATTTAAAAAAGCAGAAAAAACAAATAGAATTGCAGAACAAATAGCTGTTTTATCATCAAAAGACATCGAAAAGGTTTCTGCCCAAACATCGGCAGATTTGTTAGCAACAATCCCTGGTATTAAAGTTCAAAAATCTCAATTTGGTGGTGGTAGTCCTGTAATTAGAGGAATGGAGTCTAATAGAGTATTATTAGTGGTAGATGGGGTGCGAATGAACAATGCTATTTATAGAAAAGGACACCTGCAAAATGCCATAACGGTAGCGCCAAATATGTTAGATAAGACAGAGGTTGTTTTTGGCCCGTCTTCTGTGGTATATGGCTCTGATGCGTTAGGTGGTGTAATACATTACTACACAAAAACACCAAAGTTATCAAATGAAAACGAGGTAAAAAGTCAGTTTTTTAGTCGTTTTTCAACTGTTAATCAAGAGAAAACAACAACAGTTTCTGCAGAATTAAGATTTAAAAATTGGGCTTCTTTTACAAGCATCACACACAGTGATTTTGGCGATTTACAAAGTGGGACTAATCGAAGACATGGTTTTAAAGATTGGGGCAAAGTATTTTATTTTTCAGAAAACAGTAACGGTAATTATAATGAAAACCCTACCAGTAATTCTAACCCATCATTATTAAGAAATTCTGGGTATCATCAAACAGATCTATTACAAAAATTCTTTATTCCGTTATCAAATAAAACAGATTTAAAAGTTAATATTCAGTATTCCTCATCATCTAACATACCACGGTTTGATAGGCTTACAGAGTTAAGTGATGGCAGTTTAAAATTTGCAGAATGGTATTATGGCCCTCAAAAAAGGTTGTTATTATCTACACAGTTAATTATCAATCCAGAGAAAAAATGGTTAGAAAGTGGTACAATTACAACAGCGTATCAAAATATTAAAGAACAAAGAGTTCAACGTAAATTTGGTAGTTTAGATCGTTCTTACAGAGATGAAATGGTTAATGTTTTTAGTGTAAACGGAGATTTTTCAATTTCTTTAACTGATGATAAAAAAAGAGCCCTTTCTTATGGTTTTGAGTTTACTTACAATGATGTAAAATCTGAATCTACAGGAAAAACATTACAAGTAACCGATAACAAAGTAATTGGTATGGCAAGTAATTTTAAGGTACAATCTCGTTATCCAGATGGTGGTAGCAATTATTTAAGCTCTGCTGCTTATGTAGATTATAGACAAGACATTACTAGTAAATCTACCTTAAATTCTGGAATTAGATTTACACACACTCATTTAGAAGCAAATTGGATAGATGACACCTTTATTACCTTAGAAAACAATAACGTAAAAACAGACAATGCTGCTGTTACTGCAACTGTAGGTTATGTGTTTAGGCCCAATAAAAATTGGCAGTTAAACAGTGTGTTGTCTTCTGGTTTTAGATCGCCAAATATAGATGATGTTGGTCGTGTTAGAGAGAAGGCAGGCAATGTAACTGTGCCAAATATAGATGTAAATCCAGAGTTTGCTTACAATGCAGAAATAGGCATACAAAAGTATTTTAACAATCAAAAATTTAGATTAGGCGCTACTGTTTTTTACACCTTATTAGATAATTATATTATTAGAGATGTTTTTACGATTAATGGTAATAATCAAGTTTTGTTTGATGGAGAGCTTGGTAATGTAGTTGCCAATCAAAATAAAGGCAATGCATTTATTACAGGTTATACGGCTAATTATTTAGGTAAAATTTCGAGTACAATTAATACAACTGGTTTTGTAACTTTTACCAAAGGACGAACTTATGACACCAATGAGCCGATGTCATCAATACCACCTCTTTTTGGGCAATTTGAAGTAAATTATCAAAAAAATAACATTGAAATTGGCGCAGATTTTAGGTTTAATAGTAAAAAAGATATTGAAGATTTTAATTTTAGAGAAGGGATAGATAACCACGAGTTAACCCCTATTGTTAATGAAAATGCAATTTCTGATATTGATAAATTTTATGGTTCACCGGCTTGGTTTACGCTTGGTTTTAGCGGAAAATATGTGGTAAACCAATATTTTTCTGTACAAGCAAGATTAAGTAATTTGTTTGATGAACATTACATAGAATTTGCATCAGGTATTTCTGCTCCTGGTAGAAATTTATCGGTTTCCTTTGTGGCTAATTTTTAATTCAATCTAGGAAATAAGTAAATTCTTAAATATTTCCTCTAATTACATGATAATTTAGTAAAACAATTTCAACAGATGTATCTTTTAGAATTTCCCTAATCAGAAAGTGATTAAAATGTAAAGGTTTTACTATGGCCCAAATATATTTTTTATGATTGGGAAACTCTTTTTTTACAATGTGATAATCTTTAAAACTTGTAGATATGGCAACATTAGGATATTTATTTATTACATTTTTAATATCAAGTAAGCTTTTTGATAAATCTAAACTATTCTTTTTATTCAAGTTAGATGGTAAGTAAAAGCTTGTTTTAAAACCAACCTTTTCAAATTGTAGAAGTAGATTCGCGTTTTTCGATTCAATTAAAATTTTGTTTAAAGGATATTCTTTAGATTTAAATATTAATAATAATTTCTTTAGTATTTGATCAACATTTTTTTTATTAATATTTTTTATATCTAGCCAAATAAAAGGAAGACTATTATTTTCTATTGCATTAATATAGTCTACAAAATTTAGGCCTTTGGATTCATCAGGTGGATGATTAACATCGAATATGTTTTTTTCAAAATTATATACTAAATCTAGTTCAATACCATCAAAATAATTTAAAGAAGAATTTAATTTTTCAATAGAATTTACTCTATGTGCCCATATTTTATGATAAAAATTAATTCCTTCAACTTTATACGGACTATAATAATAAGCAATAAACAAAATAGTAAGCAATAAAATTTTGAATTTATTTCTAAAGATTATATTTTTTTGCATATCAAATTTAATTTCTTTTTTTCACCTTAAAATCTAACGAAAAATAGATCTTTATATTAATAAATATTTTAATAATACAATATAACAAATATACATAATCATTTTTATCTCAAAATAATCATATTTGAGCTTTAAATAACAGTAAAATTCTAGATATGAAAACCTTATATTTGTAAATAAACCTATTTTTTTAATGTTAAAGTTGTATTACTAATTCTTTAATTCATTTTAAAAATAATAAAGCACCTATCTTAAATGGAAAAATTAAAGTTTTGGCTACCAGAAATTAAATTTCATTTAGGGCTACATATTTTAATTGCAGTTTTTATTACAATTGCTTCTTACGTGCATTTTCCTTTTGGCAGTTTAAAAGGGAATTTAGTGTATGTTGCTCATTTTTTATTATTGCATTTTTCTTTATTTGGTTTTATATATGTTTTTAGCCTTTTTCAAAAGTTATTTAAAATTGTATTTCCAATTTTATTTATACTAGTTTCTTCTTTTTCTTTTTGGGTATATACACAAGATCTTACCATTGCAGAAGGTATGATTCAAGCAATTGTAGAAACAAATACAGATATTGCTATTGATGTGATTAGTTATCAATTTGTGCTCTTTTTACTATTTTCTACTGTTAGTATTCTAGTGTTTTTTAAACGCTTTAAAAATAATAGGATTAGTAGTGTTAAATCGCCGCTTTTTATACTTTCAATTATTGGTGTTTTAAGTTTTTTTGTTGTAGAAAACTACAAGTTTGATGCCTTTAAAAATAGACTTCCATACAATGTGTATTTTGCAGGTGTTAAGTATTTAAAGAAGCCAAAAATTACATTAAAAGAAGTAAAAGAAAACGTTTTTACAAAAGAAGAAGATTTACATATTGTATTAGTGGTAGGAGAATCTGTAAGAGCAGATCATTTATCTTTAAATGGATATTACAGAAATACAACTCCATTATTATCTAAAGTAAAAAATGTAATTAGTTTTAAAAAAGTATACACTCCTTTTACTTTTACTGCTCAAAGTGTGCCTCAAATTTTAACTGATAAATCTGTAGATGATCAACAAAAGCAGCAAGTTGCTACAAGTATATATACAGTGCTAAACAAGGCTTCTTTTAAAACAGAATGGATAGGCAACCAATCTATTGAAAGCAGTTATAAAGATGTAATTTATTCTAATAAAACGAATCTTATTATTGATAAACTACATTCTTTTCAAAGTTTTAAAAAAGAAAAAGATCTAGCATTGTTAGATTATTTTTCAGTTGATAATGCTCTTGCTAATAACAGAATAACTACGCTTCACATGATTGGGAGTCACTGGTATTACAATAGCAGAATTACACCAGAATTTCAACATTTTAAACCGATTATTACCAGTAAGTATATCGGGTCTTTAACTAAAGAAGAGTTAATTAATTCTTATGATAACACTATTTTGTACTTAGATAATTTTTTAAATCAACTGATTTTAAATCTTAAAAAATCATCAAAAAAAACAATACTAATTTACCTTTCAGATCATGGAGAAACCTTGGGAGAAGATGGAAGGTGGTTACATGCACAAGAGCATAAAGCAACAAAAAACCCTGCAATGTTAGTTTGGTTTTCTAATCATTTTCAAAAAAATTACCCGTTAAAAATTCAAAAATTGAAATTGAAAAGACAAGATTCTATAACTACAGATTTTTTATTTCATAGCGTTTTAGATATTGGTAACGTAGAAAATTATAAGTACTTAAAAGCGCAAAGTATTTTTAATTAATTTTTACTTTTTCTTTTACCCTCATCTGTAAAATTAATAGAGAGTGCTTTTTCTGTTTTTACAACACTAACCACTAAAGACAAAATTACCAATGCCATAGGTTGCCATGTTAAAACAATTTTAAAAAAGGTAACAAAGGCAAGAACAGCAATAAAAGAGAACCCTGTATAAATTAATAAACTTTTATTAAATGTTGAGTTTGCAAAATCCCATATTTGTTGATTTAGCATAGCTTTGGGGGTTTTATATCCATAGATACTATTTATTTTTTTTGGCGGGAATTTCCAAAAAAGCACACTTATCAGAAAGAATAAACCGTTTGTTGTAAATACGTATATTAAAGAGTCGGTCATGGTTTTTTTTTATTTAGTTTATTTTTTAATCGGACGTAAAAGACCTTCCTGCGCAAAAGAAGCCACTAATTTACCGTCTCTGGTAAAGATATTTCCTTTAGATAGACCTCTTGCGCCATAAGCGTTTGGCGATTCTGCAGAAAATAATAACCAATCATCAAAATTAAAATCTCTAAAAAACCACATAGAATGATCTAAACTTGCTGTTTGTGTGTTTGCAAAACTAAATTTACTACCATTTGGATTGAATGCTGCATTTAATACATTGTAGTCAGAAATGTACGCTAAAATTTCATGCTTGGTTCTTTGAGTAAATTTTTGATGATTTTCTCCTTTCAATCGAAACCAAACTTGTTCGTTAGCAGGTAAGTCTTTTGGATCTAAAGGGTTTGGTACTCTAACAGGTTTAAATTCAATGGGTCTTTTAACACTTAAAAAAGTTTTTGTTGTTTTTGGTAAAAAATCACCAAACTGAGTTAGCATATCATCCCAAGAAAGTAGTTCTTCTGGCTGTGTTATGTCTTTTTTTATAACTGTTTGATGCTCAAAACCATCTTCTTTAATATGAAAAGAGGCTGCTAAAATAAAAATTGTTTTATCGTTTTGGCTGGCGGTAACTCTTCTGGTAGAAAAACTGCCACCATCTCTCATTTCTGTAACGTTATAGTGTATAGGAATAGATAAGTTGCCAGCTTCTAAAAAATACGAATGTAAAGAGTGTAAAATTTTATTTTCTGGAATAGTTCTATAAGCCGCATTTATTGCCTGAGCAACCACTTGACCCCCAAAAACATTCGGACTTCCAATGGTATAACTGTGTCCACTAAAATTATTGTTTCCTAGGTTTTCTAGGTTTAAAAGGGCAATTAAATCTTTGCTATTTTGCATTTAGTGTTATTTTTTAAATGGAAATTTTTGTTGAAACGGAGTCGGTTGAATTCGCTGCAAGAATAATTTTAAAATTTTATTTTTAATACTTTTTTTATGACGAAGATACATGGTTAAATTTTGAGGAACAGCCCCTACAGAACTTTTAATTTCGCTTGCAGTTCTTCCAAAATTAATCATGTTTAATTTTTTATCGATACCAATTTCTATATAATGATAAAGCATTTTTTGATAAATAGCATAGGTTCTGTTTAAAGAATAGTCGATGCCAACAAAATGTGCATCTAAAGAGCTATTATTGATAATACCAGACATAAAACCAACAAGTTTTTCATCTAAATAAAAAGCTTTTAACAAATATGCTTCATTAAATTCTTCTTTTAAAGCTTGATAGGTTTCTAAATTAAAATCACTTAAATTAAAACTAGAATTGATAGTTACAGATTTGTAGAGCAATTTCATTTTAGGTAGCAAACTTTCGATATTTTGTAAGGTAATATCTTCAATTTTTAATTCTTCACTTTGTTTAAATGCTTTTTTTGCTTTTACTCTAAACTTGGTTTTCATTGCAGCTAAGTAATCGCTAAAATTTTGCCAATTAGGGTCTATGCTTAAAACCATATTAGGTTCTACAGAAAAGGGATGGTATTTGTAGTCTTTTAACTCGTCGGTAATAATTAAAGATTCATTTAAAAAGTCTTTCATTAAGAAAGCATCAATATTTAAATTCTTATTAGCGTTTGTAAATGCTAAAATTGCCTTAGCAATTTCTTTAATTACTACTTTTTTATTCAAGCCTTTTTTAATGAAAACTCCGTGTTCACCACTCACAAAAGTATTGCCAGAAATTAGTAGTTGTAAAGGTTTGTTTTCTTTTAAAAGATGAAATTTTTTGCCTAATTTTTTAAGTATTTCAAAATCATTTTTAATAACATTAATATTAAAATTTATTATTTGAATTGTAGAAAAGGCTTTTGCTTTACCCGTTTCATCCAATAAAACTAGATAAGAGAATAAAATATTTGGATGATTTTTTTGGTAGGCATTTAAAAAAGCAGGATCAAAGTAACGATTGTTAGTACATTCTAATTGAGCCCATATATGTAATGGGATTTCATCAATTTTAGAAAAAAATACAGCGTTATTTTGTTCCTTATTACAACTCAATATTAAGGTATTAATTATTAATTGTTAATTTTTTTACTAGTATGCTTTTACGGAATGCAAAGTTCTATTTTCTAAGTTAATTATTTGCCTTTTTAACATTTTTTTTAAAAAAGCACAAATTATAACGTTTCTTTAACAAAGATGTTGGGTGGTTTATGTTTGTGCTTTCTCTTAAAAAGTATCTTTGCATATAATGTCGTTTATTTTATTATTACAAATCAATTAATTATGAGAAAAATAATTTTAGCACTATTAGGTGTTTTATCAATAGTTGCTGCAGTTTATTTTGGAAATATTTTAGTAGAAAAAAATCAATTATCTAGACCCCAATTTAAGAAACAAATAAAAACGGTGTTTGTAAAAGAGGTTTTAAATAAAGAAATCCCTATCGTTTTATCTGCAAGTGGTAATTTAATTGCAAAAAATAAAATAGCACTTTTTTCTGAAGTACAAGGTGTCTTAAAAACTTCTAAAAAAGCATTTAAAGAAGGGACAAGCTACGTTAAAAACGAAACTTTACTTAGCTTAAATAGCGATGAGTATTATGCAACTTTACAATCTCAGAAAAGTAATTTATACAATTTAATTACGGCTATTATGCCAGATATTCGTTTAGATTACCCTAACGAGTTTAGCAAATGGCAAGCTTATTTAAAGAGTTTTAATATCAATAAAAATGTACCAAAATTACCAGCTTTTAATTCAGATAAAGAGAAATATTTTATTTCGGGTCGTGGAATTTTAACAAACTATTACGCTGTAAAAAATTTAGAGGTTCGGTATTCTAAATATACCATTTCTGCTCCGTTTTCTGGTATTTTAACAGAGGTTTTGGTAAGTCCAGGAACTTTGGTAAGAGTAGGGCAAAAATTAGCAGAATTTATAGACCCAAGTATTTATGAAATGGAAGTTTCTGTAAATGCAGAATTTGCTGACTTATTAAAAGTAGGGAACGCTGTGTCATTATCAAATTTGCAAAAATCAAAAACCTATTCTGGTACCGTTGCGCGTATAAATGGTAAAGTAGATCAAGTATCTCAAACGATTAAAGCTTATATAGATGTTGCGCATAAAGATTTAAAAGAAGGCATGTTTTTAGAAGCGAACTTAATTGCAAAATCTGAAAAAGAATCGATAGAAATTTCTAGAAGGTTATTGATAGACAACAGTGCTGTTTATACCGTTAAAAACGATACTATTTTATCACTTGTAAAAGTAAACCCTGTTTATTTAGGGGCAGAGAATGTTGTTATTAAAGGGTTAAAAAATAACACAAAAATTTTAACACAAACGTTGCCAGGGGCTTTTGATGGTATGATTGTGAAAATAAATGAAAAGAAATAGCTACTGAACTAAATTCAGCATAAATGAAAAAAATAATTACTTATTTTATAAAATACCCAGTTGCTGTTAATGTAATGATTGTTGCATTTATAGCATTTGGTTTGGTAGGAGCTTTAAGCATGAAGTCTTCTTTTTTCCCTCTAGTAGATTCAGAATTAATAAGAATTTCTTTAGTTTATCCGGGAGCATCTCCTGCAGAAATGGAAGAAGGAGTAGTTTTAAAAATTGAAGATAACTTAAAAGGAATTGTTGGAGTAGAAAGAGTTACTTCGGTATCTAAAGAAAATTCTGCAAGTGTAAATATCGAGGTAGAAAAAGGCAAAGACATCGATGTGGTGCTTTCTGATGTTAAAAACGCAGTCGATAGAGTTCCTTCATTTCCATCTGGTATGGAGCCAGCCGTAATTGCAAAAGTAGAAAGTGTAAGACCTACGATTAGTTTTACGGTAAGTGGTAATAATATTTCTTTAACTTCTTTAAAACAATATGCTAGAAGTGTTGAAAACGATTTAAGAAGCATCGACGGTATATCTCAAGTAGAAATTTCTGGTTTTCCAGAAGAAGAAATAGAAATTGCGGTTAGAGAAAACGATTTACGAGCGTATAATATTTCATTTACAGAGGTGGCAAATGCCGTTAGTAGCTCTAATATTTTAATTACAGGTGGTAATATAAAAACGATAGAAGAAGATTATTTAATAAGAGCTAGCAATCGCTCTTATTACGGTGTAGAATTGCAAAATGTAATTGTAAAAACAACTGCTTCTGGGGCAATTATAAGATTAAAAGACATTGCTGAAGTTAAAGACATTTGGTCAGAAAACCCAGATAGGCTTTATTATAATGGTAATTTAGCAATTAATGTTACAGTGAGTAATACCAATAATGAAGATTTAATTTCATCTGCAGATAAAATTAAAGAATACATTGTTGAATACAATCAAAAACAACAAAATGTTCAGTTAAACATTTCTAGTGATGCCTCAATAACCTTAAATGGAAGAACAAAATTATTAATAGAAAATGGTGTTGTAGGTATTTTATTAGTGCTGTTTTTCTTGGCATTATTTTTAAACTTACGATTGGCAATTTGGGTAGCTTTTGGGTTGCCAGTTGCTTTCTTTGGGATGTTTATTTTTGCCGCACAATTTGATGTTACCATTAATGTATTGTCTCTTTTTGGGATGATTATTGTTATTGGTATTTTGGTTGATGATGGTATTGTAATCGGAGAAAATATTTACCATCATTATTACGATTTAGGAAAATCAAAAATTAATGCTGCCATAGACGGAACTATGGAGGTAATTCCGCCAATTGTATCGGCAATATTAACAACCATAATCGCTTTTTCTACCTTCTTTTTTGTCGATGGTAGAATTGGTAATTTTTTTAGTGAAGTATCTACCATAGTATTGCTAACATTAAGTGTTTCATTGGTAGAAGCACTTGTTATTTTACCAGCACATATTGCGCATTCGAAAGCTTTAGAAAGAAAAAAATTAGAAAACGGAGAAGAAATAACACCAAAAGGGATTGATGGTTTTTTTAAGAAAATAAATAAAAAAGCAGATCATTTTTTAGGGAAATTTAGAGACACCTACTACCTTCCATTTTTAAAATTCTCTCTTAATAATAAAATTTTTGTTTTCTGTGTATTTGTTGCAACGCTTTTAATAAGTGTTTCGGCCTTAAGAGGTGGTGTTATAAAAAGTTCTTTTTTCCCAAGAATTGCAAGTGATAGAGTTCAGATAACCCTAAACATGCCGCAAGGTACTAATGAGAAAATAACAGATTCTATCATTTCATCTATCGAAGAGAAAGTTTGGATAACCAACACCGAATATTCTAAAAAACAGTCGGGTAATATTTCAATAGTAGAAAATGTAATTAAAAGAGTGGGCCCAGGTAGCGCAAATGCAACCTTAACTGTAAACCTTTTACCAGGGGAAGCAAGAGATTTTTCATCACCAGAAATTACCAATACTATTCAGCAGAAAGTGGGTAAAATTTACGGAGTAGAAAGTTTAATTTTTGGCTCAGGTGGTAATTTTGGTGGAAGCCCAGTAGCAGTGTCTTTATTAGGTAATAATATTTCAGAATTAAAGGCTGTAAAACAAGAGTTAAAGCAGGTTTTAGAGAACAACCCTTTATTAAAAGATGTTGCAGATAATGACCCAGCTGGTATAAAAGAAGTTCGTATAAAACTTAAAGATAATGCATATTTACTGGGGTTAAATTTACAGTCAATAATGACTCAAGTAAGGGCAGGTTTCTTCGGTTTTCAGGCACAACGTTTTCAACGAGGGCAAGATGAAATTAAAGTTTGGGTACGTTATACAAAACAAGATCGATCTTCTATTAAAGATTTAGATGATATGCGTATTGTTGCACCCAACGGAAGTAGAATTCCTTTTTCTGAAATTGCAACTTATACCATCGAAAGAGGTGATATTGCCATTAATCACTTAGACGGTAAAAGAGAGATTCAAATAACCGCAGATTTAAAAGATTTAACCGCCAGTGAAACAGATATTTTAGACAATATTAAAACGGTTATTATGCCAGAAATCCTGTCTAAATATCCAACGGTAAAACCAATTTATGAGGGTCAAAATAGAGAAGCAAAAAAAACGACAGACTCTATAAATTTAGTTGGGCCAATTATTTTACTATTAATCTATATTGTTATCGCATTTACATTCCGTTCGTATAGCCAACCAATTTTACTAATTATTATGATACCATTTAGCATGATTGGGGTTATTTGGGGACATTATTTTCATAATTTTTCAATTGGTATTTTATCCTTTTTAGGGATTATCGCTTTGATAGGAATTATGGTAAATGACGGTTTGGTTTTAATAGGGAAATTTAATAGTTATTTAAAAGAAGGTTTAAAGTTCGATGATGCATTGGTAAAAGCAGGGCAATCTCGTTTTAGAGCGATATTTTTAACCTCGTTAACAACCATTGCAGGTTTGGCACCTTTAATTTTTGAGAAAAGTAGGCAAGCACAATTTTTAATACCCATGGCAATTTCTATAGCCTACGGTATTGCAATTGCAACTGTGCTAACACTTGTAATGTTGCCGATGATGTTGTCTGTATCTAATGCCATAAAGGTTAAAATTAAGTGGTTAAAAACAGGGAATGAAATTAGTAAAGAAGAAGTAGAAAGAGCTATTATAGAATCTAAATATGATGAAGATGACCTATCATAAAAAAACAATTGTATTCGTTTTATTAAGTTTTTCTTTGGGAATATTTTCTCAAGAAATACTTACAAAACAGCAAGCATTAGCAATTGCTTTAGAAAATAATTTTGGCGTAAAAATTGCCAATAACAATTTAGAAGTTGCTAAAAATAATACCAGTATTTTTAATTCTGGTTACCTTCCATCAGCCAGTATTACTTCTGGTGCAGATTATAGAACAAACAACCAAAAAATTGTTTTTACAGACCCAAATACAGGTGCAGATTCTGAAAGAGTAGGTAACGGAGTAATTACAAAAAACTATAATGCTGCTTTGGGCGTAAATTATACTATTTTTGATGGCTTAGGTAGAAAGTACAATTATAAGCAGTTGAAAGAAACCTATAATTTGTCTGAATTACAAGCAAGAGAAACTATAGAAAACACCTATTTACAATTATTTACAACCTATTTTCAGATAGCTAGATTGTCAGAAAATAAAGATAATTTACAACAGGCTTTACTCATTTCTAAAGAGCGTTTAAAACGCGCTACTTATCAATATGAATACGGGCAATCTACCAAATTAGAATTGTTAAATGCCTCTGTAGACGTTAATAATGATAGTATTGCTGTAATTGCCGCCAATCAGCAATTAAGCACTGCTAAACGTGGTTTAAATGTTATTTTAGGGGTCGATAGATCGGTAAATTATGTAGTAGATACGCAAGTATATTTTGATGAAATTTTGATATTCTCTGATTTAGAAGAAAAAACATTTGCCAATAATACTGCGCTACTTCAAAATGAAAAAAACATTGCTATTAGCGAGTTTAACATCAAAATAAGCAAAGCAAATTATTTGCCAGCTTTAAACTTTAATGCTTCGTATGCGCTTAATAGAACAGAAAATGAAAATTTGGTAAATCCGTTTGGTGCACGTTTAATTACTTCGGATGGTTTAAATGCCGGAGTTGCACTTTCTTGGAATCTTTTTGATGGCGGAAACACAAAAACAAGAGTTGCCAATGCTAAAATTGCATTAGATACTCAAGAAATTTTGTTGGCACAACAAAAAGTTACCATTCAGAATACACTTAAAAATACTTGGGAAAATTACAACAATCAACTTTTTATATTAAAAGCACAAGAAACCAATGTGTTAACTACGCAAAACAATTTTGATAGAACACAAGAACGTTATAAACTTGGGCAGGTAACTTCTATAGAATTTAGGCAAGCACAAGTAAATTTAATTAATGCCAAAACAGCGTTTAATAACGCAAAGTATGATGCTAAATTAATTGAACTTCAGTTGTTGCAGTTAAGTGGCGATATTTTAAATGTAAAATTTTAAAAACCTGATTTTTATCATAATTTAACACTGTAAAACTTCTTAATTTTATACATTAATTATATAAAGTATGAAATTTTTAAATTTTCCTTTAGTTTCTTGGGTCAACGGAACAGTAATGATAGGTGTTTTTGTATTGGTTGTAATCGGTTTGGTAGCAGCTGTTCTCTTATTAATGAATTCAGATACAAAGACAACTAAGAAGTAGCTTTTTACACCAAATTTAAAGCAGTATTCGTTTTTCTTTTGTGTGATTATTTATCGTATATTTTCATTATTTTTACATTGTAAATTTTAAGTGAATGTATACAGAACTCTCCCATAATTTTGCCTATTTATTTGAAGATGCTTTATTGAAAGAAATAGAGACTATTGGCGTTTTTAAACAATTTAAGGCAGAAGATACTATTATAGAATTAGGCGATTTTATTAAATCGATGCCATTGCTACTCTCTGGGGCTATTAAAATTCTTAGAGAAGATGAAAATGGCGAAGAATTGGTTTTGTATTACTTAGAAAAAGGAGATACTTGTGCCATGACACTTTCTTGTTGTATGGGGCAAACAAAAAGTAAAATTAGAGCGGTAGCAGAAACAGATGTTTCACTCATTCTTTTGCCGAAAGAAAAAATGACCGAATGGTTAAGTAGCTATAAAAGTTGGCAAGCATTTATTTTAGAAAGTTACCATAACAGAGTAGAAGAGCTTTTAGAAGCGGTAGATACCATTGCCTTTTTAAAGATGGAAGACCGTATTTTTAAGTACTTAAAAGACAAAGCAATGGTGAATGGTAACGATGAGTTAGCTACAACACACAAGCAAATTGCAGAAGATTTACACACCTCTAGAGTTGTAATTTCTAGGTTGCTAAAGAAGTTAGAAAATGAACAAAAAATTCAGCTTTTTAGAAACAGTATTAAAGTATTAGCATTGTAACAAAGGTTACTGAACTCTATATAAGTAATTTTTATTTTTGTAGAAAAAAGATGAAATTATTTCTAGCATTTGCACTCTCAGTTTTTTTATTTAGTTGTCAAGACACAAAAAGACCTTCTTACGCTAAAAAAGAAGTGTCGTCTAAAATTACAACTCAACAACACCCAGGTAAAAAGTTAATGATTGCAAATTGTTATGTATGCCATAGCCCTTCTGCGAGTCATGAGAATCGAATTGCACCACCTATGGTTGCTGTAAAAAAGCATTATTTAGATGCAAATACTTCCAAAGAGCAATTTACAGCATCATTACAAAACTGGATAGAAAATCCAACCAAAGAAAATGCCAAAATGTATGGTGCTGTTAAGCGTTTTGGATTGATGCCAAAGCAAGCTTTTCCAAAAGAAACAATCACACAAATAGCAGCCTATATGTTTGATAACGACATAGAAAAACCAGAATGGTTTGATGCCCATGAAAAAGAAGAACATACAAAAAAACGTAATTAGATATTTAAAATTATGGCAAAATTTTTAGAAATTATAAATAAAGACAAACCTGTTTTAGTAGATTTTTTTGCAGAGTGGTGTGGTCCTTGTAAAACCATGTCGCCCATTTTAAAACAAGTAAAAGATGCGCTAAAAGACCAGGTTGTAATTGTAAAAATAGATGTTGATAAAAATCAATCGATAGCGGCAAAGTATCAAGTTAGAGGTGTACCTACTTTAATTTTATATAAAAATGGCACCGAAGTCTGGAGGCAGTCTGGGGTCGTGCAAAAGGAAGGCCTTATAAACATTATAAATACACATTAGTATGAATTTTAATGCATCTTTTTGGGAAAATAAATACCAACAAAAAAAAACAGGTTGGGATTTGGGAGAAGTTTCGCCACCGTTAAAAGCTTATTTTGATCAGTTAGAAAATAAAGAACTTACCATTTTAATTCCGGGAGCCGGAAACTCTTACGAGGCCGAGTATCTTTTTAACAAAGGTTTTAAGAATGTTTTTGTTGTAGATCTGGCAACAAGTGCTTTAGAAAATATTAAAAAAAGAGTGCCTAATTTTCCTGACGCACAATTAATTCATGGAGATTTTTTTGAGCTAAAAGGTTCGTTCGATTTAATTATTGAACAAACTTTTTTCTGTGCTTTAGATCCAGTATTAAGACCAAACTATGCAGAAAAAATGCAAACGCTTTTAGCACCAAAAGGGCAACTAGTTGGGTTGCTTTTTGATGCAGTTTTAAACGAAGATCATCCACCTTTTGGTGGCAATCAAAAAGAGTATTTAACGTATTTTACTCCTTTTTTTAAAAGCATACAAATGCAACCTTGTTACAACTCTTACCCAAACAGACAAGGTATGGAGCTGTTTGTGAAACTGTCAATATAAATAAGAATAAACCAACAAAAAAGTAACATTATGGATGTTGAAATATTAGCAAGAATTCAATTTGCCTTTACGATTGCCTTTCATTATATATACCCTCCTTTAAGTATTGGTATCGGTTTAATAATGGTAATAACTGAAGGTTTGTATCTAAAAACAGGCAATAAACACTACGAAGTTTTAACTCGATTTTGGTTAAAAATATTTGCCATTACTTTTGGTATTGGAGTTGCAACAGGAATTATAATGGAGTTTGAATTTGGTACCAATTGGGCCGTTTACTCTAGATATGTTGGTGATATTTTTGGTAGTGCTTTAGCAGCAGAAGGCTTGTTTGCTTTCGGGTTAGAAAGTACGTTTTTAGGCGTTTTACTTTTTGGTTGGAATAGAGTTTCACCCAAGGTTCATTTTATTTCTACGATAGGTGTTTTCTTAGGCTCTATGTTTTCTGCTGTTTGGATAGTGGTAGCTAATAGTTGGCAACAAACACCAGCAGGTTATCATATTGTTGGCGAAGGGTTTAATGCAAGAGCCGAAGTTACAGATTTTTGGCAAATGGTGTTTAATCCATCAAGTGTAGACAGAATTATACATGTTTGGCAAGGAGCCTTTTTAGCAGGAGCTTTTTTAGTTTTAAGCGTTCATGCTTATTATCTTTTAAAAGGTAGGTATGTAGCTATTTCTAAAAAAGGTTTTAAAATTGCGCTATTAGTTGCAACAATTGTTTCGTTTTCTCAATTATTATCTGGGCATAGTTCTGCAGATGGTGTTGCTAAAAATCAACCAGCTAAATTAGCGGCATTAGAGGGGCATTATGACAAATCTGCGCCGGCCGATTTATATCTCTTCGGATGGGTAGATAATGAAACTCAAAAAGTAACAGGTTTAGGAATACCAGGAGGATTGTCTTTTTTAGTTCATCAAGATTTTAAAGCCCCAATTACAGGTTTAAATGCGTTTCCTAAAGATGAACAGCCAAGTCAAGTAAATGCTGTATTTCAATTTTATCATATTATGATTTCTATAGGAATGTTCTTAATTGCATTAACATTGTATGCATCTTATTTATGGTGGCGAGGTAAGCTTTTTGATAAAAGATGGTTGCTTCAAATTTTTGCTTTTTCTGTAATATTGCCACAAATTGCCAATCAAGTAGGCTGGTTTGCTGCAGAAATGGGTAGACAACCATGGATTGTGTATGGGCATCTAAAAACTAGCGAAGGTTTTTCTCAAGAGGTTTCTGCAAATCAGATTCTTTTTTCTTTAATTCTGTTTATGGTAGTTTACAGTTTTCTATTGCTTTTATTCTTATATTCTATGAATAAGAAGATAAAATCAGGACCTTATAATGAAGCTATTAACCCTTTAGAAATCAATTAAAATGCAAGAATTAGAAACTTTTTTGGGTATAGATTATCCAACGCTTTGGTATTTAGTAGTAGGATTATTATTTTCTGGTTATGCAATTTTAGAGGGTTTTGATTATGGTGCAGGAGCTTGGCATTTGTTTTTTAAGAAAGACTTAAGCAGAAGGATTGCTATTAATGCAATTGGGCCTTTATGGGACGCAAACCAAGTTTGGTTGGTTATTGGAGGTGGTGCTTTGTTTGCTGGTTTTCCTGTAATGTATGCAACCATGTTATCTGCAATGTACATCCCTTTTATGTTGTTTTTAATGTTATTGGTTTTAAGATCTAGTGCTATCAAATTTAGAAGCTCAGAAAAAATGCTTTGGTGGCGTAAAACGTGGGATATTATTTATTTTATATCCAATACATTAATCGCTTTTTTACTAGGGGTTGTTTTGGGTAATGTATTAGAAGGGTTTGAGTTGCATGAAAATTTCTCTTACAAAGGCGGTGTTTTCTTTTCATTTTTAAGTCCGTATGCAATTATGGTAGGATTTACCACTTTGTCTATCTTTATGACACAAGGTGCTATTTTCTTATTACTTAAAACAGAGGGCAGGTTATATACTAGACTTACTTTTTTACTAAAAAAAGGAATGATTTTTTTTCTAATTAGTTTTTCAATAACCTCATTGTATACTTTAATATTTGTGCCTGGTGTTACAGATAAATTTAAAGAAACACCCATATTTTTTATTTTACCCTTGCTTTCTTTCTTGTCAGTAGCCAATATACCAAGGTTAATCTCTAAGAAAAAGTATGGTTTTGCAATGATATTTTCTTCATTAACAATGGCTTTTTTATTAATGCTAGTTGCGTTTCAGTTGTATCCTGTATTACTGCCTTCTACTGTAGATTCGTCTTTTAGTGTTACTATATATAACGCAGCATCTTCTCAAAAATCATTGGGTATTATGCTTACAATTGTGGCTATTGGTGCTCCTTTATTGGCTGGGTATTTTGTTTTCTTATATAAAACATTTCATGGTAAAGTTAAATTAGATGATACTAGTTATTAAATAAATTAAAAAGTAATCAAATTCATTTGGGTTTGATTATTTTCTGTACATTTGTCAACCATATGGTTAAACCGTAAAGTTAATTATGAAGAATAAAAAAAATGATACTACAGAAAGTTTAATTTTAGAAGCGGCTAAGTCCATTTTTCAAACAAAAGGAATGGATGGTGCTCGTATGCAGGAAATTGCAGATAAAGCCGGCATTAATAAGGCAATGCTTCATTATTATTATCGGAATAAACAATTGCTTTTTGAAGCTGTTTTTAAAAATGCATTTTCATTATTAGCTCCTCAATTAAACACTATTTTAAATGACGACTCTTCTATTGAAGAAAAGATCAGAAACTTTTCATCCAATTATATTACGTTTATAACAGAGCATCCGTATTTACCAAATTTTGTAATTCAAGAATTAAATAAAAATCCTGCGTTTATTTTAAAAATGAAGGAAAATAAAGCGTTTCCTAATATTGAAAAATTTAAAAAACAAGTTGATTTTGAAGTGCAAAATGGATCTATAAAACAAATTGATGCAACGCAGTTATTTATAAATATTTTGTCTTTAAATGTATTTCCTTTTATAGCGAAACCTTTAATTATGGGTTTAATTGAAGTAGATGACGTTGCTTTTAAAGCAATTATAGAAGAACGTAAAACAGCCGTTGCAAATTTTATCATTAATTCTATAAAATTATAAGATGAAAAAAATAACATTTATTTTAATAATCATATTTAGTGTTTCATTGTCTTCACAAGAAAAAATCACTTTAAATGATTGTTATTATTTACTAAAAACTAATTACCCTTTGGTAAAAAAACAGCAATTATTAGTTAATCAAAATGAAATTGATAAAGCAATAATATCTAATACAAAGCTGCCACAGTTCAGTATAGATGCACAAATAACCTATCAATCTGATGTTATTCAATTTCCTCTGGCAATGGCAGGTATTACACCTTTAAATAATGACCAATATCGTGCAACATTTTCTATAAATCAGTTGATTTTTAATGGAGGTTTAACTGCTGCGAATTTAAAGATAAAAGAAGCCCAGTTAAAAACGAATCAAAAACAACTTGATGCTTCTATTTATCAATTAAAAAGTCAAATTAATCAACTGTATTTTTCTGTTTTATTAAAAAATGAGCGTTTTAAATTGTTGATGGCAAAAAAAAATCAATTAGAAACAAAGTTAAAAGAAGTTAAATCAGGTATAAAAAATGGGGTTTTATTACCTGCTTCAGATAATGTGTTGGAAGCTGAATTATTAAAAATTGAACAACAATTTATAGAAGTAGAAAGTAGTAAGTTTTCTTTAATTGAAACCTTATCAAGTCTTATTGGGCAACCTTTAAATAGTTCAGTACAATTTGAAATTCCATTAATTGAAACCC
Organism: uncultured Polaribacter sp.; assembly: GCF_947497125.1. GTDB lineage: Bacteria > Bacteroidota > Bacteroidia > Flavobacteriales > Flavobacteriaceae > Polaribacter. The sequence continues at coordinate 213,934 of NZ_CANMFI010000002.1, read as the reverse complement.
AATTTCAAAACAAAATAAACAGACCAGAATTAGAGTTGTTTCAATTAAAAAAGGAAGAAATTAAGAATCAAGAAGCACGAGTTTCTAAATTTAATTCACCAAAATTAAATGGTTTTTTAACCGGTGGTTATGGGAATCCTGGGTTAAATATGTTAGACAATTCTTTTCAAACTTTTTATACAATTGGTGTAAAATTTCATTGGGGTGTTTTTGATTGGAATATAAATAAAAAACAACAAAGAACAATAGCGATGCAAAAGGATTTCATTGAAAATGAAACTGAAATTTTTAAGCTAAATACCAATATTGAACTAAGCAAGCAGCAAAAAGAAATTGAAAAAATAGTAGCAATTATAAATTCAGATAAAAAAATTATAACCCTTCGTACAAAAGTGTTAAAAACGTTAGATGCACAACTTAAAAACGGTGTCATAACATCTTCTGAGTATGTTACAGAATTCACCAAATTATTTGAAGCAGAAAATACGTTGTTACAACATAAAATTCAAGCTCAATTAGCTAAAGCAAATTACAACACAATAAAAGGAGAATAAATATTAAAAAATGAAAAACTATAAATACATATTAGGATTAAGTATCATTAGCTTGTTTTCTTGTGAAAACGAAAACGGAAGAGCAGATGGCTATGGGAATTTTGAAGCTACTGAAATAACAATTTCGGCAGAAAGTAGTGGTAAATTAGTTCAGTTTTCAGTTAGTGAAGGCGATCAATTAAAAAAAGATCAATTTGTAGGTTTTATAGATACTATACAATTGGCTTTAAAACGTGAACAATTAATAGTTTCAAAATCGTTAATAAGTTCTAAATCTAAAGGTGTTTTATCTCAAATATCAGTATTAAAATCGAGGCAAAAAACTGCAGAAATTAATAAAAAAAGAATAGAAAATTTAATTAGAGACAACGCAGCTACACAGAAACAGTTAGATGATATTTCTGGAGTAATAGATGTGCTTGTTAATCAAGTTAAAAGTGTAGAATTACAAAATTTACCTGTTGTAAACGAGTTAAAAAGTATTGATGTTCAATTAAAACAGGTTGAAGATAAAATACAAAAAAGTAAAATAATAAATCCATTAAATGGAACTGTTTTGACCAAATATATAGAGCCAAATGAAATTGCTGCTTTTGGAAAACCACTCTATAAAATTGCAGATTTAAGTACAATGCAATTGCGTGTTTTTATAAGCGAAACCTACTTACCGGAAATTAAAATTGGAAAAAAAGTTACCATTAAAATTGATGCACATGAAGAAATGAAATCTTTTGATGGTATTATTAGTTGGGTTTCTAAAGAAGCAGAATTTACCCCTAAAATTATTCAAACAAAAGAAGAAAGAGTAGCTTTAGTTTATGCTGTCAAAGTTAATGTTATAAATGATGGAAGCTTAAAAATTGGAATGCCAGCAGAAATGTGGTTAATAAAATAAAAACGATGAAACCTATAATTTTTACATTAATACTATTTGCATTAGTTAGTTGCAAAGAAAGTAAAAAACAAGAAAACATAGATACAGAAAACCTGTATGCCAATACTTGGGTAAAAGAAATTAAACTAGATACAGATGCCAAGTGGCAAGCCAATTCAGAAACGAATGAAGGCGTGCAGAAAATGAAAAATAGTATTAAAGAACAAAAAACGAATACCCTATCTGAATATCATCAATTAGCACAAAAACTTAATAATGATAAGAATTATGTGATTAAAAACTGCACAATGAAAGGTGATTCTCATGATAATTTACATATTTGGCTCTTACCATTATTGGCAAAAATAAATATATTATCTGAAGTGAAAACAATAAAAGAAGCATTAAAAATAAAAGAAAGTATTAAGGATCATATTAATAAATATGAAGATTATTTTGAATAATGAGTATATCAATTGTTAACGTATCAAAATCTTACAATAAAGTAAATGCTTTAAAAAATATTTCTTTTGATGTAAAACCTGGTGAACTTTTTGGATTAATAGGACCTGATGGAGCAGGAAAAACAACATTGTTTAGAATTTTAACAACACTTTTAGTAGCCAATGAAGGTGTTGTAAAAGTTGCAGGTTTTGATGTTGTTACAGATTATAAAAATATTAGAAAATGTGTAGGGTATATGCCTGGTAAATTTTCTTTATACCAAGATTTAACAGTTGAAGAAAATTTGATGTTTTTTGCCACTATTTTTGGAACAACAATTGAAGAGAATTATGATTTAATAAAAGAAATCTATATTCAAATAGCGCCATTTAAAGATAGAAGGGCAGGAAAGTTATCTGGTGGTATGAAACAAAAGTTAGCTTTGTGCTGTGCATTAATTCACAAACCCAAAGTGTTGTTTTTAGATGAGCCCACTACTGGTGTTGACCCTGTTTCTAGAAAAGAATTTTGGGAAATGCTAAAACGTTTGCAAGATAAAAATATAACTATTTTAGTTTCTACGCCTTATATGGATGAAGCTGCTCTGTGTGATAGAATTGCATTAATTCAAGATGGGAATATCTTAGAAGTTGATACGCCAAAGGCAATTGTAAAACATTATACAAAACAAATTTATAATGTAAGTGCTAACAATATGTATCAACTTATAAATTACTTAAAGGAATATCCTTTTAGCCATAGTGTGTATCCTTTTGGCGAGTTTGTACATTACACTGATACTAGAACAAATTTTAATTCTAATGAATTGAAAACCTATTTAAGGTCTAAAGATTTATCTAATTTAAAAATTGACAAAACAATAGCTACTATTGAAGATACTTTTATGGAATTAGCAAAATGATGAACAATACCAAAGTTATACAAGTAGAAGGATTAACCAAATTGTTTGGAGATTTTGTTGCCGTTAATAAAATTTCTTTTGAAGTTGAAAAAGGTGAGATATTTGGTTTTTTAGGAGCAAATGGTGCAGGTAAAACTACTGCAATAAAAATGTTGATAGGTATTTCTAAACCAAATGAAGGCAAAGCATTAGTTGCAGGTTTTGATGTTTTTACACAAGCAGAAGAAATTAAAAATAATATTGGTTATATGAGTCAGAAATTTGCTTTATACGACGATTTAACTGTAAAAGAAAACATTACTTTTTTTGGAGGAATTTATGGTTTGTCAAAAAAAATAATCAAAGAAAAAACGACTTCTTTAATTGAAGATTTAGAGTTGCAAAAAGTGACTAATTCTTTGGTAGGTTCTTTGCCTTTGGGCTGGAAACAAAAATTATCTTTTTCTGTAGCACTAATTCACAATCCGAAAATTGTTTTTTTAGATGAACCAACAGGTGGTGTTGATCCGATTACAAGACGTCAGTTTTGGGAACTTATCTATAAAGCAGCAAGCAAAGGAACAACCGTTTTTGTAACCACGCATTATATGGATGAAGCAGAATATTGTGATCGGGTTTCTATTATGGTTAATGGAAAAATTGAAGCATTAAACACGCCAAAAAAATTAAAAGAACACTTTAATGTTGAAAATATGAATGATGTGTTTTTAAAATTGGCAAGAGGATGAAACGTTTTATAGGCTTTGTAAAAAAAGAATTTTACCATATTTTTAGAGATAAACGTTCTTTGTTTATCCTCTTTGGTATGCCAATTGCTCAAATTTTATTGTTTGGTTTTGCAATTACAAACGAAATTAATAATGTGGAAATTGCAATTTTAGACCAATCTAAAGAAGTAACAACACAAGAAATTATACATAAAATATCGGCATCTAAATATTTTAATATCAATCAACTTATAGAGAAAGAATCAGATATTGAAAGAATATTTAAAAAAGGAAAAGTAAAAGCAGTATTGAATTTTGAAAAAAATTTTAGTAAAAATTTAATCACAAAAAAAAATGCTAAAATACAGGTAATTACAGATGCAACAGACCCAAATACTGCAAATACAATTAGTAACTATATAAATGCAATTCTTCAAAACTATTTAAAAGAAGAAACTACAAGTAGTTTAAAGGCTTATAAAATTGAACCAAAAACACGGATGGTTTACAACCCAGAACTAAAAAGTGTATATATGTTTGTGCCAGGTGTTATGACTATCATTTTAATGTTAGTTTCTGCAATGATGACTTCTATTTCTATCACGAAAGAAAAGGAGATAGGAACTATGGAAATTTTATTAGTATCGCCATTAAAACCCAATCAAGTAATTGTAGGAAAAGTATTTCCTTATATTTTTTTATCAATTATAAATGCAATAGTTATTATAGTTTTAAGCATTTTTATATTTAAAATGCCTGTTTATGGTAGTTTCTTTTTACTAGCAATAGAAAGCGTATTATTTATTATAACAGCATTAGCATTAGGTATTTTAATATCAACTATTTCTGCAACACAACAAACCGCAATGATGATTTCTTTAATGGGTTTAATGTTGCCTGTAATATTACTTTCGGGTTTTATATTTCCAATAACAAGTATGCCTTTGCCGTTACAGGTAATCAGTAATATTATACCAGCAAAATGGTTTATCATAATTATTAAAGCAGTTATGCTAAAAGGTGTTGGTTTGCAATTTGTTTGGAAAGAAACTCTAATTTTAATTGGAATGGCAGTTCTTTTTATTGGAGTAAGTGTAAAGAAATATAAAATTAGATTAGAGTAAAATAGCTTCCTGAAGTTAGATTTTTAAAAAAAATATGAAAATAATACTGTATATAATTCAAAAAGAATTTAAGCAAATCTTTAGAAATAAAGGGATGTTGCCAATTATTTTTGTATTACCATTAATTCAATTGATAATTTTATCAAACGCAGCTACTTTTGATGTTAAAAATATAAAATTTGGATATATTGATAAAGATCACTCAACAACATCAAGAGCTTTGATAGAAAAATTTAAGGGTTCAACTTATTTTAATTTAATAACTGATTTTCCTTCACAAACATTAGCAAATCAAGCTGTATTAAAAGGTGAAATAGATGTTGTTTTAGAAGTTCCGTCTTATTTTGAAAGAGATTTTTTAAAAGAAAAAAATGCATCTTTAGGACTTACTATAAATGCAATTGATGGGGCGGCAGCTGGTTTAGAAAACGTATATATTACACAAATTATCAATAGTTTTAATATGAATCTAAAAGTTGATGTTACTCACTTTAGCGACAGGCAGCATTCATCTACCCAAATTACTACAATTCCCTTGTTTTGGTATAATAAAAGTTTGAATTATAAAACGTATATGGTGCCTGGTATTTTGGTGTTATTAGTTACTATGATTACACTTTTTCTCTCTGGAATGAACATTGTTAGAGAAAAAGAAATAGGTACTTTAGAACAAATTAATGTTACACCTATCAAAAAAAGTCAATTTATTATCGGTAAATTATTCCCTTTTTGGGTAATAGGTTTAGGTATTTTGACCGTTGGTTTATTAATATCAAAAATAATTTTTAATGTTCCAATGGTAGGTAGTTTGTTGTTAATGTATTTTTATACAACTATCTATATTTTAGTGGTTTTGGGTATTGGTTTGTTTATTTCTAACTTTACAGATACACAACAACAAGCTATGTTTATTGCGTGGTTTTTTATGGTGATTTTTATTTTGATGAGTGGTTTGTTTACTCCTATTGAAAGTATGCCAAAATGGGCTCAAACAATTACAGACTTTAACCCGATAAAATATTTTGTAGAGGTTATGCGTATGGTTATGTTAAAGGGTTCTGGTTTTATAGATATACTACCTCAATTAATAAAAACGCTATTATTTGCAATTGTTATGAATGGTTTAGCAGTTTGGAGTTATAAGAAAACAACTTAAATTTCTTATGTAACAAAAGTAGCTGTGTAGTATTTTAGATAAATTTAATTTTATTGAAAATTAAAATAAATGTCAAAAATACTCATTTTAGGTGCTGGAATTTCAGGACATGTTGCAGCATCACATTTAAGACGAAAACTATCTAAAGAACACGAAGTTGTTGTAGTTTCTCCGAATAGCAATTACCAATGGATACCTTCAAACATTTGGGTTGGAATTGGTAGAATGAAATCTAAAGAAATTTTATTTCCATTAGCACCTTTGTATAAAAAGAAAGGAATTGGATACAAACAAGCCAAGGCTATTTCATTTTTTCCGGAAGGTGATAAAAATCAACCCAAACCTTATGTTTTGTCAGAATATGTTGCTGGAGATAAAAAAGGGCAACAAGAGAAAATTACCTACGATTATCTTATAAATGCAACCGGTCCAAAATTAAATTTTGAGGCAACAGAAGGTTTAATTCCTGGAGAAAACAGAACGTATTCTGTTTGCACCTACAGTCATGCAGATCATGCTTGGCATGGATTAAAAGCATTGATTGATGAGATGAAAACTGGTAAAAAAGTAAAAATTCTTATTGGTACAGGTCATGGCTCTTCTACTTGTCAGGGTGCAGCATTTGAGTATATTTTAAATGTCGAACAAGAATTACGTCGTCATAAAGTAAGAGAGATGGCAGAGATTACTTGGATTTCAAACGAACATAAATTAGGAGATTTTGGAATGGACGGAATGCTATTAAGTTATGGTAGCATGACGCTAAAGTCTTACGAAATGGTAGAAATGATTTTTGAAGACAGGGGCATTAAGTGGATTTTAGGAGCCGGTGTAAATAAAATTGAAGACGGGATTGCTCATTATGAGAACTTAGAGGGTAGCTATAAAACAGAGACCTATGATTTTGCTATGCTGATTCCAGCATTTTCTGGACACGGTTTTAAAGCTTTTGATAAAAATGAAAATGATATTACAGAAAAACTCTTTAAAGGGTTTATGATAGTAGATGCCGATTATACACCAAAACCTTATGAAGAATGGTCTGTAAAAGATTGGCCAGAAACCTATCAAAATCCAACCTATCAAAATATTTTTGCGCCAGGTATTGCCTTTGCGCCTCCGCATGCAATTTCTAAACCTAGAAAAAGTAAAAACGGAACTGTTATTTCTCCTGCACCTCCCAGAACAGGTATGCCTTCTGGTATTACAGCTAAATTGGTTGCAGACAATATTATAGATACAATAAAAAGTGGTAAAGAGTCTTTAAGTCATAAAGGTAGTTTGGGCAATATGGGTGCAGCTTGTATAGCTTCTGCTGGTTACGGGCTTACACAAGGAAGCGGTGTTAGTATTACCACATATCCTATTGTGCCAGATTATGAAAAATACCCAAATACACAAGGGAGAAAATTAGGAAAAACTTTTGGTGAAATAGGTTTAGCAGGGCATTGGCTAAAGTTAGCATTGCATTATGCTTTTATCTACAAAGCTAAAATGCGTCCGTTTTGGTGGTTAATTCCAGAATAATATAAACGGTTAAAATGTTTAAATAACTTATAAAAATTAGTAGAATGACACAAAGAATATCAAAATACCAGCGCTTTAAAATGATGAACCCAATTATTCAGTTTTTTAAGTTTATCTATTTAAGTCTTAAAATTATGTTTGTGGTTGCAAGCGGGCATGGTGGAACACGCGTAGAAAAGAAATAACAAGTTTTATTTAGTTTTAGTTGTTGAAAATTGGGCATTAATTTTTTAATGCCCAATTTTTGTTTAAAAACTGTACTGAAAAAAAGCGGTTAAATTTCTACCAGGTTCTGTAATTGGTGTGTTCTCAAAACCAGCTTGGTTGTTAAAGCTGAAGTTTAAATGATTGCGGTATGTTTTATCAAAAACATTGATAGCAGCAACACCAAGACTTGCATTTTTAAAAGGTGTAAATCCAAAACGAACATCTAATGTTTGATACCCTTCTGTTCTTGTTTCACCAAAACTAGGTGCAATTTCATCTTGGCTACTGGTAATATTGTATTGTAAATTTGCCCAATAATTTGGTTTTTTAAGACCAAAAATAACACGTGCATTTAAAGGAGGTGTTAAAGGCAAAGATTCATTTAAATCTTTATTTTTAGCATATACATATGCCATTTCAGAGGTTACAAAATAATTTTCTAAAAAATTAGCCTCAAAAGAAGCCTCGAAACCTGTCTTGTATGCACTGTCTAAATTTCTAAATACCTTCGGATTTACAGGTTGTGCTGTGGGCATAAATTTTCTAGTTTTAGAAGGATCTACAATACCAACAATAAAGTTTTCTAAATCAGAATAGAATACAGAACCTGCAAACTTAATATTGTTGCTAGTGTTTTTTGCTTTAAAGCCAATTTCAAACTGGTTATTAACTTCTGCCTTTAGATCTGGGTTTCCTATATATTCATAAGGATCTTGGTTTATTGTAAAATGATTGATAAAACGTTCTATCATATTTGCAGATCTAACTCCACGCCCAAAAGCAGCCTCTAAAGTTATAGTATTAGAAATAATTTTTTTGAGAGAAATAGTACCGCTAATATTATTTTCTGTTCGTTGTCTTAAATTATAAAGAGCAGCAAAATCTGCTTCTGGATCGTTAATATCAGAAACCACTCTATCATATCGAATACCTGCAGTAATTAAATGATTTTCTTTAAACAACCACTTTGCTTCTGTAAAAACACCGAAATCATTTACATAAGAATCTTGCCAAACCTTGTCATTAAATTCTTTTGGAGTTGGCAAGGTATTGCCGTTCATAATTTTTACAACACGATTTCTGTCTCCGTCTCTATGAACCAACATAGCATCTACACCACTAAAAATATCAATATTTTTAGACGGTTGCCAATTTAGTTCTATTTTTCCTCCTTTTGTAGTTGCTTCAACAGCAGATGAGGCTTCCATCATCATAAAAGTAGGTCTTTTAGTATTGGTCATTAAATGGTCTACAAAACTATAATATCCTTTTGCAGAGATGCTTTTAAAAACCCCTTTTAAATCAGATTTTTTATAGTCTATTGATGCAATACTACTATTGTCATATTCAGTGTCCATTGGCAAACCGGCATGTAAAACATCTCTACCAAAAGATTGCCTCCATTGAATTTGTATACGCTCTGCATCTGTAAAGTTATACCCCATTTTTAAGCCATAATCTGTACTTAAAAAAGAAGCGGGTATTTCTATATTGCTTCCATCTTGGTAGTTTCCAAAATTGCGATATCCAAAATTACCTACTACATCATACTTTTCTTTAATATATTGTAACTGTAACATGTTTACGGTGGCGTTTCCGTTGGTTTCAAATCCAGATGATATTTTACCATGAAACCCATTTTCTAAGTAATTTGGTTTTTTTGATACCATATTAATAACACCTCCAAAAGTTGCGCCATATCGAACTGTGTAAGGCCCTTTAATAATTTCTATTTTCGAAATTTCTTCAGGAATGATATGAGTTGTAATTGGGTCCATTCTATTTGGGCATGCATGCATCGCTTTTGTACCACCATCATATTGTATATTTAACTGTTCATATTGGCTACCTCTAAACGAAGGGTCAATTGCGTAATTACCTCTTTTAATTACAGAAAATCCGTTGATACTATTAAATAAATCGGCAACATTTTTAGGTTGTACAACGTTTTTATCATATTTATTTGACACAATAGTATGTATCGGGTCTGTTTTTAGTTTTCCGGTAACGATTACTTGGTCTAACTGAATTCTTTTAAGGGTATCTTTTTTTAAATCCTTTTTTTCTTGTGAAAAAGAAACACCACTTATTAATGCGCACAAGAGCGCGCTAAAAATTATTTTCATTTTTAATTATTTAGTTTTTATATAAGATGTTATACCCTTATATTTTGATAAGGAGTATTTATTTTTTTATAAAAACTAGACTTCTGGTGGACGAAAATTAGTGCTTATTGCTAAGTATTTGTAGTGATTTTTAGCATTAAAAAAGGTTTTGCTGTAGGTATAATCAACTTTTGCAATACTACTAACATTAGATTGTTTGTAAAGCAAAACATCTTTAAAATCAATTATTTGAGTTGGTGCTTTTTCTGAGTTTTTACTGCTTTCTGTAACTTTTTTTAAATGACATTTACCGTTACATTGTAATTCTGGTTGGTCTTTGTTTTCACACAACTCTTCAATAAAACCAATAGGATCAACAGTATAATACAGATATGTAAAAGAAACTCTTAGCATATTATATAAGACAAGGCTGCTTAAAAAAATAGCGTAAAAAAGGGTTTTATTTTTAGTTAGAAAAACCAAGTAAATAATTTTTTATTTCGATGCTTTTACGAAACAAATATAGTTATAAAAATTAAAATTTAGGTGTAACTAATGTTACTTAAAGAAGTGTTTAAACACTTTAATTTTGTGGTAGTAAAAACAATACAAATGAAAAATATACTTAAAAGTATTCCAATAATTTTATTAGTGTTATCTAATTCTTTAGCAGCACAAGAAATTATTTCTATTGGCAAGGCAGAAGTTATATCAAACCTAAAGAAAAATAATTTAGGTTTAAAAATTTCGTTACAAGAGTTTTATGCTGCAAAAGCAGATTACAAACAAACCAACGCAGTTTTTTTACCAAATATTACAGCTAGCCATACAGGTATTTCTACCACAAATCCATTAATGGCTTTTGGTTCAAAATTAAATCAGGGTATTTTAACTCAGAATGATTTTAATCCGGCTTTGTTAAACAATCCTACACAGACTCAGAATTTTGCAACTAAGATTGAAATTCAGCAACCATTAATCAATTTAGATGGTTTTTATCAAAGAAAAGCAGCCAAATCTAAAATGGAAGCCATGTCTTTAAAGACAGAAAGAACCACAGATTACATGGCACTAGAAGTATTGCAAGCCTATATGCAATTGCAGTTGGCATATAAAGCAATAGATGTGTTAGAAAAAGCATTAGAAACTGCTGAGGTGCATCAGAAAATTGCAACCAATAACTTACAGCAAGGTTTTATGTTAAAAGCAGATGTTTTAAGTGTAGATATAAGAGTTACAGAAGTTAAAAATCAGTTACAAGTTGCAAAAAGTAACATGCAAAACGCTTCTAATTATTTGTCTTTTTTGATGAATACAAAAGAAGATGTTGTATACAAACCGTCTGAAGAATTAACGATTGTTTCTTTTGATAAAGAACCGATACTTATTTCTGAAAACAGAGCAGATATAAAGGCAATGCAATTGGCTAAAAAAGGATATGAAGCTTTAAATAAAGCAGATAAAATGGCTTTTTTACCTCGTTTAAATGCCTTTGGAAGTTATGAAATGTATGATAATAAGTTGTTGCAAGGAGCCGCAAGCGGATACTTAATTGGCGCACAATTAAGTTGGGATATTTTTAAAGGATCGCAACGTTTTGGAAAAGCACAAAAAAGCAAAGCAGCTCTAGAAAAGTCGAAGTTGTCTTACAATCAATATGTTGCTAAAAGCAATTTAGAGTTTCAGAAAGCAAAAAGACAATTAGCAGATGCAAAAAACAGCTTAGAATTAAACAAATTAGCCTTGCAGCAATCTGAAGAATCTTTAAGAATTAGAAAAAATAGATTTAAAGAAGGTTTAGAAAAAACGGCCGATTTATTAGTGTCAGAAACACAGTTTGCACAAAAAGAATTGGCGTATTATCAAACAATTTATCAATATAATTTTACCCAAGCTTATTTAGACTTTTTAACCAAAGAGTAAGAAGAGAAATAAGAAAATAGAGACCAAAAATTAAAATTTAGACTTAAACAAACACCAACAATGAAAAAATATTTATACACCTTAATCGTAACATCTGCATCTTTGTTTATAACAAGTTGTGGTAGCGAAGACAAAAAAGCCATTGCAAATACAACACCAGCAATCTCTGTAAATGTTGCTAATGTTACAGAGCAACAAAACAGTTCTTATTTGTCTGTAAGCGGAAAAATACAAGCCGTTAATAGTACCTCTCTTAGTACCAGAATGATGGGTTCTGTAGATAAAGTACATGTTGCTATTGGTGATAAAGTTAAAAAAGGACAATTGCTTGTATCTATTAACAATGCAGATTTAGAAGCTAAAAAAGCACAAGTAAACGCAAGAATTACTCAAGCAACAGTTGCTTTTAAGAACGCAGAAAAAAACTACAAGCGTTTTCAGAATCTTTTTAAAACAAGCAGTGTTAGTCAGAAAGAAATGGATGACATGACGGTGAATTACCAAATGGCAAAAGCAGCTCTTGAAGCAGCCAATCAGCAAAAAAATGAAGTAAACGCACAATTTGTATATAGCAATATTACCGCACCATTTAGTGGAATTATTACAAGTAAAAACATAGAAAATGGCGATATGGCTTCTCCTGGTATGCCATTAATTAGCATAGAAAATCCGACAGATTTTGAAGTTGTGGCCATGGTTCCAGAAACAGAAATAGCACAAATTAAAAACGGAGCACAAGTACGTGTTTTGGTAAAATCTATAAACGCTACAGTTGCCGGGAAAGTAGTAGAAGTAAGTACTTCTGCAAAATATACAGGTGGGCAATATTTGGTAAAAATTGAATTGGCAAAAAAACCTGCCAATATGTTATCTGGAATGTTTGCAACGGTTCAGTTTCCGGTGCATAAAAAATTAAAAGAAAGCATGGTTTTAGTACCAGAAACTGCTATTGTAACAAACGGTCAATTAGCAGGTATTTATACAGTAAGTGAAAGCAAAACAGCCATTTTAAGATGGTTGCGATTGGGTAGAACATACGGAGATCAAGTAGAGGTATTATCGGGTCTTTCTTTAGGAGAATCTTACATTCTTTCTGCCAAAGGAAAATTGTTTAATGGTGCTAAAATTACAATTCAATAACTAACAAGTTGCGTTAAGGATAGTAGTGAAAATCCTTTTTTTAATGCTGAACTCGATTCAGTATCTCTTTCAAAAATGCATTTAGCTTAAATAGAAAGAGGCTGAAATTAATTTAGCACAAGAAAAAAGATTGTAACGAATAGCCTGTTAAAACGCCCAAAATAGATAATAAAATGAAAGAAGGTATCGCAGGGAAAATAGCAAAAGTCTTTATGCAATCTAAACTTACAGTGTTGTTAATGCTGGTGTTTATGGTTGTTGGAGTGTATAGTTCGTTTTTAATTCCGCGTGAAGAAGAACCACAGATTGATGTGCCAATGGCAGATATTTTTGTGGGATATCCAGGCGCAAGTCCTACAGAAGTAGAATCTAGAGTTGTAAAGCCTTTAGAAAAATTGATTTCTAACATAAAAGGGGTAGAGTATGTGTATGCCACTTCTATGAAAGAAAAAGCCATGGTTATTGTGCAGTTTTATGTGGGCGAAGATATTGAAAGATCGTTTGTAAAATTATACAATGAAATTAACAAACACATGGATCAAATGCCTAAAGGTGTTACGTTTCCGTTAGTTAAAACTCGTGCGATTGATGATGTACCAATGCTTGGACTAACACTTTGGAGCGAGAGTTATGATGATTATCAATTGAGCTTGCTTGCAGGTGAATTAGAAAATGAAATTAAGAAAATAAATGATGTTTCTATTACTCATAAAATTGGAGGTAGAAGCAGAGAGTTGCGCGTTGTTTTAGACAAAGATAAAATGGCAGAAAGTGGTGTAGACTTCTTGTCTGTTTCTAAAATGATTCAAGCAAATAACACGCAGTTAAGTTCGGGTAGTTTTGATAAAAATGACAACGAACTTTTGGTAACTACAGGTAGGTTTTTAGAAACTGTAGAAGATGTAGAAAACTTGGTGATTGGTGTGCAACAAAACAGGCCGATTTATCTAAAGCAGATTGCACGTATTTTAGATGGTCCAGAAATTCCTAAAAACTATGTGAGTTTAGGGTTTGGTAACGCAAGTGAAAAAAACCAAACGTATCAATCAGAATATCCGGCAGTTACTATTTCTGTAGCCAAAAGAAAAGGCGCAGATGCCATGAAAATTTCAGAAAAAGTACTTGATAAAGTAGCCAATTTGCGTAGCACATTAATTCCTGATGCGGTACATGTAGAGGTTACTAGAAATTACGGAGAAACAGCATCTCATAAAGTGTCAGAATTGTTGTTACACCTTATTGGGTCTATCATTGCTGTAACTTTAGTAGTAATGTTGGCCATGGGTTGGCGTGGTGGTTTAGTAGTGTTTTTATCGGTGCCAATTACTTTTGCATTAACGCTATTAAGCTATTATATGTTAGATTATACATTGAATAGAATTACCTTATTTGCGTTGGTGTTTGTAACCGGAATTGTGGTTGATGATTCTATTATTATTGCAGAAAACATGCACCGTCATTTTAAAATGAAGCGACTGCCATTTAAACAAGCAGCTTTGTATGCAATTAACGAAGTAGGAAACCCAACAATTTTAGCAACCTTTACGGTAATTGCTTCTGTGTTACCAATGGCTTTTGTATCTGGTTTAATGGGTCCTTATATGGCGCCAATGCCAATAGGGGCATCAATAGCAATGATTTTATCTTTATTTGTGGCACTTACAATAACACCTTATTTAGGATACATTTTCTTAAGAGAAAAAGACAAGAAAGGACAGCCTGAAAAGACAGAAAAACCTTTAGAAGATACTTTTATTTATAGAGCTTACAACAAGTTAGAAAGACCTTTGTTAGAAAACAGTAAAAAACGTTGGTTGTTTTTAGGCGGAACATTTGCAGTATTAATTGCAACAATGGGCTTGTTTTTAACAAATTCTGTTGCCGTAAAAATGTTGCCTTTTGATAATAAAAATGAGTTTCAGGTGGTTATTGATATGCCAGAAGGCACTACTTTAGAAAGAACTGCTGTTGTAACTCAAGAGATAGCACAATACTTATCTACAAGGCCAGAGGTGGTTAATTATCAAAATTATATAGGTACTTCTGCACCAATAACTTTTAATGGTTTGGTGCGTCATTACGATTTGCGTGGTGGAAGCAATATGGCAGATATTCAGGTAAACTTAATTGATAAAGGTAAAAGAACAGCACAAAGTCATGACATTGCAAAGTTGTTTAGACCAGAAATTCAAAAAATAGCGGCAAAATACAATGCGAATGTAAAATTGGTAGAAGTTCCGCCAGGACCTCCTGTTTTATCTACGATTGTTGCTGAGGTGTACGGACCCGATTATAACGAGCAAATAAAAATTGCAAACGAAGTTCAGCAAATTCTAAGAAATACAGACGATGTTGTAGATGTAGATTGGATGGTAGAAGCGGCTCAAAAAGAGTATCAATTTAACATCAACAAAGAAAAAGCGATGTTGTATGGCGTTGCACCACAGCAAATTGCTTATACAATGAACATGGCACTTTCTAACAGCTCAATTACAACGTTGTACGATGAAGCTGCCATAGATCAAATTGGGTTGGTGCTGTCTTTAGATGAGAAAGAAAAATCTACCATACAAGATCTTACTCAGTTAAAAATAACCTCAAAATTAGGCACTATGGTTCCTATTGCAGATTTGGTTGATATTAAAGAAACTGAAAGTGCAAAAAGCATCTATAGAAAAAACCAAAAGCGTGTTGTATATGTGATGGCAGACATGGCTGGTCAATTAGAGAGCCCTGCATATGCAATTTTAGGAATGGAAAAAAAGTTACAACAAATTAAACTTCCAGAAGGGTATAAATTGAATGAAATGTATTTGGGGCAACCAGATTATGAAGATGATTATACCGTTAAATGGGACGGAGAATGGCAAATAACTTTAGAGGTTTTTAGAGATTTAGGAATTGCCTTTTTAGGAGCTATTATTTTGATTTATATCTTAATTGTAGGATGGTTTCAAAACTTTAAAGCACCTGTTGTAATGATGGTTGCCATTCCTTTATCATTGATAGGAATTATTTTAGGACACTGGATGATGGGTGCCTTTTTTACAGCAACTTCTTTTATTGGAATGATTGCTTTGGCAGGAATAATGGTTCGGAATTCGGTTTTACTAATCGATTTCATCAACTTAAGAACCGCAGAAGGTGTGCCGTTAAAACAAGCAGCAATAGAAGCAGGTGCAGTTAGAACAACTCCTATTTTATTAACTGCAGGAACCGTTGTAATTGGTGCATTTGTTATTTTGTTTGATCCGATTTTTCAAGGATTGGCAATTTCATTAATGGGCGGAACTATTGTTTCTACCGTATTAACATTAATTGTTGTTCCGTTGGTATATTATATGATTGAAAAGAAAAACTATAAATAAACGCATATGAAATTAATAATTGTAACAGCTGTAGCAGCATTTCATAAAGAAGTAATTGCGCTTTTTAAGAAAGCAAACATCGAAAACTTTAGTGAGTCTGGTATTGATGGGCATAAAAATAGTGCCTCTGTATTGGTAGCTTCTAATTGGTTTTCTGGAGAAAAAGCTAGTAATGAATCTTCGCTGTTTTTTTCATTTACATCCGAAGAAAATAGTGAGAACTTGTTTGTGCTTCTCAAAGAGTTTAATGCTAATTTAGAAACAAACAATCCTATAAAAGCGGTTGTTGTTCCGATAGAAAAATTTATATAAACATAAAAAAATTAAGAAAATGTTAAACAAATATTTTAGAGTTATAGTAGGTGTAATGGTGTTGTTAAGTGTTGTTTTAACAACCTATGTGCATCAAAACTGGTTGTGGTTTACGGTTTTTATTGGCGTAAATTTAATTCAGTCTGCATTTACCAAATGGTGCTTGTTAGAAACCATTCTTATAAAATTAGGAGTAAAGAAATAAATTCCCCCTTTTTGTGAAAAAAGAGGTTGTCTTCTTGTTAGAAGCAACCTCTTTTTATTTTTATAAGTAGTTATTTAAACGCATTGAAACCAGTAATGTCTAAACCGGTTATCAATAAATGAATGTCATGTGTACCTTCATACGTAATTACACTCTCTAAATTCATCATGTGGCGCATAATAGAATATTCGCCAGAAATACCCATTCCGCCCAAGATCTGTCTTGCTTCTCTGGCAATTTTAAGTGCCATTTCTACATTGTTTCGTTTTGCCATAGAAATTTGTGCAGAAGTTGCTTTGCCTTCATTTTTTAAGGTTCCCAAACGCCATGCTAAAAGTTGAGCTTTGGTAATTTCGGTAATCATTTCTGCTAATTTCTTTTGTTGTAATTGAAACTGCCCAATAGGTTTGTTAAACTGAATTCTTTCTTTACAGTATCTTAAAGCCGTATCGTAACAATCCGTAGCAGCGCCAATTGCACCCCAAGCGATTCCGTAACGTGCAGAATCTAAACAACCTAAAGGTGCACCCAAACCAGATTTGTTTGGTAATAAATTTTCTTTAGGTACTTTAACATTGTCAAAAATTAACTCTCCGGTTGATGACGCTCTTAAAGACCATTTGTTGTGTGTTTCTGGCGTAGAAAAACCTTCCATGCCACGCTCAACAAGCAAACCGTGAATTCTACCAGATTCGTCTTTAGCCCAAACCACTGCAACATCACAAAAAGGTGCGTTAGAAATCCACATTTTTGCACCGTTAAGAAGGTAATAATCACCCTTGTCTTTAAAATTGGTAGTCATTCCGGCCGGATTAGAACCATGATTGGGTTCTGTCAATCCAAAACTTCCCATCCATTCACCTGTAGCCAATTTTGGCAAGTATTTTTTACGTTGCGCTTCGTTTCCGTAGGTAAAAATAGGATACATAACCAATGAAGATTGCACAGAGGCTGTAGAGCGAACCCCAGAATCTCCACGTTCTATTTCTTGCATAATTAATCCGTAAGAAATCTGATCTAAACCTGCGCCACCATATACTTCTGGAATGTATGCCCCAAAAGCACCAATGCTTGCCAAACCGTTTATAATTTGTTTTGGAAATTCTGCTTTTTGAGCATATGCTTCTATAATTGGAGATACCTCTCGTTTTACCCAATCTCTTGCTGAATCACGAATTAATTTGTGTTCTTCCGATAATAAATCGCCTATATTGTAGTAATCAGGTGCTTGAAATACATCAGGTTTCATATTTTACGTTTAATTTTTAACAAATAAGTTTTTAACTTGTAGCTAAAAATACATATCTTTTTTAAAGTTAGCGATTAGAAATTGTTAAAAAGTTGTTGTTTTCCATTAAGTTTGTATTAATGAGAAATACGTTAGGTAAACAAGAGCGTTTAAAAAGTAAAAAATTAATAGAAAAACTCTATGCTGAAGGAAATTCTGTAAAAAGTTTCCCTTTAAGAATGGTCTATTTACAAACTGCGCATACTTCAGATTTTCCTGCACAAGTTGGCGTTTCTGTACCTAAAAGACTATTTAAATTGGCTGTTCATAGAAACAGAATTAAACGTTTAATGAGAGAGTGTTACCGTTTGCAGAAAGAAATTGTGTACGATAACTTAGACAAACCTTATGTTTTTATGATTTCTTACATGGGAAGAGAAGAATTAAGTTACGAAGAAGTGCATTATAAAATGCAAAAGTTACTTACTTTATTTGTAAATCAGGTTACAAAACCTGAAAGTACCAAAGTATAAAGTACTATTTTTTACAATAGTTTTTTTTGAGAATAAAAACCCTTTTTTTAAAAGAAGTCACTTGCTTATTAAGTAGTTATAATCTGTTAAATAATTTTATCTTTGAAATTTAAAAGAAAGCATGTTAAAAACAAAAAAAATAGATAGAACAAGAGCACAAGAATCTACAAATGCAATAGAAAAACTATACATTTCTATGCGTCATTTATTTAGTAGAGGTTTTTACAAACCAATGGGTATATCTGGTGAAACACTTTTAAAGTCGTTACTTTCATTAAGACCAGAAATATATGGCTCTATTGCAGAAGAAAGAACCGAGTTAAATGGTTTAACCTACGTAATTGAAAGATTACCAGAAGGTATAGAAGAATGTCAGTTTATTAATTTAACGGCAGACGAAGGGTATCGAGAGTCTCATTTTAAGGCAATTATTCCGCCAAAAAGAAGAAGAAATTGCTACAGGATAGACAAAGATCAAATGAATATTGAAATTACAAGAGGACGATCTGAAATTTATGATATTCTAACCCACTTAACTTTTTTATTTATTGAGTCGCATAAAATTCAAAAAAAAATTACTACCAATGAAGGAGCAGGTTTTATTAGAGAATGGTTGTATTTAGAAGAAATTGTAATTCATAATAAACAAATTACATCAAAAGAAAGAGAAGTAGCAATTGCACATTTATGTAATATTTTAGGGAGAACTTTTGACGAGGTATTTACCATACACACTACTTTTAAAACTTCACAAAATGAAGATCGTTTTTTTCATTTGATTTATTGGTTAGGTAAATTAGCCATAAATGAAGTTGTAGAGAACAAGAAGCGTAAAGTTACTTTTAGCACTGTTTTAATTGAAGAAATTGGGCATCATATTTATGGTGATATCTGGGCAACTAACATAAAAGAAACCTTAAAAGACCACCAACTTTTAAATAGACCCATTCATATTATCAGTGCAAATATGCACAGCGTTTTAAATTCTATTTATGCTAAAGGCGCGTTACCAAAAGAGGCAAAAACATACAAAGGATTTGAATTATTTGAACTGTTAAGTAATTCAGATAGCAGTACGTTACAAAAAAAGGTAAAAGAATATGCCTCTAAAAACGGATTAATCTATATCAAAGATACCTCTGGAACTAATATAAATGTTCAAATAATAGATACTGATAAAATAAACTTCGAGGTTTCATCGTTTGAAAAAGAAAATAGTAAAGAAGAACGTCCGGTAATTATTGTAATGGATTATGCTTTTGGTGAACAGGCCTACGAAACTATGGATGAATTATTGAAACCATATACGTGTGAGAAGAACATCAAAACACATTTAGATGTAAAATCGATTTCTATTATGGGTAAAGCTGGTATTTTAGAAGGTGGTAAAGGAGATATTATGATACCGAATGCACATATATTTGAAGGAACAGCAGATAATTATCCGTTTAAAAATGAATTAACAAAAGAAGATTTAGAAGGGTTTGGGGTGCGTTCTTTTGATGGTTCGATGGTTTCTGTTTTAGGAACATCATTACAGAATAAAGATTTATTAGCCTTTTTTCATGATTCTACCTGGAATGTTATCGGATTAGAAATGGAAGGTGCTCATTATCAAAAAGCCATACAATCTGCTTCTAAAATTAGAGGTAATATTTCTGAAGATGTTAAAGTAAGATATGCTTATTACGCATCAGATAATCCACTAGAAACCGGTGCAACACTTGCGTCTGGTGGTTTAGGAATGACAGGTGTTACACCAACGTATGCTATTACGCAAAAAATATTAGAACAAATTTTTTAACACAAGAAATTAGAATGTCAACAACTAACAAAAACGAAGAAGAAGTAGATTTAGGGTCTTTATTTGTAATTATAGGAAAAGGTTTTAAAAACTTTTTCAATTTTATTGGAAGTATTTTTAAAGGGATTTTTCATTTTATAATTACTATTTTAATTTTTTTAAAAGCCAATATTATAAAAATTGGTATTGCCACAATTATTGGTGCTATAGTTGGTGTTTTTATTGAAGTGAAATCACCCACAACATACGAGTCAGAATTATTGTTAGAACCAAATTTTAAGAGTACAAGACAGTTGTATAACAATATTAATTACTACAATAACCTTGTAAAGCAAAAAGATACAATAGGACTAGCGAATACTTTTAATATAGATAAGCAAGATGCAGCAAGTTTAAAAAAGTTTGAGATAAGTCCGGTTATAAATGACAACGATATTATTAATTCTTATGATCAATTTATTGAAGAAGTAGATACTTTAACTGTTAAAAGTTACTCTTTTCAAGATTTTAAAACTTCTTTTTCTATATATGATTATAATGCTCATAAAGTAAGAGTTGTCTCTGAAAAGAATGATATTTTTAATAAGTTAGATGCTGTTATTATTTCTTCTATTGTAAAAAATACTTACTTCAATAAATTAAAGTCTTTAGCTAACGAAAATCTAAATAGAACAGATTCTTTGTTTAGACAAAATTTAACTCAGATAGATTCTTTAAGAAAGGTATATGTAGAGGTTATGCTTCAAGAGGCTAGAAAACCAGAATCAAATGGCACTAATATTGATTTAGGAGGCGTTAAAAAAACAACTAAAGAGTTAGAGTTGTTTGAAACGAATATAGAAATAAATGAAGAATTAGTTGATGTAAATAAAGAAAAAGGGACAGAATATGAGGTGATAAATGTTTTGTCAAATTTTCAGCCAATAGGCACAAAACTTGAGGGAGTTAGTAATAATTACGCCTTTTTATTAGGGGGGTTAGGAGCCGTTTTTATGATTTTAATATTGGTATTAGCTCAATTAAATGCTTTTCTAATTTCTTATAAAAAATAAGGATGCAAACAATTCTAATTACAGGTGGATTGGGTTTTATTGGAGCCAATTTCATTCCTTATTTTTTACAGAATAATAAGGAGTATAAAGTGGTTAATTTAGATCTACTTACTTATGCTGGTGATATTGAAAACCTTAAAGAATTAGAGAATAATGATCGTTATATTTTTGTAAAAGGAGATATTTGTGATAGAAATCTGGTTGAAAAACTCTTTCAGACCTATGATTTTTCTAATGTTATTCATTTTGCAGCAGAATCTCATGTAGACAATTCTATTAAAAATCCAGATGCATTTGTAAAAACAAATGTCTTTGGCACTTTCACTTTATTAGATGTTGCAAGAAATCACTGGATGCATTCACCAAATTCATACAAAGAAGATTTTAAAGAGTCTAGATTTCATCATATATCAACAGATGAAGTATATGGTACTTTAGGCGACGAGGGTTTATTTACAGAAGAAACACCGTATGCGCCTAACAGTCCTTATAGCGCATCTAAAGCTTCTTCAGATTTTATGGTAAG
Organism: uncultured Polaribacter sp.; assembly: GCF_947497125.1. Taxonomy (GTDB): domain Bacteria; phylum Bacteroidota; class Bacteroidia; order Flavobacteriales; family Flavobacteriaceae; genus Polaribacter. Next base: position 192,223 of record NZ_CANMFI010000002.1, on the reverse strand, counting down.
AAGCTATTTTCATACCTACGGCATGAATGTGGTTACTACAAATTGTTCTAACAATTATGGTCCTAAGCAACATGATGAAAAGTTAATTCCGACTATTATAAGAAAAGTGATTTCCGGAGAAAATATTCCCATTTATGGTGATGGAAAAAATATTAGAGACTGGTTGTATGTTTTAGATCATTGTAAAGGCATAGATTTGGTTTTTAAAAAAGGAATATCGGGTGAAACTTATAATGTTGGCGGGAAAAATGAACGAAATAATTTATATATAGCAAACACTATTTGTGAAATATTAGATAAAATTTATCCTAAAGAAAACTCTTACAAAGCGCAAATAAGTTTTGTAAAAGACAGACCTGGTCACGATTTTAGATACGCTATTGACGCATCAAAATTAGAAAATGAACTAGGTTGGAAAGCGGATGAAAATTTTGAATCTGGAATTTTAAAAACCATTCAATGGTATATAAAAAAATATACATAATATGAAAGGAATTGTTTTAGCAGGAGGTTCAGGAACACGTTTACACCCATTAACATTGGCCGTTAGCAAACAGTTAATGCCAGTGTATGATAAACCAATGATATATTATCCGGTTTCTACGTTAATTTCTGCTGGAATTAGAGATATTTTAATAATTTCTACACCTCAAGATTTACCTTTATTTCAAAAATTATTAGGAGACGGAAAACAGATTGGTTGTAATTTTAAGTATGAAGTTCAAGAACATCCAAACGGTCTTGCAGAAGCATTTATTATTGGCGAAAAGTTTATAGGTACAGATAAAGTTGCCTTAATTTTAGGAGATAATATTTTTTATGGTTCGGGTTTGGCAAATTTACTAAAAGCAAACAACAATCCAGATGGTGGTATTGTATATGCTTACCATGTTAATGATCCAGAGCGATATGGTGTGGTAGCGTTTGACGAATCTAATAACGTATTGTCAATAGAAGAAAAACCTGAAAAGCCTAAATCTAATTATGCGGTTCCAGGGATTTATTTTTATGATAATGAAGTAGTAGAAATTGCAAAAAACATACAACCTAGCAACAGAGGAGAATTAGAAATTACAGAAGTTAATAATGTATATCTAAAAAAAGGAAAATTGTCTGTAGAAATTTTAGATAGAGGAACTGCTTGGTTAGATACGGGTACTTTTGATTCTTTAATGCAGGCTGGGCAGTTTGTACAAGTTATAGAAGAAAGACAAGGCTTAAAGGTAGGTTCTATAGAAGAAGCAGCTTTTAGAGCAGGCTTTATTTCTAAAGAACAATTGTTAGAAATTACAAAATCACTTTTAAAAAGTGGGTATGCCAATAATTTACAAAAATTATAAATGAAGGTAACAGAAACACATTTAAAAGGTTGTTTTATTATAGAGCCAACTATTTTTGGTGATCAAAGAGGTAATTTTTTTGAAGTATTTAATCAAATAATATTTGAAGCTAAAACAGGTTTATCTCTTCATTTTGTTCAAGACAATCAATCAATATCTCAAAGAGGTGTTTTAAGAGGCTTGCACTTGCAAAAAGGTGAATATGCACAAGCAAAGTTAGTAAGAGTTATTCAAGGTAAAGTATTAGATGTTGTTGTAGATGTTAGAGTAAACTCACCAACATATGGGCAACATTTTTCTATAGAATTATCGGGAGAAAATAACAAACAGTTATTTGTGCCGAGAGGTTTTTTACATGGTTTTGCTACGCTTGAAGATGCTACTATTTTTTCATACAAATGTGATAATTACTACAATAAAGAGTCGGAATCTGGAGTTATATACAATGATAAAGACTTAAATGTAGATTGGCAACTGAATGAAGATGAGGTTTTGTTGTCTGAGAAGGATGAGAAATTACCTTTATTTAGTAATCTAAATGATTTATTTTAATTTCACATCTATTTCAATTGAATTCAAATAAAAGAACATCAAGATTAAAATTAAGTGTTTCATTTAACTTAATTTTAAAAATCATAAACATAGCTTTAGGTTTATTATTGGTGCCAGTTTTATTAAATATTTTAGGGAAAGAAAAATATGGTGTTTGGGTAACAATTTTCACTTTTATAGGTTGGCTAAATATATTTGATTTAGGTTTAGGAGAAGGTTTAAAATTAAAGTTAACAGAAGCTTTTTCTTTAAAGAAAACTAAAAAAATAAAAAGATTAATAGCATCTACTTATTTTTTTACATTTATATCTACAATTTGTCTTTTACTAATTTTTCTTGTAATCAATAACTTTTTAGACTGGGGCTCAATTCTAGATACACACATTTATTCAGAAGAAGTTAATATTTCTATTAACCTTTTAGTGTATTTAATTTTATTGATTTTTGTAGTAAAATTAATTGGAACTATTTATGCTGCTTTTCAATTACCATTTGTAGATAATATTGTAAAAACATTAGGTCAGTTAATGTTTTTAACTGGTTTATTATTTTTTACATTTACTTCACTAAAATTAAACTTAGTATGGATTACTGCTTTATCTCTGGTGCCAACCTTTATAGTGTATTTATTTTTAACATTGTATTTTTTTAAATTTAAAGCTTCCTTTTTATTACCAAAACTTAAAAATATTTGTAAGACAACTTTAAAAGAGGTTGTAAAACCTGGATTTAGTTTTTTTATAATTCAGTTAGGTTGTATAATATTATATTCATCTGATAATATAATTATTTTAAAATTGTTTTCCGCAAACGAGGTAACAGATTACAGCGTGTACTATAAATATTATAGTTTTCCGTTTATATTTTATGGATTATTTATTTCATCTCACTGGAACGCTTTTATAGATGCAATAGCTAAAAAAGACTTTATTTGGATAAAAAAGAAGATTTTACTATTTAAAAAATTACTTTTTATATTGGCAATAACATACTTTCTTATTTACCTTTTAGAAAAACATTTTCTTTGGTTCTGGGTTGGTAAACAAAATATAAACTTAGATTTTAATATGAGTATAAGTATGATAATCTATTTTTTAATATCTTCTTATACAACAATGTATATGTATGTAATTAACGCCTATGGAAAACTATATATTCAACTTTTAGTATATGGTATAATAATTTTAATAAATATTCCGGTATCTATTTATTTAGCAAGTAATTTTAATATTGGACCTGCTGGTGTTATTTTGGCATCCTCTTTATGTTTATTAATTTTAGCAGTAACAATACCAATTCAATATAAAAAAATAATGACCAACAAAATTTCTGGAATATGGAACAAGTAAAAATATTTTAAAGTATTGATAATGAGTCAAAAAAAAACCTGTATTTTACTAACAGCAACAATAGCCCCTTCAAACGTTCCGTTTTTAAAAAGGATGGATAAAGACCAAAGAGAAGAAGATTATATAGATGCTATTAAATATTACTTACAATTTAAATTACCAATTATTTTTTGTGAAAATAGCAATACAAATTCTAAAGTTATCTTAGAATTATTACAGAATTCAGGAGTTAAATTTGAATATTTTACTTTTAAAAGTGAAAAAAGTATTGAAGGAAAAGGAAAAGGAGAAGCAGAAATACTATCATTTGCTTTTTTAAATTCTAAAATTATAAAAGAAAGTAGCCACACTATAAAAATAACAGGTAGATATCAAGTTAAAAATTTTTTAAATCAAATTAAAAACCTAAAAAAAGATACGGTATATGCAAATGTTACACGAAATTTGACATATTCAGACTCAAGGTTTTTTATTTTACACAATTTTTTTTATTCAAATTATCTTTTAGTAAACTTTAGTAAAATAGATGAAAAAAATAATATTTTTATGGAGCATGTTTTACTGTCATCTGTTTTAAAATATATAGCAGATTTAAATCATTGGAGTTTATTGAACCAAAAAACGATTTATGAAGGAGTTTATGGAACGGATAATGTTAAGTATAAGAATACTCTATTTAGAATATTTGGAAAACAAATTTTACATAAATTTAAAATACACTTTTTTAAATCAAACTTGTAAACCGATTCTGAAAAATGATTAGCAAAATTATTAAATATCAAATTATAGTTTTTTGATTTTATGACAAAAGAAATAAAGAATGTAACAATTATTACGGTTTGTTATAACAGTGAGAAAACTATTAGAGAGACAATAGAATCTGTTTTAAATCAAACTCATATAGATTTTGAATATATATTAATTGATGGTGATTCAACGGATAAAACAGTGACTATAATTAAGTCTTTTGAGAAAAAGTTTAAAGAAAAAAATATTAGATTTAAATGGATATCCGAAAAAGATTCAGGAATTTACGATGCATTTAATAAAGGTATAAAATTAGCAAATTCAAATTGGATTTCCTTTTTGGGTTCAGATGATCTGTACCTAGAGAATGCTATTGAAATATACTCTGAAGAAATTAATAAATTAGCAAAAAAGGTAGACTTTATTCATTCTAATGTAGAAGTTGAGGGAGTTCGAACTATACAAGGGAAATGGCTTTGGAAAACATTTAAAAGAAATATGAGTATTGCTCATGTAGGCTCATTTCATAATTTAAATTATTTTAAAAAATATTCGGATTTTGATACTTCCTATAAAATAGCGGGAGATTATGAGTTATTATTGAGAGCAAAAGAGAACTTAAAAACCCATTGGATAAATAAAAAAACAGTGTTAATGTCTGCTGGAGGTATAAGTAATAATCAAATTAAAAAAGTGTATGCAGAGACTACTAGAGCAAAAAAACAAACTGGTCAAGTAAATTTTTTTCTGTATAATTTTGATTATATAAAATGGATGTTTAAATATTATATTAAAATAACTCTAAATGCGTTTACTAGATAAGTATGTAATTTACAGTAGTATTTTTGCTTTATTTACCGAAGCATTTTTTTTTCATTTTATAATAGATATTAAACTCTATTACGCAATTCTTATATCAAATTTTTTCATTTTATCTTATTACAGAAAAATAACAATCCATAAAAATTTACTTTTTATTTTAGGTTTTTTTCTTCTTCATGGAGTTGTAAATTACTTTTTTTTGTTTAATCCCATAAAATTTCTTGTAGCACAACTTGTTGGGATTTCTATCAGTAGTGTTTTTTATTATAATCTAGTTAAACATTATAAAGTTAAAATACTTTTTAATACCTATTTAAGTTTTTCTTTTTTTATAGCTGTAATTGCAATTCCAATGTTTTTTTTAAAAATTAATAATTTTTCAGATTATAGACTTAATGGAATTTTATCAGAACCGGCACATTATGCTGTAATAATGCTACCTGCTGTTTATTATTTTTTTAAGAAAAGAATGTATTTAAAGTTGTTTATAGTGTTATTTACAATTGTCCTTAGCAAATCTTCTATTGGTTATGTTGGTTTGGTTTTAATATTAATTATCCCTTTACTAAAAGAAAAGTATTTTATTAAGTATTCTTGGATAGTTATAGTTACACTTTTAGGAATCATTTTTTTTATAACTAAAGAATGGAATTCTAAAATTGATGAGAATAAAGGGAATCAATTGGTTAGAAGGTTAAAAGAGACCGGTAAGTCTTTAAACGCAATACATACTGGTGGTTTTGAAAAATACACTAACTTAAGTTCATATGCTTTTTTAAGCAATGGTTTTATTACACAAAAATCTTTTTTAAATTATCCTTTAGGTGCTGGATTAGGAGGATACCAATATATGTACGACATGTATTATCCCTTATTAAATCCACCAGCATATTTAAAACAATTAAAATTAGCTAAAATTAATAGGACAGATGCTAATTCCTTATTTCTTAGGATGGTGACGGAGTTAGGTATTTTTGCTTTCTTTTTTTTAATTTACTTTAGTTATAGAAGTATAAAATTATTTAAGAAAGATAATAAAACATATCAACAGAGCACTTTTTTTTATTTGATCTTAAAACTAATTAGAGAAGGGCATTATTTTCCACCAGAATTTTATTTTTTTTTAATAATTTTTTTAAATCAAGAAGATGAACATATTACACATAGTTGAGGATTTTTCTCTAAAAAGTGGTGGTTTACGAACTGTTATTAATAATTTGAATCATCAAATTATTAATAAAGGACACAAATCTTATATTCTATCTTCAGAGAAAGAAGAAGGTGATGATATTTATTTAATAAAAGCAAAAGGGAAATGGCTTTATTCTAAAAAATGGATTCATAAAATTAAAGATATCGTTGAGCGCCATAAAATAACTATTATTCATATTCATGGAGTATGGTTATACCCTCAGTATATTGGAGCAAAATACGGAATTGAAAACAAAATACCAGTGGTACTAAGTCCTCATGGTATGTATCAGCCTTGGTTGTGGAGAAAAGGAACTTTGAAAAAGAAAATATATTTTTACTTCTTAGTTAAAAAGTGGTTTTCAAAAGCACGCGTAATTCATTCGATTACACCAGATGAAACAAAAAATTTAAAATACTTTTTTAAAAGTAACTACATTAAAGAAATTCCTAATTTAATATCTTTAAAAACAAACGTTTCATTTTCTCCAATTAATGAAAAGTATTTTTTATATCTAGGTAGATTAAATAAAACAAAAGGGATAGATTTATTGATTAAATCTTTTTCTCAAATAGAAAATGATAATTTTATTTTAAAAATTGCTGGAAATTTTAATGATTATAAAGAAGAATTGCAGCAAATAGTATATTCTTTAGGATTAAAAAATAAAGTTGAATTTTTAGGACAAGTAAAAGGAGATTTAAAAGTTAATTTAATTAAGAATGCATGGGTAATGGTTAGTCCTTCATTTTCAGATGTAATTGGCATGGTTAATTTAGAAGCTGCATCTCTAAAGACACCAATGATAACAACCCACAATACTGGATTAAAAAAAGATTGGGATAGCAATGGAGGTAAACTAATAAATCCTAATATAGATGAGCTTACAATAGCTTTAAAAGAAGTGTTAAATTGGTCATTAGAAGAGAGAAATAAAAATGGAGAACAGTTGTTTGACTTTGTGAAAAATAATTACACCTGGGAATCACGAATAAGAGACTGGGAATTGCTTTATAAAAATTTAAATAATGAGAAATAATATTTTAAATAAATTAATAAAGTTATCTTTTCTCTCATTAGCAATATTACCACTTTTAAAAGAAAATATAAATTCCATTTTAATTATACTTTGTAGTGTTTTAATTATAATTTATCAAATTAAAAAACCTCAAAAAATAAATTTCACGAAACAAACTTTAATTTTAAGCTTGCCTTTTTGGATGTATTTATTTTATGAAGTTGCAACATTAAACGTTAACTTAAATTTCCTTTTAAAACAACTTCCTTTTTTAGTTTTTCCTATTTTGTTTCTCTATAAACCTCCTTTTATTGATAAAGGTATAAGAGACAAATCAATAAATGTATTTCAGGGAAGTGTTTTTTTGCAGTCTTTATTTTACATTACCTATTTTCTCTATTTTAATTCTTTTAGAAATATTTTTAAAGTAAGAAATAACATTCCATTTTTTAGAGAGTTTGTCTCTGAAAATTATTTTTTTGAGATTCACCCTACGTATTTTAGTTCTTTTTTACTTATAAGTTTAACGATATCGCTTTTTAATTTAATTAAGAACAAGAATGCATTTAAAGTATTAAATACATTAAATATATTATTTACAATTTTTTTTATTTTTTTATTTTCATCAAAAATTATTATGTTAATAGTTATACTTACCATTATTTTATTTCTATTAATTTCAATAAAAAATAAAGGAATTAAGTTTGCAAAATACAGTTTTCTTGGGTTTTTAATATTATTTTCGTTGTTAATAAGCCCTTTTAAAAATGTTGTAGGAAAACGTTTAAGTGAAATAAAGACAGAATATAATAAACCTATTGTAGGAGATTATTATAATTCTATTAATACAAGAGTTGCAATATTAAAATGCGCTATGATATTACAAAAAGAAATGCCTTTTTTAGGTTATGGAGGTGTTTTACAAGATAAATTAAATGATTGTTACAGTATAACTAACGATAGTGATTTTTATAAAAAACATATATTCAATACCCATAATTATTATTTAAATTTATTACTTTACGGTGGGTGGTTGTTCTTAATTTGTTTTCTATTGTATTTATTTTACATAGTAAAAAAAATAAAACACTCAAAAATTGCAATTTTTATATTTTTTCAATTTTTAATAATCAATCTTACAGAAAATTATTTTTCTAGGCACTACGGTATTGTTTTATTTACCTATTTAATTTCAATGTTTATTTTTATAAGAGAAGAAAAAATTAATAATGTTTCGTAAAAAAAATATACTTTTAATTTCCCCATTTTTCTATCCAGAACCTATTTCTACAGGAAAGTTTAATACTGAATTAGTGATTGCTTTAGCAGAATTAGGACACAAGGTTACCGTTTTATGTTTTCATCCTTTTTACCCAGATTGGAAAACAGAAAAAAGTAATGCTTTTTTAAAGAATGTTTCAATAATTAGAGGAGGTAACCATATAAAATATACTAAAAAACAATTTTTAAGAAGAATTATTTTAGAAGTAAGTTTCGCTTTCTTTATTCTTAGGAAAATTAAAAAACATCAAAAAGGCAAAGATATTGTTTTGCCTGTTTTTCCGCCAAGTTTTGCATTTTATGCAATTTTATTTTTTTTAAATAAAAAAATAAAAAAGGTAGGAATGGTTCATGATCTTCAAGAAATTTATTCTGTTAATAAAAAAGGCATTTTTAATAAGTTGATTCGTTTTCTTATACATAAAATAGAAAAAAAATGTTACCATAAATGTGATACATTAATTTTTCTCTCTAATGAAATGAAAGATGAAGCTAAAAGACTTTATGACCTACAAGAAGAAAAATTGAAAGTACAGTATCCGTTTATAAATCTTACTGATAAAGTATCTAATACATTAGGGCATGTTTTCGATGAAGAAAAAATAAATATTGTCTATTCCGGTGCTTTAGGAGAAAAGCAAAATCCAATAGAGTTGTATCGTTTTTTTAACTATGCAGCAACAAAGATTGAGAATGTTCAATTTTACTTTTTCTCTCAGGGAGTTTTCTACGAAGAACTAAAGAGAAATAACGCTAATAAGCTTATAAAGTTTTACAATTTAGTAGAAAAAGATCAAATAGAAGAATTATATCAGAGAAGCGATATCCAATTAATTCCACAAGCACAAAATACATCCAAAGGTTCATTACCTTCTAAATTACCTAATTTGTTAATTTCTGGATGTAAGGTTCTTGTAATTACAGATAAAAATAGTGAACTAGAGCATTTATTTAAAGAAAACAATCTTAATTTAGTTGTTACAAGTTGGTCTGAAGACAAACTTTTAAATTCCTTAAAAATATTAATAGCATCGAATAACAACACTACACATCAGCAAAAAGTTGCAAAAAAACTATTCACAATAGAAGATATGATAGGCAAAGTGTTATCTTAAATTAATATATTTGAATTCTAATAGAATCCAATTGAAAAAAAGATATTCATACTTACTAAAGCCTATTCAGATACTATTAGATATTTTTATTATTTCTAGTGTTATTTTTGCGATACGAGATAAAGAATATTTAAATGCTTTCTTTTTATTTTTCGTATTGTTCTTTTGGTTAATTACTAGCTATTACGTTGGTTTTTATAAAGTACACAGACATTACCATGCTTTAAAAATAGTAACGCTTACAGCAAAACAATATTTTATGTTTTCATTGGGCTACTTTGCTTACTTCACAATTTTTAGAGAAGGGTATGTTGTAAATAATCAATTTGTAATACTAAGCTCTATTTTATTAATTATTGGTATTGTAAAATTTATTTCATTTTATTTATTGAAAAAATACCGTTCGTTTGGTAATAATTTTAGAACAACAGTTGTAGCAGGTTTAGATCAATCTTCTAAGAATATGATTAAGCTTTTTAAAAGTAAAACTAATTTAGGCTATAAATATTTAGGTTTTTTTTCTGACAAAAAATACAAATCTTCAGATTATTTAGGAGATCTCTCTCAGATATATAGCTTTGCAGGACAAAATATAGTAGATGAAATTTATTGTTCTTTATCTACTTTATCAGATAAAAATATAAAAGATTTAAAGAAATTTACAGCCGACAAAAACATCTCTTTAAAGTTAATTCCCGATGCTACAGAATTGTACTCTAAAAATCAAAGTGTAGAGTTTTACAATGATAGTTTATTGGTGTTAAACGTAAAAAAGTTACCTTTTGAGTTTAAAGAAAATTTACTTATTAAAAGAGTGTTTGACATTCTTTTTGCGCTATTTGTTTGTGTCTTTATACTTTCTTGGATTGTACCAATTTTATGGGTTTTAGTGAAAATTGAATCAAAAGGACCATTAATTTTTAAACAGTTTAGAGAAGGTGTTAACGGTGAAGAATTTCTTTGTTATAAATTTAGATCAATGAGATTAAATACTCAATCAAATTATGTTCACGCTACAAGAAATGATAAAAGAGTCACTAGAATAGGAGCCTTTCTTAGAAAATCAAGTATAGATGAACTGCCTCAGTTTATAAATGTATTATTAGGAGATATGAGTGTCGTTGGACCAAGACCACATTTAGAAAGTCTATCTTTAGAATATCAGAAAGATGTAGATGATTATTTAAAAAGACATGTTGTTAAACCTGGCATTACAGGCCTAGCACAAATATCTGGTTACAGAGGAGAAATAAAAAAGAAATCTGATATTAAAAATAGAGTGCGTTTAGATATTTTTTACATAGAAAATTGGTCATTTTTTTTAGATGTAAAAATTATTATTCAAACCATACTAGATGTGTTTAAAGGAGATGAAAAAGCCTATTAAATGAATAATACAGTTAAAGTTACTGCCACAATTGTTTTGTATAGAGAAGACTATGCACCCCTTAAAAAAACAATTGATTCATTTTTAAATACACCTATCTCAAAAAAACTCTTTTTAATTGATAATTCTCCAAACCAAGATTTAAAAAATTCATTTATTCACTCTGAAATAGAATATATTTTTGTGGGTAATAATATTGGTTTTGGGAAGGCTCATAATCTTGTTTTAAATAAAATTAATTCTCACTATCATTTAATTTTAAATCCAGATGTTAGTTTTAATGCCAATGTAATACCGGCCTTAATACAAAAATTTAATTCCTCTTTAGACATTGCTTTTATAACGCCTAAAGTTACGTATCAAAATAAGCAATTACAATATGTTTCTAGAAAACACCCAACTTTCTTAGATTTATTAAATAGAAAAGTTAAGTTTTCTAAAAATCAAATTAAAAAAAATGAATATCAAGATAAAGATTTAGAAAAAGAGTTCTTTCCAGATTTTATTCAGGGTTGTTTTATGTTTTTTAAAACCAAAGAATTTAAACAATTACAGGGTTTTGATGAGCGTTACTTTCTTTACATGGAAGATGCAGATATTTGTAGAAAAGTAGAAAAATCAGGAAAAAAAATCTTGTATTACCCAACAGAAACAGTCATTCACCAACATCAACAAGGCTCTTCAAAAAGCATTAAATTATTTTTTACACATGCAGCTTCAGCAATAAAATATTTTTTAAAGTGGGGTTTTTAGTATGGTAACTAATTATAAAATATATTTGCAAACACAACAAAACAACACAAATGAACATTCTTATTTTAGGTTCTGGAGGTAGAGAACACGCTTTTGCATTAAAATTATCTGAAAGTAAAAAAGTAACTCAGCTTTTTGTAGCACCTGGTAATGCTGGTACAGACAAAATTGCTACCAATATAGATTTAGACCCAACAGACTTTACAGCTGTAAAAAACACAGTTTTAACAAACAACATACAAATGGTGGTTGTGGGGCCAGAAGCACCTTTGGTAAATGGGGTTCACGATTTCTTTTTAGCAGATAATGAGTTGAAAGACATTCCAGTAATCGGGCCTAAAAAAGACGGAGCTTTGTTAGAAGGGTCTAAAGATTTTTCGAAACAATTTATGCAAAAACACGGTGTGCCAACTGCACGTTACCAATCTTTTACCAAAGATAACTTACAAGACGGTTTTGCTTTTTTAGAAACTTTACAACCTCCCTTTGTTCTAAAAGCAGATGGTTTGGCTGCAGGAAAAGGAGTCTTAATTTTAGATTCTTTGCAAGAAGCAAAAGCAGAATTAGAAGAAATGGTTACTAATAAAAAGTTCGGAGAAGCGTCTACAACCGTTGTAATCGAAGAATTTTTAAAGGGAATAGAATTGTCTGTTTTTGTGTTAACAGATGGTAAAAACTACAAAATTTTACCTTCTGCTAAAGATTACAAAAGAATTGGCGAAGGAGATAAAGGTTTAAATACAGGCGGAATGGGTGCCATTTCTCCGGTACCTTTTGCAGACCAAGCTTTCTTAGATAAAGTAGAAGAATTGGTTGTAAAACCTACTATTAAAGGTTTGCAAAAAGACGGAATTGATTATAGAGGTTTTATCTTTATTGGTTTAATGAATGATAACGGAAATCCGTCTGTTGTAGAGTACAATGTTAGAATGGGAGACCCAGAAACAGAGGTGGTTTTGCCAAGAATAGAAAGTGATTTATTCGATTTGTTTGAGGGTGTTGCACATCAAAATTTAGATACAAAATCATTTTCAGTAACCCCAAAAACGGCAACTACTGTCATGTTGGTTTCGGGCGGATATCCGGAGGCATACGCTAAAAATAAAGAAATTAACGGGCTAGAAAATATTACGCAATCTACTGTGTATCATGCAGGTACAATTCTTAAAGATAACAAGGTTTTGTCTATCGGAGGTAGAGTAATGGCGGTAACTTCTTTTGGAGATACTATTGAAGAAGCACTAAAAAAATCGTACAATTCTATCGATAAAATTTCTTTCGATAAAATGAATTACAGAAAAGATATCGGTTTCGATTTAGTTTAATATTTTTATTTGGGCGTTTTAACAGGCTTTCCATTTTATCTTTTTTTTACAAAAAAAAGGATGTCATTTCAATCCTTAACGCACTTGCTTGCAAGCAAATTGAGTGTCTTAATATTTAATTTATTATGTATAAACTTGGTAGCTAATAATCAACCTGAAAAATGACAACTACCTCCAAAAAAATAATTATCGCACCTTTAAATTGGGGGCTTGGTCATGCTACAAGATGCATCCCGATTATCAATGCATTAATTTCAGAGAAATTTACACCAATAATAGCTTCAGACGGTAATGCGTTAGAATTTTTAAAACAAGAATTTCCAACGCTAGAAACTATTTTATTACCTTCTTATAATATTACATATGGTAAAAACTTAAAACTAAGTTTGCTGTTACAATTGCCAAAAATTATAAAAGCAGTTCAGCAAGAACACGCAGTTATCAAACACTTTCTAGCAGCTAATAAAGACGTAGTTGGTCTTATTTCAGATAATAGATTTGGCGTTAGAAATAATACAATACCTTCTGTTTATATAACGCATCAATTAAATGTTTTAAGCGGATTCACCTCTATGTTAACCAGTAAAATTCATCAGATCATTATTAAAAAATTCGATGAATGTTGGGTGCCAGATCAATTAAATTCAGAATTTTCTGGAAAATTATCCATATCTAATCAACCATTAAATCAAAAATTTATAGGAGTTTTAAGTAGATTTACAAAACAAGAATTACCAGAAGTTATTGATGTTTTGGTTATTATTTCTGGACCAGAACCCAGTAGAACAAATTTTGAGAAAAAATTAATTTCAGAGTTTAAAAACGATACAAGAAACATAGTTTTTGTGTTGGGTATAGTAGAAAAACATCAGAAAAAATGGAAAGAAAACAATTGTACGTTTTACAATTATGTGTTATCAGCAGAGCTAGAAAGTTTTATCAATTCAAGTAAAGTAGTGGTGTGTAGATCGGGTTATACCTCAATAATGGATTTGGCAGTTCTAGAAAAAAAAGTATTTTTTATACCAACAAAAAACCAAGAAGAGCAAGAATATTTGGCGACTTACCTATACAAAAATAAGACAGCTCCATTTAGTAATCTTATAGATTTTACCGCAGAAAAGCTAGATCAAATAGCAGCATACAAAGGCCTAAGCGCACAATCACATACTTTAGATAGCGTTTTATTTGGCCTTTTTCATGGTAAATGAAAATTCTGAACCTTCATTAAAAACACTTTTTAAAAGAACATTTTGGTTGTGTGCCTCTACAATATGTTTTACAATAGATAAACCAAGTCCAGAGCCACCTTGCTCTCTAGACCTACTTTGGTCTACTCTATAAAACCGTTCGAACAAACGAGGTAAATGTTGTTGTTTTATTCCTTCTCCGTTATCAATAACACGAATTATAAATTTATTTTCGTTGTAGTTGTCTACAGATACAATTGTAGTTCCGTTTGGTTTGCCATATTTTATAGAGTTTACAACCAAATTTATAAGCACCTGTTCTATCTTTTCAATATCTCCTTTTACAAAAAATGGAAACTCATGTACTCTATCAAATTTTAGCGTAATGTTTCTTTTTTTTGCCTTCATTTCTAGCAAATCAAATACATTTTGCACGATTTCTAAAATATTAAACACCTCTTTATTTAGTTTTAAGCCATCGGTTTCTAATTTGGCAATCATGTCTAAATCTTTGGTTACGGCAACTAACCTTTCAACCCCTTTGTTTGCTCTGTCTAGGTATTTTAGTCTAATGTTTTTATCATCTACAGCACCTTCTAAAAGAGTTAAAATATAGCCTTGTACTGTAAATAAAGGTGTTTTTAATTCATGAGCAAGATTTCCTAAAAAATCTCTTCTAAAAGAATCTCTTTCGGTTAAACTTTTAATTTCTAATCGTTTACCTTCTACAAACTTTTGCATTCTTTTAGAAAGTTTGTCAATATCTGTGGTAACAGAATCTTTTTTTAGATCCTCTACATTTAAGATAGAAACTTCTTCGTATATTTTTTTTAATCTTCTGTAAATAAAGTGTTCTGCCCTGTATTGTATGATAAAAAAGGAAATTAAAAAAAGTACAATAATAGAAATTATTACAGTGCTAACTCCTAAGTGTTCAATAATAAAAAAGTATGCAATTGTTGCTATTAAAACAGATAATAGTGTTAGGTAGATTGCAGACCAAAGTGCGTAAGAATATGTTTTTTTTAACTTCATAAAGGGCTTTGTTACTTGTCTGTTTCTTCAATTATAAACTTGTAACCTACACCTTTTACTGTTTTAAAATGATGATCTCCAATTTTTTCTCGTAACTTTCGTATGTGTACATCTATAGTTCTGCCGCCTACAACTACTTCATTTCCCCAAACAGTATCTAAAATTACTTCTCTTTTAAAAACTTTACCAGGTTTAGAAGTTAGTAAAGAAAAAAGTTCGAATTCTTTTCTAGGTAAAGAAATTTTAACACCTGCTTTGTACACTACATATTCTTCTCTGTCAATTACTATATCTCCAATTTTAAAGGCTTCTTCATGCTGTTCTTCAGATTTTAACCTTCTTAAAAGCGATTTTATTTTGCTTACTAATACTTTCGGTTTTATAGGCTTTGTAATATAATCATCTGCACCGGCTTCAAAACCTGCAACTTGCGAATAATCTTCGCCTCTTGCCGTTAAAAATGAAATAATTACATTTTCTAGAGTGCTTATTTTTCTAATCTTTTCACAGGCTTCAATACCGTCCATTTCAGGCATCATGATGTCTAACAGAATTAAATGGGGAGTATTTTTTTTAGCAGATTTAATAGCTTCTTGTCCGTTATTGGCAGTAAAAACTTGGTATCCTTCGTTTTTAAGATTGTAGCCAATAATTTCTAAGATGTCTGGTTCATCATCTACTAATAAAATTTTAATATCGCTTTTATTCATAATGTAATCTACAAAGTTTAATTCAAAAATAATGATTATTCTATAACAAACACTTCACTTAACAATCATTTAATTTTTAGACACAGTTACTTAACGTTTAGTTAACTATAAGCTTATGTTGTATTTTTAATTATTGATTACTAGTTAATTAATACTAAAACCTAAAAATAAAACCTTATGTTAAGACGAATTTTAAATCAAATGCTATGAAAAAAAATTACGTTATTACATTATTGGTGCTATTTTGTTTTGGTATTTCGTCTTCTGGACAAGAGATGCTTTTAAACGGAGATTTTGAGAATTGGGATGATGATAACTCTCCGACAAGTTGGACAAAGGTAGAAAATACCTCAAAGGAAGCAACAGAAAAACATGGAGGCTCTTTTTCTGCAAAACATGTTGGTGGTACAAAAGATTTGGGCCAAACGATTAGTGGTATTATTGCTGGTGATAGTTACACCATAACAGTTTGGTATAAAGTTGCTGTTGAAGCAGATGGTTCAGATATTCGTATTTGGTCTTATTGGAAAGATAGTTCAAATGGTAGTATTTCAGACGATGCCACAGATGATTTGATTAGAGGACCAAATAATAGTTATTTTGACAATAACGGTGGTGCTTGGACAAAGTACGAAGTTACAGTAATAGCGCCTACAAATGCTGTAGGGTTTTATTTTGAGTTAAGAACCTATAGTGGAGCAACTGTTTATTGGGATGATTTATCTTTTGTAAAAAATACAACTGCTTCTGTTGATACTAGAAATAATATCATAGGTTTTAAATCTTACCCTAACCCGGTAACAAAGAATCAATTAACAATTTCAAGTAATTCTACTACTAAAAAAGAAGTTGTTATTTATAATTTATTAGGAAAAAAAGTTTTAAAAACTAGTTTTTACGGAGAAAAAGCTACCATAGATGTATCCTCAATACACAGTGGTATTTACATGTTAAGAGTACTAGAAGACGGCAAACAGGCTTCTAAAAAATTAGTTGTAAAATAAGTTTACTCTTTTTAATTTTAATATAAAGCTCCAAAATTTTGGAGCTTTTTTTGTATCTTTAAAATAAAAAAATAAAGCCTTGAAAATCATACCAACCTTAGGAGAAATAAAATCCAAAGCAATATTGTCTTTAAAAAGATTTCCATTAGTACTAACTTGGGTAATTATTGGAACTATTTTTACAATAGCTATTATCGAAAAAAAATTATTCAATATTCTTATCTATCAAAAGTTAATAATGACTTTTACATTAGGTGTTAGTTGGCTAATTAGCTCCCGTTTTTTTGAAGAACAATTTAAAAAAGACAGAAAATGGATTTCCATTATTATCATTTTACTGTTATTACTTTTTAATTACAGTTTAATAGAACAGAACATTACAAATTTAGCCCATAGCTCTAAAATTAGATTTTGGCTTTACATTGTTATTGGTCATATTTTTGTTATTGTAGCTCCATTTATTTTTCGTTGGCACAAGAATAGTTTTTTTAATTATGTAAAAAATATTGCCATTGCTATATTTAGAAGTGGTTTTTTTACAATTATAATTTACGCAGGTATTGCTCTAGCTCTTTTGGCAGTAGAAAATTTGTTTGATTATAGGATAAAAAGCGAACGCTATTTACAATTGTTTGTATTTTGTTTAGGGATTATAAATACTTGGATTTACTTATCAGACTTCCCTAAAAATATTTATACAGACACAAAAGTAAATTTCTCAAAGCCTTTAGAGGTACTCGTAAAATCTATTTTAATTCCTCTAATTATTCTTTATTTAGTTATTTTATATGCATATTCTTTAAAAATTATTGTGCAATGGAATCTTCCAAGAGGCTGGGTTTCTTATCTAGTAATTGCACTTTCATTTATTGGTTTTATTGTTCAAACATTAATTAATCCTGTTCAGAAAACCATAAAATCAAGGTTAATAAATAATTTTTCTCCATGGTTTTATTATTTTTTGTTGCCTTTAATAGTGCTTTTGTTTATCGGTATTTTTAGAAGAATTTCTGAATATGGTTTTACTGAAAAAAGATATTTAGTGCTTTGCCTCTCTTTATGGATTTTAGCGACAACCCTATATATGTTAATTAGTAAACGCAAGGAAATTCGTTTTTTACCGTTGGGTTTAATTTCTTTGTTTTTGATAATTTCTGTCGGATTTTGGGGAATGTTTTCTGTGTCTAATAAAAGTCAATTAAATCGTTTTAAAACCTCTTTTGATATTATTAAAGAAAAAGAATTTAAAGTAGCACTTCACGAAAAAAATCAATTTAGAGATATTACGAAGTATTTATATACAAGAAATCACTTAGAAAAAGTAGCGCCAATTATAGGTTTTAATCCTATAACTGCTTTTAAAAAGGACAAATCGTCTTGGGGCATGTCTCAAAAAATCATAGATACTTTTCAAATTGAAGTTCAAAATAATGACGATAAATTACCATTATCAAAGTATAAGAGTTATAATTTTAATTTTGATGGAAAAACTATCGATGTAAAAGGGTATGATTCTCTTAAAAGATTGTTTTTTAATAAGAGAAACAAAGAAAATGATAAAATAGGAAATTACAATTTCTCAATTGATGATATAAGTACTGTTCTAAATATTTTTAAAGATGAGAAAATTGAGGTTTATTCTATCGATTTAGAAAGTTTTATAAATGATTTATCAAAAAACAATAACAATCAAAAAGAGTTAAATGAAATGACTCTTATTAGAGAGTTCGAAGGCATAAATGTAAAAATTATCTTTACCAACTTAAGATTTCAGTTAAAAAAAGATAGTTTCTATGAGAAACCTAAAATTCTTGGTACAACCTTTTATGTTTTAGCAAAAGAAAAAAAGTAATGAACCTTAAAATAAAGTTTAAAAATATTCTCTTTTTAGATATAGAAACTGTTCCAGAATTTGAAAACTGGTCGGGTTTATCACACGATAAACAAGAACTTTTTGCTAATAAAACAAACTATCAGCGCAAAGAGGCTATTACACCAGAAGATTTTTATGAACGTGCTGGTATTTGGGCAGAGTTTGGAAAAATAGTATGCATTTCTGTAGGGTATTTTGTAGAAACTCAGTTTAGAGTAACTTCTTTTTATGGTGATGATGAAAAGAAACTATTAGTAGATTTTAAACTTATTTTAGAAAAACATTTTTCAAAACCTGCTCATGTTCTTTGTGCGCATAATGGTAAAGAATTCGACTTCCCTTTTATTGCAAGAAGAATGATTTTACAAGGTGTGCAACTACCAGATAAGTTAAATTTATTTGGCAAAAAACCTTGGGAAGTTCCCCATTTAGATACTTTAGAGCTTTGGAAATTTGGAGATTACAAGCATTATACTTCCTTAAAATTACTTACGTCAATCTTAGGCATTCCTTCTCCTAAAGATGATATAGATGGTAGCGAGGTTGCAAAAGTCTATTACCAAGAAAAAAACATCAAAAGAATAGTTTCTTATTGTGAAAAAGATACTATTGCAGTAGCACAAGTTTTATTAAAATTTAATAACCAAGAGCTACTACAAGAGCAAGATATAATTAGTGTGTAAAGAGCTTTTACTAAGTTAATGACTAATCTTCTGCTTTCATAGAAAGCGTTAGCCAACGTTCTTCTTTTTGTTCTATTTCTGCAATTATAGATTGTAATTCTTCAGATTTTTTTGGAATATCTTCAGTACTAATCTCTACATTTAAAAATTGCTTTTCTATAGCTGCTTGCCTTTTTTGAAGTCTTTCTATCTCTGCTTCTAAAGCCCCAAATTCTCTTTTTTCATTGAAGGATAAGCTTGCTTTTTTTTCTTTTTTGACTTCTTTTTTTACGGGTACTTCAATAACTTTCTTTTCATCTACAGGTGTTTCTGCAGAAGCATCATAAGCTCTAAAGTCTGAGTAGTTTCCAGGAAAGTTTTCTACAACACCGTCTCCTCTAAACACAAATAAAGAATCTACAATTTTATCCATAAAATAACGGTCATGAGATACTACCATTAAGTTTCCTGGGAAGTCTAATAAAAACTCTTCTAAAACATTTAGAGTTACAACATCTAGATCGTTTGTAGGTTCATCTAAAATTAAGAAATTAGGATTTTGAATTAAAACAGCACATAAATACAAGCGTTTTTGTTCGCCACCAGAGAGTTTTTCTACAAAATCATATTGCTTCTTCTTGTCAAATAAAAAACGTTCTAATAATTGCGAAGCAGATATTTTTCTACCTTTAGACAGCGGAATAAATTCTCCAAACTCTTTTACAACTTCAATTACTTTCTGACCTTCTTTTACTTGTATTCCGGCTTGTGTGTAGTAACCAAATTTTACAGTTTCGCCCACTACAACTTTACCGCCATCTAAATCGCTTTTTTCTGTTAATATATTTAAAAAAGAAGATTTTCCTGTTCCGTTTTTACCAATAATACCAATGCGTTCTCCGCGTTTAAAAACATAATCAAAGCCCTCTAAAATCTTTTTATCTCCAAAAGATTTTTGCAGTTTATGAAGTTCAACAATTTTACTTCCCAAACGCTCCATATTAATTTCTAATTGAACTTTATGGTCTTTTCTTCTTTGGTGTGCTTTTTCTTTAATTGCGTAAAAATCGTCTGTTCTAGATTTCGATTTTGTAGTTCTTGCTTTGGGTTGTTTGCGCATCCAATCTAATTCTTTTTTAAATAGACTTTTGGCCTTACTTAAATTGGTTGCTTCTAGCGCTAAACGCTCTTCTTTATTTTGAAGATAGTATGAGTAATTTCCTTTGTATTTATATATTTTACCTTCGTCTAACTCTAAAATTTCGTTACAAACACGTTCTAAAAAATAACGATCGTGGGTAACCATAAAAAGAGTTATTTTTTCTTTGGCAAAGAAAGCTTCTAACCATTCTATCATTTCTAAATCTAAATGATTGGTAGGTTCATCTAAAATTAAAAGATCTGGTTTGTTAATTAAAACGATGGCAAGCGAAAGTCTTTTTCTTTGTCCACCAGATAGTTTTCCGATTTTTAAAGACAAATCTTCTAATTTTAATTTAGATAAAATTTGCTTGTATTGTGTTTCAAAATCCCAGGCATTGTATTGCTCCATTTGCTCAAAAGCTTTTTGGTAAGCATCTACATCGTCTAGGTTTTTAAGTGCTTTTTCATACCTATTTACAATAGAAAGAATTGGGTTGTCTGTCGCAAAAATGGTTTCTTCAATGGTTAAATTGATGTCTAAATTGTCTTTTTGCGCCAAATATGCTATAGAAATTCCTTTTCTACTAACAATTTGCCCTGTATCTGGCACATCTAATCCAGCAATAATATTTAAGATAGAAGTTTTTCCGCTTCCGTTTTTAGCAACAAAAGCTACTTTTTGGTCTTTGTTAATTCCAAAAGAAATGTCTTCAAATAAAATGCGTTCTCCGTATGCTTTAGAGATATTTTCTACTGATAAGTAATTCACTTTTTATATTTTTTACAAAGAAACAAAAAACCCTCTCGTTAACTTCTTTTTTTAAATGATTTAATTTTTTTAGACCCATATTTGGGGCATTATTTTCTCAAAATTTTTAGAGACTTCATTTTTTTAAAAATATTTTTATTAATGGTATATTGCACCTTTAATTAATGATAAAGAAAACATGAAGATAATAGTCCCTATGGCAGGTATTGGGTCTCGTTTAAGACCACATACTTTAACAGTGCCAAAACCTTTAACCGTAATTGCAGGCAAACCAATTGTACAGAGATTGGTAGAAGATATTGCCTCTGTAATCGATGAGAAAATAGAAGAAATTGCTTTTATAATTGGCCCAGCTAAAAAAGGGTTTCCTGCTAATACAGAACAAAGTCTTTTAAAAATTGCAAAAGAGTTAGGTGCAAAAGGGTCTGTTTATGTGCAAGAAGAAGCTTTAGGAACAGCGCATGCACTTTATTGCGCTAAAGATTCTTTAAGTGGCCCTTGTGTGGTTGCTTATGCAGATACTTTGTTTAAGGCAGATTTTAAGTTAGATGTAAATGCAGATGGCGCAATTTGGGTAAAGCAAGTAGCCGATCCTAGTGCATTTGGAGTAGTAAAGTTAGAAGAGGGTATTATTACAGATTTTGTTGAAAAGCCCAAAGATTTTGTCTCTGATTTGGCAATTATCGGAATTTATTATTTTAAAGATGGCGATCGTGTTAGAAACGAGATTCAATATTTAATAGACAACGATTTAAAAGAAAATAACGAGTATCAACTTACAAATGTTTTAGAAACGTTAAAACAAGACGGCGCAAAATTTATACCAGGAACTGTAAGTACCTGGATGGATTGTGGTAAAAAAGACCCAACCGTAGATACCAACAAACAAGTGTTAGCCTTTGAACATAAAGCTGGTAACAATTTAGTTGCTAGCAACGTGGTTTTAGAGAATTCTGAAATTATACAACCTTGTTACATTGGTGAAAATGTGTTTTTAAAAAACGCTAAAATTGGGCCTTATGTTTCTATCGGTGCTAATAGTAGTGTTGAAAATACTACAATTACAAACTCTCTAATACAAACAAACGTTGTAATTACTAATGCAAATTTAGACAACGCAATGATTGGTAACTATGCAACATATAATGGTAATTTTACCTCTGTAAGTATTGGTGATTACACAGAATTAATTTAGATGAGGTTTATAAAGTATTTTATTGCTTTTCTATTTGTTTTTACAGCCTGTAAAACAAAAAAAACAATGATTAATAACACAATCATTGCCAAAGATTACTCTTCAAAGAAAGTTGCTAAAAAACATGTTTCAGCAAATTTTTCGAAAAAATCTTTAGAAGCAAAGTATAGAGCAGATTTTGATAATGGTAAATTAAAGCAAAATATTTCTGTCAATTTAAAAATGATAAAAGACAATGTTATTTTATTAAAGGGCACAAAGTTTATTACCGTTTTTAAGTTGAAAATTACTCCTGAAGGTGTTGGTTTTTACTCGCCAATAAATAAAACGTATTTTCAAGGAGATTTTTCGATGCTAAAAGAAATACTAGGAGTAGATATTGATTTTTTTCAGCTTCAAAATTTATTTTTAGGCCAATCTTTGTTAGATGTAACCAATGAAAAACAAGAAGTTTTTATTGAAAACAATGCGTATGTATTATCACCTAAAGTACAAGATAGTTTGTTTGACATTTTCTTTTTTATCAATCCGGGTCATTTTAAGTTAGAAAAACAAACAGTTTTAAGTGCTAATAAAAAAGAAAGGTTAGATGTTTTTTACCCTTCTTATAGTTTGTTTAAAGATGTTGTTTTTCCTTCTAAAATAAATGTTTCAGCTAAAAATAAAGGCACTGTTAGTCAGTTAAATTTTACATT
This sequence comes from uncultured Polaribacter sp., assembly GCF_947497125.1. Classification (GTDB taxonomy): domain Bacteria; phylum Bacteroidota; class Bacteroidia; order Flavobacteriales; family Flavobacteriaceae; genus Polaribacter. Next base: position 169,066 of record NZ_CANMFI010000002.1, on the reverse strand, counting down.
AAAAGCAGTAGAATTCAATACCGATTTTGATACTCGGTTTGTAATACCTAACGGATATAAGAAAATTAAATTATAGTGAGCACTAAACCAATTTACATATCAATTATAGTTTTTTTCTTAAGTATTTTGTCTGTTTTTAGTCAAACTAGAAAACAGTTAGAAGCTCAAAGGAAAAAGTTAAATAAAGAAATTGTACAGGTAAATAATTTACTTTTTTCGGTTAAGAAGAAAGAAAAAAATGCATTAGATGCTTTAAAAGATATTGATAAAAAAATAGCTGTGAGAGCTCGTTTAATATCAATAATAAATGCAGAGGCATTACTTTTGTCAAAAGAAATTACTGCCAATCAATCATCGGTAAAAAAGTTAGAGGCTAAGTTAAAAGCTTTAAAGGCAGATTATGCAGAGATGATTTTTAAATCTTACAAAAGTAAATCTCAGCAAAGTAGAATGATGTTTTTATTATCATCTCAAAACTTTTACCAAGCGTATAAAAGATTAGAGTATATGAAACAATATACTTCTTTTAGGCAAAAACAAGGCGAAGAAATACTTGTTAAAACCAATGAGGTTAAGGCAATTAATGATTCTTTGTTAGTGCAAAAACGCTTAAAAGATACTTTAGTTTTATCAGAAAAAAATCAGAAAGAAGAGATTGAGGCAGATAAAAAAGAGTACGAGCAATTAATAACTACAATAAAGAAAAAGGAGAGTTCTTATAAAAAGGAACTTCAAAATAAAATTAAAGAAGAGGCTAGCGTAACAAAAAAAATAGACAAAATTATTCGAGATGAAATTGCAAGAGCAAATAGAATTGCGAAAGAAAAGTTAAAGTCAGGAAGTAAAAAAGTAGTTAAAAATGAATTTATTTTAAGTCCAGAAGCAAAAGCTTTAGCTGCAAATTTCGAGTTAAATAAAGGCAAATTACCATGGCCAGTAGATCAAGGAATTGTGGTTCGAAAATTTGGACAACAAAAGCATCCTACTTTTCCAGGAATTACAATTAACGGAACAGGCTTGCATATAGTTACCAAACAAGGTAATAATGCATTGGCTATTTTTAACGGTTCGGTTTTAAACGTTTTAGTTACCGCACAGGGTAAAAAAAATGTATTAATACAACACGGTAATTATATATCTTCATATAATAATTTGCAAAGTAGTTCATTAAAAAAAGGAGATTTTGTGACTACGGGTCAAAAAATAGGGCAAATTTTTACAGACAAAGTATCTAATAAAACCAAACTTATTTTTGTGTTGTTTAAAAATACAACACGTTTAAACCCTGCAGATTGGATTTTAAAAAGATAGTTCTTTTAGAGACTTTGATATTTAATATTTTTTTGAAGAATAATCGAATTAGGTATTGTAATTAATTCTTTTTCGGGTGTTTTAAGTGTGATAAAAAAAGCGCTAATATCTTTGATTTCTCCTGTTACATTATTGTCTTTTTCTAAGATAGTTATAGTGTCTCCTATTTTAACAGGGTAGTTTATAAATAAAATTACACCCGCGGTTATGTTAGATAAGATAGACCATTGAGCAAAAAATGCAATACCTACAATTGTTAAAAATGAAGAAATATAAACTAAAAGTTGTTGCTCATCTACTCCCCAAATTAAAGATATAAATATAGTTGCCGAACCATAAATTATGATTGATATTATTTTTGTAATCACTAAAATTCGGGCTTTTTGAAAACCAAATTTAAGTTGAATTTTTTTCAACGATTTAGTGACCATTAATCTGATTAACATTGTAATTGCAAGAATTGCAATTGTATAAATGATTTTATAGTTTAAAAAATCCATTTTTATGTATTTAGTTAAAGAGTGCTTTTAATTCTGTTGCCTCATTAGGTAATAATTTTCCTGCTAAAACGAGGCTTAACTGTTTACGTCTTAAGGCACCGTTAAAACGAGTTATTTCTAGTTTAGACTCTGGTTTTATTTGAGGCACTTCTACAGGTTTACCATCTTGGTCAACAGCAACAAAAGTATAAATACCTTCATTTACCTTTGTTCTAGACATCGATTTTCTATCTTCTACCCATACATCAACATATATTTCCATAGAAGATTTAAAGGCTCTAGAGACTTTTGCTTCTACAGTAACAACGCTACCAACAGGCACTGCTTTGCTAAATGCAACATGATTTACAGAAGCTGTTACAACAATTTTTCTAGAGTGTCTTCTGGCAGCAATACTGCATGCTCTATCCATTCTAGCTAATAATTCTCCTCCAAAAAGGTTGTCTAAGTAATTTGTTTCACCAGGTAAAACTAGGTCTGTAAGTACGGTTAAAGACTCTTTTGGTGTTTTGGCTTCCATATTAAAATTTTTTGCAAAGATAACAATCAGTAGATTAAAATTTACCAATTTAAATAGAGAAAGAAAAAGAAGTAGTTTTACTTGTCTTTAATTAAAAGCCAAGCATCTTTAGAAACTGTTTTTTGTATTCTATAAAGAAAATTTGTAGCTTCATTTCTATCAGAAAAACTGTGAAAACTAACTTGGGTAAGTCCCCAATTGTTAATGCCAATTATTTTAGCATTATATCCTTTAGAAATTAATTGACTTACCTTTTTTTCTGCGTTTTCTTTTATTTGAAATGCTCCAGCAATAACATGGTATTTTTCTTCAGTTTTTTTAGCAACATTTAAAGAAATTGTAGGTAAAGGATTAGAAATAACAAATGTTGCAGATTGAATCTTTTTTTGAATTTCTTGTTCTTGTAACGCTAAAGCTTCTGTTTGCTTGTTTACTTGATAGCCATTGTAACCAGCATAGCTTAACGTTAATAAGATAGCAGCTGTAGCAGCAACTTTTATAAAAGTTGGTAAGCTCTTTTTAGTTTCGTTGTTGCTTTTTACTGTATTAAGAGGTATAATTTTTTTGTTAGTCCTAATTATTTCAGGTGATGTAACAGCAGATAAACCAAATGAACTAGTTAAAAAATTAACCTTTAAATTAGGTTCAAAAATTATCTTATTGGTTGCAGATAGCTTTAATTTCCCTAAATTATCTATTGTAACTTCTTTTGATTGCAATTCGTTTTGCCATTTTATTACTGATAAAGAAATAGCTGTTGTTGCTTTTTCAAAAGAAATATTTTCTGTTGCAGCAATATAGTTTGCCAATAAACCATCATTGTGTTTTAGCAAACTATTAAAACTAATTTGCTTTGTAGGTGCAGTAAAACTAAAGGTTTCGTTGTCTATTTTAGACCCAATTCTATTGGTTACAAAACCTCCAAAATCTGGCACAATTACACAATCGTGTCTGTAAAGTAAATCGGTTATATATTTTGCTAAAATCATGATAACAAATATATATTTTTTAGGGTTTGATAAAAGAAAGTTCTGTAAAAATTATCAACATATTTTTTATATATTGTTAATCAAATTGTTAGCTATTGGACACAGAAAAGTTGCTTGCTATTTTACGTTTACAAAAATGCAAAGGCATTGGAGATATCTTGGCAAAGAAACTCATTGTTAATGTGGGAGATATACGTCAAATTTTTACCGAAAAACAATCTAATTTATTAAAAATTAATGGAATTGGCAGCCATGTTTTAAACACCTTATTAGATCCTCTAAATATTACTTTAGCAGAAAAAGAATATAAATATATAACAGAAAATAATATTTCTTATTCTTATTTTTTAGATGAAAATTATCCTAAAAACTTACAGCAATGTCTTGATAGCTCTATTTTATTATTTAAAGACGGAAATTTAGACTTTTCTAATCAGAAAACAATTTCTATTGTAGGTACTCGTAATATTAGTTCTTATGGCCGCACGTTTTGCAATCAGTTGGTAAAAGATTTAGCTATTTACAACCCTATTATTGTTAGCGGTTTTGCTTACGGTGTAGATATTTGTGCACATAAAGCAGCCATAGATAATAACTTACAAACAATCGCTGTTTTGGCACATGGATTCAATCAAATATATCCTAAAGTTCACAAAAAATATATTCATAAAGTAAATGAAAATGGAGGTTTTTTAACTGAATTTTGGCATGATGAAGCGCCTTTAAGAGAAAACTTTTTAAAGCGAAACAGAATAGTAGCAGGTATTTCTAAGGCCACAATTGTTATAGAATCTGCGGCAAAAGGCGGTTCTTTGGTTACTGCAGATATTGCAGACTCTTACCATAGAGATGTTTTTGCGGTGCCTGGCAGAACTACCGATATTTATAGCAAAGGCTGTAATAATTTAATAAAGTATAATAAAGCTCATATTTTAAACTCTGCCGAAGATATTGTAAAAATGTTAAATTGGGATCTTACAGAAAAACCAAAACAAATTCAGCAGCAACTTTTTATAGATTTAAACAGTAATGAACAAAAGATTTTTGATCTATTACATCAAAAAGGAGCGCAATTATTAGATGTTATTTCATTCGAATGCCATATACCAATCTATCAATTATCTGGCTTGCTTTTACAAATGGAATTAAAAGGGATTACAAAACCCTTACCCGGTAAAATGTTTGAATTGGTCTAATTAATTATCCTTATTTTTGAGGTAAAATCAACCTATATCATGGCGGTAGAAAAAAAATTAATGTCTAAAAAAAAACCAGCATTTCCTGTAAATGAAATGCTAAATGCGTATCTAAAAAATTATAAACGGACTATAAAAATTTCTATCTATTATGAAGACTTGTTACGTTTTCAGGGTTCTGTTGTGGTCTATGATAAAAATGACGAAGACACACTTTGGGTAAGAACTTATTATTCTGATTCTGATAGAGAAGAAATAGATACAAGTTTAAAAAAAGTATATGCTAGGTTGCATTCCGATGGAAATGATGATAGCATTCCCTTTTTAAATGTTGATGCAATAGACTATTGTACTTTCGGAAATTCTAAACCCTTTAGGATAAAAATACGTAACATATTAAATGATAACTTTACTTACTTTTATGTAAAAAAAGCAGATGCTTCTCGAATTTACGGGCTAGAATTAGAGCATATTTTATCTCCTCATAGCATTAATTTTTTGGTTCATAAAGATACTCTGATAGAAGAGCATATTGCTGGCATACCAGGAGATGATTTTATTAGAGATTTTTTACCAAAATGTACCGAGTTAGAAAAGTCGCAAATAGCCAAAGAGTTTGTAAAATTTAAAGAGCGTTGCTTGGTTAGATTACTTGGCGATATGCGTTCTTATAATTATGTGATTACACCAACACACGATTTTGATCAAATTATTTATAAAATTAGAGCCATAGATTTCGATCAACAATCTTTTGAAGGAAATTTAAAAGTTTACAACCTTCAGTTTATGAAAGAAAACTTTAAAATGATAGAAATGGTGGGTAAAAAATTACAAAACGATTCTATAAGACAATACAAAATAGAAGAGCGTTCTTACATGGCCAAAAGAATGATTACCACACCAAGAAGAACACTTCGTTTAATTAAATGCATGAAAGCAGATACCATTTCTTCCCCAGAAAATATTGCACAGTTAAAAGATCATTTAATACAATATGTTGGAGATATAAAGTTTAAAGATTGTAATAATATGGGTGAAATTCTAGAAACTATTCTTGCCTTTGTGAAGCGTAACTACTTAGATATTAGCAATAAAGAATTATTTTAATTACTTATTACTTTGTATGCTTTCTATAATTACGGTTGCTAAAATTAAGCCGCCACCAATATAGGTGTTTATACTAGGCACTTCTTTTACAAAAATAAAGGCTATAATAATACCAAATATTGGTTGTATACTGCCAATGATGCTTGCGGTTGATACCGAAAAATGTTTTAATGAGTTTACCATCATCGTGTGGCCAATTGCAGTTGTTAAAAGCGCTACTAAAAGTAGTAGTGGTAATTGACTTTCTAGATTAGAAAAATCACTAAAAAATAAAACAGGAATTAATAGAATACTAACAATTATCATCTGATGAAGCATTAGTGCACTTCCGTTATACTTTTTTACGTGTTTTTTTAAAATAAGATTTCTTAAAGCGTAACAAAATGCAGAACAAATACCGAATAAAATTCCTTTTAAATAACTATTTTCTAAAGACAGGTTAGGGACTAACACATACACGCCAATTAAAACTAAAATTGCTAAAAATAGATGGGTTTTATTAGTTTTTACGTTAAAGAAAAGTGGTTCTAACAAAGCTGTAATTACAGGAAAAGTAAACATAGACAGCATGCCAATTGCTACGTTAGAAAGTTTAAGGGCATAGAAGTAAGTAACCCAGTGTGCTGCCATAAAAAAACCACTTATTAAAAAATGAGTATAGTCTTTTTTTGAGATAATTTTTATATTTATTTTTTTTATCACACAAAAAAGAAGCATAATGACAGCTGCAATAGTTGCTCTGCAAAAAATAATAACTTCTGGCGATAACGCAATATATTTACCCAACACACCAGATGTGCTAATAAAAAGAGTTGCAAGTAATAGTAATGATACGTTTTTTAGATGTTTGTTTTCTTCCATTCTAATGTTTCTATCAAACGTAAAATATCTTTTTTAATATAATCTACAGCGGGTAAAACTGAATCGTAATTTGGTTTTACATAAAAATAGAGAGACCCTTTTATAAAATTATGTGTGCTATCTGTTAGATGGAACTGAATTTGAGATGCAGCATTACCAGTAATTTGATACAAACTACCGTAAACTTTATTTTTACGATTATTAAAATCTTTAGGAATAATTTGATCGGCTTTAATAGCGTGTTTAAAGACTAATTTTTCTGCTTCGGTTAAAAGTTCTTTTAAATTATTCTTTACCGGTCTGTATGTAATATCTATTGACGCTTTTAATGAAGGGTATTTTATTTTTAACCAGTTGTTGCTTTCATTAATTAGTTTAGTATTGTTTAGTACATCAAAAGTATAGGGTCTTTTTAGGCTTAGTTTTTCGTACGCTTTTTCTGGATAGTTTAGACTTAGATAGGCTTTTGGTTTTGGCAATACATCTTTATTACAACTAATAATATTAAAAAAGAGGAACAACAAAATAAGTTTACGCATTTCTGGTTGCTTTAATTTGTTTAATTCTTTTTTTGTCTAAAGACTCTATTGTAAAAGTGTAGTTTTTAAAGTTTATTTTTTCTCCTTTTTTCGGAAATTTTCTAGATATTTCTAAAATAAAGCCAGCAAGTGTCTCGCTTTCTCCTTTTTCTTCCTCGAAAATATCTTCATCTTCATCATCTAAAATTTTACAAAAATCTTTGATAGAGGTTTTACCTTCAAAAATATAATTATTATCGTCTATTTTAGAGTAAGAAACATCATCATCATCAAACTCATCATTTATATCTCCAACAATTTCTTCAATAACATCTTCTAAGGTTACAAGACCACTTGTGCCTCCGTATTCATCGACTACTATTGCCAAGTGGTTTTTCTTTTCTCTAAAATCACTTAATAAATCGTCTAATTTTTTGTTTTCTGGCACAAAAAAAGGTTCTCTTATTAGTTTTTGCCAGTTAAAGGTTGCTTTGTTTAAATGAGCTAATAAATCTTTAGCGTAAAGTACACCGGTTATGTTGTCTATATTGTCTTTGTAAACTGGGTTTCTAGAAAAACCGTTTTTAAGAATTTTTTCTAAAACATTTTCATATGTTTCTTCATCAGAAATGGCACAAATATCTATTCTCGGTTTCATAATTTGTACGGTTTCTGTGTTGCCGAAATTTACAATACCTTCTAGTATTTTTTGCTCGTCTTTTGTAGTTGCTCCTTCTGATGTTAGCTCTAATGCTTGCGATAGTGTTTCGACAGAAAAGTTAGAGTTTTTACTCCCTAGTTTTTTTTCGAACCATTTAGTAAGTGTTATTAAAGGTAGGGTAAATGGTGTTAAAAGAAAATTGATTATGTGTATTAGTTTCGCCATTTTTTTAGAAAACAAAAGTGCGTTTCTAGAGGCGTAAACTTTTGGTAAAACTTCTCCAAACAAAAGAATTAAAAACGTTACTAATACTACTTCTAGTAAAAATCGAATAGGAACCGTAAACAGGTACAGATTTAATTGATAATTAAAATCGCCAAAAATAGTTTGTGCTATGGTGGTAAAAAGTAAGACAATTAAAATATTAATAAAATTATTAGTAATTAAAATTGTGGCCAGTAATTTTCTGGGTTTTTCCAATAAATTTACAACGATATTTTGTTCTTTTCCGTTGTTAGAAAGTTCGTTTAAATCTGTTTGAGAAAGAGAAAAAAAAGCAACTTCTGTACCAGATACTAAAGCAGAACTTATTAGTAATACTATTAGTGCTATACCATTAATTGTGTCTAGTAAATTGATAAGGGTAACAAATAAAAACTCGGGATCTGTGTCCAATTGTTGTAATTTAAATTAATTAAAATGGTAAATCGTTATTTATTTCAGAACTATTATTATTCTCAAGTCTAGTTTTAACTTGTTCTTCTGGTAAGTTTTGGTTTTCTGTAGTAGAATTCTTTTTGGTGCTAAGCATGGTCATTTCATTTACATGAATTTCGGTAGCATATCTTTTAATACCATCTTGTTCCCATTGGCGATTTTTTAGCTTACCTTCAATATACACCTTATCACCTTTTGTTAAGTATTTCTCACAAATTTGTGCCAATTTGTTTCTTACAACAATATTATGCCAATCTGTTGTGGTTACTTTTTCTCCTGTAGTTTTATTGGTGTAACTCTCGCTAGTAGCAATCGGAAACCGACCAACACTATTTTTATCATCAAAATAATGCATTTTAACAGTGTCTCCTAAATTACCAATTAAAATTACTTTATTTATTGTGCCTGCTGCCATATACTATATTATGAGTATCAAATGTACTAAAAATATCAATTACTTTTTTGTAGATATTCTTCTAAAAAATTGGCAATTAAAACAGGAACCGGAAATTCTTTAATTTTTTTCCAAGAAGTAGTAGCGAATTGATGTTTTTCAGTTTTTACAACCCAAAACTGAGTATTTATGTGTTGATGAGATAATTTATGTACTATTACTTTTTTATTAAATAATGAAATTGTGGTTTCGTTTATAAACAGTTTTTTAAACTCTTCGGTATTTATAAGTTCCTTTTGATCAATGTTAGAATTGGTTTCTATAAAAGGAAATTGATACAGTCCTTGCCAAATTCCTTTTGAAGTTCTTTCTTCGATAAAAGTTGTATTGTTTTCGGTTTTGATAACTAAATAATTAAAAAAGCGTTTTCTTACTTTAATTTTCTTTTCTTTTACAGGTAGCTCTTTTATTATTTTCTTTTCGAGTGCAACACAGCTATCAGATAGAGGGCAGGTGTCGCATAACGGATTTTGTGGTTTGCATAGAAGAGCACCAAAATCCATAATTGCTTGATTAAAATTACCGGGCTGAGAGGGGTCTATCAAAGATTGTGCTAGGGTTTTAAATTCTTTGATTCCTGCAGATGAGTTAATAGGTGTATGAATGCCAAAATATCTAGAGAGTACTCTATAGACATTGCCATCTACTACAGCTGTAGGTTCGTTAAAACAAATAGAAGCAATTGCAGAAGCAGTGTAATCGCCAATTCCTTTTAGTTTTATAATTTCTGAATAGGTTTTCGGAAACTCGCCATTTAACTCATTTGCAATGTGTTTTGCAGAAAAATGTAAGTTTCTTGCTCTTGAGTAATATCCTAGGCCTTGCCACATTTTTAAAACGGTACTTTCGTCTGCTTTAGCAAGGTCGAAAACAGTAGAAAATGTCTCTGTAAATTTAAGATAATATGCCAAACCTTGGGCAACTCTTGTTTGCTGTAGCATAATTTCTGAGAGCCAAATAAAGTATGGATTTTTAGTTTTACGCCATGGTAAATCTCTGTCGTTTTGTAAGTACCAGTATATTAATGTGTTAGAAAACTTCATCTTTAAAAAATCAATTTGCAATATTACATTATATTATTCATATATTTTTAGGTATTATTATTTTTGGAATTGATTAATTATCATATATTTGCATCCGCATTTTTGGAATTAAATTAATTAAAATATAGTAAAAATAGAGACATGACGAAAGCAGATATCGTATCAAAAATTTCAGATAAATCAGGAATCGAAAAAACAGATGTATTAGCAACTGTAGAAGCATTCATGACTGAAGTTAAAGATGCATTAGAAAATGGCGATAACGTTTATTTAAGAGGTTTTGGTAGTTTTATCATCAAAACTAGAGCAGAGAAAACAGGTAGAAATATTTCTAAGAATACAACTATAAAAATTCCAGCTCACAATATTCCAGCTTTTAAACCGGCTAAAACTTTTACAGAAGGTGTAAAAAGTAAAGTAGCAGTTAAGTAACACAATATTAACCTAAACCTAAAAGGTTTAAAAAAATCAGAACATTATGCCAAGTGGTAAAAAAAGAAAGAGAGCAAAGATCTCTACACACAAGAGAAAAAAAAGAGCTAGAGCAAATAGACACAAGAAAAAGTAAGCATCCGCTTACTTTTTCGTTTATATTTTAGCGAAAAAAAAGAAGTTCATTGACATAGAGGTTAAACTAACCTCGCACGGTATTATTAATACCTGACAATAATTAACCCATCTACACAGGTATGTGTAGAGCTAAAAACAGTTCAGCATGAAAACAGAATTAATAATTCGGTCTAATTCATCTGATATTGATTTTGCCTTATTAAGAGATGGTAAACTTATTGAATTAAATAATGAAACTAGTGATAACAAGTTTTCTGTAGGCGATATTTTTTTAGCCAAAATAGGAAAGGTTTTAACTGGTTTAAATGCAGCCTTTGTAAATGTAGGTTACCCGAAAGACGGGTTTTTACATTATCATGACTTAGGTGCGCAGGTAAATTCATTAAATACATTCATTAAGAAAGTAAGCACAGGTAAGTATAAAGAATTCACTTTAAAGAATTTCCGAAAGGAAGAAGACATTCACAAAGACGGTAGTATTAACAGTGTACTAAAAACAGGACAAAACCTATTAGTACAGATAGTAAAAGAACCAATTTCTACAAAAGGACCAAGATTAAGTTCTGAGTTGTCCATAGCAGGTAGATTTTTAGTTTTAGTTCCTTTTTCTAACCGAGTTTCTGTTTCACAAAAAATAGAAGATCCAAAAGAAAAAGAACGTTTAAAAAGATTAGCAAAAAGCATAAAACCAAAAGGTTTTGGCGTTATTTTAAGAACTGTTGCCGAAGGTAAAAAGGTAGCAGAATTAGATAAAGATTTGCAAAACTCGTTAGCGCGTTGGATTACAACATGTAAAAGAATACCTAACACAAATACACCAACAAAAATTTTAAGCGAATTAAACAGAGCATCTTCTATTTTAAGAGATGTTATGAATGAGTCGTTTACTAGTATTGTTACCAATGATGAAACGTTACACGTTGAAATTAAAGAGTATTTACAAGAAATTTATCCTGAAAAGGAAAAAATTGTAAAACTACACAAGTCTGAAACTCCAATTTTTGAAAAATATGGAATAGAAAGACAAATTAAAACATCATTTGGTAAAACAGTTTCTATGAGTAAGGGTGCCTATTTAGTTATAGAGCACACTGAAGCTTTACATGTAATAGATGTAAATAGTGGAAACCGTTCTAACAAAGCAGGCTCTCAAGAAGATACCGCATTAGAAGTAAATCTAATATCAGCTACAGAAATAGCACGCCAATTACAATTGCGTGATATGGGAGGAATTATAGTTGTAGATTTTATTGATATGCACAAAGTTGAAAACAGAAATAAATTGTTTCAACACTTAAAAGAGCAAATGGCTTTTGATAGAACAAAGCATAAAATATTACCTCCAAGTAAATTTGGTTTGGTACAAATTACAAGACAAAGGGTAAGACCAGAGTTAAGTATAAAAACTACCGAAGCCAACCCAAACAAAAATGGAGAAGTAGAAGCACCTATTGTTTTATTAGATAAACTAGAGGCAGATTTAGAGAAGTTTATGTCTAACTCTAAAAATAAAAAAGTACAATTACATGTACATCCTTTTATTGCCGCTTATCTAACAAAAGGAGTAAATTCTATACGTTTTAAATGGTATTTAAAACACAAAAAGTGGATTACAATTATACCTCGTGATGCTTACACATATTTATATTTTAAATTTAAATCTCTTAGAGATTAATATTTAAAAATAAAGGCAATAATTTTTTATCAAAAAAAACCCGCAACATAAATTTGTTGCGGGTTTTTGTATATACAATAGATTTATTTATAAAGAATGGTAATAGTTTAAAAATGTAATTAAATCTGAGCTTTCTTTTAGGTTTAAATTGTTGCTCTTAATATATTTTTTAAGTTCTTTATTATTTGTTTTTAGTGCCTTAAGTATGTTTTTTTCTTTTAATCTTACTTCTATGTATTTCCCTTCTTTATTAAGAATGTAATATTTTTTTTGCGTAACATATTTTTTGTTAAGGTCTGCTTTGTTATAGCCGTTGTTAGCAATGTATGGTTCTTTTAATGTTTTACTATACTTAATTATAAAGTAATTTTCATTTGTAAACATTGGTACTACATAAAATTTTTGCTTGGTTTTATCTAAAAATTTTTCACTAGATATTCTTACAAAATTAGTATTGTTTATTACAAAACCTGTTACAGACTTGTCTCTTAGTATAAATCCTTTTCCTTCTTTATATTCATTGCCAATAATAGGTTCTCCAGAAACCATATCGAACTGTATTCTAGCTTGTGTGTTAATAATACTATCATTAATAATAATTTTTCCAGTACCCCATTCATCTAAAAAATATTGGTGACCTTCTATACCATCAACAGAATATTTTAAATCATTTTGTACACGTGCTGTTTGCTCTAAATTTGCTAGTTTAATTACAGGGTTCTGCGCTACACAAAAAGCGCTAGTAAATAGTACTGACCAAATTACATTTTTAATTTTTATCATCATTTTTTAATTTAATTGTTCTTTAATAAGATACAAATATACCGGATAATGGTCTGAGTAACCCCCAGTATAACTACCGTTTAAAAAACTTCTAAACGGGTAGCCTTTGTATTTTCCTTTTTGATTTGTTAAAAAGCGTTTGTTAAAAATCATCGCTTTAAACATTTTGTAGCTAATATAGTCCTTTTTTTTACTACTTAAAAGAGGAGATGATACGTATATCATATCAAATAAATTAAGTTTATCTCTATAAACTAGTGTGTTAAAGCCTCTTCTGTATAAGTCTTCGTAAGGGTTATAAAGGTCATTTTCTTGCACCCTTCTTTTTCTACTTTTAGTTTTTAAAACCTTTTTAAAGCTATTATTTATTGGGTCGTCATTAAAATCACCCATCGATAGTATTTTGCCATTTGGGTCATTTTCTCTAATCTGTTCAATAATTTTTATATTTTGATGCGCAGCTTTCTCTCTTAAAGGATTACTTTTTTGTTGTCCACCACTTCTAGAAGGCCAATGATTTACGATAATATGAATTAATTCATCATCTAAAAAACCAGAGACTAATAATTGATCTCTAGTATAAACAGGGAAGTTATTTTTGTAAATCTTAGGATTAAAAACTTCATGATGTATAGGTTTAAAATATTTCTTTTGATACAATAAAGCAACATCAATGCCCCTTTTGTCTGGAGAATCATAATGAATAATACCGTAATTGTATTTCGCTAAATAATCAGACGTTATTAAATCTTCTAATACATTATTATTTTCTACTTCTGCAACGCCAATAATTGCAGGAGCGGTTTTTGTTTTTTCAATTCCTATTTGAGCAATTGTACTTGCTAATTTTTCTATTTTTTCATTATAAATAGCTGTTTTATTAGATTTTAACGCCATTATAGGGCTTGCTTCATCATTTTTAGTAACATCATTAATGGTGTCAAATAAGTTTTCTAAATTATAAAAAGCAATCGTTCTAATTTGATATTTCTTTTTTTTATTCTGAGCAGAAACGCCAGTTATCACTAGCATTAGTAAAAATAACAACGATGTTTTTTTAAGCATAATATACTTTTTTTGATGATCAAATATAGGGTTTTGTACTATTTAAAATCCTTAATAAGGAGTGTTTTAGAGTGTTTTTTATTTTAAAATGACTAACTTCAACAAAAAAAGCTTTGAAAAATATGTGTAAAAATAGCAACATTTTGTTTCTATTTTTGTGGCTATTTCTATTTTTAGAAACTACTGCACAAAATAGTATTCAAGCAACGGTATTAGATTATAATTCTAAAAATCCATTGCAGAATGCTCTTGTTTATGTGTTAAATAGTCAAATTAAAATTCAAACAAATAGTAACGGTATTTTTAAAATAAACAATCTTAAAAAGGGCCCTTTTATATTAGAAATTAAGTTACTTGGTTACCAAATTCAAAAGATTCCTATTACTATAAATAACTCTTCTATAGATTTGGGAATCATATTTTTAACTAAAATATTTATAGAACAACCCGATCTTAGTATAATTAGCATTACCGATGATGAATTAAATAATGATGCGAATAGTGCCGATAATATTTCGGGCCTTTTACAAGCGACCAAAGATGTTTTTTTAAGAGCTGCTGCTTTTCAATTTAGTGCTTCTTTTTTTAGGTTAAAAGGCTTGGGTTCTGAGCATGGAAAGGTTTTAATGAACGGAATAGAATTAAATAAAGTTCTTGACGGACGAGCACAATGGAGTAACTGGGGTGGTTTAAATGATGTGTTAAGAGAGCAAGAGTTTAGCAATGGTTTAGCCATTTCTAATGTTGCTTTTGGCGGTGTTTTAGGAAGCACAAATTTTAACACCAGAGCTTCTAAACAAAGACCTGGATCAAGAATATCTTACTCTTCTTCTAATAGAAGTTACCAGCATCGAGTAATGGCAACTCATACAATGCCAGTTACCCGCAAAGGTTGGTCTTTTACTTTTTCTGGAAGTAGAAGGTTGGGTAATGAGGGTTTTAATGATGCGACTTCATACAATGCTACTTCATTTTTTACAGCTATTGAAAAGAAAATAAGTAAAAATCATCAGATTAATTTTACAGGAATATTTGCCCAAAATAGAAGAGGCAAATCATCACCAAACACCCAAGAGGTAGTCGATTTAAAAGGGATTAAATACAACGAGTATTGGGGGCGTTTAAATGGGCGTAAATTAAATAGTCGACTAAAAGATGTTGAAGAACCTATTATAATGCTAAATCATTTTTGGACTATATCAGATAAAAATAAATTACAAACCAATGTTTCATATCAATTTGGTAGCATTGGTAATAGTCGGTTAGATTTTAATGGCGGTGCAAATCCGAGTCCTACTTACTATCAAAAATTACCAAGTTATTTTTTGGCAAACAGTAACTTTTTTGGTGCATATAGTGTTCAAAAACAATTTTTAGAAAAAGGACAGTTAGATTGGGGTGCTATTTTTGATGCAAACATTACCAACTCTAGCTCTAACATAAACAGTGCTTTTGTGTTGTATGAAGATAGAAATGATGATAGGCAATTGACATTAAATACAATTTATAATTCGCAAATAGATAAACATATTTCGGTAACAGGTAAATTAGAATACAAAAGATTAAAGTCTCATAATTATGCCAAAACACTTAACTTATTAGGTGGTAGTGGCTATTTAGACATTAATAATTTTGCCGATACAGCTGCAAAAAGACAAAACGATCTACAAAACCCAAATAGAGTTGTTGGTATTGGAGAAAAATTTAAATATAATTTTAATTTAAATGCAGCTATTATAAATGCTTTTGCTCAGATTCAATTTACCTATTACAAAGTAGATTTTTACACAGCTATAAATCTCTTAAAAACAGACTATCAAAGAGAGGGTTTTTATAAAAACGGTCGATTTGAAGACAATTCTTTAGGCAATTCTAACCCATTAAATTTTTTAGATTATCAGTTAAAAACAGGAGGCACTTATAAAATTAATGGTCATCATTTAATAGAGGCTCATTTAGGGTATTTTACACAAGCACCAACAATTAGAAATTCTTTTTCTAATGTAAGAGAAAATAACAATGTAGTTGCTAATTTAATGTCAGAAAAAATAATATCTGCAGATGTAAGCTATATCAAAAGAGGGAATATACTTACAACCAAATTAACAGGTTATTACACTTATATAAAAGATGCAACAGAAATTTCTTTTTATTTCGGAGACGGAATAGGAGGTGATAATACGGCATTTGTTCAAGAAATTTTATCGGGTATAGAAAAGCAACATGTTGGTTTAGAGCTGGGTGTAGAGGCTCAAATAACGCCTGCTTTTAAACTAAACGGTGCAGCGTCAATTGGTAGTTTTACGTATGCAAATAATCCAAACTTATATTTAAATTCAGATATTACAAATGAAGGTATTTTTGATGAAAATGGGCGTTCTAAAGATGATGTATCTAATTTAAAAAATTATAAAATAGCTGCCGGACCTCATAATGCCATTTCTGTTGGTTTTGAGTATAGAGACCCTAACTATTGGTGGTTTGGAGCCTCTTTAAATTTTTTTAGCAATACTTATATAGACGTTGCTCCTTTAACAAGATCTAGCAATTTTTATAAAGATATAGATGGTTTAACTTTTCCAGATTATAATTTAGAGACTGCAAAAACTCTGTTACAACAAGAAAAATTCAATAATTACAACGTTTTAAACATTGTTGGAGGAAAATCTTGGAAAGTAAATAAATACTATATAAGTTTTTTCGGTACCGTAAATAATTTGTTAAATACTATCTATAAATCTGGTGGTTTCGAGCAAGGTAGAAATGCAAATTATTATCAATTAAAAGCAGATAAAGAAAAAGACAATCCCATTTTTGGGAATAAATATTGGTATGGTAGAGGTACTACTTATTTTGTAAATGTAAACCTTAGTTTTTAAAATAAATTGATATGAAAACACTTAAAATATCTTTTCTGGCATTACTATTTAGTAGTTTTTTTATGAGTTGTGTGATAGATAATAAATTTACCGTACCAGAAAACTTATGAGTTGAAGAAAATGAAAATTTAAACTTTCTTCTAGATAGCATCGATAATCAAATTGTGGAATTAAAATCGATTAAAGATTTAAAATTAATATATAATTCTGGTAGTGTTCCTGTAAAAATTGTTTCTGATATAGTGGTAAAAGGCTTTGTTGTTTCTTCGGATGAATCTGGGAATTATTTTAAAGAATTTTATATGCAAGATGCTCCAGAAAACCCAACTTCAGGTATAAAAATTGCAATAAACTTAACCAATAGCTACAATAAGTTTAATTATGGTAGAGAGGTATATATTCGTTTAAAAGGTCTTTATATTGGCGAGTTAAATTCTGGAGATGGATTGATAGCTATTGGCGGAAATGTTAGTTTAACTAATAGTAATGAAATACAAAGTGTTTCATCTAACCAGATAGAGTCGCACTTTTTTAGAGCTACTACTACAGCAGAAATTATTCCTAAACAAGTCTCTCTAGCGGGGCTAAATGCCTCGGATATTGGCACCTTTATTCGTGTTAACAATCTTGTTTTTCCTTCTGATTTGGCAGGTAAAGCCTATGTAGATACTTCAGAAGATTTTGATACACATCGAAAAATACAATCTTGTCAAACAGTAGGTTTTGCAAGTCTATTGTTAGAAACAAGTTCGTTTGCAAATTTTGCCAATGAAGCTTTACCGGTTGGTGGTGGTTTTATTGATGCAGTGGTTTCTAAAGATTATGATGGTCATTTTTTAGTATTGATTTTAAATTCTACCAAAGATATTATGATGCAGCAAGAAAGATGTACCACGCTTTCTGAAGCAGATTTTCCGATGGTTTTGTTAGAAGAGAATTTCGAGAATACAACAGGAGAAATACGCATTACCGATTGGGTAAATTACAGGCAAGAAGGCACAAAGTCTTGGAGGTCTTACACAGATACTTATTCGCAAAGTAAGGCTGCAAGAATAGGTTCTAGCAGTTCAAATGATGCGGAAACAATTACATGGTTAATTACAAAAGGGGTCGATTTAGACAACACCTCACAAGAATTTTTATCCTTTAAAACCTCTAATAGTTTTGCAAACGGCAGTACTTTAGAGGTGTTTATTTCTACTGATTGGAATGAAGATCTTGCAAATATTAATCTAGCAACCTGGACGCTTTTACCAGCCAATATTGTTGCAGACGGCGAGGGTTTTAAAAATTGGATACACTCTACATATATTGATGTATCAATGTTTTCGGGAAAAGCCTTTTTTGCTTTTAAATATACCGGTTCTGGCAATACTTATTTTGATGGCACTTATGAATTAGATGACATTAAAATCAATGCTAGATAAGATAAAATCCTTAATTCATTATAGGGTTTTACCTTATGTATGTCTTATAAATACCATCTATTTTTGTAACAAATACAAACGTTATGAATTTAAATATAGTAGAAAATAGCCCGATAGCAATCAATAATTTTGGAATAAATGTAGAGTTAAAAGAATTAAACAATCATGGGGTTGTAAATTTTGAGGTAAAAAATGGAGAAACTTCTCTTTGGGATGGAAAAAAAGTAACAATACCTGTACATGGTGTTTACAAGATATCTTGGGGTTTTTATCAAGAGTCAATAACCACTTTTTATAAAGATTTAGAAACCAAGTTGGCTTTAATTATTAATAATAAGCCTTATGATGATAAGGCAGTAATTTCGCATAAAACTCCCTGTTATCATGCAGTAAAATCTTCTCATGTAACGGCTTCTTTGTTGTTAAGAGAGAATGAAACAATCTGTTTGTACCCAGAAATTATAAATGCAGAAAAGCCAATCATGAAAAATGTTTATTTAAAGGTAGAAAGACTGTATCGATAAGAAACTTTTTATTTATTGGTGTAAATAGCTGCTTTTAGTACCTTTACATGAATGGAAAAAATAGAACATATTGGTATTGCAGTTAAAGATTTAGAGCGGTCTAATCAATTATTTGCAGCGCTTTTTGGTGCGCCACATTATAAAATTGAAGAAGTAGCATCCGAAGGGGTTAAAACTTCTTTTTTTAAAACAGGACCTAATAAAATTGAATTGCTACAAGCAACCCGTTCTTCAAGTACAATTGCTAAGTTTATAGAAAAAAAAGGGGAAGGAATTCATCATATTGCATTTGCAGTTAAAGATCTAAAAGCAGAAATTTTAAGACTTAAAGAGCAAGGTTTTGTTTTTGTTAATGAAACACCTAAAAAAGGTGCGGATAATAAATTAGTGGTTTTTTTACATCCAAAAGCAAGTAACGGAGTCTTAATTGAGTTGTGCCAAGAAATAGATTCGTTAAAATAGTGTAACTCTTACAATCAACTGATTACTAATTATTATATTGCAGCCTTAAAAATATACAAATAATATGTCTTCTAAATTTGATTCTTATCAAAAAAGACGCCTGCAGTCTTCTTATTTTTCGGTAGTAATAAGTATTGCTTTGGTACTTTTTATGGTAGGTATTTTAGGGTTAATTTTACTAAAATCTACGTTAGTTGCCAATCGAGTAAAAGAAAAAGTTGCTATTACTTTATTTTTAAAAGACGATGTTTCTACTAAAGATAGAAATAATTTTAAAGACGCTCTTCAAAAAGAGGTTTTTACAAAAAGAATTATTTACACAAGTAAAGAACGCGCAGCAAAAATTTATAGTAAAGAAATAGGGGAAGATTTTTTATCTTTTTTAGGTAAAAACCCATTAAAAAACGGAATTGATATTTATTTAAAAGCCGCTTTTGTTACTCCAGAGAAAATGCAAGAATTAGAAACTCGTTTTTTAAAGAATGCATTAATTGCAGATGTTTCTTATGATAAACCATTAATAAATCTATTAACTAAAAATATTAAAAGAGTTAGTTTTTGGTTTTTAATTGTGTGTGGTTTTTTTGGTTTAGTAGCTATTATCTTAATCAATAGTTCAATAAGATTATCTATCTATTCTAAAAGATTTAATATTAAAACCATGCAAATGGTTGGTGCCACAAAAGGGTTTATTAGAAAGCCTTTTATTTGGCAAAGTATTAAATTGGGCGCAATTGGTGCGTTTTTAGCACTAATAGGCTTGGCAGTTGTGGTGTATTATATAGACAAACGAGCGCCAAGTTTAGCATTGTTAAAAGACTACATAACATTGGGTTATTTAGCAGCAAGTGTAATTATTGTTTCTTTTATCATTACTTGGATTAGTACTTTTTTTGCCACCCAACGTTTCCTAAATTTAAAAACAGACGAATTATATTACTAATATTATGGAGAATCAAAATATAGAAAAACCCACATTTTTGTTTGGTAAAAAGAATTATGTAATAATGGTTATCGGACTTGTGTTTATTACCCTTGGCTTTATTTTTATGGCAGGCGGAGGTAGTGAAAATCCTGATGTTTTTAACGAAGAAATTTATAATTGGCAACGAATTCGTTTGGCGCCAACGTTGGTTATTATTGGTTTGGCGATTGAGATTTATGCAATTTTAGTAAATCCTAAAAAGTAATAATGGATATTTTAGAAGCAATTATTTTAGGTGTAATACAAGGTTTTACAGAGTTTTTGCCTGTTTCTTCTAGTGGTCATTTAGAATTGGCGAAGGCAATTTTAGGAGACACCTCTGTGCCAGAAGAAAGCTTAACTTTTACAGTAGTTTTACATTTTGCAACAGCGCTAAGTACCTTAGTGATTTTTAGAAAAGAAGTAGCAGAAATTTTTAAAGGGTTGTTTCAGTTTAAATGGAATGAAGAATTAAAATTTTCTTTAAAAATTATTATTTCTATGCTACCAGCTGTAATTGTAGGGTTGCTTTTTGAAGAACAACTAGCTTCTTTTTTTGATGGTAAAATACTATTAGTTGGTGTTATGTTACTATTAACAGCTCTCTTACTCTTGCTAGCAGATAAGGCAAAGAAAACCGAAAAAAAAGTTTCGTTTTCAAATTCATTACTTATCGGAATTTCACAAGCAATTGCAATGTTGCCTGGTATTTCTAGGTCTGGCGCTACAATATCTACCTCGGTTTTATTAGGAGTTGATAGAACAAAAGCAGCTCGTTTTTCTTTTCTGATGGTTGTTCCTTTGATTTTTGGAAAAATTGGGAAAGATGTTTTAGGCGGCGATATTAACTTTCATTCATCAGAAACAACCCCAATATTAGTGGGCTTTTTGGCTGCTTTTTTTGCAGGTCTTATTGCTTGTAAGTGGATGATTGCGTTGGTTAAAAAAAGCAAATTATCGTACTTCTCAATTTACTGTGCAATTGTAGGTGTAATTGCAATTGTATCTACATTCTTAAACTAATTAAAGTATAAATTTTTCTAACTAAGATGACTGCAGAAGACTATAAAAACGGACAGGTTTTACTAATCGATAAGCCTCTAAATTGGACTTCTTTTCAGGTAGTAAATAAACTTCGTTGGGAAATTAGACAACAATTCAATATTAAAAAAATAAAGGTTGGTCATGCAGGTACGCTAGATCCTTTGGCTACAGGTTTACTTGTTATTTGCACTGGTAAACAAACCAAAGAAATACATATTTATCAAGGACAGGTAAAACAGTATACAGGTACTTTTGTGTTGGGCGCCACAACACCTAGTTACGATTTAGAAACAGAAATAGATAAAACTTTTCCAACAACACACATCACAGAAGCGCTTTTACACGCAACTACCAATGAGTTTGTAGGTGATATTCAGCAAAAACCACCAATTTTTTCGGCGATTAAAAAAGATGGAAAACGCTTGTATGAGATAGCAAGAAAAGGTGAAACTGTAGAAATACAGCCAAGACAAGTGTCTGTTTTAGAGTTCGAAATTACCAGTGTAAATTTACCAGAAGTAACTTTTAGAATTGTATGTAGCAAGGGTACTTACATTCGTTCTTTAGCCCATGATTTTGGGGTTGCTTTAAACTCTGGCGCGCATTTATCTTCTTTAAGAAGAACTAAAATTGGCGATTTTAATGTTGATAAAGCTTTAACCGTCGAGAAATTTATCGAAACTTTAAAATCAGAAGCAAATTAATACGTTCTTATACTTTAATTGTTAGCATTGGTTTTAGGGCATTTTTAGATAGTTTTTTAATAACACTGCCTGTAAATAAATGTGCCAAACCACTTCTTCCGTGAGTACTTAGTGCAATTAAATCTGCGTTTATCTCTTTAGAGAAATTTAAGATACCCTTCTCTACAGAAACATCACTATAAATATTTATTTTATGCTTTTTGATGTTAAAATCAGTAATAAAATTTTCAATTTTTTCTTTAGTTTCTGCGGTGCCTAAAAAATTTGCAGGAGTGTTTATTTTTAACAGATGAATGGTGCCTTTAAATAGATCTGCAAAATGAAGTACTCTATCAAATACCTCTTTGTTTTCTTCTTTAAAGTTAGAGGCAAAAACAATGTTTTTTAATCTAAATTTTTTGATGTCTTTTTTGATTACAAGCACAGGTGTTTTAGAGTTTCTAACCACTTTCTCTGTATTAGAGCCAATCAAAATTTCTTCTAACTCAGAGTGTCCTTTAGATCCCATAATTATTAAATCTGCCTCAATTTTAGCAGCATACTTTAAGATGCCCTCAAAAGGTGTGTTTAGTTTTATAAAATATTCTACCTGTATTTCTTTATCAAAATAGGTGTCTTTAAATAGAAGCACTTTTTCTCTAACCTTTCTAAGATATAACATGCTTTCTGGAATGCTAAACCTACTGCTAGAGCCCATGTCTACAACTCCTTTAGGTAATTCAATTAAATGAATAAGATAAATTGTGGCTTTTGTTTTTTTAGCAATTTGTGCAGCAACTTTAGCGGCATATTCAGCTGTTTTTGAAAAATCAATTGGGACTAAAATTTTTTGCATAATGTTAAAATTTTAAAGGTGAATAAGAGCTTACCTAAAGTTACAAAAAATAATTGAATTAAACTTAGTTTGGTAAATCATAAACAATTCGTATATTTGCAACGTAAAAAATCACAGTAAAAGAAAATGAAGGGGACTTAAAGTCCCCTCTTTTTATATTTTATTTTAAGATTTAAGATGGATCAAGCCAAAGTAAAAGACATAGTAAATGAGGCGTTAGCACAGAATAATTCGTTGTATTTGATTGATTTAAATATTACCGAAAACAATAAAATTCTGGTTACAATAGATGGTGATAACGGCGTTCCTTTAAGTGAGTGTATTAGGGTAAACAGAGCTGTAGATGATAGTTTTGATAGAGAAGAAGAAGATTTTTCTTTAGAGGTTTCTACTCCTGATATTTCACATCCGTTAAAAGTAAAAAGACAGTATATTAAAAACATAAACAGGATACTAAAAGTTAAAACTTCTGAAGAAGAATTAGAAGGTACTTTAGTTACTGCAGATGAAGATAAAATTGTTTTAAATTGGAAAGCAAGAGAGCCAAAACCAATAGGTAAAGGTAAAGTTACTGTTCAAAAAGAAGCAATAATAGCGTACAAAGATATTAAAGAAGCAAAAGTGAAGATTGTATTTTAAGTAAAAAATGTAATGGAGAATATAGCATTAATTGATTCGTTTTCAGAATTTAAAGATAATAAAAGTATAGACAGAGTAACATTGATGTCTATTTTAGAAGAGGTTTTTAGAGCTGCCTTAAAACGTAAATTTGGGTCTGATGATAATTTTGATATCATTATAAACCCTGATAAAGGAGATTTAGAAATTTGGAGAAATAGAGTTGTTGTTGCAGATGGTTTTTCTGAAGATGATAATGAAGAAATTGAGTTGGCAGAAGCTAGATTAATTGAACCAGATTTTGAAATTGGAGAAGATGTTTCGGAAGAAGTAAAATTAATTGATTTAGGAAGAAGAGCAATTTTAGCCTTACGTCAAAATTTAATTTCTAAAATTTACGAGCATGATAGTACCAATATCTTTAAACAGTTTAAAGAGTTAGAAGGCGATTTATATAGTGCAGAAGTGCATCACATTCGTCATAACGCAATTATATTGTTAGATGATGATGGTAACGAAATTGTATTGCCAAAAAGCGAGCAAATTCGTTCAGACTTCTTTCGAAAAGGAGATTCTGTTAGAGGGGTTATTAAATCGGTAGAATTAAGAGGTAATAAACCTGCTATAATCTTGTCTAGAACATCTCCATTGTTCTTAAATAAATTATTCGAACAAGAAATACCTGAGGTTTTCGACGGTTTAATTACCGTAGAAGGAGTGGCAAGAATACCAGGAGAAAAAGCAAAAGTTGCTGTAGATTCTTATGATGATAGAATAGACCCAGTTGGCGCCTGTGTAGGTGTTAAAGGATCTAGAATACATGGTATTGTTAGAGAATTGGGTAACGAAAACATAGATGTTATAAATTACACTAAAAACGAACAATTATTTATTTCTAGAGCATTAAGTCCTGCAAAAGTGACTTCGATGGAAATAGAGATGTTTGAAGAAGAAAAAAATGGCAAAAAAGGACGTGTAAGCGTTTTATTAAAGCCAGAAGAAGTTTCTAAAGCAATTGGTAGAGGTGGTGTAAACATACGTTTAGCAAGTGAATTAACAGGCTACGAGATAGATGTTAAAAGAGAAGGCTTAGAAGAAGAAGATGTAGAATTAACCGAATTTATCGATGAAATTGAAGATTGGGTTATTACAGAATTCAAAAAAATTGGTTTAGATACTGCTAGAAGTGTACTAGAAACTAGTGTAGAAGAATTGGTTAAAAGAACCGATCTAGAAGAAGAAACCATTATGGATGTTCAACGAGTTTTAAAAGAAGAATTCGAAGACTAAATAAAGTAAAGTAGTAAAGTAAAAGAATATTTTTACAAGTTTAAAGTTAAAAAAAATATATGTCTGTAGGCAAAACAATGAGGCTTAATAAGGTTTTAAGAGAATTAAATATTTCTCTTGATAGAGCAGTCGAATTTTTAGCGGATAAAGGTCACGAAATAGAAGCAAGACCTACCACTAAAATATCTGGCGAAGTCTATCAAGTTTTACTCGATGGCTTTGAAACAGATGCTAACAAAAAAGCAGCATCTAAAGAAGTTGGAGAGGAAAAACGTAAAGAGAAAGAAGCTATTCGTTTAGAGCTTGAAGCTAAGTTAGAAAAGAAAAAAGAAGACGAAGCTAAGAAAGAAGAGGTTTTAAAAGCCAAAGCAGACAAATTAGAGTTTAAAACAGTTGGTAAAATTGATATTGATACCCTTGGTAAAAAGCCAGCTGCTAAAGAACCTAAAGTTGAAGAGCCAACTAAAGAAGAGGCAGTAACAGCGAAAGTTGAAACTACTACCGAAAAAGTTGTAAAAGCAGAAGAGCCAGTTGCAGAAAAAGCAGCTACTGAAAAAGTTGTAAAAGACACAGAAGAAGTAGCAAAGCCTTCAGCAAAAAAAGTGGTTTCTGAAATAGAAAAAGAAGTTTCTAAAGGAGGTGAAAAGCCAAAAGCGAAAGCAGAAGCGGTAAAATCAGAAGAAACCGAAGAAGAGGTAACTGCAGATAATGCAGAAGCAATTAAAACTCAGTATAAAAAACTAGACGGACCTAATTTTACAGGTAAAAAAATTGACTTAAAACAATTTGAAAGACCTAAAAAGAAGAAACCAGAAGTTAAAAAAGATGCAAATGCAGACGCTAAAAAGAAGCGTAAGCGTATTGTAACAAAAGCAGGAGCTCCGGGTTCTGCAACAGCAAGACCTTCTAGACCAGGACAAGGCGGTACAAGAACACCGTATAGAGGTGGTAGAGGTGCAGCAAGACCAGCAGCAGTTAAGAAAGAAGAACCTACTGAAGCAGAAATTCAAAAGCAAGTAAGAGAAACTTTAGAAAAGCTACAAGGAAAATCTTCTAAAGGAAAAGGTGCAAAATACCGTAGAAATAAAAGAGAAGCACACAGAGAGCATTCTGATGCTGAATTAGAAGCACAAGCTTTAGATAATAAAATATTAAAAGTTACTGAATTTGTAACAGTAAGTGAAGTTGCTACAATGATGGATGTACCTGTAACTAATATTATCTCATCATGTATGATGTTGGGTATGATGGTTACAATGAACCAACGTTTAGATGCAGAAACACTTGTAATTGTTGCAGAAGAATTTAATCATAAAGTAGAATTTATTGGTGCTGAGGTAGAAGAATCTATTGAAGAAGTAATCGATAAACCAGAAGATTTAGAAATGCGTGCACCTATTATTACTGTAATGGGACATGTAGATCATGGTAAAACATCTTTATTAGATTACATTAGAAAAGCAAATATTGTAGACGGAGAAAGTGGTGGAATTACACAGCATATTGGAGCTTATTCTGTAAATGTTGGTGATCAAAAAATAGCCTTCTTAGATACACCAGGTCACGAGGCCTTTACAGCAATGCGTGCTCGTGGTGCACAAGTTACCGATTTAGTTATTATTGTTGCAGCAGCTGATGATGATGTAATGCCTCAAACAAAAGAAGCAATTTCTCATGCACAGGCAGCAGGTGTACCAATTATATTTGCAATTAACAAAATTGATAAGCCAAACGCAAACCCAGATAATGTAAAAACACAACTTTCTTCAATGAATTTATTAATTGAAGAATGGGGTGGTAACATACAGTCTCAAGATATTTCTGCCAAAACAGGTGCAGGAATTCCTGAGTTATTAGAAAAAGTTTTATTAGAAGCCGAAATTTTAGAATTGAAAGCAAACCCTAATAAAAATGCAGTTGGTACTGTAGTAGAAGCTTTACTAGACAAAGGTAGAGGATACGTTTCTACAATAATGGTACAAGCAGGAACTTTAAAAATTGGAGATTACTTGTTAGCAGGTAAACACAGTGGTAAAGTTAGAGCAATGTTTGATGATAAAGGGAATAACTTAAAGCAAGCAGGACCCTCTACACCAGTATCTATTTTAGGTTTAGATGGAGCGCCACAAGCAGGTGATAAGTTTAACGTATTTGAAGATGAACGTGAAGCAAAACAAATTGCATCAAAAAGATCTCAATTACAAAGAGAGCAATCTGTTAGAACTCAGAAAACATTAACGTTAGATGAAATTGGTCGTAGAATTGCGTTAGGTGACTTTAAAGAATTAAACATTATCTTAAAAGGAGATGTAGATGGTTCTGTAGAAGCATTAACAGATTCTTTCCAGAAATTATCTACCGAAGAAATTCAAGTAAATATTTTACATAAAGGTGTAGGTGCCATTACAGAAAGTGATGTGTTATTAGCAACTGCTTCAGACGCTATTATTGTTGGTTTTAACGTTCGTCCACAAGGAAACGCAAGAGCCGTAGCAGATAGAGAAGAGGTAGATATTAGAACATATTCTATTATTTATGCAGCCATAAACGATCTTAAAGATGCTATGGAAGGCATGCTTTCTCCTGAAATGAAAGAAGAAGTTTCTGGTAATGTAGAAATTAGAGAAATTTATAAAATCTCTAAAGTAGGTAACATTGCAGGTTGTATGGTAATGTCTGGTAAAATTCAAAGAGATTCACAAATTAGAATTATTAGAGACGGAATTGTTGTTCATGATGGAACTCTAACAGCTTTAAAACGTTTTAAAGATGACGTTAAAGAGGTAACTAAAGGGTTTGATTGTGGTGTTCAAATTAAAAACTACAATGATATTGCTCAAGGAGATATTATTGAAGCTTATAAAGAAGTTGCCGTTAAGAAAAAATTGAAATAATAAATTTTCAATATTAGATTAAAAAAGTCGAGATTTTAAATTTAAAATCTCGACTTTTTTAGTTCAGGATAGATTCCTTTTATTACTTGTGTTGTCCTATTTCTGATGAAGCGCGTATCGAGGAAACTGAATTTTTTTAAAGAAAGTATCCTACATATATTTTAACTTTTAGATAGAGTTGCAAGTTCAATCAGGCTTTTAAATACATTTGAAAGCCTGATTTTATTTAAAAGAAAATCTCCTTTTTGCTTACAAAGAATAAACGTAAATTTGTACACTAAATAAGAACCAACAGATGCAATACAATCATCAAGAAATAGAAAAGAATTGGCAAAAATTTTGGGCAGATAACCAAACTTTTAAAGCTATTAATGAAAGTGAGAAACCTAAATATTATGTATTAGATATGTTTCCTTATCCTAGTGGTGCAGGCTTACATGTTGGGCATCCGTTAGGGTATATTGCATCAGATATTTATGCGCGTTACAAACGTCACAAAGGTTTTAATGTATTGCATCCGCAAGGGTACGATTCTTTTGGTTTGCCAGCAGAGCAATATGCGATACAAACTGGGCAACATCCAGCAAAAACCACTGAAGAAAATATAAAAACATATAGAAGACAATTAGACCAAATTGGTTTTTCTTTTGATTGGAGTAGAGAAGTAAGAACTTCAAATCCTGAATATTACAAATGGACGCAGTGGATTTTTATTCAGCTTTTTAATTCTTGGTACAACAAAGATACAGACAAAGCAGAAGACATTTCTACCTTAGAAAAAATCTTTAAAAAAGAAGGAAATACAACTGTAAATGCAGTGTGTGATGAAGATGTTACATCATTTTCTTCGGATGAATGGAAAGCGTTTTCAAAAGCAGCACAAGAAGAAATTTTATTACAATATCGTTTAACATATTTGTCGGATACAGAGGTAAACTGGTGCCCTGCACTAGGTACTGTTTTAGCAAATGATGAAATTGTAAACGGAGTATCAGAGCGTGGAAGTCATCCTGTTGTCAGAAAAAAGATGACACAATGGTCTATGCGAATTTCTGCATATGCACAACGTTTGTTAGATGGTTTAGAAACCATCGATTGGCCACAGCCTTTAAAAGATTCGCAAACCAATTGGATTGGGAAATCTGTTGGAGCAATGGTTTCTTTTCAAGTTGATGTAAAATCTAAAGATTTAACTTCAGAAGTTAAATTAACATACAAAGAATTAGATGCTTTAAAAGAATTACGTGCTAATTTATCAAAGGCTGAAACAACACTTTGGAATGAAATAAAGAATAAAAAAGGAGCATCTAAATTTAGAAAAAAATACACGATAGGGTCATTTTTGGTAGATTATGTGTGTTTGGCCAAAAACTTAATTGTTGAATTTTCTGGTAAAGAAGATGAAGCAGAAAGAACAGTATTTTTTAATAAAGAAGGCTTTAATGTAATTCGTTTTTCAAACGAAGAAGTACTTCAAAATGTTGTAAAAGTTGTATCTGAAATTAATTTTGCAATTCAGTTTCCTAAAGTTCAAAAGACAGAAAGTAAAAAGAATGTCACTTCGAGCGCAGTCGAGAAATCTGATAAAATAGATGTGTTTACAACACGTCCAGACACTATTTTTGGGGTTTCTTTTCTAACATTAGCTCCAGAACACGAGCTGGTTTCTAAGATTACAACCGATACTCAAAAAGCTGCTGTTGAAGCGTATATTTCTGCAACTGCAAAACGTTCTGAACGTGATAGAATGGCAGATGTAAAAACCATTTCAGGTGCATTTACGGGTGCCTATGCAGTTCATCCTTTTACAGGAAAACAAATTCCGATTTGGATTGGAGATTACGTATTGGCAAATTACGGAACTGGTGCAGTAATGGCGGTTCCTTGTGGAGACCAACGCGATTATGATTTTGCAAAACATTTTGATATTGCCATTCCGAATATTTTTGAAGGTGTTGATATTTCTGAAGCAGCACATTCAGACAAAGATGGAACAGTAATTGCAAATTCAGATTTTTTATCCGGATTAAAATATAAGAAAGCCTTAAAGTTAGCCATTTTCGAATTAGAGAAAAAAGGCGCTGGTTATGGCAAAGTAAATTACCGTTTGCGAGATGCTGTTTTTAGTAGACAACGTTATTGGGGAGAACCTTTTCCGGTATATTATAAAGACGGAATGCCGCAAATGATTGCTGCAGAGCACTTGCCAATTGTATTGCCAGAAGTAGAAAAATACTTGCCAACTGAAGACGGAAAACCACCTTTAGGGAACGCAACAGAATGGGCTTGGGATTCTCGTGCAAAGAAAGTGGTAAGCAATGATAAGTTGAAAAACAAAACGGTATATCCGTTAGAATTAAATACAATGCCAGGCTGGGCAGGTAGTTCGTATTACTTTAACCGTTATATGGATCCGCACAACGAAAACGAAATAGCATCGAAAGAAAACCTAGAGTATTGGCAAAATATAGACTTGTACATTGGTGGTTCTGAACATGCAACGGGTCATTTATTGTATGCACGTTTTTGGCAAAAATTCTTGTTCGATAAAGGAATTGTTCCTGTAGATGAGTTTGCAAAAAAACTGATTAACCAAGGAATGATTTTAGGAACAAGTGCTTTTGTATACAGAGCTTCGGTATTTGTTAAAAATGGCTGCTCAATAGAGGCTTCTAATGACGATGTTATTGAAAAAATACCAACTGTTTTTGTTTCTAAAAATTTATTTTCAACTGATGATGAATTTGAAGCAGTTGTAAAAAACTACTTGTTAGACAATAAATTATTAGACCCTAATTTTGCAGATTTAGTGTTAATTGCTAAAACGGCACTTCATGCAGATGTTTCTTTGGTAAATGCTTCTGATGAATTAGATGTAGAGGGTTTTAAAAATCACCCTATAAATACCGATTGTAAAGACGCTCATTTTATTTTAGATGCAGGAAAATATGAAGTTTCTAGAGAGGTAGAAAAAATGTCGAAGTCGAAATACAATGTTGTAAATCCTGATGATATTGTTGCAGAATATGGTGCAGATGCATTGCGTTTGTTCGAAATGTTTTTAGGACCTTTAGAGCAAACAAAACCTTGGAAAACCTCTGGTATTTCTGGAGTTTCATCATTTTTAAAGAAATTTTGGAAACTCTTTTTTAATGGAGATAATTTTGAAGTTACAGAAACAGCACCTACCAAAGACGAGTTAAAAACGTTACATAAAACGATTAAGAAAGTAGAAGAAGACATAGAGAATTTCTCTTTCAATACTTCGGTTTCTACCTTTATGATTGCTGTAAATGAGTTAACGGCATTAAAATGTAACAAACGTGCTATTTTAGAGCCATTATTGGTTTTATTATCACCTTATGCACCTCATATTACAGAAGAATTGTGGAGTAAGTTAGGTAATAAAGAAAGTATTTCTACAGCAGATTTTCCTATTTTTGAGGCAAAACATTTGATAGAAAGTGCTAAAAACTACCCAATTTCTTTTAATGGTAAAATGCGTTTTACATTAGAACTTCCATTAGATTTATCGAAAGAAGAAATAGAAAAAGCAGTATTAGAAAACGAGAAAACACAAGAGCAATTACAAGGAAGAACACCTAAGAAAATAATTATTGTACCTGGTAAAATAGTGAACATAGTTGGCTAATTTTAGGAGTTAGTACTCTTTTAAAAAGGATTGTTATTGTTAGATTTTATAGTAAAATTTATAAAAGTTAAAACGGAATTAAAAGCCATTATACAATTTGTAATGGCTTTTTTAATTAACTATCTTTAACCTTAATGAAAGTAACCAAAAGTCAGTTTTTTAAACGTCAAATTACCTTGCCAGAAATAGGTGAAATTGGTCAGCAAAGACTTCAAAACGCAGCTGTTTTAGTGGTTGGTTGTGGTGGTTTAGGAAGCACTATTGCTGTCTCTTTAGCATCAAGCGGAATTGGAGAAATCAAACTAGTAGATTTTGATACCGTTGCTGTTTCTAATTTACACAGACAGTTTTTTTATACTTTAGACGATGTAGACAAACCAAAAGCAGCTGTCTTAGCAGCTTTCATAAAAAAAAGAGCTCCTTTTACAGAAGTAAACTTTACAAATACACCAGTTACTAAAGAGAATGTTTTAGCGTTACTTTCTAAGTATGATATTGTGGTAGATGCAACAGATTCTTTACCTACAAAATACCTTTTAAATGACGCCTGTGTAATTAATAAAAAGCCATTGGTATATGGTTCTTTGTATAAGTTTGATGGGTATGTAGCCACCTTTAATGTTTTAGAACAAAATGGGAGTTACACTGCCAATTTAAGAGATGCTTTTCCAGAAATGGCAACCGAAATACCGAATTGCGAAACCACAGGAACCTTAAATTCTATTGTAGGCATTATAGCGATGCAACAAGTAAATGAGGTGCTAAAATTGATTACTAAGGTAGGAAAACCTATTACAAATGAACTGTTAATATACAATTCGTTGCAAAACACCCAATTTAAAATGAAATTGAAGCCAACAGTTTTAAGAGAAAAAATAGCAAAAATATTTAAATTACAAACGTATTTTGATATTGCATGCTCTTCTCAAAAGCCTAATTTACAAATATCACCAGCAACATTAAAAGAGCTTTTGCTAAATGAGGAGACCTCTAAAAATGTTGAGTTAATTGCGGTTTTACCTAACTTAAAGTTACCTTTTACTGTTCAACAAACAATACCTATTCAAGAATTTAGTGCAGCTTCAATAGAAGTAAATTTTAATAAAACATATATTATGGTTTGCCAAAGAGGCTTTAACAGCTATAAAGCAACAGAAATATTAAAAGATAAACACCCTAATTTAAAAGTTTTAAACTTAACAGGTGGTATCTCTGGTTATAACAATTAAGAACTATTATGAAAGCACCTGTAGATTTTTATAAAACTCAGAAAGATAACTTATTAATAGAAGCCCTACATTTAAAGAAAAAGTCTTTACAGTTAAGTTTGTTTCGATTGGCTGTTTTTTTAGGGACTTCTTTTTTAGCATATTTAACTTTTGGAAATTATACAGAGGTACTTATTATTACAGTTTTAGGAGCTACTTTGTTTGCTTTTTTAGTTGTAAAGCAAACGAGCTTAAAACGAAAAAGAGCTGTTGTTAAAGCTAAAATTAAGATTAATAACACAGAAATAGATGTTTTAAATAGAAAATTTCAGCATTTAGATAGTGGTAAAGAATTTGTAAATCCAACTCATTTTTATAGCAATGATATTGATTTATTTGGTATCGGTTCTTTTTTTCAATACATAAATAGAACTGTAACATTAGAGGGTAAAAAAGCACTAGCAACTACATTTACAGAAAATAAAATAGAAAATATTACCAACAAACAAAACGCGATTAAAGAACTGTCTTTAAAGGTTATATGGAGGCAGCATTTTTCTGCTTTAGCAAGTTTAGTTACTGTTAAAACTACGTCTAAATCTATTGTAAGTTGGTTTCAGAATTATACAAGTGTGTTGCCAAAATTTTTGGCTAAAATTCAACTTTTATTTTCGGTGTTTTCTATTGTTTTAGTTGGTTTAGTCGCATTTGGCTTTGTTTCTTTTACCTATCTGTTATTATGGTTTTTTTGTGGCCTTTTTATTACTGGTAAGTTTCTAAGTAAAACAAGTAATTTATATGCAGAAACAGATAAAGTAAGAGAAACTGTAAAACAGTATTATGTTTTATTAAATGAAATTGAAAATGAAAATTTTAGCGCTAGCTTATTAAAAGAAAAGCAACAAATTATTACAACAGAAACCAAAAAGGCCTCTATTATTTTTAAAGAGTTTTCTAGATGTTTAGACGCTTTTGATCAACGGAATAATTTGGTAATTGCTGTGGTTGGTAATGGGTTGTTTTTAACAGATATATTTAATGCTTTAAGAGTAGAAAAGTGGATTGCTAACTATAAACATACCGTAGATAAGTGGTTTTCTGTCATTGCTTTTTTTGATGCTCAGAACTCATTAGCCAACTTTCATTTTAACCATACAAAATTTGTTTTTCCAGAAATTACTTCTGATAAAGAAGTTTTAAAAGCATGCAAATTAGGACATCCGTTGTTGGATGCAAGTAAAAGAATAGACAATGATTTTACCATAGAAAAAGAACAGTTTTTTATTATTACAGGCGCTAATATGGCAGGTAAAAGCACCTTTTTAAGAACTATTTCACTTTCTATTGTAATGGCAAATTGTGGTTTGCCTGTTTGTGCACAAAGTTTTAAATACAAACCTATTAGGTTAATTACAAGTATGAGAACTACAGATTCTTTAACCGAAGACGAGTCTTATTTTTACTCAGAATTAAAGCGTTTAAAGTTTATTGTAGACGAAATTAAAACTACAGATTACTTTATTATTTTAGATGAAATTTTAAAAGGAACCAATAGTGTAGACAAGGCAATGGGTTCTAAAAAGTTTGTAGAAAAGTTAACAAAATCTATGTCTACAGGTATTATAGCAACCCACGATGTTAGTTTATGTGAGTTAGAAAACGACTTTAAAAATATTCAGAATTTCTTTTTTGATGCCGATATAAGTAACAATGAATTGCATTTTGATTACACCCTAAAAAATGGGATTTGTAAAAATATGAATGCTTCTTTCTTGTTGCAAAAGATGGAAATTATTTAGAAGTAGCTTTTTAAAAATTTATTTTATAATCCGCACAATTAAAATTAGTTGTGCAATAATTTTAGCCCTGATTGAAACGACATCCTTTTTGCTTTTTTGCAAAAAGATACAGTGGAAAGCAGGAAATAGCTTCTAAAAATAATTTTATACTTTTTGTAAAACATTTAAGGCCGTTTTTACGCTATCAATTCGAATAAAGGTTATTAATAAACGTAAGCCTTTTTTAGATTCTTTTTCTTTCATAACGCAGCTTTTACTATTTTGCTGCACATATTTTAGCATTCTTGTAAAAGCTTCTGTGTGGTAAAAA
Organism: uncultured Polaribacter sp.; assembly: GCF_947497125.1. Lineage (GTDB taxonomy): Bacteria > Bacteroidota > Bacteroidia > Flavobacteriales > Flavobacteriaceae > Polaribacter. The sequence continues at coordinate 134,486 of NZ_CANMFI010000002.1, read as the reverse complement.
TCACTTTGCTGGTTTGCTACAAAATACCCCATCATTCTTTTCTGCTTTAAAATAATTTTTTCTAAGCCTAATTCTTTAGCCAGCCATTTTATTCTAACAGAGTTTAGTAAATCTTCTACTTGTAAAGGTATTTCGCCAAATCGATCTATAATTTCGGTTTCAAAATTTTGCAATTCACTTTCGTCTTTTAAATCGCCCAATTTAGTGTATAAAGCAAGTCTTTCTGTGATTGAATTGATATAATCATCCGGAAAAAGTATTTCGAAATCGGTATCTAAAGTTACTTCCTTTACAAATTCTTTTGGTTTAGAATTGTCTATAGGATACAACTCTTTAAATTCATTTTCTTTTAACTCTTCTATGGCTTCTTGTAGTATTTTTTGATAGGTATCAAAACCAATATCGTTTATAAAACCACTTTGTTCTCCACCTAATAAATCTCCGGCACCTCTAATTTCTAAATCTTTCATAGCAATATTAATTCCGCTACCTAAATCAGAAAAAAGCACCAATGCTTCTATTCTTTTTCGTGCATCATCTGTCATCATATGGTAGGCTGGTGTAATAAAATAACAGAATGCTTTTTTATTAGATCGGCCAACTCTACCCCTCATTTGATGTAAATCTGACAAGCCAAAATTATTGGCATTATTAATAAATATGGTGTTTGCGTTCGGTACATCTAAACCACTTTCTATAATGGTGGTAGAAACCAGTACATCAAAATCTCCGTCCATAAAACCGAGCATTAATGCTTCTAATTTTTTGCCTTCCATTTGTCCATGACCGATTCCTATTTTTGCTGAAGGAACCAATCTTTGAAGCAAACCGGCAACTTCTTTTATGTTTTCTATTCTATTATGGATAAAGAAAACCTGACCGCCTCTAGAAACTTCGTAAGAAATGGCATCTCTAATGGTTTCTTCAGAAAAGCGAATTACATTACTTTCTATTGGATGTCTGTTTGGTGGTGGTGTTTTTATAACAGATAAATCTCTAGCAGCCATTAAGCTAAATTGTAAGGTTCTAGGTATTGGTGTGGCTGTTAGTGTTAATGTATCTACATTTTCTTTTAAGGTTTTTAGCTTGTCTTTTACGGCAACTCCAAATTTTTGTTCTTCATCAATAATTAACAAGCCCAAGTCTTTAAATTGCAAGCGTTTATTGGTTAGTTGATGTGTGCCAATGATAATATCTACAGAGCCATTATTTACCCCTTCTATGGCGGCAGTTTTTTGCTTTGCAGTTCTAAATCTATTTAAATAATCTATCTTAATAGGAAACTCTTTTAAGCGTTCTGTAAAAGTTTTGTAGTGCTGAAATGCTAGAATAGTTGTTGGCACTAAAATAGCCACTTGTTTGCCATTATCTACTGCTTTAAATGCGGCTCTAACGGCAACTTCTGTCTTGCCAAAACCAACATCACCACAAACCAACCTGTCCATGGGTTGCTCTTTTTCCATGTCTAATTTTACGTCTTGTGTTGCCGTAAATTGATCTGGTGTGTCTTCATACAAAAAACTTCCTTCTAGCTCATGTTGTATGTGCGTATCTGGCCCAAAAGCAACTCCTTTTTGTAGTTTTCTTTTTGCGTATAACTGAATTAAGTTAAAGGCAATATGCTTTACCCTTGCTTTGGTTTTTTGTTTTACTTTTTTCCAAGCACCAGAGCCTAACTTATATATTTTAGGGGCTTTACCGTCTTTGCCATTAAATTTAGAAACTTTGTGTAACGAGTGGATACTTACATATAAAATGTCTCTTTCTCCGTAAACTAATTTAATTGCCTCTTGTTTTCTACCTTGAACATCAATTTTTTGCAAGCCGCCAAACTTTCCAATTCCATGATCCATGTGGGTTACATAATCACCAATTTCTAGTTTGTTTAATTCTTGTAAGGTAATGGCTTGTTTTTTTGCGTACCCGTTTTTTAATCGAAATTTATGATATCGTTCAAAAATTTCATGATCTGTGTAACAAACCAATTTGTTATCAACATCTACAAATCCTTTGTATAGTGGAAAAACTACTGTTTCGTAATGAACCTCATTAGGAGCATCATCAAAAATATCATGAAAACGTTTTGCCTGTTGTTCGTTTGCACAAAAAATATAATTGGTAAATTTTGCTTTGTGGTATTCTTCTAAATTGTCAATTAATAAGTTGAACTGCTTATTAAAAGAAGGTTGCAAATTTGTTTGAAATTGAATGGTATTGGCAGTGGTGTTTTGAGTGCCAAAATCGACTAAAGTAAATTTTTGTAATTGCTCTTTAATATAAAGACCATTACAAAATAATTCTAATGGTTTTGCGTGGTTTATTTCTTTTGATAATTTTAGAAACGCTTCTTCTGATTTTGAGAAAAAGGTATCTAAATTGCCCACTAATAAATCGATGTTTTTGGTAAAAACAACTGTTTTTGAAGAAATATATTTTAAAAAACTTTCTCTATTTTCTTGTAGTGTTTTGTTTTCTACGTTGGGCATTATAGAAACTTTTTGAAGTTTCTCTTTAGAGAGTTGAGTAGCAACATCAAAAGAACGAATACTGTCTATTTCATCACCAAAAAATTCAATTCGATAAGGTTCATCATTCGAAAAAGAAAACACATCAATAATACCACCTCTAACAGAGAAATCGCCTGGTTCTATTACAAAATCTACCCGTTTAAATTTGTATTCGAACAATACTTCATTTACAAAATCTAACGATAAATTTTCGCCAACAGCTATTTTTAAAGTGCTTTTGTCGAGTTCTTTTTTAGTAACTACTTTTTCGAATAAAGCTGTTGGGTAAGTAACAATAACAGCAGGTTTTTTACGAGAATTTATTCTATTTAATACCTCAGACCGTAACAAAACATTGGCATTGTCTGTTTCTTCTATTTGATAAGGTCTTCTGTAAGAACCAGGATAAAATAGTACGTTTTTATCGCCAAGTAATTGTTCTAAATCATTTAAATAATAAGCAGCTTCTTCTTTATCATTAAAAATTAAAAGAAAGGGTTTGTCTGCTTTTTTAAAACTTTCGGATATCACAAAAGACAACGACGAACCCACCAAATTAGCTATTTTAAAATGGTTTTTTTCTTGTTGAAGTTCTTTGTTTATCTGCAAAACACTTGCAGAGTTCTGGTATTGATTTACAATATGCTGCTTGCTCAACGAATTATTATTTTATGCAAATGTAATATCTTAAAAAGTAAAAAACCACCGATAGCTTGGTTTTCTTAAAGAGTTTGGTTGTATTTTATATAGTTAGTTAATAGCTTTTTTATTGTTTTTTGATCTAGATAACCTACTTTTTGTATATCGATTTCAAAGTTTGTGTTTAAAATGGTTGTTGTTGGGTACGAAACTCTACCTTTTACAGAGGCTAACTCATTGGCTAGTTCGTGTATGCCAGTGTTTGTACCTGTAGGTTTATAATTAAATGTAGATGTTAAAAAAGTGATGTTTTTTTTACTTTCGGCATTTAAATTTATAAAGTAAAAATGGTCATTTAAATACTGAACTATTTCTTTGTTTTTAAACGAACGTTGTTTCATAGAAAAGCAAAATTTACACCAATCTGTATATACAAACACTACTATTGGTTTTGGGTTTTCTTTTTGAAGTTTTTCCACTTCAGCAAACGTTACCGTTTTTAAAACAACTTGTTTTGTTTGTGATTTAGCAGTTATACATCCGAATACAATAAAAAAGAAAAATAGTTTCTTCATGGTTTAAAAAAGGGTGTAACGCAAACCTAAAAACATACGAATTCCTTGGTTAGATGCATACATATAACTTGGGTCAAAGGCTAATTCTGGATTAGAAACAGTATCTACACCAACATCAAAAGGGTTGTTAGCGCTGTTAATACTATTTGCTGGTGGTGTAAAGTTTAGTAGATTTTTTACGCCACCATACAATTCCCAACTATTGTTAATTTTTTTTGTTAATTGAATATTTTGAATACTAAACCATGGCGATTTTGGGTCTCGTGTATCATTTTCTCCCAACAAAGGCAATCGCATTGGTCCATATAAATTTCCTGTATAATCCATGCTAAAACTATCATTAAATTTATAAGAAATAGACCAAACACCACTAAAACTTTCGGTTAATATTTGCCTGGTTTTTACACTGTTTTCTGTTGCAGAAACATCCATAAAAGTAACTCCCGCATTTACGGATAAACCATTGGTAAATAAAATATCTGTGTTTAATGAAACGCCTTGTGATACAGAATAGCCATCTAAATTTGCATAAATTATTTTATTTGGATCGGTTTCGTAATCTGGTAAAATTTGATTGGTAAAGTAGGTGTAAAAAGCACTTGCATCTATGGTAATAAAAGCTTTATCTGTATTAATTTTTTTCACATAATTAATGTTACCATTCCAAGAAGTTTCAGGTTCTAATTCGCCATTAAATTCTACTTCCCTTGCGCCAGTTAATGCAGCATGATCTTCGGTAAAAACATTAGCAACTCTAAAGCCATTGCCTATACTTAATCTTATAATATCTGTATTGTCATCGGAGTTCCATTTGTAATTTAAACGGGGTGTAAGAATATGTCCATGCAAACTATTATAATCCCATCTTGCGCCAAGTAATAATTTATTTTGAGAATTTAGAGCAATTTCATCCTGTGCAAAAATCCCTGGTAAGTGTGTAATTGCAGGCTTATTTTCAACTCCGTTTTCGTCGAGAGTCGCAAAAGAATTATCGTCGTAATAGTTGTAGCGATATGCCAAACCTAATAGTAAATCATGTTTTTTACCAATATTTTTATTAAAAACAAACTGTCCGAAGCCAATTAATTGTTTAGCGTCATAAGAATCGGTTCCATAAAAAGAATCTTGATAATGGCCATTTGCACTAAATTGAAAGTCGATATTATCTACTCCAGGTAACTCATAAGTTCCAAAAGTTTCCCATCTATTTGTATAAATACTTTCACTGTATTTTATATTACTTCCTCGATATTTTCGCTCCCAATCCATTTCTCCTCCCCAACGATCTTCATATACATAACGCCCAGCAATGGTAAAAACTTTATTATCTTTTCTTTTAATATTTAATTTGTTAAAAATTGAAATTCTGTTTTGTAATGTTAAATCCGTAAAGTTGTCATTATTATTATCAATTCTGTTTTGAAAATTAAAGTAGCTGACACCTAAAAGTCCGTCAATTTTTTCTGATGCTTTATAGCGTACGCCAATATCTGTATTTACTTCTCCCCAAGAGCTTGTTAAAATATCTGTGGATACAGCAGCCGCATTTGTTGGTTTTTTAGTGATGATATTTATAATTCCGCCCACAGCTTCTGATCCATATAAAGTAGATGCTGGGCCTTTTACAATTTCTACTCTTTCTATTAATGCTTGAGGAATGCCCGACAAACCGTAAACGGTAGAAAGGCCACTTACAATTGGCATGCCATCAATTAAAATAAAAGTATAAGGACCCTCTAAACCATTAATATGAATATCGCCAGTATTACAAACGTTACAATTTATTTGAGGTTTAACTCCATTTATGTTTTGTAGAGATTCAAAAATAGAGGGCGTCGGATTTTTCTTAAAAAAGGTTTCACTATACACTTCAACAGGAACAGGACTGTTTGATTTTGTAACGGGTTTTAACGTTCCAGAAATCACAATTTCATCCAAGGCAAGACTTTCTTTTAACTCAAAATTTTTAATTTTTTTTTCATTGTTAGCAAACGTAATTTTTTCAACTTTGGTTTGATGTCCAACACTACTAATAATTATTATGTAGGTTCCATTAGGTATTTTTTTGATTTCATACATCCCATTTTCATTAGATGACATACCTAATTTTGTGTTTTTCACATACACATTAGCAAAGGGTAAAACGTTACCGTTAGATATTATTTTTCCAGACAAACTATTATTTTGTGCTAAAGCTGTTATAATTCCTAAAAAAAATACGACACTAAATGTTGTAATATTTTTCATATTGGTATTTTATTATTGGTTATTTTTGGTAAATTTAAATAAATTTTTAGACTTGTCTAAAAATTTATTTATATAAATAAAAAAGTATATATTTGTAATACTAAAAAAGTAACAATGTTTACACTTTCTGAAGAAAATTATTTAAAAGCTATTTATCATTTAGAGGTAGATGGTGCTAAAGGTATTACAACCAATGCAATTGCAAAAAAATTAGCAACTAAAGCTTCTTCGGTGTCAGATATGATTAAAAAGTTATCTGAGAAAGAAGTGCTTATTTATAAAAAATATCAGGGAGTAAAACTTACAGAATTTGGAGTGAAAACTGCTGCGAACATTGTTAGAAAACATCGTTTATGGGAAGTTTTTTTGGTAGATAAATTAAATTTTTCTTGGGATGAAGTTCATGAAGTAGCCGAGCAATTAGAACATATAAAATCGCCAAAATTAATCAATCAATTAGATGTTTTTTTAGGGTATCCAACACATGATCCTCACGGAGATCCGATTCCTGATAAAGAAGGAAATTTAAAAACCATAGAAAAGAGTTTGCTTTCAACATTATTAAAAAACGAAAGTGGAATTTGTGTTGGTGTAGATGATTCTTCATCAGAATTTTTAAAATTTTTAGATAAAAAGGGCATCAGCTTAGGAAAAAAAATCACCATTTTAGATAAAGAGGCGTTTGATAATTCGCTTTCTATTTTAATTGATGACAAAAAACTATCTGTATCAAACAAAATAGCTAATAACTTATACATTAAAAAAGCCCATAATGGGTAATAATTAAACCAACTAGACTTTAAAATTATGAGTATTTTCGATCAATTGGTAGAGTATGCCAAACAAAACCCAATATGGGCAGCATTATTTGCTTCTCTTTTTACTTGGGGTTTAACTGCAGCTGGTGCAGGTTTGGTTTTCTTTTTTAAGAAAGCAAACAGAGCTGTTTTAGACGGTATGTTAGGCTTTACAGGCGGTGTAATGGTTGCCGCAAGTTTTTGGAGTTTGTTAGCGCCAGCAATAGATAATAGCCCAGGAGAAGGTTTTGTAAAAGTAATTCCTGCAGCTATTGGTTTTGGTCTGGGAGCTTTGTCTCTTTTTGGATTGGATAAAATTCTGCCTCATTTACATATTAATTTTAAAGAGAACGAAGCAGAAGGGGTAAAAACAGAATGGCATAAAACAACCTTATTAGTATTGGCAATTACTTTACACAATATACCCGAAGGGTTAGCAGTTGGTGTCTTATTTGGGGCGGCATCTACTTTAGTTGGGGTTGAGCAAACAGAAATGATTATTGCAGCAATTTCATTGGCAATTGGTATCGGAATTCAGAATTTTCCAGAAGGTTTTGCGGTAGCAATGCCATTAAGAAGGCAAGGAGTAAGTAGGTTTAAAAGTTTTTGGTATGGTCAATTATCTGCAATTGTAGAACCAGTTGCCGCAGTTTTAGGTGCTTTAGCAGTTTCCTTTTTTACACCTATTTTACCTTATGCATTAGCATTTGCTGCAGGAGCAATGATTTTTGTAGTAGTAGAAGAGGTAATACCAGAAACTCAAAGAGATAAGTACACAGACATTGCCACACTTGGTTTTATAGGTGGTTTTATTGTAATGATGTCTTTAGATGTAGGTTTAGGCTAGTTTAAAGAACTACTTAGCGTTTGTTAAAACATGCTTCATTGCTTTTGCTTTTAATAAGCATTCTTGATATTCTTTTTCGATATTTGATTGTGCTGTAATAGCGCCACCAACCGAAATTGAAACATATTTGTTTGCAGAATTGTATAGTATACTTCTGATAATAACATTAAAATCAAAGTCGTTTTCTGGGGTAAAATAACCAATAGCGCCAGAATACAAACCTCGTTTGGTTGTTTCTAAGGTTTCAATTATTTGCATAGCAGATACTTTTGGTGCACCTGTCATACTGCCCATCGGAAAAGTACTCTGAATAATATCTATCGGGTTTGTTGTCTCTTTAACTTCAGAAACCACTGTTGATATTAACTGATGTACTTGTTTAAACGAGTATACTTTGCATAGTTCTTCTACTTGCACACTGCCAATATTAGCTGTTTTAGATAAATCATTTCTTACCAAGTCGACAATCATAACATTTTCTGCGCGCTCTTTTTCATCTCTCATTAAATTTGTAGCAATTTGTTGATCATCAATACTACTTACAAGTCTTTTAGCGGTTCCTTTTATTGGCTGAGAAATTATTTTTAGGCCTTCTTTTTTTAAATATCTTTCTGGTGATGCACACAATGCAAACTGATTGTCTAATTTTAAAAAGGCGGCAAAAGGTGGTTGAGAAATTTGGTTTAAATGCTTGTAAACTTCAATAGGATTTATCGTAGTGTTTTCTGCATAAAATTCTTGGCAAAAATTGGCTTCATAAATATCGCCTCTGTAAATATGCTCTTTTACTTTGGCAACTTTTGCGTGATATTCTTCTTTTTGAGTTCGAAGTTTTATCTTAATGTTTTCTGAATTATTTTTAGCATCATCTGTTTTTAATTCTGATTTTTGATACTCTAAAATAGTGTTGAAATCATTGTCTATTTCATCATCAACCATTTTTAAATACAGAAATTCTACTTTATTTTCTTTAATAAAAATTAGCTTTTTAGGCTGAAAAAAATACAAATCTGCAAAGTCTAAATAATCTAAATTATTTGACGTTAGTTGCTCTACATCATTTTTAACATCATAAGTAATGTACCCAAAAATATAATCTTTGGTAATTGTTTGGTATTCTTTTAGCTTTTGAAACGCGTTGTAGTAATCTGTTTTTATTGAAGTAAAATCATCTGCAGCAAGAGCGCAATTAAATGATGAATATTTTTGTTGGTAGTTGTTAGAGTCTAACCAAATAATCGTTTCGAATTGCTGAGACCAAGACAATAAATTGTTTTTAAAGTCAGCAATATTATCAATAGAAAAAGTACGTGTTGTTCTTTGCATATCTTACTTCAAAAATACAATACTTATTGTATAGATTGCTTTATTTTTAATCAAGATTCGTTATTTATTTTTACAAATAAAAACCTCACAGAATTTTTTCTATGAGGTTTAAAAATTACTATTTTAAATAGTATTATGCATTTAAAGGTTTGCCATCCCATGCAGCTTTAGCAGCTTCTTTAACAGCTTCTGAATAGGTTGGATGACCATGACAAATTCTTGCTAAATCTTCTGCAGAGGCTCTATATTCCATGGCAACAGCAGCTTCCATAATTAAATCGGCAACACGTGCACCTACCATATGAACTCCTAAAATTTCATCGGTATTTTTATCTGCTAATACTTTCACAAAACCATCTGTATCTCCACTAGCTCTAGATCTACCTAAAGCTCTCATAGAGAATTTACCGGCTTTATAATCTATTTTAGCCTCCTTTAGTTCTTCTTCTGTTTTACCAACAGCAGCAACTTCTGGCCAAGTATAAACTATACCCGGAATTAAATTGTAGTTAATATGTGGCTTTTCGCCTGCTAAATATTCTGCAACAACAACTCCTTCTTCTTCTGCTTTGTGAGCTAGCATTGCACCTTTTACAACATCACCAATAGCATAAATATTAGAAATATTTGTCTGTAAGTGTTCGTTAGTAGTTACTTGCCCACGTTCATTTACTTCTACACCAATTTTTTCTAAACCTAAGCCAGCTGTGTACGCTTTTCTACCAACAGCAACTAAACAGTAATCTCCTTTAAACTCAATTAACTCCTCTTTTTTGTTGGTTGCTTTTACAGTAATTTCATTACCATTTCTTTCTACTGATTTTACACAGTGGTTTGTGGCAAATTTAATTCCTTGTTTTTTTAATACTTTTTGAAGTTCTTTAGAAACGTCTGCATCCATGCTAGGTGTAATCTTATTAGCATATTCTACAACAGTAACATCTGCTCCTAATCTTTTGTAAACAGACCCAAGTTCTAAGCCAATAACACCACCACCAATAACAATTAAATGTTTGGGTACTTCAGGTAATTTTAAAGCTTCTGTAGAGGTAATTACACGCTCTTTATCTAAAGAAATAAAAGGCAAATTTGCAGGTTTAGAACCTGTTGCAATTATAGTGTTGGTACCTTCAATTATTTCTGATGAACCATCGTTTTTTGTTATTTTTACATGAGTGGTATCTTCAAAAGACCCCAAACCTTCAAAAACATCAATATTGTTTTTGTCCATTAAGTACTTAATTCCGCCAGTAGTAGTTTCTACTACTTTCGCCTTTCTATCAATCATTTTGCTAAAATCGAACGTTGGATTTTCAACAGAAATACCATGCTCTTCAAAGTGAGTAACGGCATCATAAAAATGATGAGAAGAGTCTAATAAAGCTTTAGAAGGAATGCAGCCAACGTTTAAGCAAGTGCCTCCTAGTGTTGAGTATTTTTCAATAATTGCTACCTTTTTTCCTAATTGAGAGGCTCTAACTGCGGCAATATATCCACCAGGACCAGAACCAATAACGATGATGTCGTATTTCATTGTACTTAATTTTTGAAATACAAAAATACATATATTTTTAGAGAATTATAAGAGAATTAACTAGATTTACATTCTTTAATACTTAAAATATCATCAAATGAAAATAGCCAAAAAGATCGGTTGGGTTTTAGGAGTTGTATTTATAATTGCTCAATTTTTTAGCCCTGTTAAAAATGAAGGAGAAATAACGTCTACAATTGCTTTTATAGCCGAAACAAATCCGTCAGAAGAAGTGCTTAAAGTTTTAAAAGAAAGTTGTTTCGATTGTCATTCTAATAAAACAAATTATCCTTGGTATAATAATATTACACCGGTTAATTTTTGGTTAGAGAGCCATGTTAAAGATGGTAAAAAACACTTAAACTTTTCTACTTGGGACAGCTATTCGTTAAAGAGAAAAGAGCATAAAATGGATGAATTACATGAAGAGGTTGAAGAAGGAGAAATGCCTTTAAAATCTTATACACTTACTCATTCTGATGCAAATTTAACACCTGCACAAATAACTGCTGTAGTTGATTGGGCAAAAAAAACACAAGCAGATTACAAACAACAAATGAACGCTACAATAGTTGAGTAAGTTGCATGTTTTAATAGTTGGTTATGTTTGGGTTGCACCTAACTCTTCTGCTGCTGGTAGTAGAATGTTGCAGTTAATTAACCTATTTTTAAAACAAGATTACAACGTAACTTTTGCATGTGCTGCTAATAAGCCAGAGAATGCTTTTAACCTAACATCTATAGGTGTAAAAGAAACTGTTATTGCTTTAAATGACAGTTCTTTTGATGTATTTATAAAAGAGTTGCAACCTACCATAGTTATGTTTGATCGTTTTATGATTGAAGAACAATTTGGTTGGCGAGTTGCAGAAAATTGTCCATCAGCACTTCGTGTTTTAGACACTGAAGACTTACATTTTTTAAGAAAATTTAGACAGCAACAGTTAAAGAAAAAAGAAGCGTTTAACAAACAGGAGTTGTTAGGATTTAAGGATGCTAAAAGAGAAATTGCCGCTATTTTAAGATGTGATACAACTCTTATTATCTCAACTTTTGAAATGAATCTTTTAAAAGAGGTTTTTAAAATTGATGATAAAATTCTTTGTTATTTACCTTTTCTGTTAGATAAAATTGACACTGCTCATCAAAACAAATGGTTGTCGTTTAAAGAAAGAGCTCACTTTGTTTTTATTGGTAATTTTTTTCATCAACCAAACGTAGATGCAGTTTTAACTTTAAAAAAAGAAATTTGGCCTCTTATTAAAACAAGATTACCAGAAGCAGAAATGCATGTTTATGGCGCTTATGCTACCCAACAAATAAATGAATTACATCATAAAAAAGAAGGATTTTTAATAAAAGGATTTGCAGAAGATGCAGCAGAGGTAGTTGAAAAAGCAAAAGCTGTTCTAGCTCCTTTGCGTTTTGGAGCAGGAATAAAAGGAAAATTGACAGAAGCAATGTTGTGCGGTACACCTAGTGTAACCTCATCAATTGGTGCAGAAGGAATGTCTGGTGCTTTGCCTTGGAATGGTTTTGTTGAAGATAATTTTAAACAATTTTCTGAACGCGCTATTCAATTGTATTCTGATGAACAAACTTGGCAACTGTCTCAAGAAAATGGAGTTAAAATAATTGATCAGATTTATGACAAAGAAAAAATACAACCTCTTTTTATTCATAAAATTAATGAGACAATTAGGGATTTAAAAACACATAGATTGCATAATTTTATGGGTAGCTTATTGCAACATCACACTTTACAAGCAACAAAATATATGAGTAAATGGATAGAGGTTAAAAATTCTTAGCCATTTATGTTATTTGTTTGGGCTGTAGTCTAATGGCAGCGAATTGGCAAACTTTTCGAAAGACCAATAACCCTCATAAATCACATCTAACGGATTTACTAAAATTCCTTTTTCACTCAATTGACTCGGTAGTGTAGAGGGTATTATATAAGAATGTTGAAAGTTAGCATCTTTTCTTTTGCTAAAAGGAGTTCTTAAAAGATACCCTTTTTCTTCTTTTTCTCTATTATATACAACGCTTAAATTATCTTTAAAATCTAAGTAAATACTGTTATTTTTTAGACTGATAATAGAATCGTGTGTACTATTTTGTTGGTAGGCAAAGTCTTTAAACTTGGGTAATTTTGCTTTTTTTAAGATTGCATAAGCAGTATCAATTTCTTTTGATGAAATTTTTAAAACCTTTTCTGTTTGGTTGTTTTTTCTATGACTTCTTATCAAACTTCTTGCTGCTCGTATGTCTTTTTCAGAGGGTCTATTTTTATTAAAAACTCTTTTAAAAAGCGCTACATTAAATCCTTCTTCTTTTAGCTGATGATTTATAGCTGCTTTGTAAAAATGAAAAGGAGAGCCATTGTAGGTTAGTAGTCTGTTCTCTTGCCAGCGTTTTTCTGTTCTTTTATTTCCTTTTAATTTTCTGTATTGTGTATATCCAAGATAAGATACATAGTTGCCTTCTCTTATAAAACTAACAAGGTCGTAAATTATTAAATATCCCAAGCCTTTGTGTTCAATTTTAAGCGGTTCTCTGGCTGTTGCCGTCAATATATTTTTAGAGGCATCATAATTAAAATGCAGTACTTTTGGGTTTAAAATTTTACATGTTTTAGAAAGAGTCGTCAACCCTATAAACTCTCTTTTAAAAGTTTCTAGATTATGTTTCCAATATTGATTGTACTTCGTTTTTTGAATGACAATTTCATCTAACATATTTTCTTCTTCTTCAAGAATAAAAAGAAGTTTCTGTTTGTGGTTTTTTGCTTCTAACGTATAAGTGGTGGTGGTATAACCTAAAAAAGAGACAATTAACTGCTGTTTCTTTTCTGTAACAATTAATGAGAATTTTCCTTCTGCATTGGTTGTTGTTCCTATCATTGTATTGTTAAAATACACCGCTGCACCTTCTAACGGAACATTACTTGTTGTTTTTACAGTTCCAAAAACACGTACTTGGGCAAAAAAACTGCAATGAATTATAAGAAAAATAATGAGTAATAATTTATTTTTCATACGTTTAATTTTAAATTCAAAAGTTCGTTTTAATACCTCGTTTTTTACTATTAGAGTAACCCCGCGCGTTTTAATAATGCATCTGGTTTTGGCTCTTGTCCTCTAAAACGCTTGTACAATTCCATAGGTTTTTGCGTTCCGCCTTTAGACAATACATTTTCTTTAAATTTTGTGGCAACTTCTTTGTTAAAAATTCCTTTTTCTAAGAAATATTCAAAAGCATCTGCATCTAAAACTTCTGCCCATTTATAAGAATAATATCCAGCAGAATAGCCTCCCTGAAAAATGTGAGAAAAAGCTGTACTCATACAGTTTTCTGCTACATCTGGGTATAGTTTAGTTTCAGCAAAAGCCTTGTTTTCAAATTCTTTTACAGATTTTATTTCTGATGGATCTTGCCCGTGCCATTGCATGTCTAACAAGCCAAAACTTAGTTGACGTAGCGTTTGCATGCCTTCATGAAAACTAGCAGATTCTTTAATTTTTTCAACATATTCCATCGGAATAACTTCGCCAGTTTCATAATGTTTTGCAAACAATTCTAATGCTTCTTTTTCGTAACACCAATTCTCTAAAACCTGACTTGGTAATTCTACAAAATCCCAAGAAACAGAAGTGCCAGACAAACTGTTGTAAGTTGTGTTGGCTAACATTCCGTGTAGCGCATGCCCAAACTCATGAAACAAGGTGGTAACCTCGTTAAAGGTTAGTAAAGATGGTTTTGTTTCGGTTGGTTTTGTAAAATTACATACAATAGAAACATGTGGTCTCTCGTTGGTTCCGTCTTTTATTTGTTGTGGTTTGTAGCTGGTCATCCAAGCACCATTTCTTTTTCCTTTCCTTGGATGAAAATCAGCATAAAAAACAGCAATAAACTTGCCATTTGTATCGGTAACGTTGTATGTTTTTACATCTTCGTGGTATTTTTCAATTGTAGCAATTTCTTCAAATTGTAAATCGTATAATTTTGTTGCGATGGTAAAAACACCCTGAATAACATTTTCTAACTTAAAATAAGGTTTTAGAATTTCTTGATCTAAGTTAAAACGTTCTTTCTTTAGCTTTTCTGCGTAATACGCACCGTCCCATTTTTGCAATTGATCAATATTGTCTAGCTTTTTTGCATATGCTTCTAGTTCGTTAAACTCTTTTATAGCAGCAGGTTTAGCCTTTGCTAATAGATCATTTGAAAACGAAATTACTTTTTCTGGAGTTTCTGCCATGCGTTCTTCTAACACAAAATGAGCATGTGTTTTATAACCCAGTAAATTGGCTCTTTGATGACGTAGATTCACAATCTCTAAAACAACTTGCTCGTTGTTAAACTTTGTGTCTTGAAATGCTTTTTTTCCAGCAGCAATTGCCATTTTTTTACGCAACTCTCTGTTGTCTGCATAGGTTAAAAACGGAATGTAGCTTGGGTAATCTAATGTAAAAATATACCCTTCTTTATTTTTTTCTTTTGCAACTTGTTTTGCTGCTTCTTTAGCAGAATCTGGCAAACCAGCAACATCACTTTCATTGGTTAAATGCATTTCAAAAGCATTGGTTTCTGCCAATACATTTTCGCCAAATTGTAACGAAAGTTTAGAAAGTTCTGTGTCTATTTTACGTAATTTTAATTTGTCTTCTTCATTTAAATTGGCACCGTTTCTAGCAAAACCCTTGTACTGCTTTTCTAGCAACATGCTTTCTTCTAAAGATAATGTTAGCGTTTCTCTTAGATTATAAACAGCCTTTACTCTTTTAAATAAGGCTTCGTTTAAAATCATATCATTCTTAAATTCACTTAACCAAGGCGAAACTTCTTGTGCAATTTTTTGCATTTCTTCATTGGTTTCAGCAGCATTTAAGTTGAAGAAAATACTATTGATACGTCCCATTTTTTCACCAGTAAAATCTAAAGCAACTGTGGTGTTTTTAAAAGTTGGAGTTTCTGGATTTGAAATGATTGCAGTAATTTCTTCTTTGGCAATTTCAATTGCTTTTAGAATCGCAGGTTTGTAATCTGCATTCTTAATTTTAGAAAAAGGTGCTGTATTAAAATCTTGTAAAAGTGGATTCATATTTTTTATTGTTTTCAGATCGAGCGCAGTCGAAATCTAAAGAGTTTCTCTCGACTGCGCTCGAGAAGGCAAAAATTATTTTCTTACGCGTTCAGAAGCTTGTTCAACTTTTAATTTTAAGCCTTCTTTGTATGTAATAATTTTGTCTAAAACACACTTGTCTGAAGCACCAATAATTTGGGCTGCTAAAATTCCTGCATTTTTAGCGCCATCAAGTGCAACAGTAGCCACTGGAACCCCGCCTGGCATTTGTAAAATAGAAAGAACAGAATCCCAGCCATCAATAGAATTTCTACTTTTTACAGGAACTCCAATAATTGGTAACGGACTCATAGAAGCCACCATTCCTGGTAAATGAGCAGCACCACCAGCGCCAGCGATAATCACTTTTACGCCGCGTTTGTGAGCATTTTTAGAATAGTCAACTAATTTTTCTGGTGTTCTGTGTGCAGAAACAATGTCTACTTCAATTTGAATGTCAAAACTTTCTAAAATATCAATTGCTTCTTGCATGATTGGAAGATCTGAATCGCTTCCCATTATTATTCCTACCATAATTTTGTATTTGTTCTAAATTTGTTTCAGAATCTGTTTATTGGTTGTTAGAAGCCGAATCTAGTTCAGCTTTAAAGAAATTACGCAGTAATCACTCTAATTGTTTCTTTTACTTTTTGTGCAATTATTCTTGCAACTTCTATGTCTTTATTTACAATAGTTACATGTCCCATTTTACGAAAAGGACGTGTTTCTTTTTTACCATAAATGTGAGGCGTTACTCCATCAATTTTTAAAATTTCTTCAATATTTTCATAGATTACATCGCCAGAAAAACCTTCTTCACCAACTAAGTTTACCATAATACCTGCAACAGTACTTTCTGTGCTACCTAAAGGAATATTTAAAATACTTCTTAAATGTTGTTCAAACTGATTGGTATAGCTAGCTTCTATAGAATAATGTCCAGAATTATGTGGCCTTGGCGCTACTTCATTTACTAGTATTTTATCATCTTCTGTTAAAAACATTTCTACAGCTAATAACCCAATAAAATCTAAATCATTTACAACTTTTAGTGCAAGTTCTCTTGCTTGTTTTGCAATTTTAGCATCTATTCTTGCAGGGCAAATAACATACTCTACTTGGTTGGCTTCCGGATGAAATTCCATCTCTACAACAGGATAGGTTTTTGTTTGTCCGTTTGTATTTCTGGCAACAATTACAGCCAACTCGTTTTTAAAAGGGATTAATTTTTCTGCAATACATTCTACATTTGGCAAACTTTGCAAATCTTCACTATTTCTAACAATTTTTACGCCGTTACCATCGTAGCCAAATCTTGCCGCTTTCCAAACAAAAGGAAAGCTAATAATGTTGTTTTCTAAAGAATGAATTAACTCTTCTAAATACCCATAATGAGAAAATGGAGCTGTTGGTATTTGATGTTCGATATAAAAATTTTTCTGGCTTGCTTTACTCTGTATAATGCGTAAATCTTTTGGCTTAGGGTAAATGGTAAGTCCTTCACTTTCTAATTTGTCTAAAGCATCTAAATTTACATTTTCTATTTCTATGGTAAGTACATCTACTGTTTTACCAAAGTTGTAAACGGCTTCAAAATCTAATAAATCACCAACAACAAAAGTGTTGCAAATAGCAGCACAAGGAGCATTTTTATTATTATCTAAGACAGCCGTATAGATGTCTAATTTTTGAGTTTCTGTTAACAGCATTCTCCCAAGTTGACCACCGCCAAGAATACCAAGTTTAAAATTTGAAGAAAAATAGTTTTTCACGTTAAATAAGTTGTGTTTAGGCAAAAATAAGCAACTTAAATTTTGTATGCTATTAAAAATTAGTGATTTGAAGTGAAGTGCCTCTTTTTGTAACATTATACTCTATTGCTGGGCATACAAAACCCTCTGTTTGTGGTG
Source organism: uncultured Polaribacter sp. (assembly GCF_947497125.1). Taxonomy (GTDB): domain Bacteria; phylum Bacteroidota; class Bacteroidia; order Flavobacteriales; family Flavobacteriaceae; genus Polaribacter. Next base: position 116,976 of record NZ_CANMFI010000002.1, on the reverse strand, counting down.
CGCCACCAATACCTCTACCAACTCCATATTCGCTATCATCACAAGTACATTTTAATACAATACCTCTTTCAAAAACCATGGGTGTATTGCAATCCGCTGCCGGACAAAGCTTGTCATAAGCAACAAAATCATCTCCGTTAACATTCATTAATAAAATACCTTTAGATCCGCCAGAAAGTGAAACATATCCACCCGGCACCAAAACATTTATTAATTGAGGATTGTTTAAGTCTGTAGTAATATTTAAAGGGAGCGATTGTATGCAGTTATTCAAATTTTCATTGTTGGTGCAACCCATAATTGTAAATAACCCACAAATAATTAGTATTCTTTTCATTTTCATACACTTCGTTATTTAAACAACGATTGCAATTTACAAATATTTTGTACATTTGTTAATATCTCATTACTTAATACGTAATGAGATTTTTTAAATGAATTAAGTATCAAAATTTAAACAAAACACTATTTTTTTTGAGGCACATTGTTATCAGAAAAAACAATTATAAAAAATATAATGAGCGATATATCATATTATTCACCAGAAGGGCTAAAGAAATTAAAAGACGAACTGGTTCAGTTAGAGCAAGTAGAGCGCCCAAGAGTTACGCAAGAAATAGCAGATGCTAGAGATAAAGGAGATTTAAGTGAAAATGCAGAGTATCATGCTGCAAAAGAAGAACAATCTCATTTAGAATTTAAGATTGCCAAGCTTAAAAATGTAGTTGCAAACGCAAGAATTATAGACGAATCTCAACTAGATACCTCTAAAATATTAATACACTCTATTGTTAAAATTAAAAATATTAGCAATGGTATGGAGTTTTCTTACACTTTAGTTGCCGATTCTGAAACAGATGTAAGAAACGGTAAATTATCGGTAAATTCTCCGATAGGGAAAGGCTTATTAGGTAAAAAAGTAGGTGAAATTGCAGAAATTCAAGTTCCTAACGGTATTATGAAATTTGAAGTTGTAAATATCTCTAGAGATTAATTTTTTTAGAAGCTATTTCCAGCTTTCACTACTCGCTTTGCGCAAAAAGGCGCAAGAGCTTAAACAGGCCGTTCTATCTGGGCTAAACGTGTTTGCAGATAACTATCAATTTTACACACTTTAAAAGATATTAAATTACAACTAAACCATTAATAATGAGTGTATTTACAAAAATTATAGAAGGTGAAATTCCGTGTTATAAAGTTGCAGAAGATCAACATCATATTGCTTTTTTAGATATCAATCCTAATGCAAAAGGGCATACACTTGTAGTGCCAAAGAAGGAAGTTAATAAAGTTTTCGATTTAGAAAAAGAGGCATATCACAATTTAATGGATTTTTCTTACAGGGTTGCTAAAGCATTAGAAAAATCGGTTGCTTGTAAACGAGTTGGGTTAAGTGTAATTGGTTTAGAAGTACCTCATGTTCATGTTCATTTAGTACCTTTAAACAACATGAAAGATATTCAGTTTACAGATAAAGTTGCTTTAACAAAAGACGAGTTTATAGCCTTGGCAGCTAGAATTTCTTCTGAGTTTAAATAATTTTTATCAGTGATATATAGCTGTTTTTAATCAGTTTGTTCTGCGCTTTTTTTAATTTTATAATTATTTTCAATATTATCAATATAGATAGTATAATCTTTAAAGAAACCAATTCCAATTCTAGGCTGACTTTGTTCGTTAATTTTAGTTTGAATATTTTTAAATTCTATATCCCCGATTTTTATCATAGGTAAAATTCCTACTTTTTCTTTAATAATTTGCCTTCCACCAATTGTATATCTCTCTCTTTCATTGGCTTCAAATGTATATTGTTGTAAAAGTTGTTTTGCTAGTTTAGATTCTTTTGGTAAACTAAATTCAGATGAAGAACCAAAATCAATTACAACTTTATATTCAATCCCATTTATAGAAATATATGTATAGGGTGAACCTCCTTTTCTTTTTATTTTGATTGTCTGAAAACTATCATCTGCTAAATTTTTGCTTGAAATTTTAAGTTTCTTATTCGGATAGTCGATTAACCAATTAGCTTTTTCAATAATGGGTTGGCCAATTAATCCTCCAAAATTTGAAATTTTTTCCTTTAACCCAACCATATCTGTATTGATTGCAACTGTATTAGTAAATTCAATATCTCCAATTTTAAACATTTTCACAATCTCACTACCTGCTTCTATACTGCGTTTAGATGCGCCACTAACGTTTACCAAAGAACCAATTAGAGTATCTCTTTGGATAATTGAATATTGTGCGCCAGTATCAAAATAAAAGTTTTTGGATTTACCCTCTATTTCTGCAGGAAATATAATAACAGTTTTAAGCGTGGTAAATGCTGTTTCGTAATTAAAGTTTTTAGGGTTTACTGTCCCTTTTTTTTGGTAATTTGTTACCGAACAACTAAATAATATCAGTAAAAATAATAATGGGTTTAATTTTCTCATACGTTGTTTTAAAATAATCAATATATTAACTTATTTCAAAAATGGTAAGGGTATTCTAACTGGTTCTTAGGGTTTATTACCATTATTTTAGTATCGTTTTTATATTTTATTTAAAAGAATTTCAAAAGTAGTTCCTTTATTTATTTCAGATTTTTTAACTGCTATTTTTCCTTTATGATAGTTAGAGATGATGCGTTTAGAAAGCGACAATCCTAAACCCCAACCACGTTTTTTGGTTGTATAACCCGGTTTAAAAATTTGCTTGTATTGCTTCTTTAAAATTCCTTTTCCAGAATCAGAAATTGTTATTATTACATTTTTAGAACCGGTAGTAATTTCTACCGTCAAAGTTCCTTTACCTAACATTGCATCAATGGCATTTTTAATAATATTCTCTATTACCCAACCAAATAATTCACCATTAATGTTCGCATAAATTTCATCTTCTTTGGCATTAAAAAAGAATGATATTTGTTTAGAGCTTTTAGAAGCTATGTAATCGAATACTTGTTTTGTGGTGGTTACAATATTTTCCTTTTTTAGCGTAGGTACAGATCCTATTTTAGAAAACCGGTTGGCAATTGCATTTAATCTGTGTACATCTTTTTCTATTTCTGTAACATAAGAAGCGTTTACCTTTTCTGTTTTTAAAATAGCAATCCAACCCAAAAGAGACGATAAAGGTGTACCAATCTGATGTGCAGTTTCTTTTGCCATGCCTGTCCAAAGTTTATTTGTTTCGGCAATTTTATTTGCATTAAAAAACAGGTAAATTACAGTTAAAAAAAGTAGTAAAATTAATATTAAAGCAATCGGGTAGTAGGTTAGTTTGTTTAGTAAGTTAGAGTTTCTGTAATAAATAAACTGCTTATTTTTTCCTTTATAACTAACCTCTATCGGTTCGTTTTCTGCTTTCATTAATGTTAATAGCCCTTCTAAGTAAGCAGGTTTTTTAGCCTCTACAGTATCAATATTTTGATAATATTCAATAGTTCCTTTTTCATTTACAAGAATCATCGGAATATTATTGTTGTTTTCAATAATCTTTAGTGGTAAATCTACATTTGCATTTAAATCTGTATTACTCGCAATTTCTTTTTGAGCCGCGGCTAAGATTTCCATCTTAATGCGTTCTTCATTTTTAAATTTCTGAAAAAAAGTATAGGTATTCCATAAGATTAATGAAACAATAATAATGGATGTGAAAAGGGCAATTGCTCTAAATAAGAGGTTGTTTTTAAAAAAGTTCATCAAAACAAATATAAGATTTCTACTATATAACTCATCTAAAGATTAGATAGTATCTTTACATAATTAAATAAAAGAAAAATTACATGCTTACTTTAGATCCAAAAGAGCTTTCTGTTCAGCAATTTCATGGTTATTTGTTAGGTGCTATTGCACCAAGACCAATAGCTTTTGCAAGTACAATTGACAAAGATGGAAATCCAAATTTATCTCCGTTTAGTTTTTTTAATGTATTTGGTGCCAATCCGCCAGTATTAATTTTTTCGCCAGCAAGAAGAGTAAGAGACAATACCACAAAACATACTTTACAGAATGCGATTGCTACAAAAGAAGTAGTAATTAACGTTGTTAATTATGCCATTGTACAACAAATGTCTTTAAGTTCTTCAGAATATGCAAAAGGGGTAAATGAGTTTGACAAAGCTGGTTTTACAATGTTACCATCAGATAAAGTGGCGCCATTTAGAGTAGCAGAATCTCCTGTGCAATTCGAGTGTAAAGTAACCGATATTATTGCTACAGGCAACCAAGCAGGAGCAGGAAATTTAATTGTTTGCGAAGTTGTTAAAATGCATGTTTCTGAAGCTGTTTTAGATGATAAAGGAAACATAGATCAGCATAAAATAGATTTGGTAGCACGTGCAGGCGGCAGTTATTATACCAGAGCAAAAGATGGTTTTTTTGAAATACCAAAACCGCTTTCAAGTATTGGTATTGGAGTAGATAATATTCCTGTGGCAATTAGAAATAGTAGTGTTTTAACAGGTAATAATTTAGGAATGTTAGGTAATATTGCACAGTTACCAACTGAAGAAAGTGTTAATAACTTTGCAAAAGAACATGCAGAATTTATTGGGCTAGAAACCACAAAAAAACATACATTTGCCCAAGAGTATTTAAGTAAAAATGATGTAGAAAGTGCTTGGAAAGTGCTTTTAATTAAATAGTTAAGATTTTATTATGGAAGTTATAGGGAAAATTAAATTAATTGGAGACGTACAAACATTTGGAGCAAATGGTTTTCAAAAAAGAGAATTGGTAGTTACAACAGATGATCAATATCCGCAAATGATAATGATAGAATTTGTACAAGATAAATGTGATTTACTTAACAATTACGCTATTGGTCAAGACGTAAAAGTTGCAATTAATTTAAGAGGTAGAGAGTGGATAAACCCACAAGGAGAAGCTAAATACTTTAATTCTATACAAGGTTGGAGAATCGAAAACTTATCTCAAGGAAATACTTCAAGTTCAAACTTACCTCCTGTAGATCAGTTTCAGCCAGCATCAAATGTAACTGATGCAGAGCCAGATGATTTACCATTCTAAAAAACAAATACAAGATTTTTAGAAGTAAAAATCAATAGAAATAAAAAAGAGTTCAATTTTAAAATTGAACTCTTTTTTATTTTATAATCTAAGTATCTAAAGCTTTTTTTCTCCTTTTTTAGGCATTGGTCCTCGTAGATGAATTACCAATCCGTTTAAGAAATTACGTAAAATTTGATCTCCACATTCTACATACTTGTCATGGTCTTCTTTTCTAAATAAAGCACCTAGTTCTGCCTTACTTACTTTAAAGTCTACCAAAGCGCAAATGTCTATAATATCGGTATCGCGTAATTTATGTGCTACACGTAATTTTTTTAAAATATCGTTGTTTGTTAATCCCATGCTACAAATGTACTTATTTTAACGCAATTTTTATATCAACAAAAAAGAAAACACATTCTAAAAGGGTTAGTCTACTACTTGAAAAATAGCCCACGCATACGCAGCAAATCTTGCAAAACGAAATAAACCAAAAAAGACAACATTTCTAAACGGATACTTAATCATACCAGCGGCCAAGCATGCAATAGAAAAGGGTAATGGTAACAATGCGCCTACTAAAATTAAAAAACCACCCCATTTTCTGGTGTTTTTTAAGTTGTCGGCCATTTTAACTTCTAAGTATTCTTTAATTACTTTAATTTTTAAAGCAGTTTTACCAATAAAATAAGTTAGTAAACCTCCTATATAAGAAAGGGTCGCTAAGATTGTTAAGTTTAAAATTGGGCTGTCAGTTTTTTTAGTCCAAGCAATAAAAATTTCTGGAGGAACGAGACCCAATAGAGTTTCCGAAATAAAAAAAGTAGTTAATACCCCAATTCGAGAAAAAGTTTCGGTAATAGTTTCTAAACCAGTATTTATGTCATATACATACTTGTTAAAAAGAAATAGTGCTATTACTGCAATAAGAATAGGTAAAAAAGCTTTTTTAACACTTTCCCAGACAAATAAATAAAAGCCAGTTCTGCCATAATAATTATGGAGTCTTTTACCTATAAAAGCGGTTCTTTTTTTTCTTTTTTTCTCTTTTTTTTCCAAGAAGCAATATTTTTAATTGAAAGTACAAAAATAAGAACAATTTTTAGATAAATACCTTTTAGATTCTACATTAACTATATTTTATAAAACCGTAAATTTGTTTGAATAAGCAGCGTAAATTATGATTTGGTTAACAAATGAAATTACTTTTCCTAACTATCAATCTGTAAATGAAGATGGTGTTATTGCGTTAGGCGGTAATTTATCCGAAGAAAGATTGATACACGCATACGAAAACGGTATTTTTCCATGGTATTCAGAGGGCGAACCCATAGTTTGGTATTGTCCGCATAAAAGAATGGTTTTGTTTAAAGACGAAATTAAAATTTCTAAATCGATGCGAAAAATTATAAAATCAGCAGATTTTATAATTACAGAAAATAAAGCCTTCGAAGAAGTAATTTATAATTGTAAAAATATAAGCAGGGCAGATGGTTTTGGTACTTGGATTACAGATAACATGGAGCAAGCTTATATAAATCTTCATAAAAAGGGAATCGCAAAATCTATTGAGGTTTGGTTTAATGATGAGCTTGTTGGAGGCTTGTATGGGTTAGAAATTAACAATATTTTTTGTGGCGAAAGTATGTTTAGCAAAGTATCAAACACCTCTAAATTAGCCTTTATTCATTTGGCAAAAAATAAAAATTATCGGCTAATAGACTGTCAGATGTATAATGATCATTTAGCATCTTTGGGGGCAAGAGAAATTGAACGATCTGTGTTTTTAGAAATTTTAAAACAATAAGTTTCTTTAAAAAGGAGCCTCTATTTTAAACTCCATTTTTTGCTTTGTTGTAGGATGATAAAACTCGATAAATTCGGCATGTAAATGCAATCTTTTTTCTTTCGTTCCATACAGATCGTCACCAACAATTGGCGTATTTAAACCATTCTTATGAGCTGCATGAACTCTTAATTGATGCGTTCGGCCAGTTATTGGATAAAAATAAACTTTTGTTTTACCATTTTTTACATCAATAATTTCCCAGTTTGTTTCTGCATTTTTGCCATGTTTAAAATCTACCAATTGCCTTGGTCTGTCTTCTAAATCTACTCGAAGAGGTAATTTAATTGTGCCGTTTGTATCAGATAATTCTCCGTTTAATAAAGCAACATATCGTTTTTTTACAGTTCTACTTATAAATTGTTGCTGCAGTATTTTATTAGCTTCTTTGGTTTTAGACAATACTAAAATGCCCGAAGTAGACATGTCTAATCGATGTACAATTATTGGCCCAGTTGCTTTTGGATATTTCTCTTTAATTCTTGTATAAACAGAATCTTTAATCTCTTTACCGGGTACCGATAAAAACTCGGTTGGTTTATCGATTACAAGAATATCACTGTCTTCATAAATTATTTTTAATTTAGAATGTTCTCCTAAGTTTTTAATTAATAAGTTACTGTCCATTTCAATGCCTTTAAGCATATGACTTAAAATAGGTTTACACCTACTTTGGCAAGCCGGATAATAGTTTTTATGCTTTCTAATTGCAGCGTTAGGCGATACACCCCACCAAAACTCTGCCATACAAATCGGAGTTAAATTATTTAAAAAAGCATGTTGTAATAACTTTGGAGCAGCACATTCACCAGCACCAGCTGGAGGTTTAATTTCTGGTTTATTAAAAATTTCTAATAATTTTTTTGATTCTTTTTTCTGATTTAAAAAAACGTATTTATCAAAAAGAGTCTGTTGTAAATTAGTTGAAATAGCTACTCTTTGTTTTTTTAATTGATCAATTTCTGTCTCAAAAATATTTAATTCAGCCTTTTTATTTTCAATTTTAGTTTCACAGTATTCTAAAAGTTCTTTATAGTAAAACTGGTCATTAAAACTTTCTTGACTAAGCTGTTGTTTTAAATTGATAAGCGCTACTTCTTGTAAAGTAGTATCACCAATTTTTTTTCTTGCCTTTCTATCTTTTTTTCGGAGTTTTAGCTTTTCTTTCTCTAAGGTTAAATTGTCTGTTATATTTTTGATTGCTTTAGTTACTATTTTTTTAGTAACTATGTATTCTTTGCTTTTTTTTATGGCAGACAATTTCTTGTTAATTGCATCTATTTCTTGTTCTCCTTTTGTGAAAAAACTTCCTTCAGTTCGCATGTTAAAAACCGGAGGCACAAACTTTTTTGGCAAGTTGTTTTCTGCTAATTTACCAGAAAAAGCAGTTATATAACCGAGTTCTCCATTACTTTTTTTTACCACTAAAATGCCAAACATTTTACCTACAGCTAGCGATGTATCATCACTATTTAAACCGAAATTATGAGTAAAATCTTTTTGATGTTCTAAGTATTCTTGCAGTTCAGATGCAGCAATTTTAGCTATAGGATGTGGTTTGTAATAGAACGGAAACGTAAACTTTTTGGGAAGTTTAATTTTAGAAATGTCACTTTTAAAGGGTTGAAAATAATTCAATTTTAAAATAGATAAAATTATACGCTAAAAGTAGCACGTTGTAACCTGTCGTTCATAGATTTACCTAACCCGTAATTGGGTAATTTTTCGGCAATAATAACTTCAAGATTTTGATGATCTAAGGCATGCATGGCATCGTATAAATTTGCGGCCGCTTCTTCTAGCAATCCTTTGTTTGATAATACAATTTCTGTAACAGCATCATTAGATAAACTGTCTTTAAAAACAAGAATACCAATTTTTTTACCTTTGTTTTTTTCTACTTCTGCAGCAACATCTGTAACTAAAATAGTTTTAGTGGTAGGTGCATAATGTCTGGCTAACATTCCAGGTGCATCGGGGCTGTTTTCTTCTTTATTTTTGATGCTAATTTTACCCACAACCGCTTCAATATCTTCAACTGCTAAAGCACCCAATCTATAGATAATTGGGTTGTCATTTTCAAAACCGATAATAGTAGATTCTATTCCGTTTTTACAATTTCCGCCATCTAAAACCATTTTAATATGCTCTTTAAAATAATTTTCTACGTGCAATGGTTTTGTAGGACTAATGCTACCAAAAGGGTTAGCACTAGGTGCAGCCAAAGGGAATGGTAATTTTTCTAATAATTCTAAAGTTACAACATGATTGGGTACACGAACAGCAACGGTATCTTTAGAGGCGGTAATTAAATCAGGAATTTTAGAGCTCTTTTTTAAGACCAATGTCATCGATCCTGGCCAAAAAGCTTCTGCCAATAGCATTGCTTTTTCTGGTATTTCTGCAACAATATCTTTCAAAGCATTTACCGAAGCAACATGAACAATTAATGGGTTAAAAAAGGGTCTTTTTTTGGTAGCAAATATCTTATGAATAGCTTTTTCGCTAAATATATTTCCTGCTAAACCATAAACAGTTTCTGTAGGTATAGCTACTAACTCATCATTAGTTAACAGCGTAATTGCTTTTTGTATGTCTTTAGAAATGATACTCATAATTAGTGTACAAAATTACACATAAATTTTATGTTATTTTTTTAAATCTTAGATAGCACTTGCAAATGGAGAAAATAATAAGTCTATTGGGTTGTCTAAATCGTATAAATATTGGTACCCTTTGGTTTCTTTTTTGCAAAAAGGTTCTAAAAGCGCCACCATTTTTTTATACCCTTCTAGGGTTAGCATACAAAAAAAAGTATGATTGTCTTTGGTTAAAATTCCTTCATCAGATTTAAACAAACCAAAAATTAAATTACAGTTGATGGCTGTAATAAACTCTACTTGAGATACATCTAATTTTTGCTGTTTATTAATAATATTTTCAACTAATAAATCTCGAAATAATATTGCTTCTGCTTTGTTAAAATTGAACAAACGAAGAATGTTTTGCTCATGTCCGTCAATATTTTCTATGTAATCTATTTCCATTTTAGTTCAAAACCATTTTGGCGCTAACTTATTAATCTGTAGTGTTCTATTTAATGTGCTTCTAGCCAGTTTTCTCCAACACCTATCTCTACATCTAACGGAACACTCATTTTAAAAGCATTTTCCATTTCATGTTTTATAATAGGTTTTACAAGTTCTAATTCTTCTTTTGGCACATCAAAAACCAATTCATCATGCACTTGTAATAACATTTTAGTTTTTAAGTTTTCTTTCTCAAAACGATTGTAAATATGAATCATTGCTATTTTAATAATATCTGCGGCAGAACCTTGTATTGGTGCATTTACAGCGTTTCTTTCTGCACCACTTCTTACCATTGCATTTCTAGAATTAATATCTTTTAAGTACCTACGTCTATTTAAAACAGTTGCAACATAGCCGTGTTCTCTTGCAAAATCTACTTGGTTTGCCATGTATGCTTTTAACTTCGGATAGGTCTCGTAATACGTATCTATCAATTCTTTTGCCTCGCTTCTAGATAAATCTGTTTGGTTGCTTAAACCAAATGCAGAAACACCATAAACAATTCCGAAATTTACTGTTTTTGCATTGCTACGTTGTTCTCTTGTAACTTCTTCTAGCGGAACATTAAATACTTTGGCAGCGGTAGAAGCATGAATATCTTCTCCGTTTTTAAAAGCATTTATCATGGTTTGTTCTTCACTTAAAGCAGCTATTATTCGCAATTCAATTTGACTATAATCTGCCGCCAACAAAACATGATTTTCATCTCTTGGGATAAATGATTTTCGGACCTCTTTACCGCGTTCTGTTCTTATAGGGATGTTCTGTAAATTTGGATTGTTAGAACTTAAACGCCCAGTAGCAGCAACAGCTTGCATGTATTGGGTGTGTACCCTGTTTGTTTTAGGGTTAATTTCATTTGGCAACGCATCTACATAAGTGCTTTGTAGTTTTTTGTATTGACGATATTCTTGAATATTTCTTATAATTTCATGGTCTTTCGCTAAGAAAGACAAAATATCTTCACCTGTTTTATACTGACCCGTTTTTGTCTTTTTAGGTTTTTTAACGAGTTCCATTTTTTCAAATAAAACAATTCCTAATTGTTTTGGTGACGCAATATTAAACTCTTCTCCGGCTGCATCGTAAATGCTTTTTTCTAATCGATCAATATCTTCTGTTAATGCAACAGAAAGTGTTTTTAGAAAATGGGTGTTTAGGTTAATTCCTTCAATTTCCATAGCCGTTAACACAGATACTAATGGCAATTCTATCTCATTAAATAGTTTTGTAACGTTACCAGCTGCTAATTCTGCAGTAAATAATTGTTTTAGTTGAAAGGTAATATCCGCATCTTCTACCGCATATTCCGTTTGCTCTTCAATAGGCACAGCCCTCATCGAAAGTTGGTTTTTTCCCTTTTTACCAATCAGTTCTGTGATAGATACTGGCTGATAATTTAAGTAGGTTTCTGCCAACACATCCATATTATGTCGCATATCTGGGTTAATCAAATAATGCGCAATCATGGTATCAAACAGCTTGCCTTTAACCGGCATGTTGTAGTTTGATAATACCTTGATATCGTATTTTAAATTATGCCCAATTTTTTCAATTTCTTCGGATGTAAAAAAGGGACGAAACTCTTCTAAAATTGCAGCTGTTTCTTCTTGGTCTTCAGGTAAAGACACATAATAGCCTTTACCAGCTTCAAAAGAAAAAGCAATTCCTATTAATTGAACTTCAAGAGCTTTTAATCCAGTAGTTTCGGTATCAAAACAAACAGAACTTTGTTGTAGTAATTTTTTTAGTAATAATTTTCTAGAAAGTGACGAGTCGATATGCTGGTAAAAATGTTCGGTATTTTTGATGGTTTTATATCCCGATGCTATTTCGGTTTCAGATACATTTCCAGATCCCGGAGCCGCAAACAAATCAAATTGACCTTCTTGAGTTGTTTTTTTAGTTGGTGTTTTCTCAACTTTATTAGTATCAGCATCAGAATTGTTTTCTGCCGAATTTACTTTTTCTGTATTTTCTTTCGCAAAAGTTCTTGTAAAATTGGTTAGTAGGTTTCTAAACTCCAGTTCATTAAAAAGTTCGGTAACTTTTTCTATATCGGGTTGGTCTAATTCAAAATCCTTTGCATTAAACGTTACCGGAACATCTAGCATAATAGTTGCTAATTTTTTAGAAAGTAAACCCAACTCTTTTGCAGCCTCTACTTTCTCTTTCATTTTTCCTTTTAGCTCATGGGTGTTTGCCAGTAGGTTTTCCATAGAACCATAAGTTGCTAAAAACTTTTTTGCTGTTTTTTCTCCAACACCAGGCAATCCAGGAATATTATCAGCAGAATCGCCCATCATCCCTAAAAAATCGATAACTTGTTCTGGTGTTTCAACACCAAATTTTTCTTGTACTTCAGGTACTCCCCAAATATCATATCCGCCGCCAAAACGAGGTTTGTACATAAAAATATTTTCAGAAACTAGTTGTGCAAAATCTTTGTCTGGGGTAACCATAAAAGTTTTATACCCTTCTTTTTCTGCTTGTTTAGATAAAGTCCCCATTACATCATCTGCCTCAAAACCTTCTTTTACCATAATAGGGATGTGCATGGCTTTTAATATTTCTTGTATGTAAGGCACTGCAATTTTTATTGCTTCGGGGGTTTCGTCTCTATTAGCCTTATAAGCTTCAAACATTTCTACACGATCTACACTACCACCTTTATCAAAACAAACAGCTAAATGATCGGGTCTTTCACGCTTAATAACGTCTAAAAGAGAATTCATAAATCCCATAATAGCAGAGGTGTCTAGGCCTTTACTATTAATTCTAGGGTTCTTGATAAAGGCATAATAGCCTCTAAAAATTAGTGCAAAGGCATCTACTAAGAAAACTCTCTTTTGGTCTAACATTTTGTCTTTGTTTTAAAAAGATAAAACTACAAAAAACTAGCAGAAATTAGCCTTTGTAAGGCGCAGATTTTAAATCCTTTTTAAAAGGTGCTTTTAATTGATATAAAAGATCGTTTGTCTTTTCAGACTCTAAAATATCTACACCATAAACAATGTTTTTAGTGTCTTGGTAGATAAAGGTGCCAAAGAGTCGATCCCAAATAGAAAAAATATTGCCAAAATTAGTATCTGTCCATGGCATAACATGATGATGGTGAAACTTGTGCATGTTTGGCGATACAAAAAGGTAACTAATTGTTTTATCTAATTGATTTGGTAATTTAATATCTGCATGAGAGAAATAAGTAAAAATAACGGTTAGCATTCGATACATAAGGTAGTAGGCAACAGGCAAACCTGCAATTACAATACCAAGTAATGCAAAGGTTTCTCTAAAGATAAAATCGATGGGATGATGCCTTGTGCCAGAGGTTACGTCTACATGCGTGTCGCTATGATGAACGGTATGAAAGCGCCATAAAACAGGGGTTTTATGAAGTATATAATGCACTAGATATTGAGAGGTAAAATCGAGAATAAGAATGGCAATAATTGCTTCTGCCCAAATAGGTAGCTCAATTTGATTTAGCAAACCGAAGTTTGTTTCATCCAACCATATAAACACACCTACTGTAATAAGGCCAAAAATTAAATTGATAAGTAGCGTAGATAAAAGTAAAATAAAATTTGTTTTGGCGTGTTTCCATTTATTATACTGATGTTTTTTTAAGGGATAAATGCCTTCTAAAACCCAAAAAAGAGATAAACAACAAACTAACCAAACAAATTTTTGAAGAGTACTAAGGTTTTCAAAAAAAGTAACAATCGTTTCCATAATGGTTGGGTTTTATCAAAAAAAGTTTTTATAAATCTATTAAAAAAAAATAACTTTTTTAATTTAAACTTAAAAGCTGTTAATTTTTTAGAAACTACTTGCTAAAAATCATACATAAAAAACAAGTAATTGTTAAACTATTCTAAAATAGAATAATACTATTTTTAAAAGCCATAAATTTGCAAAAACATTTTCTATGCCTCGTTGGATTTTTCCACTTTTAATTCTTTCTGCTTTAATTATTATCGTCGAAATTTATGCTTTTCAAGCCTTTAAAACGGTCATTAAAAATAAGATACTCTTGTATGCTTTTTTGTTGATTAGTGTTGCCGTTTATATCAACTTTTTTGTAACCATTTTTTCTTATTCTAGAAGTGATGGGCAAACACCACAATTTCAGATGGCAATGGGGTTAATGCTAACAATATCGATTCCAAAATTGGTGATAATTTTTGTGCTTTTTGGTGAGGATTTTTATCGTGGAATTGTAAAGTTGATTTCTAAAATATCATCAAATAATACCCAGGCAATGCCAAGCAGGCGTAAATTTATTTCACAAATAGCTTTAGGGCTTGCTGCTATTCCTTTTGCCTCATTTATTTATGGTATTATTCAGGGTAAATACAATTATAAGGTAATTAAATATCAGCTTAAATTTAAAGATTTACCTGCTGCTTTTGATGGTTTTACCATTACACAAATATCAGACATTCATTCTGGTAGTTTTACCAATAAAGAAAAAATACAATATGGTGTTGATTTAATTAATCAACAAAAATCTGATCTTTTACTTTTTACAGGAGATATTGTAAATAATCAAGCCAGTGAAATGGATGACTGGATTTCTGTTTTTGATAAATTAGAGGCCAAAGAAGGAAAGTATGCGGTTCTTGGTAATCATGATTATGGCGATTATATGGATTGGAAAAATCCGCAAGATAAAATTGATAATTTTCAAAAAGTAAAAGAAATTCATCAAAAAATAGGGTTCGAATTATTATTAGATGAACATCGATACCTAGAAAAAGGAGGTGAAAAAATTGCGCTTTTAGGAGTGGAAAATTGGGGCAAAGGCTTTAATCAATCTGGCGATTTACAAAAAGCGTCTGCTGGTGTTAAGAAAGAAGATTTTAAAATATTAATGTCGCACGACCCAAGTCATTGGGAACATAAAGTAAAGAAAGATCCATTAAATTATCAGTTAACTTTAAGTGGGCATACACATGGTTTGCAAATGGGTATCGAGCTGCCGGGCTGGTTTAAATGGAGTCCGTCTCAGTTTGCATACAAACAATGGGCAGGTTTGTACAAAGAATTTGGCAGGTATATTAACGTAAATAGGGGGTTTGGATATCATTTTTTTCCTGGTAGAGTTGGTATCTGGCCAGAAATTACAGTGATAGAGTTAAAAAAAGAATAAATTTTTATTGATTTAATTTTTTTTATTTACATTTGTTTACTAACTAACTCAAAATAAAATGGTTCCCCCCACCGAAATACTTTATAAGATGACGAAATTTGGGGAGCTTATTGATGCAGAAAAGCCAGTTTTAATCGACTTTTACACAGATTGGAACGATGTAGAGAATACCGTACTTACTCTAAGAGACGTTGCTGCTGCATTAGGCGATAAAGCCAAGGTTATTAAAATAGATATCCAAAAAAATGAACTTCTTGCAAGTGCATTAAGGGTAAAAGGAAATCCCACTTTTATGATTTATAAAAATGGAGAGATGAAATGGCGCCAAACAGGTTTTCAAGATGCAAATACCTTAATAGGTATTATGCAAGATTTTGTATAGATAAACAGTTACTTTATTAACCAATTACGTTGTTTGGGTTGTAACCTAAATATGTGCCTTCTTTCTCTTGAAAGAGAATGCCATAGTTTTCTAATTCTTTTAAAATAGGTTCGTAAACCTCTTTGTTTATAGGTAGTTGTACGCCAGGTGTTGTTATTTCTCCTTTTACTATTTTTAACGCAGCAATTGCAACGGGTAACCCCACTGTTTTAGCCATAGCGGTATAAGTCTGGTTTTCTCCTAAAACAATTAAACTACTTTCTATTTGTTGTTTTTTGCCATCAATTTCAAAACCAAAAAGATGTTGCATTACAATCATGTCTTTATCTGTTTCTTTTAAAGACCAAGAGTCTTCTAATATTTTTTGAAGTATTTGAGCAGGAGTAGCATTTTTTAACCCTATTTTTTTCTTCGGGTTAAAAAGATCTAGCTCAATTAATTTTTCCCACATAATATCATCTTGATCTATTTTAAGGTAAGACCGTAATTTTAATTCTACAGAATCAGAAGGAGAATAGGCTAAAAATAAATTCACAAAGTCTCTGTAACTCATGTTTTCAGAATCTTCAATAGTGTAAGAATCGTCTGTCATGCCTAATTGCACAAAAATATTCCAAGCTCTAGAGAAGCCCACTCTTCTTATGGTTCCTCTGTACATGGTTGGTATTTCATCTAAACCATAAATACTTCTATATTTTAAAGAATCTCTATTGGCATAAGCCTCAAAGTTTCCACTCCCATGAATCTTTAAAAATTCGGTTCTTCTAAATAATTTATGATAGGGTATGTATTTATAAGTCCCTTCTTGAATAAACATTGCTGCGCCACCTTGGCCTGCTAAAACAACATTTCTAGGATTCCATGTAAATTTATAATTCCATAAATTAGAGTCGCTTTCTGGGGCAACCAAACCACCACAAAATGATTCAAATAACAACATTTTGGCATTTTTTGCTCTTATTTTATCTAACATTTGCATGGCGCTCATATGATCTAAACCAGGGTCTAAACCAATTTCATTCATAAAAACGAGTCCATTTTTTTTAGCAGCACTGTCTAATTCTTTCATTTCTTTAGAAATATAAGAAGCAGTTACCATGTGTTTTTTATTTAATATACAGTCTTTGGCAACATCAATATGTAGTTTTGCAGGCAGCATAGAGATAACAATATCAGCCTTTTTTATTTCTTTTTCACGTTGATTTTTGTCAAAAACATCTAAAACAATTGCACTACCATTCTTGTGATTATCTAATAATTTTAAAGCATTTTCTGTAGAAATATCTCCAATTGTAATTTGTAGATTTTCTTCATCAGATTTATCTAAAAGGTATTTTATTAAAGCAGCACTCGATTTACCTGCGCCTATTATTAGTATGTTTTTCATAGATAAAAAGTGTAATTTTGTTTCTTTACGAAGATACATTAATTGTTTAAAATTAAACAAAAAGCTTTAAATATGTTTAAAAATTTAGTTATTGCTTCTTTTTTAGGGCTTGTTGCCATTATTTTAGGTGCTTTTGGGGCACATGCATTAAAAGAAATTTTAAGCGCGTCAGAATTACAAAGTTTTAATACAGCTGTACGATATCAAATCTATCATGTGTTAGTACTCTTTTTTGTAAACACCTATAGTGGTTTTTCATTACAGCAAAAAAACACAGTTAGTTATCTATTATTTATAGGAATCTTGTTTTTTTCGGGATCTATTTATGCAATTCAGTTGACACCGATAACAGCAAAATCGATTTGGTTTGTAACACCATTAGGGGGATCATTTTTTATTTTTGCATGGTTAACTTTACTTATATTTTTTTTAAAGAAAGCACTGCATAAGTAGTTTCTATTTCGAAATATTTCTTAATTTTGAGGCTCATTTAAAAATTTATATTGATATGGTAGATACAAATACGAAATCGATTTCGTTAAATAGTCTAGGAATCAAAAATGCAACAATTAAATATCAGTTAACTTCAGACAAACTGTTTGATGAAACTATTAAAAAGAAACAAGGAGAGGTTTCTTCTTTAGGTGCTATCGCTGTAAACACTGGTGAGTTTACAGGGCGTTCACCCAAAGATCGCTTTATTGTAAAAGACGCAATAACCAAAGACGAGGTTTGGTGGAGTGATATTAATCTTCCTTTTGATACAGATAAGTTTGATGCTCTATATGCTAAAGTAACAGCGTATCTTTCTAATAAAGAAATATTTGTGAGAGATTCGTATGCATGTGCAGATGAAAATTACAAGTTAAATATTAGGGTTGTCAACGAGTTTCCTTGGAGTAATATGTTTGCCTATAACATGTTTTTAAGACCAACAGAAGCCGAACTTAAAGATTTTGAACCAGAATGGACGGTTGTAAATGCACCCGGTTTTATGGCAGACCCAAAAGTAGACGGAACAAGACAACACAATTTTGCTATTTTAAATTTCACAAAGAAAATTGCACTAATTGGAGGAACAGGATATACAGGCGAAATTAAAAAAGGAATTTTTTCTGCATTAAATTTTATTCTTCCTGTATTCAAAAATACCCTGCCAATGCATTGCTCTGCAAACGTTGGTAAAAATGGGGATACAGCTATTTTCTTTGGACTGTCTGGAACCGGTAAAACAACCCTTTCTACAGATCCGGAAAGAAGTTTAATTGGTGATGATGAACATGGTTGGACTGCAGAAAACACCGTTTTTAATTTTGAAGGTGGTTGTTATGCAAAAGTGATTAACTTATCAAAAGAACAAGAACCAGAGATTTTTGGAGCCATTAAAAAAGGCGCAATCCTAGAGAATGTGGTTATGGATACAAATGGGGTTGTCGATTTTACAGATACTTCAATCACGCAAAATACCAGAGTTAGTTATCCAATAGATCACATAGAAAATATCAAACAACCTTCCATTGGTAAAAATCCAAAGAATATTTTCTTTTTAACTGCGGATGCTTTCGGAGTATTGCCTCCAATTTCTAAATTAACACCTAACCAAGCAGCTTATCATTTTATTTCTGGATATACTGCAAAAGTTGCAGGAACCGAAGCGGGTATTAAAGAACCAACACCTAGTTTTTCTGCCTGTTTTGGTGCACCTTTTATGCCTTTACATCCTACAAAATATGCAGAGATGCTTAGTAAGAAAATGAAAGATGCAAATGTTAATGTTTGGTTGATTAATACAGGTTGGTCTGGTGGACAATATGGCGTTGGAAGAAGAATGCCATTAAAATATACAAGAGCAATGATTGCTGCTGTTTTAAATGGCGATTTAGGCAGTTATAGATACGAAGATTACCATATTCATTCTGTTTTTGGAGTAGCACAGCCAAGAACATGTCCTGGAGTGCCAACCGAATTATTAAGTCCGAGAGCTACTTGGAATAATGATGAAGCATATTATAAAACAGCATTTAAATTATCAAACGCATTTAGAAATAATTTTACTCAATTCGAAGAAGTTGCTAGCGAAGATATTCGCAGAGGTGGGCCTCAACGATATGCGTTTTAAGTTACTATTTAAAATTACATATAATTTCATAAAAAAAAGCATCCTAGAGTTTAGGATGCTTTTTTAGTGTATTTGAAAAAGAATTTATTCTTATTATTTTACAACTACATTTACTTCTTCAGTTTTAGTTGTTTTATCAACATTTACAGACACGATTGTTCCGGCTTCATTAGCCTTCTTTTCAATTTCTGCAATTGTTCCCTCAATTTTTTGAACCTCTGTAACAGTTTTACCATTTTCTGTTTTAGAAGTAGTTATGGTTGCTGTGGCTAAATCATCAGAAGATTTTTTTATCTGAACTTTTACCTCTTTTTTGATTGCTTCACTATGTGTATTTGTATCAGAATGACCTCCTAAAATTGGTGCAATTACCAAACCGATTAAACAGGTTAACTTAATTAAAATGTTCATTGACGGTCCAGAAGTATCTTTAAAAGGATCTCCAACAGTATCTCCGGTTACAGCAGCTTTATGAGCTTCAGAACCTTTGTAAGTCATTTCTCCATTGATTTCTACACCAGCTTCAAAAGATTTTTTAGCATTGTCCCAAGCACCACCAGCATTGTTCTGGAAAATAGCCCACAAAACACCAGATACTGTTACACCTGCCATATAGCCACCTAACATTTCTGCAATTGCTAATTTATCCATACCGAAAGCCAAAGGTAAAAATGCAATAACTAAAGGAAAACCAATGGTTAGCAAACCAGGTAACATCATTTCTTTTAAGGATGCTTGTGTAGATATTGCCACACATTTATCGTATTCTGGTTTTCCAGTACCTTCCATAATACCAGGAATTACTTTAAATTGTCTTCTTACTTCTTGTACCATTTCCATAGCAGCTTTACCAACAGCATTCATCGCCAACGCAGAAAATACAACAGGCACCATTCCACCTACAAATAGCATGGCTAAAACAGGTGCTTTAAAAATATTGATACCATCTATGCCTGTAAAGGTTACATAAGCAGCAAATAAAGCCAGAGATGTTAATGCCGCAGAGGCAATAGCAAATCCTTTACCAGTAGCTGCAGTTGTGTTACCAACAGAATCTAAAATGTCTGTTCGTTCTCTTACAATTGGTTCTTGTTCGCTCATTTCTGCAATTCCACCTGCGTTGTCAGAGATAGGTCCAAATGCATCAATTGCTAATTGCATAGCTGTGGTTGCCATCATTGCAGATGCAGCTAAAGCCACACCATAGAAACCTGCAAAAGCGTACGATGCCCATATAGCACCAGCAAATAAGATTACTGAAGGGAATGTAGAAATCATACCAGTTGCCAAACCAGCAATGATGTTTGTTCCTGCTCCTGTTGATGATTGTTGTACTATTTTTAAGATAGGCGATTTCCCTAATCCTGTATAATATTCTGTAACAGATGATATTACTGCGCCAACTACCAAACCTACAAGTGTAGCATAAAAAACACGCATTGAAGAAATTTCTTGCAAACCTTCGCCAAAGAATTCCATTTGCATTGTTTCTGGCAACATCCAAGTTACCAATCCAAAACAAGAAAGACCAACTAAGACAATAGACGTCCAGTTTCCTTTATTTAAAGCGCTCATTACTTGGTCTTCTTTGGCATCATTATTTTTAATTTTCACTAATAATGTACCAATTATAGATATAATAATACCTGCACCCGCAATTGCCATTGGCAATAAAATTGGGCCAATTCCGCCAAAGGCATCAGAAATACTTCCGCCCATATCTTTAATTACGTAGTTTCCTAAAACCATGGCAGCCAAAACAGTTGCAACATAAGAACCGAATAAATCTGCTCCCATTCCTGCAACATCACCTACATTATCACCCACATTATCTGCAATTGTAGCAGGGTTTCTTGGGTCGTCTTCAGGAATACCAGCTTCTACTTTACCAACTAAATCTGCCCCAACATCTGCAGCTTTTGTGTAGATTCCTCCACCAACTCTAGCAAATAATGCAATAGATTCTGCACCTAAAGAGAAACCCGCTAGGGTTTCTAAGACTATTGTCATGTCCATGGTGTTTGTCCAAACGCCACCCATAAAAAAGTGAAAGAATGCAATAAAAAATGCGGTTAAACCTAAAACAGCTAAACCAGCTACACCTAAGCCCATTACAGTACCACCACCAAAAGAAATTTTTAATGCATTTGGTAAGCTAGTTTTTGCAGCTTGTGTAGTTCTAACGTTTGTTTTAGTTGCTATTTTCATGCCAATATTTCCTGCGAAAGCAGAAAAAACGGCTCCAAAAATAAATGCGACTACAATTAAAATATGTGTGGTAGGTACTATAAATGAAACAGCCGCTAATGCAATACTTACAACGACTACAAAAATGGCAAGTAACCGATATTCTGCGCTTAAGAAAGCCAAAGCTCCTTCGTAAATGTAATCAGAAATTTCTTTCATTTTACCATCACCAGCATCTTGCTTCATTACCCAAGATTGTTTAACCCACATGTAGATTAAACCTAAAACAGCCATTACAATTGGCATCCAAATCATCATTGATTCCATATATTATTTTTAATTTGATTAGTTTAAAACGGAGGTAAAAGTACTAAAATCAAATTAATAAAAAAACCACCTTTATTTAAAAGATGGTTTATTTATTTGCTGTTTTATTGAGTATTTGATAATTTATATCGTAAAAGTCCTCTTTTTCTTATGTTCGCTATTGTCGTAACGAGTTACACATTCATGGTAAATTTTTATCGCATCTTCTGCATTACCCCAGCCACCAGTATCTACTTTTTTCTTTTCTAAATCTTTGTATACTTGAAAAAAGTGTTCGATTTCTTTTAATCTGTGTGGATTTAAATCTGCAATATCCATTTTTCCACTCCAAATAGGATCAGAAACAGGAACACATATAATTTTTTCATCTGGTCCTTTTTCGTCTGTCATGTAAAAAACACCAATAGGTCTTACTTCCATAACCACCATTGGGTAGGTTGGTTGGTGTCCTAAAACTAAAACATCTAACGGATCTGAATCTAAGGCAAGTGTTTCTGGTATAAACCCATAATCACCTGGATACATCATAGATGAAAATAACATTCTATCAAAACGAATTTTGTGCAAAGCAAAATCGTATTCGTATTTATTTCTACTTCCTTTTGGTATTTCAATCAATACATCAAAAGTTAATTTTCCTTTTTTATCTTCGCTCATAATTTTCTTTTCTTACTAAGGGTTAAAATAATAGTCTACAAAAGTAATAAATCTATTAAAATTTCTTCTAGTTTTAAGCTTGTATTTACGTAATTGTTTTCGAAGTGATTTAAAATTCATTATTTACTAAAAAAATCCTTTTTTCAATAAAGAAAAAAGGATTTTAATTTTGTGCTTTTAAGAAGTTGTTACTTAACGTACAATACTTCTTTCACTGCTTTTATAACATCGTTTGCATTAGGTATCCAAGCTTCAAATAAAACTGGTGAATACGGTGCAGGTGTATCTGCTGTAGTAATTCTTTTGATTGGCGCATCTAAATAATCGAAAGCCTCATCTTGTATTCTATAGGTAATTTCTGATGAAACACTAGCAAAAGGCCATGCTTCTTCTAAAATTACCAATCTGTTTGTTTTTTTAACTGAAGTTATAATGGCAGCATGATCCATAGGACGTACTGTTCTTAAATCGATAATTTCTACAGAAATATTTTCTTTAGCTAACTCATCTGCAGCTTTGTATGCTTCTTTAATAATTTTTCCGAAAGAAACTATAGTTACATCTGTTCCTTCTCTTTTAATATCTGCAACACCGATAGGTATAATGTATTCTCCTTCCGGAATTTCCATTTTATCACCATACATTTGCTCAGATTCCATAAAAATTACAGGATCATCATCTCTAATAGCTGCTTTTAATAAACCTTTTGCATCGTATGGGTTAGAAGGTACAATTACCTTTAATCCAGGTGTGTTTGCAAACCAGTTTTCAAATGCTTGTGAGTGTGTTGCACCTAATTGACCTGCAGAAGCTGTTGGGCCTCTAAATACTATAGGACAATTGAATTGGCCACCTGACATTTGTCTAATTTTTGCGGCATTGTTTATTATTTGATCAATACCAACTAAAGAAAAGTTAAAAGTCATATACTCTACAATAGGTCTATTGCCGTTCATTGCAGATCCTACTGCAACACCTGCAAAACCTAACTCTGCAATAGGAGTGTCTATAACACGTTTGGCACCAAACTCATCTAACATACCTTTAGATGCTTTGTAAGCACCATTGTATTCTGCAACTTCTTCGCCCATTAAGTAAATGCTTTCATCTCTGCGCATTTCTTCACTCATAGCCTCGCAAATTGCTTCTCTGAATTGAACTGTTTTCATTTAGTATATATTGTAATTAGTAATTTTCAAATGCAAAAGTAAGCAATTAAAAATCATTTTTTTAATCACTTTTACACAAAAACGAGTTTTATTTTGTTTAAATATCTCAATCCTTTTTCTAAAAGTGTTAAATAAATTAAAAAATACTATGCATGCATAGTATTTTTTAAAAAAAAAGCGTAAATTCGTAGCACAATAAAAGTAAAAAAAAGAATTTTATGAAAATATTAGTTTGTATAAGTCACGTACCAGATACTACCTCTAAAATTAATTTTACAGAGAACGATACAAAATTTGATACAAATGGCGTGCAGTTTGTAATAAACCCTTACGATGAGTTTTGTTTAACTAGAGCAATGTGGTTTAAAGAAAAGCAAGGAGCAACGATTACAGTTATAAATGTAGGAGGAGCAGAAACAGAACCAACATTAAGAAAGGCTTTGGCGATTGGTGCAGATGAAGCAGTTCGTGTAAATGCCAATCCAACAGATGGTTTACAAGTTGCCAAAGAGCTTGCAGCATTTGTAAAAAATGGAGCATTCGATATGATATTAGCAGGTAAAGAGTCTGCAGATTATAATGGGCAAATGGTACCAGGTATGCTAGCAGCGTTAACAGATTTTAATTTTATTAATGGTTGTGTTGGTGTAGAGCTAGATGGCGAAAAGGTAACTGCAATTAGAGAAATTGATGGTGGTAATGAAACATTATCTTCTAGCCTACCAATTGTAATTGGTGGACAAAAAGGTATTGTAGAAGAAAAAGATTTAAGAATACCAAACATGCGTGGTATTATGATGGCACGTAAAAAATCTTTACAAGTTATAGAGCCAAGTGAATCAGAACTGTCAACGGGTATTAATTCTTTTGAAAAACCAGCACCAAAAGGAGCTGTAAAGTTAATAGACGCAGATAATGTAGATGAGCTAATTAGCTTATTGCATAATGAAGCAAAGGTAATTTAATCGCAGGTTATATTATTCTGAACTCGTTTCAGAATCTTTACAAAAGGTTATCAAAATATATAATAAGTTCCTGAGTCTAGCTTAGGAAAAATTTAAAAAATAAAAATATGTCTGTTTTAGTTTTTGCCGATTCATCGGAAGGAAAATTTAAAAAAACTGCTTTAGAAGTAGTTTCATACGGTAAAAAAGTTGCCGAACAATTAGGTACAAATGTTGTTGCGTTAACTGTTAATGTTAGCGATGCTTCTGAGTTATATACTTACGGTGCAGAGAAAGTAGTTGCAGTATCTAACCCAAGTTTAAGTACTTTTAATGCCAAACAATATGCAAATTTAGTTACCAATGTGGCAACTGCAGAAAATGCAACAGTTGTTGTTGTAGATTCTAGTATCGATGGTTTGTATTTAGCGCCTTTAGTAGCAGTTAATTTAAATGCAGGGTATGTTTCTAATACGGTAGATGTACCTTCTAGTGTATCGCCATTTACAGTAAAAAGAAAAGCATTTTCTAACAAAGCGTTTTCAAATACAACTATTAACACAGAAAACAAGGTAATCGGAGTTGCAAAAAATTCTTACGGTATTCATGAGAATCCTGTTTCTGGAACCACCGAAAATTTTGAGGCAGCACTTATCGAAACCACTGTTACATCAGAAAAAATAGAAAGAGTTACAGGTAAAGTAACCATTGCAGATGCAGAAGTAGTTGTTTCTGCAGGTAGAGGGTTAAAAGGTCCAGAAAACTGGGGCATGATTGAAGAGTTGGCAGATGTGTTAAATGCCGCTACAGCTTGTTCTAAACCAGTTTCCGATTTAGGTTGGCGACCACACGGAGAGCATGTTGGGCAAACAGGTAAGCCAGTAGCTTCTAATTTATATATTGCAATTGGTATTTCTGGTGCCATACAGCATTTGGCAGGCATCAATGCCTCTAAAGTAAAAGTGGTTATAAATACCGATCCAGAGGCGCCGTTTTTTAAAGCGGCAGACTATGGTATTGTAGGTGATGCTTTTGATGTAGTGCCTAAATTAATAGAAAAACTAAAAGCTTTTAAAGCTTCTTAATTTTTGGGCGTGCCCAAATTATTTGAGTAAGCAAAAGTTTATAAAACCTATCAAAATAATTTGTTTTGATAGGTTTTTATTTTAAATCAACATCCAATTCAAATAATTTCGTCTGGCTTTCCGCACTCGCTTCCCGATAAAAAATCGGGAGAGCTCAAACAGTTGCTTCAATCCTTCACGCAAGTAGTTAAAATTTTTATTGAATATATTTTAGAGAAATATCAGTTTTTAAGCTATTATTTTTCCTAAATTGTGCCCTTTTAAAAGCAGTACAATTAAAATAAAAAAAGAGAGCGATTTCTTTTTTAGTTTTAGGTAAAAAAACTCATGAG
Organism: uncultured Polaribacter sp.; assembly: GCF_947497125.1. GTDB lineage: Bacteria > Bacteroidota > Bacteroidia > Flavobacteriales > Flavobacteriaceae > Polaribacter. The sequence continues at coordinate 91,291 of NZ_CANMFI010000002.1, read as the reverse complement.
TTTCATTCAATTAAATATCAAAGGCATTTCTTACAGCCAAACTCAAACTGGTGCTTATGCATTGGTTTTAAGTGAGGTAGATGGTACGCGTACATTGCCAATCATTATTGGCGCTTTCGAGGCACAATCTATAGCAATTGCTTTAGAGACAGAAATTAGACCGCCAAGACCATTAACCCACGATTTATTTAAAACCTTTTCTGATCGATTTTCTATTGCAGTAAAAGAAGTTATTATTCATAAATTAATAGATGGAGTATTTTTTTCTAGCCTAATTTGTTTAAAAGATGGGGTAGAAGAGGTTATTGATGCAAGAACATCAGATGCAATTGCAATAGCGGTTCGTTTTAATGCACCTATCTACACGTATGAGAATATTTTAGAAAAAGCGGGAGTGTTTTTAAAAATTGAAGAAGAATTAGGGATTACCTCTATTTCAGAAACAGAAAAAGAGGACATAGATTTAGATGCTTTAGTAGCTGCAAAAGAGTCTAACTATTCATCATTGTCTTTAGAAGAACTAAATCAAAAATTAACGAATGCTGTTACTGACGAAAATTACGAATTGGCGGCCAAACTTAGAGACGAAATAAGTAAACGCTCTTAATAATAGATCATCATGATTATGAAAAAAATAGGTACCGTCGTTTTTTGTTTAATGTCAATGTCACTGTTTTCTCAAGATGCAGAAATGGCAACCATAGTCACCAAAATTTTACCGAGTAATGGTTTCTCTATCGGAAGTTTATGGCGTGGTGTGTTGGGTATGTTTTCATTAATTTTAATTGCTTTTATATTTAGTGCCAATAAAAAAGCAATCGATTGGAAAAAAGTAGGTATTGGTCTTGCTTTGCAATTGTTAATTGCTGTAGGTGTTTTAAAAGTGCCATTTATACAAACGGTGTTCGAGTTAGTTGGAGGTGTTTTTATAGAAATTTTAGCATATACAAAGGCTGGTAGTGAGTTTCTTTTTGCAGGTATTGTTGGCGATATGAACAAGTTTGGTTACATTTTTGCCTTTCAAGTATTGCCTACTATTATCTTCTTTTCTGCACTAACTTCTTTGTTGTTTTATTTAGGAATTATTCAAAAAGTAGTTAAAGTATTAGCCATCGGATTGTCTAAATTTTTAGGAATTTCTGGTATGGAAAGTCTTTCGGTTGCAGGTAATATCTTTTTAGGTCAAACAGAAGCTCCGCTTTTAATAAAGGCTTATTTAGAAAAAATGAATCGTTCAGAAATGCTATTGGTAATGATTGGCGGTATGGCAACTGTTGCAGGGGCCGTATTGGCTGCTTATATAGGTTTTTTAGGTGGTGGAGATAAAGTTTTAGAGCTTGTTTTTGCAAAGCATTTATTAGCAGCATCTGTAATGGCTGCACCAGGTGCAATTGTTATTTCAAAAATACTGTATCCGCAAACAGAAAAAGTAAATACAGACGTTACTGTTTCTCAAGAAAAAATAGGTTCTAATATTTTAGATGCCATTGCTAATGGTACTTCAGAAGGTTTACGATTGGCGGTTAATGTGGGTGCAATGTTGTTGGTTTTTGTTGCTATAATAGCCATGTTAAATGGTATTTTAGGTTGGGTAGGAGATATTACTACTCTAAACACCATTATTGCACAAAATACGGCATATCAAGCATTGTCTTTAGAGTTTATTTTAGGCTCTATTTTTGCACCTTTAATGTGGTTAATTGGAGTGCCAACTCAAGATATTTCTATGATGGGGCAGTTGTTAGGTATTAAATTAGCTGCTAGCGAGTTTGTTGGTTATATACAATTAGCAGAATTAAAAAATATAGCAAATGCTACCCATTTAAATTTTAATAAATCGATTATAATGGCAACCTATATGTTGTGTGGTTTTGCAAACTTTGCTTCTATTGGTATACAAATAGGTGGTATTGGTTCTTTAGCTCCTGGGCAACGTAAAGTATTGTCAGAATTTGGTATAAAAGCATTAATAGGTGGTACTATAGCCTCTTTAATGTCGGCAACAATTGCAGGAATGATTATTGGCTAAAAAAGGTTTCTTACAATCGTTAATAACTTTAAAATATTATTTAAAAAGCTTCAACAAATTAGTTGAAGCTTTTTTTATTTTTACAACTGTTCATTTTAAGTAATGTTCAATATAAATTAAATGCAAAGATTACTATGAAACAATACCACGATTTAGTAAAACATGTTTTAGAAAACGGGAACGAAAAAGGAGATAGAACAGGTACGGGCACAAAAAGTGTTTTTGGGTACCAAATGCGTTTTGATTTAAGTGAAGGTTTTCCGATGGTAACCACTAAAAAATTGCATTTAAAATCTATAATATATGAACTACTTTGGTTTATAAATGGAGATACAAATATTAAATATCTACAAGATAACGGAGTTAAAATATGGGATTCTTGGGCTGATGAAAACGGAGATTTAGGGCCTGTTTATGGACATCAATGGAGAAATTGGAATAGTGATGAAGTAGACCAATTAAAAGAAGTTATTGCAACTTTAAAAAACAATCCAAACTCTAGAAGAATGTTGGTTTCTGCATGGAATCCTTCGGTATTGCCAGATACTTCTGTTTCTTTCTCAGAAAATGTAGCAAATGGTAAAGCTGCCTTGCCGCCATGTCATGCTTTTTTTCAATTTTATGTAGCAGACGGAAAATTATCTTGCCAATTATATCAAAGAAGTGCTGATATTTTTTTAGGAGTGCCTTTTAACATTGCTTCTTATGCATTGTTTACAATGATGATTGCGCAAGTTTGTGGGTATCAACCAGGAGAATTTATACATACTTTTGGTGATGCACATATTTATAACAATCACGTTGAACAGTTAGAGTTGCAAATGTCTAGAGAAATTAGACCCTTGCCTAAAATGAAGTTAAATAGTGCTATAAAAAGTATTTTCGATTTTTCTTTTGATGATTTTGAGTTGACAGACTACGATCCGCACCCACATATTAAAGGAAAAGTAGCCGTCTAAGAACCTTTATCTAATTCAATAAAAGAGACTACCAAAAACGCTAAAATATCTTTACACTAAAAATAGTTTTAAATGATGATTACAATTATTGCCGCCATTGCAACAAATAATGCTTTAGGGAAAGACAATGACTTAATTTGGCATTTACCAGCAGATTTAAAAAGATTTAAAAAAGTAACCACTGGGCATCACATTTTAATGGGTAGAAATACCTTCGAATCTATAGGGAAACCTTTGCCAAATAGAACAACAATTATTATAACCAGAAATAAAAATTATTTTAAAGACGGTTGTTTGGTTGCCAATAGTATAGAAGAAGCTATAAAACTAGTAGAAAACGACGCAAATATATTTATTATTGGTGGCGCACAAATATATAAAGAGGCTATAGAAAAAGATTTGGTAGATCAATTAGATATTACTCAGGTTCATCAAGAATTTGAAGCAGATGTCTTTTTTCCTCAGATAGATCTTAGTGTTTGGAAAGAAGTAAGAAGAGAGAATTTTACTGCCGATGATAAAAATAAGTACGATTATAGTTTTATAAGCTATCAAAAGAAAACTATCTAATTCGATTATTAAAACCACCGTTTAAACTCATTTTATATTTCTGTTGAGCAAACATAAAATAGTTAAATAGCAGGTAATTTACCTCGTAGCCATAATCAATAGTATTGGTATATTCGATTGTGTTTTCGTAAATATTTGGGTTAAATTGTAACGGATTTTGAGCTCTTATATTCCAGGTAGTTACAAACATATAATTTCTACTTTCTAGGTATTGTTGCGAATAATACTTTCTGGGTTGCGCTACAGAATTTAAATACAAGTTAAAACCGTTGTCTATAATTATTACTTCGTATGATAAGCTGTCATTAGCAATAACTACAGGTTTTTCTTTATTTATTTTTGATGAACCACAGGCAATTAAAATCAGAAATATAAAAATTAAGAATATAAAGTTTTGAATTTTTTTCATAGTTAAGACATTAATTATTGTAAAGTTGCAAAAAAAATATGAAACGTGAATGATATAAGTATTTTTAACAGTAATTTCAACTTAAAAAAATGAAGCACAGATGCGATTGGGTTACAGATAGTAAATTATATCAAGAATATCATGATGTTGAATGGTGTACACCTGTTTATGATGATGAAACCCTTTTCGAGTTTTTAGTTTTAGAAACCTTTCAGGCAGGGTTAAGTTGGATTACAATTTTAAATAAAAGAGAAAATTTTAGAAAAGCATTTAATAATTTTGACTATCATAAAATAGCCAAATACAAACAAACTAAATACGATTCTCTTTTACAAGATTCAGGAATTATTAGAAATAGGCTAAAAATAAAAAGCGCTATAACAAACGCACAATTATTTATTAAGACACAACAAGAGTTTGGCTCTTTTTCTAACTTTATATGGTCTTATGTAAATAATAAACCAATAATTAATCAATTTACAGACCGAACAGAAGTGCCTGCAACAACAAAACTATCAGACCAAATTTCTAAAGACCTTAAGAAAAGGGGTTTTAAATTTGTAGGTTCTACAGTGGTTTATGCATATATGCAAGCTATTGGCATGGTAAACGACCACACAAAATATTGTTTTAAGTATTTAGATTTAGAAAAATAAAATGGCACAGAAAGTTAAAGATCCGGGTTTTGGTTATGCAACCAAACACAATGCAAAAGGTATTATTAGTGATACCGGTACAAGCAATGTTTTACATATCAATAAAAAAAGAAGTATTGGTGATTTGTACTCTTATTTTACCGAAATTTCATGGCCTCATTTTTTTCTTTTAATTCTAATTTCTTATGTCTTTTTAAATGTGTTTTTTGGCATGTTATATGTGGCAATTGGTATCGAAGAAATTACGAAATCAAAAGGTGTCTTTTTAGACGATTTTTTAAACGGATTCTTTTTTAGTACACAAACATTAACAACGGTTGGTTATGGTGGCATAGCACCCAATGGTTTGTTGGCTAATTTTATTGCCGCTTTTGAGGCAATGATTGGTTTGTTAAGTTTTTCTTTTATAACTGGTTTGTTATACGGTCGATTTTCGAAACCAAAAGCCAATTTAAAATTTAGCGACAACCTAATTCTTAGGCCTTTTAAAAAAGACAGAGCACTTATGTTTCGCTTAATGAATAGTAGAAAAACTGTAATGATAGAACCCGAAATTACAGTAACATTATCGATAACAGAAAAAGATGAAAATCAAGAATTAAAACGTAACTTTTACACATTAAATCTAGAGCGTAATAAAATTATGTATTTACCTACAATCTGGACGGTTGTTCATGAAATAGATGATAAAAGCCCGTTGTATAAATACACCAATAAAGAAATAGAAAACTTAGATGCCTTTATGTACATTTTAGTTAATTATCACGAAGAGTCTTTTGCACAAAAGGTATATCAAATTTATTCTTATGACTTTAACAAACTTGTTTTAGATGTAAAATATGTGCCTTCTGCGAGTATAAATAACGAAGGATACACGGTTTTAGATCATCAGAAATTAAGCGCTGTAGAAAAAATGGCAGCTAATTAATTGCCAAATAAAAAGCGAATTGCTACAAAAATAGCGATGGTAAGAATACAGTAAATAACTACTTTTTTACCAGCACCTTTGTAATATCTGTTATGGTTTTTTATGTCTTTTCGATAGCTGTAGATCATTAAAGTTATAAAAGAAACTATAAAAAAAATCATAAAAGCAATACGACCAGGAGTAAAATAAGCAGCTAAAAACATCATTTTAATTTAATTTAAATCGATCAATACCACACAATAAAATTTGTGTTTTGTAAAAAAGTTTTAATATCTTGTCTACAGAAAATTAATCACTTTAATTTTTACAAAATTACAAATTTATTCAACAAGTTAACTGTTTTAGAGTAACTTCTATTAAAATAAAATACTTAGATTAATTTGTTTTAACACATTATATATTAAATAAGATGAAAGATAAATTAGCAGCAGTAACAGCATTTCATACCGCTTTTAAATTAAACATGAATCAAAAACCAATTGCAAAAATTGGTAATGATAGAACAACACTTCGATTTAATTTAATGAAAGAAGAAAACGAAGAATATTTGGAGGCTGCAGAAAATAATGATTTGGTAGAAATTGCAGATGCCTTGGGCGATATGTTATATATTTTATGTGGTACAATTATAGAGCATGGTTTACAAGACAAAATAACCGATGTTTTTAATGAGATACAACACAGTAATATGAGTAAATTAGGGGAAGATGGTAAACCTATTTACAGAGAAGACGGTAAAGTATTAAAAGGGCCAAATTATTTTAAACCTAATATTGCAGCTATTTTAGACCATTAATTTATACAGGTATCTATTGTACCAACTATCTTCAAGAGGAATTTCCCAATTATTTTCGAAATCTACTTTGGTGGTTATTAAGTTATCAAAAATGATGCTTTTAGCAGTTAGAGCTCTGTTTTTTAATAATTTTTTAAACTCTTTTAAGTCTTTATATTGTACAAACTCACCTTGCTTAAAACAAGCATTCATTTTATCTAAAAGCTCAATTTTATATTCTTCTTGTAGGTTTAAAATAAAAGAGACAGAGGCATCGATATCTGCACTTGTAAGATTTGAAGCTTCATCATCTGCAAACAGAACAATAAATCTATTGTATAAAAACTGGTAAGAAGCTTTAAAGTTTTCATCTTCAGGTTTCCAGTTCTCTATAAATAATTTAATTTTTTCTTCAACTTCTGCAATTTCATTCGGATAAAATTTTCTGCTCGATGGGTACACCCATACTTTAGCATCATCAGTAATTTTAGAGTATTCTGTTAACATTGTGTGTTATTTATTTGGCAAAGATACAGAAAAGAAAAATCGGAAATTAAATTATTAATTTCCGATTTTAAATTTGTGAAATATCACTTAAAAAGTAATATTTATTGTTGTTTTTCAACCATTTCTATAAAGTCTTCTTGTACGTTTTGCCCTTTATTTTTGTTGTACCATACTTGTAAATCTTGCTTAAAATCTGCGTCTAAGCTACCTTTGGCCTTTTTGTAGTCTGCAACCATTTGGGTAGCAGTGCTTGGTCTAGGTCCCCAAGTATTTAACACTTCATTTTTGCTGTCTAATGCAATTAATTTAGGAATCGCCATTCCGCCATTAGTTAAAAATAAATTCATTAATTCTTGATGATCGTCTCTTAAAACAATTTTAAGGTCGATTAGATCGTTTATTTCTGCTAACTTATTAATTACAGGCAAATTTTGAGCTGCATCGCCACACCATCCTTCTGTAATTACCAACCATGTTTGTGGTTGCTTCAATTCTTTAATTTTTGCAATAGTTTTGTCAGATAATTTAATGGTTTTGTCTAACCTTTTCATCCGCTTATCATTTAACAAACTATAGTTAGTCAAGTCATCAGATTGTACATGACCTGTAGATTTATTTTCACTTAATAATTCTATTACTTTTTCTCTATATGAAGTATATGTGAGGGTATTTTGTAAACTCTTTTCAATAATATCTTTCATCTTTTATTGTTTTAATGCTAAGGTAGACGTAAAAAACAAAATACCTTACATTAAAGGTTTTTTTCTGTTTTGATATTAGTAATAATATCTTTTGTCATAGAAGATAAATCAAATTGATGGTTCCAGTTCCAATCTCTTCTGGCTTCAGAATCATCTATAGTAGCTGGCCAGCTATCTGCAATTTCTTGTCTAAAGTCGGTTTTATATGTTATTTTAAAATCAGCAATTTGTTGCTGTATTTCTTGGGCAATTTCTTGAGGTGTAAAGCTCATGGCCGCTAAATTATAACCAGTTCTATTTTTTATAGCATTGGTGTTGGCTTGCATTAATTGTATGGTTGCATTTACAGCATCATTCATATACATCATTGGTAGTCTGGTGTTTTTAGACAAGTAGCATTCATAAGCACCTTTTTCAATGGCGTTAAAATAAATATCAACGGCATAGTCTGTAGTGCCGCCACCTGGTTTTGTTTTCCAAGAAATAACACCAGGGTAGCGAAGGCTTCTAACATCAACACCATATTTTTCATGATAATATTTACACCAATATTCGCCCGAAACTTTACTAATTCCGTAAACCGTACTAGGTTGCATTATGGTGTTTTGTGGTGTATTTGTTTTAGGAGTATTAGGGCCAAAAACAGCAATAGAACTTGGCCAATAAACTTGTTTTATGTGTTTATCTTTTGCCAAGTTTAAAACTGCAAGTAAAGAATTCATGTTTAAACTCCATGCTTTTTCTGGGTATTTTTCTGCTGTTGCAGAGAGCATTGCTGCTAATAAATATACCTGAGTAACATTGTATTTTTTAATTATTTTTAAAATAGTTGCTTGGTCTGTAGCGTCAATAACTTCAAAAGGACCGTTGGGTAAACTACTTTCTGTATCTTTTCTAATATCTGAAGCAATAACACTGTTATTGCCATATATATTGCGAAGTTTTAGTGTAAGTTCTACACCAATTTGACCGCCAGCGCCCAAAACCAAAATGATTTCGCTCATATTTTATGTAATTATGATTTTAATAAAAACAAAAGTACTTAATTTTGGTATTCGTAAATAACTTTAATATAAATATTTATTCAATAAAAATTAATAAAATAAGTGCCTGTTTATTACAATTTTATTAAAATGATAATTACTGCTTTTAAAAGTGTATTTTTACTCTTTTAATATTTATTAATTGTGAAACCTTTTATTTACCTTTTCTTTAGCATTATTCTCTTTTCTTGCAGTTCAAAAAAAGATGAAACTTTAAATGTTAGTCAACAAAAAAATGCTTTAAGTATAACCTATCAGCAACAGCCTGTTGAAGCTGTAAAACCAAAGTTTAATAAACAAATAGAAGACTGGAAAGCTTTAAATACATTAAATGTTTTTATCAAAAGGTTCGAAAACGTATCTCCTAATGAAGCATTAATTAATGCTTTAGAGCTAAAAGGCCTTGTAAAAGAATTAAAAGATAGTATTTCGCCAAAAACATTTAATTTACCCTCATTTAAAGCTCGTGTAAATGTTTTTTATAATGAAGCATTGCGTTTGGCAGATTTAACAGATATACCTGCAATTTCTTCATCGGAAGTAAATATGCAAGTATCCAAAACTCTTGAAGCTTTTTCTGCTGTAAATAGTAAAATAAACAACTTACTTACCAAAAAAGAGTTCGAAGATATGATGACGATTCCGATAGATTATATTGGCATCGACTCTACGCAGATAGATAGTATTTCTAAAAAATCTATTCTTAGCAATAAGAAAGAAGCCATGCTTAAAAAGAAGCAATTAAAACTGCCCGTTCCTAAAAGAAATTTAAAAGATAAAAAATGATACATAGAGTAATTTTTTTACTGTTTTTAGTCACTTTTTTAGGGTGTAATAAAACAGTAGAAAAACCGAAAGTTAATCAGCAAGAATTAGAGGCAAGTATTAGTTTTTTATTAGACAATTGGCATCAAGCAGCTTCTGAAGCAAACTATCAAGAGTATTTTAATAAAATGGATAGCCTTGCGGTTTTTATAGGAACAGATGCCACAGAAAATTGGTCTAAAAATGAGTTTTCTAAATTTAGTAAACCTTATTTTGATAACGGAAAAGCATGGAGTTTTAAAGCAATTGATAGAAATATTTATACAAACGAAAATCAAGATTTTGTTTGGTTCGATGAGCTTTTAACCACTTGGATGGGAACTTGCAGAGGTTCTGGAGTGCTTCAAAAAAAGAACGGTTCTTGGCTTATTAAACACTATGTTTTATCGGTTGCAATCCCAAATGAAGATGTACAAAACATTATAAAACTAAAGCAAAAGAACGATTCTATTTTCATAGCAAAGTTGCCTCAATAATATAAGTAGCTATTTCCTGCTTTCGCTACTCGCTTCACGCCCAAAAGCGTGAGAGCTTAAACAAACCGCTCTATCAGGGCTAACCTATTTTGCAAGCTATTATGCTAGTCTACAACATCATTTACTGTTTTGTAAATTAATGCTGCTTCAAAACCTTTTCTCATTAAAAACTCGATTAGCTTTTTCTTTCTTTTAAAAATATTAGGTTCAGAAATTACGTTATTTCTGTTTTCAGTAATTCTATAAATGGTTTCAATATACTCAGTTTCGTCAATTTCTTTTAAAGCTGTTTTAATATTGTAGGCCGAAATTTCTTTAAATTTTAGTTCTCTAACAATGCGTTGTTTTCCCCAACTCTTAATTCTGAATTTTCCTCTAGCAAAACTTTTAGCAAAACGCTCTTCGTTTAAAAAGTTATCTTTTAGTAAATCTAAAAGAATCATTTCTTGTGCCTCTGGTATCAATTGGTATTCATGCATTTTTTGTACCACTTCTTTATGGCATCTATCTTGGTAAACACAATAATGTTCTAGCTTTCGTTTAATTTCATCTACCGTAAAAGATTTCTTCTTTTTTTCAAACATGGTTTCAAACTTACAAAAAAATCCTACAAAGATTTTATACTTTGTAGGATTCCATTTTAATACAATTTAATCTTTAAGACGTTTTTAATTGTCCTTTAATTCTCATTTTAAACTTAGTAATTAAAAAGAATAAAATTGGCACTACAATTAATGTTAAAAAGGTAGCAATCAATAATCCATAAATTACTGTTTTAGCCAATGGTCCCCAAAAAACAACATTGTCTCCACCCATATAAATATTTGCATCAAATTCGCTAAACAAGGTAAAGAAGTTGATGTTTAAACCAATTGCCAATGGTATTAAACCTAAAATAGTAGTAATGGCAGTTAATAAAACAGGTCTTAAACGTGCTTTACCCGCTTTTACAACAGTTTCGTACAAGCTATCTAAAGGCAAGTAGTTTTCTTCTGCAACACCATCTTGTAGCTTTCTTCGTTTAATTAATAATTCTGCATAATCTAATAAAACAACACCATTATTAACAACAATACCAGCAAGCGATATAATACCAACCATTGTCATCATAATAACAAAAGGAGCGCCAGAAATTACCAAACCACCAAAAACACCTATAAAGCTTAAAAAGATTGCCAACATTATAATTCCGGGCTTAGAAACCGAGTTAAACTGAAAAATTAAGATGAAAAATATCAACATTAAACCAGTAAAAAATGCGCCAACTAAGAATGTCATTTGCTTGTTTTGCTCTTCAATTTGACCAGTATAGTCAATTTTTATTCCTTTAGGAAGGTTTTTAAAATTCTTCATAGAATTCTGAATTTTAGCAACCACTGCACCTGCATCTGTTTCGCCTGGTGATAAAGCAGAATATACGGTAACGACTCTTTTAACGTTTTTATGCTTGATAGCGCTAAAGCCAGAACTATTTTTTTGAGAAGCTACTGCAGCTACCGGAATTTCTTTGGTTTTACCAGTCGCTTGATCTTTAAAAGTAATTTTTTGATTAAAAACGGCACTTTTATTATAACGATCATTTTTATTAAAGCGAACGTAAATATCGTAATCTTCTCCGTTTTCTTTAAAAATACCTGCTTTGTTTCCAAAAATAGAAGCACGCAATTGTTGTCCAACTTGTCCGGTACTAACACCAAGTTCTCCTGCTTTTTTACGATCAACAATCACTTGCATACCTGGCTTCGATTTGTTAACATCAATTTTTAACTCATCTACACCTGCTATACTTTGCGTGTTTAAATAGTCGCGCATTCTTTCTGCAGTAAAAATTAATTCTTCGTAATCTTCTCCGTTTAATTCAATGTTAATTGGTGCGCCAGCAGGTGGCCCATTTGCATCTTTTTCTACAGAAATTAATACTCCAGGATAAATACCCACTAAGGCAGCTTGTACTTTTTGGCGCAGTATTTCACTGTCTTCACCTTTTCTATATTTATACTCACGCATAGAAGCAGTAATTTTTCCTTTGTGAGGCATTTCTGCAGAAGAACCACCATCTGTTTGTGGGTTTCCGGCACCTTCACCTACTTGAGAAACGGTACTCTCTATCATAAAGTTATAATCGCCATCTTTGTATTGATCTTGATTTAATACCCCAAAGACTTTCTGTTCAATTTTTTTGGTAATTGTGTTTGTTTTTTCAATATCTGTTCCTTCAGGATATTCGATATACACAACAATTTGATTGGGTTTGTTGTCTGGGAAAAATTCAATTTTTGTTCTTTGTGATGCTACAGAAGCGCCAAAACCCATAAAAGCTATAATTAATAACACAAAAGTGATGCTAATTAAAATATAAGGTGCCCAACCAGAAAGTGCTTTTTTCAATTGTCTTTCGTACCAGTTTTCTAACGTAACTAAAGTGTTTTTTTGAAAGTAGTTTGCAGCTTTTCTTAAAACCAATCGATATGCCCAAAGCATAATTGCCGTAAAAATAATTAAGGTACCTAAAGCATTGTACTCGCCTCCTAAAAAGAAAATAAACAGACCAACAATTGCCATGATACTGGTTAGTTTTATAATGCTTTTTAAAGGCATGTCTTTGTCTTCAGTATTCATAAATTGTGATACTAAAACTGAATTAAAGAAAATGGCAACAAATAGAGAAGATCCTAAAACAATAGATAATGTAATTGGTAAAATAACCATAAACTGTCCCATAATACCTGGCCAAAGACCTAAAGGTATAAATGCAGCTACCGTTGTTGCGGTAGATATAATAATAGGAAAAGCAATTTCTCCAATTCCTTTTTTAGCAGCTTCAATTCTAGACAAGCCTTCTTCATCCATCAAACGATAAACGTTTTCTACCACTACAATTCCGTTGTCTACCAACATACCTAGTCCCATAATAAGACCAAAAAGCACCATAGTATTTAACGTATATCCTAAAGCTCCTAAAATCATTAAAGACATAAACATAGACATTGGTATTGCAAACCCAACAAATATTGCGTTTTTAAAACCAAGGAAAAACATTAGAACAATAACCACTAGTATTACTCCAAAAATAATATTGTTTACCAAGTCGTCTACTTGACCGATTGTTTTTGGAGATTGATCATTGGCAATGGTTACTTGTAAATCTTTTGGAAAATATTCATTTTTAGCATTTGCTACAATTACACCTATTTTATCGGCAGCAGCAACCATGTTTTCTCCAGATCTTTTTTTAACATCTAGCATTACAACCGCATGGCCATCTTCTCTTGCATAGGTAGTTTTATCTTTGTCTTTAAAGTATATTTCTGCAACATCTTTTAAATAAATAGGGTTGCCATTTTCTGCTTTTATTACAAAGTCTCCTAAATCGTTTGGTTTTTCAATTTCACCAATTATTCTAATAGTTCTTCTTTGTTGGCTGGTAATAAAATTACCGGCAGACATGGTAATATTACCATTGTTTATTGCGTTAGAAATATCGTTAAAACTAACTTTAGCAGCCATCATTTTAAAGATATCTACAGCAACTTCTACTTCTTTATCTTGTGCACCTCGAATATCTACTTTTTTAATCTCTGTTAAGTCTTCAATTTCATCTTGCAAGAACTCGCCATACTCTTTTAATTTAGAAACAGGGTAATTACCAGATATATTGATGTTTAAGATAGGCACTTCTTCAGACATGCTTAGCTCAAAAACATTTGGCGTAACCTTAGCACCATTAAAAGTTGGCCAATCTTCGCCTGCAGTTTCTTGGTCTATTTCGTCTTTTACTTTTTGTTTTGCTTTGTCTACCGTAATGCTTTCATCAAACTCTACAGTAACAATAGAGTAGTCTTCTTGAGAGGTAGAGGTTATTTTAACAACATTACTTACCGACTTTAGTTTGTCTTCTAAAGGGTTTGTAATTAGCTTTTCTATATCTTCGGCAGTGTTTCCTGGGTAAACAGAGCTAATGTAAATTTTGGTTTCATTTATTTCAGGAAAATTTTCTCTTGGCATTGTAAAGTAGGCCGAAATTCCTAAATAAAAGAACAAAAACATCAATACATATATGGTTGTTTTGTTATTTATTGCCCAAGAAGATAATTTAAATTCTTTGTCTACTTGTTTATTTTTGTCGTCCATTTTTCTGCTATTTATTAATCACTTTTACAATTTGCCCGTTGTTTACACTTCTTGCACCTTCCATAATAATTTCTGCATCAGGCGTTAGGTTTTTTACAATTTCAATTAAATCGCCTTGTGTTTTACCTGTTTCGATAATCAATCTTTCTGCGGTAGCTTCGTTTGCTTCATTTTTATTTTTAACGATGTAGATAAATTGATCACCCGCTGCATTTTCAGAAATAATACTTTGAGGTATTAAAATTGCATTTGTATTAGTATAATCGTTTAACTTTAATTTAGCAGTTAAGTTTGGTTTAACGGTTCCGTTTAGGTTTGGTACTGCTATCTCTATTTTAAAAGATCTATTGTTTGGGTTGATAAAATTACCAACTTGTCTTACTTTAGATTTAACAGTTTCTCCTAAAACAGGAAAATACACTTCTACTTCTTTATTTTTTGTAATACTTGCAATGTATGTTTCTGGTACTTCAGCTTCAATATACATTTTAGATAAATTGATAACTCTAAACACTTCAGATCCCATTCCTGGTGCAATAACAGTACCTTTTTCTTTAAAAACAGCATCTATAACCCCTGTAAATGGAGCTCTAATAGTAGCTTTTGCTAACTGACTTTTTAATTGTGCTACAGCGCTTTTTTGAGTTTGATAAGTTGTTTTTGCTTGTAAAAACTGTATTTCTGAACCAATTTTTTGCTCCCACAATCTTTTTTGACGCTCAAAAGTTGTTTTTGCTAATTGCGCATTTGCGTTAAGTTGAGCAAGTTGTTGTGTTAGTCCGCCATCATCAATAGTAGCTAAAACTTGTCCTTTTACAACTTTTTGTCCTTCTTTAACAAGCACATTTTTTAAGATACCTGGCATTTCTGGGTACACTAATAGATTTTGTTTTGTTTGTACATCACCTTGTAATTCTACAAAATGGGTAAACACGTTCTGTGTTACTTTAAAAGTAGTAATTAACGGAATGTTTTTATCGGTATTTAAATCATCTAACCGATCATTTAATTTCTTTAAATCTGCAGAAATTTCTTGTTGTTTTGCATCCAAAGTTGCTTTTGTAGCTTTTATCAAGGCTACATCATTTGTTGTAATAAGTGTGTCTATAGAAACTTGTTCTTTTTTATTACAAGCATTTATTATTAAGGCTGTTAATAGTAATAAATATATGTTTTTCATAACGGTTTAATTATTTAATTGAGGTGTTTAATGCGTTTTCTAAAGCTGCTTTATTAGCGATTACGCCAAGCATAGATTGTATGTAATTTTGTTGTTGTGTGTATAGTTGATTTTGTGCTTGAAGTAAATCAAAACTAGAAGATATACCTTCAAAGAACTTTATACGTTGCTTTTTTTCTATTCTTTTTGCAAGGGTTACATTTTTTTTAGCGGTAAGGTACTTTTCTATGCTAAACTGGTATTCGCTTTTCGCTTTTTCTGCAAGTAAAGACAGTCTTTGTTTTGTTTCTTCTAGTCTTAGGTCTGCAGATTCTAAAGCAATTTTAGCCTGCGCTGTTTTAGTTTTTCTACCGAAACTACTAAAGATTGGTACGTTTAAGCTTACCCCGAACAATGATGAATCAAACCAGTTTTGGTTATTTTCAAAAAAAGAAAATGTATCTGAAAATGCTTGAGAACCATAGTTTACAAAAGCAGAGATGCTAGGTAATGCTTTACTTTTTTCTAATTTTAGCATTAATCTTTTAGATTCTCTTTCATTTTCTGAAATTTTAAAATCAATATGATTTTCTACGTCTAAATTTTCAGAAATAAGCTCTAAGCTAATATTGTTATCTATTAAAGAGTCTAAAGAATCTGTGAGTATAAGTGTTGTTTTAATATTGGTACCCAAAGAAAGATTAAGCATTTGGTATGCTATTTCTTTCATTCTTTTTATGTTGTTTAGCTCATTTTTAACGGTACTTAATGTAATTTCTAATTGTTCTACATCTTCTTCTTCATTTAATCCGTTTTCAAATATCTTTTTAGCATCATTAAAGTTTTTCTGAAGAATTTTAATGTTTTCTTCTAAAATTGTAATACTTTTTTCTGTAACAAGTACATTACCGTAAGCGTTAATTACTGCTTCTTTAGTAAGTATTTCAGTTTTTTGCTTTGCCTGTTCAGAAATTTTTAAATATGTTTTTGATGCCTGTAAGCCTACCAAATATGAGCCATCAAAAAGCAACTGACTTAATGTTACAGATGCGTTTATATTTTGTTTTGTTCCAAAGACAACAGGTATAAAGCCTTCTGGAGCAACAGCAGGTTTGTTGGCTTGTAAATTAAAATACTCTTCAACGGTGTTTATGGTAGAAGATGTATTGTCAAAAGCCGCTGCAGGCAATAAAGATACTGGTTGTTTTAAAAAGTTTTGATATTCTACTTTTCCATTTATTTGAGGCAAACCAGTAGCAGTAGTTTCCCACACTTTTTTGTTTGCAGCTTCTATATCGTTTCTGGCCACTTTTGTATTGTAGCTATTTTCTAGTGCATAGTTTATGGCTTCTTCTAGAGATAGTTGCATACTATTTTCTTGTGCAATTATAGGCTGAAGAAAAATAAGTAGCAAGATTGCCAATAGTGTTTTTTTCATTTTTTTTATTTCTGTTTTAATTGTTTATTTAACTCTTTAACTCCTTGTTCTGTAGAGATACCTCTTAAATGATACTCTAAGTAATTTAGCATTAAGTCATTCATAGAAAAATTTGATAACGGAAATACTTCTTGGTCTTTAATACCTATCATTCCGTAAAAATAAATTCTTGCTATAAACTCTACATCTATATTATCTCTAAACAACCCTAAATGGACGCCTGTTTTTAAATTTTCTTTAATAGTTTCTTGTAGTATCTGAAACTGTTTTGTTTTTAACGAGCCGTATATTTTAGGGTAATATTTTTGAAGTTGATATTGTGGCGAAGATTTTTCATCTTTTAAATGCTGCATTACCATTCTCTTTATAGAAAATATTTCTTCTATTGGGTTTAGTTTTTTTTGACAGATAACATCAATGCCTTCGCAAATAATATCAAACATATGGTCTGTAACTGCTTTTACAAGCTCTGTTTTGTTTTTAAAAAATTTATAAATGGTTTTTTTAGAAACACCCAGATTGCTAGCTATCTCGTCCATAGTTACACTTTTAAACCCTAGGTTTAAAAACAAATTTTTAGAAGAATCTAAAATTTTATCTTTCATTATATACGATATAGTTTTTATTTTGTGAGTGCAAAGATACAGAAGGAAACTTTAAACACAAAAAAAGTTTCCAAAGTTTTAGTGTTTTTTTTTACATTTCTATTTTATGTAGCATTTGTTTGCATTATTTTTACAAAAATTTACAGATTTGGACATTTTACATTATCAAAAAGAATTTCTAAGCTATTTAGAATCAAAAAAATGGATTCAAGAGCCTAAAAACTTATACGAACCTATAGATTACATTTTACAATTAGGAGGTAAAAGAATTAGGCCTGTTTTAACTTTAATGGCTGCAGATATATTTTCTAATACATATAAAAGTGCCTTACCAGCTGCCTTAGCCGTAGAAGTTTTTCATAATTTTACTTTAGTTCATGATGATATTATGGATGATGCTCCTTTAAGAAGGGGTAAAGCTACCGTTCATGAAAAATGGGACATTAATACCGGAATTTTATCTGGTGATGCCATGTTGATTTTAGCATATCAGTACTTTGAAAATTACGAACCAATTGTTTTTCAGAAACTTGCAAAATTATTTAGCAAAACGGCTTTAGAAGTTTGTGATGGGCAACAATTAGATGTAGATTTTGAAACTAGAAATGATGTTACAATCGAAGAATACATTAATATGATTCGCTTAAAAACATCTGTTTTAGTTGCAGCAGCCCTAAAAATGGGTGCAATTGTTGCAGAAACTACAGAAGAAAATGCAAATTTAATATATGATTTTGGGCTAAATTTAGGGTTGGCTTTTCAATTACAAGATGATTACTTAGATACTTTTGGTGATCCTGATACTTTTGGAAAACAAGTTGGTGGAGATATAATTGAAAACAAAAAAACATACCTGTATTTAAAAGCTTTAGAAGTTTCAGAAGAGTCTGAAAAGCAAAAGTTAGCCTATTTTTACAAGCAAAAATTAAAAGACAACTCGACAAAAATTATAGAAGTAACTAGAATTTTCGAGTTATGTGAAATTCCTGATCTAGTGAAAGATCAAATTTCTTTATATACAAATAAAGCATTTGACACACTTTCGAAGATGAACATTAGTGAAGAAAATAAAGAGAGTTTACAAAGTTTTGGACTCTGGTTAATGAATAGAAGCGTGTAATTTTTTTATTTTTTTGTTTTATAATTCAAAATAAATAGTACATTTGCAGCCAAATTAAACGGTCCCATAGCTCAGCTGGTTAGAGCATCTGACTCATAATCAGAGGGTCCTTGGTTCGAGCCCAAGTGGGACCACCGAAGCCTTACAGAAATGTAGGGCTTTTTTTGTGGGTTTTAATGAATATTCTTGTAATAAACGCCTAGTATCTTTTTTTAAATGAGCTAATTATGGGCTTAATTAAATTAATTTTATGCCTACTTTTGTACCAGTCTAGATAAAAGTGTTGTTGTGAATAAACACTTTTATTGAAGGTTTTAAAATTATTTGAAAAAGAAGAGCTGAATACCGTTTGTGAGCATAAAGTAAGCAAGCGGTTTTTAGTTATATAAATTTTAGTTACTTATAAAGTTGTTAATCTTGCAACATACTTTCCAATAACATCAAACTCGAGGTTAACAGTATCATTTATTTTAAGAGATTTAAAAGAAGTGTTTTCTAATGTGTAAGGTATTATAGCTACGCTAAATTCATTTTTTTTAGAATTAACAACAGTTAAACTAACACCATTGACAGTGATAGAACCTTTTTCTATGGTAACATTGTTTTTATCAGAAAAATAAGAAAAAGTAAAAACAGTACTTCCGTTTTGGTTTTCTATATGAGTACAAGTTCCGGTTTCATCTACATGACCTTGCACAATATGGCCATCTAAACGATCTCCTAACTTCATGCCTCTTTCTAAATTTACAAAGCTACCTTCGGTTAAAAGACCAATATTAGTTTTGTTTAAAGTTTCTTTAATAGCAGTAACTCGATAGGTATCATTATGAATAGCAACCACAGTAAGGCAAACTCCATTATGGGCAACACTTTGGTCTATTTTAAGTTCATTTGTAAAATTACTTTTAACAGTTAAGTGAACATTGTCTTGTTCTTTAGTAATGTTTGTAATTGTGCCAAGTGTTTCTATGATTCCGGTAAACATATCTGTAAATTTTAGTTACTTTTGTAGTATTCAAAAATAAGAATAATAGAAGAGTTACTATGAATAAATCTGATAAAATTATAGTTGGTATTTCGATAGGAGATATAAATGGAATAGGCTTAGAGGTAATACTAAAAACTTTTGAAGATAAAAGAATGTTAGATTTTTGTACTCCGGTTTTATTTGGAAGCACAAAAGTTGTGGCAGCTCATAAAAAAGCAGTAAATTTAGAAACCCCTGTTCATGGCATTGCTGCTATCAATCAAGTAAAAGAAGGCAAAGTAAATGTCTTAAATATTTGGAAAGAAGAAGTTGCGTTAACTTTAGGAAACCCTACTAAAGAGGGCGGCGAATATGCTGCTAAATCTTTAGAAATGGCAGTTGCCAATTTAAAAGAGAATAAAATAGATGTTTTAGTAACAGCACCTATCAATAAAGAAACTATACAATCAGATACTTTTAATTATCCTGGTCATACAGAGTTTTTAGAAGATAGATTAGAAGGTAAAAGTTTGATGATTTTAATGACAGATGCTTTAAAAATAGGTTTAATTACTGGGCATATATCAATAGCCAAAGTAGCTGCAACAATAACACCAGAACTAATTAAAGAAAAAGTTGCAACAATGCACACCTCTTTAGTAGAGGATTTCGGAATTAATAAACCAAAAATTGCAGTACTTGGCTTAAATCCGCATTGCGGAGACAAAGGTGTAATAGGTGAAGAAGATGATGCGGTAATATTACCGACTATTAATGAAATAAAAGAAACGGGTAAGTTGGTTTTTGGGCCATATGCTGCTGATGGTTTCTTCGGATCGGAAACTTACAAGCAATTTGATGGTGTTTTAGCCACTTATCATGATCAAGGTTTAGCACCTTTTAAAGCATTGTCTTTTGGCAATGGAGTAAATTTTACGGCAGGCTTAAGTGGAATTCGAACATCACCAGATCATGGAACCGGTTTTGATATTGCAGGTAAAAACCTTGCCAATGCTACCTCTTTTAAAGAAGCATTGTTTACGGCCATTAAACTTTTTAACACCAGAAAAGAGTATAAAGAGCTCTCTAAAAATCCACTTTTAATAAAGTAAAAAACTTTTAATAGAAAACAGTGTGAAATAATATTTTTTTATATCTTTGCACGCTCAATTGATGTTTGAAAATGAAAGACTTAAAAGAATACAACATACAGTTTGTTGGACTAAAAGAAGGGAATCATTTATTTGAGTATACAGTTGATAACAAGTTCTTTGAAGCATTTAATTTTGACGAATATGAAAGTTCGTCTATTGAAATTGCATTAAATTTTTTAAAAAAACCAACATTATTCGAGTTGTCTTTTACGGCTAACGGTCATGTAGAAGTACCTTGTGACATTAGTGGTGAGTTGTACAACCAACCTATAAAAGCAGAAATGCAATTGGTGGTTAATTTTGGACCAGAATTTAATGATGATAATGAAGATATTTTAATATTATCTCATGATGCTTACGAATTTAGTGTTGCTCAATATATTTACGAGCTGATTGTTTTATCGGTTCCTAATAAAAGAATTCATCCAAAAGTTTTAGATGGTACCATGAATTCTGAGACATTAAATAGACTAAAAGAATTACAAATAAAAGAAGTAAAAACTGTTGAAGAAACAGACCCAAGGTGGGATAAATTAAAGAATTTAATAACAGAAAAAAAGACATAAAATGGCACATCCTAAAAGAAAGATATCTAAAACTAGAAGAGACAAAAGGAGAACACATTACAAAGCAGCTTCTCAGCAAATAGCAACAGATCCTACTACAGGAGAAGCACATTTATACCACAGAGCTCACTGGCACGAAGGAAAACTATACTATAGAGGACAAATAGTATTAGAATCTGCAGCCGCAGAAGCATAGTATAAAAAAATATTTTTTGTAAAAAACCCTCGCAATCGAGGGTTTTTTTACGTTTTTGAACTAAAAATTGTCTTTTTTGATGATTTTTACTTTAAAAAGTGAAATAAATTTCACTACTTTTGATTTTCCTAACCACTCGGAAACAACTAAAATTATGACAAAAATTACTGCAGCAATTACAGCTGTTGGGAAATATGTTCCTGAATATGTTTTAACAAATAAAGAGTTAGAAACTTTTGTTGATACTAATGATGAATGGATAACAAGCAGGACAGGTATTAAAGAAAGAAGAATTTTAAAAGGAGAAGGATTAGGTACTTCTTATATGGCAATTAAAGCTGCAGAAGAACTAATTAAAAAATCAAATATAAATCCAACAGAAATAGATCTTGTAATTGTAGGTACAGCAACACCCGATTTACCGGTTGCCTCTACTGCAGCATACGTAGCCTCAGAAATTGGTGCAGTAAATGCATTTGGGTACGATTTACAAGCCGCTTGTTCTAGCTTTCTTTACGGAATGTCTACCGCAGCAAGTTATATAGAGTCTGGTAGGTATAAAAAGGTTTTATTAATAGGAGCCGATAAAATGTCTTCTATTATAGATTATACAGACAGAGCTACCTGTATAATTTTTGGTGACGGAGCAGGAGCTGCATTGTTTGAACCAAATTTAGATGGTTTTGGATTGCAAGACGAGTATTTAAGAAGTGATGGTGTTGGTAGAGATTTTCTAAGAATTGAAGCTGGTGGCTCTTTAATGCCAACAACTCAGAAAACGTTAGACGAAAATAGACATTTTGTATATCAAGAAGGAAAAACAGTTTTTAAATATGCTGTTTCTAATATGGCAGATGTAGCAGAAAAAATGCTTACAAGAAATAATCTGACAGAAAAAGATATACAATGGCTAGTAGCGCATCAAGCTAATAAAAGAATTATAGAAGCTACTGCAAAAAGAGTAGGTGTTTCTGAAGAAAAAGTAATGATGAATATTGCAAAATATGGAAACACAACTTCTGCAACATTACCCCTCTTGTTAGCAGATTATGAAAGCCAATTAAAAAAAGGAGATAATTTAATTTTTGCCGCATTTGGTGGTGGTTTCACATGGGGAGCTGCATACGTTAAATGGGCATACGATACTAAAAAATAAAACAACTAAACAATAAGAAAAATGGATATTAAAGAAATTCAAAATCTTATAAAATTTGTAGCAAAATCTGGCGCAAGCGAGGTAAAGTTAGAAATGGAAGATGTGAAAATTACAATTAGAACAGGTTCAGAAAAAACAGAAACTACAATTTTACAAGCAGCGCCAATGGCAGGTATGCAGCCCGTAGCAGCACCTGTAGCAGCGCAACCCGCAGTAACAGAAGTAGCAGCTGTTGCTAACGATGTAGATGCAAAATACATTACTATTAAGTCTCCAATAATTGGTACTTTTTATAGAAAACCAGCACCAGACAAGCCTAATTTTGCCGAAGTAGGCACAGAGGTAAGTGTTGGAGATACTGTTTGTGTAATAGAAGCAATGAAATTATTTAATGAAATAGAATCTGAAATTTCAGGTAAAATCGTTAAAGTTTTAGTTGATGATTCTTCTCCGGTAGAATTTGATCAGCCTTTATTTTTAGTAGACCCATCTTAAAAAAAGTTGTTAGTTTTTAGTAGTTGTTTTTATAAAGCTAACTGCTACAATAACTTTTAAACTTTTAATTTAAAAAATATGTTTAAAAAAATATTAATTGCCAATAGAGGTGAGATAGCTCTACGAGTTATTAGAACCTGTAAAGAAATGGGCATAAAGACAGTTGCGGTATACTCTACTGCAGATGCTGAAAGCTTGCACGTTCGATTTGCAGATGAAGCCGTTTGTATTGGTCCTGCACCAAGTTCAGAGTCGTACTTAAAAATGTCTAATATTATTGCAGCTGCAGAAATTACAAATGCAGATGCCATACATCCTGGATATGGTTTTTTATCAGAAAATGCTAAATTTTCTAGATTGTGTGAAGAACATCACATAAAATTTATCGGAGCAACTGGTGATATGATTGACCAGATGGGAGATAAAGCAAATGCAAAATCTACCATGATTGCTGCAGGTGTACCTTGTGTACCAGGTAGTGAAGGGGTAATTAAAGATTTTAAAGATTGCCAAAAAGTAGCCTTAGCCACAGGATATCCTGTAATGTTAAAAGCTTCTGCCGGTGGTGGAGGTAAGGGTATGAGAGCTGTTTGGAGTGCCGATGATTTAAAAGAAGCTTGGGATTCTGCAAGACAAGAATCAAAAGCTGCATTTGGAAATGATGATATGTATATGGAAAAGCTTATTGAAGAGCCGAGACATATCGAAATTCAAATTGTTGGAGACTCTTTCGGAAAAGCATGTCATTTATCAGAAAGAGATTGTTCTGTTCAACGCCGTCATCAAAAGTTAACAGAAGAAACTCCTTCTCCTTTTATGACTGATGAGTTAAGAGAAAAAATGGGAAATGCTGCTGTTAAAGCTTCAGAATTTATTAAGTATGAAGGTGCTGGTACTGTAGAGTTTTTAGTTGATAAACACCGTAATTTTTTCTTTATGGAAATGAATACGCGTATTCAAGTAGAACACCCTATTACCGAAGAAGTTGTTAATTATGATTTAATTAGAGAGCAAATTTTAGTAGCTGCAGGGATTCCTATCTCAGGAAAAAATTACTTTCCTCAAATGCATTCTATCGAGTGTAGAATTAATGCAGAAGACCCACATAATAATTTTAGACCTGCACCAGGTAAAATTACCACATTTCACTCACCAGGAGGTCATGGAGTTCGTGTAGATACACACGTATACGCTGGTTATATGATACCACCAAATTACGATTCTATGATTGCAAAATTAATTACCACTGCTCAAACTAGAGAAGAGGCAATTAATAAAATGAAACGTGCTTTAGATGAATTTGTAATAGAAGGTATTAAAACAACCATTCCTTTTCATAGACAGTTAATGGATCATCCAGATTATGTTTCTGGAAACTATACTACAAAGTTTATGGAAGACTTTAAGATGAGCTAATTATATTAGTTGATATTATATTAAAAGAGAGAATACATTGTGTATTCTCTTTTTTTTGTAAAAAAGATAGCTAAATAGTTAGCTAAACTCATAAAACAAACCGTCTATCGAGTTTTTTAAGCTCACAATCTAATAATCTATAAAAAGTTGTTGTATTAGTTAGACCTTTATAGCCTTAACCTTAACTTTAATATTATGAACCCTTTTTCTATCTTGCTTGTAGATGATGATGAAATAGAAAGAATTAAATTTAAGAAAGTTTGCAATGATATTAATATTACCTGTACTATAGAAGAAGCAAATAATGGCAAAAAAGCCATGGCTATTTTAAAAGAGCATAAAAATTTTAGTATTATTGTTTTAGATTTACAAATGCCAGAGATGAATGGGTTAGAGTTGTTAGAACAGCTTAAAAAAAATGAAGCTCTTTATGGTATTCCAATTATTATCATGTCTAATTCAGAGGATACTAGTGAATTAAGAAAATGTTATCAACTGGGCATTGCTGGTTATTTTACAAAACCCGCTAAATATTCTGATTATGCAAAAAAAGTAAAATCGTTATTAAAATATTGGACACAAAATGAGTTTATTAACTAACTAGTAATTAGGTTAAAGAATAAAAAATTAGACAAATGGAAACACCAAACTTAAATTATATCAAAGAAATTTCTGGTGGAGACTTAGATTTTGAAGCGAGTATTTTAGAAGTTCTAAAGAAAGAATTTCCTATAGATTGTTTAATTTTTGAAGAAAATTTTAATAAAAAAAGCTACGAAGAGGCCTCAAATAATGTTCATAAAATAAAACATAAAATAAGTATGTTAGGCTTAAATGAAGGGCTGCAATTAGCTTCTAAGTTTGAAAACGATTTAAAAAAGTGTGAGGTAAAACTGTACGAGAAATTTGTTGAAATTTTAAAAAAAATTCACGTATATTTAGGGTAATTTATAACTCCCTTAATACGTATGAATACAATTGTAATAGATGATGATGCAGCTGCACTATTAATTATAAAAAAATTATGCGACAGTTATGACCAAGTAGCTGTAAATAAAGAATTTACATCAGCGATTGAGGCTGTTAAATATTTGAATACAAACAGTGTAGATTTAGTGTTTTTAGACATACATATGCCAACCTTTTCTGGGTTTGATTTTATAGAAACACTTAAAACACCTCCTAAAATTATTTTAACAACTTCTGATAAAGATTTTGCTTTGCAAGCTTTTGAGTATGATTGTGTTGTTGATTATCTGTTAAAGCCAATAACTAAAGAGAGGTTTCATAAAGCCATACTAAAGTTAGATAATGCGAAAAAAGACGAAAAATTAAACACAATTGTTTCTTCTAAAGGTGATGCTGACTTTATTTATGTTAGTGTAGAAAGAAGGTTGATAAAGATTAATATAAAAGATATTTCTTATGTAGAAGCAAAAGGAGATTATATTAGTATTAAGACCAAGGTGAAAAATTATATTGTTCATTCTACTTTAAAGAAAATTGAAGACAAGTTGCCTTCGAATTTATTTTTAAGAATTCACAGGTCTTTTATAATTAACATAACAGAAATAGTAGATATAGAAGACAATAGCGTTTTAATAGAAAAAAGTGTAATTCCGATTAGTAGATCTAATAAAGGAGAATTGATGACTCGCTTAAATTTACTTTAGTATTTAACGATTTTTTTAGAAAATTTGTAGTACTAATTTAAAAATGTTTGGCAATTTCAATTTAAACTAAATTTAAAAAATAGCTAAATACTTTCCTTTTTTTGCTAATTAAGCAATCAATTGTCCTTTTCAGTTAAGGTATTCATAGTTAATTTTACTATTTTTGGAATTCATTCCAAAATTATTCAGAGATGATAAAAAAATACGTATTTATATTTATTTGTTTTTCGGTATTTTCCGCATTTAGTCAGCAAAAAATATGGACACCTAATTCTTTAGAAAGAACTACTTTTTTAGAAGATGAACTATATTTTAGGAAATCTGTACCAACAAACTTTAAACAGTACTCACTAAATATTAATGACTTAAAAAAAATATTAGATAAAAAAACTACTAATACAGATCAAATAATACACCTACCTACAGCAAATGGTACTTTAGAAAAATTTGTTGTAAAGGAAGCTAGTGTTCTGGCTAAAGGTTTATCGAAGAAGTTTCCTATGATAAAATCATACGTTGGTCAAGGAGTAGAAAGCCCTGATATGACTGCTAGATTTAGTATTGGAACAGACGGTTTACATGTAGCGATTCTATCTTCAAAAAATCAAACTTTTTATATCGATCCTTTAACAAAAAGCAATCAAAACTATATTGCTTATAAAAAATCTGATTTAGACAATAGTAATGAGTTTGAGTGCTTTTTGGATGAAGACAATAATAGTTCTTTAACAGCTAGTTATAACATACCTCAAATGAGAAATTCTGATGATGGTAAATTAAGAACCTTTCGTTTGGCTTTGGTGTGTAGTGGAGAGTATGCAGAATTTCATTTAAACAATCAAGGAGTAGAAATATTATCTGATCTAGCAGTTAGGCAAGCTGCTGTTTTATCTGCGATGAATACCTCTATGACAAGAATAAATGCCGTTTATGAAAGAGATTTAGGGGTAAGAATGGTTATTGTTGATGATAATGATAAAGTTCTTTTTTTCCGTGCTTCTTTAGATGGTATAACAGATGGTGATGCAGATGAAATGATTGATGAGGTACAAACCATATGCGATGCTGAAATTGGTGATGCAAATTATGATATAGGACATATTTTTAGTACAGGTGGCTCTGGCTTAGCCGGTTTAGGAGTTGTGTGTAGAACTGGTGTTAAAGCAAAAGGTGTAACAGGTATTGCTTCTCCAATAGGAGATCCGTATGATATAGATTATGTAGCCCATGAAATGGGACATCAATTTGGGGCAACACATACTCAAAATAATAGTTGTAATAGAACAGCTTCAACAGCAGTAGAGCCTGGTAGTGCTTCTACAATTATGGGATATGCCGGTATATGTGCGCCTAATGTACAAACCAATAGTGATGATCATTTTCATGCTGTTAGTATTGCGCAAATGTGGGATATTATAGAAACAACTGCAAATTGTGCAGTTTTAACCGATACGAATAATAATGCACCTACTGCAGATGCAGGTTTAGATTACTCAATACCACTATCTACTCCTTTCGTATTAAGAGGTATAGCAACTGATGCAGATCAATCAAATGTATTAACTTATAATTGGGAACAGTTAGATGTAGAAATTGCTACAATGCCACCTTTAGAAACAAATACTGCAGGACCAACTTTTAGATCGTTGCCATCTTCTACTTCACCAAATAGATACATGCCTGCTTTGTCAACTATAGTTAGCGGAGCTACTTCTACAGAATGGGAAGTTTTACCAGCCAGAAACAGAGACATGAATTTTTCATTTTTTGTTAGGGATAATAATCCAGGTGGTGGAAGCACTGCAAGAGATGATGTAAAAGTAACCTCTGTATTTGGTAATAAATTTTCTGTAACTTCTCAAAATACAGCAGTAATTTGGGACAAAGAAACTACACAAACTGTAACATGGGACGTTTCTGCTTCTGATGTAGCGCCTGTTAATTGCCAAATAGTAAACATAAGATTGTCTATCGATGGAGGTGTAACATTTCCTATCTTATTAGCCACCAATACTGCAAATGATGGTACTGAAGATATCATTGTGCCAGATAACGGAACTACCCAAGCAAGAATTATGGTAGAAGCAGCAGACAACATTTTTTACAATGTAAATAGTACCGATTTTACAATTAACGGAGCAACAACTTCTGTTGGTGATTTTTCTTTTGATGGATTTAATTTATATCCAAACCCTTCTAAAGGAATTTTCACTCTTAATTTTGAAGTCTTAAATACAGATAAGGTAAGCATACAATTATTTGATGTAAGAGGTAGATTAATCAAACAAAAAAAATACTACAATACCAATGCTGTTTTTAACAAACAAATTGATTTTTCTAACACTCAAACAGGGTTGTATTTAATTAGAGTTTCTAATGGAAATAAGCAAACAACCAAGAGGTTACTAATAAATTAATGATGGTATAAGAGCATAAAAACCGATTGATTTTTTCAATCGGTTTTTTTATGAACTAAATTTAAAAGAATTTCGTTTTATATTCTAATAAAACTACATTTGTAAGATGTCTATAAAAGTTTCTTCAATATCAAAAAACTACAAAGCTCAAAAAGCTTTAGATACTGTTTCTTTTTCTGCAGAAAAAGGCCAAATTATTGGTTTTTTAGGGCCAAATGGAGCTGGAAAATCTACCATGATGAAGATTTTAACAGGTTATATAACACCAGATTCTGGAGAGGTTTTAATTGATGATATCAACGTTTTAAAGCAACCTCTGTTAGCACAACAAAGAATAGGTTATTTACCTGAACATAACCCGCTTTACTCAGAGATGTATGTAAAAGAATATCTACAGTTTTGTGCTGCCATTTATAAGGTTGATAAGAAACAAATAACGGCTTGTATAGAAAAAGTGGGCTTGCTCCCTGAAGCACATAAGAAAATACATCAATTATCTAAAGGATATCAGCAACGAGTTGGTTTGGCTGCTGCTATTTTGCATGACCCTAAAGTATTAATTTTAGACGAGCCTACTACTGGTTTAGATCCGAATCAATTAGTAGAAATTAGAGCATTAATTAAAGTTTTAGGTAAAAATAAAACAGTTTTATTTTCTACCCATATAATGCAAGAGGTAGAAGCCATCTGCGATCGAGTGATTATTATTAAAAAAGGGAAACTACTAATAGATAAAAATATAGACACACTAAAAGAGAATAACTTACAAACGATAGAAGTTGCTTTCAATTTAGAAATTGAACAAAAATTACTTGAAAAATTACAATATTTTGCTTCTTGCGAAGAAGTATCTAAAAATACTTGGCATATTTCTTTTAACACTAGTGATGATATGCGAACAAAAGTATTTGATTTTGCTCAAGAAAATTCTTTAAAAATAGTTGCTTTAAAGACTTTAAATAAAAACTTAGAAACGTTGTTTAGAGAAATTACAATCTAAGACTACATAAGGTCTTTTTTTAATTTTTCGTTTAATTCTGCATAGTTAGAGTACAGCTCAAAACCTCCTTCTTTTATATAAGAAATTTCACCTGTTTCTTCTGATACTAATAAGCAAACAGCATCTGTTTTTTCAGAGACACCAATTGCTGCTCTGTGTCTCAATCCAAACCTAGAAGGTATATTGGTGCTATCAGAAATTGGTAATACAACTCTTGTAGCAACTATAAAATTATCTCTAATTATAATTGCGCCATCATGTAACGGGCTGTTTTTATAGAAGATACTTTCTAGTATAGCTTCGTTTACCGCTGCGTTCATAGTGTCACCAGTATTAATTAAAAAATCTAAGGTATTGGTGCGTTCAATTACCATTAGCACACCAGTTTTAGTTTTTGATAAACTTTTACAGGCTTGTATAAGCACCTCTGTTTCTATTTCTGAGTTTATTTCTGTCTGTAAAAATTTTAATTGTTTAAAAAAAGCACGGTTATTAGTAAAGTTTGTAGTACCAATCATCAATAAAAATTTACGAATCTCTTGTTGAAAAACAATAATTAAGGCAATAACACCACCAGATAATAAATAGCCTAAAATACTACTTAACATTTCCATTTTTAAGGCTTGGGTAATTTTCCAAATAAAAAAGATAAGACCAATACCTATTACAATATTTATGGCAACAGTTCCTTTTAGTAGTTTGTAGGTATAATATAACAATGTTGCAACCAGTAAGATATCTAAAACATCTAATAAAGTAAAGGCAATAAAATCTAACATGAAAATTAAATGATTTTAGGCTAAAATACTAATAAATTATTTGGAGTACAATAGCCGAAATTATCGTTGCTTTAGTTCCAAAATAGTATTTTTTACCTTGTTAGGTTATTTGAGCTACAATTTTAACCGCTTCTGTTGCTTCTTTAACATCATGAACTCTTAAAATGTTAGCGCCATTTAAAAGGGCTATCGTGTTAGCAACCGTAGTTGCATTTAAGGCTTCTTTTGCAGTAATATCTAGGGTTTTATACAGCATAGATTTTCTAGAAATACCTGCTAAAATTGGTGCATCTAAACTTTTAAAAAGATCTAAATTTTTTAGCATTTCAAAATTATGAACAGTTGTTTTTCCAAATCCAAAACCAACATCAATAATAATATCATTTAGCTTTAGTTGATGTAATTTATGAATTTGATTGGCAAAAAAAGTAATAACTTCTTTAGTTACGTCTTTGTAAGTAGGGTTTTTTTGCATGTTCTGCGGCGTACCTAACATGTGCATTAAAATATAGGGCACTTGTAAATTTGCAACCGTAGTAAACATGTTTTTGTCTAACTGTCCGCCAGAAATATCATTAATAATTGCAGCGCCAGCAGCTACTGTTTCTTTAGCAATTTTACTTCTAAAAGTATCTATAGAGATGTTTATTTCTGGAAAATTACGAACTAATAAGTGTATAACCGGTAGTATTCTTTGTAGCTCTGTTTCTTCTGTGATCTGAAGAGCTCCTGGTTTAGAAGAATAGGCTCCAACATCTATAAATGTTGCACCATCAGATAACATTTTTTCTGTTTGATTTAAAATGTCCTTTTCATTTTTATATTTTCCACCATCAAAAAAAGAATCTGGGGTAATATTTAAAATACCCATTACCTTCGGACTTGTTAAATCTATTAAAGTTCCTTTACAATTTATAGTCATTTTATTTGACAACTTTGTTTATGATTGGTTTAATTTTTTCAGCACTATAGTTGTTCATTTTTTCCATCAAAAGAGCAACACTATCAGCAACTATCAACATATCTCTATTGCTTTGTTTTAAATAACCTTCTGCAATCATTTTGTCTAATTGTAATAAAATGGCATCAAAAAAACCATTAATATTTAAAAGTCCAATTGGTTTTTGTTCTATGTATAATTGCCCTAAAGTAAGGGTTTCAAAAAGTTCATCTAATGTGCCAAAACCACCAGGAAGAGTAATGTAGCCATCTACTAATTTGCTCATAATAACCTTTCTTTCACTCATCTTTTTACAGATAATCATCTCTTCTACTTCTGTATGAACTACTTCTTCTTTTTCTAATAATTTAGGAATAACACCAATAACTTCTCCTTTTTTGGCTAAAATAGTATCGGCAATAGCACCCATCATCCCAATTTTTGCCCCACCGTAAACTAAGCCAATCTTGTGGTCTGCAAAATAATTACCTAAGGCAATTGCGGCCTCTTTGTATATTGGGTTAAAGCCTAGGCTAGATCCGCAGAAAACAACAATTCTGTTCATAGAAGCTTGGTTTTAAAATTCTTTTGTAAAAATAAAAGAAAAGCCATGGGATTTACTATTTTTGAACAAATACTTTTTAACAAGAGAAAATGCAAGATACCTTAAAACAATACGATGCTGTAATTGAAGAATGTAGTAGCTTATTCATAAAAAAAATGGCCGATTATGGTGCTGCTTGGCGAATTTTACGCCTACCATCTTTAACAGATCAAATTTTTATAAAAGCAACAAGAATTAGACAGTTGCAAGAAAACGATGTGCGTAAAGTAGATGAAGGTGAAAAACCTGAGTTTATAGGAATTATAAATTACGCTATAATGGCATTAATTCAGCTTGAAAAAGGAGTGGTAGATAACCCCGATTTAAGCACAGAACAAGCCGATCTGTTGTATAAAAAGCATATTAAAGTTACTAAAGATTTAATGTTAAATAAAAACCATGATTATGGTGAGGCTTGGCGAGATATGCGTGTTTCTAGTTTAACAGATTTGATATTACAAAAATTATTACGTGTAAAGCAAATTGAAGATAATAAAGGTAAAACGATAGTTTCTGAAGGGATTGATGCTAATTATCAAGACATGATTAATTATGCTATTTTTGCCATGATTCTTCTAGATAGCTAAATTGTACTTAGGTTAAAAATAGTAGAATTTTTTAAAAATAAGAGTAATTGTTATGAAAGCATTGGTTCAAATTTCAAGAATTATAGTAGGTATCTTATTTGTTTTTTCTGGTTTTGTAAAATTAGTAGACCCCATAGGATCTCAATATAAGTTTGAAGAATATTTTTCTGAAGGTGTTTTAAATTTAGAGTTTTTAATACCATACGCACTTCCATTTGCAATTTTATTAATTGTATCAGAAATATTACTTGGCGTAATGATTTTAATTGGCTACAAATCTAAATTTACAGTTTGGAGTCTTTTTACATTAACGCTTGTTTTCTTGTTTTTAACATGGTATTCTGCCTACTACAACAAAGTTACAGATTGTGGTTGCTTTGGTGATGCGATTAAATTGTCTACATGGGAAACTTTTTATAAAAATGTTATTCTTTTAGTATTGATTCTTCTTTTAATTTTTAAAGTAACTATCATAAAACCACTCTTTAAAGGTTCTATCCCTAAAATCATTACGTTTTTATCTTTAGGAGCTTTTTTATTTATAGTACAACATGTTTTAACTCATTTACCAATTATCGATTTTAGAGCCTATGCTGTTGGAAAAAATATTTCTGAAGGAATGTCTTTCCCTGATGACGGAAGCATACCGCCTGTTCACGATTTTATGCTAGAAGATGCTCAGCAAGATTTAGCACCCATCTTACTAGAAAAAGAAAAGGTAATGTTGGTTATTGTTAATGATGTTCATAAAATAGATAAAAATGGTATTCCTTTGATAAAAGAAGTTGCTGCAAAAGCCATTCGAAAAGGATATACTGTATATGGTGTTTCGGCTTCATTTACAGACGATTTAATACTTGTAAAAGAAAAATATAAGTTGCCTTTTGATTTTTTGTTTTGCGATCAAACCACTCTTAAAACTATTATAAGAGCAAACCCTGGAGTTGTAGTTTTAAACAAAGGAACCGTTGTGCAAAAGAAAAATTGGATAGATGTTAATGAGTTAGAACTATAACTACTTATTTCGATGTCGGTGTTTAATTATTTCTGATAAAGACAATCCTTTTTCACCTTGTAAAAACTTATTTTTAGGGCTTCCTATTTTTTGTGAACCGTAAATACCAGAATGGCCAGAAGAAAGATATGCAGTTGTACAAGCAATCGCTATAAAAACACCAGATTCGATGCCAAATAATTCAATACCCATTATAGTACAAGCAATAGGTGTGTTGGTTGCACCTGCAAAAACTGCAACAAAACCCATACCAGCTAACAAAGGCATTGGCATAGGGATAAACCAAACCAATATGTTACCAAGTGTGGCGCCGATATAAAAAAGCGGAGTTACCTCGCCACCTTTAAAACCTGCACCCAAAGTGAAAGAGGTAAATAATAATTTTAAGATAAAATCATAAGAGTTTAATTGAACGTTAAAAGCATTTTCAATTGTTGGTATTCCTAAACCAATATATTTTGTAGTGCCAATTAAATAGACAATTATCGCTAAAATTAGTCCACCTATTACAGGTCTTAAAGGCGGATATTTGATTGTTTTAACAAATAAATTGCTCCATAAATGGGTAGATTTAGAAAATAGTCTACTAACCAATCCAAATAATATACCTGCCAGTATAGACCAAAAAATTGTAGTAGGTGTAACCGCTATAATTTTGGTAATAGAATAATGCGTATGATGAGAAATTTGCCAAACATCACAAAAATAGTTTGCAAATATTGCAGCCAAAAAACTAGGTATAATAGCATCTAATTTTAAACGCCCGATAACCATAACTTCTAAAGCAAATATAGCACCAGCTAAAGGAGTGCCAAATACTGCCGAAAACCCAGCGCTTATTCCAGCAATTATAATTATTTTTCGCTCTTTAGGTGTTAGTTTAAAAACTGTTGTAAACTGGTCTGCGATTGTGCCTCCTATTTGAACTGCTGTGCCCTCTCGACCAGCAGAGCCGCCAAATAAATGAGTTAAAATGGTTCCTAAAAAGACTAAAGGAGCCATTTTAAAAGGAATTTTTTTTGTTGGATGATGGTATTCGTCTAGCAGTAAATTATTGCCTTTTACAACACTTTTACCTAAATAATGATAAGACAATCCAATAATTAAACCCGCTATTGGCAGTAGCCAAATAATTAATGAATTGGTCTCTCTGTAATTGGTAGCCCATTCTAAAGTCCATAAAAAAATTGCCGATGCACTTCCTGTTAATCCTCCGATTAATAGACAGATAAAGATCCATTTTAATAAAAACAATACAAAATGATATTGTTTAAATTGAAGAAGATTTTTTTTAAGAATACTCATAAATTTTAGACTTCTAAAGTGTCACTTCTATCAATTGAAGAAGTTGCCTTTGCGCAAAAATAAACAAATAATAATTACTAGAATTTAGTAGTTATTTATTGAAATATAACTTGCGTTAGGGATTGAAGTAGAAATCCTTTTTAGAGGAACGAATAAAAAGATTGTAACAAAAAGCCCGACCTTTAGGGAACGCCCAAGAAAAAAATAAACATCTAATCAAATCATTTTTTATACTGCTAATTTAACTGAATTCGTTGAATATCACTTTCTTTTACCTTTTGATTTAAAGTAGAAACTCCTTCTGAAAACAACGTATTTAGTTTTGCCAATTCGACATCTATTTCTTTGATAATTTCATTTTTAAAATCAATTGCTTGTTGCGTAGGAGCATAATTACCCATTCTTGTTAAAGAGTTTAAATGTGACAGTTTGTTGTTTAAACGAATAGGATAGTTTAAAGGATCTTGACCACTTTTAGATTTTGTTTGGTACAAAGTTTCTTCAATTTTAGTCATGTTTTTTAGCAAGTTATCAGCAAAATCTAGCAAGTCTTTTTGTTTTTCTTTATCAGAAATAGATTTTTTTAACAAACCAATCTGAGTGCGAACTTTCTTTACATTTTTTAATGCTTTATGAATTTCGGTCATTTTGGTATTAATGTCATTGATAAAAGTAAATTGTGCTTTCATATCGCTTTCTGTAGCCTCTGAAGTTGGATTTCTTAAGATGTTAAAATCCTGACTCATTTTTGTGTCATTTACAGTTAATTCCACCTTGTAATTTCCTGGCAATGCCATTGGGCCACTTAAAGATGCCCACCAAAGAATCATCCCTTCTACAGATTCTGCGCCATCATACATCATGTTCCAATAGAAAACATTGTGCCCATCTTTTACCTGCAAGCTCTTTTCTTTTTTGTCTTTGTTGGGTTTTGTAGAAAATTTTTGAATTAGCTTGTCATTTGCATCATAAAAAGATAATGAAACTACTTCTTTTTCTTTTTTGATAAAATAATTAACAGCAACGCCTCCAGGATGGTTTGTGCCAGCGGTTTTAGAAGTACGTCCATTTCCGCCAGATAATTGATATGCTTCTTTTGGTTTGTATAAAAACAGGTCTTTTCCTGTTACTGAGGATAATTGGTGTATGGTTGTTAAATCATCTATAATCCAAAGAGATCTTCCTTGAGTTGCTACAATTAAGTTATCGTTTTTAATTGCCAAATCGGTAATCGGTACAATCGGTAGGTTTTGCTGAAAAGAGTTCCAGTTATCTCCATCATCAAAAGAAATGTACATTCCTTTTTCTGTTCCTGCATATAGCAAACCTTTTTGTTTTGGATCTGCTCTTAAGGCTCTTGTAAAACTTTCTTCTTCAATACCAGAAACGATTAATTTCCAAGATTTTCCGTAGTTTTCTGTTTTGTAGATGTAAGGTTTATAATCTCCAGATTTGTATTTTGTACCAACAATATAGGCACTACCTTTGTCGAAAGGATGTACTTCTATACAATTGATTAGCATCCATTCTGGCATTTTTTTAGGAGTAACGTTGTTCCAAGTTTCTCCATTATTTTTAGATATATGTATCAAGCCATCGTCTGAGCCTGTCCAAATTAATCCTGGTTCTAAAGAAGATTCTGTTGCAGCAAAAATGGTTCCGTAGTATTCTACACCGGTATTGTCTTGTGTTATTGGACCTCCAGAAGATTTTAAGGTTTCTGGGTCGTTTCTTGTTAAATCTGGACTAATTAATCGCCAAGATTGCCCTTCGTTTTCTGTAACATGCAAGTGGTTAGAAGCTGCATATAATTTCTTTTTATTATTTGGTGAAAAGAAAATAGGGAAATTCCATTGAAATCGGTACTTAAAATCTTCGGCACCATGCCCCATTGGGTCATCTGGCCAAACATTTATAGCGCGTGTTTCATTTGTTTGATGATTTTTTCTGGTTAACAAACCACCATAACTACCACCATAAACGATTTCATCATTTAAGGGATCTACAGCTATATGAGCACTTTCTCCACCTGCAGTTGCTTCCCAGTCAGATTCTGTAATAAACCTACCAGCTGTTCTGTGCGAAATTCTAACTGTAGAATTATCTTGTTGTGCTGCTAAAATTCTATATGGAAAATGGTTGTCTGTGGTAACTCTATAAAATTGAGAAGTTGGCTGATTCATGTAGGTGCTCCAATTTTCTCCAGCATCAAAAGAAATTTGTGCGCCACCATCATCACCAATAATCATTCTTTGGTTATTTTCTGGAGCAATCCATAAATCATGATGATCTCCGTGAGGTGCATTGTAAGTGGTGTACGTTTTACCACCATCTGTAGATTTGTGATAGCGAACATTTAATACGTATAAAATATCTTCATCTTGTGTATCTGCATACAAACGAGTGTAATACCAAGCTCTTTGTCTTAATTTACGTTCAGAATTTATGAGTTTAAAGGTTTTACCAGCATCTGTAGATTTGTAGATACCTCCGTTTTTGTTTTCTATCAAAGCATACACAATATCAGAATTTACAGGCGATACGGTAACGCCACTAATACCCCAAATACCTTCAGGCAAGCCTTTGTTTGTAGAGATGTTTGTCCAAGTTTCTCCTTCATCTGTACTTTTCCAGAGTGCAGAACCATCTCCGCCAGAAGACAAACTGTAAGGTGTTCTTCTAACATTCCAGGTAGTTGCATATAAAATTCGTGAGTTGTTTGGGTCGATAATTAAGTCGACAACACCTGCATTTTCATTAGCAAACAATACTTTTTTCCAGTTTTCGCCACCATCAATAGATTTGTAAACTCCTCTTTCTTGTGTAGGTTTGTATAAATCTCCTAATACACCCGCAAAAACAATATTTGGATTTTTTGGGTGAATTCTAATTCTTGGTATGTGTCTTGAGTTTTTAAGTCCTATGTATTTCCATGTTTTTCCGGCATTTTCAGATTTCCAAATACCGTCTCCAGAAGAAACATTACCACGTACAGTTTTTTCTCCCATACCAACATAAAGTACGTTATTATCAGATTCTGCAACTGCAACAGCACCTACAGAACCACCAAAAAATCCGTCGGAAATATTCTGCCAAGTGTTCCCTGCATCGGTAGTTTTCCAAACACCGCCGCCTGTTGCACCCATGTAAAAAAGATTGGCTTTGCCAGAAACACCCGTAACGGCAGCACTTCTACCGCCTCTAAAGGGGCCAATATTTCTGTATTTTACAGCGTTAAAATATTCGTTAGAAACTTTGGTAAGTTTTTTTTGTGCAGTAACTTTGGCATTCGCAGATAGAAATGCACAAATTGCCAAGAAAAAATATTTTTTCATAATGGTTAGCTATAATTTTAGAGTTTAAAAATAAGAATTAAAATCAGTTTTTAGAATGGACATCTTGTTAAATGTTTTAGAGAATAAAAAAATAACCGAAAAAATAACAATTTCTGGTTCTAAAAGTGAATCGAATAGATTGCTGATTTTACAAAACTTATTTCCAGAAATTACTATTGAAAATTTATCAGACTCAGACGATTCTGTGCACATGCAGCATGCATTAACCACTAAAGATGCGCTTATAGATATTGGTCATGCAGGTACAGCAATGCGTTTTTTAACTTCTTATTTTGCAGTACAATCAGACAGAGAGGTTGTTTTAACAGGTTCTGAAAGAATGCAAAATAGGCCAATAGAAATTTTGGTAAATGCCCTAAAAGATTTAGGTGCAGATATTTCTTATGAAGACAAAATTGGGTATCCGCCGATAAGGATAAAAGGTAAAAAGATCACCAAAGCTACAGTTGAAATCAATGGGAATGTAAGCAGCCAATACATTTCTTCGTTGTTGTTAATTGCATCAAAATTAGAAAATGGTTTAGAGATAGAATTGGTAGGTAAAATTACGTCTATACCTTACATTAATATGACGCTTAGTTTGTTAACTCAATTAGGCATATCAAACACATTTAAAGGAAATACGATTACAGTACATCCAAAGAAAGAAATAACAAAACAGACTATTGTGGTAGAGTCAGATTGGTCTTCTGCTAGTTATTTTTACGGTATTATGGCAAGCGCAGAAATAGGAGCTACCATTCAATTATCTGCTTATAAAGAAGAAAGTTTACAAGGCGATTCTTGCTTGGCAGAAATTTACCAACATTTTGGGGTTCAAACTACTTTTGGTACTAATTATATCACCTTAAAAAAAGAGCGTTCAACACTTAAAGAAACCTTAGAAATCGATTTAAAAAATGCGCCAGACATTGCACAAACCATAGCGGTATCTTGTTTTTCAGAAGGAATTGCTTGCAACTTAACAGGCTTACATACCTTAAAGATTAAAGAAACAGATAGGTTAGAGGCTTTGCGAGAAGAATTAACCAATTTAGGAGCTGTAATTAAGGTAACTGATAAAAGTTTACATTTAGAGCAAGCAACTACAATACACAAAAATATTGCCATAAAAACCTACAACGATCATAGAATGGCAATGGCTTTTGCGCCGTTGGCTTTAAAAGTGCCTATTCAAATTTTAAATGCAGAGGTAGTTACAAAATCGTATCAAAAATTTTGGGAAGACATGCAGCAATTAGGCATCAATATAACAACTATTTAAATATAAATAGGCAAACACTTGACAACGCCTATTCTCATATCGTATATTTGCAGCCTTTATAAGCAAAAAATATATGAAATTATCGCATTTTGAATTCGAATTACCAGAAGAACTTTTAGCAAAATACCCATCAGAACATAGAGATGAGTCTCGTTTAATGGTGCTAAACAGAAAAGAAGGAACTATAGAACACAAGCTTTTTAAAGACCTTATAAATTACTTTGATGAAGGTGATGTTATGACTTTAAATAACACCAAAGTTTTTCCGGCCAGAATGTTTGGTAACAAAGAAAAAACAGGAGCTAGAATAGAAGTTTTTTTACTTAGAGAATTAAATGCAGAAAATAGATTGTGGGATGTTTTAGTAGATCCGGCAAGAAAAATTAGAATCGGAAACAAATTATTTTTTGGAGATGATGATAGTTTAGTAGCAGAAGTAATAGACAACACCACTTCTAGAGGTAGAACTTTACGTTTTTTGTTTGATGGATCTTACGAAGAGTTTAGAGCAAAATTGTTACAATTAGGCCAAACACCATTGCCAAAAGCAATTGGTAGAGACGTAGAAGAATTAGACGACGAGCGTTACCAAACTATCTATGCAAAACACGAAGGAGCCGTTGCAGCACCAGCAGCAGGGTTACACTTTTCTAAACACTTAATTAAAAGATTAGAAATTAAAGGTGTAGAGTTTGCAGAAACAACATTACACATTGGTTTAGGTACTTTTAGCCCAGTAGAGGTAGAAGATTTATCGAAACATAAAATGGATTCTGAGCAAATTATTATTCAAGATGCTACTGCAGCAAAAATAAATAAAGCTAAAAAAGAGAAGAAAAGAGTGTGTGCCGTTGGTACCACTGTAATGCGTACTTTAGAGTCTTCTGTTTCTTCTAAAGGAGAGTTAAACGGCTATGAAGGTTGGACGAATAAATTTATTTTTCCACCGCACGAATTTAGTGTTGCAAACGCAATGATTACCAATTTTCACACTCCAAAATCTACCTTATTAATGCAAGCAGCAGCCTTTGGTGGGTACGATTTTGTGATGGAAGGATACAAAGAAGCTATCAAAGAAAAATATAGATTTTCTACTTACGGAGACGCTATGTTAATCATATAAGGCATTTTTAATAAAAAATTAAAAGTTGACAGTTATAAATTGTCAACTTTTTTTTTGGACGTTCCCCAAAAGGGTCGCGCTTTTCGTTATATCTTTTTTACGCTGAACAAAAATCAGCAAAAAAAAGGATGCCACTACAATCGCTAACGCAACTGTTTGCTTAGTTCGGTAATAACTTCAAATTATGTTGTATTTTTGCACTATCATTTTAAAACAAACAACTTGATCGAAAAGAAAGACATCAGAGCACTAACAAAAGAACAATTGAGAGCTTTTTTTGTAGAAAATGGCGATAAAGCATTTCGAGGAAATCAAGTTTACGAATGGCTTTGGAGCAAGTCTTTGCATACTTTTGAAGACATGACAAACATTTCTAAAGAAACCAGAGAAATGTTAGAAGCCAATTTTGTAATCAATCACATCAAGGTAGATTCGATGCAAAAAAGTAAAGATGGTACCATAAAAAATGGGATCAAGTTACACGATGGTTTGGTGGTAGAGTCCGTTTTAATTCCTACAGAAAAAAGAACCACAGCTTGTGTTTCTAGCCAAGTTGGGTGTAGTTTAGATTGTTTGTTTTGTGCAACTTCTCGTTTAAAGAGAATGCGAAATCTAAATCCAGATGAAATTTACGACCAAGTAGTAGTAATAGACAAGCAGAGTAGGTTGTATCATAATAAAAAATTAACCAACATTGTTTTTATGGGAATGGGAGAGCCTTTAATGAACTATAAAAACGTGCTAAAATCGATTGAGATGATAACCTCGCCAGAAGGCCTAGGAATGTCATCAAAAAGAATTACTGTTTCTACCTCTGGTGTGCCAAAAATGATTAAAAAAATGGCAGACGAAGAAGTTAAATTTAATTTGGCAGTTTCTTTACACTCTGCAATCGATGAAATTAGAACTTCTATAATGCCTTTTAATACTACTTTTCCTTTAAAAGATTTAAAAGAATCATTAGAATATTGGTATTCTAAAACACAAAGAGCAATTACCTATGAATATGTGGTTTGGCAAGGGATTAATGACAGAAAAGAAGACATAAAAGCATTGGTAGAATTTTGTAAATACGTACCCTGTAAAGTAAATTTAATAGAGTACAACCCAATAGATGACGGGCAGTTTCAACAAGCATCAGCATCAGCAATAAATAATTATATTTCTAATTTAGAAATGCATGATATTACCGTAAATGTTAGAAGAAGTAGAGGTAAAGATATCGATGCCGCTTGCGGACAACTAGCAAATAAAGCGTAGTACAAAAATTTTTAAAACGAAGGCAATCATCTATGAAACCTGTAGAGCTAATAAAATTACCGATTAAAAATGAAATGGATCTTTTTGAAGAGAAGTTTAAAGAATCGATGCTCTCTAAAGTGCCACTTTTAAATAGAATTACGTATTACATTGTTCGTAGAAAAGGCAAGCAAATGCGTCCAATGTTTGTTTTTTTGGTTGCAAAAATGGTTTCTAAAGGTGGTTTTGATGAAAGAACTTACAGAGGAGCATCTGTAGTCGAATTAATACATACCGCAACTTTGGTACATGATGATGTGGTAGATGATAGCAATCGACGTAGAGGCTTCTTTTCTATCAATGCGTTGTGGAAAAATAAAATAGGGGTTTTAGTGGGCGATTTTTTATTATCAAAAGGATTATTGCTTTCTATTGATAATGAAGATTTCGACTTGTTAAAATTAATTTCTATTGCAGTTAGAGAGATGAGCGAAGGAGAGCTCTTGCAAATAGAAAAAGCTAGAAAGTTAGACATCACAGAAGAAGTTTATTTCGAAATTATTAGAAAAAAAACAGCTACTTTAATTGCTGCGTGTTGTGGTATTGGTGCTGCCTCTGTTGGGGCAAATAATGATACTGTTCAGCAAATGCGAAAGTTTGGCGAATACATTGGTGTTGCTTTTCAGATAAAAGATGATTTGTTTGATTATTCTGATGAAAAAATAGGGAAACCTACAGGAATCGATATCAAAGAACAAAAAATGACATTGCCGTTAATTTATACTTTAAATAACTGTTCTAAAGAAGAGAAGTCTTGGTTGATAAATTCTGTTAAAAAACATAACAAAGACAAAAAACGCGTAAAAGAAGTTATCGCTTTTGTAAAACAAAATGGGGGTATTGAATATACCACTACAAAAATGTTAGACTATAAAAACAAAGCAATTGCTATTTTAGAAAGTTACCCAGCATCAGAATACAAAAAATCTTTATTAACAATGATTGAGTATGTTGTAGAGCGTAAAATCTAATTACAAGGCTAACAATTCTTCTACAAATTTTCTAGAGTTAGAGAGCCTAGGTACTTTATGTTGCCCGCCAAGTTTGCCATTTTCTTTTAACCAATTATAGAACAATCCTTTTTTAGCAATGTGTATTTTAGGCAATGCCAGTGTCATATTTTGGTACCGTTTTGCTTCATAATCAGAATTTAAAGACTTTAATGCATTGTCTAACATTTCTGTAAAGTATTCAATACTTTTTGGAGGGTTG
The DNA here is from genome assembly GCF_947497125.1 of uncultured Polaribacter sp. Taxonomy (GTDB): domain Bacteria; phylum Bacteroidota; class Bacteroidia; order Flavobacteriales; family Flavobacteriaceae; genus Polaribacter. The sequence continues at coordinate 48,436 of NZ_CANMFI010000002.1, read as the reverse complement.
TAAAACTCAATAACCCATTCATGAGCACCACTACTTTTATCACTCATAAAAACAGGGCCTACAGTATATTCTAAAACAGAAGCTCCGGTTTTTTCACATGCCAATCGCAAGCCTTCTTCGGCATTTTCAATAATCAATTCTTCCCCAAAAACATTAAGATGATGTTTGGTTCGGCCAGTAATTTTTATTCTGTAAGGTTCTATTGAAGTAAATTTTACAGTATCGCCAATTAAATAGCGCCATAATCCGCCGTTTGTAGTGATTAAAATAGCATAATTAACATTTTTTTCTACCTTAGAAAGCGGGATTGCAGTAGAGTTTTCACCTGCATAGGCATCCATCGGAATAAATTCATAAAAGATGCCATAATCTAACATCAATAATAATTCTTTAGAATGGTTTCTGTCTTGAATGGCAAAAAAACCTTCTGATGCATTATAGGTTTCATAATACTTAAATGCAGGATTCGGAATTAATTTTTTAAACTGTTCTCGGTACGGATTAAAGTTAACGCCTCCATGAAAATAGACTTCTAAATTTGGCCAGACTTCTAGGATATTCTCTTTTCCTGTTTTTTCTAAAATACGATTTAAAAGTACCAACATCCAACTTGGCACTCCTGCCAAACTTGTAATGTTTTCATGAATGGTTTCATTAATAATCGCATCCATTTTTGTTTCCCAATCGCTCATCAAAGCAACTTCTTGGCTAGGCGCCGAGCTAAAATCTGCCCAAAAAGGCATATTTTCTATAATAATTGCAGATAAATCGCCAAAATAAGAGCCATTGTCTTGGTATACTTCCGAACTACCCCCTAATCGCAAACCTTTACCAGTAAAAAGCTGTGTTTTTGGATTGTTGTTAATGTATAAACAGAGCATGTCTTTGCCGGCTTTCATGTGGCAATATTCTAATGCTTCATCAGAAACAGGTATAAACTTGCTTTTAGAATTTGTTGTTCCGCTACTTTTTGCAAACCATTTTATAGGAGTATTCCAAAATAGATGTTGTTCTCCTTTTCGGCACCTTTCAATTAATGGCTCAAAAGTTTCGTATTGCTGAATGGGTGTGTTTGTAGAAAATTGAGTGTAATTTTTAATTTCAGAGAAGCCATATTCTTTTCCAATTGCGGTGTTTTTAGCAGAATTGATCAGTTTTAAAAGTAATTCTTCTTGTACATCTTTGGGGTATTTTAAAAACAACTCAATTTGATGCTTGCGTTTCTTTAAAAACCAAGAAATTATAGAATTGATAATCTGAAACGCCATAGAAATTCGTAAATTTGTTTAACCTATTGCCAATTACACTTTTCTTTGCAAGCTAAAGCAATCTTACTTTTTAAAGAAATAGATTACTTCGTTTGATGCGTAATGACAAAAATAATTTGTTAAAAATACTAAAATCTTTGATATGACATACAAAGGAGTTTTAAAAAAAATGATGACTGAGAATTCTGATAAAATTCAGTATTATTTAGATATGAATACCGATTTTATCAATATGAATCAGTTGTTAGAGAAAGAAATTACCATCAACTTTGTAGGTTATGAATGTTTAAATTGTCATTTAGAAAAGCAAGTTTACAGACAAGGTTTTTGTAAATCATGTTTTTTTGATACCCCAAATGCAGGAGATTGGATACTAAAACCCGAGTTAAGTAAGGCGCATTTAGGAATAGAAGATAGAGATCTGGCTTACGAACAGCAAGTTCAGCTTAAGCCACATATTGTTTATTTAGCCAATTCTAGCAATGTAAAAGTTGGGGTTACCAGAAAAACTCAAGTGCCTACTCGTTGGATAGATCAAGGGGCGCACGAAGCTATAGAAATTGTAGAGGTGCCCAATAGGTATTTGGCTGGTATTACAGAAGTTGCCTTAAAAGAACATGTAGCAGATAAAACCAACTGGCGTAAAATGCTTAAAAATGATATAGCACCAGAAAGTTTGGCTGAGTGGAGAGAAAAGTTAAAAAGCTATATTCCGGAAGAGGCAAAAGAATATTTTATAGAAAATAAAACAGCAACAATTTTAAATTTTCCTGTACTTAAATATCCAGAAAAACCAAAAAGTTTAAATTTAATTAAAACACCAAACTATACCGGTAAATTAGTGGGAGTAAAAGGGCAGTATTTAATTTTTGAAGATGAAACTGTTTTTAATGTTCGATCTAATGAAGGGTTGGTTGTTACAATAACTGTTTAGATACTTTTTAAAATTACAGTTTACTTTTAAAGGTTTTAATGAATTTTGCCCATTTTTCTTTTTTGTAAGTATCATTAGAAAAATACACAAGTAATTTTTCCATTGCAGCGGTATCTAAATACCCCTGAACCCTATCAATTACTTTTTCTTCTTCTGATAAAAAAAGAGTTGTAGGGTAGGCTAATTTTCCGTTCATTAAAGCTGCTGCTAATTCGTGATACCCTCTTCTGCCATTTTTTTGATATTTAAAAACATGAGTTTTAAAGGTGATTTCATTTTTTGCTTCACCATCTAATTTTATTGCATAAAAATTATCATTTATCTGCTTTACAATTGTTGGGTTGGTATATGTTTGCAAATCCATTTTTTTACAATAACCACACCAATCGGTGTAAACATCTATTAATATTGGTTTCGGATTATCTTTATTAAGCGCAATAGCTTCTTCAAAAGACAACCAATTTATGTTGTTTTCTTGCGCTTTTATACATGCAGTTGAAATAACTATCAGAAATGTTAAAAATATCTTTTTCATACGTATGTAAATGTAAAATAAAAATCAAATTTACAAATAGAAATTCTTTTTGTGAATGGTATTAAAAAAAACCTCATAAAGTTAGTTTATGAGGTTATCTAGTTATTTTTTAAGCTTTTGATAAATCTTGTTCATTATCTTCTGCTCCATGTGTTAACGATTTTAGCTTTTTTAAGAAAACAAAGACTAACAATGCAAACGATACACAAAAAACAGCAATTCCTGTAAATACTTTAAATTCTCCAAAAATAGCAGAAGATTCTCCTAGCATTCCGGCTACTTTATTCCCCAAACCAGTAGTAGCAAAGTAAATACCCATCATAATAGAAGCATATTTAGCAGGTGCTAATTTTGTTACAAAAGAAAGCGAAACTGGTGACAAACATAACTCTCCAACAGTATGAAATAAATATGCTAAAACCAACCAATACATCGCAGAAGCACCTGTACTTTCGTACTCTGTAGCTGCTGCAGACATAAATAAAAATCCAAGACCAACGGCACCTAGACCAACAATCATTTTATATAAAGAAGAAGCTTCTGAGCCTTTTAATTTACGTTTTGCCCAGAAAGCTGCAATTGCAACCCCAAGGGTAATAATAAAGAAAGAGTTTAAAGATTGAAACCAAGTAGCAGGTACTTGCCATCCCATTAACATTCTGTCTGTTTTTTCACTAGCATAGATATTCATTAATCCACCTGCTTGTTCAAAGGCCGCAAAAAATGCAATAATCAATAAAAATGAAATTAGTAAAACAATAATTCTGTCTTTTTCAATTTTATTAAGTGGTTTCTTATAAGCCTCTTGGTCTTCTTTATTTTCAGATTTTCCTAAATAGTTACCAACATGTACTAAGTATTTCTGACCTGCTAAAAATTGAATCAATCCTAAAATCATTAATATACCTGCCAATCCAAAACCATAATGCCAACCATGAACTTCGCCTACATAACCTACCACTAAGCCTGATAAAAATGCCCCCAAGTTTATGCCGATATAGAAGATGGTAAATCCTTTGTCTCTTCTAACATCTCCTTTTTTATACAAACCACCAACCATTGTAGAAATATTAGGTTTTAAACAACCTACACCTGCAATAATAAAACCTAATCCTGTGTAAAATGCCCACATAGCTTCTATAGCTAAAATACTGTGGCCAATAACCAATAATATGGCACCTAAAATGACAGATTTTTTTTGCCCTAAAAACTTATCAGCTAAAATACCACCTGGTATAGATGCAATGTAAACCAACGCTGTGTACCAGCCGTATAACGCTAATGCGTCTACTTGAGACCAACCCAAACCATTGTTTAAATCTGTTGTTTTAGAAGTTAAGTATAGGACTAAAAGAGCTCTCATTCCATAATAAGAAAAACGTTCCCACATTTCTGTAAAAAACAAAACATACAATCCTGCTGGATGTCCAAAAAGTTCTTTTTGATGTGGTAATTTAACAGTGTTGCTCATAATTTTTATCCTTTTATTTTAGTTGATGTATTCGATTTGTTAATTAAATGTGTTTCTACAAAATTAGTCATTTTTGTATATAAATTTAAACGCATATTTTTTCCTTTGTAAATACCATGAGTTCTATCTGGCACAATAAACATGTCAAATTGTTTGTTGGCTTCTATTAGAGAGTTAATCATTCTGTAAGAGTTTTGTACATGTACATTATCATCACCTGTACCATGCACTAATAAGTAGTTTCCTTTAAGTTTCTCTGGATAATTTACAGGAGAATTATCATCATAACCAGCCGGATTTTCTTGTGGAGTTCTTAAAAAACGTTCTGTGTAAACAGAATCGTAAAAACGCCAAGAAGTAACAGGTGCAACGGCAATAGCTGTTGTAAAAACATCGCTACCTTTTAAGAGCGAATTTGTACTCATATGACCACCAAAAGACCAACCCCAAATACCAATATTGTTTTCATCAATATAACTGCGTTCTGCTAGCTTTTTTGCTGCCGAAATTTGATCTTCAGTTTCATATTTCACCAAGTTTAAATAGGTAGATTTTTTAAAGTCGGCACCCTTAAAACCTGTTCCTCGTCCGTCTACACAAACAACAATAATACCTTGTTGCGCCAACATATTGTGCCAATAATCATTTGTATTATTCCATTTGTTACCAACCTGTTGAGATCCTGGGCCAGAGTATTGAAACATTAACATTGGGTATTTTTTGTTAGCGTTAAAATTAGCAGGCTTTAACATCCACATATTTAGATCGTTGCCATTGATATTAATCGTAGAAAATTCTTTAGAACTCATCTTATAAGTACTTAGCTTTTCTTTTAAAGCAACATTGTCTTTTACAACTTTTAGCATGTTACCTTCTGCTGTAAATAAAGAATAGATCGGAGGTATTTCTGCTGAAGAAAAAGTATTGATAAAGTAGTTTAGACTTGTACTGAAAGCAGCACTATTTTGGCCAACTGCATTACTCAATAGTTTTTTGTTATTTCCTTTTAAATCAATAGAATAAACACCTCTGTTTGTAGACCCATTTTCTACAGATTGATAATAAATGGTGTTTTTGCTATTGTTAAATCCGTAATAGTTGGTTACTTCCCAGTTGCCTTTTGTAATTTGGTTGATTAATTTACCTTTAAAATCATAGTGGTAAATATGATTAAAGCCATCGGCTTCACTCGTCCAAATAAAGCTATTATCTGCTAAAAAAGTTAGGTTATCTGTAATGTCTATATACGCCTTATCCGTTTCATTTAATAATAAAGAAGTATTGGCAGTTGTTGCAGATACCTTATGGAGTTTTAAGTTGTTTTGATGACGGTTTAATGTAGTTGCAACTAATGTATTAGCATCATTAGACCATTTAATTCTTGGGATGTATTCATAGTCTCCAAGTCTTATTTTAGTTGTTCTTTTAGAAGAAACCGCATACATGTGCAAGGTAACTTCTGCGTTCTTTTCTCCTGCTTTAGGGTATTTAAAAACTTGTTGTTCTGGGTATAATTCTTTGCCAACAATATCCATAGAAAATGTGGGCACTTTGCTTTCATCAAACCTTAAAAAAGCTAGGTGAGTTCCTGTTTTATTCCATTCAAAAGCTCTTACAAAACCGAATTCTTCTTCATAAACCCAATCGGTAATTCCGTTAATTATGTTATTTATTTTGCCGTCAAAAGTTACTTGCGTAACTCTGTTAGAAGCAATATTCTTTATAAAAATGTTGTTGTTTTTTGCGTACGCAACGTTTTTATTATCCGGTGAAAAAACAGGTTCTTGAATATCTTTGTCTATTAAACTTGTTTTTTTTGTTGCAACATCAAAGGCATAAAAAGTACCTTTGTAAGAGCGTCTGTATATTTTTTCGAAGTTTGTACCTAAAATTACTTTTGTTTCATCGTTGTTAAAACTGTATGAAGAAAAATTCTCAATGTCTTTTAAGTCAGTACTACTTACTATTGTTGCTACTTTTTTTAGTGTTTGGTAGCTGTATTTATCTACAGTTTTTATTTTTGTTTCTTCGTCATAGTTAAGTACCGCATAGAAATCGCCATTCATGGCATTTAAAGAGTTCATTCTTTGGGAAGAAAAACTGCCATCCCATATTTCTTCTAAGGTAATTTGTTTATTACCGGTTAATGAGTTATTGGAAGTTTCTGAGTTTTGTTTACAGCTTAAAAAAAATAAAATAGCGGTTAAAAAGAGTAAGTTTTTCATTAAAGTTTAATTTTTTGTAAAATCTTTGCCAAGTTTACGGAAAAATCATCAAAAAATGTTTTAAAAAACACTTCAATTTATAAAATTGCTAATATTTATTCGATTTAAAATAAAAAACCTCAATAAGTTGATACTTATTGAGGTTTTATTTTTTTAGAATTTTAGTTGTTACTTATCTTTCTTTTCTGTTTCGTCATTGCCTACAATTAAAGGTGTTTTACCATCTGTAATAATTGTTTTTGCATTTTCAGATTTTGCTAATTCTTTAAATGCTTCTATAGCCTTTAACCTTATAATGCCAGGTGTTAATCCTTCGGCAATAATTAGTTGTGCATCTCTTTCACCTTTTGCATTGATAATTTTTCTTTCTGCTTCTAATTTTTCTTGATCAATCACAAATTTTAAACGCATTGCATCTTGTTCTGCTTGTAATTTTCTTTCAATTGAGCTTGCCAATCCTCTTGGTAGCTGAACTCTTTTCATTAAAACACCTATTAAATCTATGCCTTCTGCCTGCATTTCTAAGTTAATTTGCATTTTTTTCTTTACTTCTAATTCTATTTCTGCTCGCTTACCAGAATGCATGTCTTTTGCAAAGTATTGTGCACAAACATCAGATACCGCAGATCTAAAGACACTTGTTACTACAGATTCATAATCTTGTCCTAAGTTTTGTAAAACAGAAGCCACTTTATTTGCTTTTAATCGATACAAGATAGAAATCTCGGAGTTTACGCTTAAACCTTCTTTACTTGGTAAACTTAAAATTAATTTTATATTCTTTGTTTTTGTAGATTCTATAATTACTTTGCTTGTTAACGGATTGTACAAAACAGTTCCTTGTGTCTTAACATCATTAGATAATTTACCTAATTTTTGTTTGATACCAACCTCTCCTGGCCTAACAACAGCACAGCTAGAAAATAAAACTACTGCTAAAAATAATACTGTAAGCTTTTTCATTTTTTTCGGATTTATAAATTTATACTTACAAATTTAATAGTATTACTTTCGTTATTGCGATTTTTAGAATAATTATTTCTTATTATCCGATTACTAAATGTTATAATCTATTAACAACGCTTAAGTGTTTTATAAATATTGGTATTCTTTAAAATAGAAACATTTATATTTGTTGCACATAGTTTAGAAGCACATAAATGAGTAAAATAATTTCAGGATTTTCAAAATTTACTAAAGAAGAAAAAATAGCATGGTTGTTAGAAAACTATTTTCATGATTCATCTGCAACAGAAAATATTTTTAAACAATATTGGAATAGTGATGTAGCATTACAACAATTGCATGACGATTTTATAGAAAACACCATTTCTAACTTTTATGTTCCCATGGGTGTTGCCCCAAACTTTATAATAAACAACAGAGAACTAGCAATACCAATGGTTATAGAAGAAAGCTCTGTGGTTGCTGCAGCTTCTTTAGTTGGAAAGTTTTGGAGTACTAGAGGCGGATTTAAAACGACAGTTTTAGGGACTACAAAAATTGGTCAAGTACATTTTATGTATGCAGGTAGTTTTAAAGACTTAGAGGCTTATTTCACTAAAAATAAAACAGAATTACATGCTGCAACTGCTTCCATCACAAAAAACATGGAAAAACGTGGCGGCGGTATTTTAGACATACAATTGGTTGATAAGACCGAGAAATTAGAGCATTACTATCAGTTACATGTAACTTTTGAGACAAAAGACTCTATGGGAGCTAATTTTATTAATTCTTGTTTAGAAGCAATTGCTAATAAATTTAGAAACGATGAGATTGAAATTGTAATGAGCATCTTATCTAACTTTGTGCCCGAGTGTACTGTTAGAGCAGAAGTTTCTTGTAAAATTGAAGATTTAGGAGGTGAAAATCCACAGAAATTTGCAGAAAAATTTTACCAAGCTGTAAAAATAGCAGAAGTAGAACCTTACAGAGCAGTAACGCATAACAAAGGTATTATGAACGGTATTGATGCTGTTGTTTTAGCTACCGGAAATGATTTTAGAGCCATTGAAGCTGGTGTACATGCCTATGCTGCTCGCTCTGGCAACTATACCAGTTTATCGCATTGTACCATAGACAATGGTGTTTTTAAATTCTGGTTAGAGTTACCTTTGGCTTTAGGCACAGTGGGTGGCTTAACAGCTTTGCATCCGTTGGCAAAATTATCTTTACAAATGTTGCAAAACCCATCTGCAAAAGAACTTATGCAAATTATTGCAGCTGCAGGATTGGCTCAAAATTTTGCAGCTTTAAGAGCGCTAACAACCAAAGGCATCCAGCACGGACATATGAAAATGCATTTACAAAATATTTTGAATCAGCTAGGTGCCACTACCAAAGAGAAAAACGATATTGAAATTTATTTTGATGGAAAAACAGTAACGCATGCTGCAGTAGTTTCTAAGTTTGAAGAAATTAGAAAGGCTGTTAATTGGGTAGATTTTTTGGATACAAATCAGCTAAAAAATACTCTTTTACAACTAAAAACAACAACAAAACCTTTATTTGGTAAAATGAATGCACAACAAATGATTGAGCATTTAAGTTTGTTAATGCAAGTATCTTGTGGAAAAATAGCAGCAAATCATTTTGTTGAAGAGGAAAAATCGAAAAGAAGAAAAACTTTTTTAGACACAGAAGAAGAGTTGCAAATTGGCTTTAAAGCGCCTTTGTTGTCTGAAGAACCCACTCCGGTAAAGTTTGAAAGCATCGAAATAGCGATTGAAGACCTAGTAAGTCAAATCATTGTGTTTCAAAATCATTTTAAAACAGCAAAAACGGAGAACCATCCCTTTTTTGGAGAATTAGACAATATATATTGGACAAAGTTTCATACAAAACATTTTACACACCATTTTAAACAGTTTGGTTTGTTGTAAATTCTTTGTTATTTTATGAGCATCAACATCGTTCGCAAGAATCCTTAGATTGATAAATTACAAGTAAAATATTTATAGCATTACCCTAGAAAAAATAAATTTTGAAGAATTACTACTCAAACGGAAAATTGTTATTAACAGGAGAATATTTAGTGTTAGATGGTGCAAAATCTCTAGCAATTGCTACAAAATTCGGACAAAACTTATCTGTGGAAACGATAGCAGAGCCTCAATTAATTTGGGGAAGTTTTACAAGTACAGGAGTATGTTGGTTTGAGGCTGTATTTGATTTAAAAAACCTACGCATTGTAAATTGTACTTTTAATTCTGATAAAGAAGGGAGTGCAGAATTTATTGCAGAAACATTGTTGGCTATTTTAAAAGAGGCTAAAAAAATGAATCCTGCATTTTTAGATTCAACCCAAGGCTATGTTGTAAAAACAGCACTTTCTTTTCCTAGAAATTGGGGTTTGGGCAGTTCGTCAACCTTAATAAATTCTATTGCCAGTTGGGCACAAGTAGATGCCTTTACTTTGTTATGGAATTCTTTTAAAGGTAGCGGATATGATATTGCATGTGCGCAAAATAATGCGCCTATTTTTTATCAAATTAAAGATGAAAAACCATCGGTAAAACAAGTAGCTTTTAATCCAGATTTTAAAGAGAATTTATTTTTTGTACACCTAAACAAAAAACAAGATTCAAAAAAAGGAATTGCAAAATATAGAGAAAGTGGTAAAGATTTTCAGAAAGAAATTGAACGAATTTCGGCAATTTCAGACCAATTTTTACAAGTAAAAACAATCATAGATTTCAATCAATTAATAGCTGAGCACGAACAAATTATTAGTTCAATTATAAAATTACCACCTGTTAAAGAACAATTATTTGAAGCGTATACTTTAGGAGAAATTAAAAGTTTAGGCGCTTGGGGTGGCGATTTTATTTTAGCAACTGGTACTGCAGAAACACCTAGTTATTTTAAAAAGAAAGGATATCAAACAATTCTTTCATATTCAGAGATGGTTTTATGAAAAAAGTAATCATTATTGGTGGCGGAGCTGCGGGTTTTTTTACAGCGATAAATGCAAAAGAAAAAAATCCGGAATTAGAGATCATCATATTAGAAAAAGGAAATGATGTTTTACAGAAAGTAAAAATTTCTGGTGGCGGAAGATGCAATGTTACCCATGCTTGTTTTGAGCCCAAAGAACTTGTTAAATTTTACCCTAGAGGAGAAAAAGAATTGTTAGGGCCATTTCATACATTTATGACTGGCGATACTTTTGAGTGGTTTGACGACCGAGGCGTTCCTTTAAAAATTGAAGATGACAATCGTGTGTTTCCTGAAGCAAATACCAGTCAGGCAATTATAGACTGTTTTCAAAAAGCAGTTGATAACTTAGGGATAAAAGTGTTTACAAATTGTGGTGTAAATTCTGTTTATCAACAAGAAAATAGCTGGGTTGTAAACACAAAAAACCAAAATTTTGAGGCAGACAAAGTGGTAATTGCTGCAGGAAGCTCGAAAAAAGTTTGGGAACTTTGTACAACATTAGATCATAGCATTATAGAGCCCGTACCTTCTTTATTTACCTTTAATATAAAAGACCAACGATTGGTAGATTTGTTAGGTACTTCGGTACCCAATGCAACAGTGGCTATTTCTGGCACAAAATTAGAGACTTCTGGTCCATTGTTAATTACGCACTGGGGCATGAGTGGGCCAGCTGTATTAAAATTATCTGCTTTTGGCGCACGTATTTTAGCAGAAAAAAAATATCAATACAATGTTGAGGTCAACTGGCTGTCTAGACCCACCGCTAAAGTTTTAAATGTGCTGTTGAATTTAAAAAAGAAAGAAGCCAGAAAAACAGTTGTTTTAAAATCTCCCTTTACAGAAACTTCTAAAAGATTGTGGGAGCGTTTTGTAATTTTTTCTAATATTGGGAAGACTGATAATTGGGCAGATCTAAATAATTTTCAGTTAGAAAGCTTGGCAAATCAACTTACAAAAGGGATATACAATGCCAATGGCAGAACAACTTTTAAAGACGAGTTTGTTACCGCAGGTGGCATCGACTTAAAAGAAATAAATTTTAAAAATTTTGAAAGTAGAAAACATAAAAATCTCTTTTTTGTTGGCGAAGTATTAAATATTGATGCCGTAACAGGCGGATTTAATTTTCAGAATGCTTGGACAGGTGGCTATATTTGTGCAACAGCTTTGGCAGAACAACACTAAAAAAAAACTAAAACATGGCACTTACAGAATCTAACGAATTTAAAATAGGTACAAAAGCACCTGATTTTACGCTAATAAATACGGTTAACAATCAAATGGTTTCGCTCGAAGAGGCAAAGGGTGTAAACGGAACCTTAGTGATGTTTATTTGCAATCATTGTCCGTTTGTTATTCATATAAATGCTGCGTTGGTAAAGTTGGCTAATGATTACCAAAAAAAAGGGATTCATTGTATTGCCATTAGTTCTAATGAAATAGAAAATTATCCGCAAGATGCACCAAAATTTATGCAGCAAGTAGCAAGACAACAAAAATACCCTTTTCCGTATTTGTTTGATGAAACCCAAGAAGTTGCAAAAGCATATGATGCTGCTTGTACACCCGATTTTTATGTTTTTGATGCTGAATTAAAAGCGGTTTATCATGGTCAGTTAGACAGTTCTAGACCACAAAACGATATTCCTGTTACAGGTAAAGATATTAGAAATGCTTTAGACAATTTGCTTGCCAATCAACCTGCTTTAGAACATCAAAAGCCAAGTATAGGTTGTGGTATTAAATGGAAATCTTAGATTTAAAAAAGTTGATTTTAAATCTAAGATTTTACTTTTTTTGAATTAAAATTTATTTTGCGTCTTTTTTATGTTGAATATAAAACTGAACTCATGAGAACCATTATTAAAATTAGAGTGGCTAAATGTGCTTGTATCATAGGTATACCCAACCTTAATAGATTCAGTTAAGCGCAATTGAAATAATACTGATACAGAAGTGTTAATTCGATGCGATAACCCAAATTCTAATTTATCTAACCATAAAATATTTGCAGAAATATCTGTAGATACTGGCACTCCTTCTAAAGTTCTTAACATAAAAGATGGGCGTATTTTAAAGTTTTCATTCAAATCGAATAAATAACCAGAAGAGAAGTAAAAGACCATTTCATCAGAAGCGCTAGAAACGATATTGTTTTTTTTATTATAATGCTTTGTTTCTAATAGATTAAGGGTAGATAAACTTGCATAAAAACGATTAGAAGATAAATACATACCTGTACCAATATTAGGATTAAATGTATTTATATTTCTACTAAATAAAACATCGTTTTCGATGCCTAAACTTAGCAAATCTACATTTAAAAAACTACCTCCAGCTTTAATTCCAAAAGCTAACGTATACATTTCTGATAATTTAACTACATAAGATATATCTGCATATAAGTGTGTTTCATCTAAAACAAAAACATTGTCATTTATAACAGACATACCAACCCCTAAACCATAACCAACAGGCGAGTGAAATGAAACTGATTGTGTTTTTGGCGAACCAACTTCACCAGACCATTGACTACGAATGTTTGCAGTTGCAATAAAAGATCCTTGGCTACCCGCATAAGCAGGGTTAATTAGATTAAAGTTATTATAATATTGAGTATATAAAGGGTCTTTTTGGGCAAGACTTTTAAATGCTACTAATAAAATAACCGTAAGTGCTGTATTTTTAATTATGCTTTTCATATTATTTTTTAATAATTGATGTAAACCCATCCTTTAATAATTCTATTTCCACCATTTATACTTAATACATAGAAGTATGAAGCCGCTGGTAGCTTTATGTTTTTTCTAGAGGACATACCATCCCAATAATTCTGATAGTCTTTAGATTCGTAAACAATACTTCCAAATCTGTTAAATACTTTAAGACTGTTATTGGTGTAATTATGCAAACCATTTATAATAAATTCATCATTAACACCATCGCCGTTAGGAGAAAATCCTTTAGGAATATTTAAGTCTGCATTATCACATACATCTCCAATTCCATTTCTGTCTAAGTCAGCTTGATCTATATTAGGAATTAATGGGCAATTGTCATTTGTGTTATTAATACCATCACCATCAATATCTATATCACAAAAATCTGCAATACCATCATTGTCATAATCTGAAGCAGTAAAATTGACAAAAGCAATCTCTGAAGCTAAATTGCCTGAAGTATCTTTAACTGTTAGGGTAACTTGAATAGAATTCTGTAAATTAGGGCAATTAAAAGTATCAATATCAATGCTCATGTTATCGATACTACATGCATCATAACTACCATCGTCTATATCTTGTGGGCTAATAGTTGCATTTCCATTATCATCTAATTGAACAGTAATATTCTTAGTAATTACTACAGGTGCTACTTGGTCTGTAACGGTAACGGTTGTACTACAGCTGCTTACATTGTTATTTGCATCTTTAATAGTTAATGTAACAGTATTGTCACCAATATTAGAGCAGTCAAAAGAGGTTTTGTCAATACTAACTTCAGTAATAGCACAATTATCTGAACTACCATTGTTAATTTGATTTGCAGTAATAGTTGCGTAGCCAGTATCATCTACTTGAATGCTAAACGGACTCACACAATTAGCAGTTGGTGCAATTACATCTTTAACAGTTACTATGGCAGCTTTAGAAGTTTGATTTCCGTAAATATCTGTTACTGTTAAATTTACAGTGTTTTCTCCAACATTAGTACAATTAAAACTTAGCGTATCTAACTCGTAGGTGTCAATTTCGCAATTATCAAAAGAACCATTATTTATATCGGCTGCTGTTATGCTAGCGGTACCATTAATGTCTAAATTTATAGTAATATCTTTAGTATTTATTACTGGTATTGTAGTATCTATAACAGTAATAATAGCTGTTTTAGAATCTTGATTTCCACTAGAGTCTGTAACTGTTAGTGTTACTGTATTTAACCCTGTATTGGTACAGTTAAAAGTATCAATATCAATGCTCATATTATCGATACTACATGCATCATAACTACCATCGTCTATATCTTGTGGGCTAATAGTTACACTTCCATTATCATCTAATTGAACGGTAATATTCTTAGTAATTACTATAGGTGCTACTTGGTCTGTAACAGTAACAGTTGTACTACAACTACTTACATTGTTATTTGCGTCTTTAATAGTTAATGTAACAGTATTATCACCAATATTAGAGCAGTCAAAAGAGGTTTTGTCAATACTAACTTCAGTAATAGCACAATTATCTGAACTACCATTGTTAATTTGATTTGCTGTAATAGTTGCGTAGCCAGTATCATCTAGTTGAATACTAAACGGACTCACACAATTAGCAGTTGGTGCAATTACATCTTTAACAGTTACTATGGCAGCTTTAGAAGTTTGATTTCCGTAAATATCTGTTACTATTAAGTTCACAGTATTTTCTCCAACATTTGTACAATTAAAACTTAGCGTATCTAACTCGTAGGTGTCAATTTCGCAATTATCAAAAGAACCATTATTTATATCGGCTGCTGTTATGCTAGCGGTACCATTAATATCTAAATTTATAGTAATATCTTTAGTATTTATTACTGGTATTGTAGTATCTACAACAGTAATAATAGCTGTTTTAGAATCTTGATTTCCACTAGAGTCTGTAACTGTTAGTGTTACTGTGTTTAACCCTGTATTGGTACAGTTAAAAGTATCAATATCAATGCTCATATTATCGATACTACACGCATCATAACTACCATCGTCTATATCTTGTGGGCTAATAGTTACACTTCCATTATCATCTAATTGAACGGTAATATTCTTAGTAATTACTACAGGTGCTACTTGGTCTGTAACAGTGACGATTGCATTACTTTCTGCAGAATTACCTATGGCATCTGTAACAGTAAGACTAACGGTGTTTTCTCCAATGTTTGAACAGTTAAAGTTTGATTTACTAATAACCATTGTAGCAATACCACTAGGGTCATTAGAGCCATTATCAATGTCAGTAGCCTCAATTGAAGCAGTACCATTGTCATCTAAATAGATAGTAATATTTTTGGTAATAACTATCGGAGGAATATTATCTAATATTGTTAAGATACCTGGTTGATAAATTATAGAATAATTGTTTGATGAATACCCTAAAGTTGTAATAGCATATTCTCCTATTGCCTCACCTGTTATTCTCGAAAATGTTAAAGATCCTACTAAGACAGTTTCATCTTCGTTATTTACAAAACCATCATAAGTAACATTAAATTGTGGATCTGAGCTTCCGAAAATTTTCTCTGTATCTGTAACCTTAACAATTAGTTCTACAGGTGCTATTTCAAAAGTTTTTGTAATCTCTCCTTTATAATTTTGAATTCCAACTATTTTAACACTCGCACTACCTGAATTTATGTTGTTAGTATAACTTAAATTAAAGTCTACGTCTTTTATTAAACTAGTAGTACCATATAAAATAGTTGGAACTGGTTTTTGTTCTAAACCACTATAATCAACATCAGAAAAAGTAGAAATTGTAAATTGACTTAAATCAATTTCTTTTCTCTGTATTGTAAAATTTCCTTCTAGATAATTAATAGTATAGTTTACAGAAGCTGCGTTACTTGCATTTATTTTATAAACACCAACAGATTCGCCAGTATCTCTGTTAATTGTAACAGGTGTTGTTAAGGCAGTTTCATCCTCACCGAAAACAAAACCTTCATATCTAACAGTAAATGTTGGGTCATTTTCTCCGAACACTTTAGAAAGATCTTCTGGGATCACTTTTAATTCAGTTGGCTTTATCTCTAGTTCTCCTTCTATGACATTAATTGTGTAATTTGAAGCTATAATACCTGATACATCTATAGAATATGTAGCAACATTTTCTCCAATAGTTCTGCTATATATCTTAGAACCTGTTAAAACACTTTCATTTTCACCTAAAACAAAACCACTATATGAAACTGTAAATACAGGGTCTGACTCACCGTAAAACTTAGACTTATTAGCAACAGTTACTTGTAGTTGTGGTTTATCAACCTTAATAGTAATAGTTGTGTTAGTAGAGCCTCCGGTATTTACAGCTGTTATCGTAAAAGTTGTTTCACTTAATAAAACTTCTGGAGTTCCGCTTATAATTCCTGTAGAAGCATTTATACTTAAACCCAATGGTAATGCCGGATTTATTTGATATGTAACAACAGTACCTCCGTTAGCTGTTGGACTAATTGCGGTCATTAAAGATCCTCTAAGTAAATTTTGTGCCCCATTGTATGTTAAAGAACTTGGCGCAACATCATTTACACGTAACAAGAAATCTGTCGAGGTATTACCACCTGTATTTTCTGCGGTCACAGTGTATGTTTTTTCAGCTTCTATGTTTACAGGTGTTCCGCTTATTATCCCTGTATCAGAATTCATAGAAAGACCTTCAGGAAGGCTTGGCGAAATAGTGTAATTAACAATTGCACCACCAGCTGAAGTTGGATTTAAGTTAGACATTACAAGTCCTTTTGTAAGGCTATTTGGCGAAGCATATACCAAACTGCTTGGTACTACATCAATTACTTTTAATTGAATTTCAGAACTGTCTGTTCCTACAAAATTACTTGCGGTAATTGTGTATGTTGTAAGTACACTTAATTCTGTTGGTGTTCCAGAAATAACACCAGTACTTGTGTTAAAAACAAGTCCTTGTGGTAACGCTGGCGAAATAGTATAAGATGTTGGCGCTCCACCAGAATTTAAAGGGTTTATTGATGTAATCTCTTGCCCTTTTGTAAATGTTTCTGATGTAGAATACGTTGTTGATGGAGCAGAATCATTTGAAACAAATTGAACTGTAGTTTCTACAAATCCAGAAGCATTTTCTCCTTTAATCGTAAAAGTTGATAGGTTAAATATTTCTGAAGTAGTTCCCGAAATTTCTCCTGTAACGCTATTCAAACTCAAACCTGTTGGCAGTGCAGTACCAATTACAGAAAATGCAGTTATTTGACCTCCAGTAGTTATCGGAGAGATAGCTTGCATTGCAATGTTTTTAGATAGAACATTTGGTGAAGGATACACCATTGTTAACGGAGCAGTATCTATCACTGAAATGGTTACCTCTGTATTTGTGTTACCACCAGAATTAATTGCATGAATAGTATATGCTGTAGCTGAAATTATTTCATTAGGTGTTCCCGAAATTTCTCCTGTTAAGGCATTAAAGTTTAAACCTACTGGTAAATTAGGTGAAATCGTATAAGAAACCGGTGAACCTCCGGCAACAGTTGGTTTTAATGAAGCTATTTCAGATCCATTTGTATAAATGTAAGGCCCCGCATAATTTAAACTTGTCGGTGGAGCATCTATTACAGATAATCTAAAATCTGTTTCATAAATACCACCTAAGTTTTTAGCAGTTACTTTGTAGCTTACTTCATCTTTAATAACATTTGGAGTCCCTGTAATTTCTCCTGTTTCTTGGTTTAAAGTTAATCCAGGAGGCAATGGAGGCCACACAGAAAAATCTCTGGTTGCTCCTCCTGTATTTGTTGGGCTAATACTCGTTATTAATTCATTAACTTCTAGGTTTAATGCATCTTCATATTCTAAGGCCGGTTTAGCAGGTAGGGTTACAATAAGTGTAGCCTCGATAACAGCAGCTTTATATAAGAAACTTTCTTGTTGATAGGCATATATTTTTGTAGTGCCATTCTTTTTTAGTGAAATTACATTCCCATTAATTGTTGCAATTTCTTCGTCTTGAATAACGTAGTTAAATACTTCATCACTCAAACTATTAGGTGTGTTAAGTGTAAAATCGGCATCAGTTACCACTTTCTCTATATCTTGAAAGCCAGATAAGTTTGGTGTTTGTTTGTAAGGGTCAGAGACCACAAGCACTGTTTTTGTTTTTCCAGCATTATGCGTGTCTGTTTCTTCTTGAATAGCTGTTAAAATAGTAATTCCGTTACCCGAAATAGAAACGGTTTTGTTATCAATAGTAGCTACCTGTGGGTTGCTAGAAACAAAAGTAAAATTACCTTGACTATTACTTGTTGGTTTTGGTAATAAGAAAGAAACATCATCTAGAATTTTATGTTCACTTTCTATCCAGTTTATTTCTGGTTCTTGTTTATTCTTGTCTTTTACAATTAAAACACCTTTTGCAGTAGCCTCTAAAAATGTTTCTGAAGCTGCTTGTGTAGCATTTACAACTGTAAATCCTTTTGCAGCGGTAGCAATTGTTGCCCCAGATAAAGTTGCTACATTTAGGTTTGAAGAGGTATAGCTTATTGTTCCATTACTGGTCGAATTTACAGTAACATCTCCAGGTGTGTCCTCTAGATAAATTGTTTTATCTGCTACAGTTAGTATTGGGTAATCTTTAACTGATACTTGTACTGTTTTGGTTGCGCCTAAATAGTTCTCTGTTTCAGCTTGCTTAATTGTTAAAGACGTAGTACCTGTACCTAAAAACTGTATGGTTCCACCTTCATAAGAAGCAACTCCATTATCTGAAGGTAGACTTATATTAATAGCACCATCACTCTTTGATACTGGCGTATTAAAAGCAATTTCTCTATCAGAAAGTAATGCCTCTATAGGTAAAACTTCGGCAAGGCTAGGGTCTTGTTTTGTAGATCCTATAATTGTTATTGCATCATTTGTATCTTTAAACTCTGAGGGAGTTCCATCATTACTTGAAATAGATGAATGCCCTGTTCTAAATGAAACTTTTGCAGATGTAGAATAATTGTTATAAACATATAAACGAATTTCAACCTCTTCGTTGGCAGGTACTAATTCAGTTGAAGAAAGATCTATAGAAGTATATCTCCATCTAGAATAATATGTAAATGATACAGATGAGTTAAAATTATAAAGACTTAAATCTCCTAGTGAATTTTCAAAATTATCTCTAGACCATCTAACTTGCACTTTTGAATTATAAGAAGTGTGAATCCCTTGAATAACTAGTC
This sequence comes from uncultured Polaribacter sp., assembly GCF_947497125.1. Classification (GTDB taxonomy): domain Bacteria; phylum Bacteroidota; class Bacteroidia; order Flavobacteriales; family Flavobacteriaceae; genus Polaribacter. The sequence goes on along the minus strand of NZ_CANMFI010000002.1, from coordinate 29,115 downwards.
TATCAAATTTAACAAAGCTCTTATTTGTTAACTTTAAGCTTATATAGGGAGTTGTTGACGTGTTTATTGATGATGAATTTGTTGTTTGAGGAGAAAATGTCATACGATCACTTTCTGAACTGGTATTTAAACCAGTAAAAGTTAATATAGCATCAGAAATTGCTCCACTTCTATAGGTACTCGCTTGGTAGGCGCTGGTTAATGTATCCGTTTTAGCCGGATACCAAGAAACAATACTTGCAGAATCCGCTAAGGGCATGCCTATTTCAAAGCCAGTTTTTGTTGCGGTTCCACCTTCTGCAGAAACTTCAACAGAGCCAGAGACAGCCCCTTCAGGTACAGTCGCAACTATCTGTGACGCAGAATTAACTTTGTAAACTAAAACATCTGTTCCTCCAATTTTAACACCCGAAACATTTGTAAAATTAGAACCGTTAATGGTTATAGAATTGCCAATCTCTGTCTTATACGGAGAAAAAGACGTAATTTCTGGTGCTGATTTATAGTAAAACCTGTAACGAGTAGCGCTACCTCCAGGTGTTACAACTTCAACCGTACCGTTTCCGCTACCATTAGCAACAATAGCTGTAATTTGCGTAGCACTGTCAACAGTAAAAGAACTTGCTTCTGTGTTTGCAAGAGTTACTTTGGTAGCTCCTGTAAAACCTGTTCCTGTAATAACAACTTCCATATCAGTTCCCGCATTTGTAGGGGTAAAACTTGTAATACTTGGTGCCGCGTTTTTAATGATAAAATACCTTGCTTGATTTTTTAAAACACCTTTAAATCCTTTTATAGTTATAGAATTGCCATCTACCTCTAAACTTGAATAATAAGATGTAGATAACGTAGACCAGTTAGAAGTAGTTGCACTACTAGACCAAAAAATCATTGGTTCTACTAAAGAACCAATAACCGAAGCTTCATCCCACTCAAAAGTAATCTCTAAATTTTTTCCTCCAGAGGTTATGCTGTTTTCTTTTTGAATTTTCCAAGTTTTCTTTAAGTAATCTGTTACACCAGAACCAGGGTTTGAAACATCCTCCGCAACGGCAACAGAAAATACTTCCTCTGTGCCTAAATTGTTAGTAATGGTAACAGGAGCGTATGAAGTAGCTGTTCCGACAGGAAAAATTTTAGCTGAGTTACCTACCAAAGATTTTAAGTATCCGGTACCTGTTGTTTTTACATAGGCATCAGAGCCATAATCTTGTATGGCATTTATAGTTGCATTTTTATCACCTAAAATTAATGAATTGTTATTTAATTTTAATGTTCCTTCGTTGGCCCAGTCTTCAGTAATAGTATAATTTGATGCACTATTTTTTAAAATAAAAAACTTACCTTCTGCAAATGCAGTAGGTACAGAACCTGCAGTACCATTTTCGTTAACCGTCCAAGAAGCCAAGGTTTCTAACTCGTTAACCTTTGCTGTAATAGGGTAGTATGGTGTTGTTTCTAAGTTAACTAATACTTGTGTACTTACAACACAACCATTAGATTGAGTTGCTGTTAAACGATAGTATGTTGGTGTACCGTTCGTATAATTTGTAATTATTAAATTCTTAGTAGTAGCTCCAGAAATAGCGCCACTGTCTGTTATGTTAGTAAAAGTGCCATCTGTTGGCTGGGTACTTTTACTCCATTGATAACTTGTAATAGATTCATCTACAATAGCATTTGCAACACTAGAAAGATTTAAATCTGTACCAGAAAGTATGTACTTTTCTGTTGGCAATGCTTTTCTTATATAGGGTACTGTTTCATAACCACCTCCTAAAAAGGTTATTTCTGCCAAACCAAAAGAACCATAATCTTGAGATTCTTTTCTAAAACGAATGTACCTGGCGTTAATTTCATTTAGAGCAATTGTTTGCCCATTTACAGGTAATTCTGGGATAGCACTAATTTGACGAACCCAAGTGGTACCATCTAAACTAGATTCTATATAACCACCTGTAAAACTAGAAGATGAGTTTGAAAAATTAACCAATCTAACACCATTTATTGTTTTAGAAGCCCCAAAGTCTGCAACTATATCTGCAACATTTTTAGTGTCATCTATTTCAGAGTCATCAGACCAGTTAGAGTTTCCTGAAAATTCAAAATTATTTAAAGTCCCATTTGCATCATTACCACTCATATCTTGTAATGAAGTACCAGTACCTTCCATAAATTTATAGTTAGCAACCAAACCAGTTTCTCCAATTACATTGCTAGACATTGAAGCTGCAATAGCTGCTTCTGATTTTACATAATTCCAAATACGAACTTCATCCATCAATCCTTTGTAACGTCTGCCAGATTGAAACGAGCTTCCTAAAATTAAATTCCCACCTGTTCCTAAAGTTGTAAAACCTTGGTTATTTGTTGCTTCACCAACTTTTACACCGTTTACGTAGACAATTACCTTTTGGGTGGTTGCATCATAAGTACCCGCAATATGTGTCCATTGATTTCTAGGTACTGTTCCACCATCAGTAATAACACTATAGTTTTTAGTTCCATTCATTACAGAAAAAGCAATTGTACCTCCGATCGCTTCGTCATAACAATATCTGTAATCTGGGGGACCACCAGGATAGCAAACCTCTTTAATTTCTGAACCCAATCTAAGACCAAATTGCCCATCTTTTTCAACAACAGGAGATTTAAACCAATCATTATTAAAAGAGGAAGGTTTTACCCAGGCTTCAACAGTAATACCTGATGTTATTGCCTGTATAGCTGCTGGCTGCCCTATAATAACATTATCATCTATTCCATCAAATTTTAATGCGCTTTTAACAGTAAATGATTTTGCGTTTTCTGCAGTAAAACCAGTTGTTGTATTTTTATCTGATACTTGAGTTTTATCTGCAACATACGTGTTACTAGATCCACCACCTGTAGGAAATATTGTTGCAGTATAGTTATCTACACTAACAGCACCGGTATCACAAGCTCCGTAAACATCAGCTATTGTAATGCTAGAACTATTTGTAATGATGGTGTGACCAGAAGAAGTTCCGGTAAGTTTAAGACGGTATTGAAATCCGTGTAATTTTTTAGCTGCTTTAGAAATAAATAAGGTACTACTATTTCCTGAAGTACCTGTATAGCCAGTGTAGGTAATATCTGCATCTAATGAATTTGCATTACTACTCGAAATTGTTGTCCAAGTAGCACCGTTATCATCAGATCTTTCCCAATCATATTTAGAAAAGCTAGCTAACCCTGTTGCTTTTATTGGTACATTTTCTTGATCTGTAATTGCAAATGTATTTGCCAATGCATTAAAAATTGGGCCACGATAGTTAATTCTTACTTGCCTAGGTGCACTTTGGCAACCCGTAGCAGGATCCGTTGCAACCGCATAATAATTTGTTGTTTGAGAAATATTTGGTGTTGTAAACGTACGGCTATTAGCTAATAATAGTTGGGTAGCCTCGGCATCTTGATACCAACTTGTTGTTGTGCCTGTTGGTTCTGAGATGTATAAATTCAAACTTCTTTCGCCATAAATAGTTTGTGTTGAAATAGAACTTGTAATTACTGGAGAATTAGTCATTGTTACCACCACAGGAGTTCTCGCGCTTTCGCAAATAACACCATTTACACTAATAGAAGCCGAAACATATCTGGTAGTAGTTGCATTTATATTTGTAATAGAAGCATAGGCAATGTTAGGTGTGCCACCAACTGCGGTATTGTACCAATTTAAGTTTCCTGCAGATGCTTGTGCTGTTAAAACAACATCGCTATACTGACAAGTTGTTATACTAGGAGCATCAGTAATGGTTGGTGTTTCTATAACCGTTAGCAATATAGCAGTTCTAGTAGATGAACCATTGCAATTGTTTGCTTCTGCATAATAGGTTTTGTTGGTTGAAATAGTTGGAGTTGTAAATGAGTTTCCTTCTCTTAACAGCGTGCCGCCAGTAGCAGCATCGTACCATTTTATAGTAGCTTCTGCGCTAGTGCTTGCTGTTAATGTAAAGTTTGAAGCATTACATTTAGTGTCATCAAAAATACCGAAGGTAACTGTTGGTATTGCAGTGTTTACAGCAGCTATTACTGCTTTTCTACTAGTAGATACACATCCGTTAGCACTTTCTGCTTCTGCATAAAAAGTGGTGTTTTCTGTAATTTCTGGAGTATTAAAAACTTCGTCTGAAGCAGTTCTTCCAATAGGTTCGCCACTAGTTTCTGTGGTGTACCAATTTACAAAAGAGGTGTTGCCAATAGAAGTTTCGGCTACTAAAGGTACAGATCCAGTGCCACAAATAGTAACATCTGCTGCATTTACAATTGTAGGCAATTCTTCTACTGTTATTTTAACAGGAATTGTATAATAAATAGCAGTAGGAGTATCGCTACTTGCAATACCTCTTCTAAAATAAGTTGTTTCTGAAATTGAAGAAGGTGTTAAATTTAGTTCACTTTCACCTGTAATTACTGTGTATCCAGAAGTTTCAGAATTAGTTGATTTTTCCCATGAATATATAATATTACCAGATAATACGGTTCCTGCTTTTTCTGAACTAATTTCAGATGCGTTATCACCATTACAGATAGTTTGACTGCCAGAAATACTGCCCGATTCTAACACTCTATTTCTAAGTACCTCTAATTTTTGATTGGTTGCATCAACTGCTAAAATATCTGGTTTTTGATCGCCATCAATATCTACCAACTCTATTTGCTGATACGTATTAGACCCTTTGTGGATTAATACAGCAGTTTTAAAAGTAACTGCGTTTGTAGAAGTATTTTCTAGATAAGAAATTTCAGATCCAACACCATTTACATAGCTAGAAACGATAAGGTCTGCTTTTCCGTCACCGTTTAAATCTCCTATTGCTAAACCTACTGAATTTTGATGTTCTGGTAGTGTTATATCTATTCTTTGTGCTGTTTTAAAATCAGCTCCTGTGTTTTTCCAGATATGAATTTTATTAGCGGCATTATTGGTCGCTATAATATCTAAAAAACCATCATTATCAATATCAAAAAGCTTTACGTTGTATGCAATTCCGTTATCAGAAGTAGGAAGAATCTGTTTTCTAAGAAAATTAAAGTCTTTTTCATTAGGGCTTCCAATTTCGGTCTTGTTTTCTAACAAAATCACAAAATTACCCGATCCATAAGCAACGTCTTTAAGTCCGTTACCATTAAAATCACCATAATCTCCGCCATAAGCAGATGTGAAATCAAATGTATTATAAAAAAGTGCTGTACTAAAGCTAAAATTATTAGCTGTAGTATTGTTCTTAGAAAAATAAGGTTTTACTTGTCCTTGATTAGAAGATAAACCAAAAATATCTATTTTACCATCTTTATTAATATCCAAAGGTAAAAAAGCAGCATTTACTTTGTAAGTGTTTTCTTGGGTAAGTAAAGATACGCTTTGTCCTAAAGAAGCGCTTGTTCCAGACAATGTGTTTGGAGTAACAAAACCACCATCATTTACATTGTTAGAAACGGCAAAATCTTGAATACCGTCATTGTTAAAATCTCCAAAAAGAGTTTGTCTTGATGAATTTGGCGAATACGTTGGTGATATTCCGCTGAAAGCAGCAACACTTTCAAAAGTAGTTGTGTTTACTTTACCTGCAGTTGCATTGTTTTTTAACACTCTTGGTACACCATCACTGCCATAACTTAAAACATCTACTTTGCCATCTAAATCTACATCTACTAGATTTATTTTTTGATCTAGGCTAGACGAAAATCCACTAGAAAAAGAAACCGGATTTTCAAAAGCATTGTTTGTGTATTTATAAGACTCGTAAACTGCTTCTTGTAATGAAGGGGTTGTAGGTGTAAATTTTTGATTAGAAACGGTTGTTAAGTTTGATGTTAAATTTGTTACCGAAAAATACCCAACCGATGCATGGGTTGGCACTTTAACGGTAAGTGTATTTTTTGTAGCAACAACTATGTTACATTTTACACCTTTAAGATATACGGCGTTTTTAGCTGGGTCTTCATCAAAGTACTTTCCGTTGATAATAATTGAAGTATTAACTGCACCTGATGTTGCGCTAAGGCTTGTTATTTCTGGAACCGGTATGTAGGTTAAGGCAACTTCATCTAAAGCAAATAACCCGCCATTTGTACCGTTAAATTGAAAGGTTGGAGTTGGTATTGCAAAATTTAGGCTTGTTGTCTGAGTTCCTGTAGTTCCCAATGGGGCAAAAGAAGTCATTGTTTTGGTTCCTTGTCCACTCTGAATAATACTACCTCCCTCTATAGACCATACAATTTCATAATTTGTACCATCTTCATCATATTCTAACGTATGCGTATTTGTTGTTCCTGGCGTGTATGTTTCAGAATTTGAAACTATTCTTCCGTTTTTAGGCAATGTAGTAATAGGAGATGTTTGTGTGTAACTCCCTTGATCTATTGCTTTCCATTCAAAAATAATTCGGTAACTTTTACCTGGTTTTAACACCTTAGAGTTATAGGTTACTACTCTGTCTTGTACTAATGGTTCAGAGTTTGTATACGATTCCCAATTACTTTTATTAGCTAAAACAGTTGTTAATGTTGCGTAATCATTAAATAACATATTGTTTTGAAAATTGAACGGGAAGTGAGCTGTTTCAGAGAAAAATACTCTTGGAGGGCTTGTGGTATTAGATTCATTTTTAAATTTAAACGACAAAGAAATGGAAGATGCATTATTAGGTACTAAAACATCTTTATATAAATAAATAACCCTATTTTGACTTTGCGGCGAAGTAATGTTTTGTGTAATTAGGTTGTCTGATACAAAAGCACCCGAAGCCCCACTAGATTTTTCGGCATCACCAATTACCCATTTGTTTTCAGCATCTGCTGCATTTACAATCGTCCAGCCATGATTGTCTTCAAAACCACCATCTGTGGTTGGATTAATTAGGTATTCTTGGGCGTTTAATTGAACACTAAAAAAAATAAAAAGAATGAGTAGGTGTAATTTTTTGTTTTTCATCAGAATAAAATGTTAGGGGACTTTTTTTAGGTGTATTTGTATTATAACCTAAATTTTAAGTAGCATTATTTAAAGAAAAAGATAATGGTTACTTATTGTAATTTTAATTAGATTAGTAGTTGACTAAAATTATTTTTTTAGGAGTACTAAAATTTGGGCATCAAACTTTTTACTATTGATTACAGTGTCTCTTTTTACTACTTTAATCGATAAAATATCGTCTTTAGATATCGCTTTTAGTTCTTCGTTTCTAAAGAAGACTCCGTTAACTAAGTAGGCAGTATTACTAGAAATACTAGATTTTTGTTTGTTGCTTATTTGAGCTATCTTTTTGCTAGTATTCTTTTTTATAATAGAATAGTTGTCAGTTTTTTTTGATGTCTCTGAAAGTGTGTTTGTGGTATTCTTTGTCTTGTTTAAAACAGAAGATTTTACTTGTGCAAAAGCAACAGGATTTATAGTTAAAAATAAAAAGAATACGACGAAATTTAAAAAATAGAATTTGCTTTTATTAAAATAATTATAATCTGTCTTATTTTTAGGAAGAACTTCTTTGAGTTTTGATAGTTCTCTTTCTGAAGAAAGTAGCAGCATTTTAGGGGGATGTGTTAAATTAGGGATTTCGTCGGCAAATATACGCTACTTTTTAACTTTACAAAATATTAAATCATCTAAATTTTAGTGTTTTATGTTGAGTTTTGGTTTAATAAAAGTCATTTTCTTCAAACAAAAAAAAACACAAATAATACACTTTATAATAAAAAGAGCTAAATGGTAATTGAAGATATTTAATTATGTATAGCCTTAGTTTTTGATATTTTAATACTAATGTTCGATTGTAATTTATAAGGTTGATGAAAAGGTTTAGTTATGTGTCAAAATATATGCGAAATTATGATGTCGTATAAATTTTTAAAAATATTTTGAATTAAATCATAATTTTACTTTTAAAAAATTAATTGAAATGAAACAATTTTACAATCTACTCTTATTACTAACTTTTTTTACAACAAATTTTACTGCAAAAACAAATGTTTCAGGAGCTATTTCCTCAGATACAACATGGAGTTTGGTAAACAGCCCCTATGTTCTTACTGGTAATGTTTTAGTCTCTAATGGGGTTACTTTGACTATAGAAGCTGGAGTGAATGTTAATTTTACAGGTGATTTTAATCTTTTAGTAAAAGGAAATATCATTTCTATCGGAACAAATAATGCTTCAATAGTATTTAATGGTAATGCCGTAAAAGGAGATAATGCTATGATAATATTTAAAAGTGCAAATTTATCAGATAGTCAAATTACTTACAACCTATATACAGGGCCACAAAAAGCTATTCAATTGGCTGATGAATCTGAACATAATCAAGATGATATTAAAAATACGGGAACATTATTCATAACAAACTCTAATTTTAATAAGTCAGATGTATCAACAAAAGGTTACTCTACTAATGCAGAACTAAAATTTGAAAATTCAACATTTGATGATTTAGAAATAAAAGGATTTTATCCTAGGACTGAGCCAATCAGTTTTACAAATTGTTTCATTAGTAACTCTAATGTTAATTCAGATTCATATAATTATGGTATACGATTCATAGGTTCAATTGTAAAAAATTCTAATATGACTATGGGTTGTTGTTCCGCAAATTTTTTATTTGACGGAAGTACTGTTTATAATTCAAATATCAGCAATGGTGGAGGTAGTCCTGTAAATGGTCTTTTTAAAGTCATTAATTCAATTTTTGTTTCATCAGTAATTAATTTGCCAAGCTCACATTTTATTTCTGAAAACAGTGTTTTTTCCTCAAAAAATGAAGTGAATGATATGATTTCTATTGGGAATATGGAAGTTTCTAACTCAAGTTTTATTGGTTATAAATTTTTGAATACAATTGGTATAAGAGTTAGTGGAAGAGCAGGTTACAACATTGGCGGTAACACTAATATCACCAATAGCAATCTGATAAACTTTGTGGAGGGTTTAGTTTTTGACGGTAAAAACAATATAAATGTTACTAATAATAATATTGTATTAAGTTTATATAATATTAAAAATAATACAGATTCTAATTTAGTTTTAGAAAACAATTACTGGGGTACTTCTTTAGAATCAGAGATACAAGCTGCAATTTATGATTCTTCGGATGATGTATCATTGGGTACAGTAGATTATACACCTTTTTTAACAACGCCAAATACATCAGCGCCCATAGCGCCTCCTAGCAACGTTGTTAAAAATAAAAATGGTACAGATGTTATTTTAACTTGGTCTAAAAATCTAGAATCTGATACTGCAGGTTATAAATTATATTATGGTTCTCCAACAGGGTATTCGTATGAATCAACAATAGATCTGGGCAATGTAACTAGCTATACAGTGGCCGATGCTGATATAAATAGCGAGTTTGCTATTACTGCTTACGATACCGATAAAGATGGTACAGATGATATGGTAGAAGGTAACGAGAGTTGGTTTAGCAAAGCAAATGAAGTTAACGTATCCCTTTCTGCTAGTAACTTAAGTGTTTCAGAACCTACAAATACTGTAAATTTGATAGCAACTCTAAATAATCCATCACCTGAAGATATTATTGTTAATTTATTAAATAGTGGTACAGCAATTAAAGGAACAGATTATAATAGTTCGTTAACTATTACCATTCCTGCAGGAGAGCTAACGGGGGTTACAGAATTATCTGCTATTGATGACGCTTCAGTAGAATTTATCGAAACAATTATAGTAGATATTGATACAGTAATAGGCGCAATAGAAAAAGAAACACAACAAGTAACTATAAATTTAATAGATAACGACTTACCAGAAGTTAAGACCGTTGTTTTTGATAAAATAGAATTTGCAGAACATGAAATCGTTAAAGTAACAGCAACTATTGATTACCCAAGTTCTAACAACATTCAAATACCTTTAGATGTTTCTGGAACTGCATTAATTGATACCGATTATTCTACTGATTTTTTTGCAAAAGGGAAAGCATCAATATATCATGGTGGTAATGGTTTAGGAAACAATAACAATCAATTAAAGCAACCTGAAGGATTAGCTTTAGATACAGAAGGAAATCTGTACATAGCAGATTATCGAAATAACAGAATTCAAAAGAAAGAGAATTCAACAGGAAATGTAACAAATATAATTGATGGAATCCAAAGTCCAACAGATATTCATATAGATGCCTCAGGTAGTATATATGTTTTAATTGAATCTGGTACCGTAAAAAAATATGATAATTCAGGGTCTTTTATATCAAACGTATCAACTGGTATTGATAATGGTGCAATTAATATGCATGTTACTACAGATGGAGACATATATACTATTTCTAGAAATAGTAAAAAAGTATGGAAATCTTCTATAAATGAAGTAAGTGCCTCTGTGTTTTTTGAAGACACAAGTTTTCATTTCCCTAATTCTATAGTTTTAGATTCTGAAGGAAATGTGTATGTTTCTGGTCAAAATCAAAGGGTTAGAAAATGGATGAAAAGTACTTCAACAGCTTCTAATTTAGAGACTATAAATGACTATCAAGGAAGTCGAGCTATATCCATAAACTCAAAAGGGAACTTATTAATTGCATTTGATAGCTCTAACCTTACAGCCAGAGATGCAAAAGTTGAAGAATATACCTTGAATGATGGAGTTGCAACTTTTTATAAAGAACAATATATACAAGACTCAAGTAGTGAAGATTATTATCTTGGGATATCTGCTTTAATATCAAAAAATAATGGAGATTTATTTATTGCTGTTGGTAAAGATGCAAGTCAAAGCGGCACTAATTTTAGCGATGAAAATATAAAAAAAGATAGAATATTACTGGTAGGAAATGGACCAAGTATAAATATATCTGCAGGCGAAACAGAAGGTATTTTAATTATAAAAGGTATTGAAGATGATTTAAATTTTGAAGGAGAAGAAATAGATGAAACAATTACTATCGACTATCAAACTCCAATAAACGCATCAATAAGCGTTCAAATTTCTTCAACACAATTAACACTCTTAAATAATGAGTATAGTTTAGAAATTCAAGATAATCCTTTTATAGGGTTAAGTGATTCTTCTGTAGCATGGGGAGATTTTGATAGAGATGGGGACCAAGATGTTGCAGTTATAGGAAGAAGTAATTTATTTGGTATTATCACAAAGTTGTACACAAATGATGATGGTTCTTTTGTAGACACTCAATATGCTTTTAACAATGTATATGATGGAGATATTGAATGGAGCGACCTAAACAAAGATGGTTTTATAGATCTTATTATTTCTGGACTAGATGCTAATAATGAAACATCAACCAAAATATATATAAACACAGGTGGTACAGGTTTTAATGAAAGTAGTTCTTTAAAATTACCTAATTTATTTGGAACAAGCATTAGCTCTGGAGATCTTGATAATGATGGTGATATTGATTTTTCTATTAATGGATTAAACGCAGATAATGAATGGGTTTTTGAAATTTATTACAGAGAGAATGATTTACTAGTAAGAGAACCAAATTTTAATGGAACAACATTACCTTTTGGTAGTATTAATATTTCAGACTATGATTTTGATGGAGATCAAGATATTCTTGGTGTTGGAAATAATGTATCATTTTATAAACAAAACACTAACATTAACAATGATAATTCGAGTAGCTCTTTTAGTTTACCTGCATTAAGTAATTCTTCTTTTACAGCTTATGGTACTACTATTTGTATGATGGGTGAAAATTCTAATAATGAATTAGAGTTTTGGTTTGGGAAACGAAATCAACTCAGTAAGGTATCAAATATAGAAGGGTTAAAAAATGGAGATATTGCTTTAGGAGATTATAACAATGACGGCATCTTAGATATAGTAGTTACTGGAGAAAATAGTTTAGGTGAAAGTATATCTAAATTATATGATGGAGTAAGAGATATTAATGATAACGGAAATAGTAGCGTTGCTAATGTTCAGTTAAATACTGAGATTAATTTAAAAGGTTTTAGAAACTCTAATGCTAAATGGGTAGATTATGATTTAGATGGTGATTTAGATTTGTTTTTAAGCGGAACATCATCAGATGGCGAAGAAACAATTTTATACAAGACATCTATTGCAAATAAAACCAATAATGCTCCTGAAAAAATTACAGATTTAACATTTGAAAATTTAGGTAATGGTAAAGTAAAACTATCTTGGACAGCACCAGAGGATGATTTTTCTAAAGAAATAGGTTATATCATAAGGTTGGGAACTACTCCTGGCGGAAGCGAATTGTCGAATACTGAAAGTAATTTAGTAACTGGACAAAGATTAATTACTAAATCACCCGCAATTTACACTACAGATTATGAATTGTCTTTAGCACCTGGTAACTATTATTGGTCTGTTCAATCTGTAGATAATGGTTTTCAAGGCAGTACTTTTTCAGAAGAACAATCTTTTCAATTAACCTATGAATGGAAAGTATTAAATCAAGGGGGAATTATTGATCAAACCATAACTGCAGTATCAGATCCGATATTAAAGTTAAGTGACTTAGACAATGATAATGATTTAGATTTAATATATAGTTCTAAAGCCTCTAGTGGTAATTTAAAAACATATTCACTAGATAATAATCAATACAAATTAATTCAATCTTTAGGAACAACCAGTATTACAGATATTGTTTTACTTGACTTAAATAATGATAATATTCAAGATATAATTGTTAATAACTATGAAAGCTCAGGTACTAATGCTTTAATTGTATACCAGTCTAGTGAAAATGGTTTATTTAGTAGTGCTATCATTTCATCTGGGTTGTATAAAGGTAAGTTGAAAGTGATAGATATAAATAACGATGGTGAAAATGAAATTGCACAAGTAGGATTAACGTCAAATTTTAATAATGCAACTTTAAAAATTAACATCTTTGAGCAAGAAAATAATTCACTTAAAAATGAACCAATAGATATTTCTAGCCAAATAAAATCTTTAACAGCAGGTAGTTTTGACTTTGGCGATATCGATGGCGACCAAGATTTTGATTTAGCTATTACTGGTTTTTCAAATTCAGGACTTGATAATAAAATTTATTTAAATGAAACTGCCTACGATGAATCTACAATTACACCAATTCTATCTGAAACAGAATTAAAGACGACCAGCGCAAGAGAAAGTACATTAGATTTTATTGATTTTGATAGTGATGGTGATTTGGATATTGCAATAACAGGTACTACAATAGCAGGAGACATATTTAAAATTTATGAAAATAAAAAAGTTGATGATAAAGTTGAATTTACTTCTATATCAACTAACTTATTACCTGTTAGAAATGCTAATATAGAATTAGGTGATTTTGATGGAGATGGATATGCAGATATTTTATACTCTGGAACCGTTTCAGGTCAGGGAGAAATCACAAAATTAGCATCATATAATCCAACTACAAAAACTTTTATAGATAGTACGTTTGATTTAGGTGATATTATTAATGCATCAGTTGCATTTGGTGATATTGATGGAGACGGAGATTTAGATTTCGCTATTTCTGGTGAAGACAGGTCAGATAGCAGTAAAAATGTATTTAGAACCTATTTAAATGTTAGAAATGAATCTGCTATTGCTAAGGAATCAACTACGTCTTTAGCAAAATCAACCGTAAATAATTTTGTTAAAAATGATAGGCCAACAGCACCAGAAAATCTTAGAAATTATAATGTAAAGTATGATTCTGAAACGCAAACCTATCAAACTATTTTTGAATGGAATCCTGCAACTGATGATCATACACCTTCACCTGGTCTTACATATGCTATAAAAATAGGAACAACTGATGGAGGTGAAGAAATAATGAAAGTTAACTCACTTGACAATGGTTTTAGAAAACTTGCAGGAAAAGGGAATGTTGAACATAATTTAAAATGGAAACTTAACTTGCCTAATGGTAGTTATTACTGGTCTGTTCAGGCTATAGATGCTTCATTTTTTGGTTCTCAATTTTCTGAAACAAAAGAAGTGAATATTTCAACATTAAAAGTTAATGAAGAAGAAAATAACTATTTAAAAATTTACCCAACACTTTTTGACAATTACATAGAAATTAACAACATTAATAAATTACCAATTGAAAAGATATCTATTTATAACATGAATGGACAAAAAGTAATAAGTGCTTTTAAAAATTTAGATAAATCGATATTTACAATAGAAACAAATGGATTATCAAATGGTATCTATATTTTAGAAGTAATATCTCAAGATAAAAAACATACAACAAAACTGATAAAAAAATAAAAGTATATTTTTTGAATAAAACTGAGAACGAAAAAAAATCACTACTATTTTGACTTTTTTTCTTTCTACACAAACCATTCCGACGCAGGTAATTGTTCTTGCTGGTCAAAAATCTATAAATTTAGTAATTTAGTTCATGAAGTATTTAGTCCCCCACATATTATTTTTAGTGTTATTAATACCTGGTTTTTACTCACAAAATAGAACATTACAAAAAGATGGAAAACACTTTTTGTTTTCATTCAAAGAAGATTCTTATTTAGTATCTGGTGATTCTTTGTTTTGTATAACAAAAGAAAAAGAAGGGTTCCCCAAGCCACATCAACTTAATTTAGTTAATTATAAATTTGTTGCCAATGATTCTTTAGGTTACATAAAAAATAGGTCTAGTGGAATCGTTTATTCTTTTGATGGGAGTGAGTTTAAAAGATTAGATAAATCATTTGCATACCAGTCTCAAAATTTTAGTTTTTCATTTCTGTACAAAAATAATCTAATGGATTTTGGGGGTTATGGTCTTCATACCTATAAGAATAACATCATTTATTTTGATGCGGAGAAGAAGGAAACAGAACTTTATCCACAAGTTTCTTCTTATAAAGACTCTCCGAACCCTAGACATAAAATTATTGGGCAATTTAGAGGAAATCATCTTTATATTGGTCCTGGTTATGGAGTTCTTAATGAACAAGAATTCCCTCTTAAGAATCTAAGTTTTATAAATGATTATTGGAAGTTTTCTTTTAACGACTCTCGTTGGGAAAAACTTGGAAAAGGATCTCTTAATATAACTTTTCCTTTTTATACTTCTATAGAGAATTTTAACCAAAATACGTTGGTCATTGCAGAAGATGGTGTCTTTGAATGTGATATAAAAAATAACACTTTGATTACGTATCCAAGAGCAAAGTTAAACGTAACAAGAACATTAAATAGATCCTTCGATGAATATAAAGTAACTTATAATAAACTTGAAAATAAATTTTATTTTATAATCAATAAGACAAATGGAGTAGCAGAATTAGTTAGTTTAAGTAAAGAAGGTTTTTTAGGTACCGAAAAAGTATATTCTAATTTGTATCAGACAAGGTCTTATATCTGGTTCATCGTTTTAAGCCTATTAGGACTATTTGTTTTGATATTTTTTTACTTTTCTTCAAAAAAGACTCCGTCACAAGTGATCTCTAAAAATTTATTAAATATACGAGAAGAAATAAAACTAGAAGATTTTAAAATTTTAAAGAGACTCATAGAAGCATCGCCAAATTATATTAATTATTCAGAATTGTTAGATGTTTTTGCAGAACATTATAGCTATGAGTCAAAGAAGAAAAAAACACGCCAATCCATTCTGTATTTAGAGGAATATTTAGCTCAAAAAATAAAATTAAAGTCACCTGTCTTTGAGTTTCGAAGAAATGTAGAAGATCGTAGAGAAAAACAAATTAGAATAAAATAACAATTTATCAACTGTGTAGAAAATAGGGTTTTGTAAATCTCACGAAATAACTTTTTAATTTAATAGAAGTATATGTTAAATTTATCCTGTTTGCAGGAAAATATTGTTGGGTAACTAATCAATTTAGAATCATTTAAATAAAAATCTCACAGTTGCCAATAGTATTGATTACACTATAATGAAATTATCTTTTATCCTTTTTATAGAGAGTTCATATTTTAGATAGAAAAGAATTTTTAAAAGTAGATGATGTGAGAGTCGTGATGTTTTTGAAAATATTACACAAAACCATTTCCTAGAAATAAAAAATCGATTATACTTTAAAGTATAATCGATTTTTATTTAAAAAGTTAAATCTACTTTTTAGAAAAGAAAATTATCTATCTTGAAGAAGAACTTCCTTTCCATTCTGCAACAACATTAATTTTTGTTTTTCCGTTCTAAAGTTAGAGTATTTAGCACCATACCCTTCAACATCTACTTTAAATGTTTTAAAAAGTATGTAGTTTTTTACTGTAGTGGTGTAATTTGGATCTACAATAACATCATCGTTATTCTTGCTAAGTGCCTTATATGCTGCTGCACTTCTAGTTTTAGACTCACCTCCATTATAAATCCAATTAAAAGGATTTAAAAGACTTAAGACAGAAGTAGTCAAATCTTTTTGATTATCAAAATCTACATCAGCGTAAACTTTATCTCCACTTATTCTGAAGAATAAAAAATAAGTTGACTTACTACTTCCTTTAATTTTAGATTTCTCATTAACATTAATGTCTGCCTTTATAGGGTCTAATTCGACACTTTTAGAGTTAACTGGAGATGAATCAAATGCAGTTTGCGTTGATGAACAGCTTGCAAGTAAAATTGCGATTAAAGTTACGGTTAATAGTTTTTTTATTTTTTTTATTTTAGTTAATAATATGTAATTCAAAATTAAATAATCAAAAGACTATTCATTACAAATTTTATGTACTACCGTAGTAAACCCCTATTTTTAGTTGATATTTTTTCTAATTCAGTATAATTAGTTATTGTAGATTTCCTTTTTATAAACCGCTGTTTATGAGGGTAAAATAAGGCGTTATTAATTTCAGTAAAATCCTATTTTTAGTGTTTTCTAATAAATTAATAGAATTCCTAAAATAGAGCTAGCGACATTTGTTGCTGCATAAGATAACGTTTGATAATGTGATGAAAAAAATAATACTTTGATTATGTGTTCTAACAAAAAGTTAAACGTAAAAAGAATATTAAATAGGCCTATTTGATAAATACAAAGTAACTTGCGGTAAGTTTGAAAATAAATTTTACTAAAAGTAAAACCCAATAATAAATTATTGGGTTTTTACATTCACTTTTTCTTTCTTTTTAATTGTAACAATAATCCCTAATGTTAACAACGATGCTCAAAATTAGTAAAGAGGGCACTATTTTTTTTGATTTTTTAGGTAAAATAGGTTTAATAACCAATATAACAATTTTAATATTTTAGTTATTGTTGTAATAATCAATGTGTTTTAGTAGTTAAAATCAGTATTAAATTGTTCAGTTTAACCAAACATAAATTTAGGTATAAATAGGTTTTTACCTATTTATACCTAAATTTTTAAAAACTAAATCTGTAATAAAATGCTGATAACATTATTGTTATCAAAAAAAAGAATTCTTTTTCTTTTGAAAACTATTCATAAAACAGCTATTTTAGCGTAAAACAATTCCCTAATAATTTATGATTCTTAAACAATTACTATTAACACTAATCCTTTTTACGCAAAGTCCAGAAGTAATAACTTTAGATGATAATGGAGTGACATTAAAATGTTCGTCTCTTGCAGAAGTGGGTAAATTTTATCAGTTTAATGATAAAGATTATTTAATTGTTGATAATGAATTATTAAAAAAGTTAGTTAAAGACAAGAAGCCTTTAGAAAATGTGATTACTACTTTTGTTACAGACATGAGTTATCTGTTTTATAAAAACAAAGATTTTAACGATAATATAGGTCATTGGGATGTTTCTAATGTAACCAGCATGACTTGGATGTTTGGTTTCTGTGACGAGTTTAATGCCGATATAAGTAATTGGAATACTGAAAATGTTACGTTTTTTAATGACATGTTTCATGGTACTAAAAACTTTAATGTAGACATTTCTGAATGGAATGTTGGTAACGGTATTCTTTTTAATGGGATGTTTTTCGAAAGCTTCTTTAATAAAGATATCAATTCTTGGGATGTTTCTAAGGCAACTAATTTAAGTGGAATGTTTGATAATGCAATGTCTTTCAATAAGCCCCTATCTAATTGGGATGTTTCTAATGTTAAACTAATGGGAGGCATGTTTGCTGAAGCAATTGCATTTAATCAAGATATAAGTATGTGGAATGTAAGTAAGGTTACAGACATGACAAATATGTTTAGAAATGCGGTTACATTTGAACAAGATTTATCCTCTTGGAAACCCAGAATCTACGAAACACCAAGAAATTTTAATTTTAATAGCGCTGTTATTGGTCCTAGTTTTAAAAAATCATCCAAAGATTACCAATATTGGTTTATTTTTATTTCGATTTTACTATTGGTCTTCATTTTTCTTTATTGGAAAAAAAACGCTCAAACACCAAAGCACTCTAGCGAACAAGACATTATTATAGAGAAATTGAAAAATCTTGCAAAATCTAAAGATTACATTTTAAAAAGTGAACTAGACAAAGTGTTTAATATAGAAGATTTAGATTACGAAAAGCAGAAAGTAAAGAGAGCGATGATGATACGAGATATTAATGCTTACAACAAAAACTTGATAAATAGAGAAAGAGACCCAGATGATAAACGCTCATTTTTATATAGAATAAACTACTAATGATACCTCGCAGTTTTCAAGTTATAATTGAAATAAGCTTGTTATTTTGAGTTTTTCTTTTATTATGTATGTTCCTGTCTCAATTAACAGGCTTTTAAATTGAAGTAAGTTCCATCACCTTTTCCACGTTCCACCATACGTATATAACGGATTGTCTTTTTTAACTTCTAAAAGGCACTCTTTACAAACAAACACCCATTCTTTTGGGTTTTTGTATTGTACTCGGTACATGGTAGAAAAATCTACGTTACACAAGTTGCAATGTTTAATTCGTTGTTTCATAGGTTACTTAAGTCATTAATAACTTAACTTTTGGAGTGTAATATAATCAGTTCACAGTTATCTTTTTATACCTCCCGAGCAACCTCTCGAGCAACCCCAAAAAACAAAAAACCCGTAAATCATTGTTTATAAATGAGTTATTTTAATTTATGGTGTTATGTATTAAGTATTTAACACAAAAAAATGGTTTTAATTCCTTTAAAAATTGGGAGTAGGGTACTGTATCGAAAAGAAGATGTTTATAATAATGAATGCCTGGTGGCGTGAGTTTTGAGTTAGAGTTTTATAATAAAATTTAACTTCAAAATATATGCGAAATTATGATGTCGTATAATTTTTTTAAAATCTTTTGAATTAAATCATAAATTTACTTTTAAATTAATATTGTTAACTATGAAAAGAATAATTTTCTTCCTATTAATATCAAGTTCGGTTTGTGCACAAACCATTTCAAAACAAGTAATTGGTCCTGTGGGTGGTAGTTTTGAAAACGAAACGAATAAGCTTAGTTATACAGCTGGCGAAATAATTGTTGGTGCAATGACAGATGCAGATGGCACGTATCAATTAGGCAATGGTTATTATCCTTCGTTAAATCTAACTACGCTGTCTATACAAGCACCAGCACTTACATTACAATTTAAGGTTTTTCCGAATCCTACTACCGAATTTGTTTTTATAAGTCATCCCGTAGAGCAGCAATTTGAGGTAATACTCTCTGATGCTAACGGAAAACAAATTCTAAAAGGAATGCATCAAAAACAAAACCCAATCAGCTTAAAAAACCTTACAAAGGGTATTTATTTTGTTAGAATTACTACAAAAGATTCAAAACAAACAAATACTTATAAAATTATTAAGAAATAAAAGAGTCTCCCCAATGAAAAAGATAGTTATATTTTTAGCGTTAGTTTTTACAATTACAACTTTCGCCCAAGCGCCACAGGGTTTTAATTACCAGGCAACAGTAAGAAATAGTTCAGGAGAATTAATAATAAATACCAATGTGTATTTTAAGTTTAATGTGATACAGGGTTCACAAACAGCAGTGCCAATTTTTACAGAAACGCACTATGTGCCAACTGATGATTTAGGTCAAGTAAACTTAGTTATCGGTCAAGGAACAGCAACAACAGGGGCTTTTTCTGATTTAGATTGGTCTTTGGGTAATTATTATTTAGGTATAGAATTGAATACTGGCAGTGGTTATGTAGCTATGGGTACCACACAGCTTTTAAGCGTGCCTTATGCCTTGTATGCAGCCAATAGTGGTAATGGAATAGCAACAACTCCTACTTTAGAGTCTGTGTTGGCAGAGAGTAATTCTGCGAATAACCAACAGATTAAAAATGTAGCAGACCCAACAGATGCCCAAGATGTAGTTACAAAAGCTTATATAGAGGATAATTTTGGTTCTTTAACAGTAAATTCTATAAATGATCTTTTTCCAGAGGGTCTAGCATTAGGTGATTTTATTTCATGGGTCTGGGACGGTAACATTTGGGAGCCTATATTTTCTCAATTAAATGATGATGTATTAACTCTGGTTTCAGATTCTGGTACAGATACTCAGATAGTATGTGAGTTTGAAAGCATACAAACCATTCAATACGCAATAAATGTTAACACCACAGAAATAGCGGTTACAGGACTGCCAAGTGGAATTGGCCATACGTTAGTAAATGGTATTTTAACAATCTCAGGAGAGGCTAACCAAGATGTTAGCACACAAACTACATTTAATTATACAGTAACTGTACCCACACAAGATACCAATGTAAATACCATAGCTTCAGGTACCTTAATAGTTGCCCCTAAATCTTCTCTTGTTTTAGATGAAGGAGAGCTTAATCAAACCTCTTGTTTAGGAGAACCTATTACACCGATAGCTTTTGTTATAGAAGGTAAATCTCCAAATGCTACAGTGGTAGGATTGCCAGAGGGAGTAAGTGCAAATGTTGTAGAAAACAAAATTATAATCTCTGGTACCCCGCCTATAAGTTTGGCTTCTGGTAGCCGTTTCGATTTTACTGTACAAACCAATTCTTCTGCGTGTGCACCAGATGCTAAAACAGGATCTATTACTGTTATAGATTGCTCTACATGTTATCCAACTGCAGTTGCTGGGGCAGATTTTTCTGTTTGTGCAGGCAATAGTTATACCCTACAAAACGCATCAGCAGCAAACTTTACAAGCTTAGCTTGGACAACCAGTGGAACAGGTACTTTTAATGATGCTACTACAACCTCACCAACCTATGTTGCCTCAAACGCAGATGTTGCCTCTGGCAGTGTTACACTTACGCTAAGCACAACAAATACCGATTGTACAGAGCCACAAACAGTGGTAGATACTATGGTACTAACCCTTACACAGTGCAATAGTATAGATGTTACGCTACAAAACAACGATGAGTTAGAGCTTTTTGGTAACGCAATGACCTATGGAGCAAAAGTAGTAACAGAAAACATACAAAACATTAGCTTAGTTGGGGTTTGTTACAGTACAAGCGTTGCACCTACAATAGACGATGCTAATATTATAGAAAACAACTCAGGTACAGATTGGTGGGCAAGTGCAACACCAAGTTTTCTATTAAATGCAACTGGGTTAAGCCCAAATACTACGTATTATGTTAGGGCTTTTGCAAAAACCATCAATGATAATGTGGTATACGGAGACCAAGTAGAAGTTAGCTACACAGACCCTAATATTGCAGAGGTGTATAATTTTACAAGTACATCATATGAATCGGGTAGTTCTACCTTTTCTAAAATTACACGTTTACATTTAAAAAGCGAAAACTTTAGACGTTTAAACTTAACAGAAAATACTGTAAATTCTAACAATATTAAAAGTGTGTATGTTTACATGCACGTTAACAATTCAAATCAACTAAACATTTCAGCTAGTCGTCAAATAGGTTTAAATTCTATTCATATATATGGTGGTAATAACAATAGATTAGATATAAACTGCGATTCTAACAGTGCTTTGAAAACTATTTTTTCACCAGATATAAAATTACTAAACACTAATATTTATAATAATCAAAATTTAGAATCTTTTACTACTACCAATGTACAAGAAATAGATTATCTTAATATTAGAGATTCAGAAAGTTTAACAGAACTTAGTTTTCCAAATGTAACTTTGGGGAATTTTATTCGTTTATCTTTAGAGAATCTATCTAGTTTAGATTTTGCATCATTAGAATCTATCAATCGTCTTACTATCACTGAAAATTCAATTACCAATTTAAAATTTCCAAGTTTAAAAACTATCAATCAACTTTATATAAGAAGTGGTGATAACGAATCTCTTACCAAGATTGATTTTCCTGAATTAGAAATGGTAGGTAATGGTAATTTGGGTAGCAATTCTTCTTTTGAAATAGAATCTAATAAAAGTTTAACAACCTTAAACATACCAAGCCTTACTAAAATATTTGGACAACTTTCTATTAGAAATAATAGATTGTTAGATGTGTCAAGCATTAATAATTGTAATCTTTTTGTTTACAGTAATAATGGTTATAAGTGCAATTTTGGCACAGTAAGAATAGATAATAATGCCAATAATAATTATTGTTTCCAAGATAGTACTAAAATACAGGTTCCTACAATTACTACAACACAAGCTATAGCTGTTACACAAACTACAGCTACTACAGGGGGTAGTATTGTGTCTCCACAAGGTAGTATTATGCAGCGTAAAGGAGTGTGTTGGAGTACTTCTCAAAACCCAACTGTTACAGATGCTTTTTCTGATAATGGTTATGGTAATGATACTTTTGATGCTTATGTGTTTGGACTTTTAGCTAATACAACTTATTATTACAGAGCTTATGCAGAAGATTGTAACGGTATTTATTATGGTAACGAAATGAGTTTTACAACACCGCAATAAACTCCACTTATAAAAAACCTTTATTATGAAAAAAACAGTAATTTTATTCATTCTTTTTACAAACTCATTTTATTTACAAGCCCAGTCTTATCTTGGTTTTTTAACAGATAATTATAGTGGTGTAAATAGCGTTATATCTAACCCTGCTAATATTACAGATTCTCGTTTTAAAACCGATATTCATTTAAGTGGTCTTAGTGGTTTTTTTTCAAATGATTATTATGGTGTAAATCTTTTAGATGCTTCTAAAGAAGATTATGATTTTGATTTAGATGCAAAAAAAACTCCTTCAATAGATAATAATGCCATTATAAATATAGATGTTATGGGACCAGCATTTATGTTTAATTTAAATAAAAACAGTTCTATAGCCATTTTTACCAGAGTAAGATCTATGGTAAATATTAATGAAATTAATGGAACTATAGTTGATGATTTAGATGATGATACAACAAGTGATTTTAATATAAACGAAGGTGACTTTGGTATGTTTACTCAAGCTTGGGCAGAATTTGGTGTTACATACGCTAGAGTTTTACTTAATAATAACGAGCACTTTTTAAAAGGAGGGCTTACTTTAAAGTACCTTCGAGGTGGAGCTTCTGCCTTCGCTGTAGGTAAAAACATAACAGTTAATTATGATGAAGATGGAACAAATTTAGGAGGCGGACAAACAACAGGTATTATTTCTTCTAATGGTAAAATTACTTACGGACGTTTTGATGATTTTGATAAAAATAATTATAATTACGAACTTCCTGATGCTAAAGGTCTTGGAGGAGATTTAGGGTTTGTTTATGAGTGGAGACCAAACTTCGCATTAGATACTATAGCAAATGTAAAAGAAGAGTTATTTACTCTAAAGCATATAAACAAATATAAATTAAAAATAGGTTTATCTATCACAGACATAGGGAGTATTAATTATAATAAAGGATTTTTAGATACTTACAATATTTCAAGCATAGGTATAAACGAAGATGATTTTAATAATGCTGATGATATTGACGATATTTTAAGTACTTTTTACACTCTAGAAAAAACTTCGCAGGGTATTACAGCAAATTTACCAACTGCACTTCATTTAAATGCAGATTGGAGTTTTACAAATAATTTATACGTTAATTTAAATACTGATATTTCGCTTATTTCTAAAGGTAAAGAAAATGCAAGTCGTATTTCTAATATTGCTACGTTAACTCCACGTTTTGAAAGTAAATGGCTTAGTTTTTATTTGCCTTTAAGTATTATTGAAAATAGCGGGTTTAAAGCAGGAGCTGGTTTAAGAATGGGACCGTTGTATGTAGGCTCAGGTTCTGTGCTTACAGCATTAACATCAAATAATATTAAAGGAGTTGATGTATATGCAGGTTTAAAAATACCTGTTTACCAGGGTAAAATAAAAGATAAAGATGGTGATGGTGTTATCGATAAGCTAGATTGTAACCCTCGATTAGCTGGGCCTATTGAAAATAATGGTTGCCCATGGGGAGACAAAGATCAAGATAACATTTTAGATAATGAAGATGAATGCCCAGAGAAACAAGGAGCTATTGAAAATAATGGTTGTCCTTGGGGAGATAAAGACCAAGATGGGGTTTTAAATAATGAAGATGTATGTCCTGAGGTTTTTGGTTTCATAGAAAATAGCGGTTGTCCTTGGAAAGACAGTGATAATGATGGTATTTTTGATAAAGATGATAAATGCATTGATGTACCAGGAGCAAAAGCAAACAATGGATGTCCAGAAGAACCAATAATAATACCAACAACGGAAATACAAAAAAAATTAAATGTTTTTGAAAAAAACATTTTATTCGATTCTGGTAAATCGACTATTAAAGTTGTTTCTATGGGTGTTTTAAATGAAATTGTTAAAATTTTAAGAAAGTATCCTAACACTAAATTTTCAATAGAAGCACACACAGATAGTATTGGTAAAGAAATCTCTAATCAAAAACTATCTGAATTTAGAGCTACTGTTGTAAAGGATTATTTAGTTGAGAAAGGAGTTTCTTCGAGTAGGTTAATAGCAACTGGTTTTGGTGAAAGAAAGCCAATTGCAAGTAATACTTCAAAAGCAGGTCGATCTAAAAACAGACGTGTTGAAATTAAATTAATTAAATGAGTATTGTAAATAAAGTGTTTTAATTCTAAAAAGAATGCATCAAAAACATAATCCAATCAGTATAATAAACCTTACAAAGGTTATTTATTTTGTTAGAAGTACTACAAAAGATTCAAAACAAACAAATACTTATAAAATTATTAAGAAGTAAAAGAGATCCCCCAATGAAAAAGATAGTTATATTTTTAGCGTTAGTTTTTACAATTGTAACTTTCGCCCAAGCGCCACAGGGTTTTAATTACCAGGCAACAGTAAGAAATAGTGCAGGAGAATTAATAATAAATACCAATGTGTATTTTAAGTTTAATGTTATTCAGGGTTCACAAACAGCAGTGCCAATTTTTACAGAAACGCACTATGTACCAACTGATGATTTGGGTCAAGTAAACCTAGTTATCGGTCAAGGAACAGCCAGAACAGGTGCTTTTTCTGATTTAGATTGGTCTTTGGGTAATTATTATTTAGGTATAGAATTGAATACTGGCAGTGGTTATGTAGCGATGGGTACCACTCAGTTGTTAAGCGTGCCATATGCCTTGTATGCAGCCAATAGTGGCAATGGAACAGCAATAACTCCTACTTTAGAGTCTGTGTTGGCAGAGGGTAATTCTGCGAATAACCAACAGATTAAAAATGTGGCAGACCCTACGGATGCAAAAGATGCTGCAACTAAAGCATATGTTGATTCATTATTAATACCACAAGCTATAGTTCCAGTTTTGGGATCTTCTGTTCTTTCTAATATTTCTTTCAACACGGTAACCGTAGAAAGTTCTTTATCTGATACAGGTGGTCAAATTGTATTGTCAAAAGGGTTTTATGTAGACACAATCTCACCGCCTTCAGCAATGACTTCTCAAGGAATAGCTCCTAACAATCAGGAAACAGGGGGTTATACTATAGGACTTTCAAATTTACGACCAAATACTTCGTATTTTGTTAGAAGTTACGCGACAACAATTTATGGTACTGGTTTAGGAGAGATTACTTCTTTTACAACTTCTTCTAATTTAACTATTCCAGAATTAACTACTATGTCTGTATCAGAAATATCTTTTACCTCAGCAAAATCGGGAGGAAATATAATTTCTGATGGAGGTAGTACCATTACAAATAGAGGTGTTTGCTGGAGTAAGTCACCCAATCCGACTATCTCAGATTCTAGTATAGAATCAGGAACAGGTTTAGGCAGTTTTTCTATGAGTTTTTCATCTTTAGATTCAGATACGATTTATTTTGTTAGAAGTTACGCTACAAACTCATTTGGGACTAATTATGGAAATCAAATTCAATTCAGAACCTTGTCATATACTCTGCCTATACTATCAACATTAAGTCCTAACGGATTGACCACAACAAGTGTTAACTCAGGAGGAAATATTACTGATGATGGTGGTGCTGCAATTACATCTAGAGGAGTTTGTTGGTCTACAACAACTAACCCCACGATACTGAATAATAAAACTGAAGATGGTAGTGGCTCAGGGTTGTTTAATTCTTTTATCGATGAACTTTTAACAAATAACACTTATTACATTAGAGCTTATGCTACCAACAGTGTAGGTACTTCCTATGGTAACCAAAAAACTATTGTGAATAATGCTGTTTTACCACCTAATTCAACGATTCCAACTGTAGGAACAAGTTCTTCTAATAATATGTTAACTCCAACAACAGCTTCAAGTGGGGGTTATGTGAGTCAAAATGGCGGTTCTGATTTAGTTGCTAAAGGGGTTTGTTGGTCTTTATCAGAGAACCCTACAGTTAATGACAGCCACACCAATGAAGGTTCTGGACTTGGTTTTTTTACGAGTACGCTCACAGAGCTTAGTGGTTGTGGTGTGGTTTTTTATGTCAGAGCTTATGCTACCAATGAAAATGGAACAGGATACGGAGCTCAATACACTATTAGTACTGGTTTGCTTCCATCAATCTCTACAAATTCAGCTTCAGTAATTACTGAAAATAGTTTTACTTCTGGAGGTACCATTATAAGTGATGGAGGGTGTCCAATAACAGCCAAAGGTATTTGTTGGAGTGTCTCTCCAAATCCTACAATAGAGAATGATGTCACTAATGAAGGTAATGGTATTGATAGTTTTAACTCTTCTACAACAAATTTGTTGTCCAACTTAACTTATTATATTAGAGCATACGTTACCAATGGTATTGGGACAACATATGGTGAAGAAATAGTAGTAAATTCAGCTGTGCCTAATGCATTATATATCGGCCAAAACTATGCAGGAGGAATTATATTTTATTTGGACGACACAGGAGAACATGGGTTGATATCAGCAGATATTGACCAGCAAATCACAGATGAATCTAGAAACAACCAATGTCCATCTGGGACTTTTTTTGAGACTGATACAATTATTGGTTCTGGGGCACAGAATACAACGAACATAATATCAGCTTGTAACACAACGTCTAATGTAGCCTATATTTGTGATAATCTGGTCTTAAATGGTTATGATGATTGGTTTCTTCCATCTAAAGATGAGCTAAACTTAATGTTCCAAAATCTTAGAAAAAATGGTTTAGGAAATTTCCCAACTGAGGGATGCATTGTAAGATACCCCAGCTCTTCCTTTAATAATGAATGGGGTGATTTTTTTGGTATATTATTTACGTCTGATTGTGGTCGTCAAATAGGTGATAACTATAATTATAATATAAATCGTGATAATCATAGATATATAAGGGCTATAAGAGCTTTTTAAAACTGAATTATTAAGTATTCAAAAATATTCATTGAAATACCACTTATCAATTAGTGGTGAGGATACCCAATACATGACCCGAGACGAAGTTTCAAAAGTTTTGAGTGTAACAGTCCAAACACTAAACAATTGGAGACGAGAAGGGATTCTAATTCCTTTAAAGATTGGAAGTAGGGTACTGTATCGAAAAGAGGATGTTTATAACAACTCACGTCTAGTGGCTTGAGTTTTGTAATGTTTTTTTTTAACTTATATTTGTTTTAAAAAAAACTTTTTTTTGTATTAAAAATGAAGAAAATCATATTAATAACGGCACTATTCTGCGCTACACAATTAGTGAATGCACAAGAAACCATACCCGTTTCTGGTGGTGAAGCTACAGGGGCTGGTGGCGAGGTTAGTTATACTATTGGTCAATTAGTATATACAAATCCAACTACTGCAGCAGGTTCATTAAATCAAGGGATACAACAGAGTATCGAGTTTGTTACGTTAAGCAATCCAGAATTAACGGCAGTAACACTCAATGCAGTTACCTATCCGAATCCAACTACAGATTTTATTATACTGACATTAAAAGATACAAATTTAACAGGTTTAAGTTATACAATGTATGATCTATTGGGTCGATTAGTAAACAAAGGAACGGTAGCTACCTTTGAGACGAAAATAGAAATGAAAAGTTTACCGATAGGTGTGTACATTCTTAGAGTGCAACAAAACAACCAAGCATTAAAAACCTTCAAAATTATAAAAAACTAAATTCTATGAAATTTACAAAATCACTACGTACTTCTTTTTACACCACAATAGGCGCTTTATTACTAACGCTAAGTAGTTTTGCACAAGCACCAGAAAAGATGAGCTATCAAGCAGTCATACGAGATGCATCTAATGCGCTTGTAACCAGTCAGCAGGTAGGAATGCAAATAAGTATTTTACAAGGAAGTACAGCAGTCTATGAGGAAACACAAACCCCCACTTCAAATACAAACGGATTGGTAAGTTTAGAAATAGGTACAGGAACTATTGTAAGTGGAATATTCTCATCGATTGATTGGAGTGCAGGCACTTACTTTATAAAAACAGAAACCGACCCAACAGGGGGTACAAATTACACAATAACAGGTACAAGCCAATTATTAAGTGTGCCGTATGCGTTGTATGCGAATACATCAAGTGATACAGAAGCAGTAGCAGCAAACACCGCCAAGGTTGGTATTACCACTGAACAAGCTTCTGCCATTGTAGACAATACCGCCAAGGTTGGCATTACCACTGAACAAGCTTCTGCCATTGTAGACAATACCGCCAAGGTTGGCATTACCACTGAACAAGCTTCTGCCATTGTAGACAATACCGCCAAGGTTGGCATTACCACTGAACAAGCTTCTGCCATTGTAGACAATACCGCCAAGGTTGGCATTACCACTGAACAAGCTTCTGCCATTGTAGACAATACCGCAAAGGTTGGTATTACCACTGAACAAGCTTCTGCCAT
>NZ_CANMFI010000001.1 GCF_947497125.1 uncultured Polaribacter sp. | reverse complement strand
GGAACCGATGCAAACTTATTTACGATTAGTTCAGCAGGTGTTTTAAGTTTTGTAGCGGCACCAGATTATGAAGATGCGCAAGATAATGGCACTAACAATGTATATGATTTAATCATTACCATTGAAGATGCTTCGGGTAATGAAACTGCAACCACAGTTACAGTAACGGTGACAAATCAAGTTGAAGCTGAAGTAATTATAAATATTACAGATTCAGTGCTATTGGAGAACGAGAATCCAGGAGCTGAATATAATGGTAGTTTTAACATTGTTCTAGGATTTATGCCAACTGCAGATGTTACAATTCCTTTGATTAGTTCAGATACTTCTGAAGGGACTGTAGTTGCTAACGTAATTTTCACTCCTTTAAATTGGAATGTTGTACAAGAGATTGAGGTAGTGATGGTAGATGATTTGATAGGAGATGGTTCTGTTGAGTTTACTATAGAAACAGGGGCTCCAATTACTACTGATTCCGATTATGATTCTTTGGTTGGTTCTGATATTATAAACCTAGTGATGACTACTCAAAATAATGACCCTCCAGGAATTATAGGAAGAATTGTAGGTAACGCAATTGCAGAAACATCAGAATCAGGTAGTAGTTTAGAAATTGAATTTGAGTTATTAAGTGAACCATTAGATGACACAGAAGTAACAATACCATTAACTATTGACGACAGTTCTGAGGGTTCAGTGAATGTTACAAGTATAACTATTTCTAGTGATAATTGGAATCAGCCTATTAATAATAGAGTTGTAGTTTCAGCTGTAGATGATTCAGATTTAGACGGAGACGTTATATATAAATTAATTACTGGAGATCCAACATCATCTGATCCGAATTATGATCTATTATCAGGTGGCGATGTTATTGATTTTATAATTATAAATAAAGACGACGAGTTAGATACAGATAATGATGAAATACCAGATAATATTGATACTGACGATGACAATGACGGCACACCAGATTCAGATGATGATTTCCCATTAGATGATACAGAAGATACTGACACTGATGGCGATAATATTGGTGATAACGCAGATACTGATGATGACAATGACGGCACACCAGATGTAGATGATGATTTCCCATTAGATGATACAGAAGATACTGATACAGACGGTGACAATATTGGTGATAACGCAGATACTGATGATGACAATGACGGCACACCAGATGTAGATGATGATTTCCCGTTAGATGATACAGAAGATACTGACACCGATGGCGACAATATTGGTGATAACGCCGATACTGATGATGATGGTGACGGCACATTAGATGTTGACGATGACTTCCCGTTAGATGATACAGAAGACACTGATACCGATGGTGATACTATTGGTGATAACGCCGATACAGATGATGATGGTGACGGCACACCAGATGCAGATGATGATTTCCCATTAGATGATACAGAAGATACTGACACCGATGGCGATAATATTGGTGATAACGAAGATACTGACGATGACGGAGATGGTCAAAGTGATGCCGACGAAGTTACTTGTGGTTCAGATCCATTAGATGCAGCGAGTATGTCTTTAGACACTGACGCAGACGGTATACCAGATTGTATTGATACGGATGATGACAATGACGGCACACCAGATGCAGATGATGACTTCCCGTTAGATGATACAGAAGATACTGACACCGATGGCGATACTATTGGTGATAACGCAGATACTGATGATGACAATGACGGCACACCAGATGCAGATGATGATTTCCCGTTAGATGATACAGAAGTCACTGATACCGATGGCGATACTATTGGTGATAACGCCGATACAGATGATGACAATGACGGTATACTAGATACAGATGATGATTTTCCATTAGATGATACAGAAGACACTGACAAAGATGGCGATAATATTGGTGATAACGCAGATACTGATGATGACAATGACGGCACATTAGATGTTGACGATGACTTCCCGTTAGATGATACAGAAGATACTGACACCGATGGCGACAATATTGGTGATAACGCAGATACAGATGATGACAATGACGGCACACCAGATGCAGATGATGACTTCCCGTTAGATGATACAGAAGATACTGACACCGATGGCGACAATATTGGTGATAACGCAGATACTGATGATGACAATGACGGCACACCAGATGCAGATGATGATTTCCCGTTAGATGATACAGAAGATACTGACACCGATGGCGACAATATTGGTGACAATGCCGATACTGACGATGACAATGACGGTACACCAGATGTAGATGATGATTTCCCATTAGATGATACAGAAGACACTGATACAGACGGTGACAATATTGGTGATAACGCAGATATTGATGATGACAATGACGGCACACCAGATGCCGATGATGATTTCCCATTAGATGATACAGAAGACACTGACACCGATGGCGACAATATTGGTGATAACGCCGATACTGACGATGACAATGACGGTACACCAGATGTAGATGATGATTTCCCATTAGATGATACAGAAGACACTGACACCGATGGCGATAATATTGGCGACAACGAAGATACTGACGATGATGGTGACGGCACATTAGATGTTGACGATGATTTCCCATTAGATGACACTGAAGACACTGATACCGATGGCGATAATATTGGTGACAACGAAGATACTGACGATGACGGAGATGGTCAAAGTGATGCCGACGAAGTTGCTTGTGGTTCAGATCCATTAGATGCAGACAGCCTGTCTTTAGATACCGATGGAGATGGTGTCCCGAACTGTTTAGATACTGATTCAATTATTTTAAATGTTACACAAAGTTTAACTAATTCGACCTCATGTGCTGGTTCAAACTCTAGTGAGCAAATTTTCACAGTTTCAGGTTTAAATCTAATAGAAGATATTATAGTTACTGCCCCTTCTAATTGGGAACTGAGTACTACATCTGGGAGTGGTTTTACAAGTTCTGTAACGCTACTACAAACGAATGGTTTGGTAACATCAACACCGATATATATTCGTACAAAAAGTAATACAGTCTCAGGAAATCTTTCAGGTAATGTAACTATTTCTTCAACAGGTGCAACCCCAAAAATAATTAGTGTAACTGGTTTCGTAAAACCTTCTCCAAATTCTCCAATTATAGATTCAAATGGTAGCCAATTAATTTGTGTAGGAGAAACTATTGCAAACTTAAACGCTACAACTATTATTGGCAATACTGTTGAGTGGTTTACAACACCAACTGGTGGAAATGCTTTGGCGTCTTCAACAGTATTAGTTCCAGGAACTACATATTATGCACAAACTAAAAATTCAATTGGTTGTTCTAGTACTAGAGTGTCTTTAACTGCGGTAACCAATAACGCATTGCATTTTGACGGCGTTAACGACTATGTTTTAGTTGGCGATGTAATTGAAAATTTAAATGATATTACATCTCAAGCTTGGGTGTATTGGGAAGGTTCTTTTATCAGTTTTTCAGAAATATATACAAAAGACTATATTTCTTCTATGGCTATTACAAGCGCTAACAAACTTCATGCTAATTTTGGTAATGGAACTACTTGGGTTGGAGCAGGTATAAACTCTACAACTTCTATACCTCTAAATCAATGGACACATGTAACGGTTACTAGAAAAAACGGAGTTGTTAAAATGTATATAAATGGAGAAGAAGATACTTCTTCACATACAAACAACGCAACAGGATCTAACAATGCGCCAAGAATTATTGGTGGTAAAGCTTTGTTCAATTCTAATTCTACAGCAAACACATTGTTTCATGGAATAATTGATGAAGTTCGTTTTTGGGATGTAGCTAAAACACAAGCCGAAATTCAAGATGAAATGTCTAGAAAGTTAGAAGGCACAGAAACAGGTCTTCTTGCATATTACAATTTTAATCAAGGTATTATTAATGCTGATAATACAAGTATTACTACTTTAAAAGATAAAACTTTAAATCCAAATATAGGTACTTTAAACAATCTATCTTTAACAGGTATCACTAGTAATTGGGTACAGGGTTATTTTCCACAAATTACAGGTTTTAATAACGTTAATATTGGACAAACAATAAACCTTTCTAATGTTATACAAAGCGGAATATGGTCTGTAAATGATACAGATATTGCTACAATATCACAAACGGGCGTTCTTACAGGTATTACAGAAGGTACAGTTACAGTAACCTACACATCTTGTAACAATAGTACCACAAAACAGATTTTAGTTACAAACCTTAATACAGCACCTATTATAACTTCTATTTCAGACACAAATAGTTGTCCTAATACAAACTTAGAAATTACCACTCCTATTATAGATTTAGAAACAAGTGCCGCAAATTTATTAGTAACAGCAAGTTCTTCTAACCAAAACATAGTTGCTAATAATGAAATTGCTATCTCACATATAGGTAATAATTTTACTTTTAGAATTACACCAGTAATCGGCATGCAAGGTACTACCAGTATTATAATTAATGCTGAAGATGAGTACGGTGCTATTGAATCAATAAGTTTTGAAGTTGCTTTTACAGATACAGAAAATCCAATAATTACAAATACACCCGTAGCAATAAATCAAAATAATGATTTAGGAGTTAATGGAGCAATTGTAATATGGACATTGCCTACGGCAGCAGATAATTGTGCTATTGATACCTTTGAGAGTTCTTATAATTCAGGAGATTTATTTCCAATAGGAACTACTACTGTGATCTATACAGCAACAGATATCAATGGAAATGAAACTACAAGTAGTTTTGAGGTAACAATTAATGACATAGAAAATCCTATTATTTCAGATACTCCTTCAGATATCACTCAAAACAATGATGAAGGTTTATGTGGAGCTGTAATTACATGGACAGCGCCAACAGTATCAGACAATGCCTCAATTGCCTCGTATGTAAGTTCTCATAATTCAGGAGATTTATTTCCAGTAGGAAGTACAACTGTAACGTATACAGCTACAGATAATTATGGAAATGAAACTATTAGTAGTTTTGAGGTAACAGTTATAGATGTAGAGAAACCTGTGGTAGTATCCCAACCAATTATAACTGTTATTGATTTTGCCAGTAATGCTAATCAATGTGGAGCAATTGTATTTTGGAATGAGCCAGAATTTACAGACAATTGCAGCATAGCTAGTATTGTACAAACACATGAAAGCGGAGATTTATTTTTAGAGGGAGATACTACCGTTAGTTATACAATAACAGATGTTAGCGGTAACGAAACAACAGTAAGTATTGTAGTTACAATAGAAGCTTCTATGTTAGATTGTGATGGTGATGGTGTATCAA
Source organism: uncultured Polaribacter sp. (assembly GCF_947497125.1). Lineage (GTDB taxonomy): Bacteria > Bacteroidota > Bacteroidia > Flavobacteriales > Flavobacteriaceae > Polaribacter. Next base: position 745,467 of record NZ_CANMFI010000001.1, on the reverse strand, counting down.
ATGCACAAGAAGAAATAGACAATACCGATGCGCAAGATTCATGTTCATCAGTTCCATCAAGTATTACAATGGCATTATCACAAGATTTTTTAGATAGTGATTGTGATGGAGATGGATTAACAAATGGCGAAGAAATAGGTGAATATGCTACAGATCCAAATGATTCTAATAATAATGATATTTATGATTATTTAGAGTTTAACAATCAACAACCCTCAGAAGATGAATTAGAGATTTTTAATTTGTTAACTCCAAATGGCGATGGTAAAAACGATGTTTTTGTCATTCGAAACATAGAATTATATCCAGAGAACACCTTAGAGATTTATAATCGTTGGGGAGTTAAGGTGTACGATGTTTCTGGATATGGACAAAATGGTAGATACTTTATAGGGCAATCTGGAGGAAGAGTTACCATAAATGGAAATTCGTCACTACCATCAGGCACCTATTTTTATGTGTTAAAGTACAGGTCTAGTGGTGTTTGGAAAAATAGAACAGGTTATTTAAACTTAACAAAATAAAAAGAATAAGATGCAAAATAATAGTTTAGATACAACCGGAATAAAAAGAGTATTTATCATTGCTTTTGTTTTAATAACACATATTGGTTATGGGCAGCAAGACGCTCAATTTAGTAACTATATGTACAATACGTTAAGTTTTAATCCTGCGTATGCGGGTTCACGTGGTACGAGTAGTATTTACCTATCTCAACGTTCTCAGTGGGTTGGTTTTGATGGTGCACCTACCACAAATGCATTGTCGTATCACAGTCCTTTAGGTTCTTCTAAGGTAGGGTTTGGATTGAGTATTTTAAATGATGCAATAGGTGCAATTGAAGAAAATATGGTTTCATTAGATATTTCATACAGTATCAATACCTCATATGATTATAAATTGGCTTTTGGAATGCGAGCAAGTGCGCATATGTTAAATGTTGATTTTATGAAACTAAATATTTTTAATCCAGATGATGTATTGGCGCAGAATAATATTAACAATCGATTTTCACCGAATTTAGGTGTTGGATTGTTTTGGTATTCAGAAGATAGTTATCTAGGTTTTTCGATTCCTAATTTATTAGAGACAAAACATATCAATCGTAATTTAAATACTTCTGTAAGTTCTATTTCTAAAGAGCGTTTGCATTATCATTTAACAGCAGGGTATGTGTTTGATATCAACAAAAATGTATTGTTTAAACCTGCAATTTTAACAAAGATTATTTCAGGAGCTCCAATACAGGTTGATGTTTCCTCTAACTTTCAGTTCTATGATAGGTTTACTTTAGGAGCTTCTTATAGAGTAGATGCAGCGGTGAGTTTTTTAGCCGGATTTCAGTTGAATAAAAGTTGGTTTTTAGGATATGGATATGATGTAGATACAAATACATTATCTACCTATAACTCTGGTTCTCATGAAGTGTTTTTACGTTATGAAATTTTTAGAAACAATAATGTTAAAGCACCTCGATTCTTCTAATATCTTTAATTTATAAATTATGAAATTACAGTATAAATATACTACTCTTTGTTTATTACTAATCAATAGTATTCTATTTGGTCAGCAAAATATTTTGAACAAAGCCAACGCTAAATTCAATAATTTGTCTTACGTAGAAGCAATATCGCTTTATAGCAATTTAGTAAACGATGGTTATGGAACTGCAGAAATATTTGAAAACTTAGCAAATGCTTATTACTATCAGTCGAATTATGAGTTGGCAAAAGTTAGTTACGACTCGTTATTTACCATTAATAAAAAAGTATCTGCGGCTACGTATTATAAATACATTAGTGTTTTAAAAAATCAACAGCAAAGCAAAGCTGCAGAATATTGGTATGCGCAATTGATAGATTTGTATCCAAAAGAAAAACAACAGACAAATAATAAAGCAAACTTTTTTGGGAGCTCACAAAAGTTATCTGTTGAACAACTTGCTGTAAAAAACGTTCATTTTAATTCTAATTTTTCAGATTATAAGGTAGCGTATTTAGGAGAAGATAAAATTGTGTTTACAAGCAGCAGAGATACAAAAAAAAGGTTTTCAAAAAGAACATTGTGGAACAATGATGCTTACACAAATTTATACCAAGGTGCGCTTGATGACAAAGATTCATTGGTGTCATTAACTAAATTAAAAGGAAGTATTAATACGTATTACAATGAATCTTCAGCGGTATTTACCAAAAATGGTACAACCATGTATTTTACAAGTAATAATAATTTTTCTGGTAAAGTAGCTACAGATTCTCTAAACAATGTGCTTTTAAAAATTTACAAGGCTACCTTTAATGGAAAGCGTTGGGGAAATGTAGAAGCATTGCCTTTTAACGGCAATCAATACAGTTGTGCACACCCAGCATTGAGTGCAGATGAAGATTATTTGTACTTTTCATCAGATATGGATGGAACAAAGGGAGCTTCAGATTTATTTAGGGTTGCTATAAATGGAACGGCTTACGGGGAGCCAGAAAATTTAGGCGATTCAATAAATTCAGTGGGAAGAGATACTTTTCCTTTTGTGAGCTCAGAAAATATATTGGTTTTTGCTTCAGATGCCAGAAAAGGTTTGGGAGGTTTAGATTTGTATTATGTAGATTTAACATCTAAAAGCCAAAAAGTATATACTTTTGGAGCACCCGTAAATAGTTCTTCTGATGATTTTGGATTGGTCTATAAAGAAGCAAAGCAAACAGGTTTTTTTACATCAAATAGAAAAGCAGGCGGTGTAGGTTCTGATGATATTTACCAGTTTAAGGGACTTACAATACCAAAATTAAAAGATGTAACAATACTTATTAAATCTAAAGAAGAAAAGCCTTTAATAGGTGTCACAAAAGTAAAGTTAACAGACAATATAAATACTACAGTAGAATTACCAGCAATAGACCAAGAGATAACCTTGTTTGATTTAAAGGCATCAAAAAAATATCAACTAGAGTTTTTAAACGATAATTACCAAGCATTAAAAACGAGTGTTAGCCATCAAGTAAAAGACACAATTGTTGTTTATCTTACTGAAAAAGAACCCGTACTAACGGCTATAGATTTAAAAGAAGTAGTAAAGTTAGCACCTATTTATTTTGATTTTGATGCAACTCAAATCAGCCAACAATCAAAATTAGAGTTAGAAAAAGTGGTGTTACTAATGAACAAATATCCAGAGATTAATATAGATCTTATTGGTCATACAGATCGAAGAGGAGCAGAAGAATACAACAAAGAACTTTCTTTAGAAAGAGCAGAATCAACCAAAAAATGGTTGGTAAAAAGAGGTGTTTCTGCTTCTAGAATAACAACAAAAGGGTTGGGGGAGTTAAAGCCAATTAGTACTTGTGTAGGAGTAAAAAAATGTAGTAAAAAGCAACACAATCAAAATAGAAGGACTGAGTTTATGATAAGATAGTTAAAAAAATATCCTGAAGTTGATTACAATTAAAACTAAAAATAATGAAAAAAATTTTTAATTTATTAAAGGGTTTGTTTAAAAAAAGAGAAGATGAAACAGCATTTGATTTTTATACTTTTACGGATCTATTTATCAAATCTTCAGATAGTTCACTGAATGTTTTTCACTCTAAAACCTATGTTTCATTTTTGACGAATTTAAATGAGCATATTGGTAGTTTAGCGATCGATAAAATAGTTTCTTGTGTTCCTTTTAATGACAAAATAGCCATTGAAACGTTAGATGTAGGCAACTATAAACTTCAAGAAATTGATTGGTGTTTACTTGAAGTTGATTTTGGATTTTTAGATAAATCAAGAGTTTTAATGACTGATTTTTCTTTAAAAAATCTAAATTTCTTTGATTTACCAAAAAATTTAATCATTATCATACATCAAGATAATATATATAAAACGCTAGATGAATGCATGCTAAAACTTAAAGAAAAATACAACACGAACAACTATTCTGTAAATGCAATTTCTTTATCAGAATTTAAATCAAAGTTTGAAAAAATATCATTATTTGTCAATTCTTTTTAGATTTTAGTAATAAGTTGATGTGAAAAATAGTATTTATGATAACTTTGGTTAAATTAAAATAAGATTATAAAATCACTGTAATATCTTAAATTACAGTAGTAAAAAAATATAGTAGTAAGGCGTTATTAATTAACGTATATTAAATAAAAATATAGATGAAAAAGACAAAAAACTTAAAAAACATATTACTAAAACTTTCTTTTGGATTTTTAATGATCATGGTGAGCTCATGCACAAAAGAAACGATCAATATTTATCAATATGAACAGCCTATAACTAAAGGTTTGTACATGTATGGTACAACGTATGATGGTGGAGCTAATGATTTGGGTGTAATTTATAAAGTTGACCAAAGTGGTCAAAATTATGAAAAAGTTTATGATTTTGAAACTGCAACAGGTAGCAAACCTATCGGAGGTTTAACACTGGCAAATAATGGAAAATTATATGGTTTTACAACTGCCGATGGAAAGATTGTAAACCCTGGAGCTGCAATAGCACTTGGCACATTTTATGAATTTGATCCGTTAACAAACTCTTTTGTTGTAATTGAATATATTGATGATCAATCTGCAATAGGAAATTTTTTTCTTGATGCTCCTATATTAAGTGCTGATGGGTTACTTTATATGGCTAGTCAAGATTTTGGCTTGGCTGATTTTGTAGGAAAATTATCTTCTTTTAATCCTACTGATGGAACTTTTACTGTTCTTGAAACATTTACAAACTATTTTGGGCAACCAAAGTCTAAATTATTAGAAGCCTCAGACGGTAATTTATATATAACTACTTTTAATGGAGGAACAAGCAATAAGGGGGCTATAGTAAAATATAATAAAGCTTTAAACTCATTAGAAAGATTGTACTCTTCTTCTGGAAACGAATTTAGAAGTTCATTTAACAATCAACTATATGAAGCTTCAAATGGTGTGTTATATGGTTCGTCAAGAGAAGGAGGTAGTTCTCAGCAAGGTTGTGTTTTTAAAATTAATAAAGATGGAAGTGGGTATGAAACCCTATTTTCAATGGTTTCAGGAATTACAGCTCAAGGTTCTAATCCAGAAGGAGGTTTTGTTGAGTTTAATGGGTTGTTATACGGTACAACAACAGAAGAGGAAGTGCATGGTTTAAATTCTGGAACCATTTATACTGTTGATATAAACACAAATTCTATAGAATTTACCAATACTTTAGATTTAGAAGGAAGAAGACCTTTAGGGACTTTTGTGCAATCTACAAACGAACGACTTTATGTAACTTGTGAAGAGGGCGGAGGAAGTAATAAAGGTGCTATTATAGAATTAAACACATTAAATGGTAAAGTTGCTCAGCGCTATTCTTTTGATGGTAATAACGGATTTAAGCCACAAAGAAATCAACTTACTTTAGTGGATTTTTCTAAATTAAATTGAAATAATTAATTTTTTTAGATCTCTTCTAACTATTTAAGGAGTTTTTTATATCCTCAAAAAAAAGTTAGACGTTTGATTTTAAAATCACTTAAACCTTCATAGAAATGTGAAGGTTTTTTTTTGTTTTCTATAGGTTTTTAAAGTGTTTCCATTACTTCACAAAGTTTTCAATATTTCTTCATTTACATTATTTGCCATTTAAATAGGCACACAAAAAGGTATCAATTTTTACTACGAGGTATCAATTCATTTTAAATAAAACGAAACTATGAATAATCATAAAATACGTGTGTTATTTGTTATAGCACATAATAGAATAAAAAAAAATAATAAAGCACCTATATATTGAAGAATTACCTATAATAAATGTAGAAAACAATTTGCAATAGGTATTTTTATCAATCTAGAGTATTGGGATATTGGTAAACAGAAAGCTTCTCTACCAAATAAAGAAAATACAAACTTAAACAACAAAATAAGCCTTATTTATCAAAAAATAAAAAAGGCTTATAATATTGTAATTTTTAAAAATGATTTTAATGAGGATAATTTTACTCTTGTCCTTTAAAACTCATTATACAGAAATTTAGAATTATTTTTATTAATTAGATTTTATTAATTTAACAGAAAACACATTATTAATTCTAGCAATATATATTCCTTTGGAAAGTCTATCAGAATCAATTTTTACAAACAAACTATTAGGTTTTATTTCTTTTACAACCTTACCAAGAATATTAATTATTTGAATACTTTTAATTATTGTCTTAGATTCTAAGGTCCAATTACTTGTTGTCGGATTTGGGAATATTCTAACGTTTTGTTTGTAAAAATCGTTAACTCTTAAAGTGCTAACTACATTGATTGTTCTAGACACAGTGTTTGCTTCATTATTACTAGTATCGCTAACATTGTAAGTTAGTGTATAAGTGCCTACTATATTTGTATTGACATTACCTGTTACTTGAATGCTATTTGTAATATCTCCGTCATAATTGTCTGTAGCAGTAGCACCAGCATCTGTGTAATTAGATCCTACTTCAATGGTTTCTGAATCGTTTCCAATTAGTGTAATCACAGGGATAGTAGTATCAATCACATTGATTGTTCTAGACACAGTGTTTGCTTGATTATTACTAGTATCGCTAACATTGTAAGTTAGTGTATAGGTGCCTACTATATTTGTATTGACATTACCTGTTACTTGAATGCTATTTGTAATATCTCCGTCATAATTGTCTGTAGCAGTAGCCCCAGTATCTGTATAATTAGAACCTACTTCAATGGTTTCTGAATCGTTTCCAATTAGTGTAATCACAGGGATAGTAGTATCAACCACATTGATTGTCCTAGATACAGTGTTTGCTTGATTATTACTAGCATCGCTAACATTGTAAGTTAGTGTATAGGTGCCTACTATATTTGTATTGACATTACCTGTTACTTGAATGCTGTTTGTAATATCTCCGTCATAATTATCGGTAGCTGTAGCACCAGCATCTGTGTAATTAGATCCTACTTCAATATTTTCTGTATTATTTCCTATAAGAGTAATTACAGGAATCGTAGTGTCTACAACACATGAAATAGACTCGTCTTTTGCATTTTGGGCTCTTATCCAATCTATTTCAAAATTTACATTGAGGTTGTCTGTTGGATCAATTCTAAAGCCTTTAATGATCTTATTTTTCCATTCTGTGTGTGTGGATAAATCTAATATAATTTCTTGCCAATTTCCATTTCCATTATAATTTGTACTAACAGATTTATTGGCAGTTATACCTTCTTCTTCATTAGCCCAAAATAATTGAAACTTTGTATGATCAATATTAGCTTTCATTCTTACTGTCAAACTTGTAACTTCTGTACCCGAAAAAGAAACAAAATTATTATTTGTTATTTTTGGGTCATTTGTATTACTAGTTCCTCTTAAAACTCCATTTACTTCTTCTAAATTATCAATAGAATTATCATTAAATCCGTTAAATATATCATCTCCATTAAATTCTAAAGCAAAGTCAGATGCAGAGTCAATATCTCTACACAATTCTTCCTCTTCTTTATTGTACAATCCGTCATTATCATTGTCTATTTGAGGGATACAAGAATTAGATACGTCGAAAGCGTTTTGTGCTCTAATCCAATCTATTTCAAAAGTAACATTATTGTTATTTGTAGGGTCTATTCTAAAACCTATAATTGTTTTATTCCCCCATTCAGAATGATTGCTTAAATCAAATACTATTTCTTGCCAAGCTCCATTTCCAGTGTAATTTTCAGAGATTGTTCTTGCTGCAGAAAAGTTATTATTATCAGTAGTTTCCCAAAATAATTGTAGTTTTGTTAATGCAATATTAGCCTTATATCTAAAAGTTAAACTAGTGACATTAGATCCATTAAAATTAACAAAACTGTTTTTTATTAATTTAGAATCTCCACCTGTTGAAGTAGCTTTTAAAATACCATTACTTTCTTCTATGTTTTCTAAAAACATTGGTGTGTAGTTATCAAAAATATTGTTGTCTTCATTAAATTCTAATGCAAAATCTGAAGCAGAACTAAAATTTCTACAGTTATCTATTTCGTCTTCATCTAATATACCATCTCCATCAGAATCTTGACTAACAAGAGTAGAAGAGTCGCTGTAAGTATCAGGAATATCTATACCTAACAAAATTTGATTAATAGTAACTTGATTTGAAGATGCTGTATTTATGTCTCCTAAATTACTCTCATGAAATCGCAATATTAGTTTTTTAACATTGGTGTATTTACTAAAATGATTGTTTTGACCAATTCTAACATTATTAGAATCGTTGTCGCTATAAGTACCAGCACTAAACTGATCACCATTTTCACTTTCAACAATAATTTCAACAGAAGGTCCTGTGTAATCTAAGCTTAATGTTTCAAAATACTCCCAAACCTGTCTAGATTGAAGTGTAATTATATAATCAGTATGCCCACTAATTCCGTTTCCATTATTTTCTACATTAAAATTAACTTTTCTATCATTGTAAGAAAATATAGGCATCGTAAGCTCATCTGAAGTATTTGCACTATCTCTAGTATCGTCATTGGTTTCAATAGATCCTAGGTCCATAGTTCTAACACTGTAGTCTATTAGAGTTACTTTATTAATTATATTACTTCGAATACTTGTGTCGGAACAATTTCCAGTATTACAAAGAAATGCATCTTTACTCTCAAAACGGTAGTTGTTTCCAAACTGCCTTTGAAATGTTTCTGATTGTATATTATTACTAATAAATTTAAAATAAACCGTATTGTCTTTAATAAAATATGCTTGGCTTGTACTTGCCTTTAAGAGACTCATACTTGTTACTCTATTTGCATTTCCTCCATAAGAAATACCTGGTATATTTGAATAAGCAACAATAACGTTCTCTGAATTTGTTTTTGTACCATTTAACTCAGATCTCATAAGAAATGGCAGTTTATGATACTGCATGTAATAGGTATAGTCTAAATCATTAGTAATTACAGGTGCATCAAAATATTGTTGCTGTGTTTGTGTGTTAAAAACCGCATATGAGGTTTTATTTGGATATTCTGCAATAAAATATCGGGGTGTAAAAGCCCCATTAACTTTATTAGTTTCATCAGTATCTACAAAATAATTATAAGTCTTATTTTCAGTTAACCAAGCTCCCCATTCAGGTTTTTCTATTGCATCTGTCATTTGCGTATTCGCTCCTTTTTCATACAAATTTTTTGTTCCTGGATTCGCCTTAATTAAAGGTCTAATATTTGCGCCTACAACCCCAGTTAGGCTACCATCTTCATCAATTAAGCCGCTTAAATACATATAGCTAAAAAATGAATTATAATCAAAATCAAATTTAGCATTCTCATCAACATCTGGCCCAAATGTGATACCCCTTGCAAAATGGTTGGTAGATTTTCTTGAAGCACCATTTATTTGAAAAGAATATGATTTTGCACCATTCTGATTAAATCCGTCAAAATGAGTATCAACGATTCCAGAAGGACCATCATAAATACTGTGCCCTCTAAATGCATTATGAAAATTATCTACAGGTCTTTCTGGGTAGGGTAATGATCTGCCTGCCTGATTTTCACTTGCTGATGAAGGGTTACCGATATTTGCAGATTTACCAACAATTAAAGAATTAAACAAAGTTTGATTGTATGAAAAGAAATCTGCTCTACCATTATCGCCAAAATCACAATCGTAAAAATTCATTGTATTTGCTCTAATCCAAACGTTTCTATCTACAGACTTATAGCCGTCAAATCTATGTATTTCAGGAATAAATTGTGAGCCATCTGAATTTTGAGGTCTATAATGACCATTAACTATTTCATCACTATCTCTATCAACACCACCATCAACACCCCAGCTAAAAAGGTTTGAGTGTGCTTTGTTATCATTAAATATCCCCATCGGTTGTATGCCCGGTCTATAATTTTGATCTGGGCCATCAAGAACCTTGTTTAATATTAAATGCCAAAAACCAGATCCGTCAGATCCAGCAGATACGTTTCCTATATAATCATTATTAGGGTTTGTAATCCAAAACGTTGCAGGAAAAGCTTCTGGGTGTGCCCCATTTTGAGCTCCAATTCCAAGATCATGAGGGGTAGTTTCTTCACCTTCAACAGGTCTTTTACAAACGACACCTAAATTGTTTTTAAACAAGTTGCCTGTTTCACTACCGTTTTCTAAAAAATAACCATGACCTATAAAATCATACCCAACATTACCCTCTACAACTGTATTATTTGTACCATGAACAGTAATAACTCTATTGTAAGATTTATGAATACCTGTATTTTTTATGTACTGTCCATCTGCATCACCTAATAAATGCCAATGCCAAGGATATTTTCCAATTTTAGATTTTTGTCCCATTCGGTACAATTCTATGTTTGATGCTTTAGAAACAGAGTTTGGCATTGACATGATATGCCCACCGTATCCGTTTAAGTCACTGTCAGAATCTCCTTGAATTTTTAAATTATGCGTTAATAAACCAACTTCTGCTCGTTCATCTAATATTTTATATTCAGTTCCGTTATTATATGTCTGTAATACTCCAAAATGCATGTAATTAAGTGGCTCTACAAAAGAGATTATTTTGCCGTTTATTTCAGTAATTGTTCTTTTTTCTGCTTGGTGAGGATCGAAATCTGTTGATGCTATAACAATTTCATCGCCAACATTCCAATTTATAGTTTCCTTTAAAGTAATAGAAGTTGCATCTTTCTCTGCAGTTTCATTTAGCTGAGTCCATGTCTTTCTTGAGGTGCCATGTAAGTCTAAAATACCACCATCCATTACTCCTATTAATTTAGACCCCATAATAGGGCTACTACTCATTAATATTTCATTAGAGTTAGTCCCTATTAAGGTAATTAATCCATTTCCTGTATAAGCATTTGTTTCACTACCAATTAACAATTTACCTCCAGAATGTATCATAATTCCTTTAGTTTCAATGCTGAAATCAGAGGTTAAATTTAGAGGCTTAAGAGTACCATCCACTCTTACAGATCTTGCTAATGAACCTTGTGATAAAGTGACCACAAATCCTGATGGTATTGTTACATCATCTTCTAAAGTTGGAACTTGGTTTGTATTCCAAGTAGCTGCATTGTTCCAACTACCATTAGAAATCGCTTGTATTGAAGCTATAGAGTTTGGAGCACAATAATATTTAAAAGTAATTAATTCTTTATCATTAGGAGGTTTTGTAAAAGATAACGCTCCGAAAACACTTAAAAGAAGTATAAAAATGGATGTTTTTTTGTTCATTTTTAAGTAAGCTGTTTTATAAAAATTATTGTATGTACAAAATTCGGAAAAAAAAGCTAAAAAAGCATCCTGTTCTTTCCTGTTGTAAAAAGCTGTCATATAACTATGTATATTATAGTTTAGCCATTTTTTTAAGGTAATTTAACAATGCTATTTTATATCTATTCTGAATTTCTTTAACTTCAGAATTATCATATAAATTTGTCCATTCTTTTGGATCTTCTTTTAAGTTGTAGAATTCACCAGTAATAATATCTTTTTCAGAGTAGTTTGCAGCGTTTTCTCTTCTATTTAGCACTAAAATAAGTTTGTAGTTTACTGTTCTCCACATAAAAGCAGCTTCACCATCTCTTTCGTGTAAAGCAGCAAAAGTAGCTTCGTTTCTTTTGTTTGATAACAGGCTTTCTCCTAACAAAGGTTTATCTTGTTTTATATTAGCAAAATCTAGTAAAGTTGGTAGTAAATCTGTATTTTCTGCAGATAAATTATCAATAGAATTCCTTTGTAGGTTTTTTGGTAAAGCTGTTCCTGCCAGTAACATTGGTACTCTTACACTAGCATCATATAAATTATATTTGTTAAATTTATAGAAACGTTCGCCTAGCATTTCTCCATGGTCAGAAGTGTAGACAATTAAGGTGTTTTCTAACAGTCCTTTCTCTTTTAAAGCTGCTAAAGTTCTGCCCATCATATCATCTATCCAAGTTACGTTTGCATAATATCGCATGGTCATTAATTGCCAATCTTCTTTAGAAGCTTTACTCCAATAAGTCCTATACATGTCTCTTCTATTCACACCTTCTGAGTGTGGCGAATTGTCTTTTTTCCAATTTGGCTGTTCGGCATATTTTATAGTGTCTGCATCATACAAGTCTTCATAGCCTTTTGGTACATTATGGCCTGCATGAGGTTTCATATACGATAAATACAAGAAAAGAGGCCTTTCATCGTTTCTTTTTTTAATATAATTTATTGCCTGTTTTGTAACCCAACCATCTCTATGTTCATCTTCTTCTAGTTTACTTGTAAAACCTAAATAGCCTAAATTATTTTCTTCGCCCGGTCCCATATCAGCAATTTCAGCATCATATTTTTTCTTTGCTTCAGGATTCATTTCTAACATGGTAATGCCGCCATCTTCTTTTATTTCTGATGTGTATCTTGTTTCAAAACCTCTAGTGTTCGTTTTATACTTACCCCAGTGTGTTTTTCCAAAACCTGCAGTTTCATAACCAGCTTCTTTAAAATATTCTGCCATTGTTTTTACAGGAACATTTTCATCTTTTATGCCATCACTATTTCTGTAGACCCCTGTTTGATTTGGATACAAACCTAACATCATAGAATTTCTACTTGGCACACACATTGGCGCTTGGCAAACTGCTTGACTGTAAAAAACACCATCCTTAGCTAAACTATCTAAAGTAGGTGTAATTACTTGTTTGTTTATTATTCCAAGTGCATCAAAACGATGCTGGTCGTCCATTAAAAAAATAATATTTGGTTTTTTTAATGGTTCTAATAATGTTGATTTCCCTTCTTTTTTACAAGAAAAAATGATTAATGTGATTAAAACTAAAAAGGTATTACTATTATTTTTCATTTTTTATTCTTTAAAATGATATTTAAATCGTCTATCAGGCGCAGTATCTCCATTCATAAAAAATGATGAAATATCTTTTAATTCTATAGAATTATCTGCCCATTTAAAATAAAAGTCTAGCTTGTCTTTTAAATTAAGGTGTTTTTTATTTATACAAAGTTCTAGCTCGTTGTTTTCTTTTTTGAAGTTCACTTTTCCTACATTAATCCAATTTGTTCCATTCCATTTTTTTAATGTAGAATTTTTTGAAGATAGAATTTCATGATTTACTATGTAATCATAACCTTCCCAGCCTGTATTTATATCTTTATCAATATCAATAAACAATAACATCCATTTGTCTCCTTTATAATTGGTTAGTTTATTTCTTGTTTTTACATAAAAGAAAACATCATTTTTATCTAAACCAACTTTTGATGAAATAATATCATTTCGACCAGTTTTGTTTGTGTAAATTGTAGTCGGGTCATATCCCGCAAAATCTCTGTGCATGGTATCTCCTGTTGGATCGTAAAATTCTGGTTGAACATTTGACCATTCTTCAAAATTTCCATCAACCTTAATTTTATTTTTTTGAGAAAATTTAACAGGCGCATTCATTCCTTTAAATTTTCGCATATTAGATACTAATTGATAATAATAATTATCAGTATGTCCACCTTTCATTGGTGCCATATCTCTATTAAATTCTTCTGTAAAAACATCTATAAAATAAGAATCACCGATATGAATCGGTCGACCAGCATAGCCTGGGTGTTTTAATTTACCATCCCAGATAAAACGTTGCGCTAACCATTCATTCCATTGAGTAACCATTACTATTTCTGGATTAACTTGTAAAGCTATATCCCATTGTTCTTGAAAATGTTGTCCCTGGCCTGTAGTTTCTGTTACGTGAAACTTATTAACTTTTGGTTGTTTTCCGTTAGCTCTGCTTGTGCCGTAAAGACCATGACTTACTTCTACAGGATGACCAGCAACTGACACTGGTATTTGTTCTGGTATTTCTTTGTTTTTACTCCAACCATAATCTTGTGGTGTAGTATCTATCCATTGCCAATGATTAGGGTTTTCTTTTGTTTTTGTCCAAGCCCAACTATATTTAATCGTAAAAAAACTTCGAGCTACATCAGAAAGGTTTTTATCTTTCGGATTTGCCATTATTAAAGGTTTCCCATCCCACATAAACCATTGGTCTTTGTACAATCCTTTTTTATAAAATTCGTTATAAATTTTAGTAACTGTTAGGCCGCTTTTAGAGTTTGTTGTAAAGGTTATATCTGGTGTAGGAATACCTTCTGAACGCATTTTTGCTCCCATTTTAAATAGTGCATGAACGGTTTCTGGATATATAAAATGATTAGTAACATCTAGGTAGATAAAATCTACTTTTGCATTGGTAAGCATTTGTAAATCTCTCCTTAAAACCCATGGGTCTTCTGCTCTGTAGTAACCTTGTTCAGGTTCTCCCCAGAAGTGAAATTTATCTTTTGGCCCCCATTTTCTCTTGCCTTTTGGGTCTTTTAAGATTTTTGTAATATCATATACTTTTTTACTATGATGGCCATGCCATACATAATAAAAAACGCCTACTTTTTTATTGTTTTTTAAAGTACCCGCAGTATCAAAAGTTACTACTTCTCTTCCTAAAGCATCAGTAGCAACCCAATTATCTGTATTATAATTTTGTAGTTCTATGGTCTTGTTTGATTCTTGTGCATAAAAAGAGTAAATACAACTTAAAGAAAAAATAAATACTATTTTTTTGAGAGATTTCATATTAAAAAAATCTAAGTTATTTGTAGTTTACTTTTAATCCTTTTGGAGCATCAATTTTAGTAACTACTTTTCCTTTTAAATTTTTGGTATGACTAATTTTTAAAACCCCAAATTTAGTAGGAAATGTTCCGTTTACAAATTCTAAATTACCTAAATGAGGCTCTATTGTAATGGTGTTTCCACCATCAGAAACATTTACACCTAAAACATATTGTGTTAACCAAGCAGTAGGTCCGCTTGCCCAACCATGGGCTAAACTATGTCTCAGGCCAACATAACAAAAGTCTCCAAAATCGCTATGAATATCACTTTTATTTGTGGCAGGAAGTTCATCAATTCTTCCGCTAATTTTTCCTTCGGAAATATTAAAGTCTTCCCAAAAGGTTGTGGCTCCTAAATCTAACATACCTCCCCAATATTCGCTAATAACATCTAGTGCGCCTTGATAGTCTTTTGCTTCTGCCATTGCTTCTAAGATGTAATACCCATAAAAGGTAGACATGTTTTCTACACCATTTTTCTTTAAAACTTCTACATTAATTTTCTTCGCTTTAGCAATATCCGCTAATACCATTAAAGAAGCCGCCTGTTTAGAGGTGTTACCTTCTGGAGTGTGTTTTTTTAGATTTTTAGAAATTTTTATATATTTTTTTGCCAATTCAGGTCTTTCTAAAGTCTTCATCATTTCAGCTCCTGCTTCAAAAGTCATAATCATCATTGCTTGTAAACCAGCATGAACTGCTTTTGGGTCTGTACTTGTTGGCCAATCTAAAAATCGTCCACCATTTAAAACTTCTTTATTATCTTTATCTATAAAAGTGCTTAACTGGTCTAACAAAGCAATCATATAGGCTTCTTGCTCTTTTAAGTATGCGAAGTCTCCATGATAATTGTACCAGTCTTTATGAATTAGCAACCACCACATAGAGTAAGAACTAATGGTATTCATCCATTGTGGAAGAGGGTGTTGATCTCTTGCTAAGTCTAAACTCTTTGGAACAATACTATTACTACCAAAAACAGAATTAATCGTCATTACTTCTGGATGCATGTCTCCAACCCAAACTAATCGGTCTCTTTTAATGCCATCCCAAAGATAGTTTTGCATATTTAAGTGCACAGTATAAGCACCTGTTAACCATATATCATTTAATCTTTTATTACTACTATCAAAAGAACCTATATATTCTAAATCTCTATAAACAAATGCAGCTTCTATAGATTTTATTGGTGCATTTTCGTTTGCGTCTAATACATCTATTCTAACAAAACGGAAACCTGTTTCTCCAATTTCTACAGAACCTAACCAAGGAACTTCTAAGGTAAAATCTCTTAAAGAGTGTTCGTTGGTAGCATTACTCTTTCCTCCAATATTAGACATCGCCTCAGAAACTGATTCTCCAAAACGAATTCTTAATCTTAAAGGTGTTTTAGAAGGTCTAATTCCCATAGATATTTTAATTCCACCATTAATTTCTTTTCCAAAATCCAACATTATTCCTGGTTTATGGTCTTTATTACTGATTAATCGAAATAAGTTTTCGTCGTTTACTGCAACTTGACCATTTCCTTTTTCTAATAATGTATTTTCATTTTTAATGTGATTACCAGAATCATCAGATTTCCAAACAATTCTTGTTGGTGTTAAATAGGTTTTAATCATTTCCGAATGACTAGCTCTTTTTTCGTCATTTGTATCAAAAACAGGAGGTAATTGAGCAAATATTACTGTTTTTGTAAAAAATAATATCAATAATACTAAATATAATTTGTTCATTTTTTATAAATTAAAATGTTTAATGATTAGATGGTTTTTACCAATGTAAATTTATTTTTTTTAGACATTTTTGCTATCCTGTGGCAACCTGTAGAACTATTTTGATCTGGTTTTAAAACGATATGCAAATGCACTTTCTCTAACAGGTTGAATAGGTGTTAGGTTACCGTTTTGATTTATTTTTACCCAATTGCTGTCCCAAGTAATATAATAATGCGTGTTGGGCTCTAATGTTGGGAAATCAGTAAAAATGATTTTTTTTTGCCCTTCAAATATAGAGTTTTCATTAAAATCTTTAGTCCATAATATTTTTGGATTTCCATATTTTTGTAATCTTATTTTTCTATTTTTAGTATTTTTAAAACTAATGACGTTTTTAAAAACAAAAGTTAATTTTTGATTGGTAGAAACGTTGTCTTCCATAAACTCTGGAGAAGAACTAACCATTATATTTTTAACTCTATTAAAACCAAAACCTCTTTTTATAGAGCCAGTAGGCATATTCCATTGTTTATTGTTTTCGAAACCGTGCTTTTGGGTATATTTTGTCCAAGAATTTAAAAGGTCTTTATATTTAAGGGGTGTTTATGTCTTATGTTTTTTATTTCTGTTGGGTCTTTTTTTAGGTTGTATAATTCAAAAGGACTGTCGTAAAAACTAACTAATTTCCAATCTCCTTTTATAAGACCCTTAGAGCGATAAAAAGTTGAAACAAAAAATTTTTCTTCTTCATACTTTTTATTTTCAATTAAGGGTAAAAAACTTTTCCCCATCAATTTTGTTTTTACTTCTTGAAGTTTTATACCTGCTATCTCTAAAAAGGTAGGATATAAATCCCATATTCGTATCATTTGTTTGTTAATGGAATTTTTTTTCAATTTTATTCCGTTTGGCCAATGTACAATCATTGGCGAACGAATTGCGCCTTCTTTACTACCGTGCTTATAAGAAGAAAAAGGAGTATTGCTTAAAGCTGCCCAGCCATAATTTGTGGTAAAGCCTGCGCCTCTATTTTCTTGGCTCCAAGGCACCGCTTTTCTATTTGTGTGTAGACCTGCATAACAACCGCCATTATCTGATATAAATATAATAATGGTGTTTTCTAATTCACTATCATTTGTATTCCCGTCTTGATTTGGGTCTTTTAAATACGCTGTAATTCGCCCAATGTTTTCATCCATATTATCAACCATACCAGCATAGGCACTTCTTGAAAGAGTTTCAAATTTTTTCTGAATTTCCCATTGATTATTAGAGGTTTCTGGTAATAATTTCCAATCAGGAATCTCTACACCCAATTCTGGTAGTTTAGTGTTTTTGTCAACAATACCAAGATTAATCATCCGTTCTAAGCGTTTTTCACGAAGATTATTCCATCCATTTTTGTAAACATTTATTCCGTTTTCTGGGTCATAAAACTTGCGAACATTTCTTTCAGGAGCATCTAATGGGCTATGTGGTGCGTTATAAGAAACCATACTAAAAAAAGGTTTGTTTCTTTTGATTGCTTCATCCATATATTTTATGGCATAATCAGTAAAATTTTTTGTTGCATAAAAATCTTCTGGCAATTGAGAGTTTGGAAAAATTTTACCATCATTTTGCCATTTTACATTTCCTTGACCAGTAAAACTATTAATTTGACCTCCCGTAAAGCCGTAAAAATGATCGAAGCCAAAATCATTTTTGATATCACCAATTTTAAGTTTATCCATTCCGTGATTTTTACCGACTAAATTCGTCGTGTATCCAGCTTTACGGAGTTGCAGAGCAATACTTTCTCCTTTCGGAAAATTGTTTTTGCCAGCAGCTTGAAACTCTAAACCTGCAATTATAGCAACTCTACTGGTTACACACATAGGTGAAACGTAAAATTTATTAAATTTCACTCCATTTTTTCCTAGTTCATCAATATTTGGAGTAGGGATTTCGCCGCCAAAAGAACTTACATCGCTAAAACCTAAATCATCTGCAACAATTAAAAGAATGTTTGGCTTTTTATTTTGAGAAAGCCCAATTTGTATCGCAAAAACAAATAAAAAAAGTAATTTTACAGAGTAGTTCATTATTGAATCTTTTTAGTCATTCAAAAATTGTATTAATTTCTATTGAAAACATCCTGCTCTAACCTGTTAGTGCAGGATGCCGATTGGTTTTTTTTAGAGTAGTTTTATAAAAAAAAAATAAAAACTTATATTTTATGAAATCACACGTTTATGTATTGTTATTTTTCGGATTTCTTTTTTTTAATTGCAGTCTTCCTAAGGAAGTTAAGTTAAAAAAAAACAATAATAAAAAACCTTTAAACGTAGTTTTAATTTTGATGGATGATCAAGGTTATGATACTTCTATAGACGGTATGAAGGGTATTAAGACTCCAAATTTTGATAGTTTTTCAAAACAAGGAGTTCGTTTTACAAATGCTTATGCTTCTGTGCCTTCTTGTTCGCCTAGTAGAAGCTCTATAAATACGGGTATGTTTCCTCATGCAAACGGGCATTGGAGAAATACAATAACACCAAGTTTAAGTGATAACGATGAAGCTTTTAGTAGAGAGGCAAAAAGGGTTGATAAAGTTGGTGTGCATGAGTACATAAATACATTACCAGAGATTTTACAAGAAAATGGTTTTTTTACGGCAATTACTCAAAAATTTCATATGAGTCCGCCTTGGAAATTTCCATATTCTGATAGAAATTCTGTGCACAACGATCCGGAAAAGTATAAGAAAGTTATAGCTGAGTTTATTGATGCTTCTGGGGATAAGCCATTCTTTTTTCAGGCAAATATTTCGCCTCCTCATCGAAATTTTGACGCACACATGAAAAAGTTTCCAGAATACATGCCTGATGTAAATAATATTGTAGTGCCAGATTATTTGCCAGACACTCCTCTAATGAGAGAAGATTTAAGTAAGTATTATGGTTGTGTGCAGCTAGCAGATGCTTGTGCGGGAGCAATTATAGAAACATTAAAAAGAAAAGGAGAGTTTGAAAATACCTTAATTATTTTTACTTCAGACCAGGGGCAGCCATATCATAGAGCAAAAGCATCTGCATACGCAGAAGGCTTGCATGTGCCTTATGCCGTTGTTGGTCCAAATATTTCTAAGAGTCAAGTCTCAAAAGCCTTGATTTCTCATGTAGATATTATGCCAACAATCTTAAGCTTTTTAAGTTTACCAATACCAGAAACTGTTCAAGGGAAGTCTATTTTACCAATAATAACAGGTAAACAAGATACTGTAACAGATAGGAAATACATTTTTGCAGAGCACAATTCTCATGGCCCTGATAAAAGAGAGCACTACCCAAGTAGAGTTGTGTTTGATGGGCGATTTTACTTAATTAGAAACTTAATGCCTAACAAATCCTATTTATTACCTGCAGATTTAAGAGAGTACAAAGGTTGGAGTAATAGGAGTTATGAAGCAACTGTGAAAGCAAAAGAAACACACCCAATGCAATACAATCTTTTAAAAACTCTTGAAAAAGGAAGGCCGGGTGTTGAATTATATGACATGCAAAATGATCAATCTCAATTAAAAAATTTAGCCAATAACCCAGCTTATAAAGCAAAAAAAATAGAATTAAGAACAGCTTTAAATAAATGGAGAAAAGAAACAGGTGATATTGAAAATAATCCTGTTAAAATTAAAACTAGATTACCGTTAAAGAGTTGATAAATTAGTTTGAATTTTTTATTATTTATGTTATAATTTTTAGGTCATAAAGAACATAAATAACTGATAGTACAGGATAGTTCTTGTAAATTATTAAAATAAAATTGCATAACTAAAAAATATATATTATGAAAAAATTACTTTTTACTTTTTATTTACTTTCCATAGGAATGCAAGTTTTAAATGGTCAAACAATTAAAGGTTGGGAGTTTGATTCTACTGACGAAGGTTGGAATAAAAACCCCCAAAAATGCACAACTGTATGGAATCCAGAAGGTTATTTAGATGTTACAACAATAGGAGAAGTTGATCCTTACTTTTTTAACATTACTCCTGTTGAGATGAATACTGCAAATGTTAACTTTTTAGAGTTAGGTATAAAAAACGGAACACCAAATGCTGGTGGAACTATTATACTAATAAGAACAAATGATACAAACATTACCATTCCGTTTACTTCTACAGCAAATAGTTCTGCTTTTGAAACCTTAGTTGTAGATCTATCAACAGTTACAAATTACACAAATAATTTACAGATAGATGATGTTAGAATAGATCCTAACAACGGCGGTGCTGAAGGTACTATTTCTTTTGATTTCATAAGATTTTTAGAAGCTCCTACAAATCCAATATTAGCAACTTCTATTTCAGTTGATGGGCCAACCACAATAAATACAAATGGGATAGCTAGATTTACATCAACAATTACCCCAAGTAATTCGACCTTTAATGAAGTGGAATATACTGTTGATGACGATAATATTGCTAGAATTAATGCTTCGGGTCTTTTAGTGCCAAAAACAACGGGTACAGTTACAGTAACAGCAACAACTACAGATGGTTCTAATGTAAGTGATTCTACACAGTTGACAATAACCCAAGGAGCAAATACTATTTATAGTTGGGAGTTTGATACAGATGATGAAGACTGGAATAGAACTCTTACAAGATGTTCTGCAACATGGAACTCTGGGTATTTAGAAGTTACTACAAATGGTGAGAATGACCCATTTTTTTACAGAAATCCAAAAGTTGAGTTTAATGCCAGTAATTTTAATTTTATAGAGTTAAGAGTAAAAAATGGAACTGCAGATACTACTGGTGGAGTGTTTTTATTTACGAGTGTTGGTACTATTAATGTGCCAGTACCAATGACTGCTAATAGTGCCGATTTTGAAACTATCGTAATCGATTTATCAACTGTTAATAAATTTGCAAACAACTTAACTATTACAGATGTTAGGCTAGATCCTAATAATAGTGGTGCTGCAGGTATTGTTTCTTATGATTATGTGAAATTACTTGGCGCTCCTACAAACACTGTATTAGCAACATCTGTTTCAATTGTTGGTCCAACAACAATAACAACCAATGAAATAGCGCAAATAGAAGCAACTATTTTACCAAGTGATGCTAGTTATAAAACGTTAAGTTATTCAGTAGATGATACAAATATTGCAACAATAAACTCAGACGGAGTTTTAGTTCCTAAAATAGCTGGTACTGTTAAAGTAACTGCAACAAGTATAGATGGTAGTGATGTTAGTGATTCAACAACAATAACAATAACACAAGCACCAAATACTATTCTTGCATTTGAATTTGGTAACGATGTAGATGGCTGGAATAAGGATCTAAAAAATTGTACAACTGCATGGAATAGCGATGGTTATTTAGAAGTTACTACTACAGGTGGAGCTGATCCTAATGTTAGAAATACAACGGCACAAACTTTTAGTGCTGCTGGTGCTAGATTTTTAACAGTAAGAGTGAAAAATGAAACTGCTAGTGATAATGGAACCATTATATTTTTTATTGAAGGTGGAGGAACCAGAGCAGCACAGTTTAACATGACTCCAAATAGTACAGAATTTGAAACTATTGTTGTTAATTTACCTGCAACCGTGCCAAACTGGTCAGTTACTAATAACTTTACAGATATTAGACTTGACCCAAATGCAGATGGATCTGAAGGGGTTGTTTCTTTTGATTACATTAGATTTACAAAGCAAGATAGTACTGCTTCAGTAGAAAATCAACTTTCTTTAGATGCGGCTTATATGTATCCTAATCCAGTTAGTCAAGGAGAAAAGGTGTTTGTAAATTTAGAAAGGTTTACAAATACTGATAAGATTAATATTTCTGTAATTGATATTACAGGAAAACAAATTTACTCTAAGGAAGTTTTAGGAGGTGTTTCTCAGGGAATTTCTACAAATAATTTAAATGCAGGTATTTATATTGTTAGTGTAAAAAATAAAAACAGCTTTAAAAGTTTTAAAATTATAATTAATTAAAAAATAAACGATTCATATTTAATTTATTTTTAAAAAGTAAAAAAAGAGTGCTTCATTTAAAGCGCTCTTTTTTATTGCTTTAAAATTTAAATTATATTTTTTTTATTTTGAATCAAAAAAAATGATAGTACAGGATAGCAAATTTAATAGTTCTAGCTATTATTGCTACTTAGCGCTTAAAACTAAATAACAATTTTTAAATAATTAAACGATGAATGTAGTACTAAAGAAAAAAAGAGATCTATTGCTTTTATTATTGTTGGTAACCTTTAGTGTTTTTGGTACTGAATATAATAACATATCACCTTTAGAGATTCATCAATTAAGAACAGAGTATTTAGAGAATCCAGAAGGGATCGATGTAAAGTCGCCAAGGTTCAGCTGGGTTTTAAAAGGGGATGGATTTGATAGATATCAATCAGCATATCAAATAGTAGTAGGTAATCATAAATCTTTTTCAAGTACAGAGACAATTTGGGATAGTGGTAAAATTAATTCTAATGCTACAAATCAAATAGAATATGTTGGACAAGAATTGGTTTCAGGAAAAAAATACTTTTGGAAGGTAACCGTTTGGGATGAAAATGATATTTCATCTACAAGTAAAATTGCCTCATGGTCTATGGGTAATTTAGATTTTATAGATTGGAAGGCTCAGTATATCGGTCATAATGTAGGATATAATAAAAAAGATAAATATAACGAGCTGTATTTACCACCTGCAAGATACTTGCGTTATTCTTTTAAAATAAATAAAAAGATAAAAAGAGCAACAGCTTATGCAACAGCTTTAGGGTTGTATGAGTTACGTTTGAACGGTAATAAGGTTGGTAACGATTATCTTTTACCTGGCTGGACAGATTATAACAAGCGTTTGTATTATCAAACTTTTGATATTACCGATCAATTGCAAGAAGGAGAAAATGTTGTAGGTGCAATTTTAGCTGATGGTTGGTATGCAGGTTATGTTGGTTATGCCCTTTTAGTGCGTTTAGACAAAGTTAGAGAGTTTTATGGAGTAAACCCTTCTTTTATGGGGCAAATAAAAATTGAATATGAAGATGGTACATCAGAAATTATTGCTTCTAATGAAAAAACTTGGAAAGCAAACCAAGGCCCAATTTTAGAGGCAGATATTATTATGGGCGAAACATATGATGCCCGTTTAGAGCATAAAAATTGGGATAAAGCAGGTTTTGATGATCGCAATTGGAGTAAACCAAAGCGTTACACTTTACCAAATGGTAAGCTAATGGCATCACCAACAACTGCAGTAAAAAACCAAGAAACAATTACGCCTATTAATATTACAGAGCCCCAAAAAGGGACCTATATTTTTGATTTAGGAAAAAACATTGCGGGGGTTGTAAAATTAAAAACTAAAGGAAAATCAGGAACAAAAATTACCCTACGTTTTGGCGAAATTCTTAAAAATGATGGAACACTTTTAACAGAAAATCTAAGAAGGGCTAGAGCTACAGATACCTATATTTTAAATGGAAAAGGAGAAGAAGTTTGGGAACCTCGTTTTACATATCATGGTTTTCAGTTTGTAGAGGTTACAGGTTTAACAGAAGAACCAAGTCTAGAAACCATTACAGGTATTCAATTAAGCTCTATAAATACAAATGGTAGTAATTTTAGTTCATCTAACCCAATGAACAATAAATTATTTGATAATATAAAAACCACTCAAGCAGCTAATTTTTTAGATGTTCCTACAGATTGTCCTCAAAGAGACGAGCGTTTAGGTTGGACAGGAGATGCACAAGTTTTTGCAAAGTCTGCCACCTATAATTCAGATGTTGCTTCATTTTTTACAAAATTTGCAATAGATTTAGATGATGCACAACGCTGGTATGGCGCATATCCTAACTTTGCACCATTTCCTTTTTCTAGACCTGGTCAGTATTCGCCAGCTTGGATGGAA
This sequence comes from uncultured Polaribacter sp., assembly GCF_947497125.1. Lineage (GTDB taxonomy): Bacteria > Bacteroidota > Bacteroidia > Flavobacteriales > Flavobacteriaceae > Polaribacter. The sequence goes on along the minus strand of NZ_CANMFI010000001.1, from coordinate 721,191 downwards.
GCAGGTATTATTATACCATACACAATGATGAAAGTCTATAATGACACAAGAATTGTAGCTTATATGTATGATGGAATGCAAAAATTTATGGATTTTCAAGAAAAAGCGAGTATTAACTATTTACGACCTGGTGAAGGAAAAAATTGGGGAGACTGGCTTTCTGTTAATGAAAAAACAAGTAATGATTTTATTGCTTCGGCTTATTATGGATATGCAGCTAAATTAATGTCAGAAATGGCAAATGAATTAGGAAAAACAAAAGATTATGAAAAGTATGCGATAGACTTTAAAAATATACAAGTACAGTTCGCTGCTAAATATATTACTTCTGATGGTAAAACTACAGAAGATTCTATGACCAGTTATGCTTTAGCGTTGTATTTTAACTTGTATCCGGAAGATTTAGCACAAAAAGGAGCAAACCGATTGGTAGAAAAAATTAAAAATAATGGGTATAAATTTGCTACAGGTTTTTTAGGAACAAAACATGTAATGTTAGCCCTGTCAAAATATGGTTTTCACGACGTTTCATACAAGTTATTTCAGCAGAAAGCATATCCAAGTTGGGGTTTTTCTATAGAAAACGGCAGTACATCTATTTGGGAACGTTGGGACAGTTTTACAAAGGATAATTCTAAAAATGCTAACTTAAATGCAGCCATGAATTCTTTTAGTCATTATGCATTTGGTTCTGTAGCAGAGTGGATGTTTCAATATGCAGCTGGTATTGATACTCAAACAAATGGTTATAGAAACATAATCATAAAACCTGCTATTTTAGATGAAATGAAATTTATTAATGGAAGTACAAAAACCATTAATGGAAAAATAACATCAAATTGGAGAATTAAAAGGAATCATTTTAATATGATAGTAGAAATACCAATTAATACAACTGCCAATATTCATATTCCAACAGAAGAATTTAATAAAATTAAAATAAACGAGCAATTTTTGGCGAATAAGAAAAGAATAACAATTATTTCTAAGACAAGTTATGAGACTGTTATTAAAGTTGGTTCTGGTAAGTATAATATTAATGCTCCTTTAAAAAAATAAATAATAACAACAATTACCTGCAAGAGCAGGATGCCAAAAATTATATTTGTATTTAATATTGGTGTAATCTATAAACCAACAATAGTTTAATTATGAAAAATAAGAATAATTATTATTTTAATGGTATTTTAAAACGAACAATGTTTTTTGTTTTTTTTAGTATTTCATTACTATTCCAAGCTCAAACAATAACAATAACAGGTAAAATTACATCTGTAGAGGGAGATGTTTTACCAGGAGCTTTTGTTTTACAAAAAGGAACCAAGAACGGGACGTCAACAGATTTTGATGGAAATTACGAATTAAAACTACTTGATAATCAAAGTAAAGTTTTAATATTTTCATATTTAGGATATAAAAATATAGAAAAGTCAATTGGTTCTACAACAACTTTAAATGCAAAATTAACACAAGAATCTGAGACTCTTGAAGAGATCGTTATTGTTGGTTATGGCGAAAAAAAGAGAAAAGATGTTACAGGAGCTGTTAGTTCTATTAAAGCAAAAGATTTAGAAGATCAAGTATATACAAATATTAGTGAAACATTACAGGGACAAGCTTCTGGGGTTTTAGTGAGTTCTGATTCTGGTGAGCCAGGGGCAGGAATTTCTATACAAATTAGAGGTATAAATAGTCTTACAGGTAGTACTCAGCCACTATATGTTTTAAATGGTATACCCCTAGAAGACAATATACAAGCGCAAGGAGATCAATATTTTACCAATACAAATCCGTTAGCTTCTTTAAATCCTGATGATATACAAAGTATAGAAGTGTTAAAAGATGCCTCTGCAACTGCAATTTATGGGGCAAGAGCAGGAAATGGTGTGGTATTGATTACAACTAAAGAAGCAAAAATAGGTAATGTTAAAATTACTGCTAATTTAAGAGCTTCAATTTCAGATGTCGGAGTTCCTTATAGTTTAATGGTAGGAGGACAATATGCACAATTTAGAAATGATATTGTAACATTACAAAATCCACAAACTTCATTTGAAGAATTATTAGCAGATAATAGACTTCCTTTTGACGGACTTAATGATAGAAGACCACTTCCTGAAAATGCAATAGATGGTACTAATTTTATGGATGCCATTTTTAGACAATCTCTTATTACCAATGCAAATGTGACTGTATCTGGAGGTAATGAAAATCTATCACAATTACTATCATTAAATTATAATGAGAATGAAGGAAATATCTTAAACTCTAAATTTCAAAGAGTAAATTTAAGGTATAATTCTAAATTAAAAATCGGAGATAAATTTAAATTAAACTCTAACATACAGTTAAATTATTCTAGAAATCAAAGAGTACAAACAAGTGCAAGAACCGGTTTGTCTGGTGTTGTATTTAGTGCAATGAGGATAAACCCTTTTATCCCTTTATTAGATTCAGATACTGGAGATTATAACCAAATAGGAGTAAATGATGAAATTATTACAAACCCTGCAATTGAGGCAACACAATCAGATAATGTACAAAAAACCAAAAGAGTAATTTTCTCTTCAACTGGTGTTTATTCTTTTACACCAGAATTAAAATGGACAAATAGAATTGGATACAATGCAGGTTTAAATACAAACCAAGTTTTTAATAATAAAAAAACAGTAGTAGGAGCTAATTTTAATGGAAGATTATTTTTAGCTGAGGCAGAAACCAATAGATTTACTGCAGAATCTTTTTTAAATTTCAATAAGAGAGTTAATAAGCATAAAATAAATGCAACTGTTGGAGCAAGTTATACAGATATAAATGCTTACAGAAAGTCAGAATTATATACAGATTTTACTTTTGATGATTTGGGTATAGACGCGATTCAATTGGCAAGTACAGCACAAAATTTTAATTCTGTAAGAACTAATAATTACATCAAATCTCTATTGTACCGATTAAACTATACTTTTGATGATAAATATACTTTAACAACAACAGGAAGATATGATGGAGATTCTAAATTTAGTGCAGGAGAACCTTGGGGATTTTTTCCATCAGCCGCTCTTTCTTGGGACATGCATAAAGAAAAGTTTATTAGAGATATTAGAGACATTTCATTATTAAAATTTAGAGTTTCTTATGGACAAGTTGGTAGTTCTAGAGGTGTTGGGCCATACTCGACTTTAGATCTTTATAATATAGGTAATATTGGTTTAACAGATAATAATTTATATACAGCTACTTTTCCTGCAAGGATTGCAAATCAAAATTTAACATGGGAAACAAGTACAACACTTAATTTAGGTTTAAACGCAAACTTTTTTAGGAATAGGCTTAGAACAAGTGTAGATGTTTATGAAAAAATCACAAATAATCTTTTAAATAATTTGCCAATTCCTTTGCAAACAGGTTTTTCAAGAATACCTATTAATGATGGAGAAATAAATAATAAAGGAATAGAAGTAGATATTGCTTACGATGTTTTTAAAAAAGAAAATTTTTCTTGGACAAGTAAGTTAAATTGGACAAGGAATGTAACAAGACTTGTAAGTTATGGAACTAATGAATTTGTTGATGGTCCAGGTATTGCTGCAAATTTCTTTCAAATAAATGCAACAAGAACATATCCTGGTGAAGAATTAGGTTTGTTTTTTGGTTATAAAGTTACAGGTTTAATTCAACCTAGTGATTTGGTAGATTACGCAGGAGGTAATTTCAATATTAAAACAGAAGATGTAGATGATGGTTCTGGGAATATTACACAACAACAAATTTTTGCATCAACAGTTAGAAATAACCCTACGACTGGAAGTCCTGTTGCGAATTCTCCTGGTCTTTGGAAGTTTGAAGATATCAATGGAGATGGTATTATTAACCAAGAAGATAGGCAAACTATTGGAAATCCAAATCCAGATTTTTTCTTTGGTTGGAATAATCAATTTAGAATAGGAGAATTTAATATTTCTATGTTTATACAAGGTTCTGTTGGAAATGATATTTTAAACTTAAATAAAGCCTTTATAGGTTCTGGATGGCAAGGTGCAAATGGCACACAAGATTATTACAATAATAGATGGACAGTTAACAATCAACACAATGATGTAAGATACCCAAGTTTTAACGGGCCATCAGGTGTTACTGTACCAAATTCAGTATTTATAGAAGATGGTTCATATGTAAGATTAAAAAACTTAAGTGTGCGTTATAATTTTAAAGATATCAAATTCTTTTCTAATGTAGGTGTAGTATTAACAGGTACTAATTTAGTTACAATAACAAATTACACCGGTCCAGACCCAGAAGTTAGTACCAATGGGAATGGTGCCTTAAATAGAGGTATTGATTATTCTGCATACCCAAGACCTAAGTTATTTTCACTTGGGTTAAACTTAACATTTTAGATTTAAAAATATAGATTATGAAATTAAAACAACTATTAATTCTCGGAATAATATTTACAGGGTTATTTTCTTGTAATACAACTCTAGAAGAGGATGTATTCTCTTCATATACAGCTTCAAATTTTTTTAAAAATGAAGAGCAGCTTCAAGCTCAAAATATAGGGATTTACGAATCTTTTAATCATGTTGTTTGGGAACAAGATATGTATATGTTGGTTAGTATGACAGGTAGGTTTGCTACAAGTTTTCAGCTAGGTTTTTCTTATCATGCAGCTTATCAAACTTTAGACGAACAACCTTTTAGATATGATAGAGTGTGGAGAGTTGGTTTTGAGGCCATTGCTAGAGCTAATACTGTAATAAAATACTTGCCTCTATCAAGTTTTTACTCAGAAAACACAGATATTGCTAATCAATATATTGCAGAAGCAAGATGGATGAGAGCTTACACTTATTTTCAATTAACTCAATTATTTGGGGATTTACCAATTTATTCTGAACCTGTAGAAAATTCAGATCCAGAAATATTGTTTAAATCTAGAAGTTCTGTACAAGAAGTTTACAATCTAATTATAGCAGATTTAGAATTTGCTAAAGATAATCTACCTATTTCTTGGTCTAAATCAGGTAAGGGAAGAGTAACTAAAGCGGGAGGAGCTTTTTTATTAGGTAAAGTATACCTAACTTCTGCGGGTTTTCCATTACAAATTACAGATAATTATCAAAAAGCAATTGATGTTTTAAAACCTTTAGCAGACAATGGTACTGATTATGATGTGCAATTATTAAATGATTGGAAAAATGTATTTAGTATTAATAATGAAGGTAATAAAGAAATCATTTTTGCGCATGGTAACATTTATGAAAATCTAAAAGGTGGAGTTTTACCTTTTTGGACAAATCCACAATTTAGTCCTTTTGGAGGAATTCAATCTAGAAATGGAAGTGGTTATCAAATAGCTTGGCATCCAACATTACTTGATTTATATGATGCAACAGATGATAGGCTTACAGATGGTTTTACTTACACTTATAAACAGATTAATAATAATGTAACCAGAACATTTAGAAGAAATCCATTAAATGTACCTCCTGGTTTTTATGGAGGAAGAAACGGTATTTCTATGACAAAATATCAAGACCCAGGTGCTACAGGTAATGTTATTCATTCTAAAGACCACATAGTTTACAGATATGTTGATGCTTTTTTAATGTTAGCTGAGGCATATAATGAAAATGGTGAACCAGATAAAGCTTTACCTTACCTAAAAATTGCAAGAGATAGAGTTAATGCGAGTGTCATAACTACTACAGATCAAAATTCTTTAAGAACAGTACTTAGAAACGAAAGAATAAGAGAATTATATGGAGAAATGGGAGAGTTATTTGATGTAAGAAGATGGAATATTGCAGAAGAAGAGTATAATAACCACCTATTAAGAATATGGAGAAATCCAGGACAAGGATGGGAAGAGAAATTTAAATTAAGCCCTCTTCCTTTAGTAGAATTAGCAAAAAACCCAAATTTAACTCAAAATCCGGGTTGGTAACAAATAGTGAAAAAGAATTAATAGCTGTAAATATTTATGTTTACAGCTATTTTAGATTAACAAATAAAAGCTTGTTAAATGAATAGAATAGTAATGTGTACAGTTGTCTTTTTTACAATAGTCTCTTGTAAGACAAAAAAGATGGATACCAGTAAAACAACTTCTGAAAATGATAGGTTACCAAATTTAGTGATAGTTTTGTCTGACCAACATTCTGCAGATATGGTTGGTGCTTATGGAAATAAACAATTAATTACCCCTAATTTAGATAAATTAGCAAGTGAAGGTGTTTTGTTAGAAAATGCTTTTGCAAGTCAGCCTGTATGTACACCTTTTAGAGGAATGTTAATGAGTGGTATGCATCCATTAAAAAATGGTGCTTTTGTTAATGATGTTCCTTTGTTGCCAAATAAAACAAAATTAATGGCAGAAATTTTAAAAGAAAAAGGCTATCAAACTGCTTATTTTGGAAAATGGCATTTGCTAGGAGGTAATAGAGATAGAGGTATTCCCAAAGAAATGACCTATGGTTTTGATAAAGTATTAACTAACAATTGCCATGTAGATTTTAGACCAGGGAAAGCATTTTTTTGGAATGAAAAAGGAGAAAAAGAATTTTTTAATGAATGGGAGCCTTATGCGCAAACAAATCAAGCGATTGATTATCTTAATAATATAGACCCTTCTAAACCATTTGCAATTATATTATCATTACATCCACCACATGATTGGGGTAAATTTAAAGGTGAAGATGGAAAAATGCATTATAGATATGATACTTTAGATGAGCTTATGGCTCTCTATGAAAGAAATGAAATTATATTAAGACCTGGTTTAGAAGATACGCCAGATAGAAGAAGAATGTACCACGGACATATGGCACAAATTACAGGAATAGATATTGCAGTTGGTAATTTAATGACCCAGTTAAAAAATATGAATGTAGAAAAAAATACCTTGGTAGCTTTTACTGCAGATCATGGTGATATGTTAGAGTCTCATAATGCCAAATTGCCAAAACAATATCCGCACGATTATTCTAATAAAATACCTTTTATTATAAAATATCCTGGTAAAATAAAATCAGGCTTTAAATCAAAATCTTTGCTAGGAACTATGGATATTTTACCAACATTATTAAGTTTTATGAATATTGAAACCCAAGAAAGTTTTGATGGTTTAGATTTATCTAGAGATATTTTGAATAATAAATTAGATAAAGATGATTATGTACCTATTTGGAACTACAGAATTGGTAGAGCAAGAAATTCTAATTGGCGGGGTGTAGAAACAGACAGGTATACTTTTTCTACCTCAAAAGAAAGTAATAATTCAATGATAAATACTCTTTTTGATAGAGAAAAAGATCCAGGACAATTAAATAACCTTTATAATAATCCTGCGTATAAAAATATTCAGGCAAAATTAGAAGGGTATACAAAAGAATGGATGCAAAAATACGACGATCAGTTTTATGGAGCAAAAGAGTTTAACGCAGTTCAGCCAAAAAGTAAATGGACGTACAATTATGAATACTCTCCTTTAGAACTCTTAAATAAAAAACGTGAATATGAAAACAAATAATATAAATATTAAAAGTAATCAATTAAAAAAAATACTATTATTACTCTTTATATGCTTAAATATTTCAACAAGTTTTTCTCAACAAAAAGTAGAGTTAAAAGGTGTTGTTTTAGATGAGTTTGAAAACCCAATTGCTTATGCAGCTATTGGGATACCATCGAAACAAATAGGAACTGCGACAAATGATGACGGCGCCTTTTCTTTAAAAATTTCATCAGAAAATATAAAAGATATTTTAGAAGTATCTACTATTGGATTTAAAACTTATAAAATAAAAATTGAAGATTACATTAACAACAATGTTTTAAAAATAGTTTTAATTGAAGAAGTTGTATCATTAGCTGCAATTACATTAGAGAAGACAAATAGTATTGTTAAGAAAGCTTTAAAAAAAGTAAAAAACAACACTTTAAGCTCAAAACATCAGATAAATATGTTATATAGAAGGTCTTCTGTAGAAAACGGTAAAACACGTTTTATGGTAGAGCACTATTTAAATATTTTAGATTATGGACCTTCTGATAATAGATTTGATGAAATTGGTATTGCAGAATCTAGAAAGTCTGCAGATTACAGATTTGCTTTTAAAAAACAACCAATTCATGCTGTATATATTATGGGGCAAATTAACCCCTTGAGACAAAGAATTTATGAGTCTGATTATAATTGGGAAAGAGATGGAGATACTTCTTATGACGGTGAAGATATTTTAATAATTAGAGGAACTAAAAAAGATCAAAAAGCCAATAAAAAAGAAAATTTTATTAAACTATATATTGGTATGGATACTTATAGTGTTTATAAAATTGATGTTTCTAGATATGGAAATGAGTTTTCTAATTTAAAAGCCTTTTATATTTACAAAAAAGACAATGATGGTCAATTAGTTTTAAGTTATCATAATAGAGAAGCTAAATTTAGAACCCCCATATCTGAACAAAAAAGAAAACTGTTAAAATTAAAAACACGATTTGTTCAAAGCTCTTATAGGCACGAAGGAATTGTGTTAAATATAGAAAGCGATAAGAAAAAATTCAACATACAAAATACCCTTTATGATAAGAAAGATATTGGTGATTATGACATTAAATATAACCCCATTTTTTGGAAAAATATTGCGTTACCACCAGCAACTAAATTTTATAAAAAATCTGTAAAAGAATTAGAATCTATCTACGGTGTATCTTTAGAAGATCAATTTAAATCAGTAAATAAATAGTTTTATGTTAAAAATAAAATTAATTATATTAACATTATTCACTGCTTTAACTATTTCAGCACAAAAAAAACAACCCAATATCGTTTTTATTCTTGCAGACGATTTAGGGTGGAGTGATGTTACATTGTTCGGCAAAACTAAGTTGTACGAAACACCTAATTTAGAGCGCCTAGCTGCAAGAGGTGTTACTTATATAAAAGCTTATGCAGCAAGCCCTCTTTGTTCACCTACAAGAGCTAGTATTTTAACAGGGCAAACACCAACAAGAACTGGTATTACTGCTCCAACTGCTCATTTAGGAAAAGTGAAATTAAAAGCTTCTTTAAACAGAGGCACTGGCCCTGCAAATAAAGCTATTGTTTTAGAGTCTGTAACTCGTTTAAATAATAATATACCAACTTTGGGTAAGCAATTTAAAAATGCAGGCTATCAAACTGCTCATTTTGGAAAATGGCACTTGGGGACAGCACCCTATTCGCCATTAGAACATGGTTTTGATGTTGATATTCCTCATTTTAATGGGCCAGGACCAGCAGGTAGTTTTGTTGCTCCCTGGAAATATCCAAATTTTAAACCAAAATATCCAAACGAACACATAGAAGACAGAATGGCTGATGAAGCTGTTACTTGGTTGAATAAAATTGATAAAAACAAACCTTTTTTTATAAATTATTGGCAATTCTCTGTGCACGCTCCTTTTGATGCTAAAGATGAATTAAAAGATAAATACAGAAAAAAAGTAGATTTAACAGATGCACAACATTCTATAACATATGCTGCAATGGTACATTCTATGGATGATGCAATAGGGCGTTTGTTGGATGAATTAGATAGATTAGGTTTAACAGAAAACACAATTATTGTTTTTACAAGTGATAATGGCGGAAACATGTACAATGGTGTTACAGATATTTTACCTAATGGAGATAAATATATGGCAGCTCCAACAAGTAACAGACCTTTACGTGGTGGTAAAGCAACAATGTTTGAAGGTGGAGTTAGAGTTCCTACAGTAATTTCTTATCCAGGCATTACAAAACCAGGAACGTTATCAGATGCTTTAATTCAGTCAACAGATTTTTATCCTACTTTATTAAATTTAGCAAACATAAAGGTTCCTAAAAACCATTCTTTAGATGGTATAGATATTACACAGACATTAAAAGGAAATGATATTAAGAGAGCAGGCATATTTACCTATTTCCCTCATCAACCTGGAGTTCCAGACTGGTTGCCTACTTCTATTTCTGTACATGCTGATGATTGGAAGTTAATTCGTTTATTTCATCAAGGAATAAATTTCGAGCATGATTATTTGTTATACAATTTAAAATGGGACATTAGTGAACACAATAATTTAGCAAAAAAATATCCAAAAAAGGTTGCTGAATTAGATGCCTTAATTCAAAAGCACATAGAGGATACAAAAGCGATTGTGCCAATTAAAAACCCCAAGTTTAATCCTGCTAAATACAAACCAGAAAATATAGGAAAACAACTAGGTGGTTTAAGAGGAAAGAAGTTAGAAATAAATTAGGAGTAGAATATAAGATATACACAGTGTAAGTTTTTCCTGTTATGCAGTTTAAGAGTTACTAGTAAAATAAATATGAAATAACAAAAAAAGAGAAGCAACATTGCTTCTCTTTTTTTGTTATTTACTTTCAGCTACTAAATCTTTAAAAGGAACAGTTCTTACTTCTTTTTCTGGGTCGTAATTTGGGTTATTAGTTGGCCAATAACGTTTGTCAACATTAGTTTCTAGCCAAGAAATTAAATCTTTAAAAAGTGCGTTTCCTTTTTCTTTTTGGATATCATATAAATTATTTCTCTCAAAAGGATCTTTTTCAATATCATATAAATATAAACGTCCGTACCAATCAAAAATAAGTTTATAATCTCCTTTTCTAATGGCAGAATGTGGCGTTAATGCTAGGTTGTCATAAGGATTTTTATAAATTACATTAAAAGGGTAGTGCCAGTAATGCGTATCTTTTGTGTAAGTTTTTTGTTTGTTTTCAATGTCAGTAAGTAAACCCAAAACGCTTTCACCATCTAACTTATTATTTTTAATAACTTTTTTTGCGTTGTAACCTGCGGCTTCTAAAATTGTAGGAAAAATATCAGTACAGTCTACAGGGACATCTACCCATTTGCCAGCTTCTATTTTGCCTTTCCATCTAAAGACTAGCGGAACACGAATTCCTCCTTCGGTCAAACATGCTTTTCCACCTAAAAAAGGGGCGTTTTCTGTACCATTTCCATCAGGTGTTATTTCGGCATCAATACCACCATTGTCAGACATAAAAACTACCAATGTATTTTCTTCTATGTTTAATGTTTTTAATTTGTCTAAAATACGCCCCACAGATCTGTCCATACTCTTAATCATAGATGCATAAATTGCATTGTCTTGTCCGTTAAAACCTTTGGTTTTTTTATTATTGAAATAATCAATTTCTTCTTTTTTTCCTTGATAAGGAGAATGCACAGCGAAATGAGAAAAGTATAAAAAGAAAGGTTTATTTTTATCTTTCGCTTTTTGTTCAATGTAATTTAGTGCCTGTTCTGTTAAGTCATCTGTTAAGTATTTCTCTCCAGATAATTTTCCTGCGTCACCAATTTGCCATTCTTCTTGAGGCATTTTTGGAAAACGAGCTTTGGTTTTTTGATTCCAACCATTTTGCCAGTTAAAATAAGTAGAACCTCCACCATCAAAATAAGCCAAAGTTTCAAAACCATTGTCTTGGGGCTGAAACCCTTTGGCACCAAAACCACCAATGTGCCATTTACCAATAAAGGCGTTGTGATACTCGGTCATTGCTTCTGCAATAGATAATTCGTCTAAATTAGTTTGTATTTGTTTTCCTGCCGGAACAGCAGAATTAGATGTTCCGTTAAGTAAAGCTTGTTCAATTAAAATATTGTCTTTGTGTTCTAAAACATCATTAGCATAATACCCTTTGGGTATGTCTATATTCTGATTATAATAGGTGTTTCTATGAGGCATTGCAGTTGTAAACCCTAATCTTGATGCATGTTTGCCTGTTAAAATACTTGCTCTTGTTGGCGAACATAGTTGATTTGCATAGGCTTGAGAGAAAGAAATTCCCTCATTCATTAATTTATTAATATTAGGGGTTTCATAAAATGTGCTATCTAAACTTGTATTTAAAAATTTAGCAGCATATTCTTGAGTATCTACAATGCCATAATCATCTGCTAAAATAAAAATGATGTTAGGTTTTTTTTGAGTTTCTTCTTTACAAGAGTAAAGAAATAATGTAGCCAAAACTAAAATAATATTTTTTTTCATGGTTAAAAAAAAGATTCTTTATTTTTTAAAATTACTAATATAGAAATAAGAAACCATCCTGTTGCTTAGGGGAAAACTAATATTTTAAACTTTGCAAGATAGTACAGGATACAAAATAGTATACAATTAGGTTAATTTGGAACACATATTATTTTAAGACAATAAAAATTAATTTATCAACAACCCCATTAAACAATTATGATGAAAAAAATACTTTTAACTTTTTTAATAGCATTTGGCTTTCATACTATGCATGCACAAAGTATCGATAGGTCTAAAATATTAATGCACTTTCCTTTTGATGATGATTTAACGGATGCAACAGGAGTTGTAACTTTAACACCGAAAACTGCAGCATTAGTAGATACTTATGACACTGGTAAATTTGGTAAAGCAGCATTATTTAATAGCAAACCATACATAACAAGCGGAAGTCTATTTGATGCAGGAGAGTCTTTTACAATTGCAATGTGGGTTAAATTTAATTCTTTAACTTCAACCACAGGTTCACCTAAACTAATACATCAAGAGAATACAACTGGAGCTTCAATATTAGGTGGTAGGCCTTTACAAATAGCTGCAGGAAATGTGATTAATTGTGGTTTTGGTGAAGCAGCTGGTGTTAATTCTTCAGCCCAAGCTATTAATACTTGGGTTCATGTTGCTGCTGTTATGAATAAAACCTCAACTGGTGGTACAATTAAACTTTATATTAATGGTGTGCAGGTAATAAGTAAATCTGTTGGCGCTGGTATTGTTCAAAATAAATCTAACAATGCAGAATTATCAATTGGTGTTCAAAAAGCATCTCAAACAGCAGGTTTATTAGATGGTTACATGGATGATTTTTTAATAACAAAAGAAGTTTTAACACCAGATCAGATTATAGCGATTAGAGACAATGGTGTATCGGCAGAAACTGCTTTAGTTTGGAACGGGACAGCTTCTAATGATTGGAGTGCTCCAGCAAATTGGGCACACACACAAGTACCAACAATTAATGATAACGTATTAATACCTTCAGGTACTTCTAATCAGCCTACAGCAAGTAGTGCAATATCTGTTAACAATATGGTACTTGAAAAAAACACTTCTTTAACTTCTACAGGAGCAATTACAGCTACTTCTACAAAAGTTTATGCAGGTAGTAGTGTTATTGCACCAAGTGTTTCGGGTTCATTTACTTATAAAGTAATTACAGAAGTTGGTAACACGGTTCCTGCATTCATTCCAAATCCTTCTGGGAGTGGAACTATTTCGAATCCTGCTATTTGGACTTTAATGTCTTCGCCAGTTGTTGGAGAAACTTATGATAACCAATACATTTTAGACAATTTTATAGGAACAGGTTCAGGGGCAAACCGTGCAATTGCTTTGTATGATAATACTTCTAGCGTTAATGGTGGTTGGGCTTATTTTCAAGCGAGTACAACTGCAGAGACTTTTAATCAGGCAATCGGTTTTTCAACCAGAAAAAAAGGAACAGATTACCAAAATAATGATGAAGAAATTTATATTTTTGAGGGTACTTACCCAGATGCTGATGTTACAGTATCCATTACTCAAGGCTCTGTAAATAACTGGAATTTAGTAGGAAATCCATTTCCTTCCTATATAAAAGTTTCAGATTTAATTAGTGCGAATACTACTAATTTAGGTGCTGCATTTCAAACGGTATATGTTTGGAAACCATTAGAAGGGTCTTATGAAGCGTTAGAAGCTAGTACAGATTACATTGCACCTGGACAAGGTTTCTTTGTAAGTGCGGCTAATTCTACAGCAGATAACTTTGTAATTGCAACTTCAATTCAAAGCCATCAAACAAGTACACCTTTTTTTAGAAGTAACAATTCTACAATTAAGTTAAATATTACAGATGGTTCTATATCTAAAACAACTTTTATAAATTATTCTAATTCTGAAACTACAGATTTAGATTCAGGTAAAGATATTGGTCTTTTTACAGGAGTCCCATCAGATTTTAATATTTATACGCATTTAGTTTCTAATGACAATGGTATTGCCTTTGAAAAACAAGCATTACCTGAAACAAATTTAGAAGAGATGGTAATTCCGGTTGGTGTAGTTGCAAATGCTGGAAAACAAATCTCTTTTAGTGCTGAAAATCAAAATTTACCGAACGGAATTAATGTTTACTTAGAGGATAGGTTAAACAATGTTTTTACCAAGTTAGATCTTAATTCTAATTACACTTTAACATTAGATACACAACAAGAGGGTATAGGGCGTTTTTATCTACATACCTTGCCTTCTGCAGCACTTAATACAGAAAACATTTCTTTTAATAGTGTAAGAATATTTAAAACATCTAACAATAATTTAAGAATATCAGGTCTTACAGAAGGTGAAAGTAGTTTTAAAATATTTACCATTTTAGGTAAACAAGTTGTAAACACATCTTTTAACTCAAAAGGGAGTCAAAATATTTCTTTGCCAAATTTAGCAACAGGTGTTTATATCATCAAACTTCAAACAAAGTTAGGTAGTTTGAGTAAAAAAATAATATTAGAATAAAAATCGAGAATTTAAAAAATAAAATATCATGAATAATAATACAGAAAATAAAAAGGAAATTACTCGAAAAGAAGCTTTAAAGAAAATTGGAAAGTATGGTAAGTACACTGCTTTAACAGCTCTTGGTACCTACATGATACTGAATCCACAAAAGGCACAAGCCCAAAGCCCAGCCAGTCCTGGAACAGGGTTTTAAAAACAGCATAATTTATTTTATAGAAAAGCCTTAATTTTATTAAGGCTTTTTTTAATGAAAATTGTTGCCCCTCTCTTTATTTATTTCAAATTAAGATCTATAGGAATCTAGAATAATTAATTTCAATTAGAGGTATAAAATTAGATCATGTTAATATTTAAAATTTGGGTATTTAAGTTTACCTACTTATTGAACAATATTTCTTAAAAACTTCTTAATATCCTCAAAAAAAAGTTAGACGTTTGATTTTAAAATCACTTAAACCTTCACAGAAATGTGAAGGTTTTTTGTTTTCTACAGTTTTTTATAGTATAAAGGTTTTGGGTTATTTTAGAACTACTGAACGATTAAGTAAGTGAGATCATTTTAGGGCTGCAATTTGGTGTGCCATTATTTTAGACTTAAAGTAAGTTTAACCTTCTAATTAATTCAGGTCTATTAGAACGACTTACTGGGATAATGTCTTTGCCAATTAAAACACTATTATCCTCAATATCAATAATTTTAGAAGTATTGATTATATGAGATCTGTGTACCTTTAAAAAAAGTGAGTCTGGTAATTTGATATGAATACTTTTTAATGTGTTGTGTACCTTATATTCTGTATCATCAGTTTTTAAAAGAATATAATCTCCAAGTGCCTTTATTGATTGAATAGCGTTGATATTTATTTTAATTAACCTTCTATCGATATTTATATAAAGGTGATTTTTATTTTTATTATCTTTAATTTCTACTGATTCTACGATTGGAGTTTTTACTTGTATAGGTTCAGGGGCTTTTATTTTTTTTAATGTTTTTTTTAATCTATCTAGTTGCAGTGGTTTTACTAAATAATCAATAACACTTTCATATTCAAAAGCTTCGATAGCAAAGTTTCTATCTGAAGTTGTTAATATAATTTTAGGTGGTAAATTTAAGGTTTCAATAAAATCAAAGCCTGAAAAACCAGGCATATGAATATCTAGAAAAATAAGATCTACGCTATTTTTATTTAAAAATTTAAGAGCATCCATAGCGTTAGAAAACTGACCTATAACCTCTAGATTTCCTACCTTTTCACATAAATTTTGTAAAATAAACCGTGAAGTCTTTTCATCATCAATAAAAATACAAGTCATAAAAGTTAAAGATTATTTATAAAAATAGATATTTTTAAAAGTATGTTTTCATATTCAGAGATTAAACTCAAATTACTATTTTTTAAATTTTGCTCATGTAAAATTGCTAATTCATAGTTATTTTCAAGCCCAAAGATAATGACTTTATGGTTAAGTTTATGAACAGAAGCTGCTGCATTTTTATAACTACTAGCTACTAAATGTTTTAAATATTGAGTTTCTTCTTCCTTAAACTCATTTTTTATAATTTCTATAACATCTTTCTCTACAGAAGTGTCTCCATCAGCAAGTTCTTTTATGTATTTCAAATTAGGCTTTTCTATCATCATTATTTTTTTATTGTAAAATAAAAAGTTGTTCCTTTTCCTAGAGCACTTTCTAACCAAATCTCACCATCGTATCTTTCAATAATTTTTTTAACTATTGATAGTCCAATACCCGAAGTTGATTTTTCATCACTTAATGAATGAAATATTTTAAATATTTTATCATTGTATTTCTTTTCAATACCAATACCATTGTCTTTAACTGAAAACTGGTAATGGGTGTTGTTTTCTTCCATATCAATTTCAATACTTCCTTTTTCTTTGTCTATAAATTTAACGGCATTACTAATTAAATTTTGAAATAATTGTTGAAACCTTACTCTATCACCATAAATTTTAGGCAACTTGTTTAAAACTGTTACATGTATATGTTTTGGAATGAATAATAGTTGATTTACGTCTTCTATAACAAAATTAAGGTCTATTAATTTTTCTTCATTAACTTGAGAGTTAATACTAGAGTATAATAAAATATCTGTTATTAACTGCTCCATTTTTTCTAGTGTAGTCTCTATCAGTTCAAAATTTTCTAGAGTTGCTGTATCAAGTTTTCCTTCATTATCTTCTTTAATCCAAGAAACTAAAGAAAAAATACTGCGAAGTGGAGATTTAAGATCATGAGAAACAACATGCGCATACTCTTTTAACTCATTATTACTTTTTTCTAAATTCTGAAGTAGTTCTAATTTTTGTTTTTCTAATTCTTCAAGTCTTGTAATATCTAATATTATACCAATAGTTCCTGTTATTTCTCCTTGAAAATTATAATTAGGTGCAGAGCTAATAAGTACAACTTTTAAATTACCGTTTTTATCTACAATATCTAATTTAAATGAATCGGATTTACCTTGCCTTGTTTCCTCAGTTTTTTCTAAAGCATATTCTTTATCAACCGGAAATACATCTCTAGCTTTTAATCCAATTAGTTCCTTTTCAGAATACCCGCATATTTCTGTAAAGCTATGATTTACAGATGCTAATTTGCCGTCAAAATCTACTTCAGCAAAACCTAAGTTCATATTTGCAATAATGTTTCTATACTTTTGCTTCTCTATTTCTAAACTTTCATTGTATTTTCTACTAAGAGTAATATCATTAAAACTCCATAAATGCCCCTTAAAGGTATTGTCTTTAAAAATAGGAATGTAATTTCTTTCTAAAATTTTACCATCTGCCATTTTTAATTCATCACCAATAACAATTTTTTGGTTTTTAATAATTTCTTTATATCGTGAATAAAATTCTTCTGGTTCTTTAAAAAGTGCCATGCTTTCTTTGGCTCCATTAGAAAAATCTTGTCCGGTAACTTATTCTGGAGACATAGGCATGTGAAAAAGTTCACATAATTTTTTGTTTGCAAGTACACCAATTCCGTTTTCATCTTCTAAGAAAATACCATGATCTAAATTCTGAATTAACGTTTTTAAGTTTTTTTCAGATTCTACCAGGTTTTGTTGTGCAACTTTTTCTGCGGTTACATTTTTGTAGCTCCATAAATGCCCTCTAAATTCATTATCATTGTATACTGGTATGTAATCTCTCTCTAAAACAGTACCGTCTAACATTACTAAAACCTCAGATAGAGATTCCTTCTTATTTGAGGTTAATGAATTTATTTGACTCATAAAATCCTCAGAGTTTTTAAACAATAACTTTGCTTGTTCGGCTGCAGCAACACAATTTTTACCGATTAAAGATTTTGAGTCTGATTTAGGAGTAAATAAATCGCAAAACTTTTTATTAACTAATGTAATATTTCGATTTTCATCTTCTAATAAAATAGCGCTATCAAAATGCTCTAATATCATCTTAAATCTGTTTTCAGATTTTACAAGTTGTTCATTTAGAAATTCATCATTCGTAATATCTCTTGCAATTCCCTGAATACCATCTGGTTTTCCGTTACTATCATAAAGTAAACTTGCGTTAATATGAAATTTTTTAACAGATTTGTCTTTTAAAACTAGTCTACACTTATAATTTTTAAAAGAACCGTCTCTTAGCAACTGATCATAAACATCAAGCGTTAAGGATAAATCGTCTTTATGAACTAAGCTTAAAAAGTTGATTTTGGTGTTGTTTCCATTAAAACTTAATAGTCTAGAAGCCTCGTTATTCATTTTTTGAACATTTCCAAACATATCTACCTGACAGTATGCGTCTAGTAGATTCTTTGACATGCAGTTTGTGTTTAGATTTTGGAGTGTTTTTTTAGAATCTTTAAGTTTTTTTGAAATTTCTTTTAATTCTAATTTCTTAGCCTTAATTTTTATTTCAACTGCTTTCAACTCTTTCTCATTCATTAAAGTGTTTTCTTTCATCTAAATTATTTAAGTTTCATTTGATGTTTTTTTAATATTCTGATAGATATTAGTCCAATTAATTGAGTTTCATTAATTCATTTTCTGACCAATAAGACAAAACTGTTTGCATTTTTGACACGTATTCTGAATATCTTAAAGGCTTTATGATATAGCCAGAAACACCAGCTTTATAACAATCTAAAAGGTCTTGTTTGTTTTGCGATGTGGTTACAATTACAGTTGGTATACAGCATAATACATCATCTTTTTTTAGTTTTGTTAAAAACTCGATACCATTCATTTTAGACATATTTAAATCTAATAGAATTAAATCTGGAATGTTTTTTTTGGTATTTAGAATTTTAAAAGCTTTTTCACCATTTTTTGCCTTTGTAATTTTATGAGGTAAATCTAATTTTTTTATAACTCGGTCTATCTTGATGCATTCTATTTGATCATCATCAATAAATAAAATAGATATTTTTTTAGTCATTTTTTTAATTTTTTTTAAAAATAGTTAATATACTGATATTTCCTTAAAAATTGTCGGTTTCGTATCAATTGGTGCTGTTGAATGACGTTAAAGTATCGGTTAATTAAATGTAAATTCTATTTAATTCAATTAAACTTTTATATAAGTTAAAATTTATTTTTCTCTTTAAAAGATTGTTTTTTTTTGAATTAATTTTTTAAATAGTTAATAATGATTTAGTTATGCTTTTTTTTTGAGCTGATTTTAATCAACTTATTATTTAAAACTAAAAATTTTTAAATTTTTGCCACCATATTACTATGCATGCATAGTAATATGGTGGTTGTTTAGCCGATACCTATGTACCATTCAACTAAACCAATTGATCAATGACCCTGCTTCGTTCTATTTAAGTATTTACAAATTATACTTTTGTGTGAGTATTTAGTTAAAACCTTATAATAATATATGTTTTTAGTTAAATTATGTTAAATTTTTATGATAATAATTCTATTATCCAATAATTATGAAACATGTTTCGTCAGAAGTTTAATTTAAATAAGAGATCCATGAAAAAAGTAATCTTTGTCTTTCTACTTTTAATGAGTAGCGTAAATGTATTGTCACAAGTTGGAATAGGAACTATCGAGCCAGATTTTTCTGCTCAATTAGATGTTGTAGCATCAGATAAAGGAATTTTAATTCCACGAGTAAAAATAGACGATCTTTTAACAGCAGCACCAGTCTCAAGTCTTGTTATAAAGGAAAGTTTATTGGTGTATAATACAAATTCACAAACAGGCAAGGGTTTTTATTTTTGGACAGGAGTTGAATGGGAGAAATTAATGAACTACACAAAGGTGGTAAGTTTGATTTCAGATATTTCTGATGATCAAAAAATTACAGATTTATCACTTTCAAATAATATTCTGACCATTTCTTTGGAAAATGGGGGGAGTAAATCGGTTGATTTATCAAGTTTACAAGGTATAAACGGAAAATCTGCATATGAAGTATGGCTTGATGCTGGAAATACAGGGTCAGAAACTGCTTACTTAACTTCACTAAAAGGTTCAGATGGAACTAACGGTTCAAACGGAACGAATGGAACGGATGGTTCAGATGGTGCTGACGGTGAAGATGGAACAAACGGGACTAATGGAGTTGATGGAAAATCAGCATATCAAGTTTGGTTAGATGCTGGAAATACAGGATCAGAAGCTGCTTACTTAAATTCATTAAAAGGGGCAGATGGAACTAACGGTTCAAATGGAGCGAATGGAACGAATGGAACGAATGGAACGGATGGATCAGATGGTTCTGACGGTGAAGACGGAACAAACGGTACAAATGGTGTTAATGGAAAATCATCGTATCAAGTTTGGTTAGATGCTGGAAATACAGGGTCAGAAGCAGCATACTTAACGTCATTAAAAGGAGCAGATGGAACTAACGGAACGGATGGATCAGATGGTTCTGACGGTGAAGATGGAACAAACGGTACAAATGGTACGGATGGAAAATCGGCATATCAAGTTTGGTTAGATGCAGGAAATACAGGATCAGAAGCAGCTTACTTAACGTCATTAAAAGGGGCAGATGGAACTAACGGTTCAAATGGAACAGATGGTTCTGACGGTGAAGATGGAACAAACGGTACAAATGGTACAGATGGAAAATCGGCATATCAAGTTTGGTTAGATGCTGGCAACACAGGATCAGAAGCAGCATACTTAACGTCATTAAAAGGAGCAGACGGAACTAACGGTTCAAACGGTTCAAACGGAACGAATGGAACGGATGGATCAGATGGTTCTGACGGTGAAGATGGAACAAACGGGACTAATGGAGTTGATGGAAAATCGTCGTATCAAGTTTGGTTAGATGCTGGCAACACAGGATCAGAAACTGCTTACTTAAGTTCATTAAAAGGAGCAGATGGAACTAACGGAACGGATGGATCAGATGGTTCTGACGGTGAAGATGGAACAAACGGTACAAATGGTACAGATGGAAAATCGGCATATCAAGTTTGGTTAGATGCTGGAAATACAGGATCAGAAGCTACTTATTTAACGTCATTAAAAGGAGTAGACGGAACTAACGGTTCGAATGGAACGGATGGTTCTGACGGTGCTGACGGTGAAGACGGAGTAAACGGTACAAATGGTGTTAATGGAAAATCAGCATATCAAGTTTGGTTAGATGCTGGAAATACAGGATCAGAAGCAGCATACTTAATGTCATTAAAAGGGGTAGACGGAACTAATGGTTCAAATGGAACTGATGGAAAATCATCGTATCAAGTCTGGTTAGATGCTGGCAACACAGGATCAGAAACTGCTTACTTAACGTCATTAAAAGGAGCAGACGGAACTAACGGTTCGAACGGTACGAATGGTTCTGACGGTGCTGACGGTAAAGACGGAACAAACGGTACAAATGGTACAGATGGAAAATCGGCATATCAAGTTTGGTTAGATGCTGGAAATACAGGATCAGAAGCTGCTTATTTAACGTCATTAAAAGGAGCAGACGGAACTAACGGTTCAAACGGAACGAATGGATCAGATGGTGCTGACGGTGAAGATGGAAAATCGTCGTATCAAGTTTGGTTAGATGCTGGAAATACAGGATCAGAAGCAGCATACTTAACGTCATTAAAAGGAGCAGACGGAACGAATGGAACGAATGGATCAGATGGTGCTGACGGTGAAGATGGAACAAACGGGACTAATGGAGTTGATGGAAAATCAGCATATCAAGTTTGGTTAGATGCTGGAAATACAGGATCAGAAGCTGCTTACTTAACTTCATTAAAAGGGGCAGATGGAACTAACGGTTCAAATGGAGCGAATGGAACGAATGGAACGGATGGATCAGATGGTTCTGACGGTGAAGACGGAACAAACGGTACAAATGGTGTTAATGGAAAATCATCGTATCAAGTTTGGTTAGATGCTGGAAATACAGGGTCAGAAGCAGCATACTTAACGTCATTAAAAGGAGCAGATGGAACTAACGGTTCGAACGGTACGAATGGTTCTGACGGTTCTGACGGTTCTGACGGTGAAGACGGAACAAACGGTACAAATGGTGTTAATGGAAAATCGGCATATCAAGTTTGGTTAGATGCAGGAAATACAGGATCAGAAGCAGCTTACTTAAATTCATTAAAAGGGGCAGATGGAACTAACGGTTCAAATGGAACAGATGGTTCTGACGGTGAAGATGGAACAAACGGTACAAATGGTACAGATGGAAAATCGGCATATCAAGTTTGGTTAGATGCTGGCAACACAGGATCAGAAGCAGCATACTTAACGTCATTAAAAGGAGCAGACGGAACTAACGGTTCAAACGGAACGGACGGATCAGATGGTGCTGACGGTGAAGATGGAACAAACGGGACTAATGGAGTTGATGGGAAATCGGCATATCAAGTTTGGTTAGATGCTGGAAATACAGGGTCAGAATCTGTCTACTTAACGTCATTAAAAGGAGCAGACGGAGCTAACGGTTCAAACGGAACGGATGGATTAGATGGTGTTGACGGTGAAGATGGAACAAACGGTACAAATGGTACAGATGGAAAATCGGCATATCAAGTTTGGTTAGATGCCGGAAATACAGGGTCAGAATCTGTCTACTTAACGTCATTAAAAGGAGCAGACGGAGCTAACGGTTCAAACGGAACGGATGGATTAGATGGTGTTGACGGTGATGATGGAACAAACGGTACAAATGGATCTAATGGAAAATCTGCTTATCAAGAATGGAAAGATGCCAATAACAATGGTACTGAAGCTGATTTTATAGCCTCATTAAAAGGAGATGCTGGAGCTAATGGGACAAACGGAACAAATGCTGCTTTAGCAGGTGCTGGAGATCCGAATGGCTCTGTAACAGGAGTAGCTGGTCAGTTTTATGTAGATACTGCAACTGGTAAGTCTTATAGTACTGTAGACGGAACTACATGGGTAGAAATTAATAGCGATACGCAAGATTTAAGTTTGTCTGATAATACGATTTCATTAGTAGATGGTGGAAGTGTAGATTTATCAAATTCAACTTTAGCAACAAGTGTTGCTGCAAACACTACTAAAGAAGGTAGTAAATGGGAAAATGATACGACCAACACGTATGTGAAATTAAGAAATCAATCTGATGGTTCAACAGCGAAACCTAATGCTTCTAATATATTTTTACATGACTCTGGTCAGGTTTCTATAAACACAACTAATAAGAATAGTAGTTTAACAGTTGCGGGCTCAATGGCTTTTCAATTAAGAAGAGTTACCCTTGCAAGTTCAGAACTCTACACTATACAAGATGATGACTTTACATTAATAGTTTCACAAACGACATCCTTATTGGGAAGTCTTGCAGGAGGAAGAGTAAGTTTACCTAATGCAAATAATTACCCAGGTAGAGTTTTAAGAATTGTAAATAGAAGTGTGGTAAGCCTAGGTTTAGATGTTGCTGCAAGTTCTGATGATACAATTAATGGAGGATTAGTAAGTGGTCTAGGTATTGGTGTGCTAGAAGATATAGAAATCTTAGATCTTAATATTAATAGCTCATTGACACTTCAAAGTGATGGGCAAGATTGGTATGTGATTTCTAAAAGCACAATATAAACACTTAAAAAATCAACATTATGAAATTTTCAATTCAACAGATTATAACATGCATATTTTTGGTTTTTGTTGTCCAGGTGAATGCTCAGATGACTAATATTGGTCAGATGCATATCAGACAAAATACGGATGTAAGTGTATTGCAAAGTCTAGAAAATAAGGATACTGCAATGATTGTAAATAACGGAATTTTACATTTAAGCAAAAATTTTAAAAATAATGGTATTGTAAGTTTTACAAGTCAAAATTCTGCTAAAACAATATTTAAAGGTTTAGAAAAGCAGTACATAAACGGAGAAGGGTTGACAGAGTTTTTTAATTTAGAGGTGATGAATAGTTCTCCAGATTTTTCTATAACATCAAATAGCATTATTAGTATACATGGTCTAACCGACTTACATGATGGTGTTGTCGAAAAACAAGATAATGGTAAGGTGATTTTTCAAGATGAAGCCTCACATGCAAATTTAAAAGATGAAAGTTATTTTGATAATAAAGTATATAAACAAGGAAATAAAGCATTTGTTTTTCCTTTAGGGCATAATATTTTAGGACGATATATTTCTAGATTTACTGCAATTAGTGCACCAGATTTACAAACAGATATATTTTCTGCAGAATATATTTGGAGGAATTCTAATACTGATTATGATCATGATAAAAAAGAGTCTACAATTACCAATATCAATACAGAAGAGTATTGGGTAATTCAACCAGAAGAAGGGAATTCTAATGTAGCTATTACTTTAAGTTGGAGTGATGTTACTACTGCTTCTAACTTGCTTTTTAATCCCAAAGAAATAGTAATTGTTAGATGGAATGGAGAACAATGGATTAATGAAAAAGGTACGGTAAACCTAAATAATAATTCTGTAACAACTTTGCCTTCTGGTTATGGTGTTTTTACATTGGCAAATGTAAATGCTTTTGAGATACTGAATTTACCAGATTCTTTTTCACCAAATAACGATGGTATCAATGATAGTTTTAAAATACCTGGTTTGGCAGCGAATTTTCCAAATTTCAACATGCAAATTTATAATCGTTACGGAAATATCGTTTATGATTATAAGAATAACGGTTCTGGTAATCCTGTTTGGTGGAATGGTAAATCTCAAGGAAGAGTAACAGTTTCAAGCAACCAAAAAATTGTTCCTGCAGCAACTTATTGGTACATCATAGATTTTAATGATGGTGTTACAAAACCAGTTCAAAAGTGGTTGTATTTGAACAAATAAGTATCATAAAAAAACGATAAGACATGAAAACGATATATAAATTACTTATAATCTTGCTTTTTACCTTTACACAAAGTATTAGCGCACAGCAAGAGCCACAGTACACACAATACATGTACAACATGAGTGTTGTAAACCCCGCTTATGCTGGTTCTAAAGATGTTTTAAGTCTTGGTTTTTTGGTAAGAGAGCAGTGGGTAAATGTAGATGGAGCTCCAAGAACTTTTACAGGATTTGCACATGCACCTGTTGGTAATAATTTAGGTTTTGGTTTGTCTATTATTTCAGATAAAGTAGGACCTGTAGAAGAACTTAATGTGTATAGTGATATTTCTTATACATTAAGAACAGGCGAGAATTCAAAACTTGCATTTGGTGTTAAATTAGGATTTACAAATCAGACAATTGGTTTGCTATCTTTAACGCAAGTTGATCAAAATGATCCTTTGTTTAGCGAGAATTCACAAAGAACGAGTCCGAATTTTGGAGCAGGTCTTTTGTATTATCAAGACGATTTTTATGTCGGATTATCAATTCCTAACATATTAAAAACAAAACATTTTGAAAAGAGTAATGGTATCATTACAAAAGCTTCTGAAGAAATGCACGCCTTTTTTACAGCAGGTGTTGTTTTTGAATTGTCTGATGAATTAAAATTTAAACCCTCTGTTTTATCAAAATTTGCTTTGCATACTCCACTTTCGTTAGATGTTTCGGCTAATTTTTTACTAAATAATAAGTTAGAATTTGGTGCTTCTTACAGATGGGATGATGCTGTAAGTGGAATGTTTAATGTTTTGGTTTCTGACAATCTAAAAGTAGGGTACGCATACGATCATACCTTGTCTAATTTAGGAATGTTTAATTCTGGATCACATGAAATTTTTATTCTTTTTGATTTTAGTTTTATTGGAGCACAAGTAAAATCACCAAGATTCTTTTAAAAACAACAGATATGAAGAAAAATATAATATTCACTTGCTTATTGGTATTGTTTCATGCTAATAGAAGCGTTGCACAGAAAGATGTTTACATCAAAAACTTAAATATAAATACAGAAAACTCTGATTTTAATACAGGAATATATCAACAAAATAAATTGGTGTATTCTAGCACAAAGAAGTTAAATAAATTTGTAAAAAGACTTTGGAAAACCAATATGCAACCTTATTTAGACTTATATATTGGTACGATAAGTTCTGCAAACGATTCTATTTTAAATACACTGCCTTTAGCAAAACAGGTAAATACAAAATACCATGAAAGCTCTGTTGTGTTTACAAAAGATTTTAAGACAATGTACTTTACTAGGAATAATTTTTCGAATGGTAAATTAGGGAATCCTGACAAGAATAAAAAAGTTGTGCTACAACTGTTTAAAGCAGAGTTTGTGAGCAATATTTGGACAAATATTACGGCATTACCCTTTAATTCAGATTTATATTCTACCGGGCATCCTGCATTGTCTAACGATAATAAAAAATTATATTTTGTTTCTGATATGCCAGGAAGTGTAGGTGCTACAGATATTTTTGTAGTAGATGTTCTATCTAACAATACTTATTCACAACCCAAAAACTTAGGTCCTAAAATTAATACCATCGGCAAAGAAATGTTTCCATTTATAGATGAAAATAACACATTGTATTTTTCATCTGATATGCAGAAAAATAATACTGGTAAATTAGATATCTATGCTTCTGAGTTAAAGAACAACTCATATTCTAACCCTAAAAATATTGGTGCACCATTTAATAGTTCTGCAGATGATTTTGCTTTTATAAAATTAGTAAAAGAGAATAAAGGATACTTCTCTTCTAATAGAACTGGAGGTAAAGGAGATGATGATATTTATGCGTTTTACAACATGCCAGAATTATTTAAAAAAGACTGTTTTGAAACCATTAATGGAGTTGTTTTAGACAAGAAAACTAATTTGCCATTAAAAAATGTTTTAATCACTTTTAAAGATAGTTTGGCAAGCTTTGAAGCCTATACAGATAGTAAAGGCGTGTTTCATTTTAATAGAAAATGTAGTTTGAATTTTGGTGAAATTAAAGCAACAAACAAGTTGTACAAGCCATCATCAGAAGTAGTTACAGCAACAAATAAAAATGAATTAAAATTATATTTAGCCAAAGATTTTACAAAAGACGCTAGCATTAAAATGGTAAATAACAATTTACTTATTGTTATTGGAGAAATTTATTTTGATACTAATAAGTCTTTTATCAGAACAGATGCTGCTATTAAATTGAATAATTTAGTTGACATTATGCAAAAATATCCTTCTATAAAAGTAGAGATAGGATCGCATACAGACAGTAGAGGTAGGGCATCATACAACATGAATCTTTCTCAGAGAAGATCAAGTGCTGTTTTAGAATACATACTATCTCAAGGTATAACTAACGATCGAATTTTTTCAAAAGGATATGGAGAAACTGTATTGACAAACAAATGTTCTAATACGGTTCAATGTACAAGAGAGCAACATCAAATGAATAGGAGAACAGAGTTTAAAATTTTAAATCCTAAGTAAAGTAGTATAGACAATTTCAAAAATAATTATAACTCAAACCTTCTCAGAAATGTGGAGGTTTTTTTATTAATTTCTCCAATTTTTAATCTTATGTCCCCAGATAGCAAAGAAAAGTACGATGGCATAACAAGGTATTAATATCCAATAGCTACTAGTAGCAGCAGTTGCTAATGCCTCTAATTTAGGTATTCCGTTGGCAATAAGTTCTTCGGAAGTTGCATCAACAATTTGACCATATAAAGGCGGAATAATTGCGCCACCAGAAATAGCCATAATTAATAGGGCAGAGGCAGTTTTTGTAAATTTACCTAAGCCTTCTAGTGTTAATGGCCAAATTGCTGGCCAAACTAATGCATTTGCAATTCCGAGTGCAGCTACAAAAATAACCGAGGTAAAACCAGTAGTATTTAAAATACAAAAGCTAAAAATAATTCCGAGTACAGCACTTGCAATTAAAGCTGTTTTTTGTTTTACATATTTCGGAATTAATACCACTCCCAAAGCATAGGTAGCAACCATGGCTAGTAGGGTATAAGTTGTAAAGTATTTTGCTTCTTCTCCAGTAAAACCTAAAGAAATTCCGTAAGCAATAATAGTATCGCCAGCAATTACTTCTGCGCCCACATATACAAATAGTGCTAAAACACCTAGCCATAAATTTGGGAAATCAAAAATACTAGTTTTTGCTGTTTTTCCATTTTCTAAAATGTCTTCTTCTTTGGCTTCTACGTTTGGTAATGGAGCTTTTCTAATTAAAATACCTAAGACAAATAATACAATTGCCATTATTAAATAAGGCATAAAAACGCTATCTGCCATTCCGTCTAGAAGTATGTTTTTTTCTTCGATAGTAGTATTTGCTAGTTTTTCTTTAGTTTCATCGATACCAGACAATAACAACGCTCCAAAAATTACAGAGCCTAAAGCACCAGCAGTTTTATTTGCTATCCCCATAATTGCAATACGTTTTGCACCACTTTCTATAGGCCCTAAAATAGTGATATAAGGATTTGAAGCGGTTTGCAAAATAGTCATTCCTAAACCTTGAATAAAAATACCCACTAAAAATACCCAGTAAGTTCTTGCTTCTGCAGCAGGTATAAAAACCAAAGCGCCAATTGCCATTACAGTTAAACCTAAAGACATTCCTTTTTTATAACCGATTTTTGTTAAAATATATGAAGCAGGCAATGCCATAACAACAAAAGAAATATAAGAAGCAGAGGCTACTAAATAAGATTGTGCATCTGTTAGTTCGTTTATTGTTTTCATAAACGGAATTAATGCACCGTTAATCCAAGTTACAAATCCGAAAATGAAAAATAGACTAGCAATAATTACTATTGCTGTTGTGTTGTTTTTTTGCTGCATGGTATTTTTTTATGATTGATGTATTGAAGATAAGCTTTTCTTTATTATTTGTTTTTTTGTTAAACATCTAAAATAAAAAAGAGATTGTACTTACAATCTCTTTTTACAAATATTTTTATACAATGAAAATTAACCTCTATAAATTTTTTCATACAAGTCATTATAAATTTCTTTAATAATTGCTCTTTTCATTTTCATTGTTGGGGTTAAATGTCCGCCATCAATAGACCATACATCAGAAGTTAATTCAAAACGTTTTATTTGTTCCCATTTGCCGAAATTTTTATTGCATTTATCTATTTCTTTTTGAATGCGATCTATTACAATTTTAGAAGAGATCATTTCTGCATTAGAAGTGCCTATTTTTAGTTCTTTCTTAGAAATCCAATCTTTTAAAAACTCAAAATTTGGTTGAATAATTGCTGCTGGCATTTTTTCAGATTCACCAACTACCATTACTTGTTCTATAAAAAGAGATTGTTTTAGTTCTCCTTCTAATAAAGGTGGTACAACATATTTACCACCAGAAGTTTTAAACATTTCTTTAGTTCTTCCGGTAATTTTTAAGAAGCCATCACTATCAATCTCTCCTTTATCACCAGTATAAAAATAACCATCCTTTAAAACACTAGCACTTTTTTCGGCATCTTTGTAATATCCTAACATTACATTAGGCCCTTTTACCAAGATTTCTCCATTATCTGCTATTTTAACTTCTACATCTGTAATTATTTTACCGACAGAACCAATTTTAAATCCTTTGTTTCTTTGGTCGTTAACGGTAACTACTGGCGATGTTTCTGTTAAACCATAACCTTCCATAATTGGCATTCCTGCTGCTGCAAATACCTTTGTTAATCTCGGTTGTAATGCTGCACTACCAGAAACCATTAATTTTAATTCTCCGCCTAAAGCCGCTTGCCATTTAGAGAAAATTAATTTTCTAGCCAGTCCCAATTGCTTTTCATACCACCATCCATTGGCGCCATTAGGTTCGTATTTTAGACCTAAATTAACAGCCCAAAAGAATAGTGCTTTTTTAATTCCTTTTAAAGTCTCTCCTTTTAAAATAATTTTATCATAAATTTTTTCATATAAACGAGGTACTGCTGTCATCACATTAGGCTTTATCTCTTGTGCATTTTCAGATAATTTTTCGATAGATTCTGCAAAATATACAGAAACACCACAGTATTGGTATAAATACAAAATCATCCTTTCAAAAATATGACAGATTGGTAAAAAACTTAACCCTTTCGAGTTACCATAGTCTAAAGGAACTCTTTCGTATGAGCTTAAAACATTACTTACAATGTTCTTATGAGATAGCATCACTCCTTTTGGTTTACCTGTGGTACCAGAAGTGTAAATTAAAGTAGCTAAATCATCTGTTTTAACATTATTTTTACGTTGGTCTAGTTCTTCTTGATTGCTTGTGTCTGTTCCTAAGTCTAGTACTTCTTGCCAATTTTTTTCACCTTTAATAGTATCAAAAGTATAAATTGCTTTTAGTTTTGTATTGTCTTTTATTTTGTTAATTTTTTCTAAGACTTCTATATCAGATACAAAACAGTATGTTGCCTCAGAATGATTTAAAACATACTCGTAATCTTCTTTAGAGATCGTAGGGTATATGGGTACATTTTGGGCTCCAGTTTGCAGCACTCCAATATCACAAATATTCCATTCAGTTCTATTTGTCGAAGAAATAACGGCTACTTTATCATTGGGTTTAATACCAAGCTTAAGTAGACCTCTACTAATTTTATTTGCTTCATTGATATATTCTTGAGTGTTTATGGTAACCCATTTACCAGAAGCTTTTGAGGTAAAAGCATTCTTTAAGTTGTATTTTTCTAATTGATAATATGGAAAATCGAATAATCGTGTAACTTCTATTGGCATACATGTTATTTTGAAGTAGGCAAATTAACTCTTTTAGCTCAATTTAACAAATACTTATTTTAAGAGTTTAAAAATAAAGATAAATTAATTTTTAAGACACATTATATATTTTTTGATAAAGAGAACGGTATTTTTTTAGTATTATTTTTCGCTTCATTTTTAGAGTAGGTGTCAAGTGTCCTGCCTCAATTGTCCATTCATCGGGTGTAATTTCAAACTTTTTTATTTGTTCCCATTTCCCAAAGCTTTCATTATAATATTCAATTTCTTTTTGAATACGAGCTCTAATTTTTTTATCGGTACTGATCTCTTTTATTTTGTGTTGATGTCTTTTTGCCCATTCAACAACAAAATCTATATTTAATTGTATAATTGCTGCTGGCATTTTTTCTCCTTCACCAACAACTAAAACTTGTTCAATAAAGCGAGATTGTTTAAGCTGACTTTCTAAAGCCGCTGGGGCAATATATTTTCCGCCAGATGTTTTAAAAATTTCTTTTTTTCTATCAGTGATTGTTAAAAAACCTTCGGCATCAATTTTCCCTATATCTCCTGTATATAAATAACCGTCTATAATTGTTTTTGCAGTCATTTCTGGGTTTTTATAGTAGCCTAGCATAATGTTATCGCCCTTCATTAAAATTTCTCCATCTTCTGCAATTTTAAGTTCAACACCTTTTACAGCTTTGCCTACAGTACCAATTTTAAAATTTTGATTTCTTAAGTCGTTTACGCTTCCACTTGGCGAAGATTCTGTCATTCCATAGCCTTCAAAAACAGGAATTTTTGCGGCGGTAAAAATTCGTACTAATTTTGGTTGTAAGGGTGCACTGCCAGAAATCATATATTGTAAATTGTTACCCAAAGCTTTTCTCCATTTAGAGAATATAAATAGGTTTGCAATTGCTAATTTAAAATGATACCAAGGTCTGTTTTTTGAATATGGTTCGTAAGTTTCTGCTAAATTTAAAGCCCAAAAAAAGAGTACTTTTTTTACACCATTTAGATGGCTGCCTTTGTCTACAATTTTATCGAATATTTTTTCTAATAAACGCGGAACAATTGCTAGGTAATGAGGTTTGACTTCTCTAATTGTATCACCCAACTTTTCGATGCTTTCGGCAAAATAAATTTCAGCAGAGTTATATTGATTGAAGTAATTAGAGGCTCTTTCAAAAATATGACAAATAGGTAAGTAGCTTATAACTCTAATTGGTTTTTTGTGTATTGGCTGTAAAGAGGCATCAACAGAAAAAACGGCACTAATAATGTTTTTATGACTTAGCATTACTCCTTTTGGGGTGCCTGTAGTACCAGAAGTATATATTATTGTAGCTAAATCATCTGTCTTTACATTGTTTTTTAAAGTGCTTATTTTTGAGTTATAGTTTTCTTTTTCGCCCAACTTTAAAAAATAATTCCAGCTATAACTAGTGTCCATATTTTCTAAAGAGAATATGTTTTTTAGTTGAGTATCAGTTGCTATCGCTTTTACTTTGTTATAAATTTCATCTGAAGAAACAAAACAAATAGTAGCATCAGAATGTTGTAGTATATATGTATAATCTTTTTCGGATAATGTTGCATATAAAGGGATGTTTTGTGCTCCAATTTGAAGTATTCCAATATCTAATATATGCCAATTAACATTGTTGTTTTCTGTAATAATTGCAATTTTATCATTAGGCTTAATGCCTAAACTTAATAAAGAAGCACTTACTTTATTTGCTTCTAGTACATATTGTTTACTTGAAATAGATTGCCATTCGTTTCCTTTTTTAAAGTTGAAACATCTCTCTTGTGGGTTTTTATTTAATTGGTAGTATGGAAAATCGAATAATCTAGAAATTTGTTTTGTCATATTATCTATCATAGACCTAAATATAACAAAGTAATTTTAAATAAGAAGTTTTAGTTTTTATACTACCAATTAAAAAAAAAACTAGCTCCTTTTAAGAAGCTAGTTAAAATTTAGTAATCATTAGCCCCTAATCTAACCATTACTATAAGTGATTGCAAGTTAAATTAAATTAGGTTCTTAAAAATAGGGGTTTTCCCCTTTTTTTATTTCATAATTTATGTTTAATCAAGTATTACTTTTTTTCGATCCAGTTTTTAGCGTTTATAAATGCTTCTAACCAAGGCGAAACTTCATCTTTTCTTTCGGTAGGGTAATTCGCCCAATTCCATTGAAAAATAGAACGCTCTATATGTGGCATTGTTACCAAATGTCTTCCAGAAGTATCACATAACATTGCTGTATTATAATCAGAACCATTAGGATTATTCGGATATCC
The DNA here is from genome assembly GCF_947497125.1 of uncultured Polaribacter sp. Classification (GTDB taxonomy): domain Bacteria; phylum Bacteroidota; class Bacteroidia; order Flavobacteriales; family Flavobacteriaceae; genus Polaribacter. The sequence goes on along the minus strand of NZ_CANMFI010000001.1, from coordinate 688,179 downwards.
TTCATAACCATATTTACCTACAATGTTGTAATTTTCTTCTTTTTCTGGCAAATTGAATTTACCTTCTCCGTGAGAAATCCAAACACCAAGTTCAGCTCCTTCTAAGCTGCTTAGCATAACAGAATTGTTCTTTTCAATTTTTACAGAAGTAAAAGAACTTTCGTGTTTTTTAGAATCGTTGTGTATTAGTTTGCCATGAACTTTATGCTCTGGATTTATCAAATCTAATTCCATCCAAAGCTGTGCACCGTTACAAATACCAACAGACAATGTGTCTTCTCTTTTAAAGAAATTTTTAAGAGCAGTATTTGCTTTTTCGTTGTATTTAAAAGCACCTGCCCAACCTTTAGCAGATCCTAAAACATCAGAATTAGAAAAACCACCCACAGCACCAATAAACTGAATGTCTTCTAGTGTTTCTCTGCCTGATATTAAATCTGTCATATGAACATCTTTTACATCAAAACCAGCTAAATACATAGCATTTGCCATTTCTCGCTCAGAATTACTTCCTTTTTCTCGTAAAATTGCAGCCTTTGGTTTAGGTTGTTTTACAGAGTTTGAAGTTACAGGTAGTTTTCCTGTAAAGTTCTTTGGAAACGTATATTGTAAAGGTTGTTTCTTGTAATTGTCAAATCGAGTTCTTGCTAAATTGTTAGCAGTTTGTTTGTTGTCTAATAAATAAGAGGTTTTGTACCAAACATCTCTATATTCTTCAACATTAAAAGAAAAAACATCTTCATTATTTGTAATAGATACAACCCCAGTTGTATTTGCTTTACCAATATTAAAAAGCGTAATACCTGCTTCTTCGAAAGAAGTTTCTACAGAGCTATCTGCCTGAAAAACAATACCAGTATTTTCTGAAAACAATACTTTTATAGAGTCTGACTCATTCAATTCAGAGATATTAAAATCTGCTCCTAGATTTACATCAGCAAAACACATTTCTAATAACGTAGTAATCAAACCTCCGGAAGCAACATCATGCCCAGCTTTAATTGCATCTGCTTTTATGAGTTTCTGTATCACGTTAAATGTCTTTTTAACATAACTTGCATTGGTAACATCGGGTGCTTCGTTACCGATAGCATTTAAAGTTTGGTTAAAAGAACTACCGCCTAATTTATATTCGTCTTGAGAAATATTAATATAATAAATGTTACCACCGTCAATCTTCAAAACAGGCTCAACAACTTTGGTAATTGCGTTGCAATTTGCAGCTGCAGAAATAATTACAGTACCCGGAGAAATTACTTCATCGTCTTGGTATTTCTGTTTCATAGATAAAGAGTCTTTACCTGTAGGTACATTAATTCCTAAATCTATCGAAAATTCAGAAATTGCTTGCACAGCTTTGTATAAACGAGCGTCTTCACCTTCATTTTTACATGGCCACATCCAATTTGCAGAAAGCGATACACTTTTTAAATTGTCTTTTAATGGAGCCCAAATAATATTTGTTAAAGCCTCTGTTATAGAGTTTCTACTACCAGCTTCTGGGTGTATTAAACCAGAAATAGGCGAGTGGCCAATAGAAGTTGCAACACCCTCTTTACCATTGTAATCTAATGCCATAACCCCAACATTATTTAAAGGGATTTGTAACGGCCCCACACATTGTTGTTTGGCAACTTTACCACCAACACATCTGTCTACTTTATTTGTTAGCCAGTCTTTACAAGCAACAGCTTCTAGTTGCAGCACTTGTTTTAAATAAATTTCTAAATTTTTAACTTTATAACGAGGATTTTTGTAGTTTCTAAGAACCGTTTTATCTGTCATAATTGTTTTTGGCGATGCCCCAAACATATCCTCTAAAGCTAAATCCATCGGTTTATCTCCGTTGGTTTTAGATTCAAATGTAAAACGATGATTGCCAGTAACGTTACCAACGGTATACATTGGAGAACGTTCTCTATCTGCAATTTTTTGCAAGGTTTCTATGTGTTTTTCAGCAATAACCAAGCCCATTCTTTCTTGAGACTCGTTGCCAATAATTTCTTTGGATGATAGGGTAGGGTCTCCAACAGGTAACTTATCTAAATCTATTTTTCCGCCAGTATCTTCTACCAATTCAGACAGACAGTTCAAATGTCCGCCTGCTCCATGATCGTGAATCGAAACAATAAAATTTTCATCACTTTCTACCATACCACGAACTGCATTGGCAGCACGTTTTTGCATTTCTGGATTTGATCTTTGTACAGCATTTAATTCTATTCCAGAGGCAAACTCACCAGTATCTGCAGACGATACCGCAGCACCACCCATACCAATTCGGTAATTTTCACCTCCAAGAATTACAATTTTATCGCCAGTTTTAGGCGTATCTTTTAGTGCTTGATCTGCTTTACCATAGCCAATACCACCGGCTTGCATAATTACTTTATCAAAACCTAATTTTCTTGGCTTCGCTTCACTAGAAGAACTGTTTTCTTCGTGCTCAAAAGTTAACACAGAGCCTGTAATTAATGGTTGTCCGAATTTGTTACCAAAGTCAGAAGCACCATTAGAGGCTTTTATTAAAATATCCATTGGTGTTTGATACAGCCAATCTCTTTCTTTAAACTTGTGTTCCCAATACCTGTTTTCTTCTAATCTAGAGTACGATGTCATGTATACTGCAGTACCAGCTAAGGGTAAAGAACCTTTACCACCTGCTAATCGATCTCTAATTTCTCCTCCAGAACCGGTTGCAGCTCCGTTAAAAGGCTCTACTGTGGTAGGAAAATTGTGTGTCTCTGCTTTTAAAGAAATAACTGATTCGTAATTTTTAGTTTGATAAAAGTCTGGTTTGTCTGCTGTTTTTGGAGCAAACTGAGTTACTTCTGGTCCTTTGATAAACGCAACATTGTCTTTATACGCAGAAACAATATCGTTCGGGTTTTCTTTAGAAGTTTCTTTAATTAGTTTAAATAATGATGTTGGCATTTCTTCACCATCAATTACAAACGTTCCGTTAAAGATTTTGTGTCTACAGTGCTCAGAGTTTACCTGGCTAAAACCAAATACTTCAGAGTCTGTTAGTTTTCTTCCAATTTTTGTAGCAACTTCTTCTAAGTAGCTTACTTCTTCGTCACTTAAAGACAAACCTTCTTGGTTGTTATAAGCCGCTATGTCTTCAATCTCTAAAATTGCTTCTGGCTTACTATTGCTTGTAAAACTATCTTGATCTAGGCGTTCAAATTTTTCTGAGATCATAGGGTCAAAGTCAGAGAAATCTTTAGTAGCTGCAGTAAATTCTTCTATTCTAAGAATATCTTTTATACCCATATTTTGAGTAATTTCTACAGCATTTGTACTCCAAGGAGTAATCATTGCTTTTCTTGGGCCTATAAAATACTGGTCTAAAGATGTATGGTCTATTTTTGGTTGATTGCCAAAAAGCCACGTTAATTTAGCAGTATTTTCTGAAGTTAATTCTTTTAGTGTTTGAACAGCAAATACTTTGCTATTTGTGTTTCCGAAGAAATGAATCATTATAAAGTTGTGTTTGCGTATTGTTTTGTAATGCAAATTTAACTTTTTTAGCGGTAAAATGAATGAATTATTTAAATGAAATTAGAGAGTTATTCACGTATTTATAAACTAAAAAAGACTGCCATTTTAGACAGTCTTTTTTTTAAATATGTTGCTATTTTATTAATTTTTGATAAACTTTCTAGTAAAAGTTTCATTCGCAGTATTTATTTTTAAAAGGTAAACACCTTTTACCAGAGTAGCAATATCAATATTGTTTTTACTACTATTTGCTTTTTCTGTTTTAATTAATTTTCCTAAAACATTGTAAACATTAATAGTAACTTCTTTTGTAAGGTTAAAATAAACTTTATTACCAGTAGTAGGGTTTGGGTATATTTTAAAATTTTTACTATCTAAATTTTCTACACTTGCAGTACTTACATCGTGTGTACCTAAATTAGTGCAATCATCTACACCAGAGCCTTCTTGCCATTCGTTTGCATTATAAACTGTATTGGGAGAAGTAATGCTTGCTTTTCTTACTAACGTTAAGTTTTTACCAAAGTCAGAACTATTATTTTCTTCGCCAATGATATCAATCAACACATCATTTTTAAATAAGCCCAACACGTCATTACCATTAAAAAAGGTAACATTGCTAAAAACATCTACTTCTGAAGTACAAATTGTTATTTGAGAATTTCCGATAACAAACACATCACCATCAGCAATTGTTTCGGTTGTAAATGTTAATGTTTGTGTTCCAAAATCTTGACCGTTAGAACCTAATTTTACAGAATAATTAGCTAAAGAAACGGTTTGCCCTGTAAAGTTTGCTATTTCAATTGCTTTATTGTTTCCCCCACCTTCAATATATTCAGAGAAAAACAGTTCATCAGAAGCAGCAGAACCATCAGTTGTAGTTTCGTTAACAGCATCACTTTGTGCAGATTCATTTCCGCTGGTATCTTTAGCAAGAACAGTTACAGCATAAGTTGTAGAAATATTTAAACCGGTAACATCAAATTCTGTATTTGTTGTAGTTCCTTTTATACTTCCATCAATATAAATTGTGTAACTTTCTACAGCAACGTTGTCTGTAGAAGCGGTCCAAGTTGCTTTAAAAGAGGTTCCAGAAATATTGCTAATAGCAATATTTGTTGGTACAGTTGGTGCTGTATTATCTGTTAAAGTGGTTCCGTTTACAGCAGTTGATTGTGCAGATGTATTGGCGTATTGGTCTTTAGCCAATACTGTTATTGCGTAATTAGTATTTGCCTCTAAACCAGTTGCTGTATAACTTAAGTCGGCTGTTTCTCCGTTTAAAGTGCCATTTGCATATACTTCATATGTTGTAACAGCAATGTTGTCTGTTGCAGCAAGCCAAGTAACATCGATAGTTGCTGCTGTAATATTGCTTAAAGTAACATTTGTGGGAACAGTAGGTGCTTCAGTGTCTGCATCACCCCAAGTATTTTGAGCAGCAGTTCCTCCCCAAATAACAGTTGCTAAATAAGGGTTGTCTATAAACGGATTTCTGTTTCCTTGAGCCGTTGTTATTTGGGTATTTCTTTGTTTTTCAAAGTCTGAAACTGGATCTTCTCGATTCCATTTTAAAAATAAATTTAAGGTACCAACATCCGTAAAAGATTCATTGTACCTTAAATTAAGATACATAATCATTCTTGCAACATCTCCTTTCCAGTCATCACCAGGATACCAAGCGTTTCCAATAAGTGCATAGTTACCAGAACCATCTGTAAAAGGAAGGTTGCCTCTATTAGAATTTATATTAATATCGCAGCTTCTTAAATGATGTAAATCACCTTTAGCATTATTAACAATAAGCGATTGTGGGTATACATGTTCTGTGTTAAATGTTTGTGGAGTATGTTGGTTGCTACCAGATTGATATTCTCTTTTGTCTCTACTTTCTCCATTATACATTAACACAACATTGTCTGTATTAGCAATATCTTGGTCTGCACTATACAGATAATCATGTCTGCTAAAATATTCTAAAATGTTTGTATGTTTAGAAATTGTTACCGTTGCCAAATCATTAAATAATTCTGTGCCGGTTAGTGTAAAATCAACATCATTATAATAAGACTGTAGCGCTGTTGGTGGAGTTAATTGTGCTTTACTTTCTGCAAAAAAGAATACAATTGTAATTAAAAGTAGTAGTTTTTTCATGCGGTTAGTTTTTAATTAATTTTTTAGTAATTGTTTGATTTTTAGAATTGATTTTAACTAAATAAATGCCTTTAGATAATTTAGAAATATCAATTTTAGTATTGTTTTTAGAGAGTTTTGTTGTTGTTACCAATTTACCAAGAACATTGTAAATATTGATGTTTACAGTCTCGTTTATATTAAAATATACTGTGTTTCCTTTTGTAGGGTTTGGGTACATTCTAAAATTCTCAAAAACATTAACTTTAGTAGATAAAGTTGAGCTATGACTACCAATACCATCAAAAGTATTTGCAGGTAAAACATCCCATTCGTTTGCATTAAAATTGATGTTAGGTTCTGTGATTGCTCTTTTTCTTCTGTAAGTTGCGTTTGATATGTGAAAAGCTGAATTTCCCTCTTCACCAATAATATCAATTAAAACATCGTTTTTAAACAAACCTATTGGATCGTTACCATTAAAATTCATTGGAGATCCGTATCTATATGGAGTTGTATCTATACTTGGTGGTCCCAATAAGTCTTTTTCTGCCAATAGATGCGCATCCGAAGTGTTTACATTCACAATAACAAATACATCACCAGGAACAATGTTTGTGTTGCCCAGTGGAAAATTATCTACCCAACTACCACCGTTAGATTGTTTTTGAATTGAGTATTCTGATAAGTTGATTGTTGTAGCTGTAAGGTTTACAATTTCAATTGCTTTATTGTTGCCAGAACTTGGCTCTACATATTCAGAAATAAATAATTCTGTAACTCCGTTTGATTCGCCACTTGTTGTAGTTGCTTCAATAGGAGTGCTTTTTGCAGAGGCATTATTGTCAGTGTCTTTTGCTAAAATTTCTACCACATAAGTTGTTGCTACATTTAAATTAGTAACTGTGTAAGAAAGCTCTGTTGTAGTAGTTATTAGTGTATTATCTACATACACTTCGTAGCCAGCAACTGCATTGTTGTCTGTGGCTGCATTCCAGCTTATCATAAAAGAAGAATCTGTAATATTGCCAATGGTTATATTAGTAGGTGTTGTTGGTGCTTGAGTATCTTGTAAAGTTGTTCCGCTTACAGCAGTACTTGCCGCAGATCTGTTATTTATTAAATCTTTGGCTACCACAGTAAAACTATAGCCTGTATTGGTTTCTAAATTTGCAAAACTTGCAGTTGTAGCTGTAGTAATTTTTTTAAGAATGCCATCTATATAAACATGATACCCAGTTACAGCAATATTATCGGTTGCTGCATTCCAAGAAATATCTATTGTGTTTAAGGTTGTATTATTTATAACAATGTTTGTTGGTGTTGTTGGTGCTTCTGTGTCTGTTGGTTTGTAATAGTTCCATCGGTCTTCTGCAGATGTTTCTCCGCCCCAAATTCTTGTTGCTAAATAAGGATTGTCTATAAATGGATTTCTGTTTCCTTGTGCGGCACTGTTTGCTGTATTTGCATGATAGGTATTTCTGTCTTTTTCTATCTGAGACACAGGATCTTCTGCATTCCATTGTAGGAATAAATCAATCATTTCGTCTTCGGTAAATTCTTTGCTACCCACACCAACTGCTGTTGGTAAACATACGCTACCATATCTTAGATACATGTACATAATCATTCTGGCAGCATCTCCTTTCCAATCATCACCAGGATACCAAGCAGCTGTATTTGGGCCATCTAATCCTTCGTGAAAATCGACACTAGAATAGTTAGAAAATCCAGTTCCTCTTCCGTATTTTCTATTGTTTCTGGCAGAATTTCTACCTCTATCTGCAGCTCTTAAATGATGTGCATCTGTTGCAGGACCGGGTATGTCTGTATCTAAAATAGGATTTGCTAAAGATTTAGGAAACACATGTTCTCTATTCCAAACAAAATCTGCCCCACTACCATTGTCTTGCAAGTTTTTGTTTCTAGTAAGGTCGTTAGTAATATCTTGGTCTGTTCCGTTTTCCCAACCGTAAAACAACATAACTTCATTTGTATTGGCCGTATTTTCATCGGTTGCTTTTGTTGCATCCCAAACATCGGGTAAACTACTGGTGTATTCTAAAGTTCTTGTATGTGTACTTATAATTTTTGTGGCCAAGGCATCTTTTAGAGCTGTTCCAAAAAGAGATTTATCAACATTGTTGTAATAAGACTCTTGAGCAGAGGTAAAAGTAATTGTAATTAATAGTAATAGAAGGAGTAATTTTTTAATCATTGTTACTTATTTTTTTTCTAACAAAGCCATGTAAAAACCATCAAACCCAGAAACATGTGCCATTACTTTTTTATCTTTTACAAGGCTAAACTCTTTTCCTGCTTCAGAAGCTAAAAAAGTAGCTACTTGATCTTGGTTTTCAGAGGGTAAAACCGAACAAGTTGCATACACCATTTTTCCGCCAGGTTTTAACATTTTAGAGTATTGCTGTAAAACATCTTGCTGTACTTTTTTAATATTGTCTATAAATTCTGGTTGAAGTTTCCATTTAGAATCAGGATTTCTTCTTAACACACCCAAACCAGAACAAGGAGCATCAATTAAAACTCTATCTGCTTTGCCATACAGTTTTTTAATAGGTTTGGTAGAGTCTATTACACGCATGTCTATATTGTGTGCTTTGTTTCTTTTAGCTCTTACTTTTAACTTACGGAGTTTACTTTCGTAAATATCCATAGCAATAATCTGACCTTTATTTTCCATTAAAGCAGACAAGTGAAGTGTTTTACCACCAGCACCCGCGCAAGTATCTACTACTTTCATACCCGGTTCTACTTCTAAATAAGCAGCAACAAGTTGCGATGATGCATCTTGTACCTCAAAATAACCATTATGAAAAGCTTCTGTTTTAAATACATTTGCTCTTTCCGGAAGCATTAAAGCATCAGGGTGGTTGGGTACAAATTCGGTATCTACATTTTCTGATTTTAATTTTTTTTGAAGAATTTCTTTAGAAATATTTAATGTGTTGGTTCTTAAAATAACACTAGCTTGCTTGTTTAATGCAGCAATTTCTTTGGTCCAAACTTCTTCGCCTAATTCTGCAACACAAATCTCGTCCATCCAATCAGGTATAGATTCTCTATACTTTCTAATCTTAGACAATTCAGCAAAACGTCCTTTTATTCTTCTTTCAGGAACGTCACCAATTTGATTCCAATCTGGTAATTTAATACCTCTTAAAATACACCACACAGAAAAAAGCCTCCAAATATTATCTCTATCATACGGTGCTTTAACTTCTGCAATTTCAGCGTATAAACGATTCCATCTAACAATATCGTAAATAGTTTCGGCCACAAATTTTCGGTCTCTTGCACCCCAACGTTTGTCTCTTTTTAATGCTTTTTCTACAGCTTTGTCTGCATAAACACCTTCGTTAAATATATCTCTAATACTGTCTATAACAGCAAATGTTAAATTTCTGTGTAATCTCATTTTTTTATCTAAAATAGACTACAAATGTACAAAATAAGCTTAATCTATATTAGATTTTAGATTTTTTTAAATGAAGTAATAATTGTTACTTATAATAGCAAGAAAGTAAAATATTACATGCGCTTATTAATAAAATAGTGAAAAATGAATTCAATGCTTTTTTTAGCATAATATAATGACAAGGCTTAATTGCTTTAGGTTGATAAAAAAAAATCACAAAAAAACATCTATTTTAAATAGATGTTTCTTGTGATTAATTATTACAGACAACTATTAAATTAAAAATAGTTGCTTTTTTATAGATCGTTATTTTACAGAACGATATAATTTTGATTTTCTTTTTAGTTTGTATAAGCCATATACAACTGCTAAACAAAATAAGAATAAAATTCCATTGTCTATCGGAAGCCCTGGAGGGAAACTTGGTCCCGAAGGAGGTGGAGGTATTTGAATAAATGCCATTGTTGTTAAATTTAATAATTATTTTTTAATTAATTATTCTTTGCAAAACTATCACTAAAGAAACAATTATGCAAAGAATTTTTTGATTATTCTATTATGATTTTTTTGTTGTATTTTCCTTTGTTTGTATCTATTACAACAAAATAGATGCCGTTTGATAATTGCTTGTTAACATCTAAAAAGTACTTAGTTTTTTGATCTTTAATTTCCCATGAGATTATTTTTTTACCAATTACATTATAAACTTTAACGGTATTTAAATCGATATTTTCTTCTTTAGATATTACTATCTTTTTGTTCTTATTATCTACATAGATATTAGTCTCTTTTTTACTAATATTATTTTCTATTGATAAAGCTTTATGTTCAGAAAAAGCTAATATGAATCTGTCTGAATAGGTGCCTTCATTTAAATGTATTACAGCATCACTTTCTGTTATGTTATAAGAATTATTTGTCAGTTTATCAACAATATAAATTTTACTATTAATGTTATTTAATTCATCGATTCCTATAGATATAGAGCCACTAATACCAATTTTAATTTCTAGAGGTACTTCTAAATCTTCTGTTATTTCTTGTATCCCAGCAATCACATATTTAGATGCATTAGAAGGAAATTTCCAATAGAAATCTGTAGTGCCAATATCATTTATTTCGGCATCATAACCTTTATCATGCTCAAATGAATGATATTTATTAAATGATAAGCCTATTTGTCTGTGATATTTACTGTTACTAATATCAGAATCAAAGTTCATTCCTAATTTTATGGTAGATATATTATTTATTGAATTTGTTTGGTTTTCGTTAGACCTTAAAAATACAGATTCACCCAAAACTTCTTTTTTATATTCTCTTTGGCTATTTTTAAATACAATATCACCACCATCAGTATCATCACCAATAACAAAGAATCCTTGACCTATAGCTATATAAGGCTCAGGTTTAGTGTAATCAAAGCCATCTACAGATGTCGATGGTGCACAACTAATATTTCCATTATCAGTTAAGTTTAAATAATCTATTTGTATTTCATTACTATCTAATGATTCTAATGTTATGTTTTTATCATCTAATACACAAATTACTATTTGTTTGATTGTAAAATTACCACCAGTTGCTGGTAAAACAGCATCTGTTCTAAAATTGTTGTTTTCTTTAATCCTAATAGTTTTTGAACTATTAGATTTGTATCTAACTCTTAATGTATCTACTCCAGAAATAATTTCATTAAAGATAATTTTTTGGCCTGCAGCGTTAAGTTTAACAACGTCTATATTTTGTGTGTTATCATTTACAGTTTCTATTATACCACCATTAATTGTTTCGTTTTCTGCCTCTAAATTTGCATTAATAGGTCCTCTAGCAGCATTTTTTGCAGAAACTCCCATGGTAATTGTTCTGGTAGCATAGCCGCCAATGTAACCAGCAAAATTATGTCCATCAGAAGTGTTGCTAGAGCTAGATTGTTCACTTGCATGTTGCCAGAAATATAATGTTCCTGTTATTGAATTGGCATTGTCTTCTATAAAATTCTTAACACTAATGGCCGAAGAATAAGGGTTTGCCATTAAATACTCTTCATCTTTACTAATTGAAGTAGTTAGTAAACCATCGTTAGGAGAGCCTAAAAAAGTATAATTTTGTTCAATACCAGGTCCTTTAAAAATAAATCCATCTGTATTCGAAATTTGTCCTGTACTTAATTGTTGGCTCCAAGCACTTGGGTTACCACCGATAGGAGAGTTCGTAAACATCCAATATTCTGCTAATGATATCGGGCTTGATGTATTACCGTTTAAACCACCTATAAAATTAATATCTCTTGCAATATCTGTGTTTACAATACCAGAATGGTTTGTAGGTATAGTGCCATCTTTAAAAATATCTTTTATTGTAAAAGTTGCATTTCCTTGATTGCTAACTACCGGGGAACCAATGTAATTGTATCTATATACACTTGGTACGTTAGAATTTTGGTCTACAAGTAATTTACCAGAACCAGAAACTAAAGAAGCGTTATTATGCGTTTGAATTAATTGTGACTCACTATTAGAGTTAGGGGTAATCAATCGAATTTGTCCGTTTAATTCAATGTCATTAGTAACAACTAATAAATTATCTGTAATTGAAAGCTTTTTAGAGTTATCAACCTTAAGCTTTCTAGCGCTTAATTTACCATTTGTATGATTGTAATCTTCAGCAATATGTACAAATCTAGATCTATCAGGAGAACCATTACTCCATGCATTATTTATTCTGATAGTTTTATCGAAATGGTGCTTTCCTAATAAGGTATTTGTTGTATTAATTGCATTGTTTACTTCAGAAATTAAAGGGTCATGAGGATGTCTTTCAGGACCACCTGTATTATCTGTTAAGTTTTTAAGCAAATAAGGATCTAGCGCATCATCTATAAATAACACCCAATCACTTAAAGTGTAATCTTTATTAGGTGATAGCTTTTCATCAACTCTTACATAGCTAGTTTTATTTTTAAAAGCTTCTATTACATCGTATTTTAAACGATAAGAATTACGATTGTTTCTTGGTGATAATGTTATTATATCATTTGCACCTTCAAAATCTGTAAAATCATTATCTACAATAATAGTTGCAGCATTGTCTATATTGGTTATACTATTAGATGTGTTACTAATTAATATAGATTTACCTGCTTCTAAACTAGTGTTTATTGTAATTATTTTATCGGGTAAAATACTTGTTTGATCCCCAGTTTTGTTTTTATAAAACTGTACTTTAATTAAGTCTTTTCCAATTGGGTATAACTTGCTGTTATTTGTGATTTCTATCCATTTCTCTGAACCAAATTGATACACTTGTGTTATCATAGGAATTCCATTTAGTTCTGCATCTCTATAATCAACATCACCAACAGATGATGCGTCGTTATCGGTATCTGTAAAATTATCTACTTGTGTTGTATCATACGATCCATTAATATCTGTATATCCTAAATCAATACCACCAGTTTCAATTGCATCAACCAATCCATTTAAACCAACATTTCCGGTTACTTTACCGAATCCGTTATTTGCTAAATTACTGCCAGATTCAATAATATCAAATATACCATCACCGTCAGAATCTAAGTCTAAGTAATCAGGTAAATTGTCTGAATTACTGCTTGCTGTATTATCTGTATTAACAGGAATAATACCCAATAGGCCGGTGTTATCGGTATTTTTGTCATAGGCATCATCTAAACCATCATTATCAGAGTCTAAACCACTTGGTGCTATATAATCTATAGTAGATTGACTTTCAATATTGTCTGGTATCCCATCGTTATCTGCATCTAAATCTCTTGCGTTTCTAATGCCATCATTATCTGCATCATTGTTAGGTAATGCTACCCCTGATCCGTCGTTAGCGGTAGCGGTTAAATTGTTGTCTGTATCTACTATATCTGATAATCCGTCATTATCTTGATCATAAATTAATCCAGTTCCAACCATACCATCTCCATCTGGATCTAAACCTCCATTTTCTAAAACATCTGTAATGCCATCATTGTCAGAGTCTAGATCTATCAAGTCTGGATAGCCATCATTATCAGTATCAGGGTTTGTTAAAGGAATTCCAGAACCATCATTTATATTGGTAGTTGTATTATTTTCTGGATCTACTATATCTGCAAGACCATCATTATCGCTATCTATTAAAACGTCAAGAACACCATTTCCATCAATATCAATACCACCAGCTTCTATAAGGTCTGTTGTTCCGTCATTATCAGAATCTAAGTCTTGTGAATTAGGAATGCCATCTTTATCAGTATCAATAATTATTAGAGGTGTTCCTCCATCGTCTGTATCTACGTTGTCAGCAAGACCATCGTTGTCAGTATCTGTAATAGGGCCAGAACCAATAACACCATCCTTGTCTGGGTCTAAACCACCAGATTCTATTACATCTGTAATACCGTCATTATCAGAATCTAAATCTAAGTAATTAGGAACTCCGTCATTATCAGAATCTTTAATTGGTATATTAGTGCCACCATTGTCTGGGTCTATTAAATCTGGTACACCGTCTTTGTCTGTGTCAATCGGGTTTCCAGTTCCTATTCTACCATCGCCATCTTCATCTAAGCCACCATTTTCTACAATATCAAATATTCCGTCATTATCAGAGTCTAAGTCTAATTGATTTGGAATTCCATCATTATCAATATCGCCAGTACCTTCGTCTATATCTAGAATTCCATCATTATCATCATCTTTATCACAAACGTCACTAATACCATCATTATCAGTATCTGTATTTCCTGAAATACTAGCATCACAATAGTCTAGACACAAAACTCCTTCAATTTCTGCACCATTTGTATCTATAAAAGCACTGTGAACTCTTATAATATTAAGAACACTTGCTAAAGATGCAACAGAAATTTGTATACTATCGTATGGTAAAGAAGTTTTAAAGCCAACAAAAGTTGCTGTGTTTGGTAGGCCAATAATACTAAATATTGCAGATAAATCTATTAAACCTAAACCTGTTCTGCATTCTTGTCTAACACCATCTAAAGATGTACATATTGTAATGCTACCAAGCACATCTAACTGAAGAAGAGTGTTTGGTGAAGAAACGGTAAAACCAGCAGAAGATCCTGAAGGGTAGGTAGATATTCCATCTGTTACAGCTATAGATCCTGATGAAAGTACACCAGCAAGCATTGTTATTTCTGCATAATCTGTTAAGTCTTCACTTACAACATTTTTTGTGTTATTTACAGAGCATCCTACACATGCAATACCAGCAATGCCAGAGTTTGCGTTATCGATAACCACAGGAAATTTAGGTGTACTTAAACTATATGTGTTTCCACATTCTAGTGTTACTTCACAAAATTCTTGAACTACCATGCCATATATTTTAAGTTCTCCTATATCTATACCTGCTAGGTTGATTACAGAAAATTGAACTTCATCAAATGGTTTGTTGGCAACAAAACCAATTGTATTTCTATTGTTTGACGCAATTAAACCAGAACCAACTGTTACTAGCTGTGTACCACCAATTTTACATTCTTGTAACACACCATCTAGATATGTACAAACCCTGTAAGTATCTATTACATTGGCACTAATTAAGGTTTGATTTTCTATATCAAAACCAGCAAAAGTTCCGGTTGGATAATTTGTTATCTGATTTTTTATAGACATACTTGCTTCTGCGAGAACACTAACCCCTAAAATCATTTGGGCATAAGTTGTCTCGTCATTATCTATTGCATCTTGTGTATTATTTAAAGAACAGCCAACACACGCTAGCGAATTTACACCTGTTCTTTCGCTATTAATAACAACAGGATACGTTGGTGTACTTAACGTTGTTGGAGTATTACATAAAAGCTCTTCTCCTTCACAAAAAGTTTGAAAAACAGCGCCATATACTCTTGTAGTATTTAAAACACTAGCAAGATTAACAATTTCTAGTTTTACTTGATCGAAAGGTTTAGTTGTGGCAAACCCTAGTACTTTTCTGCCAGATCCATTTAAAATAGGAATATTAACAGATGCTAATGATCCAGAGGTAGATGTTTCTTGTGAGACTCCATTTAAAAAAGTTCTAATAGTTACCCATGCAGCAACATCAAAGTTTATAATGCTTGGGTTAGAAATATCAAAGCCAGCAAATGTACCAGCAGGATATTCATTTAATACATCTTCTACTGCAATACTTCCCATAACACCTATAGAAGCAAGCATATTTATGGTAGCGTATGCATCATCGTCACTACTAATTACATCTTCTGCATTGTTAACAGAACAACCAACGCATGCTAAACCAGAAATACCTGTATTTTCTGAATTAATAACAACTGAATGTTCTGGGTTTTTCATTCTTGTTGGCTCATTACATTCAAGTGCTTCACCAGGGCAGAATTTTTTTATTACAGCTCTGTAAACTTGAGCGGTATAAAGTGCACCAACTAAAGAGAAATATTCTATTCTAACCTCGTCAAATTCTTTTGAAGCAACATAGCCAAGTGTTATTCTTTCGTCAGGACTAATTAAAAATACGTCTGCAGAGATCAAATCAGAAGAAACAACTTTAGACTCTTGCTGAACTCCATTTAAATAAGTTTTAACAGTGATAGTTGCAAAAACAGAAGCAGAAATTAATTCTATAGATCCTACTTCAAAACCAGCGTAAGTACCAGCAGAAAAAGTGTCATCTGTATCTTTTACAGATATACTTGCTAAACAGCCAACACCAGTCATAACGATGTTTGCAGCAGCTTCATCTGAACCAATTACGTTATTTGCACTTACTATTGTACCTAAACATGGAGGAATTAGACCCAATGGAAAATTAGGTGTTGTAACTTGTACATTGTCAAAATATTCACCATTTACAAAGCTTTCTGCAGTATTACACTCCAGTTCTTTGTTGTTTTTAGCATGTGCGTTTCTAGAAAAATTATTATAGTCATTTATAATTACACTTACGGTTCCTGTATTGCAATCATTTAAATTGTTAATGTCACAAACTGTAAATTGAAACGAGTCTATACCTACAAAATCTTTATTCGGTGTGTATAGATAGGTTCCGTCTTCAAAGAATTTAACGGTTCCATTAGTAGGATTTGTATTGGCGGTAACCTGCTGATTTTTTGTTTTATTACTGATGTAACTAGTTAATACATTACCACTAGTTTGTAAATTTACGTAGGTAGTATTGTATTGTTCAGAAGAACCATTATCAAAAATATAGTTTGTTTTTTGAAGTTGTTTTTCTTGTAGTTCCCAACCTGCCCAATTGTAACCGTTCTTGGTTGTCCAAGTTTTAGAATTGTCTGAAAAAGGTTTTAAGGGTAAACTGTCCTTTTCAATATCAAGAGATTTTGTTTTTAGCGTAAAAACAAGTTGGCTACGATCATTTTTTTCTAAAAATGCGTAGTTAGATGTGCTAATTAGCATCGTAAATGCTAATGGGATAATAAAAATTAGGGATTTTAAATTACTGGCAATTTCTTTTCTTTTCTTCCAAATTCTAAACGAATTAAGACCATTCGGAGGTGTTCTTTTCATTTTTCTAGCAAATTATATTGTACTATTAAATTGGGGAACATGCAATAGTACAAATTTTTATTGACATTCCTTTTTATTATTTAGACATTTCTTTTATGTAGAAGTCACATTTTATTATATAAAATTTTATTTTTTTTTAATTTTTAAAAATTGTAATCAATTGAACCTATAATTTGTTACATTTCAGTATTTTCGTTCTCAATAATTTTATATGTTGACTTTAAATAATCCAATTACATATATTAAAGGAGTTAGTGTGCAAAAAGCATCGCTTTTGTATGCAGAATTAGGGATTAAAACTTGCAACGATCTATTAAACTTTTTTCCTTTTCGTTACATAGATAAGACTACTTTTTATACGATTAATCAATTACAACCAACTACAGCAGAGGTTCAGATTGTGGGTAAAATTACAAGTGTTAAATCGGTAGCACAAAAAAGAGGAAGTAGGTTAGTAGCAACGTTTCAAGATCAAACAGGTAGCATAGAGTTGGTATGGTTTAAAGGGCAAAAATGGATTAAAGATGCCTTAAGAATTAACGAACCTTACGTAGTGTATGGTAAATTAAATCATTACAATGGTAGCTTTAGTATTCCGCATCCAGAACTAGAATTGGTTGCTGTTTATAAAAAGAAATTGCAATCTAAAATGCAACCTGTGTATCCATCCACAGAAAAATTAACAAATTCTGGTGTTTCTAATAAGTTGATGCGGACTTATGTGCAAAATTTATTACAACAGTTTTTCGATCATATTACAGAAAGTTTATCACAAGAAATAATTGATAATTTTAACTTGATGTCTAAACGAGAAGCATTGCTAAATGCACATTTTCCTAAAAGCCAAGAAAGTTTAGCAAAAGCACAAAGTAGATTGAAATTTGAAGAATTATTTTTTATTCAATTACAATTATTACGCAAAAAATTAATCAATAAATCAAAAATAAAAGGTTTTGTATTTGAAAATGTAAGTAATAATTTTAATACTTTTTACAACGATTATTTGCCCTTTAACCTAACAAATGCACAAAAAAGGGTTTTAAAAGAAATAAGAAAAGATGTTGCCTCTGGCGCTCATATGAATCGTCTTTTACAAGGTGATGTAGGATCTGGAAAAACAATTGTTGCCCTGTTAGCAATGCTTTTGGCATTAGATAACGGTTTTCAAGCTACAATGATGGCGCCGACCGAAATTTTAGCAACACAGCATTACATAGCCATTTCTGAAATGTTGGCGAACATGAATATTAAGGTAGCATTATTAACTGGTTCTGTTAGGGTAAAAAAACGAAGAGAAATTCATAATGACTTAATGGACGGAAGCCTACATATTTTAATTGGCACCCATGCACTGTTAGAAGATAAGGTAACTTTTAAAAATTTAGGAATTGCTATTATTGATGAACAACATCGATTTGGTGTTGCACAGCGTTCTAAATTATGGAAAAAAAATACCATAGTACCTCATATTTTAGTAATGACTGCCACACCTATACCAAGAACTTTGGCAATGTCTGTTTATGGTGACTTAGATGTTTCTGTAATTGATGAGTTGCCGCCTGGTAGAAAAGAGGTGAAAACGGTACATCGTTTTGATAGCAATCGTTTGTCTGTTTTTAAATTTATGAAAGATGAAATTGAGAAAGGCAGGCAGGTGTATATTGTGTATCCATTAATTCAAGAATCTGAAGCAATGGATTATAAAGATTTAATGGATGGTTATGAGAGTGTTTCTAGAGAGTTTCCTTCTCCTAAATACCAAATAAGTATTGTGCATGGGCAAATGAAACCTGCAGATAAAGAATTTGAGATGCAACGTTTTGTAAACGGAGAAACTCAAATTATGGTGGCCACTACGGTTATAGAAGTAGGCGTAAATGTGCCTAATGCAAGTGTGATGATTATTGAAAGTGCAGAACGTTTTGGGCTTTCTCAATTGCATCAATTAAGAGGAAGGGTTGGTAGAGGTGCAGACCAAAGTTATTGTATTTTATTATCTAGTTATAAATTATCCGAAGAAGGTAAAACGCGTTTAAAAACGATGGTAGATACTACAGATGGTTTTAAAATAGCCGAAGTAGATTTAAAATTAAGAGGTCCGGGAAATATTATGGGAACGCAGCAAAGTGGTGTTTTAAATCTTAAAATAGCAGATATTGTAAAAGATTCTAAAATATTAGTAGCGGCAAGAAATACTGCTATTTCACTATTACAAGACGATGATAATTTGTCTAAACCAGAAAACTCGAATATCAAAAAAACTTTTATTCAGTTGGTGAAGACTTCTAAAATATGGAGTGAAATTAGTTAGCTATTTTGTTAAAAACTGGCTATAATTTTAATATTTTTTTAGCAGCATTAAAAGGTGTTGTTTTGCTGTTTTCTAGATTAATTATTTCTTCTGCAAGTGCCTCTTGTACTTTTTGATTCTTATAAAAATTATCTTTCAATTGTTGTTCAATAGTTGCTAATAGCCAAAACTTATTCTGCTCATTTCTTTTTTTGTAAAAATAATGATTCTCTTTTGTTAAAGAAATATAGCTTTCGATAAGGTTGTAAATATCAGCAATGCCTTTATTTTGTAAAGCACTAGCAGTAAGTACTTTTGGTTGCCATTTGCTTTCTTTTATGGGATATAAATGCAGCGCTCTATTAAATGCTACTTTTGCAATTTTGGCATTTTCTATATTATCGCCATCTGTTTTATTAATAACAATAGCATCTGCCATTTCAATGATTCCGCGTTTAATACCTTGTAGCTCATCTCCAGCTCCCGCTAGTTTTAAGAGTAAGAAAAAATCTACCATAGCGTTAACAGTTATTTCAGATTGCCCCACACCAACTGTTTCTATAATAATAGTATCAAAGCCAGCAGCTTCACAAAGAATAATGCTTTCGCGTGTTTTTTGAGCAACACCTCCCAAAGAAGTACCAGAGGCAGAAGGTCTAATAAAGGCATTGGTATCGGTTACCAGCTCCTCCATTCTAGTTTTATCACCCAAAATAGCACCTTTATGAACAGAACTGCTAGGGTCTATAGCCAAAATAGCTACTTTTTTTCCTTTGGAAGTTAAATATTTTCCATAGGCTTCTATAAATGTACTTTTACCAACACCAGGTACACCTGTAATTCCTATTCTTACCGATTTATTTGCAAACGGAAGACAGCCTTCTAAAATTTGGTTTGCTTTTTCTTGATGCCTGCTATTTGTACTTTCTACTAAAGTGATGGCTCTGCTTAGAAACGGAATATTGCCTTCTAAAATTTTAGCAATAAAAGTTGCTGCTGAAGTAATTTTTGCTCTACTTTTTTTTATCTTTTCAAAAGCATTTTTATTGGTAGTTTCTGGTTTAGAAACCCCTTTTACTTCTTGTAATGCTGGTGTTTTTTTATTCATAAAATAAAATAGAAATGTAAAGTTAGAGATAATAAATTAAATTTTAAATACAACGAAGACTAATTACACGTTAAATCCATTCGATTTTTGATAAAGGTTTGTTAAAATTTAACATTTTTTAACTTATTTATAATCTTATTACTAAATTTAGCGACAATTATAACCAAATCAATACAAATGAAAAAAGTATCTTTATTAGTGCTATCCTTATTTTTTGTTGTAACAGCAACTTTTTCGCAAGAAAAAAAGGAGGAAAGCAAAGTGCAACAAGGGCACACAGATCAAAATAAATTTAGACAATTAAAAGATGTTTTGGCAACGCCAAATGATCAGCATACGGCTTCTGGTGCACCAGGGCATCAATATACTCAACAGAAAGTTGATTATGTGATGGATATTCGTTTAGAGGAGTCTGAAAATAAAATTTATGGTAATGAAAAAATAACTTACCACAACAATTCAAAAGATCAGCTAGAATATTTATGGGTACAATTAGACCAGAATATGAGAGCAGACGATTCTAAAACACCTTTGGCAAAGTCTACAGGTGCAGTGCCTTTTATTACACCAGAAAATTTTAAAAATGATTACATGAAAGCCTCTAAAGGTTTTGGTTTTAATATAGAAAGTGTAACAAGTAATGGCGCACAGCTTTCTCATTTTATCAACAGAACAATGATGCGTATTAATTTACCTAAACCATTGGCTTCTGGCGATTCTTTTAACTTTAGTATTCGTTGGAATTATAAAATAAATGACATTAATAAAGATGGTGGTCGTTCTGGTTTAGAGTCTTTTCCTGACGGAAACAACAACTATACTATTGCTCAATTTTTTCCACGTTTAGCAGTCTATAATAATGTAGAAGGATGGCAAAACATGCAATTCTGGGGTCGATCTGAATGGGCATTAGAATTTGGAGATTATGAAGTAAATTTAACCGTGCCTGCAGATCATATTGTAGATGCAACGGGTGTTTTACAAAACGAAAAAGAAGTTTTATCAAAAGAACAAAGAAAACGCTGGGAAACTGCAAGAAAATCTTTTGACAACCCAGTAATGATTGTTACGCAAGCCGAAGCAGAAATTGCAGAAAAAGGTAGAGCTACCAAAACAAAAACTTGGAAATTTAAAGCAAATAGAGTTAGAGATTTTGCATTTGCATCTTCTAGAAAATATATTTGGGATGCCATGGCAACTAATGTAAATGGTAAAACAGTAATGGCTGTTTCTTTATATCCAAAGGAAGGAAACCCACTTTGGGAAGAGCACTCAACAAGAGCGGTAGCAACAACATTAATAGAATATTCTAAATTAACTTTCGATTATCCTTATCCAAAAGCTATCTCTGTTCATTCTGAAAGACAAGGGATGGAGTACCCGATGATTTGTTTTAATTTTGGAAGACCAAATGCAGATGGTACTTATTCTGATAGAACTAAAAAAGGAATGATTGGTGTTATTGTGCATGAAGTTGGGCATAATTTCTTTCCGATGATTGTTAATTCTGATGAAAGACAATGGACTTGGATGGACGAAGGTTTAAACTCTTTTGTAGAAATTTTAGCAGAATTAGTTTATGACCCAGAGTTGTTTGCAACCAATCCTGCAAAAGAAATTACTCGTTATATGGGCGGAGATCAAAGTAATATATCTCCAATTATGTCTCAAGGAGATT
The DNA here is from genome assembly GCF_947497125.1 of uncultured Polaribacter sp. Classification (GTDB taxonomy): domain Bacteria; phylum Bacteroidota; class Bacteroidia; order Flavobacteriales; family Flavobacteriaceae; genus Polaribacter. The sequence goes on along the minus strand of NZ_CANMFI010000001.1, from coordinate 666,501 downwards.
ACGTAAAACAATTTGGACCAAACGCTTATTCTAAGCCTGCTGCTGGTTTATACATGTTGCGTAAAACAATTATGGGACCAGAATTATTTGACCATGCTTTTAGAACGTATTCAAAAAGATGGATGTTTAAACACCCAACACCAGCAGATTTCTTTAGATCTATGGAAGACGCTTCTGGTATGGATTTAGACTGGTTCTGGAGAGGCTGGTTTTATACAACAGATGTTACAGACATTGGTGTAAAAGAGGTAAAGCCTTTGTATTTAACAGACAAGCCAAGCGAAAGAGTTGCTAAATTAAAAGAGCAATACAAGCAATATTTTGATGGTTTAGGAGACTTGGTTTATATCACAGATAAAAAAGAAGATGCCAACTCTAAGGCAATGGATACTTATGCAGATGGTAAAGAAGTACCTGCTTATATTTACTCTGTAGAGTTCGAAAAGCCAGGTGGTTTAATTATGCCATTAATTGTAGAGTTAACTTATGCTGATGGAACTACAGAAAGACAAACGTTTCCTGCTCAGATTTGGATGAAAGATGATACTTCTGTTAAAAGAGTTTTTGCGGCAACTAAAGAAATTAAGAGTATAGTTGTAGATCCAGATTTTGAAACAGCAGATGTAGATACTTCTAACAATAGCTGGCCAAAGAAAGAATCTAATAAATTTGAAGATTTTAAAAACAAAGCAAAAGAGTAATACTCTTTGCACTTATAAAGTAAAAGGCCTTACAATTTTGTAAGGCCTTTTTTTAGGTATATTTTTTTATGAATTTGATATGAGTAAGGTGTTTTTTGTTCAATTAATTAAAGCTAATAACTTACAGATGCCTTTCTTAACTGCTCCAAAATTTTCTTTTCTTATTCAATTCTAATTCCTCTTTTATATATTCTTCTGCATCTTTAGGTGATAAAACTTTAAGAAAAGAAGGGTGTTGCTCTATTGCAAACTCTATTTTTGTTACAATATCTGCAATTTCTTCGTTTTCATAGTCTATTTCTAAAGGAGGCTTGATAACCATAGATTGCAATACATTTCTTTTCTTAATATTCAATCCTTTTTTGTCAAAAGAACGTCTAAATCCGTCAATTACAATCGGTACAACTACAGGTTTAAAAGTTTTAATAATGTGTGCAGTTCCTCTTCTAATTGGTTTAAATGGGGTAGTGGTACCTTGCGGAAAAGTAATAACCCAGCCATCTTTTATAGCTTTACCAATATTAGAAATATCAGAATTTTTAACCTGTCTATTTACGTTTTTACCCGCACTACGCCATGTTCTATCAATAGAAACAGAACCTGCATAAGCAAATATTTTTGGTAAAATACCAGATCTCATGGTTTCGCCAGCGGCAACAAAATAAATATTTAACTTCGGATGCCATATATAGCCAACATTTTTAATAGTGTCATCGCGTCCTTTTAAAGAGGCGTTAAAAACATGAAACATAGCTGCAACATCTGCAAAATAAGTTTGATGATTCGAAATAAATAAAACACCACTGTCTGGTAAGTCTCTTAATATTTCAGAGCCTTCAATGTTTAGGTTGTTAAAATTACGGTACCTTCCGTGCGATATTATTCCGAAAAAACGAATTAGCCATTTTTTTAGTAGTAAAATATGACCAAACGGATTCCTTTTTAGTAAAGGCATTCTTATTCTTTTTTAGTTGAAACACAAATCTACAAAAACAATTAATAAAGAACCTATTTTAAAAGTTCTTTAATTTCTGATAAGATCATTGCAGTTGCTCCCCAAACAACAGTGTTATTTAATAGAAAACAAGGCACTGTCTCATTTTTTAAATAGGTGTTATTAATAAAAGTAGTTGTAATTGTTTTATCGTTTAGCAAATCACTAACCAGCACATTGATTGTTTTTGCTACCTCATAATTTTTTTTAAAAACGAGTTTCTCATCTGCATATGCAATAAAAGGAGTTGCTAAAAAATTACTTGGGGCAATATACACGTCTGTCAATTCTCTAAGAACAGTAATTTCTTTTTCGGCAATACCTACTTCTTCAAAAGTTTCTCTTAAAGCGGTTTCTTCTAAACAATTATCAACAGCGTCTATTTTACCACCCGGAAAACTAATTTGAGCAGAATGTGTACCTTTATAATGAGCTCTTTGGGTTAATAGAAAACACATGTTGTTATGATCATCCGGATAAAATAAAGCTAAAACTGCGGCTACTTTTGGTTGTCTCGCTTTAATTTTTTCTGCATTGTATTTTAAACGCATTTTTGGTGCTAGTTTAAACTGTGCATTTAATCCGCCTAAATTACTCGTTTTAATGGTCGTTATTTTATCTTTAAAATCAGAAAAAGTCATTGTTAAAAAATATTTCTTAAAAGTAAATGTCTATTTTGCTAAAAACAACTTTTTGGCAAGAAATTTGTTTTAAACGCTATTGTAATTAAAAATAAACATGAGTATAAAATATAAAAAACTAATCGCTAGTATTTTAATAGATGTTGTTGGCATCATTCCAATTCCTTTTTTCGATTTTATTTGGGCGCCTTTGTCAAGTTATTTTATGTTAAAAATGTACAAAGGCAAAAAAGCTAAAATAGCAAGTATTATTAGTTTTATAGAAGAAATTATACCTTATACAGATGTATTGCCAACATTTACATTAATGTGGTTGTATGTATATGTTTTTTCTACAGAAGAAATTTCTGAAATTTAATTTTTAAACAAGAAGCCAAGGCCTAAACGGCAAAGAAATTTTTTTTCGAATGCCCAGAAAAAATTAAACTGCCCAAAAAGCCATCCAACAATAGGTAGTGTTAGTTGGTAGATAGGAAAAATCAGTAAAAAACGTAAAGGCCAATACAACCATGCGTTTGTAGTTTCTGCAGAAAGGCCAATAAAACTTGTTATTGGTTTGGCTGCCCAAGAAGCAAAAGAACCGTTTATTGCAAAAACAATAAAGATTGCCACAATTGCCCAATTGCTTTGTATGCCCCAGCGCTGTTTTAATTTATCCATAAGCTGCAAAATTACAATTCCGAAACGAATATAAAAAGTCAAGACCCTACTAATTTTAAATATATATTAATTAAACTCTTTTTTTTAATTTCATAAAACAAAATAACTTCTACCAATTTTGGTTTCGTTATTCTTTTAAAAGTGCCTATATTTATCGTCTATAAAAAGGTATTTTTTTAATGGAACTTTACAAAGAAAATCAACTTAAAGTATACAACTCTTTATCAAAAACAAAAGAGGAATTTAAACCCCTAACAGACGGATATGTAGGTATGTACGTATGTGGTCCTACGGTATACAGCAATGCGCACCTAGGAAATGTAAGAACATTTATGTTTTTTGATGTGGTGTATAGATATCTTTTACACTTGGGGTATAAAGTGCGTTATGTACGTAATATTACAGATGCGGGTCATTTAGAAAATGATGCAGATGAAGGTGAAGATAGAATTGCAAAAAAAGCCAGGTTAGAAGAAATAGAGCCGATGGAAGTTGTACAGCGTTACACGGTAGATTTTCATGATGTGCTTAAAAATTACAACTTTTTACCACCAAGTATAGAGCCAACAGCTACTGGTCATATTTTAGAGCAAATAGAAATGATCAAAGAAATTATCGAAAAAGGCTTTGGTTATGAGGTAAATGGATCTGTTTATTTTGATGTTTTAGCTTACAATAAAGAAAACCATTATGGTATTTTATCGGGCAGAAAAGTAGAAGATTTAATACACAATACGCGTACTTTAGATGGTCAATCTGATAAAAAAAATCCACAAGATTTTGCACTTTGGAAAAAAGCAGATGAACGCCACATAATGAGATGGCCCTCTCCTTGGAGCGATGGTTTTCCTGGTTGGCACTTAGAATGTTCTGTGATGAGTACCAAGTATTTAGGAGAACAATTTGACATACATGGTGGTGGTATGGATTTAAAGTTTCCGCACCACGAATGCGAAATTGCACAATCTAAAACATGCAGTGGTAAAAACCCTGTAAGTTATTGGATGCATACAAATATGTTGCTGTTAAATAGCCAGAAGATGGCAAAATCTACCGGTAATTTTATTTTACCGAATGAAATTTTATCGGGTAAAAATAACATACTTCCAAAAGCTTTTTCAGCAAGCGTTGTTCGTTTTTTTAACATGCAGGCGAATTACAGAAGTATTTTAGATTTTTCTGGTGATGCTTTAGAGGCTTCAGAAAAAGGACACACTAAGTTAATGGAAGCGGTGCAGCTTTTAGCAAATGTAAAATCAGGCAAAACATCTACTTTTGATGTATTAGCATGGAAAAAGGATTGTTATGCAGCAATGAATGACGATTTTAATACACCAATTTTAATTGCCCATTTATTCGACGCCGTTAAAGTAATTAACCTAATTAAAGAAGATAAAGCGAGTTTAACAGCAGAGGATTTATTACTGTTTACCACTGTTTTGTATAATTTTATTTTTGATGTTTTAGGTTTGATGAATGAAAATTCTCAAGACAATTCAGAAAAAATAAATGGAGTAGTGGCTTTATTAATCAAATTAAGAAAACAAGCAAGAGATAATAAAGACTGGGCGTTGTCTGATCAAATTAGAGACGAATTAATTGCATTAGGCATTCAATTAAAAGATGGTAAAGACGGCACCACATTTTCTTTAAATTAGAAATAATAACAAATTTTAGAGCACAATTCTCTTAATGGCAGTAACTGCAATTTTATAATTTCACTCATACAGTTAGTTTTGAAAAAAATAGTGTCTTATCCATTTATATTGTTAGTACGTTTTTATCAAATAGCAATATCACCATATACACCAGCAACATGTAGGTTTAGTCCAACCTGTTCTCATTATACTGTAGAAGCATTGCAACGCCATGGATTATTTAATGGCGGTTGGTTGGCATTAAAAAGAATTTTTAGTTGCCATCCTTGGGGGAAAAGTGGGTATGACCCTGTGCCAGAAAAATTAGAAGAAAAAAACTAACAATTGTCTCCTCGAGCGCAGTCGAGAGGTTTGTAAATTATCAGATATTAGAAATTAAGGTCTTCACTGCGTTCGGCCAAACACAGATTATAAAATATGAATTTTTTAGCAATAGAGTGGAACCCTTCTTTGGGTATAGATTTAGGTTTTTTTGTGGTTCGATGGTACAGCTTAATGTTTGTAGCAGCTTTTTTATTAGGCTTGCGCTTGATGAAAAAAGTATACCAAGAAGATAAAATTTCTTTAGAAAAATTAGACACACTTTTTATGTATGTTTTTATATCGATGCTTGTAGGTATGCGTTTAGGTGATGTTTTCTTTTATAGTTGGGATTATTACCAAAATCATTTACTTGAGATATTTTTACCGATTAAGCAAAGTGCCAACGATGCTTTATTTGGTATTATTAAAGGATGGAAATTTACAGGGTTTACTGGTTTTGCTAGTCATGGAGCTGCAATAGGAATTCCTGTTGCACTGTATTTCTATTCTAAGAAACACTTAAACAAACCTTGGTTATTTATTTTAGACCGATTGGCAATTATGGTTGCCCTTGCCGGATTTTTTATTCGTTTTGGTAACTTTTTTAATTCAGAAATTTACGGAAAAGAAACTGGTAGTAGTTTTGGAGTAATATTTACAGCTGCAGGAGAAACATTACCCAGACATCCAACTCAATTATATGAAGCATTTAGTTATTTAGCTTTGTTTTTTGTAATGTGGCACTTGTATTGGAAAACGTCTAGAAAACAACAAACAGGTTTTCTTTTTGGCCTCTTTATGGTCGTTTTATGGTCTTTACGTTTTGTGATAGAATTTTTAAAAGAACCTCAAGTTGTAAAAAGAGGAGAAGAGTGGTTGTTTAGTCCTTTAAATACTGGTCAAGTGTTAAGTATCCCTTTAATTTTAATAGGTTTTTGGTTGATGTTTAGAAAGACCAAAAATTAATATCTCTCTCTTAAAAAAAACTATTTTACTAGTATTTGGTATTGTTTATTGTTTTAGATCAGGCCATTATACTTTAAAAAACAAACCCCACAAACATTTTGTTTGTAGGGTTTTCTTTTTCTTAATCACTATGTTGTTCGCTAATCTATTAATAGCTTTTTAGAGATTGTTTGTTTGTCTTTGGTGTATACTTTTACAAAGTATATACCACTAGCAAGGTTGCTTACTTTATAACTGCTGTTTGTTTGCGTGTTATTCTCTGTAACCTTCCATTTTTTAACTTCTTGGCCATCTAAAGAGTATAAGCTTACCTCATGGATGCTTAGATTGTCTTTGTTTACCAATTCTATGGCATCTATGGTATTGTAATATACTTGTAAACTATTGTTTACTGCCTCTGTTTGTGTGGTACTTAAAGCTGCTTGTGCTTTAAAAGTTACTGCAAAACGATCGCTATACACCCCAGCATCTAAAACAATTGCCGCACTGTTGTGGGTTATTTGATGTGTATGCCCTGTTAACTTGTCTAGTATGTACACCTCATTGCTTATTTGCTGTATCTCATCGATACCAAATACAACCGTACTTTGGTCTTTAGCAATCACTATCTCTAAAGGAATTTCTAAATCGTCGCTAATACTTTGTACACCTGCAATCACGTATTTGCTATTGTTGTTGTCAAACTTCCAATACACATCTGTTGGGTTGATGTCAAAAATCTCTGAATCGTACCCTTTGTCAAATGCAAATGTATTGGTGGCTTTGAATGATACTCCTAGCTGACGGTGCAAGGTGGTATTGTTTGCATTCAGATAATCCATCCCTAACTTAATAAGTGGTAAGGTGCTGTTTTCTGTGTTTGTATTCGCTGTTGTTGTTTTGGCTTGTCCTCTAAAGAATACTGAGTTTTCACCATCTTCTATAACTAAGGCTCTTTGGCTGTTGTTAAACTCAACAGCACCACCAGCATCTCCTTCAATAAAGAAGCCTTGTCCGATAGGTACAAATGGGCCAGGTACTTTATAAGTAACTCCTGTTCCTAAACTTGGCGAACAACTAATGTCTCCGTCTGCATCATATAATCTTAAAAGATCGATGTAAGCAGTATTGCTGTCATTAGAAATAAGTGTAACAGTACTACCAGCCTCTACACAAAGGTTGATATTAAACAGACCAAATGGCTGAGCAGTATTAGCTGTTAATTCTATATCTTGCTTAAACACCCCATTTACATGTACTTTAATCAGCTTGTTATTAGCAGATTGGTATTGTAAGGTTAAAACATCAACTCCTTTTACAAGGTTTGCAAACTCAACACTACTGTTTGTTGTATTTAGTTCTACCACAGTAGTACCATTAATTGTCTGAGTACTTCCTGTAAAAGTAGCATCTTCTGCTTCTAAATAAATATCAAATTCACCACTTATTTGAGGGTCGTTTGCCTTTAAGCCCATCGAAAGGTTACGTGTAGCATACCCACCAATATACCCTGCATAATTATGTCCTTGGGTACCAAAAGCTACATCTTCGCCTGCATGTTGCCAGAAATAAGCCGTTGCTGTTAAAGTAGTTAAATTGTCTTGTAAAAACTTTTGTACACTTAAAGATGATGCATAAGGGTTTCCTACTAAATAAAACTCTTCGGCGCCAATACTTGTGCTTAATGTTCCGTCTTTCGGACTTCCACTAAAGGTATAGTTTTGGGCAACTCCGGTTCCTTTCATAATAAAACCATCGGTTTGTGGTATTACTCCTGTGCTTCCTTTTTGAGACCAATTGCCTCCTGCAGCTTGCGTAAAAAGCCAATAATTAGCTATTTTAATAGGATCGGTATTATCTCCGTCATAACCAGCTACAAAGTCAATCTCTTTGGCTACTTGAGTGCCTACGGTACTGCTTGCATCTAGTTCCGTGGTTCCGTCTTTTAAAACATCTGCTACTGTAAAAGTAGTTGCTCCAATACTGTTTACTGGTGAACTAAAGTAGTTAAATCGATACACACTTGAGGTTTCTGAGTTTTGGTCTACCAACAGTCTTCCGGCTCCGGTAATATTACCAACTCCTTCATGGGTTTGTATCAACTGGGCTTGGTTGTTATTGCCTGAACTTACCAAACGAATCTGATCTGTTGCAGTGTTAATATCAATAGCATCTGAAACTACTAATGCTTGGTTGGTAATGCTAAGAATACTACCATTATGTACTGTTAACTTTCTAGCATTTAAAGCTGTTGAGGTATGATTGTAATCTATTCCTACACGCACATGTCTTGATCTGTCTGGAAATCCGTTAGACCAACCACTCGCTGTTTTTTCGGTTAATAAAACTCTATGCAGACCTGGCTTTATATTTGCCTGATCGTTGGCAGATGATATCTCTGAAATTAACGGAGCATGTACATGTCTTTCTGTAGCCGCATCATTTACATCGGTATAGGTTGTTATGGTATCGTCTACATAGGCAACCCATTCTGAACTGGTATAAGTAGCATTGCCTGTTATCGCTTCGTCTATACGAACATAACTAGTTTTATCTTCAATGTCTTTAATGATATCTACACGTCCGTTATAACTTTTTACACCGTTTCCTCTTGATATAATAAGCTGGTCATTTTCACCCTCAAAATCTGTAATCGCTGAATTTATAGTCTCTGTTGCTGTAGTTGCTTTATTTGCAACAGCACTAGAAGAAAATAAAATAGTTTTACCGCCTGCTATTTCTGCACTATTTGCTATAGATGTTGTAGGTGCTACATCATCTTGATTGCCTGTTAAATCTTTATACAAACCAAGAGTAGCAGCATTAGGTACTATAATATTGCTGTTGATGTTGGTAATTTCTATCCAACGTTTATTTGCACTCTGATATACCTGCGTAATCATAGGAATACCACAACCATTCTTACTATTATCTAACCCATAAGTTGTATAGTTTGTAGTGGTATATGCATTGGCAACTGTACCAGAATCTGTAGCACCACTCTCTAAACTATTGGCAAAACCATTAGCGCCAACTGGGTCTGCAGTAACATCTATTACCGCGTCTGAAACAGTACTTGTAGTATTTGCTGTAGCATCTGTAGCATCAACATTGGTAACACTTCCCGCGGTTAATGCCGTTGGAATACCCGCTTCTACTGCATCTGGGCAACCATCTCCATCAGAATCTAAATCTAAATGGTTTGGAATGCCGTCGTTGTCGGTATCTAAATCACATACTAGAACAGAAATGTTAAATGGCACTATTCCTGTAGCCATCGCATCTAAAACATCAACAATTACGTTCTTACCCGTTGTTTTAATTTCCCAAACTTGTGAGCTACTTGTTTTATTAGTATTTCCTCTAACAATTAATTCTGTAGTTGTTTGAGATAAAACAACAAGCTGATTATTGGGATCCGAGATGGTGAATCCTCCTGAAGGATTCGTAATTTTTAATTGATCTGAGTCAGATGAATTTCCATCAAAAAGACCTCCAATTGATAACCCATGTTTTATAGTTATTTCGTTTCTATCAGTAAATTGAAATTCTATAATTGCCTCAGAATTTGCAGCTGCATTTGGATTCGATATTCCTATATCTCCATTTGAAAAACCATCAGAAATAGATGCTGTTCCTGATAATGAAATTGTTCTTGTTCCAATAACAGTAGTACCGTTTAATACATTAACCAAAGCTGTAGACTTATCAGAAAAATCTGATAAGTTTCTACATAATTGTTCATCTGTATCCATTACCCCATCATTATCATCATCTAAATCATCGTAGTCTATAACACTATCGCCATCAGTATCTGTACAACTTTCAAGTTTTGAATTTTTGCTAATACCTACACCTTGAGTTACCGCAGCAGTTGCTGGGCTTACAATTGGCACTCCATACGTTGCGCTTGTTGGGTCTGTATCTACTGTGGTGCCTAAGTTTTGTTTTACTGGGGATGCTCCTGTAATTCCTGTAAAACTTACACCAGTATTACCACCATCTATTGTAGAGGTAACCAAATCTGTTGGCAAAAAAGCACCGTCTCCTTCTATAGTATCTGCACAACCGTCTCCATCAGAGTCTAGGTCTAAACGGTTAATAATACCGTCGTTGTCTGTATCTAAATCACATACTACAACAGAAATGTTAAATGGTACTTTTCCTGAAACCAACGCATCTAAAACATCAACAATTACGCTCTTACCCGTTGTTTTAATTTCCCAAACTTGTGAGTTGCTTAGATTATTAGTATTTCCTCTAACAATTAATTCTGTAGTTGTTTGAGATAAAACAACAAGCTGATTATTGGGATCCGAGATGGTGAATCCTCCTGAAGGATTCGTAATTTTTAACTGATCTGAGTCAGATGAATTTCCATCAAAAAAACCTCCAATTAATAACGCATGTTTTATAGTTACCTCTTGACTATTAGTAAATTGAAATTCTATAGTTGCATCAGAATTTGCAGCTGCATTTGGATTCGATATTTCTATATCTCCATTTGAAAAACCATCAGAAATAGATGCTGTTCCTGATAATGAAATAGTTCTTGTTCCAATAACAGTAGCACCGTCTAATACATTAACTAAAGCTGTAGACTTATCAGAAAAATCTGATATGTTTCTACAAAATTGTTCATCTGTATCTAAAATACCATCATTGTCATCGTCTAAATCAATAGCGTCTTGTATGCCATCGCTATCGGTATCGGTACAATTTTCTAACGTTTTATCTGCACTAATACCCACACCTTGCGTTACCGCAACAGTTGCTGGACTTACAATTGGCACGCCATACGTTGCACTTGTTGGGTCTGTATCTACTGTGGTGCCTAAGTTTTGTTTTACTGGTGATGCTCCTGTGATTCCTGTAAAACCTGTTGCATCATTACCACCATCCATAGTAGTATCTGTTACTAAATTTAATAGTATAAAAGTTCCGTCTCCTTCTATGGCGTCTGCACAACCGTCTCCGTCAGAATCTAAATCTAAATGGTTAAAAATACCATCATTATCATTGTCGTCGGTACAGGTTGCTTTTGGGTAAGAGTTTGCATTATAGTTACTTGCTACAACAGGCGTAATTTCTGCTATAAAATCATATGTTAAAATACCACCAGCTACTGAAGTTTGAATTTTATAATAGAGGTATTTATTTTGATTTTGGTCTATTGTAAATGTAGTTCCGCTTGTAGTTCTAATATTGCTTTCTGTAGAAGTTAACTGTACATAATCTGTACCATTATTAGATCCAAATAATAAGGCTCTGGCAGAATCTGTATGAGATATATTGTTGCTAATTACCAATGACCCTAATTCTATAGGTTTTGTAAATTCTATGGTAAAAAGATTACTACCAGGTTGATTTTCAGATGGTAAAACAGTACTAGAAAAAGTAAATCCAGCAGCTTCTGTTGTTTCTAAAATCTCATTATATAAAAGTTCAAAGCTAACGTCTGAATCAAATTGTGAAGTTATTGAAGTAATTAAACTTTTAACTTCTGAGGCAGCATAATAACAATTTGGGCTTTCAATGATATCTAAAATACCATCATTGTCATCGTCTAAATCTGTAAAATCTGAAATCCCGTCACTATCGGTATCTGTACAATTTTCTAACGTTTTATCTAAACCAATACCCACGCCTTGTGTTACTGCAGTAGTTGCTGTACCAACAGTTGGCACCCCATACGTTGCACTGTCTGGGGTAGTATCTACTGTGGTTCCTAAATTTTGTTTTACTGGTGATGCTCCTGAGATTCCTGTGAAACCTGTTGCATCATTACCACCATCAATAGTAGTGTCTGTTACCAAATTAGAAACTAAAAAAGGTCCGTCTCCTTCTACAGCATCTGCACAACCGTCTCCGTCTGAATCTAAATCTAAATAATTAGGAATACCATCTGTATCTGTATCATGGGCTACACAAATTATTCCAATATTAATGGCACCTCCATTATTCGTTTGCTCTGGATTTTGATACTTTATGGTTAAACTACTCGTAAGTTTTTTTGTAGTAATAGTCCAATCATCATTATAATTGTTTTGGTTCGCTGCAACTGAAGTAAATTTTATGAAGTTTTTTGGGCTTGTAGAGGTTACATTAAGGTCATTATTTGGGTCTGATAACTCAAAATTGTTGCCATAATCACTTATATTGTAGTTATCGTTTTTCGCAAACCAAGCATCGTTACTATTTACTTTAGACTTGATTACAACAAGTACTGGTACATCAAAATTAATAATAACTTCATTGATGTTATCTGTATGATCACCATTATTTTGATATAAATTACCATTGCTACTACCTGAAATTGAACCGATACCATTTGTAGCTATATTTACATTTACATCAACTCCGTTAACATCAATAGTGGGTATATTAGTAGTATTCGTAAAATCAACAGGAGTAAAGTTACTACACTGTAATTCTTCGGTATCTAAAATACCATCATTATCATCGTCTAAATCTACATAATTATTAACGCCATCTGCGTCTGTGTCTATACAAGAACTATTTACGGCTGCATTTTGGCTATTGTTGATAGTTTGCCCTCCAGTAGCAATAACTGGTACACCATTTGCATCTACAGTGTTCCCTAAATTCATATTAACAGAAGTGCCACCAGTTGTAATTGAACTTTGTACTAACATACCGTTGGTAAAACCACCACCATTTTCTATTGCATCTGCACAACCGTCATCATCAGCATCTAGATCTATACGATCTAACAATCCGTCTGAATCTGAATCTTTACAAAAAGAATAATTTAGGTTATAAAGTGCCTGGTTTAATTTTACGTTGTTTGATGTTGTTGCGGTAACTTTAATTTTTAATACAGTAACAGGTTGGTCAAAATTTATTTTTATAATGTTTTCATTAGAAGCATTGGTACCTTCATAAATATTATTAAGAACACCATTTATTGCTGGAAAATTGTTTCGGTAAAAGTTTGTAGTTATTGGGGTGTGAATAACACCATTGTAAGACCCTTCTATAATTGTTTTTTCAGGTCCTGTATAGCCACCGTCGTTAATGTCTATGTAGTAAAAATTTAAGTTGTAGACAGGTACATCAAACTGAAACTCAACATAACTTTCATGTTGATTAGTAATATCCATGTCTCTAAACTCTATCACACTGTCATCACTAGTTGGGGAATAACTATCAAGGTAACCACCTGTAGCTTTTGTTTCAATTTTTCCCCAAGTACCATTGTGCGCCATAGTTAAGGTTACATTTTTACCCGTGCCAGCACCATTTAATGGTTTTGTTTTTGTGATACTTTGCCCTCTATTTACTCTATCGTTAACTTCATCGTCAAAATCACCTAAATCTAAGGTAAAGCTTTGTCCGCTACATTCTTCAGTATCTAAAATACCATCGTTGTCATCATCTAAATCTAGCTCATTATTTACTAAATCTCCGTCTGTATCTATACAAGATTCGTTAATACTCGCGTTTTGACTCCAATTTATTGTTTGTCCTCCAGCAACTAAAGTAGGTACACCATTATCATCTACAGTTCCAGAAATATTTTGAGAAACTGGGTCTGCAGTTACATTTGTGTTACCACCAGGCATTGCGCTAGTAGTAAGGTTTGCAGTTGTTAAAGCTGCACCACCTTCTAAAGCATCAGAACACCCATCTCCGTCTGTATCTAAATCTAAACGATCTACAATTGCATCTGAATCTGTGTTTTTATCTGCGTATACTTTTTTGGTTAAGTGAACCTCTTTTAAGTATGGGCTTTGATTTATTCCTCCAGAAACAATAAAAAGCCTGTATTTTAAATAGGGTGTTTTATTATAATGAAAAGGGAATCTTAGATTTTCTAAACTCATGTCTTCAACAGAACTACTTTTTATATCAGACCAATCAATTCCATTATTTGAACCCTGTATTTTATAACTACTTCCTGCATCAAAAAACTCTCTGTTATTATCTTGTTGAAATACTATAGAAGACAAGACTTCTGGTGTTACTAGATTAAAAACGACAACGTCTTTATTAGTAACGTTAGATACAGAAGCAAATGCGAATTCATTACCTGTTGTACCATCTACAATGTCTGAAATAGTAGTGCCGTTCCAAGGAGTTAAATCTGATGAAACAGTAATTCCTGTATTTGAAAGTTTTGCAGACGTATATGTTTGTTCATCTACATCTAAAATTCCGTCATTGTCATCATCTAAGTCTATTAGATCTGCGAAACCATCAGCATCTGAATCTAAACAACTATTTAATGCGTTGTTTAATGCGTAAGATTTGTAATAAGAATTATAATTAATAGCACTTGTTGTGCCGTTATCTACGCTATCTAACAAGCCATTGTTATTGGCATCTGTGGTACCACTTACCAAAGCATTTGCTATAGTTGTTGTGCTGGTAACAGAACCTGCCGAACCGTTACTAACTGTTGCTGATGTTAATAAACTTTTAGAAACACCCGCTTCTGAAGCATCTGGACAACCATCTCCATCAGAATCTAAATCTAAACGATTTACTACACCATCATTATCTGTATCTATGTCTGTAAAAACTTTTCTTTTTAGGTTTACTTCTTTAACATAAGAGTTGTTTGTAATAGTTCCAGAAATTAAAAAAGCTCTATATTTTAAGTATAACGTTTTGTTTTCTTCAAAAGAAAAAGTTTGTGTAGTTGAATATGGATTAATTGCGTAACCATTTTTAATATCTATCCAATTGGTACCATTATTAGATCCTTGAATTTTATAACTAGAACCTGATGTTATAAATCCGTCATTATCATCTAAATTAAACTCCATAGAAGACAATACTTCTTGGGTAACTAAATTAAACGCTACAATTACTTTATTTGTAACATTTTCCTCATCTTCAAATACAAATTCGTTATTCGTTGTACCGTCAATAATTTCTGAAATAGAATTTCCACTCCAAGTATCAAAGTCTGTAGAAACAGTTATTCCTGTGTTTGACAAAGTTGTTATTGTAAAAGCCTGTTCATCTGCATCTAAAACACCATCATTATCGTCATCGATGTCTATAAGATCTCCAACTTGGTCTCCATCAGAACCTCCACAAACAGATAAAGTACCTTGTGTTGCGTATTTTTTATAAAACGAGATATAATTAATAGTACTTGTTGTGCCGTTTTCTACGTTATCTAACAATCCGTTGTTGTTGCTATCTAAACCAGTTACCAATGCGTTGTTTATAGTTGTTGTACTAGTTACTGTACCACCTGAACCATTTTTAACAATACCTGAGGTTAATACATTTTTAGAAACACCTGCTTCTACTGCATCAGGGCAAGTATCACCATCAGAATCTAAATCTAAACGATTTTCAACACCGTCATTGTCTGTATCTATGTCTGTAAAAACTTTCCTTTTAAGATTTACTTCTTTTACATAAGAGTTATTTGTTATTGTTCCAGAAATTAAAAAAGCTCTATATTTTAGATATAATGTTTTGTTTTCTTCAAAAGAAAAAGTTTGTGTAGTTGAATATGGGTCAAATGCGTAACCATATTTAATATCTACCCAATTGATACCATTATCAGACCCTTGAATTTTATAACTAGAACCTGATGTTATAAATCCGTCATTATCATCTAAATTAAATTCCATAGAAGACAATACTTCTGGGGCAACTAAATCAAGAGCTATAATTACTTTATTAGAAGCGTTAGCTTCGTCTGCAAATGCAAATTCATTATTTGTTGTACCATCTACAATCTCTGAAATAGAATTTCCGTTCCAAGAGCCAAATTCTGTAGATATTGTTATTCCTGAGTTTGATAAAGTTGCGGTAGTAAAAGCTTGTTCGTCAACATCTAAAACACCATCATTGTCATCATCTAAATCAATTACATCTCCTAAACCGTCAGCATCAGAATCTAAACAATTATTTAAAGCATTGTCTTCTGCATAAATGTTGTAATAAGAATTATAATTGATTGTACCCGTTGTGCCGTTTTCTACACTATCTAATAAACCGTTGTTATTAGCATCTGTAGTACCCGTAACCAATGCATTTGCAATTGATGTTGTACTGGTTACTGTACCACCTGATCCGTTACTAACAGTTGCTGATGTTAATAAGTTCGTAGAAATACCTGCTTCTACTGCGTCTGGACAACCATCTCCGTCACTGTCTAAATCTAAACGATTGGGAATACCGTCATTATCTGTATCTGCACAAACATAAGTAGTAGTGTCTCTAACCCAGATTTTATGAATAGTGTTTTTACTAGAGTCGTTTGGAAAATCATCCGATTCCCATCTTGTATCTACCCCTTTGATACCCCAATGATAATTAGCCGTTTTAAAAAAAGGAAAATTTGTCATAGCATAATCTGCTCTGTCAGTAAACACAGAAGATACAGCTGCAGGTAGGTTCGCAGAATGATTTGTTAATGACGTAAAATTAGTGCTTAAAGCAGTGGTAACTGAACCTGTACCTGTTTTAAAATAATTAATAACTGAATTAAGACCTGTTTTAAAATGTAATACCCTATTGTGCCCACTACTTATTCCATAAAAACGCACATCGGTAATATTTGTAAACTGAGAAAGCGCTGTATTACCAGTATGCCCCCAATTTTCAACAATACTAGATTCGTTGGTCCCTAAATTAGCTACACTGTTTTTAGGTAAATTGGCTCCTGGAGATATTACGTTTAATGCAGGGTTTGTTCCACCTAAGTGAACATATTGAAGTACCAAAACCCAACCACCACCTTCACTATTATCTACATCCGCTTCAAACAAACCACTTCCTAAATTAAAAAAATATCTACCCGATGGTATATTATTAACTTGATTTAGTGCTGTAAAAGGGTTAGTTGAATCTCCTGTGGGGCAAAATAGAGTTTCCACTGTATCTAAAACACCATCGTTGTCATCGTCTATATCTACATCATTACAAATTCCGTCGCCATCAAAATCATCATTAGGTCCTGTTCCTCCAGGAGTACCGCCGCAATTAAAAGTATTGGCTTGAGCAATATCGTTTTTAAAAAAACTGTTGTTTGTAGTTTTAAAAGTTGATATTACCGATTTAGTTTCAGTATTTGTATAAGAAGAATACGTATTGTGTTTAGGAGTATTATTTGTAGATAAATGGTCTACAAATTTATAGCTCATAAAAATAACCCCCAACAAAAGAGAAAATAGAGAGACTTGTTTTCTTAACGTTGTTTTAGGGACAAGGTCTTTTAATAGAGAATACAAATACAATACATTGTTATTTAGGATTAACGATGCAAATATACTAATTAATTACATCTTAAAAAAAAACTAATTTAACAACATGGGGGTGTTTTTCTTATGGATAAGCGTGATATTTTAATTGCTTATTTTGTAAGAAAAAATGTTGGATTTATTTTTTAATATTTTTTTTAAATTTTTCGAATTTATTTTTGTCTTCTTTAGGCCAGTTGTTGTTAGAGGTATCTACATCTGCAGTTTCTAAATCTGGGTCTATTTCAATTTTAGACAGTTCTTTGTTAGTGCTAAATACTTTGGTTATTTCATCATCATTATATCTCCATATTTGAGCCGGATATACTTTTCTTTCAGTAGTACCATCTTTGTAGGTAAATTGCACAATAATTGGCATTACCAAACCGCCTGGCTTGTTGTATGTTATTTCATAATGAAATTTAGAGTCTTTATTAATATTCGCTTTAAAACCAAGTCCTGTGGTGGTGTCTTCTATAAAATCTACATTATCACCTACTAATTTTGTGTGGTATTTTTTCACTTCTTTAATACCAATGTCGGTTACATCTGTTGTGTAAAACCATCCTCTCCAAAACCAATCTAAATCTACGCCAGATGCATCTTCCATGGTTCTAAAAAAGTCTGCTGGTGTTGGGTGTTTAAACATCCAACGTTTAGAGTATGTTCTAAATGCATGATCAAATAATTCTTTTCCCATTATGGTTTCTCTTAAAATCCATAAAGCTGTTGCAGGTTTTCCGTAGGCATTATTCCCAAACTCATATACATTGTCTCCTTTTGTCATAATAGGTGCAATTTTAGACTGATCTCCGCTCATGTATTTTACAATATTCTTTGGATATCCTCTAGTGATCGGAAAATCTTTGTCGTAAGCCAGTTCGGCTAACATTTCTACATAAGAATTTAATCCTTCATCCATCCAAGTCCATTGTCTCTCATCAGAATTTACAATCATCGGAAAGAAATTATGACCAACTTCGTGTATGGTTACTTTTATCATTCTGTATTTTGTTCTATCAGAGTAAGTGCCATCGGCATTTGGTCTTCCTGGGTTGAAACAAATTTGAGGATACTCCATACCCATTTGTCCATCTACAGAAATTGCTTTATGGTACGGATAATCAAACGTATATTTAGAATATGTTTTTAAAGTTTGCGCGACAGCTCTGGTAGAATGATCGCCATATAATGGGTTTGCTTCTTTAGAATATAAAGAATAAGCCATCACCGTTTTACCGTTAATATCTACTGCCATTGCATCCCAAATAAATTTTCTAGATGATGCAAATGCGTAATCTCTAACATTTTTAGCTTTAAATTTCCATGTTTTGGTAGCTGTAGCTTTGCTTTTTTCAATTTCTGTTGCTTCTTCTTGTGTTCTAATAATTACAGGATTGTCAAACGTTTTTCTAGCGTTAGTTAATCTTTTTAATTCTTTTTTACTAAGTACCTCTTGTTCGTTTTGTAATACTCCTGTTGCGCCTAACATGTGGTCTTCTGGAGTAGTAATGTTTACGGTATAATCACCAAATTCTAAAGCAAATTCGCTTCTTCCCCAAAATTGATCATTTTGCCAACCTTCTACATTGTCATACACACAAAGTCTAGGAAAAAATTGAGCAATTACGTAGTTGTTATTTCCGTTTTCTGTAAAATGCTCATAACCAGATCTACCACCATCTTTTCTATGGTTGTTGATATTGTACCACCATTCAATTTTAAAACTAAAAGTATCGCCAGATGCCAATGGTTTTGGTAAATTAATACGCATCATGGTTTGGTTTATTGTGTAAGATAGCTTGCTGTCATCTTCATTAGTTACACTAGTTATATTAAAACCACCATCAAAAGGTTGATCTTTATAACTTTTGTTATACCTTTCTTTACTAAGGTTTTTCGGTATTTTAGTAGTTTGTATATCGGGTGTTTTAGAGTCTTTAGCTCTCATGTTTTGGTCTAGTTGCACCCATAAATATGCTAGGTTGTCTTTAGAGTTGTTGTGGTATAAAATAGTTTCTTTACCAGAAATACGTTGGTTTTTGTCATCTAAAACAATATCCATCACATAATCTACCTTTTGCTGTGTGTAATTTACACCAGGTGCACCAGAAGCAGTTCTTTGCGAGTTTGGGGTAGCCAATTCATCTTTTAATTGTTTAAATTTATTTTGATTTGTATGGCCTCTTTTTGTGCTACTTTCTTGAGAAAATGCAGTTGCACCAACTAAAAAGAATGCAAGTAATAAGGGTGTAATTTTTTTCATTTTGATTGTGTTTATCTTTTAATAAAATTAGTTGCGGTTAAAATAACAATAGGTCTTTATTTTTATCAGCATCTAAAAAGACACTTTTATTTTTTTGACCTACTTTAGTTTTTACCAAGTTTTTTTGCTCGGGAAAATGTGTTGTTAATATGTTATTTTTAATTTCTATAGAATTTAATTCTTTAATGTTTGGTATTTCTAAATACAGCACTACTAAATCGCCATCATATTCTTTGCCAATGTAAGTAAAGTTAGTAGCAATATTATTAATTTTAAAATGTAGTTTTTCAGAAAGATATTTTTTAAAATATTTGGTATTGTTGGGCAACTCCTTTTTTGTGGTTAATTGTAAATCGATGTTGTAATCTTTGTTTAAGGCCACTTCTATGTCATCCATAAAAACATTAATTGTAATTTGAATGGCTTGTTGTTCTTTTTTATACTCGAGTTGTGTTAAGCTTAAATAATATTTATGAGTGGTGTAGGAGAGTAGTAGCGGAGTAATTGCGACTAGTAAAAATATTTTTTTAAAACTCATAATAAAGGGAAATAATATCAGCTAATTTACATCTTTTTTATAATTTTAAGATACGAAGTACTCTCTTTCTTAAAAATTTTTATCAATTCTAATATTTTGTCTTCTTTGTGAAGTTCTTCAATTCCTAACGGATTGCAATATTCTAAAAAATGAAAATAGTTGTCTACAGGAATTTTTAGGGTATCAAAAAAGAAATCTTCGCCAAGCTCGTTTAGTATTTTAGTAGGAAATGCTTTTTTACGAGCCAATTTTTTTCGAAGTGCCCATAAACGTTCAGAGTATTTAAAAGGAATTACAGCGGCTGCACCTGCACCAACAAACTTGGCGGTGGGGTCTGTTTCTGCTATTTGAGGTCGTACTCTTTTGTCTATATAATCATCTGCTTCGGCTCTTTTCATGTTTACATCAGAAAAATCCATGGTGTTTTTTAACAAAGAATCTCTTTTGTTTTTTGGGACTTGTTTTAAATCGATGCCTAAACGACCAACTAAATTGTGTTTTTTTAAATCAAAGGCATCTAAAACGTAGGTAGTAGATTGCAACTGAATGTTAATCGCTCTATTTTTAAGATGTTTTTCTTTAATACGGACTTTAACTACAGCATGCTGAATTGTAGAAATTTGTATCGTATCTCCTTTAAAAACAGTAATTTTAAAAGAGCCATCATCTGCAGAAGAGGTTCCTTGTTTTGTATTTAAATTAATAATGTTTGCGTTTTTAACCACGCCAATAGAATCTGTTATTTTACCAGACAACATTACGATATTTTTTTGCGCAAAAACAGTGCATACCATTGTAAAAGCAAATAAAAATAATAGTTGTTTTTTTAACATTTCTATATGTTAGTTGTTGGTTAAAAGTAATTTTTCATCTGTTACTTTTTTTGGAAATAGTTTACTTTCACTAATTAATATTTTAGTCAGTTTTAACGAATTGTCCTTTTTAAAAATACGTATAATATTTTTATCGAGGCAGTCATTTAAAAATAGATTAATGTATTCTTTTTTTATTTTTAAATCAACTACAAAAAAACTATCTGTAAAAAATGTTCTAATTTTTTGAATTTCGATGTCTTCTAAAGACATTTTTTTAAGCTGCTTTGTTCTCTTATTATTTCCGTTTAAGCTGTTTATTAAATTGTCTAAACTTACTACCGCGCCCGATTTAAATTTTAAAATATTTTTTTCTTTTTCGGCAACACTTTCTGCATACGGTAAGTTTAAAGTTTTTGCATTTACTACTGGGCCATTGTAGGTAATAATTTCTGGATCTTGATAAAAAATACTTCTCTTTTTTTCTAAAACAAATTCGTTTAAAATTTCAGTTTTTTCATCTAAATATACTGTTATTTCACCTTGAAGTATTGTTTTATTTGTAATGATAATATCTTTGTTTTCTAGGTTTATGTGTGAAAAAAATAAAGTATCACCAACTTTAACTGTAATGTTAAATAAACCATTATTATCGGTAATGGTTCCTTTGTGTTGTTGTTTGTTTACAACATGTATTTCTTTTGCAATGCTATCTTTAAGTATTATTTTTCCTAAAATTAGCATGTTTTTTTCTTGGGCGTTTAGAAAGTAAATATTGACTAATAAAATTAAAAATATAGCAGTTTTTTTCATTGATACAAAGAAAGAAAATGTGCTTCTTAAATCTTTATTAACAGAATAATAAACTTGTGTTAAATTCTAGGAATATAAATTGTTATTTTTGAAGTATGAAAAAAATGATTCTCGCAAGCACGTCAACAATATATAATAGTGGGTATTTAGATTATTTGTTGCCTACTTTAAAAATTCACTTTAAAGATGTAAAACAGCTTTTGTTTATTCCGTATGCTAGAGCAAGTGGTAAAACTTATACAGCATATACTGCTATTGTAAAAGCGGCATTTGCTAGCATTGGTATAACGGTAAAAGGAATTCATGAATTTGAGAATCCTAAAAAAGCCATTTTAGAAGCAGAAGCTATTTTTACAGGAGGAGGAAACACTTTTGAGCTAGTAAATCAGCTCTATAAAAAGGATGTTTTATCAACCTTAAAACAAGCTTTAGAAAACGGGACACCTTATTTAGGAACCAGTGCAGGTAGCAATATTTGTGGGGTAACAATGATGAATACTAATGATATGCCGATTGTGTATCCGCCTAGTTTTAATACGTTAAATGTAATTCCGTTTAATATTAACGCTCATTATTTAGATCCGCTTCTAGGATCTACGCATATGGGGGAAACTCGAGAAACAAGAATAAAAGAGTACCATGTTTTTAATAGTATTCCGGTTTTAGGTTTGCGAGAAGGAAGTTGGTTAACTGTTGATAATGACAAAATTATTTTAAATGGAAAACATACCGCAAGATTATTTAAACAAGATAAATTGCCTATTGAACTTGAAAGCGGGGTAGCGGTAGAAATTTAAATTTATTGTGAAGTGAGAAGTGTTGAAGATGTGAAAAGTTTAAAAGTTTAAAAGTTTAAAAGTTGAAAGGTTTAAAAGTGTAAAAGTGTAAAAGTGTAAAAAAAGTTATAATCCTTTGAGAATTCCTAACTATTTTTTTTCTTCCACTAACCACTAATACTTCACGTAATCTACAATTTCTAAACCATAGCCAATCATTCCTACACGCTTTGTCTGTTGTGTGTTTGTAATTAAATTTAGTTTGCTAATTTTAAGATCATGTAAAATTTGCGCTCCAATACCAAAATCTTTATTGTCCATACCAATTGCAGGAGCTTTCATTTCGCCATTTGATTGGTTTTCTTTTAATAAATTTAACCTACTTAATAAGTTTTGAGATTGGTTTTGCTGGTTGATAAACAAAATAGCTCCTTTTTCTTCTTTATTAATTACTTGAAACATTTGATCTAACTTGGCATCTGCATTATTTGTTAACGTGCCAAGAATATCATTGTTTACAAGAGTTGAATTTACTCTTGTTAAGATCGCTTCGTCTTTAGACCAAGTTCCTTTAGTAAGAGCTAAATGTACTTGGTTATTTGTGGTTTGCTGGTATGCTCTTACTCTAAACTCACCAAAACGTGTCTGTAAATTAAAATCTTCTTTCTTTTCAATTAAAGAATCATGTTCCATTCTATAGGCAACCAAGTCTTCTATAGAAACTATTTTAATGTCGAATTTTTTAGCAACTTCTAAAAGTTCTGGTAGGCGAGCCATGGTGCCATCTTCATTCATAATTTCTACAATAACACCTGCTGGCTGTAAACCTGCTAAACGTGCAAAATCTATGGCAGCTTCTGTGTGGCCGGTTCTTCTTAAAACACCACCTTCTTTTGCCTTTAAAGGAAAAATATGACCTGGTCTTGCTAAATCGAATGGTTTGGTGTTTTTTTCAACTAATGCCTTAATGGTTAATGCCCTATCGGTAGCAGAAATGCCTGTAGTAACACCTTTGCCTCGTAAATCTACAGAAACTGTAAAAGCGGTTTCCATAGGGTCGGTATTATTATTTACCATCATGCCTAACTCTAACTCTTTACATCTTTTTTCGGTTAATGGTGCGCAAATTAAACCACGACCATGTGTCGCCATAAAATTAATCATATCTGGAGTTACCATTTCAGCTGCAGCTAAAAAGTCGCCTTCATTTTCTCTGTTTTCATCATCTACAACAATAATTACTTTACCGTTTTTAATGTCTTCAATTGCTTCTGAAATTGAGTTTAATTGCGAGTTACTTTTAGTGTTTGTCATGTAAATTAGGCGTCTTTTTTTGTAAATATTTTTGTAAAGAAATTTCGTACAGGTTGTATTAGGGTATCAATATTAAAAAGCCCTTTGTCTTTTGTAGCTCTGCGTGTTAATAATATACCAACAGGTATCATAATAAAAGCGGCAATCCAAGAACCCAAAAAGGCCGAAATAGAGCTTTCTTCTGCTAAGTTTTTTCCAAAGGTATTGCCAAAGAAATAGGTAACATATACAGCAATAGCTAGTATCATTGGTAATCCAAAACCACCTTTTCTAATAATAGAACCCAAAGGAGCACCAATAAAAAACAGAAACAAACAAGATAATGATAATGATATTCTGTTGTAATATTCGGTATCAAAAAAGTTAAGGTTTTTACGTTTCCATTTGATAGAAACAATATTGTCTTTTATAGAGCTTAAAGCTCTAGATGCTTTTGTAGAAGCCGCATTTAATACTGTAATTTTACCTTGTAAATCGAAATTATTTAAAACAATACTATCTGTTTTATGGTCTTTTAAACTGTCCGGATATTTGTATAATTTATTTGCCAATGTTGTGGCATAAATATTCTTAGATTTTAAAAGCAACGTTTCATCATAATTTGCTTTTAAATTAGGAATGGTATCTTTAAGTTGATTTAGACTAAGCATCATAAAATTTTTAGTGTGCTTGGTTTCATCTAAACCTTTATCACCAGAAATGTCAGAAATATCAATATTAAATTCATATTCTTTAAAAGTAGCATTAGAGGCTGCCATCTTTTTTCTTTTGATAGCTGTGGTGGCAGATTTTACATGTTCTTCATAATAATAACCATCGTATAAAATAAAGGTCATGTAACGGCTACCTTCTTCAGAAATAATTTTTCCTCTTTCTGCAGTAATTACTTTCTGATTTCCTTTATTACCAGATAAATCATAAATCAGAACTTTTTTAAGTAAGTTTTTTTCTTCACCATATTTTTCTTCAAACTTAATTTGAAAGCCAGTTAAATCGCCATTAAAACTACCAGGTACTAATGCCATGGCAGGTTTTTTCTTTTTTATGTTTAAGTATAAATTCTTTTGTTTTAAGACCGCGTAAGGATAAACGTTGTTTAAAAATAAAAAATTAATACCGCTTAATAAGAGGGTTAAAAATACCAAAGGTCTTACCAGTCTTTGTAGAGAAATTCCGGCAGATTTTGCCGCAGCAAATTCATAATTCTCCCCTAAATTACCCAATGCCATAATAGAAGATAATAACACGCCAATTGGCAGTGCTTGCGGGGTAATTATTAAGGTAGAGTAATATAAAAATTTTAAGATAAAAGGCAGGCTAATTCCTTTACCAGCAATGCTTTCGAAAGTTTGCCATAAGAGTTGCATTACCAAAACAAATAGCACAATTAGAAACGTAGCTATAAAAGGAACTAAAAATGTTTTTAGGATGTATCTGTCTAAAATTTTCATCTTTTGCAAAAATAGCTTCTTAAGATGACAGTTGCTATTATTTTTCTATTAATTGCAGAACTTTAGTCTATGGTAAAGTTTAATTTTTTAAATTTTTCTTGATCGAAGAAGAAAAAATTTTGTGGTAACTGTTGGTTGCTTTTAAATTCGTTAATTGTAAACGTTGTTTTCGAACCATTAGAACCCGTTTGTAATAGTTTGTAAATATGCTTTGTTTTTGCATCAATAGCCAATTCTACTTTTACAATATCAGAATTACTATTGATAGGATTTAAAGTTACAAACTGTATTTTTCTGCCATTAACGTTCGTTAAATTACCCATACTAAAAGTATAGCCTTCTTTATAAAAAGTAAGTAGTTTAGAAGGGTAGATAAAACCATCATCTCCGCTCATATCGCCGTCATTAATGGTAATTTCTTTTTCATCATTGTTAATTACATACAATTTTTTACCATCAAAAATAAATTGATTACCCAAATAGTTTAAATTGTATTTTTCTCCTTGTAAAGCTATTTTACCTCTTATAGCAGGTTCATCCCCAGCCATAATACCAGCATCTTCGTTACTTAATGTTTGACTAAAATTAATAGTCATATTGTTGTATGCACTCATTTTTAGAGAAACTTCATCTAACAGGTTTTTTGCTTCTTCTGAGTTTTGAGAAAAACTGATTGTCGTAAAAATGAACATTAAAAATAAGATTCCTATTTTTTTCATATTAGGTTGTTTTTAGCACTTTTTAAATAGTGATTATATATTTTTTTCGTTTTCTAATAATTGTTCTAAAGCAACAAAATCGGCCACCAATACTTGTCTAGCCTTACTGCCTTCAAAACCACCAACAATACCAGCAGCTTCTAATTGATCGATTAATCTACCAGCCCTGTTGTAGCCTAATTTTAATTTTCTTTGTAATAAAGAGGCAGATCCTTGTTGTGCTGTTACAATAATTTCTGCAGCTTCTTTAAAAAGCTTATCTCTATCGGCAATGTCTATATCAATACTTGTGCCACTTTCATCATCTACATATTCTGGTAATAAATATGCTTCTGAATATGCTTTCTGCGAGCCAATAAAATCGGTAATTTTTTCTACTTCTGGTGTGTCAACAAAGGCACATTGTATTCTATTTAGGTTGTTACCAGCAGTGTATAATAAATCTCCTCTACCAATTAATTGGTCTGCGCCACCAGCATCTAATATGGTTCTAGAGTCTATTTTAGAGGTTACTCTAAAGGCTATTCTTGCAGGGAAATTGGCTTTAATAATACCTGTAATTACGTTTACAGAAGGTCTTTGCGTTGCCACAATTAAATGAATACCAATGGCTCTTGCAAGTTGTGCTAATCTGGCAATCGGTGTTTCTACTTCTTTACCAGCAGTCATAATTAAATCTGCAAATTCATCAATAACCAAAACAATATAAGGTAGGTGTTGATGACCATCATTGGGGTTTAATTTACGTTGTTTAAACTTTTGATTGTATTCTTTTATATTTCTAACCATTGCCGCTTTAAGCAAATCGTATCTATTGTCCATTTCAATACACAAAGAGTTTAATGTATGAACCACTTTGGTTGTATCTGTAATAATTGCGTCTTCTACATCTGGTAATTTAGCAAGATAATGTCGCTCAATTTTATTGAACAAAGTTAATTCTACTTTCTTCGGATCTACCAATATAAACTTTACTTCTGCAGGGTGTCTTTTGTATAGGAGTGATGTTAATACGGCGTTTAAACCAACAGATTTTCCTTGTCCTGTTGCACCTGCCATTAATAAATGCGGCATTTTAGCTAGATCTACAACAAAAGTTTCGTTAGAGATTGTTTTTCCTAATGCAATGGGCAGTTCCATAGTAGATTCTTGAAATTTCTTTGAAGAAATAACAGAGTGCATAGAAACGATGGTCGATTTTTTATTAGGAACCTCGATACCAATGGTGCCTTTACCTGGTATTGGTGCAATAATTCTAATACCTAAAGCAGATAAAGAAAGTGCTATATCATCTTCTAAATTTTTAATTTTAGAAATTCTAATTCCTGCTTCTGGTACAATTTCATACAATGTAATTGTTGGACCAACAGTTGCTTTAATTTCTGCAATACCAATTTTGTAGTTTTTTAAAGTTTCTACAATTCTATCTTTGTTAGCCTCTAGTTCTTCTGGATCAATAGATATTGAATCATTGTACTGTTTTAAAAGGTTGAAAGTAGGAAACTTAAAATTACTTAATTCTAATGTTGGGTCAAATTCTCCAAAATCTTTTACTAGTTGATTTGATAAATTCTCAGTAGAATGCTCTTCGTCTCGACCGATAGCAACATCGATCTCTACATCGATAACTGATTCTTCTTTATCAGCAATAGTTGTTTTTAACGTAGGTGTTATTTCTTTTTCAACCTTTAAAGTAATCTCTTCTTTTGGGGTATTTACCTCAGAGTGTTTGCTTATCGTTGGTTGTAGGTTTTTTACAGAAAGTGCAACACTAGATTTTTCTTTTTCATCGGTAGCTGAAACATTATTTTCAGAGGTGTTTTCTTCTTCTTTTAAACTAATGTTATTAGTTGTTTCTTCTGTATTTTCTGTATGAGTGTTTTCTTTAGGAGCAGCGTTTTTTCTTTCTTCTCTTTTTTGTTTTAGTTTTTCTAAGTAAACATCAAAATTTACTTTGTACCTTGTTACTAAGTAGGTGATAAAAAAGAAACCTAATAGAATTATTAAACCAGTTTTGCCTATAAAAGTTTGTAAATATTCATTTATTTCAAAACCAATAACTCCAGATAATAAAGCATTGTTGCTTCTACTAAAACCAAGAGTAACAGCTACCCAAAGTAATGCTACAAGACTCCAGTTCCAAGAGATTATATGTTTAGATATTTTCTTTTTTAAAAAGATAAACAGACCACTAACAAATAGTTGAAATGCAATTATAAAAGCCCCTAAACCGAAGCCTTTATATATAAAAAAATGACTAAGACTCGCACCAATTTTACCCAATAAGTTATTGCTACGAACATTTTTATTAGTTAATTGAGTTAATGTGCTTTGGTCTTCTTGCCAATTAAAAAAGAATGAAACAAAGGCAATGCATAAAAAGATAGAAAACAATAGTAAGAAGGTACCTAATATTGTTTGTGCTTGTCTTGTTTTCAAAGAAGAAAAAAAACTAGGTTTATTCTCTAAAGAATTAATTGTTTTTTTTGTGCTTTGTTTCCTTTTAATCATTTTATGTAAGATCTTTTTTGTGTAAACCTGAATTAACTAAATAATACCACTAGTTTAGATTTGTATATAAAAACGCATATAATTAATGCGGTAAATGCTGCAAAACTTGGCGCTCCAGCAGCAATATCTTTAATAAAGCCAATTTTTTCGTGGTATTCTGGGTGTATAAAATCTGCAATTTTTTCAATAGCAGTATTTAATGCTTCTGCTACTAAAACTAGCCCAATTGCAAAAAATTGAAACATCCATTCTGTGGTACTAATATCAAAATATAAACCAATTAAAGTTGCTAAAACTGCAATAAATAATTGTGCTTTAATACTATCTTCTGTAGTAATTAATAGCCACATACCCTTTAAAGCAAATTTAAAACTACGCAATCTACCTTTTAAAAATCCATCTTTGGGGTTTTTCATAGATTAAATAGCGTTTAAAGCATCGGTATAATTAGGTTCTTCTGTAATTTCTAATACTTGTTCTGTGTGTTTAACAACACCTTCTTTGTTAATTACAACAATTGCTCTAGAATGCAAATGAGCCAAAGGACCATTTTTAATTTCTAGTTGATATGTTTTGCCAAAATTACCATCAGCAAAATCAGATAGCATACTTACATTTTTAATGCCTTCTGCACCACAAAAACGAGCTTGAGCAAAAGGTAAATCTTTAGAGATACAAATAACAACAGTATCTTTTAAGGAGGCTGCTTTTTTGTTAAACTCTCTTACAGAACTTGCACAAGTAGCAGTGTCTACACTCGGAAAAATATTTAGTATGATATTTTTATTCGAATAGTCAGAAAGTGTTTTGTGAGATAAATCTACTGCTGTCAATTTAAAATCGGGTGCTTTTTTGCCTATTTCTGGTAGTAGACCAATTGTATCAATTGCATTTCCTTTTAACGTAATATTTGCCATTTGTAGAGTTTTTTATAAAAGTCAAAAATAACTTTTTTTCTTGAAAAAAGTTGAATCTTTTAATTGAAACTTTAAATTGCATCTCGATTAAGAACTTTAAACAGAAGTAGTATCTTCGCAGTCTGAAAAATGAATAGCTAAAAGTGAATATTTCTAAATATACATCAGAATTTAAATATAACTGGAAACTTGCTGCACCGGTAATGCTTGGTATGCTTGGGCATACTTTTGTGAGTTTTATAGACAATATAATGGTAGGTCAAATAGGAACTGCCGAATTGGCTGCGGTTTCTTTAGGGAACAGTTTTATGTTTATTGCCATGTCTATTGGTATTGGTTTTTCTACGGCTATAACTCCTTTAATTGCAGAAGCAGATGCCTCTAATAATTTAAAACAAGCAAGATCTACCTATAAAAGTGGTTTGTTTTTATGTACTACTTTAGGAATTGCACTTTTTTTAGGTGTCTATTTCTGTAAACCGTTAATGCATTTAATGAATCAGCCAGAAGAGGTTGTTACTTTGGCAATTCCGTATTTAGATTTGGTAGCATTTTCATTAATTCCCTTGGTTATTTTTCAGGCAATTAAACAGTTTAGCGACGGAATGTCGATGACCAAATACCCAATGTATGCCACATTATTAGCGAATATTGTAAATATTGTACTGAATTATATTTTAATTTTTGGAAAATTCGGTTTTCCAGAATTAGGTATTGTTGGTGCTGCATACGGTACACTAGCTTCTAGGGTTATTATGGTTGTTTATTTATGGTTGCTATTACGTTTTAAAGAGCGTTCTGCTAAAATTGTAAAAAATATAGAGTCTTTTGTGGTCGATTTTTTGATGATAAAAAAAATAATCAATTTAGGGTCTTTAAGTGCGATGCAAATGTTTTTTGAAGTAGCAATTTTTACAGCAGCCATTTGGTTAAGTGGTTTGTTAGGTAAAAACCCGCAGGCTGCAAACCAAATTGCCTTAAATTTATCTTCTATGACATTTATGGTTGCCATGGGATTAAGTGTGGCTTCTATGATTAGAGTTGGCAACCAAAAAGGGTTGCAAAATTATAGTGAGTTGCGTAGAATTGCTTTTTCTATTTTTCTATTGGGGGTTATTTTAGCAACTTTATTTGCTCTTGTTTTCTTTATATTTCACGAGTTTTTACCAAATATTTATGTAGATTTAAGTGATGTAGAAAACTATAAAGACAATATGGAAGTGCTTTCTATTGCATCAAACTTACTTTTAGCTGCAGCATTTTTTCAGATATCAGACAGTATTCAGGTAGTTGTATTAGGTGCTTTAAGAGGTTTGCAAGATGTAAAAATACCAACGATACTTACTTTTATTTCTTATTGGATTGTTGGTTTTCCGGTTTCTTACTTTTTAGGAAAAGAAGATATGTATGGTAGTTTTGGTATTTGGCTAGGTTTGCTAGCAGGTTTAACAACTGCTTCGGTTTTATTATTTATAAGATTTAATAAGTTAACTTTAAAGTTGATAAAAGAAAAACAAAATTAAAGTGAAATTATCTACTCGAGTGCAGTCGAGAGATACATAAAAAGTATAATT
The DNA here is from genome assembly GCF_947497125.1 of uncultured Polaribacter sp. Taxonomy (GTDB): domain Bacteria; phylum Bacteroidota; class Bacteroidia; order Flavobacteriales; family Flavobacteriaceae; genus Polaribacter. Next base: position 635,677 of record NZ_CANMFI010000001.1, on the reverse strand, counting down.
TTAATAATAGTTATCGACTGCGCTCGAACAGATAAAAGACAACAAATGGATTTACCTAAATTTTTATTAGCAGACAACAGTAATTTTCCGGATGATATTTTTGTGTTGCACACAGAATTTCCTCGATTTTTAATCAATTTAAAAGATGATGAAGTAGAATGGTTCGAAGATTTAACGGGTGAGCGTGAAGAAGATATTGCAACCGAATTAGCCGATTTAATGGATAAAGCTGGTGCGTTTTATGATGCAGAAATGCAAGGTTTAGAGTAAGATTATAATCTTCTTACTCTTGTTCAATATTTCTATAATTCCCTTTTTAAAAGGGTTTATTAGTTCTTGATTAAACAACATGTTACTGAAAACAAAAAGCTCTCTAAAATTAGAGAGCTTTTGCATTTTATAAAGGTATTTGTAAAAGTGTTTTTTACTTTACATCCATTAATTCTACATCAAAAATTAATGTTGCATTTGGCGGTATAACACCACCAGCACCAGCTGCACCATAAGCCAAATCAGAAGGAATTACAAAACGAGCTTTATCGCCAACTTGTAATAATTGTATACCTTCATCCCAACCAGATATAACTTGACCAACGCCTACATTAAAATCTATAGGTTGTTTTCTTTTGTATGAAGAATCAAATACAGTACCGTCTAATAATTGACCTTTGTAGTGTACAGATACTCCTGCACCTTTTGTAGCTTTTTTTCCGGTACCTTTTTGTAAAATTTGGTAACGTAAACCGCTTTCAGTTTCATCATAACCAGCAGCTACACTATCTAATAATTCTTTTTGTTTTGCTTTTTCTTCTGCTTCACGTTTTTCTCTAGATCCTTCAAAAGTTCTAAAAGATTCTACAGCATTAAAAGCTTCGGCATCTGCACCAACTCTAATGATTTCTACAGAAGTTAGTTCATCGCCTTGTGCTATCGAGTCTACTACATCTTGCCCTTCTATAACACTTCCAAAAACAGTGTGTTTACCATCTAACCATGGAGTAGGAACGTGGGTAATGTAAAACTGACTTCCGTTGGTTGCAGGACCAGAATTGGCCATTGCTAATTTACCAGGAACATCGTGCTTTAAGTCTGGGTGAAATTCATCATCAAACTTGTAACCTGGGTTACCAGTTCCGGTTCCTTGTGGGCATCCTCCTTGAATCATAAAATCGGGTATAACTCTATGAAACTTTAGTCCGTTATAATAAGGTGTTCCTTGTTCTTTTACGGCATTTTCTAGATTACCTTCTGTTAAAGCGATAAAGTTACCAACTGTACCTGGTGTTTTTTCGTGCTCTAATTGTACTAAAATAGCACCTTTTGGGGTTGTGAATTTTGCGTAGATTCCGTTATTCATTGTATTCGTTTAATTTTATTTACTCGAGCGCAGTCGAGATGTTTTATTCATTTTATTAGTTCTCGACTGCGCTCGAACTTGGATTACTGTAATCTTGAGTTTTAGATCAAGATTGTTTTTATTGATAAGCTTCTGAAAAAAATCAGAATAAATTATTTTTTTGCATTTAAAATAGACAACCCGTAAGAGATTCCTATGTTTAGGTTTGTAGAATTTACATTGCCAAACGGAGACCACATTTGACCGCCAGAGGCCATCAAAGAAAAATCGTCATTTAAATGATAATTAATACCCACTGTATGTCTTAGTAGCACGCCTTCGCCAGAATCTACTCTTCCGCCACCGGCAACACCAACTGCCGCTTCTGCAAATAATGATAATCTGTTGTTTGCAAAAGTATTGGTTTTTATTCCTAATCCAAAAACTCCATGAGCATATCCGCCAGATTCGCCTTCATAAGCAAAAGAGGCTTCACCTGCCACATATATTCGTTTGTTTAGACTATAGTTAACTTTTAGAGCAATTAATTGTAGATTACTTGGTGGTATGCCAAATTTAGCAACATCAAAATAGGTTTGATTTTGAACACCTACTTGAATGCCTTGTGTCTTAAATTTTTTAATTCTTTCTTTTGTGAAAGGATGTGTTGTACCACCGCTTAAACCGTAATATTTTAAGCTAAAACCAGCGGTGTAGGCTTCAAAGGTTCCGCCAATTGCTCTGTGATAGCCAACATGTGCACTAAGTCCGAATTTTTTTGTAATTCTTACATCTGCGCCAACACTTGGGTACATTGTTAAACCACCTTCTGGATAAATTCGTCCACCAGCGGCACCGATACCAAATTTACCAAATAAGTTTACATATTTAGTTTCTACTACATTTTTTCCAACACCAAAAAACAGGTCCATAAAACCAGCAGTTAATCCGCCATACATAGCATCTAAATGAACATAGGCAAAGGTATTGCTTGTAAGGTATCTTTGGTATTCAAAACCTAATAGAGATAATGTGTTGTTAATAGGTTTGTATTGTGGTGTTGTACTTGCATCTGTTCTAGACATTCCCATCGGAAAAAAGTAATCAAATGTTAATTGTTGAACACTTTTTACAGCAGGTTTGTTCCAAGTTTCTTCTTTGGATACTTGTTTTTCTGAGATTGTTTTTTGTGCCTCTTTATAGTTTGCTTTTCTTAAATTAGTAGGTATTTCAATAAAAAAAGAAACGTTGTCATTTTTTTGAATTCCTGTAAAAAAGTCAACATAACCATATTGAACTCCAAAAGAATACCCTTTCTTTTTAAATTGCAAGCCTATATTTGGGTAAATAATTCCGCCGCCGTTTACCAAGCTTCTGTAACCGCCTCCGCCACCAAAGTGGAGGTTTGCATCAAAAAAAAGATTTTTATAGATTGCTTTGTTAACGCCAAGGTTAACTCCTAAAGTAAAAAGACCACCTTGATCTCCAGTAATTGCGGTATGAAACCCCAGACCAGTATACAGCCAATCGTTTAAAGGTATGTTGTAGTTTAAACCAACAAAACCCATGGTAGGTTTTAAGTTGTAAGAAACCTCATTTACGGGTTGGTGCACCAATATATAGTTTAACCGAATAGCATTTTGTAATTCTAGCCCTTTTAAATTAAAGGAAGTATCGTCTTGACTATAACCGATAGTCGTGCACAAAATAAGAAGAAAGTAAGCAATTTTTTTCATCAACTTAATTTTTAAACTCACTTGTAAAATGCAATTTCACTGAAGGGTATTTACTTTGTGTCATTTGTATGGTAAAAGCAGAATCTGCCAAAAACACTAACTGACCCTGTTTGTCTTTAGCTAAATAACGTTGTTTTACACGTTTAAACTCTTTAAACTCCTCATTTTTTATGTCTTGAGGCTCTACCCAGCATGCTTTGTGAACACTCAAGTTTTCATAGGTACATTTTGCACCATATTCATGTTCTAAACGGTATTGTATAACTTCATATTGCAAAGCACCTACAGTACCTATTACTTTACGACCATTCATATCTAAGGTAAATAATTGAGCAACACCTTCATCCATTAACTGATCTAAACCTTTGTAAAGTTGTTTAGATTTCATTGGGTCTGCGTTGTTAACATACCTAAAGTGTTCTGGCGAAAAACTAGGAATACCTTTAAAGTTTAATTCTTCTCCTTCGGTTAAGGTGTCTCCAATTTTAAAGTTACCAGTATCATGAATACCAACAATGTCGCCAGGAAAAGATTCGTCTACAATTTCTTTTTTCTCTGCAAAAAACGCATTCGGACTCGAGAATTTTACCTTCTTACCATTTCTAACATGCAAGTAGGGTGCGTTTCTTTTAAAAGTACCCGATACTATTTTGATAAATGCCAAACGATCTCTGTGTTTGGGATCCATATTGGCATGAATTTTAAAGACAAAACCTGTTAATTTGGTTTCTTTAGAATCTACCAGACGCTCTTCAGCTTTTTTAGGTTGAGGTGATGGTGCAATTTCGATAAAAGCATCTAACAGTTCTTTTACACCAAAATTATTTAATGCAGACCCGAAAAATACAGGTTGTAAATTTCCCTCTAAATATTCTTGATGATTAAAGTCTGGATACACTTCGCTTATCAGTTCTATTTCTTCTCGTAAGGTTTCTGCAGCGTTATTACCAACTATTTTGTCTAATTCTGGGTTTGATAAGTCATTAAACTGAACTCCGTCTGAAATAGTTGTTTTATTATCACCAGAAAAAAGATTTAGTTTCTTTTCCCAAATGTTATAAATGCCTTTAAAATCATAGCCCATTCCGATTGGGAAACTCATAGGAGTAACACGCAAGCCTAGTTTTTGTTCTACTTCATCTAATAAATCAAAAGCATCTTTACCTTCTCTGTCTAATTTATTGATAAAAACCAGCATTGGTATGCTACGCATTCTACAAACTTCTACCAGTTTTTCGGTTTGCGGTTCTACACCTTTGGCAACATCAATTACAACAATAACACTATCTACGGCTGTTAAAGTTCTAAAAGTATCTTCGGCAAAATCTTTGTGCCCAGGTGTATCTAAAATATTAATTTTTTTGTCTTTGTAAATAAAAGCCAATACAGAAGTAGCTACAGAAATACCACGCTGACGTTCAATTTCCATAAAATCGGATGTAGCTCCTTTTTTAATTTTATTATTTTTAACAGCGCCTGCTTCTTGTATGGCGCCACCAAAAAGTAATAATTTTTCTGTTAAGGTTGTTTTACCAGCATCTGGATGCGATATGATACCAAATGTTCTTCTACGTGCTATTTCTTTTAAAAAACTCATCTACAAAATTTGAGGTGCAAAGATAGGTTTTATTCTATAATTTCAATGGTCATTTTCACGTCGTTTACAGGCCATTCATCAACCCCAACTTTTACTTTAGAAATCTTATTAATAGTGCTAAAACCTTCAATTACTTGTCCGAATACGGTATGTTCATTATCTAGGTGATGAGATCCGCCTTTTTGTTGTACAATATAAAATTCAAAAGGGCTAGATAGTTTGTCGTCATTATTCTCATATTCTCTTGCTGCAGCTAGCGCCCCAAAAACATGTTTTCTGTTTTTTATAAATTCAGGTTTTAAAAGGTAGTTACCGTATTTTCTTCGTTCTTTCTGAGTGTACATTTCATCAGAATTACCACCTTGTATTACAAAGTTTTTTGCAATTCTATAAAATACGGTAGTGTTAAAGTATTTAATTTTGGTTAAGAAAATAAAATTAGCTCTATGCATTGGTACATCTTCAAATAAGCGAATTTTTATGTTGCCAAAATCGGTTTTAATTAAGACCAATGTCTCTGGGTTTTGTTTCCCAAATTCAGTTAAAAAGGCTTCTGTATTGTGTCTATTTAAACTATCCCAAGCTTTTTCAATAGGTTTTTTTAATTGCTTTTTTTTCTGATTTATGTTTTTAGATGTAGTGGTGTTTGCTTGTTTTTCTTTGCATTGAAAAAGCATTGCTATTGCAATTAAAAAAAATAAAATACGGGTATTTTTCATGAAAAGGATTAAGAGTAAAAGAGTGCAAATATAAAATATCAAAATAAAACGGCATAGAAACCATATTTTTTATTGAATTATGAGCTATTAAACACCTAATTTCTTATTTTTGCTACTATGGAAGAACAAGTAGTTTTAGTTGATGAAAAAGACAATCCGATTGGTTTAATGCCAAAAATGGAAGCACATGAAAAGGCGGTTTTACATAGAGCTTTTTCAGTATTTGTATTTAATAAGAAAGGAGAGTTAATGCTACAGCAAAGAGCTGCAAGTAAATACCATTCGCCATTATTATGGACAAATACTTGTTGTTCTCATCAGCGAGATGGTGAAACAAATTTACAAGCAGGTAAAAGAAGATTGCAAGAAGAAATGGGCTTTGTAACATCGCTTAAAGAACTATTTTCTTTCATCTACAAAGCACCATTTGATAATGGCTTAACAGAGCACGAATTAGACCACGTTATGGTTGGTTATTTTGAAGACTCGCCAATAGTAAATAAAGAAGAGGTAGAAGATTTTAAGTGGATGAAATTATCTGATGTTCAATTAGATATAGAAAATAATCCGCAAGAGTATACCGCTTGGTTTAAAATTATATTTAAAGAATCGTACCATAAAATTGAAGCTCATTTACAATCAGAAAACAATTAATTATCAATAGTTTAATTTAAAAATATGCCAAAAGTAACAGTTCATAGAAAAGCACATTTTAATGCCGCCCATCGGTTGTATAGAAAAGATTGGTCTGATGAAAAAAATACCGCTGTTTTTGGTAAGTGTAGCAACCCAAACTTTCATGGTCATAACTATGATTTAGAGGTTTCTGTAACCGGAGAAATTGACAAAGAGACTGGTTTTGTAATGGACTTATCAATTTTAAGAAAATTAATAAAAGAAGAGGTAGAAGAAGCATTTGATCATAAAAACTTAAATGTAGAAGTAGCTGAATTTAAAGAAGTAAACCCTACAGCAGAAAATATTTCTGTAGTTATTTATGATAAATTAAGAACTAAAATTAATAGAAATTTAGACCTGTCTATTAAATTATATGAAACCCCTCGAAATTTTGTAACTTATTCTGGAAACTAATTTGAAAATACATCAGCTTATAAAATTCACCCCAATTTTAAAAGAAAAGATTTGGGGAGGTAAAAAGCTTACAACAATCTTACATAAAGTATCTAACAAAGAAGCAATTGGAGAAAGTTGGGAGATTTCTGATGTTAAAAATGAGGTGTCTGTTGTTAGTAACGGAGGCTTAAAAGGAGCCACTTTAACTAGTTTAATATCCGATTATAAATCTGATTTAATGGGGGTAAAAGTTTACAACCATTTTAGAGATAATTTTCCGCTTTTAATAAAATTTATAGATGCCAAAGAGGCGCTAAGTATACAACTGCATCCAAACGATGCTTTGGCCAAACAGAGACATAATTCATTTGGTAAAACAGAAATGTGGTATGTAATGCAAGCAGATGAAAAAGCGAATTTAATTGCTGGTTTTAATAAGCAAATATCACCAAAAGAATATGTAGATCATTTAAAAAATAAAACACTAACAACAGTTTTAAATTTTGATGAGGTAAAAAAAGGCGATGTTTATTTTATTCCGTCTGGAAGAGTTCATTCAATAGGAGCAGGAGTAATGCTAGCAGAAATTCAACAAACAAGTGATGTTACATATCGCATATACGACTGGGATAGGCAAGACTCAAAAGGTGTTTCTAGAGAATTACATACAGAAGATGCTTTAGATGCAATTGATTTTAGCGTTAAAAATCCTTATAAAACTGACTATTCTAAGAGGCAAAATACGGTTTCAGAAGTTGTTACATGCCCATATTTTACAACAAATATCTTACCGATAGAAGGTTCTGTAGCATTAAATCATTCACAGAAAGATAGTTTTGTAATTTACATGTGTGTAGAAGGTTGTGTTGAGTTTCAGTATAAAAATCAAATAGAAAAATTACAAATAGGAGAAACTATTTTAGTGCCTAACTGTATCAATCATCTTACAATTACTTCAAAAGAAACTTCCGTTCTTTTAGAGGTTTACATTCAATAAATACTATGAAAATAATTGCAATGATACCGGCACGTTACAGTGCAAGCCGTTTTCCGGGAAAACTAATGAAAGACTTAGGTGGTAAACCTGTTATTTTAAGAACCTATGAAGCTGCCTTAAAAACAAATTTATTTGATGATGTTTATATTGTTACAGATTCAGATATTATTTTTAAGACCATTAAAGAGGTTGGTGGTAAGGTAATTATGAGTGTTAAAGAGCACGAATGTGGTTCTGATAGAATTGCAGAAGCAGTAGAAAATATTGCGGCAGACATTGTTGTTAATGTGCAAGGAGATGAACCTTTTATAGACACTGTTTCTTTATCGAAACTGGTAGCAGTTTTTAAAGAAGATATTGATCAAAAAGTTGATTTGGCATCATTAAAAGTTGCAATTACTAACAAAGAGGATATAGAAAACCCTAACAACGTAAAAGTAATTACAGATGTTAATAATTTGGCAATCTATTTTTCTAGAAGCGTAATCCCATTTCATAGGGCAACAGATGTAAACGTTAAATATTACAAGCATAAAGGTGTTTATGCGTTTAGAAAACAAGCCCTTTTAGATTTTTATAATACACCAATGACACCCTTAGAAGCCGCTGAAAAAATAGAGGCAATTAGGTATCAAGAAATTGGTAAAAAAATTATGATGGTAGAAACAGATGTAGAAGCTGTTGGGATAGATACGCCAGAAGACCTAGAAAAAGCAATCCAGTTTTTAAATAAATAATATGAAGTTAATTGATAGTAAAATAAAGGTAATAGCTTTTGATGCAGATGACACACTTTGGGTTAATGAAACTTATTTTAGAGATGCAGAAAACGAATTTGCAAAGCTATTAGCGAATTACGAAACTGAAAATAAAATTCATCAAGAGTTATATAAAAAAGAAATTAAAAACCTGCCTGTTTATGGATATGGAATTAAAGGTTTTGTACTTTCTATGATAGAATGTGCATTAGAAATTTCTAACAATCAGGTGTCTCCAAAAATAATAGAGCAAATTGTAACTATTGGAAAACAAATGCTTGCGAAACCTATTGAATTGATTGACGGGGTTGAGCAAGTTTTAAAAGAACTTTCTTCTAATTATAAATTAATTGTTGCTACAAAAGGAGATCTACTAGATCAAGAAAAAAAGTTAGAGAAGTCTAATTTAAGTGATTATTTTCATCATATAGAAGTGATGAGTGATAAGAAAGTGAAAGATTATTTAAAGTTGATAAAACATTTAGACATTCATCCATCAGAATTATTAATGATAGGTAATTCTTTAAAGTCTGATATTTTACCTTTAATAGAAATAGGCGCTACTGCAATACATGTTCCTTTTCATACAACTTGGGCGCATGAAGAGGTTAACGATAATGAAAAAGCAGCTAGTACCTACAAAACAATAAGTAGTATTAAAGAAATGGTGTCAAGCTTATGAGGTATTTAGATATAGAAAACTGGAATAGAAAACAACAGTTTAATCATTTTAAGAGTTTACAAAATCCTTATTTTGGTGTAACTGTTACTGTTGATGTAACCAAGGCTTATCATACATCAAAAGAAACAAAACAATCATTTTTTTTATTGTATTTACATGCTTGCTTAAAAGCTTTAAATGCTATTGAAAACTTTAAATATAGGTTGCAAGAAGACAAAGTTGTTATTTGTGATGTAATACATGCATCTGCAACGATTGCACGAAAAGACAATACTTTTGGATTTTCTTTTATCAACTTTTCGGAAGATTTTGAAACATTCAATCAAAATTTTTTAGATGAAAAAGAACGAATTTTAAATTCTACCGAATTATTTCCGCCAGTAAATGCCAATAATTGCATTTATTGTTCTGCTTTACCGTGGTTTACTTTTACAAGTCAAATAGAGCCAGTTTCTGGATTAAAAAATGAGAGTGTGCCTAAGCTATCTTTTGGAAAAACATTTACAGAAAACGAAAAAATTAAAATGCCTGTAGCTATCTCTGTCAATCATGCTTTGGTAGATGGTTATCATGTTGGGTTATTTTTTGAAGAATATCAGAAACAATTAGATAAAAAGACCTAAATTTGCAACATTAAATTTATAAAAAGTTATGGCAAGTATTAAAAACTTAAAAAAAGATATCAATTACGTTTTAGGAGATGTTATTGAATACGCATTAGATGTTTCAATTTTAAAAAATGTTCCTAAAAAGGGAGATGCAATTATTGATGAGGCAATCGAAACTTTCGACACTTTAGTATCAAAAATTAATGATAAAAAAGTAGAAAATAAAAAAGCGCATTTTAAAGCAATTAACCAAGATTTAGAAGTTAAAGCAAAAGCTTTAGTAGAAAAAATTAACGGTTTATAGTTTTAATAAAACTTTAAGTAAAATTTAAGACCATCATTTTTATAAATGATGGTCTTTTTGTTAAATTTGGTATAAATACTAAAAGACATTAGTTAACGTTTTAATTGTATAATTTAATTTTTATAATAATGGCAAGAGCAATGTTTGAGTACACCAAAACCATATTAAAAAAAGTAAGTTTTAATTCAGATTTGTTTTGTAAAGAATTAGAAAAAGCTTTAAATAGATTGTTACCCTATGAAATAGATGAGTTGACAATTTGGTTAAAACAATTCACATCCAATAAACCAGAATTATATTCTTGTTTAGCATTAATTAAATAAAAAAAAGGAAGCTTTATAGCTTCCTTTTTTTTCTGTATTTATGCATTAGTTTCCTGCCAAACTCCATTTCTGAAAACTGCAGTTGAATAATTTTAGGGTAAGAAATTATTTTTTTTATTTTAAATACAAACAAAGTTTCTATTTCTAATATTTTTTTGTCGGTACTTAATTTTAAATTAACCAATCTTTCGGCTACTTCATCAGAAACATGCTCTAGTGTGTTTGCGTCATTTAATACTTTTTTTGTTTGCGCTCTTAACTCGCTTTTTAGCAATTGTTTTTCTTTATCAAAAGAATTGTAAATAGGCCAAAATTTTTCAGCTTCTTTAGTAGTAAGATTTAGCTGTTCTGTTAAATAAGCTATTTTTAGCGTTCTTATTTTTTCTCTACTTTCTTTTTTATCTTGAGCATTAACAATGCTTATGCTAAATAAATAAATGCTTAAAATTAAAGTTATATTTTTCATTGTGTTACTTTATTCGTTTAAGATAGAAGTTAATTCTCGATCAGTAAGATAATCTTCAATATTACTGTCGTCTATGTTAGCAAAAGAAAAATCAATATCTTTAATAATATCATTTTCTAAAATAGCTGTAATATCGTTATTTTCTAGACTATTAATATCTAGCCAATATTCGAAATCTGACTCAGATAAACTATCTAATGTAGTTTTAGAATTTGTGTTGTAATTTAAAGTGATAAAAAATAATACAGCTGCTGCAATACCCGATGCTATTCTTATAAATTGTTTATTTATAGAAACTACTTTTGTTTTTTTATTTGAATTAGAGGTGTTTTCTATAATTTTACTCTCTAGCTCAGAAAAGTAATTGTTAGAGACTTTAAATCCGTTTTCTTTAGGGAATTTAGAGGTACTTAAGTTTGTAAGGACAGTTTTTTCTAAAGTATCAAAATAATTATCAGAAACAGAAAAACCACTCTCTTTGTTTTGTAAAGAGAACATGTTAAGCTCGTTTTGTTTTTTATTTTTATTCATACTATTCTTAAGACTCTCTTTTTTAATAAAGGTTTAATGTTTTGTTTCTTTAATGTAGGTTTCTATTTTTTTTACTGCATGAAAATATGATGCTTTTAAGGCGCCAATAGAGGTGTCTAGTATTTCAGAGATATCTTTATACTTTAATTCATCAAAATACTTCATGTTAAAAACCAATTGCTGCTTTTGTGGTAAAGTAGCAATTGCTTTTTGTAATATTAATTGAATTTCATTACCGGTAAAAAGAGCATCGTGTTGAAGGTTAGAAACTAACTCTTGTTGATAATCTTCAATGTTAAGTGTGTTTTTTTTTGCTCTTTTATTGATAAAAGTAATCGATTCATTGGTGGCAATTCTGTACATCCAAGAAAATAATTTACTATCTTCTTTAAAAGTATCTATGTTTTTAAAAACTTTTATAAAGGTGTTTTGTAAAACATCATCTGTATCATCGTGATTGATTACAATTTTACGAATATGCCAATACAAACGCTCTTTATAGTCTGAAACAACTATTTTAAAAGCCTTGTTTTTAGTTTTACTGTTTTTTAATTGTTGTATTAAAAGTGCCTCTTCTACCAATTATTTTATATATACCAATTAGACACCTAAGAGGTAAAAAGGTTTAATTTATTTTTTAACTCTAGATCTAGAATATCCAAAAAGCCTTTTTTGCTTTATTGTATCAGCAATTCCCTCTGGTAGCATTTCTTCCCAGCCATTTTTACCATCTAAAATCATTTTTAGAACAGTTCTAGAAAAGATGTCAAGTATTTCTTTATCGCAATTATCGATGTTTACTAATTTACCATTATTTTTAAAGAACTTGTAAAGCTCTTTCATTCTTGGGTGAACTTTTAAATTTTCACTATCAATATAGGTGTCTGTTTTAGCATCATGATAAGGGTACATGTATACCTTTAAATCTCTGTAAAATAGTTTTCCGAAAGCCTCTAAGATACCACCACTTAAATTTCTGTAGTATTTTTCATCAAAAATTTGAATTAGATTTTGAGCACCCATTGTTAAGCCCATTCTTTCTTTGGTAAATTCACTAAAGTATTCTACCAATTTAAAGTATTGCTGGAAACTTGTAATCATTACATTTTGTCCTAAAGAACATAGTAATTCTGCTCTGTCTAAGAAATCACGTTCATTAATTTTACCTTCAGAAGTAAGGTTGCTAAGTGTAATTTCAAAAATTATTTGTGTTTTGCTTTCTTCAACTTTATTTTCTGCTAAAAATAATTTTTTAGATTTTTCGTACATATCCATGTTTACCTTAGTAACAGGTCTAAAGCTACCACGTAAAGCTAATATGTTTTTCTTGTATAGCACTTGAGCCGGCAATAAGTTATTACCATCAGGGCCAAACATAACTGCATTTGTCATTCCGTTTTTAAGTAATTGAAGACTCATCAATCGGTTGTCTACATACATAAAACGTGGTCCAGAGAAATTAATCATATCTATTTCTAGTTGATCGCTTCCAAGATTGTCGTAAAAAGATTTTACTAAGTCTTTAGGGTTGTCATTCAAGTAAAAAGCACCGTAAATTAAATTAACACCCAATATACCAAGTGTTTCTTGTTGTAAACGAGCATCTGTTTCTTTAAAACGTAAGTGTAAAATTATTTCATTATAGCCTTCTAATGGATCTAGTTGAAAACGAATACCCACCCAACCATGACCTTTAAATTTTTTTGCAAAATCTATGGTTGTTACTGTGTTAGCGTAACTAAAAAACAATTTGTCTGGGTGTTTTTGACGGCTTAGACGATCTTCCATCAAATCTATTTCATGGCCTAGCATTCTCTGCAAACGAGGCTGAGTTACGTAGCGTTTGTCTTCTTCCATGCCGTAAATAGCATCAGAAAAATCTTTATCATAAGCACTCATTGCTTTTGCAATTGTACCAGAAGCTGCACCCGATCTAAAAAAGTTACGAGCCGTTTCTTGCCCTGCGCCAATTTCTGCAAATGTACCGTAGATGTCAGTATTTAAATTAATTCTTAAAGCTTTACTTTTAGTAGTAGGAACACTACTAATTTCTTGGTCTCCTTTTAAAGAAATTGCCATACAATGCTATTTTAAATTATAAAACAAATGTACTAAAATAGACGGCTATCAGTCAATTATTTATCTTATTTTTGTGCCAATGAATGTTAAAAAACAACAAATAACGGTTACTTTTTTAGGTACAGGTACTTCTCATGGAGTGCCAATGATTGCTAGTAAAGATCCTGTTTGTTTGTCTAAAGACATGAAAGATAAACGGTTAAGGTCATCAATTCTGGTTTCTTGGGGCGATGTTAGCTACACTGTAGATTGTGGTTTAGATTTTAGGCAACAAATGTTGCGAGAAAATGTAACATCTTTACAGGGAGTTTTTTTTACACACGAACATGCAGATCATATTGGTGGTTTAGATGATTTAAGACCATTTTGTTATCAGATAGGAGAGATGCCTATTTATTTAAATGAAAGAACTTTAACTAGTTTAGAGAAAAGGTACGAGTATATTTTTACCAAAGAAAATAAATATCCAGGAGCGCCAACTGTGTTGCCTGTTTTAGTAAATAATTCTTCTTTTAATTTAGCAGGATTAAAGGTTACTCCGATAAATGTTTTACATGGTACATTGCCAATTATGGCTTATAGATTTGGAGATTTAGCATACCTAACCGATGTTAAATATGTGTCTTATGAAGAGCGAAAAAAGTTACAAAATTTAGATGTTTTAATTGTAAACGCACTAAGAATAGAAACGCATCCAACACATTTTAATTTAGAGGAAGCTTTGCAGTTTGTTAAAGAGATAAACCCCAAAAAGGCCTATTTTACTCACATAAGTCATAAATTAGGTTTTCATAAAGAAATATCTAAAATACTACCCAAAAATGTCTTTTTAGCGTTTGATGGATTAAAAATTACCCTTTAGATTTTTAGAAACTCTTTTTTAGTGTATATTTGTTTAAACCACTTATTTTTAAGTGCCTAAAAAAAAAGAATTAAGAAAATAAAATACCCAATTTTAGTATCAATGGAAAAAAATATACAAAAAGAAGCGCCAGTAGTCGAAAATAATAAAATTGACGATAGAATTGCTGCCGTTAGAGATTTGATATTTGGTGAAAACATGCAGCAATATTCTACTGAATTTGCAGATGTTTACGATAAAATTAAATCCCTCGAAAATCAAACAGAAAAAAATCTTTCTGAAGCAGTTTCTAATATAGAAGCGAAGTTAGCAGATTTAGAAAGTTTAATGGATCATAAGTTTCAAGACTTAACAGATGATTTTGAGAAGAAACTGGCAGATTTAGATGATGAAAAAGCCGATAGAAAAAAATTAGGAAAAGCCCTAGAGAAAATTGCATTGATGTTGCAAGAATAGATGAAGAAAACACCTGCAGATAACAATATAGACAATCGTTTTGAGTTGCTCAGAGAGCTTTTACTGGCCGAAGATAGAGATAAGTTTGAGTCTCTTAGTAATGAGATTATTCTACAAGAAAAACTTTCAAAAAGAGTTTCTCCTTTAATAGATGAGAAAATTTTAGATCTTCGTAATAAGTTTCCAGAATACTTTGGAGACACCATAACAGAAACCATTAAAGTTCAAATTAGAGACTCGCAAGACGAAGTAGTAGAAGCCTTGTACCCAATTATGGGTAAAATGGTTAAAAAATTTATTGTTTCTGAAATTACTAAACTTTCTGATTCTATTAACAAAACAATCAAAGAAAAGTTTTCTGTAAAAGAGATTTTAAAAAGATTTTTTAAGGGTAAATCTAGTAATGCAAGTGCTGTTTTAGAAGAGGTTTTTGAATGTGTTTTAGAAGAAGTTTTTGTTATCGAAAAAGATTCTGGCTTACTTTCGGGTAGTTATTCTAGAGGTAATATTGCAGATAAAGATATGGTTTCTGGTATGTTAACTGCTATAAAATCTTTTGCCGAAGACGCTTTTCAAAAAGAAGGGCAAGATTTAGAAAACATTAAATTTGAAACTTTTCAGCTCTCTATTAAAAATTTTAAAACCATTTATATTGCTATTGCAACTTCTGGAGTATTTAACCAAGAAGCTGCAGAAAAAATTTCTGATGACATAAATAATCTAGCAGAAATAATTTTAAGAGACCGTTCTTATCTAACGGATGAAGATCGATTGAATGAGCAAATAATTAAACAACTAGTCATACAGAGTTAATCGTTGTAAATATGGTGGCAAAAAAAGTATTACTTGTTGGTAATTTTGGAGTAGGAAAAACATCTTTAATAAGAAGGTTTGTTTTAAATGAGTTTTCAGAAGATTATATTAGCACAATAGGTGTTCGTGTAAGTAAAAAAATAGTTGCTTACAAAAACGAAACTATAAAATTAATGATTTGGGATGTTGCGGGTACTTCTGGTAATGAAAAAATACCTAAAGCGTACTTTCTTGGTGCTCATGCTGCTATGTTTGTTTTTGATGTTTCTAGAGAGGAAACTTACGAGGATATTGATCAAAAACTGCAAGTGATTAGAGACTTATCTAACTTAAAAAATATTACAGTAGTAGGTAATAAAAAAGATTTGTTAGCACCAGAAGAGGTAACTGCTCTAAAAGATAAAATTCCTATAAATATAGATCTAATTACAAGTGCAAAAGAGAACGATAATGTAGAGGATGCTTTTATGCAACTCACGGCACAAACTTTAAATTTATAATAAAGTGACTCCCTCGAAAATAGAAGATTCTTTCATACAGCTAACAACCAATTATTCTGGTGTAATACAGCGTTGTGTTGCGGGTAATTTTAGTAAAAAAGCTTTTTTATTTAATACCACTATTTTTAATGTTTGTCCTTTTTTAGAAGGTACTTTAGAGGCTTTAGTGTTAAATGAGTCTTTTTTGTTAGAGGGTATGGTAATAGTATCTGAAGGGCAAGAGTTTAATGTAGATTTAGAGATTTTTAAACATCAGAAGTATATTGATGTATTGATTCATAATAGAACGAATGTTTATAAATATTTAGAGCAATTAAACCAAAATAGGAATGATATTTTTTTAATCAAAAGAGAAATTGATGAAAAAAATAAGCAACTAGCCAACCTGCGTAAAATTGCAGATCAAGCTAATGAAGAGAAATCTCGTTTTTTGGCAATGATGAGCCATGAAATTAGAAATCCATTAAATTCTATTATTGGTTATGCCGAGATGATTTCGTCAGAAAATATTAATAGTCAAGTTGCTCAATATGTAAAGAATTTAACTTCAGCTGGTAAAAATTTAACGGTTATTGTTGATGATATTTTAGATTTATCTCGTATAGAAGCTGGTAAGTTAGAGTTGGTTTCTAAGAAAATATCGATTACGGATATTTTACAAAACTTAAAGAACGATTATAAACAACTAAATTTAAATGATCAGGTTTCTTTAGATTTTTTATGCTCTAAAGAGATTCCGGAAATACTGTTAGGAGATCCAGTAAGATTCTATCAAATAGTGTCTAATTTAATTAGTAATGCGTTAAAATTTACAAATAGAGGTAGTGTTTTAGTTTCTGTTAAGTTACAAAGTGAGTCTAAAAATAAGGCAATATTAATTTTAGAAGTTGCAGATACTGGCAGAGGGATGTCTGAGGCGCAAAGTGAAAAAATATTTAACGAATACGAGCAGAATGAGTTAAATGATAATAGAGTTCATGGTGGTTCTGGTTTAGGTTTGGCAATTGTTAAACGACTTGTAAATGCAATGAACGGAACTATAAAAGTTGAAAGTAAGTTAGATGTTGGTTCTCGTTTTTTTGTAGAAATTCCTTTTGATAAAGTGATAGCGCATAAAAAAGTAGCTACAAATACTTCGTTAGAACTTAAAGATGTTTTAAAAGGTAAAAAAATACTAGTTGCAGATGATGATGTTTTAAATCAAACCATAGCGGCACATATCTTAAAAAAAGAAAATGTTTCTATTACTATTGTAAATGATGGATTGGAAGCACTCTCTAAAATTGAAAATGAAAGTTTTGATGTAATTCTGCTAGATATTAATATGCCAAACATGACTGGTGATGAGTTGATAAAGCACAAAAAATCTTTTGTAGCGTATAATTTAAACACACCTTTTTTGGCATTAACAGCAAATACGGCTCCCAGAGATGTCGATAGATATTTGCAATTGGGTTTTTTAGGAGTTATTTCTAAACCCTTTACAGTTAAAAACTTTATAGAAAAAATAACCGCTGTAATTTAATTTTTTTGGCTGATAAAGAAAAAATAAGATGGCCTACCAAAAAGGTAATGAGTCAGATTTATGAAATGGGTTTTTGGGGTAAAAAACCTTCTTCAAAATTTTATTCTGGCGATGGTTCTCATCTTTCATATATAACTGAGCCATATTTAAAAGCAGTTACTTCGTTTTTAAAATCATTTAAAACCCCGTTATCTATTTGTGATTTAGGTTGTGGAGATTTTAATATAGGAAAAGAGTTTGTGCCTTTCTCTAATAAATATATAGGCATTGATATTGTTCAGTCTTTAATAGATTACAATACCGTAAATTTTATGTATCCCAACTTAGAATTTAGGTGTTTAGATATTTCTAAAGATGTTTTGCCGCAAGCAGATTGTGCAATTCTTAGGCAGGTGTTACAACATTTATCTAATAAAGAGATTGTAAATGTTCTTAAAAAGCTGTCTAAATATAAGTATGTTATACTAACGGAGCACTTGCCTGTTGGTAATTTTATACCAAACAAAGATGTTATTACTAGCTTAGGGATTCGGCTTAAAAAACAAAGTGGTGTTGTTATTTCATTACCACCATTTAATTTTAAAATTGTTTCAGAAAAACAGTTAAGTAGTGTGTTTTTAGAGGATAATAAAGGTGTAATTGTAACTACTTTATATAAAACGCGGTAACTTTTTTAGTACCAACGCTTCTTTTTCTTTTTTGAAGCTTCAGATTTTCTTCCTTTTTTATTTTTACTGATGGTATTAGGTTGTTTTTTAGTGTGTTTTGGTTTAGAGATTAAATACGGATGATCATCTATAATTTTAATCTTTTTTTCAATTAAAGCTTCTATGCTTTTTATGTAGCTATTTTCGTCTGGCGAGCAAAAAGAAAAAGCAATACCAGATTTACCAGCTCTACCACTTCGTCCTATTCTGTGAACATATGTTTCTGGAATATTAGGAATGTCAAAATTAATAATTGCATCTACATTAACAATGTCTATACCTCTTGCAGCAACATCTGTTGCTATTAAAATATTCGCTTTTTTATTTTTAAAATCTTCAATTGCTTTGTTTCTAATTACTTGCGTTTTATCGCCATGAATACTAGCAACTTTATATCCGTTTTTAATTAAAGATTCTTCTAGTTTGTCTACACCAAATTTAGTGCGTCTAAAAATAATAATTTTGCCATTTATAGTATTTCTAAGTAAGTGCAAACAAAGGTCTGTTTTGTTTTTCTTAGGAAGATAGTACAATAGTTGCCCAATATTTTTGGCGGTAGTTTCATCTGGGTTTATTTCTACCTTGATAGGGTTTTTAAAAGTGGTTTTTGCTAATTCGTCTATTTTTTCTGGAATTGTTGCCGAAAAAAGTAGGGTTTGTTTTTTTTTCGGGCATAGTTTTTCAATTTTTTTTACATCTGTAATAAAACCCATATCCAACATTAAATCGGCTTCATCAAGAACAAAAAAATCAATAGTACTTAAATCTACATTTCCTTGTAATTGAAGGTCTATCAATCTTCCGGGAGTTGCTATTAAAACATCAACACCATTGGCTAGTATTTCTTTTTGTGGCTCTAAAGAGACACCTCCAAAAATTGCTGTAGCGCTAATATCTGTGTATTTGCCGTAGCTTTTAAAATTTTCTAAAATTTGTATTGCTAGTTCTCTGGTTGGAGTAACAATTAATGCTTTTATTTTTTTTACGTCATTACTTGCAGTAGTTTTTTCATGTAAAAGATGAAGAATTGGTAGTGCAAATGCAGCTGTTTTTCCTGTCCCTGTTTGTGCTGAAACAATAACGTTTTTTTTTGCTAAAATAAGCGGAATTGCCTTTTGCTGAACTAAAGTAGCGGTATGAAATCTTTCTTCTGAAATTGCTTTTAACAAAGAAGCATGTAAAGGTAGTTCTGAAAACTGCATGTAGTATATTTTTTACAAAGGTAGTTTAATTGTAGCGATAGGTGTTAATTTAACTAGTATTTAAGCTAGTTTTGTGTAGGATTTAAAGTTGTTCTTCAATCCATTTTTTTAAACTGAAAAAATTCTGAGGTGCAACACCATGTCCAACAGGATATTCAGAATAAACATTATTTAAGTGTAAGTTATCTAAAAACGGTTTACTATTTCTAGCCCATTCTACGGGTAAAACTTGATCTACAGTTCCGTGAGAGCAGTAGTAGTTGGTTGTAATTTCTTTAGAAATTGTAGTCGGTAGTAAATCTGTATTAATGTAGCCGCTTAAAGCTAAAATGTGTTGTACTTTATTTGGGTAAAAAAAGCTTAAAGAGTAGCTAAGTATTGCTCCTTGACTAAAACCTAGAGTAAAGGTTTTTAGTGGATTTGTATTGTATTTGTTTTTTATAAAATCAATAAAAACAGCAATTTTATCAATAGACTCTTTGGCTTGTTTAAGGTCTGAAAACTTACCGTTTATTTCATCGAAATTAATTGAATACCAAGCATAACTTCCTGCGCCCATAGAAAGCGGAGCTTGAGCACTTACTATTAAAAGTTCGTCTGGTAATTCATCAGCAAAAGAAAATAAATCTTGTTCATTGCTTCCGTATCCATGAAGAAGAATTAGTAACGGCGGATTTTCGGTTGTTTTTTTAGGCTCTCTTAAAACGTAGTTTAAATTACTCATCAATAAGTTGTGGTTTAATTGATATTTCTAAATAACTCTTGAAACTTATCACCTATAAAAGGAATTACTTTTTCTTGTCCTTTAACAGCTCCAACGAACCCTATAATCCATGAAATAAAAAGACCGATTGCAATAATTACAGCAGCTATATCGCTAATATATGCTTTAATAAAGTATTGATTTATAAGGCCTAAAATAACAAGTCCCATCATTTGTCTGATATGAAATGCCGCAAAAGAATTCTTTTTACTACTATTCATTAAAAGAGCTAAGATTGTACCTATAATTGTAATATAACTTATAATTGCGGTAGTTTTGCCTTCGTTAACTGTATTTTCTTTCATGCTATTCGTTTAAAATTAATTGATTGTTAGCAAAAATTCCATATGCCTTACCGGTTAGTTTCTTGTTGATAAAAGCACTGTTTTTAGAGGTTGATAATATAGCTTTTTCTGTAAAAGTATAATCAATGCTTGGGTTAAAAAGAGATAAATCTGCTACATTATTTTCTGTAATTGATGTTTCTTTTAAACCAAAGATGGCTCTAGGTTTGCTTGTGATGCTTTCTATAAAATCATCAAGGTTAATTACGGTATTTATTGCGCCAAAAGCACTTTCTAGCCCAATTGTACCGTCTAATGCCTCGTTAAAAGCAACCTTTTTATGTTCTATGTCAATTGGGTTGTGATCTGATGTGATGATATCGATAACCCCGTTTTTAACTCCTTTTTGAAGGCTTTTTATATCAGTTTTTGTTCTTAAAGGAGGTGTTACTTTAAAGTTGCTGTCAAATTGATGTAACTCATCATCGGTAAGAAAAAGGTGATGTGCAGCAACACTGCAAGTAACGTTTAATCCTTTCTTTTTTGCATCTGCAATTAAAGATACAGATTTTTGTGTGCTAATAGTGGGTATGTGTAGTTTGCCACCAGTGTATTCTAGTAAAAATAAATCTCTAGCAATTTGTATGTGTTCTGCTAAAGAAGGGGTTCCTTTAAGTCCTAATTTAGTACTATTTATTCCTTCATTTGCATTACCGTCTCTAGAAATGGCGTTATTTTTTGGAAAGCTAACAATAAGTCCCTCAAAGTTTTGGGCATACAAAAGAGCAATTTTCATTAAATTATCATTCTCTATCGGGGCGTTGTAATCACTAAAAGCGATGGCGCCAGATTGTTGCATGTCATATAACTCTGCCATGTCTACTCCTTTGCTTTGTTTGGTTAACGCGCCAATTGGGTAAAGTTTTGTTGCAGAGCCTACAGCTTTATTTATTAAAAATTCTACGGAAGATTTATTATCAATAATAGGAGCAGTGTTTGCGTTTACAGCTACTGCCGTAAAGCCACTTTTTGCAGCGGTGTTTAAACCGTTTTTAATGGTTTCTCTGTCTTCAAAACCAGGTTCACCAAAAGAAACGCTTGTATCAAACCAACCACAAGAAACATGAAGGTTTTCTTTTTTTACAACAGTATAATTATTCTCTGCTTTAATTGTATTAGCAATATTTTTAATAATACCATCTACAATTAGAATGTCTTTTTTTTGATGATGATAAGGGTTTGAAGGATCTATAATCGTTGCCGATTTTAAAAGCGTTGTCATGTTGTTTAGAATTTTAATATAAAAATACCTAATAACAAAGATACAATTGCCAACTGTAAAAACCATTTCTAAAGTGAACGAACTTTTACTTTTTTTAATTTCCTTAAAATAATAAGGAATTAGATGTTGTTTTTAAATCATTAATATGTCTATAAATGGTAATTGTTAGAGGTGTCTGTTTCTAGTTAAAAACACTTTTTAGTTACTTGATTATTTAGTCTTGTTTAATAAAAATGTCGCTATAAGTTTTTGTTTAGTTTTGTTGGTTTGGTGTTTTTTTTAAAGAAAATAGGAGGTAGGTAGCTGTTTTTTATTTTCTTCTGAAGATGTTTTTTTTTGAAGTTTGATGAAATTAAATCTAAGATTTCGATGGGGTTTAAGTTTGTTTTATTGTGCAGGTTTTATTAAAGTTTAAAAACGTAATTTTATCTATAAATTTATTTAAAATACGTGTAAAAGCAACTGTTACATTTGTAAATTATTTTTTATAAATAATTATATGTCAATATTTTGAAATTACTTATTTAAAGCTTTTAATTAGTTTTTTTTATTTTTGTTATTTTGACTTAATTTTTGAAATTTTCTAGAATTATCTACGTTGAATTCTCAATAAAAATATAGTATTCAGTAGTTTGTTTGATTTTTAGACTGTTTTTATTTTTCAGTAAAACAACTTAAACATTAGAAAAGTAGATTTATTATTTTTGTTTTTAATTTGATGTAATAAAATAATTTTTAAAAAATAGTTGTTCTTTTTTTTGTAAAAGTATCGCTATAAGTTTTTTTGATTTTTTGTTGTTTAATAATTTGTTTTTTTAATTTGAATGATAGTTTTAAAAACAAAATATGTTAAAAAATAACTACTTAAAATTTTTCAAAAACACCTAATCCAAAAAGTGCAAAATCATATTTTACAGGATCATTTTTATCTAATTTTCGTAAATTTGTATCTAGTTCAGAAAGTGCTTTCCAGTCGTTTTGTTTTCTCAAAAGCAGTTTTAGTTTTCTGGCTACATTGCCAGAATGCACATCTAACGGGCAAGATAAGTTAGCGGCTTGGTGTGTTTTCCAAATTCCGAAGTCTACACCAGTTTTATTGTCTCTTACCATCCAACGTAAAAACATATTAATCCTTTTTGCTGCAGAATTTTTTAAAGGATCAGAAATATGTTTTTGAGTTCTTTGTTGGTGGTTGATTTCAAAAAAAACATCTTTTAAAGAGTGAATAGCGTTTTTGTAGGTAGTTTCTTTGTTTTTTACCTGCAATACTTCTTCTAAGCCTTCGTAATTGTTATAGATGTGTTTTAATGATCTTACAAATTGCTTAAAATCTAATGCATTAAAAGTACGATGTACAAAGCCGTCAAAACAATCTAAGTCTTTTTCTTGATGATTTTTGATAAAATCGAAAGGCGAATTATCTAAAAGGGTCATCATTTTTGTTGCATTTTTAATAATCATGGTTCTGTTGCCCCAAGATATGGTAGCTGTTAAAAACGCAGCAATTTCAATGTCTTCTTTTCTTTGAAATAGATGTGGAATTTGTATCGGGTCAGATTCAATAAATTGAGGGTTGTTATACAAAACTACCTTTTCATCCAAAAACTCTTTCAATTCGCTTCTTTTCATGTTTTTAGAACGCTTTAAGTTTTATTGATCTATTTTGCCATCAATCATAATTAATTTTCTATCTGCCATTTCTGCTAATTCTTCATTGTGTGTTATAATTACAAATGTTTGTCCGAATTTATCCCTTAGTTTAAAAAATAATTCATGTAATTTCTTTGCAGACTCGCTATCTAAATTACCACTTGGCTCGTCTGCTAAAATAACAGAAGGGTTGTTAATTAGGGCTCTAGCAACAGCTACTCTTTGTTGCTCGCCACCAGAAAGTTCATTTGGTTTATGATGAATTCTATCAGATAAGCCTAAAAAATTAAGCAGTTCTTTTGCTTTTAATTCGGTTTCTTTTTTGTCTTTCTTTGCTATAAAAGCTGGTATACAAACATTTTCTATGGCAGAAAACTCTGGTAATAGTTGATGAAATTGAAAAATAAAGCCAATGTGTTTGTTTCTAAAAGCAGAAAGTTCTTTGTCAGTTAAGCTTTTTAGAGAAGTGTTGTTGATAGTTAATTGAAAATCATCTTTCTTTTCAGCACTATCTAAAGTTCCTAATATTTGAAGTAAGGTAGTTTTACCAGCGCCTGAAGGACCAACAATTGCTACAATTTCACTCTTTTTTATTGAGATATCAACACCTTTTAATACTTTTAAAGTGCTATAATATTTGTGAATATTTTTGCCTACAATCATGCTATTTTATTTACTACGAATGTATTAAAAAGATATCAAAATCTTAAAGTATTATAAGTGAACCTATTTTGTTTTAAGTAATTTTTTTGTAAGTTCTTGATGATAGCAATTAAAATATGCGTTTAATTTTCTCATAGTCAATAAAATATACGAGCCTTACAGAAAAGGTGTGTCTTTGAGATTGTTCAAATAAATTGTCTAAATTTTTAAAAAAGTTTAGCTTGGCATTATTGTCTTCGTTAAAAATAGCGTTTCTGTAAAAAGCAATTAATTGGCTACCAGGTGCAAATTGCCAGATGTAGTTTAAGTCTAAATTCCAACTATTAAAATTTACATCATCACCGTTATAGTTGTCGGTGTTTTCTAGCTCGCCTTTAGAATTAAGAACTGCAAATTTAGTATATGCTACAGATTCCCAATAATGTCTAAAGCTCAATGAGAGTGATGAATTTGTGCTAAAACTATATTTTCCTGAAACTGTGTTTATGTAGTTTTTACGATCTCTTACACCAAATATTATTTGGTTGTCAACTTCGTCTACATATCCTTGGTCGCTATCTGTCTTATTAAAGTTTAATTGGTATCTTAAAGAAAATTTATTTGTAAATCTATACCTTGGTGCCATGCTTATACCAAAGTCATTTTTAGCATTATTAAGGTAGTTAGATGAATATATATTTGCATTTAATTCGGTTTTTTTCTGCGAATTTGTAGAGATATAGATATTGGCATTGATGCTTGTTGGTTGTAAAAAATAGACGCCACTTGTTGTGCCTTGTCTTGGTTCGAAAAAGTCTTTTTCTTTAGAGTTGAAATTTAAGTTAGTGCTATAGTAAAATCTTTTTCTGGTTTGTGCATTGTAATTTAAACCAGCATTATAACCTGTATATACCCCAGAATAATGTTGGTAGTTTAATTGGTTGTAAAAATTGATACTATGGTGATTAAATTTTTTTGTTGGTTGTAAAGTTCTCCATCCTGCGCTACCGTAAATCGTTTGTTGATTGTTGCTAAAAAGTATTCCTAAATCATTTGGGTTAAAACCTTTGTTTTCAAAACTGTAGCCAATTTCCCAATTCCAATGACCAGAATCATATCCAAAACTATTATCAAAGGTATACCCAGTGTTGGGGTTGTTTATGTCATCAGATATAGTACTCATTTTCACAGATCCATCGGCATTGTATTTACTGTTTTTAGTTTCTATATGCCAATCTAAAGCGGTAACATTAGCATCTCTAAAATTGCCATTTCTAGTAACATTGGTGTTGATTAAAGTTACTGTTGAGTTCTGATTAAATTGTTGGTCTAACACAAGAATATTGTAATTAGTAAACGGATCAATTACTTCTTTTCTTTCTTCTTGGGTGTTGTTATTTTTTATTGTTGCTGATGTTTTTTCTGTAATCGCATTAAAAAAACCAATCCCTAAGCCTTTTTTTGTTCTGCCAGAAATTTTTACGGCATTAATCATATTTACCTTGTTAGGGTAATTGGTTATTTCTTCATCAGAATTTAAGGAATTGCCAACATCAAACTGATCTATTGGTGCACTGCCAATTCTTCTAGAATAAAATAAATTTCCTTTGTTAAAAAGTTCTGTTCCTTCAGAAAAAAATTGTCTTTGTTCTGTAAATTGTTGCTCGAATGGCCCAAGGTTTAGTACAACATCATCAAAGCCAACTTGGCTAAAATCTGGTATTAAGGTAGCGTCTAATGTAAAATTTTCTGTGATGCCGTATTTAATATCCATTCCAACACTCCAATCAGAGCTTGTTATGCCTTCAAAACTATTTGTTGTTGCAGATGCATATGGGTATAAATTTAATCTTACAGGGGGTTTTATGTCTTTAAATCCGGTAACTAATCCGTCATACTGTGTCCATCGTCCAACAGTATTGTCAACATGCGTCCAAGTATGTTGTTCGTTTAATTTTTCTAGGCGTCTATGAAAATTAAATCCCCATGATTGTACAGGGCTATTAGCAAATCTCAAGGCTCTGTATGGTATTTTTATTTCTACATTCCACCCTTTTTGGTCTATTGTTACAGCGCTGTCCCAGACAGCACTCCAATCAAAATCTTCATTTCCGTTAGATACTTTAGCATCTGCTTGGTTTCCGGTTGCTTGAACAATAAATTCAAACGGATTTTGGCCATCATCATTTGGGTTTATCGTAATCAAAAAGAAATCTGCAATACTAAAATTATCTCTGGTAGAAAATTCTTTAGGAATATTTTCTGGATCAGGATCGTTCATTTGAGCAGCAATATAAATTGCAGTATCATCATATAAAACACTAACTTTTGTTTGATATTTATCATCAACAACCTTACCGTTTGCAGGTCTAAAAACTATAAAATTTGTGCATTTTTCAGCATTCTCCCAAATAGTTTCATTTAAAATTCCGTCAATTTTCGGGGCCTCAGTTATCCTTGTAGTTTTAATGCTTTTACGAAGTTTTTTTTCTTGAGCAGCTATGCATAAAGTTGCAAAGAAGACAATTAGAACTATTTTTTTTTGAAGCATACATTTTTTGTTTTTGATTTTAAAGCTCTTCTTAAGTCGTAGTTAAGGGTTTTAAAAAGTCATGCTTATTCTTTAGACACGCAAATTAGTAATTTGTTACAATTTTCATTTACTTTATTTTACTTTTTATCAATTAAAAATAATATTTATTTTTTTATTAAAAGTATGCAACATTTTATGATTGAATTTGTATTTTTGTCAACGTTTTAAACATTAACAGATGAATTTACACGAATATCAAGGAAAAGAAATTTTAAGCAGTTTTGGCGTTAGAATACAACGCGGAATAGTAGCAAACACTCCAGCAGAAGCAGTAGATGTAGCAAAAAAGCTTACAGAAGAAACGGGTACAGGTTGGCACGTAATAAAAGCACAAGTACACGCCGGTGGACGTGGTAAAGGTGGTGGCGTTAAGTTGGCTAAAAATTTAGAAGAAGTAAAAACTATTTCTGATGATATTTTAGGAATGATGTTAGTAACACCACAAACATCTGCAGAAGGAAAATTAGTGAATCAAGTTTTAATTTGTGAAGACGTTTATTATCCTGGTGATGAAGAGCCAGACGAATATTATATGTCTGTGTTATTAAACAGAGCTACTGGTAAAAACATGATTATGTATTCTACCGAAGGTGGTATGGATATTGAAACAGTTGCTGAAGAAACTCCTCATTTAATTTTTACAGAAGAAATAGATCCTTTATTAGGTATCATGCCTTTTCAAGCACGTAAAGTTGCTTTTAATCTAGGTTTGTCTGGTGTTGCATTTAAAGAAATGACAAAATTTGTTACTGCTTTATATACTGCATACATTAAGTCAGATTCTGCTATGTTTGAAATTAACCCAGTATTAAAAACATCAGATGCAAAGATAATGGCTGTTGATGCTAAGGTATCTTTAGATGAAAATGCATTGTACAGACATAAAGATTACGCAGCAATGCGAGATTTAAGAGAAGAGAACCCAATTGAAGTAGAGGCAAAAGCAGCTGGTTTAAATTATGTAGATTTAGACGGTAACGTTGGATGTATGGTGAACGGAGCTGGTTTAGCAATGGGAACTATGGATTTAATTAAAGAATCTGGTGGAGAGCCTGCAAACTTTTTAGACGTTGGTGGTACTGCAGATGCAGCAAGAGTAGAGACTGCTTTTGGTATTATTTTAAAAGACCCTAATGTAAAGGCTATTTTAGTAAATATTTTTGGTGGTATTGTACGTTGTGATCGAGTAGCGCAAGGTGTTGTTGATGCTTACAAGAGTATGGGAGATAAAATTACGGTGCCAATTATTTGTAGATTACAAGGTACCAATGCTGTTGAAGCAAAACAATTGATAGACAATTCTGGAATGGAAATTATTTCTGCTACAGAATTTCAAGAAGCTGCTGATAAAGTGGCGGAAGTTTTAGGAGCTTAGTCTTTTTAAAATTTTAATATAATAAGCCTCACAATTTGTGGGGCTTTTTCTTTTTAAAAAATAAACTAAAGGTGTTTTTTAGTAATTTATAAAATTCAGAATATTAAATTGGTTTTTACAACAAAAAACAAGGCTTTCACAACAAAATAATATTAAGAAATAAAATTTATATTAAATTAATTAAAATTAAATAGTCGAAATTTATATTGAAAAATAACTTCAATTTTTAATTAAAAATAAATATGAAATTATATGTAACTTTATTTTTAACTATTTTTTTTCTAATATTCCCTTCAAATATACATGGGCAATCTAGCAAACAAAAAAATAGCTTATTAGAGCAGTTAAGTCTTGTTAAAATTGATACTCAAAAAGTAGATATCTATACCCAATTAGGTTATGAGTATAGTAAAGTTAATATAGATACTGCTTTTTATTTTGCAAATAAGGGGTTAGATCTATCCGTAGAAAATAAGTTTAATAAAGGCATAGCTACTTCATACAGGTTAATTGGGGTATTATATTATCTTAAGGATGAATATGAAAAAGCTAGATATTATATAGATGAGTCTAGAAAAATAAGAGAGCAATTACAAGATTTAAAGGGTGTTGGTAATTGTTTTATGATCATTGCTTTAATTGATGGTAAGTTGGGTAATTACCATAAAGCATTAGACTCTCATTTTAATACATTACAAATTTTTACTAAAATAAATAATTTAGAAGGCATTGCAACTACTAATAATAATATTGCAATAGTCTACAAAGAAATGAAAAATTATACCAAAGCTATTTCTTACCTAGAAAGTGCTTTAAAGTATAATTTAGAAAATAATAGAAAGAAAGCTGTAGCAAATGCATATCTTAATTTAGGGGTGTGTTATAACCTTATAAAAAAATTTGATTCATCTAAATCTTACTTTACTAAATCTCTTAATGTATTTTCTGAATTAAATGATAAGCTTGGTGTTTCTAAATGTTATGTAAATATGGGCACCATGTATCTAGATCAAAAACTTTATGACAAAGCCATTGAACATTATAATAAAGGACTAGTACTAAAAAAACAAATTAAAAAAAGAGAGGGCATTGCAGACTGTTACTTGTTTTTAAGTGAAGCCTATTCAATGATGAATAATCATGATATGTCTTTGGTTTATGCAAAAAAAGGATACCAGTTAGCGATAGAATTAAAAAGAAAAGATAGAATTCAACTAGGAGCAGAATATTTAGCTAAATCATTTTCACAAAAAGGGAATTATAAAGAGGCTTATAATTATCATGTTTTATTCAAAAATTTAAATGATTCATTATTTAATCAAGATAAACTAAAAAAAATTACTGCCTTAGAATTGCAATATAAGTTTGATGCAGAAAGAGATAAGTTAGCGTTAATGCAGCAAAATAAAGATGCCATTGTAGTAGAAAAAATAAAGAAACAAGAAATTGTTCGTAACCTATTTTTGATAGGGTTTATTTTAATGATCTTTTTGGCCATATCATTTTATAGAAGTTTTATCATTAAAAGAAAAGCAAACGGATTACTAACTTTACAGAAGAAAGAAATTGAAGAAAAAAACATTGTAATCGAAGAGAGTTTAGATCAGCAAAAAACATTACTCAATGAGTTGCATCATAGGGTAAAAAACAATTTACAAACAATAATAAGTCTGTTAAATTTACAAGAAAGAAGTATGATTCATCCAGAGGCAAAAGAAACTATAAAAACTTCTATGGATAGAATTAAAGTATTTGCCCAAATACATCATCAATTATTTAAAAACGATGATTTATCTAAAATTAAATTGAATGAATATGTTAAAAATATTACCACTAATTTACATTTAGTAAATAATGTAAAAAATAACACAAAATTAGAACTGATTATTGATGAAAATCTTGAATCTAACATAGATAGTTCTATAACATTGGGCTTAATTATAAACGAATTAATGACCAATTCTTTTAAACATATGCGTGCTGTAGAAAAACAGAATTTTATAGCTATAAGTTTAACAAAAAAAGCCGGTGTTTTTAAATTTGAGTATAAAGATAATGGTGCTAGTTTTGATGTTAACAAGTTGCTTTTAGCTAAAAATAAAAGTTTAGGTGTGCAGCTGGTAAAAAGATTAGTAAATCAACTTGGCAGTGAAATTACTTTTGATACATCTAACGGAATGAGCGCTTACTTTGAATTTGAGTTGGATATTTAGAGTGATATTTTACTTATATTTTTTCTTTTAAAACAGCTATTTCATCACGCAATTTAGCAGCAACAATAAAATCTAATCCTTTGGCGGCAGTTTCCATTTGTTTTCGTTTTTCTCGAATGCGTTTTTCAATTTCTTCTTTTGGTAAATATTGTAACTCTTGTTCTGCAGCTTTTTGAGTGGCATTGTCATAATGGTAACTAGAAACCGCAGATTTTGTTAACGTATCTTCAATTTTTTTATTGATTTGGGTAGGAGTGATGCCGTTTTTGGTGTTGTGTAAAATTTGTTTTTCTCTACGTCTGTCAGTTTCATCTATGGTTTGTTGCATACTTTTGGTAACTTTATCAGCATACATAATTGCCAATCCGTTAACATTTCTTGCAGCTCTACCAATTGTTTGTGTTAATGATCTGTGAGATCTTAAAAAACCTTCTTTATCAGCATCTAAAATAGCAACCAGAGATACTTCTGGTAAATCTAAACCTTCTCTTAAAAGGTTTACACCAATTAAAACATCAAACAAACCTTTACGCAAATCTTGCATTATTTCTACACGTTCTAGCGTATCAACATCAGAATGTATGTATCGACATCTAATAGCTACTCTTGTTAAGTATTTAGTTAGCTCTTCTGCCATTCTTTTGGTTAGTGTGGTGGCTAAAGTACGTTCATCTTTTTCTACTCTTATTTGTATTTCTTCAATTAAATCATCAATCTGATTTAAACTAGGTCTAACCTCAATAATTGGGTCTAATAGGCCAGTTGGTCTAATTACTTGCTCTACAAATAGGCCTTCTGTTTTTTCAAGCTCATAATCTGCAGGAGTTGCAGATACGTATATTGTCTGGTTCTGTATAGTTTCAAACTCTTCAAACTTTAAAGGACGATTGTCCATTGCAGCAGGCAATCTAAATCCATATTCTACCAAGTTTTCTTTTCTACTTCTATCGCCACCATACATTGCATGTGTTTGCGGTATAGTTACGTGACTCTCATCGATAACCATTAAATAATCTTCCGGAAAATAGTCTAATAAACAGAAGGGTCTGGTACCAGGTTCTCTACCATCTAAATAACGAGAGTAGTTTTCTATACCAGAGCAGTATCCCAATTCTCGTATCATTTCTAAGTCAAATTCGGTTCTTTCTTTTAGTCGTTTTGCCTCAAGATGTTTGCCAATTTCATTAAAATAATCTACCTGTTTTACCATATCTTCTTGTATTTGATGAATGGCATTTTGTAGCACGTCTGGCGATGTTACAAACAAGTTTGCTGGGTATATTGTAAGTTCTTCAAAGCGTTCTAAAACAGTATTGCTTTCTAAATCAAAAGACTCTATTTCTTCAATTTCATCGCCAAAAAAATGGACTCTATAGCCATTATCTCCGTAGGATGGATAAATGGTAATTACATCTCCTTTTACTTTAAAGGTTCCGCTTTTAATTTCGTGTTCTGTTCTAGAGTACAAGCTGGTTACAAGCAAATGTAGAAATTTTGTTCTAGCTATTTGCTGGTTTACTTTAATAGGGATAACGTTTTTCTTAAATTCAGTTGGATTCCCAATTCCGTATAAACAAGATACAGAGGCAACAACAAGAACATCTCTTCTGCCCGATAGTAACGATGAGGTAGTGCTTAAACGCAATCGTTCTATGTCTTCATTTATAGATAAATCTTTTTCAATATAAGTACCTGTTACTGGTATGTATGCTTCTGGCTGATAATAATCGTAATAAGAAACAAAATACTCTACAGCATTTTCTGGAAAAAATTGTTTAAATTCAGAGTATAATTGAGCAGCAAGCGTTTTGTTGTGTGCTAAAATTAATGTTGGTTTTTTTACTTCTTTGATAACATTTGCAACCGTAAACGTTTTACCAGAACCTGTTACACCTAATAAAGTTTGATGCTTTTCGCCATCAATAATACTTTGTGTTAGTTCTTTTATTGCTTGTGGTTGATCTCCGGTAGGAGAGAAGTCTGATACCAAATTAAATTCCATATTGCAAAAATACGGATACTTTATAATAAAGTATCCGTATTTTATTTACATTTTAAGTGTATAATTTT
This sequence comes from uncultured Polaribacter sp., assembly GCF_947497125.1. Classification (GTDB taxonomy): domain Bacteria; phylum Bacteroidota; class Bacteroidia; order Flavobacteriales; family Flavobacteriaceae; genus Polaribacter. The sequence continues at coordinate 603,530 of NZ_CANMFI010000001.1, read as the reverse complement.
ACTTTCTTATTAGTGATAAGTGACCTCTTTTTAAGATTACTTCTTTAGAAGTATCTGCAGGTATAAGTTGTACGGTAAACCAATAATCATCAGAGGGTAGTGGTTTGTTTTTAGAAGTACCATCCCAACCATTACCATCTATTTGTATTTGTGCAACAAGCTTGCCAAAACGATTAAAAATATGAATGCTACTATTCGGGTAAAATGTAGTATTGGCTCCTTTTACATGCCAAGTATCATTAACTCCGTCGTTGTTTGGTGTAAAAAACTGTGGAAACTGAATGACAGATATTTGTAAAGTTGTATCTTGCACACATCCTTTTTTATCATTTACAATAATGGTATAAATACCACCTTCTATATCTTCAAAAATTGGATCATCTTGAAAGCCACTACTTGGTATTCTGTTGTTATTATCATTGTTTAGTAGTGCAAACTGATAATTACCTGGGCCAAGGTTATTTGTAATGGTATCAATACGAACCGAGCTTAATGTGTTCGCAGCTATGTTATTAGATTGATCTATAATAGTTACGTAATCACGTTCTAATGTGGCAATATTAGAGGCTTTTACTACAATGGTTCTTTCTCTTTTACAACCGTTAGGGAAGTTGTCACTTGCAGTTATAGTATAATTCCCTGGGGTTGTAATAGCTAGTGTTTGGTTATTACCCAATGTTGTGCCGGCAGCATCTGTCCATTCATATAAGTAGTTAGCAGAAGGGTTTTCTGCGATTAAGACAAGATTAGGTGCGTTTAAACAAATAATCTGTGGTAGGTCTATGTCTTTTTCTCCTTGAACAGTAAAGTTAGGTAGCGGTTTTATATTTATATTAAAAGATAGTTTTGAGTTTACACAAGCAACAGGAGTGTTTTTAATATTTTCTACGCGAACATATATGGTTTGATTATTACTTGTATTTTGATAACTATCTTCGTCGATTGCATTAGAGATAGCACCTGTATTTGCATCAATTAATGTAGTGTAAAATGATACTTTAAAATCATCATACTCAGAAACTGGATAGTTAGTAAGTATTTCTGGAATTTTGTTTTTAAGTGAAATGTCAGCATTGATTCCGTTATCATCATCATCAAAACTATCTGTTGTATTGTCGCAATCTGTGTACTCAGAAATATTAATAGGTAGGTTTGGTTCAGGATAAATTAACAATTGAAAGGTTGCAAAAAGAGACTCGCAGTTGTTCCCTGTTTCATCAATAATTTTAAAGAATATAGTTTGTATTCCAGGATCATCTGTATTAAAATCTGCCGGAAATGTTGTAAGTGTTGTTGTATTTTGAAAATTAGATGGATCTGTAATTTCTGTACCATCATTGGCATCTTGCAAAGTTACATAGTAAGCCACTCGATGGTTTGTCTTTCCATCTAATATTTCTAATGATTTGCTTGTTAAGTCTATGTTTTCAGTGCTTCTGTTTCTAGGGTCTACATCATTATCGCAAACAGCAAGTGGAGTAATTGTTTTTGTAACAGCAGGTATTGGATTTACAATAATTTTAAAGTTACTTTGAGCATTAATACAGCCAGTATTTTTATTTTCTACACGAATAAATATTGTTTGCTCACTTATGTCTCCTACAGAAAATCCAGCAGGTGTTGTATTCGTATAGTTTGTATCGTTTATAATTAAATCTGTTTTGTTTTCTGCACCTGTTTGAGAAGTGTGAAAACTTACCTCATAATCTGTATTAGATTGTGTGCTGCCTAAGATGTCTAATTCTTTGTCTCTTAAGTTTAAATTGGCATTTTTACCATCTGTAGTATTGCCAGAAAGAGCATCATCACAAAGGTTATAATTAGCAATAGTATTTGCTAATGGTACAGATTTAACTTGAAGGTTTATTTCGCCAATTCCGGTACAATCATTATTAATATTATTAACTAATTTGTAATAAATAGGAAAAGGATTACCAGTGGTATTTGGTTTGTTAGTATTTCTGTAATTAGCGATGTCAATTTCATTTTTAGATTGATCTCTGTCATCGATTTCTTCATAAAAGAAAACACTAATATTTGGATTTGTATTAATTGCTGATGTGATTGTGGTTGTATCTAAATTAAACCATGTAATTCCGTCAATATCAGAATTAGAAGCTGTATTGTTGCCATCAGCATCTAAAAAATCATCACACTCAACAAAAGTTTCATTGTAAGCTTCATCGGCTGCAGTACCAATTATAAGTTCTAGTTCAGAAATTCTAACACAACCAAATTCAGAAATCGTTTGTACCCAAACAGTTGCTGGTGGATTGGTATTAGCATCAACAGGGTAGGCTGTGTAGTTTAATATTTCTATGGTTGCAGCAGCATCTTCAAAATATTTAAAAGTACCGTTTGGATTGTCTGAAATGTTATTTTCTGCAATTGTAAGGTTAATTGTTGCTTTACCGTCAATAGAATTTACACATTGTCTTATTTGTGCGGGATTAGGGTTTTTTATAACAGGTAGCGGATTTACCACTAGCAGAAATGATGTAAATAAACTGCCATCATTATCGTTAGATACTGCATTACAATCTGTATTGTCTATGTTTTCTACTCTAACAAATATTCTTTCAGAATTTGTTACTGTATAGTTGCTGTTTTTATCAATATTGTTTGTAGTACTACTTGTTTGCGCATCTGTTATATCTGTATGATAAGAAACACGGTATTGGGTATTGCTAAGTGAGTCCAATATTTCTGAGTCTTTATTACTTAATATAAAATTATTACTAATGCCATCTGTATCGCTACCGCTAATAGTGTCATCACAAACCAAGTAATCAGAGGGTTGTGTTGGTTTTGGTTCTGATGTAACTTCTAGTTCGAAACTAGTAATAGCAGCACAGCTATTTGGGGCATTTTTATTTTGAACTCTAGCATATATTGTTTGCGAACTTACAGTGTTTACAATGTATGGGTTGGGTAAAGATGTGTTTGTAGCATTTGCATTTGCTGCTGCTAAAGAATCGAAATACAAAACATCAAAAATAGCAGCGTCTAAACCTGCTAAAATTTCTGTATCTTTTACTTCAAGGTCAAAAGAGTTCGGTATTGTTAAATCGGTATCACATTCTTTAATAGGCTCTGGATTGGCCTTTGCGCTAGCAGCTTCATAAACATCAATATTACAAGTACCTACATATTGTGTAATATTACCACAATTATCTGTAAGTTCTATGGTAAGTGTGTATTTACCATTGTCTGTTTTTTGTAAATTATTTAGTGTTAGATTTGGTACGGTTGCAATTACAGTTGTTGTTGTACCATTGTCAAACTCCCATTTATAACTAGGGGTTGTAGCACCAGTAACAGGGTCTGGTACAATTACTTTATTTTCGCCCACACAAAATTTTAAATCTTGGTTGTTAATAGTTTCATTTGTGTCTGAATCTTTTATATCTATGCTCGAAAATAATGAAGATATAAAAGGAGGCAAGCCTTGTGTAGCGGTTGTTCCTGCACCTAAGCTAACCGTTTGATGCTCGTAATTTACTGCAGCACCTAAAGCATCGGGTTTGTTAATAACACTAATGGCGTTCGAATTATCGCTAGACCAATAAATTTTACCATTTGGACCTAATTGTAAGGCTCCTCGGGTATTAAAGTAATCGTAAACTTTATAGCGGTTGTTGTTAATTTCGTTAAAAGTTGGTTGCGTTAAATCGAACTGATATAAATGTTCTTGTGCTCCGTTAAAGCTACCAGTAGAAATATAAAGGCGATCACTAGAGTTTGAAAATTCTACACCATAACCTTCTCTGCCGTCTAAGTCTAAGCGATTTGTTGTGCCACTATTGTTATAGTTAGTTACAGTACCTGTAACATCATTAAAATCGAATAAAAAAGTACCTGCCCCCATGTTTGCGGCTACTAATTTTTTACCATCAGGAGATACTTTTAAATAACCTCTTACATCATCAGTTAAAAAACCATTAATTTCACTTATTACTGGGTTTGTTAGATCGACACCAGTGTTGGTTACTTTGTAGGCATAAAATTGATTATTGTTACTAGAACTTGTTCTTTGAGAAATCGAAATCACCCAAAAGCTATTACAATCGTCAGCTCTTACCGCTGTTACCTTTTCGGTCCAACGATTGTGATTTGCTGCAACTCCTAAAACAACAGGGCCGTCTATCACATCTCCTAGTCCGCCATTCGCTGTCATATCTATGGTATAATACCAAAAACCAGCATTACCACTAGAGTTGGCACCTACCGTAAAAACATAATAAATATTTGGGTTGTTGGGTGCCGGAATTGTAAGTGCAGACTGAGAACTAGAAGAATCGCCTTCTAAACCAACACCGTTTGGCATTGGTTGGTTGTCTTTGCCCCAAACAGTTAAGTTTCTACCTGCAGGAGAAGAAGCACCTATATAAAATAGTAAATTACCATCTATGTCAGAAAATGAAGAACAACCTTCTGTAGTATTTAACTCACTATTACTAACTGGTAATGGCGTGCCACTATTAAAATCTAACGCAGCTTTGTTGCCAAAATACCAAAAATTGGCTTCTTTTTGAGAAAAGAGATTGAGTGTGAAAAATAGAACTAAAAAAGGTAATATTTTTTTCATTTGTTATTGTTTAAATGCTAAAAAACCAAAGGTATTTAAAAAGTATTATAAATCTCTCTTTTTTAACAGTACATATGAAAGGTAGATAAAGATTGTAGTCCAAATACAGACAATAAGAATGGCACTAAAATCTATGGTGGCTTTTTCGAAAGTTTTACCGATAGAATTTGCCAATGTTTTTATTGCTCCTAATCTAGAGAAAGGTTCTTTTATAAGATTTGATAATGCTTCTAGTGGTAAAAATTGCATGATAGAATTAACAGATTCTGTTGTGTTTTCTGCACCTTTAAAGGTCCAGAATAGATAGCCTTTAAAAATACTTTCACCAATTAACCAGACAAATATTGCACCCACTGCAAAAGCAGATTTTTTTATAAGAATGCCAAAAAATAATCCCATGCTAAAAAAACCAACAAGTTTTATAAAAAATGCAAAGAGATAGGATGTGTCTGTAAAAATGATTGACACCTCATTGTAATCAGAATAAATAGCTCCTAAAATGATCGAGACAATAAATACAAATACTGTTGATATTAATGAAAACGCAATAACTGTATAAAATTTAGAGAGTATAAATTCTTTTTTACTTAGCCCATCAATTAAATTCTGTTTAAGAGTTTTGTATCCATATTCATTAGACATCATTGAAACAATGACCAGCAGTAAGAAAAACTTTAATATTGCTGCTATATAGGTGTTAAAGTGCCATATGTATGGAAAATTGAAAATACCTTGTTCTGCTAAATGTAATTTAAATGAGCCGAATTCGAACTTAATTGCAGCTATAAGAGCTATAGAGGTTAACAGCCCAAAGTAAATTATAGATAAAACTTTACTGGCTCTGTTGTACCTTAATTTATGAAATTCTATGGTAAGTAGTCTTAACATTACTTTCTGTATTTTGTAATTGTTAGTGATTGTTTGTAAGGTCTAAAAACTGTTGTTCTAAACTTGGTTTTCTTTTTATTAGGTGAGACAACACGATACTTTTATTAAACAAGTAGGTGTTTATTTCACCGGCCGATATTTCAAAATTTAAGGTGGCAATAATTGTCTGATGTTCTTTTGTAATTTTATCAATAGCAGCATGTTCTTTTAAAGCATTAATTAATAAAGTTTCATTTTCATCAACTTTAAATTCAAACAAACCATTCGATGCTGTCATTTTATCTACACTTCCGCTGTAGAGTTTGATACCATTTCTTATAACCACCACATGAGAGCATACTTTTTCTACTTCATCTAACAAATGAGATGCTAATAATATAGTAGTACCATTTGATGCAATGGTTTTTATAATTTGTCTAATTTCATGAATCCCTTGCGGATCTAGACCGTTAGTGGGTTCATCTAATATTAAAATTTCTGGATCATTTAAAAGGGCAGAGGCAATAGCCAGTCTTTGTTTCATCCCTAAAGAAAAAGTGCTAAACTTGCTGTTTTTTCTTTCAAAAAGGTTAACAATAGTTAGTTTTTCATCTATTTTTTCTTCGGATATGTCTTTTATTTTACAAATTAAGGCAAGGTTTTGACGTGCCGTCATGTATGGATAAAAGTTTGGTCGCTCTATAATTGCACCTACTTTTTTAAGGGCTTTGTGGGTAGATGTTTCTCCATTAAACCAAGAAAAAGAACCTGATGTTTTGTTGACAACATTTAATATAATACCCAATGTGGTAGATTTTCCGCTACCATTGGGTCCCAAAATACCGTAAACATTCCCCTTTTCAATATCAAAAGAAAGATTATTTACAGCATGGACGTTGCCAAATTTTTTATGTAAATTGTTGATTGATAAGATTGTCTTCAAAAGCAAGTAATTTATCTGTTTATATATAAGACTGATATTTTATTTTAATGTTACCAAAAAAATAAGATTATAGTTTTGTAAGCCTTAATTTACAATGTAAATTAAGGATGAAAAATACTTATGGGAGAAGTAAGTAGTTGTGTAAAGATACTAATTATTAATATTCAGTATAGTCAAAATCGTCATTGTAATCGCCGTATTCATCATCAATATCATCATCACTACCAAAAGGGTCTTCTAATTTTTCTGCAACAAATTCTTTATCTGGTGCTTCACTTGGTACTTCGCCAACGGTTAATATAATTTGGGGTAAATTCTCTTTCTTTTCGGTAGAAATCTCTAGAACATCAACATAGAAAGTCCACATTTTTAAGAAATCGTATACGTAAATAAGTTTGTCATTTTCTAAAGGTAATGTGTCATTTAAAAGACAAGATTTCATAGACAAACCTTCGCCAACTTCTTCCATATTAAATAACGGAATTTCTTCACCCTGGTTCCATTCTTCATCAGTTCTGTAAAAAGAAGCCATCTCTTGCCCTTTAAAACCAAAAGATTTTGCAATGGTAAGATGTAGGTCTTCTAAATTTAAAGCATTGTCTACAACAATGGTTCTTATTACATCTTCTTTTGTGTCTAAAATTACCCTTATTTTGTACATAAAATGGTTTAATGAATGTGCCACAAAAATACAAAATTTTATATGTACTTTTACATTATAATTAGAAGGATATGAATACAGATGCCATTTTAGAAGCTTTTAACGATCGCACTAAAAATACGTTAATGGAAACTCTTGATATTGAATATGTTGCTGTGGGTAAAGATTTTTTAACGGCTAAAATGCCTGTTAATTCTAAAGTTCATCAGCCCTACGGCCAATTGCATGGTGGTGCTACTGCAGCATTGGCAGAGACCGTTGGTAGTGCTGCATCTCATTTTTTTTTAGAAGATAAAAATCAGTTTGTAAATGGTATTCAGTTATCTATCAATCACTTAAAAAGTAAAAAAGAAGGTGTTGTTTTTGCAACTGCAAAAAACATACATAAAGGGCGTACTACTCATTTATGGGAAGTAACGGTTGTTGATGAAAATGAAGCCTTAATTTCTGTTGCTAAAATGACGAACATTGTTTTAACTAAAAAATAATTCCCCAAAGCAATCTTGAAAATAATTGAAACTAACATTGAAAGTCACTACAAAAGTAATCTACCTTTTGTAGTTTATAACAAGCCTAATTCTAATACTGTTTCTTCTTATTTTATGAAGGATGACGCTCTTTCTTACACAACAAGTTTTAAAGAAGAGGGGTTTGTTTTTGCACCTTATGATGTAAAAGAGAAGGCTATTTTATTTGCATCAGAAAAGGCAGATTTTATAGAAGATACAATTTTGTTAGCACCCAACTTAGCTTTAAAAGAAGATTTTGAAGAGGTGGTTACTGGTAAAAATAAGCACTTACAATTAGTAGAAAGAGCAATTAAAGAAATACAACTTACTTTTTTAAAAAAAGTTATAGTCTCTAGAAAAGAAGTAAAAAATGTCTCTAACTTTAATGTGTTAAACATTTTTAAGAAACTATTAAAAGCCTACCCAACGGCATTTGTATATGTATGGTTTCATCCTAAGGTTGGGTTGTGGTTTGGTGCAACACCAGAAACACTATTAGCTATTTCAGAGGCTAATTTTAAAACAATGTCTTTAGCAGGTACTCAATTAAATACAAATACAGTACCAGTTGTTTGGAAAAGTAAAGAGCTAGAAGAACAGCAGTTGGTTACAGACTTTATAGAAAATGAGTTAAAAGAAGTAGCATCAAACTTAATAGTAAACAAAAAAGAGACTGTTAAAGCAGGAGGTTTATTGCACTTAAAGACAGTTATATCTGGTGTTTTAAATAAAAATGCTACTTTAAAAGAGTTAATTAATTCGCTACATCCAACACCCGCAATTTGTGGATTGCCAAGAGCAAATGCCATGTCTTTTATTAGTAAGCATGAAAATTACAATAGAACTTTTTACACTGGTTTTTTAGGGGAGTTGAATAAAAAAGAGCCTCAACTAAAAACAGTAAATTCTCAATTATATGTTAATTTAAGATGTATGAGTGTAGAAAATAATGAGGTGTCAATTTATGTGGGCGGAGGTATAACCAAAGATAGCAATGCTGAGAAAGAGTGGCAAGAAACAGTATCTAAGTCTATGACAATCAAAAAGGTACTTTAATATTTTAGAATATTAAAATAACTCTTAATTTGTAAATCAAAAAAACCATCTAATTATTTTTAGATGGTTTCTTAATTATGTAAACTGAAATTGATTTACTGTAGTGTAATTTTATATATCATCAAATGATACATCAGTAAAACTTTCTGTTGTTTTAGTATTTGACTCAGTTGCAGTTTCTTCTTCTTTTTTAAAGTCTTTTTGGTGGCGTTCGCTAATAACTTCGCTTCCTTTTTCATTTAAAATATAATCGGTTGCTTTGCCTAACATTTCTTTAAAGTCTGTAAAATCTTCTTTGTATAAATATATTTTATGTTTCTGATAATGAAAACTACCATCATCATGAGTAAATTTTTTACTTTCTGTAACTGTTAAGTAATAATCATCTGCTTTTGTTGCTCTAACATCAAAAAAATAAGTTCTTCTACCAGCTCTTAGTACTTGTGAGAAAATTTCTTCTTGCTCAACTCTTTCTGCTCTCTCTGCCATAATTTTTATAAATAGTTGTTATATTTTACCTAACAAATCTAATAAAATATTTTACGTAGCAATGTTAAAGATTAAATTTCTTTTTCTAAAAGTTGCTGGTCATATAATTCTTTGTAGTATCCTTTTTCTTTTATTAATTGATTATGAGTGCCTTGTTGGGTTATTTTTCCATCATCTAAAACAATTATTTTGTCTGCATTTTTTGCAGATGATATTCTATGACCAATAATAAAGGTGGTTATGTTTTTAGAAATTAAAGCTAAATTTTTTAGTATCTTTTCTTCAGTTTCTGTGTCAACTGCAGAAAGACAATCATCAAAAATTAAAATTTTAGGTTCTTTAATAATAGCCCTTGCAATAGATACTCTTTGTTTTTGTCCGCCCGAAAGTGTAACACCTCTTTCTCCTAAAATAGTATTGTATCCGTTCGGGAAATCGACAATGTTTTTGTGAACATCTGCATTTTTTGCAGCAGCAATAATTTCTTTTTCGGTAGCATCATCTTTACCAAATTTTATATTATCACTAATGCTTTCTGAAAACAAAAATGGGTCTTGTGGTACAAAACCAATTTGACTTCTAACGGCATCTAAATTGGCTTCTTGTATTGGTTTGTTGTCTAATAATATGCTGCCAATTTTTGTATCGTATAGTCTAGAAATCAATTCTATTAATGTTGATTTTCCTGAACCTGTTTTACCAAAAATGGCTAATGTTTCTCCTGCTTTAACAGAAAAATTAATGTCTTTTAAGGCTGTAATGTTAGTGTCATCATACGTAAAAGAAACATTTTTAAAAGTTATATTTCCTTTAATTTCTGTAGCCGTGGTGTTCGTGTTTTGTATTTCGGGTACTTGTTTTAAAAATTCGTTAATTCTGGCTTGCGATGCCTCTGCTTGTTGTACCATAGAGGTAACCCAACCAACAACTGCAACTGGCCAAGTTAAAATATTTACATAGAGCATAAATTCTATAATAACTCCAATTTTTATTTCGTCATTAATATATTGTTGTCCGCCAACATAGATTACAATAATATTACTAATACCAATTAGCAATATCATTAATGGAAAAAATAAGGCATTTGCTTTTTGTAGGTGAATGTTTTTTTCTTTGCTTTTATCTGCTAATTCATCAAAATTTTCTATGATAGAAGCTTCAATTCCATACGATTTAACAACGTTAACTCCAGAAAAAAACTCTTGATTAAATGTTGTTAATTTTGATAAGTACTCTTGAACAATTGTACTTCTTTTATGTATGATTTTGCTTAAAACAAAGATTGATATTGATAATAAAGGAAAAGGAATTAAGGTATAAAGAGTTAGTTTTGTATCGATGCTAATCATTTGAGTAAAACCAACAATAAGCGTAACAGACATTGTTAAAGTGTACATTATTGCAGGGCCAGTATACATTCTTACTTTTGAGACATCTTCGGATATACGATTCATTAAATCGCCAGTTCTATTCTTTTTGTAAAAATTTAGAGAGAGTTTTTGATACTGTTGATAGATTTCATTTTTTAAATCGAATTCTATTAATCTAGAGGTTACAATAATTGTTTGCCTCATTAAAAAAGTAAATAAACCTGCTAAAATTGTAACACCAATAATTATCAATACGTTAATTAGCAGCTCTTGTTTTACAAGACTAATATCTGTGATTTCATTATTTAAATATTCTTCAACGATATTTAGAGAGTCACCAACAATTTGAGGAACTTTAAGGGCTAATATTTTTGATAAAATGGTCATAATTATACCAATTAATAATCGCCATTTGTATTTAGAAAAGTATTTATTTACGTGCTGTAATTCTTTCAAAAAATATTTTTTAATTTTATTATAAGCTGGCAACGAAGATACAAGAATATGGTTAAATTTTATTCTTAAAAAAGAATTAAAACGTGATAGAATAAAAATAAAATAACACTATTTTTGCAGCGCAATTTATATACAAGTTCTTTAGAAGATGATAAACAGAAGACATATTAGAGTAAAAGTAATGCAATCTGTGTACGCAATGTTACAGTCTCATAATGATGATATTATTAGAGAAGAAAAATTTTTGAAACACAGCATATTAAAAATGTACGACTTGTATGTTTTAAACCTACAATTACTGGTTGAAGTACAGAAATTTGCTGCAAATAAAATTGCGTTATCAAAAAAGAAAATATTAGCTACTAAAGAAGATTTAAATCCGAATAACAAATTTTTAAACAATAGAGTTCTAAACACACTCGCAGAGAGTATAAGTTTAGAGGGGTATATTGAATTGAATAATTTGAAAAATTGGGATTTAGAAACCGAGTATGTAAAAATTATTTTTAACAACTTACAAGAAAGTGCTCTTTATAAAGCGTATTTATCAAATGAAGAAGATTCATTTAAATTAGATAAGGCTTTTGTAATCGATTTTTTTAAAGAAATAATTGCGCCAAATGAAAAGCTAGCCGATTATTACGAAGATACCATGATTTCTTGGGTAGATGATATTCCTTTTGTAAATACTTGGGTTACAAAAACATTAAGCAAGCAAAAAGAGAACGTTAGTTTTATTTTAGGAAGTTTGTATAAAGACAAAGATGACGAAGATTTTGTTTCTAAAATGTTTAAGAAAACTGTTTTAAAGCAGCAGGAATACGAAAAAGAAATCGAAGACAAAACACCTAATTGGGAGACAGATAGAATTGCAGATGTTGATATGATTCTTATTAAAATGGCAATTGCAGAATTTTTGAATTTTCCATCAATACCTACAAGAGTTACTATTAATGAGTATATAGAAATCTCTAAAGATTACTCTACTGAAAAAAGTAGTTACTTTATAAATGGTGTTTTAGATAAAATTTCGAAAGAGTACATTGCAAATAAAAAAATAGTAAAAATTGGAAGAGGATTGCTGTAAAACTTTATATAATTTATTATTTTTGAGAAAAATTTTAAAAACCATGAAAAAAATACCCTATCTATTTATTTTAGTAGCCATTATTTGTGTAACAACAAGTTGTAAAGATTCTGCATCTAATGCAAGTTCTAAGATAAATAAAGAAAATTTAAACAATGCTAAATCTAGAGATTTAGAAATTAAAAAAGGAACTGCTTCTGTAACTTTTGATTCTAATCTTTATGATTTTGGAACTGTAAACGAAGGAGATATCGTAGAAAAAACTTTTAAAGTTACAAATTCTGGTAAGGTAGATTTGGTAATTACAAACGCACAAGCAACTTGTGGTTGTACAGTACCTGTTTGGCCTAAAGATCCTATTAAACCAGGTGAAACTGGCGATATTCAAATTAAATTTAATACTGCTGGTAAACCTAACAGACAGCAAAAAACAGTTACTTTAACCACAAACACAGAATCTGGAAAAGAACTTTTAACAATAAAAGGTTCTGTAACACCTAAAACAAAAAAATAATGAATTTTGCAGTACTATTTTTACAAGAAGGACTTGGTTCTTTAGCAGGTATGCTACCTTTTATAGCAATCATTGCAGTATTTTATTTCTTTATGATAAGACCTCAAATGAAGCGTCAGAAAAAAGAGAAATCTTTTCAAGAAGAAATTAAAAAAGGAGCTAAAGTTGTTACCACTAGTGGTATTCATGGTAAAATATCAGAAATAAATTCTACTGATAATACCGTTACTATAGAAACTGGTGCAGGCAAAATTAAATTTGAACGCTCAGCAATTTCAATGGAATTGAGTAAAAAATATTTAACTACAGAAAAAAAGTAGTAATTTATCAACAACATTAAAGATTAAGTGAGTTTTGTATCTAATACATTACTCACTTTTTTTTATTTAAAATTAATCGGTTTTATGTAGATTGCATAAAATATTTTACACTTTGAAAAAGCAACCTAAAATATCGAAAACGTATTTAGTATTTTTAGTACTTTCTATTTTACTATGGTTTTTAATTACTCTTTCTAAAGAATATTCAACCTCTTTAATAGTAGCTGTAAATTATACAAATATACCACAAGATAAAATTATACAAACCACGCCAGAGAAAGAGATAGAGTTGCTGGTAAAAGCTTCTGGTTTTAATCTAATCAAAGCAAAAATTGGCAATAGTTATATAGATTTTAATGTCAAAGAGATTCGTAGAAAATCGAATAACTTGTATTATTTTTTGACAAAAAATCAGTCAAATAATATACAAAAACAATTGCCTTCTGGTATACAGCTACAAAAAGCTGTAATTGATACTTTAAGCCTAGAATTAGGAAGTTTGCTTTCTAAAAAAGTACCTTTAATTCCTTCTTTAGATCTTAGTTATCAGGTTGGTTATGATATTACCAAATCCGTTAAAATAATACCCGACAGTGTTTTAATTTCTGGTCCTAAAACTCAAATAGACAAAGTAAATAAAATTGATTTAGAATTGTTAAAGCGAACAGGTATTAAAGCTGATTTTTCTGAAGAGGTAACTATTGTAATTCCACAAAATAACAACGGATTAAAAATAAACACTAAAAAAGCAATAATTAGTGGTACCGTAGAGAAAATTACAGAAGGTACTTTTCAAATTCCATTTAAAATTATAAATATTCCAAAAGGATTAGAGGTTACTACATTGGCTAAAACGGTAAAGGTTGTTTTTGTAATTGGGTTGTCTAATTTTAATAAAATTGATGAAAACTTCTTTGAAGTTGTATGTGATTACTCGACTACTTTAAATAATAACTTAAATTATCTAATACCTAAAGTAACTGTAAAATCTAACATTTTAAAGAATTATAAATTAGTACCAAACAAAATAGATTTTTTAATTCAGAAATAGATGGTTATAGGTTTAACAGGAGGTATTGGTAGTGGTAAAACTACTATAGCTTCATTTTTCTCAGAATTTAAAACAGTTGCAATTTACAATGCAGATACCGAAGCTAAAAAGTTAATGACTACTTCTAAAAGTCTTAAAAAAGAGATTGTTACTGCTTTTGGTAAAGAAGCATATCTTGGTAATCATTTGAATAAAGCTTTTATAGCAGGTATCGTTTTTAATGATAAAAGTAAGTTACAGACTTTAAATTCAATTGTACATCCAGCGGTAAAAAAACATTTTCAAAATTTTATCAAACAAAACAACTCAAAAGATTATATTTTATATGAAAATGCAATTCTTTTTGAAAGTAAAAGTAATTTAAATTGTAACGAGATTATTACCGTTTCTGCGCCTTTGCATACAAGAATAGAAAGAACAATTTTAAGAGACAATACTACAAAAGCACAAGTAGAGCAAAGAATACAAAACCAATGTTCAGAAACTAAAAAGGAATTGCAATCTAATTATGTTATAAATAATTTAGATTTAGAAAGTGCCAGAAATCAAGTTGTTACAATTCATAATATTTTAACATTAAGACGTACCTTGATTTAATTAAATTTACTTTTTTAGTTAAATTATACTTAAATTTTCATTAAAACAGTTAATTTAAATGAAAATTAATAAATTGTTTTTTTTAAATGATGTAACTTTGTTTCATGGGTAAAAAAATGTTTATTCTTATTGTTGTTTTAATGAGTATTTCTCTAGTAGGAATTATCGTTGTTCAGTTATATTGGATAAATAATGCTGTAGAGAGTAAAAAAGGGCAATTTAAAAATGACATTCAAAAATCTCTTGGAAGCGTTGCTGAAAGGATTAATGAAAAAGAAGCCTTTTTTCTTGAAAAAAAATACGAAGGTATTTTAGAAAACAAATTACTAGCAGACGAGGCTCAAATTAAAAATTTTTTGTTTCAAGAGATTGATACAACTACCAAGCAGAAGTTTACATATGGTGGTACTGTTTTAGAAGAAAGTTTTAAAATGCCCGTAGATTTTTTAGATAATGATTCTATTATTATTAAAAGAGTTACTGGTAAAAATGATTTTTTTCAATCGAGATTAATAAAAGGAGCAGATAACCTATTTTCTTCTGTAGATGAAAAAAGATATTCTTATACAAAAAGACTTAAAAGTGTAGAAAGAAGTCAGTTTACAGAAATTTTTAAAAATTTAAACAGTACTAAACCTATACACAAAAGACTTAGTAATAGAGAGTTAAACGAAACAATTAAAGAAGAGTTAGAAAAAAGAAATGTACATTTAGATTTTAAATATGGTGTATATAGCAAGGATGGTTTAGCTACAAAATTAAAATCTGGTTATTACACAATTAACAAAAATGAAAGTTATAAGTACCCTCTTTTTTTTAATATAAGTGGTGATGTAGACTACGAATTGTATGTCACATTTCCATCAAAAGATAAACACATACTTTCGGGTATTTCAAACATATTAATACTCTCTTTATTTTTTATATTAATTATTATTATTGCGTTTTCTAGCTCTTTGTATCAACTTGTTCGTCAGAAGAAAATATCAGAAATTAAAACAGATTTTATTAATAATATGACGCATGAGTTTAAAACACCAATAGCAACTATTAATTTAGCTTTAGACTCTATAAAAAACCCGAAAATTATTGATGATAGTAGCAAAGTTTTGCGCTACGTTCAAATGATAAGAGACGAAAATAAAAGAATGCATTCTCAAGTAGAAAATGTGCTACGAATTTCTAGATTAGAAAAAAATCAAATAGACTTAAGTAAAGAAACTATTGATATGCATGACACTATAGAAGATGCAATTACACACGTAAGCTTATTAATAGAAGATAGAAAAGGAAGTATAAAAACACATTTTGAAGCAATAACCACAGAAATTTCTGGGAATGAGTTTCATTTAACAAATGTAATTGTTAATATTTTAGAGAATGGTTTAAAATATTCTGAAGGAGCTCCTGTAATTAATGTTTTTACAGAAAGTACGCCTAAGTTTTTTGTTTTTAAAGTAAAAGACGAAGGTATTGGAATGAGTAAAGCGGTTCAAAAACAAATTTTTAATAAGTTTTATAGAGAACAGAAAGGAAATATTCATGATGTAAAAGGTCACGGTCTTGGTTTGGCTTATGTTAAAGAGATTGTAGAAAAACATCATGGTACAGTTATAGTAGAGAGTGAGAAAGGAGTAGGTAGTACATTTACAGTACAATTGCCTTTAATTTAAATAACAAAAACAATGGGAAGTAAAAAAATTTTATTAGTAGAAGATGATCCAAATTTTGGAACTGTTTTAAAAGATTATTTAGCCTTAAATGATTACAATGTAACTCATGCAAAAGATGGTATAGAAGGTTTAATCATGTTTAAAAATAGTGATTATGATTTGTGTATTTTAGATGTAATGATGCCAAGAAAAGACGGTTTTTCTTTAGCACAAGACATTAGATTAACAAATAAAGAAGTACCAATCATCTTTTTAACTGCTAAAACATTAAAAGAAGATGTGCTAAAAGGGTATGCTGTTGGTGCAGATGACTACTTAAATAAACCTTTTGATTCAGAGGTTTTATTGCATAAAATTAAAGCTATTTTACAACGTAAAGATGTTGATAAAACAGCAGAATCTGAGCAATTTGAATTTACTATTGGTAATTTTTATTTTAATTCTAAGCTTAGACAGCTATCAGTAGATAAAACTAAAGAACCAATAAAGTTATCTCCTAAAGAAAGTAAGTTATTACGCATGTTGGCCATTCATAAAAACGATTTAATGCCAAGAGAGTTAGCGCTTACAAAAATTTGGAGAGATGATAATTATTTTACCTCTAGAAGTATGGATGTTTACATTGCTAAGTTGCGTAAATATTTAAAACTAGATCCTAATGTAGAAATTTTAAACATTCATGGAGAAGGTTTTAGAATGGTAGATAAAACCTAAAAATAATAATAAACTTCCTAAAAAAATATACTCAGCTTGATTATAAATCGAGCTGAGTTTTTTTGTATCTTTATATTATGGCAGAATTCATTAAGTTGTATAATGATAACCCAAATCAAAAGGAAATTGATAGGGTTGTTAAAATATTAAAAAATGGGGGTATTATAATTTATCCAACAGACACTGTTTATGGTTTAGGTTGTGATATAACAAATACCAAAGCTTTAGAAAAAATTGCACTTATAAAAGGTGTAAAGTTAGAAAAAGCAAAATTTTCTTTTATCTGTAATAACCTAAGCAACCTATCTGATTATGTGAAACAGATAGACAGCAGCACATTTAAAATTCTTAAAAGAGCATTGCCAGGACCTTATACTTTTATTTTACCAGGTAGTAATAATTTACCGAAGGTTTTTAAGAAAAAGAAAACAGTAGGTATTCGCATACCCAACAATACAATTATAAGAACATTGGTTGCTAATTTGGGCAATCCTATTGTTTCTACTTCTATTAGAGATGAAGATGAAGTGTTAGAATACACTACAGATCCAGAGTTAATTTTCGAAAAATGGCACAAAAAAGTTGATGTTGTTATTGATGGTGGTTATGGTGGTAATGAAGCGTCTACAATTATCGATTTTACAGAAGGCTACGCAGATGTAGTAAGAGAAGGTAAAGGTAGTTTAGATATTCTGTAATTATAATTTAAATCTTAAAAAGAAGCCTAATTTAAGTCTTTAAATCTTTTTTTACCAAGCACAAAGTATTGCCAAACAATACTAGTGTGTAGGTTGTAATCTAACTTTTTTGATAATTGTTTTCTTTTCTTTAAAAATTTGTAAAAGTTTTTGTAAAAACTAAAATGAGCTTTTATAATAGCGAATGTATGAATCGGTCTAAGCTCTAGTATAAATTTAAAACCTGCAATTCCGTCTAAAATTAATCGAGAAAATATTACAAATAAAAACCATTTTTTAGGTACGTTTTTTACAATATTTAATAAACTATTTCTAAAGTTCAGGTATGTTTTATGTGGGTTTGTTTCTTCTAGAGTTGCACCACCAACATGATATACCTCAGAGTCACCAACATAAGTTACCTTATAGCCACTATTTTGTGTGCGCCAACATAAATCTATTTCTTCTTGGTGTGCAAAGTAGTCTTCATCTAAACCACCAATTTGTTTAAACATAGCAGCTCTTATAAATAAACATGCACCAGAAGCCCAAAATATATTTGAAGTATCATTAAATTGACCTTCATCTTTTTCAAGTGAATTAAATAAACGCCCTCTACAATAAGGATATCCGAATAAATCAACAAAACCACCTGCTGCACCTGCATATTCAAAAGAAGATTTTTCTTTAAAATCTAATAGTTTAGGCTGTATAATAGCTGTGTTTTTATCATTATTAAAAACCTCTATAATAGGTTTTAACCAGTCTTTAGTTACTTCAACATCAGAATTTAAAAGGCAATATACATCTGCTTCTATATTTTTAAGAGCATCATTATACCCTTTTGCATAACCACCATTCTGGGTGTTTTTAATAATCTGAATAGTTGGGTAATTTTCTTTTACAAAACCTATAGAATTGTCTGTAGAGGCATTGTCTGCAATGTAAATAACAGCTTCTTTCGAGCTATAATTTACAATAGATGGTAAAAACTGTTCAAGCAGTTTTACTCCATTCCAATTTAATATGACAATTGCTATTTTCAAGTTTGCAAATTTACAATTATAAGTTAGTTTAAAGGTAATTTATCTATGTAAAGAAGTAAGTTTATTTGCAGTTTTATAACCCCAAGGTTTTAGTTGTAATTGGGGATTTCTTTTAAGAAGATATAAGTTTCATTTTTAAAGTCCATTTTACAGTAAAAATGCTGTAAACCATTGGTAACAATTAGGTAATTTGCTTTTAGCTTTAAATTATATCTTGCAATTTGATCAAAAGTGTCTTGGCTAATTTTGATTGATGGCGCCTTGCATTCTACAATAATATCATGTGATCCGTTTTTATCGAACACTAAGATATCTGTTCTTTTTTTACGATTATTAATGGTTAATTGTTTTTCTAATGCAATTAAAGAAGTTGGGTATTTTTTTTCTTCTATTAAGAAATAAACAAAATGTTGTCTTACCCATTCTTCGGGTGTTAATACCAAATATTTTTTTCTCAGTTTATCAAAAATAAGCGTCTTATTTTCGTTACTTTTGATTCTGAATTGATAAGTGGGTAAATTTAGTTTCTCCATTTTTATGGGTACGAATATCATCAATTTAAATGATAAAAAAAAGAAAGCTTTTAGCAACACCACATTTTATTTAAACGACTAAAATTATAGTAAATAATTAGTTTATTGTAAATTAATGGTCGTTTTTACTCGATAAAAAGATAATAATGAATGATGTAAGAGATATTGTTTCTAATGTAAAGAACGGAAATTTAAAACCTATTTACTTTTTAATGGGTGAAGAGGGGTATTATATTGATAAAATTTCTGATTTTATAGAAGAAAATGTTTTAGACGAAGCAGAAAAAGGGTTTAATCAGCAAGTTATGTATGGTAGAGATGTAACCATAGATGATATTATTTCTGCAGCAAAACGCTACCCAATGATGGCTGAAAAACAAGTTATTATTGTTAAAGAAGCTCAAGATTTAAGTAGGTCTATAGAAAAGTTAGTGCTGTATGCAGAAAACCCAACACCTAGTACCGTTCTGGTTTTTAATTACAAATATAAAAAGTTAGACAAGCGAAAAAAATTGCATAAAGCCATTGCTAAATCGGGTTTAATTTATGAAAGTAAAAAACTTTATGAGAATCAGGTTGCAGATTGGATTGTAAAAGTTTTACGAGGTAAAAATTATAAAATTGAGCCTAAAGCAGCTCAAATGCTAGTCGAGTTTTTAGGTACAGATTTAAGTAAAATTTCGAATGAATTAGATAAATTAATGTTGATTTTACCTAAAGAGAGTATTATCACAGATATTGATATTGAAGAAAATATTGGGATTTCTAAGGATTTTAATAATTTCGAATTGCGCAAAGCTGTAGGTAAAAAAGACATCTTAAAAGCAAATAGAATTATAAATTACTTTGCAGAAAACCCTAAAAGTAATCCATTAGTGATGACAATTTCTTTGTTAAACAGCTTTTTTACGCAATTGTTAATGTTTCATGGCTTAAAAGATAAATCTAAAAATGCTGTTTCAAAGGCCATTGGTGTAAACCCATATTTTGTGGACGAATATTTTTTAGCCGCAAAAAACTATCCAATGAGAAAAGTAGCACAAGTAATTGCTACTTTAAGAGCTGCCGATATAAAAAGTAAAGGGGTAGGAGCCAACCAAACTCAGAAAGATATTTTAAAAGAATTGTTGTTTAGTGTCTTACACTAAAAGTGTACCAACTATTTTTTAGGTTATTTAAAAAGAGCATCAAGCGTTAAGATATCTAAAATTCCATCAGGAAATAATTGATTTTTTTCTTCAAAATTTTTGATGGCATTTAAAGTTTCAAGCTTGTAAATTCCGTCTTTTTTTATTTGAAACCCGTTTTCTATTAGTCTTTTTTGGACTTCATATATAAGTGCACTTTTTTTACCATACACAAGTCTCTCATTAGCATTAAACATGCTTTTAATTTTGTCGTGTTTTGTAGTTCTGTTAAAACTCTCTATATCGATGCCTTTTTCTTCTAAGAACTGAATCTGTTTGTTAGACAAACCTTTTTCTTTTAATTTTTTTGAATCTTCTAATTTAGCTTCATAATATTTTACCAACGCTAATTTTTTAGCATAATTAGCAACCAATTTCTTAGTTTCTTCATTGTTGTTTTCAGGGCTTCTAACATCAATATTATTTGCAGACCAAGCTGTTTTCACAAGACCATTTAAGGCTTCAGTGGCATTAAAATATTGTAATACTATTTCTTGGTTGTAGTAGTTTTTATCTATGTTACTACTTGTCTGGTATGCAACACCTTCAGAATTATATCTTTTGTATTCTTGGTATTTTCCAAAACCAATAAAAAAGGCAATTATAAGTAGTAAAAGTATGATTAATTGTTTCATGAGGATTTTTTTTAAACGCAAGGTAAAAATAGTAAATAGTTTTTAAAAAATACTAGCTATTTTTTCTGTCGGATGAAGCTCTTACTAAAAGCGCTACATCTAATATTTTTTTGGTAAGAGTTTGTGTTATCGTTTCTTTTTTAGAGTAATCTAAGAATGATAAAGCAGCTTGTTTGCCAATTTCGCTGCTATGTTGTTCTATACTTGTTATGGTTGGTGTAACCATGCTACTAAAAGGTTCGTTACCAAAACCTACCAATGCAATTTCATTAGGAATATTAATCTTTTGCTCATTTAATACTTGTAAAGCTCCTAAAGCAGCATAATCTCCGGCAACATAAACAGCATCTGGTCTGTTTTTTAGTGCTAGTAGTTGCAGCATTTTTTCTCGTCCATCTTCAATGGTTAAGTCGCACTCTAATAAAAGCTCTTCATTAAGAGGTAAATGATGTTTTTTTAAGGCATCTAAATATCCTTTTATTCTATTGTTAAAAATACGAGTACGTTTGTAACCACCAATGTGTGCAATTCTTTTACAACCTTGTTCTATCAGGTGTTTTACAATAATTTGGCTACTGTTATAATCATCAATACCAATATAATCAACATTTAAATCGTTTTCTCCTCTATCAAATAAAATAAGAGGTATTCCTTTCGATTTTATTTTTTCATAATACGATAAATCTGTTGTTTGGTTTGCCATAGAAGCAATAATGCCATCTACTTGGGTATAAAGCAATGTATCAATACATTCGCATTCTTTTTTAAAAGACTCGTTCGATTGTGTAATAATGATATTATAACCTTCTTTGTTTAAAACTTGTTCTATATTTTGAATTACAGAAGAAAAAAAGTTACTATTCGTTCTAGGAACAATTACACCGACTAATTTACTTTTACCACTTCTTAAAGCACTTGCTAAATGGTTGGGTTGGTAGTTTAAATTTTCGGCAACTTGTTTTACTGCTTTTTTAGTTTTATCGCTAATTCTTGGGTCGTTATGTAAAGCTTTAGATACCGCAGCCGCAGATATATTTAAAACATTGGCAATATCTTTTATGGTAGTTTTCTTTTTGATACTATTTTTTTTATATATTTGCTTAATCGTTATAGCAAAGATAACACCATAATACATAATAATCAAAAAGAACATATTAAATTATACCTTTTTGATTTTATTTTATCAAACTGCTTAAACGTTTAACTAACTATATTAATACAAATTAAAATTAAACAAAATGGGTAAAGTAGTAACATTCGGAGAAATCATGTTAAGATTAGCTCCACAAGGATTTTTAAGATTTTCACAAGCAAACAGTTTTGATGCTATTTATGGTGGAGGAGAATCTAATGTAGCGGTATCATTAGCAAATTATGGTGTAGATGTAGATTTTGTAACACGTTTACCAAAAAACGATATTGGTGCATGTGCCATGATGGAAATGCGTAAAAGAGGTGTAAACGTTGATAAAATTGTTTATGGTGGTGATCGTTTAGGAATTTATTTTTTAGAAACAGGTGCTGTATCTAGAGGTTCTAAGGTTGTTTATGATAGAGCACATTCTGCAATAGCAGAAATAGAATCTGGTATGATTGATTGGGATACTGTTTTTGAAGGTGTAGAATGGTTTCATTGGACAGGTATTACTCCTGCAATTTCTCAAGGAGCTGCAGATGTTTGTTTAGAAGCAGTTAAAGCAGCAAGCAAAAAAGGCATTACAATATCTACAGATTTAAATTATAGAGCAAAACTTTGGAATTTCTGTGATGATGCTCACAGAGAATCTATTATGACAGAATTAACTTCTTATTGTGATATTGTTTTAGGAAACGAAGAAGATGCAGAAATGCATTTCGGAATTAAGCCTGCAGGTATTTCTGTGCAAACAGAAGGTCATAATGTAAAAGCAGAAGCTTTTTTATCTGTTTGTGAGCAAATGATGGAGAAGTTTCCAAGAGCTAAAAAGGTAATCACTACTTTAAGAGGATCTATCTCTGCATCTCATAATACTTGGGCTGGTGTTTTGTATGATGGTAAAAAATTATTACAAACTAGACAGTATCAAATTACAGATATCGTAGATAGAGTAGGTGGTGGAGATTCATTTATGGGTGGTTTAATCTACGGATTATTAAAGTATCCAGAGGATGATCAAAATGCATTAGATTTTGCTGTAGCAGCTTCTTGTTTAAAGCACACTATTAAAGGTGATGCTAATTTAGCTACTGTTGCTGAAGTAGAAAAACTAATGGGTGGTGATGCATCTGGAAGAGTAGCTCGTTAAAAAGGTTTAATTGTTGAGACGTATAATTATATTCATTTTTATGTTTTTATTCGCCTCAACAATTACACAATTAAATAGTTACCCAAATAAACAATTATACAAAATAATATGGCACAATTTTCAAGATTAGAAGTAGCGCAAGTAATGAAAGATACAGGGATGGTTCCTTTATTTTTTCACAACGATATAGAAGTTAGTAAAAAAGTTTTAAAAGCATGTTATGATGGTGGTGCTCGTTTGATGGAGTTTACTGCTAGAGGAGACTTTGCTCATCAAGTTTTTGGAGAGTTAACAAAATATGCAGTTAAAGAATTACCAGGAATGGTTATGGGTGTTGGCTCTGTAACAGATGCAGCAGCAGCTTCATTATACATGGCATTAGGTGCAAACTTTATTGTTACACCAGTTTTAAGAGAAGATATTGCAATTGCTTGTAACCGTAAAAAAGTATTATGGTCGCCAGGTTGCGGTACATTAACAGAAATTGCAAGAGCAGAAGAGTTAGGTTGCGAGATTGTAAAATTATTTCCAGGAGATATTTATGGTCCTCAATTTGTAAAAGGAATCAAAGGCCCACAACCTTGGACGAGTATAATGCCAACCGGTGGTGTATCTCCAACAAAAGAAAATTTAGAAGGATGGTTTAATGCAGGGGTAACTTGTGTAGGTATGGGATCTAAATTAATGGCTAAAAATGCAGATGGTAGTTTTGATTATGCAACTATAGAAAGCAGAACAAAAGGAGCTTTAGACATTATTAAGTCTTTAAGAAAGTAATCATTTAGTAACTTTTATATAAAATATCTTGGCTAAATAGTCAAGATATTTTATTTTAAGTAGGGTAGTATCCATAGAAAATATTTCTAATACTTATACGCTTATAAAGTATTTGATACCTTTGAAAGGTATAAATTCGAGTTAACAATATCTATTTTATACGTTTCTATATACTGTTTAAAATAGTTTATATTATTTTTTGACAACAAAACGATATAGCTGTTAAAAGCTAATCTCAAAATTACAAGTATGAATAAAGCAATTGTGTACATGATTTTTAGCGTTATTGCTTTTGCAGTAATGAATACTATTGTTAAATATTTAAGTGCTTTCGGAGTTTATCAAATTGTATTTTTTAGATCGATTGGAACCCTTGCTTTTACAATGCCACTTATTTTAAAAAATAGAATTCCTATACTAGGTAATAAAAAGAAATTGCTATTTTTAAGAGGTTTGGTTGGGGTAATTTCTTTAACTTGTTTTTTCGAATCTTTGCATTATTTGGCAGTTGGTACAGCAGTTTCTTTAAGATATACGGCTCCTATTTTTGCAGCAATTTTTGCCCTTATTTTTTTAAAAGAGAAGATAAAACCCATTCAATGGTTGCTTTTTTTTATTGCTTTTATAGGTGTACTTCTTATCAAAGGTTTTGGTGTTCAAGTAAATACAATTGGTGTTTTACTGGTCATTGCATCGGCACTTTTTATGGGGTTAATCTTTGTTATTATCAGAAAAATAGGCAATACCGAAAATCCGTTAGTTATTATTAACTATTTTATGGTAATGGCTTTCTTATTTGGAGGAATAATGTCTATTAATAACTGGATAACACCTAATTTTTTACAATGGGTTTTATTATTAAGCTTGGGTATCTTTGGCTATGTAGGTCAACTTTACATGACCAAGGCTTTTCAGTCTCAAAATACTAGTTTAATTGCTCCTTTAAAGTATTTAGAGGTAATTTTCACAATAATAATTGGTGTTTTTTGGTTTGATGAAATTTATAATTTGGTAACCTTACTTGGGGTTACTTTAATTTTATTAGGGTTAATTTATAATATTTATATCAGTAACAAAAAATAACACCTAGAATACATTAATCCTAAGTGTTAATTTTTATTTAATAAACTTCTTTTAGCTTTATTTTTTGACCAATTTTGAGGTGAGTAATAAGCCAGAATTATCTTTAGCTTTAATAATATAAATACCTTTAGATAGGTTTGTTATATTAAAAGAATAGTCTTTATTGAAAGTACCTTTAATAGTTTTAACTAGTTTACCAGTAATAGTATAAATACGGACTTCATTTACTTCTTTTGATAGATTAAAAGTAGTTGAAACTGGATTTGGGTATAACTTTAGAGAATGTTTTTCTAAAACTATCTTATCATTAGAAAGAGCTGCTGGCATATTGCCATAAATTTTAAATTCTCCTGGTGCTAATGCCATTGTGGCTGTAGTATTAGTTACTGTTAAAGATTCATTTTCTTCTAATAAGCTGTACCACACACCTGTTTGTTGAAACATAGGGTTTATATTACTGGTCGAAGTACCAAAATTTCCAATTATTACAATATTTTGAATTCCTGAAGCATTTACATCAGTTAAATGTATTTTTTTCAAGCTACTAGCTACATCCATTGTAAAATCTGTAGTTTTAAAAATATCGTAATTTAATTTAAGTTGGATTAACTTAGCCCAAGTATTATATACTTTCTTTCTGTTAGGGTTGTCTAAATAGTTCCATAAAATAGGTTTATTACCAGTTCTTCCGTTTTCATTTATAGATTTGTCATAACCTAACTCACCAAATTGCCAAATCATTTTAGGACCAGGAACGGTAAAAAAGAAAGCACCGGCTAATTCTTCTCTTTCTAATGCGGTATTTAAATTTCTAATATTATAGCTAGCATTAGAAGCTCCGAATTGTAGGTTTTTATACATTAATCTTTCCTCGTCATGACTTTCCATATAGCTAACATTTGCAGGTGTAGACCAACCTCTATTTTTATAAGAAATCCAAGAAAAATCAGAATCACTACTAAAACCCATTGTTGCTTGGTTGTAAGTGTGATTGTGGTTGCCCCAAACCATAATTCCTTTCCCTTCGCTTAATCTATAATTTACCCATGCAGTTTCTTCTGTATTGGTTCCCAAATGTTCGAAAATGATATAAAAATCAGGATCTATTTCCCACTGTTTGTCTGCATATCCTTTTAAAACATCAACTCTATCTTGTTGGTATGCGTTTGTACAAACTTCGCTACCAGTACAGTTTTGTGTAAAACCTTTGGTTAAATCCCATCTAAAACCGTCAATTTTATATTCATCAATCCAGTATTGTGATACTCTGTTAACATAATCTCTAACGTCTTGTTTAGAGTGATTAAAATCGTTAAAAACACTGTAAGAGTGCCTTGCAATAGGGTTAAAGAAAGGACTGTTTGTACTTGCTTGTCCGCCATAACCACCATTGTCTGTATTCCACATTCTGTAGTATGGATGTTGGCCAGATGCATGATTAAACGCTACATCTATAATAACCGCAATACCTCTTAGATGACATGCGTCTATAAATTGTTTAAAAGACGTAGTATTACCATAATACTTATCTAATGCCATATGAAAAGATGGGTTGTATCCCCAAGATTCATTACCGTCAAATTCCATAACAGGTAATAATTCTATCGCATTTATGCCCATTTCTTCTAAATAATCGAGTCTTGCTTTAACAGCATCGTAAGAGTGTAATTCGTCAAAATCTCTTATTAAAAGTTCATAAACTACCAAATCTGTTTTTGCAGGTTTCTGAAAATTTGTTGTTTGCCAAACATATGGCGAGTCACCTGTTCTAAGTAAAGTTACTGCATGGTTTGTTAGCCCTGTAGGGTAACTAGGTAGGTTTGGGTAAGTTGTATTATTTATATATTGATCATTATATTCAGATAAAATTATAGTAGAGTATGGGTCTGCAACTCTTAAAGTGCCTTCTATTAAATATTGATATGTAAAATCTGTTTGAGGTGTTAATTGTGTAAGTTCTATCCAAAAACGATTTTTAGCAGTATCTTTTTTAAGTAAATAATTGTCGTTTATCTCCCAATTGTTAAAACTTCCAATTAAATGAACAAACTCTTTGCCTGGAGCATAAAATACTAACGTAGCCTTTGTAGCATCTGTGGTATTTAAATTAATACCGTCTTTCATTTCTGCAGGTAAAGTAGCTTCAATAACTGTAGGTCTAACTACTGCTTTAAAAGTTTTACTTTTTATATCTCCATTGTTTTCTGCTTCTAAAATAAAAGTAGTGTTTGTATTTACAGAAGGAGTGAAGTTGTATGTTGTTATGTTATTTTGTTGGTTGATAACAGCACCATTTGCTTTTAAAGAAAAATTAGCAGCCAATGTAGATGTGGCATTTATAGCTATCGTTTCGCCTGTATTTAAGATTGTTGTTTCTGTTGATGGAGTATTTAATGTTAATTGAAAAGTACCTACATTAAAGATGAAGTCTGCACAGCCATTATCTTTTAATTCTTGATTACCATCCGCGCTTCTAAAAACCATTCCTAATTTGGTAACACTATTTGCTTGTGCGTCTGTTAAGCCATAATATGTTTTTGGGACCAAAGTAATTTCCCATCGGTTATTAGTAGCATTAAAAGTCATTTCGCCAATACCATCATCTTGGCCCCAATTACCTGTTACAGCAATATCAAAAGCATTGGTATCAGAACCTACACCAGAATGCATGTAAATTTTTGAAGGGTTTGAAAAGCCATTACAATCTGTTGAAGTACTATTGGCATCTAAACTAATTGTAATAGATGATGTGATTTCGAAAGGGTTTGGAGAAATAGTAACCTGACAGAAACTTATCGTACTAATAAGTAAAGTAAAAAGGAATGTAATTTTTTTCATAAAATTAGGTGTTAAATAAAAAGGCTATCTACCTTAATATGATAGATAGCCTTTTAAATATTAAAAAACAATACTTAGTTAATTGTGTAAGTAGGGTTTTGTGGATCTGTAAAATCTAGCACAAAAGAATAAGTACCTGAAGTTGCTGGTATGTTACCACCATTATCTTCTAAAGTTCCATCTACATCATTATCGCCATAGCTAAGAGTCCATGCTTCATTAGATCTAAACTTATATTCTCCATCGATAAGAGTTACGTTGTTTAAAACCCAAATATCATCATTTGGCTGAGACCAATCTCTTGTAAATATAGCATCTTGTGTTGCACCCCAATCGTTATAAGCAGAACCTACAAGACCCCAAATATGCTCTATTGGTTGTAAAGAATAAGATAAATCATTTAAATTAACTGTAACAATATATCTACCTGCTGTAGTTGTAATATTACCACCTGAAGTATCTAATAATCCTGGACCACCATCTCCATAAGCTGTAGTCCAATCATTATTCATTCTAAACTTCATTTCTCCTTCTTCTAATTTTACAATTCCTCTAAATTGGTCTGAATATGCATCATAAGTTAAAGCATAATCTGGTGATGCTCCCCAATTATTATATGCAGAACCTACAATACCAATACTAAATTCTTCTATTGTATAAGTTAGGTTGTTTAAATCCATAGAAATTTTATAAGAACCTGCAGATACAGCTATGTTATCTCCTGCTGCATCTAAAGTTCCATCAACACCAGTATCACCATAATTGTTTGCCCAATCATTATTTTCTCTAAACTTTATTTCTCCATCAATTAAAGTAACGTATGCTACTAGAACACCAGAATCACTTGAAGTATAAAATGGTAAATCTGGAGTTGCACCCCAATCATTAGCAGCAGAGCCAACAACACCCCAAGTAGAAGATAAATCTAATATGCTAGAATATGGTGTTACATTGATTGTTTTTGCAGTAGCATCTATTAATAATTGACCCCCAACAAAACCTTGTAATTTTATTGCTAAATCTGTGTCGGTATCTGCTTCTGCTCCTAAGCCTAAAGCAATTGCATTTAATGCTAGAGTAGTAAATGTTTTCTCTAAATCATCGCCAACATTTACGGTTACAGCATTTGTGAAATCTCCAGATGCTAAGTCTATCAATAATTTATAATTTGGTGCAGCATTAAAACCATAATCTGGTTCTGCCCAACTTGTAGATAAAGATATAACTTCTGCATTTGCTTCTAAAAGCACAATAGGAGTGGTTTCTTCAATAATTAATTCTGTGGTAGCTTCTACATCAGAATTTATAATTACTCTATCACTAAGATCTTCACAACTGGTAAAACCAATTGATACTATAATTAGAGCGAATAATGAATTTATTATTTTTTTCATGTCTTTAGTTATTA
The DNA here is from genome assembly GCF_947497125.1 of uncultured Polaribacter sp. Taxonomy (GTDB): domain Bacteria; phylum Bacteroidota; class Bacteroidia; order Flavobacteriales; family Flavobacteriaceae; genus Polaribacter. Next base: position 574,166 of record NZ_CANMFI010000001.1, on the reverse strand, counting down.
GTATCCAGTATTTTGAATTAAGTTAGGATTTGTTGTTATAATATTGTTCGGTAAAGGGAAAATATTTCTATAATCATCTACCCCAGAACCATCTTTAGTATCTCCTTTAAAAGGCCATAGATAAGTGTCTGAAGTAAAATAGTTATATCTTACTAAATCTGTTCTTCTTTGTCCTTCCCAATATAGCTCGCGAGATCTTTCATCTAAAACAAAATCTAAGGTTAAATCTCCACTGCTAATGTTACCGCTTGTATTGCCATAAGCTCTTTCTCTAAGCTCGTTTATTTTAGTAACGGCAAGACTTAAATCTCCACCACCGCCTCTTAGCGTAGCTTCTGCATAGTTTAAGTAAATTTCTGCTACTCTAAGTAACGGTAAATCTGTGTCTACAAAATCTCCTGCAGCATCAGAACCTTGATTACCGCTAGAGTCTATGTTTTTAAATTTTGTTACGGCGTATCCATTTTCAAAAGTTGGTATTTCTTCTATTTCTAGAGTTTGCCCGTCTTTATAAAACATTCCTCTACTATCACCAACAAAAGGAGTAATTGTATAGGTAGCATTATTTAGGTCTAAGGTTATAAAATAAGTACCAGCTGAAGTTACAGGAATATTTGCTCCTCCTGCTTCTAAAGAACCATCATTATTATCATCTCCGTAGTTATTACCCCAGTCTTCATTGAATCGGAATTTCATTTCACCAGTATTCAAAGTAGCATAAATAGAAAATACGTTGGTTGCTGTTTCAAACATTTCCATATCTGGTCCGTTCCATGAGTTTAAAGTTGCATCACCTACAAGACCCCAATCAGATTGTGTACCTAGGTTGTTGTTTAAAGCTGCTACATCTACGTCAAATTTATTTACTAAATTTTTAGTAGTTCTTAAGCCTCCCCAGCCACCATTTACTCCAAAATCTGTTGCATTCATACTACCACCAATTGCAGCGTGTACAATAAAAGTACTACCACCATAAGTTTGAGATCTAAGACCATCAAAATTTAAAGCAAAAATAAATTCATTTTGAGCTCCATTGGTATTGTTGTCTGCTAAAAATAACTCATCGTATGCAGATCCGTTTCCGTTAGCATCCGTTGTGTTTATAATATAGCTAGATGTCATTACTTTATTAGAGTAAGTTACAGATTCTGTGTATTTAGTAGCACCAGTCCAAACTTCAGCATTTAGGTATAATTTAGATAATAATGCCCATGCAGCAACTTTATCTACTCTACCATATTCATTAGAACCACTATCTTTTAAAAGAGTTTCTATCTCTAATAATTCTGTTTCAATAAAATTAAATAATTCTGTTCTTGTTGCTTGCGATGGTAATTCTGTTGTTACAGAAGTAACTAAAGGTACGCTACCATATAAATCCATTAAGTTATAATAGGTAAAAGCTCTTAAAAAACGTGCTTCTGCAATATAACTAGTTACTTCTGTATCTGATAATATAGATGCATTGTCTATAAATGAGTTACAAAAAGATACTTCTTGTGCCAATCTGTAGTACATAGCTTCAGAAAAATCGTTACTACTAGACCAATACATACCGTGTAAGTCTGGTAAACCTGCATCTCCCCAACCAACTACTGCGTGGTCTGTTGTTAATTCATTTAAATTGAATAACATTCTAGAGTATTGAGAAAAACCTTCGTCAATATCTTGAATATCTGCCTGACCTGCAGGGCCTTGTTGACCTGTTAAAGCAAAACTAGCGTATAATTTAGCTAATGCACTTTGTGCTTCTGTTGCGTTAGAAAACACATCTTGTTCTGTAAAACTATCTGGATCAATCGGTGATTGATTTAAGTCTTCATGACATGATATTGCTACTAAAGAGAATATCATGATTACAATGAAATATTTAAATTTTTGTTGCATTTTTTTCTTTTTTATTAAAAGTTAATGTTTAATCCTAATACTAGAGATCTAGGTCTTGGGTAAAAATTATTATCAATACCTAAGTTAATTTCTGGATCTAAACCTTGGTAGTCTGTTACAATTAAAACATTTTGTAATGATCCGTAAAATCTAAACGTGGTATTTTTAATTGTATCTAATGTGTAACCAATTGCTATGTTATCTATTTTAAAGAAAGAGGCATCTTGAACAAAATGGTCACTTAATGCTGTTTTATCATTAATAACTGTAAAACCACTATTGTAGTAATCTGCATGTAAGTTAGATAAAATATTATTATTAACTGCATTTACACGAACACCTCTATTTGCAGCAACATCGTTGTACATGTAGTTGCCAAAGCTAGCTCTAGTTTGTACAGATAAATCCCAGTTTTTGTAATTTACATTTGTATTAAAACCCATTAATATATCTCCAAAAGGATCTTCGTTAATATATTTATCATCATCATTTATAATGTTGTCAGAATTTCTATCAACAAATACACCTTCTAAAGGTTTTCCTGAAGCATCATATACTTGTTGAAAAACAAGGAAACTATTTGCAGTTTCACCTTCTCTATGTACTTGAACGTTGTTACCAACACCAGTAGAAATACCTCCTTGAGGCTGGTCTACAGATAACTTAGTAATTTTGTTATCGTTTAGAGAAACGTTGTAGTTAATAGACCACTCGAAATTATCTGTTTTAATAGGAGATGCATTTATATTAAATTCTACACCTCTATTTTCCATATTTCCAATATTTGCATTAATTCTGTTTCCAAAATTTGTAAAAGGATCTACAATAGAGCTTGCAATAAGATCATTTGTTTGTTTAATGTATGCATTTACAGAACCAGAGATTCTTCTATCAAGAAAAGAAAAGTCTATCCCTAAGTTTAAAGTTTTTCCAACTTCCCATCTTAAATCTTTGTTAATTGGTTCTGGTCTAAATGTTTGATAAAAAGCATTGCCAAATTGATAACTAGCAGTATCTGTACTTCCTTGGTATCTTGTTAAAAACTGGTAGTCTCCTAAACCATTAATGTTTCCGATCTCTCCATAACCAACTCTTAATTTTAACTCGTTAAAGAAAGAGTCTGCCATAAAATCTTCTTTATGGATACTCCAAGCAGCCGCAAATGAAGGGAAAAATCCCCAACGGTCATCTGGGTTTAATTTAGAAGAAGCATCTGCTCTTACAGTAGCTGTTAAGTAATATTTACCTTTGTAATCGTAATTTGTTCTTGCAAAGTATGATAACAATACATTTTTAGATTTATCTATAAATTCAAACGTATTACCATCTTCTTCCGCTTCACTATCATAACTATAGTTATCATATTCAAAAGATTGATATGCGTGCCCAAGAACTGCTGTTAAATTATGAGCTTCATTAAATGATTTTTGATAAGTTAAATACGCATCAAAAACCTTATTATCAGAATTTTGCTTATAGCTTGTTAAAGAACCATTAAATGTAGCATCTGAAGTAGGTATAGAAGCGTCTGTTACTTTACGTCCGTTACTGTTTGAAGTGTCATAACCAACATTAACTGTTGCTGTTAATTCTTCAAAACCATGAAAATTATAATCAAATTTAGCATTTCCTACAAAACGTCTAATTTCTGCACTATCATCTATTAAGTTTAATAATGCTAATGGGTTTGTTGGTGCTAGGTTATTTTGGTTACCAGTACCAGCATCTAACCAAGCAAAGTAACCACCGTATTGAGAGTTTGCATCAAATACAGGTTGTGTAGGATCAAAGCTAACAGCTCCACCAATTGCACCTCTGTCTGCAAACTGATTTTCAGTATACATTCCTTTCACATTTAATTCTACTTTTAAATGTTTATCAAAGAATGACGGAGATAAACTCACAGAAGCAGTTGTACGTTCTAGGTTATCTCCTTGTAAGATCCCTTCGTGTTCAGAATACCCTAAAGAGGCTCTCATTGGTACACCAAAAACACTCCCTAAAGCACTAAAATTATGGTCTTGCCCTATAGCTGTTGTGTAAATTTCTTCTTGCCAATCTGTATTTGCATCACCTAATAATGCGTTTTGCGCAGGAGTGCCAATAGTATTTATTAGGCTTCTAAACTGTGTACCCGATAAGACATCTACTTTATCTCTTAAGCTATAAACAGTAGTTTGAGAACTAACATTAAACTTAAAATCATTGTCTTTTCCTTTTTTAGTAGTAATTAAAATTACACCGTTTGCTGCTCTAGAACCATAAATAGCCGTTGAAGAAGCGTCTTTTAAAACAACAAAAGCTTCAATATCGTTAGGGTTTATAAAGTTTAAAGGGTTTCTAGATCCACCAACACCTCCGTTATCTAAAGGAATACCATCTATTACATATAAAGGTTGGCTGTTTAAAGATAAAGAACCTGTACCACGAATATTAATAGTTTGTCCGTCTCCTGGAGCACCAGAACCTGCTATTACATTAACACCTGCAACTTTACCACTAATAAGTGATTGAGCAGATACAATAGGACCTTTGTTAAAGTCTTTGCTAGTTAATAAATCAGTTGTACCTGTTAAATCTTCTTTTTTAACAGAGCCATAACCAACAACAACAATTTCATCTAATGATTCAGCAGAATCAATTAGTGAAATAGAAATATTAAAATTGTTTTCTATGGTAATCTCTTGTGTTTCGAATCCTAGGTATCTAAAAACAAGTGTGTTACCTGTTTTTACATTATCGATTGTAAATTTACCATCAAAATCTGTCTGAGCACCTTTTGTGGTTCCTTTAATTACTACACTTACACCAGGTAGGGATTCTCCTGATGATTTTTCTTTTACAACACCTTTAACTGTCTGCTGTGCAAACATGCTAAACGATGAAGTTAAAAGAACTCCAATTAATAATAGTTTAAATTTTTTCATGTATATTTTGTTAAAATAATTAACTGTAAATTTGCTTTTGATTTTCATTAAATTTACATTCCACTTCGTAAATATAGAAGGTAAGTTTATAATTTCAATATTTAAGATATTACGAAAACGGTTTCGTGTTAATAAGTTTTTTTGTAGAATCATTAATTTGTTGATTTTACCCCCTAAAAATTGCATAATTTAAAATTATGAAACAAAAAATTACGATAAAGACAATTGCTAAAGAGTTGGGTGTTTCTAGTTCAACTGTTTCTAAGGCTTTAAAAGACAGTCACGAAATCAGTAAAGAAACCAAGCAAAAAATACAAGCATTTGCAAATCTTTATAACTATAAACCTAATCATTTAGCACTTCAGTTAAGAACACAAAAGACGAAAGTAATTGGGGTTATACTCCCTAAAATTGTACACCATTTTTTTTCTACGGTTATTATGGGTATCGAGGAAGGGGCTATAGAAAAGGGGTATCATATTATGGTTTGTTTCTCTAATGAATCTTATCAAAAAGAAGTAGAAACCTTAAAGGTTTTATCAAACGGAAGTGTAGATGGTATTATCATGTCTGTAGCTAATGAAACGCTGTTAAATAAAGATTTTAATCATTTAAAAGAGTTGGTGTCAGAAGAAATACCTTTTGTATTATTTGATCGTGTTGTTAACGAAATAGCTTGTGATAAAGTAGTTGTTGATGATGTAGGTGCAGGGTATAAAGCAACTAAACATTTACTAGAAAGTGGTAGAAGTAAAATAGGGATGATTACCACTCCTAATTATGTAAACGTTGGTGCTTTAAGAAGGCAGGGGTATGAGAAAGCTTTGATAGAATCTTATTTAAAAACATCTGATAATTTAATAGTTGAAGTAGATGAAAAGCAAGATGTAAAGCAACAAATCATCAAACTTTTTAATGAAGATATAGATTCAATCTTTGCTGTAAATGAAATTTATGCAGCAACAGCTATTAGAATTGCAAAAGAGAAAGGTTTAAATGTGCCTAAAGACCTTTCTGTTATTGGGTTTACAGATGGTTTAATTTCCGAATTTTCTTCACCTTCTATCACAACAGTTGCACAACATGGCTATATAATGGGCAAACAGTCTGTGGCGCTTTTAATTGATAGAATAGAAAATGAATCAGAAATATTTAAGCCTAAAAAAATTGTGATTTCTAGCGATTTAAAAATACGACAATCTACGAAACCGTCGTCGTAAAAATTTTAGATTACTTATTTTTACTCAATCAAAATTAACTACTTTTGAAATATCAACCGATTTATCTTTAAATTACATTCCACAAAATAGTAATAGATAAGTCATAAAAACTTATCGTAATATTCATTAATAATATTCGATAAATGAACAAACAGAAATTAAGTTTCTGGCAAATCTGGAACATGAGTTTCGGATTTCTAGGAATACAATTTGGATTTGCCCTTCAGGGTGGATTTATGTCCAGAATCTTTCAAACATTAGGAGCCGGTAAAGAAGAAATTCCTTTACTGTGGATTGCTGCGCCTCTAACAGGTTTGCTTGTACAACCAGTAATTGGGTATATGAGTGACCGAACTTGGAGTGTGAAATGGGGCAGAAGAAGGCCTTACTTTTTAGTAGGTGCAATTTTAAGTTCTATGGCCTTATTTTTTGTACCAAACTCTCCTGCTTTATGGATTGCTGTTGGTTTTCTTTGGATTTTAGATGCGTCTATTAATATTTCTATGGAACCTTTTAGGGCGCTTGTGGCAGATAAATTGCCAGAATCTCAAAGATCTTACGGGTTTGTTGTACAAACACTAATTATTGGAATTGGTACTTGGGTGGCAAGTAATTTACCTTGGATGGTTTCTCAGTTTGGCGTTTCTAATGAAGCTGCTTCTGGTGTAGTACCTATGTCTGTAAAAGTTGCTTTTGCCATTGGTGCGTTTGTTTTTTTAGCCAGTATTTTGTTTACAGTTTTTACAACAGATGAATATCCGCCAGAAGACATGGAGGAGTTTGAAAAAGAAAAAGCAAAGAAAAATAACTTCATTTCAGATATCATTAACAATATCGGAAACATGCCTTTAACAATGAAAAAGTTAGGGGTAATTCAGTTCTTTTCTTGGTTTGCATTTTTTACAATGTGGTCTATGGCAAATCCTGCGTTAACTGAGCATGTTTTTAACACACCTGCTCCTTTAGAAACAGCATTCAATATGTCTGATGCTCTACAAGTAGCATCTTTTAATGAAGCGAATACAAAGTTTCAGGAATCTTCTAATTTAGTGGGTTCTGCAATGGGAATTTATGGTTTGTCTTCTATGGCTTTTGCATTGTTGTTGGTTTTGTATACTTCAAAACGAAAAATAAACAGAAAGTTCGTCCATTTATTTTCTTTAGTATTGGGTGGTATTGGTTTTTTGTATATGAATTATGCAACTCCAGAAACTTTAAAATACTCATTCATACTAATTGGTATTGCTTGGGGTAGTATTTTATCGATGCCTTATGCCATGTTGTCTAGTTCTGTAGATCCAAAGAAAATGGGAGTAATAATGGGTATTTTTAATATGTTTATTGTAATACCACAAATTGTAGCAGCTTTAAATGGTATAAATTTTATATCAGGGTTATTAGGGGAAGAGGCAATACATGCAATGACAGTTGCAGGAATTAGTTTAGTAATTGCGGGTCTGTGTAATTTATTAATTACCAACAAAGACGCAATTAGTTATCAAGAAGAAATTTAAAAGTAAAAATGAAAAAAGGATTTATATTCGATTTAGACGGTGTTATTGTAGACACTGCAAAATATCATTATTTAGCTTGGAAAAAGTTAGCCAATCAATTAGGTTTTGAATTTACCGAAGCGCAAAATGAATTGTTTAAAGGTGTAAGTAGAAAGCGTTGTTTAGAGATTTTACTAGAAATAGGAAAAAGAGAAGCAACCCAAGAAGAATTTGATACTTGGATGATTGAAAAAAATGTAGATTATTTAACCTACATAGAAAACATGGATGCCTCTGAAATTTTACCAGATGTACCAAGAATTTTAGCATATTTAAAAGAAAAAAACATACCAATTGCTTTAGGCTCTGCAAGTAAAAATGCGCAACCAATTTTAGAAAAAGTAGGTTTGTTACATTATTTTGATGCTATTGTAGATGGTAATAATGTTACCAAAGCAAAGCCAGATCCAGAGGTGTTTTTGTTAGCAGCAAAACAGTTAGATGTAAATGCAGATAATTGTGTTGTTTTTGAAGATGCGGTTGCAGGTGTAGAAGCTGCAAATGCTGCAAACATGATTAGCATTGGTATTGGAGCTGCAGAGGTACTTTCTGAAGCAGATTGTAATTTTACAGATTTTACAGAAATTAGCAATGCTTTCATTCAAAAATTGATTGAAAAATAGGAAACATATACAAAAGGAAATAATAGAAAACAGTCAAGAAAAGATGTTTTTAGTATTTCTTTAAAAATAAAATAAATTATAGAACAAGAATTAAGTCTAGAGGCAAAATTACCTAGCATCTTAGTTCTTATATCTCAATACATATGAATCAAGAATATATACAACCAAATGACTGGTCTATCTTAGAAGAAGGTTTTGATACAGACAAGGTAAAATCTTCAGAAAGCTTGTTTAGTATCGGTAACGGTGCAATGGGACAGCGTGCCAATTTTGAAGAAACATATACAGGAAAAACATTTCAGGGAAGTTATATAGCAGGTGTTTATTATCCTGACAAAACAAGAGTAGGTTGGTGGAAAAATGGATATCCAGAGTACTTTGCGAAAGTTTTAAACGCACCCAATTGGATTGGAATTAACGTGCAAATTAACGATGAAAATTTAGATTTACATACCTGTAAAGAAGTTTCAAAATTTAAGAGAGAACTAAACATGCAAGAAGGTTGGTTGTCTAGAAGTTTTGAAGCTGTTTTGCAAAACGGAATTAAAATTAAAGTTGAAACAAAGCGTTTTTTAAGTCTAGAATTGGATGAAATTGGAGCGATTAACTATGCTGTTACTCCAATTAATGCGGATGCAAAAATTACATTTTCTCCGTATTTAGATGCAAGTATTACCAATGAAGACACCAATTGGGATGATCAATTTTGGGATGTTTTACAAGTAACACAAAACAACCAACAGAGTTTTGTAGAGGCAAGAACTATGAAAACACATTTTTATACGTGTACTTTTATGGAGTCTCGTTTGTTTGTAGATGGAAATGAAATTGTTATCAATGGTAACACTTCTAAAACAGAAAAAACAGCTACTTGTACATATAGTCAAGAAGTAACACAAAATCAAACCTACGCAATTCATAAATTTGGTGGGTATGTAGTTGATAGAAATCATAAAAAAGAAACCTTAGTTGCTGCAGCTAAAGAAAGTTTAGACAAAGCTGTAAGTTTTGGTTTTGATGCATTGTTAGAAATGCAAAAACAATCTTGGGCAAAAATCTGGGAAACATCAGACATAACCATACATGGAGATGTAAAAGCACAACAAGGTATTCGATTTAATATTTTTCAATTAAACCAAACCTATTTAGGTACAGATGCCAGTTTAAATATTGGACCGAAAGGATTTACAGGTGAAAAATATGGAGGTTCAACTTATTGGGATACAGAAGCTTATTGTATACCTTTTTACATGGCAACCAAAGATCAGTCTGTAGCAAGAACGTTGTTAGAGTACAGATACAATCACCTAGAAAAAGCCATTGAAAATGCTGAAAAGTTAGGTTTTAAAAATGGTGCTGCGTTGTACCCAATGGTAACTATGAATGGTGAAGAATGCCATAATGAATGGGAAATTACCTTCGAAGAAATTCATAGAAATGGTGCCATTGCTTTTGCCATTTACAATTACCATCGCTTTACAAACGATTATTCTTACATTCCAGAAAAAGGCTTGGAAGTATTGATCGGCATTGCACGTTTTTGGCACCAAAGAGCAACCTTTTCTTCGGATAAAAATAAATACGTAATTTTAGGAGTTACTGGGCCTAATGAATATGAAAACAACATCAACAATAATTTTTATACAAATTATATTGCCAAATGGTGTATTGCATATGCTTTAGAAAATATTGCAACGGTGCATAAAGATCATGTGTCAGATTATATCAGAATTAAAGAAAAAGTTTCTTTTACAGATGATGAATTGGCTTCTTGGAAAGAGCTTGCAGACAACATGTATTTTCCATATTCTGAAAAACACAATATTTACTTGCAGCAAGATGGCTTTTTAGACAAAGAGTTAATTACTGTAAAAGATTTAAATAAGAGCGAAAGACCCATCAATCAGAAATGGAGTTGGGATCGTATTTTACGATCTCCATATATAAAACAAGCAGATACCTTACAAGGGTTTTATATGTTTGAAGATCAATTTTCTACAGAAGAATTAGAGCGTCATTTCGATTTTTACGAACCATTTACGGTGCATGAAAGTTCTCTATCACCTTGTGTACACAGTATTCAGGCAGCAAAATTAGATAGAATGGAGCAGGCCTACGAATTCTATTTAAGAACCTCTCGTTTAGATTTAGATGACTATAATCACGAAGTAGAAGAAGGTTTGCATATTACTTCTATGGCAGGAACTTGGATGAGTATTGTAGAAGGTTTTGGTGGAATGAGAGTGTTGAATAACACCCTTTCTTTTGCGCCAAAAATTCCTAAACAATGGCAATCGTATTCTTTTAAAGTGAATTTTAGAAACCAGGTAATTACAGTTAATGTGAGCCAAAATGGTGCTAATTTTGAATTAGAAGGAACCAAAGAATTGTCTATTATTGTGAATGGAAACGCTTTGGAAGTATCTCCAAATAAATTAATTACAGTTTAAATATAAATTATGAAACTTTTCAGAAACATGCTGTCTTTTGTAATCATTCTATTTTTTTTGTTTTAAAAAAGTAGAAACAAATAAGAGTGTTTCTGAAGTTTCTAATTTTAAAAATAATGTTGTTGTCTTAAGTAAAAGGAGTATGATTTTACGTGAATGTCTATAAATATGAATACAAAGTTGATACTTTCTAAATTCATAATAAGAAAAATACTATTTGTTTTTACATTTGGTATGATGATTTCCTGCAATCAAAAATCTGAGGCTGATTTAGAATTTATAGATTACACAAAATTTGTAAATCCGTTTATAGGTACAGATGGTACCGGTCATACATTCCCTGGTCCAACAATGCCTTTCGGAATGGTACAACCTGGACCAGACAATACTGATATTGGTTGGGATTATACCAGCGGATATCAATTACAAGATTCTACTATTCTCGGGTTTTCTAATACACGTGCTAGTGGAACAGGAATAAGCGAGTTTGGAGATGTACTTTTATTTCCTTTTGTAGATAACGAAACAACACTTTCATCAAAAAAAATAAAAGAAAATGCCTCAGTTGGGTATTATAGTGTAGCGCTAGCAAACAAAGTAAAAGTAGCGCTAACTGCAACCGAAAGAGTTGCCTTGCATCAATATACATTTCCAACAAATAAGGCAAAAGTTTTTTTAAATCTTCAGCATGGGTTGCGTTTTTTAACAGACAGTTTGGTCTTAGATAGCAAAGTTACGCTGTTAAAAGATAAGAAAACAATCACTGGTTATTGCCATACAAAAAACTGGGTATCTAGAAAATATTTCTTTAAATTAGTATTTGAAGAGTCTTATACTAGCTTTAAAGAATTGCCAAAAGCCCCAAAAGAGAATGCTCCAAAATATATTTTTGATTTTAACTTGAGCCACAAAAAGTTGAATGTAAAAATTGCTTTTTCTACTGTGAGTGTTTTAGGAGCTGCCAATAACCTAGCAGCAGAAATGCCTCATTGGAATTTTGAATTGGTGAAAAAAAATGCACAAAAAACATGGAATACTTATTTGAATAAAATAGCTATTGAAGCATCAAGAAAACAAAAAACAATATTTTACACAGCGATGTATCATTTATTTATTCAGCCTTCTAATATTGCAGATGTAGATGGTAAATATCGTGGTGCTGATGATAAAATTGCAGTAGCTACAGATAAACAATATTATTCTACCTTGTCTCTATGGGATACATTTAGAGCAGCACATCCTTTGTATACAATTTTGGTTCCAGAGCGTGTAAATGGTTTTGTAAATACAATGCTTTTACACCACAAAGCCCAAGGATATTTAACTATTTGGACAGCTTGGGGTCAGGAAAATCATTGCATGATTGGAAACCATGCCATACCAGTTATTACAGATGCATTTGTAAAAGGGTTTAGCGGTTTTGATGCAGGTGAAGCTTTAAAAGCAATGGTTTCTTCTACAACTAAAAATCATTTAAACTCTAATTGGGATGTATATACTAAGTATGGTTATTATCCTTATGATTATATCGATAATGAGTCGGTTTCTAGAACTTTAGAAAGTGGTTTTGATGATTATGCTGTTTCTTTAATGTCTAAATTAATGGGCAAAGATTCTGTAACTGAATATTATTCTAAAAGAGCTTCTTATTATAAAAACTTATTTGATTCTTCAACTGGACTTATGAGAGGTAAAAATAAAAAAGGTGAATTTAGAACTCCATTTGATCCTTTAACACCAACATCTCCAATGAACAACCCTGGTGATTATACCGAAGCGAATGCTTGGCAATATTGTTGGACACCAAGTTTATACGATGTAGAAGGTTATATAGAATTGTTAGGCGGAAAAGAGAAGTTTACAGAACAGCTAGACCTATTTTTTTCTATTAAAAGTGATAAAGATAATAAACATTTGGGGCAAGAAGGTTTAATTGGGCAATATGCACATGGTAATGAACCAAGTCATCACATAGCATATTTATACGCATATTCTAACAAGCCAGAGAAAGGGAAAGATTTGTTAACACAAATTTATAATACTTTTTATAACGATACCCCCAAAGGAATTACAGGCAATGACGATTGTGGGCAAATGAGTGCTTGGTACATTTTTACTACCTTAGGTTTTTATCCTGTAAACCCTGCAAATGGCAAGTTTGTTTTAGGGAAACCACAAGTAAAAAAAGCACAGTTAAATTTAAAAAATGCTACAGTTTTAAAGATAGAAAATCATTCAGATACATTTGATAAAACAGTATTAAATGATGCATTACTCTCCAAAGAAATTAGTTACAAAAGCCTAATGCAAGGTGGAACACTTCAATTTAAAAAATAATATATGAAAACTTTACAGCTTTTTGTTTTAACACTATTATTGGTGTTATTTTCATGCAATAATTCTTCAGAAAAACCATTAAAAACGGTTGTTTCTAACACATCTTTAGAACGAGTAGAACCTTTAAATTGGTGGGTTGGTTTTAAAGATACGTCGCTTCAGTTATTAGTTAAAGAACAGGCAATTGGTTCTGCAACACCTACAATTTCGTATGCAGGTGTTACCATCCAAAAAGTACACAAAGCAAGAAGTAATAATTATCTTTTTATAGATTTACAAATAGGTAAAAACACCAAAGCAGGCGTTTTTGATATTGAATTTACGTTAGCAGACGGTACAAAAAAAACACATACCTACAAGTTAAAGTCTAGAGAAAAACAAGCAGCAGATTTTAAAGGTTTTGACAGTTCAGATGCAATTTATTTGATAACACCAGATCGATTTGCAAATGCAGATGCAAGCAATGATAAACTTCCAGATTTAAAAGATCAGTCTTTAGATAGAACAGATGGTTACAAACGTCATGGTGGCGATTTAAAAGGTATTATTAACGGAGTTGATTACATCTCAGACCTAGGTTTTACAACCGTTTGGCCAACACCTGTTTTAACAAATGATATGGCTACAGCATCATATCATGGGTATGCAATTACCGATTATTATCAAGTAGATCCAAGGTTTGGTACTTTAGAAGACTATAAAAATTTGGCAAATAAGTTGCAAGAAAAAGGAATGAAGTTAATCATGGATCAAGTAGCAAATCATTGTGGTTTAGAGCATTGGTGGATGAAAGACTTGCCTTTTGAAGATTGGGTAAATCATCAAAAAAACTATGAAGACAACAAACAAGATTGGGGCAATAAACACAACATCAACTCTAACCATAGAAGAACTACCAATCAAGACCCATACACATCAGAAATAGACAAACGTGGCAATAACGAAGGTTGGTTTGTACCTGCAATGCCAGATTTAAATCAGCGCAATCCTTTTTTAGCCTCGTACATTATTCAAAATAGTATTTGGTGGATAGAAACTTTAGGTTTGGGAGGTATAAGACAAGATACCTATCCTTATCCGGACAAACAATTTATGGCAAATTGGGCAGGAACAATTATGAATGAATATCCAAATTTTTCTATTGTTGGCGAAGAATGGAGCTACAATCCATTACTAGTTGGTTATTGGCAAAAAGGCGCTAATAATAAAGACGGGTATGCGTCTAACTTAAAATCTACTATGGATTTTCCGATGCAAAAAGCAATCATAGAAGGTTTAAATGAGGCAGAAACTTGGGGAACAGGTTTGGTGAAGTTGTACGAAGGTTTGGCAAACGATTTTCATTATACAACACCAAAAGACATTATGTTGTTTTTAGACAATCATGATGAAGGAAGAATGTTTACTGCATTAGATGAAGATGTTGCAAATGCAAAAATGGCTTTAAGTTATTTGTTGATGTTGCCTAGAATACCACAAATATATTACGGAACAGAAATTTTAATGGACGATACGGCTAATCATGGAGATCACGGTTTGATAAGAACAGATTTTCCTGGTGGCTGGCAAGGAGATTTAGTAAATGCGTTTACAGGCGAAGGTTTAAACGCAGAGCAACTAAACATGCAGACTTTTGTAAAATCAATATTAAATTACAGAAAAAATAGTAAAGCAATACAACAAGGAAAAACGATGCATTTTGCACCTTTTAAAGGAACCTATTTTTTGTTTAGAATGTTAGAAGATGAGACTGTTGTGCATATTATTAATAAAAATGATACACCAATTACTATAGATTTAAATAGATATGCAGAAGTAGGTTTGGAAGGTAAAACCTTAAAAAATATTATTTCTGGCGAAGAATTTATTTGGAATAATCAAATAGAATTAAAAGAAAGAGGAAGCATTGTTTTAACAACCAAAAAGTAGTACTTAAAATTTAGTAGCCCTAAAGGTCATTAAAACCTGTGAGGTCTGAAAATCATAAAACATGAAAAATATACTATTTCTATTTTCAATTTTACTTCTGATTTCTTGTCAAAAATCAAAACAAGAAGAAAAAAATGAAGTTCAACATCAACCAAAAATTGAAGCCAAAGTTTTAGATTCTGCAAATTTATCAAGCGGAAAATTAGTAAGAATTTCTGCTTTTCCATCTAAAAAGATAACCCCAAGACCTGTAGATGTTTGGTTGCCAGAAAACTATTCATCAGTAAAAAAATACGCAGTATTATACATGCATGATGGTCAAATGTTGTTTGACGCAACTACAACTTGGAACAAACAAGAATGGATGATAGATGAGGTTGCTTCAAAATTAATGGAAGAGAATAGAGTAAGAGATTTTATAGTTGTAGGTATTCATAACATTCCAGAAATTCGTTGGCAAGACTTGTTTCCAGAAAAAGCAATGGACTATCTAAATAAAGTAGACAAAGAGGCTGTTTATAAAGAAGCTTTAGACAATAATTTTAGCACCAATTTAAAAGGAGATGCCTATTTACAGTTTTTAGTACACGAATTAAAGCCTTATGTTGATAAGACATATTCTGTGCTAACATCTAAAGAAAATACCTTTGTTGCAGGTTCTTCTATGGGCGGTTTAATGTCTATGTATGCGGTAGCAGAATATCCAACTATTTTTGGAGGAGCAGCTTGTATTTCTACCCATTGGGTTGGTGCAGCGCCTAAAGAAGATAATAAATTGCCAGCAGCAATTTTTGATTATTTAGCAGCTAATTTACCAGATGCCCAGACACATAAAATGTATTTTGATTATGGTAATAAAACCTTGGATGCTTACTATCCTAAGTATGCACCAAAAGTAGATGCTATTTTTATGAATGGTGGCTATTCTGCCAAAAATTACAAGAACTTGTTTTTTGAGGGCACAGACCATTCAGAGAAATCTTGGCAAGCAAGAATAGATATTCCGATTACTTTTTTATTGAAAAAATAGTATAAATTATATAAGATTTCAAAGGTTTTTTAAAACCTGTGAGGTTTTCAAAATATAAAACATGAAAAACTATAAAATTCTTTTTTTATTCCTTTTTATTTCGATTTTTTCGTTTGCTCAAAATTCAAATCGAATATTTAAAAGTGCCACTTTTTTAAAAGAGAATCAGTTTCAGGTAAATGTTTCTGATGGTACTTATTTTATAAACTTTTACAATTCTAAAATTATTGAGACTGCTTTTGTACCTACCAATCAGTTTTATAATAAGACTTCACATGCTGTTGTTTTAAAGCCTATAGCAACTCATATTTTAATAAATGATACAGAAAATCAGGTAACATATAGTTCTGATGGTATTTCTGTTACCATTCAAAAATCGCCATTTCAACTAACATATTATTACAAAAACAAGCTTATAACCTCAGAAAAACAAGGTTATTTCAAATCTAAACACGAGCCAATGGATTTGGTAAAAGGCAATATTGTTTATAAAGAAACAGAGAAAATAGAATTCAACTTAACCAAAGACGAGGTATTATTTGGTGGAGGCGCAAGAGCATTAGGGATGAACAGAAGAGGCCATCGTTTGCCGCTTTACAATAGAGCGCATTATGGGTATGAAAGCTATTCAGAGTTAATGAATTTTACGATTCCGTTAGTAATTTCATCAAAAAAATACATGTTGCATTTTGACAATGCACCTGTTGGTTATTTAGATTTAGATAGCAAAAAAGACAATTCTTTAACGTATGAAACAATCTCTGGACGTAAAACCTATCAAGTCATTGTAGGAGATTCTTGGGAAGATTTGGTTGACGTATATACAGATTTAACGGGAAAACAGCCTTTGCCTGCTAGGTGGACTTTAGGAAACTTTTCGAGTAGATTTGGGTATCGTTCGCAAGAAGAAACAGAAAAAACCATTCAGAAATTTAAAGAAGAAGAAATTCCTGTAGATGCTGTTATTTTAGATTTGTATTGGTTTGGAAAAGAAGTACAAGGTACAATGGGAAATTTAGAAGTAGACAAAGATTCTTTTCCTGATCTAAAGCAAATGGTTTCAAATTTAAAAAAGAAAGGAGTAAAAACTGTTTTAATTACAGAGCCTTTTGTTTTATCTACTTCAAAAAAATGGGCAGAAGCAGAAAAAAAACAAGTTTTGGCAATAGATACCTTACAAAATGCTGCCAAATACGATTTCTATTTTGGCAACACAAGCATTGTAGATATCTATAAAAAATTGGGTAGAGATTGGTTTTGGAATGTTTATAAAGACATTTTGAATGATGGTGTAAAAGGATTGTGGGGCGATTTGGGTGAGCCAGAAGTGTTGCCATCTTGGGTTACTTTTAACCAAACACAAAAAGCAGATGAAATACACAATATATATGGCCATGATTGGTCAAAATTAATTTTTGAAGGATATCAGAAAGAATATCCAACAGAAAGACCTTTTATTTTAATGCGTGCAGGAAGTTCTGGTTCGCAACGCTTCGGTATGATTCCTTGGTCTGGTGATGTTAGTAGAAGTTGGGGCGGATTGCAAAGTCAGCCAGAAATTGCATTGCAAATGGGGATGCAAGGTTTGGGGTATATGCATTCTGATTTGGGCGGATTTGCAGGAGCAAATCTAGATGATAATTTGTATGTAAGATGGTTGCAATATGGTGTTTTTCAGCCAATTTACAGACCGCATGCGCAAGAAGATGTACCAAGCGAACCTGTTTTTAGAAGTGACGAAGCAAAAAAGTTAGCAAAAATAGCCATAGAATTACGATATAAAATGTTGCCTTATAATTACAATTTAGCCTTCGAAAACAATCAAAAAGGAACTCCGTTAATGCGTCCTATTTTCTTTGAAGAAGATGCTAAAAATTTAATGACAAATTCTACTTCTTATCTTTGGGGGAAAGATTTTTTAATTACACCTATTTTAAAAGATTCAGTTCAAACTACAGCAATTTATTTTCCTAAAACGGCAAATTGGTTTGATTTTTATACTGATGAAAAAATTAAAGGAGGACAAACAAAAAAAGTAACGCTTACAAAGCAAGCGATACCAACTTATGTAAGAGGAGGTGTTGTTATTCCGATGACCAAATTGGTGCAAACCACAGAGAATTATAACGGTGCTGTATTAGAATTGCATTATTGGTATGATGCTACTGTAAAAAAATCAGAAAGAATTCTTTATAATGATGATGGTTTAACAGCAAATGCTTTTGAAAACGGTGCATATGAAATGTTAGAGTTTGAAGCTGAAATTGAAAAAAAATATTTAGAAATTGATATAGAGGCAGAATTTGGAGAACACTGGAATTTGCAAGAAAAAGAAATTGAGTTGGTTGTACATCATATAAATTGGACTCCAAAAAAGGTTAAAGTAAATGGAAAAAGAAGACAAGTTTTATCAGAACAAAATCAGTTAAGGATTCCTGTAAAATGGCATCCGAAGAAAGAATTAAAAATTAAAATATCCTTAAAATAGATTTTTAGAATGAAAAAAATATACAGTGCTTTAGCAGTTGTGGTTTTAATAAGTATGGCAAGTTGTGAAACCAATAAAAAAGAAGAAAAGAAAGTGATGCAAGAAAAAGATAAAAATAAAGTAGTTGTTTATCAGGCTTTTACACGTTTGTTTGGCAATACCAATACAACCAATAAACCTTGGGGTACTATTGAAGAAAATGGTGTTGGAAAATTTAATGACTTTACAGACAAAGCCCTATTAGAAATTAAAGATTTAGGCATTACGCATATTTGGTACACAGGTGTGCCACACCATAATGTAATAAGAGATTATACTGCATACGGTATTTCTAACGACGATCCTGATGTCGTAAAAGGAAGAGCAGGTTCTCCTTATGCAGTAAAAGATTATTACAATGTAAATCCTGATTTGGCAGAAAATGTAAGCAATCGTTTGAAAGAATTTGAAGCATTGATTGCGCGTTCTCACAAAGCTAAATTAAAAGTTATTATTGATATTGTCCCAAACCATGTTGCTAGAAATTATCAGAGTTTAACAAATCCGGAAGGTACTAAAGATTTTGGTGCAACAGATGATACTTCTGTAGCTTATGCAATAGATAATAATTTTTATTATGTGCCAAATACTTCTTTTGAGGTGCCCGATTTTTTAAATGGATATCTGCCTTTAGGAGGAGAAAAACAGCCATTATCTGATAAGAAATTTGATGAAAACCCAGCAAAATGGACTGGAAATGGTTCTAGAGCTTCGAAACCAAATTTTTATGATTGGTATGAAACTGTAAAAGTAAATTACGGAATTTCACCTGAAGGAAAAAAAGACTTTGACGAATTGCCTGTTGGTTTTGAAAATGAAGATTATAAAAAGCATTTTGAATTTTGGCAAGGAAAAAGAGTACCAGATTCTTGGATAAAATTTAGAGATATTGCACTGTATTGGTTAGAGAAAGGCGTGGATGGTTTCCGTTTTGATATGGCCGAAATGGTTCCTGTAGAGTTTTGGAGTTTTATGAACTCTGCAATTAAAATGAAAAATTCAGAGGCATTTTTATTGGCAGAAGTTTACAATCCATCTTTGTACAGAGATTATATTAGAAAAGGAAAAATGGATTATTTGTATGATAAAGTGCAGTTATACGACACCATAAAACACATAATGCAAGGGCATGGTTTAACCGATAATATACCACCAATACAAGAAGATTTAAAAGATATAGAACACAACATGTTGCATTTTTTAGAAAACCATGATGAGCAGAGAATTGCAAGTAAAGAGTTTGCAGGAAATGCTTTAAAAGGGAAGCCAGCCATGGTAGTTTCTGCAACCATTTCTTCTGCACCAACCATGCTTTATTTTGGCCAAGAGTTTGGTGAAGATGGTTCTGAAAATGCTGGTTTTGGAACTCCTTCTAGAACTTCAATATTTGATTATGTGGGAGTGCCAAGTTTGCAAAGATGGGTTAATAACAAACAGTTTGATGGTGGTCAATCTACAATAGAAGAAACAGATTTAAGAGAATTTTACAAGCGTTTGCTTAATTTTACGATCAACTCAGAGGCATTAATGGGCGATTATGAAGACATTCATCAGTATAATAGAAATGCTACCCAAAATTATACCTCTAAAGTACTTTCTTTTGTTAGATATTCTGATGCTGAAAAATTAGTTGTTTTAGCTAATTTTGACGCTGAAAATCCCCAGAAATTTGCCTTAAAAATTCCTTCAGAAATTTTAGCAAAATGGAATTTAAAAGATGGTAAATATCAATTAAAAGATATGCTCTATAATTCAAAAATGTTTACTTTAGAGGTAGAAAATTCTGAAGGAACTATTTTGATAGAAATAGATGCTTTAGAGTCGTTCATTTTAAAACTTCAATAAAATAATTTTATGAAAAAAATATTTTTCTTCCTTTTTTTAGTGTCAATGTTTAGTTGTCAACAAAAATCACCAGATAAAAATAATGTGCAAGAAATTGCAAAAAAAGAATTTGTTTGGGAAGGCGCTAACATCTATTTTCTGTTAACCGATCGTTTTAATAACGGAGATCCGTCTAATGATGTAAACTTTAATAGAACAAGAGAAACGGGAACTTTAAGAGGTTTTAAAGGAGGAGATATTAAGGGAATCATTCAAAAAATAAAAGAAGGTTACTTTACAGATTTGGGGATTAATGCTATTTGGATGACCCCAATTGTAGAGCAAATTCATGGAGCTACAGATGAAGGAACAGGCGTTTCTTACGGTTATCATGGATATTGGACAAAAGATTGGACAGCTATTGATCCAAATTTTGGTACCAAAGAAGATGTAAAGGAATTGGTAGAATTGGCTCATAAAAAAGGAATTCGAATTTTATTAGATGCCGTTATAAATCATACAGGTCCGGTTACAGAACAAGATACTGTTTGGCCAGAAGAGTGGGTAAGAACCGAGCCGCATTGCTCATACGATTCTTATGAAAATACTACTGCTTGTACCTTGGTTAAAAACTTGCCAGATATTAAAACAGAAAGCAATACAGCAGTTGATTTGCCACCTCAATTGGTTGCTAAATGGAAAGCAGAAGGGCGTTTAGAGCAAGAAATGAGTGAGTTAGATGCTTTTTTTGAAAGAACTAACTACCCAAGAGCACCCCGTTTTTACATTATAAAATGGCTAACAGATTACATTACAGAATTTGGTATTGATGGTTACAGAGTAGATACCGTAAAACATACTGAAGAATTTGTATGGCAAGAATTTAAACAAGAGTGTGATGTTGCTTTTGACAATTACAAGAAAAACAATCCAGAAAAAGTGTTAGATAATAATAATTTTTATTTGGTTGGCGAGGTATATAATTATGCGATTTCTCACGGAAAAGCATACGATTTTGGTGATAAAAAGGTAAATTATTTTGACAAAGCATTCAATAGTTTAATCAATTTTGAGCTTAAATGGAATGTAAAGCAATTATCAGCAAATGAGGTGTTTGTTAAGTATGATTCTATCTTAAACACAGAGTTAAAAGGGTATGGTGTCTTAAATTATATGACTTCACATGATGATGGGCAACCTTTTGATAAAGAAAGAATACAACCTTATAAAACAGCAGAAATGTTGTTGTTAACACCAGGAACTTCGCAAGTATATTATGGTGATGAAACTGCAAGAGATTTAACGATAGAAGGAACTGTTGGAGATGCTACTTTAAGGTCTTTTATGAATTGGAATGAAATAAGAAATAATGAAACTGCACAAAAGATACTTACTCATTGGCAAAAAATAGGACAGTTTAGAGCAAACCATATGGCTATTGGAGCCGGTAGACATCAACTTATTTCAGATGCCAATGGTTTGGTTTTTTCTAGAGTTAGAAATAATGACAAAGTAATTGTCGGTTTAAACTTGCCCAAAGAACCCATAGAAATAAAGGTGTCATCAATATTTAAAAATGGTGCGTTGTTAAGAGATTTTTACTCAAATAAAACGTTAAAAGTTATTGATGGAAAGGTAAAATTACACTCAGCTTTTAATATTGTTTTATTAGAAAAAATATAAATTTTTATTTTTTTTTGATGCTTAAAACTTATTTTGTTTAAATAAAAACCGTAATTATGTTACGGTTTTTTTTATTAAACTTGTTTAAACCAAAGTTTACGTGTAAATTTATATGCTTTAAAAACTATACACAGGTATATTTGTAAATATGTAAATTATTGAAATAAAATATTTTACACATAAATTTAGCACAACAAAAAAAGATATAGATGATACATTTTTTAAGAGTAAAATATTTTAAGTTTCTTTTTTTATTCTTCATATCACTATGTTACTCACAAGAAATTCCGCCAATACAAATATTTACATCAGAAGACTATAAAGCAGAAAACCAAAACTGGGCAATTTCACAAGATGCAAAAGGATTTATTTACGTTGCAAATAGTAAAGGACTTTTAGAGTTTAACGGAGCTTCTTGGAATTTATATGAAACACCTAATGAAACCATAATGCGTTCTGTAAAAGCAATTGATAAAAAAGTTTTTACAGGTTTTTATATGGATTTTGGATTCTGGGAAAAAGATGAATTTGGAACTTTAATATTTACCTCTTTGGTAGAAAAGTTGCAAATACAAATGTTAGAAGATGAGCAAGTTTGGCATATCGTAGAGTTAGATGGTTGGATACTATTTAAGTCTTTACAAAGAATCTATCTTTACAATATAAGCACTTCAGAAATTAATATTATTGAGTCTGAGAACAGAATCCAAAAAATATCTAAAGTAGAAGATGTTATTTATTATCAAGAGCTTAATAAAGGTGTTTTTAAAATTGAAAACGGACACCCAAAATTAGTTTCTAACTCACGTTTTGTAAAAGAGAAATTAATTGTTAATTTTTTTGAAAAAGACAATCGCTTGTTCTTTTTAACTGAAGAAGATGGTTTTTATTCAATAGTAAAAGGAATCATACAAAAATGGAACTTACCCGATGCAACTATTCTAGAGCATAAAAAAGTATATAGTGTTTCCAAATTAACAGACAATGGTTTTGCCATAGGAACGGTCTCTAACGGCTTAATTTACTTAGATAAAAATGGTAATTTAAAGTACACAATAAGTCAGTTTTCTGGATTAAGCAACAATACCATATTATCGGTTTTTGAAGACAGAGATAAAAATATTTGGTTGGGTTTAGATAACGGTATCAACTACATAAACAATACATCGGCATTTAAAACATATAATAAGAAAATGGATTTTTTAGGTACCATTTACACTTCTGTAGTTTTTAATGATAAATTGTATTTGGGAACTAATCAAGGATTGTTTTATAAGAATTTAGATTCTAATCAACCTTTTCAATTTATAGAGAAAACAGAAGGGCAAGTTTGGAATCTTACCGTAATTGATGCTACATTATTCTGTGGACATGATTCGGGTACTTTTACTATAAAACAGAACAAGGCTAAAAATATATTTGGCAAATCTGGGACATGGAATTTTACTCAGATTGATAAAAATACTCTCTTACTAGGATGTTATGATGGTTTATTTGTTCTTAAAAAAGAAAATAACAATTGGTTTTATGCCCATAAAATAGCAGGTTTTGATACTTCAAGTAAATATGTTGTTCAATTAAATGCTTCAGAATATTTTATAAACCATGAATACAAAGGCGTTTTTAAGTTAAAGATAGACAAGGATCTTAAAAAAGTAGAAAATGTACAAATTGAACCCTCTTTAGAAAAAGGAATACATTCTAGCATTATTAAACACAATAATAAAATATTGTATGCTAAAAAGAATGGAGTGTATGTATATGACAACACTCAGCAAACTTTTTTAAAAGATAGCATACATAGTAATCTTTTTACAGATGATTCTTTTATTTCTGCTAAATTGATAAATGATACTGCAAAAAATAGAATTTGGTTATTTGCAAAGAATTCAATAAAATATGTGTCTCCAGGAACTTTGAGTGATAGAGCAAAAATACGTACTATTTCATTGGCAAATAAAATACCTAAAGCAGCTTCTGGTTATGAAAATATTATACATCTAAATAATGAAGAGTATTTAATAGGTACTTCAAACGGCTACCTTAAAGTTGATTTAGATGCTTTACAAAAGCAGAAAAATTTTGATGTATACATTAATAATGTAAAAAGTTTTGTAACAGATTCACCTAAAAAAAATATTAATATTTTATCAAAAAATAGTTTTAGTGCCAAAGAGAACAACTTTATATTTTCTTTTAGTGTGCCAATATTTAATACTGTAAATACTACAAAGTACCAATATCAATTGGTGGGACTAAATAAAAACTGGAGTTTGCCCCAAGAAGCAAATTCAATTTTATTTGAAAATATACCTTACGGAGAATATGTTTTTAAAGTAAGAGCAATTATAGGAGATGTAGTAAGTAGTAATGTTTCAGAGTATCATTTTTCTATACAAAAACCCTGGTATATTTCTATATATATGACTGTGCTCTATGTTTTAATTGCGCTACTTTCCTTTTATTTAGTGCACGTTTTTTCTAAAATATACTATGCAAAACAACGGAAAGAATTATTAGAAAAGGCACAAAAAGAAGCTGCTTTAAAAGATTTAGAAAGTTCTCAGCAGATTATTAAGTTGAATAATGACAAACTAAGAGCAGATATTGAGAGTAAAAATAGAGAGTTGGCAAACTCTACAATGAGTATTATTAAAAAGAACGAATTTTTAAATGATATTAAAAATGAATTGTTAGAAGGTAGTGGTAAAAACATTACCAAAGTTGTAAAAATAATTGATACCAATTTAAACAATACAGACGATTGGAAGCTCTTCGAAGAGGCTTTTAACAATGCAGATAAAAAGTTTTTAGACAAAATTAAAGCAAAACACCCAGAATTAACACCCAACGATTTAAGGTTGTGCGCTTATTTAAGATTAAATTTAACTTCTAAAGAAATAGCACCGCTTTTAAATATTTCTCCTAGAAGTGTAGAAGTGAAGAGATATCGTCTCAGAAAAAAAATGGATTTAGACCACAATGCCAACTTAACAAATTATATTTTAGAAATATAAGACTACATCAAGGTTATTTATTACCCATACATTACCACAACATTAGGTTTTTTTGTTTCTTTTTTCACATAAAATAAACTGAACATATATTACATAAACATTGTAAATTTTTCCTAAATATTGCTATGTATGTTTTTTGTTGTGGTGGTATTTGTTAATTTAATAACAATAAGGTGTTAAATTTATCAAAAAATTAAAATTCTTAATTCATGAGAAAACAAATCACATTTTTAATTCTTTTATTTATAGGTTTTGCTGTAACTGCACAAACTTTAAATGTAAAGGGTGTTGTAAAAGATGCTGCTAATGGAGATGTACTTCCAGGAGTGAGTGTAATTGTTAAAGGAACTAAATTGGGAGCAGAAAGCGATTTTGACGGAATGTATTCGCTTCAAAATATTACTTCTGGGTCAGTATTAGTTTTTAGGTATTTAGGTTACAAACAAAAAGAAGTAACTGTAAACAGTGCCACAATAAATGTATCATTAGAAATACAAGCAGAAGCTTTAGATGAGATTATTGTAGTAGGTTATGGTAAGCAAAAAAGAAAAGACGTTACGGGTTCTGTTTCTATCGTAGGAGAAGAAACCTTTGAGGTCTTAAAACCAATCGATGCAACAACCGCTTTACAAGGTACTACCTCTGGTGTGGCTGTTAATTTATCTTCTGGTGCTCCTGGTGCTAAAGTTAACATTTTAATTCGTGGTGTAAGTTCTAACACAAATAACCAGCCCTTAACAATTGTAGATGGTTATGAGGGAGATTTGAATAGTATCAACCCAAATGATATAGAATCTATAACGGTTTTAAAAGATGCACAAGCGGCAATTTATGGTATTAAAGGTGCAAATGGTGTAGTTTTAGTTACCACTAAAATTGGTAAAAAGAATAAAGCACCTTCAGTTAAATATCAAACTTTTGCTTCTTTACAGCAAACAACTCGTAAATTAAACTACTTAAATGCAACAGAATATGCATTAGTTTTAAATGAGGCATATGCTGTTAGTGGGCAATCATTACCATACAATGATGTATCTCAGTTAGGTGTTGGTTCAGATTTTCAGGACGAATTATTTAATGATGCACTATTAATGAACCATAACATTAGTGTTGCAGGTGGTGGCGAAAATTTTAGGTATTTTATGTCTGCATCTAGAACTGAGCAAGAGGGTATCATTGCCAAACAAAACTCTAACTTTATAAGAAATAATATTAAGTTGAATTTAGGAGTTGATTTATCAGACAAGTTAAACTTCTCTGTAATTGCAAATTATTATACTTCTGCCTCTAATGGTTTTGATAACTCAGTATTATTTAATGGATTAAATTTTGCACCAACTTTTGGTTTGGATGAAGATGATACTGCTAACTTTTTAGGGATAGAAATTGTTAATCCATTAAGTCAATTAAACAATACATTTAATGAATATAATGGAAACGGTTTAGAAGGAAACTTTAAGTTAGAGTATAAACCTATAGAAGGTTTGTCTATAACGTCTAGATTAGGTTATAAGATATACAATGATAAAGGACGTACTTTTACACCTATACAATCTTATGGTTCTAGCAAGGTGTTTAACCAGTTGCAAAGTTCTGTTTATCAATACAAACAAACCTCTACAAGAGTTGTTTGGGAAAACTTTGCGAACTATGAAAAAACCTTTGCAGAAAACCACAATACTACCTTTACTTTAGGTACAAGTGTGCAAAACGATTTATTTGATGGTATTTATGCTACAGGTATAAATGTACCTAACAATTCGTATGATTTTGCAGATTTAAGTTTAACAGATCCTCAAAACGAACAAAGAAGTTTAAATGCTGGTTTTAATGATTTAAGATTGATTTCTTACTTTTCAAGATTACAATACGATTATAAAGGGAAATATTTGTTTTCTGGATTAGTTAGAAGAGATGCGGCTTCTGTTTTTGATAAAAACTTAAGAGTAGATCATTTTTGGTCTGCAACCACAGGTTGGAAGTTGTCTGATGAAGATTTTTTAAAGGATAATGAAACTATTAGTTTCTTAAAATTAAGAGCAAGTTATGGTACTTTAGGAAACTTAGTAGGCAATAATTTAAACAGGTCATTTTTAAGTGGTGAAGGAACGTATGTTTTAGATGGTTCTTTGGTAGACGGTACAGCACAGGGTAGAATTCCAAATCCGTTAGCGCAATGGGAAACTGCAGTAAAGTTAGACATTGGTTTAGATGTTAACTTTTTCAATGATAAGCTTTCTATTGTTGCAGATTATTTTGAAGAAAGTAGAGAAAATCTGTTAATAGAAAATTTTCCGGTTTCTGGTATTTTAGGAACAGGCGCTCCTGGAGGTGGAAATCCAACAGTAAATGCTGGTACTTCTAAAAATACGGGTGCAGAATTAGCTATTAATTACAACGCAATAAATACAGAAGATGCTTCTTTAAATCTTTCTTACAATGTAACTTATGTTAAAAATGAGGTAACAGATGTTAATGGAGGTGCTTTTATAGAGGGTGGTTCTTTTGCTATTGGTAATTTGCCTCCATCAAGAATGGAAGTAGGGCAGTCTATAGGTTATTTTTATGGTTTGCAAACAGATGGTATTTTTCAAAATCAAGCAGAAATAGATGCACATCCTTCTCAAAATGATTTAGGAGCAAATGTTACTTCACCAGGAGACATTAGATATAAAGATGTAAATGAGGATGGCGTAATAGATATAAATGACAGAACGAACATAGGAAAACCACAAGCAGATTTCTTCATGGGCTTTAACCTTTCTGGAAGGTATAAAAACTGGGATTTTAGTGCATACTTATATTCAGAATTAGGCAAAGAAATGGTACGTAATTACGAACGTTTTTTACCAAATGTTAATAAACCAGCCTATTATTTAGACAGATGGACTGGCGAAGGAACAAGTAACTCCGTACCAAGATTAACTAATGATGCAACAAATAATAAGTTGTTTTCAGACTTTTTTGTAGAAGATGCTTCTTTTTTAAGATTGCAAAACATTCAAATTGGGTATAACTTTTCTCCGAATACATTAGAAAAAGTGGGTGTTGCTAAGTTAAGATTGTACACAAGCATCAATAACTTATTTACTCTTACAGATTACTCTGGTTTCGATCCAACAATTAACGGTGGCGCTATTGGTGCAGGTATAGATTACGGATCATATCCTTCTGCAAGACAATTTATTATAGGTTTAAATGTTGAATTTTAAAAAGAACGAAAGATGAAAAAAATACAAAATAATTTATCAATTTTAATACTGATGATTACAAGTTTGTTCTTAACAACAGCTTGTTCAGACGAGTATTTAGACAATACAAAGGTGTATGCAGAAGATTCTGAATCATTCTTTAATTCAGAAGCAGATTATTACAACGCCTTAGTTGCTGCCTATGATCCTTTACAATCTACCTTTATAAATGTATTAATGGGCGAAATAGCTTCTAACAATACACTTGCAGGTGGAGAAAGTGCAACAGATGTACCTGGTTATCAGCAAATAGATGACATGACACATACACCTGTAAATTCTCAATTACAAAATCTTTGGAGTTGGATGTATGGTGGTGTTAACAGAGCTGCGTATATCATAGAAAATCAAGACAAAACAGATTTTGAAGGAAAAAATGTAATTATTGGAGAAGCACGTTTTTTAAGAGCGTATTATAATTTCGAATTGGTAAAATGGTTTGGTGCAATTCCAATTAAACCAGAAGGTCGTTTTTCTGTAGGTGATGAAAAGACCATACCAAGAGCTCCAATAAATGAGGTGTATAATTTAATAGAAGAAGATTTAAAATATGCAGTAGATAATTTAGAATACACCACTCCACAAGTAGGTAGAGCAACAAAAGCTGCTGCAGAGGCTTTGTTAGGTAAAGTATATGTTTACCAAGAAAAGTTTACAGAGGCTTCAGATATATTTGACAGCGTAATTACTAACGGTGGGTTTATGTTAGAAACAGATTACAATAAAATTTTCGAGTTTCAAGGAGAAAATGGAGTAGGATCTGTTTTTGAAGTTCAATATACAGACATACAAGGAGCCGGTTTTGGTTGTTTACAGTGTAGTGAAGGTAATGTTGCAGTTGGTTTTCAGGGAGTAAGAGGTTATTCTGGAGATTTGTTTACTTCTGGTTTTAGTTTTAATGTTCCTACCCAAGAAATGGTAGATCAATTTGAAGCAGGAGACAATCGTAAAGAAGTAGCAATTTTAGACATAGATGCTTGGGCAACAACAACAGGCGCAACTTTTACAACAGGTTATGAGCATACAGGTTTTTTCAACAGAAAGTACATCCCTAGAAAAAGAAGTGCAGATGCTGCAGGAGATTTAAATTTAACCAATCCAAACAACTACAGAGCCATACGATTTGCAGATGTTTTATTATTGGCAGCAGAAGCAAATAACAGAAAAGCAATACCTAATGATACAAAGGCTAGATTGTTTTTAAATAGAGTTAGAGAAAGAGCTTTTGGCAACACTACAAATAATATTACGTTGAGTGGCTCAGATTTAACAGACGCAATTTATCACGAAAGAAGAGTGGAGTTAGTTGGAGAAGGACATCATTTTTTCGATTTGGTTAGAACCGGTAGAGGATCAGAAATACCTGGTTTTACACCTAATAAAAACGAGGTTTTTCCAATTCCAATTGAAGAAATTCAATTCTCACAAGGTAATTGGTCTCAAAATGAAGGTTACTAAAATTTAACATATTAATATTAGAAAATATGAAACAATTAAAAACAATATTTAAAGCACTAATTATTTTAGTTTTTATTAGTGCTTGTACCGAAAACGAAAATTTAGATTTTCTAGAAAACATTCCTTTACCTTCTAATGTTACTGCAACTTACAACATAACGCAAGATAATACGGGTGTTGTAACTATAATGCCAACAGCAGAAGGCGCAATTTATTTTAATATTTTTTATGGTGATGCAACTACAACACCAGAAAAGTTAGAACAAGGTAAAAGTACAACACATACCTATGCAGAAGGCACTTATGATGTTAAGGTGGTTGCATACAACTCTATAGGTAAAACAGCAGAGGTTATAGTACCACTGGTGGTTTCTTTTCAAGCACCACAAAATTTAGTGGTTACTGTAGAGAACGATGCAGCAATTTCTAAACAAGTAAATGTAACTGCAGAGGCAAGTTTTGCAACAACATACGAGTTTTATTCTGGTGAATCTGGTGTAACACAACCTGTTTTAACTGCAAACATTGGCGAAACAATTAATTATCAATACACAGATGCAGGTACGTATGATATTAAGGTAATTGCTAAAGGTGGTGCTATTGCTACCACAGAGTATACAGCAAGTTTCGAGGTTACTGCTATTTTAGCTCCTTTGGCTTCTGCAACAACACCTCCTTCAAGAAACGATATTGATGTGATTTCTGTTTTTAGTGATGCTTACACAGCTATTACAGGTGTAGATTATTATCCAAATTGGGGTCAACAAACACAATATGCTTTGTTTGATTTAAATGGTGATAAAATGTTACAGTATAGTAATTTAAATTATCAAGGAATAGATTTTTCTGGAAATCTACAAGATGCGTCTTCTATGGAAACACTTCATATAGATGTATGGACAGCAGATGCAACTTCAATAGATATTTTTCCTATTAGTGCAAGTTCAGCAGAGTTTTTTGTAACCAAAGATTTGGTAGCAGACCAATGGAATAGTTTTGATATTCCTCTAACAGATTTTACCGATCAAGGTTTGTCTATTAGTGATATTATGCAATTCAAGCTTGTAGGTGGTGGAACTGTTTTTATAGATAATTTATACTTCTATAAGGCTCCTTCTGCAGCTTCTGTATTAACAGGAACTTGGAGAGTAGCTACTGAAGCTGGGTCATTAAAAGTAGGTCCTTCTAAAGGAAGCGGAGAATGGTGGTCTATAGATGACGCTGGTGTTGCTCTTAGAGCTTGTTATTATGATGATACTTATGTTTTTGGTGCAGATTTTAGTTTTAAAAACGAATTAGGAACAGCAACCTGGACAGAAGGTTGGCAAGGTGGCTCAGATAGTTGTGGGGCTCCTGTAGCTCCTCATAATGGAGGACAAGCAACCTTTATTCATGATGCAGCAACAAATAAAGTTACAATTTCTGGTGAAGGTTCTTATTTAGGTTTACCAAAAGCTTTAAATACTGGCGAATTACCAAACGTGCCAATTACCTCTTCTATTACTTATGATATTACTTTATCTAACAATAACACAGAGATGGAAGTTAGTGTTGAAGCTGGTTCTGGTGTTTTTTGGACTTATAAAATGGTTAAAGATGGAAGCGTCGCTTCTAGCCCAATAGACGGTACTTGGAAAGTTGCTGAAGAAGCAGGTTCTTTAAAAGTAGGTCCTGCTGCCGGTAGTGGAGAGTGGTGGTCTATAGATGCAGCAGGTGTTACACAAAGAGCTTGTTATTTTGATGATGAGTATGTGTTTTCTGGTGGTAATTTTGAAAATAAATTAGGAACAGATACTTGGGTAGAAGCTTGGCAAGGTGGTTCAGATGCTTGTGGTGCTCCAGTTACACCTCACGATGGATCTACTTCTGCAACTTACGAATATGATGCTACAGCCAATACCATAAAATTAAATGGTAAAGGTGCTTATATAGGTTTGGCAAAAGTGAACAATGCCAATGAGTTGTCAAATCCAAATGATGCTCCAGATTCAATTACATACACCGTAGTGTCACTTTCTAATAATAATACAGAAATGGAACTGCTAATAGAGGTTGGCAACGGAACTGCTTTTTGGACTTATAAATTAGTAAAACAATAAAAAATATTATGATGAAAATAACTAAAATATTCAATTTACTATTTGTTTTAGTGGTAGCTAATTTACTTGGTTGTCAAGAGAATGAGTACAAATTTGGTGAGATTATTCCTCCAACAAATATTAATGTTTCTGCAGATATATTTGGGGCAGATGACGCAAATCCTAACGGAGATGGAAGCGGTGTGGTAACTTTTTCTGCAACAGCAGACAATGCATTGTCATATACATATTACTTTGAAGGAGTTGCCAAAGCAGCGCCTTCAGGAATCACTACTTTTAATTTTAGCGACTTAGGTTTACAAACCTATACAATAAATGTTGTTGCAGTTGGTACAGGTGGTGTAAGTTCAAGTAAAATTATAACTGTAGACGTATTGTCTACTTATGCTGCTCCTGCAGAGTTAATAACAATGTTAACCAATGATAGTTCTCAGATTTGGAGAGTGAAATCTGAAGATCCTGCACATTTTGGTGTAGGTCCTGCAGAAGAAACGTATCCAATTTGGTATGCTGCTGCTCCAGGAGAAAAATCTATTACAGGTATGTATGATGATGCGTATATTTTTAATGTTGATGGTACTATTAAATATGTTACCAATAGTTTAAATGATGACGTAGTAGAAGATGTTACAGGAACTATATTTGGCCAAAAAGGACCAATGGATCAAGAGTTAGGAGATATTGGTGTTACAGCAAATCCAGGTGGCGAATATGAAAACTATCCTTTAGATGATTTTGAAGGAGTTTGGGCATTAACTGCACCAAGTGGTCAAGAGACAATTACACTTTCTAACAATGGTTTCCTAGGCTTCTATACCGGTGGAAATCATCAATATCAAATAATTACAAGATCTGCAACAGAGATGTTGCTTAAAACAGTAGGAGCAGACGGTTTGGCATGGTTTGTTGTTTTAACAAATGAATCAATTGTAGATAACACTTTAAATTCTGCCTATACAAATCTTGTTTGGGAAGATGATTTTAATACTGATGGAGCGCCAGATGCAACAAAATGGACCTACGATTTAGGTGCAGGTGGTTGGGGTAACCAAGAATTACAGACCTATACAAATAGCACAGATAATGCAATTGTAGAAGGTGGTAGTTTAAAGATTAAAGCCAAAGCAGATGGAAGTGCGTATTCTTCGGCAAGATTAAAATCTCAGGGATTATATGAATTTACGTATGGTAGAGTAGAAGTAAGAGCAAAATTACCAGCTTCTGCAGGTACGTGGCCAGCAATTTGGATGTTAGGTGCTAATTTTAGCACAGTTGGTTGGCCAGCTTCTGGTGAAATTGATATCATGGAACAAAAAGGAACAGATAAAAATACGGTGTTAAGCACGTTACATTATCCAGGTAATTTTGGTGGTGGTGGTCCTTCTAGTTCAACGCAATTAGCGACTTCTACAACTCAGTTTCATAATTATACTTTAGAATGGTCTGCAACAGAAATTAAGTTTGCCATAGATGATCAAGTATATCATACTTTGCCAAATGATTCTACTTTGCCTTTTAATGAAGATTTCTTTTTAATTTTAAATGTTGCAATGGGCGGTACTTTAGGAGGCCCTGTAGATTCAGCATTTACAGAAGATATGATGGAAATTGATTATGTAAAAGTCTTTCAATAATGAAAAAAATATTAGCAGTTATAATTTTTATCGTTTTTACTTCATGTAAAAACGATAAAAATCTTTTTAAAGACCCAAGTGCTTCAATAGATCAAAGAGTAGAAAGTTTACTTTCTCAAATGACTTTAGAGGAAAAAATAGGGCAAATGAACCAATACAATGGTTTTTGGAATGTAACAGGTCCATCACCAAAAAACGGAGAGCAAGCCGATAAATACGACCATTTAAAAAATGGTTTGGTAGGCTCTATGTTAAATGTTAGAGGTGTAAAAGACGTAAAAGCAGTTCAAAAAATAGCAGTTGAAGAAACCAGACTGGGTATCCCTTTAATTATTGGTTTTGATGTTATACATGGGTATGAAACTTTAAGTCCAATTCCTTTAGCAGAATCTGCGAGTTGGGATTTAGAAGCGATTAAAAAATCTGCTGAAATGGCGGCTGAAGAAGCTGCAGCAGCAGGAATCAACTGGACTTTTGCGCCAATGGTAGATATTTCTAGAGATGCACGTTGGGGAAGAGTAATGGAAGGAGCCGGAGAAGATCCTTTTCTTGGTAGTAAAATAGCAATGGCTAGAGTACAAGGCTTTCAAGGAGAAGATTTATCAGACCCTAGAACTATTGCTGCATGTGCAAAACATTTTGCAGGTTATGGTTTTTCTGAATCTGGTAAAGATTATAATACTGTAGATGTGGGTACTTCTACGTTATATAATATAATTTTTCCACCTTTTGAAGCTACAATAAAAGCAGATGTAAAAACTTTTATGAATTCGTTTAACGAGTTAAACGGTATTCCTGCAACAGGAAATGCTTATTTACAAAGAGAAATTCTAAAAGATAAGTGGAATTACAAAGGTTTTGTAGTTTCTGATTGGGGTTCAATTATAGAAATGAAAGTTCACGGTTTTGCTAAAGACTTAAACCAAGCTGCAGAAATTGCTGTAAATGCTGGTTCTGATATGGATATGGAATCGTATGCCTATGTAAAAGAACTTGCTTCGTTGGTAAAAGATGGTAAAGTTTCAGAAACGTTAATAGATGATGCTGCTAAAAGAATTTTACGTGTAAAGTTTGAGTTGGGCCTGTTTGAAGATCCTTATAAATATTGTGATGAAACACGTGAGAAAGAAATAATTGGAAGTGCAAAAATACATGAGGCTTCTCTTGACATGGCAAAAAAATGTATTGTTTTATTAAAAAATGAAAACAATACATT
Source organism: uncultured Polaribacter sp. (assembly GCF_947497125.1). Taxonomy (GTDB): domain Bacteria; phylum Bacteroidota; class Bacteroidia; order Flavobacteriales; family Flavobacteriaceae; genus Polaribacter. The sequence goes on along the minus strand of NZ_CANMFI010000001.1, from coordinate 539,501 downwards.
GCCTCTTAAAAAAGAAGGTCAAAAAATTGCATTGATTGGTGCTTTGGCTTCAGACAAAAATAGTCCTTTAGGTAGTTGGAGAATTGCAGCAAAAGACAATTCTGCTGTATCTGTATTAGAAGGTATGCAACAATACACTGGTAACAAACTGATGTATGCAAAAGGAGCAGATGTGTCTTTAGGTAAGACAGATTTTATTACTGAAGTTTATATTAACAACACAGATAAAAGCGATTTTGCAGAAGCTATTTCAGTAGCAAAAAAGGCAGATGTTGTTGTAATGGTTTTAGGTGAAGTTGGTTACCAAAGTGGCGAGGGTAGAAGTAGTACTAATTTAGATTTGCCAGGTGTACAAGAAGATTTATTAAAAGCGATACACAAAGTAAATTCTAATATTGTTTTGGTTTTAAACAACGGAAGACCTTTAACAATTAATTGGGCAGATAATAACATACCTGCAATTGTAGAGGCTTGGCAGTTAGGGTCACAAAGTGGAAACGCGATAGCGCAAGTTTTGTACGGAGATTATAATCCAAGTGGAAAATTACCAATGTCTTTTCCAAGAAATGTTGGTCAAATACCAATTTACTATAACTACAAAAATACAGGTAGACCAACATTACCAGAAAAAGATGTTGTTTTTTGGTCGCATTATCAAGATGAAAAAAACACGCCATTGTATCCGTTTGGTCATGGTTTAAGTTATGCAAACTTTTCATACAAAGACTTGCTTGTTCAACAAGAAAATAACACGATAAAAGTTTCTGTAAATGTTTCTAATACCAGTAAGTTAAAGGGGAAAGAAGTTGTACAGTTGTATATTCAAGATTTATTTGCAAGTATAACCAGACCTGTTAAAGAGTTAAAAGGTTTTAATTTGATAGAAATACAACCCGGAGAAACTAAAAAAATCGAATTTACATTAACTGAAAAAGAACTAGGTTTCTACGACAATTCAGGTAAGTTTATTGTAGAATCTGGTGAATTTAAAATATTTGTTGGCGGTAGTTCTATAACAACTTTAGATACTTCAATAGATTTTAAAATCTAAAACTTAAAACTACAGGTAATTCTAATGTATAAAAGCTATCTAAAATTTTAGATAGCTTTTTCTTATATAATATTACTTTAAGATTAATTTTTAGTTCAAAAGTTGTTCCTTTTCAATCCTAAAACAATTTTCTTCACCTAAATAAGCAGGATTTCCATATTCTTCAGACCAGAAACCCTCTAATACATCTTTGGTAATGCATTTGTAAACTACTGTGCCAAAATATTGAGTGTTTTCTTCGCCAATATAATTGAAGTTAATGACTAGAATATTGTTTTTAAAAAAACCAATGCCAAACTGCTCTTGACTTTTATTAATGATCCATTTAGCAACTATTCTACCTTCAGTATCAAAAGATAAGGTAAGCGTACCCTTATAACTATCTTCAGACTCGTTTTGATTGCTACCAATAATTTGATAGGTACCAATTAAATCGTTAATTTTCATTATTTTTTTTAAGTATGGAATTTTAAGAAAATCCTTGAGCAATTTTTTCTAAGCCTTTTGGGTTTAATATTTTAATTTCTTTTCCTTTAAACTCTAGCAATTCTTTTTTCTTAAATTCAGATAGTAATCGAATAGCAGATTCTGTTGCAGTACCTACAATGTTAGCAAAATCATCTCTAGAAAGTTGCAAATTAATAATGCCAGCATCATTGGTGCCAAACTTGTCTTCTAGTTTAATTAGTGTTTCTGCCAAACGTTGTTTTACCGTTTTTTGGGCCATATCTACAACAAAATTATCAGAATTTTTTAAACTTTTGGCCAAGTCGTTTAATACACTCATTGTAAATGTAGGATTGCTTTTCAAATCTCTAATAATTTCTTCTTTTGGTATAAAGCACACCTCTAAATCATTCAATGCAATGGCATTTAAGTTAGAAGGTTCGTCAGAAATAAGGCTTCTTTCTCCAATTAAATCTCCTTTTTTAATTAAATTAATAGTTTGGTTTCTACCATTCTCACTCATTTTAGAAACTTTACAAATACCATCTTTAATACAAAAAATGCCATTTATTCTAGTTCCTTCTTCAAAAAGATATTCACCTTTTTTTACAATTTTAGAAGTTTTACAAGCAGAAACTCTTACCAACTCTTCTTTAGAAAGGTGTTTTAGAGAATTAAATTGACGAATAATACATTGTTGGCATTTACTCATAGCATGTGGGGAAATAATAAGATATCAAAGATATTAAAAACCTGATAAATATCATATTTTAAGATTGCAATTTCTTAGACATTTGTACTAGGCAAAAGAGTAAATATGAAAGCTACACAATGTTATCACTGTGGCGATTCTTGTAATGATGATGTTATAGAGTTTGATGACAAACATTTCTGTTGTAACGGTTGTAAGACAGTTTATGAAATATTTTCTGATAATGATTTAACTTGTTATTATAATTTTCAAGACAATCCTGGTGCAATACCAAACGAAATTAAGGGTAAATACGATTTTCTTGAATCCCAAGAAATAGTCGATAAACTACTCGATTTTTCAGATACAAACACCCAAATAGTTACCTTGTATATTCCTCATATTCATTGCAGTTCTTGTATTTGGGTATTAGAAAACTTACACAAGTTACAGTCAGAAATTGTAAATTCTCAAGTAGATTTTCCAAAGAAAAAAGTACGAATTACCTATAATTCCGAAACCACAACACTAAAAGAAGTGGTATTGCTGTTAAGTGCCATAGCTTACGAGCCTTACATTAGTTTAGAAGATTATGAACGTGGTTCAAACAAAGTAGATAGAAGCCTAACGTATAAACTTGGAGTAGCTGGTTTTGCTTTTGGAAACGTAATGTTTTTGTCTTTTCCAGAGTATTTTGAAGTAGATGGTTATTGGATAGAAACTTATAAAAACGTTTTTAGGTGGTTGATGTTTACTTTTTCATTGCCAGTAGTTTTTTATGCAAGTAAAGATTATTTTGTTTCTGCTTATAAAGGGATTCGTTCTAAAATTTTAAATATAGATATACCCATAGCTCTAGGGATTACTGTTCTTTTTTTGAGAAGTACCATAGAAATTGTATTCGATTTAGGAACTGGTTTTTTTGATAGCTTAACAGGGTTGGTTTTCTTTCTTTTATTAGGGAAGTTTTTTCAACAGAAAACATATAATTTTTTATCTTTTGAAAGAGATTATAAATCTTATTTTCCGATTGCAGTTACTAGAATTAATAATAGTAAAGAAGAAAACGTACAAATTTATGCCATTGAAAAAGGTGATAGGTTACTTATCAGAAATCAAGAATTATTACCAGTAGATGCTATTTTAATAAACGGAACAGCGCAAATCGATTATAGTTTTGTTACAGGTGAAGCGGTGCCTGTTTTAAAAAAATCTGGAGACAAGTTATTTGCAGGTGGTAAACAATTGTCTGGCAGCATAGAAGTTGAAGTTTTAAATTCGGTCTCTCAAAGTTATTTAACACAACTTTGGTCTAATGATGTTTTTAGTAAAGACTACAAATCATCCTTTAAAACGATTACAGATACCATCAGTAAAAATTTTACCGTTGCAGTTTTATCAATTGCAATTGTAGCAACAATTGTTTGGCTTTTTATTGATGTTAGTAAGGCTTTAAATGTATTTACTGCAGTTTTAATAATTGCTTGTCCTTGTGCCATAGCATTGGCTGCACCTTTTACATTGGGTAATATGTTGCGTATTTTTGGTAAGCAAAAATTGTATCTAAAAAACACTACAGTAATCGAGCAATTAGCACAAATAGATACAATAATATTCGATAAAACCGGGACACTTACCACCCACAAAGAAAATACCATTTCATATACGGGTATACCTTTAAAAATATCAGAAAAAGTGCTTTTAAAAAGTGCTTTAAGGGCATCTAATCACCCTTTGAGTAGAACGTTGTATCGAAATTTTAAAGAAGAAAAAACCATTGCTATTTCAAGTTTTGAGGAAGTTTTGGGCAAAGGTATTTCTGTACATCAAAACAACACTAGTTTAAAATTAGGGGCTGCATCCTTTGTAAATCAAGAATTACAAGAAACAAGTTTAGATACGGCAGTTCATGTTTCTTTTAATGGTGATTATAAGGGTAAGTTTAGTATCAAAAATTCATACAGAAAAGGAGTCTGGTCGCTTTTTAATGCTTTAAAAGATGCATTTAATTTGTCTGTTGTTTCTGGTGATAATGAAGGTGAAAAAGATTTTTTACAAGACAATTTACCAAAAGATACTTCGCTATTATTCAATCAAAAGCCAGAAGACAAATTAACGGTAGTTGCTCAATTGCAAAAAGAACAGAAAAAAGTTGCCATGATTGGTGATGGTTTAAATGATGCAGGTGCTTTGGCTCAGAGTGATGTAGGGATTGCGTTATCAGAGAATATTAATATTTTTTCTCCGGCTTGCGATGGTATTTTAGATGCTTCTAGATTTAACAAGATACCTGCTTTTATTATGGCCTCTAAAAAGGCTTTAAAAATTATAAAACTCAGTTTTATACTCTCTTTGTGTTATAATTTAATAGGATTGTATTTCGCAATAACGGGGCAATTACAACCGGTTATAGCAGCAATATTAATGCCTTTAAGCTCTATTAGTATTGTTGTTTTTACAACGGTCTCTACCAATTTATTAGGAAAAAAAATAAAGTAACAAATGTTTCTAGATTGCAATTTAGAGGTTCATTAGGTCTCGATTGCGTTCTAGATAAAAAAAATAAAAAATGAAATCACTTATTCAAAAATACAATATACCGGGACCAAGATATACTAGTTACCCAACAGTACCTTACTGGAATAAATTAGGCATCTCTAAAAAAGATTGGATTGCCTCTTTTAAGCAATCATTTAAAGAAACCAATAGTACAGAAGGAATTAGTTTATACATTCATCTGCCTTTTTGTGAGAGTTTGTGCACGTTTTGTGCTTGTCACAAACACATTACAAAACGACATGAAGTAGAGGAAGAATATATAGAAACGGTTTTAAAAGAATGGAAATTGTATGTTGCCTTGGTTTCAGAAATTCCTATTATAAAAGAACTGCATTTGGGTGGCGGAACGCCCACTTTCTTTTCTAAAGAAAATTTAAAATACTTAATGGATGGTATTTTTGAAAACGCAAAAAAACATTCAAAAGCCGAGTTTAGTTTTGAGGGACATCCAAATAATACCACTAAAGAGCAGTTGCAAACACTTTATAATTCTGGTTTTACAAGAGTTAGTTTTGGTGTACAAGATTACAATTTAAAAGTACAAGAAGCCATACATAGAGTGCAGCCTTTTGAAGCGGTTGCACAAGTAACAAAATGGTCTAGAGAAATTGGATATACTTCTGTAAGTCACGATTTAATTTTTGGATTGCCACATCAAACCAAAGAAAATGTAATTCATACCATAAACAAAACCAAAGAGTTGCAGCCAGACCGAATTTCATTTTACAGTTACGCGCATGTACCTTGGGTAAAAGGAGTTGGTCAAAGGGGTTTTAGCGATTTAGATTTGCCAAAAGATGAAGAAAAAAGAGCGCTTTATGAAATAGGTAAATCGTTGTTTTCAGAATTGGGATATGAAGAAATAGGCATGGATCATTTTGCCCTAAAAACAGATAGTTTGTATACAGCAACAAAAGAGAAAACTTTGCATAGAAATTTTATGGGTTACACCGCAAATAAAACACAATTAATGATTGGTTTGGGTATGTCTGCAATTTCAGATTCTTGGTATGCATTTGCACAAAATGTAAAAACAGTAAAAGAATATCAGCAAATTGTTGCAGAGGGCGAGCTGCCAATTTTTAGAGGACATTTGTTATCGAAAGAAGATTGTATTATTAGAAAACATATTTTAAATATGATGTGTCATTTTAAGACTTCTTGGAAAGAAGAAAATAGTCAAATAGCTACTATTGAAGAACATTTAGAGTTGCTAAAAGAAATGGAAAATGATGGTTTGGTATCTATTGATAGAAAAGAAAAAACACTAATAATACCAGAGCATGCAAGACCATATGTAAGAAATATCTGTATGGCTTTTGATATGCATTTGCTTAAAAATAAACCAAAAACACAATTGTTTTCAATGACGATTTAGTTGTAGAATTTTTATTTACCTGTCATTTCGAATTATTGGTTTTAAGTGTTTTAATTAGTAATGTTTCCATTCAGTTTGTCACTCAGTAAGTGTTTCAAATAATAGTAAATATTCCGTTAAAGATTCTTACGAAATAACAAACTGTGTAAAAAAAATAAAACTAATTAACACAAAATTAAGAAACATGATAATTGTCATATTTTAAGAATAGCAAGCATAGTATTTTTGATGTATTAAAATTATCAGGCAAGATATGAGCGTAATATACCTACTGCTAACACTAAGTATTCTAGTGGCAATTGTATTTTTTATTGCATTTATTTATTCCGTAAAAAACGGACAGTATGACGATGCTTACACACCTTCTGTAAGAATGCTGTTTGATGACGAACTTGTGATTGATAAAATAGAAAAACAAACAAAAGATTAAATTTTAAATTATGGAAATGCAGCAATTTTATTACGATAACAAAATCGTTAAGAAATTTATTTATGCAACCTTATTATGGGGTATTGTTGGTATGTCTGTTGGGCTTATGTTGGCCTTTATGTTTATTTTTCCAAATTATACCGAAGGTATATCTTGGTTAAGTTTTGGTCGTTTAAGACCTTTACATACAAATGCTGTAATTTTTGCATTTGTAGGGAATGCAATTTTTGCGGGGGTGTATTATTCGCTTCAGCGATTGCTAAAAGCAAGAATGGCAAGTAACTTTTTAAGTAACTTTAATTTTTGGGGTTGGCAAGCGATTATTGTTGCAGCAGCAATTACACTTCCTTTAGGATATACTTCTTCTAAAGAATATGCAGAATTAGAGTGGCCAATAGATATTGCAATTGCAGTGGTTTGGGTTGCTTTTGGGTTTAATATGATTTGGACAATCTTACAAAGAAGGCAACGTCATTTGTATGTGGCAATTTGGTTTTATTTAGGAACTTTTGTTACCGTTGCAGTTTTACATATTTTTAATAGTTTGGCATTGCCTGTAAGTTTTTTAAAGTCGTATTCTGTGTATGCAGGTGTGCAAGACGCATTGGTACAATGGTGGTACGGGCATAATGCTGTGGCATTCTTTTTAACCACTCCGTTTTTAGGGTTAATGTATTATTTTGTACCTAAGGCAGCTAACAGGCCTGTATATTCTTACAAGCTTTCTATTGTCCATTTTTGGTCTTTAATCTTTATTTATATCTGGGCTGGGCCTCATCATTTATTATATACTTCTTTACCAGAATGGGCACAAAACTTAGGAGTAGCGTTTTCTGTAATGTTAATTGCACCTTCTTGGGGAGGTATGATTAATGGATTGCTAACATTACGTGGTGCTTGGGATAAAGTTCGTACAGATCCTGTTTTAAAGTTTATGGTAGTAGCAATAACAGGCTACGGTATGGCAACTTTTGAAGGACCAATGTTGTCTTTAAAAAATGTAAATGCAATTGCACATTTTTCTGATTGGATTATAGCACACGTTCACGTAGGTGCACTGGCATGGAATGGTTTCTTAGCATTTGGTATGTTGTATTGGATGATACCAAGGTTGTTTAAAACAAAATTGTATTCTGTAGCACTAGCAAATGTCCATTTTTGGGTAGGTACTTTAGGTATTATTTTATATGCTTTACCAATGTATGTTGCAGGTTTTGTACAAGCATCTATGTGGAAACAATTTAACCCAGACGGTTCTTTAATGTATGGTAACTTTTTAGAAACTGTTAACGAAATTATACCGATGTATTGGATGCGTGCCATTGGTGGTACCATGTATATTATTGGGGCTTTAATAATGTTGTACAATGTTATTAGAACTGTAAAATTAGGTAGCAATGTTACAGATGAATTGGCAGAAGCCGCTGCATTAACTAAAGTACCAAAATACAGAACAAAAGGCGAGGCATACCATACTTGGTTAGAGCGTAAACCTATAAAATTAACTATTTACGCAACAATTGCTATTTTAATAGGAGGCGCAATACAGATTATACCTACGTTATTGGTAAAATCTAATATTCCTACCATTAGTAGTGTTAAACCTTATACCCCTTTAGAGTTAGAAGGTAGAGATATCTATATAAGAGAAGGATGTGTAGGTTGTCACTCACAAATGGTAAGGCCTTTTAGAAGTGAAGTAGAACGTTACGGAGAATATTCTAAAGCTGGAGAGTTTGTATACGATCATCCTTTTTTATGGGGAAGTAAACGTACGGGGCCAGATTTGCATAGAGTAGGAGCAAAATACAACGATAGTTGGCACTTAAACCACATGTATGACCCTCAAAGTACATCACCAGGATCTATTATGCCTTCATACAAATGGTTAATTATAAATGAATTAGATAAATCTTCTACGCAAGATAAAATGAGGGTAATGGTTTCTTTAGGAGTGCCTTATTCTGAAGAAGAAATTGCCAATGCACCACAACACATGTTAGCACAAGGTGCCGCAATTGAAGCTAATTTATATGCAGATCCAGATTTTGCTAAAAATTACGATGCAGATAAAAAATATGCAGAAGAAAATGGCGAAACCTTTGTAGAAATGAAAAATAGAGAGATTACTGCTGTTATTGCATACATACAACGTTTAGGGACAGATATAAAAGTAAAAGATGAACAAAAAATTTCTAAAAACTAAAAAGCATGTTTAAATTTTTAAAAGGACATTTAGAGAGTATTTCAGGAATAGAGATTTACCCAATGTTATCGTTAATTATATTCTTTACCTTTTTTGTAGTTCTATTTTGGTGGGTATTTACAGCTAAAAAAGACTATATAAAAACAGTAAGTAACATACCGTTAGATTAATAATAAAGCTTAAAAAAATGAAAAGAACGTTTCAATCTACAATATATGTAATTTTTGTAATCACAACATTTATAGCTCTTTCAAAAGCGTTTATGGTATACGAAAATCCATTTAGTGTTTATGAAAATCCACTAGTGTGGTTAGCATTAATAGGTTTTGTATTGGTAATAGTGCTTAAAGAAGTAGTAAATGTCTTGGCTGTAAATAAAGCTAGATTACTTCAAAATGAAAAAGAGGGTATTGTACCAGAAGAAAGTGATGCTTGGGTTAAAAAACTATTGTCAAAATGGACAAGAGCAAAACACATAGATCAGGAAGAAGAAATTATTTTAGACCACAATTACGATGGCATTAAAGAATTAGACAATACGTTACCACCTTGGTGGGTGTATATGTTTTATGCTACAATTGTTTTTGCAGTTGTTTATTTGGTAAGATTTCATGTGCTAGATGGCGATTCGCAAATTATGGAATATGAGAATGCAGTGGCTCAAGCGAAACGAGATGTAAGTATATACAAGGCTACAGCAACCGATTTAATTACAGCAGAAAATGTAACCCTATTAACAGCACCAACAGATTTAAAAAGAGGTAAAGCAGTATTTAATTTAAATTGTGCTTCTTGTCATTTAGCTGATGGAGGAGGATCTATCGGGCCAAATCTTACAGACAAATATTGGATTTTAGGTGGAGGTATCAAAAATGTTTTTAACACCGTTGCAAATGGTGGTAGAGATGGTAAGGGTATGATAGCTTGGAACAAAACACTAAAGGCAGCAGACATGGCAAAAGTGTCTAGTTATGTGTTGTCTTTGCAAGGCACAATACCAGCTACAAGCAAAGCACCGCAAGGAGAAATATGGGAAGATTCTAAGAAAGAAAAAGAAGAATAGTAATTTTAGTAGTTAACAATGAAAAAAACCAACAACGAAACATTTAGAGATAGTATTGGTACTATTAATGCAGAAGGAAAGCGTTCTTGGGTTTTTCCTAAAAAACCAAGTGGTAAGTATTATAAGTATAGAAGTCTGGTAAGTTACTTTTTATTGGCTTTTCTACTTTCGGCACCTTTTGTTAAAATTAATGGCAATCAGTTTTTATTATTTAATGTTTTAGAGCGTAAGTTTAATATTTTTAGTTTTCCGTTTTGGCCACAAGATTTTCACCTTTTAGTGATTTCAATGATTGTTGGTGTCGTTTTTGTGATTCTTTTTACTGTAATTTTCGGTCGTATTTTCTGTGGATGGATTTGTCCGCAAACCATTTTTTTAGAAATGGTGTTCAGAAAAATAGAGTATTGGATAGACGGTGATCGTGGAAAACAAATTCGTTTAGACAAGCAACCCTGGAATGCAGAAAAAATAAGAAAAAGACTGTTAAAATGGTTTATTTTCTTTGTGATTTCGTTTCTAATTGCCAACGTCTTTTTAGCTTATTTAATAGGTGGCGATACTTTAATAACCTACATAACTGGTAATCCGTTAGATAATAGCAAAACCCTTATTTCATTAACTATTTTTACCGCTGTTTTTTACTTTGTATTTGCTTGGTTTAGAGAGCAGGTTTGTATTATAGCTTGTCCTTACGGACGATTACAAGGTGTGTTATTAGACAACAAAACAATAAATGTAGCCTATGATTATAAGCGAGGAGAAAGAGAAGAAGGTAGGTCTAAATTCAAAAAAAATGAAGATAGAAAAGCCTTAGGTAAAGGAGATTGCATAGATTGTAAACAATGCGTTGTAGTTTGCCCAACAGGTATAGATATTAGAAATGGTACGCAGCTAGAATGTGTAAATTGTACGGCATGTATTGACGAGTGCGATCATATAATGGAGAGTGTTGGTTTGCCAAAAGGATTGATTAGGTATGCAAGTGAAGATGCTATTGCAAAAAAGAAGCCTTTTGAGTTTTCAGCAAGAATAAAAGGATATTCTTCAGTATTACTAATTTTAGTAGGTGTTTTAATCGGAATGTTATTTTTAAGAAATGATGTAGAGGCAACTATTTTAAGGTTACCAGGGCAGTTATATCAACAAAAAGAAAACAATATTATTAGTAATGTATACACTTACAAGGTAATCAATAAAACAACAAAAGATATACTAGATGTTAGCTATAAATTAGTGTCTCATAAAGGCGTTATAAAATTAGTATCAAACCATAATTTTACAATACCAAAACAAGGTTTGGCAGAAGGTACTTTGTTTATCGAATTGCCCTCAGCAGCTTTAAAAAGTGACAAAGATCAATTAAAAATAGAGGTATATAGCGGCAATAGATTAATAGAAACAACAACAACTAATTTTTTAGGACCTAGAAGTTATAAATAAAGCTAGGCTGTTAGTATCAAAAACTAGAAATTATGAAATTTAATTGGGGAACAGGAATTGTAATTGCTATCATAGGTTTTATATCTTTTATCTTATATTTTGTAATTACCATGAGTACTAATCATCAGTTTAGTCATGATTTAGTGACCGAGAAATACTACAAAAAAGAATTGGGGTTTCAAGATGAAATTGATGCAGAAATTAATGTCAAAGAATTAAAAGGAAAATTTACAATTAATAGAGCTAAAAATGGACTTCAAATAGTGTTTCCAGAAGAGCTAAAAGCAAATGAAATAAAAGGAAAAGTGTTCCTATACAGACCATCTAATAAACAGTTAGATTTTGAAATACCTATTTCAATTTCTAACACATATTTGCTCGTGCCTGAGAAACGTTTAGTAGATGGTCGTTGGAACATAAACATTACTTTTAATTATAAAGACAAAGCGTACCTCTTAAAAAAAGAAATTATTTATTAATGTATTTATCTGCGTTACTTTTTGGTTTGCTGGGTAGTTTTCATTGTGTTGGTATGTGTGGGCCTATTGCTTTTATGTTACCAATTGATAGAAAAAATAAGACAAAAGGTTTTTTTCAACTTTTAAATTATCACTTAGGCAGATTGTTTACTTATAGTCTTATAGGATTGCTTTTTGGTTTTTTAGGCAAAGGTTTTTTCTTGTTTGGTTTTCAGCAACAAATATCTATTCTTGTAGGTGTTTTAATGATTGTTTTTATCTTATTTCCTAAACTTTTAAAAAAAGTAAATTTCTCTTCAAAAATAACAAGCATAGTATCCAATTTAAAAAACAGATTGGGTAGCGAGTTAAAAAACAAAAGAAACGATACTTTTTTTACCATTGGTTTTTTAAACGGGTTTTTACCTTGTGGTTTAGTGTATATGGCTGTCTTTGGCGCGTTGGCTACTACAAATATATTTTCGGGTAGTTTGTATATGTTTTTATTTGGTGTAGGCACCATTCCGTTAATGACATCTGTTGTTTATTTAGGAAACTTTACCAAAGGTGCTTTTAGAAAAAATATCCAAAAATTATTACCTGTTTTTGTAGTATGTATTGGAGTGCTATTTATTTTAAGAGGTTTGGGGCTAGGTATTCCTTATATTTCTCCAGTACCAATAAATAGTGAAGCTGTATCAACTGTGGTTGGTTGTCATTAGTGTATAATTTTTTTAAGGAAAACTTAAAAAACTTCATGCATCTATTGTGCTTCTTTATATACCCAATGGTTCTTTTCTTGTACAAATAAGGAATTTTCATGTATAACATTTAACATTCCATTTTCATAAAAGTAAGCTTTAAATTCTACCGTGTTTTCTGTCTTATTTAGCACTTCTAATTTTATCCATTCTACAGATTTTGTCCAAGCTAATATTTCTTTTTTTTCAGCTTTATTAGGTCTTGTACTGCTATGATGACTTATTTGTAAATAGTCAATATTCCCCATCACAAAAGCACTATATCTAGAGCGCATTAATTCTTCTGGTGTAGTTACAGAAAGTATATTCTGGTGTGCTTTTTTACAACAGTTAAAATACAACTTAGATGGATTACAAGGACATTTCATTTTTATTTACTAATACAATATGTAATAATCCTTTATTTTAAAGGGGTTTGAGGGTGTTGGGTGGAGTTTTGGTGTAGTGTTTTGTCTTCTTTTGATTGATTTAGTCAAGTAAAAGAAGAAAAATATAAAATTAAATGGTTTTTATATTCAATTCATAACGACTGCTTTTTAAGGTTCCTGTTTTTGTTAAAACACCTTTATCCACCATATCTTTTAAATCTCTAGTAGCGGTGGAAGCAGATGTTTTAGCAATTTTAGTATATTTTTCGGCACTTAATCCACCTATAAAACCAGTATATCCAGCTTCAAAGATTCTTAACGATACTTTATATTGTCGTTCGTTTAATTGATTTTTATATCGTTCAAAAAACTTTGCTTTTTCTACAATAAAATCTACACGTTTTAAAGTATTTTCTTGAGCATTTAAAATAGTTTCACTAAAGTATTGTAACCAGTTGGTAATTTCTAAAGTTGTATTGTTTGTTTCAAGTGACGTGTAATACATTTTTCTATTACCTTCTATGGTGTGTGATAATGAACTTAATGTTGGCTGTTTAGAACTGATGGCAATAGATTTCTCAGCTAATGCTCTAGCAATTCTTCCATTTCCATCTTCAAAAGGATGAATACATACAAAATATAAATGCGTAATGCTAGCTTTTGCAAGTGGTAATATATTTGTATTATTTGGATGATGAACTTTATTGAACCATAAAATAAATTGTTCCATTTCAATAGGTACCTTGTCCGAGGGAGGAGCTTCAAAATGAACATTGGGTCTATCAAGTCTACCAGAAACAACTTGCATTGGATCTGTATGTGTTCTATAGCTTCCAATATTTGTTAAATCTCTTCTACCATTGGTTAACATTTTATGCCAATTAAACAGTAGATTATGACTTAATGGTTGATTGAAGTGATGATACAAATCAACCATCATTTCAGAAATGCCAAGTTCTGCAGGTGCTATTTTTCTTTTGTCCGTAGCAAAACCAAGATTTTTTTTAATGGAAGATTGTACACTTTCTCTATTCAAAATTTCTCCTTCAATTTCTGAAGTTTTTATAGCTTCTTCACTAAGTATTTCTACTAATAAATCATCTTTTGAGACCCCTTCTATATGTTTTATGGCACCTAATACAAGCCCTGAGTTTTTAGAAAATTGCATTTCTAATTGTTCAAGAGACTCTTTGTTGTAAGTAAAATTTGGCCATTCTTTGTGTAACCAATTCCAATTTTTATATACCATGAGCTATAAATATGATTTTTATAGCTCAAATATAATGAAAATTTGGGCTATATATTTATTTTTATAGCTCACTTCTTATTTTGAGTTAATTTATATGTGTTTTAAACCAACTTAACAAAATGAAACAAGTAAAGATTTGAGATAAGGAAGTACAAAGACATAGTGAGGTAAGATCTGTTACAAGCTAACGATTATTACTCAATATCAAGTAAATTCAGAATATCTTTGCCAATACTCATGTTTAGTGTGTTATTATCCATAACCTTAATAAATCCTAATTTGCATTGATTTTCTTCTGTTCTACCTTTATGAAAATCACCAAAATCTGTATTCAAATCAACAGAAGTAGGGTATAGTAACATACTTTTTGATGCATTCCAATACATGTTGTAGGCATACATTTGTTTCAAATCATTATCACTTGGTTTTTTAGGGTCGATAACTTTCCATTTGGTATCAATAACATATGTAGAAACGGTTCTGTCTTCTTCAGTTTTTTCGATAACAATATCTGGTTTTATCACTTTAGTTTCCCAAAATTGTTTTCTGTTTTGGAATTTTACTTTTAATGTGTCTGTTTGAATTTTTGCCAACATTCTATATACGTATTCTTCCCAAAGCATATTCATATCAAATAATAAAGCTAGCATATTTTCTCTACCACCTTTAATGTCTGGCGAATAGTTTAATAATATCATTTTAGCAATTTTAATAGCTTCTTGGTAATCTATTGTTTTTTTATTGGCAGTGAGTTTGTCAAAATGAGATTTATTAATATTGATTTCTTTTACTTCTGGAAAATAACTTAACACTCTTTCAATTCGATCATTCATAGAAATGTTATTTGAAATATTTTTTAGCGTTAATAATGCTTTAAGTAGTATTTGATTTATTAAGTGGCTATAATCATACACTTGATGATTCGTGTAAAATCGTTCTTTATGAACTAAATTATGTTGTACATTTTTAGAAAATTCAAGTCTTCCTTTTAAAGCTAATACATTTCCACTTTCTTTTCTATATTGTTTTATTAACCCTTTATTTATAAGCATATTTACTTCATCTAAAAACAAATCGAAGTACAAGTCTAATAATGAATGATGACGTTTTTTTAAGGAAGCCTTAGATACTGAATCTATTTTTACTCTCTTACATTTAGCTAACATTTTTAATAAAACTGTATGCCATTGTCCTTTATCATCTTCTGTTGGTAAATGTTTGTCTGCCTTTGGAAGAATTTCAATAGTAACGGTACCAATTTGTATAACACCAACATAGTTTTTAAATTTCACACCATTTCTAATGGCTTCAAAATAAATATTTTTATTAGCATCATTAAATTGCCAAAGTTTATCAATTACTTTTTTACCCAATGCTTCCGTTTTAAAAAAAGAAGTATCAGAAGCAACGAGTCTTTCAAATTCGAAAACTTGTATAGGTTTTAGCATTATATTGCTTTAAAATCCCAAAGGTTATCATTATTAATTTTAAAGATTGGTTTAGATTTTAGATCTTCAATAATATCAGAATCATAGTGTTTAAATTGCGAAAAATTAAATACTTCATCTTTTCTATCTATAAATGAATCACCCAAAACAAGACCAATTTTGCCAAAGTCACCAAAAAAGTATTCCTCTAATAATGGAATTACTTTGTTTTTAAAGGCCTTTTTTAAGCTTTTTTCTGAATTTACTTTCAAGAAGTATGAGTGCCCTATTTTATGATCTTTATCAATTAGTTTTTCAATACGATTATTAATTGTGGTAAGTAAGGTTTCTAAGTCAACAGTATTATTATCTTTTAAAGTTATAATACCTTTTCGTTCTCCAGATTTTCCAACTGTTTTCAATAAACTTGGTTTTGGAGGTGTCTCTTCAAAAACAAAACGTCTTCTTAATGCCGTATCTAAAGCTTCGATACTTCTATCAGCAGTATTCATTGTGCCAATAATATAAAGGTTTTGGGGGACTCCAAATTTAGTTTTACTATATGGTAATTTTACTTTTAAAGCTTCATCTTCTCCTAAACGCTTATCTTTTTCTATTAAAGTAATAAGTTCTCCAAATATTTGAGAGACATTTCCTCTATTTATTTCATCTATTATTAAAACAAAAGGCTTATTTTCTTCAATGATTTCGTCAGTTATGTTATAGATGTTTAAATACTGAATTAAGTAATCGTAATAAGGCCTTAAACCTCCAATAATATCTCTTTCGCCAAGTGCTAAGTCTTTTAAAGTATCAATTACTAAATCATGACCTGTACCTCCAGAGGCTTTTCTAAACTTAATATGCTTTTCTGTTATTGATGTAATATGATACGAAGTTTTTGTCATTGCAATTTCAATCTCTGAATTTTCAGACTGCTCTAACTCATCTCTTAATTTCTTTATTCTTTTATCTAAATCTACCCTTTCAGAAACAGAAGCGACTTTGTCTGTGCTATAAAGTTCTGCGTCTGCACATATTTTTTTAAAGATTCCTTCTTCAATGTCATACGTTACTATATCATCTTTTGTTTGTGGTTTAATACCTTCTACAAATTCTTCATAACTCATAGACTGATGAAATGTTGTAAATACAATTTGATTTAAATCAACTAATCTTTTGTATTCACTTTTAATTTTTGCACGATCTTGATTTAAGTTAAAACTAGGATTTGCAATGCCAACAGCTTTAGATATAGTTGCGTAAGTTTTTCCAGTACCTGGAGGGCCGAAAAGTATTTGATTTATAGGCGCTTTGTTTAATTTAGTTTTACTACTAGTCACTTGCGACGTATTAAATTTATATTCTAAAAATTGATAATAATTTGTTTTCCCTAAAATAGCTCTAGGTCTATGCGTACTTTCTCCATCACTAAATTTAAAAAAAGCACTTTTTTCATCTTGATAAGCTACTTTATCGATCGTTTCAATAATGGTTTTATAGTTTAATTTAGATGCTTCAAAAAGATCAATTTCAAAATAGGTGTTATAAGTATCTAAATATCTATTTAAGGTTTCTTCATCATTATTAAAATAGTTTGATTTAGGTTTACTGATTAACCAATTGATAAATTCTTTTTTAACATTTTCCATTTCCTGTCCAAATAATAATTTGATGTCTTCTTCACGCTTAACTAAAAGTATTGTTTCATGCCAATTACCAGCTCCATTTCCTCTAGGTGCTTTTCCTTTATATAGAGATCCGTCTATTTTTTTTAATTCTAAACGTTCTGTTTCATTATCTTTTGATAGAACTTCGGCTTTATAATGAATTACTAAATCATGAGATCCGCCATAACCTTTTATTATAATATAATCGCCAGATTGAATTTCTTTAAATAGTTTTCTTGCTCTTATTGCAGCCTTTCTTGTATCGCCTTTAGTATAATCTATAGCTTGCCAGTAACTTTCCTTTTTAAAAGTTTCTAACCTTTCTGAGTTAGAATTAAATCCTAAAGCCCAATATTTTTTATTACTCATCTTTAATTCTTTTTTTTTGATAAATTTTTTGCGATACTCTTTATCAAATAAAGCTTTTCTAAAGGCAGAATTATCATAAATTTTTGCTAGTGCATGATTGTCTCTTTCAATTTCATTTTCTACTGCAAATTTTATTTCTTCTAAATTATCTATAACTTCTTCAAACTTTCGGTCATTGTACAAGTAAGCTATTTCTTCACCAGAAAAAACTTCTCTTTTACCATTAACAGTTACTGAATCTTTATTAGATATATAGTCAAAAGTTTCTTTATTTAAATTTAAGCAATACCGTTTTCCTATTTGAAAACTTAAACGGTTTTTTGCTATACTAAAGACTAATTTTTCTTCGTCTTGTATATCTAGGTCTTCTTTTAATTTATCTAGTATGTTAAAATAATTTATTAATGCAGTAGGGTTTAATTTTCGAATCGTTTTTTCAAACTCTTTTTCGTCTTTTATAAAAATGAAATTTATTTCAGAGTTTAATTGAGACCATTCTTCTTTTATCTGCATTGAATGCTCTAGATAATCTTCCCAAATGTTAAAGCTAAAATTTTGATCATCAAATTGTTGTTCTATAAGGTTGTGTCCTTTGTGAATACCACCAGATAGTCCGTCTTTATTTACAATAAAAAATTGTTGATATGCATATTGAACGCTTGGCGATGATTTAGGTATAATGGCAACCCAAACATTATCAGAACCATAATTTTGAGAGCCTTGAAAACTGACTATATGTTTTGTAACATTTTCTAAATTATTAGTATTAATTATTTCATCTGCTAATTGATTAAGTAATGTTTTTACTTTATTGTTTTCTGATGAATTATGAATAAAAGGGAATAATATTTTAAAGGTATGACTCCAGTTAGGAAACATACCACTTTTACTATCCTTATAGTTATCCATGCTTTGCTTTACTGATTCCGTTAAATTAAAATATGCTGAAACATTTCTATTTTCTATTGCTTTTTTTAGTTCTTTTACTACTATTTTAGTTACAGTATTACCTTTTTTTAATTCGTTTGCAATTAAAAAACGTAAAGTATTTACAGGTCTAAATTCACGTTCTGGTTTATACTGAATTATAACTTCATCTAAATTTTCTTTATTTTTATTAATATATTCAAAAAGCTTATCTTCATTATTACTTAAATTGTTTAAGAAACTTGCTTTCTGTTTTATAATTTCTATTTCTTTCATTTTCTTTTTTAAATCAATCCTTAATTTTACCGTTCTTAATTTCATCAAAATTATTTATCAGGTCAAAAGTATCAGGTTCAATTGATTTCCAATTTTTACCTGTGTATTTAAAATTGTAATATAAAGAATCGTTTTCAGAATTATTACAAAGTACAACCTTAATTACACCTCTATTAAAAAATCTATTTTGAGGTGGATTCTGGTGTCCATAATTATCCTATAAAAGTAAATTAAAAGAAAAGAACCTCAAAGTATTTTGTTTTAAAATACTGATTTAAAGACTTTTGTTTTCTTTTGACTTCCTTTATTTTACTTTATTACTTCCCAATACAAAAATTACCAAATATGTGTCCAAGTATGTCTTTGTCAACATCATATTCTCCGGTAATATTTCCTAAATGGCGAAGACATTCTCTAATATCAATAGAAAATAAATCGGTAGAAATTTCTAAATCAATCCCTTCTTTAACAGAATTAATTGCTTGTAAGGCATTATTTAAAGCTTCAAAATGACGTGAATTGGTAACAATAGTTTCGTTATTACTTAAAGCACCAATATTTACCAAAGCAGTTAATTCCGCTTTTAATTCTTCAATACCTGTTTTTTGCTTTGCAGAAAGTAAAATTAAGGGTTCAATTTCAGACTGTAAGACAGCCAAATCATGACAACTAATGGTGTCTGTTTTATTAGCAATAACTAACAAACGTTTGTTAGGAAAACGTTCTTTAATTGTTTTAATTTCTTCGATAAAATCTTCACTAGCGTACGAAAATTTATTGGCGTCTATTAAGAAAATAATCAGTTGCGCATTTTCTGCTTTTTCATATGCTTTTTTAATTCCGATACTTTCTACAACATCTTCAGTTTCTCTAATTCCTGCAGTATCAATAAATCTAAAAGCTACGCCATCAATAATCATTTCATCTTCAATGGCATCGCGTGTGGTACCAGCAATATCAGAAACAATGGCTTTCTCTTCATTTAAAAGTGTATTTAATAAAGTAGATTTTCCAACGTTTGGCTCTCCAATAATGGCAACCGGAATTCCATTTTTCATCGCATTTCCAAAAGCAAAAGAATCGATCAATCGTTTTAAAACAAAGCTAATTTTAGAAACCAACTCTATAAATTTTGTTCTGTCAGCAAATTCAACATCTTCACCAGAAAAGTCGAGTTCTAGCTCAATTAAAGCAGCAAAATCTAGCAATTGTACACGCAATTCTTTTAGTTCGTTGGTTATACCACCGCGCATTTGTTGAATTGCCATTTGATGACTTGCCGCAGAATTAGATGCAATTACATCAGCAACAGCTTCAGCCTGGCTCAAATCCATTTTTCCGTTTAAAAACGCACGCATGGTAAACTCGCCATTATCTGCCATTCTACAACCATTTTCAAGAAATAACTGAATAATTTCTTGCTGAATAAAGCTAGATCCATGACAAGAAATTTCAACAACATCTTCACCAGTATATGAATTCGGATTTTTAAAAACCGACACCAAAACTTCGTCTATAATTGAACCATCTTTAACAATATGCCCTAAATGTATGGTATGTGTTTTCTGTGTTTTTAATGATTTTCCTTTTCTAACAGATTTAAAAAAAGTATCAACAATACCAATCGCATGGTCTCCAGAAAGTCTAATTACAGCAATAGCACCAACGCCAGAAGAAGTTGCCAGCGCAACAATTGTATCATTTTTAATCATGGTGCAAAAATACGCAAACATTTTTTTGCTTCGTGTAAAAATGCATTCAAATTAACTTTTTATTACCTAATTTACTTGAATTTAAATACCATTAAAACGGGTCACAGAGATCAGTCAAGCTATTCTTTTAAGCATCCAGATTTAAAATATTTTTTGGGCGTTACCACGCAAAAAAGCGTGGTCAGGCTTTACGCACTCGCTTCCCGAAAAATCGGGAGAGCTCAAACAAATGCTACAATCCTTAACGCGTGCTAGTTTGCAGGCATAAAGAGAGTTAAGTAGTAGTTGATTGTTAAGAAATTATATGTTTTTAATAATATCTTCATATTCATAAAAAAACAGTTCAAACTTAGGCATAACTTTTACATAAAATTCAAAACAGTCTCTCCAAGAATTTTTATTGTAAACACTAAATTTGTTAAGATAAGGCACATAGATTCTGTGAATTGTTTTGCCACTTTCTAAAAGGTATTCATCATCAAAAATTACTTCAGGGATGTCGGTTTCTAGTATCGTTTTTAAAGAAAGGAGTTGGTCATAATACAATAGATTTACCAATTCATCTGGGTTTTCAATATCTAAACAAACCATTGCTTTTTTTCTATCTGCAACAAATTTAAAAGCAACTCCTTTTATTTTAGTATTGTATAGTAGCCATTTTCTCGGAAAAGATTTTCCAAAACTAGTCCAAAATTCTTTTCGCAATTTAGCTGCTTCTTCTTTAGAAAACATAATTTTAAATTAGTTCTTTTTTTAGTTTTACAAACCACTATCAATTATCCATGAATTTTAGCTAAATGACCACGTTCTCGCATCATTTCAGCTTCAAAAGCAAGCAAAGCATTCCATTTTTGATCTACAATTTCTCGATCTTGGTATTCGCGGGCAAATTTTAAGAAAGTAGTATAATGGCCTGCTTCAGAAATCATTAAATTTTTATAAAATTTAGACAATTCTTCATCTTCCATATTTTCAGAAAATACTTTAAAACGTTCACAACTTCTTGCTTCAATTAAAGCGGCAATTAATAAACGTTGCACCAATGCATCTGTTCTATCACCAGTTTTCTTAAAAAACTTTTGCAGACGAATGGCATAATCATTTTTTTGTTCACGCCCTAAAACCATTCCGCGCTTTACCATTAGTAGGTGAACCATTTTAAAATGTTGCATTTCTTCAATGGCAATATTGCTCATTTCTTTTACCAACGCTGTTTCTTCAGAATAATTGATAATAATAGACACGGCATTAGATGCTGCTTTTTGTTCTAAAAAAGCATGATCTGTTAATATTTGCTCTAAATTTACTTTGGCAATTTCTGCCCAAGAAGTTTCGGTTTCAAATTGTAATCCTAACATTGTAAAGTTTCCTAAATTTCTACAAAATTAGGCATTATTTTGAAGAAGAATAGTACTGTTTTCTTATTTTTTTATAACTTCCCCAAAGATTTAAAAAGTGACTATGTTAGAACTTGCAGGAATTATTATTTTAGGAATATTGGCACAATGGGTTGCTTGGAAATTTAAAATTCCGGCAATCTTACCATTAATATTAATTGGACTTTTAGTTGGGCCAATTGCTGCTGCATATTTAAGTGAAGATGGTTCTAAATGGATAGAACCCGTCTGGAATGGTACCAAAGGTTTATTTCCTGGAGATTCTTTGTATTATTTTGTTTCTTTGGCAATAAGTATCATCCTTTTTGAAGGTGGTTTAACCCTAAAAAGAAGTGAAATTAAAAATGTTGGACCTGTTATTACAAAACTAATTACAGTAGGTTCTGCCATTACTTTTTTTGGTGCAGGTATTGTTGCTCATGAAGTTTTTAATTTAGGTTGGGAAATTTCTTTTCTTTTTGCAGGGCTAATTATTGTTACTGGTCCCACCGTAATTACACCAATTCTTAGAAATATTCCTTTAAAGAAAGATGTTTCTACCGTTTTAAAATGGGAAGGAATCTTAATAGATCCAATAGGTGCTTTGGTGGCGGTTTTGGTGTTCGAATTTATTAGTGTTGGCGGTGGCGGCGGCTTTACCAAAACAGCTTTAATGGAGTTTGGTAAAATTTTACTATTCGGTACTAGTTTTGGTTTTACGTTTGCACATGCTTTGGCTTATGCAATCAATAAAAAATTAATTCCGCATTATTTATTAAATGTAGTTTCTTTGTCTACGGTTTTATTGGTGTTTGTAGAATCTGAACTTTTTGCACATGAGTCTGGTTTATTGGCAGTAGTAGTAATGGGTATGGTTTTAGGTAATGGTAACTTAAAAAATTTAAAAGAATTACTGTATTTTAAAGAATCGCTTAGTGTTTTATTGATTTCAATTTTATTTATTTTACTAGCAGCAAACATCAATATAGAAGACTTAATGTTGTTGTATACCTGGAAAACAGCGGCACTTTTTGCCATTGTAGTTTTTGTAATTAGACCTTTGGCAGTTTTTATTAGTACATTCAATTCAAAGTTAAAATTTAATGAAAAGTTATTTATAAGTTGGGTAGGTCCAAGAGGTATTGTTGCGGCGGGTATTGCTTCATTATTTGGTAGTAAGCTTTTAAAACAAGGGGTAGAAGGTGCAGAATATATAACACCATTGGTATTTATGATTGTTTTAGGAACCGTGCTTTTAAACGCAACTACAGCAAGATTGTTTGCAAAAATGGTAGGTGTTTTCTTAAAAAGCTCAGACGCTATTTTGTTTGTTGGTGCTTCTGATCCTGCAAGAATTATTGCAAATTATTTAAGGGAGAAAGGAAAACGTATCATTCTAATAGATTCTAATCACAATTTTATAGAACAAGCTAAAAAGAACGATTTAGAAGCTTTAAAAGTAGATATTTACGATGAAGATTTAACGGACAATATAGAGTTGAATGATGTTGGTTATTTAATTGCTATAACCGGTAGTGATATGGTAAACAAGTATGCATTAAATAGATTTTCAAAGGCTTTTGGAGAACATGGTTCTTACAAATTGGCTTCTTCAAAAGAGATCTTAGATGCTTCTACACAAGAAAGACAACACTTTTTTACACCTAATGATGATTATATTAATTTAAGTGAGGCGTACAGAGAAAATCCTGAGATTATGGAGGTTGAAATTAAGGATGAAGCTGCTTATAATAATGTGTTGTTTTTACTTTCTAAAGAAGAAAAATCGATACCATTATTTATAGAAAAAGGAAAAGGAATTTATTTAATACCAGAGTTTGAAAAAACCAAAGAGACTAAAGAAAATTTAACGCTTTCTTATTTAGGAAAAAAACTAAAAATGGAGTAGTGGGCTTATAAATCCAACTCAAAAGAATGCTTTAATTTGTCTAAAAGAGGGTTTTTTTCTTTTAACTTATTGTACTTTTCTTGAGGTGTGTATGCAAACTTTTTTTCTACAGTTTCATTTAAGATAACTTCAATAGAAATACCATAATTATTTAATTCTTTTCTTAAATAGTTTAAAATTTTAGGTCTCCCTTTTTTAAACTGATCTTTCATTAATTTATTTGGTACGGTAAAAGTAATTTTAAAATTATCTTTTAGTAGCGGAACATCTGTGCCAACAATAGACGCCATACTTCGTTCTCCTTTTTCATTTAAAATAGCAATATATTTTTTCCAATAATCCTGAAGGGTTTGTTCTGTAAATATATCTTTAGGATGGTTGTCAAAATTTTCTTCAGAAGTTATTTTTTTTTCTTCTTTTTTCTGATGAATACTCTTTAAGGATAAAGAAGAAGTTCTTCTTTGAGCACTTTTTAAAACAGGACTTTTTAATGATGGAGGTGGTACTTGAGTTTTTAAAGCTGTAATTTTTATATCTTTTTTCTCAATCGATTTTACCTCATCTTTTAATTTTTTAGCGGGAGACAGAGATTGAAAGAAAGTAGCGGGAATTATGTAGTTATTGCTCTTTTTTTTTTCTCCATCAAAAGTGATAGAGGCAATTTGCATTAGAGTTAATTCTACAAGTAATCGCTGGTTTTTACTCGTTTTAAAATTTAAATCGCAATCGTTAGCTTTGTTTATGGCTTGCATTAAAAAAGGAATGGTTGCTTTTGTAGCCTGTGCTAGATATTTTTTCTTAGCAGCATCGCCCACTTCTAATAAATTTAAAGTAGCCTTATCTTTAGCGACTAGTAAATCTCTAAAATGACTTGCCAATCCGTTTATAAAATGGTGACCTTCAAATCCTTTTGATAGAATGGTGTTAAAAGCATTTAAAACTTGAGGTATTTTATTTTCTATAACCAAATCAGTCATATTAAAATACGTTTCGTAGTCTAAAACGTTTAAGTTTTCGGTAACCGCTTCTCTTGTTAAGTTTTTTCCAGAAAAAGAAACAACTCTGTCAAAAATAGAAAGTGCATCTCTCATTGCGCCATCTGCTTTTTGAGCAATAATATGCAGGGCATCATCTTCTGCCGTAATCTCTTCTTTTTCGCAAATTACTTTTAAATAATTTTTAGCATCTAAAACACCGATACGTTTAAAATCAAAAATTTGACATCTCGATAAAATTGTAGGAATAATCTTATGTTTCTCTGTTGTTGCTAATATAAAAATTGCATGTGCAGGTGGTTCTTCTAATGTCTTTAAAAAAGCATTAAAAGCCGCTTGAGATAACATGTGTACCTCATCAATAATATACACTTTATATTTACCCGTTTGCGGAGGTATGCGAACCTGTTCTGTTAAACTTCTAATATCATCAACAGAATTATTAGAGGCAGCATCTAGTTCAAAAATATTAAAAGCAAAATCTTCATCAGCAGCAATTTCTGCATCTTGTTGATTTATTTTTTTTGCTAGTATTCTTGCACAAGATGTTTTTCCAACACCTCTTGGCCCAGTAAACAATAGTGCTTGTGCTAAATGGTTGTTTTCTATAGATTTTAATAACGTATTTGTTATGGCTTGTTGCCCAACAACATCCTCGAAATTTTGAGGACGATATTTACGTGCTGATACTATAAAATGCTCCATTAAAATATTTAGTATTATAAAATTTTGATTAAGAACCGACGATAACTATAATAGATTTTCGATGGCACTCAAAAGAGATAAATTTATTTATCCAATTGTTTAACAAAAATAGCTATCTAAAAGGTTTTAAGCAAAAAGGTTTCTTAACAAAAGGTGAAAGTTGTAAACAACTTGTAAATAATAGCCATTTCATACGACTATCTTTGTAAATCAATAAATATACCTTTTTAGGTGGTAATTGTAAAATTAATTGAACCCCTTATAAATTATAAATAAATGAACGTTTTTAAATCTTTATTAATTGTAAATTTTATCTTTTTTTCTTTCAATACTTTTTCATTTTCGACTCCTTCGGTAAATGATATTATTGATGATAAACAGACAACGCAAACACTTAAAGTTGCTTATTTTGCGAGCGGTTGTTTTTGGTGTGTAGAAGCTATTTTTGAGAGTGTTATTGGTGTAGAAGAGGCTGTTTCTGGTTATGCTGGCGGATTTACGAAAAACCCAACATATCAATCAATAGGGTCTGGTAATACAGGCCATGCAGAAGCTGTAGCCGTTTATTACAATCCAGAAATAGTGTCTTTTAAAACCCTAGTAACTGTATTTTTTGGTTCTCATGATCCAACAACGGTAAACGGTCAGCATCCAGATTATGGTTCTCAATATAGATCAATAGCATTTTACAGCTCTGATCAAGAAAAGAATATTATAAAAAATGCTATTAGTAAACTTAATAAAGATATTTATGATGGTAAAATTGCTACAGAAGTAATGCCGTTTACAAAGTTTTACAAAGCGGAAGAATATCATCAAAATTTTGAGCGTAGAAACCCAAATCAATCTTATGTAAAAGCAGTTTCGATACCAAGATTAAATCGTTTTAAGAAAAAGTTTCCAGCCTTACTTAAATCGGAAGAGTAAGTATTTTTACTTTTAATCAATAAAAAACACCTCATTAATAATGAGGTGTTTTTTCTAATTATAAAGCTGTTTTTACTCCGTTAATTCGGCTTTGTCAGCTATAATTCTGGTTTCTTTATTGGCAATTTCCCAAGCAGTGTAAAATATTAATTGGGTTCTTTTTGCTAATAAGTCGTATTCAATTTTGTCTGGTGTGTCTGAAGGCTTATGATAATCTTCATGAGTACCATTAAAATAAAAAATTACGGGTACATTGTGTTTTGCAAAGTTGTAATGGTCAGATCTGTAATAAAAACGATTTGGGTCGTTTTCATCATTATAAGTATAGTCTAAATTAATATTGGTGTACTTCGTATTCATTTCTTCTGATACTTCGTGCAACTCTGTACTTAACTTATCTGAACCAATTAAATACAAATAATTAGTATCTAAAGCGTGCGCTTCATCAATTCTACCAATCATATCGATATTTAAATTACAAACGGTGTTTGCTAAAGGGAATGTTGGGTTTTCTGTATAATATTTAGACCCCAATAAACCCTTTTCTTCTCCGGTAACATGTAAAAATAAAATAGATCTTTTAGGACTTCTTCCGTCTTTTACCGCTTTCTTAAATGCTTCTGCTATTTCTAAAATAGCCATAGATCCAGAGCCATCGTCATCTGCACCATTGTAAATTTTTCCGTCTTTTACACCTTCATGATCTAAATGGGCAGAAATTACAATAACTTCATCTGGTTTTTCAGAACCTTTGATAAAAGCCAAAACATTTTCTGAGTCTTTTAATGTTCCTCTACGTGCATTTTTATTTAACCATTCTGATGATACTTCCTGAAAATAATCGTCTTTACCTAACGGAGAGGCAATTTTTTGATTTACATAAAAGTCTTTTAAATAATTAACTGCTTTTTTTTGCCCTAGTTCACCTGTATTTCTTCCTTCAAACTCATCAGAAGCAAATATGTATAAATGAGTTTTTAGGTCTTCTGCAGTAATTGTAGAGGCATATTTTGCAGCATAATTTTTATTGTTGTCTTTTTCTGTATTGTTTTTAACAGTGTAACAGCCTACAAAAATTGATAAGCCAAAAAGGTAAAATAATTTTTTCATTGGTTTTAGAATATAGTTGTTTAAATAAAAATAACTCCAAATTTAACTTTTGTTGATTACAAATTGTTGTAAGGTTTTGTTAAATTTAATAAGATTTTTTGGAAATAAATTATCAAATGCATTGTTTTTAGTCAATTCTTCAGCAGATCCCGAGGTTATAAATTGATCATTTAAAAGAATAATTTGATCTGCTAATTGAATACTTAAATTAATTTCATGTGATGATATAATGATCGTTTTTTGAGTTTTTGTGACTAATTTTTTTAATAAAGAAAAAACTTTTAGTGTTTGATGCATGTCTAAATGAGCAGTAGGTTCGTCTAATATAATAATCTCGGTATCTTGTGCCAAGGCTCTTGCAATTAAAACTGTTTGTAATTGACCGTCACTTAATTGATAAAAATACTTGTTTTTAAGGTGTTCTATTTCTGTATTTTTGATGGCAGTCTCTATTTTTTCAATATCAATATCAGAGAGTGTATCAATCCAATTGGTGTAAGGCTGTCTGCCTAAAGCAATAATTTCATAAACTGTTAATTGGCTCTCTGGCAATTTTTCTGTTAACACTAAACTTAATTTTTTAGCTATTTTTTTCTCTGAAAAATTTTTAATGTTTGTTTGATTCAGTAAAACTTCGCCAGATATTGGTTTGTGAACCTTAGAAAGTGTTTTTAATAGCGTAGATTTCCCTATTCCATTTTTACCCAGAATAGTTATCAGTTTTCCTTTTTCTATAGACAGGTTTACATCAGAAAAAAGAATTAGATCTTCTTTTTTGTTGTGATAACCAATCGATAATTTTTCGGTTTCTAAAATTATATTTTCTTTATTATGTTTGATTTTTTTATTTTTAGTTGATAAATTTCAAATATACACTTTACACAAAAGTTCTTTTTTTTCTAACAAGTAGCCAAATTACAACAGGTGCGCCTAATAGAGAAGTAATTGCATTTATTGGCAATGTAAACTCACTAGTTGGTAATTGTGCAATCATGTCGCAAATTAACATTGCAATAGCACCAATTAAAGCTGTTGCTGGTAATAATATTTTGTGGTTGGCGCTAGAAAATAACATTCTAGCTACATGAGGTATAGCAAGTCCTATAAAGGCAATTGGGCCCGAGAAAGCAGTAATTACCCCTGTTAAAATACTGGTAATTATTAAAATAATATTTCTACTTTTCTTTACATTAATTCCGAGACTTTTAGCATAATTTTCTCCCAATAAAAAACTGTTCAAAGGTTTTGTTACAGCGATTGATCCTATAATTCCGATGCTATAAATAATTGCAAAAACGCCAATTTCATTCCAAGTTAAATTACCTAAACTTCCAAAAGACCAAAATAGGTATTGTTGTATTTGAGCGGCTTCAGAAAAATAAGCTAAAACGCTAATTATAGCCGCAGTTAAACTACCAAACATTAACCCTATTATTAAAATAGACATGGTATTTCTAACTTTATTTGCAGCAATAATAACTGCTGATAAAACTAAAAAAGCACCAAGACTTGCTGCAATTGGTAAAGAAAATGAGGCTGCTGAACTGTTTGATAAAAAACCGCCAAAAATAGTTGTTCCTAAAATTAAAATGGCAACACCTAAACTGGCGCCAGAAGAGATACCCAATACAAAAGGCCCTGCTAACGGATTTCTGAATAACGTTTGCATTAATAATCCACAAATAGAGAGGCCAGAACCTACCAATACAGCGGTAATTGCTTTTGGTAAACGAAAATTTAAGATAATGGTTTCCCAACTTTCTTTACAAGGTACACCGCCTAATAAGGTGTTAAAAATATCTTTAAACGGTATTGAAACAGAACCTAAACTGATATTAATAACAAACAAAAAAACCAGTAAAACTGATAAAATTATAAAGTGTTTTGTGTACTTCTTTTGTTTCATATATGCATATCTGGTTTGGCAAAGTTTAAATAACTTACATCAAACATTTGTTTTTGCTAAAAAACACAAACTTACGATTTATAGTCTGTTAAAAAATCTACTAACTTCTGAATTGCAATTCCTCTGTGAGAAATTTTGTTTTTTTCTTCTGATTTCATTTGAGCAAAAGAATTTGAAAAGCCTACAGGTTTAAAAATAGGGTCGTAGCCAAAACCTTTTTCACCCTGTTTTTTACTTAAAATTTCTCCTTTACAAACTCCTTCAAAAAGAGTTTGTTTCCCGTCTAAATTTAAGCAAATTGCCGTTCTAAATTGTGCTTTTCTATTTTCTTTATCATTTAATTCAGCTAATAATTTTTGCATATTATTTTCTGAGTTTGTCGGTACGCCAGCGTATCTTGCAGAATAAACGCCAGGTTTACCTTCTAAAATATCTACTTCTAAACCTGTATCGTCTGCAAAACAATTATAACCAAATTTATCTGTAATATAATTTGCTTTAAGTTTAGCATTTCCTTGTAAAGTAGTCTCTGTTTCGGCTACTTCATCAAAACAATTAATGTCTTCTAAGCTCAATAATTCAATAGAACTTGGCAACATTTCTTGTACTTCTTTTAGTTTATTTAGATTGTTAGTAGCAAAAACTAATTTCATTTTATTGGTTGTATTTGATAGTCAAAGTTACAAAGTTTTTATTCCTTCAATTTTAAAATTTGAGAAGAAATACTATTATTAATTTTATTCGTGATGATATGGTTCATTTTTTAAAATAGTAAAACCTCGGTATAGTTGTTCAACAATAAATAAACGAATCATTTGGTGAGAAAATGTCATTTTAGAAAGAGATATTTTTCCTGTCGATTTAGCATATACAGCATCAGAAAAACCATATGGGCCACCAATTACCAAAACCAGTTGTTTGATTCCTGCATTCATTTTTTTCTGAAGGTATTTAGAAAATTCGATAGAGGTAAAATGTTTTCCTTTATCATCTAACAAAACCAATTGGTCTGTATTTTGTAATTTATTTAAAATAAGATCACCTTCTTTTTCTTTCTGCTGAACTTCGCTTAAATTTTTTACATTTTTTATGTCGGGTATAATTTCTAACTCAAACTTTATATAATGTTTTAATCTCTTTTGATATTCATCAATCAATTGAATTAAATTTTTATTGTCAGTTTTACCAATGGCTAGTAATTTAATTTTCATTTGTTGTCTGGTCGAGCGCAGTCGGAACCTTATTAAAACCTCTCGACTGCGCTCGAGGAGACAATATTGTCGGCACAAATTTATTAGTTTTAATACATAAAAACATCAGAAGTAGTAAAAAAATGAAAATCATTGTTATTTTTACATCAGAATAGATGAAATATGATATCAAAAAAACAATTTGAAAAAGAACTAGAGTTAATAATTGCCAATGCTATTAGAGAAGATATTGGAGATGGAGATCATACATCGCTTTCTTGTATTCCAAAAGAAGCAACTGGTAAAGCAAAACTTTTGGTAAAAGAAGAAGGAATTATAGCAGGAGTAGCATTTGCAAAACAAGTTTTTGCTTATGTAGATGCAGATCTAAAAGTAGAAACCTTTATAAATGATGGTGAAAAGGTTCACTTTGGAGATGTTGTTTTTCATGTTTCAGGTAAATCACAATCGATTTTAATGGCAGAGCGTTTGGTGTTAAATGCCATGCAAAGAATGAGTGCAATAGCAACAAAAACTACTTTTTTTGCTAATTTATTAAAAGGTACAAAAACGAAAGTTTTAGATACCAGAAAAACAACCCCAGGTATTAGAGCTTTAGAAAAATGGGCGGTAAAAATTGGTGGCGGTGAAAACCATCGATTCGCATTGTATGATATGGTAATGATAAAAGACAACCATATCGATTTTGCTGGCGGAATAACAGCTGCAATTACAAAAACAAAACAATATTTAGCAGACAAAGGTTTAGATATAAAAATAATTGTAGAGGCGAGAAGTATAGAAGAAATTAAAGAAATTTTAAAGAATAAAGGTGTTTATAGAATTTTAATTGACAACTTTAATTATGAAGATACCAAAAAAGCAGTTGCTTTAATAGGGGATACCTGTTTAACTGAATCTTCTGGTGGTATCAATGAAAAAACCATTAGAAAATATGCAGAATGTGGAGTAGATTTTATCTCTTCGGGCGCATTAACACACTCTGTTTATAATTTAGATTTGAGTTTAAAAGCAATTTAAAGCGTGCTTTAATTTTACATAAATACAGCAATGACGCACAATTATTTTGATACAGAAATATATTCAAAAATAGATTTTACCAAAACAAAAATTAAGAAAGGGGAGTACGATAATTGTACATTTAAAAACTGTAATTTCGAAAATGTACATGCCTCTAATATTCAGTTTGTAGAGTGTGAATTTATAGATTGTAACTTTAGCAATACGATTGTAAAAGACACCGCCTTTAAAGATGTAGTTTTTACTAATTGCAAAATGATAGGTGTAAAGTTTAATGAAGTAGACCCTTTTTTATTACAGGTCAGTTTTAAAGATTGTTTGTTAAATTTAGCCTCTTTTTATCAGCTAAAAATACCAAATACCCAATTTAAAGATTGTAATTTACAAGAAGTAGATTTTACAGAAACTACATTAACAAATTCTTTTTTTGGTAATTGCGATTTAAAAAATGCTATTTTTGAGAATAGCAATTTAGAAAAGTCAGATTTTTTGACAGCGACTAATTTTGGAATTAATCCTGAAGAAAATAAGTTAAAAGGAGCAAAGTTTAGTAGAGATACGGTTGATGGATTGTTACTAAAACATAAAATTATCATACGTTAATAATGAGTAAAGAAATTGAAGAAAAGTTAAAAAAAATACCAATTTTAAATATTTTGGTGACTTTCTTGCAAAAAATAAAAGTACCAGGTTTAAAAGGAATGACTTTATACGATGTCTTAGAAATGTATACAGTTGGTATTGTTAGAGGAGCATTAACAACAAGAGCTGGCGGTATTGCATTCAGTTTTTTTATGGCAGTATTTCCCTTTTTATTATTCATTTTAACATTAATACCATACATACCTATAGAAGGTTTTCAGGAAGGATTATTCTCTTTTATTAAAGAAATTTTACCTCCGCAAACCTTCGATGCTGTTAATACCGTTCTGGTAGATATTATAAACAATCAATACGGAGGCTTACTTTCTTTTGGTTTTTTATTGTCGATTTTCTTAATGACCAATGGTGTTAATGCAATTTTTGGAGGTTTCGAATATTCTTATCATGTTACAGATGTTAGAAATGTATTTAAAAGTTACTTTATTTCTTTAGGAGTTTCATTGTTGATGTCTTTTTTCTTAATAGTAACTATAATTTCACTTATTTTATATCAAGTAGCTTTGTCTAAGATTGATGAAAAAGGTTGGTTTAATACCAACGATTTAAATCTGTTTTTTTTAGGAAAAGGACTCTTGTTTTTAATGATGATTTTTACAATTGTTGCATTATTATTTAGATATGGTACCAAACAAGGTAAAGAAACCAAGTTTTTTTCTGCTGGGGCACTTTTAACTACTGTAGTTTCTTTATTTACATTTTATTTATTCGGAATTTATGTTGTTAAATTTGCGCAATACAATCAATTATATGGCTCAATTGGTACCCTTTTAATATTGATGCTTTTTGTTTGGTTAAATTCAATAATACTTTTATTAGGTTTCGAGTTAAATGCTTCTTTATATAGTTTAAGACATCAAAATAAAAGCTTCAAGAAACTTTAAAAAAGTATAATTTTCACGATATTTGTATCCGCAATTCATAATGACAAGTGTTGAGTTTTAAGTTATGAGTGATTTCACCATAAACTAAAAGCCAAAAACTAAAAACTATTTAATGAAACCAAGCATTCCAAAAGGAACCAGAGATTTTTCGCCGACCGAAGTTGCTAATCGAACCTACATCATCAATACAATAAAAGAGAGTTTTCAAACATTTGGTTTTCAGCCAATAGAGACTCCTAGTTTCGAGAACTCAGCGACTTTAATGGGTAAGTATGGAGAAGAAGGAGATCGTTTGATATTTAAAATTTTAAATTCTGGCGATTTTTTAAAGAAAGCAGACGAGAAACTTTTATCAAACAAAAACAGTTTAAAAGTTACTTCTCAAATATCAGAAAAAGCCTTAAGATATGATCTTACAGTGCCTTTTGCAAGGTATGTTGTTCAGCATCAAAATGAAATTACATTTCCTTTTAAAAGATATCAAATTCAACCAGTTTGGCGTGCAGATAGACCTCAAAAAGGTCGTTTTAGAGAATTTTTTCAATGCGATGCAGATGTAGTAGGTAGCGAGTCGTTATGGCAAGAAGTAGATTTTATTCAGTTGTATGATGCCGTTTTTACAAAATTAGGTTTGTCTGGTACAACCATCAAAATTAATAATAGAAAAATATTGTCTGGTATTGCAGAAGTCATTGGTGCAAAAGACAAATTAATTGATTTTACTGTTGCCTTAGATAAGTTAGATAAAATAGGTCAAGAAAAAGTAGAAACAGAAATGTTATCTAAAGGAATTTCTTCTGATGCCATAAAAAAAGTACAACCATTATTTTCTTTTAATGGCACAAATTCTGAAAACTTAGATGCTTTAGCAACAATGTTACAAGCATCAGAAGAAGGAACAAAAGGAGTAGAAGAGTTGCGTTTTATAATCAATTCAATCAAAGAGTTAGGTTTAAAAACCGCTAATTTAGAGATAGATGTAACTTTAGCAAGAGGCTTAAATTATTACACAGGTGCAATTTTTGAAGTTGCTGCTCCAGAAGGTGTAAAAATGGGCTCTATTGGTGGAGGAGGAAGATATGATGATTTAACAGGTATATTTGGATTAAAAGATGTTTCTGGTGTTGGTGTTTCTTTCGGATTAGACAGAATTTATCTTGTTTTAGAGGAGTTAGACTTGTTTAAAAAAGTAGACAACCCAAAACCTAAAATTGTTTTCTTAAATTTTGATGCATCTAATGATTTTACTAAAATGAAAGCCATTAAATTTTTAAGAGAACATGGTATTAAGGCAGAGTTTTATCCTGATTTAGGTGAAAGTAATAAGCAACAAAAAAAACAATGGAAGTATGTCTCTAGTAGAGCAATTGAATTTGTTGTTTCTGGTGTTGAAAATGATGACTTTATTCTAAAAAACATGATTTCAGGAGAACAATTAAATTGTTCTTTATCAGATTTATTAGAAAAATTAAAATAATACGTAGTAAACTCGTAAATTTGCAGTATAACTAACGATTGAAATGTTTGAATTGAGTAGCAAAATGAATGACGAAAGAATTGAAGAAATAGGTGAGAACCATGTTGGTACATCGGCAAAGACCCCTTTAAGAGCAGATGCTTTTGATATTACTGATGAACAGAAAATAGAAAAAATACAAGAAAGTGTTAAAGATATTTTAACTACTTTAGGAATGGATTTATCTGATGATAGTTTACAAGGTACTCCTAAAAGAGTTGCTAAAGCTTTTGTAAATGAGTTGTTTATGGGTTTAAATCCAAAAAATAAACCTAAGGCATCTACATTTGATAATAACTATAATTATGGTGAAATGTTGGTAGAAAAAAACATTGTTGTTTATTCTACTTGCGAGCATCATTTACTACCAATTATTGGTAGAGCACATGTAGCTTATATTTCTGATGGAAAGGTTATCGGTTTGTCTAAAATGAATAGAATTGTAGAATATTTTGCTAAAAGGCCACAAGTTCAAGAGCGTTTAACAATGCAAGTGGTACAGGCAATGCAAGAAGCCTTGGGCACACAAGATGTTGCATGTGTTATTGATGCAAAACATTTATGTGTAAATTCTAGAGGAATAAAAGACATAGAAAGCTCTACAGTTACCGCAGAATTTGGTGGTAAATTTAAAGAAAAAGATAGAAAACGTGAGTTTTTAGATTACCTTAAAATGGATACAAATTTCGATTAATTTTAAAACAAGTATATGATTCGTAATTCCCCCGACGAACAATGGAAAGATATTAAATTTAAAAAAGGCATAGATCAAGATCAGAAATTTAGAATTTCTACCTTAGGTAGAGTTTTAAAATTGAAAGATGCAGATTATAGTTTGGTTAAAGATAGTTTTATAAATGGCTATTTAATTTTAAACGTTAAAAGAGAGCCTGGTACTAAATTTAAAAATAAGTCTACTTCACTTTATATACACAAGCTAATGGCAGATGCTTTTTTAGAAAAGCCAGAAGATGCTGTTTGTGTTCTTCATTTAGACTACGATAAAAAAAACAATAAACTCTCTAATTTAAAGTGGGCAACCAAAAGAGAAAAAGAACTGCATCAATTTGCAAATCCTTTTTATGAAAAAAGAGGTAAATTTATACCTACCTCAAAATTATCAGAAGGAAGGGTTCGATTGATAAAGAGAAAATTATTTGACCCAAATAGAAGAACTCGTTTAAAAATGATTGCCAAGCAGTTTGGTGTTTCTACCATGCAGTTGCATAGAATTAAAACAGGTGAAAATTGGGGGCACATAACCGATTTTTAATTTCAATTTTACAACATAAAAAAACCGTTTAGAAATTTTCTAAACGGTTTTTATTTTTGTTGATTATTTTATTGATTAACAATTACCCAATCTCCTTTTTCGATTAGTGGTATTGCTTGTTTGTATTTTACTTCTTTTTCTTCTCCGCTCATTACATTTTTTATAGTAACTCTTTCATTTCTACCAACTTTTGGATGCTCTCTAGTGATGGTTTCTACAGGCTCTGATTGCTGTTTAGAGTTTTGAATAGCCTGTTCTGTAGAGTTTTGAACGTCTGCTTTACTGGTGTTTAAGCGTTCTCTTTTCTGTTGCTGAGCTGCAGAAATCTGACTTCTATCTTGTGCAGGTAATTCTCCTTTAAATAAGAAAGACAATACTTCTCTGTTTATTTCATCAACAGTAGTTTTAAACAATTCAAACGCTTCGAATTTATAAATTAATAAAGGGTCTTTTTGTTCGTAAGAAGCATTTTGTACAGACTGTTTTAAATCATCCATTTTACGTAAATGATCTTTCCAATTTTCATCTATAATTGCAAGCGTAATATTTTTCTCGAAGTCTGTAACCAAAGATTTCCCTTCACTTTCATAAGCTTCTTTTAAATTGGTTACTACCTGTAAAGATTTTGTACCATCTGTAAAAGGAACAACTATTCTTTCATATTTGTCACCTTCGTTTTCAAAAACATCTTTTATTACTGGAAATGCTAACACAGCATTTCTTTCTATTTTATTTTTGTAATGTTTGGCAACCTCATTGTAAAGTATGTCTGCTAATTCTTTTTCAGACTTTTTACCAAATTCTTCTTCATTAAATGGTGATGTCATTGAAGAAAAACGAATCAATTCAAATTCAAAATTCTGAAAGTCTTTTGCCGCTTTATTATTATTTATAATTGACTCGCAGGTATCATAAATCATGTTTGCAATATCTACTTGTAAACGTTTACCGTCTAATGCATGGCGTCTTCTCTTATAAACAAACTCTCTTTGAGCGTTCATAATATCATCATATTCTAGTAAACGTTTACGAATACCAAAATTGTTTTCTTCTACTTTCTTCTGTGCTCTTTCGATAGACTTGGTAATCATAGAGTGTTGTATAACTTCTCCTTCTTTTAATCCCATTCTATCCATCATCTTGGCAATTCTATCAGAACCAAAAAGACGCATTAAATTATCATCTAATGCTACATAAAACTGTGTAGAACCAATGTCTCCTTGTCTTCCGGCACGTCCTCTAAGTTGTCTATCTACTCGTCTAGAATCGTGTCTTTCTGTACCAATAATAGCCAAACCACCATATTCTTTTACCTCATTAGATAATTTTATATCTGTACCACGACCAGCCATATTTGTAGCAATTGTAACCACACCAGGATTACCTGCTGCTGCAACAACATCAGCTTCTCTTTTGTGTAATTTTGCATTTAAAATATTGTGCGGTATTTTACGCATTTGCAACATTCTACCTAGTAATTCTGAAATTTCTACAGAAGTTGTACCAACTAAAACGGGTCTTTTTTGCTCTACTAATGTAACAATGTCTTCAATTACAGCATTGTATTTTTCTCTTGCAGTTTTATAGATTAAATCTTCTTTATCGTCTCTTAAAATAGGTTTGTTAGTTGGTATTTCTACCACATCTAATTTATAGATTTCCCATAATTCTCCAGCTTCTGTAATAGCGGTACCTGTCATACCAGACAGTTTTCTGTACATTCTAAAGTAATTCTGTAATGTTACCGTAGCAAATGTTTGAGTAGCATCTTCAATTTTTACATTTTCTTTTGCTTCAATTGCTTGGTGTAATCCGTCAGAGTAACGACGGCCATCCATAATACGACCTGTTTGCTCATCAACAATCATTACTTTATTATCCATTACAACGTACTCTACATCTTTTTCAAAAACAGTGTATGCTTTTAAAAGTTGGTTCATTGTATGTATACGTTCACTTTTAATGCTAAAATCTTTGTAAAGAGCTTCTTTTTGAATTGCTTTTTCTTCCAAAGACTCTTCCGAAGTATCAATTTCTCCTATTTTTACACCAATATCTGGTAATACAAAGAAGTTGTCATTTGCTGTTTTTTCAGACAAATGTGCTATTCCTTTATCGGTTAAATCAATTTGATTATTTTTTTCTTCTACAACAAACCATAAATCTTTATCTACTTCTGGCATCAACTTGTTGTTATCTTGCATGTAGTAGTTTTCTGTTTTCTGCAAAATTTGTTTAACACCTTCTTTTGATAAAAATTTAATAAGTGCTTTGTTTTTTGGCAATCCTCTGTATACTCTTAGTAATAAAAAACCACCATCTTTGTCATTGCCTTCTGCTATTAATTTTTTTGCTTCAGCAAAAACACCTACAAGATGTTGTTTTTGTAAACTAACAATATCAGATACTAAAGGTTTAAGTTCATTAAACTCGTGTCTGTCTCCTTGAGGTACAGGGCCAGAAATAATTAAAGGAGTTCTTGCATCATCAATTAAAACAGAATCTACCTCATCTATAATAGCGTAATTTGGTGTTCTTTGTACTAAATCATCTTTAGAACTAGCCATATTATCACGTAAATAATCGAAACCAAATTCGTTATTTGTTCCATAAGTTATATCAGCATTATAAGCTTTTCTTCTAGCGTCTGAGTTTGGTTGATGATAGTCTATACAATCTGTTGTAAAGCCATGAAATTCGAAGATTGGCCCCATCCAAGCTTTATCACGTTTTGCTAAGTAGTCATTTACGGTAACTAAATGAACGCCGTTTCCTGTTAATGCATTTAGATAAACGGGTAGGGTAGAAACTAGGGTTTTTCCTTCTCCTGTCATCATTTCGGCAACTTTTCCTTGGTGTAATACAGAGCCACCAATAAGTTGTACATCATAATGAATCATGTCCCAAGTAATTGGTTTACCTGCGGCATCCCATGAGTTAGCCCAGATTGCTTTGTCTTCTTTTAAAGAAACATTCTCTCTTTCTACAGAAATTTCTCTATCATAAGGTGTTGCAGTTACTTCTAAAAACTCATTTTCTGCAAAACGTTTAGCAGTTTCTTTTACTACGGCAAAAGCTGCTGGCATTATTTTAATTAATGTTGCTTCTGAAACAGTGTAAGACTCATCTTTTAAAACATCTATTTCGTTATAGATATCTTCTTGACGATCAATATCTGCTATTTTTGCTTCTTCTTCTAAGGCTAAAATTTTATCATCGAAATCTTTTGTAGCTTCTTTAATTAAAGCTTTAAATTCGATCGTTTTTGCTCGAAGTTCATCGTTTGATAATTTAGAAAAAGTAGCTTCAAATTTTTTAACATCTTCTACAACGGGTTGTAACCCTTTTAAATCTTTTTGTTGTTTGTCTCCTACAAAAAGTTTAATAACTGAATTTATAATGCTCATGTGTTTTCTATATTTTTAGTAACAGTTTTATCTGTTACATTATTTTATTGTAAATCAAGAGTTTAAAAACCTGATTTTTTAATATTATTAAGCCTGAGTTAAAACCAAAAAAAAGCCTCTTTAGAGACTTTTTGTATTGTTTTAATTTTTAATATTCATCTTCGTTCCAAAGATAATCATCTTCGGTGGGGTAATCTGGCCAGATTTCTATGATAGAATCGTAAGAGTCACCTTCGTCTTCAATATCTTGTAGGTTTTCTACTACTTCTAAAGGAGAACCGGTTCTAATAGCGTAATCTATTAATTCGTCTTTGGTTGCTGGCCAAGGTGCATCTGCTAAATAAGATGCTAATTCTAATGTCCAATACATTTCTTATTGTTTAATTTTGTGCAAAAATAATTTTTTTACCTAATTATGCAAGTCTTTTTTAAGAAATTTACGGTTAACTAAAAATATTTTTCAATAAAAACCTTTTAAACAGTGTTTTATGGTTTGAATAAAATTTATTTTCAATTAAAATCGATAAAAAAAGAACTTATTAATTTTTTTCGGGAATCCATTTAATTTCTTCAACTCCTAAATCTTTGGTCAATTTTCGTGCCAACATAAAAAGATAGTCAGATAGGCGGTTTAGGTATATAATTACCTCATTTTGTATTGTTTCTTGATCGTTTAATTCAACAGTTAAACGTTCTGCTCGTCTACATACGCATCTTGCTACGTGACAAAATGACACCGCTTGATGACCACCTGGTAATATAAAATGGGTCATTTGAGAAAGTACTGCATCCATTTTATCTATTTCTTGTTCTAAAAATAGAACAGAATTGTTATTTATTTTTGGAATGTTTAAACGCTCTTTCCCATTTTTTAGTGTTTCTTTATCTGTTGGTGTTGCCAACATTGCACCTAAAGTAAATAACTCTGTTTGTATTTTTAACAAAGAATTTTTAACGTCTTTGCTAATGTCTTGGTCTTTAATTAAACCGATGTAAGAGTTTAACTCATCTACGGTGCCATAACTTTCTATTCTTAAATTGTATTTTTTAACTCTTGTGCCTCCAAAAAGGGACGTTGTGCCAGTATCACCTGTTTTTGTATATATTTTCATCTAAAATTAAGTGTCTATTTGTAAAAGTATCAAAGTTACGAAGTTTGTCACTTATTTTCTTTCTATTTTAGATTTAATTACAATGTTTTAATAGTGTTATGTCCTTATTTTAAAATGTTCTTTTTCTTGCTCATTTCTAAAAAAAACAAGACCAAAATGAAAGACATCTACTGTAACTTTTACTTTCGGATGATTTTTAATTTCTACCCAAGCTTCAGTCATTTCTTTTGTCCAGTAGATATCATCGAAAATCCAAAGAGAATCATTGGTTATTGTCGGTAAACACAAGTTAAAATAGTTTAAAGTATCTGCTTTGGTATGGTTGCCATCAAAATAGATAAAATCAAACTTTTTGTTTTTGATGATATTTTCTAGCGTGGTGTTAAAATGACCATTTACTATTTCAATATTTTTAAAATTATTTTTTAAAAATAATTCTTTTGCAACATTACTCGTTGTTTTACAGCCTTCTAACGTAATTATGTTTGCTTCCTTGTTACCTGTTTTAATTGCAGTCGTTCCTAATCCAACAGAAGTGCCAATTTCTAACACATTTAGAGGTTTAAAATAATTTATTATTTTAATTAATAATTTTCCTTTTGTGTTAGACATGCCTGCCACTTTAGCAATTTTAGAAATAGAACGATAAGGTGATTTAAAAATTTTAGAACCCGAGCCAAAATCTGTGACTTTAATTTTATTTTTATTGTCTAATAATTGTTGCTTTACCTTTTTGAAAAAAATCCATGAACTAGCATTCTTTTTTTTGTAGAAACATTTGGTAACCAAATTGTACACAAAAGGAGAGTGAACACCATGCTGGTTTGTAGATTTTAATAAAAAAGTGATGTAAGAAAGAATTGATTGAATCATATTTAGAATAAAAAACGAAAATAAAATAAAATTATAGCATACCACTTTTAAAAAGTATATTTGTGCTAATTGATGATCAAAAAAAATGAAAAAACACTTTTTAACCCTCTTATTTATACCTTTTCTTTTTTCTTGTGTTCCTGGGAAAGATTTAATTTATCTACAAGGCACGCCTACTCAAAAAAAAGAAATTACCCGAATAAATAATATACCATACAAATTACAAGTAGACGATATTTTAAATATTAATATTAAATCGAGCAACCCCGAAATGGTTTCTATTTTTAATAAACAAACTTTAGAAAATGCTTCTGCTGGTTCATCAAATATAAATGCTACTAGTAGCGGTGAAGGATATTATACAGATTACAGTATTGATGCTTATGGGAATATTAGATTGCCAACTATTGGTAATGTTAATGTTTTAGGGTACACAGTTTTAGAAGTTAGAAGTAAAATTGAGGAAGCGCTTACTGCGTTTATTAAAAATACAGAAAACGTTTTTGTAACTGTAAAATTATCAGGTATAAAATATACGATTATTGGTGAAATAAATCAGCCTGGTCCGAAAGTAATTTTTAGAAATAGAGTTTCAATTATTGATGCAATCGCAAATTCTGGAGACATTACTTTAGTTGGTAATAGAAAAAAAGTAGAAATTATTAGAAACTCTTTATCGGGCACCGAAAAATTTTTAATAGATCTAACTGATATTAATGCTATCAATTCGCCAGTATTTTATATCAAGCCAAATGATATTATCAATATAATTCCTTTAAAGCAAAAGGCGTGGGGTACAGGTACTACTGGTCTTCAGACACTTACAACAATAATCTCTATTTTTACGTTGTTAACCTCTACCTTTATACTTGCTAGAAATTTATAATTTATATGGAAAAGAAAATAAATTCTACACAAAATATTCAGGAAAATATAGATGTTAAAAGCTATTTTTTTAAGCTATTATCTTATTGGAAATTATTTTTAACAACAATAGTTTTGTGCCTAGTTGTTGCCAAATTTATAAATGGTTTTAAACAAAAAAGGTATACTTTAAGTTCTATGATTTCTGTTAAAGAAGAAAATAATCCTTTATTTTCTACTGGAACAAATATTGCATTTAATTGGGGCGGTAGTAGTAATGAGGTAGAGACAATTAAAGTGATATTAGGTTCTAGAACTCATAATGAAAAGGTTGTAAAAAAACTAAAATTCTACATAAGTTACTTAAAAGAAGCAAAATATAGAATGGATGATGTGTATGGTTATACACCTTTTAAAATTGAGCTAAATACTGCTAAACCACAAATATATAATTCTTTAATTAAGGTAGAAATTACGGGTAAAAACAAACTTAAATTATCTTTTGATTTCAATGAGCTTGGGGGTAATAAAACGGTTACTTATAATACTAATGAAATTGTAGATTATATACCAAATACCAACCGTTTTTCTGAAGAAATTACTGTGGGTGAAGCATTTAATTCTCCTTTTTTAAACTTTACAATAACTAAGAATGATATCTTTAATGTTGGTGATGTTTTTTACGTAAAGTTTAATAATTTCGATAGTACAGTGTCTAGCTATAAAAGTGTATCAGTTAATATTTTAGATGGTGCTTCTTCTATTATGAAGCTATCCATGAGTGGCCCTAATAAAAACAGAATTGTTGCTTATTTAAATACAACAATTAAGGTTTTAGAAGATGATAAAAAAGAAGAAAAGATTCTTTATGCTAGAAATACCAAAAAATTTATAGATGAATTATTTGTTAAAGAAAAAGATAGTTTAAAGAGAATTGAAAAAGAGCTGGGTGCTTATAAATCAGTTAATAATATTTTTGATTTATCTACAGAAGGATCTCAGGTTTTTACCGAAATTATCGATTTAGAAAAAGAGAAAAAAGAATTATTAGAGTTTAATGATTATTTAAATAATTTAAAAAAATATATTGTTTCACACAATCAGTACACAGAAGGCATACCTATGCCTGCACTCATTAAAATTCAAGATGCTAAAATAGCTCAAGAAATAGCTATTTTAATACAAAAATCTACTCTAAAAGAGCAGTTAAGAAGAACTGTTACTGATAATTATCCGCAGTTAATAGAGTTAAATAATCAGATTAGTGTAGCAAAGAATAATCTATTAGAAAATATAGCTAATTTAAGATCGATAAATTTAAGTAAGATTTCTAGTTTAAATAAAACTCTTTCAAAGTCAAATTCTAAACTAAAAAAATTACCTGCTAGAGAGCAAGGTCTATTAAAATATCAAAGAAATTTTGAAATTTCTGAAACAAATTATAATTATTTAAAACAGAAAAGTTATGAAGCTGGTACTGCAATTGCAGCTAATGTTTCTGATATTAAAATTATAGATGAAGCAAAAGACTTGGGTGAAGGTCCTAATTACCCAAAACCTCAATTTAATTATTTAATTGGTTTGATGTTAGGTATTATCTTACCACTTTTTTATATCATTATTAAAGAAGTATTAGATAATAAAATTCATTCAGCAGAAGAAATTCAGAATAATTACTCTATTCCTGTTTTAGGTGTTGTAGGTAAAAATTTAAGAAAAAGTAATTTAGTTGTTTTTGAGAGCCCTAAATCTTCTATATCAGAATCTTTTAGAGCATTAAGATCTAATATACAATTTTTATTTAAAGATGCTAGTTCATCAAACTCTAAAACAATATTATTAACTTCTTCTGTAAGTGGAGAAGGTAAAACAATGATTTCTATTAACATGGCATCTGCTTTTGCTTTAAGTGGAAAGAAAACCGTTTTAATTGGTTTAGATTTGAGAAAACCAAAGATTTATGATGATTTTGGTTTGAATAACGATATTGGTGTTGTAAATCATTTAATTCATCAAAAGTCTTTAGAAGAAGTTATACTTAAAACAGAAGTACCAAATTTAGATGTTATTTTGTCTGGGCCAATTCCGCCAAACCCTTCTGAACTTCTTTTAAGTGATACTACAGATGCAATGATTAAAAGTTTACAAGAAAAGTATGATTATGTAATTATTGATACACCGCCTGTAGGTTTGGTTTCTGATGCTTTAGAGCTTTTTAAGTATGGTGATGCAATTATGTATGTAATTCGTCAAAACTATTCAGAAAAAGGAATGATGAAAATGATAGATGAAAAGTATAGAAATAAAGAAGTTTCTAATATTAGTTATGTTTTAAATGATTTTACTGTTCA
Organism: uncultured Polaribacter sp.; assembly: GCF_947497125.1. Classification (GTDB taxonomy): domain Bacteria; phylum Bacteroidota; class Bacteroidia; order Flavobacteriales; family Flavobacteriaceae; genus Polaribacter. Next base: position 494,920 of record NZ_CANMFI010000001.1, on the reverse strand, counting down.
AAATAAATATGGTTATGGCTATGGTTATGGATACGGTTATGGTTACGGAAAATATGGAAATGGTTATCATGAAAATGAAGAGTCAAATTCTGTTTTTTCTAAAGTATTAAGATTTTTAAAACTAAAAAAATAATTTAAAGCATCGTTAATTCGATGCTTTTTTCATATAAACATATTTATTATCATATGATTCCTAAAGAAGAATACCACGAATATTTTGAAAAATACATTCAACTTGTCAATTCTGATACATCGATTTTAGATAATTTAGAAAATTCACAAAAAAGTTTTGATACTTTATTACAAAGCGTGCCTCAAGAAAAACACAATTATGCTTATGCAGATGGTAAATGGACGTTGAAAGAACTGATTCAGCACATCATAGATACAGAACGTGTTTTTACCTACAGAGCTTTGTGTTTTGGAAGAAATGATACTACATCTTTACCAGGTTTTGATCAAGATGTTTTTGTTGCAAACGACAATGCAAACGAAAGAGATTATAGGCATTTAATTGAAGAAATGCAGGTGTTAAGACAATCTACAATTCACTTATTTAAAAGTTTTTCTGAAGATGCATTGCTTAGAGTAGGTATTGCGTCAGAAAATAAAATCTCTGTAAGAGCTTTAGGGTATTTGTTTTCTGGGCATCAAATACATCATTTAAATATTGTGAAAGAAAGGTATTTGTAGTTAAAAACAACAATTTGTTTTAAGTAAAATATGCTAAAAAAAAAGCTGCAAATTAATTTGCAGCTTTTTTAGTTTTTAAAATTATTTAAGACTTCCTGTCATTTCCTCAGGTTTAACCCATTCGTCATATTCTTGTTCTGTAACATACCCTAAACGAACTGCTTCTGTTTTTAAAGTAGTTCCGTTTTCGTGAGCTGTATTTGCAATTTCTGCTGCTTTATAATACCCGATTTTGGTGTTTAAAGCGGTAACTAACATTAAAGAATTGTTTAATAATTCTTTAATTCTTGTATGATTTGGTTCTATTCCTGAAGCACAATTTTCTTCAAAAGAAGCACAAGCATCACCAATTAACTGAGCCGATTGTAAAACATTAGCAGCCATCATTGGTTTAAAAACGTTTAGCTCATAATGTCCTTGAGTTCCTCCGATTGTTACTGCAACATCGTTCCCCATTACTTGTGCACAAACCATTGTTATTGCTTCTGCTTGTGTTGGGTTTACTTTTCCTGGCATAATAGAAGAACCTGGTTCATTTGCAGGAATTATAATTTCTCCAATACCAGATCTTGGTCCAGAGGCCATCATTCTAATATCATTGGCAATCTTATTTAAAGATACAGCAATTTGTTTTAAAGCTCCATGAGTTTCTACCAAAGCATCGTGTGCAGCCAAAGCTTCAAATTTATTTTCTGCAGTAATAAAAGGCATTTCTGTAAATTTAGCAATGTATTTTGCTACTAAAACATCATAACCAGCTGGTGTATTTAATCCGGTTCCTACCGCAGTTCCGCCTAAGGCTAATTGAGATAAGTGCTCTAAAGTATTGTTTAAAGCTTTTAAACCAAAGTTTAATTGTGCAACGTACCCAGAAAATTCTTGACCTAAAGTAAGTGGAGTAGCATCCATTAAATGCGTTCTACCTATTTTTACTACATCTTTAAATGCCTCAGATTTTGCTTGTAAAGTATCTCTTAGTTGAGTAACACCAGGAATGGTTGTTTCTATGATTTTTTTGTAGGCTGCAATGTGCATACCTGTAGGAAAAGTATCGTTAGATGATTGCGATTTATTAACATCATCATTTGGTTGAATTGTTTTTTCTCCTTCACCAATTACCTTGCCTGCGATTTCATGCGCTCTGTTTGCAATTACTTCGTTCACATTCATGTTCGATTGAGTACCAGAGCCTGTTTGCCAAATTACTAGCGGAAATTGGTCGTCTAATTTTCCAGCTAATATTTCATCACAAACTTGTGCAATTAAGTCTCTTTTTTCTGATGATAATACACCAAGATCGCAATTTGTGTATGCTGCAGCCTTTTTAAGGTATGCAAAACCATAAACAATTTCTAAAGGCATAGATCCTGCTGCACCAATTTTAAAGTTATTTCGAGAACGTTCTGTTTGTGCACCCCAATATTTATCTGCGGGTACTTCTACATTACCCATTGTATCTTTTTCGATTCTATATTTCATAATTCGTAAGGTATATTTAAGATTACAAATTTACGAAAATCAAACCAAAATAATTAGGATGAATTTGTTTTAAATAGCTACGAAAAAAAATAAATTTTGATAGTGAAATTTGAAAATATATCTTATTTTTGCATTAATTATTATTTAAAACAATAAAAATGTTAGATTTTTCTCAATTCTCAGGTTTAGTTTTATTCATGTTTATTTTTACAGCTGGTTTTTGGTTGTTGATATTTTTATTAACTTTTGTAGTACCTTATTGGATTGGTGGTACAATTTGGGAGAATTTAAAATTAAAGAAAGAAGCAAGACAAGCTGCTGAAGGAAAGTAGTTTTCTTAGTACATATATTAAAAAACTCGTAACGCTAAATGCGTTACGAGTTTTTTATTTTTAAATTTATTAGCCAGTTGCGTTAAGGATTGCAGTGGAAATCCTTTTTTTTTTTTCTTAAAAAAGATTGCAACGTAAAGCCTGTTAAAACGCCCAAAGAATTATCCTTCGTATTCTTCTGCGCCACCATTTTCTCTACCACCTCTTTGTTTTTGTTTCTTTTGGTTGAAACGATACACAAAGCTTACTCTTATTTGGCGTTCTCTCCATTGAAACTCACTGTATTGCTCAGAAAACCCAGGAATTATTGTAGTGCTTTCTCTTCTTCGTCCATTAAAAAGATCGCTTACATTTAAGCTTACAGAGGCTTTTTCGTCAAACAAATCTTTGCTGGCTGAAAGATCCATTGTAAAAATACCATTTGTTTCTGATTGTGCGTTTTGAGAAGCACCTCTGTAATTAGAGTTAATTTGTACATCCGTTTTACCTGGTAACGTAATTTTTTGATTTAATCGAACTGAGAAAGCGGTGTTATTAAAGTCGAAATTTTGGGTAACATTTGTTGTTGGGTTAGTGTAATCGCCTTCGGTAGTTACTTTAAATAGGTTAAAATCGCTGTTAATATTCCAAATTTTAAGAGGCCTGTAGTTTAAGGTAAACTCAAAACCAATTCTTTCTTCAGTAGATAAGTTAATGGGAAACCTTTTAGTAATTGGGTCTCCATTGTCTGTAACATCACCAGTGTCTTCTTGTATTCTTTCCCAGCTATCATTACTTATGTTATAGTACAAAGAAGTACTTAAAGTAAATTTATCCCATCTTTTTAGGTATCCAAAGTCTAACGCATCTGTAAAAACAGGATTTAAATCTACATTACCGGTGTAAATATTTGCTTCACTTGATCTGCTTGGAAACGGATTTAAGCTTCTTCCTCTTGGTCTTCTAATTCTTCTATTGTACCCTAGCGTAATGTTTTCACCATCTTTAATTTCATAGCCTACATTTAAAGTTGGAAATAAATTGTTGTAATTTTTTTCTTCTGGTAAGTTAGAATTTTCTTGATCTATTTCTACTGAAGTTAGCTCGTAACGCAAACCAACTAAAAGAGAAAGGTTGTTAAATTTTTGACCGTATTGAAAATAAGCTGCGTTTACAAATTCTTTGTAATTAAAGTTATTATCTAAAAGCACTTCTGTTGGAATGTTGTTTTTAAAGTCTGTTTGTTCTAAAAAGAAACTGTTAGAAATATCTCTATAATTACCTCTATAACCCGCTTCAAACTGAATGTTTTCTCCTACAGGATGTGCATAGTCTACTTGAAGTAAAGCCCTGTCTTCATTCTGGTTTTCGATAACTTTTTCTATCTCGTCTGTAAAATTTATTTGTGTATTTACTTCTGGTATATCGTTTAAAATATCTTCTACTTCTGTAGAGTATTGTATGTTTACGGACAATCTTTTTCCACTATCATTAAAGGTGTTTACGTAATCTAATGTGTACTGAATTCTTTCTTCGTCTTCACTTTCGTTTTCAGTTCTTAACGATGCTTCATTGATGTTTCCGTTAGAGTTAAAACGTTCGATACTATTTGTGTTAACATCATCATCATTACCGCCATTAAAAATAATATTTCCAATGATGCTAGCGTTTTTAGTAAGGTAATACTCTGCACCAAAGCTTGTAAAAATAGATCTGCCTAACCTGTCGAAATTTCTTTTTTCTACAACTCTTGCATTTTGTGCAGTTGCCAATAAGTAATTTGTGTCATAAAAAGAGTTTCCGGGTGTTTCATTGTATCTAAAACCTGTATTTGTAAATAAATTCCATTTTTTTGTTCTCCAATTTGCATTAAATGCACTTCCTACTCTTGCAGGATATCCTAAATCTAATTGCAGAGAACCATTGAACCCCGTTAACTTATTTTTTCTTAAAATGATGTTTAAAATACCAGCGGTACCTTCTGCATCATACCTTGCAGATGGAGAGGTAATGATTTCTACTTTTTCAATGGCTTCTGCAGGTATTTGTCTTAATGCTTCTGCACCGTTAAGACCTACTAAAGCACTAGGTCTGCCATCTATTAAGATAGTAACATTTTCGTTTCCTCTTAAACTTACTGCGCCTTCTACATCTACTTGAACAGAGGGTACATTACCAAGTACATCACTTGCATTACCACCTCTAATAGACATGTCTTTACCAATGTTGTATATTTTTTTATCTAAGCGAATGTCTACCGTAGATTTTTCTGCAATAACAACAACTTCATCTAAACTATTTGCAGCTTCCTTTAATTCTATGACTCCTAAATCTAGGTTAGAATTTATTTCTGTTAATGGGTATTTTTTTGATTCAAAAGAAATAAACTCAACACTAATTAAATATTTTCCAGCAGAACTTTTAATGCTAAAAAAACCATTTTCATCAGTTATACCTCCAGAAATTTGAGCAGTTTTATTGTTCTTGAAAATTAAAGTAGCATATTCTAGGGGTTGCTTTGTAATTGCGTCTACAACTTTACCTTTTATTATGTATGGGTCTTTTGAGTTTTTTTGGGCTTGTGTATAGGTTGTTGTTAGTAGTAGCAGTAAAAAAAGAACAGTTTTGTTCATCATAAAGCATTAAGTTTTTTTTACAAAGTTCTTGTTTATGCTTCTTATATATTGTTAATTTTAAGTTAAACTAAAATGTAACGTAAAGTTTTATAAGATTGATAAAATAGTTTCAGAAGGTCTACCAATAACTGCTTGGTTATTACTAATAACAATTGGTCTTTCTATCAGCTTTGGGTTTTCTAACATTGCCTTAATAATTTCTATATCAGTCAATTCTTGACCTTTATATTTTTCTTTCCAAATTTTTTCTGATTTTCTAACCAGTTGAATAGGAGAGATGTTTAAAAGACTTATAATATTTGTTAGTTCTTTTTCTGTAGGTAAGTTTTCTAAATATTTAACAACTTCAAATTCTTTTCCAGAATTTTCAAGTATAGTTAGGCCTTCTCTAGATTTTCTACAACGAGGATTGTGGTAAATTTTTATCATTTTTTTGAATTTTTATATTAAAATGAATACAAAAGTTTGAATTAGTTTTTTTGAATGAGCATTATTTTTGTCCGTTTAACATTAAATAAGCCTTTAAAAACGGATTTAAATCGCCATTCATTACATTGTCTACATTACCAGTTTCGTGGGCAGTTCTTACATCTTTTACCAATTTATAAGGATGCATTACATAGTTTCTTATCTGGCTTCCCCATTCTGTTTTTAGTTTTCCAGACTCTATTTCGTCTCTAGTGGCTTGTTGTTTCTGTAGTTCAATTTCGTATAATTGAGATTTAAGCATTTTTAAAGCCGTAGCTCTATTGTCATGCTGAGAACGAGAGTTAGAGCAAGAAATTTGAATGCCTGTTGGTTTGTGTGTTAATTGAACTTTAGTTTCTACTTTGTTAACGTTTTGCCCACCAGCACCACTAGATCTTGCAGTTACAATTTCTATATCTGCTGGGTTTATTTCTATTTCAATAGAATCATCTGCAACAGGAAAAACATATACAGAACCAAAAGTAGTGTGTCTTTTTGCATTAGAATCAAAAGGAGAAATACGCACCAATCTATGAACACCGTTTTCACCTTTTAACCATCCAAAAGCATAATCGCCTTCTATTTCTATGGTAATTGTTTTAATTCCTGCAACATCACCTGCTTGATAATTGAGCGTTTTTAATTTATAACCTTGCTTTTCTGCCCACATGGTGTACATTCTAGAAAGCATTTCTACCCAATCGCAACTTTCTGTTCCGCCTGCACCAGCATTAATTTGTATGGTTGCAGATAGCGCATCACCTTCTTCAGAAAGCATATTTTTAAATTCTAAATCTTCTAAAAAAGTAAGTGTTTTTTCAAATTGAGAAGTTATTTCTTCTTCCGCTACGTCGCCTTCTTTAAAAAAATCATACAAAACCAATAAATCATCATTTAGAGCAATTGTTTTTGTATAATCTTCTACCCATTTTTTTTTGAAACGCAACTCTTTCATCACAACTTCAGCAGCTTTCGGGTCGTTCCAAAAATTTGGATTTGCAGTTTTTTCTTCTTCGTTGCTAATTTCAATCAGTTTTTTATCGATTTCTAAATAGTCTTTTAGTTTATCAATTCTCTCTGAAATACTTTTAAGCTGGTCTTGTGTTATCATAGAATTACAAAAATAAATTATTTTTTTTCAATTCTACTTTTAAATAACAATTGTTATGTATAGATTTATAAAATATATTTACAAAAGATGATAATAGACCTAATTTCTGATACCGTAACAAAACCAACTCCCAAAATGTTGGAAGCCATGCTAAATGCTAAAGTTGGGGATGATGTTTTTCAAATGGATCCGACAGTAAATGAGTTGCAAGAAAAAGCAGCAAAAATGTTTGATATGGAAGCCGCGTTGTTTTTTCCTTCAGGAACTATGGCAAATCAAACAGCGATAAAGTTACATACAAACCCCGGAGATTTGGTAATTGCAGACAAATATGCTCATATTTACAACTACGAAAGTGGCGGAGTTGCTTTTAACTCTGGTGTTACCTGTAAATTAATTGATGGAGATAGAGGTATGTTTACTGCAAATCAAATAGAAGAAATAGCTGCAGTAACGCCTCAAATATATTTGCCTTTTACTAAAATGATTTGTGTAGAAAATACCACAAATAAGGGTGGTGGCGCTTGTTGGGATTTTAACGAATTAGAAAAAATTAAAAAAATTGCAGAAAAGAATAATTTAGCTTTTCATTTAGACGGTGCACGTTTGTTTAACGCACTTGTAGCCAAAAATGAAACACCAAAACAATACGGAAAATTATTTGACACCATTTCTATTTGTTTGTCTAAAGGTTTGGGCGCGCCAATAGGTTCTATTTTACTAGGCTCTAAAGCACATATTGATAAAGCATTAAGAATTAGAAAATTATTAGGTGGTGGTATGCGGCAAGTTGGTTTTTTGGCTGCAGCAGGTATTTATGCATTAGACAATCATATAGATAGGTTAGCAGATGACCATAAAAGAGCCAGAGAAATAGGAAAAGTATTAAAGAATGTTTCTTATGTTAAAAAAGTAGAAAATATTGAAACGAATATTGTTATTTTTTATGTTGATGAAAAACTAGGAGCAACTACTTTTATAGAACAAATGAAGCAGAAAAACATACTATTAACACCAATGGGAGAGGGTAAAATAAGAATTGTAACACATTTAGATTATACAGAAGTATTGCATCAAATTCTTTTAAAGGAATTAAAAGATTTTAAGATCAATAAATCAAAATAGTTTGTTTTCATTTTGTTTATCAATACTAATTATGAATTAATTAGACATTATTACCTAAATGTGTTTATGCTTTAGATTTTTTTACTAAATTTGTTTAACTAAAATTAATATAAATTGAACAATTTTAAACAAGTTTTTACAATTAAAGATCTCGAAAATGTTTCAGGTATCAAGGCACATACTATTCGAATCTGGGAAAAAAGATACAATCTTTTAGAGCCACAAAGAACAGAAACAAATATTAGATTTTATACTGATGAAAATTTAAGAAAGCTTTTAAATATTGTTTTATTAAATAATAATAATTTTAAGATTTCTAAAATTGCTAAAATGACAGATGAGGAAATCATCTTGCATTGTAGAGAAATTACAATTAACGAAGCAGTAAATAGTGATGCCGTAAATGCTTTAAAATTAGCAATGTTTCAGTTTGATATAGTGCTTTTTAACGATACTTACAGTAAATTATTACAAAATAATACTTTTAGAGAGGTATTTAAAAACGTATTTATTCCGTTGCTTAATCAGATTGGTTTGTTGTGGCAAACAGATACTTTAATGCCTGCTCATGAGCATTTTATCTCTAGCTTAATTGCTCAGAAAATTCATATTAATACAGAGAAATTACAGTTTTCTGCAAGTAACCCTTCAAAAACTTACGTTTTATTTTTACCTGAAAAAGAAATTCATGAGTTAGGTTTACTATATTTGAACTACGAATTAGTTTTAAGAGGAAGTCACACGATCTATTTAGGACAAAACTTACCCTTAGATAATTTAGATTTCTTTTATAAAAATAGTAAAGAAATTGTATTTGTAACTGCTTTAACAGTAATGCCCCATGATGATAAAACCCCCGATTATTTCACAAAATTAGATGATATTTTAAAAGATACACCTCACCAATTACTTGCAATTGGTAAAAAAACAGAATTGGTAAAAGATTTTAAGTTTACATCTAATATTAAATTATACACTTCATTTTCTACTTTATTGGCTAGTTTACCGGTTTCATAGAAAATTAAAGTTGTTTAGTGTTATTTTATATTTATCAAACAATAGTACACATGAAAAAAAATATTTATATAATTGGTGCTGGTTTCTCTGCATTATCTGCTTCATGCTATTTGGCAAAAGCTGGTTTTGAAGTAACAGTATTAGAAAAAAATGATACTCTGGGGGGTAGAGCAAGACAATTTAAAAAAGACGGTTTTACGTTTGATTTAGGTCCGTCTTGGTATTGGATGCCAGATGTTTTTGAGAAGTTTTTTGCCGACTTTGGTAAAAAACCTTCAGACTATTATACTTTAGACAAATTAAGTCCAGGTTACGAAGTTTATTTTGGTGAAAACTCTTCTTTAAAAGTGTCAGATAAATTAGAAGAAATTTATAAAATGTTTGAATCTGAAGAAAAAGGAAGTGCAAAACATTTAAAAACGTTTATTGATTCAGCAAAGGTAAACTATGACATTGCAGTAAATGAGATGGTTTACAAACCCGGAATTTCTCCTTTAGAATTAGTAACTACTAAAACGGCGGTTAGAGTTGGTCAATTTTTTTCTACGATTAGAAAGCAGGTTAGAAAAAACATTAAAAGTCTTAAATTAATTAAAATATTAGAATTTCCGGTACTCTTTTTAGGAGCTAAACCAAGCAATACCCCTGCATTTTATAACTTTATGAATTATGCAGATTTTGGACTTGGTACTTGGCATCCTCGTGGCGGAATGTACAAAGTTATAGAAGGAATGGTTTCTTTGGCAGAAAGTTTAGGTGTAAACTTTAAAACAAATGCAACTGTAGACAAAATATTGGTTGATGATAAAAATAACGTAAAAGGAATTTCTGTGAACGGAGAGGAGTTGCCTACAAACTTAATTTTAAGTGGTGCAGATTATCATCATACAGAAACGTTACTTGACGAAAAATACAGACAATATTCAGAAAAATACTGGGATAAAAAGATATTTGCGCCTTCATCTTTGTTGTTTTATGTAGGTTTTGATAAGAAGATAGAAAATGTAAGTCATCATACTTTATTTTTTGATACTGATTTTGATGCTCATGCAAAAGAAATTTACGATACTCCAAAATGGCCAACAGATCCGTTATTTTATGCTAACTTTACTTCTGTAACAGATGTAACATCTGCACCAGAAGGCAAAGAAGCTGGTTTTTTTCTAATTCCTTTAGCACCTGGAATTGAAGATACAGAAGCTTTAAGAGAAGATTATTTTAATAAAATTATGGATCGATTTGAGCAATTAACAAATCAAAAAGTAAAAGAGCATGTGCTTTTTAAGAAAGCATTTTGTGTCAATGATTTTAAAGAAGAGTACAATTCTTATAAGGGCAATGCTTATGGTATGGCAAACACTCTTTTACAAACTGCTTTTTTAAGACCAAAAATTAAAAGTAATAATGTAAATAATTTGTATTTTACAGGCCAGTTAACAGTGCCTGGTCCTGGTGTTCCTCCTGCATTAATTTCTGGTAAAATAGCGTCAGAATTAATTGTAAAAAATCAATAATAATATGAAAGAATTATTCGATAGTGTCTCTAATAATTGTAGTAAGTTAGTAACTAAGAGTTACAGTACTTCTTTTTCTTTAGCGGTAAAAATGTTATCGCCAAAGATTAGAACAGACATTTATAATATATATGGCTTTGTCCGATTTGCAGATGAAATAGTAGATACTTTTCATGATTATGACAAAGAATTACTGATGAATAATTTTGAAAAAGATTATTATCAAGCCAAAGAGCAAGGTATAAGTTTAAATCCTATTTTAAATTCTTTTCAGCAGACTATTCATAGATATCATATTCCTGATGAAATGGTGCAAGCTTTTTTAAAGAGTATGAAAGCAGATTTACATCAAACAGAATATGATACCAAAGAAGCTTATGATGCCTATATTTATGGTTCTGCAGATGTAGTGGGTTTAATGTGTTTAAAGGTTTTTGTGAATGGTAATGATGCCATGTACAACGAATTAAAAGATGCTGCAATGCGTTTAGGATCAGCTTTTCAAAAGGTGAATTTTTTACGAGACTTAAAGGATGATTACGAGCTTTTAAATCGTTCTTATTTTCCTAATATTGATTTAGGGAAACTAGATGCAACATCTAAACAATTAATTATAGATGAAATTGAGGCAGATTTTGAATATGCTTATACCAACGGGATTTTAAAACTACCTGTAGAAGCTAAATTTGGCGTATACATGGCTTACAGGTATTATAGAAGGTTGTTAAAAAAGTTGAAATCTGTTCCTTCAGAAAAAATTATGGATACAAGAATTCGAATTTCTAACCCAATGAAAATAAATTTATTGGCTAGAAGTTATGTAAAATATAAATTAAATATTATTTAAGATGTTAGGGTTAATTACTTTGGGTGTTTTTATATTAATGGAAGGTGTTACTTGGTGTACACACAAATTTGTAATGCATGGTTTTGGTTGGTATTTACATGAAGATCATCATCAACCTAAATACAACGGATTCGAAAAAAATGATGCTTTTTTTATTGTTTTTGCTATTCCTAGTATTGCCTTATTTTATTTTGGTACCTATACAGAACATACTTATCTATTTTTTATAGGTTTGGGTATTTTATGTTACGGATTGGCTTATTTTTTAGTTCATGATGTATTAATTCATCAACGTTTTAAGTGGTTTAAAAATACCAATAATGGTTATTTAAGAGGTTTAAGAAAAGCGCATAAAATTCATCATAAAAATATGGGTAAAGAAGATAGCGAATGTTTTGGTATGCTATTTGTACCTTTTAAATATTTTAAAAAGCCTAAAATTTAGGCTTTTTAGATAGATTTTATTTTTGTTATTATAAATTTTACCATTCATTTCTTTTCAAGGTTTAATATACTTAATTTTGCAAGGTAGTTTTTAGACGTCTACAATTAACTTGCAACCTATGTATAAACTTATCGTAAGGCCTATTTTCTTTTTATTTGATCCAGAAAAAATACATTATTTTACTTTTTCATTAATAAAGACACTTTGTAAAATACCTTTTTTGCCAAGTATTTTTAAGAAATTATATGTTTTAGAAGATAAAAAGTTAGAAAGAAAATTATTTGGACTCACTTTTAAAAATCCTGTTGGTTTAGCAGCTGGTTTTGATAAAAATGCAGTTTTATTCAATGAATTAACAAACTTCGGATTTGGTTTTATTGAAATAGGAACCGTAACACCGAAAGGACAAATTGGTAATCCTAAAAAAAGATTATTTCGGTTAAAAGACGATCAAGGGATTATTAACAGAATGGGCTTTAATAATGATGGGGTAGAAGCGGTAATTCAGAATTTAAAAAAGAATAAAACTCAGCTTATTATTGGAGGTAATATTGGTAAAAATACCACTACAAACCCTGATAATTACACAGAAGATTATTGCAAAGTTTTTAAAGAATTACATCCGTATGTAGATTATTTTGTATTAAACGTAAGTTGCCCAAATGTTGGTAGTCATGCAAAATTAAACGATAAAGATTATTTGGTAGAACTTATCAATGCGTGTAAAAGTTTAAACTTAAAAGAAGCAATACAAAAACCAATTTTATTAAAAATTGCACCCGATTTAAATACCATTCAATTAGATGAAATTATCGAATTAGTTAATGAAACTAAAATAGATGGTGTAATTGCTTCTAATACTTCTACAAATAGAGATAATTTAGTTGCAAGTAAACAGCAATTATCCGCTATTGGTAATGGTGGTGTTAGCGGACAGCCAGTTAAAGAAAAAAGTACAGCAGTTATTAAATACTTGGCAGATGCATCTCATAAATCTTTTCCAATAATTGGTGTTGGTGGTATTCATTCTAAAGAAGATGCTTTAGAAAAACTAAATGCAGGTGCAGATCTTGTTCAAATTTACACAGGTTTTATATATGAAGGTCCTGGTTTGGTAAAGAAAATTAATAAAGCTATTTTAGAAGAATTATAATTTTATTCTAAAATATATTTTCTATTCTTTCTATTAAAAATTTATGTTACAGACGCTAATATCATTTGCTTTTGCAACCTTTTTTTTAGCAATTTCTCCTGGTCCAGATAATATTTTTGTGCTTACACAAAGTATTGCTAATGGTAAAAAAGCAGGTTTGTTAACAGTTTTCGGACTCATGTCTGGTTGTCTTATTCATACAACACTTATTGCTTTTGGTGTATCTGTGATTATTAAAGAGAACGAAAATATTTTTATTTTCATAAAAATTTTAGGGGCAAGTTACTTACTTTATTTAGCTTTTAAAGTATATAAAAGTGATGCTAAATTAGTGCTGTCTAATCAAATAGTTAAAAAAACAACTAGTATTCAGCTATTTAAGAAAGGCTTTATTATGAATGTCTTAAATCCGAAAGTTACGTTGTTCTTTTTAGCATTGTTTCCACAATTTTTGTTTTCTTCTAGCATACCAACTTCTGTTCAGTTTTATGTCTTAGGATTTATTTTTATACTCGTTTCTTTTATCGTGTTTACTAGCATATCTCTTTTAGCAGCGAGAGTTTCTACATTTATAAGAGAAAAACCTTCTATAGGGTTGTATTTAAAATGGACACAGATAATTGTTTTTACTGCAATAGCTTTTATGATTCTATTATAAACAACATATTTATAACGTTTGATATAGCATTGATATAATTAAACAATGATTGCAATCGCTTTGTATTGCTTCTTTTGAATAAATACAAAAAGTTTATTGTTCTTGTTTGATTTTTTTCAAAAACACTTTATCGATGGCTGGCTAATATTTTATTTTAAATTATTAGTTTACGTGAAAGGTTTTATTTTTAAGCTTTCATTTTCTAGATTATAAACCTTTTACAAATTCTAAAAACACCTCTTTGTGAAGATTAAGATCCATGTTTGCCGAAAGAGCAACACGTGCAATATAATCTTTATCGCCCTCTTTTGTAGTTCCTTGTGTAGATGTAGCAGGGATGGTCCAGTAACATCCATTTAACTGACCGTAGCTTACACAATACTTACTTTCATGAGGTATTTTATCAATCATTAAGTTGATTAGCGTATTGTTTAAGCGACGTTTATAAGCTTCTTTTTCGGCATTTGTATTACCTTTTGTTGGTAAATCTAAAGAGAAAACAGAAGGTGTAAACCCTTGTGCAGCCAATTCATCTGAAACAAAATTAATTTTTGCCGTAGGTAAATTTTCTTTTATAAATGTTACAAAACTACGAGTGTTTTTATACGCTTCAATTATTCTATTGTTCATAGAAGGTAGTTGCTTTGCAAGTATTTGATATTGTAATTCCGTGGCTTCATTATCACATATTTGAAGGTGATTTTCTATTGTTGGCATGTAATAATTTGCCTTCTTATTGGCAATGCAATATCCGGCTGTACATATACCACCACTCGGAAATTTAGAACCACTTGCATAAGAAATTATTTTAATTGGCGCTAAAATATCGTGGTCTCTTAAAAAGTGAACATTTGGGCAAAATGTTTGGTCTAAAATAAAAACAGGAGCAATTGCATCTGTATTTTGTACTGTTTTACGCTTTTCAGCTAATACCTCCTTAAGTGCCATTAAGTTAGGAACTTCTACTCTAGGATTTGTAGGTATTTCTGCAATAATAAACGGAATTGCATCTTCTTTTGCAATTTCTGATAAAACAATATCTATACTTTTAACCATGTTATTTTTGCCATCAACAGCAAGATCAACAACACTAACATTATTAACACAAGCGGCAATTCTTCTAGCTTGATCGTTGGTGCCACCGTAACAATTTGTAGGCACTACTATTTTAATTTTTTTATCAGGATAATTTTTAATTGCATCATCAATTAAACCCATCACAATTGCGAACTGTATAGACAATCCGCTAGAGCCAACTAGCACAGAGGTGTCTGAGCTTGTTATTTTTTGTATCTCTTTTGTTACGTTTGCTTTATCTGTGTTTAGAGTGTTAGTATCTAATTCTATAACACTGCTATTTATTAAAGATTGCAATGCTATATGGGTGTTTATCGGTGTCATAGCAATAGTTTCTCTTCTTCTTACGTGTTGTATTTCAGAGATGTAATCACTTTTTTTAGAGCTGTTTGCAATTAAAATACTTCCCAAAGTTGCATAGGATGTAATATAGAAATTAATATTATTATCAGTTTTAATATTTGCTAGATTTAAACTTTCAGAAATAAAAAGGGTAGTTCCGTTAAACGGTGTTATTTCATCAGTATTCTCAATCGCTACAACTTCAAATTGATAACCGTAAATGTTTTTTATTTTATCAAACTCAAATAGGGGGATCGTATTTTTTAAATAATATATTTTAGTATTTTTTTGTTGTAATAAATTAGCTCTTAAAATGGCTAAAATTGGCATTGTCTTAGAAGAAAAACAGATAATATTTTCGGGATCTAGTTGTTGTGTTTTTGCAATTGTCCATTCAAGTAAACAAGATAAAGGGTGTCCTAAACGGATGTAATCATATGCGGTAGGTAGTTCTTGTAATACTTCTTTGGATGTATTTTCGTTTTTAAATAAAGTTTCTAATTCAGTTAAAAATTCTGTCTTCGCCAATTTTTCATTATAAATATCTAACCGATGTGTAGTAGTTTCTAACCAACCAGTTGGCATGTTATTTAAAATGTTTTTAGTAAAATTTAGAACCGTATTATTTTTCATTATTTTAAACTTTTTAGAGCTTGTAAAGGTACATTAATTCGTTTTTTATTAAAAGTTTTCTTTCTTACAAATACTGATATTATTGCAAACGAAATTGCTACTTATAAAACTATCTTAAATCTATTCGCATTCTTTTTTTTAGAATAAAAAATAATAGACATCGTATTTTTATTAAGTTTAAGTGTTTGTAAATTAATGTTTTATGTATTTCTTTATTCTTTGGGTATAATTCGTGACTAGCTATTTTTTGGATAAAAACAGAAGATTACTGTATTTTTGATACTTGATGATTATCTAAATAATTAAAAAATAGAAAATGGCAAATACATTATTTGACAAAGTTTGGGATTCACATGTAGTACGTCAGGTTAAAGACGGACCAGATGTGTTTTTTATTGATAGACACTTTATACATGAAGTTACCAGTCCCGTTGCCTTTTTAGGCCTAGAAAGTAGAGGGAATAGCGTTGTGTATCCAGCAAAAACTTTTGCAACTGCAGATCATAACACACCAACTATAAATCAGCATTTACCAGTAGAAGACGCATTGTCTGCAAATCAGTTAGATGCCTTAGAAAAAAATGCAGCCAAGCATGGTATTTCTCATTGGGGTTTAGGTGATAAAAATAACGGAATTGTGCATGTTGTAGGTCCAGAAAACGGAATAACATTGCCAGGTGCTACTATTGTTTGTGGAGATTCTCATACATCTACACATGGTGCTTTTGGTGCCATTGCGTTTGGTATTGGTACATCAGAAGTAGAAATGGTGTTGTCTACACAATGTATTATGCAGCCAAAACCAAAATCGATGCGTATAAACGTAAACGGTAAATTAGGTTTGGGTGTTACTCCAAAAGATGTTGCTTTGTACATTATTGCTAAACAAACAACCTCTGGCGCAACCGGATATTTTGTAGAATATGCAGGTGATGTTTTTAGAGACATGTCTATGGAAGGTAGGATGACTGTTTGTAATTTATCCATAGAAATGGGTGCAAGAGGAGGAATGATTGCTCCTGATAGTAAAACATTCGATTATATTAAAGGAAGATCTCAAACTCCGAAAGGAGCAGAATGGGACAAGGCCATGAAATATTGGGAAACACTATATACAGAAGAAAATGCTGTTTTTGATGCTGAATTTAATTATGATGCTGCAGATATAGAACCAATGATTACTTATGGTACAAACCCAGGTATGGGAATTGGTGTAACAAAATCTATTCCGCTTGCACAAAATGTAGAAGGTGGTGTAGAAACGTATAAAAAATCTCTTGGGTATATGTCTTTTAACGAAGGTGATACCATGATTGGTAAAGAAATAGACTTTGTGTTTTTAGGATCTTGTACCAATGGTAGAATAGAAGATTTTAGAGCTTTTTCATCAATTGTAAAAGGACGTAAAAAAGCAGATAATGTAACTGCTTGGTTGGTACCAGGATCTCATAAAGTAGTAGATCAAATTAAAGAAGAAGGCTTAGATAAAATTATTACAGACGCAGGTTTTGTTTTAAGAGAACCAGGTTGTTCTGCATGTTTGGCTATGAATGATGATAAAATTCCGTCAGGAAAATTATCAGTTTCTACTTCTAATAGAAATTTTGAAGGTAGACAAGGTCCAGGTTCTAGAACCTTATTAGCAAGTCCGTTAGTAGCTGCAGCATCTGCAGTGCAAGGCGTAGTTACAGACCCTAGAACATTATTAGTATAAAAGTTAAAAAGTACAAAAGTTGAGAAGTAATAGTTATAAAGTTCGCAATAGTAAGAACTTTAAAACTTTAAAACTTTGAAATTTTCAAACAAAGAAAACAATGGCTTACGATAAATTTAATACCCTAACAAGTACAGCATATCCTTTACCAACAGAAAATGTAGATACAGATCAGATAATTCCTGCTCGTTTTTTAAAAGCAACAGAGCGTGTAGATTTTGATATCAACTTTTTTAGAGATTGGAGATACAATCAAGACGGAACCCCAAAAGAAGATTTTCCTTTGAATAAAGAAATCTATGCAGGTTCTAAAATTTTAGTAGGTGGTAGAAATTTTGGTTCAGGTTCTTCTAGAGAGCATGCTGCTTGGTCTGTGTATGACTTTGGATTGCGTTGTGTTATTTCATCGGCATTTGCAGATATTTTTAAAAATAACTGTTTAAACGTTGGGGTTTTGCCAGTACAGGTTTCTCCAAAATTTGCAGATACTTTATTTGCAGCTATTATGGCAGATCCTAAAACAGAAATCAACGTAGACTTACCAAATCAAACAGTAACTTTAGTTGCCACTGGAGAGTCTGAGTCTTTTGAGATTAATACCTACAAAAAAGACAATATGTTAAATGGTTTTGATGATATCGATTACCTAAAAAATATCGAAAACGAAATTGCTGCTTTTGCAGAAACAAGACCGTTTTAGACATTAATTAGAAAAAGCAGCCAGTTGATTACGTCCAGTTTTGTCATTTCGAACAAAGGAGAAATCACATAAAGCTATATAATTTTTAAATCTAATACTATGGGATTTCTCTTAACGTATAAATGACAGAGCCCTCCCTTTTTTATTTTAAAAATAAAATGACCAAGAGGAAAATAGAAATAATGGATACAACACTTCGTGATGGAGAACAAACATCAGGAGTGTCTTTTTCAGTTTCAGAAAAACTAACCATTGCAAAATTATTGTTAGAAGAGCTGAAAGTAGATCGTATTGAAATTGCTTCAGCAAGAGTTTCTAAAGGAGAATTAGAAGCAGTCAATAAAATTACCTCTTGGGCCAAAGAGCACCATTTTTTAAATCAAATAGAAGTGCTAACTTTTGTAGATGGAGGAAAATCTATCGATTGGATGTTAGAGGCTGGTGCTAAAGTTCAGAATTTATTAACCAAAGGTTCTCTAAACCACTTAACACATCAACTTAAAAAAACACCTAAAGAGCATTTTGCAGATATAGAAG
Organism: uncultured Polaribacter sp.; assembly: GCF_947497125.1. Lineage (GTDB taxonomy): Bacteria > Bacteroidota > Bacteroidia > Flavobacteriales > Flavobacteriaceae > Polaribacter. The sequence continues at coordinate 476,460 of NZ_CANMFI010000001.1, read as the reverse complement.
CAACTATAGCTTTAGCAGCCTCAAACGGTATTGCAACAAATGTGTATTTAGAAGATTGGTCTAACGGAATGCGCAATTCTAAAGAGTATGTTTTTAGCTATTTAGATTTTTTAACTACACAAAAGATTGAGCGTATATTATTGCCCGATACCCTTGGGATATTGACACATACAGAAACGTTTGAATTTATTTCTGAAGTAAAAAATAAATACCCAAACATGCATTTTGATTTTCATGGTCATAATGATTATGATTTGGGAGTTGCCAATGTAATGGAAGCGGTAAAAGCAGGTGCAAATGGATTGCATTTAACCATAAACGGAATGGGAGAGCGTGCTGGTAACGCACCAATGGCAAGTGTTATAGCTGTTATTAATGATTTTTTAAGTGATGTAAAAATTGCTGTAAATGAGAAAGCTTTGCATAAGGTAAGTAAATTGGTAGAAACCTTTTCTGGGTTTAGAATACCTGTAAACAAACCTGTTGTTGGTGCAAATGTCTTTACGCAAACTGCTGGTATTCATGCGGATGGAGATAATAAGCACAATTTGTATTTTAACGATTTAATGCCAGAGCGTTTTGGTAGAAAACGTAAATATGCATTGGGTAAAACCTCGGGTAAGGCAAATATTCAGAAAAATTTACAAGACCTAGGGTTGAGTTTGAATGATGAGGAATTAAAAAAAGTTACCCAACGAATAATTGAATTAGGAGACAAGAAAGAAGTTGTTTCTCAAGAAGATTTACCCTATATAATTTCTGATGTATTAGATTCTGATACAATTGAAAAACGAGTAGTTGTAGAAAATTATGTGCTAGGTCACGCAAAAGGTATGAAGCCTTCTACGACTTTGCAATTAATTGTAGAAGGAGTTCATTATGAAGCACATGCGCAAGGAGATGGTCAGTTTGATGCTTTTATGAACGCATTAAAAAAACTTTATAAGACGCATAGTAAAAAAGAGTTGCCAAAATTGATTGATTATGCAGTAAGAATTCCTCCAGGAAGTCATTCTGATGCACTGTGTGAAACAATTATTACTTGGCAAGGTGAAGAAAAAGAATTTATAACACGTGGTTTAGACTCAGATCAAACAGTATCTGCAATTAAGGCCACAGAGAAAATGTTGAATATTATTTAAAAACTCAAAAATTTAAAAATTGAAAGTTTTAATCTTTCAATCATTTAATCTTTTAATAAAAACACATGAAATTAAACATTGCAGTATTAGCAGGAGACGGAATTGGACCAGAAGTAATAGACCAAGCTGTAAAAGTATCAGATGCGATTGCTAAAAAATTCAACCATCAAATTCATTGGAAACCAGCACTAACAGGTGCAGCTGCTATTGATGCAGTTGGAGATCCTTATCCAGATACAACGCATGATATTTGTGCGTCTTCAGATGCTGTTTTATTTGGTGCTATTGGGCATCCACGTTTTGATAATGACCCTTCTGCAAAAGTAAGACCAGAACAAGGATTGCTTAAAATGCGTAAAAAATTAGGTTTGTTTGCAAATGTAAGACCAACATTTACGTTTCCTTCTTTATTAGATAAATCTCCTTTAAAAAGAGAAAGAATAGAAGGTACAGATTTGGTTTTTTTACGTGAACTAACAGGTGGAATTTATTTTGGCGAAAAGGGTAGAAGAGATGCGGGTGAAACTGCTTACGATAACTGTGTATACACAAGAGCAGAAGTACAACGTTTGGCAAAAAAAGGATTTGAATTGGCGATGACACGTGGTAAAAAACTATGTTGTGTAGACAAAGCAAATGTTTTAGAAACTTCTAGATTATGGAGAGAGACTGTGCAAGCAATGGAAAAAGAGTATCCAGAAGTTACTGTTTCTTATGAGTTTGTAGATGCTGTTGCCATGCGTTTGGTACAATGGCCAAATAGTTATGATGTATTGATTACCGAAAACTTATTCGGAGATATTTTAACTGATGAAGCTTCTGTAATTTCAGGTTCTATGGGTTTAATGCCAAGTGCTTCTTTAGGTGCTAAGATTGGTTTGTTTGAGCCAATTCATGGTTCTTATCCACAAGCAACAGGATTAAATATTGCAAATCCAATGGCAACTGTTTTATCTGCTGCAATGATGTTTGAAAACTTTGGTTTACAAGCAGAAGGACAAGCAATTAGAGATGCTGTAAACAATGCTCTTGAAAAAGGAATTGTTACAGAAGATTTAGCAGATGGTGGCAAAGCTTATGGTACCAAAGAAGTAGGAGACTGGTTGGCTAGCAACATTTAAAATAAAAATTTATATATTAAAAAAGCGCTCTGTAAAGAGCGCTTTTTTGTTTGTGTATATTTTAAAAGAGGATGTTATTTTTTTGCTTTCTCTACCAATTCTAATTTTTCTACAGAAGTTTTTGTGGTAAAAACTCCGTAATTTATAACCACATTATTTTTACTTATTTTATCAATTGTGCCAATAGAGTTAGAATCTGTTATTCTTACTCTGTCATTAATTTTAAAAACATATGCAGCTCTTTCTTTTGCAATTTTTTCGGCTTCAATTTTCTTTTCTTCTCTTACTTTTACAACCTTGTGTAAAACTTCTTTTTCTACTTTCTGAATAACCTCTTTTAATTGTTTTTCTACAATTTTAGCTTTTTGTTTTTGAGATTTTGTTTTAGGTGCTATTGGGTTTTTCTTAGCATTTTTAACTTTTAAGTCTGCTACCCACTTATTAAAATTTGTATTTAATTCTTTTTTATTGTTGGTTTGAAAATACTTATTTATCAGTTCGTTTGTTTTTCTACCCAATGAAAGCATTTTCTGATTACTGTCATATAATTCTTGAAAGCCTGCTAGTTTTGCCTGAATTTTAGCTTCCTTCTCCTGCAAACTATCTAAGTGTTCTTGTCCTTTAGATTTTTGTTTTTCTAAGTTGTCTGAATTTTTCTGCAGCTTGGTGCGTTCTTTTTGCAACTTAGAGATTGTTTTATCTAACCTTACTTTTTCTGTGTCTACTCTTTTCTTAGCTTTGTTAATTAAGCTAAAAGGAATTCCGTTTTTCTGTGCTACTTCAAACGTAAAAGAACTACCAGCTTGGCCAACAAAAAGTTTGTACAATGGTTCTAGCGAGTATTCATCAAACTGCATATTTGCGTTGGTAACATTTTCTAATTCGTTGGCCAACACTTTTAAGTTCGAGTAATGGGTTGTAATTATACCGAATGCTTTTTTACTGTAAAATTCTTCTAAAAATATCTCAGCCAATGCTCCGCCTAGTTCTGGGTCTGAACCTGTACCAAATTCATCAATTAAAAACAAGGTGTTTTCGTTACATCTTCTTAAAAAATTACGCATATTTTTTAATCGATAACTATAAGTACTTAGTTGATTTTCTATCGATTGATTGTCTCCAATGTCGGTTAAAATAGAATCGAAAATATAGGTCTGACTTCTTTCATGCACAGGAATTAAAAGTCCGCTCTGAAGCATTAATTGCAACAAACCAATTGTTTTTAATGTAATACTTTTACCACCAGCATTTGGGCCAGAAATTACAATAATTTGCTGTTTTTCGTTTAGTTCTATAGATTGTGCAATTGTTTTTATTTTTTGTGCATTATTCTTTCTCCATAAAATAGGGTGATAAGCATCTTTAAAATAAATTCTTTTTTCTTTTGATATTTTTGGTAAAACAGCATTTAGTTCTCTAGCATATTTAGCTTTTGCGGCTACAACATCTGTATGAACAAGGTAGGTAATGTATTCTTCTAATAGAGAGGTAAAAGGTCTAATAGTTTCTGCTAAACTTCTAAGAATCCTTATAACCTCTTGTTTTTCTTCGTAAATTAAGTTTTGATATTCTCTACTATAAGCAAGCGTTGCTTGCGGAGCAATGTAAACAATATTACCCGATTTAGAAGCACCTAATAAACTTCCAGAAACCTTTCTTCTATGCATTGCAGAGACTGCTAAAACACGCTGATTGTCAATTACTGTTTCTTTAATGTCATCTAAATAACCAGCACTAACAGCTTTGGATAAAGCACTCGAAAAACTAGCACCTATTTTGCCTCTAATATTGTTAATATCTCTTCTAATCTGTTTTAAAGCACTCGAAGCATTGTTTTTAACTTCGCCAGAAATATCAATGATTCTTTTTATTTCATCATCTATGTAAGTCGTTAACTCTATTTTTTGAGAACTTTCAAAAAAAGTTGGAAATTGTAGCTTAAATTTCTTAAAAAACTTTAGATGCTCATTTACAGTTAAAGAAGTGGTTGCAATTTTTAAAAAAGCATCAGTTTCTATATAACTATTTTCAATTTTTAATCGTTTAATGCTTTCTGTTATATTATCAAAACCATGGTTTGGCACTCTATTTTCACTTACAAAAGAAGCTACATATTCATTGACTAAATGCAGTTCTATAAAAAGTTTTTTTTTGCTAATTATAGGGCTTAACTCTTTTACACTTGTTTTGCCTAAGCCAGAAATACAATGTTCGGATACATGTTGTAATACAGTAGAAAATTCTAAATCTTGTAATGTTTTTTCTGAGATACTTTTGTTCAAAATAAGGTGTTTGATATAAGTACAAAAATAAGAAAGAAAGCTAGTATTGTTTTAAATTATATTAAAAAATATTGAGTGAATAAATCATATTATACATTTGTTTTTTAGAAGCATTTATTTATGTAAAAGCTCCATATTAATTAAAATATAGATCTTTACTTTTTATTATAAATTACTCAATTACTATTTTAGAAGTTTTATTAATGTTAACTCCAATTGTTTTTAAGATGTAAATCCCTTTATGTAAGTCACTTATATTTATCTTATTATCTCCATTTGTGATATGAAAGCGTTTTATTTCTTTACCGCTAATGTCAAATAAAATATTTATTGCGTCTATTTCTGTAAAAATAGTCACATATTTTTTAGCAGGATTTGGGAAAATTGAAAACTTTTCAGTCTTAATTTCAGAAGTATTTAGTGCTGTACATTCTGCTTGGCTATTTACAAAGTTTACAATTGAATCTATATTTGTAAAATTTGATACAGCATAAGATATATCATCTACTTCAATACATGTTAAATTAGGGTTGTTTGTTGTATTAAAGTTTGCAGTAGTTATATTCGAATTATTTCCATTAATAATATTTAATCTAGTTAATAAATTGTTATTACAAATTAAATTATTTAACTGTGTGTGTAAACTTAAATCTAAATTTGTAATGCTGTTGTTATTACATCTTACAGATTTGATTACTGTATTTAGAGATAGATCAATAGCAGTTATGTTATTAAATTGGATATGTAAGTTTTCTAATAATACATTATTACTTACATCTAAACTTGTTAATTGGTTATTATTGCTTAGTAATGTAACCAATGCTATGTTACTATTTAGGTTTAAGGTTGTTAGTTGATTTTGGCCACAATTTAGTTCTGTAAGAGCTACAAAATCCTCAATGCCTGTTAAATCTGATATGTTTTTGTTAGAGACATTTAATGATAATAAATTACTAACATTCGATGTAAAAACAAGGCCATCTATAGGACCAGCGTCATGACCTAAATCAATCAAAGCTTGCTCAAAATTTGCATCAGGTATACTAGTAGTGGCAGAAACTGTCGTAATAGCTGTATTTGTTATGACAGGTGCATTATAATCGAAATAAATATTAGCGGTTGTGTTAAAAGCATCTCCAATTACAGCAGTACTTTTTGGTTTAATTTTATAAAAGATCCATCCATGGCTAGCGGGTTCATTAGTAGTGCTATCTGCTAATTGTATGTTTTCAAAAATAAACTCTAATTTGTTAGTCTCTTTTAGTGCAATTCTATAATTATGACTTGCTGCAATAGGTATAAATGTATTTACATCTAAATCTTGATCTATTATTTCTTTTACTACAATATTTATTGCAGATGCAGATCCAGTATTCTGAAAACGAATTCTGTAGGTTAAATCATTTGGAACTTGCATTGTATTAATTTTATCGCCTTCAAAACAAGTAACATCATTTGGATCATAGGCATTTACAATAATATCGGTAAAAATATTAGTATTGTCTGTTGGTGTGGCATCGCCGGTTAGTGGTGTAATAGTAGTAGTGTAACTAATTGTATCACCACCATTTATAGGGTTTGTTGGGTGTATGGGCGTGTTAATAGTAAAATTTACATCAATATATTTTTCTTCAAAAGGTAACAAATTTAAATAATCCCAACTCAAAGTATTGTTTGTCTGAGCATCAGGATTTATACTGGCGCTATTAAATGTTTCTACCTGTTCGTTAAAATTTAATTTTACGATTCCAGATGAGATAATTGTAGATCCGTTGTTTTTATAAAAAATTCTTAGTACTGTATTAAAACCAGGTCTAGATTCACTTGTTGTAAAAGCGGTTACTGTTACATCATTTACTTGGCTATTAGCAGTAATACAAAAATTGATATTTTCAGTGTTTCCAGAGCCATTAAAAGTTGTAGATTGAGAAGTAGGGCTTACTGAAAAGAATGACGGAAAATTTGGAATAATTTCTGTGTTTACGTTTGTGTCATTAATGTAAATCGTATAAGTTCCGTCTGAAGCGCTAAAAGAGGAAGCACTTAAATTTGAACTGACACTATTAATTCTGGTATTTACAGACTTTGTATCTGCGGCATCACAACCATTGTTGTTAAAATCATAAGAAACTGTACCACTAATAGTATTAGAGTTTACAGGAGCAAAAGAACAGTATTCTGTAAAATTTGTGTGCGTATCAATTCCATTAGTTAAGTTGCCTGCTGCAATTAACGCATCATCTACACATATTGCATTTAAGTTGGTGTTATTTTTTGCGTTAAAAGTACTTGTACCAGCAAATGGATTGGTAAAATACCTCAAAGAATTAGAGTTTCCATTTTTAAGGTTTAGTTTGGTAAGTAAATTATTATTACAATAAATTTTAGTTAAATTAGTAAAACTAGATAAATCTAATTCTGTAAGTAAGTTGTTTGAACATGATAGGCTTGATATGGTATTTATTGTTGTTGTGTCTAAAGCTGTAATTAGATTACCCGAACATTCTATTGAATTTAAAGATGTATTTGATAGGGTATTTAATGTGGTTAATTGATTGTTAGCACAATATAGAGATTGTAAATTTAGGTTTGCCGAAATATTTAATAAAGACAATAGATTATTATTAATATTAAGGGCAGTTAAATTACTTTGCTGATTAACATTAATATTAGTTAATTGATTATTAAAAGCTTCTAAATTTTGAAGTGTTGTAGAATTTGGTAATATTAAGTTATTTAAAAGATTATTATTTGCCTTTAAAGAAGTTAAACCATTCGTAATAGAAGTATTTAATGTTGTAAGTTTATTAGAGGAAGTTTCAATAGTTTTTAATGAATTTGTAGCTGGCAAAATTAAATTTGTTAATAGGTTTAAATTAGAATTTAGAGTAATTAACCCAGTTGCCATACTTACATTTAAATTAGTTAATTTATTAGTGTAACAAAGTAACGTTTTTAAACTATTTGTGCTTGGTATTAACAAGCTAGCAAGTAAATTGTTATTACAAGTTACAGTTATTAAGTTCGAATTATTTGTTAAGTCTAATGAAATAATATTATTTTGATGGACCTCTAAAGTTTCTAAAGCAATACTTGTAGATACATCTAATGAATTTAACTGATTTTGTTTACATTTTAGTGTTTCTAATTGTGGCGTATTCTGAATATTTAACGTTGTTAAAGCACAATTTTCTGATAATATTGAATTTAATGCAGAATGATTAGAGGCATCGATAGAACCTAGACTATAATTGTAATTAACATTTAAACTTTCTAAAGCAGGCGTATTTGTTAAGTTTAAGTTTGTTAAAGAATTGCTTGATGCATTTATTACAGTTAACAATGTTTTATTAGATACATCAATAGAAGTTATATAATTTTCTTTGCAAATTAAAGTTTGTAAAGAAGCACTATTTGGTAGCGTTAAAGTTGTGATACCAGTTGTATTTGTTGTTGTTCCAAATTGGTTTATATTATTTGAACAGTCTAAATAAGTTAGTTGTGTAAGTGCAGAAACATCTAAATTATTTAAATCATTTTGAGAACATATTAATGATGTTAAGTTTGTAAAAGCTTCAATACCTGTAAAATCAGAAATACCCTGTGAACTTGATCCTCCTAATGGGTTCATAGGATCATTAATAATAAATTCTTGATAACCAGATATATTTAATGTTGTTACCGCTAAAGCTTCTGTAAATTGTATTTCATTATCATTATTGGTATCAATAGTAGGCGAGTAATTTAGAAGAGCTTGTTTAAACTCATAATCTGGTATTGTAACTATTTGACAAAAAGTAGATGTAAAGAAACATAAAAGGATGATTGAAAGTATTTTTGTTTTCATGAGAATTATTTTTTCACAAAACTAGCGTTAGTTTAAAACATATTTAAAGGTAAAACACTTAAAAGCAGTAATGTAAATCCCTTTTTTTAGTTTTTTAAATGATGTTAATTAATTCTATTTAATAGCGTATTTTTGTTTGATACTATTTAACATGAAACCAACCATAACAAACGATTGGCAAACTATTCTTAAAGAACAGTTTTCTAAACCCTATTTTAAAGAATTGCAAAATTTTGTTGACTTAGAGTTTAAAAATCATCTTTGTTTTCCTAAGGAAGAAGAAATTTTTGCAGCATTTAATTTTTGTTCTTTCAAAGATTTAAAAGTTGTTATTATAGGTCAAGATCCTTATCATGGAGAAAATCAAGCAAATGGTTTGTGTTTTTCAGTTAAAGATGGCGTTAAAAAACCACCTTCATTAGTTAATATTCATAAAGAATTAGCCGCAGATTTAAGCGTAGAAATTCCGGAAAGTGGTAATTTAGAAAACTGGGCAAAACAAGGCGTTTTGTTATTAAATGCAACCTTGACAGTTAGGGCTAACCAAGCAGGGAGTCATCAGCAAAAGGGGTGGGAAACCTTTACAGATAATGTTATTAAATTACTATCTAAAGACAAAGAAAAGGTTGTTTTTTTACTTTGGGGTAAGTTTGCCGAAAGTAAAAAAGCACTTATAGATACTTCTAAACATCAAGTTTTTATAGCACCACATCCTTCGCCTTTAGGTGCATGGCGAGGTTGGTTTGGTTGTAAGCATTTTTCAAGTACAAATACCTATTTAAAACAAACAGGGCAGCTGCCAATTGTTTGGTAACATTGGTTTGTTTTTTTAATTAGTATAAAAATTATTATTAATTAAACAATATTTACTAATTCGGTAGTTGTGTTATTACTTGTGTTGTCTGCTAATCCGCATGAAGAAGAAGTACTTCTGCAAGAGGATAAGAGTATCAATGCTAGGATACAAATTGAGATGAGGGTTTCTTTTTTCATAATTTTTTAAAAATCAAAGGTACATATTTTTTATAAATTTACCTGAATGCTGTTTTTTCTGTATAACGTTATACTTAACCATTTTATTTTGAATTCTTGTAATTAAATTCTTTGTAATTGGTTTTCCAGCATTCCATTCGGTAATTTTAAGCCATTGATTGATGTCTGATAGTTTTTGATCATATCTTTCGGCTAAAATAGTGTCAATTAAAGCTATTTTTTTAAAGTTTTTTGTTTCCTTATTTATTATTGATAATACTTTTTTTACCTCTTCAAAATTTGTTTTTAAAACTTCATTTCTAACAGCAATTACAAAACATGGCCAAGGGGTAGGGCAGTCATCAATTCTTCTAAAAGTACCATTATCTACTAATGGTTTGGTTGTAAAATGTTCCCACATAAAGTAGTCGGCTTCTCCTTTTGTTAAGGCATCAATGCCGCCTTGTAAATTATTAATAACTTTAAACTTTAATTTAGAAACATCCCAACCTTGGTTGTGAGCATTTACAATAGCCATTAAATGCGATCCAGAGCCAAAACGACTTATTGCTATTGTTGCGTTTTCTAAATCTGCTATTTTTTTAAATGAAGAAGATGCACTCACGTGTATTCCCCAAATTAAAGGAGATTTTACATAAGTCTGTACAATTTTTGAAGGATTACCATCAGCTATATCTTTAAGAATACCTTCTGTTAAGACAATGGCAATATCTACGCTTCCATCTCTTAATGCTTTACACATTTGCCCTGTACCACCGGCATAATCTTGCCAACGTAATTGAATGTTTTCTTTGCTGTATTCTTTATTTTTTAAGGTTAAATACCAAGGGTAATTAAAGTGTTCCGGAACTCCTCCAATTTTTAAATTTGTCATTTAATCAACTAATTTTTCTAAGGTGTGTTGTATTAAGTTTTCAACTATTTTGGTAGGATTTTCACTAAAGTTACCCGTTGCTCTGTTTGCAATAATTGCATTTAAAGAAACCGCTTTATGTCCAAGTAACTTAGAAAGTCCGTAAATAGCCGAAGTTTCCATTTCTAAATTAGTTATTTTTTTACCTTCAAAAACAAAAGAGTTTATATTTTTATTTAAAAGAGGGTCTTGTATTGGTAATCTTAAAATTCGCCCTTGAGGTCCATAAAATCCACCAGCAGTTGCCGTTATCCCTTTAATCATGTTTTCTGATGTAAGCTTTTTTTCTAAATCGCTACAATTTTTGATGACTATTGGTGCTGCCTTTTTAGGATTCCAATTGGTATGTTTTATAAAAGCATTTTCTATTTCTGTATTAGAAATTTTTTCTATTTGATATGCATGTAACATTCCGTTTAGGTCTAACGCATGCGAACTCAATAAGAAAGAGTTTATCGGTACTTCTTCTTGTAAAGAACCAGAGGTACCAATTCTAACAATTGTAAGTGCAGTATGATTTTCTTTTACAAGTCTTGTTTTTAAATCTATGTTAACTAAAGCATCTAATTCATTTAAAACAATATCTATGTTATCTGGGCCAATACCTGTAGAAATGACAGTTATTTTTTTTGATTTGTAGTAGCCTGTTGTTGTTTTAAATTCTCTTTTCTGAGTAGTAAATTCAATAGTGTCAAAATGTTTTGTAATTTCATTTACCCTGTCTTGATCGCCAACAAAAATGATGGTTTTTGCAATGTTTTCGGGTTTTAAATTTAAATGATAAATACTACCATCTTTATTTAAAATTAATTCAGAATTTTTAAGTGTCATTTATTTTTCTTTTGATACTATTACCCACCAACTCTTTTAACCTTAAAGCCTTTGTCTTTTAAAATAGACATAATTCGATCTCTAAAATCTCCTTGAATAATAATTTTATCATCTTTAAAACTTCCACCAACAGAAAGTATAGTTTTTATTTCTTTTGCTAATATTTTAAAGTCTTTTGTAGCACCTGTATAACCATCTAAAATTGTTATTGGTTTGCCCTTTCTTTTTTCATATTTGCATAAAATAGGTTCTTCTTGCAGCCAAATATTAGAGGCTTCTTTTACCGTTTCTTCTATTTCTTTGTGCTCTGGAAATAAATTTTTTAATTGATCCTTTAAGTCCATACTTATGGGTAGTTAGTTGAAGTATTTAATTTTTTACTATCAAAAATAGGTGCCTATTTTTTTAGTCCAAGTTCTTTTAAACGTTCGTCTAAAAACTCGCCAGCAGTAATGTCTTTAAATTGTTTCGGATTGTCTTTATCAATGCAATTTTCTAGGACATCTAATTTCATATCAGAAACAGGATGCATAAAAAACGGAATTGAATATCTTGAGGTTCCCCAAAGTTCTTTTGGCGGATTTACCACTCTGTGAATGGTAGATTTTAATTTGTTGTTACTGTGTCTAGAGAGCATGTCTCCAACATTAATCATCAATTCATCAGGTGCAGCAACAGCGTCAATCCAATCACCAGCATGGTTTTGTACTTGAAGTCCTTTTCCTTGTGCCCCCATTAAAAGGGTTATTAAATTAATATCGCCATGGGCAGCAGCTCTTTCTGCTCCTTTAGGTGCTGTTTGTATTGGCGGATAATGTATGGGTCTTAAAATACTATTTCCGTTTTCTATAAAAGCATCAAAATAAGTTTCTTCTAAATTTAGGTGCAAAGCCAGCGATCTTAAAACATATTTTGCTGTTTTTTCTAACATTTGGTAAGCTTTTTTACCAACCTTGTTAAAATTCTCTAATTCTGTAACAGTAACATTTTCTGGGTATTCTTTTGCGTATTTAGAGGCCGCTTCTACATATTGACCAAAATGCCAAAACTCTTTTAAATCTGCTTCTTTTTTCCCTTTAGCAGATTCTTTTCCAAAAGAAATATATCCTCGTTGACCGCCAATTCCCGGTATTTCATATTTTTCTTTGATTTGTAATGGTAAATCAAAAAAACTTTTAATTTCAGCATATAAGCTTTCAACAAGTGCGGTGTCTAAAAAATGACCCTTTAAAGCAACAAAACCTATGTTTTCATAGGCATGACCAATTTCATTAATAAATTGCTCTTTTTTATTTTTGTCTTCCGATAAGAAGTCTGCTAAGTTTACGCTTGGTATTGTATTCATACTAATTTATTTTAAGGAAATAAAGACCATAAAGTTACTAAAATTTACACTAAATAACTTTTTTATTTCTTTTTAAAGGGGATTAAATAGGTTATTGTATAATTAAAGCCAAAACCGGTGTTGCTTTCATAAATTCTATTAAAGCCAGGTGAAAATAAAGTTTTAAAATTTGTTGGTTCTTTAACAGACATCATAATATTGTATGAGCCACTAACACTGATAAAAATATTTTTTACCGTTTCTACCTTCAATCCAACAACAAACTCAGACCAATGAGCATTTAAATTATTAGTTATTACTGGGTTTGTGTTTATATTTGCTGGAAAATATTGGGTGTTAACATTTGGTGTACTACTATTTAATGTTTGATTAAAAAGACTAAAACCATATCTGTAACCCACAAAAATTTCATTATTCATATCCAACCAATTTTTATAGGCATTGTAGTTAAAACCTAAACGAATATAGTTTCCTTTAGCAGTAGAGTTGGTGTAATCTTCTTGTGTTGTTTCTTCTTCGAAACCAATTTCTGTAGCAATGTATACGTTTTTTTTAATTCGATAATCTGCCACAATTTCTAACCCTTTATAGGTATTGCTAAATTGTGCTTTTATAGGCTTACTGATATCAAAACCAACTCTTAAACCATAGTTTGTTTTGTATGAGATGCTGTCTTTTTCTGAAGATACAAGATCATCACTATTTTGTTCTTGAGAGATAGCATCAACAAAAACAAAAAGAAAAAAAATGCTAATGAAAAATTTGTACATGTGCTGCATTTTGATTGTTTATGGTAGTTAGTGTTGCTGGAGAAAAATCTTTGATCCAACCATTTTGAGCTGAAAAAGAAACGTTTTCAAAAATAATTTTAAATCCGCAAGAGCGAGATACATACTCTTCTTTTGGGATGTAATTAATTACAAAGCTAGATACTTCATTATTACTGATAGAAGTATCTGTTGCATTTGTTTTAAAATAATAAGTAGTAGTATTTGCAGCACTATTTAACGGAATTGCAATACTATCTGTATTTGTACTTGTGTAGGTAACAATCGTGTCTTTATTTTCTGCCCAAACAGATAATTGTTGTGCAGTTTTTAAAGAAGTTCTATCTGCATCATCATAAAAGCGTAAAACTAAATTAGGTGTTACAGGGTTTTTAATACAGAAATCGTCTTTTTCACATCCATAAAAAACGAATATTGTAAAGAGTGCTAAAAGAATTATTTTTTTCAATTTTTGAATATTTTAGAATACAATTTGTATTTTTTTTAATCTATTTCTTCCTCTTCAACAATGTTATTTATGGCTGCAGCTAGTTTAAAATCTAATTCTGTAACTCCGTCTGCATCATGGGTTGTTAGCTTAATATCTAAGGTGTTGTAAACGTTTGTCCATTCTGGATGATGGTTTAAAGCCTCACATTCAAAAGCAATTCTATTCATTGCAGACATACAGTCTTTAAAATTATCGAACTCAAAATCGGTGTGTAATGCATTGTCGTAATACTCCCAATCTGCAAGGTTTTCTAATTTTTTTTCGATGGCTTTCTCAGATAGTTTTATAGTTTTCATGTAAAAATAATTTATTATTATTTAACTGTTATGACTTTTATGGTCAGTTTATTATTTTTCAAATAAAACAACTGTTTCAATATGACTTGTATGCGGAAATTGATCTACCAAACTAATCTTTTTTATTGTGTAACCTGCTTCGGCTAATAACTCGGTATCTCTGGCCTGAGTTGCAGGGTTGCAAGAAACATATACCATTCTGTCTGCATTTAGATGAATAATTTTTTGCAATGTTTTAGGCGCAATTCCTGCTCTTGCGGGGTCTAAAATAATGGTTTTTATTTTATTTTGATATTCTGGATGCGCAATTAAGAATTTACCAACATCAGCAGCGTAAAACTTTAAACCATCAATATTATTTCTTTTGGCATTCTTTTTAGCATCTTCAATTGCCGACGCAACAATATCTACACCTACTATTTTTGCATTTTCAGATTTAGAAGCAACAATTTGCCCAATAGTACCTGTTCCGCAAAATAAATCCATAACAACTGTATTGTCTACTTTGGTTTTGTCTTCCAAAACATATTCAACTACTTTGGCATAAAGTTTTTCGGCACATTTAGGGTTGGTCTGAAAAAAGCTTTTCATACTAATTTCAAAATTTAAGCCCAAGAGTTCTTCTACAATTTTATCTTTACCATACACTAAATTAATGCTGCCAGATGTAGCGATTGTTCTATCACCAGTTTCATCATTTATGGTGTGTAATAAACCAGCTAAACGATCTCCTAAAATATCTTTTAAGAAAGCAGCAAATTTTTGTAAATCAAAGTTCTCTAATTCTGGAGAAGTAGTAACTAAATTACATAATAACTCGTCTGTTTTAAAAGATTTTCTTACAACAAAATAACGAAAGAAACCTGTCTTTTTTGGACCGTGCCAAGGTTCTAAACCAGTTTCTATACAATATTGGCGTATGTTTTTTAAATTGTCTTCTAGTTGTTTGTCAAACAAACCAGAGTCTTTCTCTAAATTATCTCCCATCCACCAAACACCACGTCTTTTAAAGCCTAGTGTAAATTCATCTTTATCGGTTTTGTTTATTCTGTCGTAACCAATGGCAGAAAAACCATACTCCATTTTATTTCTGTAGTGAAATACATTTGGCGAGGTTACAAACTCATCAAACAAATCTGTAATATTTTCTACTTTACCAATTCTTTTGAACAAAGAGAGTGTACTTTCTTTTTTATACTGATGTTGTAATTCAATTGGTAATTGAATATATGGTGCACCCGGTATGTCTTGGTAAGGAACTGCAACTTCATCTTCAGAAGTTTCTAAAACATCTATTAACTTTGCTTCTGCATAGTTTTTACTGGATTTACTTATTTGTGCTTTTACCAGTTGGCCAGGTAATGTATTGGGTACAAAAACAACAAAACTACCTTCATCAGAGTGTATCCTTGCAATTCCTTTTCCGCCAAAAGCGTAATCTTCAATTTTCAACTCTAAAACTTGATTCTTTTTTACAAATTTGTTGCGTTCTCTACGTGGCATTCTTATTTTGTTTATGGATTGCAAAATTAGGAAAAATATGGTTTGTTAAAACAAAAAAGACTACTCATTTGAGTAGTCTTTCTTTACAAATAAAGATTTTATTTATTTGCCTATTTCTTTTTTAGCTTCTTTAACCATTTCTTCATTTGCAATTATAGCAAATTCTACACGTCTATTTTTGCTTCTACCTTCTATTGTTTCATTTGAAGCAATAGGATCATTAATACCCAAGCCTTTGGTTTTGATTCTATTACCATCTATTCCTTTGTCAGTTAAATATTTTTTTACAGAACTAGCTCTTTGTGCAGAAAGGGTTAAGTTATACTCTACTCTTCCTGTACTGTCTGTATATCCATAAATAATAATATCGGTGTTTTTATACTCATTAAGCACAGGTATTATTTTCTCTAAATTTTCTTGGGCTGTTGAAGATAGTGTCGCTTTATTTGTTGCGAACCTTACAGAGTTTTCTCCTAAGGTTAACATAATTCCTTCTCCAACTCTTTCTACTTCTGCACCTGGTAAAGCAATTTCTAATTCACGTGCTTGTTTGTCCATTTTGTTTCCAATAACACCACCAGCAACACCGCCAATAACACCACCTAAAATGGCTCCTAATTCAGAATTTTTTTTATTTCCAACATTGTTGCCAATTACAGCACCTAAAATTGCCCCTGCAGCGGTACCTATACCGGCACCTTTTTGAGTATTATTTGTCTTTTGAATAGCTTTACAAGATGTAAACATACTTGCAGATATTAGTAATACTGATAAATTATAAATTATAGTTTTTCTCATTTTGTTATTTTTTTTTGAAATGAATAAGTTATGTTTTTTGTTTCTCCAGAAACATTAATTTTATCTACTAGTTCGAAACTTGTTTCAGTTACATTATTAAGACTTAATACAAAACCAGAGTTAACCTCTTTAGCTTTGTAATTGTTAATTATTTTTAAAACAAAATTTCCGTCTTTATTAACATACCAAGTTATTGGCGAGCTAAAATCTTTACAGTTTGTATCTAGGTTATTAATTTTCATTTCACCTTTGTTATTATTAGAAATGAAGTTCCATTGGCTTCCAATAAAACATTTAGAATCGCTTAAATTAAAAGAATTTACTTTTAAAAATTTAGATCCTGGGAAGTTTACAGAAGTAATTGTAAAATCTCCTTTTAACATTTTTTCGGTTTTGTTATCTAATTTTGTATTTACACTAGAGGTGGATTTACACCCAATAAATACACTTGCAAATAAGAGAATAAATAAAGTTTTTTTCATTAAATAATTGTTTTAGTTGTTATAACAAAGTTCATTTTATTTTTAGACACAAAATGTTCAGTTAGTCACTAATATTTACTAAATTGCCATACTTTTTAGGGATGATTTCTTTCCCACGCTGAATTTTCAGAACTTTCTGAAAGGATAAAGGTAGAACAGGAATGGTTATTTTATAAATTTAATAATTATTAAAAATGGCTGTTTTAGACCAATTAACTTCAAAAGAAGCAATCGAATTAGAGAACAAGTATGGTGCACACAACTATCATCCGTTACCTGTAGTATTAAGTAGAGGAGAAGGGGTGCATGTTTGGGATGCAGAAGGAAAAAAGTATTACGATTTTTTATCTGCTTATTCTGCAGTAAACCAAGGGCACTGTCATCCTAAAATTGTAGATGCCATGGTGCATCAAGCAAAAACATTAACCCTAACATCAAGAGCATTTTATAATGACATGTTAGGTAAATATGAAAAATTTGCAACAGAACTTTTTGGTTTTGATAAATTGTTGCCAATGAATACTGGTGCAGAAGCTGTAGAAACAGCTTTAAAAATTGCCAGAAAATGGGCTTATGAAGTAAAAGGAATACCTGAAAATAAAGCAGAAATTATTGTCTGTGAAAATAATTTTCATGGTAGAACTACTACTATTATTTCTTTTTCTAACGACCCAGTTGCAAGAAAAAACTTTGGTCCTTACACAAAAGGATTTTTAAAAATAGAATACGATAACTTACAACAATTACAAGAAGCATTAGAAAGCAGTAATAATATTGCTGCCTTTTTAGTAGAACCAATACAAGGAGAAGCTGGCGTATTTGTTCCTTCTGAAGGATATTTAGCGGCAGCAAAAAAAATGTGTAAAGAGCACAATGTATTGTTTATTGCCGATGAAGTGCAGACGGGTATTGCAAGAACGGGGCGTTTATTAGCTACTTGTGGTAATTGTAGTTGTGCTGATAAAAACTGTTCTGGTACACCAGAAGTAAAAGCAGATATTCTAATTTTAGGGAAAGCTTTAAGCGGAGGAGCATATCCTGTTTCTGCAGTGTTAGCAAATGATGCTATTATGAATGTGATTGAACCAGGTAATCATGGTTCTACATTTGGTGGTAATCCTGTTGCTGCCGCTGTTGCTATTGCAGCTTTAGAAGTAGTTGCAGATGAAAAATTAGCGATTAATGCCGATGCTTTAGGAGTCATTTTTAGAGAAGAGTTGTCTGAATTTGCCAAAACCAACCCTTTAGTAAAATCTGTTAGAGGAAAAGGCTTGTTAAACGCCATTTTAATTAATGATACAGAAGATAGCTCTACTGCTTGGGATATTTGTATGAAATTAAGAGACAATGGTTTGCTTGCAAAACCTACTCACGGAAATATCATTCGTTTTGCACCGCCTTTAGTAATGAATAAAGAGCAGTTAATGGATTGTATATCTATAATAAAAAATACCATTACTAATTTTAAATAATTAGAATTTAAGTTACTTTTAAGTCAGAAAACAACTATCTAAATACTTGTTTTCTGGCTTTTTTTTATTTTAAAAAATGAAAAGAATATCTGTTCCTTTCTTCCTTTTAAGTCTTACATTTGCAAGCGTTTTTAAATATAATGATGATGAAAAGTACCGATGCAATAATACCTGTAGCAGCAAAAAAGCCTACAAAATTAGAAAAACATGGAGACACTAGGGTAGATGATTATTTTTGGATGCGTTTATCTGATTCTCAAAAAAATGATGAGGTAAAAGATGCACACACCCAAAGTGTAGTAGATTATTTAGAAGCAGAAAATTCATACTATAAAAAAGTTACTAAAAACACCCTTCCTTTTCAAGAAGCATTGTTTGAAGAGATGAAAGGCAGAATTAAAGAAGATGATTCTTCTGTACCCTACAAAGACAATGGTTATTACTATAGTACACGGTATGAAAAAGGAAAACAATACCCAATTTATAGTAGAAGAAAAGAGCATTTAGACGCTGAAGAAGAAATACTTTTTGACGTAAATGAAATGGCTGCTGGTTTTGATTATTATCAATTAGGCGGCTTAAATATTTCTCTAGACAATAAGCTAATGGTTTTTGCAACCGATACAGTTAGTAGAAGGCAATATACCTTACGCATTAAAAATATTGAAACTGGTGAAATTTATAAAGACATTATAGAAAACACCACAGGCGGTTCTGTTTGGGCAAATGATCATAAAACTATTTTTTATACCCAAAAAGACCCTGTTACTTTAAGAAGTGTAAAAATTTATAGACATGTTTTAGGAACACTAACAACCGAAGATGTATTGGTGTTTCATGAAAAAGACGATACTTTTGGTACTTATGTAACCAAATCTAAATCAGATAAATACCTTATAATTGGTTCTTACAGCACTGTTTCTACAGAGGCCCAGTATTTAGATGCTAACAATCCTACTGGCAGATTTACAATCATTCAACCTAGAGAAAGAGATTTAGAGTACAGTGTTTCTCATTTTAATGATCATTTTTATTTACTGACAAATAAAGATAAAGCGGTTAACTTTAAGTTAATGAAAACGCCAATAACCAATACTTTAAAAGAGAATTGGGTAGATGTAATTCCGCATAGAGAAACTACTTTATTAGAAGATTTTTCAATATTTAAAGAATACTTGGTTTTAGAAGAACGTACCGATGGTTTAAACAAAATACGTATTAAAAGATGGGATTTATCTGAAGATTATTACCTGCCATTTAATGAAGAAACGTATTCTGTTGGGGTATATGCAAATCCAGATTTTGATACTGAGATTATTAGATATTCTTATAACTCGTTTACTACGCCGAGTTCTGTGATCGATTTTAACATGGCTGATCAATCCAAAGAAATTAAAAAAGAACAATTAATTTTAGGAGATAAATTTAATAAAGAGAATTATAAGAGTAAGCGTATTTGGGCTACAGCAAGAGATGGTAAACGCGTTGCAATATCATTAGTATATCATAAAAACACTGCTTTAAACTCTAAAACGGCGCTTTTACAATATGCTTATGGTTCTTATGGGCATACAATACCAGATAATTTTTCTTCAACTAGATTAAGTTTGTTAGATAGAGGTTTTGTGTATGCCGTTGCACACATTAGAGGTAGCGAATATTTGGGAAGACAATGGTATGAAGACGGAAAAATGTTACAGAAAAAAAATACTTTTAACGACTTTGTTGATTGCTCTAAATTTTTGATTGAAAACAACTATACATCACCCGAAAACTTATATGCTATGGGTGGTTCTGCAGGTGGATTATTAATGGGGGTAATTGTAAATACAAACCCTGAGTTGTATAATGGTATTATAGCTTCGGTGCCTTTTGTAGATGTTGTTTCTACCATGTTAGATGATAGCATTCCTTTAACAACAGGTGAGTATGACGAGTGGGGGAACCCAAATGATGAAGCGTATTATAATTATATAAAATCGTATTCTCCGTATGATCAAGTAGCTGCACAAGATTATCCGAATATATTAGTTACTACTGGTTTTCATGATTCTCAAGTTCAATATTGGGAACCTGCAAAATGGGTTGCTAAATTAAGAGATTTAAAAACTGATACTAATTTATTGCTATTAGATACTAATATGGAGGCAGGGCATGGTGGTGCCTCTGGTAGGTTTGATGCATTAAAAGAAACTGCAAAAATGTATACCTTTCTTTTAGCTTTAGAAGATAAATTAATTCCCCTTTAAAATTAAGTTTTAAAATCAATTTTAAAATTTAAAGATAAAACGTACTTTTGCACAAGGTTAAAGAAAAAACCTCACAGGTTTTATAATTCTGTGAGGTTTTTTTATGAAAATAAAAGATGACGAGAAACAACGGAATTACCAATTCGATTTTAGAACTAGTAGGAGAAACCCCTTTGATTAAGTTGCAAAAAATTACCAAAAAATTACCAGGTAACTACTATGCAAAATTTGAGGCTTTTAACCCAGGACATTCCGCTAAAGATAGAATTGCACTTCATATTGTACAAGACGCAGAAAAAAAAGGAATCCTTAAAAAAGGCGCTACTATTATAGAAACAACCTCTGGTAATACTGGTTTTAGTTTGGCTATGATAAGTATTGTTAAAGGCTATAAATGTATTTTAGCAGTTAGTGATAAGTCTTCTAAAGATAAAATAAACTTATTAAAATCAATGGGAGCAGAGGTGCATGTTTGTCCTGCAAACGTAAAACCAGAAGACCCAAGATCTTATTATGAAGTAGCAAAGGCTATTCATAAAAAAACAAAAAATTCGGTGTATATTAATCAGTATTTTAATGAGTTAAATATTGAAGCACATTATAAGACAACGGGGCCAGAAATTTGGAAACAAACAGCTGGTAAAATAACTCATTTAGTAGTAGCAAGCGGAACAGGAGGTACCATTTCTGGCACAGGTAAATATTTAAAAGAACAAAACCCAGATATTAAAATTTTAGGTGTTGATGCAATTGGCTCTGTACTAAAGAAATATCACGAAACTAAAAAATTAGATTTAAACGAGGTAAAACCCTACAAAATTGAAGGGTTAGGTAAAAATTTAATACCAACAGCTACCGATTTTGATGTGATTGATATTTATGAAAAAGTGTCAGATAAAGACGCAGCTCTAGAAGCTAGAAATATTGTTAAAAAAGAGGGCATATTCCCTGGTTATACAAGTGGTGCTGTTATGCAGGCAACCAAACAATATGCTGCAAAAGATATGTTTTCTGAAGACAGCTTTGTAGTATTAATTTTTGCCGATCATGGTTCTCGATATATGAATAAAATATATAGTGATGATTGGATGAAAGAAAACGACTTTCTATAGAAACAATTCCTTACTTTACAATTTGATAAACTGCAAAAAAAGCGGTTTATTTGTAGTACTTAAAAATAAAAAATTACAACATGACCACAGATTTATTTGAAAGAATAATAAAAGATAAAGGACCTTTAGGAAAATGGGCACAACAAGCAGAAGGATACTATGTTTTTCCTAAGTTAGAAGGGCCAATTTCTAATAGAATGTCTTTTAACGGAAAAAAAGTAGTTACTTGGAGTATAAATGATTACTTAGGTTTAGCCAATCATCCAGAGGTATTAAAAGTTGATGGAGAAGCTGCTGCAGAGCACGGAATGGCTTACCCAATGGGAGCAAGAATGATGTCTGGTCATACGCCTTTTCATGAGCAATTAGAGAAAGAATGTGCCGAGTTTGTAGATAAAGAAAAGGCATATTTATTAAATTTTGGTTATCAAGGGATCATGTCTGCCATAGACGCCCTAGTTACTAAAAATGATATTATTGTTTATGATATGGATACCCACGCTTGTATTATTGATGGTGTTCGTTTACACGCAGGTAAACGTTTTGTTTATCGTCATAA
Source organism: uncultured Polaribacter sp. (assembly GCF_947497125.1). Lineage (GTDB taxonomy): Bacteria > Bacteroidota > Bacteroidia > Flavobacteriales > Flavobacteriaceae > Polaribacter. Next base: position 454,237 of record NZ_CANMFI010000001.1, on the reverse strand, counting down.
TGATATGGAGAGTTTTGAGAAAAACATTAAGCGTGCTAAAAAAATGGCAGAGAAAACTGGCGGAGGAATTTTAGTAATTTCTGAAGGGGTTTTTGGAATGCGAGGAGAGCAAGGTAGGTTAAAAGAAATAGTAGCTTTTAAAGAAGAATATAACTTTAGATTATTAGTTGATGATGCGCACGGATTTGGTACTCTAGGAGAAGGAGGTAGAGGTACAGGTTTCGAACAAGGTGTTCAAGCAGAAATTGATGTATATTTTGCCACTTTTGCAAAGTCAATGGCAGGTATTGGTGCTTTTTTAGCAGGTAATAAAGATGTAATTCAGTATTTGCAATACAACATGCGTTCTCAAACTTTTGCAAAATCTTTGCCAATGGCAATGGTAAAAGGAGCCTTAAAACGTTTAGATATGTTGCGTACAATGCCAGAATTAAAAGAAAAATTATGGGCAAATACAAATGCACTACAATCTGGTTTGCGCAATGCTGGTTTTGATTTAGGAACTACAGAAACGTGTATAACTCCTGTGTTTTTAAAAGGAGACATACCAGAGGCAATGGCAATGGTAAACGATTTAAGAGAAAATCATGGTATATTTTGTTCTATCGTAGTGTATCCAGTAATACCAAAAGGGTTAATTATTTTACGATTAATACCTACGGCAACACATACACAAGAAGATATAGATGAAACTATTACAGCATTTTCTGCGATTAGAACTTTATTAGAAGATGGGGTTTATAAAAAAATGGCAGCTGCAATGATGTAGTATTTTGATAACTATTTTAAAAAAGCCGAACATGTACTGTTCGGTTTTTTTTTGGTTTAATTTTTTTGATAATATTACTCATAAAAAAACCTCATCAAAATATTGATGAGGTTGTAATATAATTAAGTCTTTATTAGTTTTCTCTACGTTTTCTACCAAAACCACCAGAAGACTTTCTTTCTCCACCAGAACTTCTGCTAGCTCTATCTGGTCTGTCAGAAGAACGTCTTTCAGATCTTCTTCCGCCACCAGAATCACTTCTTCTAGATGATGAACCTTCTGCGCTTCTTCTGCGTCCAAATCCGCCATCTTTTTTACCAAAGGGTTTTCTTCCGCCACGTCTTCCGCCGCCGCCAGATCTTTCTTTTTTGGTAATTTCTACATTTACAGAACGACCATCAAAATCTGGTTGATTTTCTAAAAATGCTTCTAATGTTTTGTCTTCGTAATTTTTATCGATTTCAAAGAAAGAGAATGTGTCTAAAATGTCAATTGCACCAATTTCTATTTTATCTCCAATATTTTGCTCGTTAATTAAACCGATTAATTTACCAGGGTTTAAGTTATCTTTTCTACCAATATTGATAAAGAAACGTGTCATATTTTCATCAGTAGATCTGGCACGAGAATTATCTCTAGAAGATAAATCGTTTAAATCTTTAGAGTTTTCATAATACTTTAACATGGTATTAAACTCAAGAGAAACAAATTTCTTTATTAATTCTTCTCTGTCTAAAGATTCTAATTTTTCATAGATATTAGGTAAAAATTCAGACATTTCAGATTCGTTTACTTCCGTATTTTGAACCTTATCAATTAAATTCATTAATTGATTTTGTACAATTTCTTTACCAGAAGGTACTTTACCTTCTATAAATTTCTTTTTAATTATTCTTTCTATCTGTCTTAGCTTTCCTTTTTCTTTTCCGTTTACTAAAACAATAGAAATACCTTTGTTGCCAGCTCTACCAGTTCTACCACTTCTGTGTGTGTAGTTTTCTATTTGATCTGGTAATTTATGGTTAAGTACGTGTGTTAATTCGTTTACGTCCAATCCTCTTGCTGCAACATCTGTAGCAACTAAAATTTTAATGGTCTTTTTACGAAATTTACCCATTACAGAATCTCTTTGTCCTTGAGATAAATCTCCGTGTAAAGAGTCTGCGCTATAACCATCTCTAATTAAGTTGTCTGCTACTTCTTGTGTTTCTCTTCGAGTTCTACAAAAGATAATTGCATAAATATCTGGATTTAAATCTGCAATTCTTTTTAAGGCAGGATAACGTGTTCTTTCTGTAACAGAATAGTATTCATGTGTTACGTTTTCTGAACCAGAATTTTTTTCACCAGAAGCTACTTCTACAGGGTTTGTCATGTAGTTTCTTGCAATTGCTTCTACTTCTCTAGGAAAAGTTGCAGAAAATAACAAGGTTTGTTTTGTATTTGGTGTAGCTTCTAAAACAGCATCTAATTCGTCTTTAAAACCCATGTTTAACATTTCATCAGCTTCGTCTAAAACTAGCCATTGAACGTTTCCTAATTTTAAAGCTCTTCTATTTATTAAATCTACCGTTCTACCTGGTGTACCAACAACAATTTGAGAACCTCTTTTTAGAGATCTAATTTGTGTATCCATATTAGCACCACCATAAACTGTAGTAACTTTTATGTTTTTTAAATATTTACAAAAGTCTTCGATGTTTTTACCAATCTGTACTGCTAATTCTCTTGTTGGAGATAAAATAATTGCTTGTACATTGCTGTTGCTTTCGTCTATCAATTCTAAGATTGGTAAACTAAAGGCAGCAGTTTTACCGGTACCTGTTTGTGCAAAAGCTTTTAAATCGTCTGTAGATGAAATAATTTGCGGAATTGCTTTTTCTTGAATAACAGTTGGTTTTTCATACCCTAAATCTGTTAATGCTCTGTTGATAGGTTCTTTTAAACCTAATTCTAAAAATGTTGACATTACTGTGTTTTTTTGGATTCACAGAACGCCCACCTGCAAACCCGATTATAAATTCGACCTGATTTTAAATGAGTTAGACTCATTCTAAAAATCGTGCAAATGTACAAAAATATTATAGAATGGTAGTGTCTTTTAGTGTTTACTTATAGTAGCCAGCTCTGTAGTTAGGTTTTTAGAGGTAATTGAAGAAAAACCATTGGTAATTATACCTTTGCTATTAATTAAAATACTTCTGGGCATTTTACTTGTTAAGAAGGAGTTGGCAGGGTTTTTAGAAGTGATAAAAAATTGATTTTTTACATCTAAATTGGCAATTTTAGAATTGATATTACCATCAATTCTAATGGTAATAAACTTTATGTTTGGTAACTTTTTTGATAAATATCCAATTCTTGATGAAATGTAAGAAGGAGAAACATATTCTGGATTCCAAAAGAACAAAAAACTATCGCTGTTTTTTATAATTTGATGGCTATTTATAGTTTCGTTTTTAAAATTATACACTTCAAAATTAGGTAATAATAAGCCTTTGTGTAGTGTTTTTGCATCTTTTAATAAGTTAGCAACTAAATTTTTATCTTCTACGTTATTACTTAATTTAAAATAGGTGTTAAAAGTTTCTTCATTAATATTACAGCTAGCTTTTTTAAAAAAATGCCCTATTACTGTTTGCTTAAGAAAAGCGTTTTTTGAAGAATTAGATTTTATGTTGTCAGAAATAATATTTAGTAAATCAACAGTAAATTCAGAAGAATATTCATCTAACATAGGTTTATGGCCCAACTTGTATGTAGAATTATAAAGAAAATTACGTACATATTGCGTGTAAGGTGGGTAGTACATTAACGAGTCATTTTCAATATTAGTTAAAACCCTATGTTTAAAAAATTGATCGTCTAAAGGTGATAAATTTAGGTAGTTGTGATATTTTAAATTTGCAATTGGGTATCTCTCTATTCTAGAGTATATTGGGTAGGTAAGGGCTATCTTTAAAATATGCTTGTAATTAGCTGTTTCTTCTGAATGATTGCTTACATAATCTTTATACGTTTTTTCTTTTTTAATTAAAAGAGAATCTGTTTTTTTTAAAAACGTTGCTGCATCTAACTTATACAAGTTATAAAACATCTTATTTTCTTTTTCATCTTCTAAAAAACAGTCTATTAAAATATTATTTCTTTCGGCACCTTTACCAGCAAAAACAATAGACTCATCAAAATCCCAAGTATTTAGTCGTAACATTAAACTGTCTTGTGGCTCTAAATAGATGTATTGATTTTCATTGCCATGTACAAAATAGTACAAGCCTTCTTTTGTGTTTTTTAGTTTACCTAAAAACTTATTGTCTTTACCAAGAAACATGGTGTCCACTACTTTATCCATGCTATATAGCACCACAAAGTTAGATTTTGGGTTGATTATTTTACCACCAAAGTAAGTATCATTATTTTTAGTAGCTGATTTACAGCTTGCTAATAATAAAATTGAAGTAAGTAAAAAGTATGTAAGTAAACTTTTAATCATATACCATTCTGTTCTCTGTGTACTTACAAAGTTATGTATTCGAAAAAGCTTAAATTGTTAATTCGTTGTTAAATTAAAGGTGGCAAATTATTAATTTATTTCTTTAAAAACCATTTAGAATCGAGGGCTAAAAGATAAATCAAATTTGTACTTTTGCACAAATTTAAAAATTAGAGTATGTTATCAGTATCTAACTTATCTGTACAATTCGGAAAACGCATTTTGTTTGATGATGTAAACACAAAATTTCAAACCGGTAATTGTTACGGTATTATAGGCGCAAACGGAGCAGGAAAGTCTACTTTTCTTAAAATTATTTCTGGTGTTCAAGAAGCAACTTCAGGACAAGTTCATCTAGAGAAAGGTAAACGAATGTCTGTTTTAACACAAGATCATTATGCTTTTGATGAGTTTCCTGTTTTAGAAACGGTGGTAATGGGTAATAAAGAGCTGTTTCAAATTAAAAAACAGATAGATGATCTATATGCAGATTATACAGATGAAAATGCAGAAAAGATAGGAGAGCTTCAAATAATTTTTGAAGAAATGAATGGTTGGAATGCAGATTCTGATGCCGCTGCAATGTTATCTAATCTTGGTATATCTGAAGAATTACACTATACTTTAATGAAAGATTTAGATGGTAAGCAAAAAGTACGTGTATTAATTGCACAAGCTTTGTTTGGCAACCCAGATGTGTTAATTATGGATGAGCCTACCAACGATTTAGATTTTGAAACTATTGCTTGGTTAGAAAACTTTATTGCAAATTTTGATAACTGTGTTATTGTAGTATCGCATGATAGACACTTTTTAGATGCTGTTTGTACCCATATTTCTGATATTGATTATGGTAAAATAAACCATTTTTCTGGAAACTATACTTTTTGGTACGAATCTAGCCAATTAGCAACAAGACAAAGAGCACAGCAAAATAAAAAGGCAGAAGATAAAAAGAAAGAACTTGAAGAGTTTATTCGTCGTTTTTCTGCAAACATGGCAAAATCGAAACAAGCTACCTCTCGTAAAAAAATGATTGACAAGCTTAATGTAGAAGAAATTAAACCTTCTAGTAGAAGATATCCTGCTATTATTTATGACAGAGATAGAGAAGCAGGCGATCAAATTTTAAATGTAGAAGGCTTATCTAAAGAGTTTGAAGGAGAAAATTTATTTGCAAACGTAGATATCAACCTAAATAAAGGCGATAAAATTGCTATAATATCAAAAAACTCGAGAGCCGTTACTGCTTTTTATCAGATTATAAACGGAAATGAAAAACAAGATGCTGGTACTTTTTCTTGGGGTGTAACCACCACACAGTCTTACTTACCTTTAGATAACTCTTCATTTTTTCAGAACGGAGATCTTAATCTAGTAGACTGGTTAAGACAATATGCACAAACAGAAGAAGAACGTGAAGAAGTTTTTTTAAGAGGCTTTTTAGGGAAAATGATTTTTTCTGGTGAAGAGGCTTTAAAGAAAAGTAATGTATTATCTGGAGGAGAAAAAGTTAGATGTATGCTCTCTAGAATGATGATGAAAAGAGCAAATATTTTAGTGTTAGACGAACCAACAAATCACTTAGATTTAGAGTCTATTCAAGCTTTAAACAATGCTTTAATTAACTTTAAAGGAACAGTTCTTTTTACAACTCACGATCACGAGTTTGCGCAAACAGTTGCTAACAGAGTGATAGAGTTAACACCAAAAGGAGTAATAGATAGACATACAACATTTGATGAGTATCTTACAGACCCAAAAATTAAAGAATTAAGAGATAAAATGTACGCGTAAATAGCTTGCTATAAAATTAGTAGCCTAAAATAAAAACACCTTACAAGTATCAATTGTAAGGTGTTTTTTAGTAAAATATAGTTTTTATTTTTTTTGAAGTGGACTAATAATTTTTACATCAGAAAAAGAAATAGCACCTCTTACAATACCTTCTATCGTTTTTAAAAGCGCTTCTATTAACTGCATTTTTAATTGCGATTTATGGTAAATTAAACTTACCTCTCTTGCAGGTGGTGGGTTTGTAAATTCTCTTAAATGGTTTTTGTCTACTTCATTTAAATCTAAAGTATGTAGGTAAGGCAATAATGTCATTCCCAATCCTTCTTTAGATAATTTTATCAATGTATCAAAACTACCACTTTCTAGCTGAAAGCCCTTTTTGTTATCAATTTTATGAGTTCTACATAAATTTAGCACACTATCTTTAAAACAATGACCATCTTCTAGCAATAAAATATCTTCCATTTCCAACTCATCTGCAGTAATTGTCTTGTTTTTAAACAATCGATGATTTTGAGGTACTAACCCTACAAAAGGTTCATAATATAAAGGTCTTTCTTTAATAGCCTCATTTTCTAAAGGTGTTGCCGCTAAAGCAGCATCAATATGACCGTCAGTTAGTTTTCTAACAATTTCTTCGGTAGTTAATTCTTCTATAATTAGTTTTACTTTCGGATATTTCTTGGTAAAATTTTGTAAAAACATAGGCAATAATGTAGGCATAATAGTAGGGATAATTCCCAACTTAAATTCGCCACCAATAAAACCTTTTTGCTGATGCACAATATCTAAAATCCGATTGCTTTCATCTACAATTACTTTTGCTTGTTCTACTATTTTTTTACCTATTTCTGTTAATTCGATTGGTTTTTTAGCTCTATTAAAAATTTTAACCTCTAATTGCTCTTCCAATTTTTGAATTTGCATACTTAAAGTGGGTTGTGTCACAAAGCTATTTTCTGCTGCAATTGTAAAGTTTTGATACTCTGCAACAGATAAAACATATTTAAGTTGTGTAATTGTCATTATATAAGAATTTCTGATAAAGATATTAAAACTATCAATATTAATGATAGTAATTTTTGTTTATTTTCATATAATTTTGAAAAAAATAAAAACATGAACAAAACATTATTAGGGTTAGACACTCAAAAGAATTCAGATTTAGTAAAAGAGTTAAATGGGTTACTAGCTAACTTTCAAATATTTTATCAAAATCTAAGAGGTTTACATTGGAATATTAAAGGGAAGAATTTTTTTGAGTTACATCTTAAATTTGAAGAATTTTATACAGATTCTCAAATAAAAATAGACGAAATAGCAGAAAGAATTTTAACCCTGCATGGCAAACCATTACATACATTTACAGATTATTTAAACACAGCAACTATTGCAGTTGGTAAAGATATTTCTAATGATGTAGAAGGGGTAGAGCTTGTAGTTAATTCACTGTCAGAATTACTAAAAAACGAAAGATCTATTTTAGAATTATCAGATGCTGCTTCAGATGAAGGAACCAACTCTATGATGAGTGATTTTATAGCAGAGCAAGAAAAAACAATCTGGATGCTTAACTCTTGGTTAGGTAAATAAAACCAGTATTTTTTTAAATAGCGCAAATTAATTAATACTAATTTCTTTGCGCTATTTTAGTTTGTATGTTAATCCAATCTCTAAACCCAACTGATTGTAGCCACTATTTGGTTTTTGGGTATTAAAGTTAGATACATGACCAATTGTGGTGCCAAGATAATAACCAATTTTAGACTTGGTTTCATACAAAAAACCAATTGCAGCATTTTCTATAAAAGTAAACCCTTTTGCCAATCGTTCAGTTCTATTACTAATTGTTGCTACCCCTAAGCCAATTGTGCTTTGTATAAAAAGGTAGTTGCTTATTTTTCTTTTGGCGTTAAAACCTACTTCAAAACCAAGTAGATTTATGTTTTTTGGTTTAGTAAATTCACTAATTTTTTCCTCAAAATTTTCTTCAGTTGGCAGTACAAAATAACTGTTTAATAGCTGGTGTTGTATGTATTGTATTTGCGGCTGTAATAGAATTTCAAACTGTATAGACTTCCAATTTCCGAGTTCATAAAACAGCTGAACTTTATAAGTTGCTGCATTGTATGAATAGTCTTTGTCGTTAAATAAAAAATTATCTTCTGTGGCATAACTATATTGCAATCCTACTTTATTAAGACTTCTTTTTTGTTGCGCAAAAAAAGGAAAGCTTACCAATAAAAAAAAGAACGTAATGCCTTTACAAATCATAATTTACAGAAACATTTTAGCTACTTTTTCTGCCTTTCTACTTTCTGTATAATCGTAAAAACCTTCGCTAGATTTAACACCTAATTTACCTGCCATTACCATGTTTACCAATAATGGGCATGGTGCATATTTAGGGTTTTTAAAGCCATCATGTAAAACATTTAAAATAGATAAACATACATCTAAGCCAATAAAATCTGCTAATTGTAATGGTCCCATTGGGTGTGCCATACCAAGTTTCATAACCGTATCTATTTCAGAAACGCCTGCAACTTTATTGTATAATGTTTCAATGGCTTCATTTATCATTGGCATTAAAATTCTGTTAGCAACAAATCCTGGGTAATCATTTACAGCAACAGGTATTTTATTAATTTTTTTAGAAAGCTCTGTAATAGTTTCCATTACAGCATCATCTGTAGAGTAACCTTTTATAATTTCTACCAGTTTCATAATAGGCACCGGATTCATAAAATGCATGCCAATTACCTTTTCGGGCCTGTTAGTTGCGGCAGCAATTTGTGTAATAGAAATAGAAGATGTATTTGTTGCCAAAATGGTGTTTTTGTTACATTCTACATCTAACTCTTTAAAAATTTTACTCTTTAAAACGGCATTTTCAGTAGCCGCTTCTATTACCAAGTCTGCATTTTTAACACCTTTTTTAATAGCGGTGTAAGTTGTAATGTTATTTAGAGTAGCTGTTTTTTTTGCCTCAGAAATTTTTTCTTTAGCAACCATTCTATCTAAATTTTTAGCAATTGTAGCCATTCCTCTTTTTAAAGAATCTTCAGAAATGTCAATCAAATGAACACTATAATCAAATTGTGCAAAAGTATGTGCAATACCATTTCCCATGGTACCCGCACCAATAACTGCAATATTTTTCATTAATAATAACTTTAATATTTATATTTATTTGGGCGTTTTAACAGGCTTTCGCTACTCGCTTCTCGATAAAAATCGAGAGAGCTCAAACAAACCGCTCTATCCTTAACGCATATTTATTGAGTATAAGCAATTAGAAAGTTTCAATTTCAACTTGGTAGTATAAATTGATTTTCAATTGCGTAATAGTAAGTGTTTATTTTATAATCTAGTTTGTTAAAAACAATCTATAATCATTTGTGCAACTCTTAATGCTTCTGTTCCTTGGCCTAAAGTAACAATAGGTGTTGTATTGTTATTAATGGCATCGGCAAAAGTTTCTAATTCGTCTAAAATGGCATTGTTGTTTTCTACCTCTGGGTTTTCAAAATATATTTGTTTTTTAACACCCTCGGCATTTTGTAAAATCATGGCAAATTCACCCGGATTTTCAGGTACATCTTTCATTCTTACCAATTCAGATTCTTTGCTTAAAAAATTAACAGAAATGTAGGCATCTTTCTGAAAAAACCTTGTTTTACGCATGTTTTTCATCGATATTCTACTTGCAGTTAAATTTGCAACACAACCGTTTTCAAATTCTATTCTAGCATTGGCAATATCTGGGGTGTCAGAAATAACAGAAACACCGCTTGCATGCACATTTTTAACTTTAGATTTTACAACAGATAATATAATGTCAATATCATGTATCATCAAATCTAAAACAACAGGCACATCGGTACCTCTTGGGTTAAATTCTGCCAATCGATGACATTCAATAAACATTGGGTTTTCTATTTTATCTTTAACAGCTGTAAAAGCAGGGTTAAATCTTTCTACATGACCCACTTGCCCTTTTACATGATATTGGCTTGCTAAGGTTTTAATAGCTTCTGCTTCTATCACTGTTTTAGAAATTGGTTTTTCTATAAAAACATGGCATCCATTTTCTATGGCTTCTTTAGCGCAATCGAAATGAGAAAGAGTAGGTGTTACAATATCAATAACATCTACAGCGGCAATTAAAGCAGCAATAGAATTAAAAGCAGTATAACCAAATTCTTTCTCAATCTGTTTGGCATTTTCTTCTGATGGATCAAAAAAGCCTACTAAATCATATTTATCAGATGCTTGCAATAATCGCAAGTGAATTTTACCTAAATGACCAGCACCTAATACTCCTACTTTTAACATATTCCTTTATTTTTAGTCTTCTATTTATAACAATTTTATGTAACGTATTGATTGTTAATTGCTATTAAGACGTTTGTTTTCTGTTTTCTGATTTTAAAAAATCACCTCAAACAAAGATACAATTTTATGTGCATGTATATAGATTAATTACTATTTTTAGGGTTCAGAAATTTCATAAAATTGAGAGACACATCTAAACATCAAGGACTTAGAAATCAATTGGCTAGCGTATTAAAAGCCAAAGGAATTGTAGATGAAAATGTATTGCAAGCAATACGAACCATACCACGTCATTTGTTTATAGATAGTAGTTTTGAGTATCATGCATACCAAGACAAAGCATTTCCTATTGCTGCAGATCAAACAATCTCTATGCCATATACTGTTGCTTTTCAGTCTCAAACATTAGCAATACATCCAGAAGATAAAATATTAGAGATTGGTACGGGTTCTGGATACCAAACGGCAGTTTTACTAACTTTAAAAGCTACAGTTTATACTATAGAAAGACAACGAGAATTGTACAAAAAAACCTCTCTTTTTTTACCAAAGTTAGGGTATAATCCTAAAAAGTTTATTTTCGGAGACGGTTATAAAGGATTGCCTTCTATGGCGCCTTTCGATAAAATAATTGTAACAGCTGGTGCACCATTTGTACCAAAACCATTATTGTCACAATTAAAAATTGGTGGAAAATTATTAATACCTGTTGGTGATACCAAGCAAATTATGACACTTTTTATTAGAAAATCTGCCACAGAGTTCGAGAAAAAAGAGTTGGGCGATTTTGCTTTTGTACCTATGTTAGAACAGAAAAACTAAGTCTTTATAGTTGTAATTATAAATCATTTTTTGGGCATTAAAATTACCAACAAATTTGTAACTTTGTGGCCTTAAAAATAATGAATGAAAAGAGTTGTTGTTGGTCTTTCTGGTGGTGTAGATTCTAGTGTTACTGCTTATTTGTTAAAAGAACAAGGTTTTGATGTTGTTGGGTTATTTATGAAAAATTGGCATGACGATTCTGTCACAATTTCTAATGAATGTCCTTGGTTAGAAGACTCTAATGACGCGATGATTGTTGCCGAAAAATTAGGCATTCCTTTTCAAGTTGTAGATTTAAGCAATCAATATAAAGAACGTATCGTAGATTATATGTTTGATGAGTATAGCAAAGGTAGAACTCCAAATCCAGATGTACTTTGCAACAGAGAAATTAAGTTTGATGTTTTTATGGATATCGCCCTAGAATTAGGCGCAGATTATGTTGCAACAGGCCATTATTGTAGAAAAGCAGAAGACCAAGTAAACGGAGAAACGGTTTATAAATTATTATCAGGTAAAGATGCTAATAAAGATCAATCGTATTTTTTATGTCAGCTTTCTCAGCAACAATTAGCAAAAGCTTTATTTCCTATTGGCGAATTAACAAAACCACAAGTAAGAGAAATTGCTAAAGAAGCAGATTTAATTACTGCAGAAAAAAAAGATTCTCAGGGTTTGTGTTTTATTGGTAAGGTTCGTTTACCAGAATTTTTACAGCAAAAATTACAACCCAAACAAGGAGAAATCGTTACCATACCAAACAATTTTAATCAATACACAAAAGAGCCACCAACTTTTTTAAATAAAGAAGAAGAGTTAAAATATTTAGCAACCAAATTTACTTACAATAAACAAGATGGTAAAATTGTAGGCACGCATAACGGAGCTCATTATTTTACAAAAGGGCAACGAAAAGGGTTAAATGTTGGGGGTACCAAAGAGGCATTATACGTTATAGAAACGGATGTTGTAGAGAATGTAATTTATACAGGCGAAGGTAAAAATCATCAAGGTTTGTACAGAAATGTTTTGTTTGTTGCAAATGAAGAAGTTCATTGGATTCGAGAAGATTTACTGTTAAAATCTGGCGAAACTATGCAAGTTCAGGCTAGAATTAGATACAGACAAAAACTAGAAGTTGCCACTTTACACAAAGTAGATTCAGGTTTATTTGTAGCTTTTAAAAATAAACAGTCTGCTATTCAAGAAGGGCAATTTGTTGCCTGGTATCTCGATGAAGAATTATTAGGTTCTGGGGTTATTTCATAAAAAATGTAAAGAATCATAAAAAAGTAGTAATTTCGAAACATGAAGAAATTATTGCTCTTTTTTATGCTTGTTACTTGCTCTTTTTTTGCGCAAGATAAAGAAGATGCTTGGTTGTTTTTTAAAGATAAACCTAACGAAAGTGTTTTTTTAAACAATCCTTTAAGCATATTATCTCAACGCGCTTTAGATAGAAGAATAAAACAACAAATTTCTTTAGATAGTAAAGATGTACCCATCGATATTGATTATTTTAATCAAATAAAAATAGATACATCGGTTGTAATTTTAGGCAAATCTAAATGGTTAAATGCCCTTCACATACAAGGGACTATCGATAATATTAAGCTTTTAAAACTTAATTACCCTTTTATTAATAACATAGAATTTGCTAATAAATCTCTTAATATTTCTGCAAAGTATAACAAAGTAAATAGCTCTTTAAACCATACTAAAAAGTTTGAAGAAATTACTACAGACTTTAATTATGGAGCGGCAGATCATCAAATTAAAATGTTGCAGGGTAATTTTTTACACGAAAATGGGTATACAGGTAACAATCAAATTATAGCAATTATCGACGCTGGTTTTCCGAATGTTAATACATTGCCTGCTTTTAAAAGAATTAGAGATAATAATCAAATTTTAGGAGGCTATAATTTTGCTGATAGAAATACAGATTTTTATTCAAGAAATAGTCATGGTACACATGTATTATCAACCATTTCTGGGTATGTTAAAGATGAGTTTGTTGGGGCTGCACCAGATGCTAAATTTTACCTATTTATTTCAGAAATTGCAGAAAATGAAACTGTTTTAGAAGAAACTCTTTGGGTAGAAGCTGCTGAAAAGGCAGATAGTTTAGGGGTTGATATTATCAATACATCATTAGGTTATACAACCTTCGATAATCCTAATCACCATCATACATATCAACACATGGATGGTAAAACAACTTTTATTTCAAGAGGTGCAGAAATTGCTGCATCTAGAGGAATGTTATTGGTTAATTCTGCAGGAAATAGTGGTAATAGTTCTTGGAAATATATTGGTGCACCAGCAGATGCGGCTTCTGTAATAACAGTTGGTGCTGTAAAAGCTTCAGAAGAAATTGCTGGTTTTAGTTCTTACGGACCTACTTATGACGGTAGAATTAAACCAGAAATTTTAGCACAAGGTCAAAACCCATATTTAATTCATTTTGCTTCTGGTGCAATTACAAATGCTGGAAGCGGAACTTCTTTTTCTTCTCCTATTATGGCAGGTTTAATTGCATGTTTAAATCAATATGAAAATAGTTTGCCTTTAAATGAGTCAAGATCAATGACAAAAAAAAATAGAAACTTTTATTTGAAAAAGGCATTGTTCGAGTCTGCAGATAAATATAGTCTACCATCAGAACAGCATGGTTATGGTATTCCAGATTTTAAGATAGCTTTCGAAAAGTATAGATCTTATTTTACCACTAATGATGCCTCTTTAAACAATTTAAAAATATATCCAAATCCAACTACTAGTAGTTTTACAATTATGTTAGATGGACTTCTTTTTGAAGATTATACAATAGAAATCTATACTATTTTAGGCGAAAAAGTTTATAAGAAAGACAATTTAATAACCAATACAATTGATGTGTCATTTTTAAGTAATGGCGTGTATGTGGCTAAAATATCAAAAGGAAATACTTTTAAAACCTTAAAATTAATTAAAAATTAATGATGAATAAAATAACCGAATTATTTAAAATAGCACATCCAATTATTCAAGGAGGAATGATTTGGGTTTCTGGTTATAAATTGGCATCTGCTGTTTCTAATGCTGGTGGACTTGGTTTAATTGGAGCAGGCTCTATGTATCCAGATGTTTTACGTGAACACATTCAAAAATGTAAAAAAGCGACTAATAAACCTTTTGGTGTTAACATACCATTGCTATATCCTGATATAGAAAAATTGATGGAAATTGTTATTGAAGAAGATGTTAAAATTGTTTTTACATCTGCTGGAAATCCGAATACATGGACTAAAATGTTAAAAGAAAAAGGAATTATTGTGGTACATGTAGTTAGTTCTGTAAAGTTTGCATTAAAAGCAGAAAAAGCCGGAGTAGATGCAGTTGTATGTGAGGGTTTTGAAGCAGGTGGACATAATGGAAGAGAAGAAACTACCTCATTTACTTTGATTCCTATGGTAAAAGAGCAGCTAAAAATACCAGTAATTGCTGCAGGTGGTATTGCAACTGGTAAGGGCATGCTTGCTGCAATGGTTTTAGGTGCAGATGGTGTTCAAATAGGTAGTAGGTTTGCAGCAACAGAAGAATCTTCTGCTCATATTAATTTTAAAAATTCAATTTTAAATGTTAATGATGGAGATACACAACTTACCTTAAAAGAATTGGCGCCTGTTCGTCTAATTAAAAATAAATTTTATGAGGAAGTACAAGAATTATATCAACAAAAACCATCTATCGAAGAGTTGAAGGAATTATTGGGTAGGGCAAGGGCAAAAAAAGGAATGTTTGAAGGAGATTTAGAGCAAGGTGAGTTAGAAATAGGGCAGGTTGCAGGTTTAATACACAGTATAAAATCAGCAAAAGAAGTTGTAGATGAAATAATAAACGAGTTTAACGAATCTAAATACCTGATAACTAGAGTTTAGGGGTGTTTGTTAAACTATCTGATACTTTTATGCTTTTAGTTAATTAATGGCATTATATTTGTAACTCAATAAAATGTTGTTTGTAATTAAATAAACAACACATTTAAATTATTATTATGAATAAAGGTACCGTAAAATTTTTCAACGAATCTAAAGGATTTGGATTTATTACTGAAGAAGGAAGCAACAAAGAACATTTTGTACATGTGTCAGGATTAGTTGATGAAATTCGTGAGAACGATGAAGTTGAGTTTGACTTACAAGATGGAAAAAAAGGATTAAACGCAGTAAACGTAAGAGTATTATAATATATTTATTACTAGTTAATTTTTTAAGAAAAAGCCTATCGATTCTCGATAGGCTTTTTTGTTATTTATAGCTTCGTATAAAAGACAGTTGCTATATTGGCACTTTTATTTCGTATACTTTTTTACTTTTATTATTTAGTTTATTTTCTCTTAACCAAGGATTGTAAATTTTAAACTCTTTATAAGTTAATCCAAACTTTTTTGCAAAAACAGTAATGTTGGCAATTGCAGTATCTACCTTTATGATTTTTGTGTCTTTTAAAGTATATAAATCAGATTTTTTAAATACAAACCCATACTTTTCTGGGTTGGTAATTACTTCTTTTAAGGCTAATATTCTAAAAACATAACGTTCAGTTTCATCTGGTAACAATGCATCATAATAATTATCTACTTGTTGTTCTTCTAACCTTTTACTAATGCCATAATTACCAGCATTATATGCAGCTGCGGCAAGTGTCCAAGAGTTAAAACGTTCTTTGGCATTTAACAAGTAGGTAGCAGCAACTTTAGTAGCTTTATCAATATGGTAGCGTTCATCTACATTGCTGTTAATTTCTAAACCATACTCTTTACCTGTTGCTTTCATAAAATGCCACATACCAGCTGCTCCAACTGACGAAGTTTCGTCTATAAAACCACTTTCTGCCAATGCTAAAAATTTAAAATCTTCTGGCAAGCCATATTTTTTTAACAAAGGTTCTATTATAGGAAAGTATTTGTGCGCCCTTTTAATTAATAATAGTCCGTTAGATTGCCAATAGGTGTTTACCATCAGTTCTCTATCCATTCTTTCTTTAACATCTTGTATTTCAATAGGTACTCTTTCGCCAGCTAAATTTAAATTTTCGGGTAGTTTTAATGCTTTAATTTTATAGGTTTCGTGGGTGTTAGTATGCAGCGGTTCGGCAACAGAAGTTTCTTTTTTTTGTATTCCGTTTATAAATAAAAATGTAATTATTAAGATGCTTATAATGCCAAGAAAACGAACTGATTTTTTCATATTTTTTTTTGATTTTGATTTTTCTAATTTAAGAAATTATCTAATTATTTATTAAAACTCGATTAATAATTGCAGAAATTTCTTTTGCTTTTGTAAGAATCATACTATGATTTCCATTGTTTATTTCAATGTAATTAGAGATGTGTTTTATTGGAAAAACACCGTCTTTGTTGCCATGAATATGAACTATGTTTTTTGATTCTTTTTTTACTTGCCAAAGTAAAGTGTTTTTAATGGCCCATTGTAATTGTTTTTTATTCCTATAATTTAAATAGGTTTTTATATTGTTAAACTTCCTTTTTAGTTTTACTCCGATAAAAAATATTCTATATCGCTCTAAATTAGTAATCAATGAACATGGTGCTAGTTGGTATAATTTAGTAACTTTTAAGAACTTAAATATTTTAGGTTTTTCTGTTTGATGTTTTAAACTGGAAATAAGAATAATTTTTTTACAATTTAAATGATTCCCCATTTCTTGTGCCATAATTCCTCCAAAAGAAACTCCTAAAAGTACCGGGTTTTCTTTTATCACATGTTTACACATTCTTTGTGCATAATCGGTAATCTCTTCTTGATTAGAAATCGGTTCTATCCATTTTAAGGTAAAAACTTCATAAAGTTCTTCTGATAAATTTAAATTTTTAAAAATCTCAGGTCCAGAACCTAAACCAGGAATACAATATATCGGAATTTTAGCCATTCCTTATTTTATCATTTTTTGCTCTTTTAATATTTTTTCAAAAGAGTCATAGGCATTTTTAAGTTTTGATGGTACGTTTTTCCAAACTTGAATTTCTATTTGATGCTCTCTGTAATTTATAAAAGTACTTGGTACATCCATTAAATTTGCATTGGTGAAATTTTGATTAAGACTACTTACAGTAACAGCTTCAAACATTTTTTTAATTTCGCCTACTTCAAGTTTAGAAATAACAACCTCTCTTTTACCTTCTATAAGCGTATTTTTAAGCCCGTTAAAAACAAGGGTACCATCATTTAGTAAAAAGGCAGTAAAAACAGGGCAATAACCTCTGCATGCAGTTTTACGTATTTTAACAATTGTGTTGTCAGAAATAGAAACAATATTTTGTAAAGTCTCTTTTTTATTTTCATCTACCGAATAAAAAGTATTGTCAGATTTTAAGCGATTAAGCCAAAATTCTTTTTTATCAGTAGGTACTTTTATCAACGCGGCTTTAAAATTTTCTTTGTTTATAACTACAGACTGCCAAGTTAAGCCACTGTTTGTAATTAAAGACTTAGCATTTTCAATTTCATTGGCATTGTTTAATACAACAATTAGAGTACTACTTAAATCTTGCATATTTGTGGTCTCTTTTTCGCTGGATACTTCTTTAGTGTTCTGAGTTGATTTTTTGGTAGATGTTGTTATTTGACGGTTGCATGCAGTAGCAATCATCAAAAAACTTATAAGTATATATTTCATAGTAATTTATTTTAGCTTTCAATAAAATCAAACCTCACTAGGCCATCTTCATCAATTTCAGTTAGTTTAACAGTGTGTAGTGTATTTACCAAATCCGGATTCCAAGGTGTTTTTACTTTTACATAATTTTCTGTAAAACCATTGATGTAGCCTTCTTTGTTCTCGCTTTCAAATAAAACAGTTAACGTATTACCTAACTGACTCTCGTAAAATGAACGTCTTTTTTTAGCCGATAACCCACGTAACATTTTACTTCTTTTAGCACGTACTTTTTTAGGGACAAGGCCTTCTAAATGAATTGCCTCTGTATTTGGTCTTTCCGAATAGGTAAAAACATGTAAATATGAAATATCCATTTCATTTAAATAGTTATATGTTTCTAAAAACAGCTCATCTGTTTCGCCAGGGAAACCAACAATTACATCAACACCAATACAGGCATTTGGCATTTCTTTTTTAATCTTATCTACTCGATCTGTATAGGTATTGGTAAGATACCTACGTTTCATTTTTTTTAATAATGCATCACTTCCAGATTGTAACGGAATGTGAAAATGAGGTACAAAAGAGTTCGATTTTGCCACAAAAGCAATTGTTTCATCTTTTAATAGGTTAGGTTCAATAGAAGAAATTCTTAAACGGTGAATTCCTTTAACAGTATCTAACTCTTTTACCAACTCTAGAAAGGTGTGTTCGTGTTTTTTATTGCCAAATTCACCTTTTCCGTAATCACCGATATTAACGCCTGTTAAAACTATTTCTTTAATGCCTTTGTTTGCAATTTCACTTGCATTTTTAAGAACATTATTAAGGGTGTCAGATCTAGAAATACCTCTGGCTAACGGTATGGTACAATAGGTGCATTTATAATCGCAACCATCTTGTACTTTTAAAAATGCACGCGTTCTATCTCCTATAGAGTAAGAGCCTACATAAAAATCTGCTTCTGTAATTTCGCAAGAATGAACTTCGCCAACATTATTTTTGGTTAAATCGTTGATATAACTAGTTACATTAAATTTTTCTGTTGCACCTAAAACTAAATCTACACCATCTATGGCAGCCAATTCTTCTGGCTTTAGTTGTGCATAACAGCCAATTGCAATTAAAAAGGCATCTTCATTTTTTTTCAAAGCATTTTTAACAATTGTTTTAAATCTTTTATCTGCATTGTCTGTAACAGAACAAGTATTAATAACATACACATCTGCTTTTTCTTCAAAATCGACTCTATTAAAGCCTTCATTCACAAAATTACGTGCTATTGTAGAAGTTTCAGAAAAGTTTAGCTTGCAGCCTAAGGTGTAAAAAGCAACGTTTTTTTGTGCAGTCATTTGGGTACATTTAAGTGCAACAAATCTACAATTTTATTGATAATTTTTAAAGTTGATTGGCAATAACATGTAATTTTATTGTTAAAAATTATCAATTTATATTTCTAAAAGTTTACTTTAGTCTTAGACAACTAATATTTACCTATAAACGTATTTTTAAATTAAGATGTTACAAGAAAATTTTGAAACCCCTTATTATGCTGTAATTTTCACCTCTTTGCTATCTAATACAAGCTCTGGTTATGAAGAAATGGCTGTTAGGATGAAGAATTTGGCAAAATTACAGAAAGGTTTTTTAGGAGTAGAATCTGCAAGAGCTGATATTGGGATAACAATTTCTTATTGGAAAACTGAAGCCGATATTATAGCATGGAAGAATGACATTGAACATTCTGAATCAAGAAAATTAGGTCGCGAAAAATGGTATCAACAATACCAATTACGTGTTTGCTTGGTTGAAAGAAATTATGGCTTTAAAAAATAACTTTTACCAGTTTATTCTGGCTAAAATAGGGTAGTGGTCAGAGTATTCTACAGCGTATGTGTTAAACTGATTAATAGCGGCTTTATTGTCTGTTAGAATAAAATCGATACGAAGCGGAAAAGGATATTTAAATGTTTTTCCAAAACCTTGTCCGGCCTCAATAAAAGCATCTTTTTTATTCTTAGAAATTTGATTGTAAACCCAAGAATAGGCAGTATTATTAAAATCGCCACAGACTATCTTTTTGCCTTTCCAATCTTTTTCGTGTGCTAAAAAAAGGGTTGTTTGTTCTGCTTGTTTTTTAAAACTTTCTTTTAATGTCTTAAATAATTTTTCTGAATTTTCTTTGCCAAAATTTTCTTTATCAGGCGAAATACTAAGTGATTGTAAGTGTAAGTTATACACTCTTATTGTATCTTTTTGTCTAATTATATCTGCGAAAATGATACTATTTGACGTGTTTTCTAATTTTAAATATCCTTTCTTTATTATTGGTAACTTCGAATAAATTGCCATACCAAATCTACCATTTTGATACTTTTTTTGAATGTATTTGTAAGGGAAATCTAATTCGTATTTTTTTACAGACATATTTTCTTGTATCAACAAAACATCAGGATCATTTTCTGATATAAAATTCGAAATTTCATTTTCAACTCCTTCTTTTTGTAACCATTTCCAGTGGTTAAACATTCTAACATTATAACTCATTACCTTTAAATCGGTATTTAAAGAGGTGTTTTTTTTAGAAAGTTTGTAAAATGGTGTTATAGAAAACCAACCAATAGCTAATACAAATACTGTTAATAAAAGTTGTTTTTTTAATTTGATTAACCAAAAAATAAAAAAACCGATGTTTATAACTAGTAATACTGGTACTAGTAAACTTAAAACTGCAAATACAGGTATCGATTTTGGTGAAACATAAGGTAGCGCATATGAAAACAGTAATAATGTTGCTGCTAGAGAATTTATAAAAAATAAGAGGACATTTATAGGGGATCGTTTTTTCATGCTATTATTTACCTTGCTTAAATAAAAATTCTTTTTCTTCTTTGGTTAAAGTATCATATCCAGAAGCACTAATTTTATCTAAAATTGTATTAATCTGTTGCTGATTTAAATTAGTATTTTTTGTGCTTTTCTGTTTCTTTTTTTTTGATTTGTAAACTGTTTTTAAAGCGGTCTTTTTTGGAGTTATAAAAGAAATGAATGTTTCCCAAATCGAAGTATTGTTATCGGTTGCTTTTTTAACATATAAAAATCCAAATAAAGCACCACCAAGATGCGCAAAATGTCCGCCAGCATTACTGCCAGATAAAGCTAAAACATCTAAAACAACCCAAATTAATGCTAAATACCAAAGCTTTACAAAGCCAATAAAACGAATTTTTAGTTGGTAGTTTGGTATGTATGTTGCAATGCCTATAAATATTGCAGAAATACCTGCAGACGCTCCAACTAGTGTGCTATTTTGTCCTTGAAATAAAGGAAAGTAATTATGACTTATTAAAAAGACCAATCCACCAAAAAACGTACCTACCAAATAAAATGTTATTAGCTGTTTTTGTTTAAAATACTCAATAAACAAATTACCAATAAAGTAAAGTGTGATAAGGTTTAGTAATAAGTGAACAAAATCTGCATGTAAAAAACCATAACTAACAATAGACCATGGTTTTAATATTAATGAATCAAGGTTGTCTTCTAAAGCAAACCAACTAACAATAAAATTATTTTCAACTTTAAACAAGTCTTTAAAAACACTTGTTAATAATGTTACTACAAAAACAAGAATATTAATATAAATTAATTTCTCTACAATACTCCCGTTTTTGTATTTCGACAATAAGTTGTTTTTGAAGCTCATTAATGAAATTTAAATTGATTTTTTTTCCAATACAATGCTATTAAAAACCCTATTAAAGCGCCACCAATATGAGCAAAATGAGCAATATTACCAACAGAGTATTTTGTCATTCCAAAAAACAAATCAAAAATTAAAATTATCGGTATAAAGTATTTTGCAGCAATAGGTACTGGGAAAAATAGCAACGCTAATTTTGCATCTTTAAAATACATACCAAATGCTACTAAAACACCATAAACAGCACCAGAAGCACCTACAGCTTTTGCATTGTATAGACCAATAACTTTACTAAATTGTTCTTGAGATATGTTTTGCACAACTCTACTATCACTGGTAGATGCATTTTCTAAAATAGTCATTATTTCTGTTGGATTCAATCCTGCATCAACAAAAAGTTCATAAATGCTATTAAATTGATAATAATTAGCCAATGTATATATAACACCAGCCCCTAATCCTGCAGAAAAATAGAAGAATATAAATTTATTTTTACCCCACATTTGTTCTAAAGGAGTACCAAATGCCCACAAACCATACATGTTAAATAATATATGTCCAAAACCACCATGCATAAACATATGCGATACATATTGCCACAAACCAAAATGTTCGTTTTTAGGGAAATGCAATGCTAATATGTTAGAAAAATCTATTTGTAATAATTGCGGAGCTACAAATAAAATAATATTTATAATTATTAAATGTTTTATGGCATCTGTAATTTTATTCATTTTTAGCTATTAAATAGTTGGTCTATTTGGTTTAAAGTTAATGTTTTAAAGGTAGGTTTTCCGAAAGGAGAGATGCTTGGTTCTTTACAAGAAAATAAATCATCTACTAAGCCTTCTTGTTCTTTTTCAGACAGTTGCGTTCCTGTTTTTATAGACAATGTTTTTGCAAAAGATTTCGCCATAATATCAAAGTGGCTAAAACTTGCATCAGGTACTTCTAAATCAATATCACTTAACAACTCTTCTAAAATTATTGTTATTTTACTTTCTGTAACCGAAACCGGAATTCCTTTAATTGTTACACTGTCTTTTGTAAATTCATCAAACGAAAAACCTGCATTTTCTAATTCTGTTTTTATCGTATAAATCATCTCAATTTCTGCAGATGTAAACGATATTTTTACAGGGAATAGTAGTTGCTGACTGTTTGCTTCTTTTACAGTAATGCTTTCTAAAAATTCTTCGTATAATATTCGTTGATGCGCTAATGATTGATTAATTAAAACAACCCCAGATTTTATTGAACTAAATAAATATTTTCGCTGTATTTGAAATGTTTTATTAGAAGTTGTAGCCTTGTCGTTAAACAGTTCTGTTTGTTCTTCTTTGTCTGTTATAGATAGAGTAGAAGTGTATAGAGATTGCCAGTTATCTGTTTGTTTTTCCTTATGGTAAGCAACATGAGGTACTTTATCTTCTTGCTCTTTAAAAGGGTTAAAATCTGGATCTACTGAAATTTTAGGTGTTGTACTCGATTGATGTTTTGTAGTATTTAAATGATAAGGTGTGTCTAGGGTAGCATCTCTATTAAAATCTAATATAGGGGCAACATTGTATTGCCCTAAACTATGCTTAACAGTTGCTCTTAACATAGCATACAAGTCCTTTTCATTATCGAATTTAATTTCTGTTTTAGTAGGATGAATATTGATGTCAATCGTATTTGCTGGTACCGTTAAATACAAAAAGTATGACGGATGTGCTCCTTGTTCTAAAAGGCCATCAAAAGCATTAACAACAGCATGGTTTAGATAAGAACTTTTTATAAACCTGTCGTTGACAAAAAAGAATTGTTCGCCACGTTTTCTTTTAGAATATTCTGGTTTTGCTACAAAACCTTCAATAGAAACAATGCCAGTTTTTTCGTTAATAGGTACTAGTTTTTCATTCATTTTAGCGCCAAAAACACTTACAATCCTTTTTCTTAGATTGCTAGCTTTTAAATGATACACCTCATTATTGTTATGATGCATTAAAAACGAAATATCTGGATGTGCCAATGCAACACGTTGAAATTCATCTATAATATGCCTTGTTTCTACAGTATTAGATTTTAAGAAATTTCTTCTTGCAGGAATGTTGTAAAACAAGTTTTTTATAGCAATACTTGTTCCTTTACTAGTGGCTATAAAGTCTTGAGCACTAATTTTACTACCTTCAATTTTTATAAAATTGCCTAATTCTTCGTTTGCGGTTTTTGTTTTTAACTCTACATGAGCTATTGCCGCAATAGAAGCTAAAGCTTCGCCTCTAAAACCTTTGGTACATAAGTTAAATAAATCTTCTGCTTTTGTGATTTTTGATGTTGCATGGCGTTCAAAACACATTCTGGCATCGGTAGTACTCATTCCTTTACCATCATCGATCACTTGTATTAATGATTTTCCAGCATCTTTTAATAATAACTTAATGTTTTTTGCCCCAGCATCTATCGCATTTTCTAATAACTCTTTTACAACAGAAGCGGGTCTCTGAACAACTTCTCCTGCTGCTATTTGGTTTGCAACATGATCGGGTAATAATTGAATAATGTCTGACATTAATTTCTTTTAAATATAGACAGATCGAAATCGATAATGTACAAGAAGATAAATACCAAGATACTAATGATAATTATAAGTGTCTTATTAACACTTTTATCTGGATTTTTTAAATCGTCTATGGCATCATTAAATTTGCCTTTAATATTTTTGTTTTCTCCTGCAGTTTTTCTAAACTTATCTAATTTGTGCTCAATTTTAAAAGGGTTTCCTTCTCCTTTATAGTAACGTGGCTTGTAATCAAATTTAGAGTATGTTCTTTTTAAAAATCCCATAGTTTTAGAAGTATTTTAATATAGATGTTTAAAATAGTACTTGTTTTACCAAAAAAAAAAGGCATTTCAAATTTACAGAATTTAAAAGAGTTTTTCAAGTATAAACCTTTTATTTTCTTAACAAAAGCTACTGTTTTAAAAAGTTTAAAAACAGATTGGTATTTTAAAAACCGATGCTTTCTGTTTTTTTATCACTATTTCTTATAGCGGCCATTTTTATAGCAGCAATAGCACATTCAATTCCTTTGTTACCAAGTTTACCCCCAGATCTATCAATAGATTGTTGCTTTGTATTGTCTGTTAGTACACAGAAAATAACGGGTGTGTCTTGCTTAATATTTAGATCTACAATACCTTGTGTAACACCTTCGCAAACAAAATCGAAATGTTTTGTTTCTCCTTGTATTACGTTTCCAATGGCAATTACAGCGTCTAATTCTTGGTGTTGCACCATTTTTTTACAACCATAAATAAGCTCAAAACTACCAGGTACATCCCAAGAAATAATATTTTCTTCTAGTGTACCACAATCAATTAAAGTTTCTATTGCCCCTTTTTTAAGGTTAGAAGTTATTTCTGAATTCCATTCAGAAACAACAATCCCAAATCGAAAAGACTTCGCATTTGGGATTGTTGTTTTATCGTAGTAAGATAAATTTGTTGTTGCCATTAATTGTTTTTTTTATTAAGCTTTTATTTTAAGAACTTCTTAAAACAATTAACTACTATTATTCAGCGTATTTTGCAGCTGCTATATATTTTTCAATGTCTTTACCTTGGTCAGATTTAGCATAACCTTCTTTAATTTTTGTAAATAAAGATGTTGCTTTGCTATATTCTTTTAAGTATAAAGCTGTTTTACCTGCTTTTAATAAAAATAAAGGTGTAGTAAACTCATTATTTTGTTTAGAAGCTGCTTTTTCATAATATTCTAAAGCGTCTTCTTGTTGGTTGATGTCTGCAAAAGCATCGCCAATTGCACCTAAGGCAACAGGGCCTAACATTTTATCATCAGAATTAAACTTACTTAAATAAGTAATTGCATTCTCGTAATCTTTCATTTGTAAGTATGATGCACCAGCGTAATAGTTTGCTAAATTACCTGCATCAGTTCCACTAAATGCCTCTGCAATATCTAAAAATCCATATTTACCATCTGCACCCTCTAAACCAAGAGTCAATAAAGAATCTATACCAGAACCTGCAGTTGCAGCTTCATCAAAATGTTTTCTTGGAAACGCCAATTCATTAGATGCTTCTAATTCATTAGGTTCTACAACATACTTATTATAGGCTAAAAAAGCAATAAAAAGAACAACCACACCAACTAATGAATAGAATAAAGGTTTGCTGTTTTTTTCGATCCATTTCTCAGATTTAGAAGCTGTTTCATCTAAAGTATTTAAAACACCTGCGGTTTCAAATTCAGATTCATCAACGATATTTTCTGCTTTTTTACTCTCTGCTTTATATTTTTTCTTGTAAGTTGCCATTGTATTTTATTAAATTAATGCCGACAAAAATAGTTTTTTTAATTGGATTTTAAAAGCGGATATTTCGCAAATTTTCAATAATTTGCAATTCCTTTTTAAACCCCAAAAAGTAATATGTATCTAAAGAAGCTTTCTTTACTTAATTTTAAAAATATAACATCGCAAACTTTTGATTTTCAGAAGAAAATAAATTGTTTTGTTGGTAACAATGGTATTGGTAAGACAAATGTTTTAGATGCAATTTACTATTTGTCTTTTACTAAAAGTTACTTTAATTCTGTGGCAATACAGAATATTAGACATGGCGAAGGTTTTTTTATGATAGAAGGAGATTATCTTTTAAACGATAGAAATGAAAAAATAGTTTGTAGTTTAAAAAAAGGACAAAAAAAAGTACTAAAGAGAAATGACAAAAGTTATGAAAAATTCTCTGAACATATAGGGCAACTACCCTTGGTGATTATTTCGCCAGCAGATAGAGATTTGGTTACCGAAGGAAGTGATACTCGTAGAAAATTTATTGATGGTGTTATCTCTCAACAAAATAAGAAATATTTACAAGATTTACTTTCTTATAACAAGGTTTTATCACAAAGAAATACATTGCTTAAATATTTTGCAGCAAACAGAACCTTTGATGCGTTAAATTTAAGTGTTTATGATGATCAATTATCAGAATATGGTACTCGTATATTTGAAGTTAGAAAGAAATTTTTAGAAGCGTTTATTCCAATATTTAATCAAAAGTATCAAATAATTTCTGGCGATAAAGAGCATGTAAATTTATCTTACAAAAGTCATTTAAATGACGCTACTATGCCAGATATTTTAAAGAAATCTTTGGTAAAAGATAAAATAATTCAATACACTACTTGTGGTATTCATAAAGACGACTTAAGTTTTGATATTGGTGATTATCCTATCAAAAAATTTGGTTCTCAAGGGCAACAAAAATCATATTTAATAGCTTTAAAATTAGCACAATTTGAGTTTATCAAACAACAATCTAAAGTTACACCGATTTTATTATTAGATGATATTTTTGATAAGTTAGATGAATTAAGAGTAGCTCAAATAATAGATTTGGTAAATAATGATGAATTTGGGCAGATATTTATAACCGATACACACGTTGATAGAACAGAAAGTATATTAAAACAAGGAGATAAAGAATACCAGATTTTTAAACTATAAATCTTTATTAATCGAATTTTAAGAGTAGAGAAAGCAATGGCAAAAAGAGAAAACGATTCTTTTTCAGTAAAAGATTTAATGAAAGGTTTTATTAAAGAAAACAACCTTACTAAAGGAATGCAAAAAATTAAGATTGAAGAGGCATGGGCAAGCATGATGGGACCAGGTGTTGCCAATCATACTACTAGTATTCGATATCAAAACAAAACATTAATTATTAGCTTAAGTTCATCTGTTTTAAGAGAAGAATTAAGTTACGGAAAAGAAAAAATAATAAAAATGTTAAATGAAGAAATTGGAGATCAGGTAATTTCTAAATTACTACTAGTATAAGAGTTACTTTTAACAAAAAAACTTGTAGTTGTTAAGCTACAAGTTTTTTTATTTTTGAATTGAATGATACTAAAATTGGTCTCTTCCAGAAAAATGAAAGTTTCCTTCAATTTGTGCATTGTCATCAGAATCTGAACCATGTACAGCATTTTCTCCCATAGAAGTTGCATATAATTTTCTAATAGTACCTTCTGCAGCATCAGCTGGGTTTGTAGCACCAATTAAAGTTCTAAAATCTTCAACAGCATTTTCTTTCTCTAAAATTGCAGCTACAATTGGTCCTCTAGTCATAAATTCTACTAGTTCACCAAAAAACGGACGCTCATTATGTACTGCATAAAAAGCTTCTGCATCTGCTTTGGTCATTTGTGTTTTCTTTAATGCTACAATTCTAAATCCTGCAGCATTAATTTTTTCTAAAATTGCACCAGTATGTCCGTTTTCTACAGCATCTGGTTTTAGCATAGTAAATGTTCTATTTGTTGCCATTATTAATGTTTTTCAAGTTTTCTTAAATTCGGCGCGAAATTACATAAATTTTTTAATTAAATTGTATATTCGCACCTTATGATTTTAAAAGGATTTGAAGCATTAAAAACCTTTCTTGCAAAGCCAAGAAATATTGTTGTTGTTGGGCACAGAAACCCAGACGGCGATGCTATGGGTTCTACCTTGGCTTTAAAACATTATTTTGATAAAAAAGGTCATAAAGCTACTGTGGTAGTGCCAAATGAATATCCAGATTTTTTACATTGGTTACCTGGTTCTAATACCACTTACAGATTCGATTGGCAAAACAATCAATCCGTTAAAGCAATCGATAATTCTGATATTATTTTTCTTTTAGATTTTAATACTTTACATAGAGTTGGTGCTGATATGCAAAATACTCTTGAAAAATATCCGAATGATTTTGCTATGATAGATCATCATCAACAACCCGATGATGTTACCTATATGTATTCTGATGTATCTGTTTGTGCTACTAGTCAGATGGTGTATCAATTTATTGAAATGAATAATGATTTGGGGTTGATTGATGCAGCTATTGCTACTTGTCTATACACAGGTATTATGACAGACACCGGGTCTTTTCGTTACCGATCTACCACTAGTAAAACACACAGAATTATTGCAGATTTAATTGATAAAGGCGCAAAAAATGACAAAATACATAGCAATGTATATGATGCAAATTCTTACAATAGACTCTTATTATTAGGGCAAGCTTTAAGTAATTTGCAAATTTTACCAAGTTATAATACTGCGTATATTACGCTTTCATCTGAAGAAAAAAAACGGTTCGATTTTAAAAAAGGAGATACAGAAGGTGTTGTAAATTATGCATTATCTCTAAAAGGAATTGTTTTTGCCGCTATTTTTATTGAAGATGCAGAACAGAAAATTGTAAAAATATCTTTTAGATCCAAAGGAAGCTTTTCTGTCAATAATTTTTCTAGAAATCATTTTTCTGGTGGCGGTCATGATAATGCTGCTGGTGGTAAATCTGAAATTTCTATGCCAGAAACTGTTACAAAGTTTGTAACATTATTACCAACATATTTAACAGAATTAAAATCGTCTTATGAAAAGTAAGCTGCTAATTTTTTTAATGGTTATTTGTTTCGGATGTTCTAAAACAACACCCAGAAGGCCAATAAACCCAAAACCATCAGCTACCATTTTAAGCGAAACACTTAGCCAATCTATAAAATTAAATACTAAAGAAGACAAAAAAATAGCAGCAATTATAAGAAAAGATTCAAGCAATTCTTATTTAATGTCGTCTAATGGTTTTTGGTATACTTACATTAAAAAAAGTAAAAAGAATTTAGTTTCGCCAGTAGAAGGAGATCTTGTTACCATTCGTTATGAAATTTCTGATTTAGAGAATAACATAATATACAGTGAAGAAGAGCTCGGTTTAAAACAATATAAAGTAGACAAAGAAGATTTTATTTCTGCATTACAAAATGGAATAAAGTTAATGAAATTAGGAGAAACAATTACCTTTATAATTCCGTCATATAATGCTTTTGGTATTGTAGGAGACGGTAATAAAATAGGTATTAATCAATCAATAAAAAGTACAGTAACATTAATTAACATAAATAATAAAAAATGAAAGTAGTTAGAAGTATTGCAACAATTGCAGTTGCAGCATCATTGTTTTCTTGCGGAAACCAATTAAAAGAAGTAAAATCTTTAGAAACAGAAATCGATTCTGCTAGTTATGCTTTAGGATTAGATATGGCTATTAAAGTAAAAGCTAATTTTAAAAATGCTGATAGAGATTTATTTTTACAAGGCTATAAAAACGGAATCGATTCTACAAATTTGTTAATCGATACCAAAGATTTAAATGGTTTTTTAAGAGTGTTTTTTCAAAAACAGCAAGCAGAAAAAATGAAAGAACAACAAGCTAAAATGGAACAAGAAGCTTTAACCAAATTTGCAGATAATAAAAAAGCAGGTGAAGATTTTTTAGCAGATAATAAAACTAAAAAAGGAGTTGTAACTACAGCAAGTGGTTTGCAATACGTAGTGCTTAAAAAAGGAAAAGGAAACAAACCTGCAGGACCTACAGCTAAAGTAAAAGTACATTATCATGGTACTAATATAGAAGGGAAGGTTTTTGATAGCTCTGTAGATAGAGGAACTCCATCTGAGTTTGGTTTAAACCAAGTAATTAAAGGTTGGACAGAAGGTGTGCAATTAATGAATGAAGGTGCAAAATACAAGTTTTTTATACCACAAGAATTAGCTTACGGAGCTCAACAAAAAGGAGCAGACATCAAGCCTTTTTCTACATTAATATTTGAAGTAGAATTATTAGAATTAAAATAATTTTAATGAAAAAACTAAGCTATCTTCTACTTTTTGCCATTTTATTTGCTGCCTGTAAATCACCAAAATATAGTGATTTAAAAGACGGGTTATATGCAGAATTTTCAACAAACAAGGGGGCTATTCTGGTGCAGTTATATGCTAAAGATGTGCCAATGACAGTTGCAAATTTTTTGGCTTTAGTAGAAGGTAGTCATAGTAGATTAACCGACTCTCTTAAAGATAAAAATTTTTATGAAGATGTTATTTTTCATAGAGTTGTAAGAAATTTTGTAATTCAAGCAGGTGGTTTTACTTCTGAAGGTAAAAAAAATGTAGGGTATTCTTTTGGAGATGAATTTCCGACAGCAAAAAATGGAGATTTAAAGTTTAAACACAATGACAAAGGAATTCTTTCGATGGCAAATGGTGGGAAAGCAACTAACAATTCTCAATTTTTTATAACCCACAGATCGATACCGCATTTAGATGGTAAGCATACTGTTTTTGGTAAAACAATTGTTAATTCTTTACAGTTAAAAGAATTAAAAAAGAAAATCAAAGATTCTGTACAGTTAAAAAAATCTATCGATTCTTTAAGAATGGCTGTTGTAAATCAAATAGCTGTAAATGATACAATCGAAGATATAAAAATTATAAGAATTGGTGAGTTTGCCAATAACTTTAATTCTACTTCTATATTTGATAGAGAATTAGCAAGTTTTTCTGAGTCTGAAGAAGAACTAAAAAATGCTGCAATAACTGTAGAAAAAGCAAGATATGCATCATATTTGCTTAAAAAGAAACGTTTTTTAGCTAAGATGGATGAAAACAACGCAAAAAAAACAAGCTCTGGACTAAGAATTTTAAAGTTAAAAAAAACAACCGGACAAAAAGTAATTGATAGCAAACGGTTGTCAATTCATTATACTTTGTACACTGCAGACGGTACAAAAATAAAATCTACTTTAAAAGATAATACTCCTTTTGAATGTCAATTAAACGATTTTAATAACCCAATGATTACAGGGTTTAAAGAAGGAGTTTTATTAATGAGAGAAGGAGAGAAGGCTCGTTTATTTATACCGTATTATTTAGGATATGGTGCCGATAAATTTGGACCATTTCCTGCAAAATCAGATCTGGTATTTGAAGTTGAAGTATTAAAAATTAAGAACTAATTAAATGGAAAAGCTAATTCAGATTGATAAAAATCTTCTTATTTTTTTAAATAATTTGGGTAATACTGAATGGGATTTTATCTGGTTAGCAATTACCAATCAGTTATATTGGAGTCCTCTTTTTATTTTTATTTTCTATTTGGTTATTAAAAATTTTGGTTGGAAACGAGGTGGATTTATGATTTTTAGTATGATTTTATTGGTTGCTTTTTCAGATCAATTTACCAATTTAATTAAAAATTCAGTTCAACGTTTACGTCCAAATAACGATCCAGAAATTAAACATTTGTTAAGAACCTTGATTAACCCGCAGAGTTTTAGCTTTATGTCTGGTCATGCAACTACATCTACGTTCTTTTCTGTATTTGTTATTTTGTTATTAAAAGACATTTATAAGTATATTTATTTTGTCATTCTTTTCCCTCTAGTATTTGCTTACAGCAGGCTTTATTTAGGGGTTCATTTTCCAATAGATATCATCGTAGGTATTACTATTGGTGCTACTTTTGCAAAAATTTATTTTTACTTTTTTAAACAGATAGACACAAAGATTTTTAGAAGCGTATAAAACTGCTTAATATTTCAATTGTTTATTTTTACTTCAATTTAACCCTTTTTAAAAGTCATTTATAAAATCAATTTAAGACTTCTAAATATTTCTTTGGTTGCTATTCATTATACTTTATAATTTGTTTAAAATAAACTGCTATTTTTAAAATGAAAAAGCAGAATAAAAACTAGATTTTCAGTAAATTTGCACGATTAAAACTCAATAGAAGCATGAAAATATCATACAATTGGTTAAAACAGTTTTTACAGGTAGATTGGCAACCTGAACAAACAGGCGAATTATTAACCGATTTAGGTTTAGAAGTAGAAGGCATAGAAGTTGTAGAATCTATTAAAGGAAGTCTGCAAGGTATTGTAGTTGGCGAGGTGTTAACTTGTACACAGCATACAAATGCAGATAGGCTAAAAGTAACAACTGTAGATATAGGTTTAGATGCACCTGTACAGATTGTTTGTGGAGCACCAAATGTTGCTGAAGGGCAGAAAGTACCTGTAGCAACAATAGGAACAACTTTGTATGATGATAAAGGTGAGAGTTTTAAAATAAAGAAAGGAAAAATTAGAGGCGAAGAAAGTCATGGAATGATTTGCGCTGAAGATGAATTAGGATTGGGTAAGGGACATGATGGTATTTTAGTTTTAGAGTCTAATCTTACAGTTGGAACTCCTTTATCTGAAGTTTTTAAGATAGAAAAAGATGCAGTTTTCGAAATAGGCTTAACACCTAATAGATCTGACGCTATGAGTCACTATGGTGTTGCTAGAGATTTGCGTGCAGGATTAATACAAAAAGATATTCAGTTAGAATTGATTTCTCCATCAGTAAGTAATTTTCATGTAGATGAAAGAACTTTAAGAATTGATGTAGAAATTGATAATAAAGAGTTGGTGCCACGTTATTGCGGGATTTCCATTACAGATGTTGTGGTAAAAGAATCGCCAGAATGGATTAAAAATAAGTTAAAAGCAATAGGTTTAACACCAAAAAATAATATTGTAGATATTACAAATTATGTGCTTCATGAGTTAGGGCAACCATTGCATGCATTTGATGCAAATCAAATAAATGGTAACAAAATTATTGTTAAAACACTTAAGCAAGGCACAAAATTTACCACTTTAGATGGGGTAGAAAGAGAATTATCTGAAGAAGATGTAATGATTTGTGATGCGGAGTTAAATCCGCTTTGTATAGCTGGTGTATTTGGTGGTTTAGAATCTGGTGTTACAGAAAAAACAACCTCAATATTTTTAGAAAGTGCTTACTTTAATCCTGTTAGTGTTAGAAAAACCGCCAAAAGACATGGTCTAAATACAGATGCTTCTTTCCGTTTCGAGCGTGGTATCGATATTAATTCTTGTGAATATGCTTTAAAAAGAGCTGCTTTATTGATTGAAGAAATTGCAGGAGGTAAAATGGGGTCTGATATTTCAGATTTTTATCCTAAAAGAGCAGAAGAATGTCAAGTATTTCTTTCTTATGAAAATGCTTACCGATTAATAGGGCAAGAAATACCAAAAGAAACAATAAAAAATATTTTAGCTTCTTTAGAAATTAAAATTAATAGTGAAAACGATGGTGGCCTTGGTTTAACCATACCTTCTTACAGAACAGATGTACAAAGAGAAGCAGACATTATAGAAGAAATTTTAAGAGTTTATGGCTACAATAACATTGCTTTTTCTCATAAACTAAATAGCTCTATTTCTTTTGATACTAATAATCAAACGAAATTAGAAAACATAGTTGCTAATCAATTAAGTGCGCTTGGGTTTAATGAAACAATGGCAAATTCTTTAACAAAACCTTCATATGTACATTTATCAGAAAACATAAATGAAGACGCGAATGTAACCATGTTAAATCCGTTGAGTAACGATTTAAAAGTAATGCGTCAATCGTTATTATTTAGTGGTTTAGAGTCTGTTTCTTACAATATCAATCGAAAAAATAATGCACTGCAGTTTTTCGAATTCGGAAAAACATATCATAAATACAATGATAAATATCAAGAGGATAAGCATTTAACATTGTTTTTTACAGGGAATCAAAATAAAGATAATTGGACTGTAGAAAACAAAAAATCTGATTTCTTTTATGCAAAAGGAATTGTTATTAATATTTTAGAGAGATTAGGTATTTCTAACTTAAAAACTACACCCACTAAACAGGATATTTTTTCTGAAGGTATATCAATTAATTTAGGAAAATCTAAAGTAGTTGAATTTGGAGTTGTTTCTCAGCCTATATTAAAAGAATTTAGTATAAAACAAGAAGTTTTATTTGCAGATTTTAATTGGGATGCTATTTTAAAATTAGCAAGTAATAAAAAGATGAAAGTATCTGAATTACCTAAATTTCCTGCTGTAAAAAGAGATTTGGCTTTGCTTTTAGATGATAAGATTACTTATAATGAAATACATAACTTAGCTTTTCAGGCAGAGAAAAACCTATTAAAAGAAGTAGATTTATTTGATGTTTATCAAGGCGATAAACTACCTGAGGGTAAAAAATCTTATGCGGTTAGTTTTTTATTACAAGATGTTTCTAAAACATTAACAGAGAAACAAATAGATAAAGTAATGCAAAAATTACTTCAAACTTTTGAGAAGAATGTATCTGCTGTATTAAGATAAAATTACCTCAGTTAGTTACATTAAAATAGAGTAATATAATTTATATCACAAAAAAATACCTTCTAATTTTAGAAGGTATTTTTTTGTTTAAATATGAACTAATTTTTACAAATGTATTACTTCATCATATGCATCTGCAACTGCTTCCATAACAGCTTCACTCATGGTAGGGTGTGGGTGAATTGTTTTTAACACTTCATGCCCAGTAGTTTCTAATTTACGACCTAAAACTGCTTCAGCAATCATGTCGGTAACACCAGCACCAATCATATGGCATCCTAACCATTCGCCATATTTGGCATCAAAAATTACTTTAACAAAACCATCAGTAGTTCCTGCTGCCGTTGCTTTACCAGAGGCAGAAAAAGGAAATTTACCAACTTTAATTTCGTAACCAGCTTCAATGGCTTTAGCCTCTGTCATACCTACAGAAGCAATTTCTGGTGTTGCGTAGGTACAACCTGGTACATTGCCATAATCAATTGGCTCTGTATGCAAACCTGCTAATTTTTCTACACAAGTAATACCTTCTGCAGAAGCAACGTGTGCCAATGCTTGTCCTGGTACCACATCACCAATTGCATAATAACCTGGTATGTTTGTTTGGTAAAAATCGTTCACTAAAATTTTATCTCTGTCAACAATAATACCAACATCTTCTAAACCTATATTTTCTATATTCGATTTAATTCCTACAGCAGATAGCAAAATATCAGCTTTTAGAGTTTCTTCTCCTTTTTTAGTTTTTACAGTAGCAACAACACCTTCACCAGAAGTATCAACAGACTCTACAGAAGCATTTGTCATTACTTTAATACCTGCTTTTTTAATAGATCGCTCAAATTGTTTCGATACGTCTATGTCTTCTACAGGTACAATATTTGGCATGTATTCTACAATAGTTACCTCGGTGCCCATGGTATTGTAAAAATGCGCAAACTCTACACCAATAGCTCCAGAACCTACTACAATCATAGATTTTGGTTGCTTAGGTAAAGTCATTGCTTTTCTATAGCCAATTACTTTTTCACCATCCTGAGGCAAACTAGGCAATTCTCTAGAACGAGCACCAGTTGCAATAATTATATTGTCTGCACTGTATTCTGTAACGGTACCATCTTCTGCAGTAACATCAACTTTTTTACCCGTTTTAATTTTTCCAAAACCGTTTATAATATCAATTTTGTTTTTCTTCATTAAAAAAGAAACTCCTTTACTCATTCCGTCAGCAACACCACGACTTCTTTTAATTACAGCATCAAAATCTTTGTCAATTGCTTCTGCCTTTAAACCATATTGGTCTACATGCTTTAAATAATCATACACTTGTGCAGATTTTAACAATGCTTTTGTAGGTATACAGCCCCAATTTAAACAGATTCCGCCTAAAGACTCTTTTTCTACAATGGCAACTTTAAAGCCTAACTGACTTGCTCTAATCCCTGTAACGTATCCGCCAGGTCCACTTCCAATAATAATGATGTCGTATTTCATTCTAATTTATTTTGATATTATTTGGGCGTTTTAACGGGCTTTCCATTGTATCTTTTTATGCTAAATTTACATCAATAGTTGTTCTTTTATAATAGCTAATTGCTATTTTACAAAACATACTAAAAAAAGTTTAGCATAAAAAGGATGTCATTTCAATCCCTAACGCGTGCTAATTTACAAACTTTTGGTTTTACTAAAAACGTAATTTACTATTTATTTTCTCCATAATAGTTTTTCTACTTTGTAGAAATTAAAAGAGCTATTTACATTCTTTCTGGCACAGTTATTCCTAACAATAAAAAGGCAGTTTTAATAGTGTCTGCAACTTTTTTGGCCAATTGTACTCTAAATATTTTTTTATCAAGATCTGCTTCTCCTAAAATAGATACGTTTTGGTAAAAAGAGTTGAATTCTTTTACCAAGTCATACGTGTAATTTGCAATAACTGCTGGTGAATAATTAGCAGCTGCTTGCTGTATGGTTTCAGGGTACAATTCTAATTGTTTTAACAATTCCTTTTCTTTTTCGTGCAATGCTATGGTTACCGATTTCGAATAGTCAAAATCTGCTTTTCTAATGATAGATTGAATTCTAGCATATGTATACTGAATAAAAGGCCCAGTATTTCCTTGAAAATCTACAGAACTTTTTGGGTCAAATAAAATACGCTTCTTTGGATCTACCTTTAAGATAAAGTATTTTAAAGCACCCAAACCAATGGTTTTATACAATTCGTTTTTCTCTTCTTCAGAGTATCCATCTAGTTTGCCAAGTTCTTCAGATATTTCTTTGGCAGTAGTTGTCATTTCATCCATTAATTCATCTGCATCAACAACAGTACCTTCTCTAGATTTCATTTTACCAGACGGTAAATCTACCATTCCGTAGCTTAAATGGTGTAATTGTTGAGACCAATCAAACCCTAATTTCTTTAAGATTAAAAACAATACCTGAAAGTGATAATCTTGCTCATTACCAACGGTATAGACCATACCACCAACATCTGCATAATCTTTAACACGTTGTATGGCTGTACCAATGTCTTGGGTCATGTAAACAGCTGTCCCGTCTGAACGCAACACAATTTTTTCATCCAAGCCATCTTCGGTAAGATCGCACCAAACAGAACCATCTTCTTTTTTATAGAAAACTCCTTTCTCTAAACCTTGCGCAACAACATCTTTTCCTAATAAATAGGTATTGCTTTCGTAGTATAGGTTGTCAAAATTAACACCCATATTTTTGTAGGTAACATCAAAACCAGCATATACCCAAGCGTTCATTTCTTTCCAAAGAGCAACAACTTCTTTATCTCCGGCTTCCCATTTTAGCAACATTTGTTGTGCTTCAACAAATAACGGAGCTTCCTTTTTTGCTTCTTCTTCTGTTTGTCCTTCAGCAATTAATGCCGAGATTTCTTTTTTATATTCTTGGTCAAACTTTACATAATAATTTCCAACCAATTTATCACCTTTTAAACCAGTAGATGTAGGAGTTTCTCCATGGCCAAACTTTTGCCAAGCCAACATCGATTTACATATATGAATTCCTCTATCGTTAATTATCTGAGTTTTATAGACCTTTTTTCCTGCTGCCTTTATAATTTCAGCAACAGAATAGCCTAATAGATTATTTCGAACATGCCCTAAATGCAACGGTTTGTTGGTATTGGGTGATGAATATTCTACCATCATCGCTTTGTCATACGCCTTTGGCGTAACAAAGCCAAAATAGTTGTCTGCGTATATGGAGTTAAAAAACGTACTGTAAACAGCATCATCAATCACCAAATTTAAAAACCCTTTTACCACATTGTAATTGGTAATTTCTGATACATTTTCTTTAAGAAAATTCCCTAAATCTTCTCCAATAGCTGCAGGGTTCCCTTTTTTGTAACGCAACAAAGGAAAAACCACAACAGTAATATCTCCATCAAATTCTTTTCTAGTTGCCTGAAATTCTACAGATGGAATTTCAATGTTATATAATTTTAAAAAACCTTCTTTTACTTTGGTTTCTATGGTGTTTTGAATATTCATTTAGGTCTAAAAATTGAGATGCAAAATTAATGTTTTTTATTTGTTTTTAGAAGTATTAAATAACCTTTTGTAAATTAAACCTCACAGGTTTTTTTAACCTGTGAGGTTTAATAAATACTATTAAAATTGGGCGATTATCAGTTTTAAAATCAAAAGTTTTACAAACTGTGAGATCTATAAAGTATAAAGCCTTTTTTAGTTAAACATTTATACAATTCAACAGTTACACGTTTCAATTTATAAAATCTAAATAATTCTCTCTATTAATTACTTCAAAATTTGCTTCAGTATATGCTTTACCAAAAGCAGTAGGAATTTTCACTTTCTTATTTGCGTTCCATTTAAACTCATAGGCATTTAAATGATCTGCTTTTTCTTCTAGCCAATCTAGTTCTTGTTGGTCATACGTTCTCCAAAAATAATTATTACAAGATAATCCTTGGTATTCTTGCTTTTTTAAACGCTCTATAATTAGGTAGTTTTCCCACAATTGCCCTACATCATTTCTGTTTTCTAAAAGGTTGAAGTTTTTAATAATGGCGTTTCTTATACCAACATCATAAAAGTACCATTTACTAGATTTTGTAACTTCTTTTCTTAGGTTTTTACTAAAACCTTCTACTTTAAAAATTACAAAAACTTTGGTTAATAAATCTAAATAATTTTCTACCGTATTTTTAGAGATTTGTAATTGATTGCCTAATTCATTTAAAGAAACTTCATTACCTACTTGAAAAGCCAACAACCTTAATAAATTATATATTTTATCTGCTTTTTTTATATTCTGAAAAATTAGAATATCTTTTAATAAATAATCATTAATAATTTCTTGCAAATACTCTTGCTTGTCTTTCCATTTTGGAAGATGAATTAGCTCTGGATAACCACCAAACAACAATCTTTCTTCCAGTTTTTCTGTGGTTATTTTATAATTTTCGTATTTAGAAAACTCAATCTGACTTATAGGATACATATAAATAGTATGTTTTCTTCCTACCAAAGGCTCACCCAATTGGTTGTTTAAATCAAACATAGAACTCCCTGTAACTATTATTTTTATACCTTCAATTTCATCAATAATAAGTTTTAAAATGAGTCCAATATTTGGTATATTTTGTGCTTCATCTATAGCTAGTAATTCTATTCCGTTTAACAAACGTTTATAATTTGCAACACTTTTTCTTTCTAATAATTTTACATCATCAATATCTTCTCCGTTTAATTTTAAAACTTTATTTGCTGAAAAATTTTCTATATATTTTTTAATGAATTTAGTTTTACCAACACGTATTGCACCTACCAATAAAATTACTTTATTTGGCTTTGCTTTGTGTTTAACTTTTTCAATTACAGCTCTTTATAATACTTTTTTCATAAGTTAAAGATACTATTTATTTTATAAAATGACTGTATTTGTATTAATTAAGTCAATTAACTGACTGTATTTATATTAATACAGTCAGTTAGTTGACCATGTTTTCATTAATTTAGTCATTTTGTTGGTTTAGTTTAAAGTTTTTAATGATGAATTAACTATTTATAAATCATTTTTGTATTTACAAGTTTCATTATTGTAATTTTACAAAATGGAAAAACGCTTAGCACAACTACCAAAATTAGCAAATGATGCTAAAAAGGAAAACCTAAAATATTTTGCGAATCTAAAAAAGAGAACTCCCAAAAACTTAGATTATGTAGTGCAAGAGTTGCACAACAAAGAATTTGAAAAAACAGATTGCTTAACTTGTGGTAACTGTTGTAAAACTACAAGTCCTATTTTTACAGATAAAGACACAGAAAGAATTGCCAAGCACTTAAAAATGAAAGTTGCAGATTTTCAGAAGCATTTTTTAGAAAGAGATGAAGATGATTTTATGGTTCTTAAAACAGCTCCTTGTTCGTTTTTAGATGAAACAGATAATACTTGTACAATTTACAATGTTCGCCCAAAGGCTTGTGCAGAGTATCCGCACACTAATAGAAAAAAGTTTTTAAATATAAGCGATTTAACAGTTGCCAATACAGCTATTTGTCCGGCAGTTTACTCTATTGTAGAGAATTTAAAAAAGAGTTTACCAATGGTTTCTAAAGTAAAAAAGAAAAGAAGTTAAAAAAAAAACAGATAATTTATCTATTTGGCACAATGCTTGGTATTATAATATTGAGAGACGTAGTAAACCTCTAGTAAGTAAATTATTTGAAGAATTAATAAAAACCATCTCTAACTTAGAGATGGTTTTTTAGTATTTTTAAATAGCGCTAATAATATCATATTTTGTAACTATATGATGATTTCCGTCTTCTAAATCAATTAAAACGGCACTATTTTCTTTGGTAATTAATTTAGAAATACTTTCTAAACTTTCAGTTTTCTTTACAATAGGATAGGGGTTACCCATAACTTCTTTAATTGGTTTGTCTGCAATATTTTTATCTTCTATAAAATGATGTAATAAAACAGTTTCATCAATAGCACCCACAAAACCATTGGTATCTTTAACCGGAATTTGAGAAATTTTATATTTCTTCATTCTTTCGATGGCATGAGATACTAATTCTTCTGTTTGCACAGATACCAAAGAAGTATTTGTATTGTTTTTTAATAAATCTTCTGCGGTTTTTAACTCTTCTTCTATAAAACCTCTGTCGCGCATCCAATCATTATTAAACATTTTACCAACATATCTACTTCCATGGTCATGAAATAAAACAACAACTACATCGTCTTTTGTAAAATGTTCTTTTAGTTGTAATAGGCCTTTAATAGCTGCTCCGGCAGAATTACCTAAAAACATTCCTTCTTCTTTTGCTAACTTTTGTGTGTAAATAGCAGCATCTTTATCTGTTACTTTTGTAAAACCATCAATAACACCAAAGTTTACATTTTTTGGTAAAATATCTTCTCCAATTCCTTCTGTAATGTATGGGTAAATTTCATTTTCATCAAAAACACCAGTTTCATGGTATTTTTTAAACACAGAACCATAAGTGTCTATTCCCCATATTTTAACAGTTGTACCTGCTTCTTTAGCTTTCATTTTTAAGTAACTTCCTACACCA
Organism: uncultured Polaribacter sp.; assembly: GCF_947497125.1. GTDB lineage: Bacteria > Bacteroidota > Bacteroidia > Flavobacteriales > Flavobacteriaceae > Polaribacter. The sequence goes on along the minus strand of NZ_CANMFI010000001.1, from coordinate 412,990 downwards.
GAAATGGTTCCTCCAGTACCAACACCTACCACAAAATGTGTTACTTTACCAGCTGTTTGCTCCCAGATTTCTGGCCCTGTACTTAAAAAATGAGCTTTGCAATTACTTGGATTATCATACTGATTTACATACCAAGAATTTGGTGTTTCTTCTCCTAATCTTTTAGACACTGAATAGTAAGATCTGGCATCATCTGGTTCTACATTTGTAGGGCAAACAACCACTTCTGCACCAACTGCTCTTAAAATATCTATTTTTTCTTTAGATTGTTTATCTGCCATTACAAAAATACACTTGTATCCTTTTACAATTGCTGCTAATGCCAATCCCATTCCGGTATTACCAGAGGTACCCTCAATAATTGTTCCGCCAGGTTTTAAGCGACCATCTGCTTCTGCATCTTCAATCATTTGCAAGGCCATTCTATCTTTTACAGAATTACCAGGGTTAAAAGTTTCATATTTAGAAAGCACCAAACAAGGAAGCTCTTTGGTTAAAACATTCAGTTTTACTAAGGGGGTGTTTCCTATGGTTTCAAGTATATTTTCTGCGTAAATCATATCTAATTATTATAAATGCAAAGTTATATTATTTTTATGCCCAGCCAAAAGTAATGGATGTATTCCTTTTTATTTATCATCTTTAGAAGATCAAAAAAAACTTATTCTATTTTAAAAAATAGCGGAATTAAAAATTAAGCAAACTTAATAGACTTAGCTGGTTTAATTTTAGTGATTAAATAAGAAGGGACAATCAACATGATAAAAGACATTATTAATGTGCCAATATTAAGCAATACGATGTTAGACAATGTTATGTGTACTGGCATTGTAGATACATAGTAAGTCTCTGGATTTAAAGTGATTATTTTAAAGTAATGTTGTATAAATATAATTGATAACCCAATGATGTTTCCTACTAAAAGTCCTTTTAAAATTAGATACGTAGCGTTGTATAAGAATATTTTACGAATACTTGTGTTGGTGCTTCCTAAGGCTTTTAAAATACCAATCATTTGCACTCGTTCTAAAATTAAAACAAGCAATGCTGTAATCATATTTATACCAGCAACTAAAATCATGATGATGATGATAAACCAAATATTATTATCAAAAAGTTGAATCCACTCAAAAACATTTGGATTGGTTTCTAAAACAGTTTTGCTATTTAATGTTGCACCAATTTCTCTATAAATTTCTGTTCCTTTTTCTTCAATACTATCAAAATCTTCTAAAAGTATTTCAAAACCACCAATTTCATTTTCTGTCCATTTATTTAAGTTCTGAACTTCTCTAATATCTCCAATCATCATGGTTTTATCAAACTCTGCAAAACCAGAATTATAAACACCTACAATTATATATTTTCTATTTGAGGGTAGTTTGCTTGAAGCTGTTTTTAAAAAAGTTGCTAAAACGGTATCTGTTACTTTTAAATGCAGTCTATTTAAAATTGTTTCTGATAATAAAACTTCTTTGTTTCTGCTTAGATTAAAATTCGGTAATCTACCGCTAATTAAGTAGTCTTTAAAAAAAGACCAATCATAATCTTTAGACACTCCTTTAAAAATAACACCTTCAAAATCTTTTTCTGTTCTTAAAATTCCACCTTTGTTTGCAAAAACTTGTACGTTTTTAACACCACTAATGTTTTTAAACTTTGGATAAAAATTTTGATTTTTATCGATAGGAACTGTTGATACATTTGAGTTATTTGTATCATAATTTACAATTTGAACATGCCCTTTAAAACCAGCGATTTTGTCTCTTATTTTAAATTGCAAACCAGCGCCTGTGGCAACTGCAATTAGCATAATTATAATTCCTAACGCAATTGCTGCAATGGCAATTTTTATTATTGGCGATGAAATGCTATTTTTATACTTTTTACCAGCAATAATTCGTTTCGCTATATATAATTCGTAATTCAAATTAATGATCAATTTTAGTCACATCAAAAGTACATATTTATTCTTAGTTTTATTTCTGAATTTTCAGCTCATTTCTTGTGCTCAAAATCCGAAAGAAACCATTAAAAATAAAATTACAAGTACAAACTTTATACAAGTTGGTGCAGCTCAAACAAATGCGTATTTAAAATTTTTAGAAGGAAGAAATGTTGCGGTAGTCGCGAATCAAACTTCTGTAATTAATAAAAGTAATCTTGGAGAGAATCATTTAATAGACAGTTTACTTTTATTAAATATAAACGTGAAAAAAGTTTTTGCTCCAGAACATGGTTTTAGAGGTAAAGCAGATGCTGCAGAGATCGTTAAAGACGGTTTTGATACTAAAACAGGATTGCAAATTATATCTCTTTACGGAAAAAATAAAAAACCAACGAAAGAACAATTAGCGGGTATTGATGTTGTTGTTTTTGATATTCAAGATGTTGGTGTGCGTTTTTATACCTACATTTCTACGTTGCATTATGTTATGGAAGCTTGTGCAGAAGCAGGTATCGAAATAATTATTTTAGACAGGCCAAACCCAAATGCACATTATATTGACGGACCCGTTTTAGAGTTGGCACATAAAAGTTTTGTTGGTATGCATGCCGTGCCAGTTGTTTACGGAATGACTATTGGCGAATACGGACAAATGATAAATGGCGAAAAATGGCTAAAAAATAAAATAGCAGCTAACCTAAAAGTAATTCCTTTAAAAAATTATACACATGATAGTATTTATCATTTACCCATTAGACCATCACCTAATTTACCAAATGATTTGTCTATTAACTTATACCCAAGTTTAGGTTTTTTTGAAGGCACAATTATAAATGCAGGAAGAGGAACAGAGTTTCAGTTTCAAAGATATGGTGCACCTTTTTTTAGTGAAACTACTTTTAACTATACACCAGTTGCCAATTTTGGAGCTAAATATCCGAAGCATAAAAACCAACGTTGTTATGGTGTAGACTTAAGTAATACTAAACGTTTAATTACTATTCATTTAGATTGGTTGATAGATGGATATCAAAAAACACCAAAATCAGAGAAGTTTTTTGGAAACACCTTTACCATTCATGCAGGTAATACCAAGTTACAGCAACAGATTGAAAGTGGATTTACAGCCGAAGAAATTAAAAAAACTTGGCAAAAGGATTTAAAATCATTTAAAAAAATTAGAAAAAAATACCTGATTTACAAATAAAGTAACTCAGGTATTACTATCTTTTATTGCTTCGGATATTTCTCTCGTATTTTATCCAAACTTAAATTATGTATACTACCAACGTGCGTATGTTGTTTGCCTAAATCTGGTTGGTAGGTTCCTGCTTGAACTTGTCCGCCAATTTGTTGATAAGCTTCTCTAAAAGGCATGCCATCAACCACAAGATTATTAATACTATCTACAGTAAATAGATACTGATATTTTTCATCATTTAGATCGATGTCTTTTACAATTACTTGCTGAATTGCATAATTAAAAATGTCTAAAATATCTTTTACATCTTCAAAAGCATTGATGATATTTTCTTTTAATAATTGAAAATCTCTATGGTAACCTGTTGGTAGATTATTGGTAATAAGTAACATTTCTGTGTGCAATGCCTGTATTTTATTGCATTTACCACGAATCAATTCAAAAACATCCGGATTTTTCTTGTGCGGCATAATACTACTTCCGGTTGTTAACTCATCCGGAAACGTAATAAAACCAAAATTCTGACTCATGTACAAACAGACATCCATCGCAAAACGAGCCATAGTGTTACACAAACCACCCAAAGCAGCAGCAATAGAGCGCTCACTTTTTCCTCTACTTAATTGAGCCGCAACCACGTTGTATTTTAGCGTTGCAAAGGCTAGTTCTTTGGTGGTTAATTCTCTGTCAATAGGGAAGGAGCTACCATAACCAGCAGCAGAACCTAACGGATTTTGATCGACCACTTTGGCAACTGCGTTTAGCATATAAACATCATCTATTAATAATTCTGCATAGGCAGAAAACCACAATCCGAAAGAAGATGGCATGGCAACTTGTAAATGTGTGTAACCAGGTAACAAACTTTTTTTATGCGTTTCAGCAAGGTCTAATAAAGTAGTAAAAAGTGTATTTGTTTTACTATTTATAATTGCTAAATTCTCTTTGTAGTATAGTTGTAAGGCAACTAAAACTTGATCGTTTCTAGAACGCGCCGTGTGTATTTTTTTACCAACTTCACCTAATTTATTGGTCAATTCCCATTCAATTTTAGAATGCACATCTTCAAAAGAGGGTTCAATTACAAAGGTTCCGTTTTCTATATCTGTGGCTAATTCTTGCAAACCACTTTTCAATTCTTTTAGTTCATCATCAGAAATAATGCCAATAGAGGCAAGCATTATTGCATGTGCCAAAGAAGCTTGAACATCATATTTTGCAATATGTATGTCAATTTCTCGATCGTTACCAACCGTAAAATTTTCTATTTGTTTGTCTATGGTAAATCCTTTATCCCAAAGTTTCATAAGTATATTTTTTAATCGTGTAATCGTTTATTTGTGTAATTGATTGAATCGTTTAACTGTTTTGCGTATTTTCTTTTAAACTATTACACGGTTTAACAATTCAATGTATATTTCTATACCTTCTTCAATTTCTGCTAAGTAAATAAATTCATCTGCAGAATGAGATCTGGTACTATCGCCTGGACCTAGTTTTAAAGACTGACAACTTAACACTGATTGGTCAGATAAAGTTGGAGATCCATAGGTTTCTCTTCCCATTTCTAACCCTGCTTTTACCAAAGCATGACTTGTAGCAATAGAAGACGAATTTAAACGTAAACTTCTAGGTGTTATAGAAGTACAAGGCGATTTATTTTGTAAAATAGCAGCAATTTCCTCATTGGAATAAGCGTCATTTACACGAACATCTACTACTAAATCTACATGAGCAGGCACAACATTGTGTTGCGATCCTGCAGCTATTTGTGTAACTGTCATCTTAACATCACCTAAAGCATCAGAAGTTTTTTCAAACTTAAAATCTTTAAACCATTGCAACACTTCGATAGTGTTGTAAATTGAATTGTTTTCGTTTGGATGTGCTGCATGACTTGGTGTACCCGCTACAACAGCATCAAAAACAACCAAGCCTTTTTCTGCAACCGCTAAATTCATTAAAGTTGGTTCGCCAACAATGGCAACATCAATTTTAGGAATTATTGTAAGCATCGAGTTTAATCCGTTTGGTCCGCTACTTTCTTCTTCAGCAGAAGCAACCAATACCAAATTGTATTTTAAATTTTCTTGCGCATAAAAGTGTGTAAATGTTGCTATTAATGAAACCAAACAACCCCCAGCATCATTAGAACCCAAACCATATAATTTACCGTCTTTTTCGATGGCTTTAAAAGGATCGTTTGTGTAGGCAGAATTTGGTTTTACGGTATCGTGATGCGAATTTAATAGTAAAGTAGGTTTGTTTTCGTCAAAATGTTTGTTGGTTGCCCAAACATTGTTGTTGTTTCTATGAAACGGAATTTTAAAATTATTGAACCAATTTTCTATCAATAATGCTGTGTTTTCTTCTTCTGAAGAAAAAGACTGTGTTTCAATTAAACTCTTTAAAAGTGAAATTGCCTCTTTTGTTAATTGCTGAATGTTCATTTTATAAAGTTATTGTTGTAAAGTTTTTATTTTCTTTTGTAAACATACCTGTATTTCCTATGTATACTTTTGATACACCATTATTTAAAGCATCAAAACAATTGTCTATTTTAGGAATCATACCGTCTGTAATAATTTTATTAGCTAATAATTTTTTATAACTTTCTGAATTAATGGTTTTTACAACAGATTCTTTGTCTTTAAAATCTTCTAAAACACCATTCAATTCAAAACAATAGTAAATTGAAGTTTCGTAAATTTTACTCATACCAACTCCAATTGTACTGGCAATAGTATCTGCATTTGTATTTAATAATTGCCCATTTTTATCATGTGTAATGGCACAAAAAACAGGAGTAAAATCGGCTTTTATCAATTTATCTATAGAGTTAGAAGCTACTTTTTTTACATCACCTACAAAGCCAAAATCTATTTCTTTTACAGGTCTTTTTTCTGATGTAATACTGTTAATGTCTGCACCTGTTAAACCAATAGCATCTACTTGTAAAGCTTGTAATTTTGCTACAATATTTTTGTTAACAAGACCACCGTAAACCATGGTAATTACCTCTAAAGTTTCGGCATCAGTAATTCGTCTTCCATCTATCATTTTATAGGGTATGCCAAGTTTTTCAGAAACTTGCGTTGCACGTTTTCCTCCACCGTGAACTAGTATTTTCTTACCTTCTATATTAGAAAATAGTTTCAGAAATTTACCCAAAGATGTTTCATCTTCAATAATATTTCCTCCAATTTTTATGATTGATAATTTTTCCATTTTTAGCTGAACTTATTTCAGTTTTTTATCTGAGTTTTATCTATTTATTGAAATGCTAAATCAAGTTCAGCATTAGAAAATCTTACATATTTTCTAGTATCTTTTTCAATACCAATTGTGCGGCAAAAGTTCTGTTATTTGCTTGCTCAATAACAATTGAATTATCTGCATCTAAAACTTCGTCGGCAACAACTACATTTCTACGAACAGGCAAACAGTGCATAAATTTTGCGTTGCCAATTTTTTCTTTTGTAAGCATCCAGTCGAAATCTGTTTTTAAAACTTTACCATATTCAGTGTAGGAACTCCAGTTTTTAGCATACACAAAATCGGCATTTTTTAAAGCTTCTTCTTGATTGCGAATAATGGTTGTGTTTTTTGTAATTTCAGGATTTAAATCATATCCTTCCGGATTTGTAATCACAAAATCTACCTCCATTTTTTGCATCGCTTGTGTAAAACTATTGGCAACTGCATGCGGCAATGCTTTTATGTGAGGTGCCCACGTTAATACTACTTTAGGTCTTTTCTTAGAGGTGTTTTCTGTAATTGTAATAGCATCTGTTAAGCCTTGTAAAGGGTGCCCAATAGCGCTTTCCATACTAATTACGGGTACTGTTGCATATTTTACAAAGGCACTTAAAACTTGTTCAGACTCATCTTTTTCTTTGTCTGTTAAACTCGGAAAAGCCCTTACCGCAATTACATCACAATATTGAGAGATTACAGCTGCGCCTTCTTTGATATGCTCTGCAGTTGTTCCGTTCATAATGGCACCGTCTTCAAATTCAATTCCCCAAGCATCACCAGAAACATTCATTACAATCACATTCATACCTAAATTTAAGGCTGCTTTTTGAGTGCTTAAACGTGTACGAAGACTGCTGTTAAAAAATAACAAGCCAAGGGTTTTGTTTTTACCCAGAGCATTATCTTTTAACGGATTTTTCTTTAAAGCAATCGCTTCTGCTATCCAAGAATTTATATCGTCAATGTCATTTATGTGTGTATAGTTTTTCATGTGTTACTTTTAGTTCTTTACTGTATTTAAATTAACAATTAATACTGTCTTTTTATATGCAGTAGAAAGGTTTGAAAATTAAACTAACTCCTTTGTTAAAGCCTCAAAAAACATATCGATATGTTCTTTTTTTACTGTTAAAGAAGGTAAAATTCGAATCACATTCGGGTTTTTTGCGCTTCCAGTAAATATTTTATGATTGTAAATTAAATTTTTACGAATTTCTGCAATCGGAAAATCAAACTCTAAGCCTAACATTAAACCACGACCTTTCACTTTTTTAAGTTTTGGTAAGTATTTTGCTTTTTCTAAAAAATAGGCAGCAACGTCTTTAACATTATCCATTAATTTTTCTTCTTCAATAACATTTAAAACGGTTAAAGAAGCAATGCAAGCCAAGTGATTTCCACCAAAAGTAGTACCTAACAAACCAAAAGAAGCTTTAATATTAGGGTGAATTAAAATGCCACCAATCGGAAACCCATTTCCCATTCCTTTCGCAATCGGAATGATGTCTGGTGTTACATTGTACTTCTGAAAGGCAAAAAAATCGCCAGTTCTACCAAAACCAGACTGTACTTCATCTGCAATAAAACAAGTGTTGTATTTTTTACACAAAGCATCTGCACCTTCATAAAATGCTGTGGTAGCTTCATCCAATCCGCCAACACCTTGTATGAACTCTATAATAACAGCACATACATCATTTTTTGCCAATGCTTTTTCTAAACCTTCTAAATCACCCAATTCTAAAATTTCTACCTCTTGTTGTGCGTTAATTGGCGCAATAATTTTAGGATTGTCAGTTGCAGCAACTGCGGCAGAAGTTCTACCATGAAAACCATTTTTAAAGGCAACTACCTTTTTCTTATTAGTATGAAAAGAAGCAAGTTTTAAGGCATTTTCGTTGGCTTCTGCACCAGAATTACATAAAAATAATTCGTAGTCTTTACAACCAGAAAGTGCTATTAACTTTTTACTTAAAGTTACCTGTAAAGGATTCTGAATAGAATTGCTATAAAACCCCATTTTTGCTACTTGTTCGCTAATGTTTTTCACATAAGTAGGGTGAGAGTGGCCAATAGAAATTACTGCATGACCGCCATATAAATCTAAATATTTAGTTCCTTTTTCATCAAAAACATAGACATCTGCTGCTTTTACAGGTGTAATATCGAATAATGGATAAACGTTGAATAAACTCATAATATATTTTTTTTGATGCCAAATCAAGTTTGGCATTCACAATACTGTTGTTAAATCTGTTCCTTTTTTAAGTTGCTAATTTTATTGTAAGAAGCAACCATACCTTGTATTAAAGAAGAACTCAATCCTTTGTGTTCCATTTCATTCAAGCCTTCTATAGTACAACCTTTTGGTGTGGTCACTCGGTCTATTTCTTCCTCTGGATGATTGCCGTTTGTAATCAATAAATTCGCAGCACCTTCACTGGTATACATTGCCAATTCTTGTGCCTCTTTCGCATCAAACCCTAATTGAATAGCAGCTTGTGTGGTTGCACGAATCAAGCGCATCCAAAACGCAATTCCGCTTGCACAAACCACAGTTGCAGCTTGCATTTGAGATTCCGGAATCGATAAACAATGCCCCAATCTGTTAAAAATTGCCTCTGCCAATTGTATTCTTTTGGTACCTTGTTGGTTTGCGCACAAGCATGTCATCGATTTTCCTACTGCAATCGCTGTATTTGGCATGGCTCTAATAATAAATGCCTCTGATCCAACAACAGCTTCCATTTGCGGAATTAAAAAACCAGCAATTGTAGAAATTAACACATGTTTTTCTGTTAACAGAGGTTTTATATCACTTAAAATATTCTCGAAATGAGCAGGTTGAACTGCAAATATCAATACATCAGAGTTTTTAACGGCTTCTTTGTTATCGGTTGTTAAAAACACATTTTTGTAGCCTTCAAATTCTGCAATACCACTAATATTTCTTTTGGTTAAATACAAAGAAGTAATTGCATTGTTGGTAATTAAACCCTTGGCGATAGATTTTCCTAAATTTCCGGTTCCTATAATTGCTATTTTCATTTTTTATTTTTTTGGCGTTACCACAAGGGTCGCGCTTTACACTATATCTTTTTATATGTTCTCTTTTACACTGCGTTTAAAGCCACCTATAAAAAGGATGCCGTTTCAATCGCTAACGCAAGCTAGTTACTACTAAAAATAAGTAGCCTTTAATTGTAATCCTTCAGTTTCTTCAAATCCAAACATCAAATTCATGTTCTGTATTGCTTGTCCAGAAGCCCCTTTTAATAAATTATCAATAGTACTTGTAATTAATAATTTATTGCCGTGTTTTTCTAATTGAATGATGCATTTGTTAGTGTTTACCACTTGTTTTAAAAAAATGCTGTCATCAGAAACAACCGTAAAAGCAGCCTCTTTGTAATATGCTTTATATATTTTTTTGGCTTCTTCTAAAGTACCCTCAAACTTTGTATAGGTAGTTGCAAAAATTCCTCTAGAAAAATCGCCTCTGTTTGGCATAAAGTTAATTTCTGAATTAAAATTAGCTTGTAACTGGTGTACGGTTTGGTTAATTTCTCCTAAATGCTGATGATTGAAAGCCTTGTAATGCGAAAAATTATTGTCTCTCCATGTAAAATGCGTCGTTGCAGATAGTGAGGTTCCTGCACCTGTTGCGCCTGTTACTGCATTTATATGCACATCATTAGTTAGCAAACTGTTTGCTGCCAATGGTAAAATTGCCAACTGAAGGGCAGTTGCAAAACAACCCGGATTTGCAATATACTTTGCGTTTACAATAGCTTCTTTGTTTAGTTCTGGCAAACCATATACAAACTCTTTTCCGTCAAAATTTTTATCAGCAGTCAATCTAAAATCATTACTTAAATCAATGATGCTTGTATGTTTAGAAAACGTATTTTTTTCTAAAAAAGCAGTTGAATTTCCATGACCTAAGCACAAGAAAAGTACATCGATCTCTTTGTTTATTTCTGAACTAAAAGACAATTCAGTTTCACCAATTAAATCTTGGTGTACTTTGTATAATTTATTGCCTGCATTAGAAGTGCTATACACAAAATTAATGGTTGTTTTAGAATGGTTTAACAACAAACGTATCAATTCGCCCGCCGTATAACCAGCGCCACCAATAATTCCTACTTGTAAATTTTTCATTTTAATAGTTTTATAGACCTCACAGGTTTTTAAAACCTGTGAGGTCTTTTTCGTAAATTAATTATTTACTTGTCTATAAATTTTATTCTGATTTCCTATAATTTTTATAAATCCTTTCGCATCATCTGCTGTCCAAGCTTTATTTTCTTCACCATACGTACTAAAAGCACTCGACATTAAATCATGGTTAGAAACAATTCCATCCAAAGAAAAATGATACGGTTTTAGAGTTACCACTACTGTGCCCGAAACCATTTTTTGAGAACTCTGTAAAAAAGCTTCTGTATCTCTCATAACCGGATCTAAATATTGCCCTTCATGCAGATGCATCCCATAAAAACTTGCTAAATATTCTTTGTGTTGCAACTGCCATTTGGTTAGTGTGTGTTTTTCTAACAAATGATGTGCTTTAATAGTAATTAACGCAGCAGCAGCCTCAAAACCAACTCTTCCTTTGGTACCAACAATAGTATCTCCAACATGAATATCTCTACCAATGGCATATTTAGAAGCAATGGTATTTAAGTTTTCGATATTTATTTCTGGCTTGTTTTCTTGTCCGTTAAAAGCAATAAATTCTCCATTTTTAAATGTCAAACTTACCTTTTCTTCACTTTGCTTTTCTAATTGAGACGGATAAGCTTCATTAGGCAATGGTTTTTCAGATTTTAGTGTTTCTACACCACCTACAGAAGTTCCCCAAAGACCTTTGTTAACAGAGTACTTAGATTTTTCCCAAGGCATATCTATTCCTTCAGATTTTAAATAATCTATTTCTTCTTGTCTGGTAAGTTTTTGATCTCTAATAGGAGTAATAATCTTAATATTTGGCGCCAAAGTTTGAAAAATCATATCAAAACGAACTTGGTCATTTCCTGCACCTGTACTTCCGTGTGCAATATATTCGGCATCAATACTTTTGGCATATTCTATAATTTCAATGGCTTGAATTATACGTTCTGCACTTACAGAAAGCGGGTATGTGCTGTTTTTTAATACATTTCCGAAAATTAAATATTTTACTACTTTGTTATAGAATGTAGCAACTGCATCAATATTTTTATAAGTAGTAACGCCCATTTTATAAGCATTGCTTTCTATATTTTTAATTTCATCAGTTGTAAAACCGCCAGTATTTACACTTACAGCATGTACATCATATTCTTTACTAAGGCTAACGGCACAATACGAAGTATCTAAACCACCACTGTAAGCAATTACTAATTTTTTCATTTTTTATCTTTTTTTAAAAACAAGTTCTGTTTGATGTTTTTTAATCTTTTAAATACGTTTTCTTTTACTTCTTTTGAAGCTGTTTTGTTATTGTTCTTTGGATCGAACAACATACCTGTACACAAGCACATTTTTTGCTCTGTTCTTGTTAAAACATCGTAATTTTTACAGGTTTGGCAACCTTTCCAAAAGGACTGATCGTCTGTAAGTTCAGAGAAAGTTACAGGTTTGTAGCCTAAATCGCTATTTAGTTTCATTACCGCTAAACCTGTAGTTATGCTAAATACTTTAGCATCCGGAAACTTGGTTCTAGAGTGTTTAAAAATGACTTCTTTAATTTGTTTTGCCAAACCAAGATTTCTAAAATCTGGATGCACAATTAACCCAGAATTGGCTACAAATTTTCCGTGTCCCCAAGCTTCTATATAACAGAAACCAGCAAATTTATCGCCCTCTAAAGCAATTACAGCATTGCCGTTTTCCATTTTAGCAGCCACATATTCTGGCTCTCTTTTAGCGATTCCTGTGCCTCTTACTTGAGCGGCTTCTGCGATTGTTTTGCAAATAATATCTGCATACACAATATGCGATTTGTTAGCAATTACAATTTCCATTGCATTGATATTTTAAGTTTTAATGTATATTTTTTGATTTTGAAAAGCGGAACTGGACTCACCTAATTCCATAATTTAAAGAACACCCAAAGGGCGAGGCGTATAAAAGCGGCGTAAAGGAGTGCTATTATTTATTGAAATAATAGTGTTTGATTGGCTTTTAAAATTTGTTGAATTGTGAGTATACATGATAAAAAATAAAAATTAGGTTCCGTTTAATGCTGAATTTTAGAATTAGCGAGTTGTGTTGCGAGAGCGCAACCTGGGAGCCGTAATTAATAAGTTATTTTTAATTGTAAACATGTTGTAAATGTATATCTTTTTTTTAATTGATAGTTTAAATTCAATCTTTTTTTTGAATTTTTATCAATTTGATAAAAAAATATCTTTTTGAATGTTAATTTCTTAGTTTGGTATTCTTATTTATAGATAAATTTATTAAAGTTGGTTTCTAAAAATGCTGATATTGACAGAATAAGATACTGTAGAATGCCTTATTTTACTTAAAAATACAATTCATCATATAAAAAGAACAGTTGGGTATGCTTTTGTTTTATCTCTTTAAATACTGTTACATATTTGTGGCATATTAATTATTAAAACGAAAACAGATGAAAATTTTAATCACAATTTTGACGACATTCTTACTATTCATCACAAATTTAATCTTTGCCCAACAAAGTAGTATTACAGTTACTGTTCAAAATATGAACTCAGATGACGGTAAAGTAGGGTTTGCGTTGTATCAGAAAGATAATTTTATGGGAATACCTGTTCAGGCAAAAGAAGGAAAAATTACAAACGGCAAAACAGAAGTAATTTTTGAGAATGTGCCTTCTGGAGTTTATGCAATTACTTGTTATCATGATAAAAATAATAATGGTCAACTAGATTTTGCATCCAACGGAATGCCTTTAGAAGATTATGGCGCAAGTAATAATGACATGTCTTTTGGACCTCCTAGATTTGAAGCGGCTAAATTTATCCTGGATGAAAACAACCTAAATTTAGAGATTAAGTTTTAACTTTAGCATTTTAAGCAAAATACCAATGAAAGACAACGAAGTTTATACCATAAAAAATCTTAAGCAAGCCATAGTTCTTTGTTTAAAAATTACAGCTGCTTTTGGATTGTTTTTTTCAATCATATTTGGAGACTTTACTCTAAAAAGTATTTTATGGTCTATGGGTGTTTCTGCTATTTATACTTTTGGAATTGGTTTTGGTAACGGATTTATAAACAAATTTTTATCGATGCGTTGGAGTTGGATAACTCAAACAAACCAGCGAGTTTGGGCGGGTATCATTGCAACTGTTTTGTATACTGTTCCTGTAGTTTTAGGGATTAATTATATTGTTTTTATACTTATTAATGGTAATGATGCAAGTTTGTTTTTTAAAGGGAATTTTATTTGGATACATCTATTTTACATCATTCTTTCTTTAGGAATTTCTACTTTTTTGCATGCCAAAGGATTTATGCAAAATTGGAAAGCTGCCATGACTTCAGAAACTACAAAGCAAGAAATTGTAGCAAAAACAGAAACGGCAAAGTTCGAGTCTTTAAAAAATCAATTAGACCCACATTTTTTGTTTAATAGTTTGAATGTTTTGACCAGTTTAATTGGCGAAAATCCGAAGCAAGCAGAGCGTTTTACAACCAAATTGTCTAAAATATATCGGTATGTTTTAGAGCAAAGAAACAAAGAATTAATTCCGTTAGAAGAAGAATTAAAATTTGCAAATGCTTATATGGATTTATTAGCAATGCGTTTTGAGGAAGCTGTAAAATTTACAATTCCGGATACAGTTTCTAATTCAGAATTAAAAATAGTACCACTTTCGTTACAATTATTATTAGAAAATGCAGTAAAACACAATGTAGTTTCAACTACTAAGCCTTTAGAAATACATATTTTCGAGAAGGATGGTTATGTGCATATTCAGAACAATATCAATCCAAAAGAAGTTTTGGGTAAAAGCACCAAAGTTGGTTTGCGAAATATTGCAGATCGCTATGGTTTATTAACAAATAAGAACGTTTTAATAGAAAACAATCATCAACTATTTACAGTGAGTTTACCACTGTTGCAAAAAACACAACACATGATTCATACAGACAATTTAGAAAACAGCAAATACATTAGAGCAGTAGAAAGGGTTCAAAAACTAAAAGAATTTTATCAGAATTTAGTATCATTCTGTTTGGTAATTCCTTTCTTAATATTTATCAATTTAAGATTTTCTCCAGGGTTTCACTGGTTTTGGTTTCCAATTTTCGGATGGGGAATAGGATTGACTTTTCACTTTTTAGAAGTTAATAATTACAATATTTTCTTAGGAAATGATTGGGAAGAAAAGCAGATTAAAAAAATGATGGAAGAAAATAACAAAAACAATAGATACAACTAATATGGAACCTAATTATAATAAAGAAGATCAAGATTATAAAGCAGCAAAATCTCGTGTAAAACAGATAAAAGCATTTTATACACATGCCACCGTTTATTGTATTATAATACCTACAATTATTTTTATGAATCTAAGATTTGAACCTCATTTTCATTGGTTTTGGTTTTCTACTATTGGCTGGGGAATAGGCCTTGGAGTGCATTGGTTTAATACTTTCGGGTTTAGAAAACTTGGGTATGGAAAAGATTGGGAAGAGAAAAAGATTCAGGAAATAATGCAACAAAATAAAAACAATTACAATGGAAAATAATTTTTTAAAAGAACAAGAATATATTCGAGCAAAAAAGAAAGTAAAAGAGATGAAAGCATTTTACATACATTTAATTGTGTATGTTTTGGTAAATATTTTTTTAAGCGGAATTATCATCTTTGGATTAACTCAAAGCGGAGAAACTTTGGCTGAAGCCACCAGCAATTTCGGTGTGTATTCTACTTGGATATTCTGGGGCATAGGTTTGTTTTTCCATTGGTTAAATGTTTTTGGCTTTGGATCTATAATTAGCAAAGATTGGGAAGCCAAGAAAATTAAAGAAATTATGGAAAAAGACAAACAAACCAATAATTAATTATGGAATCGATAGATAATTACAACGAACATCAAAGCTATCTTTTGGCCAAAAAAAGAGTGGACGAATTGAAAAAATATTACATTCATTTGGCAATTTATATGGTTGTAAATAGTATTATATTTTCTTTTAAAGTATACAATAACCTTCAAGATGGAGCGTCTTTAAAAGAAGCATTTACCAATTATTTTAATTATATAACTCCGTTTTTCTGGGGAATTTTCTTATTGTCTCACACATTTAAAACATTTGGGTTAAACTTGTTTTTAGGAGACAATTGGGAACAAAGAAAAGTGGAAAAATATATGAATAAAAACAACTAATTTCTATGGACAAGAACAACTATTTAGAAATCGAAAAACAAGTAAAAAGAATTCGGAAGTTTTACAATCATTTACAAATATTTGTAATAATGATGCTTGTACTTATTCTTTTTTCTGATGTTATTATGAACTTCTTTTCCGAAAGAATATCAAACTCAAATGCACTGTATTGGATTGAATTAAATATATGGATCAATGCTGGTATTTGGCTGTTTGTTATACTAATTCAAGGTTTAATTGCCTACAAATATAAATTTGGTTTTGTAAAGAATTGGGAACAAAACAAAATTGAAGCTTATATCAATAAAAAAGACAAAAAAGATGCACACTGAAGAAGAAAGATTAGCGAAAGCAAGAAAAAGAGTAACTGAGTTGAAAAAGTTTTATAAACACTTTTTTGCATATATTATTGTGAACTTAATTTTTATTGGAAGAAGAATTTATAAAGACATTTATAGAGGAGACACAGTAATTGAAGCTGTAACAGATATTACAAACTATAAGTTTTTCTTTTGGTGGGGAGTTGGTTTAATAATTCATGCAATTATAGTTTTTGGAGCACCAAGACTAGTAAGCAAAGATTGGGAAGCTAAAAAGATTGAAGAATTAATGAAAAAGTAGTGGGTTTATTTTAAAGCTTTAAATTGATAAAAAGACTTAAAATAAATCCATCTAAAAAAAATAAAAGGATGAACGTATTAATTATAGAAGACGAAAAACCCGCAGCAAGAAGATTAAACAGAATGTTAGGTGCTTTAAACATAGAAGTACAGCAGATGCTGCATTCTGTAGAAGAGTCTTTAAGCTGGCTGCAAAATAATAAACATCCAGATTTAATATTTTTAGACATTCAGCTTTCAGACGGATTGTCTTTTGAGATTTTTGAAGAAATTGAGGTAAAATCTGCCATTATTTTTACCACAGCTTATGATGAATATGCGTTAAAAGCTTTTAAACTAAATAGTATCGATTATTTATTAAAACCTTTAGACGAAGACGAATTAAAAGTTGCTGTAAATAAATTTAAAGAACATCAACCCAAAATATCGAATGTACAAGTAGATTTAAATGCCATAAGAAAACTACTGATAAACCCTGTTGATAGAAAATTTAAAAAACGACTAACTATTAAAGTTGGGCAGCATATAAAAATTATTAATTTAGAAGATGTTGCTTGTTTTTATAGCGAAAATAAAGCGACATATATTCATACATTAGAAAATAGAAACCATCTTTTAGACCATTCTTTAGAACATTGGCAAGAACAATTAGATCCTGCTCATTTTTACAGGGTCAATAGAACTTTTATTGTTCATATAAGCGCTATTAAAGACATTATTTCTTATACAAACTCTCGTTTAAAATTGATATTACATTCCTTTTCTGAACAAGAAATTATAGTAAGTAGAGAACGTGTAAAAGATTTTAAAGCTTGGATTGAGTAATATTTTGTTTTAAACTATCGAGAATTCGTATGTTTTTTGTTTGATGATTTTAAAGGTAAAAAATACAGTTACTTTCTTTTTCTACTCAATAATAAAGCTAACTTCGCAGCTTTAAAAAAATAGAATTGCAAAAATACTAGCAGTAGAAAAAACAGTACATGAATATTTACAAACAAATAGTAACAGAAATATTAGCAGCTTCTCATATTGTAATTACAGCACATAAATCTGCAGACGGAGACTCTGTAGGCTCTTCTTTGGGCTTACTTAATTTTATAGAGAAATTAGGGAAAAAAGCAGTAGTATGTCATCCAGATAAAGCACCCGATTTTTTATATTTTTTTGACAGTTCTGCCATTCTTTTAATGGATGAAAATCCAGAAGAAGTAACCTTACAAATGCAAAAAGCAGATTTAATATTTTGTTTAGATTACAATGCTACCTACCGATTAGGAGAAGAAATGCAAGTTTTGTTAGAAGCAGCAAGTTGTAAGAAAATTATGATAGATCATCATTTAAATCCTGAAGAGTTTCCAACATTAACACTTTCAGAAACGACCGCTTCATCTACATCGCAATTAATTGTAGATTTAATTGAGCATTCGGGTAATTTAGCTTTGTTAGATGAAAAAATTGGCAAGCCTTTATACTTAGGTATTTTAACAGATACGGGTAGTTTTAGATTTAATTCTGTTAAACCAAGAACGCATGAAGTTTTAGCAAAAATTTTGGCAGCAGGTGTTCAGCACCACTTAATTCATGAGCAATTAAGCGATAATAATACAGAATCTCGTTTGCGATTGCAAGGCTACGCTATGAGCGAAAAATTAGAAATTTTGTATGAAAATAAAGTTGGTATTATTTCTTTATCAAAAGAAGAATTAGCAAAATTTAAGTATGTAAAAGGAGACACAGACAGTTTGGCAAATACTATTTTGTCTATCAGAGACATGAAAGTTGCAATTGTATTTACAGAAAGAGATGGTATTATGAAAATTTCTTTTAGGTCTAAAGGTGCAGAAAACCCTGTAAACGTTTTAGCCAAAGAACATTTTAATGGTGGTGGTCATGCAAATGCTTCTGGCGGAATGAGTGATTTATCTGTCATAGAAACATTAGAAAAAATAAAAAGATTAATTCCGTTATATTTTTAAAATCAAACAAATTCTATAAATAATTTTTAAACCATAAAACTTTGATTATTTTTATCAAAAAATAGCCATTTATGAATCAATCTGATGTGTTTTTAGAATATATTAAGCAAGGATACAAAACCAAAGGAGATTATATTGCTTTGGGAGCCGCAATGTTAGGCGAAGAAACCATTACAGACGCTATTGTAAAAATACCTTTAAAAACACTAAACAGACATGGTTTAATTGCAGGAGCAACCGGTACAGGAAAAACCAAAACATTACAAGTTTTAGCAGAAAATTTATCTGAAAAAGGAGTGCCTGTTTTGTTAATGGATATTAAAGGAGATTTGTCTGGTTTAGCAGCAGCAAGCCCAGGACACCCAAAAATTGATGAAAGACATGCTAAAATTGGGTTGCCTTTTAATGCTAAGAAATTTCCGATAGAAGTACTTACAATTTCTGAACAAGAGGGCACAAAAATGCGAGCTACTGTATCAGAATTTGGACCAGTTTTATTATCAAGAATTTTAGATTTATCGGAAACACAAAGTGGTATTGTCGCTATTATTTTTAAATATTGCGACGATAATAAATTACCTCTTTTAGATATTAAAGACTTTAAAAAAGTCTTACATTTTGTAACTAATGAAGGTAAAGAAGAAATTCAAAATGAATATGGGCGAATTTCAACCGCTTCTACAGGAGCTATACTCCGTAAAATTATAGAGATAGAACAACAAGGAGGCGATTTGTTTTTTGGTGAAAAATCTTTTGATGTTGAAGATTTAACTCGCGTAGATGAAAACGGACGCGGAATTATTTCTGTATTAAGGTTAACAGACATACAAGACAAACCAAAGTTGTTTTCTACGTTTATGCTACAGTTGTTAGCAGAAGTTTATGAAACTTTTCCAGAGCAGGGAGATAGCGACTCGCCAGAGTTAATTATTTTTATAGATGAAGCTCATTTGGTTTTTGAAGAAGCCTCTAAAGCCTTATTAAATCAGATAGAAAGTATTGTAAAGTTAATACGTTCTAAAGGAATAGGATTGTATTTTGTAACACAGAATCCAAAAGATGTGCCAGAAGATATTTTAGCACAATTGGGACTTAAAATTCAGCATGCATTAAGAGCTTTTACCGCAAAAGATAGAAAAGCAATTAAATTAGCAGCCGAAAATTATCCAATATCCGATTATTACGATACTAAAGAAGTATTAACAAAGTTAGGTATCGGAGAAGCATTTGTTTCTGTTTTAAATGAAAAAGGAATTCCGACTCCTTTGGCAAGAACAATGTTGCGAGCGCCAATGAGTCGTATGGATATTTTATCAAAAGAAGAATTAAAAAATGTGATACAAAATTCTAGACTGTATTATAAATATCACGAAAATTTAGATAGAGATAGTGCTTACGAATTGCTAAATAAAAAAATAGAAAAAATTAATACCGAAGCAGCTCAAGAAGCCAAAGAAAACAACCAAGAAAAAAGGGCAAAAACTACTTCTAGAACTAGTACCAGACAAAACCCAATAATAAAAGTATTAACAAGTGCTACGTTTATTAGAGCAGCATTCGGAATCTTAAAAAAAGTATTAAAATAAAAATTAAATTAAACGTTTATAAAACGAGCAAACCTAAAAGTATGATTAAAAAGAGCATAGTACCATTTGTAGCATTCGCATTTATTACAATTTTAAGTAGCTGTAACAGCAACAGTAAATTTAAAATTGAAAAAGGAAAAGTTGGTCATATTACTACGAAAACAACCATACAAGAGTTAAATAATATTTTTAAAAACGACTCTATTGTTAAAAATTTAAGTGAAGGTGCACAAGGCGATGATTATTTTCAAGAAGATGATCAATACTATATTTTTGAAAAAGGAGGGAAGTTGCTATTAACTATTTTGCCAAAAGAACAATTAGATTCTACATCAACCATCAAGAGTATCGAAATTAACGACGCACGTTTTCAGACAGAAACAGGGATCAATATCAATTCTAATTATTCAGAAATTAATGCGAGTAATCAAATTAATAAAATAGAGCGCACATTTGCATCTGCAACTCTCTTTTTAGATAATTTAAACAGCACAATTACGATCGATAATGAAGAGTTGGGGTTAAAAGAATTTAATACCCAAAAAGTAACAAAAGAGCAAATTCCTGATTTAGCTAAAATGAAAACCTTTATCGTTTGGTTTAACTAGGGCAAATTGTGCAAAAAAGCACAACCGCGCTTTCCACTGTATCTTTTTTCAGAAAAAGAAAAAAGGATGTCGTTTCAATCGCTTTTGCAAAACAACTATGATGAAAAAAAAATATACCATTCAAAAATCTCCATTTGTTGTACCAACAACAGACGGTAAGTTAATTGAAGAACATTTTGGCAATGCTACAAATAACAATAAAGAGGTAAGTATTGCTCATATGTTTGCACCAGCAGGTTGGAGTGAACCCTACCAAACGCCAGAATTCGATGAGTACACTTATATTATCAAAGGTAAAAAACAGTTTATAATAGACGGAGAAACCATTGTCTTAGAAGCAGGACAATCTATAAAAATAGAAAAAAATACTCGTGTTCAATATTCGAACCCTTTTGCAGATAAATGCGAATATATTGCAATTTGTTTGCCTGCTTTTTCTATGGATTTGGTAAATAGAGAAGAGGATTAAGCTCTTTTTCTTGTCAAGTAAAACGGTAGGTATAATATTAAAAAATACGGAATTACAATTAATTCTACTACAAAAACATACTGAGGCCAATTGCCAAAAACATCTAATAAAGTGGTGGCATCTGGTTTTCTGTTTGTGTAAAAATAGTTAGATTCTAAAAAATAATTTAGCACAAACATTAGTAGCATGTATGCTTGCATACCTAAAAAAGACTTAAAAACAGTTTTTAAGGTAGGTTTCATTTTATATATAAATGTTGCAAATAATATAAATATAACAAGGCCAGCATGCACAAACCAATATCTAAAAAAAGGAAAATTTAAAAAGTTTAATTCGTCTGGTGTAATTAAAGATTGCATAGTGCCACCTAAAATTAAGAACAAAAATATTTCGTAGTATAGATACTTTCTAGTAACAGATAAAACAGGAATTATAAGTGCTAAAAAACTACATAAATGCAAAGGTAAATCTTCTTTGTAATTAAAATTGCCTTTGTAGTAGTGTAATAATGTTCCGAAAATAACAGTGAAAGAAATCGAAAAAGCAAAGATATTTCCTATTTCATGCTGTGTTTTTATTTTTTGTCTTTTTGTGAAGTAAATTAAACAAGTACCAGCAAGAATAAAAAATAGAATAACCAATAAATGCTGCAAGGTAAAAGGAGTAAAGTTGCTATTTTCTTTTAAGAAAAAATCCATTTATTATTTATTTAAGATATCAAGAATTTATATTTTTTTTGTAATTTTAGATTTAGAAACAGCTAGTTTCCGATTCTTTTTTTTATCGATATAATGTCTTAAAACACCGCCTCTAATATTGTTTACATCAAACTCTACAATAAAAGCTTCTTTGTCAATATAATGAACAACTCGATACATTTTTTTAATATCAATTCTGTTAATGATAGAATGTATAATGTCAAAATCTTCTATTTTACCATTGTTACCAAAACCAGAAGAGCCTTTGTAAATGGTTAAACCAACACCTAATTCTTCTAAAATAGCCTTTTTAATAAGATCATTTTTTTTAGAAACAATAGTTATTCCAATAAAGTCTTCGAAACCCTCTATTACAGTATCGGTAACTTTCGCAGTAATTATGTAGGTTAAAATAGAGTATAAAGCAACTTCTAAAGATATTACAAAAGAGGTAATACCAAATAATATAATATTAAAAAGGAGCACTATTTTACCAATACTAATACCAAACTTATCGTTTAAATAAATTCCTAAAATTTCTGAACCATCTAAAACAGCACCATTTCTAATTGCAATACCAATACCGGCACCAACGAGCAAACCACCAAAAATTGAAATTAATAATTTATCGTTTGTAATGGTCTGAAAATTCTCGAAATGAATAAATATAGCTAAGCCTACAATACTTATTATCGATTTTATAACGATTCTTTTTGAAACAGTAAAATATCCTAAAATTAAAAATGGAATGCTAAATAAAACGAGTAGTAAAGATATGTTTATTGATACCTGAGTTTTTACCAACAGGGCAATACCAGTTACACCACCATCTAAAAAACCATTTGGCAATAAAAATGCTTTCAATCCTAAACTAGCTAAAACAATACCTATAAATATTTGAAAATATTCTGATAAGTTAGTTTTTAGTGTTCTTAGATGCATTTTTTAGTTATTTCTTTGACAAGCTAATAAGGTGTTTTTTAAAAGCATTGCAATTGTCATTGGACCTACACCACCAGGTACAGGAGTAATAAAATCAGATTTTTGGGCTACTTCATTAAAAGCAACATCACCTACTAGTCTATATCCGTTTTTCTTAGATGGGTCTGCCAATCGAGTAATACCAACATCTATTACAGTTACATTGTCTTTTACCATATCTGCTTTTAAAAATTCTGGTATTCCAATGGCTGCAATTACAATATCTGCTTGTAAAGTTATTTCTTTTAAGTTTTTTGTTCTACTATGACACATAGTTACTGTAGCATTACCAACTTTTCTTTTTTGAGATAATAAAATACTCATTGGGCTTCCTACAATATGACTTCTACCTAAAACAACAACATGTTTTCCTGAAGTTTCTACTTGATACCTTTCAAGTAATTCTAAAATACCAAATGGAGTTGCAGAAATAAAAGTTGGCAAATTTAAAGCCATTTTTCCAACATTTGTTGGGTGAAAACCATCAACATCTTTGTTAGGATCTACTGCCATTAATATCTTTTGCTCATCAATGTGTTTTGGTAGTGGTAATTGTACTATAAAACCGTCAATGTCTTTATCAATATTTAGTATTGCAATTTCATTTAATAAATCTTCTTCAGAAGTGTTTTCTGGTAATCTTATTAAAGTAGATTCAAATCCAACACGCTCGCAAGCTTTTACTTTTGCGTTTACATAAGTTATACTGGCACCATTATTACCAACAATTATAGCGGCTAAATGTGGTGTTTTATTTCCTCTATCTTTTAACTCTCTTACTTCTAAAGCAATTTCTTCTTTAATTTCAGCAGCTGTTTTTTTACCGTCTAATAATGTCATTTGTGTTGTGTTGTTGAACTTAATTTGTTATTTTAAGTTATATTTTTAAACTAAATTACTTATTTCATTCCCTGCATCATTTGCATCATCTTTTTTCCGCCGCCACCTTGCATCATCTTCATCATTTTACTCATTTGATTGAACTGTTTCATCAACTGATTTACTTCTTGTATGCTAGTACCAGAACCTTTTGCAATTCTTTTCTTTCTACTTGCATTTATTGTAGTTGGTTTTGTTCTTTCTGTTGGAGTCATCGAATGAATAATAGCTTCAATTCCTTTAAAAGCATCATCATCAATGTCTACATCTTTCATTGCTTTACCAGCACCAGGAATCATACCTACTAAGTCTTTCATGCTTCCCATCTTCTTGATTTGCTGAATTTGATTTAAAAAGTCATCAAAACCAAACTGATTTTTAGCTATTTTTTTCTGTAATTTTCTGGCTTCTTTTTCATCGTATTGATCTTGAGCTCTTTCAACTAAAGAAACAACATCTCCCATTCCTAAAATACGATCTGCCATACGATCTGGATGAAATACATCAATCGCATCCATTTTTTCTCCTGTACCAATAAATTTTATTGGTTTGTCTACCACAGATTTAATTGATAACGCGGCACCACCTCGAGTATCACCATCTAATTTGGTTAATACTACACCATCAAAATTTAAAATATCATTAAACGACTTAGCAGTATTTACAGCATCTTGCCCCGTCATAGAATCTACTACAAACAAGGTTTCTTGTGGAGTAATGGCTTTGTGAATATTCGCTATTTCTGTCATCATTTCTTGATCTACAGCCAAACGACCAGCAGTATCAATAATAACTACATTTTTACCATTAGCTTTTGCATGTTGTATTGCATTTACAGAAATTTCTACAGGATTGTTATTGCCAACTTCAGCATATACTTCTACACCAATTTGCTCTCCGACAACTTGTAACTGATTAATAGCGGCTGGTCTGTAAACATCACAACCAACTAAAAGTACTTGTTTTGCTTTTTTATCTTTAAGATAATTTGCTAATTTACCCGAAAAAGTAGTTTTACCAGAACCTTGTAAACCAGACATTAAAATTACCGTTGGAGATCCGGTAAGGTTTACCCCAACAGTTTCACCACCCATTAAATCAGTCAATTCATCTTTAACTAATTTAACCATTAATTGCCCTGGGTTTAAAGTTGTTAAAACATCTTGACCAATGGCTTTTGTTTGTACCCTTTTTGTAAATTCTTTGGCTATTTTAAAGTTTACATCGGCGTCTAATAATGCTCTTCTAACTTCTTTTAAAGTTTCCGCTACATTAACCTCTGTAATTTTACCATGCCCTTTTAAGGTGTGTAAGGCTTTATCTAATTTTTCGCTTAAATTATTAAACATAATTTGTCTTCTTTTTTAGGAAACACAAATATAATAATTAGAGACGATTTGTTAACAAATATGTAGGTTTTTTTATGAATACATAATCTTTAAAGCTTAAGAATGATTACTTAAAAAAGGAATGGTAAATAAATTATTATACCCTATTTCTATTTTGCAATAAAAGACAATGCAGCTCCATTAATACAATGGCGTTTACCTGTTGTATCAGAAGGCCCATCATCAAAGGAATGCCCTAAATGACTACCACAAGTATTGCACTTTAATTCTGTTCTTTGGTAGCCAATTTTATAATCTGTATCTAGTTCAATATTTTTTTCAATTGCTCTATCAAAAGAAGGCCAACCAGATCCAGAATCATATTTATGTTCAGATTTATAAAGCGGAGTTTTACACGCGGCACATGCATAAATACCTTTCTTGTAATTTTTATTAAGTGGACTTGTAAATGCTCTTTCTGTTCCCGATTCTCGTAAAACATAATATTGCAATTCTGTTAGTTGATTTTGCCATTCTTCTGCAGTTTTTATAACAGTATATTTTTTCTGTTTCTGATTAGAATTTTGAGCTTTACTGCAATTGATAAATAGAATTAAGGCAATAAAAAGGAATTTATATTTCATCATTTTTTTTTGAATATTAATAATTTAAAGATATAATTTGTAAATTTAGTAACTGTTAAAATTCTTTTAAAAGTGACAAATAACAGATTATGTGTCGAAATTAGTACATCAATAAAAATATATTTTATGAAAAAGAACATTCTTCTAGGTCTATCCGTTTTATTTTTAATTTCTTGTAGTACAGTGCCAATTTCAGGTAGAAAGCGTGTAAATTTTGTAAGTGATAGTAAAGTATTACCAGCAAGTTTTGCACAATACAAAGGCTTTCTAGAAGAAAATAATGTTTCTACGAATGTTAAAATGACTACGCAAATAAAAACGGTTGGTAAAAATATTTCTGAGGCAGTAGATCGTTTTATGAGAGCAAATAATATGACAGCTGAAGCAAATTCTTACAAATGGGAATTTAATTTAATAGAAGATAAAACAGTAAACGCTTGGTGTATGCCTGGTGGTAAGGTTGTATTTTATACTGGAATTATGCCTATTTGTGATAATGAAGATGGAGTAGCAGCGGTAATGGGGCATGAGGTTGCGCATGCATTTGCAAAACATGGTCAAGAACGAATGTCTCAAGGACAAATGCAGCAAATAGGTGGTTTAGCAGTCGCATTAGGTACTTCTACCAAAGATCCAAAAACACAGCAAATTTGGAATACCGCCTTTGGAATTGGTTCTGGTTTAGGAATGTTAAAATTTAGTAGAGTTCATGAACAAGAAGCAGACCGTTTAGGGTTGGTTTTTATGATAATGGCTGGTTATGATGGGGCAGAAGCCGCTGAAGTTTGGGTAAGAATGAGCCAGAAATCTGGTGGAAGCTCTCAGCCTGCAATTTTAAGCACACACCCAACAAATGAGTCTAGAATTCAAGATTTAAAGAATTATTTACCAACGGCTAAGAAATATGCGTTAACCTACAATACAAAAGGTAGTAGTAAATAAAAAAACTAACAAAGAAATACTTTTCCTATATTTAACCGTTCAAAAATTAATTTGAGCGGTTTTTATTTATACAATGTTAAAAATAGGAGATAAAAAATTAATCAATGCTTGGGCTTTTTATGATTGGGCAAATTCTGTATATTCATTAGTAATTAGTACGGCAATTTTTCCAATATATTATGCAGGTCTAACAATGTCTGAAGGGTTTGCAAACCTTGATGGTAAAATTGCTTTTCTGGGCACTTTATGGACACCAACTACGCTGTACAATTATGCTTTGGCATGTTCTTTTTTAATAGTTGCATTAATATCGCCAATGTTATCTGGTATTGCAGATTATGCTGGTAATAAAAAGAAGTTTTTAAAAGGTTTTTGCTTGTTAGGATCACTTTCGGTGATGTGTTTGTTTTTTTTTACAAGTAAAGAAACTCTTTGGGTAGGAATTTTATTCACAATTTTAGCAAGTATTGGGTTTTGGGGAAGCATCGTTTTTTACAATGCCTATTTACCCGAAGTTGCGTTTCCAGAGCAACAAGACAATGTTAGTGCAAAAGGATTTATGTTAGGGTATTTAGGTTCTATCATATTGTTGCTTTTTTGTTTAATTTTAATAGAAACTAGCGTTTTTGGTTATTACAATAAACAGTTTGGTTCTCAATTATCATTTCTATTAGTTGGCTTATGGTGGTTAGGTTTTGCGCAGTTTACGTATGCTAAATTACCCAATGAAGAAATAAAAGCTTTGCCAAAAGACAATTATTTTACCAAAGGAATTAAAGAACTAAAATTAGTTGCCCTAGAGTTATTTGCATACAGAGAACTTAAAATATTTTTAATTGCATTCTTTTTCTTAAGTATTGGTGTACAGACAATTATTTTGATGGCAGGCATTTTTGGAACCATTTTAGGATTGGCAACTTTAAATTTAATAGCAACCATTTTACTTGTACAATTTGTAGGTATTTTAGGTGCATATCTTTTTTCTAGACTCTCAAATAAAATTGGAAATATTAAAACATTAAAAATTACAATTGCTATTTGGGGATTGGTTTGTTTTATAGGTTTTAATTTAACAAAAGAAACACCGAATATAGAACTCTATTTTTATGTTTTAGGAGCTTTAATAGGTCTTGTTATGGGAGCAATTCAATCTCTAGCGCGTTCTACTTATTCTAAATTATTACCAGAAACAAAAGATACAGCTTCTTATTTTAGCTTTTTTGATGTAACAGAGAAAATTGCTTTGGTTGTTGGGATGGTTACTTTTGGTTTTTTAAATTCTATAATTTCTATACAATCTAGTGTATTAGCATTAGCAATTTTCTTTCTTGCTGCTTTTATTACTTTAAGTAAAATTAAAAAAACAAAACATGTTCATTAAAATTATGAAGTAAAATTTTTTGCAAACAAAAAAAGTGCTGATTTCTCAGCACTTTTTGTTTAGCAAATTTAAATTATTGCACAGAAATAGTAAAAGTTACTTCTAGATCTGTACTTCCACCTGCGTTTGCAGAAGTTCCGCCATTTGGTTTGCTTGGTTCATGCTTTAAAATAATTGTAATACTACCAGAACCTGCAGCACCAGTTGTTAAAGAAGTTTCAATTCCAACAGGATTACCATTACCATCTGTGTCTGTTTTGTTAATAGACAAACCTGTAACAGAAGATGCATAGAAAAATTCATGCTCATCATCCTCAGCTTTAATTTCTTCTGTAATGTCTTCTGCAGGAGATTCTGTTTCGTTTTCTAATTTAAGAACACCTGTATAGGTCGTATTTGCCATTAAAGGTCCAGAAACTTCGTAAGTTGCATCATCTGTACTCTCGCCAGTTAAATCTGTAAATTTTAAAGTTACTACATCGTTTCCATTGGCTAGTGTATAGGTAACAGTTGTAATTAACTCTTCTTCATGGTCATGATCGTGGTCATAGTCATCGTCTGAACAGCTTGTTATGGTTAGTGTTGCTATAAAAAATAATGCAATTAGTTTAATTGTTTTTAGGGCGTTTGTGTTTAAAGTATTCATAAGTATTAATAATTTATTTTTAGTTTTATATTGAAATTTCTACCCAATTCATCCGCAAAATATCGAAGCCTATTTAAGTTTTCTCTGTAAGAAACATTCAATAGATTGTCTATATTAAATTCTAATTTTAAATCTCCTTTTTTAAACGGTTTAAAAACTGCCGAAGAAGAAAAATTAAAAAGCGAATAACCTGGTGGTGTTGTGCTAATATCTACAAAAACATCTTTTTGTTGAATAGCATTAAAGGTGTTAAAATTATAATCTGGATATTGATTTTGTTGTAAAACAGTTCTGTTTTCTAAACGAATTGTTAGTTGCTTTAAAGCTACATTTCTATAAGTAATACTATTGTTAAAGTTTGTAGAAGGCATATGAATTAAAGGAGTATGTTCCTTTAAATTTGTACCTTTTAGCAAACTGATAGTACCTTGATAACTAATTTTTTCTGTAACTTTTTTGTTGACATCAATATCGACTCCAAAAATTTGAGCATTCGTTTGTTGGTATTCCCAAACAGGAAAAGCACCTCTTATTGTGGTGGTTATTCCTACAGGAATTAATTGAATGAAGCCCTGAATGCTCTTAAAATACGGGCTGATTGTAAAACCAAAGTGTTCGTTGTTTTTTTCTAAAGAAACTATAAATTTATTTGCAATCTCTTTGTCTAAATTCAGTAATCCTGTTTCTATTCTGGCTGCAGAGTGGTGTAAGCCACTGCTAAATAATTCAGACGGATTTGGTATTCTTGATGCCAAACCATAATTTACAAATAAAGACATATTGTTTTCAAAGACTTTAGAATACCCCAAACTAGCAGATGTATTGTGAAAAACAAAATTCGGATTTGTAAAAATGGTAGTACCTTCTATGTTGCCAGTTTCAAATTCAGGAAACAGTTCGTCATAATTGTAGGTTTCTTGCCATTCACTAACAGCATAGCTTTTTCTTGCATCAATTTTAGAAAAATCATATCGTATGCCTGCGCTCAACTCACTTGTATCATTTAAATTGTAGTTGGCAACTACATATATACCAGCATCATATTTATCAAAATCAGGAATTAAAGGACTGGTCCCAGTTCCAGATATGGCATTGTTTTGCTGATACCTAATCAAGGCTCCGGTATGTATTTTAAAATCACTAAAAGCATCTATTTCTAGATCTGTTTGCAAAGAGTTTGTAAACAATCTTAAGTCGATAACAGGTGTGTTTTTTCTGTCGCCTCTTCTTAGATCGAATTCTTGTCTTCTATTAATCTGAAAATCGTATTGAACAGAAAGTTTACCTAATCCTTTAAAACGTTTATATGCTTCTAGTTTCGCTAAATGATGTACAATTTTTTGTTTCGGTACATCAATCGCATAAGAAAACTTTTCTTTAACACTAGGCTCTTTGTTATTGATGGCGTTTACCAAATCATTTACATTACCAATATGAGAAGATTGTAAAATACCAATTTCATTATCTACATAACTATAAAAAAAAGTAAATCCTTTTTGATAGCTGTTGTAACCTGTAGTAAATGATGCATTACTATTTTTTAATCCTGTATTGGTTAAGTTGTAATTTGGCGTATTAAAATCGCCCAATTGCTTGTAATTTAACTGAAATTTTCCGAAGAAACCAGAGGCATATGTTTTTACAATTTCAGAATTGATATTGCCACCCAAACCATTTGTGTTAAAAGAGGTTATTGTACTCCCAAAAATACTATCTTTTATCGCGTACTTTTTTGGTTTAATTAAAATTAAACCGCCAATAGCATCGCTTCCAAACTTTAATGTATTTGCCCCTTTTACAACTGTAATTCTATTGCTAGCATTAATGTCTATATTTGGTGCATGTTCGTCTCCCCATTCTTGGTCAAACATTCTAACATTATTATTTATAATTAAAAGACGGCTGCTATGCAACCCATGTATCATAGGTTTTACAATAGTATTTCCTGTATTTAAGGATGATACGCCACTTAAAGTATTCAATGCGTCTCCTATAGATTTATCTGTAAAATTATCGATAATATCTTTTTTTAAGACTTGCTCTACACTTGTTTTTTCGGTTTTAGTGTTTGTTTTTACAATCACTTCATTCAATTCGTTTAAGTGATGTTCTAAATAAATTTCTTTGTAACTATTTTTTACAATGTTAATGGTAATTCGTTTTGTATCACAGGCAACGTGTTTAATTTCTACACTGTATTTTCCTTCACATAAATTTTCGAACTTAAAATTACCAGATGTATCGGTTGCGGTATATTTGTTTGAATTTTCTATATGCAAAGAAGCACCTATAATAGATGAATTGTCATGAAAGTCTGTAACTTTACCCGTAAAAGTATAGTTGCAATCTTGCGCTATTGTTAGTGTACAAAAAGTACACAAAAATGCACAACAAAGAAAAAGTTTTGTCATTTTGTCTTTAGTAAAAATTTAAATTTAGAACTACTTAATTTAAATTGTTACTGGTGGTCCTCTTAAAGAATAAGATAAGTGTGGGTGTTGTTTTAAGTAAACATACGTTTCAAAAACTTCTGTGTTGTAAACACTAATTTCTTGTATTTCAAACGTGTTGTTCGGTAAAAAAGTTTCGTTTTGCTTTAACAGATGAAGATTACAATCTACCTCTTTTTCATGCAAATGCTTTTCTACCTTAGATATACAAACAACACCATGTTCATGATTGCTAAATGCATGCAAAGACAACATTAATAGTGGCATTATAAAAAGTGCCAGCAATACAATACTTATATGTTTGTTTATTTTTTTGATATTATTTCTTTTTTCTGATTTTTAAATTCAGCATTTCTACGCCTAAAGAAAACGCAATGGCAAAGTACAAATATCCTTTTGGAATAGTACCTACAGATTTGTTAAATATTTCTGTGTGCGATAAATGCGCTCCTTCTGTAATAAGCATAAACCCAATTAATATTAAAAATGACAAAGCCAACATTTGTATGGTAGGGTTTCTGTTTACAAAAAGACTAATTGGTTTCGAAAAAATCATCATAATAACAATAGAAACAATTACGGCAATTACCATGATCGTTAAAGCACCTTCAACACCGTTCGTCATACCGACAGCTGTTAAAATACTATCAAAAGAAAAAACAATATCTATTAATATAATTTGAACGATTACGTTTGTAAAAGAAATTACTTTGGGCGTTTTTAGTACATCTACATCATTTGTAGTATCTACTTTATGACGAATTTCTTTGGTGCTTTTATAGATTAAGAACAAACCACCTAAAAACAAGATAATGCTTTGTCCAGTTAAACCTGTATGAAACCATTCTAAATCTATTGTTAAAAATGGGTCTTTTAAAGCAATTAAATAAGACACACTAAAAAGTAGTAGTATTCTAGTAATCATTGCCAATGCCAAGCCTAAAAGAGTTGCTTTTCTTACCTGATTTTCTGGTAGTTTATTGGCAGAAATAGAGATGAATATAATATTATCTATACCTAAAATTATCTCTAAAAAGGTAAGTGTTAACAAGGCTACCCAGGTGTCTACATGTGCAAATATTTCCATATTACTTTATTTTATAGAGTATTCCATCAGTTTTAAAATTACTAAAGCCAACTTTTGCAGAAAAATCATAAGAGCTGTCAGTTACTTTTGTAATTTGTACATAAATGGCATCTTTGTCTAATTGTTTTTTAGGAGATTTCATCTTTAAAGAATAGAAGAAATTGTTTTTCCATTTAATATACAAAGTATCAATTCTCTGCATTTTTTTTTCAGTTACAACACTGTCATTAGAAATGCTTATAATTTTTTCGTAAGTTTCTATTTGCAAACTATCTTTTCTTACAATAGTAGTTTTGCTGTACCCTTTGCCAGCAGGTATTTCAAAAACACCTTCTTTAAAACGGTCTGCATTTGGTTTTTCTGAACTACAAGAAAAACCTAAAACCACAAATATTAAAAAGGAAACAAAGTAGAGTGATACACTTTTAAACGTGTTATTTTGAAACTTAAAATACATATCTTATTTTTTTGTTGCTAAAAACTAAATACCTGTGTAATTAGAAGGTGTAATTGCTTTTAATTCTTCTTTTATTGTTGATGATACTTCTAGCGTATCTATAAAATTAGCTATCGATAGCTGATTTATTTTCTCATTAGTTCTTGTAAGTCCTTTAAGAGCTTCATACGGATTTGGATATGCTTCTCTTCTTAAAATAGTTTGAATAGCTTCTGCCACAACGGCCCAATTATTTTCTAAATCTTGAGCAAACTTTTCTTTGTTTAGTAGCAATTTATTCAATCCTTTTAAGGTAGAAGTAAAGGCGATGATTGTATGTCCGAAAGGTACACCAACGTTACGCAATACAGTACTATCTGTTAAATCTCTTTGCAAACGAGATATTGGTAATTTTGCAGAAAGATGTTCGAAAATGGCATTTGCCAAGCCTAAATTACCTTCAGAGTTTTCAAAATCTATCGGGTTTACTTTGTGTGGCATTGCAGAAGAACCTACTTCGCCAGCCTTTATTTTTTGTTTAAAATAATCCATAGAAACATAGGTCCAGAAATCTCTATCTAAATCTAAAACAATGTTGTTTATTCTTTTTAGACCATCAAACAAAGCTGCCATATGATCGTAATGTTCAATTTGTGTGGTAGGAAAAGAGTGGTGTAAGCCTAACTTTTCTTGCACAAACTTTGTTCCGAACTCTTTCCAATCAATATTCGGATAAGCAACTTTGTGAGCATTAAAATTACCTGTTGCACCTCCAAATTTTGCAGCACTTGGCACATCATTCAACAAATTAAATTGTTCTTTTAATCTTGTAACATAAACATTTATTTCTTTTCCTAATCTTGTAGGAGAAGCAGGTTGCCCATGTGTTCTTGCCAACATAGAAATATCTTCCCATTCGATGACAAGTGCTTCTAGTTTGTTTAAAAGTTCTAGGTAATTTGGCACATACACAGCATGCATCGCGTCTTTTATAGAAAGTGGTATTGCCGTGTTGTTAATGTCTTGTGAAGTCAATCCGAAATGAATAAACTCTTTATAAATTTGTAAGCCTAAAGTATCAAATTTTTCTTTTATAAAATATTCTACAGCCTTTACATCATGATTTGTAATGCTTTCTATTTCTTTTATTTTTTGAGCATCTTCAGCAGTAAAATGAGTGTAAATTTTACGCAATTCATCAAATAAATTAGCATCAAAATTTGCCAATTGTGGCAACGGAATTTCACAGAGTGCAATAAAATATTCAATTTCTACGTGCACTCTATATTTTATCAACGCTTCTTCAGAAAAAAAGTTTGCTAATTTTGATATTTTACCTCTATACCTTCCGTCGATAGGAGATATAGCATTTAATTTTGATAAGCTCATGGTTTGTTGTATTGTTAACTGCAAAAATAAAAAGAACTAAATGTAATTCTAAGGTTTTATCTAAAAACTTTTCTTTTAATAATTTGAAGTTCTTTATTTTTTTCTAAATTTTTAATTCCTCTGATAACGGTCTCTACTCTTAAACCTAAAATATCTGCAATTTGCTGGCGAGTATGGTTAATTTTATAGCTAAATTTAGTTGTATTAGAATTGTTTTCTTTCTTTAGATAATCAAAATAACGTAGAATGCGATGTTCTGGTTCTTGGCTAGATATTTCGGATGCAATAATGGCTTTGTAATGCAATCTTTTAGCCAAATTTGTTGTAATCATAAGATGAATATCTTGATTTTGTTGCAACAGGTCGAATAATTTATTTTTTGATAGCACAAGTAAAGTTACATCGGTAATTGCAATAGCATTGGCTGGGTATGTTGTGTTGATGAATAAAGGAGGTTCGCCAAAACTTTGCCCTTCATAAAAAATACCCTGAATAAATTCTTTACCATCATCATTAAAATTATTCATTTTTACCATGCCGCTTTCAATACAGTAAAAATAATTTGCTGTTGTGTGCTCTTTAAAAATGAGCTCATTTTTAAGAAACTGTTTTTTTAATGCACCAAAATTGAGTAGTATTGTTTTTGGTATACTTATGATTGAAGTCATGTTGTTTCTTTTTTCAAAGATATATTTTTACATCTTAAATGTTGAGAATGATACACAAAGAAATTAAAACAAGAGAAGACATACATTTATTAGTTACCACTTTTTATGACAAGGTTAAAATAGATCCTGTAATTGGTGCTTTTTTTACAGAAACAATTCCAGAAGAATCTTGGGATACGCATTTGATTAAAATAACAGATTTTTGGGAAACAAATTTATTGTTTGTAAAAAGATTTAAAGGAAACCCAATAGCAGCTCATAAAAACTTAGATGTAAAATTTAACAACCAAATAACACAAGTGCATTTTGGTAAGTGGCTAGAACTATGGATTGTAACTGTTGATGCTTTATTTACAGGAGAAAAAGCCATTTTAGCAAAAGAAAGAGCAAAAAATATTGGTTTTATGCTCTTTCTAAGAATTTTTGAAGCTAGAGGCTTATCAAAATAATTTGATACACCAACAGACTACTATTAATAAATATATTTGCAAGAAAAACCCAAACAATTGTTTGAAAGGATTGTTGGCTAATAGCTGTTACATTTGCAGCCATTGCAGTTATAGTTGCCGCCATTAAGATAGGTAAAGAAAAGTTGCTTTGTACTGCCATTGCAGCTGTTAAAGAAGCAATCATAGTGCCTACCATTATTAAAATAATTGTAATACCAATGGCATTTTCTTTTTCTAAAATAATTTTATTGTTGATGTAGGAAAAAATAGAATAACTACTTTTTTTTCGTGCTGTTTTGTTCGTTTCAAATGCTAAAATATTCATCTCTTTGATTTTAAAATTTCTTCAAAATTAAGAGTTGTTTACCGGTTGGTTTATGAGCTAAATCATAAACTAAACAATCACTTATCGATCAATTTTAAAATTTGAGAGCCTCTTGCTTTACAACCCTTGCTTTCGTGTATTATTTTGGTTGCAATTAAGTATTTTAATTCTGGATGAATCCATTTTTGTACTTGTCCAAATAAATATAAGACATTCATTGTGTAAGCTCTTACAGCTATTTTTTGAGGAGTTATTAACCAATCGAAACCTGTATTAACAATGGCATTGATATCCGTTTCTGTAAGATTGTTTTTAATTTCTGAATCTTCTTTGCTAAAATAAGCAGTTGCAATATGTTCGCAAATTTTTGCACAAGGTCGTATAGCGCTATCAAACTGTAAAGTTGCAATATTTTTAGAAAACTCTTTTAAATGCGGAGAAAGCCAATTTAAATGATGATGTGTACAAATCCACTCTAAAATCCAAGCGGCTTTAATAGATATTTTATCATCAACAAAAAAAGTAATTGTTACCAATTCTTTAAATAGCATTTTGTTAGCTAAAATGATATTGGCAACTCTTTGTCTATTTTCGATGCCAGCGGTTCCTAGGTTTTCTAGTTGATGAATTACAAAAAGGGTATCTCTGTTTAACATTACTATTAAAAAAGCATTATTGTATATTTGTTTAAAAAGCTATCACAATGATACACATAAAAAAAGTAACTTTTTTATTTTCCTTCTTTGTCTGTTTTTTTGTTGCTCAAAAAATCGATGCACAAAATATAAATCGATATGACAAAAACAAACAAAGAACCGGTGTTTGGAAAAAGTACCATCCGAACAAAAGAATACGATATACAGGGCAATTTAAAGAAGGAAAAGAAATAGGTGTTTTTAAATTTTATGATATTACATCATCAGAGCATCCAGTTGCTATTAAAACTTTTTTTGACAATTCAGACTCTCTATTTGTCCAGTTTTTTACTTTAAAAGGACAAATTAAAACAGAAGGTATTTTAAATAAAAGATCAAGAGTAGGAAATTGGAAATATTTTTATCCGGATGGAACTCTAATGTCTGAAGAAAATTACAATGAAAATGGAAAGCTACACGGCAATCATTTAGTTTACTATCCTGATGGTAAAATAACATCTTTTTCTACTTATGAGAATGGATTGTTAGAAGATATTGCTAGTAAGTTTTCTAGTGATGGTGTTTTGATAGAGGAAATTACATACCATAAAGGTGTTCCGCATGGATTGGCTAAATATTTTGAATTAAATGGAAATTTAAAAGAGTCTGGGAATTATAATAATGGAAAAAGAGTTGGTAAATGGAATTTTTATCTAGATGGAGAAGAGGCATCAGATACAGAAGTTTTAAAAAGTAAAACGAGTTATAATCGAAAAAAAAATGAGCAATAAGCTCATTTTTTTTTAATTTATTTTACACGTTCCCAATAAGCTGTTTTTCCTATCAGAGAAATACCTATGTAACCTCTAATCTTAAGTTTGTCTTTATTAACAAGCTTAATGTAGCATTTATACACTTTTCCATTTCTAGGATCTAAAATACTTCCACCAGACCATTCTTCATCATTTTTTTCTAACCCCGTTAAAATATTTAAACCAAGAATTGGTGCATTTTTATTATCACCTTCACAAAGATCACAAATAGCATCTTTAGCATTAAAATCTTTAATTTCAATTATTTTGGCGTACGCTTTTCCACTTTCTTCATAAACTTCTACCACCGAGTCAATTTCATTTGTTTCTTCATTGATAGAGTTCCACTTACCAAATATTGATTGTGCATTAATAATTGAAGTTAATACGATAAGTAAACTTGTAAGAGCAATTTTTTTCATAATTATTGTTTTTAGTTATAATTTATAGTGAAGCATCAAAATTTTCATCCCATTTTTCTTGAACACGTAATACTTGTTCAATTACGTCTCTAACACAACCTTCTCCGCCTTTTTTATCAGAAATATATTTAGATACATTTTTAATTTCTCTAACGGCATCATTGGGGCATGTAGACAAACCTACTAATTTCATTACAGGATAATCAGGAACATCATCTCCCATATATAAAACATTTTCTTGTTTTAAATCATATTTTTTTACCAGTTCTCTATACTGTTCAATTTTATTGTGCGCACCTAAATAGATGTCTTCTATCCCTAAAGCTGCCAAACGTGTTTTTACACCTTCATTAGTGCCTCCAGAAATAATGCAAACACGATAGCCTTTATTTAAAGCATTTTTCATGGCATAGCCATCTTTAACGTTCATGTGTCTTACCAATTCACCATCTGGCATAATGGTTAGCATTCCGTTGGTTAATACACCGTCTACATCAAAAATAAAAGTGTTTATTTGTGGTAATAACTGCTTATAACTAATTTCCATTCTGGATCGATTTTGTAAGTAATTTATAAATTTCTTGTTCTTTATTATTTAACAAAGATAAATGTTCTTTTATCGTATTGCTATCTTTTCTTATTGCTGGTCCTGTTTGTGCCTTTCTCGGGGTAAGAGTGGTAATTTTTTCTGAAGTTTCTTTTATCAAAGGGTGTAAAATATTAAAAGGTATTTGATTATTTTCACAGATATCATTCCCAATTTTATACATATGGTTTGTAAAATTATTAACAAATACAGCAGCCAAATGAAGTGCTTTTCTTTGTTTAGAGTTTATAGGATATATATTTTCACCTAAAGAATTTGCTAGTTTTTTTAATAATTTATAATTCTCAGTTGTTTCTGCTTCAAGACAAAAAGGAACCTCAGAAAATGCAACTTTTTTATCTTTCGTAAAAGTTTGTAGCATATAAAATACTCCTTTACTAGAATTGTTTTGTAGTTCGTTAATAGCACATGCACCAGAGGTATGAACAACAAATGAATTGGTTATTTTAGCAGAAACCTCTGCAATAGCATTGTCTGAAACGGCAATAATTGTTACATCTGCATTAGGTACTTTACTAATATTTCTAGAGCTTATTTGAGTAACAATAATATTTTTTGTTTCAAGTAAAGCGCTATACAAATGCATACCAACATTTCCACTACCAATAATTAAGACTGACATCATTTTACGAAGGTATTAATTTTTGATCGTTTTGCGTTAGGAATTCTTAAATTAGCATTTTTAATACTTTTGATAAATTAAGCTTTAATTTTACTTTAAAGTTTTTAATTATTATTTTATTGAAGGCATAAATAATTATTTAAATAAAGATCATGAAATTAGATATTTTAGCTTTTGGGGCACATCCAGATGATGTAGAATTAGGCTGTGGCGCAACCATTGCAAAAGAAATTTCTTTAGGAAAGAAAGTGGGTGTTGTAGATTTAACAAGAGGAGAATTGGGCACAAGAGGATCTGCAGCTATTAGAGATGTAGAAGCTAATAACGCTGCTAATATTTTAGGAATCTCTGTTCGAGAAAACTTAGGTTTTGCAGATGGTTTTTTTGTAAATGATAAAAAGCATCAATTAGAAGTTATCAAGTTGATAAGAAAATACCAGCCAGATATTGTATTATGCAACGCAATAGATGACAGACATATAGATCATTCAAAGGGTAGTAAATTAGTTTCTGATGCTTGCTTTTTAAGTGGATTATTAAAAATTGAAACTGAAGTAGAAGGGAAGCAACAAGAAAAATGGAGACCCAAAAATGTATATCATTACATTCAATGGAAAAATATTGAGCCAGACTTTGTTGTAGATGTTTCTAATTTTATTGAAATTAAAACAAAATCTTTACAAGCCTATGCTTCTCAATTTTTTGATCCAACAAGTAATGAACCAGAAACACCTATTTCTAGTAAAAACTTTATAGAAAGTATAGCGTATAGGGCAAAAGATTTAGGGAGATTGATAGGAGTTTCTTATGCAGAAGGCTTTACTACAGAACGTTATGTTGCAGTAAAAAATTTAGATAAATTAATTTAATTTTTCTTTTCCAAGAATAGAAAAAAGAATTATATTTGCACCCGTTAATTACATGGTGGTTGTAGCTCAGTTGGTTAGAGTATCGGTTTGTGGTACCGAGTGTCGCGGGTTCGAGTCCCGTCTTCCACCCAGAAAGTAAAAGCCTCTCTATTTAGAGAGGCTTTTTTTGTGCTATTAAGGTTACTATTTAAACAAAAAAAACAGCGCTCATTCAGTAAAGAATTCTAACGCTGCTGGGGGAACAATTAATCTAAATTAACTTTTAAAATATTTTGCTTGTTCAAAATTAATGTATTGCCCCTTTATTTTAATTACTAATGTTGTAAAGTACCTGATATTTGTTGTAAAACTTCTTTTTACAGTTTTAATTTATTTTTAAAAGTAAAAGAAATTTGCATACCATTATTGTTTACCAATTCACCGACAGTATCTAATTGTTTAATAAGCTTAAAAATTAGACTTAAACCAATAGAAGATGTTTTTTTAATACTAAGAATGTCAAACCCTTTTCCATTATCAGAATACTTATAAGAAACTTCATTTTTTTTATTATGTATTTCAATCTTAATTTTACATTCAAAGTTGTTTTTAAATGCGTGTTTTAAAGAATTTGTTAGAAGTTCATTTGTGATAAGACCAATTGTTTGTGTTTGATCTATGTGAATGAACAAGTTAGGATCAATTTTAGTAGTAAAATTAATTTCTTCCATTGTTTCATAAACACTTTTTAGTTCATTAATAATACTAAGAACATAGTTCCTTAAAGAAATTTTAGACAAACTTTCATTTGCTAATAATTTACTTTGTACTCTTGATAGTACATTTATTCTATTTATACTGTATTGAAAAACCTCTTTTAAATCTGCACTTTGTAATTTACTTAACTGTAAGTTTAAAATACTACTCATAATTTGTAAATTATTTTTTACACGATGATGAAGTTCACTAAGAAGAATATTTTTTTCTGATAAGGTGTTTTTTATTGCTTTGTTTTGCTTTGAAATTATTTTCTTTTGTTTACTTAATTTTATAAATAAAAAGCTTAATATCAAAACAATAATTAAAAGAGCTACCGCTATAAAGTAGATTACTTTAATCTTAATTTCTTTAGAGTTGTTTTGATTATTAATATTTTGAATTATTTTTCTCTGTTCTACAACATCATCTATAAAATCTAAAATTTTAACAATGCTTTTATTATTTTGTTTGATGTTTGTATCTCTAAGTGAATCTTTTTGTTTGATGTATTTTAGAGAATAGTAATTTGCCGAATCATACTTTTTAAGGCTCTCGAAGTATACATACTTAAGCTTATTATAAACAACTTTATCCTTTTTTAATAGGTTTATATAAATATCAGCTTCTTTTTGTTTTTTTATTTTGATATGAGCAATTGCCATATTTTCATAAAACTTATTTTCTCCAAACCAAAAGATATTTTTGTAATAAATTTTTGCAGCTTTAGCTTCTGCTTTAAATTGATCTATAGCTAGGTTGTATTTTTCTAAACTTAGATAGCAATCACCTAAATTACCTTGTATCATTCCTTTGCAATAATAATAGTTTCTAAGATTTAGATTATTTTTTTGGGTTTTGGCAATAACATCGTCAACAATATGTAATGACTTGTTAAAGTAATATAAGGCAGAATCTATATTTAAGTCTCTCTTAAAAAATACACCAATATTGTTATAGTGCATGCCTTTTTTAATATTGTTGGTATTGTCTTCTAAATCTTTTTTGTATTTATTTCGATAACTTTCTAACGCAGAATCATGTAAATCTAATTTAGTATAAATGTTGTAAAAATCTACTTGTTCTGGTTTGCAAACTTTTAATTTTTCTTTGTTTATTAGAATAAGATTTATTGTCTGGTTTAGTACAATGCAGTTTTTTTCAATATTAACCAATAAAT
Source organism: uncultured Polaribacter sp. (assembly GCF_947497125.1). Classification (GTDB taxonomy): domain Bacteria; phylum Bacteroidota; class Bacteroidia; order Flavobacteriales; family Flavobacteriaceae; genus Polaribacter. Next base: position 371,764 of record NZ_CANMFI010000001.1, on the reverse strand, counting down.
CACAAAGATCCTTTTTTTCTAACTTATCTAAACTTGAATAGTAATAATTTAAGGCTATATCATTTGCTTTAATAATATCGCCAGAAGTTTTGTGTAAGTCAATAATAATTGTTTGTAAAATATACTCTTGAGTAATAAAATCTTTTTTATTTTCTCTTTCCTTTTCAAAAAAAGCAATCCAATCGTTTGTGTTATTACTTTTTAATTGATCTATCCTTTTAAATAATTCTTCTTTTTGAAAATAATTAACATCCGTTAAAAGTTTCTTGTATTTAAAAAGCTTATAATTTTCTTGTTGCCCATAAAATACACTTAAATTTAAAAATAAAACTAAGTGTATTAAATATTTCATTTTAAAATTATTTAGTTATAAAGTTTTTCAAAAATGTTTTAAACTCTTCAGAAACAGGTATTTTGGTGTTGTTTACAACAACTTGTCTTGCATTAAATGCCATTACATGATCTAGGTTTATAATGTAAGATTTGTGGCATTTATGAAAATTATCAGGAAGTTTAAGAAAGAAACTTTTTAAAGTTGATCTTAAAATATATTTTTTATTTTCTGCAGAATATATTTCTAAATAAACGTTATCTGCCTTAACATAAGCAATATTATTAATAGAAATCTTATGATATAAATTGTTCTTTTTTACAAATAAATTGTCTTTAATAATAGAATTACTAGTTTCTTTAGTGTTATGATTTGTAACTGCGAGTTCTATAGAAGCATGAATGTTTTTTTTATCAAACGGTTTTACTAAGTAAGCATTTGGCTTTGTTTTACTGGCTTCTTTTATTGTTTTAGAATCAGAGTTTGAAGTAATAAATATAAACGGAATTTTAATTTTTTCGTTGATATATTGAGCTACATCAATTCCTGTTTTTTTTGTAGCAAGACTTATATCTAAAAGCACTAAATCTACACTGTTATTATCTAAATACTCTATGGCTTTTTCATAAGAAATAACACTGTCTAAAACAGTGTAACCTAAGTCTTCGAGGGTTAGTTGTAGATCATCGGCAATGATAACATTGTCTTCAACTATTAAAATTTTAATATCAGTATCCATACTTTTTAATTATAATGAGCTTTATACACTGCTACTTCATTAAGCATTAAAGAAGGGGGATCTTTAGAAGGAGGGTAAAATTAAACGTTTTTTAATTTTCTTTATTAAGGTTTTACTAAAGATATCAATAAAAAACTACAATTGAACATAAATTTTAATAAATTTTTAACATTTTTTATTTTTTACTATTTTTTTTTAAAAAAATTATAGCTTTTCTGCTAAAAATTTTGAAGTGTATGATTCTTTGTTTTTAGCTAAATCTTGTGGCGATCCTTGAAAAATAAGTCTTCCACCATTTTTACCGCCCTCTAAACCAAGGTCAATAATATAATCGGCACATTTAATAAGATCAATATTATGCTCTATTACAATGATAGAATGTCCTTTTTCTATCAAAGCATTAAACGATCTCAATAATTTTTTAATATCATGAAAATGTAAGCCGGTTGTAGGTTCATCAAATATAAACAACGCTTTGTCCTTTGTGTTTCCTTTTACTAGAAATGAAGCCAATTTAATTCTTTGTGCCTCGCCACCAGAAAGGGTAGAGGATGACTGCCCCAATTTTACATAGCCCAAACCAACATCTTGAAGCGGCTTTAATTTCTGAGCAATTTTAGTAGCTAAATTTTCAGAAAAAAATGTTACTGCATCATCAATTGTAAGGTTTAAAATAGCATCAATAGATTTGTCTGCAAAAGTAATTTCTAAAACTTCTTTTTTAAATCGTTTTCCGTTACATGCATCACATTCTAAATGAACATCTGCCATAAACTGCATTTCTATGGTTACTTCTCCTTCACCTTTACATACCTCACATCGGCCACCTTCTACATTAAAAGAGAAGTGTTTGGGTTTGTAATTTCTAATTTTCGATAATTTTTCATTAGAAAACAATGCCCTAATATCATCGTATGCTTTTATATACGTAACTGGGTTTGATCTAGATGATCTACCAATTGGGTTTTGATCTATAAATTCTACATGCTTTAAGGTGCTAAAATCTCCTTTTATATCAGTATGTTGTCCTATTCTGTCTCCATAACCAAAAAGATTTTTTTGCAAGCTAGGGTATAAAATATTTTTAACTAAGGTGCTTTTACCTGAACCAGAAACACCTGTAATGACAGTTAAGCAGTTTAAAGGGAAAGTGACGTCTATATTTTGTAAATTATGTTCTTTGGCACCAATTATTTCTATGCTGTTTTTTGATACTCTACGTTTTTTAGGCACCTCTATTTTTAGCTCTTCATTAAGATATTTAGCGGTTAAAGAGCTAGAGGCTAATAAATCTTTATAGGTGCCTTCTGCAACTACATTTCCTCCAAAAGAACCAGCTTCTGGTCCGATATCTATAATGTAGTCGGCCTGTTTCATGATGTCTTCGTCATGCTCAACTACTACAACTGTATTCCCTAAATTTCTTAAGTCTTTTAATACTTTTATTAGTTTTTCTGTGTCTTTTGGATGCAAACCAATACTAGGCTCATCTAAAATATACATAGAACCAACTAAAGAACTCCCTAAAGATGTTGCTAAATTAATTCGTTGACTTTCTCCGCCTGATAAGGTATTAGAAGTTCTGTTTATAGTTAAGTAAGATAGACCAACATCTGTTAAAAACTGTAATCGATTTATAATTTCTGTCAATAAACGCTTGCCAATTTTTTCTTCGTAAACATTTAATTCAATAGTATTAAAAAAAACAGACAATTCATCTAATGGAAGCGCTACTAAGTCTGAAATAGTTTTATTATTTATTTTAACAAAATTGGTTTCATGTCTTAATCGATTGCCATTACAAGAAGTACATTTGGTTTTGCCTCGATATCTCGAAAGCATAACTCGGTTTTGAATTTTATAACTTTTTTCTTCTAATGTGTTAAAGAAGTGTTGAATACCTTTAAACGATTTATTTCCTTGCCATACTAACTCTTTTTGTTCGTCTGTTAATTGAAACCAAGGTTTATGAACAGGAATATCAAATTGATAAGCAACTGCTATTAATTGTTCTTTATAATGTGAGTAAGATGGCGTTTTAAAAGGAAAAATACAGTCTTCGAAAATAGACAACCCAGTATTTGGTATTACTAGATCTTTATCAATACCAACAACATTACCATATCCTTCACAAGTTGGGCAAGCTCCATAAGGATTGTTAAAACTAAATAAATGTGTGTTAGGCTCTAAAAAACTAAGACCATCTAAATCAAATTTGTTACTAAATTCTGACACCTTACTTGTAGCTAAGTTTTCAATAAAACAAACTCCTTTTCCTTCAAAAAATGCTGTCTGAATGGCATCTGCTAATCGATTGTAAAAATCTTCATCATTTTTAGTAATAACTCTATCAACTACCAAATACAAAGGTTCTTTTTGAAATTCTTCTTGAGGAAAATCGGTTATCTTATAAACAGTATCTTTCCATTTTAATCTAGCATATCCTTGCTGTTCTAAAACTTGTAAAACTGTTTTTAAATCTCTGTTTTCATCTATATTGACAGGTGATAAAAGAAGTAATTTTGTATTGTCTTTAAATTCTTTAACAAAATTTACAACATCTGTAATGGTATCTTTTTTTACTTTTCTGCCAGAAATAGGTGAGTAGGTAACCCCAATTCTTGCATATAATAACTTAATATAATCGTAAATCTCTGTACTTGTTCCTACAGTAGATCTTGGGTTGGTTGAGTTTACTTTCTGCTCAATGGCAATTGCTGGGGCAATCCCTTTGATATAATCTACTTTTGGCTTGTCTAATTTACCTAAAAATTGACGAGCATAAGAACTTAAACTTTCTACATACCGTCTTTGCCCTTCGGCATACAAAGTATCAAAGGCTAATGAAGATTTTCCAGAACCAGAAAGACCTGTAATTACAACCAATTTATTTCGGGGTATTACTACGTCTATATTCTTTAAATTATGGAGTTTAGCTCCTTTAATTATAATATTATGTTTTGGATTTATAGTAGAAAGATCTGTCTTCATATATCAAATAAAATGAATTACAAAAATACCTTATTTTAAGCTGTTTTGTAGCTAATAATTATTGAAATTTGCTAATTTATTTGTCGCTTTAAAAAAAAAGCATCATATTTGAAGTTCTTAACAATCTATAAATTAGTTGCATATACAAAAAACTACTCTTTAAAATTATTTAATAAATAATTAACCAGAAGAATCTCAATCTCTTCTAAAAGATAGTTATGATGCAAAAACAAGAAATTTCAGATAGTATATTAGTTAGTAATTACATTCAAGGTAAAGAAAGTGATTTAGCAATTCTTATTAAAAGACACCAACAAAGACTTTATGCTTTTATTTACAGTAAAATTCAAGATAAAGATTTAACTGAAGATATTTTTCAGGATACTTTTATTAAAGTTATCAAAACCCTTAAAAAAGGCAAGTATAATGAGGAAGGTAAATTTTTACCATGGGTAATGAGAATTGCTCACAACTTGGTCATAGATCATTTTAGAAAATCTAAAAGAATTCCAAAATTTAAAAACACAGATACTTTTGATATTTTTTCTGTTTTAGGTGATGATAGCTTAAATATAGAAAGCAAAACCATACAAGAACAAATTTATAACGACGTAAAAAACTTAGTTGATGAATTGCCTCTAGAGCAAAAAGAAGTGTTAATTATGCGTATGTATAAAGATATGAGTTTTAAAGAAATTAGCGAAAATACAGGGGTAAGTATTAATACTGCATTGGGTAGAATGCGATATGCGCTTATAAATATACGTAAGTTGATCGAAAAAAATAAAATTATTTTAGTTTCTTAATACTATAACCTGTAAAGTTGCGTTACTTATTTATAACCAATAGATTAAATAACTATATATGATGCAACTTTACTCAGAGAAGTCATTTGAAACCCAAATGCAACCCAAAAAAGAAACAGTTCAATTTTTGATTAATTTTTCTAAATCGTTACATTTTGTAAAAACCAAATCAAAAACCTTCATTGAATTGAATTTGAATTAGAAAAGAAAAAGTTTTAGCCAGTGGTTAAAACTTTTTCTAATTTAATAACACTATTTTTTATTTGATAATTGGTCTAAAACAGATTTTCTACCAATTGTTTTGGTAATAATATCTTTTTCTAATTGCCAGCCTCTTGCAGGTGAATATTCTCTACCATACCAAATAATTTGCAAGTGCAAATCATTCCATAATTCTCTTGGAAACAAGCGCTTTGCATCTTTTTCTGTTTGCACAACACTTTTACCGTTCGTTAAATTCCAACGATACATTAAACGATGAATATGAGTATCAACCGGAAAAGCAGGCACACCGAAAGCCTGACTCATTACTACGCTTGCAGTTTTATGGCCAACAGCTGGTAATTCTTCTAAGCCTTCAAAACTTTGCGGAACTTCACCATTATATTTTTCAATTAAAATTTTAGATAATCCATAAATCCCTTTACTTTTCATTGGCGATAAGCCACAGGGCCTAATAATTTCTTTTATTTGCTCTACAGACATTTTAACCATATCAAACGGATTGTCTGCTTTTGCAAATAACAAAGGGGTAATTTGATTTACCCTTACATCTGTACATTGGGCAGATAATAAAACAGCAATTAATAATGTATAAGGGTCTTTATGGTCTAACGGAATTGGAATTTCTGGATATAACTCTTGAAGCGTATCAATTACAAATTGTACTTTTTCTATTTTATTCATTTTATTATAAATTGTAAAGTATAAAAGTACAAAGTTTATAAAGTTTTTTACAATAAAGTTTCAATTATCATTTTAACTTTTTAACTTTCGACTTTATAAATTAAAAGAACAATAATTATATGACAACATTAAAAATAGGAGACAAGGCACCTTCATTTGAAGCTAAAGATGAAAAAGGAAATCTTGTAAAACTATCAGATTATTTAGGGAAAAAATTAGTTTTGTTTTTTTATCCAAAAGCAAGCACACCAGGTTGTACTGCAGAGGCTTGTGATTTAAGAGACCACCATGCCTCTTTTTTAGCAAAAGGCTATGCCATTCTTGGTGTTAGTGCAGACTCTGCAAAAAGGCAGCAAAACTGGATTGATAAACACGATCTACCTTTTCCTCTTTTAGCAGATGAAGACAAAACTGTAATTGAAGCTTTTGGTGTTTGGGGCCCTAAAAAATTTATGGGTAAAGAATACGACGGAATTCATAGAACAACATTTGTTATTGATGAAAAAGGAACTATCGAAAACATAATTTTAAAAGTAAAAACAAAAGCACACGCTGCTCAAATTTTAGAATAGTTTTGCACTAAAACTTAATACTTGTTTTAATGTTTAAAACTCTACCTGTCATAAAGTTAGGGATGCCGTATTGTCTTTTAGAATAGACATCTCTAACCCAGGTATTTGTAATTGAGTTTTGAATATCAAACATATTAAAAAGCTCTAAACCAACGCTAAATTCTTTAAAATTAGAAAGAAAGCCTTCTTTGTAAACTTTTGTAGCATCTGTAAAAACATAAGAAACACCTAAGTCTGCTCTTTTATAATCTCTTAATCGTTCTTGAAACTGATAAACATCTGCATAAGAAGGAGAGCCACCAGGAACACCCGTATTGTAAACTAAATTTAAATAGGCTTTTAAGTTTGGTAAGTTTGGTACATAATCTTGAAATAAAATGCCTAATTTTAAGCGTTGATCAGAAGGTCTTGCAATAAATCCTCGGTTGTCTATGTTTTCTTCTGTTTTTAAATACCCAAGACTTATCCAACTATCACTACCTGGCACAAATTCACCATTAAGTCTAACATCAAGACCATAAGCATAAGCTTGTGCGTTGTTATTTGCACTGTACCTTATTCGAACATTATCTACCGTATAAGTGTTAACGTTTGATAAATCTTTATAATACATTTCTGTAGTTAACTTAAAAGGTCTTTTCCATAAGTTAAAGCTATAATCCATACCAGAGACTAAATGAATAGAATTTTGAGCCTCTAAATCTACATTTATATTACCAGCAGCATTTCTTAATTCTCTATAACTTGGGGGTTGCAAATACCAACCTCCAGAAACTCTAAATAAAATATCTTTTTCCCAATTTGGTTTTATAGAAAACTGAGCTCTTGGACTAATAATCATTTTATTTTTTGAAGAAATACCATTTCCTGTTACGTTCCAGTTTTGAGCTCTAATACCTAGGTTATAAGCAACTTCATGATCATTTATGAAAGCACGTTTATTAAACTGAAAAAATCCGGATAAACGGTTAATTTGAACATTGTTATCAACCCTAATATTTTGATACGCCTCTAAAGGTCCTTCAAAAGGTTGATACGGTTGTTGATTACCAATATGATTAGGAGGTCTAACTGAAAACCCTAAAGAATCAATCAACTCCCATTCTCTAATACGATCTTTTATATCTTCTTTTTGATACTTTACACCAAAATCAATCTGACTTTTATCTGTTTTATACCTTCCTTTTACCTGTAAGTTGGTAATTAATGCATCTAAATCATTTCTGGCATGATTTAATTGAGCGCCAATGCCTTGTGAAAATTCAACATTTCCAAAATTTTCAGAACCAATATTAGCATCAACTTCACCAATATTATAAGCCGCAGAGATATCAAAATATTCTTCTTCTTGGGTATTGTAGCTAGATAATGTTGTTGTTAATGATAGTTTATCGTTAACCTCATATGTGGTAGAAATAGCTCCAAAATATGTTTTGTAATTATTTTGTTCTTGACCTTGATAAAAAACCACCAACTCTAATGGATCTGCAACCGTACCAAAACGTGTTCTTCTAGATAAAGGTGTGTAGTTATAATTGTTTGACGAAATAGTGCCTAAAAAATTAACAGTTAAATCTTTAGTTAGCGCGTACGATAAATAGGTTTGAAAATCTATAAAAACAGGTTTAAAATTAGTTTCTATCTGTTTACTATTCACAAAAAGACTGTTATTTCTGTATCTAAAGCTACTAATAGCGGTTAGTTTATTGTTAAACATAGTCGTTTCAAAAGTAGCACTTGCTCCTAATAGGCTTAAAGCAACGCTTGTTGCTGTTTCTGTGGGTTTTCTGTAGGTTATGTCTAATACAGAAGATAATTTATCTCCATATTTTGCTTGAAAACCACCAGCAGAAAAATTGATATTTTGTACCAATTGAGGGTTTATAAAACTTAATCCTTCTTGTTGCCCAGATCGAATTAAAAAAGGCCTATACACTTCTATGTCATTAACATACACTAGGTTTTCATCAAAATTGCCACCTCTAACATTGTATTGTGTACTTAATTCATTGTTGTTATTAACACCCGGTAAAGTCATTAAAATATTTTCTACACCTTCGTTTGCACCAATAACATTTTTAACTGTTGCAATGTCTATCGTTTTAATACCTGCAGCAGCTTTTTTATTGTCTTTGATTATAATCTCTGTTAATGTTTCTGTTTTTGATGTTAAAACAACAGAAAAGCGAGCGCCATTTCTACTACTTGTGGTATACTTTTTGGTTGCTTTTTGATAAGCAACATGACTAAAGACTAATGTAATTTCTTCTTTAAGAGGTATTCTAATTATATAATTACCATTTTTATCTGTAGTTGTTCCTGTTTTTTGATACTTAATAGAAACACCTTCAATTGGCTCCTTGTTTTTGTTTTTTACTGTGCCTTTTAAGATCGTCGTTTTTTGTGAGTAAGCGAGAAGGGGGAATAAAAAGATAATAAAAATGACTTTTTTCACGTAGGTTTAGTTTACTTGTTTTTTAAAAAACGTTGTAGAATAAGAATTCGTATTTCCTACATTGTCTGAGACTACAATTTTAAAGATATGTTTGCTACCAACCAATTTTTTATCACTAAAATTATAAGTAAGTATTCCTTTTTTATGATTGTATTGCATTAAAACCCATTGCCCATCTATAGTTGCTCGGTAGTTTTTTATGCCAGAACCAGTATCAGAAATTTTAACTTTTAATGTATTTAGTTTAGAAATCCATTGATTGTCTTTAAAATACAAAGTTTTTATTTTTGGTTTTGATGTATCTTTTAATAAAGCATATTTGCCTAAAGTTTTACTAGTGGTATAAAAAGTGTTCTCTTTTTTTATGGTGTATTGATAGTTAGGATACTTAGGATTGCTAACATTGGCTATATAAAGTTGTTGTTTTTCGATATCAGAATATTTTGTAACATCAAAAGTAAGTGTAAATTTTTTATCTAATGGAACTGTAGGGTTGTGTATTGTTGCTATTCCATTATCAACATCAAAATCTAAATATAAATTTTGGTAAAAGGTATTTTTAGGAAATGCGACAGTAACATTTTCTTTAGTAAATTTTTGAAAATTTTGCGCAACAATCTTGTAATTAGTAGTGTCTTTAGGTGTGGTATAAAGTACATTGTTTTTAACACCAATAATAGGAATTGTAATAGAACTATTGTTCCCTTTAAAATCTTTTGCAGTAATAGTAACTTGGTAATTTAGTCCCGGTTCAATTGTAATTTTACCATCATTCACCAAGTTTTTATAAGTAGATAACCTGTTAGCCTTTTGTTTGTATGTTTTCTGGTATTTTCTTTTGTATGTTTTGTAGTGCTTATAATCTATATGTAAGTTGATAAACTTGCTTTCTGCAAAAGAAAACGTTTTTACATCGTGGTAGTAAACTAGGGATCCGTTTACTTTCATTTCTAGGCTATATATACCATTTTTATTATTGGCATCGTTTAATCTATCAAATACATTAACACCAAAACCAATAGCTCCAGATGCTGTAATACTATTTACAGTATGCTTTTGATGAGCGGTGTTTTTTAAGGGAATTACAAAGCTTTTGTTTTGATTGTTAATTCTTGCATTGCCATTTAGAGCATATATTTTTAAAGAATTAAAAGTTGGTGGTTTTGTGTCTTTAGCCGAAATGCCAAATAACAAAGGGTTTATTATTTTTTCGGTTTTAGTATCTCTAACTTCATAGTGTAAATGAGGTCCGCCAGAACTTCCAGTATCACCAGAATAAGCAATAATTTCTCCTTTTTTTACCGGAAACTTATCGTTTTTAAAAAATAAATTACCAGTTTGATAATTTTCCTTTTGATACTGTATTTTTTTTATATAATTTTCTATTTTAGGGGCATATTTGCTTAAATGTGCATACACAGTTGTGAAGCCATTAGAATGTGTAACGTAAAGAGCTTTGCCAAAACCATATTGAGCAACTTTAATTCTAGAAACAAAACCGTCTGCAGCAGCATAAATATTTAAACCTTCTTTGCCTTGCGTTTTTATATCAATACCAGAATGAAAATGGTTAGATCGCAACTCTCCAAAAGTACCAGAGAGAACTGTTGGTATATTTAATGGATTTCTAAAATAATCGTTATCAATAGATTTTTGTGCACAAAAACTTACAGAATAAAATAAGGTTATTAAAAATAATAATACTTTCAAGATTAATTTTTTTTGTAAAAATACTAAAAATCATTTTTTAGATAAAGTGCTAGTAAATAGTCTATTATTAAAAAAGTAACAAAATGTTGTAAAATTTAAAACAGAATGTTAACTTTGTAGGAATAGTTTATTCTTAAAAGTTAGATGAGTAATAAAGTAGAAGCAATTCATTTACTGGAAGATAAGTTAAAAAACTTACTTTCTAATTATGAGTTTTTAAAAAATGAAAATGAATTATTGCTTCAAAATAACACTAAATTACATTATCAACTAAAAGAACAATTGCAATTTTTAGAAGCTCAGAAAAAACAATATGATTTGCTTAAAATTGCAAAAACTATAAATGGCAGTAGTGAAAATACAAGAGATACAAAACTCAAAATAAATGCTTTAATTCGAGAAATCGATAAATGTATTATTCAAATACAAGAATAAAGTTCATTAAATTGTGGAAAAACTAAAAATTAACGTTGTTATAGCAGGTAGAAATTATCCTTTAAGTGTACAAAACACAAAAGAAGAAGAGGGGATGAGAAAAGCTGCCAATGCAATAAACAACTTAATTTCTATGTATGAAAAAAATTATGCAGTAAGCGACAAACAAGATGTTTTAGCCATGTGTGCTTTACAGTTTGCTTCAAAAATTGAAATATCATCCATAGAAAAAGATTCTACAAGTAGAGAAGTAGTAGATAAAATTAAAGAATTGACCCTTTTGGTTGATTCTCATTTAAAATAAGTTCATTAAAATACACATTAACAACACACTGCCTACGTTAGTAAATTGTTTATTAAACTCAACACGATTCAATTATGAAGGATGAGTCTTAACTACAAAAGCACGCCATTATTATTGAATTTATTCAATTTTTAAATGGATTCTTAAATAGTTAGTTAGTCCTATAAATACCATAACTAGAGTTTAAAAAACCAAACTGATGTAGGCTTTTTTTATACAAAAATAAATTATGGATGGAATGATACTTCCCCTTATTGTGGGAATTTTTATAGGAGTTACAGTGGGTTTCTTTATCTTAAAGGCGATAGAGAAATCAAAAGGTAAAAAATTATTAAATGCAACAAGAAAAGAAGCTTCTTCAATATTAAAGCAAGCCAAAATTGATGCAGAATCTCTTAAAAAAGATAAGATTTTACAAGCAAAAGAAAAATTTATTGAACTTAAGTCTGAGCACGAAAAAGTGATTCTTACAAGAGAAAAAAAGATTTCTGATGTAGAAAAAAGAATACGTGATAGAGAATCTCAAGTAGCTTCTGAAGTAGACAAAAATAAACGTCTTAACAAATCTTTAGAGCACAAAGAAAATGACTACAATAATAAATTAGATTTTTTAGAAAATAAAGAATCAGAATTAGATGTTATGCACAAGCGTCATGTAGATATGTTAGAGCAAATTTCTGGCTTATCTGCAGATGAAGCAAAAGTAGAACTGGTTACTTCTTTAAAAGACGAAGCTAAAACAGAGGCAATGGCTTTTGTACAAACAGCTATCGAAGAGGCAAAATTAACCGCAGAACAAGAAGCTAGAAAAGTAGTTTTAGGAACCATACAAAGAGTTGGTGTAGAACAAGCTGTAGAAAATTGTGTTTCAGTTTTTAATTTAGAGTCTGATGATGTTAAAGGTAGAATTATTGGTAGAGAAGGACGTAATATTAGAGCTTTAGAAGCAGCAACTGGTGTGGAAATTATTGTAGATGATACTCCGGAAGCAATTATTCTTTCTTGTTTTGATCCTGTTCGAAGAGAAATTGCACGCTTGTCTATGCATAAACTTGTTACAGATGGTAGAATACACCCAGCGAGAATAGAAGAAGTAGTAAAAAAGACAGAAAATCAAATTACACAAGAAATTATTGAAGTTGGTAAAAGAACGGTAATTGATTTAGGAATTCATGGTTTACATCCAGAGTTAATTAAAACTGTAGGTAGAATGAAGTATCGCTCTTCTTACGGACAAAATTTATTACAACACTCGCGAGAAGTAGCAAATTTATGTGGAATTATGGCCTCTGAAATGGGCTTAAATTCTAAAGTTGCTAAACGTGCCGGATTGTTACATGACATTGGTAAAGTGCCTGATACAGAGAGTGAATTACCACATGCTTTGTTAGGAATGCAATGGGCCGAAAAATATGGTGAAAAACCAGATGTGTGTAATGCCATCGGAGCCCATCATGATGAAATTGAAATGAAATCATTAATAGCTCCAATCGTTCAGGTTTGTGATGCTATTTCTGGTGCTAGACCTGGTGCTAGAAGACAAGTGTTAGATTCTTACATTCAACGATTAAAAGATTTAGAAAACATTGCTTTTGGATTTCCAGGGGTGCAAAAAGCCTATGCTATTCAGGCAGGAAGAGAATTAAGGGTAATGGTAGAAAGTACTAAAGTAAATGATACAAAAGCCGCAGAATTATCTTTTAGTATTTCCCAAAAAATACAAACAGACATGACGTATCCTGGTCAAGTTAAAGTTACAGTAATTAGAGAAACAAGAGCTGTAAATGTAGCGAAGTAAAAGTATCTTCTAAATAATTTAAAAACTCCTAATCTGTAACAGTTAGGAGTTTTTTTATGGGTTATTTTCTAGGATGAAATTTTTCTACAACTTCTTTTAAATAGCTTTTATCTAAATGAACGTAAACCTCGGTTGTAGTAATGCTTTCATGTCCTAACATTTGTTGAATAGCTCTTAAATCTGCACCATTTTTAAGTAAATGCGTAGCAAAAGAATGTCGAAGTGTGTGCGGGCTAATCTTTTTTTGAAGATCTATTAAATTTCCTAAATCTTTAAGGATAATAAAAATCATTTGTCTTGTTAGTGATTTTCCTCGTCTATTTAAAAATAAAATATCGTCATGTCCTTTTGCTGGTTTTATCATACACCTAGTTTGATTGATGTATAGCGATATCATTTTCTGCGCTTTATAATGGATAGGAATAAAGCGTTGTTTATTACCCTTACCAATTACTCTAATCAATCCTTCATCAAAAAATAAATCTGAAATTTTTAAAGTAATTAATTCACTAACTCTTAAACCACAACTGTACATTGTTTCTAAAATACACCTATTTCTTTCTCCGTTTGCTTTACTTAAATCTATCGCAGTAATAAGGCTATTAATTTCATCTTCTGTTAATGTATCTGGTAATTTCAAGCCTATTTTAGGTGCTTCTATTATTTCTGTCGGATTTGTTTCTCTATAGTTTTCAAAAACTAAATAATCAAAGAAACTTCGCAAACCAGAGATAATTCTTGCCTGGCTTCTGGCATTTATTTCTTTAGAAATATGATAAATAAACTGTTGAACTATAGACTCGTCAATAGAAATTGGTGAAATATTTATAGAGTTATTTGTGATGAATAGTATCAATTTTTCTATATCTCTAGAATAACTATCAATGGTGTTCTGAGACAAGCCTCTTTCTATTTTTAAAAATAGTTGAAAATCGATAATTGCATTTTGCCATTTCATGTGCTAAAAATAAAGTTTATATTTACAATCTTAAAGTTATTTATGAAACTAATTATAATAAACGGTCCAAATTTAAATCTTCTAGGCAAAAGAGAACCAGAAATATATGGATCTAAAACCTTTGAAGATTATTTTAAAGAATTGCAATCGCAATTTAAAAATGTAGAATTGTTTTATTTTCAGTCTAATATAGAAGGAGAAATTATAGATAAATTACATGAAATTGGTTTTACTTATGATGGTGTAATTTTAAATGCTGCTGCTTATACGCATACTTCTGTAGGTATTGGTGATGCTGTAAAAGCAATTACAACACCAGTAGTAGAGTTGCATATTTCTAACGTTCATGCTAGAGAAGAGTTTAGGCATCAAAGTTTTATTGCTCCTGCAGCAAAAGGTGTGCTATTTGGTTTTGGATTAAAAGGATATAATTTAGCAATACAAAGTTTTTTATAGGTTAAGAATCATTTTAATGTCTGAACGCTTATAATGAGCTTCTTGCTCTAATGGTACTTCTTTAAAACCTATTTTTTTGTATAAGTTTATTGCAGGCACTAACTTTGTGTTAGAATACAATGTAATACTTTCCCATTCTTTATTTTTAGCAAATTGAACACAAAAGTTAATTAGAAATAAACCTATTTTTAAACCACGGTATTTGGGTGAAATTGCCATTTTACTTAATTCGAAGTATGATTTTTGGTTTATATAAGCAGCAACTCCAATAATTTCATCGTTGTATGTTGCATAAAAAATATATCCGCCTTCATCAATAATATATTTCTGAGGATTGCTTAATACTTTTTCATCATAAGGTTCTACATAAAAGTATTTTTTAAGCCATTCGACATTTAAGTTGTAAAAATCTTTCGCAAGATTTGGTTGGTATGGTATAATTTTTAAATTTTTTAAATTCATTTGCTTTTATAAATTTAGTTGTAGTTGATATAATGTCAATATATTATCTATTAAAAATCAATAAAGTTATCTTTTATTATGGATGAAGTTAATAGATAATTAGAATAATTCAATCTTTTTAATAGTTATAGATATAATTAATTTCAATTCTTTTTCTATCGTAAAAATAAGACGATTGAACGAAAAACAACAGAGCTTTAGTTCAAAATAAATTATATTTGTTGAAGAAGTGAATTACACAATGAAAAAAGAAAAGTGGCTTTATGAAATATCGCCAAAAAACAATTTATTAGATTTAAACTTAAAAGAAGTTTGGCAGTATAGAGATCTTTTAATGCTATTTGTAAAAAGAGATGTGGTTACGTTGTATAAGCAAACCATATTAGGCCCTCTTTGGTATATTATTCAACCTTTATTTACCTCTATCATTTTTACATTAGTTTTCAATAATATAGCGGGCATTACAACGGGTCATATACCTTCTTTTTTATTCAATTTAGCAGGAATAACTGCATGGAATTATTTTAAAGATTGTTTAACTGAAACTTCGGATACCTTTAAAAAAAATGAGGCTATTTTTGGAAAAGTATATTTTCCAAGAGTAATTATGCCAATGTCTATTATTGTTTCAAACTTGATAAAATTTGGAATTCAATTACTAATTTTCAGTAGTTTCTTTGCTTATTTTGCATATAAAGGAATGCTTGTAAATATATCTTCGAACATAGCATATTTGCCAATTGATCGGTGATGGTCACTTAAAAGAAGAAATACATAATAAAGCAAAAGAATTAAATTTACTAAGCAATATTACTTTTTATGGTGGTTTACCTTTTAAAGAAGCACAAAGTGTTTTAGCAAAATGTCATGTTCTAATAATGCCAGGTGTTATGGAAGGTTGGCCCAAACCTATTGCAGAATCTTGGGCTCATAACTGTCTGCCATTAGCTGCAAATAAAGGCAATGTTCCTGATATAATTGATACTAAAAATAAAGGTTTGTGTTTTGAACCAACAGCTGAAGAATTATCAAAAACAATTAAAAAAGCATTTAAATACTTATTAGAAAACAAAGAAAAAATAAATCTCACAAAATTTGCTATTCAATATTCACTAGAGAATTTTCAAATTAAGTTGAGTAATATTATAAAATCATTACAATGATAGAAGGTAAAAATATTTATTTAAAAGCATTAGAGCAAAATGATATAGATTTCATGTTAACTTTAGTTAATAATCAAGAATTAGCTTATTGGGAAGGTAAAAATGAGTTTTTAAAAACTAATGAATCTCAAAAGGAATGGTTTTTAAAAAATTTAAGTACTGGTTATCGATTTATTATTTATGAAAAAGAAACAAATTTAAAACTAGGGTATTTTTCATTTAAATACACAAATTCAATCTCGAAAAGTGGACTAATAGCAATAAAAATTATAAAGAATTCTAGGGGTAAAAAGATCGGTACAGACTCTTTAAAAACAGGTATGTCTTTTTTATTTAATAAAATAAACATAAACCGATTGCATACTCACATCATTGATTACAATTTAGCTTCTTTAAACTTATTTAGGAAGTGTTATTGGGTAATAGAGGGTAAAGAGCGTAAAAGTATTTTTATGAATAATGATTATCATGACAACATTTTATTATCAATTTTAAAAGAAGAATATTATCAAAATGAAGAAATATTTTATTTAGATCTATTTAAATTTTAAAATGAGAGTATTACAAGTTATAGATTCTTTAAGTATAGGTGGGGCTGAAGTATTAGCAGTTAACATTGCAAATGGTCTATCAGAAAAAAAGATTGACTCTCATATTTGTGTAACTAGAGTTGAAGGGGAATTAAAAGAAAATATTAATTCGAGTGTCGGTTATATATACCTGAATAGGAAAAAAAGTATCGAAATTAAAGCTATTAAAAAATTAAAGAGATACGTAAAGGAGCATAAAATTGAAATTATTCACACCCATAATACCTCAATTTTCTTTATTTTTTGTTTTAGTTTTTTTATTAAAAATGTTAATTTTATTTGGCATAATCACACTGGAGATTATGTTAATTTAAAAGGTTTGAAATTTATTTTTATAAAATGGTTTAGTTTTATTTATAGTAAAATTATTTGTGTAAATGAAGATTTAAATACGTGGTCACTAAACAAGTTAAATCATAAAAATTCAATTAAACTAAATAATTTTCCTGAATTTGTTGATACTAGTAAGAAAACAATATTACGGGGTAAAATTGGAAATAAGATTGTTTGTCTTGCAGCATTAAGACCTGAAAAAGACCATATTAATCTATTAAAAGCATTTTATATAAACTATGCTAAATATCCTAATTGGACGTTACATTTAGTTGGTAAAGATTATAATGATAATTATTCAAAAAAAATAAAACAATTTATAACATCAAATAAGTTAGACTATAATGTTTTTATTTATGATTTACAAAGAGACATAAAAAACATACTTTTACAATCTAATATAGGTGTTTTACAATCAAAAAATGAAGGTTTACCTATTTCTATTTTAGAATATGGTTTGGCTAAATTACCAGTCGTAGTTACTGACGTTGGCGAATGTAAAAAAATCGTTAAACATCAAAAATCTGGATTAATAGTAGATAGAGAAAATAGTTTACAGTTAGCATTGGCATTAGAAGAGTTAATATTATCAAAAGAAAAAAGAATTTATTTTGGAAAGAATCATCAAAAGAATATAACTGAAAAATATTCTAAAGATATATTCTTTAAAAAATTATTAAAAATCTATACCTCTTGAACAATAAAATAAGTAATAAAAAAATATACTGGATAATAGCCCACATTTTAATCGGTATTCTGGCTACATTTTCTTATTTCCCATTAGTATATAGTTCTTTTTCAATATTAGTATTCATATTTTATATAGTAAAAAGAAAAAACATAAATGAAGAAGCTGGGGTTTTTGCCGCATATATTGTAGGTTCAGAAGTGTTTTTAAGAATGACTAAAGGTTATTTTTTTTATGAGACTGGAAAATACTACGTAATTATTCTTTTAATGATTGGTGTTTTTGTTGGGCATTTTAAACAAAAATTTTCAATTCATTATATCTTATACATATTGCTATTATTATTAGGTATAGTTTTCACTCAAGTGCCAGAAGGTCAATCAATAAGAAACTCTATAGTTTTTAATTTAAGTGGTCCGGTTCTTTTGGGTATTTCAGCAATATATTTTTATCATAGACCCGTAAGTAAAAAAGAATTATACAACATATTATTTTTTATGTTGTTACCTCTAATATCTACTATTACATTTCTATATTTTAGAACTCCAGAATTATCTGAAATAATATTTGGTACTTCTGCAAATTTTGAAACATCAGGAGGGTTTGGACCAAATCAAGTAGCTACTGCTATTGGTTTAGGTGTTGTAATTATAACTATTTTTATTGTTTCAAAAGAAAAACTTTCTGGTTTTTTGTTATTAGATTTTTGTATTTTAACTTATTTCATTTACAGAGGTTTACTAACTTTCTCTAGAGGAGGTATATTTACTGCAGTTATTAGTTTACTGTTTTTTCTTTTTTTCTTTTTTTTATATAAGAAGATTTCAGGTAAATTATTATTAAAATATATATCTATAATACTCTTTTTTATATTTGCAATTTGGATTTACACTTCTGAAGTTACCGGAGGCATGTTAGATAATAGATATGCAGGTCAAAATGCTTTAGGCGTTCAGAAGAAAGATATTTCTACAGGAAGAATAGCTATTTTTGAAGTTCAAGTAATTAATTTTTTTAATAACCCTTTAGGTATAGGTGTTGGAAATGGTAAATTTGAACGAGAAAAGATAGCAGAAAACATAAGTACAACTTCTCATAACGAAGTAGGTAGGTTAATCGAAGAGCATGGTTTTATTGGTTTATCTCTTTTAATTATGTTGTTAACGATCCCCATATTAATAATGAGTAAAAGTAACAATTTTCAAAAAGCATTTATTGGGTGTTTTTATCTCATATGGTTTCTAACAATAAACCATTCTGCAATGCGAATTGCTATGCCAGGCTTTATTTACGCTTTAAGTTTAATCAAAATCACCAATATCGAAGATTAAATGAAAAAAATAAAAGTTCTATATATTGGTAATAATTTAACAAAGAAGACAAAGTATAATTCTACATATACAGTTTTATCTGATCTTTTAGAGAAAGAAGGATATATTGTTTACAAATCCTCTTCTAAACAAAATAAAGTATTAAGAATCTTAGATATGGTATTCTCTTTTTTTAAAAATAAGAGAAAGGTGAATTATATTTTAATTGATACCTATAGCACATATAATTTTTATTATGCATTTATAATTTCACAACTGGCAAGAATATATTCAGTTAAATACATTACAATTTTACATGGAGGTAACTTACCGTATAGAATTTCTAATTCTAAATGGCTTTCTAAATTAATTTTTAAAAACTCTTATAAAAATATTGCTCCATCAAATTATTTAAAAATTGAATTTGAAAAACATGGTTTTATAACAGATTTAATACCCAATATTTTAGAAGTTGAAAAATATCAATTTAAGAAAAGAGACGTATTAGCTCCAAAATTACTTTGGGTCAGAGCCTTTAAACATATTTACAATCCAACGTTAGCCATAAAAGTATTTAAAGAGGTTAAAAGTAAATACAAAAGCGCAAAATTATGCATGATAGGCCCTTTTGTAGATAGTTCATATAATCAATGTTTATCGTTAGTGAAAAAGTATAATTTAGAAGATTCAATCGAATTTACAGGTGTACTTTTAAAAGAAGAATGGCATAAGAAATCTGAAGATTTTGATATTTTTTTGAATACGACAGACTTTGATAACACGCCAGTTAGCGTAATGGAAGCAATGGCTTTGGGCTTACCTGTAATTAGTACTAATGTTGGTGGAATTCCTTACTTATTAGAAAATAAAAAAGATGCGCTGTTGGTAGAAAAAAATAATTCAAAAATGTTTTATAACGCTGTTATACTTTTATTGAAAAATGAAAACAAGCAAATAATTTATAATGCTAGGAAAAAGGTAGAAAGCTTTAAATGGAAAAATTTAAAGACTAAATGGCATAAAATATTAAAGGATGCTTAGGAATTTAATTTTAATGAGGTTTATTCTTCCATTTGGAGATATTGTTTTTAAAGGCAACTTTATAAAAAGTTTACGTTTTTGGAGAAAATTTAAAGATTTTTCACAAAAAGATCTAGAGGATTATCAAAAAAAAGCTTTAAAGAAGAAATTACAGTTTGCCAATGAAAATATAATAAAATATAAAGATATTCTTCTTTCAGATAACGATACAATAGAAGAGATGTTACTTAAATTTCCTATTTTAACTAAAACTGATTTAAAGGTTAACCCCAATATTTTGATTTCTAACTCAAAAGAAAAATCAACAAAAATATCGAGTAGTGGTTCTACAGGAGAGAGTACCACTGTTTTTATGAATATTAAAGACTTAACATCACTTCAAGCTCTTCAATTTCATTTATGGGAATTGTGTGGATATAAAATTGGTATGCCTGTTTTACAAACAGGAATTTCACCAAAAAGAAGTTTATTAAAAAAATTAAAAGATATATTCTTTGGCACAATGTATATATCGGCATTTTCATTAACAGAAAAACAGTTACAAACTATATGTAAAAAGCTGAATAAAAATAAATTATATACAATTATAGGGTATCCTTCTTCAGTAAATATAATAGCAAGTTATATTTTAGAAAATGATTTAGATCTTTCAATAGCAAGATTTATAGGTATTGGTGATGCAATGCTATCAAAATATAAATTGAATATTAAAAAAGCATTAAAATGTGAAATTTATGAAATGTATGGTACTTCTGAAGGTTTTCAAATTGGTTTTCAATATGACTTAAAATACATGTATCAATATTCTCCACAGGTTTATTTAGAATTGTTAGATGACAATGATAATGAGGTGAAAGATGGTGAAATTGGAAATGTAGTAGTAACGAGGTTAGATAATTACAATATGCCATTAATAAGGTATAAAATAGGAGATTTGGCTATAAAGTTACCCAAAGAACATTACCCCAAAAAGAGAAAATATAATTTTCCATTATTAGAAAAGGTTGTTGGTAGAAATACTGATATTGTAATTTTACCAGATAATAGAAAAATGGTAGTACACTCATTCACTGGCATATTTGAATATATAGTAGAAATCAAACAGTTCAAAATAATTCAAAAGGATAAAAGTGGGATATTAATAGAATACATACCTGCTGATAATTTTGAAAATAATATACTTGCTAACATTAAAAGGAAACTTCAAAAGCACATAGCAAATGAAGAATTTTATATAGAATTTATAGAAGTAACATCTATAAAAAGTGCTGTTTCAGGTAAAACACAGTTGATAAAATCTTATTTAACTTTATAAATGTCAAACAATTTAGTATCTATAATTACACCATGTTTTAATTCAGAAAATTTTATAGCTGAAACTATTGAGAGTGTTGTTAATCAAACATTTAAAAATTGGGAATTAATTATAGTAGATGATTTGTCAACTGATAATAGTTTACAAATAATTAATTCTTACGCAAAAAAAGATTTACGTATTAAAGTTCATCAATTAAAAAACAACTCAGGTACTGCAATAGCTAGAAATAAGGCTATTGAACTTTCTAAAGGTAATTTTATTGCTTTTTTAGACAGTGATGATCTATGGATACCATCTAAGCTAGAACATCAGTTAAAATTTATGCTAGATAATAAATTACCACTATCATATACTTCCTACAAAATTATGAATGCAAATAGTATAGAAATTGAAAAACCGATATATTGTGATTCAAAGATGACTTATAAAAAAATGTTGTACTCTAATAAGATAGGATGTCTGACAGCTATGTATAACAAAGATATTATAGGTAAAATATATATGCCAAATATAAGAAAAAGACAAGATTATGGTTTATGGTTATTTATTTTAAAAAAGTATAGTCATGCATCTGGAATGAGAGGTATTTATGCTTCTTATCGCAAAACTAATAACTCAATTTCTAATAATAAAATAGAAATGATTAAATGGAATTTTAAATTATTTTATGAAGTTGAAAAATTTTCATTCTTTAGAGCTAGTTACTATACTTTATGTAATGTAATTAATAAATTATTTTTTTAGTAACCATTTTAGAATATTCAATATTATAATAATTATCTTTATGGCTGTTTATAAAAATACACACAATAATGTACTTTGAATATTAATAAGAAAAAATATAATATTTACGAAAGAATATCACTTTTAAGGGTTGTTGATATCACATTAATTCTTTTAGGATTAAATATTTCATTTACTTATTTAGATTTTACATACTTTAATTTTAATAAACAATATATTTTTTATTGGGCTGTTTTATTAACTATTTATTACCTAATCATCGGAGAAGTATTTCAATTATACAACCCTAAAATACTAAATAATAGATATGATATTTTTAGAAGTATCATTTTAACTTCTTACTTTACAACAATTACTTATGTAATTACCCCATTTTTAACACCTGATCTTCCTTCTAATAGATTACAAATTATTTACTTTTTTCTAATTCTTAGCATTCCAGTATTTTTATGGCGTTTTCTCTACTTATGGATGTTTTTTTCACCTGAAAAGTTTAAAAATATAATTTTTGTAGGTAAGTCCGATAAAATTAGTGCAATTCTTAAAGCGATTAACAAAAACAATATTCACAATTTAAAAGCCTATTTATCAGATAAAGAAATTAATGACGTTAAGGGATTTAGTTCTATTGAAGAAGTAAAACTTTCTACTTTGGCTAACAATCATAATAATTACGAAATAGTAGTTTGTACAGGTGGTTTTCCCTTAAGCATTGTAAATAGCATAGATAAAGATTTATTATTCTTTTTTGAGAAGGGAATTGAAATTAAAAGTTTTGAAAATTTTTATGAAGAAATATACCAAAGAGTACCCAAAGAATATTTAAATGAAAATTTTTATAAGTTTATAAGCTTAAATCAAAATAATAGCAATCGGTTTTATCTTTTTATTTTAAGAACCTTAGATTTAGTGTCTTCTTTATTTGGCTTAAGTGTAATGCTATTAGTAACTCCAATTGTATTTATATGCAATCTATTTTTTAACAAAGGACCGTTATTTTATACTCAAAAAAGAATGGGAATGAGTGGTGAATTATTTACTATATATAAATTTAGAACTATGGTGCCAAATGCCGAAAATGGCACTGCTATTTGGGCAAGTAAAAATGATGTTCGAATTACCTATTTTGGTAAGTTTTTACGAGATACAAGAATTGATGAATTACCACAATTTTTTAATATTATTAAAGGCGATATGAGTATTATTGGCCCAAGACCAGAAAGACCAGAATTTGTAAAAGAACTGGCAAAAGAAATCCCTTTTTACACTATTAGAAACATAATAAGACCCGGATTAACAGGTTGGGCACAAGTTAATTATCCGTATGCAAATTCGGTAGAAGAACAAGAAATAAAATTACGCTATGATTTATATTATATTAAGGAAAGAACAACTTTCTTAGATTTTAAAATTCTAATTAAAACATTTACAACAGTTTTACTTAAAAAAGGTCAATAGATTTCCTTTTAAGTAAGTATATCTAATTAATAATGATATTAATAAAGGTATAATTACAAACGGAAACACTTGTATTTCTTGTATCCAAATTAACATAAGAACGAACAGAAAAACTATTAAAAAAAGTACATACATTTTAATCCATCTAGAAACTTCTTTTTTTAACATCAAAAAAGCAACAATAAGGTTTATTGGAAAAGCCCAAAAAACATTAAAATTATTAGGTGCAGTAGAATGGCTAGAAAATAGCCATAAATACAATAAAATACTTCCTATTAAACCAGGTATAAAGAACAAAATGAAATCGAACCATGTAGATCTTTTCTTCTTTTTTAAATTTTGATAAGTAATGTAAATTGTAAAAAGGAGGAAAAGAGTAAAACAAAATAGTGGATTAAATAAAATTATTTCCGCTTTCTTTTCTTCAAAATTCAATAAGATTGTTTCTTTTTTAACCAATTCTTCTGGTTGGTTTTTTCGAAATAATTTAGCTTCCTTAAACGATTTATAAACATAATCTGGTAAAAACAACTGCTCGTCTAAGGTTGTTTTTCTATCTAATTTTGTACCTGCAATTAAATTTAATCCAAAAGAACTCCAAGAATTAGATAATAACTCGTTGTTTGTTAACTTTCTAAAACTAGTATTTGTTGCTTTATTATTATCAAAAAAGACAACTTTTTCTTTTAAAATAGAGGTTGTAATATCTCTTAGTTTGGTGGCACAGTTATTAAAATACGGGTCGTACTGATAATTTTTATTTTTTGGGAGTGCGTTGTTTTCTAAAAATAAGAAATATGCTTGTTTTTCTTGTTGATTTAAGTTTAACGTTTGTTGTTTAACCCAACGTTTTTCGTTTTTATAGCTTGCTAAAAAATATTTAAAATCATAGCGAGCAAGACTATAAATCATATTTCCATTAGCAAAATTTATTAAAAAGTTTGGGGCATCAAAGTCAAAAACACCATAATTGTAAACTAAATCTAGATTCAATACAGGGTCTTTAACTCTAATTGCAGAATGACCAAAGGCGACGTGTAAATCTTCTCCGGGACCTACAGTTAAGATACTAATTTCTGAATAAACAGAAAGCTTAGCTTGTGCTGTTATAGAGTTAAAAGTAAAAAAACAAAGGATTAATAGTAAAGATCTGATATTCATAAATTATTGCCTAAAGTAACTAAAATCTACTGTAACAGAGAAAATATTAGAATATAAAGCATTTCCAATACTTCCTATATTAGTTAAAGCATAATCAATTTTAATTCCGTTATAATTAAAACCTACACCAAAATTTGGCTGTAATGATAGTGATTTTGTGTCATTAAAATCGGTAATATATTGAAAGTTACCAACGCCTGTTCTTAGATAAACAAGAGACTCATAGTCAATTTGAAATCCGATTGCAGGATCTATACTAAACGCTTCTGATGAAAATAAATCATTAGTTTTTGTGAAACGAATATTAGCATTTACTTCAGATAAAAGATTAAATGAACGTCCAATATTCCATGATTTGGCAATACCTAATTGTACTTTAGGTTTGGTAAGTTCTGTTGTTTCTGGTAATTCTTGATTTTCGCCCGGAATAGCATCTTTAATCGTATTAAAAGCATTTTCATTAATAGACCAACTATTAAATGTAGTTGTTATATCTCTTGCCATTACACCAAACTTCCAAGAATTACGTTCAAACTGAATTCCAACATCAA
The DNA here is from genome assembly GCF_947497125.1 of uncultured Polaribacter sp. Classification (GTDB taxonomy): domain Bacteria; phylum Bacteroidota; class Bacteroidia; order Flavobacteriales; family Flavobacteriaceae; genus Polaribacter. Next base: position 346,484 of record NZ_CANMFI010000001.1, on the reverse strand, counting down.
AACCAAAACCCCAAGAAGACGCAAAATCGCCTATAATTCTTCTAATGATCTTTGTATTGACACCAAACTTAATATCTTTTAAAATTAAGTTTCTAGCATAAGCAATATTAAAAGCATAATCTACAGAAGAAAAAAGGCTAATTCTATCAAAATTGATATTTCCATCATTATCAATTAATGTTGTTGTATTTAATATATCATCAACCCCAAAACGAATAATAGAAACTCCAACAGCACTTTGTTTGTCTATTGGCATTGCAAAAGCAGCATGATTATAGCTAGCAATACCTGCAAAATAAGAAGTATGCATTAAAGAACCTTGATAGTCTTCGATACCTACCAAACCCGCAGGATTCCAGTAAGTTGAATTTACATCATTTGTGGTTGCTACCACACTTTTACTCATTCCTAAACCAGCAGCATCTACACCAATTGACAAAAACTCGTTCGAATACCCTCTAAATGCTTGTGCATTTAAAAGAGTAGGAAGTAACAATAAGAAAAAAAATTTTTTATGTTTCAAAATCAATTAATTATCAGAACAAATATCTAAAATCCTTCTTTAATTAACACTTGTTTTTTAAAATTATTGTGACAACAAATCATATTAAAATGTTTTCTATAATAAACCTTTCTATTCGCTTTTCTAACCAATTATTTTCTTCGGTAACAAACGAAGACATAAAACCGACATGCCCACCATATTTAGTTGCTTCAAAAAAGAAATAATTAGAATTTTTTGCTTCTTGATATGGAAAACATTCTTTTGATAAAAAAGTATCGTCTTTAGAATTAATTAATAGTGTTGGTCTTGCAATAGTATTTAAATAAGGCTTTGCACTTGCTTGTTGCCAATAATCTTCGGGGTTTTTAAAACCAAATACAGGAACAGTATATAAATATTCTAGATGTTTAAATTTAGTAGCTTTTGATAACTTTTCTTTGTCTAAATTATAAGTAGGGAATTTTGCAGCTTTTTCAATTAGTTTGTTTTTCATGGTTTTAAAAAACATTTCTATATAAAATTTGTTTTTAAATTTATCCATTTCTTTTTCAGCAGAAGTAATATCTATCGGAACAGAAATAGCAATAGCACCTTTTACTATAGGTGAAATTTTATTTCCTTGTTCTCCAATGTATTTTAAAGTCAAATTTCCGCCCAAGCTAAAACCAACTATAATAATATTCTTATAAGTATAATTTTCAATTAAATTTTTAACAATAAAATCTACATCATCAGTTTTACCACTGTGGTAAGTAGATAGTAATAAATTATCTTCGCCAGAACACCCTCTTAAATTAAAACAAACCGTATCAAAACCAATTTTATTTAAATGGTTGCTTGTAGAGGCCATGTACCTAGAGTTAGAACTGCCTTCTAAACCATGTATTAATAAAACAAGGGTTTTAGAGCCAACTATAGAGAAATCTAAATCTATAAAATCTCCATCCCAGGTAGTGATTCTTTTTCTACTATAAACGGCTTTATCTTTCATAAATAATGGCCTATATATTGTGTTAAAATAACCATTTTTAAAGGGCAAAGTAGGCGAGAAGCTTGTTTTTAATATGGGCATTGTATGTGTTTGATGTGCTCTAAGTAACGATTTTTTTTTTAATTGATAAAAAAAACAGTTTATTGAAAACTAGCAAAATAGGATTTCTTATTTTCGCTGTTCAATTAATAGATATGACACTAAAAAAACACATTCCGAATTTAATTACATTAGGAAATCTTTTATGCGGTACAATTGCTACAATATTTGCGGTTCAAAACAACTTTGTTGCTGCAGGATTATTTGTGCTTATTGGTATTTTGTTAGATTTTTTTGATGGTTTTGCAGCAAGACTTTTAAATGTTTCTGGTGAGCTAGGTAAACAATTAGATTCTTTGGCAGACATGGTAACTAGTGGGGTAGTACCAGGAATTATTATGTTTTATTTAATAGCAAACAACAGCAATTCTGGCTCTTTTGCAGAGAATACAGTAACAAACGACTGGTTTACTTTTAATAGTAGTTCTATTCAAATTATTGGTTTACTATTAACTTTAGGTGCTTGTTATAGACTGGCAAAATTTAATATAGACACAAGACAGACAGACTCTTTTATTGGCTTACCAACACCAGCGATGAGTTTATTTGTAATTTCTTTACCTCTAATTCAAGAGCATACCACAATTATAATGGTTCAAAATTTAATTTCAAATAATTATTTTTTAATTGGTATAACCTTTTTATTGACTTATTTGATGAACGCTGAAATCCCTTTATTTTCTCTAAAATTTAAAGACTATACTTTAAAAAATAACCTTGTTAAATACATATTTATTTTAGCTTCGTTTTTACTAGTATTTTTTTTAAAATATGTTTCTATACCATTAATTATTACCTTGTATGTAGTAATGTCTTTATTTTCAAACAAACCAACGGCAAATAAATAATTTTAAAATAGTTATATAAAAAACGCCTTTTAAAATTCTTAAAAGGCGTTTATTATTTGTTGTAAGTAGTATTTATCTAATTATTGTTTGTTTTCTGTCTGGTCCTACAGAAACAATTGATACAGGTACACCTGTTTCCTTTTCAATAAAAGCAACGTAATCTAATAAGTTTTTAGGCAGTTGTTCTGCTGATGTCATTTTTGTTAAATCTTCATCCCAACCTTTAAATTCAGTATAATTAACTGTTACATTTTCTGGTTCTATATTATAAGGAAGATGACTGATTTCTTCTCCTTTATAGTTGTAAGTAGTACAAACTTTTAAAGTATCAAAGCCTGATAAAACATCACCTTTCATCATCATTAACTGTGTAACCCCATTTACATCTACGGCATATTTTAGGGCAACTAAATCTAGCCAACCACATCTTCTTGGTCTTCCTGTTGTAGCTCCAAATTCATGACCAATTCTTGCCATGTCTTCACCATCTTTATCAAACAGCTCAGTAGGGAAGGGGCCAGAACCAACACGAGTTGTATAGGCTTTAAAAATACCAAAAACTTCGCCAATTCTATTTGGTGCAACACCCAAACCTGTACAAGCACCTGCCGCAGTAGTGTTAGATGATGTAACAAATGGATAAGTACCAAAATCGATGTCTAATAAAGAACCTTGAGCACCTTCTGCTAAAATTGTTTTTTTATCTTTTATAGCTTGATTCAAAAATTCTTCACTATCAATAAACTTAAGCGTTCTTAATTTATCAATTCCTCTACAAAATTCTGCTTCTAACTCTTTTAAATCATATTCAACTTGTACATCAAAAAATTCAAGCATTTTAATGTGCTTTGCAGTTAAAGCATCATACTTATCTTTCCAATTCTCTAATTCTAAATCTCCAACACGCATTCCATTTCTTCCGGTTTTATCCATGTACGTTGGACCAATTCCTTTTAATGTAGAGCCAATTTTTGCTTTACCTTTAGAGGTTTCAGAAGCGGCATCTAACAAACGGTGTGTTGGTAAAATTAAATGTGCTTTTCTAGAAATTAGTAATTTAGAAGTATAATCAATTTTATGTTTGTCTAAGTTTTCTAATTCTTTTTTAAAGATAACAGGGTCTATTACAACACCGTTACCAACAACATTTAAAGCTGTTTTATGAAAAATTCCGGAAGGTATTGTATGTAAAACATGTTTACGACCATCAAAAATTAAAGTATGACCTGCATTTGGCCCGCCCTGAAAACGTGCAATGATGTCATAATTTTTTGTAAGTACGTCTACAATTTTTCCTTTTCCTTCATCTCCCCATTGTAATCCTAATAATAAATCTACAGCCATTAGTTGTTATTTTCTGTTGTGTTGTTATTTTCTGTTGTGTTTTTTTTTGTTCCGTAAAAATATAGCGAATGGCTATGTATGTCGATATCAAAAATTTCTTCAATTGTTTTTTTGATAATTTGAATTCTAGGGTCGCAAAACTCTTTTACATCTCCAGAATCTGTAAATATTACATGATCGTGATTTTTATCAAAATAACTTTTTTCATATCGAGCCATCGATTGTCCATCAAATTGGTGTTTTCTAACCAATCCACAATCTAAAAGTAAGTCAATTGTATTGTAGAGTGTAGCCCTACTAACGCGGTAGTTTTTATTTTTCATTTTGATATAAAGAGATTCGATATCAAAATGTTCATCGGCTACATAAATTTCTTGAAGTATAGCGTAACGTTCGGGTGTTTTTCTATGCTTTTTTTCTTCTAAATAGCTAGTGAAAACTTTTTTTACTATTTCTTGATTTTCAAGAGAATTACTCATTTATAAATGATTTTACAAAAAAACAAATTTACAGTTATTTCTGAATTAAAAAATACTTTTATCAAATGATATTTACAAAGTATTAACACGTTCTACTTTTTTCATTCCTTCTATCTTAGAAAGGCTTTTAATCAATTTGTCTAACTGAGTACTGTTTTTAACACTTATAGATATTTTTCCATCAAAAACACCTTCGTTACCTGCAATGTTAATACTGTGAATAAAAACTCCCATATTGTTAGAAATTGTTTTTGTAACGTCATTTGCCATACCTTGGTTATCAACTCCAGAAATATGTATGATAACTTTAAAATCCTGTTTTGTAGAGTCTATCCATTTTGCTTGCATGATTCTGTAAGCATAATTAGATTGTAAAGAAATTGCATTCGGACAATTCGTTTTATGAACCTTAATTCCGTCATTTATAGTTAAAAAACCAAAAACTTTATCTCCTGGTATTGCATTACAGCACTTAGAAAATTTATAGTCTAATTTTTCTTCTTCTCTACCAAAAACTAAATCGTCATACTTAAAATTTACTTCTTCGGTGTCAATTACTTCTTTAACAGCCGTATTTTTTCTTAATTTTGTTTTAAAGAAATTTATCAACTTACTATTTCGTTGCGATACAAATGCCTTTAAATGTGTGTTGTCTATTGCGCCATTACCAATTCTAAAAAATAGATCGAAACTTGTTTTTAACTTAAAGTAATTAACCAATTCATTGGTTACTTTTTCATTAAAAGTAATTTTTAGATGACGCAATTTTCTTAATAAAATTGCTTTTCCTTCAATAGAAATAGCTTTTTCTTCTTCTTTTAATGCGGTTCTAATTTTTGCTTTAGCTCTTGCGGTTATTACAAAATCTAACCATCTAGAGTTAGGTTTATTATTGGTTGTAGTAATTACTTCTATCTGATCACCACTCTTAAGTTGATGACTTAAAGGCATTAACTTTCCGTTTACTTTAGCTCCTCTACATTTTAAACCAACATCTGTATGTATCGAAAAAGCAAAATCTAATGCTGTTGCATTTTTAGGTAAAGATTTTAAATCCCCTTTAGGTGTAAAAACATAAATTTCTTTAGAATATAGGTTTAATTTAAAATTCTCTACAAAATCTACAGCATTTAAAGATTGAGTTTCTAAGGTTTCTTTAAGCTTATTTAGCCAATCTTCTAGACCATTTTCATTACTGGCAACTTGTTTGTATTTAAAATGAGCTGCATACCCTTTTTCTGCTATTTCATTCATTCTATTAGAACGAATCTGAACTTCAACCCATTCAGAGCCAGGTCCTACAACTGTTATATGTAGGGCTTCATACCCTGTAGATTTTGGTTGAGAAATCCAATCTCTTAATCGAGAGGGATTGGGTTTAAAGTAATCGGTTACAATGGTATAAATTTTCCAAGCATCAAATTTATCATCATTCGATTTTGTATTGTAAATAATTCGAATGGCATATTTGTCATATACTTCATCAAAAGTTACATTCTGACGAATCATCTTTCTTCTAATAGAATAAATAGATTTAAATCGTCCTTTTATTTCGTAATCAAAATTTTCTTTATCTAAGCCTGCTTTTAAAGTTTCTTCGAAACTAGCTAGGTATTTATTTTGATCTTCTTTACTTTCTTTAATTTTACTTAAAATTCCGTAATATGCTTCTGGTTCTGTATATTTTAAACCTAAATCCTCTAAAGATGTTTTAATATTATACAACCCAAGTCTATGTGCTAAAGGAGCATAAATATAAAGGGTTTCAGAGGCTATTTTAACTTGTTTATATGCAGGCATGGCATCCATGGTCTGCATGTTATGAAGCCGATCTGCAATTTTTATCAAGATAACTCGAACATCATCATTTAATGTCAAAAGCATTTTTCTAAAATTTTCGGCTTGTATAGATGCGTCTTGTTCTTTATTTAGTCTTGAAATTTTGGTTAAACCATTGACAATTTTAGCAATCGTTTCACCAAATAAACGCTCCATATCTTCAATGGTGTAGGAGGTATCTTCTACAACATCATGTAAAAGTGCAGATGCAATAGAGACTGCATCTAAACCTATTTCATATGCTACTATTTTGGCAACAGCAATAGGATGATATATATATGGTTCTCCTGTTTTTCTTCGTTGATCTGCATGTGCATCTACAGCAATATCGAAGGCTTTTCTTATCAGTTCTTTATCTTCCTTTGATAAAATCTCATAGGTGCCTTTCAGTAAATCTTTGTATCGATTTGCTATTTCCTTGTTTTCTTCTTCTATTGTTGCTGTGTAATTCAAGTGAAATGTTTGTTAGTATATGATAAAGTGAAATTAACAATAAGAATGATAACTTACAAAGATTATCATTTAAAAATATTTATAGCTAAATGAAGGGTGTAATCTAATTTTAGATAAAATTACTTTTTAGAATTATTAGCAGCATGCATTGCAGCACCAATAATGCCTGCATTGTTTTTAAATTTAGCAACTTTTACTTTTACATCTGTGGTTAGGTGTTGTTTAAAATTATCGAATTTTTTACTAATACCACCACCTAACACAATTAAACTGGGTGTGTACACAACTCTAATATATTCTAAAAGATTGTCAAATCTTTTTGCCCATTCCGCCAATTTTAAACCTTCTTTTTTTCTTACAGAATCTGCAGTATAAAGCTCAATAATTTTACCGTTTGAATGTAGCATTTTACCTATTTCTAGATTCGGAATTAATTTACCATTATAAAATAAGCCAGAACCAATGCCTGTGCCAATTGTAATTACAATTACAACTCCTTTTTCTTTTTTTGCAGCTCCTAAACTAACTTCAGCCAAACCAGCTAAATCTGCATCATTGCTAATGTAAAAAGGTAAGTTGCATTCTTTTTTAAACAACTTGTCTACTTTTACATGTAGCCATTTTTCGCTTAAATTTCCTGAATGTATGCATTTACCATCTACAATTGTAGTAGGAAAACTACAACCCACAGCTTTTTTCCAATTAAAATGAGTAACCATTTCTTGTATTACTTTGGCAACAGCTTCTGGTGTAGCAGGTTTTGGTGTTTCTATTCTAAATCTATCAGACAATAAAGCTCCTGTCTTTGTATTTACAATGGCTCCTTTTATACCAGAACCACCAATATCTATTCCTAACATTTTCATTTTCTCTACGTTACTTTATATGAGGTGTTCGCATACAATTTACAATTTTTCGCGAAAATAATACGACTATTGTTTGGGTTTTGTTTAAAAACCGCGTTGTCTTTTTGCTTCAAACAAAACAATAGCTGCAGCAACAGATACATTCATAGAATCTATTTTGCCTTGCATTGGTATGTTTATATTTTGAGTTGCTTTTTCTCTAAAAATAGTAGTTAAACCTGTTGCTTCTGTACCAACTACAATAGCAGTTGCCTTGGTATAATCTTCTTTAAAATAGGGATTTGAGTTTTGCAAGGTAGTAGCAAACATAGCGATATTGTTTGCATGTAAAAAGGTTACAATTTCTTCTGATGTGCCAATGCCGATTTGATTGGTAAATACACATCCTACGCTAGATCTAATAATATTTGTATTGTAAACGTCTGTTTTTGGATTTGCAATAAATACCGCATCTGCATTTGCTGCGTCTGCAGTTCTTAAAAGTGCTCCAAGGTTTCCAGGTTTTTCAATGCCTTCTGCAACTAAAACTAATGGTTTTTTGTTGTTAAACACGATTTGATCTAGTGCAAAGTTTTTGGTTTTTGTAACTGCAATAATGCCTTCCGTAGAATCTCTATAAGCAACTTTTTGATAGACTTCTTTAGAAATTACAATACGATTTACGTTTTCGTTAAACAATGCTAAGAGTTCTTGTTCAGTAATTAAATCTGGGACAAAAAGTACAGTATCAAAAACATAATTTGCAGTTACTGCGAGTGATATTTCTCTTTTTCCTTCAATAATAAAAAGTCCTTTTTTTTTGCGTTCTCTTGCTTTTTCCTGCAGTTTTAAAAGGTCTTTAATGTAAGGGTTCTGCGTGCTTGTAATTTCTTTCATTAGCACAAATATACCTAATTGTTGGTGTTTTTTACTACTAACAACATGTATTAACTGTCTGTCTATTTCATTTAAAAAGTAAAGGCTCGCAAATAGCGAGCCTTTACTTTTATTTTCAATACATTTACTTAGACTTGTATTTATTAGAATAACGTTTCCATAATTTTGTTTGGTGCGTTTCTAAACTAATTTTTCTTCCTTGAATAAATGCATCTGTTAAAATGTTTCCTGTCATTTCTAATGCATCTCCTTCAGAAATAAATAGGGTAGCATCTTTACCAACTTCCAAAGAACCTGCAAAAGCATCTATACCAATTATTTTAGCTGCATTTAGGGTAATTAATTTTACAGCTTCTTCTTTTTCTAAACCGTGAGCGGCAAAAGTACCAGCGTAAAACGGAATATTTCTAGTATTCATACGCTCCATTTGCCCTTCCATACCAACACTTACCACAATACCGGCATCATTTAATGTTTTTGCAATTGTATAAGAAGCATCATAAGCATCATCTTCATTATCAGGATTTCTATGAGGTCTGTTTATTATAACAGAAACATTGTGCTTTTTTAATAGCTCTGTTACTTTATCTGCTTCTGCAGCTCTTACAATGGTAACTTTTTTAACTCCTAATTGTTTTGCAATGGTTACTGCATCTGTTATTTCTTTTAAACCATCTACATGTACATACAATCTTTTAGAACCATCAAACAAGCCAGCAGTAGCTTCGTATGGTAGATGTTTTTCTACATTGGTGTTTGATAGATACAATTTAGCATTTTCTAAATAACCTTTTATCTCTTGGATGTTTTCGGCATATTTTGTGTCTGGTTTCATTGCCGGATCTTCACCCAACCACCATCTACCACGCTTAAAACTTCCTGGCCAATTCATATGAATTCCGTCATCTGTTTTTATGGCTGCATCTTCCCAGTTCCAAGCATCTAATTGTACAACAGAAGAAGTACCTGAAATAATACCGCCTCTTGGAGTAATTTGTGCCATTAAAACACCATTCGGACGCATAGATTCTACTACCTTACTTTCTGCATTGTAGGCAATAATACTTCTAATATGCGGATTTACTGGACCAATTTCATCTTCATCATCACTTGCTTTTACGGCATCTATTTCTACCAAACCTAAAGTGGCATTGGTAGCAATAAATCCAGGATATACGTGTTTGTTTTTGGCATCAATAATGGTGCCTTGTCTTGCAATTTTATTCATTGCAGAGCCTACAAACGTAAGTTTCCCATCACTAAATATAATTAATGAGTTCTCTATTACTTTTCCGTTTCCTAAATGTGCTGTTGCACCTTCAATAGAAAATGGCATTGTTTGTGTATCTGCTGGTGTTTGCTGCGCTATACTATTTCCTACTAAGAAGAAAAATAGCAAACTATATAATGTTTTTTTCATGGTTATTAGTTTTTAAGTTCTTCTAAAGTATCACATTCAAAGTTTCTGTCTTCTCTTTTCATTGGTGGTTTTGTTTTTCCGCCATTCAATTTTTCATTCAACATCATTGTAATTAAAGTACTTTTTTCTTGTTGAATTGCAACACGTTTTTTCTGATCTTCTATTCTGTCAAAAAAAATACTACCTTCTACAATTGTTTTTTCAACTTTTGCATAAATAGACATCGGATGATGGCTCCACAACACTACATCAGCATCTTTACCTTCTTTTATACTACCAACCCTGTCGTCTATATGCAATAACTTTGCAGGGTTAATGGTTACTGTTTTCCAAGCTTCTAACTCAGACATACCTCCATATTTTATAGTTTTAGCTGCTTCTTGGTTTAATCTTCTAGACATTTCTCTATCATCAGAATTAATAGCAACAGTTACACCCGCATTGTGCATAATTGCAGCATTGTAAGGAATGGCATCATTTACTTCGTATTTGTATGCCCACCAATCAGAAAAAGTAGAACCTCCAACACCATGAGCCGCCATTTTATCTGCTACTTTATAGCCTTCTAAAATATGTGTAAACGTGTTTACTTTAAAGCCCATTTTATCTGCAACCTTCATTAACATATTAATTTCTGATTGAACATAAGAGTGACAAGAAATAAAACGTTCTCCGTTTAAAATTTCCGCCAAGGTTTCCATTTCGTCATCCTTTCTGTAGGGTTTGCCACTTTTTTTAACAGCATCATAGGCTTTGGCTCTTGTAAAATAATCTATAAACAATTGTTCTACACCCATTCTGGTTTGTGGAAAACGAGTACCATTCTCATATCTAGACTGTTTTACATTTTCTCCTAAAGCAAACTTTATAAATTTAGGCGAATTGTCATAAATCATATTTTCTGCATTTTCTCCCCATTTTAGTTTGATAATTGCAGAACGTCCACCAATTGGGTTTGCAGAACCATGTAATATTTGTGATGTAGTAGTACCACCAGAAAGATTTCTATAAATATTAATATCGTTCGGATCTATTACATCTTCTATGGTTACTTCTGCTGTAGAGTTTTGAGCCCATTCATTTACTGCAGATGTTGCAATGTGTGAATGTTCGTCTACAATACCAGCAGTTAAATGTTTGCCTGTTCCGTCAATTTCGGTAGCATTTCTTGATTTTAAATTTTTACCGATGGCTGCTATCTTTCCATCTTTTAAAAGTACATCTGTGTTTTTTAATATACCTGCGTCTTCACTAGTCCAAACAGTTGTGTTTTTTATTAAAATCGTTTCAGTTTCTGGTACCTTTATATTTCCAAAACCAAGGTTTGGATAACTAACCGGAAGTACAACAACTGGAGTTTGTTTGGTTTCTTTTTGTTTTTTCTTTTCAGAATCTTTAGCTACTTTTTTACTTGCAGACCAAGAAGTTTCATTTCCTTTTGTATCATAGGCTATTCCTTCTAAAACAGAAGCATTGTTAATAGTTTGCCCCATTAACCTTGTGTAGCCACTATCTTCGTTTAAAGTAATCGCAATCCAATCATCTTTAAAAGAAAATTTAGACTTAATTTTTTGATCTCCTAATTGAATGGCTGCAGTTTGTTTAGCTCCTTTTCCTGAAACAGACATTGAATAATTTTGGCCATTTACAGAAAGCATGTACTCACCTGTAATGTCTTTTATAGACATGCTGTTTACTACATTTTTACCGCCTTGCACCCAATTTTCATATAAGGTTGTTTCGGCATCAAAAACATCGCCAGAAGTAATGATAAAATTGGCATAACTACCTTCAGTTAAATTACCAACTAGGTTGTTACCAATGATGCTTGCAGGTATTGTTGTAAGAGCTTCTAGCGCTTTTTCTTTATCAAAACCATATTTTATGGCCTTCTGTAGGTTTGTATGAAATGTTTTTACAGATTTTAAACCATTTGTGGTAATTGCAAAGTTTACATTGTTTTCTGCTAATACTTTTAAATTTGATGGTTCTTGATTCCATTTACGCATATCTCTTAGAGATATTTGTTGCGCCAAAAGCGGATTAGAAACATCGTATGCATTGCTAAAATTAATCGGAATTATAAAATTTGCATTTGTGTTTTTAACATCAGTAATTCTTTCATATTCTTCTCCAGATCCAACAATGGTGTATTGAATTCCAAATTCATCTCCTACCTTATCTGCTCTAAATGCATCTAAAAGGTTATCAGTTTTAAAAATTTGAACTAAGTTTTTGTTCTTATTTAAAGCTTCTAATGCTAAATCTTTATTCTGCATATTTCCGTCTGCATACCAAGAAGCATCATTATAGGTTTGTCTTAACAATGCCATAGCACCCATTTTAGAACCAGGATAAGCTTGACTAGAAGCAGCACTTTTAGAGAACGATAAATATTGTGCTGACTTGGTATCTAAAATTCTGTATGCATCAGAAGAATTAGGGTTTAAAGCAACCAATATTCCGTTTCCTCTAACAATACCGTCTTCCATGTGCGTATTTACTACACCAAAACCAGCAGCAATTAATTCTTTTGCTTTTTTACCATCAAAAGAAAAATCTTTTAAAGGATTTACGTCTGGTCTAATATGATCGTTCCAATAATAGCCTTCTCTAGAAGGTTCGTATTGTGTTGATCTAGAGTTGCTACTTGCTCTTTTAGGTTTATTGATTCCGAAATTAGAATACACATCTATAAAAGAAGGGTAGATTGTTTTACCCTCTAAATCAATGATTTTTGCATTTTTTGGAATTTTTACAGATTTTCCAATAGCCAATACTTTGCCATTTTCTATTAGTAAAGTCCCATTTTTAATTACTTTTTTTGGGGTTTCATAAATGATAGCATTTGTAAATGCCGTTAAGGTGTTTTCTGTTGTTTTTACTCCTGCATCCGTAGGGAAATAGTCTTGCGCATAAGAAAAGGTTAGCGACAAGAAAAAGAGTAGGAAAAATAGTTTTTTCATGTAGTTTGGGTTATTTGAATTGTTGCTAAATTTATAGATACCATTTTTGTTAGTTGTTAAAAAACAAAAAATTAACAATTTTTTAAGGAAACTAGTTCAGCTCTAAAGTATCAAAATAAGTGATTAATAGATCTACTACATAATTATAAGAAGCAATGCCTTTGGCTTGTTTATTGGCTTTCAAATACGCATTATATCCTTTTTTCACAATGGGTTCAAAAGGATTTTTATACGTTTCCCAAAACAAATAACTCGAGTTAAAATCTTTTAAAACACCTTTGTTTACAGATAGCCAAAGTTCTTTAGATAGCTGTGAGTCTCTTTTTCTAAGTTCAGAAATACAGTAACTAAAAGCCATTCTGTAACTTGCATATTTAAAATACAGATCCTCATTACAGGTTGCTGCTAAAAAACCTACAAAATTGGCTTCATTTTCTGCCGCATACCCAATCTGATGTGCCATTTCATGACAAACCGTTGTTGGATATCCTGTTTTCGGAATTTTATCATTTACCTGAGCTTCTCCGGTTAACGGATTCATATAACCTCCGGTACTATTATAGGTTTGCAACAAACTCATTAAAGAGCTTTTTACAGATGCATATCGGTATTTTAACTGCGGATACTCTTTCTCTAAATTTTGATAACCTACAACAGCCATATCATACATTTCTTTTTGTTGATAAGGATTTTTTACTTGTAGAGTATCGTTTTTTGTGATTTCAAGTTGATAAAAATTAAGTTTTTCTATAATATGTTCTGTAACATTTTGAAGTTGTACTGTAGTATATTTTTTTTGTTGATAATTTAAGTTTTCAGCCAATGGTTTTCGATAATAATTCAATCCCCAAAAAAGATAGAAACAAAAATAAAGTACTGATACGATTGCCGTAAAATGAATTACTTTTGGAATAAAGTTTTTAAAACGAGACGTTATCAATCTAACTAAAAAGCGTAGAAACATAAATAGGAGGAAACCCAATAAAAGATCTCCAATTGAAAAAGGGAGCCAACCAAAAATAATTCTTAAAAATTTAGAAATAAAAGGGTAGATTCCATTTGCATAATACTGTTCTACAAAACTAGGATTTTTTGCAGATAATTGTACCAAAAAAATCTGAATTGGTAGAGAAATACAAAGAAAAAGATGGTTTTTGTTTAACTTCATTTATTGTAAAAATACTATTATTTTTTACAAGTTGACTGGTTGTTAACAAGATAATAACAATTTAGTTTACAAAAAATGTGTACAAATAAAAATTAGAAATTTAAAAATACAATCAACCTAAAAAAGTACATTTGTAGTCATGGAAAAAACGAATGCAATAGCAGGTAAAAAAAAAGATAAAGCAAGAATTATTAGCCTCGAAAAAGGTAAAATTCCGCCACAAGCAGTAGAATTAGAAGAAGCTGTTTTGGGTGCAATGATGATTGATAAAAAAGGAATTGATGATGTAATTGATGTTTTAAGTTCTGATGCTTTTTATGATCAAAAACACCAAGAAATATATGCAGCAATTTATCAGTTGTTTCAAAATTCTGAACCTATCGATTTATTAACAGTATCTAACTTGTTAAAAAAGAACGGGAAATTAGATTTTGTTGGTGGTGATTTCTCATTGATAAGACTTACACAAAAAGTAGCCTCTTCTGCACATATCGAGTTCCATGCTCGTATTATTTTACAAAAATATATTCAACGTAAATTAATTTCTATTTCTAGTGAAATAATTGAAAATGCCTACGATGAAGGTACAGATGTATTTGATTTGTTAGATGACGCAGAAGCAAAATTATTTGAAGTTACCCAAGGCAATTTAAAAAAGAGTTCAGAACCTGCAGGATCTCTTGTTAAACAAGCTTTAAAGAAGATTCAAGAAATTGGGAATCAAGAAGGAATGTCTGGTTTGGCAACAGGTTTTACAAAATTAGATGCTTTAACCTCTGGTTGGCAACCTTCTGATTTGGTAATTATTGCTGCAAGACCAGGTATGGGAAAAACAGCTTTTGTAATTTCTATGGCAAAAAACATGGCTATTGATTTTAATCATGGTGTTGCGGTATTTTCTCTAGAGATGTCTTCTGTGCAGTTAATAACGCGTATGATTTCTTCTGAAACAGGGCTAACATCAGAAAAATTAAGAAAAGGAAACCTAGAGCCTCATGAGTGGGAACAACTAAACGTAAAGGTTAAAAAACTATCTGACGCACCTATTTTTATAGATGATACCCCTTCTCTTTCTGTATTTGATTTACGTGCAAAAGCAAGAAGATTAGTATCGCAACATAATGTAAAAATTATTGTAATAGATTATTTACAATTAATGACAGCTGGTGGTAAAGCAGGAGGGAACCGTGAACAAGAAATCTCTATGATTTCTAGAAATTTAAAAGCATTAGCAAAAGAATTAGAAGTACCCGTTATTGCACTATCTCAACTATCTCGTGCCGTTGAAACCCGTGGTGGTTCTAAAAGACCATTGTTATCAGATTTACGTGAATCTGGAGCCATAGAGCAAGATGCAGATATTGTAAGCTTTATTTTTAGACCAGAATACTACGGAATGACAGAATGGGATGATGATGAACACACCCCTTGTGAAGGACAAGGTGAGTTTATTGTAGCAAAACACAGAAATGGTGGTTTAGACAATATTCGTTTGAAATTTACTGGACATCTTGCTAAATTTTCTGATTTAGAAGAAGGTTTTAGTAGCGAGTTTCAGTCTTCTATGAACAATCCTTTTGATGATGACACTACTATTAATCAGAGAATTGAACCTAAAGATGCTTTTGGTGACGATGTTCCCTTTTAAAGATTAAATGATTAACACAATTATATTACAAGACAGTTGCTAAATAGTAACTGTCTTTTTTTTGATAACTATTTTAAGGTCATCCTATTTTGACCAATTTTTAATAAAAGTATTTATGGATTTATAAATTATAACTGTTTATAATTATCAAATAAAAAATTATTAAAACCACTACTAATTCATTCTCTTTTGTATTTTTGTTTTTATAAACAAATAACAAAATGCCAACAACACAACAGTTACAAGATTTTACCCAACAGGTTCGTAGAGATATTTTAAGAATGGTACACAAAGTTAATTCTGGGCATCCGGGAGGTTCTTTAGGTTGTGCAGAATTTATTACTTGTTTGTATCAAGAAGTAATGGATTATAGTACAGATTTTACGATGGATGGTAATAATGAAGATCTATTCTTTTTATCAAACGGACATATTTCTCCTGTTTTTTACAGTGTTTTGGCACATTCTGGATTTTTTCCAGTAGAAGAATTAAGCACTTTTAGATTGTTAAATTCTAGATTGCAAGGCCACCCAACTACGCACGAAGGTTTGCCTGGTATTAGAATGGCTTCTGGTTCTTTAGGGCAAGGAATGTCTGTTGCTTTAGGTGCTGCACAAGCAAAAAAACTGAATGGAGATTCTAAAATAGTATATACTTTACACGGAGATGGAGAATTGCAAGAAGGACAAAACTGGGAGGCAATTATGTATGCATCTGCAAAAAAAGTAGACAACCTTATTTGTACAATTGATGTTAATGAAAAGCAGATTGACGGAACAACTGACGAAGTTCTTGCAATGGGAAGTTTAAAAGCGAAGTTTGAAGCTTTTGACTGGGAAGTATTACAAGTAAAAAAAGGAAATGATATCGAATCTATTCTTGCTGGTTTGGCAGCAGCAAAATCATTAACAGGAAAAGGAAAGCCTGTTTGTATTTTATTGTATACAGAAATGGGGAATGGTGTAGATTTTATGATGCATACGCATGCTTGGCACGGAAAAGCACCTAATGATGCACAATTAGAAAGTGCTTTAGAGCAAAACCCTGTAACTTTAGGTGATTATTAATACTAAACTTGTTTTTAGTATTTTTTAAAGATAAATTTTAAACCTGTACACAACGTGCAGGTTTTTTATTTCTAATAGATTTAAGAGGTTGCTTTTTTATAGTTTTATTTAGAATTAAACCATAAGAATAGTTCTACCTTTACATATTGTTTAAATTTTATATAATTTCATGAAAATAGGTATTGTATGTTATCCAACTTTTGGAGGAAGTGGAGTAGTAGCTACAGAATTAGGAATGGCTTTGGCAGATAAAGGGCATGAGGTGCACTTTATCACCTATAATCAGCCTGTTCGATTAGATTTTTTATCACACAATTTACATTTTCATCAAGTAGTTATAGAAGAATATCCATTGTTTGAATACCAACCGTACGAATTGGCTCTGTCTAGTAAAATGGTTGAAGTTGTAAGAAAGCATGAATTAGAAGTACTGCATGTACATTATGCAATACCACATGCTTACGCAGCATATATGGCAAAGCAAATGTTAAAAGAAAAGGGCTTAGATGTAAAAGTGGTTACAACTTTGCATGGTACAGATATTACTTTGGTAGGCAGTCATCCAACCTATAAAACAGCGGTAGAATTTAGCATCAACAATTCTGATGTTGTTACAGCAGTGTCTAACAACCTAAAGGAAACTACAAATACACTCTTTAATATATCTAAAAAAATAGAGGTTATTTACAATTTTATTGATACAGATAAGTATGAGGTGTTGCATAACGAAGAGTGTAAAAGAATTGCTCTTGCCAAGCCTCACGAACGTATTTTAACACATGTAAGTAACTTTAGACCTGTAAAAAGAGTAGAAGATGTTGTACGTATTTTTAGCGAAGTACATAAAGAAATACCCTCTAAGTTATTATTAATTGGTGAAGGACCGGAAAGAGTAAAAGCAGAAAAATTAGTAAAAGAATTAAAAATTTCTAAAGATGTTTTTTTCTTAGGAAATAGTACAGAAGTGGCAAAAATTTTATGTTATTCTGATGTGTTTTTGTTACCATCGCAAACAGAAAGTTTTGGATTGGCAGCTTTAGAAGCCATGGCTGCTAGTACACCTGTAATTTCTACAAATACAGGAGGTTTACCAGAAGTAAATACCCAAGGAAAAACAGGGTATTTAAGTGACTTGGGTGATGTAAACGATATGGCTAAAAATGCTATTTCTATTTTAAAAGACGATGCTACTTTAAAACGTTTTAAAAGCAATGCAAAAAAACATACAAAGCAATTTTCTTTAGAAAGTATTTTACCTGTTTATGAAGGTATCTACAAGTCGATTGTTTAAATACAATTGCTTAATTAGTTAAAATTAAATACAATAAAAAGCTCAAACAGACATCTGTTTGAGCTTTTTACCCTATAAGTAAAATGTAATTTTTTACAAATACTTTTTATTTCCCAAAAAGGCCACCTAATAAACTACCAAGACCACCTTTCTTTTTATCACCACCTAATAACATTCCTGCAACATCGTCAATCATACTTCCGTCACCATCTGCATCTAATATTTTTTCAAGAAAACTTTGGTCAGTAGTACTATCTCCAGCACCTAACATTCCGCCTAAAAGACTACCTAAACCATTAGAATCACTAACATTTTGTTGGTTCTTTTGTTTACCTAACATTCCCATTACTAAAGGTGCGGCAACTTTTAAAATATTTGCAACAGCGCCCGCATCTAATCCAGATTTTTGTCCAATTACTTGTTCAACACCTTGTTGCTTTGTTCCTAAAACATGTTTTAAAATTCCTGCGCCATCTTGTTTTGCAGATTCATCAACACCACCGCCAAAAAAACCACCAAGGTTGTCTAAAATACTACCATCATGTTTGCCAGACAAAGCACTCATTAATCCTGCAGCACCTTCTGGAGTAGCAGCATTACGCTCCATAGCTTTCATTAATACTGGCAAAGCCATTGTTAATGCACTTCCTGTTTTATTGCTGTCATTACCTGTAGCACCTGCAACACCTGATACAATTTGTTTCCCTAAATCACTGTTTAATAAATCTAAAATACCCCCCATTTTTGTTTTTTTAATAATTTATGTTATTGTTTTATACAAATTTGACACATTTTATGCATTAAGTCACTCAAAGTTTTAATTATTTTTTATCTTTCAGCATTAAATAAACTCATATATTAATGAAAAAATTAGCACTACACTGGAAAATTTTAATTGGAATGACATTAGGAATCCTATTTGGTTTTATAATGAATTCTATAGATGGCGGTAAAGGTTTTGTAACAGATTGGATAAAACCTTTTGGAACCATTTTTATCAATTTATTAAAATTAATTGCGGTACCACTTATTTTAGCTTCTTTAATTAAAGGAATTTCTGATTTAAAAGATATTTCTAAAATTAAGAAAATGGGGTTTAAAACCATTTCAATATATATAGGTACTACTTTAGTTGCTATTATTATCGGTTTGGGTATTGTTAATATAGTAAAGCCAGGAGAAGGAATGGCATTAGATACCATCGAAAAAATTAAAGCCAAGTACGAAACTTCTGCAGATGTTACAGATAAGTTAACCAAAGCAACTGCACAAAATGATGCAGGTCCTTTACAAGCATTGGTAGATATTTTTCCGAGTAATATTTTTCAGTCGTTTGTAGATGCTAGCATGCTTCAAATTATATTTTTCGCCATGTTTGTCGGTATTTCTTTGTTATTAATTCCAGAGAAAAAAGCAAAACCTTTAATGGACTTTTTTGATTCTTTAAATGAAATGGTGATGAAAATGGTAGACCTTATCATGCTTTTTGCACCTTATGCCGTTTTTGCCTTATTAGCAAACGTTATTATTGCTTTTGATGATACAGAAATCCTCTTAAAACTCTTACAATATGCATTGTGTGTAGTTGGTGGTTTGCTATTAATGATTGGTTTTTATTTGCTATTAATTAGTGTAATTACTAAAAAATCTCCGTTATGGTTTCTAAAACAAATAAGTCCTGCACAATTATTGGCTTTTTCTACTAGTTCTAGTGCAGCAACTCTACCAGTTACTATGGAAAGGGTAGAAGAGCATTTAGGTGTAGATAAAGAAGTTTCTGGTTTTGTATTGCCTGTTGGAGCAACCATTAATATGGATGGTACAAGTTTATACCAAGGTATTGCAGCTGTTTTTATCATGCAGGTTATTTGGCCAGAGGGATTAACTTTTAGCAATCAAATGGTAATTGTTTTTACTGCCTTGTTGGCATCTATTGGTTCTGCAGCTGTGCCAAGTGCGGGTATGGTAATGTTGGTAATTGTGTTAGAATCTATTGGTTTTCCGGCAGAGTTATTGCCTATTGGTTTGGCACTTATATTTGCAGTAGACAGACCGTTAGACATGTGTAGAACTACTGTAAATGTTACAGGTGACGCTACTGTTTCTATGTTAGTTGCTAAATCTTTAGGTAAGTTAAAAGACAAACCAAATACCAAAGAATGGGATGATAATTACGATAAAGTAAAGTAGTTTTACTTTAATCATTTTATAATATAATTCAGTAAATACTTTATTCTTAAACTATTTTAGTTTAGAGTAAAGTATTTATTTTTTAGCTATTTTTAATTGTATGATAAATAAAAAATGGATTCTTAGAAGTTTAACTTACAAACTTCTTTAAGCGCTTAAAGTTATTAATTATAAAGTCTGCATTTTCTAAAGTTTGTCCTTCAGACAAAGGATTTTTATATCCAAACACAAAAATACCTGCATCATTAGCGGCCATAATGCCATTGTCTGAATCTTCGATAACAACACAGTTTTCTTTAGGAATATTGGCTAAAATAGCTGCTTTTTCAAAAATTTCTGGATGAGGTTTAGAAGCAGTTAAGTCTGCACCACTAATTTTAGCGGTAAAATAGTTGTTTAAATTGAACCGGTTAAAAACTCGATCAATATTAATCATTGCAGAAGATGAAGCTAAAATTAATGTTATTTGTTTTTCGTAGAAATATTTAATAATGTCTTCAACACCGGCAACCAATTTTAAATTCGGGTCATTTTCAAAGAAATTTACATAGCGTTTTCTTTTATCTAAAACTAAATCTTCGGGATTTAAATTTAAATCAAAATGTTTTACTAGTTTCTGAAAAGCATTAATTGTAGAAGATCCTGTTAGGGTTTTATATAAATCTTCAGAAACATTTAAACCTAAAGAAACAAAAGTTTCATAATAAGCTTTTTTATGTATTTCTTCTGAATCTATAATTACACCATCCATGTCAAAAATGACACATTTAATTTTATATTCTAATTGCTTTTTCATGTAAAATTTTATTCTAAAAATCGCTCTTTTAAATCACTTGACGGTCGCATACAAGTATCTTTTTGTCCAAACCATTGGTATCTATTACTGGCTATATAATCATAAATAGCATCTCTAAAACTTTCAGGAAACAACCAAAAAACTTTGGTAATCGTCCAAAATCCGCCAAAACTACTCATCACTTTTATGGCTGCAGTAGATTTTATATCATAAGAAACACCAGGTTCATATAAAATTACAGAATCTGTTAAAGCAGGATCTATATTTAAATAACGAATTAAATTTTGACCAACTTCTGATTGATTGGAAACAAACATAAAATGATGTTTAACATCCAATTTTATAATTTTTTCTACTGTAGAATTGCATAAATTACAAATACCATCAAAAATAATAACTTTTTTATGTTTAGGGATTTCAATCATTTAAAACAATTAATATTTGGTAGAAAAAACAAAGATACTTTATATAACCATTAAATAACAGAACATTTTTTAATTAATAAGAAGCATCTACAATTGCTAATATTAAAAAAATAGTTATTGATTGTAACATAAATTAAAATAAGTCGTCTTATGTTTGTGTGCTTTAAAAGCAATTGCTTTTAACATAAAATTAGTATTGCTGGCATTTGATAATTGCTACTTTCGTTAAAAATTTAATAAGAAATGATTAAAATAGAAAAACTTCATAAATCGTATCCAATTGGTAAAGATTCTTTACATGTTTTAAAGGGGATAGATTTACACATAAAAGAGGGTGAGTTTGTTTCGATTATGGGGTCTTCTGGTTCAGGAAAATCTACTTTATTAAATATTGTGGGTCTTTTAGATATTCATGATGAAGGTAACTATTTTTTAAACGGTCAGTTAATAAAAGATATGAATGAGAAGAAGGCGGCTACTTTAAGAAATAAGTTCTTAGGCTTTATCTTTCAGTCATTTAATCTTATATCTTACAAAACTGCACTAGAAAATGTTGCTCTTCCTTTATATTATAAGGGAATGAATAGAAAACAACGTTTAGAAATAGCATTAGAATATTTAGACAAAGTAGGTCTAAAAGATTGGGCAAATCATTTACCAAACGAGCTATCTGGTGGTCAAAAACAACGTGTTGCCATCGCAAGAGCTTTAGTTACTAAACCTAAAGTTGTTTTGGCAGATGAACCAACTGGTGCACTAGATTCTACCACGACAGACTCTGTAATGGATTTGTTAAAAGACATTAATAATGAAGGAATGACGGTTTTTGTAATTACACATGAAGAAGAAGTTGCAGAACAAACCAAAAGAATTGTAAGGCTTAAAGATGGTGTTATTATTAGTGATGAATATACTAATGCAGCAAAATCTAATTAATTATGTTTGATATAGATAGATGGAGAGAGATTTTTCAAAGTATTAATAAAAACCGATTACGTTCTGTAATGTCGGGATTTACAGTTGCATTTGCAATTTTACTTTTCACACTATTATTTGGTATTTCTAATGGTCTTGGCAACTTTTTTAAAGGAGCTTTTGCAGATGATGCTCAAAATTCGATGTTTGTAAGAGTCTGGAAAACCTCTAAACCATATAAAGGATTACAAACAGGCAGAAAAATACAGTTAAAAAACAAAGATTACAATTATGTAACCGAAGAGTATGCTGATAAGATAGAGTATCAATCTACTAGAATTTACAAAAACTTTGTAATTAAATACAAAAATGAGGCTAGTACATATAGTGTAATGGCAGTAAATCCAGATCATCAATTTTTAGAAAAAACAATGATTGATGAGGGTCGATATTTAAATGAGCGAGATTTAAGAGAAAAATCGAAAGTAATTGTTATCGGAAGGCTTATTAAAAAAGATTTATTTGGCGAAAAGCCCGCTTTGGGTAAGCGTGTAAATGTAAACGGAAGTTCTTTTTTGATAATCGGAATTTTTTCTGATGATGGAGGAGATAATGAAGAACGTAAGGCTTATATACCCGTTACTACCTCTCAAATGATGTATGGTAATAACGATTATATCAGTCAGATTAACTTAGGCTATAATCCGAAATTAAGTACCAATGAAGCGATTGCTTTTGGGAATAAGATGGAACGTGACTTAAGAAAAAAACTAAACATTCATCCAGATGATCAAAGTGCACTTTCTATAAGAAACATGGCCGAAGCAAATCAATTTGTGAGCACTGTAAGCTTAGCACTCTTGTTTATTATAATTTTTATAGGATCTGGAACTCTTATTGCTGGTATTATTGGTATTTCTAATATTATGATATTTGTTATTAAAGAAAGAACCAAAGAATTTGGTATTCGAAAAGCACTAGGTGCAAAACCATCTTCTATAGTTGGTATGGTTGTTCAAGAATCTGTTTTAATTACAACTATTGCAGGTTATATTGGTTTAAGTTTAGGAACTTATATTTTAAGTTTTATAGGCAATAGCTTAGAAGAAAAATATTTTATAAAAGACCCAAGTGTAAGTTCTGGAGTGGTAATTGGTGCAACAATTGTGTTGATTATTTCTGGATTGATTGCAGGCTATGTACCCGCAAAAAAAGCAGCAAATATTAAACCTATAGAAGCCTTAAGAGCAGATTAATTATGAAATTTTTATTCGATTCAGATACTTGGCAAGAAATTTACGGTAGCATCCGTAAAAACAAAATAAGAACTGCAATAACAATTATTGGAGTGTTATGGGGTATTTTTTTACTGGTAGTTTTATTAGGTTCTGCAAGAGGTTTAGAAAATAGTTTTAACAAGTTGTTTGGTAATTTTGCAACCAATAGTGTTTTTGTTTGGACACAATCTACAGACAAACCTTTTAAAGGTTTTCAAGAGGGTAGAAGATTTACTTTAACATTAAATGATATTGAACTTTTAACATCTGAATATGCTAATGAAATTAGACTTTTAGCACCCAGAAATCAGACAAACAACCTTATTATAAAAGACTTTAAATCTGGAAGTTTTAATGTAAGTGGAGATTATCCCATCGTCGATCAAATTCAGAAAAAACAACTTTTATATGGACGTTTTTTAAACGAAAATGATATTCTATCAAATGCAAAAGTTGCAGTAATATCAGAAGATATGTATAAACAATTGTTTGATTTGGATGAGTTTCCAATAGGACAATTGGTGAAAATAAATAGCATCAACTATAAAGTAATTGGTGTTTACAAGCCTTCTACATCTGTTGATTTTGATGGAGATACTGCTTACATACCTTTTACAACTTTTAAAAAAGTATACAATACAGCAAACAGAGTAGATTGGATGATGATTACTGCGTATGAAGGCGTTGATATAGAGCAAATGGAAAAAGACGTATTACTTACCTTAAAAGGGCTTCATAAAGTGCATCCAGAAGATGAAAGAGCTTTTGGTAGTGTAAATCTAGGGAAAGAAATTGGTAAAGTGACAGGTTTTTTAACAGGCATGCAGTTTTTAACTTGGTTTGTAGGTATAGCAACTTTAATTGCAGGTGTTTTTGCGATTGGTAACATTTTATTAATTACCGTTAAAGAAAGAACACAAGAAATAGGAATTAGAAGAGCATTAGGAGCAACACCTAAAAGCATAAGGCAACAAATTATATTAGAGTCGGTTTTTTTAACTACCATTGCAGGTATGATTGGTATTATTTCTGGAGCATCTATTTTAGCACTAATAGATACTTTTCTGGGAGCTGGTGATGATGCTGTTTTAATAAATCCAACAGTAGACATACCTATCATTATAATTGCATTTACCACACTAATTGTGTTGGGTACTTTAATAGGACTAATACCGGCTCATATGGCAACAATAGTAAGGCCAATAGAAGCATTAAGAGAAGAATAAAAATCAATCAATTAATAATATATCATGAGTAAAAGATCTAAAATTATTTTAATAGTTATTGCAATAGGTTTTATAGCAGCACTTATTTGGTTTGGTAAAAAAAACAAAAAAAGTATTGTTGCCTATGAAACAGAAACGCCATTTAAAACTACCATTGTTAAAAAAACAGTAGCAACAGGTAAAGTAACTCCGTTAGAAGAAGTTGAAATAAAGCCTCAAATTGCGGGTATTATAGATAAAATTGTTGTGGAAGAAGGTGCTGTTGTTAAAACAGGAGATTTGATTGCAACCGTAAGAGTAGTGCCTAACGAGCAGTCATTAACCAGTGCAAAAGGTAGAGTTAATTCGATTCAAATTCAATTGAATAATGCTAAAATTCAATATGACAGAAATAAGAATTTATTTGACAAAGGGGTTATATCTCGTCAAGAATTTGAAACTTTAGAATTTTCTTACAATCAAGCAAAAAATGATTTAAGAAATGCTCAGAACGATTATCAAATTATAAAGAAAGGTTCTGCAGGTGCTTCTGGAGCAAACACAAATATTAGAGCAACTACTTCTGGTATGGTGGTTGAAATTCCAGTAAAAAAAGGAACTCAAGTTGTAGAAACAAACGGTTTTAGTGCGGGAACAACAATTGCAACCATTGCAGATATGACCAAAATGATTTTTGAAGGTAAAGTAGATGAATCTGAAGTAGGTAAATTAATTAAAGGAACCGATATTGAAGTTTCTATTGGTGCTATAGAAGGTAAAAAGTTTCCTGCGAAACTTAATTTTATTGCTCCAAAAGGAACCGAAGAGGGTGGTGCTGTTCAATTTAAAATTAAAGCAGATGTTTCTTTAGATGATGACTTTTTTATTAGAGCAGGATATAGTGCCAACGCAGATATTGTGTTGGTTAAAAAAGACAGTGTTCTTTCTATAAAAGAAGCATTGTTAAGATTTGACAAAAAAACAGAAGAACCGTATGTAGAAGTTAAGGTTGAAGATGGTACGTTTGAAAAAAAGACTCTAAAACTAGGTACTTCAGATGGTGTAAATGTAGAAGTAGTAGAAGGTGTTGCAATAGAAGATGAAATTAAAATTTGGAACAAAGCTTCTAAATCAGAAAATAAAGATAAGAGTTAATAGATATTAAAGTATTTAAAAGAGGAACTTACAAATTAAGTTCCTCTTTTTTTTTATCAAAATAAACCTAAAAAAAAGAGCCTTACAAATGCAAAATAATCAATAGCTTATTTTTATTGATGTTATATGCTTTTAAATAAGAAAAAGTTAGTATATTTGCAGCCTTAAAAATAAACAATAAATATTTAATTTATGAATCATTACGAAACTGTTTTCATTATGAATCCCGTTTTATCTGATACTCAGATAAAGGAGACAGTACAAAAGTTCGAAGATTATTTAGTTTCTAAAGGAGCTGAAATGATCTCAAAAGAAGATTGGGGCTTAAAAAAATTAGCATACCCAATTCAGAAGAAAAAAAGTGGTTTTTATCACTTATTAGAGTTTAAAGTTGCCGGAGAAGAAATCTCAGCATTCGAGTTAGAGTTTAGAAGAGATGATAGCGTTATGCGTTATTTAACTGTAAAACTTGACAAACATGCTGCTGCTTGGGCAAAAGTTAGAACTGAACGTGTTAAATCTTCAAAAAAATAACAAATGGCTACAATAGAACAACAAGCAAAAGGTGGTAAATCTGCTGACGTTAGATATTTAACGCCATTAGATATTGATACTAAAAAAGAATCAAAGTACTGTAGATTTAAGAAGAAAGGTATTAAGTATATCGATTATAAAGATGCAGACTTCTTAATGTATTTAGTAAACGAACAAGGTAAAATTTTACCAAGACGTTTAACAGGAACTTCATTAAAATATCAACGTAAAGTTGCGCAAGCAATTAAAAGATGTCGTCATTTGGCATTAATGCCTTACGTTGGAGATATGTTAAAATAATAAAGACGTAGGACATGGAATTGATATTAAGACAAGACGTAGAAAATTTAGGATTTAAAGATGATGTTGTAGCTGTAAAAAACGGTTATGGTAGAAACTTTTTAATCCCTACAGGACAAGCAGTTTTAGCTACTTCTTCTGCAAAGAAAGTTTTAGCAGAGAATTTAAAACAACGTGCTTTTAAAGAAGCTAAATTAATTGAAGAAGCTAATAAAATAGCAGAAACAATTAAAGGATATGAAATTAAGATTGCATCTAAAGTTGGTTCTGGAGACAAGTTATTTGGCTCTGTAAACAACATAGATTTAGCTGCAGCACTTGCAAAAGCAGGAACAAACTTAGATAAAAAGTTTATCAAAGTTGTTGGTGGTTCTGTAAAAAGATTAGGTAAATACGAAGCATCTGTAAGATTACACAGAGCTGTAGTTGCAGATATTACTTTTGAGGTTATTGCAGAGTAATAGTTGTTAACTAATTGTTAAAAAAACATCTACTAATTATAGTAGATGTTTTTTTTTTGCTTTTATTTTGATTTATTTTTGTTAACGTTAATTCAAACTAAAAAAAGATGAACAAAAAATTACTTTTATCATTATCATTTCTTTTTTTGATTTTTAGCGCTGTAAATGCACAGGTTACTACATCAAAAATTAAAGGGATTGTAACAGACGTTGCAGGAGAACCGTTATTTGGTGCAACTATTTCTGTACTACACACTCCGACAGGTACTTTAACAGGTACAACAGCTCAAGAAAACGGAAGATTTACCGTTTTAAACCTAAGAGTTGGTGGTCCTTACAAAGTTACATTTAGTTACTTGGGATTCAAATCTCAAGAGGTAAATGATATTTATTTGTCATTAGGTAAAACTTTTAACGTAAATGGTAAATTGTTTGAAGAAGGAGAATCTTTAGATGAAATAGTAATTTCATCTTCTAAAAACTCAACGTTTAATAGTGATAGAACTGGCGCACAAACGAGTGTTTCTGTAGAACAACTAAAAACATTGCCAACAATTTCTAGATCGGCATCAGATTTTACAAGATTAGAACCTTCTGCAAGTGGAAATTCTTTTGGTGGTAGAAATGATCAGTTTAATAACTTCTCTTTAGACGGAGCTATCTTTAACAACCCTTTTGGGTTAGATTCTCCAACTCCTGGAGGTCAAACAGGGGCGCAACCAATATCTTTAGATGCAATTGAACAAATTTCTGTTTCTATAGCACCTTATGATGTTACTCAATCTGGGTTTACTGGTGCTTCTGTAAATGCTGTTACAAAGAGTGGTACCAACGAATTTAAAGGAACTGTTTATGGTTTTTTTAGAAACGAAAATTTAACAGGTGGTAAAATTAAAGGACAAGATGTTGTAAAGCCAGATTTAAGCCAAAAACAATTTGGTTTTAGCATTGGTGGACCGATTATTAAAAACAAATTATTTTTCTTTGCAAATTATGAGAAAGATGATAGAACTGATTTAGGAACTGCGGGATGGATTCCTAATAATAATGACGGAACATTGTCTATTAATGAATCTAGTGTTTTAGAATCTGATTTAATTACCGTAAAAAATGCACTTTCTGGCTTAGGTTATGAAACTGGTAGATATCAAGGTTTTAATTATGGGTCTAAATCTTCTAAAGGTATTTTTAAATTAGATTTAAACATAAATGAAGACCATAGATTATCTTTAATTTATAACTTCTTGAATGCTTCTAAAGAAAACCCAGCGCATCCAACAGCATTAGGTACTAGAGGTCCAAATTTTCAAACATTACAATTCGAAAATTCTGGTTATGAGATTAATAACAATATAAATTCATTTCAGGTAGAATTAAATTCAACATTATCTGATAAAATTACGAATAAATTTCAAGCTGGTTATACTCATTTTGATGATTTTAGAACTCCATTATCAACACCAATACCAGCAATTTCTATACAAGATGGAAGCGGAACTAATTATATTATAACAGGTCACGAACCATTTTCTACTAACAATAAATTAGATCAAAAAGTATTTCAATTTACAAATAACACGAACTTTTTATTAGAAAATCATACAATTACAGCAGGGGTTTCTTTTGAGAAATTTCAGTTTGATAATTCTTTTAACTTAGGTGCTTATGGTTTTGGAGATGCAAGAGGATATATAGGCGCTTTTGGGGCTTATGCAAGCATTGCAGATTTTGAAACAGCTGTAAATAATGGTTTTTTAGCAGATGCAATAGCAAATGCAGAATCTCTTTACAATACCAATAATAATTTACCAACTGGTGATGGTTGGTCTTTAGCAGAAACAAATGTTGGTCAGTTGTCATTTTATGTGCAAGATGAATGGAATGTGAATGACAATTTTAAATTAACTTATGGTATTCGTTTAGACAAGCCTTTATACTTTGACACTCAAGATAAAATTGATGAAAACATCGATAGAAAACCTTTTACTTTCGATCCAAGTATAGAATATTTTAACCCAAATACAAATGAAACAACTACTTTAGATTCTAGACAATTACCAGATAATGGCTTCTTATTTTCGCCAAGGTTTGGTTTTAATTGGGATGTAAATGGAGACGGCACAACCCAAGTTAGAGGTGGAAGCGGTATATTTACTGGTCGTTTTCCTTTTGTTTGGTTGGGTAACCAAGTACAAGGCTTAGATAGTTTTTTCTATCAAATTGTAGATCCTGAATTTAAATGGCCACAAGTTTGGAGAACAAATATTGGGGTAGATCACCGTTTCGAAAACGGCATAATTGCTACTACAGACATTTCTTACACAAAAGATATTAACGGAGCACATGTACAAAACTGGGGATTAAGAAATCCTTCTGGAACGTTGAATGCTCCTGGTGATAATAGACCTGTTTATATAGCTAGTGACAAAGAAAACAATGCTTATGTATTTACAAATTCTGATAAAGGTAGAGTTTGGAATGCTTCTTTAAAACTACAAAAATCATTTGATAATGGTTTGTATACAAGTGTTGCATACAATTATTTAAATGCGAAAGATGTAAATTCAATTGAAGCAGAAATAACAGGAGATGCATTCGATTTTAATCCAAATTTAGGAAATGCAAACCAAGATGTGTTGTCATATTCTAAATATGGAGATACCCATAGGTTTATTGGTGTAGCTTCTAAGAAGTTTAATTTTTTCGGTGAAAACTCTCCAACAACATTTTCTACATTCTTTGAGTATGCTAGAGGTGGAAGATTTAATTATACCTATGCAGGAAATATAAATGGAGATTCTTCTTTTCAGAATAATGACTTGTTATATGTACCAACAGCATCAGAATTAAATCAGATGCAGTTTACAGGAGCAGGACAAGCAGCTGCTTTTGAAGCTTACATCAACCAAGATGATTATTTAAGTGGAAGAAGAGGGCAGTATGTAGAACGTTACGGAGCTTTATCTCCTTGGAGATCTCGTTGGGATTTTAAAGCACTTCAAGATATTCAAATTAAAGTTTCAGAAAGTAAAGAACATACCATTCAGATTAGTTTAGATGTATTAAACATTGGAAACTTATTAAATTCTGATTGGGGAGTTGTAAAAGAACCAAGAGATTTACAGCCTTTATCTGTAACTGTTGATGCAACAAATACACCAACTTATACTTTTAACACAGACTTACAAGAAACATTTACACCTGTTTCTGATTTAAGATCTCGTTGGCAAGCTCAAATTGGTTTACGTTATATTTTCTAAATCATTTTAAAAATAAGATATTTGAACCGCTCAATTTTTTGAGCGGTTTTTTTTACAATGTACCATATGAAATACAGACAACTATCTAAAGAACAATTTGAGAGTTTGCACAAAGATTTTGCTAGTTTTTTAGCCACGCAAAGTATTGATATAAAAGAATGGAACACTATTAAAGCAGAAAATATGCCGTTGGCTGAAAAGCAATTAGATGTTTTTTCTGATATGGTTTGGGATGATGTACTAAATAAGACAAATTATATAGAACACTTTTCGAAGACTACTTTAAATTTATTTAAGTGTGAAGAAAATGAAATTCACAGAATTGCAATAGAAATAAGTTGGGACATTAATTTACTTGAACAAAAGGGTTTTGAGTGGTTGATGCAAAACCCATTAGACAATTCAGTTTCTATTTACAAAGGCAGTAAACCTTACAATAACAATAAAAGAAATAGTGAGTTATTTGATTTAATTGAAAAAGGTGGCGCAATTTCTAAAGGAGAAATATTCGATTATTTTAATCAGTTAATTTCTTAAAAGAAGAGTTTTAAAATACTTTTTTTCTTTTTAATT
This sequence comes from uncultured Polaribacter sp., assembly GCF_947497125.1. Classification (GTDB taxonomy): domain Bacteria; phylum Bacteroidota; class Bacteroidia; order Flavobacteriales; family Flavobacteriaceae; genus Polaribacter. The sequence continues at coordinate 315,533 of NZ_CANMFI010000001.1, read as the reverse complement.
CAAAGTCCTTTCCTAAATATACTTTTCTTACCATTTCATCTGCAGCCAATTCTTCGGGAGTTCCTTCTTTTAAAATACTACCATTGTACATTAAATAAGTTTTATCTGTAATGGCTAAAGTTGCCTGTACATCATGATCGGTAATTAATATACCAATGTTTTTATTTTTTAATTGAGCTACAATACTCTGTATATCTTCAACCGCAATAGGATCTACACCAGCAAAAGGCTCATCTAATAATATAAAGTTTGGGTCAGATGCTAAACAACGTGCAATTTCTGTTCTTCGTCTTTCGCCACCAGACAATAAATCTCCTCTGTTTTTACGAACATGACCAATATTAAACTCTTCAATTAAAGACTCTAACTTTATTTTTTGCTCTTTTTTAGATAAGTCTGTAAATTGTAATACAGACATAATATTTTCTTCTACAGACAACTTTCTAAAAATAGAGGCCTCTTGTGCTAAATAACCAATGCCTTTTTCGGCACGCTTATACATTGCATCATTTGTAATTTCTTTATCATTTAAAAATATAGAGCCACCATTGGGTTTAACCATTCCAACAATCATGTAAAAAGAAGTTGTTTTTCCTGCTCCGTTTGGTCCTAAAAGTCCTACAATTTCACCCTGCTTAACTTCTAAAGAAATTCCTTGAACTACTTTTCTACTTCCGTAAATTTTTTGAATATTATCTGCTCTTAAAATCATAATTAGTAAAAAATGTGTAAATTAATATTCATTGTAAAAGTACTTGAATAAGGTTATAAAAATTTAGATTTCACTTTCTAATGCTTCCCAATATTCAACGGCTCTTCTTAAATGCGGAATTACAATTGTACCACCAACCAAAGTGGCTATAGACATTGTTTCCATCATTTCTTCTTTAGTAACTCCGTTCTTCATTGCAGCCTCTAAATGATATTGCACACAATCATCACACCTTAACACAGCAGAAGCTACCAATCCTAAAAGCTCTTTAGTTTTTACTGGTAAATGAGCCTCTTTAAAAGTGTTGGTATCTAAATTAAATATTCTTTTTAATACTTTATTGTCTGATGATAAAATTTTATCATTCATTTTTTGACGATAATCGTTAAACTCTTGTACTTTAGGATGCATTATTTTTTTGTTTTTTGATGACAATTTTAGAAACTTTTATACTTATTTCATATAATATTAAAATAGGTATTGCTACAATAACTTGGCTAGCAATATCTGGCGGAGTAATAATAGCCGCTAAAATAAGTACTACAACCAAGGCATGCTTTCTATATTTTTTTAAAAAAGTAGGGGTAACCAATCCTATTTTAGTTAAGAAAAATATTAAAACAGGCAATTCAAATAAAATAGAAACTCCTAGTAACATATTTGTTACCAAACCAATATGAGAGTCCATTGTAAAATTATTCTGTATAAGATCTGTTATTTGATAGTTGTATAAGAAATGAATAGAGATCGGAGCAATTACATAAAAGCTAAAAGCGATTCCGCAGAAAAATAAAAAAGACGCTACAAAAATAAATCCTTTAGACTTATTTACTTCATTTTTAGTTAATCCTGGTGCAATAAAACGCCAAATTTCCCATAACAAATAAGGAAACGAAAGTATGATGCCCAATATTAATGAGGACCAAATTGCATTCATTAATTGTTGAGTAGGCTTTAAACTTATTAAGTTATCTTTAAATGTAACGTTGCAGAAACTACTATCTAAGCCAAGAAAACTAAAAAAATCACAAAATAATTGATAGGTAATAAAATCTGGTTTTCTATGTGCCAATAAAAAATTTTCATAGACTTCTTTCTGAAAAATAAAGATTAAAATACCTATGATTAAAATAGCAGATGCGCTTCTAACAAGATGCCATCTTAACTCTTCTAGATGCCCTAAAAAAGACATTTCTTTTTGTTTCTCTTTCATTAAAAAATACCTTCTTTAATTAAGTCGTGTAAATGAACAACACCTAAGTATTTATCCGAATCGTTTGTTACTAATATCTGCGTAATGCTATTGTTTTCCATAGTATTTAGAGCATCAATAGCCATTGCATCTTCTTTTATGGTTTTTGGGTTAGCGCCCATAATATCTTTTGCAACTAAAGTTGTAATATCTGTTGTTTTAGATAGCATTCTTCTTATATCACCATCTGTAATAATACCTACAACAATATCATTTTCAACAACCGCAGTTACGCCCAATCTTTTTGCTGAAATTTCTAAAATAACAGTTGCAATACTATCTTCTTTATTTACTCTTGGTACTTGATTATCTTTTAATAAATCTGATACTCTTAAATACAAACGTTTCCCCAAAGCACCTCCTGGATGATATTTTGCAAAATCTTTACTTGTAAAGCCTCTTAATTCTTGTAGACAAACCGCTAAAGCATCACCTAACACCAACTGTGCCGTTGTACTTGTAGTAGGTGCTAAATTATTAGGGCAAGCTTCTTTTTCTACAAAAGCATTAAGAGTAAAGTCTGCATTTTCGCCTAAATAAGAAGAAATATTACCTGTAATTGCCACAATTTTATTGCCATAATTTTTAATTAATGGCACTAAAACTTTAATTTCGGGTGTATTACCACTCTTAGAAATACATATTACCACATCTTCATCCTGAACGTTTCCTAAATCTCCATGTATGGCATCTGCAGCATGCATAAAAATTGCTGGTGTGCCTGTAGAATTTAAAGTAGCAACGATTTTGGTAGCTATATTTGCACTTTTACCAATACCAGTAACAATAACTCTTCCGTTAGCATTTAAAATAAATCTTACGGCTTTGTCAAAATTGTCATCAATTAAATTGGCTAAATTAGCAATGGCATTGCTTTCAATTAATATTGTTTCTTTTGCTGTTTTAATAATGGTGTTTATATCTTTCAATCGTTTTGTTTTTATCAGAATAAAAAAAGTTATACCTTGGTATAGTAAACAAGCAAATTTACTACAAATAATAGTTTGAACAAACTTATTCATTGGTTTGTAAGTTGATTGATGTTAAATAAATATTTCTAGAAGATGGAGTTATATGATTCTCTTAAAAAATTCTTTGGTTTTAATAAGTTTAAAGGATTACAAGAGCAGGTAATAAAAAGCATTGTAAACAATAACAATACTTTTGTAATAATGCCTACCGGTGGTGGTAAATCGCTTTGTTACCAACTACCTGCGTTAATGTCTGAAGGAACTGCTATTGTAGTTTCTCCTTTAATTGCTTTAATGAAAAATCAAGTAGATGCAATTCGAGGTATATCTGAGCACAATGGTGTGGCTCATGTATTAAACTCATCTTTAAATAAAACTGAAGTTAATCAGGTAAAAGAAGATATAAACAATGGTATTACCAAACTATTATATGTAGCACCAGAGTCTTTAATTAAAGAAGAATATGTAACTTTTTTAAGAACTCAAAAAATATCTTTTGTAGCCATTGATGAAGCCCACTGTATTTCTGAATGGGGGCATGATTTTAGACCTGAATATAGAAACTTAAAACACATAATTAAAGCCATAGACAATGTACCTGTTATCTGTTTAACAGCTACTGCTACAGAAAAAGTACAAGAAGATATTTTAAAAACACTTGGCATTACAGATGCAAATAGGTTTAAAGCTTCTTTTAACAGACCAAATTTATTTTATGAAGTTAGGCCAAAAACAAAAGATGTAGGCAAAGATATCATCCGTTTTGTAAAACAACGAATGGGAAAATCGGGCATTATTTATTGTTTAAGTCGTAAAAAAGTTGAAGAAGTTGCTCAAATACTTCAAGTTAATGGCATTAAAGCACTTCCTTACCACGCTGGTTTAGATGCAAAAACAAGAGCAAAGCATCAAGATATGTTTTTAATGGAAGATTGTGATGTAGTGGTTGCTACTATTGCTTTTGGTATGGGAATTGACAAACCAGATGTTCGGTTTGTAATTCATCACGACATTCCTAAAAGTTTAGAAAGCTATTATCAAGAAACCGGAAGAGCAGGTAGAGATGATGGAGAAGGGTATTGTTTGGCTTTTTATGCTTACAAAGATATCGAAAAACTAGAAAAATTTATGGCTAGTAAGCCTATTGCAGAACAAGAAATTGGTCATGCATTATTACAGGAAGTTGTTGGTTATGCAGAAACTTCTATGAATAGGCGAAAGTATTTATTACATTATTTTGGCGAAGAGTTTGATGAAGTAAATGGTGATGGTGCTGATATGGATGACAATACAAAAAATCCAAAGAAAAAGCATGAAGCTAAAGAAGATGTTCAACTACTACTAAAAGTTATAAAAAAGACACTTCAAAAGTACAAAGCGAAAGAAGTTGTTAATACTATCATTGGTAAAGAAAATGCCCTTTTAACTTCACATAGAACTCATTTACAGCCATTTTTTGGAAGTGGTAAAGAGAAATCTGCTTTGTATTGGATGGCCTTAATTAGGCAAGTTTTAGTAGTTAATTTAATTAAAAAAGAAATAGAACAATATGGTGTTGTTAAACTGACTGATAAGGGAAATCAATATATAGACAACCCGCATTCTTTTTTAATGACAGAAGATCATACTTACAATGAAGATGATGATAGTGCCATTATCACAAATACAAAGTCTGCTGCAGGCGTAACAGATCAAAAATTAATAAAACTACTAAAGGATTTAAGAAAAAGTGTTGCAACCAAACAAGGTGTGCCACCTTTTGCTGTTTTTCAAGATCCATCTTTAGATGATATGGCTTTAAAATACCCAATTTCTTTAGCAGAACTTTCTACTGTTCATGGCGTAGGAGAGGGTAAGGCTAGAAAATTTGGTAAAGAGTTTATAAAGATTATCGAAAAATATGTTGAAGAAAATGATATTTTAAGACCTGATGATTTAATTGTAAAAAGTACAGGTAACAATTCTGGACTTAAATTATTTATCATACAAAATACAGATAAAAAACTACCTCTAATAGATATTGCAAAATCTAAAGGACTAGAAATGAGTGCGCTTATTAAAGAAATGGAGATGATAATCTTTTCTGGTACTAAACTAAATATCGATTATTCTTTAGATGATTTATTAGATGAAGATCAACAAGAAGAAATATTTGATTACTTTATGGAAGCTGACACTGATAAAATACAAGTGGCTTTAGATGAGTTTGATGGTGATTATGATGAGGAAGAACTACGTTTAATGAGAATTAAATTTATCAACGAAGTAGCAAATTAAATCTGTTATTTTACAATGTAAAGAAGGTTAATAAAATACCTATTAATATTGCTGTAAATTTTTGCAAATTAAATGTATGATTTTCAGAGCTTTCAAAAAGAATAATGGTAGAAATGTGTAAGAAAACACCAATAATTAAAGCTGTAATTTCTTTGTTGTAATTGTTAAAAAACTCAATTTTATCTCCTATCAAGACTCCTAAAGGACTCATAACTGCAAAAAAGAATAAAAAAGTAACTATTGTTTTTTTAGAATAATTGGTGTGTATCAAAAAAGTTGATAATACAATTGCAATCGGAATTTTGTGAACAATAATTGCCCACAATAAATTATCATTTGCATTGTGTATTGGTAAACCTTCAGAAAAAGCATGCAAACAAAGACTTATAAATAGTAAGACCGGAAATTTGTTACCATCAGAATGAATGTGAATATGACCATGTTCAGCGCCTTTAGAAAAAGACTCTAAAACCGATTGTAAAATAATACCTACTAAAATAAATACACCAATTTTCTTAAAATCTGTAGCTTCAGAATAAACCTCTGGTAGTAAATGTAAAATGGTTACAGATAATAAATAGGCACCACTAAAAGCTAATAAAAGACGTACTATTTTAGTACTAGGTTTTTTAATAAAAACAAGTACAACACCAACTATAACAGATAAAAACAATAATATGTAACTCATTATCTTGCAACTATAATTAAACGATTAGATGTTTTAGAATCGAACTGATTAAGAGTGTAATCTCCAAAAATATGCTCAATTTTAAAACCAACTTTTTTTAAATAATCAGTCATTTTTTCTAAATCTAAATATTTTACACGTTCTGTAAAAAAATGCTGCTTTTCATCTGCAAAAAAATTAATGTGTTTTAAGATAAAACCATCTTTAATTTCTCTTTTAATATTAAAACTAATCGTATCAACCGTTTTAATTTCTGATGAAACAAGCTGTTTTTTTACTTTTTCGGCATTTAGAAAATCAAACACAAAAAAACCGTTATTATTTATACCTTTTTTAATTTCTTCTAAAATTTTAATATCAATAATATCATTTTCAAAATAACCAAAACTTGTAAATAAATTAAAAATTGCATCATAAGAACAGTTTAAAGAATCTCGCATATCATGCACCTTAAATTGTAAGGTCTCATTTTCATATTTTTTTGCTTCCTTTATACTATTTACTGCTAAATCTACACCAGTAACTTTGTATCCAAGAGAATTTAAAAAAACAGCATGACGCCCTTTACCACAGGGTAAATCTAGAATATGTGCTGTTGTTGGCAAATTTAAAAATGAAGTAATATTCTTCATAAATAATTCTGCCTCTGCGTCATTTCTATCTTTATATAAAATATGATAATAAGAAGTGTTAAACCAATCTGTAAACCAATCTTCTTTTTTACTACTCATATACTTGCAAGATGTTATTTTAATTTATTAAAAGTTGTAAAAGTAACTAAATCTTACCTTTCAAAAAATTCGTTTTCATACTTATTCTTTCATTTTATTGTTATAGTTGATTAACAGAAAAATAAAAAAAGTATTACAGCTTAATAAAAAGAGTGCTAGAACTAATATTCCTATTAATAAAATGTATTTTTGTGGCTAATTTTATGAGTATGAATAACGATTTTAAAATGACAGCCACTACACTTTTTGGTTTAGAAGGTGTTTTAGCAGATGAATTAAAAAACCTAGGGGCGCAAGATGTAAAAGAAGGCATTAGAAGTGTTTCTTTTAAAGGCGATAAAGGTTTTATGTACAAGGCAAATATTGCTTTAAGAACTGCTGTAAGAATTTTAAAACCAATTAAAACTTGTAAAATTTACGATGAAGAAGATTTATACGAGGCAATACAGAAAATAAAATGGGAAAATTATTTAGAAATAGAAGGTAGTTTTGCAATTGGTGCTGTTGTAAACTCTAAAAATTTTACGTCTAATTCTCATTACATCTCTTTAAAATCTAAAGATGCTATTGCAGATTACTTTAGACATAAATATAGTAAAAGGCCTAATGTAGATTTAGATTTCCCTGATTTAAAAATTCACATCCATATTCATAAAGAATGGTTAACAATTTCTTTGGATTCATCAGGAGATTCTTTACATAAAAGAGGCTATAGAACTGCAACCAATATTGCTCCTATAAACGAGGTTTTGGCTGCTGGTATGGTATTATTATCTGGTTATACAGGTGATGAAAACTTTATAGACCCAATGTGTGGTTCTGGTACAATTTTGATAGAAGCTGCAATGATTGCCAATAATATTCCTGCAAATATTAATAGAAAACTTTTTGCTTTTGAAAATTGGAAAGATTATGATGAAGATTTATATTTTTTAATTCAAGATTCTTTGTTAAAAAAAATACGCTCATCACATTTTAAAATTATGGGCTTTGATAAAGCTCCTTCGGCGGTTAAAAAAGCACAAGCAAACATAGAAAATGCCAATTTAGATGAATTTATTGGAGTGCACCATGTTAACTTTTTTAACTCTAAAAAAGAGGTGTTTGGTAATACTACCATTTTATTTAATCCGCCTTACGGAGAACGATTAAACATTGATACAGAAGAGTTTTACAAAAAAATAGGCGATACGCTAAAACATAATTATCCAGGTTCTGTAGCTTGGTTAATAACCTCAGATATAGACGCTCTAAAAGCGGTTGGCTTAAGAACTTCTAGAAGAATAGCTCTAAAAAACGGTGACCTTAATTGTAAATTTGTAAAATATGAGTTGTATGAAGGTACTAGAAAGTTTAAAGAATTGAAAGAATAAACAACAGGCAAACAGATAATTTTTATTTTTTCTTAAATTAGTAAAATATAAATTTTAAAATATGTCTAACTTAAAACATAAAATACCCGATATTTTTTTACTCATTAGCATACTACTTTTTATGCTTGCTTGTTCTCAAAGAGTTTATTGTACAAATTATGATTGTGGAAGTGAATGGAGTGGTTTGGCCGTTTTAATATCTGGAATTTTTGGAATATTTATTGGAGGTCCTTGCTTAACATGGTTGGCAAACCCAATTATTTTAATTTCGTGGATTACTTATAGAAAAACAAAATTTTCTTTGATTACCAGTATTTTAGCATTCTTAATTGGAGTTAGTTTTGTGTTTTTTGATGAAATTATTGTTGATGAAGCAGGAAACATTAGAGAAATAACTGGCTATAAAATTGGGTATTACTTATGGATTTTAAGTTTTTTAACGTTGATTATTGGTCATGTTATCAAGTTAAAATCAAAAGAAAATAATTAAAACACCCTATATTATTTCTATATAAAACTTATTAATTACAGATACAGTCTCTAGTTTTTATACTAAAAGTGGTCGCTAGAAGAAAGCTTATTTAAACTCAATTTTAGAGTTACTTTTTTCTAATAAGTGAATAAATTTATCAACTTTAAACGTTTTACTGTTAAATCTAGAAGTTCTATTTTTCCCTTCATTTTGTCTAGTAATACTTCTAGCAAATCGTCTAATTTCTTCTTTAGAGGTTAAAATTATACCAGGTACAGCAGCGCTTTTACCATCATCATCTTTAGCAACCATGGTAAAATAAGAAGAATTACAATGTGTTATTTTACCAGTTCTAATGTTTTCAGACTCTACTCTTAAACCAACAACCATAGAGGTTCTACCAGTATAATTTATAGAAGCTTTTAAGGTTAAAAGTTCTCCTACTTCTATTGGGTTTAAAAAATCTACTTTATTTACAGAGGCTGTTACACAATAATAACCAGAATGTTTAGATGCACAAGCAAAAGCAATTTGATCCATTAAATTTAATATATGTCCCCCATGAATTTTTCCACTAAAATTAGAATGAGAAGGCAACATTAATTCTGTAATTGTAATTTGAGATGCTGATATGTGTTTGAAACTAGACATTGCGTGTATTTTAATAATTGATAGCTATTGGTCGTTCAAAAATACAATTATATTTTTTACTTTTATACTGCTTATATTTAAAGTAAATTTGTGACAGTTAAAAATAAAAAAATGAACTATATTTTATTTGATGGAGCTGTTAGAAATGCTCTTTTACCATTTACTTACACAAGACCAGTTGCAGATATTAGAGTTGGTATTTTAACCTTAAGAGAAAAATGGGAGAAACATTTAGGTTTAACTACAACTACAATAACAGAAGAATACTTAGAAGAAAAGTATCCGATGGTAGAAATGGAAAGAAATATTTTGATAAATGCTTCTTTTTGTCCGACTAAAGAACTTGTTGGTAAAATTAAAAATCTTTCTGAAAATGAAGCTATTTTTAAAGGAGATGATGTTATTGCTTTTTATACTTTAGATACTCAAGAAGAAGTAGATTTTGACACCTACCAGCATATAGAATTCGAATCACCGCTTTTGCAAATTAAAAACACTTGGGATATTTTTGCTTTAAACGAAAAAGCCATTCAGCAAGATTTTGATTTAATTACAGAAGGTAGAACTTCTGAACCAATACCAGAAGGAACAAGGTATATTAATAAAGAAAATATTTTTATTGAAGAAGGTGCAGAAATAACTTTTGCTATTTTAAATGCTTCTTCTGGTCCAATATATATTGGAAAAAACGCCACAATTCTTGAAAACTCTGCTGTAAAAGGTCCGTTTGCAATGTGTGAAGATGCGGTATTAAAAATGGGTGCCAAAATTTATGGAGGTACAACTTTAGGACCTTTTTGTAAAGTAGGAGGCGAGGTTAGTAACAGTGTTTTATTTGGTTATTCTAGTAAAGGCCATGATGGTTATTTGGGTAATTCTGTTATTGGAGAGTGGTGTAATTTAGGCGCAGACACCAATAATTCTAATTTAAAAAATAATTACGCAGATGTTAAGTTATGGAATTATGAAACAGGACGTTTTACCAATACTGGCTTACAATTTTGTGGATTAATGATGGGAGATCATTCTAAATGCGGAATTAACACCATGTTTAATACAGGGACAGTAGTTGGCGTTAGTGCTAATCTTTTTGGAAGTGGTTTTCCAAGAAACTTTATACCCTCTTTTAGTTGGGGTGGTGCTGCTGGTTTTACGGAATACAAAACTAATAAAGTTGCAGAAGTTGCTACAATGGTAATGAAACGTAGAAATCTTATTTTTGATGAAAAGGAGCAAAAAATATTAGAGCATGTATTTAACGAAACCAAACAATACAGAAATTATTAACCATTAGGTTTTAATAAGCATCAACATCTATAATAAAACGAATTGGTCTAAAATCTTTAACAGCTTCAAAAGTGTTTTTAATTTTTTGAAGTTGTTGTTTCGTATTTGACAAGTGTTGCTTTGGTGGAATTTTAATGACAATATTTTTTATATATTGATTTCTAACTCTTGATACAACAGGCGTTGTTGGTCCTAAAACATGTTCTCCGAAAGAGCTATATAAAGCTTTAAACAACCAATTAACACCATTATCAACTTTTGTGTAATCTCTATGTTTTAAGGTTATTTTTATCAATCTATAATAAGGTGGGTATTTATATTGCCACCTTTCTTGCAATTGTTCTTTATACATTTCTGTATAGTTTGTTGTAGAAACTTGCTGTAGTATTTTATGATAAGGATTGTAAGTTTGTATGGCTACATTACCTTGTTTTTTATTTCTACCAGCTCTACCAGATACTTGTACCATCATATCATAGGCACGTTCATGGGCTCTAAAATCTGGGAAATTAAGCATAGAATCGGCATTTAAAACACCTACTAAAGAAACATTCTCAAAATCCAATCCTTTAGAAAGCATTTGTGTACCAACCAAAATATCTATTTCTTTATTCTCAAAAGAACCTATAATTTTTTGATACCCATTTTTACCTCTTGTGGTATCTAAATCCATTCTGCCAATATTATAATTTGGAAACAATGTTTTTAGTTCTAACTCTATTTGCTCTGTTCCAAAGCCCTTATTATCTAGTGTGTTACTGCCACAAGCACCACAACTATTTGGCATTGCTCTTTGATAGTTGCAATAATGACAACGAAGTTCATGCTTAAATTTATGATAGGTTAAACTAACATCACAATTTGGGCATTGCGGAGAAATACCACAAGTGTTACACTCTACTACTGGCGAATAACCACGCCTATTTTGAAATAATATAACCTGTTCTTTTAAATCTAATGCTTCTTGAATTAAAGTAAGTAATCGATCAGAAAAATGACCAGACATTTCCTTTTTTCGTTGCTTTTCTTTAACATCTATTAACTCAATTTTTGGCAACAAAACATTTCCGTGACGTTTATTTAATGACACAAAACCATATTTATTTTGTTGGGCATTAAAATAACTTTCTAAAGATGGAGTAGCAGACCCTAAAAGTATTTTAGAACCATGAATCTTAGCTAAAACAATGGCTGCATCTCTAGCATTATATCTAGGTGATGGCTCAAATTGCTTATAAGAAGTTTCATGTTCTTCATCAACAACAATCAATCCTAGATTAGAAAATGGTAAAAAAATAGAAGATCTAGCTCCTAAAATAATTTTTGCTTTAGACTTATTTTCTAAAATATTAATCCATACTTCTACACGTTCATTTAATGAATATTTAGAGTGAAAAACAGAAATTTGTTCTCCAAAATAAAACTGCAAACGAGTTATAATTTGAGTAGTTAACGCAATTTCTGGTAATAAGAATAGTACTTGTTTGCCTTGGTCTAAAACTTCTTTAATTAACTTTGTATATACTTCTGTTTTACCAGAACTTGTAATACCATGCAACAAAGTAACATCTTTGTCTTTAAAACTCTCTTTTATTTCAGTAAGAGCTTTCTCTTGATGGGTATTCAACTTTTTTAAGTCGTTTGTATCTCCATTAAATTGAATTCTATCGGTTTGAATTGTATAGAATTCTAAGATATTTTTATCTACTAAAGATTTTATTATAGAACTAGAAACATTCGATTTTTCTTCTAACTCTTTTACCTTTATTGGTTTTTTAGCACTCATTAGCTGAAAGAAGCATAAAATAACTTCACGCTGTTTTTTTGCTCTTGCCAATGTATTTAGCAATATCTCTAAAGATGTGTCTGAAGAATGAGAAGCATGTAAACGAACATATTTTACTAATTTTGGTTTGTACTGTTCATATATTTCTTCTTTAATAGTAATTACCTCTTTATTAATCAACTCATTAACAATAGGCATTACTTTTTTCTTTCCTAAAATACTAGAAACTTGATGTATTGTTAATTGAGATTGATTACTCAATGCTTCAAAAATTAGATACTCGTTATCAGTTAAAATACTTTCATCAGAAAAAGATTTATTTTTAAAAATAATTGTTTCACTTTCTAATAAAAAAGAAGAGGGTAGTGCTGCTCTATATACATCGCCTAAAGAGCACATATAATAGTCGGCAATCCATTGCCAATGTTTTAGCTGTTTTTCATTTACAAGAGGCGTTTCATCTAAAATTTGATGAATGTCTTTTGCTTCATATAAAACGGGACTAGTTTGATGTATATTTAGCACCAATGCAGTATACATTTTAGTTTTACCAAATGATACCGCAACACGCATTCCTTTTTTTAAAAATACAGCTTCTTCTTCAGTTACAGCATATGTAAATGTTTTTTGAATGGGTATGGGAAGTATAACGTCTATGAAGTGCATTTTCACTAAAAGTGATTAAAAAATTACTTTAATATTTCAAAATTACGTAAAATAATCAACAGTAATTTATAGAATTTAAATGAAGTTTAAATTGAGAATCTAAAACTAACTAATCATTAGAAATAATCTATTTTTTAAGACTTTTTAATAATTTCTGCAAGTAATTTTTTTGCTCTTAAAAGCTTAATTTTCACATTATTCATAGGTTCATCTATTTGTTTAGAAATTTCTTTATAACTTAATTCTTGAAAGTATCTTAAATGTATGACCTCTTGGTACTTGGGCTTTAACTGTTTAATATCTCTTAATAATTTAGCTAAATTTTGTTCGGTTATAATTTTGTCTTCGGGCGTAGGGCTTTCATCTACAATTAAATAGACTTTTTTTTCATGCTCTTTAGAATTATCAGCAGAAATAGAAATAGACTTTTTTCTTAACAAATCGATATGAACATTTTTAGAAATGGCAATTAACCATGTCTTAAATACATACTTTTCATCATAAGTTTCAATTTTATCAAAAGCTTTAGAAAACGTTTGAATGGTAATATCCTCTGCATCATTTTCACTCTGTGTTCTTTTTAATTGATAGGCATATACAGCACCCCAAAAAGAATTTAATAAATACCTAAATGCCGCTTGATCGCCTTGCTTGGCATTAGTTATATTTAAACTTAATTTATTTTCACTTATTTCCAATGAGTTGGTTTTGAGGTCAAATTAGTAATAAATATTGATAACTGAAATAATAAGAGTCCTATTTCTAGAAAAGGAGCAAATAATGCCACCTTTGGTTCTTCTAACTTTTTAGCAGAAAAATAAGTAACCAATATCTGAACTAGGTAATAAGTTAATATGAATACTAAAATTTTTAACGGATTAAAAAATAATAACACACTACCCATTAAATAAAATAATAATTTAGAAATATAAAATAGTGCTAAAAAAAATTGGTGCTTAAACTTATAGTGTTTTGCAGTAGATACATGTCTTCTTTTTTGAAGAAACCATTGCTTAAAAGTTGTCGGTGCTAAAGACTCTGTAAAACTACTTTTAGACATAGAAATTGTTGTATTCTCTTTATTTGCAGCATCTTGTATAAATAAATCATCATCACCAGATTTTAGCTGAATATGACTTATAAAACCATTTACATTAAAAAACGTATCTTTTGTATAGGCTAAATTTCTACCAACACCCATGTAAGGAAATTGAATTTTAGCATAACTAAAATATTGCATGGCAGTTAATAAGGTCTCATACCTAACCAGTAGATTTATAATACTTTTTTCTGCTTTGTATTTACCATAGCCTAAAACAATTGTTTTTTCTGTTTTAAATTTTTGTACCATAGTAGTAATCCAATTTTTAGAAAGAGGTTTACAATCGGCATCTGTAAATAGTAAATGATTGTTTTTTGCAGCTTTAATACCTAGTGTTAATGCATATTTTTTATTTCCCCAAAAACTTTCATTATTTTTTACATCAATTATCGTAATTCGTTCATTCTCTTTTTTAAAAGACTGCATCACCTCAAGGGTTGCATCAGAAGAGGCATCATTAATTAAAATAACTTCAAAATTTGAATAAGATTGTTCTAATATATAAGGTAGAAAAGAACTGAGGTTTTTGGCTTCATTTTTAGCACAAATAATAACTGAAACAGGTAAAGAAACGCCTTTTTCGATTACATCTTTATGAAATAAGATTGAAGAAAAGAACAAATAATAAATAATTTGTATGACTGTAAATGCTACGAAAAAGTAGAAAAGCACAGTTAAAATCATTTAATAAAAATATGTTTTAGTTATGTTGTGGCTCTGCACATGTATTAAATTCTTCTGGTAATTTACCACAAAAACCACAAGATTCGCCAGTTTTGTTTAGCATCGGATTTTGACTTGCACAGGTACCTGCAAATTTGCCGTCTTTTTTTGCCCAAATTTTAATTGCAATACCTGCAACACCAAACGCTAATAAACCAATAGTAATAAATAATAATTTCATTGTATAAAAATCTTAAACAAAGATACAAATTCTTATGTTCTTTTAAAAATGTTCTTTTATAATTTGCAATGTGACTTCCTTCTTTTTTTGGTGTCTTAACATTGTGAATACCTTAAAATAAAAAATATTATGAAAAAATACATAGCAGAGTTTTTCGGAACTTTTTGGTTAGTTTTTGGCGGTTGTGGTAGTGCAATTTTTGCTGCTGGATACCCAGATTTAGGCATCGGTTTTGTTGGTGTTTCTTTGGCTTTCGGTTTAACAGTTTTAACAATGGCTTATGCTGTAGGACACATTTCTGGAGGTCATTTTAATCCTGCTGTTTCTGTGGGGCTTTTTGCTGCTGGTAAATTTTCTATAAAAGAATTAATACCATATATTATTGCTCAATTAATTGGTGCTATTTTAGCAGCATCTGCATTATATTTAATTGTTTCTGGCAAAGCCGATTTTGAATCTGTTGGTGGTTTTGCTGCAAATGGTTTTGGCGAATTATCACCAGATAATTATTCAATGCAATCTGCCTTTATTGTAGAGTTTTTATTAACCCTATTTTTCTTATTAATTATTTTAGGAAGTACTAATAAGAATGCACCAAAAGGATTTGCACCAATTGCAATAGGTTTGGCACTAACACTAATACATTTAATTAGCATACCAATAACAAATACATCTGTTAACCCAGCTCGATCATTAAGTCAGGCAATTTTTGCGGAAGGAGCCTATTTGTCTCAGTCTTGGTTATTTTGGGTAGCGCCATTAGCAGGTGCAGTAGTTGCAGGTTTGCTACATAAAGCATTGTTTGATAAAGATTAAGTTTTAATAACTTATTTTTAAACCAGATAAATCTTGTATTTATCTGGTTTTTTTTTGGTTAAAACGATATGTATATCAGAATAAAACAAAGAACAATTTAAAAATTTTGTGCAACGATAGATTGTGTTTCACAAAGTTAAGTTGTAAATTTGATTGAATTTAAAAAAAATAAAAATGTCAAATAATCAAATGGATATCAAGTTTCCAAAAGGGGGTGCTTTTTTTATCATACTAGTGGTAATTGCAATTATCGCTTTTTCAAAATCTACCGTAACAATTGGCCCAGGTGAGGGTGGTGTAATTTTTAGAACTTTAGGTGATGGTATTGATACCGACACAACTTACGGAGAAGGATTTCACTTTATGTTTCCTTGGAACAAAATGATTGTAAGAAAAGTACGTCAGCAATCTATTTCAGATGAGATGAATGTTCTATCTGTAAATGGTTTAGAAGTAAAGGTTAACGGTACTATTTGGTATGAACCAGAATTTTCTAACCTTGGTAAACTAATTAAGACAAAAGGGCAAGACTATGAAAGAGAATTACTAGACCCTGCAATTAATGCTGCTGCTAGAAGCGTTGTAGGACGTTATACTCCAGAGCAATTGTATTCGAGTAAAAGAGATGTGATAGAGCAAGAAATTTTAGAAGAAGTACAAAACGTTTTAAAAGACCAATACCTTTTAGTTACTAGAGTATTAGTTGAAGATGTAAAGTTACCTAGTACTATTAGAATTGCTATTGAAACAAAATTAAAGCAAGAGCAAGAATCTTTAGAATATGAATTTAGATTATCTAAAGCTAAAAAAGAGGCCGAAAGACAAAAAATTGATGCAGAAGGAAAGGCTATTGCAAATAAAATTTTAAGTGCCTCTTTAACAGAGAAAATTTTACAAGAAAAAGGTATCGATGCTACTTTAGAGCTATCGAAGTCTCCTAACAGTAAAGTAATTGTTATTGGTTCTGGCAAAGATGGATTGCCAATCATATTAGGCAATCAATAAAATACAAATTTAGTACAACAAAAAAACCAGCTAATGCTGGTTTTTTTTATGCTTAAAATAAAAATTAATTACTAGTCTTTAGTAGGAATTTTATCTCTTTCAATCTTTCCGTTTTTTAATGCTTTATAGTTTTCATAACAGTCTAAAACGGCCTCAATCATTTGTAAATCTGATGCTTTTTTTACAAAATATTCAGAGTAATTACAATCAGACAATAACGCTGTTAATTCTTGTCTATCCATTTGTAAATATTCCATCATTACTTCTCTATCAAATTTACCAGACAACATTTTACGTAAATTGTCTTCTTTTTTTAATTTTTGAAGCTTTTTTAACTGTTTTGGTTTTTTACCAAAATGAGCATATAAGAAGTCTACTGGGTTAAACAATGCTGCAATAGGAGATGAGAAGTCTTTTGCTTTTGGCTTACCAACTTCATAAGTTTGAGGCAAACCATTAATTTTAATCCTAGTAAATCTATCTTTAGGCACTTGTTTTATGTCTATTTCTAAAACACCAATTAAATTGGTAGACTTGATAACCACTTCTTTAATTTCCTCGGGTTTTTCATACAAAGCAATTAAAAGTTCATTTCCTTTTAAAAGGTCGTTTGTTATTTTTAACTTTATAGAAGCATACCCTAAATAAGAAACTAAAATGGTGTCATTTGCTTTGGTTGGTATTTCAAAAAAACCATTTTCATTTGTTATCGATCCTTGAACAGTATTTAAGTTTAAGATATGAGCAGCACTAAGTGCTTTCTTACTTTCAGCATGAATAATCTGTCCTTTTAAATGGTTAACACGAAGAGTATCATTTTGAGAGAACAAGCTTAAAGAAGCTATTAAACAGGTAAATAATAGAAGTTTTTGCATATGCAATATTAGTAATAAAAGAATTTAGAAAGGTTAATTTTTTGTGAAAGCCTCTTTAATTTTTATTTAAGTGCGCACGAGAAGATTCGAACTTCCACGAACTTACGTTCACAGCCCCCTCAAGGCTGCGCGTCTACCAATTTCGCCACGTGCGCTTTTTCTAGTGTAGATTATGAGTAATCTGTTTAAGAACAGTATTAAATCCTAATTTTAAAATACGGGCAAATTTAATTGTTTTCTATGGATATTATTCAGAATTACTAAAGAAGTTTTAGAATAAAAATTACTGAATTACATTCACCTCAATTTCTAAAGCAATTTTAAAAGTAGTATGAACTTCTCTCTGAATTTTTTTAGCTAATTCATATATTTCTATTCCGCTTGCATTGCTATAATTAACCAAAACCAATGCCTGTTTTTCATGCACACCATAACTACCGTAACGTTTGCCTTTAAAACCTAGTTTTTCTATCAACCAACCAGCCGGAACTTTTACTTGTGCTTCTTTATCAAGAGCTTTCACTTTAGCGCTTGCAACTACAGGATAGAAAGGTATTTTTGGATACTTTTTCTGAAGCTTTAAAAAGTGGGTTTCTAAAATCACAGGATTTTTAAAGAAACTACCACTATTACCAATTTCTTTTGGGTCTGGTAATTTCGATTTTCTAATGGCAATAACTGCATTAGAAATATCTTTTAAAGAGGGTTGTGTTATATTATTTTCTGCAAGTGCTACTTCAATTGCACCATAAGAAGAATTTAAATGGTGTTGTTTTTTAGTCAGTTTAAAACTAACGGAAGTAACAATATAATTGCCCTTAACTTCATTTTTAAAAATGGAATTTCGATACCCAAATTTACAATCTTCATTAGAAAAAGTTACTAATTTACCACTGGCAACTTCTAACGCTTCTACTTTGGTAATTGTATCTTTTACTTCTACACCATAAGCACCAATGTTCTGAATAGGGCAGGTACCAACATTACCCGGTATTAGAGATAAATTTTCTAAACCTCCATAATTACTATCAACACACCACAGCACAAATTCGTGCCAATTTTCGCCAGCGTTTACTGTTAAATTAACAAAAGAATCATCTTCATTGTCAATAGAAATTCCTTTAATATCAATATGTACAACTAGTTTATTAATATCTTTCGTCAATAACATATTGCTTCCACCAGAAATTAAAAACAGTTCTTTTTCTATTTTTAATAACTGCTGTAACTCGTATACAGACTTTATAGAAATAAACCGTTTTGCAGTAACATCAATACCAAATGTATTGTATTTTTTTAAGGATATATTTTCTAGTATCTTCAATTAGTCTTGATAGCTATTTAGAGCTTGTTTTAAAATTTCTGCAGACTTAATTAAATCTTGCTTATTTAAAACATATGCCATTCTTATTTGGTTTTTTCCTTCTCCTTCCGTAGAATAAAATCCGCTTGCTGGTGCCACCATAACCGTTTCATTTCGATAACTAAACGATTCTAACAACCATTGTGCAAAATGATCTGTGTCTTTTACAGGCAATTCTGCAACACAGTAAAATGCCCCTTTAGGATTGGCTACTTTTACGCCAGGTATTTGTTTTAAAGCTGTAACAAGCGTATTTCTTCTTGCAACGTATTCTTCTTTTACATCATCAAAATATTTTTGCGGAGTGTCTAAAGCAGCTTCACTTGCCATTAAAGCGTAGGTTGGCGGACTCAATCTTGCCTGTGCAAATTTGATAGCTGTAGTTATAAAATCGTTGTTTTTAGATACAATACATCCAATTCTAGCACCACACATACTATATCGCTTAGAAACAGAATCGATAATGATAGCGTGTTGTTCTAAACCAGATACAGATAAAACAGATGTATGCTGTTCACCATCATAGGTAAACTCTCTGTAAACTTCATCAGCAATTAAAAATAAATCATGCTTTAAAACAATTGCTTTTAATTTCTTAATTTCTTCTTCAGAATATAAATATCCCGTCGGATTACCAGGATTACATATTAAAATAGCCTTGGTATTCTTAGTAATTAACTTCTCGAAATCTTCAATTTTTGGGAGCGCAAAATTATCTTCAATTTTAGAAATTACAGGAACAACTGTAACACCAGATGCTCTAGAAAAACCATTGTAATTGGCATAAAAAGGTTCTGGAATTATAATTTCATCACCAGGATCTGTAATGCTACCAATCGTAAAAAGTAACGCTTCAGAACCACCAGTTGTAACCACAATATTATTCGCAGTAACGTTTATTTGATGTGCTTTGTAGTAATTAGCCAGTTTTATTCTGTATTCTTCAGATCCTTCAGAACGAGCATAAGAAAGTGTTGTTACATCATTATTTTTTACAGCATCTAAAGCAACCTGAGGCGTTTTAATATCTGGCTGACCAATGTTTAAATGATATACTTTAGTTCCTCTTTTTTTTGCATCTTCTGCATAAGGTACCAATTTTCTAATTGGCGATTCTGGCATTGATATTCCTTTTTGTGAAATAGAAGGCATTCGTTTATTTTTAATTTTATTACGGAAAAAAAATCCCGAAATGTAGGGTTACTAAATCTTTTTTTAAGAGACAATATCTCTTTATTTTCTGTTTGATACAAGCTTAATTCAACTAAAATTAATAGTTAGATAAGATGCTTTTTTGTTTTGTTAAAGAAATCCCTTTTTTTATGAATCCTTTAATTTTAATTGCTTTTCTAGTGTTTTTTGCATTCGAAAAAATAGTTATCACTTTAGAAAAAGAACCAAGTCGTTGCGTGTCGTAAGAAACTTTAATTTCTCCTTTTTCACCTGGCATAATTGGCTTTTCTGGTTTTTTAGGAATGGTACATCCGCAAGACGATACAATGTTGGTAATAATAATTGGTTCTGTACCAATATTTTTAAAAGTAAAAATACGGTCTCCATTACTACCTTTTTCTATGCTGCCATAATCGATTGTTTCGTTTTCGAATTTAAACTCTTGAGAAAACATCGATAAGGAAACAAAAAAAGCCACTACAAAACAAAATAATAATCTCATAACATGATATTTTACAACAAAATTAGTGCTAATAATTTGTTTTAAAAAACTAAGCACTAATTTTCTCTACAAATTTAGATAATTGTATTTTTGCGCATTAATTATCAAAAAAAGAATACCAAAACATGACAATTCCATCTAAATATGATGCAAGTAAAGTAGAAGATAAATGGTACGATTACTGGATGAAAAACAATTATTTTCATTCTACACCAGATGAAAGAGAGCCTTACACCATTGTAATTCCGCCACCAAACGTAACAGGGGTTTTGCATATGGGGCATATGTTAAACAATACCATACAAGATGTCTTAATTCGTCGTGCCCGTTTACAGGGTAAAAATGCGTGTTGGGTACCTGGTACAGATCATGCTTCTATTGCTACAGAAGCAAAAGTTGTAGCCAAATTAAAAGAACAAGGTATTTCTAAAAGCGATTTAACTCGTGAAGAATTTTTACAACATGCTTTTGATTGGAAAGATGAATATGGAGGTATTATTTTAGAACAATTAAAAAAACTAGGTGCTTCTTGCGATTGGGAAAGAACTGCTTTTACAATGGATCCAGAAATGTCTGAATCTGTAATTAAAGTTTTTGTAGACTTATACAACAAAGGGCTTATTTACAGAGGCTATAGAATGGTAAATTGGGATCCGGAAGCTAAAACAACGCTGTCTGATGAAGAAGTAATTCATGAAGAAAGACAAGGAAACTTGTATTATTTAGAATACAAAATAGAAGGTTCTTCAGATACTTTAACGATTGCTACTACAAGACCAGAAACTATTTTTGGAGATACAGCTATTTGTATCAACCCAAATGATGAGCGTTTTACCCATTTAAAAGGCAAAAAAGCAATTGTACCTCTTTCAAATAGAGTTATTCCTATTATTGAAGATGAATATGTAGATTTAGAATTTGGTACAGGATGCTTAAAAGTAACACCTGCACACGATGAAAATGATAAAAATTTAGGCGATAAACACAAATTAGAGGTAATAGATATCTTTAATGATGATGCTACTTTAAATTCCTTCGGATTGCATTATCAAGGCAAAGATAGGTTTGTAGTTCGAAAAGAGATTGCCAAAGAATTAGAAGAAAAGGGAATTTTAGTTAAGACAGAAGTTCATACAAATAAAGTTGGAACATCAGAAAGAACCAAAGCAGTCATAGAACCAAGATTGTCTGACCAGTGGTTTTTAAAGATGGAAGAATTGGCGAAACCAGCGATTAAGGCGGTTTTAGGAGACGATACTGATATCAATTTATATCCAAAGAAATTTGAAAATACGTATCGTCATTGGATGGAAAATGTGCGTGATTGGAACATCTCTCGTCAACTTTGGTGGGGACAACAAATTCCGGCCTATTTTTATGGTGATGGAAAAGAAGATTTTGTAGTTGCAGAAACTAAAGAAGAAGCATATAAATTAGCGGTCTCTTCCAACGCAGTCGAGAAGTCTTTTAAAATTGAAGATTTACGTCAGGACGAAGATGCTTTAGATACATGGTTTTCTTCATGGTTATGGCCAATGTCTGTTTTTGATGGAATTAGAAATCCAGAAAATGAAGAAATTAAATACTATTACCCAACCAACGATTTAGTTACTGGTCCAGATATTTTATTTTTCTGGGTTGCCAGAATGATTGTTGCAGGATACGAGTACAAAGATGAAAAGCCTTTTAATAATGTGTATTTAACTGGTTTGGTTAGAGATAAACAAAGACGTAAAATGTCTAAATCTCTTGGGAATTCACCAGATGCATTAAAATTAATTTCAGATTATGGAGCAGATGGCGTACGTGTTGGGTTGTTATTAAGTTCTGCTGCTGGAAACGATTTAATGTTTGATGAAGATTTATGTCAGCAAGGAAAAGGCTTTGCCAATAAAATTTGGAATGCTTTTCGACTGATAAAAGGGTGGGAAGTAGATGCAAATCTATCACAACCAGAAACCTCAAAAATTGGTTTAGAATGGTACGAAGCGAAGTTTCAAAAAACCTTGGCAGAAATAGAAGATCATTTTTCTAAATACCGTTTGTCAGATGCATTAATGGCAATTTATAAATTGATTAATGACGATTTTTCTTCTTGGCTGTTAGAGATTGTAAAACCAGCATATCAACAACCAATAGACAAAACAACATTTGATGCAGTTATTGAAGTTTTAGAAAATAACTTAAAAGTATTGCATCCATTTATGCCATTTTTAACAGAAGAAATTTGGCAATTTATTGCAGAAAGAACTCCTGAAGAAGCCTTGGTAATTGCAAAATATCCTGTTTTAAAAGATTTTGATGCTACCATTATTTCAAACTTTGAATTTACTACAGATGTAATTTCAGGAATTAGAACCATCAGAAAAGATAAAAACATTTCTTTTAAAGATGCTGTTTCTTTATTTGTAATTAATAACGATAACAATACGCAAGTGTTTGATAAGGTGATACAAAAACTTACAAATACAGATGTTATAGAATATGTTTCAGAAAAAGTAGAAGGTGCTTCTTTTAGAGTAAAATCGAATGAGTATTTTGTGCCAATTTCTATAGATAATATTGATGTTGAGGCAGAAATAGAAAAATTAAATACCGAGCTTAAAAGGGCAGAAGGGTTTTTAGTTGGCATTACAAAAAAGCTATCTAACGAACGTTTTGTAAACAATGCGCCAGAGCAAGTATTGGCTTTAGAGCGTAAAAAAGAAGCAGACACTTTGGCTAAAATTGAAACTATTAAAAGTAGTTTGGCAAGTTTAAATTAACTAAAAATAAATCGTAAAAAAAGCCTTAGAAATAAGGCTTTTTTTTTGTTTATAAAATTAACATACAGCGTTTTAATAACTCTAATTAAATTAAGGCTTCTTTTAAAAGTGTAATTGGGTGTTTTGCAATACGCTTTGTACCATCAAAAATTTGATGTCTACAACTTGTTCCAGAAGCTGCAATTTCTGTAGTTTCTGCACAATTTCTAATTTTAGGAAACAAGGTATCTTCACCAACTTGCATAGATACTTTATAATGTTCTTTTTCATATCCGAAAGAACCTGCCATACCGCAACAACCTGTATTTAAAATGGTAACTGAGTAGTTTTTAGGAATGCTAAGCATTTTAAAACCCGCAAAAGTACCTGTTAAAGCTTTTTGATGGCAATGACCATGAATTTTTAATGTTTTAGAAGTGTCGGTAAACAAAGAAGTATCAATTTGTTGGTTTTCTAATTCTTTTGATAAAAATTCTTCGAACGTAAAACAGTTTAAAGCAATTTTTTCTGCAGATTTTTTATCATCTGCCAACCGAATGTATTCGTCTTTAAAAGTTAAAATTGCAGAAGGCTCGATACCAATTAAAGGGGTTTTATCTGTAATAATGTCTTTAAAAATACGTACATTATTGTTACAAATTTGTTTCGCTTGTTTTAAAAACCCTTTAGAAATATGACTTCTACCACTTTCATCATGGGCAATATTTTTAACTTGATACCCTAATTTTTCTAACAAAACAATAGCATCTTTTCCTATTGAAACATCATAAAAATTAGTAAACTCGTCATTAAATAAATAAACAACTTTAGAGTTTGATTTATAATCTATCGTTTTTCTATTCTTTAGCCAGCTGGCAAGTGTTTGTTTTGCTAATTTAGGTACCGTTCTTTCTTGGGCAACTCCTAATATTTTTTTGGTAAGGCTTGTATTGGTAATAAAATTAGTAACAGAGGGCAATAAAGCTCCTAGTTTATTATACTTGGCATTATTTGCAAACATCTTACTTCTAAAGCTATACCCATTGGTTTCTTGGTATTGGTATAAAAATTCTGCCTTTAAACTTGCAACATCTACGTTACTTGGGCATTCTGAAGCACAAGCCTTACAGCTTAAGCATAAATCGAAAACTTCTTTTAACTCTTTAGCGTCAAACTTATTATCGGCAGTATTATTTGTTAAAAATTCTCGCAAAGTATTAGCTCTAGCTCGGGTTGTATCTTTTTCGTCTTTAGTAGCTCTGTAGCTAGGGCACATGGTACCACCAGCTTCTACAGGCTTTCTACAATCGCCAGAACCATTACATTTTTCCGCTAACTTTAAAATTCCTTCACTATCAGAAAAATCTTGAATTGTTTTGATAACTGGTTCGTTTCTATCTACTTGGTAACGTAGACTTTCGTCCATCGAAAAAGCATCAGTTATTTTACCTTGATTAAAAACATTATTCGTGTCAAAAGCTTTTTTAATTCGTCTTAATAATTGATAGTTTTTTTCACCAATCATTAAGGGAATAAATTCAGCTCGTACAATACCATCGCCATGTTCTCCACTAAAAGAGCCTTTGTATTTTTTTACAAGTTGCGCTGTTTCTGTTGTTATTTTTCTAAATAAAACAACATCTTCTTTTTTCTTTAAATTTAAAATTGGTCTTAAATGCAATTCTCCGGCACCAGCATGAGCATAGTAAACAGCGCTTTGCTTATACCTAGCCATAATTTTGGTAAACTCTTCTATATAACTTGGTAAATCTTCGAGAGCAACCGCAGTATCTTCTATACAGGCAACTGCTTTTTTATCACCAATAATATTTGCCAATGCACCCAAACCTGCTTTTCGTAGGTAATGAACTTTGGCAATATCTTGTCCGTATACTTTTGGATGATGGTATCCGAAGTTATTTTTTTCTAAATCTGCAATTAACTTATCTGCTAAAACGGCAACTTCTTCTTTGGTCTCTGCGGCAACTTCTAGCATTAAAACAGCTTCAGGATCGCCTTGTAAAAAAAACCTATTTTTTGCTAATTCTCTATTGTTTTTTGTGCAATCTAAAATGGTTTTATCCATTAGTTCGCAATTGTATAAATTATGATTCATAGCAATAACAGTAGCTTTTAAACTCTCGTTAATACTGTTAAAATGAGTACAAACCATAATACTTTCCTTTGGTGGTAAAGCATCTAATTGAAGAGTGATAGAAGTGGTAAAAGCCAAGGTGCCCTCGCTACCACATAAAAGCTTCGCAACATTAATGGTGGGTAATTGCCCACCAAATAAATCAGACTTTAAAAACTCGTCAACAGCATAGCCTGTACACCTTCTATGAATGGTTTCTTTGGGAAACTCTTTGTGAATTTCTTGTTGATTTTCTGTATTAGAAAGCTCTTCAAAAATAGCCTTATAAATTTTACCTTCTAAGGTTGTTTGTGATGCTTTTTCTAAGAATTCTTTAGAACTAATTTCTTTAAATATTGCAGAAGAGCCATCACTTAAAATAGCTTCAATTTCTAAAACTTTATCTCTAGTAACTCCGTATTTAATAGACGTACTACCAGATGAATTATTACCAACCATACCACCAATCATACATCTATTTGAAGTAGATGTGTTGGGGCCGAAGAAAAGACCAAATTCTTTTAGATAAACATTTAAAGAATCTCTAACAATACCTGGCTGTAACTTTATTGTTCTGGCATTTTCATCAAAAGAAATAATATTGGTAAAATGCTTAGAAACGTCTACAACAATTCCGTCGCCAACACATTGCCCTGCCAAAGAAGTACCCGCTGTTCTTGGTATTAAAGTAATCTTATTTTGCGTTGCAAACGAAATAAGTGTTTTAATATCTTGTGCCGTTTTAGGAAAAGCGACTGCTAAAGGTATTTTACGGTATACAGATGCATCGGTTGCATATAATGTTTTGTGTAAATCATCAAACAAAACAGTTCCTGAAAGCGAATTGTTTAATTTTTTTAAAGTAGCATTATCAATCATCAAAAAAAATCGTTGTTTAAATAACAAATATCAGCATAAAAAATCCATTTAAAGAAAATAGGCCTATAGTTTATTAAATTTTATTGAATTGATTAATTAAGCCTGATATTTTTAAGAAATTTTAATATTATAGTTCTTTTTAAAATTACATCAATATTCAATTAAAATGCTTTGTTGATAGATTAGAATTTTTATCTTTGATTAAAATGAAGCAAGTCAAAATTATAGAATGCCCACGAGATGCAATGCAAGGAATAAAATCTCATTTTATTTCTACAGAAAAAAAGGCATTGTACATAAACTCTCTACTTAAAGTTGGGTTTGATACTATTGATTTTGGTAGTTTTGTATCACCAAAAGCAATACCGCAAATGCGAGATACTGCCGCAGTTTTATCAAAATTAGACCTTTCTAAAACTAGCAGTAAATTATTAGCAATTATAGCAAATACCAGAGGAGCAAACGATGCCGTACAATTTGAAGAAATTGATTATTTAGGATACCCATTTTCAATCTCAGAAAACTTTCAGATGCGTAATACGCACAAAACAATTGCAGAATCTATCCATACTTTAGACAATGTTTTAAATATTGCTACTAAAAATAACAAACAAGTTGTTGCTTATTTATCGATGGGTTTTGGCAATCCGTATGGAGACCCTTGGAATGTTGAAATTGTAGCTAATTGGACAGAAAAACTATCTAAAATGGGGGTTTCTATCTTGTCTTTATCAGATACTATTGGCAGCTCTACACCAGAAGATATAAAGTACTTGTTTTCAAACTTAATCTCGCAATACCCTAATATAGAGTTTGGTGCTCATTTACACACTACACCCGATAAATGGTTCGAAAAAGTAGATGCCGCATACACAGCAGGTTGCAATAGGTTTGATGGTGCTATCAAGGGTTTTGGAGGTTGCCCAATGGCAAAAGATGAGTTGACAGGTAATATGCCAACTGAAAAATTATTAAGCTATTTTACTGCAAAAAAAGCCATTACCAACATCAAACCAATGAGTTTCGAAAGCGCCTATAATAAAGCTTTAGAGATCCTTTTATAAACCTATTTTTTTACACCTTTTTAATGAAATTTCTAAAACCACACATCTATTTTATATTGATATTATTAGTATCATCTTGTAAAAAAGACGATCATAAAATTGAGTTTACCTTTTTACAATTAAATGACGTTTATGAAATTGCACCGATACAAGGAGGTGAATTCGGCGGAATGGCAAGAGTAGAAACGATTCATAAAAACCTATTAAAAGAAAACAAAAACACCCTGCTTTTTATGGCTGGCGATTTTTTAAATCCGTCTTTGTTAGGCACCTTAAAAGTAGCAGGAGAAAGGGTAAAGGGCAAACAGATGGTAGAAGTGATGAATGCCATGAATTTTGATTTAGTTGCTTTTGGCAACCATGAATTTGATGTTTCTAAGAATGACCTTCAAAAAAGGTTCAATGAAAGTAATTTTCCGTGGATTTCTGCCAATGTAAAACTAAAAACTGCCGAGGGATCTATCCCTTTTTACAAAGAAATAAACAAACAAAGAGAACCTTTACATGAAACTTTTATCAAAGAACTACAAGATAATGATGGCACCAAAATAAAGATAGGGTTTATTAGTGTTTGCATACCTTCTAATCCAAAAGAATATGTAGAATATGGCAATATGTTTGTAAAAGCTAGAGCCTCTTATGCTGCAATTAAAGATAAAGTAGATATTGTGTTTGGCTTAACACATGTAAAATTAACCAACGACAAAAGAATTGCAAAACTAATACCTAACATTCCATTAATAATGGGCGGTCATGAGCATACCAATAGTATGAATAAAGTTGGTAATGTACTAATAACAAAGGCAGATGCAAATGCAAAAACAGTATATATTCATAAGATAACGTTTGATAAAAAAACTAAAAACACTATTGTAAACTCTGAGCTAAAAGAAGTAAATTCTACCATACAACCCGATGCTAAAATAGCAGAAATTGTAGGCAAATGGCAAACTATTTTAAATGCTAAAATTAAAGATATAATAGAGTCTCCAGACGAAATAATTTTCACAGCAAACACCCCTTTAGATGGTAGAGATACCCCAATTAGAAGTACGCAAACAAATTTGGGACATTTAATAACCCAATCGATGTCTTTTGCATTCGATGATACAGTAGATTGCGCACTGGTAAATGGCGGTTCTATTAGAATTGATGATCAATTAGAAGGCGCTATTAATGCTGTAGATATTTTTAGAGTATTGCCTTATGGTGGATCTATCTTAAAGGTAAAGATTAAAGGTCGTTTGTTAAAAAGAGTTTTAGATTATGGTCATTTAGCGGCAGGTACCGGAGCTTATTTACAGCGTTTTAATGCTAATAAAGTAGGAGAGAAGTGGTACATTAAAAACCAAAAACTACAAGAAAATAACATATACACAGTCGCATTTTCTGATTACTTATTAAAAGGATTCGACATTCCTTTTTTATCCAAAGAAAACAAAGAAGTAATTAGTATTGCTGAAACAAACTCTACAGCTATTTCTTCGGATATTAGAAAAGCAGTAATTATATTTTTAAAGCAAAAAAAAGAACGCCTTAAGTAAAGCGTTCTTCTTTGTCATTTAGTTTATCTCTAGTTTGGTTATTAGAACTTAAATTCTAATCCACCAAAAATACCGAATGGATGACCTGGTCTTAAACCAGCTGGCACTCTAGAGACAGCATATGTATTATTTAAAACATTGATAACATTTGCAGTTAAACTTAAATTTTTATTTACATGATATTTACTAGAAGCATCAATAATAAAATTAGAGGCTACTTTTTCATTATCAGGAATATCACCTGCACCAGACATAGTTCTAAAAGCACCATTATAACGACCGTTTAAATTAATTTCGAAATTGGCATGCTCTAAAGATAGAGTTGCATTAAATTGATGTTTTGGTATGTATGGCATTTCATCTCCTTTGGCAACAGTGCCCCAAAGACTATCTGTACTACCAAAACTATTTAAAAACTCTGTGTTTGTAAAGGTGTATCCAAAAGAAAAAGGAAGAGAAAATAAAGCCTTTTCATTTAAAAAGTTATAGTTTAATAGAACTTCAATACCATTAACATTCACTTCGCCTGCATTAAATTGATTTAAAGAACCAGTTCCGCCAGAAGCAGCTAAATCGCTACCTAATAGGTTAGAATAATCGTTAAAGAAACCTACAAGTTCTCCTTTAATTTTTCCAAAATTAAAACGAGTACCAAGCTCATAATTAATACTTTCTTCGGCCTTTTGTTCTTCTTGATTTCCTGGAGGAGAAAAACCTTTATGTACACCACCAAAAAGGGATAATTCGTTATTAAATTTATGGTTGAATCCGATACCAGGTATAAATACACCCACAGAGTTTTGTCTTTCAGACAAGTTTACGCCAGATCTGGTAACATCGCTTGTACCAAAATCTTCTCTTTCTAACGTAATGTTTTCGTAACGTATACCAGGTGTAAAGGTCCATTTATTAAATTTCAACTTATAAGTAATATAAGAAGCAAAAGCATTTGCACTACTTATTCTATTTGCATCACTTCCTTGTATTCCGGCGGTAGTTAATTGTAAATCTCCTTGGTTAGAAATACTGTATTTATCTACCCATTGAAAACGATCTTCTTCATCATAATGAAGGCGAAGTCCAATTTCTAAGTCATGAAAAAAATCGCCATTATACCAATGATAATCTAATTTTGTCTGAATACCTTTAGAAATATATTTTCTGTTATTTGCTTTTATTCCTAGCACATCAACATCAGAATTTACAGACCCGTTAAGTATTGAAAAATGATTAGAAAAAGAAGTAGGATTTTCTAAAACATTTGCAATAGACTGCTTATCGCCATTAAAAGTAACATCATTTAATTTGTACCAATTTCTTGCAAAGTTATTTTGATATGCAGTGGTTGTAATTTGTAAATTTTTTGAAAAAACCAATTTATGAGTTAACATATACTGCCTATGATCTGTGGTCATTTTATCGTTATCAGAAGCAGCATATCTAGAAAAAGGATTGCTGTTAAAATCTTCTTCAGACAAGCCTAAATAAGTTTCATTACCCACTTCATCAGAATATTGAAATTTGAATGATAAAGATTGTTGGATTGCAGCCTTAGGAAAAAGGTTAACGTGCACTTTAGCAACCACATCATTTTTATTAAAACCAGTATTTTTACCACTTGGCAATGTTTTAAAACCATCAGAACCATAATTTAAATACTCTAAAGCGTATCCAAAATTATCATTACCACCACCAATTTTTGCATGTAATTGGTTCGAATTAAAACTACCGTAACTGGCTCTTACTTGCCCACCAAACTCATTAGGTATTTGCGTAGAAATCATATTGATTGCACCGCCCGTAGTAAAAGGACCATATTGAACTTGACTACTACCTTTTAAAACTTCTACAGCTTCCATTCTTGCAATTGTAGGAAAATAATAGGCAGCAGAAGCGCTGTATGGAGCAGGAGAAATTAATACACCATCTTCCATTAAAGTTATTTTAGAACTTCTTTCTGGCGATGTACCTCGCAAACTAATATTAGGTCTTAACCCGAAACCATCTTCTTCATAAATATTTACACCAGGCACAATTCTTAATGCTCTTGACACATCTGTAAAGCTAAACTTTTTTAATTCTTTAGGTGATAAATAATACGCAGAACCAGTTCTGTTTTTAGCAACATATTTATTACCTAATATGGCATTTGTAGCAATAATAACTTCGTCTAATTTCTGAATAGAGTCTAAAGACCCTTTTTTATTTTCACCTTTTTGAGCAGTTAATACTACTGTAAATAAAGTAGTTGCAATAATAAGTACTTTCCTCATTTTATTTAGATTAATTATAAATAGTTTTTATTTCGAGTGCAAAGATACATCACAACAACATATTTACAAAGCTTATTTAGAACAAATAAGAATAATAAAGTTAAATTACTAGAAGTCAATGTTTTAAAAATGAAAATATTTTTCCTTCATAAATTACTAGCAAGTAAATAATATGGTAATGAGAATAAAACAAGTATAGGTAAATCATAGAAAATTGATTTATTAATTGTAAATTTGCACGCAATTATACCTTAATTGCAACATGACAGCACACAACAACAAAATTTTAGGAGAAGGACTAACATACGATGACGTTTTATTAGTTCCTGCATTTTCAGAAGTACTTCCAAGAGAAGTAAATATTCAAACTCAATTTACCAAAAACATCACTATTAATGTACCCATTGCATCTGCTGCTATGGATACTGTTACAGAATCTTCTTTAGCAATTGCAATTGCAAGAGAAGGCGGAATTGGTGTTTTACATAAAAACATGACCATTGAGCAACAAGCGCAAGAGGTTAGAAGAGTTAAACGTGCAGAATCTGGCATGATAATAGACCCCGTTACTTTGCCCTTAACAGCAGTAGTTTTAGATGCTAAAACATATATGAAAGAGCATGGCATTGGTGGCATTCCTATTGTTGATGACAATGGTATTTTAAAAGGAATTGTAACCAATAGAGATTTGCGTTTTGAGCATAATTTAAAAAGACCTATTGTAGAAGTAATGACAAGTAAAGACTTGGTTACTGCTGCTGTTGGAACCTCTTTAAACGATGCTGAAAAGATTTTACAAAACTATAAAATAGAAAAACTTTTAATTGTTGATGAAGATTACAAATTAAAAGGATTGATCACATTTAGAGACATTACCAAAGTAACTCAAAAACCAATTGCCAATAAAGATGTATATGGTAGATTAAGAGTTGCTGCTGCTTTAGGTGTTACTGGTGATGCTGTAGATAGAGCAGCTGCATTGGTTGCCGCAGGTGTAGATGCTGTAATTATAGACACAGCTCACGGCCACACCAAAGGTGTTGTAGATGTATTAAAACAAGTAAAGCAAAAGTTTCCAGAATTAGAGGTTGTTGTCGGAAATATTGCGACTGCCGAAGCCGCTAAATATTTAGTAGCTGCTGGCGCAGATGCTGTAAAAGTAGGAATTGGACCTGGCTCTATTTGTACCACTAGAATTGTTGCAGGAGTAGGGTTTCCTCAATTTTCTGCCGTTTTAGAAGTTGCTGCCGCTATTAAGGGGAGTGGTGTACCAGTTATTGCAGATGGTGGTATTCGTTATACCGGAGATATACCAAAAGCAATTGCTGCCGGTGCAGATTGTGTAATGCTAGGCTCTTTACTTGCAGGTACAAAAGAATCTCCTGGAGAAACAATTATTTACGAAGGAAGAAAATTTAAATCGTACAGAGGTATGGGATCTGTAGAAGCAATGAAAAAAGGCTCTAAAGATCGATATTTTCAAGATGTTGAAGACGATATTAAAAAATTAGTACCCGAAGGTATTGTCGGTAGAGTACCCTATAAAGGAGAATTATCAGAAAGTATTCATCAATTTATTGGTGGTTTACGTGCAGGAATGGGCTATTGTGGTGCAAAAGATATAGCCACACTTAAAGATACTGGTAAATTTGTAAGAATTACAGCAAGTGGTATCAATGAAAGTCACCCACACGATGTTGTGATAACAAAAGAGTCTCCTAATTATAGCAGACGTTAAGCAATAGAATTTATTAAAAAAAACACAACTAATATAGTTGTGTTTTTTTTATGCCTTATTATTGAAATGTATACTTCTTTTCGTCTGAAGAAGCAGCATTTAATAGCTGATGAAATACCTTTATACTATTAAAATCTTCTGTTATAGCATCAGAAATTGCAACACCAGAAATCCCTTTTTGTAAAATAACAGGAATATCTTTCACAGTAATACTACCAGCACCAAGAATTGGAATTGTTGTGCTTAAAGAATTAGAGTCAAAAGTTGTAAAAGGATCGAACACAATATAATCTACTTTTTTTTCTACTAAAACTTGGCATTCTTTTAAGTTTGATGCTGTTGCACCAATAATTTGCCAAGTAAATAAATAATCTAACGCTACGGTAGGGCAAAACTCGGTATTATCTATATGAACACCATCTGCTTTTATAGTTTTAGCCACCTTATAATAGTTTGTAATTATAAGTCTTGTTTGATAGTGTGCTGTTATTTCTCTTGCTTTTTCAGCAAACTTTAAATATTTTTTTTCAGAGATATCTTTAATGTTCAATTGCACCAATTCTGCACCAGAAGAACATGCTTTCTGAATGTTTTCTAGATGTTCATTAGCAGTATTTCCTTGCGATACATAATGTAATTTAGGTATAATCATTATACTGATGTCTTTTTTAGGTTATTTAATGCTAATTGTTTTTGCAAACTGCATAAAATAATCTTGTAATTTTTTTAAGTTAGGTTCAATTTTATCTGCATAAATAACATACTGACATTTATGAATACTTTGCGTAATAGCTATTAAAGCAGCATATGCAGATTTTTCTGATAGAAAAGAAGCATCATCAATATGAAATATTTTTACTTGCGTAGTATTTAATCCTTCTAATAAAAGTAGCTTGTTTACAATTTTCGGGGTTGCTATTAAAACATCAATGCCTTCAAATATTTCAGACTTTAAAAGATCTATATGCTCTCTTTCATCACCATAATAGACACGTAAAGTGCTATGTCTGGTATAACTTATAAAAGCATCATACAATTCGCCCGCTTTTACATTATTTTCAACTAAAATAATTGCTCTTGGTGCGCTGCCAGCTTCTTCACATTGTAATTTATGCAATGTTGTAAGTATTAATGTTGTTGTTTTTCCGCTGTTTTCTGGAGCAAAACAATATACATTGGCACCACTTTTTATAAGTGGAATGCTTTTAGTTTGAAAAAGGGTAGGAGTTGTAATATCTAACGATGCTAACTTCTCTTTTATATAAGGATGTAACTTTTTAAATACCATTCTATAAATCTTTAAAGACCACAAATATACTATTAAACTTGTGTTTTAAATTACTTTTGATAGAATTATAACCTGATAAATTACACCTTAACTTAAGATAGATTTATTAATAGTATTAATTATTATTATCTCATGTTTTTATTGAAAATAGTAAATAAAAACTAAATAGAGTTTGTCTTATTCTTTAACAATTTTTGTTAAAACGTGGCTACCATTATAAAATGATACTTTTAAAAAGTAAACTCCTTTCCTAAGAGAACTAATAGAAATTTCTGTAGATTTAAAATTAACGTCAAAAGATTTTAATTGTTGGCCAAGTAGATTTAGAATAGCTACTCAATTAATATGATATTAAACAATTGATAATAATTAGATTCGTAATTATTTTTAACGAAATATCTATTACTATAATTCTAAAGACGTTTTTAATAAATGCTATTGAATATTGCTAAATACAAGATACTACGGAATTATAATTGAGACTTGTTAACGAATTTTAAAACACCAACAAGCGAATGAATATTTAATGTTAAGAGCTTTCTAGGATATTTTACATAATAGAGAATTATAGCTATGAAATAAACCTATAAGTTAATGAGCCGTAATTTCTTTTAACATAATTGTTGATGATATGATTCTAAAGAAGTCATATCTACAATTATTTGTAAATAGCCTGAAAAACGGCTATACAGAAATTACTATATACATGTACTATAATTTATATTATGTTAAATAGTATTTTTAACTTACTATAGATCTCTACTGTTTGGTAAAATAGTTTTAAATAAAAAGTATTTAGAAACTATAAATAAAACTACTTTTGCAGCGTGGAGATCAGAAAAAAAACAGAACTAGAATTTATTATCGTAATGGCATCTTTAATGTCTTTGGTTGCATTGGCAATCGATGCATTATTACCAGCAATAACAGATATTAGCAAAACAATACAAGTTGTAAGTCCTAAAAATAATCAGTTGTTTATAACAATGATTTTTCTTGGCTTAGGATCTGGTCAATTAATATCTGGGCCATTATCGGATAGTTTTGGAAGAAAACCAGTAATTTATGTTGGTTTTATTGTATTTGCCTTTGCTAGTTTTATTTGTGTTTCTGCTACTAGCCTAGAAACGATGATTGTTGGTAGACTTTTACAAGGTATTGGTTTGTCTGCACCTAGAACTATAAGTATTGCAATGGTTAGAGACCGTTTTAGTGGCAATCAAATGGCAAAAGTGATGTCTTTTATTGTTGTTATTTTTATTTTAGTTCCGGTTGTAGCACCTGCTATTGGTAAATTAATGTTAGATAATTATGGTTGGCGTTCTATATTTTATAGCCAATTGATTTTTGGCTTATTTACAATGATTTGGGTCTGGAAAAGACAACCAGAAACCTTAAAAAAAGAACATCGAAAAACCTTTAAATTAGCACTTTTTGTAGAGGGTACAAAAGAGTTTTTAAAACACAAACAAGCTATTATTTTTACCTTATTTTCTGGTTTTATTACAGGTTCTTTTATGGTATATTTAAGCGCTAGTCAGTTAATTTTTGAACAGCAATACAATTTAAAAGAAGAGTTTCCGTACATATTTGCTGGCTTGGCAATTAGTGTTGGTTTTGCCACTTTTTTAAATGGAAAATTTGTTGTAAAACTTGGCATGTTAAAATTAGTCACCATTTTTACGCTACTTTTTACCGCTATACCTTTGCTATATATTTGTTTCTTTTATGGCGAACAGAACCCAAGTATTTATATGTTAATTTTATTTTTCGGACTGCAATTTTTTGCCCTCGGTTTTCTTTTTGGCAATACCAGAGCTTTAGCCATGGAACCAATAGGACATATAGCAGGCATTGGCGCAGCAATTAACGGCTTTACTTCTACTATTATGGCAGTGCCAATTGCAACATTTATTGGTAGCTATTTAGTTAAAACCGCTTTACCGCTATTCATTGGTTTTTTTATATGCGGACTCATTTCTTTACTATTAATTGGTTTTTTAAAGTTTAACAATAAAAAATCGTCAGCTATTTAAAAACTTTAAAAATGGACTTAGAAATTATTTTTGAAGACAATTATTTTATTGCGGTTAATAAACCCAATAACATGCTTGTACACCATGCGCATCACTCAAGAAACATGAGCCATGAAGTATCGCTGTTAAAATTAATTAGCGAGTCGCTTGGTTTAAAAGTATACCCAATACATCGGTTAGACAGAAAAACCTCTGGCATTATTCTACTTGCTAAAGAGACTGGTTTTGTTTCTAAATTTCAAGAATTATTTACCGAGAATAAAATTGATAAAAATTATTTTGGGGTAGTTCGCGGATTTTCTGAAGCTACAAAGACAATCGATACTCCGGTAAAAGGTAAAGATGCAAACATACATAAAGAAGCACTAACGCATTTAGAAACACTAAATAAAGTTACCTTAGATATTGCTGTAAAACCCTACAATTCATCTCGTTATAGCCTGGTAAAATTAATGCCAAAAACAGGCAGAATGCATCAACTAAGAATACATACCAATAAAATTAGCCATCCTTTAATTGGTGATACAAAGTATGGTGACAAAAATCATGATGTAATGTTTGAAACTAACTTTGGATGGAAAAATATGTTTTTACATGCGGGTATTTTAGTATTTAATCACCCGTTTACAAATGAAAAATTGACATTAAAAGCTTCTTTTCCTGATGATTGGATTGCTCTTTTTAATGAATTTAATTGGAAAAATCCTTTGTAAATTATAAGACGTTCTCTCTAGCCTTGATTGAAGTGGCATCCTTTTTTACCGCTAATAAGGCATTTTAATTGCCTAAAATAATTGTAAAAAAGATACAACGGAAAGCAAGAAAAAGCTTCTTAAAAAAATTATTGTTCTATAGATTCTGCGTAAAAACCTTCTAACTCACCAGCATTAAAGGTGGGTGTAATTTCTATTGGGTTGCAGCAAACTTCACAATCTTCTATATAGGTTTGATGTGCAACACTTTTATCTAAGATCATAGAAATAGATTCCCAACAATGTGGGCATTGAAAAAAATGCTCTAACTCCACTACTCTTTTACTTTTAAAATTAGTTTTCCTTTTTTATCTCCGGTAAACAATCTGTTATATGTTTCCTGAAAATTCTCAATTCCGTGATACATTGCCTCTCTGTAGGTTAGTTTGCCTTCTTTAAGCCATAAAGACATTTGTTTTGCTGCTACTCCGAATTCTTTGCTATAATCCATAACAACCATACCTTGCATGGTAGAACGAGTAACTAATAAAGACAAGTAATTGCTAGGTCCTTTAATTTTTGTGGTATTGTTGTATTGAGAAATAGCGCCACAAATTACTACTCTGGCATGCATTCTTAACTTGCCTAATGCTGCATCTAAAATAACACCACCAACATTGTCGAAATAAACATCTATGCCTTTGGGGCATTTTCTTTTTAATGCTGTGTAAATATTTTCTGATTTATAATCAATGGCATCATCAAAACCTAATTGGTCAATTAAATACTTACATTTTTCTGAACCACCAGCAATACCAATTACTTTGCAACCTTTAATTTTTGCAATTTGCCCTACTGTGCTTCCAACAGCACCTGCAGCACCCGATACCAAAACAATATCGCCTTCTTTAATTTTTGCTACTTGGGTAATACCAAAATAAGCTGTCATACCAGGCATACCCAACAAACCGATGTACAAAGGCATTGGTGCTAATTGATCATCTACTTTATACCAACCATCTCCGTTTGTAATGGCATATTGTTGCACGCCGCCCCAACTAGTTACACAATCTCCTACTTCAAACTTAGGGTTGCCATTGTTTTTAATAACCTTACCAATAGATCCAGCTCGCATTACATCATCAATAGCAATGGGTGGTATGTATGATTTTGTATCATTCATCCAACCTCTCATTGCGGGATCTAAAGAAATATAATGTTGTTCTATTAAAATTTCTCCGGCTTGTAGTTCTGCAACTTCTGTTTCTTGTAATTGCCAAGTATCTGTATCTGGTATACCAGAGGGTCTTTTTTTAAAGATAATTTGTTTGTTAATCATACATGTTTATTTGTAGGCTAAAGATACTTAATAATTATATAAATATTAATGGGCTTTGAATGTTATCTATTAATTTTAAATAATTAAACAACAAACATAGCTAGGCTAAATATCAAAAAAAAACCTTATCAGAAAATGATAAGGTTTTGTACAAAATTATGATTAGAAAATAAGGTTACAATTCTTTAAAAATTGCATGCATCATTCTCTTTTTATCGTTAATGCTTTCTTCTAAAGCAATCATTGTTTCTGTTCTATTAACGCCAGGGATGTCATCAATTCTATAAATAATATCTTTAGCATCATTAGTCCCTTTTGCTCTTACTTTACAGAAAATATTATACTTACCAGCAGTAACATAAGCTACGGTAACATTCGATATTTTTCTTAAATCTTCAATTACATTCTGTGTCATTGAGGTTTTCTCTAAAAAGACACCAACGTGAGCTATAAAAGAATAGCCCATTTTTTCATAATTAAGCGTTAATGTAGATCCCTGAATAATACCTTCATCTTCCATCTTTTTTACACGTACGTGAATTGTACCTGCAGATACCAATAATTGCTTTGCAATATCTGTAAAGGGGGTTCTTGCATTTTCTATTAAGACATCTAAAATTTGATGATCTATCTCATCTAAAATAAACTTTTTCATTTTTTACGTATTATTCAATTAAAAAAGCAAATTTATGATTTTAATTTAATAAAGTAACAAAAAAAGTGAGAAAAAATTAAGAAAATTAGCTTTCGAAAACGATTTCGGAGTGTCCTGACTTAGAAGATAATTCTTTTTCTGACACTTCTACCAATTTTAAAACAAATTTATTCTCTAAAATTTGTTCTTTATATTGATAAGCAATATCCTTTTTAGAATCTGTGTATCGATGTATTACATCAAAGAAGTTCTTATTATTATTCGGAATGTTAAAATAAGGCTTGTAATTAGTAAATACATCGTTACTTGCAATGTGATATAGCCCTTGTAAAATTGAAAAAAATGTAAATTTTCTTGAAATTTCTCTTTCGTAATCATTAGGATAATGGCCAGATTCTATTAAAATAGTATTGTAACCAAGCTTCTGAAAATTATCTCCGGTAGCCGTTGGATAAAATTCATCTGTATACCTGCCCACAAAATCTGGTATAATTTGTTGCAGCATTAAATTCATACCAACAATCACATCCATTGTTTGTTTTCTACCACTAGTAATGGCTCTTGTAATTTCTTCGGAAGGCGCTAAAAATGAAATTGTTGCTGGGTTGTTTGTGCCTTCTACACCAAAAATAGTTCTTTGGTCGTGCAAATTAAAGCAAAACTGAGGGTTAAATGTTTCTAAAATCTGTCTTAAAAGCTTACTCTCAACTGCTAATCGATCTACTGCATCTCTATTTAAATCAATATTATTGGCATTAACCCTTGTATATGCCAACGCACCATCTGGGTTTAACATTGGTATAAAAACCAAAGTAC
Source organism: uncultured Polaribacter sp. (assembly GCF_947497125.1). Classification (GTDB taxonomy): domain Bacteria; phylum Bacteroidota; class Bacteroidia; order Flavobacteriales; family Flavobacteriaceae; genus Polaribacter. The sequence continues at coordinate 275,725 of NZ_CANMFI010000001.1, read as the reverse complement.
AAGTAGTTAAAATATTTTCAAAAACTACATCAGACTCGTTTAAAAAGCAATTGAATAAATCAAACAAAGCCTTTGTACCTGTACTTTCATTACCATGCATTTGAGACCATAAAAGTATTTTTTTAGCACCAACACCAATTTTTAATTGCATTATAGGTCTGTTTTCTTCGGATGTACCAATTTGTGATACTTTAAACTTAGAAGAATACTTACTAAATAAATTTTCTAAATCTTTAAAGGTAATCCATCTTCCGTGTAATGAATTTTCTTTTTGAACATTATAAATCGATTCTAAAAATTGATGCGTTAAAGTTTGCATGATGTATGAAAAATATTTCTTCAAAAATAAAGAATTTTTAAAAGTTACAATCATTTATAACTAGGTATTATATGACATAAAATTACAATTGTAAATCACTAAATTGTTACAAATGTAAATCGTTTTTTACAGTTAAAATATTACACCTGTAAACTGCTTTACAAATAACATCACAACATCATTTATAAAACTTATAATTCTTTTAAGTGTAGTTTATTTTTATTTTTAAAATACTTATTATTAATAATTTACAAAACCTATATAAACCATAACTTTAATTAAATAAATTGAGTTTAAATTATTTAATTAAATAATCATTGTTGTTGTTTTTGAATTTTTTACATTTGTAAAAAACAATAATTATACAATGGTAAACAGTGAGCAATTTACATCTAGGCTAAAAAAAATTATGGATTTCAATCAATTATCTGCCTCTTTGTTTGCAGATAAAGTGGGTGTGCAACGCTCAAGTATTTCGCATATTTTATCTGGTAGAAACAAACCAAGTTTAGATTTTGTTTTAAAAGTTGTTGCAGAATTTAAAGACGTAAATATAAATTGGCTTCTTAAAGGAGAAGGTATTTTTCCTGATACAAAAAAAGCAAGCATCACTCCTACTTCACCAATTGTAGATGCTACTTCTAAAAACAATGCTAAAAAAATAAAACGAATTGTTGTTTTTTATGAAGATGGTACTTTTGACGAATACAAGAAATAATTATAATAATTCTTATTTTGAAGCTAATAGATAGTTTTTTATCAAACGATTGCTAATGCTAGTTGTCGGAACCTTAAAATTAAAATAACGCTGTAAAGGAATTTCAAATCCCTTATAATTTAAGTAGTTGTTTAAAGCTTTATTTAAACCTTCACTGTACAAATGATGCTCTGCCCCCGTTGGATCTTCGTGGTATAAATCATTTTCTGCAAAACCTTTAAATTCTGGCCCTGTTATTTTAATCTGAAACTCTTCTGGATTTTTACCAACCGGACTATGACTTGTACACGCAAATTGATGCCAAAACGCAGACTGAATACAATTATTATAAAATAACTGTCTTACAACCTCTAAAGAATCTATTGTCTCTTGTACTGTTTCTGTAGGAAAACCAAACATTAAATAAGCATGCACCATAATATTTTCTTCAGAAAAAGCCTTGGTAACATTCGCAACTTGAGCAATATCTACGCCTTTTTTCATTTTTAATAACAATCGATCAGATGCTACCTCTAAGCCTCCAGTAACAGCAATACAGCCAGATTTAGACAATAAGGCACATAGCTCTTGTGTAAATGTTTTTTCGAACCTAATGTTTGTCCACCAAGTTATGTACACCTTCCTTTCTATCAACTTAGTTGCCAATGCTTTTAACATTTTAGGAGGCGCAGCTTCATCAACAAAATGAAATCCTGTAATACCTGTTTCTGATATTATTTTTTCAATTTTATCAACCAAATCATCTGCAGTAGTATTTTGGTAGTTGCCAATATAATCTAATGTAACATCACAAAAAGAGCACTTTTTCCAGTAACAACCATGAGAAATGGTTAATTTATTCCATTTACCATCAGACCACATTCTGTGCATCGGATTTTTAACATCTAAAAAAGACAAATACTTCTCTGTTGGCAAACCAATATAACTTGGTGCCGGTAAATTTTTATGATGAAATATTGTATTTGGTGTTTTATCTGCATACACCACTTCTTTATCTACACACACATAAGTTCTCTCTAATTGATCTTGTTTGATGTTACCCGCTATAAATTCTGTAATTCTTAACAAAGGCCCTTCACCATCATCTAAAGTTATAAAATCTACAAAATTAAAAATTCTTGGGTCAGACAAACGCCTTAATTCTGTATTACAATACCCACCACCCATTGCTATTTTTACCTTCGGATAATGCTCTTTTATAAATTGCGCACATCGAAGTGCTGAAAATAAATTACCCGGAAAAGGAACCGTAAAACAGACCAAATTATAAGTATCTTTTTGTAATTGCTCATTTAACAAATACAACATTTCATCTTCTATTAAAGTGGTTTCGTACTTTAAATAGGTATCTAAAGTATCAAAACTAGATGCTGCTCTTGCAATTTGCTCTGCATATCTTGTAAAAGAAAAAAACTCATCAATATTTGCATTGATAAAATCACCTAATTCTTCTACAAACAAAGTAGCTATGTGTTTGGCCTTATCTAAAATACCAAGCTTACCAAAATCATTTGATAAATCTGTTTCTAAAAGAACGCGCCTATGCCCGAAAGGCAAAAAATCTTTATGAACTATTTGATACGCGGCTGTTACTTCTTGATTGCGTAAATAGCTCATAACAGTATCTACCTTATCTATATACTCTTGTTGTAAATTTAAGACTAAAGGATACTCTTTATGACCAAGCATTGCAGCTTGTTTAAAAATTGCGGCTACAAAATCTTTTGTAAAAATAGCCGTAAATAACTCGATACTTAAATCTATTTGCGTTGTTTTTACACCTTTAGAATCTAAAAAACCTTTAATGTATGCGGTTGCAGGATAAGCTGTATTTAGCTGGGTAAAAGGTGGCGTAATTAAAAGCGTATGTATAGACATGATTAATAAGTATGGCAGCAAAGATACTACCAGTTTTAGAAAAAGCATCTAAAATTAAAAAGGGTTTGCAAAATAGTGTAGCCTTTATTTTGATAACAGCACTCACCTAAATTAAAAGCAGCCTTTTTTTGTGATATTTAAAAGGAAACCTTTAATTTCGTAATTGTAGTTAAAAAACATATTTAACTACAAATAAAATACTGATTAACGCTTGTAAAAAAAAGATATGGTAGATAAAATAAAATGCCCAAATTGTTTAAATGAATTTGATGTTGAAGAAGCTTTATCTGGTAAAATGCAAGCTCATTTTAAAGCAGAATACGAACTTAAAATAGCCGAACAAGCCAAAGTATTTAATAAAGAACGTAGTCTTTTAGAACAAGAAAAAGAAGATTTTGAAAAAAAGAAAGAAAAAGAAAACGAACTTTTTAAAGAAAAACTTGCACAAAGGCTGGTAAAAGAATCTGAAAGAATACAAAAAAGTACGCATGAAAACTTTGAACAACAGCTAAAAGCGTTGCAACAAGAAAACGAAAAAAAGAAGGAAGAAAACAGAACATTAAGAGCCCAAGAAATTAACTTACTTAAAAGAGAAAATGAGTTAAAAGAAAAAGCAGAAGATTTAAAGCTAAATGTTCAAAAAGAACTTCTTGAAAAGCAAACCGAAATAGAAGAAAAAGCGAAAGCCAAAGAAAGAGAATCGATGGCGCTTAAAGAAAAAGAATACCAGAAACAGCTTGAAGATCAAAAGAAGCTAATTGATCAAATGAAAAGAAAAGCAGAGCAAGGCTCTATGCAAATGCAAGGTGAAGTGCAAGAATTAGCTTTAGAAGAATTACTAACAAACACCTACCCTTTTGATAACATTGAAGAAGTTGGCAAGGGAATTAGAGGCGCAGATTGTATACAAACCGTTGTTAATGCGCTTCAACAAAATTGTGGCTCAATTGTTTATGAAAGTAAAAGAACAAAGAATTTTTCTAATGATTGGATAAACAAATTAAAACAAGATCAGATTAATTGTAAAGCAGACATTGCAGTTATTGTTACCGAAACCTACCCAAGTGATATGGATCGATTCGGAGAAAGAAATGGTGTTTGGATCTGTAGTTTTAACGAAGTAAAAAGTGTTTCTCTTGTTCTTAGAGAGTTACTTTTAAAAACAAAATCTATCAAATCTTCTGATGAAAATAAGGGAGAAAAAATGGAACTTTTATACAGTTACTTAACAAGCAACGAGTTTGTGCAAAACATCAATAGAATTATTGAAAACTATGATACAATGATTCAGCAATTAAACTACGAGAAAAAAGCTGCATTTAAAAATTTTGCAACCCGAGAAAAACAAATTTGGGGTGTTCAAGAAAATATTAATGTATTATTTGGCTCTATTAAAGGCATTGCTGGTAACGAGTTGTCTACATCTGCTATCTTAAATTTACCAGATACTACAATCGATTCTTAAAAATACATTTTATAATAATTTTGCCATTGCTTCTTTAATAATTTCAATATTTCGAAGCTGATTGGCAGTCGCTTTGTTTTTCTGATCGTTTATCATACCTCTCATTAAATTGATAACCACTTTATCAAAATTAAATGATTTGTATTGCTGTCCTTTTTCTACCATATCGTTAACTAAATTCTGAATTGCCAACGTATTATTACTTTCAGAAATTTGCTTAAAAGCTTTCTGATACATGTTTTTGATAGTATCATCACCTGTTAAATACATTCCTGATAATACATTTTTTGCGATAAAAGGAAGCTGTTTTTCATCCTTTTCTTCAATATATATTTGCGTTAGCGGTGTTGCTAATATTCTTCTTACTTCATCGGGTAAATCTTTAGATTTTGCGATTGCTTTAGACTTATCTACATAATACATGGCTACTAAAGATTTGCCTAATACTGCATAAGATTTACTTTGTAAGCCTTTCTCAAAAATAGCTATTAATGAAGGGTCTGTTAGTTTACCCAATGTTTCTATTGCAGCTGCTTGCACTAATGTATTTGTATCATTATTAGCCAATAACATTATTTGCTGAATGGCCTCTTTTTTAGAAAATTTATTAATTAAATCGATGTTTTCAAGTGCTAGAATTCTAATTTTAAAAGAAGCATCATCCATAGCTTCTTTTACGGCATTAAAAGCAACTTTGTCATCTTGTTTTTTAACAACCTCTAACAATGCAGCCCTTCTGTGCTCATAGTTTAAGGTATTTTTTAACTGAAAAACATAATCGCTTAACACTTTGTTCTCGGTTATTTTACACAATAAAACACCATCTGCATTCATCTGAATATAAGTAGGTTGCTTAGCATAAGAAAATGTAAAAGACGCATCTTTATTATCTACAAAAACAGTGTGTCTTGTTCGTTTATCACCCTCAAAAATATCTATTGCAAAAGGAAATTTAAAAGGATTGGCATTTAACTGTAAAATATTTACGGTTACGGTTTTCTGAATGGTATTGTAATCATAAGTGATTTCAATATTTGGATGACCAGAGTTGTAGTACCATTGATTAAAAAACCAATTTAAGTCTTTACCTGTCAATTTTTCGAAGACCAACCTTAACTGATGTACTTCTGTGGCGCTATACTGATATGTTGTTAGATAATTTTTTAATCCTAAGAAAAAAGCCTCGTCACCTAAGTAATTTCTTAGCATGTGTAAAATTGCTCCTCCTTTGTTATAGCTTACTAAATCGAACAAGTCTTCTTTGTCATCATAATTAAAACGAACTAACTGTTTGTTATCATTTTGCCCATTAAAATAAGCTTCTCTAACATCAAATAAATGTGTGTTAGCATTTAACAACCCATACTTATGCTCTCTCCATAAATACTCGCTATAATTTGCAAAAGACTCGTTTAAGGTAAGGTTAGACCAACTTTCTGAAGTTACTAAATTACCAAACCAATGATGAAATAATTCGTGCGCTATAGTGTCTTCTTGCTTATTTTCATCAATTAATTGACCGGGAGATTGATAAGCTGCTTCACCATGAATTACCGCAGTTGTATTCTCCATAGCCCCAGAAACATAATCTACACCTACTATTTGATTGTAAGCATCCCAAGGATAATCTACCCCTAAAAGTTCAGAAAAGAAACCTATCATTTCGGGTGTTAAACCAAAAATATCTTTGGCATACTTAGCATATTTTTTATCAACGTAATAATTAACCGGAATTTCTTTGTAAGAATCTTTTACAACTTCAAACTCACCTACTCCCATAAACACTAAATAAGGAGCATGTTTTTTATCCATTTTCCAATAGTCGGTTCTAAGAGTTCCTTTTTGTGTTTTACTTATTAATTTACCGTTAGAAAGGGTTACAAATTTATTAGGTACTGTTATAAAAATTTCTTGTGTTGTTTTTTGATTCGGACTATCTATCGTTGGAAACCAACAACTACTTGCTTCTGTTTCTCCTTGTGTCCATATTTGAGTTGGTTTGTTTTTATCTAAACCATCTGCATTAATAAAGTACAACCCTTTTGCAGCGGTTATTGCAGCACTACCCTTTTGTTGCACTTTTTCTGGTTGAGCTGTATATTTAATATAAACCGTATATGCTTCTCCTTTTAAATAAGTTTTAGGTAATGTAACTTTTAGTTGATGGTCATCATACTTGTAAGCAACTACTTTATTATTTAAAGATACCTCGTGTATTAGCATTGCTTTTGCATCTAAAACAAGCATATCTGTTTTATAAAAATATGGTTTTACTGTAACCCAAGCTTCACCATTTAACTGCTTTTTATTGAAATTAAAATCTACTTTTAGCTTTGTATGAATTAATTGATTGGTTTTATCTTTTGCTGGTTTATAGTTTAAATATGTTTGCGTAAAGCTAAAATTACTAAACATCAACAAAAACAAAAACACAGTATTTTTAAGCATTTTAAAGGTCATTTTCATAAGTTTCAAAAGTAATAAATATAAAGAATGTAGCTGTTAATGAGTCGTTAAAATAAATTTATTTTACACAAACTGTTTATTAAAAATAGAAAGTTTACAACATAAAAAAACCTATACTTTAATTAAAATATAGGTTTTTAAAGAGGTAATAGTAACTGGTTTACTTCATTTTATTTTTATCAAATTGAGAGAAGAGTCCATTAAGCTGATTTAAATCTAAAGAATCAAAATCTAACTTGATACTTTTCATCATTTCAATAATCTTAGCTGGGTTCATATTGTCACCTAATAACCTTGCAACACCAACACCCATTTTATTATTGTAACCAAATGCAATTACTTCGTTTATCGAATTAGAATCACCCGTATAATACATATTTACGTGCATTTCTTTGACCTTCATAACCATTAAATTTTTATACTTTTTAGTATCTTTTAAAATGGTTTTTAATGTGGCTTTTTCTAACTCATAAGTTTCTTCTCCTTCTTTCTTTGGATAAGCTACAACATTAATTTTTCGAATACTTTTAAGCGTTTCTTTTACTTCATCAGAAACAGTATCTTCTTTTAACTGCAAAAAACTGGTAGGTACATCTAAAGTAATAAAACCTGATTTTTCTTGACTTTCAACTAAATAACTTTGTAAAGAAGGCTTATTATCACAAGAAACAAAAGCTACAAAAAGCAACAACACAATAACTTTAAATCTATTTTTCATTGTTTATATATTTAAAAAATTAAAGTAGGACTGTAAATCCTACTTCAATTTAACATTTAACTTTTTTACTCTTTTGTAAAAGTATCTGCTAGTTGAGACATTTTGTTAATATCGATATTACCTGTTAAAGAAATAATCATTGCCTCTGATTGTCCCTTCGTTTTAGAGTCTATACCTTTAACAAACATTAAAACCTGACTAACAAAGTCTTTATTGTCTGTAGATTTTATATAAATCTTAACACGAGAGTTATCTTCTTTAATTCTCATTAACTGTGTTAAATTCATTTTTTTAATGGCAGCATTGGCCATGATTTCCATCTTATTTGCAATACCTACATTACTGGTAGAAAACATTTTAAACTCTTTCAATTCTTTTATCATATTAAAAACTTGTAAAGCTTCATTGTCATCTACTTTTATATCTTTAAATTTAGATATAAGCTCGAATGCGTCTTTGGTAACTACTACCATATCTACTCCATCGGTATCTTCTAAAGAATCGAAAAAAGTTTGTGCATTTGCTAGCATAGGGGCTAAAACAAAAGCAATTAAAATTGCTATTTTTTTCATAATTTTTCTATTTACTTGGTTTTATTTATTTTACTTGGTTTTATTTTAATATTTTTTTTACAGTGTTTTCATAAGTATATAAAGTTGCAAGTGCTTGTTCTCCTTTTTTAAGATTGTAAGACAACAACTTTAAACCTTTAGTTACTTGCATAAATTGTTTTTTTGCTTGATACCTTTCATATTCATTTTTACCAACATATACACTAAGCAACAACATAAAAGACGCTGCTATAGAAAGCCATTTAAAGTTTTTCTTTGTAGGTTTTCTTTGTGATAACTGAATGTTTTTGGTAAACGTATCTTTTTTTGCAGTTGCAAAATAGTTAAACATACTTTCATATTCCTGCAAATGTGGCGCAACATTACCTGCTGTAAAATAGTCTTTTAGGCTTGCTTCTTCTTGCAAAGATGTTTCTGCGTTTAAGTATTTCTGAACTAATTTTTCTATGTTAGCTAATTCCATAGTTGTGTTTTTTAATTAACTGTTCTCGTATTGTTTTTCTAGCTCTAGACAAAGCAACTCTAACAGCAGTTGGTTTCATTTGTACCATTTTACAAATTTCATCAAAGTCATATTGTTCAACATCTCTAAGCTGAATAATAATTTTCTGTTGCTCGGGTAGTTTTTCTATCAATTCGTGTACTTGGTTTACACTATCTCTATACTCAACTTGCTTATCTAAAGAAGTCTCTTTCTCTTTATAATTACTATGTACTAAGGTTAAATTACTTGCTTGTTTTGATTTTAACCGATCATAACAATAATTTTTTGTCATGGTCATTGCAAAAGCTTCTATGTTTTTATAATCTTTAATTTTATTTTTATTTCTCCATAACTTAAAGAACAACTCTTGAGTAGCATCTTCTGCCTCTTCTGTAGAGACTAAAAGCCTTTTTGCCAATCTAAAGACCTTATCTTTAAAAGGTAAAACAATATTTAAAAATTCTGATTGCTTCATTTAACCATTAACAAATGTTATTCTTTATTGCTTTTTGATAAAAAACTATATTTCTATTTGTTTTATATAAGTAAGACGACAATTACTATATATTGTTACAAGTTCTTGCTAAAAATAATAAGAATTCTATTTATATTGCATTGTATAATAGAATAAAATAAAATTTATGACTCTTAAATTTTTTAAAAAAATAGCTGTTGTTTTACTAATGGCAATAACATATTACAATTGCTCATCAGAAAAAGAACAAACACCTCAAGAAATTAAAGTACATACTTTTGCTTGGAAAGGCCTAAACGCATACTATTTATGGCAAAGTAGTGTTTTAGAACTTCAAGACAACTACTTTAACAATCAAAACGAACTAAATAGTTTTTTAGCGGCATATGATAGTCCAGAGTCACTTTTTGAAAGTCTTTTAAATAGGCCTACAGACCGTTTTTCTTGGATGGTTGAAGATTATAACGCTTTAGAAAATTCTTTTCAAGGGATAAACGTAAGTACGGGTATGGAATTTGGCTTAAAACGATACAAAGACAACGACACCAAAGTTTATGGCTATGTAAGATATGTTGTGCCAAACTCTAGTGCTGCAATAAATAATGTAGAAAGAGGCATGATTTTTAATGCTGTTAATGGCACACAACTAACTGATACTAATTACAACAGTTTATTGTTTGACAGCAATGCAAATTTAAATATTGAATTAGCTTCTTATAATGATGGCAATCCAATTAGCAATGGCACTTTTATCAATTTAACAAAAGAACAAGTAGTAGAAAACCCAGTAGCCATTTATAATATAATACCAGAAAATGGAAAAAAAATTGGTTATTTACTTTACAACCAATTTTCTAGTGCTTATGACGCACAATTAAATGCTGCTTTTAACTTTTTTAAAGCAGAAAATATAGATGAATTAATTGTAGATTTAAGATATAATGGTGGTGGCTCTGTAAAAACAGCTACTTATCTAGGAAGCATGATTACTGGTCAATTTGATGAACAAGTGTACTCTAAAGAAGTATGGAATGAAAAAGTACAGAATGCAATTAGTGAAGATCGTTTTTTAAATTATTTTACAGATGAAATTTTAAATTTCGATCAAAACGAAAATATTGTTTTACAAGAACCCATTAACAGCCTTAATTTAACAAAGGCCTATTTTATTGTAACTGGCAGTACTGCATCTGCATCTGAACTGGTTATCAATTCTTTAAGAGCTTATATTGATGTAGCAATAATTGGTACCACAACTGTTGGCAAACAAGTTGGTTCTGTTACCTTATACGATTCAGATAACCTTACTAAAACAGGTATTAATCTAAACCCAAATCATACGTATGCAATTCAGCCAATTGTTTTAGAAATTTCTAATAAAGACAATCAAAACGAACTTTTAGGCTTTACACCTGGTGTTACTTTACCAGGAGTAGAAATTGCCGAAGATTATGGTAATTTAGGAGTTTTAGGTAATAAAACTGAACCTTTGCTACAAAGAACCTTAAGCTATATAACTAATGGCGCAAGGGCTAATGTAATGCAAAGTGTGGGTGAATATTCTGAAATTTACAATTCAAAATTAGCAACACCAACTGGTAACAATATGTATGTTAATTTAAAAAAGTAACTCGGTTAAATTTCTTTATCTGTTAAAACATTTGGCCTAAACTCGCTCATAATTTCTTCTTTTTTTGATCTAGCATATTCGTAACCCGATTTCCACCATTTACGCATTAAAACTTCATCAAAAACTAAAGAATTTGTAGTTAAAACAGTAGGTGTATAATAAAGGTTTAACTTTATATCTTTATTATTTGCAGCCAATTTACCAATTGTAATATTGTGTCTTTCTACATGGGTTAGCATAAAACCAAAAACATCAAACAACAAAGAAAAAGGATTTTTTGCAGGCAATCTGTTTATTTGGGTTACCTCTGTTTCTAAAATAATAGCATCTATTTCTGTTGCGCCTCTTAAAATGGCTTCTCTAATAGGTACTAAAGAACCAAAACCGCCATCTGCATATTGACAGTTGTTTTTTTCTAACAAACTCATAAAAGGCACATAATTACACGAACCCCAAATCCAATCACAAAAATCTTTATAAGTACAATCGTTAATTGATTTATATTCTATCTGATTTGCTGTTAAGTTAGAAACCGTAACTACAACTTCTTTATGATCTGCTTTAATTTGATGATACATTTCTTCGGTAACATTTCTTTTAATAAGAGACCTTAAATTTTTACTTTCTCCGAAGGTTTTTCTGCCATTTATAAAATTCCATATTGTATTTAAATGACGAATACTCACCACTTTTTCACCCGCAATCTTTCTAATCTTAAAAGGGTTGTTACTAAAAATTGTTTTTTGATTTACATTGGTATATAGTTTTTTTAAGGCATCTAATTTACCCAATGCAAGATGAGAAACCATTAAACTACCTGTAGAAGTACCTATAAAAAGATCATATTCTTTCTTTTCTTCTTTCATAAGGTATTGGGCAACACCACCTGCAAAAGCTCCTTTACTTCCTCCCCCAGAAATTACCAATGCTTTTTTCATTATCTAAAAATGATTTGTTTATTTTAGTGCTATAAAAGTATCAAAAATGAAGAGAATAAACAGTATAAATTTAATTTTCCTATTATTTCTAATTCATGCTCATACGTTTGCGCAAAGAAATACTAGCAACATTCACATTCAAACTTTTAAAATGGATAGTGTTAGTATTCGAGCAATACATCCTATCGATACTAAACATGTTTATTATGCTGGCTCTAACGGAAGTGTTGGTATATTTTCTGCAGAAGAAAATACAACAACTTTAACGGTTTCTATAAAATATTTAGATTCTTTAACACCAAATTTTAGAAGTATTGCAAGTAGTAACACTGGCATTTATGCGTTAAGTGTTGGCAATCCTGCTCTACTATATAAGGTGTCTAAAAATAATTATGATTTAAAATACATCGAAAAAAATGAAAAAGTTTTTTATGATTCGATGCATTTTTTTGATGACAAACTTCACGGTATTGCCGTTGGCGATCCAACAGAAGATTGTCCGTCAATTATATTAACTGATAACGGCGGAGAAACTTGGCACAAAATACCCTGCTCTAAACTTCCGTTATTTGAAGATGGTGAAGCTTTTTTTGCAGCAAGTAACACCAATATTAAAACCATTGGTAGCAGTGTTTGGATTGCCTCTGGTGGTAAAAAAGCAAGAATTTTAAAATCTGATAATTACGGACAAACTTGGGACATTTTCACAACACCAATCATACAAGGCGATGGGCCGCAAGGCATCTATTCTATCGATTTTTATGATAAAGAAAACGGAATTGCCATTGGCGGAAACTACGCAAAACCACTTAATAATACTGCCAATAAAGCAATTACTATTGATGGTGGAAAAACATGGACATTGGTTGCCAACCAACAAAATCCAAATTATAAAAGCTGCGTACAATATGTACCAAATTCAAATAGCAAAGAAATTGTTGCAGTAGGTAAAACCGGAATTTCTTATTCTAAAGATGGCGGTTATTCTTGGCAAGAAATAAGTAAAGAGCCATTTTATGCCATTAAGTTTGTTGACAAAAACAACGCTTGGTTGTCTGGCAATAATAAATTAGGAACCTTAGTTTTTAAATAACACTTCTCTCCTATTTTTAAGATAATTATTAAAAAAAAGTGTAATTAAAAGGTTAATTATTTTTACATCAACAAAAAATTAAAATAGCACACCAAACATGATTCAAAAACAGCAACTTATCAATCGGTTTATAAAATATGTAACAATAGAGACAGAATCCGACCCAAATAACCCAGCTTTTCCAAGCACAGAAAAACAATGGAATTTGGCAAATATTTTAGCTGAAGAATTACATCGTATAGGTTTACAAGATGTTACTTTAGATAAAAATTGTTATCTAATGGCTACTTTACCTAGTAATATCAATTACAAAGTACCCACTATTGGTTTTATTGCGCATATAGACACAAGTCCAGATTTTACAGGTGCAAACGTACAACCACAAATTATTGAAAACTATGACGGCAAGGATATTGTGTTAAATAGTGATGAAAATATTATTTTATCTCCAGATTATTTCGAAGATTTATTGCAATACAAAGGTCAAACAATTATAACTACAGACGGCACAACACTTTTAGGTGCCGATGATAAAGCAGGTGTTACAGAAATTGTTACTGCGATGGAGTATCTTGTGCAGCACCCAGAAATTAAACACGGTACAATTAGAATTTGTTTTACACCCGATGAAGAAGTTGGTAAAGGTGCGCATTTATTTGATGTTGAAAAATTTAATGCTGAATGGGCTTACACTATGGATGGTAGCCAGATTGGTGAGCTAGAATATGAAAATTTTAATGCCGCGAGTGCTAAAGTTACCATAACAGGTAAAATTGTGCATCCGGGATATGCAAAAGGAAAAATGATTAATTCGATGTTAATTGCCAACGAATTTATGTCGAAACTACCTATCAACGAAGTACCAGAAAAAACTAGTGGTTACGAGGGATTTTTCCATTTACATGATATCAACGGAAATGTAGAAAAAACAGTATTAGAGTATATTATTAGAGATCATGATTTTTTACTTTTTGAAAACAGAAAAGAACTGCTTCTTAAAATTGTAACTGAGATGAATAAAAAATACAATGCGGCACTTATCAACATCGATATTAAAGATCAATACTTTAATATGAAAGAGAAAATTACGCCAGTAATGCATATTGTAGATATTGCCGAAGAAGTAATGACCGATTTAGGAATTAAACCTTTAATAAAAGCGATTAGAGGCGGTACAGACGGATCTCAATTATCATTTAAAGGATTACCTTGTCCGAATATTTTTGCAGGCGGTCATAATTTTCATGGAAGATTTGAATATGTTCCGGTAGAATCTATGATAAAGGCAACAGAAGTAATTATTGGTATTGCAAATAAAGTAGCAACTAAATTTAAATAACTAATTTTAGGACAATTCTGGGTTTTTACCCTTAACATCTTTAAAAAAATGGTGGTAAAGTTCAAAATCTTTTTCCTTATTATCTGTGGTATAATAAGGTTTAGAAATTTTAACTTTTTTATTCTCAAAATCTAAAGTTGCCATTACTATTGGCACATTTGCCCCTTTTGCGATATAATAAAACCCTGTTTTCCATTTATCAACTTTTTTTCTAGTTCCTTCTGGAGACAACCCTAATCTAAATTCTTTTTTGGTATTAAAAATTTCGATAACAGCATCTACCAAATTATGACTTTTAGTTCTGTCTACCGGTGTGCCTCCTAAAAGCTTAAAAAAGTAACCAAAAGGCCATTTAAACAAAGAGCTTTTACCAATAAAATGAATCATAACACCAGAAGACAAGCGAGATAAAACAGCGATAGGAAAATCTACCCAACTGGTATGCGGAGCAGCAATAACAACGTATTTATGAATGTCTTTAGGGAAATCGTTTTCTAATTTCCATCCTAAAACAGTTCCTAAAATAAACTTTGAAATTATTTGCATAGTAAATACATGAAAAATGTTACAACCAATTAGTATTGGTTTTTATATCGTAAATTAAAGTGATAAATTTAGGCACTTAAATTGACATGATGAACGAATTAATTACATACTTACTAACTGCTATTATTTTTATAACAATAGGCTATTTTATAGGTAAATTATTATCAAAATTAAACTCAGAAAAAGAAAAAGCAACACTAGAAGAAAGAGCTTCTTTAACAGAGCAATCAAAAGAGATATTAGAAAACAACTACATCGAGCTACAAAGAGAGTTTAAGCAATTACAGCAAGAAAAAGAAATTGCAACCAATTTAAACACCAGACAAGAAGTAGAACTTAAAAACCTACAAGAAAAACTTGATGAACATCAAAACGAAGTAAAAAAACTTCAAGAAAAATTTACCACAGATTTTGAAATATTAGCAAATAAAATTCTAGAGGAAAAATCGGCTAAATTTACCCAACAAAATAAAGAACATTTAAAAATTATTTTAGATCCATTACAAGAAAAAATAAAAACATTCGAGCATAAAGTAGATCAAACTCATAAAGAAAGTATAGATTATCATGCCGCTTTACGTCAGCAAATTATTGGTTTAAAAGACCTAAACCAACAAATGAGTAAAGAAACCATTAACCTTACAAAAGCGTTAAAAGGCGATAATAAAGCACAAGGTAATTGGGGTGAGTTAGTTTTAGAGCGTGTTTTAGAAAAATCTGGTTTAGAAAAAGAGAGAGAATATTTTGTTCAACAAAGTTTTACCAATAAGCAAGGCAAAAGAATTTTACCAGATGTTGTTATTCATTTACCCGGTAATAGAAAAATGATTATTGATGCTAAAGTGCCTTTAACTGCCTATGAACAGTATATAAATGAAGAAGATGAAACCTTAAAAAAGTCTTTTCTAAAAGACCATATTGCTTCTATTAAAAGACATATTAATCAATTATCAGAAAAAAAATATGAAGATATTTATCAAATAGAATCACCAGATTTTGTGTTGCTGTTTATTCCTATAGAACCAGCATTTGCTGTTGCTATTAATGCTGATAATGAGCTGTATAACAAAGCTTTTGAAAAAAACATTGTAATTGTTACACCAACAACTCTATTAGCAACTCTTAGAACAATAGATTCTATGTGGAATAACGAAAAACAACAAAAAAATGCTATTGAAATTGCTAGGCAAGCAGGCGCTTTGTATGATAAATTTCAAGGTTTATTAACCGACTTAATTGCTGTGGGCAAACGAATTGATGATAGCAAAACCGCCCATGACCATGCAATGAATAAACTAGTTGAAGGCAGAGGTAATTTAATTACCAGTGTAGAAAAACTAAAGAAAATGGGTGCAAAAGCTAAAAAAGCACTCCCCGAAAAATTTATTGAAAAGAATCAAATAGAAGAAACTGAAAAATAATAGGTCATAAAAAAAAGCATTAAGTAAAACTTAATGCTTTTTGTAATTTAGTAAGTTTGTGTTAATTAAATAACACTACATAACAAACAATCTTTTAGAACGCATCATATCAGAAACACGCTCTCCTATTTCATGTAAAGCAACCTCATTAGCAGCATTTGTTATTGCTTCATCTATAAAATCTACAACCGCTTTCATGTCTTCTTCTTTTAAACCACGTGTAGTAATTGCAGGCGTACCTACTCTAATACCCGAAGTAACAAAAGGACTTTTATCATCAAAAGGAACCATGTTTTTATTTACAGTAATGTCTGCTTTACCTAATGCAATTTCTGCGTCTTTACCAGAAATATTTTTATTTCTTAGGTCGATTAACATACAATGGTTGTCTGTACCACCAGAAATAATGTTATACCCTTTAGCAACAAACTCTTTTGCCATTGCAGCAGCATTTTCTTTTACTTGAATTTGATATTCTAAAAACTCGTCTGTTAAAGCTTCTCCGAAAGCAATTGCTTTGGCAGCAATAACATGCTCTAAAGGACCACCTTGATTCCCAGGAAAAACTGCAGAATTTAACAACATCGACATTTTTTTAGGACTTCCGTTTTTTAAGGTTTGACCAAATGGATTGTCAAAATCTTGACCCATCATTATAATTCCACCTCTTGGCCCACGCAATGTTTTGTGTGTTGTAGAAGTAACAATATGACAATGAGGCAAAGGATCGTTTAAAATACCTTTGGCTATTAAACCCGCTGGATGAGAAATATCTGCCATTAAAATAGCACCAACACTATCGGCAATTTCTCTAAATTTTTTAAAATCAATATCTCTAGAATATGCAGAAGCACCAGCAATTATTAATTTTGGTTGTTCTTTAGTTGCTGTTTCTTGTATTTTATCATAATTTAAAACACCTGTTTCTTTATCAACACCATAAAAAACAGGGTTGTATAATTTACCAGAGAAATTTACTGGAGAACCATGTGTTAAGTGACCTCCATGAGAAAGATCAAACCCTAAAATAGTATCACCAGGGTTTAAACATGCAAAAAATACCGCTGTATTTGCTTGAGAACCAGAATGAGGCTGAACATTTACATACGCAGCACCAAATAATTCTTTAGCTCTATCTATGGCTATTTGCTCTACAATATCAACAATTTCACAACCTCCATAATATCTTTTTCCAGGATATCCTTCGGCATATTTATTTGTTAAAATAGAACCTTGTGCTCGCATTACTTGGTCGCTTACAAAGTTTTCTGAGGCAATTAACTCTAAACCGTTTAATTGTCTTTCATTTTCTTCTTGAATTAGATCAAAAATTTGATTGTCTAGTTGCATTGTAGTTGTTGTTTTTTTAAAGATTTACAAAAATAACAAAAAACCTATTTGTAAAAAATTAGTTGAGCCGATATTTATTACTTTTTTTTAATATTGTATATATCGAAAAAAAGGAGTGTTAAAAATGTGTTATTGATGCCTTTTTATAGGAAAAATGAAAAAAAATTATGTAGGTTTGATATAAATATAAATCTTACCCACAATGATTATAACAGCAAATAACCCAAACAGAAAATCTTGGTTAAAAGTAGATGAAGATTCAGATTTCCCGATACAAAATATTCCTTTTGGTGTTTTTATAACTAGAGATGATATTATTACCATTGGAAGTAGAATTGGAGATTTTGCGATTGATTTAGGTGCTTTTCATCAATTAGGATATTTTGAAGGAATACCACTAACAGATGATATTTTTTTACAAGATAATTTAAATGATTTTATTGCTGATGGCCGTAAAACTTGGCGTTTGGTTAGAAACAGAATTGCAGAAGTGTTTGATGTTACTAACGGGACTTTAAGAGACAATGCTATTCACAAAGAGAAAATTATCTTTAGAATGGATGAAGTAGAAATGTTACTACCTGTAGCTGTCGGTGATTACACTGATTTTTATGCTAGTAAAGAACATGCCACCAATGTTGGCTCTTTGTTTAGAGATCCAGAAAATGCGTTGTTACCAAATTGGCTGCATGTGCCAATTGGTTATCACGGTAGAAGCTCTTCAATTATACCTTCGGGCACACCTGTAAGAAGACCTTACGGACAAACTAAACCTACAGAAGGAAGTAAAACACCTGGTTTTGGCCCAACAAAATTGTTAGATTTCGAGTTAGAAATGGCTTTTATAACAACAGATGCCAATGTGTTGGGAGAAAGAATACCAATTAACGAAACAGAAGAACATATTTTTGGTTTGGTACAATTTAATGATTGGTCTGCAAGAGACATTCAAGCTTGGGAATATGTACCATTAGGCCCTTTTTTAGGAAAAAGTTTTGCCTCTACAATTTCTCCTTGGATTGTAACTTTAGATGCATTAGCACCTTTTAAGGTAGATAACCCGAAACAAGTACACGAGCCTTTACCTTACTTAAAACAAGAAGGAAAAGGAAGTTATGACATTCATTTACAAGTGGCTATACAACCAGAAAACGGAGAAGAAACTGTGGTTGTAAACTCTAACTTTAAATATATGTATTGGACCATGGCGCAACAATTAGCGCATCATACTGTCAATGGTTGCCCTGTAGAAGCAGGTGATATGATGGGGTCTGGTACAATTTCTGGCCCAACAAAAGACAGTTTTGGTTCTATGCTAGAACTTACCTGGAAAGGACAAAACCCTATCAAACTTAATGATGGTACTGAGCGTAAATTTATCAATGATAATGATACCGTAATTATGCGTGCTCATTGTAAAAATGATAAAGTTCGTATCGGTTTTGGTAATTGTACTGGTAAAATTTTACCTGCAAAATAAGCTGTATTTTAAAATACGATTATAAAAAAAAGAGGTTTTCTATATTTAGAAAACCTCTTTTTTGTTGAACTATTTATTGTATTTACTTGCTTAAATACATTTTTCGCCTTGCATATAAATTGTAAAACTCATCATCTTTTAAGCTATCAATAAATAAAATACTTTCTCCAGTAGATTTCATTTCTGGACCTAATTTCTTATTTACATTCGGAAACTTATTAAAAGAGAAAACAGGTTGTTTAATTGCATATCCATCTAACTGAGGATTAAAATTAAAATCTGTTACTTTATTATGACCTAGCATTACTTTTGTTGCATAATTTACATATGGCTCTTTGTACGCTTTTGCAATAAAAGGCACTGTTCTAGAAGCTCTTGGGTTTGCTTCAATAATATAAACCACATCATCTTTAATGGCAAACTGAACGTTAATAAGACCAACTGTCTTTAATTCTCTTGCAATGGTATGTGTATGATCTTTAATTTGTTGCAATACCAAATCACCTAAATTAAAAGCTGGTAAGGTTGCATTAGAATCTCCAGAGTGAATACCACAAGGTTCAATATGCTCCATAATACCAATTATGTATACATTTCCATCGGCATCACAAATTGCATCTGCCTCTGCCTCTATTGCACCATCTAAATAATGATCTAACAATAGTTTGTTATTCGGCATTCTACCTAATAAATCTACTACATGTTTTACCAATTCTTCTTTATTGATTACAATTTTCATTCCCTGACCACCTAAAACATAGGATGGTCTTACTAAGATTGGGAAATTCAATTCGTCTGCCAAAGCCAAAGCTTCATCTGCTGTTTCGGCAATACCAAATTCAGGATAAGGAATATTGTTGTTCTTTAACAACTCAGAAAAACTACCTCTGTCTTCGGCTAAATCTAAAGCTTCAAAAGAAGTACCAATTATCTTAATACCGTATTTTGTTAACTTTTCTGCTAATTTTAAGGCTGTTTGTCCTCCTAATTGAACAATAACACCTTCTGGTTTTTCATGACGGATGATATCATAGATATGTTCCCAAAAAACAGGTTCGAAGTATAATTTATCTGCAGTATCAAAATCTGTAGAAACCGTTTCTGGGTTACAGTTGATCATAATAGTCTCGTAACCACATTCTGCCGCTGCTAAAACACCATGCACACAACAATAATCGAACTCAATACCTTGTCCTATTCTGTTAGGTCCAGAACCTAAAACGATTATTTTCTTTTTATCGGTTACAATACTTTCATTGGCAATGGTAATATCTCCAGATGCAGTTTCTATTTCGTTCTCGAAGGTAGAATAGTAATAAGGAGTTTTTGCTGTAAATTCTGCTGCACAAGTATCTACTAATTTAAAAACACGCTGTACTTTTAGCTGCTCTCTTTTGGTATAAACTTCGCTTTCTAAACAGCCTAACATATGTGCTATTTGTCTATCTCCGTATCCTTTTTGTTTTGCTTCTAATAATAAATCTCTGCTTAAAGTGTCTATTGTATAAGTAGAAATTTCTTTTTGCAATTGAAACAACTCTTCGTATTGCTTTAAATACCACATGTCTATTTTAGTGATATCGTAAATTTTACTTAATGGAATGCCCATTGCAATAGCGTCATATATAGCAAACACTCTATCCCAACTTGCATTGGTTAATTTTTCTATAATTTGATTGTAATCTGTATATCCTTTACCGTCTGCACCTAAACCATTTCTTTTAATCTCTAAAGATTGTGTTGCTTTGTGCAAGGCTTCTTGAAAAGAACGACCGATCCCCATAACTTCACCAACAGCTTTCATTTGCAGACCTAAAGTTCTGTCTGAACCTTCAAATTTATCAAAATTCCAACGTGGTATTTTTACAATTACATAATCTAAAGTAGGCTCAAATAGTGCTGATGTAGATTTTGTAATTCCGTTTTCTAACTCATCCAACGTATAACCAATTGCTAATTTTGTTGCAACTTTTGCAATAGGATATCCTGTTGCTTTACTTGCTAAAGCAGATGATCTAGATACACGTGGGTTAATTTCAATGGCAATAATTTCTTCTTTTTCATCTGGTGAAACTGCAAATTGAACATTACACCCACCTTCAAAATCGCCAATAGAGCGCATCATATGAATGGCCATATCACGCATTTTCTGATACGTTTTATCAGAAAGTGTCATTGCAGGAGCTACTGTGATAGAATCTCCGGTATGAATACCCATTGGATCCATATTTTCGATAGAACAAATAATAACAACATTATCGTTTTTATCACGTAATAATTCTAATTCATACTCTTTCCACCCCATCATTGCCTTATCTATCATCACCTCATGTATTGGTGATGCTTCTAGGCCTCTACTTAATAACTCATCAAAATCTTTTGGATCATAAACAATAGAAGCTCCTGCACCACCTAAGGTGTATGAAGATCTAATTACTAAAGGAAAACCAAACTCTTGGGCTATTTCTTTACCTTTTAAGAAAGAAGTTGCTGTTGCTTGTGGTGCCATTGGCACATCAATTTTAAGCATCAACTCTCTAAACTGCTCTCTATCTTCTGTAACATTAATAGCATCGATATCAACCCCAATTAATTTTACATTAAAATCTTTCCAAATGCCTTTGTCATCTGCTTCAATACAAAGATTTAAAGCTGTTTGACCACCCATTGTTGGTAAAACGGCATCTATTTGAGGATGCTCTTTTAAAATTTGAATGATCGATTTTGTTGTTAAAGGCAACAAGTATATATGATCTGCCATTGAAGGGTCTGTCATAATAGTTGCTGGATTCGAATTGATTAAGATTGTTTCAATTCCGTCTTCTCTTAAAGAACGTAAAGATTGTGAACCAGAATAGTCGAATTCACAAGCTTGACCAATAACAATAGGTCCAGATCCGATAATTAAAATTGATTTAAGGTCTTTTCTTTTTGGCATTGTAAGTTGTTGTGTTATTTAGTTTTACAAAAATAGTTAGTGCTTGGGTATAAAAAAAGGTGTTACTTAAAAAAGTAACACCTTATATATTAACAATTGTTAATCATTTATTTTTTATGTCTAGTTTCAGATGAAACAGAAATTTTCTTTCTTCCTTTTGCTCTTCTACGAGCTAATACTTTTCTACCGTTAGCAGAAGCCATTCTCTCCATGAAACCATGTTTATTTCTTCTCTTTCTCTTTGACGGTTGGTAAGTTCTTTTTGGCATTATCTGTATTTTTAAATATCTTCTGTTATTATTATATTGCTTAAAAATTCTACATCTTCGTAAGCGTGCGCAAATATACAATTGTTTTTATTTATCACAAATACTATTTTAAAAAAAAATGAAATATTTTTAATTAGTGATATTTAGTGATCATAATTACTACAATATCTTAGCTCAATGTCTTAAAAATATGATGTTGCCAAAAAAAATAATCTTTTCATCATTTTTTATTTGACAGAATTTTTAGAGTTAGTACTTTTGCGCAAACCTAAGAATACCATGAGTAATACTAAATATGTTTTTGTAACAGGAGGCGTAACTTCATCCCTTGGAAAAGGAATAATAGCAGCGTCTTTAGCAAAACTACTTCAGCAAAGAGGCTTTTCTGTAACCATTCAAAAATTAGACCCATATATCAACATCGATCCAGGAACTTTAAATCCGTATGAACATGGTGAATGCTATGTAACAGATGATGGTGCCGAAACAGATTTAGATTTAGGTCATTACGAGCGTTTTTTAAACATACCAACTAGCCAAGCAAATAATGTTACTACTGGTAAAATTTATCAATCGGTAATTAATAAAGAGCGTAAAGGAGCCTTTTTAGGAAAAACGGTACAAGTGATACCTCATATTACTGATGAAATTAAACGTCGCATTCAGCTTTTAGGTGAAACAGGTGATTATGACATTGTAATTACTGAAATCGGTGGTACTGTTGGCGATATAGAATCTTTACCTTATGTAGAGTCTGTAAGACAAATGCTTTGGGAAAAAGGAGAAGATAATGCCATTGTTATTCATTTAACATTGGTGCCATATTTAGCTGCTGCTGGTGAGTTAAAAACAAAGCCTACACAACATTCTGTTAAAATGTTAATGCAAAGTGGTGTTAGTCCTGATATTTTGGTTTGTAGAACAGAACATGAAATTTCTGATGATATTAAACGTAAGCTTGCTTTGTTTTGCAATGTAAAACAAGAAGATGTCATACAATCTATAGATGCAGAAACTATTTACGATGTTCCTAATTTAATGTTAGAACAAGGGTTAGATACTGTTGTTTTAAATAAATTGAAATTATCCTCTAAAGGAGAGCCAGAACTAAAACTTTGGAATAACTTTTTGCAGAAGCACAAAAATCCTACTTCTGAAGTAGAAATTGCTTTAATTGGTAAATATATAGAGCTACAAGACTCTTATAAATCTATTACAGAGGCTTTTATACACGCAGGTTCATCAAACGAAACTAAAGTAAAAGTTAGATGGGTACATTCTGAAAGTTTAACTCCGAAGAATTTTGAGAAAAAATTAAAAGGTGTTCATGGTATTTTGGTAGCTCCTGGTTTTGGAGACAGAGGTATTGAAGGTAAAATTAGAGCGGTACAATATGCAAGAGAAAGTAATATTCCTTTCTTCGGAATTTGTTTAGGAATGCAAATGGCGGTCATAGAATTTGCTAGAAATGTACTTCAGCTAGAAAATGCTTCTTCTACAGAAATGAATAAAAGCACGAAGCATCCTGTTATCAATTTAATGGAAAGCCAAGAAAATGTAACAGAAAAAGGTGGCACAATGCGTCTTGGTGCTTGGGATTGT
Organism: uncultured Polaribacter sp.; assembly: GCF_947497125.1. GTDB lineage: Bacteria > Bacteroidota > Bacteroidia > Flavobacteriales > Flavobacteriaceae > Polaribacter. The sequence goes on along the minus strand of NZ_CANMFI010000001.1, from coordinate 252,024 downwards.
ACTTTAAACAAAAAATCGAATGTGTTTAAAGCCTATAATTCTGAAACTATAAGCGAACGACACAGACACCGTTATGAATTTAACAACGAATATTTAACACAAATAGAAAATGCTGGAATGAAAGCCGCTGGTACCAACCCAAAAACTGGTTTGGTAGAAGTTGTAGAAATCACAAAACATCCTTGGTTTGTGGGCGTTCAATATCATCCAGAATACAAAAGTACGGTGTTAAAACCACATCCATTATTTGTAGATTTTATTAAGGCAGCCTTAAAATATTCTAAACAATAAGATACTGGATTGTGTTCGGTACAAAAGGGTACACTATTTGAACTAGTTAATGTAACAACAATAATCATAGCAAAATAAACCTAAAACAGTGCAGTTTTGCTAAATTTGTCGGCTTTTATTATTTAAATAACAGCAAAAATGACAAATTGACATTTTAAATATAAACATGGAACAAAAAAAATTCGACTACAATTCTTTTATCGGAATGATTTTATTAGCAGGTATTGCACTATGGTGGCTAAACTCTAATAAACCAGAAGAACCTATTGATACTAAAGAAGTACCTGCACAGGTAATTACCAACAATACAACCGAAAGCAATACGCTTAAAACAGCTGCAAAACCAATTTTCGAGAATGATTCTCTTAAACAAATAGCTCTAAAAAATAAATTAGGAGCCTTTGCTTTAAGTGCCATAAATGCTTCTGAAAATGTTTCTGTTATAGAAAATGACTTGGTTAAATTAACAATTAGCAACAAAGGTGGACAAATACAAGAAGCGCTAATTAAAAACTATAAAACCTACGATTCTTTGCCTTTATATATGATAAAAGACAACAACGCGTCTTTTAACATTAATTTTGGTACAACTGATAACAGAATTTTAAATACTAAAGATTTATTTTTCGAACCTACACTTACAGAAAATAGAGGAACTACGGTACTTTCTATGAAATTAAAGGTATCAGAGACTAAGTTTTTAGAATACAGATACGAAATTAAACCGAATAACTACTTAGTGAATTTTGCTGTTAGATCTCAAGGTTTAAATAGTGTTATTAATTCTTCTACCCCAATTAATTTAGATTGGTCTTTAGATGGTTACCGACATGAAAAAAGTTTAAAAACAGAGAATACAATGTATTCTTATTACTATTATAAAACAGAAGGTGAAGTAGATTATTTAAATGCTGGAAAATCTGAAATAATAAATGATGTAGACTGGGTTGCTTACAAACAACACTTCTTTACCTCTAACCTATTAACAGATACTCCTTTTACAAATGCTACGGTAACATCTACCGATTTGGTTTTAAATGAAGAAATTGATACTGTTTTTACCAAACGTTTTGAATTAAAAACACCTTTAGCGCTATCAAACGGAGAATTGAATTATAATATGAAATGGTTTTACGGACCTAGTGATTATAATTTATTAAATGGTAAACAGTTTGAAGGTACAGATTTAGATCAGATTGCAGATTTAGGTTGGGGTATTTTCGGATTCTTAAATAGAACTATTTTTTATCCTGTTTTTAATTTCTTAAAAGGATTTTTATCAAACTATGGTTTAATAATCATTTTAATGACCATTGTAGTTCGTTTAATAATGTCTCCATTAGTCTATAAATCTTACTTATCTAGTGCAAAAATGAAGGTTATTAGACCAGAATTAACAGCATTAAATGAAAAATATCCAGGGAAAGAGAATGCAATGAAACGTCAGCAAGAAACCATGGCTATCCAGAGAAAAGCTGGTGTAAGCATGCTTTCTGGTTGTATTCCTGCATTGTTACAAATGCCTGTTTTCTTTGCCTTGTTTAAGTTTTTTCCAACAAACTTAGCACTAAGACAAGAAAGCTTTTTGTGGGCGCCAGATTTGTCTTCTTATGATACAATCTTTACATTACCTTTTAAAATTCCTTTTTATGGAGACCACGTAAGTTTGTTTCCAATACTAGCCTCTATTGCTATTTTCTTTTACATGAAAATGAACCAGAGCCAGCAAGCAAACATGCAGGCACCTACTCAAGAAGGTATGCCAGATATGGGTAAAATGATGAAGTACATGATTTACTTCTCTCCTATTATGATGCTATTTTTCTTTAATAACTATGCAAGTTCTTTAAGTTTGTATTATTTTATTTCTAACTTATTAACCATTGCAATTATGTTGGTTATTAAAAACTATGTAATCGATGAAGACAAGATTCATGCACAGATAGAAGAAAATAAAAAGAAACCTGAAAAGAAAAAATCTAAGTTTAGAGAAAGAATAGACACTGCAATGAAACAAGCACAAGAACAACAAGCACAACAAAGAAAAAAGTAAGCTTACTGTTCTAAAACCATTTAAAACCGAAACATAACTGTTTCGGTTTTTTTTTGATAAATAGATTCATAAAATCAAAAATAAATAGCTATTAACTTAAAATCATCTACCTCTAAAGCTGCTAAAAATTAATCTTTCCTTTGTATATTTGCATAACAAATTCAATAGAAATGGCAATAGCATCTGTAGTACTTCCAGAAAAACCAAAAAAACCAAAATGGCTGCGTGTTAAATTACCTGTTGGTAAAAAATATACCGAATTAAGAGGTTTGGTAGACAAGTATAAGCTAAATACAATATGTACAAGTGGTAGTTGTCCTAATATGGGTGAATGTTGGGGAGAAGGTACTGCTACTTTTATGATTTTAGGAAACATCTGCACACGTTCTTGTGGTTTTTGCGGTGTAAAAACAGGAAGACCAGATACTGTAGAATGGGATGAGCCAGAAAAAGTAGCGCGTTCTATAAAAATAATGGGTATTAAGCATGCCGTTATTACCTCTGTAGATAGAGACGATTTAAAAGATGGTGGCTCTATTATATGGGCAGAAACAGTAGATGCAATAAGAAGAGCAAACCCTAAAACAACTCTAGAAACTTTAATTCCTGATTTTCAAGGAAACACAAAACAGATAGATCGTATTATCGAAGTTCATCCAGAAGTTGTATCTCATAACATGGAAACTGTAAGAAGATTAACTAGAGAAGTACGCATACAAGCAAAATACGACCGTAGTTTGGGTGTTTTAAAGTACTTAAAAGAAAATGGTATGCGAACCAAAACAGGTTTAATGCTTGGGCTTGGTGAAACCGAAGATGAAGTTATACAAACCATGAAAGACTTACAAGGTGTTGGTTTAGATGTTTTAACAATTGGTCAATACTTACAACCTACAAAAAAGCATTTGCCTTTAAAAGAGTTTATAACACCAGAGCAATTTAAAAAATATGAAACTATTGGCCTAGAAATGGGCTTTATGTATGTAGAAAGCGGACCTTTAGTTCGTTCTTCATACAAGGCACATAAACATGCCATCTAAAAATAACTACTATTTTTTGTAAAAATAAAAAGCCTATCAATAAATTGATGGGCTTTTTTAAAAACTTAAATTATATATATTAGATAACTTTTACGTTAACTGCATTTAATCCTTTGTTTCCTTCTTTTAAGTCAAATTCAACTTCGTCACCTTCTCTAATTTCGTCTACTAAACCAGAAACGTGTACAAAATGATCTCTTTCTACACCTTCTTCAGTGATAAAACCAAATCCTTTTGTTTCGTTGAAAAACTTTACTGTACCTTTACTCATAATAGTGTTATTAAATTTATAATATTTATTCTTTTGCAAAGATGATGCCATTTTTCTGAAAAACAACATTTTAAACACTTTTTTTTATTTTATTTAAAAAAACTGCCTCAATAACCAACTACCAATCTATTGGAAAGTAGTCTTTTAAAAACTTTCCGCACCAGTGTTTACCTGTATTTATGCCATCAATTAACGGATCCATTACACGTGCGGCACCGTCTACAATATCTAAAGGCGGTTGAAAATCGTGTGTTTCTATTTTTTTCTTTGATAATTCTGCCGGATCTTCATCAGTAACCCAACCTGTATCTACAGCATTCATATAAATACCAGACTTCGCAAAAGTTGATGCAGAAGTATGCGTAAGCATATTTAAGGCTGCTTTGGCCATATTTGTATGCGGATGCCTGTCTACTTTTTTAAATCGATGAAACTTCCCTTCCATCGCAGTTACATTTATAATATGCTTTTTACCTGTATTTTCTTTCATCATTAAGTTAGACAACCGATTACACAAAACAAAAGGCGCCACAGCATTTACCAACTGTACTTCTACCATTTCTGTTGTTTCTATTTCGCCCAATCGTAAACGCCAACTATTTGTTTTTCTTAAATCTACTTGTTGTAAATCTGCATCTAACTGTCCTTCCGGAAAAACCTCTGAAGTTTGCAAAGAATTATCAAAACTATAAGGTATTTGAGATAATTCTGCCGAATTTCTAAGTCCAATCCCTGGTTCTGGACCATGCCAAGTTACTGGTAACACATTATTTTTATCGTTTTTAGAAGGGCCAACACTTAAACTAGACAATTCTTCTAAACAACTTTCATGATCTTCCAATAACCTCTGTGCCAACTTTGGCAACTGATCTATCGGCTTCTTTTCATTTTCCATCAAATGGAAATAAAAACCAGAAGGCCTTCTAACCGTTTGTGCAGCATTGTTTATTAAAATATCTAATCGATCGTACTTTTGCTCTATATAATTACAAAATATTTCTACACTTGGTATATGCCTTAAATCCAGGCCATGTATGTGCAAACGATGACTCCAATCCTTATAATCATCTTCTTTTGCAAAACGAATTGCAGAATCTGCAGGAAAACGGGTAGTTGCAACAACAGTTGCCCCAGAACGCAACAACATTAAGGTAATATGATAGCCTATTTTTAGTCGAGAACCTGTAATTACCGCTACTTGATCTTTTAAATCTGTTGTCTGAAAACGTTTGGCATAGTTTAAATCGCCACAACTGGTGCACATCGTATCGTAAAAGTGATGTAATTTTGTAAAAACAGTTTTACATACATAACAATTTCTTGAGGATGCTAACTCTGGTGTTTCTTTCGTAATTTCTGCTGCTCCCAAAAGCTTTGGTGCTACAAAAAGTGCCGCTTCTCTAGCAGATCGAATTCCGGTAGATTTTCTTGCGTGTTTATCACTTTCTATTTGCTTGCGTTTTGCCGCTTTTTTAGCGTCTTTTCTCCTGCGCTGAAACTCATCTCTATTTGGTCTAGACAAAGCGCCAGCAGCCTTAAAAAGTGCAACTCTTTGCGCCTCTGGTAAATCGAAAATTTTATTTGTATCGTCTAATAAATTTTGCAACGTATGTATACAAGACGCAACCTCTAAATTGTTTTTATTTTCACTCATACTACAACAATGTAACTCTTACTTTTTTCTTTTTTAAACGGGTATTGTTTAGTTTGTCAACCAAATCATCTGCCAAAGTTAACGGAATTGCAACAAAAGCACAGTCGGGTTTTAATTCAATAGTACCTAGTTGCTCTTTAGAAATACCACCTTGCTTTAAAAACAAGCCTGCAATATCTCCTTTAGATATTTTATCTTTTCTACCACCAGAAATAAACAAAGTTTCCCAATATTGTGGAGTTTGAGCTGCTTTTTTAGAGATGTTAATTCCTTTACTTTCTTTTATAAAATCTGGCACTCGCTCATTCTCCCATTTCAGAATATAAGCAGTTCCTTTTTCATTTACCCTAGCTGTTCTTCCGTTTCTATGGATAAATTCTTCTTCGTGCTTTGGCAATTCATAATGAATGATAAACTTCATTTCTGGCACATCAATACCACGTGCCGCCAAATCTGTTGCAATTAATAACTGACAGGTTCCGTTTCTAAATTTAATTAAGGCACGTTCTCTATCCTTTTGCTCCATTCCGCCAGAAAAACAAGCATGACTAATTTTATTTTCCTCTAAAAAAGAACTCAACTGAGTAATAGAATCTTTTAAGTTACAAAAAACAATACCAGGCTCATTACCAATATGCTGTACTAAATTTAGCAATGTTTTTAACTTATTTTTATTCGGAGAAATAACAGTCTTAAAATTAAGCTGAGAGGTTCTTTTTCCTTTTAAATAATTGATGGTTCTTGCATTCTTTAAATCAACAAAATCTGGAATCTCAACTCCTTGTGTTGCAGAAGTTAATATCCTTTTATCTAAAGTTTTTAATTGATTAATAATATTACGCATTTCATACTCAAAACCAACTTCTAAAGACTTGTCAAACTCGTCTAAAATTAAGGTTTTAATAGCGTCTTTAGAAAAACGATCATTCGCAAAATGGTCAGATATTCTTCCGGGTGTACCTATTAAAATGGCAGGGATATGCTTAAGCTCTATTTTATCTTTAGACATCGGTCTACCACCATACACTGCATTTACTTTATAACCAGATCCCATAGACCTAATTACCTGCTCTATTTGTATGGCTAACTCTCTAGAAGGCACCAAAATTAAAGCTTGCACTTCTTTATTTTCTGGATCTAACATTTCTAACAACGGTAAAGAAAAGGCCAATGTTTTTCCTGTTCCCGTAGGAGAAAGCAAAATTGTATTTGCATTCTTTTTTATTACCCCAACAGCCTCTACTTGCATCGGGTTTAAAGTTTCTATTTGCAACTTTGCTAATATATCTTGCTGTGTTTTAATAGTATTTGCCATCTCTATTTCTTTTTCTTCTTGTTAGAATTTGATGCTATTGTTTTAGTAGCCGAGTTATTCGCCACATAATTCGCTACTACTTTATCAATCAACTCCTCTTTTGTAAGGTGATGAAAAATAGTTTTAATCTCTGATTTCAAATTTTCAGATAATGAACGATTTGGTTTCGTTTTAAAGATTTTTTTAGCCCATAGCAACGTATTATTTTCTTCAATACTTTTTGCATCTGCTTTTTTATATGCGGTAAAAACCAACCCTAAATCTTCTTCAAACTCAGGAATTTCTTCTAATTCTTCTTCTTGAATTACACTTAAAGAAAGCCCTGTAGCTCCTGCTCTTGCAGTTCTTCCGCTTCGGTGTACATACGTATCATACCTATCTGGTAAATGATAATTTACAACATACGAAATTTCTTTAACATCAATACCTCTTGCCGCCAAATCTGTTGCCACCAATATATCTATATTTCCAGCTCTAAACTGCTCCATCACACGATCTCTAATTCCTTGAGATAAACTACCATGCAAGGCACCAGAAGAAAACTTATGAATGGCTAAATTTTTAGCTAATTTATTAACTGCTGCTTTTGTTTTACAAAAAATAATACCACGTTCGTTTTCTTTTGTGGTTAAAAAATGCATTAAAACATCTAGCTTTTCTATTGGTTTTACCACAACATATTGGTGATCAATACCACTTTTAGCTAAAGGCTCTATGTCTGTCTCTAAATACGTAACGTGTTTAGACATGTAGTTTTGTACCAATTGCTTTATGGTACCTGGCATGGTAGCCGTAAACAACAATGTTCTTCTTATTTTAGGAATTTCTGCAATAATAGCTACTAACTCTTCTTTTAAAGCAGTAACCATTTCGTCTGCCTCATCTAAAACTAAATAACTAATTTTTGTGATGTCTATCGCTTTTCTTTCTACTAAATCTGCCAACCTACCTGGTGTAGCAACTACAATGTTCGGTTTGCTTTTGATGCTTTCTATTTGAGGTTTTATTGGAGTTCCTCCTGTAATAGAAACTATCTTTTTTTGTTGATCATCCGAAGAAAATGAAACTAAATTCTGATAAATTTGACTACACAGCTCTCTAGTAGGCGCTAGAATTAAAACCTGTATTTGCGTTTCTTCTGCTTTAATTTTCTGCAATAACGGAACCCCAAAAGCTGCTGTTTTACCAGAACCCGTTTTTGCCAAAACAACCATATCTTTCTTTTTATGAAGAATAAAAGGGATGGCTTTTTCTTGAACAGTAGTAGGAACTGTAATTGCTAACTTTGCTAATCGAGTTTCTAATTCTTTATGAACCCCTAAAGCTGAAAATGATTTTAACATTACTATTATTTTTGGCAAAGATACTCCTCTTTATTAGGAATACTATAATTTGTATTGTTATTAATTATTTTAATTTATAGTAAAAATATGGGTGTTTTTTACAATAGAAAATTTTTCTTTAAAGTATCTTTACCGCCATTATGTGGATGTATTTAGGACTTTTAGCGGCATTATTTTTAGGCTTACACAACTTATGTAAAAAACATGCTGTGCAAGGTAATGAAGTGTTTCCTGTGCTTTTAGGAACAATAGTCGCTGGTTTTTTACTAATACTTCCCTTCTATTTAGGCTCTCTTTTTTATCCTGAATACTTTAAAGAGATTGGTTTTTACATTACAAGTATTTCTTTAAAAACACATGGTTTTATTGCTATAAAATCTATGATAATGGCTTCTTCTTGGGTTTTGGCCTATCAAGCACTAAAGCACTTACCTATTACAATCGTTACTCCTATTCGTTCTGCAGGGCCTTTTTTTACTTTTATTGGTGCCATTTTTATTTATAATGAAAGTCCTAGTTTTTGGCAATGGATTGGTTTTTTCCTTATTATTTTATCTGTTTTAATGTATTCTAAAATAGGAAAAAAAGAAGGTATCAATTTCAAGAAAAACAAATGGATTTTTGCCATCATTGGCGCTACTTTTTTAGGTGCTTCTAGTGGTTTGTATGATAAATTTTTGATTCAGAGCTTAACTTTAAACCCGCAAACATTACAGTTTTGGTTTTGCTTTTACACCATTGTTATTTTATTAATTATACTTGCTATTACTTGGTTTCCGTATCAAGAAAAAAGAAAAGCTTTTAAATTTAGATGGTCTATACCTGCCGTTGGTATTTTATTACAAACTGCAGATTATTTTTACTTTAAAGCACTACAAGACCCAGATGCTTTAATAATGCTATTATCTGCTATTAAAAGAAGTCAGATTTTAATTGCTGTTGTTGTTGGCGGTCTGCTTTTTAAAGAGCAAAATAAGCGTAAAAAACTAGTGCCTTTATTCGGAATTCTTTTAGGAGTTTTCTTTATTTTATATGCATAAAAAAACTTCAATAAGTTACTATTGAAGTTTTTTAAGTTAATGTTTATAAGATGTTTAGTTCATACCACCATCTACAGACAAGGTTTGCCCTGTAATATAAGCACTCATATCAGATGCTAAAAACACACATGCATTTGCAATATCTATTGGCTGACCACCTCTTTTTAATGGAATTCCATCTCGCCAGCTTTGTACAGTTGCTTCATCTAATTTAGCAGTCATTTCTGTTTCTATAAAGCCCGGTGCAACTACGTTACTTCTAATATTTCTAGACCCTAATTCTAAGGCAACAGATTTAGAGAAACCAACAATACCTGCTTTAGATGCCGCATAATTAGACTGCCCTGCGTTTCCTTTAATTCCTACTACAGAACTCATATTTATGATAGAGCCGTTTCGCTGCTTCATCATTGGTCTTATAACTGCTTTTGTTAAATTAAATACCGATTTTAAATTTACTTCTAATACTTTATCAAAGTCATCTTCAGTAATTCTCATTAACAAATTATCTTTTGTAATACCTGCGTTGTTTACTAAAATATCAATAGCACCAAACTCATTTAACACCTCTTTTGCTAATTCTTGAGCGGCATCAAAATTTGCTGCATTTGATTGATATCCTTTTGCAGAAACTCCGAACGCTTTTAACTCTTCTTCCAAAGCATTTGCTGCATCTACAGAAGAACTATATGTAAAAGCTACATTGGCGCCTTGTTTTGCAAATTCTATAGCAATACCACGACCAATACCTCTTGTTGCCCCTGTAATAATTGCAGATTTATTTTCTAATAACTTCATATAATAGTGTTGTTTTAAGGTGTCAAATATACTAAAATTAAAAAACTCGCAAAACAAATTTATTTTACGAGTTTTAAGTTGTGTTAGTTATTATAAATTATAATTTAACTTCTTTTTTGTCTATATAATTAAACAAATAATCAATTTCTAGTTCTCTTATTTTTCCAAGTTTTTGAAGCGATTTTACATTCAAATCTTTTTTATTACCAATGACCATTACATTATAAGATTCTCCTTTAATATTTTTATTAAAGAAAGCTTTTAAATCGGCTATGGTCATATTTTGTATGGTGTTATACATTACTTCTCTATGATCATTATCAATCCCTAATTTCTGCAACCTTTCATAAGACCAAAAAATATTAGACTTTGTAATTCTTTGTGCTGCTAACTTTTTTAAAGTAGCTTCTTTTGCTGCTTCAAACTGTTTATCTGCCTCTGGCATATCATTCATTAACTGCATCATTGCATCTACTGCTTGCTCTAATTTATTTGCCTGCGTACCCACATAAGCCATTACATAATTAGGTGCGTCTTTTTTAGAGGCATTGCTGTAAGAAGCAAAAGCAGAATAAGCCAAAGACTTAGATTCTCTAATTTCTTGAAAAACAATTGACGATAATCCACTACCAAAATATGTATTAAACAACGATGAAGCAGCCATGTTTTCTGGTTGAAATGGTGCTCCTTTTGCTAAAAAGATCAATTCTGTTTGTACCATATCGTAATTTGTAAAAAACACGTTATCTCCTGTTTCAGTTTCTACGTATTTTTTTGCTTCAGGATACGCTTTTAAATCACCAAATACTTTGTGATTTTCGTTTAAAGCCGATACTGCAGCATCTACATCTTTACCATAATAAAAAATTCGTTGCTTATAGTTTTTCATATCTTTAATTAGAGCAACTAATTCATCTGGATTGATAGCTTTTAATTCATCTATTTGCATAATATCTCTTAAAGGAGAATTCTCGCCATATTTACCGAAGTTCATCAACCCATTAAAAAGAATGTTTCCTTTTTGAGTTTTACCATCTTGCCTTCCTTTATAAATTTTTTCTACATATTTATCATAAGCATCTTTATCTGCTTTTGCATTGTCCCAAAGGTGTTCTAATAAGGTTAACCCTTTTGGTAAATTTTCTTTTAAACCGCTTAAACCAACATACGTTTTATCTGCAGCTGTACTTACATAATAAGAAATACCTAATTTATAAAATTCTTTTTTTAAGGCTTCGTTACTGTAAACATCGGTACCAATATATTCTAAATAGCCAGCAGCTAAAGATAATTTTTTATCATTATCACTACCCATATCAAAAATGATATTCATATCAAACAAATCATTCTTTTCATTTAACACATAAGAAACTTTAATACCGTTTGTAGTTTTTGTCTCTTTTATAGCAGTCTTATAATCTATAAATTGAGGTTGTAATGGTTTAGATTCTTTTTTATTAAAGGCATTTAAAAATGCAGAACTTTTACCTCTGTTTAAATTTACAGGAGTAATACCAGGATTGGCAACTTTTACAATGTTTTTATCTGCACCTTTTTTCTTATACGTAACTACATAGTTATTTTGATAAAATTCATTTGCGAAAGCAACCAATTCTTCTTTTGTAATCTTTTTTAAATCATCTAAAAATTGAACTCTTTTAGACCAATCTTGTTGATAAATAAAAGCATCTACATAAGTATCTGCCAACGCAGAGTTGTTTTCGTATTGTTTGGTCTGACTCAGTTTTAAATCATTAACAACAGCAGCAATCATCCAATCTTCAAACTCTCCGTTTTTTAATTTTTCAATTTGTGCTAATAACAAATCTTTAACCTCATCTAATGTTTGGCCAGATTTAGGTGATCCTGTAAAAGAATGATACCCATAATCATTTAAAAAAGTTGGCGAACAACTTGCTCTTTGTACCAATTGTTTTTGATTTAGGTTTAAATCGATAATACCTGCATTTCCGTTAGCCATAATCATATCGCATAAGGTTACAAATTTCTCTTGATCGCTATTCACTCCTTCTGATCTGTATGCTATAGAAATTGATTCTGATGTTGGTCCAAAAACTTCATTTACAACCGGTGATGTAATTGTAGCTTCTTTTGGTAAATTAGGGTGTGTTAATTCTTTTCGTTCAAATTTACCAAAAGTTTGATTTATTTTATTGATTGTTGGCTCAAACTCAAAGTCGCCCACTAAAACAACTGCCATATTATTAGGCACATAATATTTGTTAAAATAGTTATGAATATCAACCATAGAAGGATTTTTTAAATGAGCTGCCGTGCCTATAGTAGTTTGCTGCCCGTATGGATGATTAGGAAACAAACCATCTAACATAGCTGCATATTGCTTTCTAAAATCATTATCCTGACCTCTATTAAATTCTTCAAAAACTGCTTCTAATTCTGTATGAAACAACCTTAATACTAGCGTACTAAATCTTTCTGCCTCTAAATCTACCCATTTATCAAATTCGTTAGCAGGAATTTTATTTGTGTACACAGTTTGCTCAAACCAAGTATAAGCATTTGTACCAGTTGCCCCCAAAGAAGCGGTCATTTTATCGTATTCATTTGCTATTGAATAGTTAGATGCTTCTAAAGAAACTTTATCTATTTCTTTATAGAGTGCTAATTTTTTATCGGCATCGTTTTCTGCTCTGTGTTGCTCGTATAATGATGCTATTCTTTCTAAATATGTTTTTTCTTTTTCCCAGTTTGCAGTTCCAACTTTGTGAGTTCCTTTAAAAACCATGTGTTCTAAATAATGAGCCAAACCAGTAGATTCTTTAGGATCGTAATTAGACCCAGCTCTTACTGCAATATAAGTTTGAATTTTAGGCTCATCAGAATTCTGACTTAAATATACCTTTAATCCATTTTCTAAAGTATACAAACGCAAGCCAGTTGGGTCGTTTTCTACCGTTTCAAAAGCAAGACCATTACCATCTTTTTTAGAAGTAACGTTATACGTTTTTTCGTTATTAGTTTTACAGCTAACAGCTGCAACTAATAAAAAACTAATACATACTAATTTTAATTTTTTCATAGTTATTAATTTAAGTTGAAATAAAAAATCCGTTGAATTTACAAATTCAACGGATTTAAAACTATTTTATTTTTAAACTTTAACAGTTTAATATGATATTTATTTTTTTAGAACTTTAGCAATCATCTCTCCTATTTTTGCTGGAGAACTTACTACATGAATTCCGTTTTCTGCTAAAATTTTCATTTTTGCTTGTGCAGTATCATCTGCTCCACCAACAATGGCACCTGCATGACCCATTGTTCTACCTGCAGGAGCTGTTTGACCAGCAATAAAACCTACAACTGGCTTTCTATTTCCATCAGCTTTAATCCATTTAGCTGCTTCAGCTTCTAGGTTTCCACCAATTTCACCAATCATTACAATTGCCTCTGTATCTGCATCATTCATTAACAACTCTACTGCTTCTTTAGTAGTAGTTCCAATAATAGGATCTCCACCAATACCAATTGCAGTAGTAATACCAAAACCTTGTTTTACAACTTGGTCTGCAGCTTCATAAGTTAATGTACCTGATTTAGAAACAATCCCTACTTTACCTTTTTTAAAGATAAAACCTGGCATAATACCAACTTTAGCTTCATCTGGTGTAATTACACCCGGACAGTTAGGCCCAACTAATCTACAATCTTTACCATCTATGTAAGCTTTTACCTTTACCATATCTGCAGTAGGAATCCCTTCTGTAATACAAATAATTACTTTAATACCTGCATCAGCAGACTCCATAATTGCATCCGCAGCAAAAGCAGGCGGCACAAAAATAATAGACGTATCTGCACCTACTTTTTGTACAGACTCTAAAACAGTATTAAAAACTGGCTTCCCTAAATGAACTTGACCTCCTTTTCCTGGAGTTACACCTCCAACAACGTTTGTTCCATAATCAATCATTTGACCAGCATGAAAAGTACCTTCACTACCTGTAAAACCTTGAACTATAATTTTTGAATTCTTATTTACTAAAACACTCATTGGTTTGCTTTTTATTTATTGTGATGCAAAAATAACTTTTTTAGGTCTTTTAAAAAAGAAAATTAAGATTTCTTTCGTTCTTTTAAAAAACGTTTTATTTCAGCTAATTCTTTTAATTTTTCTCTAGATTCTGATATTGGCGTTCCAAAATAGCTTTTACCACCAGCAACCGATTTTGTAACACCAGTTTGCCCTAAAATAACAGCTCCTTTACCAATTGTAATTCCACTATTGGTACCAACTTGCCCCCAAATTGTAACCTCGTCTTCTATAACTACACAACCTGCAATACCTGTTTGAGAGGCTATTAAACACTTTTTTCCGATACGTGTATCATGCCCAACATGTACTTGGTTGTCTATTTTAGTTCCTTTACCTATGGTTGTATCTCCTGTAACTCCTTTATCAATGGTACAAGAAGCACCCAAATCTACATCATCTTCTAACACTACTCTACCTCCAGAAATTAATTTATCAAAACCTGTTGCTCTATTCTTATAATAAAAAGCATCGGCTCCTAAAACTGTATTTGCATGAATCGTTACATTGTTACCAATAATACTATCATCATAAATAGTAACATTTGGGTGTATGACACAATTTTTACCAATAACAACATTGTTACCAATAAAAACATTTGGCTGTATAATTGTTCCTTCTCCAATAACAGCAGTATCTGCAATGCTTTCTTTTGATGCTATAAACGGATTAAAATGATTGGTTATTTTATTAAAATCTCTAAAAGGATCTTCGGAAATTAACAATGATTTTCCTTCTGGGCACTCAACTTCTTTGTTAATTAGAATCGTTGTTGCCGCAGAATTTAATGCTTTGTCATAATACTTTGGGTGATCTACAAAAACAATATCACCACTTTCTACAACATGAATTTCATTAATACCTGAAATAGAAAAAACAGCATCACCAATAAATTTTGCATCTATTAGTGTTGCTATTTGTTGTAGAGTTTGTACTTTTTTAAATTTCATACGTACCTATTAAAAGTAATTATTCTTTAATTCTTTCTTGGTAAGTACCTTTAGTTGTTTCTACTTTAATTTTATCACCTTCATTAATAAATAAAGGCACATTTACAGAAGCACCAGTTTCTACAGTAGCTGGTTTAGTTGCGTTGGTCGCTGTATTTCCTTTTACACCTGGCTCTGTTGCTGTTATTTCTAAAATTACACTTGCTGGTAACTCTACAGACAACGGCATGTTATCTTCAGAATTAATAATTATAGTTACTATTTCTCCTTCTTTCATTAACCCAGGGTTGTCTAAAGCAGCTTCTAACAAACGAATTTGTGTATAATCTGCTTCATTCATAAAATGATAAAACTCGCCATCATTGTATAAAAATTGAAATTTATGTGTTTCTACTCGAACATCATCAATTTTTCTACCTGCAGGAAAAGTATTATCTACTACCTTACCGTTGGTTACACTCTTTAATTTTGTTCTTACAAAAGCTGGGCCTTTACCTGGCTTTACGTGTAAAAATTCTACTATTTTATAGATATCATTGTTATACCTAATACATAATCCGTTTCTAATATCTGAAGTTGTTGCCATTTCTATATGTTTAATTTGCTTTATAATAACCTTTCATAATTCCTCTGTGCGAGTCTTTTATAAACTGCACAATTTCATCACGTTCTGTTGTTGCTTCCATTTCTGCCTCAATAATATCTATCGCTTGTGTATAGTTATAATTTTGCTGAAATAGTATTCTATAAATATTCTGAATTTCTCTAATTTTTTCGGTTGTAAAACCTCTTCTTCTTAATCCCACAGAGTTAATACCTACATATGATAGTGGCTCTCTTGCAGCTTTAACAAATGGTGGTACATCTTTTCTAACCAAAGAACCGCCTGTTACAAAGGCATGATTACCAACTGATGCAAATTGATGAATAGCCACCATACCTGCAAGCACTACGTTGTTACCAATAGTTACATGACCTGCTAATGTTGTATTGTTAGAAAAAATACAATTTTCACCAACAAAAGTATCATGCGCTACGTGACAATAAGCCATAATCAAACAATTGTCTCCAATTTTTGTTTTCATTCTATCAGAAGTACCTCTGTTGATAGTAACACATTCTCTTATAGTTACATTATCGCCAATTTCTACTGTGGTCTCTTCATCATCAAACTTTAAGTCTTGCGGAATTGCAGAAATAACTGCACCCGGAAAAATCCTACAGTTTTTACCTATTCTAGCACCTTCCATAATGGTAACGTTAGATCCTATCCAGGTGCCAGAACCTATAGTAACATTATTATGAATGGTTGTAAAAGGCTCTATAACTACATTTCTAGCTATTTTTGCTTGGGGATGAACGTAAGCTAATGGTTGATTCATAGTTATTTTATTTTTGAAATTTGTGCCATTAATTCTGCTTCTGCTACCAATTTACCATTGGCATACGCATAGGCTTGCATATGACAAATACCTCTTCTAATTGGTGTTATTAATTCGCATTTAAAAATAACAGTATCTCCTGGTAAAACTTTTTGCTTAAACTTTACATTATCCATCTTCATAAAATACGTTAGATAATTCTCTGGGTCTGGTACTGTATTTAAAACCAACACACCACCACATTGCGCCATAGCTTCTACCTGTAAAACACCTGGCATTACTGGAGATCCTGGAAAATGCCCTACAAAGAAATTTTCATTCATTGTTACATTTTTCATACCAACAACATGCGTATCAGAAAGCTCTAATATTCTGTCTATTAGTAAAAAGGGTGGTCTATGAGGTAAAACATCCATAATTTGATGAATATCCATCAAAGGTGTTTCATTTAAGTTATATGCAGGTACATTGTTTCTTTTTTCTAGCTTAATCATTTTTGCTAATTTTTTAGCAAATAATGTATTAATTAAATGTCCTGGTTTGTTAGCAATTACTTTTCCTTTAATTCTAATACCTACCAAAGCTAAATCGCCAATAACATCTAACAACTTGTGTCTAGCCGCTTCATTTGCCCAATGCAATGTTAAGTTATCTAAAATACCGTTTGGCTTAACAGCAATGTCTTTTTTGTTAAATGCCTTTTTTAATTTTTGCATCGTATCGTTAGACAATTCTTTGTCTACATAAACAATAGCATTATTTAAATCACCTCCTTTTATAAGGTCATTTTCTATTAACATTTCAATTTCATGTAAAAAACTAAAAGTTCTTGCTGCAGCAATCTCTTCTTTAAAATCAGACATTTTCTGCAGTGTTGCATTTTGTGTGCCTAATATTTTTGTACCAAAATCAACCATTGTGGTTACTTGATACTCATCAGAAGGCATTAAAATAATCTCGCTACCAGTAGCCTCATCTTTGTAAGAAATAATTTCTTTTACTACATATTCTTCTATATCTGCATCTTGTTCTTGTATGCCTGCTTTTTCTAATGCTTCTATAAAATATTTCGAAGAACCATCCATAATAGGAGGCTCAGAAGAATCTAATTCAATTAATAAATTGTCGATATCTAAACCAACAGCAGCCGCTAAAACATGCTCTGAAGTTTGAATTTGAACACCGTTTTTCTCTAAATTGGTTCCTCTTTGTGTGTTTACAACATACTCTGCTTTTGCAGCAATAATAGGTGCACCCTCTAGATCTACTCTACTAAACGCAAATCCATGATTTACAGGAGCAGGTTTTATAGTCATATTTACGGTGTTACCAGTATGAATACCAACACCAGATAAACTTACTTCTTTTTGAATCGTTTTTTGTTTCTTACTCATATTCAATTTATTTGTTCCCCCTCAACTCTATTTCTAGTTGATTAACTTTTGATACTATTTTTGGTAAATTTTTAAAATGCACCGAACTTCTATTGTAGTCTAAAACTTTAAAAGCAGGTGTACCACTAATTATTTGATTCTCTTTAACGTTTTTAGTAACGCCAGATTGCGCAAGTACTTTTACGTTGTTACCTATTTTCACATGACCTGCAACACCAACTTGACCACCAATCATACAGTGACTCCCTATTTTGGTAGATCCTGCAACGCCAGTTTGTGAGGCAATTACAGTATGCTTGCCAATTTCTACATTGTGTGCTATCTGTATTTGATTATCTAACTTTACCCCTTTTCTAATGATAGTAGACCCTAGTGTGGCTCTATCAATAGTAGAAGCTGCACCAATATCTACATTGTCTTCTAAGACAACATTTCCTATTTGAGGTATTGCGGTATATTCTCCGTCATTATCAGGAGCAAAACCAAAACCATCAGAGCCTATTACTACGCCTGAATGTATTTTACAATTTTTCCCGATCACTGTTTCAGAATATATTTTAACACCTGCAAAAATGATTGTATTATCGCCTATCACAGTATTATCACCAATATATGAGTTCGGGTAAATTTTTACATTATTACCAATAACAACATTTTCTCCTATGTAAGAAAAAGCACCTAAATACCCGTTTGTTCCTATTTTAGCTGAAGTTGATACAAAACTAGGTTGCTCTACACCTACTTTATCATTTTTTACTTCATTGTAAAATGCTAGTAATTTAGAAAAAGACTCGTAGGCATTTTCTACTCTAATCAGCGTAGTATCTATCTCTTTCTCTAATAAAAAGTCTTTATTAATGATTACGATAGATGCATTTGTAGTGTATAAGTATGAGTTGTATTTAGGGTTAGACAAAAAAGATAAAGAACCTTTTTTACCTTCTTCTATTTTAGAAAGTGTAGAAACCTCTTCATCCGGATTCCCTTCTATATCGCCATCTAAAAGAGTAGCTATTTGTTTTGTTGTAAATTTCATCAAATGCAAAAATATAAAATTTATAGTGATTTGGCTAATCTCTTTTTACTTTGGATAGCAAATAAAATGTTTAACAACAGGATTTGTGAGTGCCTGAATGTTTAATTGATCAGAAGCTTTTGCAATATCTTTCAACTGTCCTTTTTTATTACGTATAAAAATAGGCTTGTCTTGTTGGTACGCCTGATTCACTATTTTTTTAGAAAAAACAAAAAATTGGGCTTCGTTTTCAGAAACATCTAACTTCTTCATTGCTTTTTTAATACGGGTCTCTATTTGCAAATCAGTAAATACATCTTCCTGAATTTCAATACGTAACAATTTTCTATCAATAATCATTTTAGACAATGTAGAAAGTACTTTATCTTCATGATGCATCCACTCTTTAATGGCAGACAAAATATCATAATCATCTAAAATAGAAAATTTACGTAATGTTTCTTCATTAAAATTTACTTTAGATATTGGGTTGTACAAAAAGTATTTTAAAGCAGTACTTGCATATAAATCTTTGCCCTGCTCTGCCAATTGTTTGGCTCTTTTTAAAACATTAACCAACATGTTTTCTGCCACCAAGCCTGTTTTATGTAAATAAACCTGCCAATACATTAAACGCCTTGCCATTAAAAATTTTTCAACAGAATAAATTCCTTTTTCCTCTATGACCAAGGCATCATCTTTAACATTCATCATGGCTATTAATCGATCCGAAGAAATATTACCCTCTGTAACACCTGTATAAAAACTATCTCGCTTTAAATAGTCTAATCGATCTACATCTAACTGACTAGATATTAACTGACACATAAACTTACGAGAATAATTGCCTTCAAAAATCTGAATTGCTAATGATAATTGTCCATCAAACTCGGCATTTAACTTTTGCATAAATTTTAAAGAAATCTCTTCATGAGAAATACCACTAACAATACTATGCTCTAATGCATGAGAAAAAGCACCATGACCAATATCGTGTAATAAAATAGCCACATACAAGGCTGTTTCTTCTTCTTTCGAAATTACAACTTGTTTTAGCCTTAAAACATTGACAGCTTTTTGCATTAAATGCATACACCCTATTGCATGATGAAAACGGGTATGATTAGCACCAGGATATACCAAGTTAGAAAACCCCATTTGCGTTATTCTTCTGAGACGCTGAAAATAAGGATGTTCTATAATATCAAAAATTAATGTATTTGGTATTTGAATAAAACCATAAATAGGGTCATTCAATATTTTTAATTTATTGGGTATTTTATTCTTCAAAAGGTTCATTTTTTCAATAAATGGCAAAATACAAATTTATAGTTTCACAGTAATTTGTTTTGCTGGTTTTTTATAATTTATAGGCAAATCAGCCAAACTTTATAGAGTCATTTTCAATCCTATTTTACAATCTAATCATTGACGTGTTATAATTGGCAATATTTTATCATTTATAAGCACTTACTAGAATAACAAATATGTATTTTTATCGTTCTAATCTTAGAAATAAATACAATATATGAGCCAGATACAAATTTTATGGGTAGATGATGAAATTGAATTGCTAAAACCCCACATTCTATTTTTAGAAAGTAAAAATTACACGGTAGTTTCTTGTACAAATGGTGCCGATGCAATTGATTTGGTTACCGAACAAAATTTTGATATTGTTTTTTTAGATGAAAACATGCCTGGCTTGTCTGGTTTAGATACACTTGCGGCTATAAAACAGCAACAGCAAAATTTACCTGTGGTAATGATTACCAAAAGTGAAGAAGAATATATTATGGAAGAAGCCATTGGCTCTAAAATTGCAGATTATTTGATTAAGCCTGTAAATCCGAATCAAATTCTTTTAAGTTTAAAAAAGAATTTAGACAACTCTAGATTGGTCTCAGAAAAAACAACAGCAAATTATCAGCAAGAGTTTCGTAAAATATCTATGGATATGGGAATGGTTACTACTTACCAAGATTGGATAGAGTTATACAAAAAACTAATTCATTGGGAGCTTGAGCTAGAAAATATTAACGATACCGGTATGTTAGGCATATTAGAAAGCCAAAAACAAGAAGCCAATAATCAATTTTTTAAATTTATAAAAAAGAATTACCAAGAGTATTTAACTTCTGAAGATAAACCGACATTTTCACATACTTTATTCAAAAATTATGTGGCACCACAACTAAGCAAAGAACAAGGTGTTTTATGGGTTGTAATTGATAATTTGCGTTTCGATCAATACCGAATTTTAGAGCCTATCATAAACAACCATTTTAAAAAGGAAGAAGAACATTCTTATTTTTCAATACTACCTACCGCAACTCAATATGCAAGAAATGCTATTTTTTCTGGTTTGATGCCACTAGATATGGATAAAAAATATCCTGAATTCTGGAAAAACGATACCGATGAAGGTGGAATGAATTTGCATGAAAACGAGTTTCTATCTGCACAAATTAAAAGATTAGGACTAAACATTAAACATGAATACTATAAAATTACCAACCTTAAAAACGGTAAAGAGTTGGCAGAAAATTACAATGGCACTAAAGAAAACGATTTAACTGCGGTTGTATATAATTTTGTTGACATGCTATCGCATTCTAAAACAGAAATGGAAGTCATTAAAGAGTTAGCTGGCGATGATAAAGCTTACAGAAGCTTAACTTTAAGTTGGTTTAAGAACTCTCCTTTATTCGAAATCATACAAAAAGCACAGCAACTTGGACAAAAATTAATCATTACCACAGACCACGGTACCATTAATTGCAAACAACCTAGCAAAGTTATTGGCGACAAAAATATTAGTGCAAACCTTCGTTACAAGACTGGTAAAAGCTTAACATATGAAGAGAAAAATGTGTACGCAGTAAAAAATCCGAAAGATATATTTTTACCTTCAATATCAATGAATAGTCCTTTTATCTTTGCTAAAGAAGACTTGTTTTTTGCTTACCCAAACAACTTTAACCATTTTGTTAAATACTATAAAAACACCTATCAGCATGGCGGTATTTCATTAGAAGAAGTCATTATTCCGTGTGCAATATATAGCCCAAAATAACTGTTTTATAATTATATTTTTTTGAAGCTTTTTCCAGCTTTCTACTATATCTTTTTATGCAGTTTAAATAGCAATAACTTTTAATCTTGTTAAGCCTTTGTTTTGTTTAAGATGAGATCTATAAAGTTACATCGCATAAAAAGGATGCCGTTTCAATCTGGGCTATATAATTATTTCATTTAAAATAAACTTCAAAGACATTAAAATAACTTTGAGGTTTATTATTTTTACATTTTTAACTACAAAATGAACAAAAACTATACTTTAAATCAAGTTTCTGAAATTGCTGCAGCAATTATTTCTAAAAAAGAACACAAAACATTGTTGTTTTTCGGAGAAATGGGTGTTGGTAAAACAACACTTATCAAAGAAATTTGCAAACAATTAGGTGTTTTAGATCGCATCTCTTCTCCTACATTCTCTTTGGTAAACGAGTATCAAACTAAAGAAAATGAAATCGTATATCATTTCGATTTCTACAGAATAGAAGACGAAGAAGAGGCCTTAGATATGGGAATAGATGAGTATTTTGACTCAAAAAACTGGTGTTTGATAGAATGGCCAGAAAATATTGAAAATTTATTACCTTTAGAAGCTCTTAAAATTGAGCTAACAATTTTAGAAGACCAACAAAGAAATATTCAAATAAGATAAAATCATGAGTTTATTTTCTCCTTTCAGTAAAGAAGAGTTGCTTCCGCAAGAAGAAACCTTAGAAATAAAAAAGCAAAAAGGAGAGTTGTTTATTGGCTTGCCCAAAGAAACCTATTCTGGTGAAAAAAGAGTTTGCTTAACTCCAGATGCTGTTTCTGCTTTATCTGCGCATGGTCATCGAGTTGTTTTAGAAACTGGTGCCGGTAAAAATGCAAATTATTCAGACAAAGAATATTCCGATGCAGGGGCAAAAATATCTTACAATACAGAAGAAGCTTTTAAATGTAATATTGTATTAAAAGTTGCACCACCGAGCGAAAAAGAAATTGAATACATGAATCCGAAGACAATTTTAATTTCTTCGCTTCAACTAAAAACACAAAACAAAAATTACTTTCATTTATTATCAAAAAAACGAATTACCGCTGTTGCCTTTGATTATATAAAAGATGAACATGACACTTACCCAATTGTAAAATCTTTAAGTGAAATTGCAGGTACTGCATCTGTTTTAATTGCTGCCGAATTAATGAGTGGCACCAATGTTGGTAATGGTTTGTTATTAGGAAACATTGGTGGTGTACCGCCTACTAGCGTTGTTATTTTTGGTGCAGGTACCGTTGGCGAATTTGCAGCAAGAACAGCTATTGGTTTGGGTGCTCGCGTAAAAGTTTTCGATAATTCTATTACCAAATTACGCAAATTACAGAGCAGCTTAAACGCACCTATATACACTTCTACTTTGCAACCAAAATCTGTTGCAAAAGCATTAATGCGAGCAGATGTTGCCATTGGTGCAATTAGAGGCAAAAATAGATCGCCAATTTGTGCAACACAAGAAATGATAGAAACCATGAAAGAAGGTGCTGTTATTATTGATGTTAGTATTGATAGAGGTGGTTGTTTTGAAACCTCTAACGTTACCACACATAAAAACCCTACGTTTATAAAACATGGTGTAGTACATTATTGTGTACCTAATATACCTGCACGATATGCAAGAACTGCTTCTGTTTCTATTAGTAATATTTTTACTCCTTATTTACTAGACATCGCAGAAGAAGGCGGTTTCGAAAATGCGGCAAAATTTGATAAAAGTTTGCGCAACGGTATGTATTTTTACCATGGTGTTTTAACAAATAGAACCGTAGCAAATTGGTTCGATATTCCTTTTAGAGATATTAATTTATTAATATTATAAGATACTTTATCATAACAAAAAAGTACCTTTGCAATTCAAAATTTTACAATGCTTTTAAAACGAATAGGATATTATTTAGTGGGTTTATCATTAGGCTGTATTGGTGTGTATTTTTTCTGGCAAAAGAAAAAAGCAACATTTGATTATGGTATGGATGCAAGAACATTAAAATCGATTCGTATAAAACAACGATTGTATTCTGATGATGCAAAAAATGCAATGCAAAAGTTTGAGATAGATACCCTAAAAATAAGCACCATCTTACATACCGGCGATGTTAATTTTAGCAAAGGAGCACCAAGACAAAAACCTTGTGCCGAATATTATATTACTGGTGTTAAAACATTAGAAAACATAAGTTTATTGGTAAAACGCTGCGATTCTACTGCTACCGTTAAAGAAGTAATTGTTAAACCGTAGTTACTTTTCTTTTATTTCTTGATGATAATGTGCTTGTATTTTTGCACTATTTTTTATTGATTTCTGTACCCAATCAAAATACAACTCCTCTTTCTCTTTTGTTGATAATTGCCAAGCAATATTAGACTTTCTTAGTTTAGTTGTT
The DNA here is from genome assembly GCF_947497125.1 of uncultured Polaribacter sp. Classification (GTDB taxonomy): domain Bacteria; phylum Bacteroidota; class Bacteroidia; order Flavobacteriales; family Flavobacteriaceae; genus Polaribacter. The sequence continues at coordinate 227,907 of NZ_CANMFI010000001.1, read as the reverse complement.
ACCTCTTGTAAGATAATTGCCGCTGCTACAGAAATATTTAAACTCTCTGTAAAACCAACCATCGGTATTTTTAAAAATCCATCTGCTTGCTCTTTTACAAGGTCTGATACCCCATTTGCTTCTACCCCAAAAACAAATGCCGATTTTTTAGTAATATCAAACTCGTGTAATAAACAAGAGTCATTATGAGGCGTAGTGGCTATTATTTGATATCCTTGATTGCGCAAATGATTTAAACAAGTTTTGGTATTATCTCCGTCTGTATTATAACGTTTCGAGGTAATCCATTTTTGAGAGCCTTTAGCAACATGTCTAGAAACTCTATTGGTGTATTTATTTTCGATTGTATGCACTTCTTGTACACCAAAAATATCTGCCGTTCTAACCACCGCACTTGCATTATGGGCTTGATAAATATCTTCTAAAACAACCGTAAAATGATTGGTTCTATTGTCTAAAACCTTTTTAAACAAATGCTTTCTCTTGTCTGTTAAAAAACCTTCTAAATAATTTAGTAATTGTGCATCTATCATAAATACAAACTTAAAATTATTATTTTTATCCTCATCAATTTTTAAAAAAAATAAGAATTGAATTGTAATCAATGAACTTTCACTTTTCTTTAGTAGTAAGCAATATTCTTTTGTTTATTTTTGTTGAAAATTAAACCGTTTGAAAAAAATATTATTTTTAATCCTAATTGCATCAACTTCATTTCTTTTTTCTCAATCGAAAAAAATAAAATACGAAGCTGAATATCAAGAGGCCAATGAAGACAAGTTTCCAGGAGCAACATTGCTAATTGGTAATGTAAAAATGACGCATGACGGTATTGTTTTAAAAAGTGAACAAGCCTTATTTTATAAAGAGAAAAACTTTTTTAAAGCCATTGGTAATGTCATTATAAAGCAAGGAGATTCTATTACGCAAACAAGTGATTATACCGATTATGATGCCAACTCGAAACAAGCACTTTCTTGGGGAAATGTTGTGTTAAAGGATGATACAATGACTTTAAAATCGGACACATTGCAATTTGATCGCTTAAATCAAAAATTATACTACAGAAGTTATGCTACCATAAAAGACCAAACAAATACTTTAAAAAGTAAAAACGGTAATTATTATTTAGAAGATAAAAAATTTACTGCAACAACTAGAGTTACGGTTGTAAACCCAGAGCATCATTTAGAATCGAATCATTTAGATTATTACACAAACTCTGGTCTTACCTATTTATACGGCCCATCTACAATTACAAATTCTAGTAATAACAATAGAATTTATTGCGAAAGAGGTTTTTACAATACGAAAACAGCAGTATCACACTTTGTTAAAAATGCAAAATTATATTTAAAAGAAAGAACTGTTGAAGGCGATAGTTTATTTTATGATAAAAGAAAAGGATTTGCCTCTGCAACCAATAATATCAAAGTAATCGATACTGTTAAAAATTTTATTACAAAGGGCAATTATGCAGAAATTTTCGAATTAAAAGATTCGTTATTTATCATCAAAAAAGCTGTTGCAATATCGATTATCGATAAAGACTCTATGTTTATTCATGGAGACACCTTATTGGTAACTGGCAAACCCAAAGAAAGAATTGTACGTACTTACCACAATGTAAAAATATTTAAATCGGATTTACAAGGAAAATGCGATTCTATTCATACCAATCAGAAAACAGGCTTGACTAAAATGTTTACAAATCCTGTAATTTGGTCAGAAAAAAATCAAATAACAGGAGATACCATACATCTAAAATCAAAAGTAGATACCCAAAAATTAGATTCTTTAAAAGTGATTAATAACTCTTTTATCATCTCTAAAGATTCTATTTCTAATACAGATTTTAACCAAATAAAAGGACGTAATATCTTTGGGAAATTTAAAAATAACAAACTCAATCTTTTACTTGTAAAGGGCAATGCTGAATCTGTTTATTTTAATAGAAATGAACAAACACAGGTTTTAGAAACAATTACAAAAGAAATATCAAGCAATATAGAATTTACACTTAAAGATGGTTTGATACAAACCATAAAATACTTAAAAGAGTCTGATGGTAAAACGTATCCGCCCTCACAATTACCAGATGATGTAAAAGAATTAGAAGGTTTTATTTGGCGAGAAAGTGAACAACCAAAAAAAATGGAAGATATTTTTATAAAATCTGAATTATCAATCGTAAAAAAAGAGCGTTCAAAAACTACTGATAAATTAGACATCAAAAAAGAAAAGATAAAAAAAGCACCTAAACCTAGTACAAACCTATCTATAAAAAAATAAGTTTGAAAAAAGATTTTCTTAAATACCAAGCGCAAACATCTCATTACCCTATTTCATTAGAAATAGCCAAAGCAAAAGGAAGCTATATTTATGATACTTCTGGAAAAAAATACCTAGACTTTGTTGCCGGTGTTTCTGCCAACAGTGTTGGGCATAATAATTACAACGTAAAAAGAGCCATCAAAAAGCAACTAAACAAGTATGCACACGTAATGGTTTATGGCGAGTTTGTACAACAACCACAAGTAGATTTATGTAGGCTACTTGTAGAAAATTCTCCAAAAAATTTAGAGGCTGTTTATATTACAAATTCTGGTACAGAAGCAACAGAAGGTGCTATAAAATTAGCGAAAAGAGTTACCAATAGAGCCGAAATAATATCAGCAAAAAACTCTTATCATGGTAATACTATGGGTGCAATGAGTGTTTCTGGGGTAGAAAAACAACATGCCGCTTTTAGACCTTTAATACCTGGTACAAAGTTTATCGAGTTTAATAATGACAAAGAACTTGTTAATATAACATCAAAAACAGCTGCTGTTATTTTAGAAACTATTCAAGGTGGTGCTGGCTTTATTGAGCCTAAAAATAATTTTTTATTAAAAATAAAACAACGATGCGAACAAGTTGGCGCATTGCTAATTTTAGATGAAATACAGACAGGCATTGGTAGAACTGGCTGTTTCTGGGGATTTGAAAATTATAACGTACAACCAGATATCGTTATAACAGGCAAAGGTTTGGGCGGTGGTATGCCAATTGGTGCTTTTATAGCCTCTTACAAACACATGAGCCTGCTAAAAGAAAACCCAACACTAGGTCATATTTCTACATTTGCTGGTCATCCTGTAATTGCAGCAGCAGCAGTTGCAACCGTCAAAGAAATTTTAAGAAAAAACTTACTCAAAGAATCTTTAAGAAAAGAGATATTAATAAGAGAGCTACTAACCCACCCTTCTATTAAAGAAATTAGAGGTAAAGGGTTAATGTTAGCAGTCATTTTAGAATCGTCAGAAATGGCACAAAAAGTAATTTACAAGTGTATCGACAAAGGATTGATCTTATTTTTCTTATTGTTTGAAGGAAGTGCTATGCGAGTAACACCACCATTAACAATCTCTGACAAAGAAATTAAAAAAGGTTGTAAAATTATTATAAATGCCATCGATGAGATTGTAAAATAGGCTCACTATTTAATACAATTTTAATAATAGATTGGGATCTGGGCAATTATTTGCATAAAACTCTTTCTTTTCTTCGGATGAAACACCTGGATAATCACCAAAACAGTTTTCTAAATTTCTAATGAGTTGAAAATGTAAATGGGGCGCATAATCTCCATTTACAGATGCATTTCCTATGGCACCAATTTCATTTCCTTGTAAAAAGGATTGCCCTATTTTTAAATTACGTATCGATTTTAAGTTTAAATGACCATAAAGCGAGTAAAAAAGTTGTCCTTCTATTTCATGCTCTAAGATAATTGTAGGACCATAATCTCCATAATTCAAATTATTTTTAAAACTATGAACCTTTCCATCAAGTACTGCTAAAACTTTTGAGTTTTCTTTACACCATAAGTCAACACCTAAATGAATATTTCTTTTTTCTTTTTCAGAAACATTTTTAAAATAACTACTTCTATCGTATAAATTTCTTTTTTCTAAATAACCACCAAATGCAATGGTTGCTTTATGATCTTCTAAAAAGGTAGCTATATAAGTTTCCCAGTCACTAGAAATAGCTGTATCAAACTTTAGCAACTCTTTATTCTTGGCAGAAAGATCAATCGGCTTTAAAATATCTTTTAAAGCCGATGTTTTAATTACACTAATAGGTAAGTTAGATAATTGAGATAAAAAATTATTAAATTTTTCTGTATTCATTAATTTTATAATGATAAGTAGATGATATACTAAATTATTTAGCGTCTATTTATTTCTAACTAGTAATTGTTTATGAACTCTAAAAAACGCTTATTTTAAGCATTCTCTTTCTTAATTAAATTAAGTGCAGAACCTTCATGATACCAACTAATTTGAGCATCATTATACGTATGATTCAATTTAATTAGATCTTTTGTTCCATCTGAATGCACCACTTCTAGAGTTAGTTGTTTCTCAGGAGAAAACTCTTTTAAATCAATAAAATTAAAAGTATCGTTTTCTTGTATTAAATCATAATCTGCTTCATTTGCAAATGTCAATCCTAACATTCCTTGTTTTTTAAGGTTTGTTTCATGAATTCTTGCAAAAGATTTTACAATAACTGCTGCAACACCTAGATGCCTTGGCTGCATTGCCGCATGCTCTCTAGAAGAACCTTCGCCATAGTTATGATCTCCAATAACTACAGTTTTAATACCTTCTTTTTTGTAGGCTCTTTGCACAGCAGGAACTCCGTCATATTCACCTGTTAATTGATTTTTCACAAAATTTGTCTTCTTATTAAAAGCATTTACAGCACCAATTAAAGTATTGTTTGCAATATTGTCTAAGTGTCCTCTATAACGCAACCACGGTCCTGCCATAGAAATATGATCTGTTGTACATTTACCAAAAGCTTTAATTAGTAATTTTGCTCCGTTAATGGTATCTCCTAGAGGAGTAAAAGGCGTTAACAATTGCAATCTTTCAGAATCTTTGCTTACTGCAACTTTAACATGACTCCCGTCTGCTTCTGGCGCAAGAAAACCATCATCTTTTACTTCAAAACCTTTTGGTGGTAATTCCCAACCAGTAGGCTCGTCTAACATCACTTCTTCTCCGTTTTTATTAATTAACGTGTCTGTCATTGGATTAAAATCTAAACGACCTGCAATAGTAACTGCTGCAACCATTTCTGGTGAAGCTACAAAGGCATGTGTATTTGGATTGCCATCTGCACGTTTTGCAAAGTTTCTATTGAAAGAGTGAATTATAGAATTTTTTGGTGCGTTTGCTGGATCTGAGTATCGAGCCCATTGCCCTATACATGGCCCACAAGCATTTGTAAAAATAGTAGCATCTAGTTGTTCAAAAATTCCTAAAATACCATCTCTATCTGCAGTATATCGTACCTTTTCAGAACCAGGATTGATACCAAATTCTGCTTTAATACCTAAATTTTTATCTATTGCTTGTTGCGCAATAGAAGAAGCACGAGATAAATCTTCATAAGAAGAGTTGGTACAAGACCCTATTAAACCCCATTCTACTTTTAAAGGCCAATCATTTTTATTTGCAATTGCGGTCATATCTGCACCTACTTTTGTAGACAAGTCTGGTGTAAATGGCCCATTTAATAACGGACTTAATTCAGATAAATTGATTTCGATTACTTGGTCAAAATAATCTTCTGGATTTGCATATACTTCTGCATCACCTGTTAAATAGTCTTTTACTTTGTTTGCAGCATCTGCAACATCACTTCTATCGGTAGCTCTTAAATAACGTTCCATAGAATCGTCATACCCAAAAGTAGAGGTTGTTGCTCCTATTTCTGCGCCCATATTACAAATAGTTCCTTTTCCTGTACAAGACATTGCAGTAGCACCTTCGCCAAAATATTCTACAATAGCACCTGTACCACCTTTAACGGTTAAAATATCGGCAACTTTTAAAATAACATCTTTTGGAGCTGTCCAACCAGAAAGTTTACCTGTTAATTTTACTCCAATTAATTTAGGAAATTTTAATTCCCAAGCCATTCCTGCCATTACATCTACAGCATCTGCACCACCAACACCTATGGCAACCATACCCAATCCACCAGCATTTACGGTGTGCGAATCTGTACCAATCATCATTCCTCCTGGAAAAGCATAATTTTCTAAAACTACTTGATGTATAATTCCGGCACCTGGTTTCCAAAACCCTAAACCATACTTATTAGAAACAGATTCTAAAAAGTTAAAAACCTCATTACTAGTGTTTAATGCTGTTTGTAAATCTGAACTTGCACCGTTTTTTGCTTGTATTAAGTGATCGCAATGAGTTGTGGTTGGAACGGCAACTTTATTTTTACCTGCTTGCATAAATTGCAATAAAGCCATTTGTGCTGTTGCATCTTGTAAGGCAATTCTATCTGGCGCAAAATCTACATAATCTTTACCCCTAGCAAATGCTTTGGTTGGTTTACCTTCCCAAAGATGAGCATATAAAATTTTCTCTGCTAAGGTTAAAGGTTTTCCGGTAATTTTACGAGCTGCATCTACACGTTCTACAACATTTGCGTACACTTTTTTAATCATTTCTATATCGAATGCCATTTTTTTTATTTTAAGTATTGAATATCTAAGTTACAAAATATAGCCTTAGTTTAAAAATTTAATTTCTAAATAATTATGAGTGATCATTCTTGCGTTAGGGATTGAAGTGGCATCCTTTTTTAGAATTGAGATTTTTTCTTTTGGATATTGTCTCTTTTGGATGAAAAGATGATCTTAGAATACTTTACAAAATAGTCTTCTAAAAAAGATATAACGGAAAGCCCGACCCTTTTTTGGGAAACGCCCACATACTATTTTTGATAGTATAAAATGTTTAGGGCATAAAAAAATCCCAAGCGGTAAACTTGGGATTTTAACTCTATAATAGTATGAATTTATTTTACCAACTGCTTTGTTGATGGTTTGAATTTTGTTAAAACAATACCGTCTACAGCTGCTTGATATTCTGCTAATGTTGGTGTTCTTCCTAAAACTGTAGATAAAACAACCACCGGTGTAGATGATAGTAAAGATTCTCCTTTTTTCTCGCCAGCATCTTTTACAACTCTTCCTTGAAACAAACGTGTAGAAGTTGCCATAACGGTATCTCCTGGTTCTGCTTTTTCTTGATTCCCCATACAAAGGTTACATCCTGGGCGCTCTAAATACAACATGTTTTCGTATTTAGTTCTTGCCAATCCTTTTGGTGCGCTATCGTCAAATTCAAAACCTGAGTATTTTACTAAAACGTCCCAGTCTCCTTCTTCTTTTAACTCGTCTACAATGTTGTATGTTGGTGGCGCTACCACTAACGGTGCCTTAAACTCAACTTTACCATGTTGTGCTTCTATATTTTTTAACATGTGGGCTAATATTTTCATATCGCCTTTGTGCACCATACAAGAACCTACAAATCCTAAATCTACTTTTTTAGTACCGCCATAGTAAGATAATGGACGAATGTTATCGTGTGTATATCTTTTAGATACATCTTCATTATTTACATCTGGATCGGCAATCATTGGCTCTACAATCTCATTTAAATCAATGATAACTTCTGCAAAATACTTTGCATCAGCATCAGGTCTTATTGCTGGTTTTATACCAGTTTTAAGTTCTGTAATACGATTGTTTGCTTTGTCTAATAAACCTTGTAAAACTTGTTTGGCATTGTCCATGCCTTTATCGATCATAATCTGAATTCTACCTTTTGCAATCTCTAAAGATTCTATTAAAGTATCATCTTCAGAAATACAAATAGAGGCTTTTGCTTTCATTTCTGCTGTCCAATCTGTAAAAGTAAAGGCTTCATCGGCAGTAAGTGTACCAATATGAACTTCGATTACTCTTCCTTGAAAAACGTTGTCTCCACCAAACTGTTGTAACATTTGCTCTTGCGTAGCATGCACCACATCTCTAAAGTCCATATACGGTTTCATTTCACCTTTAAAGGTTACTTTAACAGACTCTGGTATTGGCATAGAAGCTTCTCCGGTAGCTAAAGCAAGGGCAACAGTACCAGAATCGGCACCAAAGGCAATTCCTTTAGACATACGTGTATGAGAATCTCCACCAATAATAATATCCCAATCACCAACAGTAAGGTCATTCAAAACTTTATGAATAACATCTGTCATTGGAAAATATTTCCCTTTAGGATCACGACCGGTAATCAAACCAAAGTCGTTCATAAAACTCATTAATCTTGGAATGTTTGCTTTTGATTTATCATCCCAAACCGATGCAGTATGACAACCAGATTGGTAAGCACCATCTACAATAGGAGAAATAACTGTAGCAGCCATCATCTCTAATTCTTGCGATGTCATTAACCCAGTAGTATCTTGAGATCCTACAATGTTTACTTCTGCACGCACATAAGAACCTGCATGTAAAACAGCACCTGAAGTACCTACTGCATTTTTATTAAATATTTTTTCTACTGCCGTTAAGCCTTGTCCTTCTATAGACACTTCTTTTGAAGTAGCATATACCTGTGGCATCTCTACACCTAAAGCTTTGGCTGCAAATGTTTGTAATTTTTTACCAAAAACAACAGCATAAGAACCTCCTGCTTTCATAAACTCCATTTTTTGTGGTGTAAACGCTGCAGATATATCTTTTAATTCTTTGGTACCATTGTATAATTTTTTCTCTTTTGTATTGATGGTAAGTACTGTACCTGTTGCTACAGAATACTCTTCTTTTAAGATTGGCTCGCCATCTTTATCTACAATTGTATTACCATTTGCATCTTTTTGCTTTACCCAGTTTTTAAGATCTAAACCAATACCGCCTGTTACACCAACTGTTGTTAAAAAAATTGGAGCAATACCATTGGTACCAGCAATAACCGGTGCAAAATTAATAAATGGTACGTATTTACTAAAAGGAACACCTGTCCATAAAGCCACATTGTTAACCCCAGACATTCTAGAAGAACCAACACCCATGGTGCCTTTTTCTGCAATTAGCATTACACGTTTATCTGGATGCTCTTTTTTTAATGCTAACAATTCATTTTGCATATCTTTGTTATGCTCAAACATACATTGTCCGTGTAATTCACGGTCAGATCTTGAGTGTGCATCGCCACCTGGTGATAATAAATCTGTAGAAATGTCTCCAACACCCGCGATGTAAGTAACAACTTCTATTTCTTCTTCTATTTCAGGTAACTTTGTAAAAAACTCTGCTTTTACATAGCTTTCTATAATTTCTTTTGCAATAGCATTACCTTCTTTTAAAGCTGCTTCTAGCCTATCGGTATCTGCTTCATATAAGAATACTTGTGTTTTTAAAACTTCTGCTGCTTTTTTTGCTAAGCTAGCATCAGATCCTAAAGCAATATCTAATAATACTTTTATTGATGGACCACCTTTCATATGCGATAACTGCTCGAAAGCAAAATCTGTAGAAATTTCAGAAACAACGACTTGTCCTAAAATAATCTCTTTTAAAAAGGTTGCCTTTACACTAGCAGCACTTGTGGTACCAGGCAAAACATTATAGATAAAAAAGTTTAGAGAATCTGCTCTATACTCATTATTTACATCTTTAATTTGCTCAATAATTTCGCTTAATAATGCTGCACCATCTATTGGCTGCGGATGAAGTCCTTGCTCTTTTCGTGCTTCTATCTGCTTCAAGTAATCTTTATAAATGCTCATGAAAGTATTCTTTAATAACCGTGTGATATAAATAGTTTTTACACCTATAAAAACACAGTCTTTTATTTATAATTTTGTAAAACAAAACTACATTTTTTATATGAACTTTAAAAGATAAATAATAGATTAGAGTAATTTATAAATAAAAAAAAGTTATTTTAAATTTTGTTAAATATAATTTAACAAAATAAGTAATTTATGTAGTTTTAATTGTAATATGATAATATTATAGAAAATGCAGACTAATAAGCCGAATCCTGTTCCTTTAAAAGGCTCTTATCATTTATCTAGTTCTAAAATTGCTCTTAGAATCTATCTGCCTACCCTTTAGAATCGAGCGAGTAGCTCTCAAGCTCTAATATACATGGCATTGCACCTCATAGAGTTTACCTGGTTTCACTACAGCCGAACTGTACTTGCTTTCTGTTGCACTGGTCCTCAACTTACGTTGGACGGATGTTATCCGCTATGATACTCTTTGGTGTCCGGACTTTCCTCCACGTAAAACGTGGCGATAAGATAAGTCTGCAATATCTATAATGTTGTAAAAATACATCCTTTTTTATAAAAAAACCCACTCAATAAATTGAGTGGGAAAATTGCTATGAAAAAGAAAAAGTGTTGTTAATTGCTTAACAACACTGCAAATATAACTTAAATACTAATAGCAAATAGCATTGTATTTAAAAATAAATCTTTTTTTTTATTCTATAAACATATGTTTATGAAAACATGTCTTTTACTTTTTCGAAAAACGATTTATCTGAGACATTTGGGTTCGGTCTAAAATTCTCGTTATCAGACATTTTTTCAAAAAACTGACGTTGTTCTTTGTTTAATTCTTGCGGTGTCCAAACATTTATGTGAATTAAAAAATCTCCAGTACCATATCTTTCTATACTTGGCAATCCTTTTCCTTTAAGTCTTAAAATTTTACCAGATTGTGTTCCAGCATCAATTTTAATCTTAACTTTACCTGTAACGGTTTCTACTTCTTTGCTAGTTCCTAAGATTGCTTCAGAAAAACTAACATATAAATCGAAATGAATATTTGTTCCTTCTCTTTTTAATGTTTCGTGCTGAATTTCTTCTATTAAAACAAGTAAATCTCCAGCAATTGAATTTTTTCCTGGTGCTTCATTTCCTTTACCACCAACTTTTAACTGAACTCCTTCTGTAACCCCTGCAGGTATGCTAATAGAAACAGTTTCTTCTTTAACAATTAAACCTTGAGCATCTGCACCGTTCGGCTTACTATTCATTATTTCTCCTGCACCAGAACAAGTACCACAGGTAGTAGCAGTTTGCATTCTACCTAAAATAGTATTGGTTACACGCATCTGTTGGCCAGAACCATTACATGTTGTACACGTTTTATAAGTTACACCATCTGCTTGTACTTTACGTCTAACTTTAACCTTCTTCTCTACTCCTTTTGCAATTTCTTCTAAAGTAAGTTTTACACGTATACGCATATTACTCCCTTTAACTCTGGCTTGTCTTTGGCCACCACCAAAACCGCCGCCACCAAAGCCGCCACCGCCAAAAATATCACCAAACTGGCTAAATATGTCATCCATATTCATGCCACCGCCACCAAAACCGCCACCTCCTTGTGGACCGTCAAAGGCTGCATGACCATATTGGTCATAACGTGCTTTTTTGTTTTCGTCACTTAAAATCTCATAAGCTTCGGCTGCTTTTTTAAAGTTTTCTTCTGCAGTTTTATCATCAGGATTTTTATCTGGATGATACTTTATCGCCATTTTTCTATATCCTTTTTTGATTTCTGCTTGTGAAGCAGATTTTGAAAGGCCTAATATTTCGTAATAATCTTGTTTTGCCATTTTATGTTTCAATGATCAATTAACACTATATAGGTAATTGTTATTCTAATTTATTTACTGTCCGATAACTACTTTTGGATATCTGATAATTTTATCGCCTAACTTGTAGCCTTTTTCTACACAGTCAATAACCTTCCCTTTTAAATCTTCTGACGGAGCAGGTATTTGCGTAATTGCTTCGTGTATTTCTGCATCAAATACATCACCAGCTTTGGTTTCTACTTTAGACAACCCTTTTTGCTCTAATGTATTGTAAAATTTATTGTAAATTAACAACACACCTTTTCTTAATTCTTCTGCTTCTTTATCTTCTTCTATATGTGACAGTGCTCTTTCGAAATCGTCTATAACTGGCAGTAAAGATGTCATAACTTCTTGTCCTGCTGTTTTAAACAACTCTATTCTTTCTTTGGTTGTTCTTTTTTTATAGTTTTCAAATTCGGCAAAAAGACGTAAAAACTTATCTTTTTCTGCCTGAATTAGCTCTTCTGGTGTTGGTTCTTCTTCTACTATCTCTGCTTCAATTTCTTGATTTTCTTCTACTTGCGTAGTTTCTTGATCATTTTTTATTTCTTCTTCTGGTGTATTATCTTTTTTACTCATTTTCTTTGTAATCATTAAATTGTATATGCTGTGTTTGCAAAAATGTTGCCAACAAAAAAAAAGTGTCAAACTGACACTCTTTTTTAAAATATAAACTTTTAAAAGTTATAACCGAATGTTCTAAAAATAGATAGCCCCGATTGAAACATCTGTTTGAGCTCTCCCGATTTTTATCGGGAAGCGAGTGTTGAAAGCGGGAAATAGCTTCTAAAACAACTTAAACTTATGCTCTTAATCGTTAATTCGCTCTATTCTTGCTCCTATAGATTTTAGACGTGCCTCTATGTTTTCGTAACCTCTATCTATCTGCTCTATGTTGTTGATAATAGAAGTTCCTTTTGCCGATAGTGCTGCGATTAACAATGAAATACCAGCTCTAATATCTGGAGAAGTCATTTTTGTTGCTTTTAACTGGCTCTGAAAATTATGCCCAATAACGGTTGCTCTGTGCGGATCACATAAAATTACTTTTGCTCCCATATCGATCAACTTGTCAACAAAAAACAAACGGCTTTCAAACATCTTTTGATGTATTAAAACAGTTCCTTTGGCTTGTGTAGCAATTACCAACACAATGCTTAACAAATCTGGTGTAAAACCAGGCCAAGGAGCATCTGCAACTGTTAACACAGAACCGTCTATATAATTCTGAATTTCATATGATTCTTGTTCTGGTATGTAAATGTCATCTCCTCTTTTTTCGAGTGTTATTCCTAACTTACGAAACACATTTGGAATCTGTCCTAAGTTTTCCCAAGAAACATCTTTTATGGTCAATTCAGACCTTGTCATAACAGCAACACCAATCCAAGAGCCAATTTCAATCATATCTGGTAAAACCCTATGATTGCAACCGCCCAAAGATTCTACACCTTCTATGATTAATAAATTAGAGCCAACACCTGATATTTTTGCGCCCATAGAATTCAACATTTTACTTAATTGCTGAATGTAAGGTTCGCAGGCTGCATTGTATATTCTAGTAGTTCCTTTTGCTAAAACGGCTGCCATTAAAATATTTGCTGTTCCTGTAACAGAAGCTTCATCTAACAACATATCTACGCCTTGTAATTCCGTAGCTTCTACTCCGTAAAAAGATTCTTCTTTATTGTATCTAAACGTTGCACCTAATCTAATAAATCCTTCAAAATGAGTATCTAAACGTCTTCTTCCAATTTTATCTCCACCTGGTCTTGGTATGTATCCTTTACCAAAACGTGCTAATAAAGGCCCAACAATCATGATAGATCCTCTTAAAGAGCTTCCATCTTTTTTAAATGCTTCAGACTCTAAATAAGGTAAATTAACTTCATCTGCCTGAAAAGCATAAGAATTACGTGAAAGTTTTTCTACTTTAACACCTAACTCTCCTAAAATAAAAATTAATTTATTTACATCTATAATATCAGGAACATTATTAACTACCACTCTTTCTGGAGTTAATAAAACGGCACAAAGTATTTGTAATACTTCATTTTTTGCGCCTTGCGGTGTAATGGTTCCGTTTAATTTATGACCGCCTTCTATTTTAAATGATGCCATAGACTTTATCTTTTTCTATTTTTATGTTGATTATTATGATGTGGTTTCTTGTAAGTCCCTTTTGTATTATTTTGACCTTGAGTTCTAGGTTTTCTTAACAAATTTTTACTTTCAGAAAGGATCTCTTCTGTTTCTCTTAAATCTATTTTTCCGTCAGATAAATCATACAGATGTTTAAAAATTACAGCATCATCTACAGTATCTTTATTCCAATTTAAATAACATTTTTTCATGTGGTTGGCAATCGTAAAAACCAACGCTTCTTTTTTCTCACCTTCTTCCCAACTTAAGGCAATGTCTATCATGGTTTGAATGTTGTTACCGTAGTAACGATATCTAGAAGCAGATTTTGGATATGCTAAACCTTCTGGTTTTTCTTGCAACTCTTCTTTTGATGGCTTTGGATAAGGAGACTCTGCGTCTAACTGAAAATCAGACATAATATACAACTGATCCCATAATTTATGCTTAAAATCTGGCACATCTCTTAAATGAGGTTGTAAATTACCCATTACATCTACAATGGCCTTAGCCATTTTATCTCTTTCTTCTTTGGTTTCTAAAGCCAAACAATGATCTACCAATTTTTGTATGTGTCTGCCGTATTCTGGTATTATCATTAACGGTCTTTCAGAATTGTATTCTAAATCGAATGTCATTTGTGTATTATTTGTGAAGTGTTCTCGATACATTTTCTCTTACTTAATTCTTAAAAAGAAAACACTCGAACTGACAACTTGTAATTTGTAGTTATTTAGTGTTGCAAAATAACATTTTTTTTTGTCTTTTAGATCGATTTTTTATCCAATCACTTTTAATTTTGCGAATTGTAGTAATAATTTCTTTTTACCAACGGTACCAAATTTAATTTCCGCTTTTTTATTGGGCCCGTTTCCTTCTAATGCAATTACTTCTCCACTACCAAAACGATTGTGTTCCACAATATTACCAACAATAATATTGCCATCAAATAAATTTGCTTTTGTGTTGGTTTCCGAAACTTTTTTTAAATTTTTGGGTATAATAATTTCTTTCTTTTTTGCCATATCACGCTCCATTTTCTTACGCTGAATTGGCTTTTGAAATCGAATTCCTTTTGGTGCATCTTCAAAAATGCTTTTATCAATAAAATTATTTACAGCTCTTTCGGGTGCTTTTGGTGTTAAATAATGTAAATATTGGTCGTCAATTTCTTCTAAAAACCTACTTGGTTCTGCATCTACTAACTTCCCCCACCTGTAACGTGTTTGTGCATAGGTTAAATAAGCTACTTTTTCGGCTCTTGTTATTGCTACATAAAACAACCTTCGCTCTTCCTCTAACTCGCTTCTGGTATTCATACTCATCGCAGAAGGAAACAAATTTTCTTCTAAACCAACTACATATACATACAAATACTCTAACCCTTTAGATTGATGAATGGTCATTAACGATACGCTTGGTTTATCGTCTTCTTTTTTAGCATCAAAATCTGTAGCCAAGGCAACATCTTCTAAAAAAGTAGTTAAAGAGGTATCTTCTCCTTCTTCTATTTTATCTGTTATAAAGTCTTTTATACCATTTAAAAGTTCTTGTACATTTTCTACTTTACTTACCGCTTCTGGTGTACCTTCTTTTTCTAAATCTTTTATTAAAAGTGTCTTTTTAACTACTATTTCTGCTATTTCGAAAGCGTTTTTTGTTTGCGCTTCTATTTGCAGACTTTGCATCATATTCATAAAATTCTGTAACTTATTTTTAGTACCAGAATTTATTTTTAAATCAATTTTATCGATGTATTTTATAATATCGAAAATAGATTTTTTATAATGATTTGCAGCTATTGTTAACTTATCGATCGTAGTTGCACCAATACCTCGTGCAGGATAATTAATAATTCTTTTTAACGCTTCTTCATCACTCGGATTGATTAAAATACGTAAATAAGATAAAATATCTTTGATTTCTTTTCTTTGATAAAAAGAAATACCACCATAAATTTTATAATCAATTCCTTTTTTACGCAATGCGTCTTCTATGGCTCTAGATTGCGAATTGGTTCTGTACAAAACACAAAAACCATCTGGTGTTAACTGATTGTTCATCATGTTTTCCCAAATAGACTGTGCCACAAAACGTCCTTCTTCTCCATCAGAAATTGTACGCATAACATTGATGGCTTCGCCGGCATCATTACTTGTCCAAACTTCTTTATCTAACTTTGTTTTGTTTTTTGCAATCACAGAGTTTGCTGCATTAACTATATTGCTTGTAGAACGATAATTTTGTTCTAATTTAAAGGTTTTTACTTCTGGATAATCTTTTTGAAAATTTAAAATATTCTGAATATTTGCACCCCTAAAACTATAGATACTTTGGCTATCATCACCCACCACACAAATGTTCTGAAAACGGTCTGCCAAAGCTTTTACAATTAAATATTGCGAGTGATTTGTATCTTGATACTCATCAACCATAATATATCGAAAGCGGTCTTGATATTTAGCCAACGATTCTGGAAAACGAACTAATAACTCATTGGTTCTTAGCAATAAATCATCAAAATCCATAGCACCTGCTTTAAAACACCTGTCTACATATTCTTTATAAATATTACCTACTTCTGGCCTACTTGCATGCAAATCTGCTTCTTGTAAATCACTATTATTAAAATATGCTCTAACAGTAATTAAGCTATTTTTAAAAGATGATATTCTTCCTAAAATTTGCTTTGCCTTATATTGCTCTTTGTTTAAATTTTTCTCTTTGATTATAGCCGATATCAAACGAACAGAATCTTGGGTGTCATAAATAGTAAAGTTGGTAGGAAAACCCAACTTATCTGCTTCAGAACGTAAAATTCTTGCAAAGACAGAGTGAAATGTTCCCATCCAAAGATTTTTTGCTTCACTTGCACCAACTACTCCCGCAATTCTTTCTTTCATTTCTCTTGCCGCCTTATTGGTAAAAGTTAGCGATAAAATATTAAAAGAATCTACGCCTTGTTGCATTAAGTGAGCTATTCTGTAGGTTAACACACGTGTTTTACCAGAACCTGCTCCTGCAATAATAATCATGGGTCCGTCTTTTTGAAGAACCGCTTGTTTCTGTGCTTCGTTTAAAGAATTTAAGTAACTATTCAATATCTATTTTTTTGAAAAATTAAAATGTGAATTTAACCAAACTATTTGTTTTTTATAAAATATGATACATATTTTTATTCAAAAGTTATTCATTATTTAAACGAATAATATCTGCTCTTAACCAGATATTTTAAAATATCTGCTTTAAACCCGATAATGAAAAATATCTGCTCTAAACCCGATAATCTTATTGTTTGATAAATAAAAAAGCTATATTTGTTAAAAATGATTCTATTCTAATGACAAGTATATTAACAGCAGACATTGTAAATTCTAGAAAAACGCAAGATGTTTCTTGGTTGATAAATAGCCTTAAGAAAATATTAAATATGTATGGAGAATCTCCAAAAACATGGGAAATATACAGAGGAGATAGTTTTCAATTAGAAATAAATAGTTGTGAAAGTGCTTTATTTACAGCTTTACAAATAAAATCTGCCCTAAAATCGACTGAAAATATTGATGTTAGAATTGGCATAGGAATTGGTAAAAAAGAATTTAGTACTTCTAAAATTACAGAGTCTAATGGAGAGGCTTTTATCAACTCTGGTTTTGCCTTTGATAATTATCTTAAAAAACAACACTTAGCTATAAAAACACCCTGGAAAGAGGTTGATGAAGAGTTAAATATTGCTTTTGATTTGGCTCTTTTAACCATAAATTCTTGGACACAAAACTCTGCAGAAATTTTTAAACTTTCTTTAGATAATATGGATGCTACTCAAAAAGAGATTTCGAAAATTTTAGGAATATCTCAAAGTAGCGTTAGCGAACGTCAAAAAAGAGCAGGTTTTGAACCTATTATGAAATTAGAAAAACATTTTAGAAAATTAATTCAACAAAAGATACAGGTATAAAATGATTTTATTTTTAAAATTATTGTTGGCACATATTTTAGGAGATTTTGTTTTTCAACCAGAAAAATGGGTAAAAGACAAAGAAAAAAAGAAAGTAAAATCTATAAAACTTTACTTTCATATAGCTGTTCACGCCTTTTTATTATTACTGGTACTTCAATTAAATTTACAAGAATATTGGCTTGGTTTTTTGTTGATAATAAGTAGTCATTTTACTATTGATTTACTAAAACTATACCTTCAAAAAAAGCCTACAAAAAGATATTGGTTTTTTATAGATCAAATGTTACATCTATTATTTTTAGTTATAGCAGCTTCTTTTTATGTTGATTTTTATTTTTCGGCAGAAAGCTTTATCACAGATAAACTTTTATTAGTTACCATCTTTTTACTCTTGGTTAGTTTTGTATCTGCAATTATCATTAAAATAATTATAACACAATGGAATCCTGAGAATAAAAAAGAAAATGATGAATCTTTAGCCAAAGCAGGACGCTATATTGGAATTTTAGAAAGATTATTCGTTTTTACCTTTGTAATTACCAATCATTGGGAAGCTATTGGTTTTTTATTGGCTGCAAAGTCTGTTTTTAGATTTGGAGATTTAAGAACTTCAAAAGACAGAAAACTGACGGAATATATTTTAATTGGTACTTTATTAAGTTTTGGCTTTGCTATCTTTTTAGGAGTTTTATATTTGTATGTATTAAATTTACAATCATAAATGGAAGATAAATTATTAGAAAGTATTGCTTATGTTTTACCAGCAGTTGTTACTGGTTTTGTAGCTTATTATATGTTTAATGGGTTCATCCAAAATAAAAATTCTGAAAAAAAATTAGAATTATTAGCAGAAAGAAAAAAAGAAACTTTACCAATTAAACTTCAAGCTTACGAGCGCTTAATGCTTTTTTGTGACAGAATAAACCCTGTAAAAATGCTAATGAGGGTTCAACCAATATCTAACAATACCGAAGATTATTTACAACTATTATTAGCAAACATAGAGCAAGAATTTGAACATAATTTAGTACAACAAATCTACATATCAGAAGAAACCTGGACAACCATCTGTATTGCAAAAAATGCAGTAATTAATAAATTAAAACAAGTTGCAGAAAACGCTTCTTCTGCCAATGATTTTAGAGAAAATGTTTTAATAGATTATTCTAAAACATTGCCTCCAACAGAAACTGCAATCGCATTTATAAAAAAAGAAGTTAAAGGTTTGATATAAAACCGAAAAAACACCTATTTTAATTACATAAGTGCTTTTCGATTAACTTTAAAAAGGTTATTTGGTTATTAAAAATTTAACCGTACGCCTACTTTGTAATTTCTTCCTCTTGTAGAAAAACCTAAAATATCATCAAAATCTTCATTTAAAAGATTGGTAACTGCCGCATATAAATTAACAGTATTTTCTAAAAACTTATAATTTGTAGTAAAATCTACCACGTTGAAGCTATCTAAAATAACATTGTTACCTGCAGTGGTAAATGAGCCATATCTATCAAATATACTTCGTTCTCCGACATGTCTATATACTACATTAAAAATTGCATTTTTAAATGGAGTAATTTCTAAATCTGTAACAAACTTGTGTGCTGGAATATAATCGTTAAAATCTTCAAATTTATCTCTATCAATATAGGTATAAGATGCATTAATTGTTAAAAATGAGGTTGGTATAACACGTGTATTTAACTCTATTCCGTTTGCATCAGAAGAACCATTTGCATAACTAAAGCTAGCGTTGTCGTAAATTATAGCGTTTGTTTCTTTTCTATCAAAATAGACCGCATCAAACTGCAACCAATCTTGGTAATTAATATCAAAACCAAATTCAAAAGTTTCATTTGTTTCAGGGTTTAAATCGATATTTCCAGAAAAACCGTCATATAATTGATATAAACTTGGGGCAATAAATGCTGTACTATATGAAGTAAATAGTTTCAACTTTGTTTTTTTATTCTTAAAAATCGTGTAAGCCAAGTTACCATCATATACAAATTGATTACCATAAACATTGTGCATGTTGTAACGACCTCCAATATTAGCACTTAACCCAAAATCTAAAACATAAACAAGACTCGCATAAGGATCTACAGTATTAAAATTTGCCACCTCTTTATCGATAGTTGCAAAAGGTGTTACTGTACTATTGCTATGTTCTTGGTAATTTACACCTGTAATTAACTGTAATTTATTGCTTAATTCATATTTGTGCACAAAATCTAGATTGATGCTATTTCCGTTAAACTGATAATTATCTAACGTATTAGAAAAAGAGTTAAACTGATTAAAACTTCTTTGTACTTTATTTTTTGATGCTAAAATATTAAATACACCTTTTTTGTATGTGTAATTAGATTGAAAACCTACTCTTAATTGTTCTTGGCTACCAGTATTTACATCGCTATCAGAAAATGCACCAGCATCAAAATCATACTGAAATTCATCATAATTTAAAAAAGCAGTTAGCGATAACTGATCATTAACGCGGTATCCTAATTTAAACAATCCGTTTGCAGAATTATAAGCATCATTTTCATAATTAGTATTGGTAGTGCTTTTTGCCGAAGACATTCCATCTAAACCCGTTAAACTATAAGAACCTAAAAAATTAAATTTTCCTAAAGTACCGTTTAAATTTAAATTCTGATTTCTATCAGACAAATTACTATTAGACGTTTTTGCGGAATTATTGGTACCTAAACTAGTTTCAAAAGAACCAGAAATAATTTTATTAGACGCTTTTTTTAAAATCACATTAATAACAGCAGCTGCAGCACCAGAGCCATATAATGCAGAAGAGGCTCCTTTTAAAATTTCAATTTTTTCAATTTGATTAATCGCTAATAAACGCATATCAAATTCTTGATTAATTGCAGATTGATCTGTAACTGGCACACCGTCAATCAACACCAAAACCTGCCTAGCTCTACCGCCTCTTATATTTATACTTCTTGGCTCTGTAAGATTTGTGTTTACACCTTTAACATCAATACCTGCAACAGTATTAATTAGATCGATAACCGTTTTACCTGCATTACTTTGCAATTGTTTTTGAGAAATTACATGAATTACTTTTCCTGTATTCTCTTTTTTTAAATTAAACTTTGTGGCTGTAACAACCACTTCATCTAAAGATTCTACCTGTTCTGTTTGCTTTTCTTTTTTTTGAGCAAATAGATTTGTGCTAGCAAAACTACATGCCAAAACACCAACAATTAATAATTGTTTTTTCATTTTTTTTTGATTTAATTGTAACAATAAATCAGGTAAATTTCGTGTACGAAAATAGATTAGTACAGAAAACTTTTATCCCGAAAGTTTTTTAACTTGTGATTCTTGGCAGGTCTCCTGACTTGTTTTTATGTTATTTTGCCTTCCCAATAGTAACCTATCAGTGGCTAGAGTGTAAATAACATCCTTTAAAAAGGTACTTTTTAATAATTCTATCGAATTAAAAATCAGTATTAACTTACAGTTGCGGGAACAGTTCTAGATTTTAACTAGATTCCCTTTTAATTTAATACAAAATGAGATTTGTATTAAAACCAAAATTCGATGCAAAAGTAAGTTTTAAATTAGTATTAAAAAACATTTTTGTAATCTTGTTGAAAATTTCGTCTAATAATATGAACAAAATATTAAAATTATCTTTTTTAATACCTTTCCTTTTAATGTTTGCTTGCAACAAACAATCTAATACCAATCATAAAAAGAAAAAAATATTAAGTAAAATAAGGTACGCAAAAGGGTTTGATATCATTGATAAAAAAGGAAGTAAAAAATTAATTATTAAGACAGACTATAAAAATTCTAATAATTTTTCTGATTACACTATAACAAAAAAAAATAACCAGCAAGTAGCTGAATCTCATTATAATATTAGAGTTCCTATTAAAGAAATCATTCTTACCTCTACAACACATGTACCTATGGTAGAACTCTTAAATGAAGAAGAATCGATTATTGGCTTTCCAAATTCAAAATATATTTCATCAAAAAAAACAAGATCATTAATAGACAATGGTCAAATAAAAGAAATTGGAAAAGAAAGCTCTTTAAACACAGAAATAATATTAGAATTACAACCAGAATTAGTGGTAGGTTTTGCTGTAGCATCTGAAGATAAAAATTTAACTACACTAAAAAAAGCAGGAATACCTGTAATATACAATGCTGATTGGCTAGAAAATACGCCATTAGGAAGAGCTGAATGGATACAGTTTTTTGGCATACTTTTCGACAAAGAAAAACAAGCCGATAGTATTTTTAAAACCATTGAAAAAAACTATAACGAGGCGAAGGAAATTGCAAAAAAATCAAAAATAAGTCCCAAAATAATCTCTGGAGCAATAATGAGTAAAGGTATTTGGAATTTACCCGCAGGTGATAGTTTTGTTGCTCAATTTATGAAGGATGCCAATTTAAATTACTTATGGAAAAACACCAAAGGAAAAGGTAGTTTATCTCTTAGTTTTGAGAGTGTTTTTGACAAAGGTAAAAATGCTGACTTTTGGATTGCACCTGCCTATTTTACTACCAAAAAAGATTTACTAAAGAGTAATAATTTGTATGCTGAATTTAAAGCTTTTAAAGATGATGAAATATACACACCAACCACAAAAAAAGGAACTACTGGAGGTGTTATCTATTATGAACTGGCTCCGACAAGACCAGATTTAGTACTAAAAGATTTCATAAAAATTACCAACCCAAAGTTATTACCCAATTACACCCTTACTTTTTTTGAAAAAATGAAGTAAAACCTTATTACTTTTGGTTGTAAAAGAGATTAACTAACTTAAAACATCTTTAGTTTACTGTAAATGGAGCAATTAAACCACTAAAAAAGTGACAACTAAATTCAATTAAACTTAGAATAAAAACGAACACAACAAGTTTTTTAATGTATTTATTCATCCTAAAATTTTAAATTAAAATAATTTGGTTTGATTTTCATCATCAATTCTTTTTTGCTCTGCTTTCTTTTTTGCAATTGACTTTTGCAAGGCAATTTTTGCTTTTTCTTCTGCAGATAACTCTTCTAAGACAGGTTTTACAATATTTGATTCTTCTATTTCAATCGGTAATTGCTCTTCTCTTTCTTCTTTTGACTCATTTACTACCGCTTCTGTTTCTTCTTTTTCATCATCTTCTAAATCAAAAGGCAAAGAATCTAATAAATTAACATTCTTTATCTTTTCTGTAGTTAATTGATTTCCTTGTGCTTTTATTCCTTTAACAGCAATAAACTCCTCAAAATTAACTAGCTCATTTTCTAAACTTCTTTTAGAAAACTGAACCTCTGCAATAGGTCTATAATCAGTAGCTACAATTTCTAACTGACTCTTTGGATGATCAGAAATAAACTCTTCTTCTTTGTCTGTGGTTTCAATTAAAAAACGTTTTACAAAATAACGCTCTTTTTCACCATCGTAATAAATGGCAGATATTGGTTTGTTTGGCTTCCATTTTTCAAGTACAATCATGTCATCTTCAAAATGCATTGCTAAGTCTGGTTTTACCGCTTTGGCTTTACCCGTTTGAGTAACAATCAATAACTTATCCGCAGCTCTAAACTCACCCAACAACTCTCCTCTATTGTCAACATTTAAACGTTGTACAGCGTCATCAAACCAAATTTTACGAGGTTTTAATGTAGAGACTCCTTCACTTTTAAAATCTATACTCTTTATACCATACTTTGTAATTGTATTTCCTCTAACCCCTCTACCTTTTACCGCTAAATCTGCAAAATTAATATCCCATTTTAGTTTTTTAACGCTACCAACTGCACGTAAATTAACAGTTACTACTTCTGCTTCTCCGTTCGGATTTGCTGTAAAATAATGCACTAAAGAACCCTTTTTATTATTGGTTAAATCGTATTCTTTATCTCTAGTAACAGAGGTTACATTAAAGCGTTTCATATAAGAAGCACCTTTTGTACCGTCTCTATAAATCATGTTGTACACCGTTCTTTTATCTTTCTTTTTAAAGACAGCTACATGAATGATATCTTTCCCTACAAAAGTTTTAGCGTCTACTTTTGTAACAGACATTACTCCATCTTTTCTAAAAATAATGATGTCATCAATATCAGAACAATCGGTAACAAATTCGTCTTTTTTAAGTGAGGTACCTATAAAACCTTCCGCTCTATTTACATATAGTTTTGCGTTGTTCATTGCAACTTTAGAAGCTACAATGTCATCAAAAATTCTTATTTCGGTTTTACGCTCTTTCCCTTTTCCGTACGTTTCTTTTAAGCGCTTAAAATAGTCGATTGCAAAATCGATAAGATTTGCTAAATGGTGTTTTACCCCAGCAATTTTCTCTTCTAAACCTTCAATAAACTGCTTGGCTTTGTCAATATCAAATTTAGATATTTTCTTAATTCTAATTTCTGTTAAACGTGTTATATCATCAATAGTAATAGCACGTTTTAGATGTTTTATATGAGGCTGTAATCCTTTATCAATAGCTTCAATTACACCATCCCAAGTTTCTTCTTCTTCTATATCTCTATAAATTCTATTTTCTATAAAAATACGCTCTAAAGAAGAAAAATGCCATTGTTCTTCTAATTCATTTAGCTGAATTTCTAATTCCTTTTTCAACAATTCTACGGTTAAATCTGTAGAATGTTTTAGCATTTCTGTAACTCCAACAAAAACAGGTGTATTATTTTCTATGGTACATGCCAAAGGTGAAATTGAAGTTTCGCAATTGGTAAACGCATACAAAGCATCAATGGATTTATCTGGTGATACATTCGGTGGTAAATGCACCAAAATCTCTACCTCTGCAGCCGTGTTGTCTTCTATCTTTTTTATTTTGATTTTTCCTTTGTCATTGGCTTTTAAGATGCTATCAATCAATGAGGAAGTTGTGGTAGAAAACGGAATTTCGTTAATTACCAATGTTTTTTTATCTAATTGAGATATTTTAGCACGAATACGTACTTTACCACCACGTTTACCATCATTATAATTGGTAAAATCTGCAATTCCGCCAGTTAAAAAATCAGGTACAATTTTAAAACTTCTACCTTTTAAATATTTAATAGAAGCATCTATTAATTCTAAAAAATTGTGTGGTAATATTTTAGTAGACAAACCTACTGCAATACCTTCTGCGCCTTGCGCTAGTAATAATGGAAACTTTACTGGTAAATCTATTGGTTCTTTTCTACGACCGTCATAAGAAAGTTTCCACTCTGTCGTTTTCGGGTTAAAAACAACATCCAAAGCAAATTTAGACAAACGCGCTTCTATATATCTTGATGCTGCGGCTCTATCTCCTGTTAAGATATTACCCCAGTTACCTTGCATGTCTATCAACAATTCTTTCTGACCAATTTGCACCATCGCATCTGCAATAGAAGCATCTCCGTGAGGGTGATATTGCATGGTATGACCAACAATATTCGCTACTTTATTGTAACGGCCATCGTCTAGATCTTTCATAGAATGCATAATTCTACGTTGCACAGGTTTTAATCCATCTTCTAAAGAAGGGACGGCTCTTTCTAAGATTACATAACTAGCATAATCTAAAAACCATTCTTTGTACATACCTGTAACTTTAGTAATGGTTTCTACCGAATCAGCTTGATTATCAAGATGTTCTTGATCAGTTAATTTCTCTTCGTGTTCGTTTGTTTCTTCACTCATTTAAAAAAAACGTTTATTTGTTTAAGCGTTTCATTGTTTATTATTTGGGCGTTTTAACGGGCTTTCCGTTATATCTTTTTCCAGCAACCCTAAATTAATTTAGGGTTTAGTAAAAAGGATGTCACTTCAATCCCTAACGCAAGCCTGTTTGCTAACTATCTGCTTTAATCAGAATCTTTTTTGGTTCTAATTTTATTTCTTTTTCTCTTTAATTCCTCCTTTTATCATTTGAAGAGCTAAAGACATCATTGATGAAGATAACACTCCTAAATACGCCGATGAATTTTCTTTAAATGATAACTCTTTGTAATTAATTTGAGTGAGCCAAAAAATTAAAATGACCAATAAAATAATTGAAAAAATATTAAAAACTGTTTTTATTTTTTTCATACTTCCTCTTCTACGTAATCTAATTCAACCTTTAAATTGTTTATGATAAACTTCTGCCTGTCTGGCGTATTTTTACCCATGTAAAACTCTAACATTTGTTCAATAGACATTTCCTTGTCTAACATTACAGGATCTAAACGAATATCATCACCTATAAAATGCACAAATTCGTTTGGTGAAATCTCTCCCAAACCTTTAAATCGAGTTATTTCTGGCTTTCCTTTTAATTTTTCTATCGCGTCATGTTTTTCTTCATCAGAATAACAATAAAAAGTTTCTTTTTTATTACGAACTCTAAAAAGAGGTGTTTCTAAAATATACAAATGCCCTTCTTTAATCAGTTCTGGAAAAAACTGTAAGAAAAAGGTAATTAATAACAAACGAATGTGCATACCATCTACATCGGCATCTGTAGCAATTACAATGTTGTTATAACGTAAATCTTCTAAACCATCTTCTATATTTAGCGCCGCCTGCAATAGGTTAAATTCTTCATTTTCGTATACAATCTTCTTACTTAATCCGTAAGAATTTAAAGGCTTTCCTTTTAAACTAAAAACAGCTTGTGTATTTACATTTCTAGATTTTGTTATAGATCCAGAAGCAGAATCTCCCTCTGTAATAAACAGCGTAGAATCTAAGTAATTGTCTTTTTTAATATCACCTAAATGAACCCTACAATCGCGTAGTTTTTTGTTGTGCAAACTCGCTTTTTTAGCTCTATCTTTTGCTAACTTTCTAATTCCAGATAGCTCTTTACGTTCTTTTTCTGCTTGTATAATTTTACGTTGTAATGCATCTGCAACGTTAGGATTTTTATGTAAAAAATTATCTAATTCTGTCTTTAAAAAATCGTTGATGTAGGTTCTTACGGTTGGCAAATCTCCCCCCATATCTGTAGATCCTAATTTTGTTTTGGTCTGACTTTCAAAAACAGGTTCCATTACTTTTATGGCAATGGCAGAAATAATAGATTTTCGAACATCAGAAGCTTCAAAATTTTTGCCATAAAAATCTCTTATTGTTTTTACAACAGCTTCTCTAAATGCCGATTGATGTGTACCACCTTGTGTAGTGTGTTGCCCATTTACAAAAGAATGGTACTCTTCTGAATATTGTGTTTTACTATGGGTTATTGCAACCTCTATATCATTCCCTTTTAAGTGAATGATTGGGTACAACATGTCTTCTTTATTGTTGTTATCTTCTAGTAAATCTTTTAATCCGTTTTCTGAAAAGAATTTTTCTCCGTTAAAAACAATGGTTAAACCGGGGTTTAAATACACATAATTTTTTAACATTTTTGCTACATATTCATTTCTGAACTTGTAGTTTTTAAAAATTTCTTCGTCAGGTACAAATTGTACTTTGGTTCCTTTTCTTCGAGAAGTTTCATCTAAAAACTCTTCATTTTCTAAATTACCTTTGCTAAATTCTGCAGAGGCAGATTTACCTTCTCTAGAAGATTCTACTCTAAAAAATGATGACAAAGCATTTACTGCTTTCGTACCTACTCCGTTTAAACCTACCGATTTTTTAAATGCTTTAGAATCGTATTTACCACCAGTGTTCATTTTAGAAACAACGTCTACCACTTTACCTAAAGGAATTCCACGACCATAATCTCTAACAGTTACTTTACTACCTTGTATAGAAATTTCGATGGTTTTACCAGCACCCATTACATACTCATCAATAGAATTGTCGAGCACCTCTTTTACTAAGATATAAATACCATCATCTGCAGAAGAGCCGTCTCCAAGTTTTCCAATGTACATTCCTGGACGCATTCTTATATGCTCTTTCCAATCTAAAGATCTAATATTATCTTCTGTATATTTAGTTTCTTGTGTCATAAAATAAGTGGCAATTAACCCTGCTAAAATAGCATTTACTTAGCAATTCTAAAAGGACTATTCAATTTGTTTTCAACATAGTTTTAATTTTTTATAAAATAGTATTTCAAATACAAAAACACATCATTTTTAACCCAGTTCACAACAAAACAAATCTATTCTTGAAATAAGAATGCTATATTTGAGAAAAGCATTAACAATTTTTAAAAATTTTATTATGAAAAATATTATTTTACCTACAGAAATAAAAATAATTTTAATCATAATACTTTTATTCTCGACACATTGTATTAATGGTCAAGTTAATTTAAGCAATCAAGAAAACATAAAAATAGCAGCAAAAGCAGATTCGCTTATTAAAATTGATGAATTTTCTAAAGCTATAAAAATTGGTGGTATTTTATTAGAAAAAGGCTCTAAAAAAAACAATAAACTTGCTTTAGGATTGGCTTATAATATTATAGGAACCGTGTATAGTGCCTCTGGAAATTTAGATGCTGGAGAAACAAATTTTAAAAAAGGTATTGAGGTTTTTTCTTTGATAAAAGACTCTGTAAGAACCATTAGACTCATTGGAAATCTAGGTATAATATACAACAAGAAAAAGCAATTTAAAAAAAGAGATAGTATTTTAAACCTTGCCATTAAAGAAACAAAAAAAATAAAAAGTTCTAATTATTTTGATATTCAAATAACGTATGTAAAATACATGTTTGAACATAAAAATTATGAGGAGCTTATAAAAAGAGCTGATGAATACATTTACTTATTAAAAAAAGGGCACTTTAAAAAAGAAGCTAACCATAAAGATACATATTACAATTCATACGGATTGAATACTATTAAAGCATACAAAGCATTTGCTCTTATTGAATTGGGTGAACATGAAAAAGGTCATGAAATTTTAGTTGAAATAAAAAAATTTTTAGAGGAATCTAATGAATTAAATGCTAAAAAAAGATATGCAGTATATAGTTATTACAAAGCAATCTATTATTTAAAGACTGATAAAAATAAAGATTCTATTTATTACTACATGAATCAAATGTTAGACAAGCAAAATGAAGCTTATAAAAAATTTAAAGAACAATATAGAAACACTTCTTTTGCATTAAAACAAGTAGAAATTAAAGCCATCTCTGACAAAAAAAATGACGATATAGCTTCTAAAGAGGTTCAAATAAGAATTATTTTTTTAATTCTAACAATTCTTTTTATGACAACTCTTTTAGCAATCTTTCTTTTAAACACAAAAAGTAAACAAACAAAAGTAATAGAAGCTCAAAAAGAAATCATTGAATCTAACTTAGATCAAAAAAACTTATTACTAAACGAATTACATCACAGAGTTAAAAATAACCTACAAACCATTGTTAGTCTCTTAAACTTACAAGAAAAAAACATGACCGCTACAAACTCTGAAACAATTTTTAAAGATTCTGTAAGTAGAATTCGTGTTTTTTCTAAAATACACCATCAACTATATGAAAATGAAGACCTAACTAAAATAAAATTATGCGAGTACATAACTTCTCTTTCATCTGATATTCACAAAGTATACAACATAAATAAAAAAGTATTTCTTAATTTAAATTTAGATAAAAATATTTATTCTAATATAGATGACGCCATTTCAATAGGCCTTATAATAAATGAACTAATTACAAACTCTTTTAAACATGCAATTAAAAGCGATTATGAAGACACTATATTTATAGACATTAAAAAGAAGTTAAATACTGTAACTTTTTATTATAAAGATTCTGGAAGACCTTTTAATATTGAAGATTTACTAAATAAGACAAATAAATTAGGCGTAAATTTAATAAATAGATTGGCGAACCAATTAGGTACTGATGCTAATTTTGATTCTAAAAACGGACTAAAAGTTTGGTTTAAGTTTAAAATTAATAGGAAGGAATAGTTATAATAAAAACAATAAAAAACAATTTGTTGTATTTTTAAACAAATACATCTACTCACTAATTAATAATGTACTTTTGATCTTACTTAAAACATATTTATTTTGGATAGAAATCAACTTTTAGAAATAGCAAACAAATACGGCGGACCTGTATATGTATATGACACAGCAAAAATAGAGGCGCAATATAATCGTCTTACCAATGCATTTAGCGCTGTTAAAAACTTAAAATTAAACTACGCTGTAAAAGCTCTTTCAAACATCAATATATTAAAATTTTTTAAAAATATTGGTGCAGGTTTAGATACCGTTTCTATCCAAGAGGTACAATTAGGATTAACAACTGGTATTGATCCTAAAAAAATAATATTTACACCAAACGGTGTTTCCTTAAATGAAATTGAAGCAGTTGCTAAGTTAGGGGTTCAAATAAACATAGACAATTTGTCTATTTTAGAGCAGTTTGGACAAAAACACCCTACTATACCAGTTTGTGTTAGAATTAACCCTCATATTATGGCAGGTGGTAATTCTAAAATTTCTGTAGGTCATATCGATTCTAAATTTGGGATATCAATTCACCAAGTTCCGCATATCAAACGTGTGGTAGAAAATACAGGCATGAATATTAACGGTATTCATATGCATACTGGTTCTGATATTCTTGACATTGATACTTTTTTACGTGCAACAGAAATCTTATTTGATGTAGCTAAACAGTTTACTAATATCGATTTTATTGATTTTGGTAGCGGATTTAAAGTACCTTACAAAGAAGGAGATATTTCTACAGACATAGAACAATTAGGATTACAACTATCTGAAAGATTTAATGAGTTTTGTACAGAATACGGTAAAGAAATTACCTTAATGTTTGAACCTGGTAAATTTTTAGTTTCTGAAGCTGGTGTATTTTTAGCAAAAGTTAATGTTGTTAAACAAACCACTTCAACTGTTTTTGCACATGTAGATTCTGGCTTTAATCATTTGGTAAGACCAATGATGTATGATTCTTACCATAACATAAGTAATATTTCTAACCCAGAAGGGCGTGACAGGTACTACTCTGTAGTTGGCTACATTTGCGAAACAGACACCTTTGGTTCTAACAGAAGAATAGCAGAAATTTCTGAAGAAGATGTTTTGTGTTTTCATAATGCTGGTGCCTACTGTTATTCAATGGCATCTAACTACAACTCTAGATACTTGCCTGCAGAAGTAATGATACACAACGGTAAAGATTATTTAATTAGAAAACGTCAAACAATAGAAGACATTTTACACAATCAAGTTGCAGTAGATCTTTCTAAAACAGAAACAAAAAAGAGAGAAACTATAAAAGCATAAAATAACTTTCAAACAAACCTTTAATCCACTAACTACTATTTTTAGTGGATTTTTTATATTTACAAACAATAAAATTTTATAAAATGAAAATATTAGGCATTGGTAGTAATTATGTAACCGACTTAAAAGAAATTAAAGAAAAAAGAAACAATAAAAAATTTATTTTTTCGAAACCAGAAAGTAGTTTAGCCGTTAATTGTGATGTTGACTATCCTAGTGACATTACATCAAATTTGATTTATGAAGTAGAATTGGTAGTTAAAATAGGAAAAGAAGGTAAAAATATTTCTAAAGAAGATGCAAATTCATACATTTCTGAAATTGCTGTGGGCATAGATTACACAGCGGCAGATCTTTTAAATGATGCCAGAGAAACAAAACATCCTTGGGACTTTGCAAAAGGTTTTGACGGTGCTGCACCCATTTCTAGCTTTAAACCAGTTTCTAAATATAATTTAAGTGATATTAATTTCGACTTAAAAATTAACGGAATTGAAAAGCAAAAAAGCAATACAGCCTATATGATTCATAATTTTGCAGATATTATTGTCTTTATATCTAAATACATGACACTACAACCCGGTGATTTAATTTTTACTGGAACACCTGCAGTTGGTAAAGGTGAAATTTTTAAAGGAGACCATTTACAATGTAGCGTTAACGGAGAATTAATGTTAGATTTTAAAATGATTTAATTTTTTATTGATGAAAATTAGGCTTTCAAAAATTGAAGATATCCCGAAAATTATGATCGTTATTAACGATGCTAAAAGCTATTTGGCTGCACAAAATATAGACCAGTGGCAAAACGGATATCCGAACACAGCGCAAGTTGAAAATGATATCAAAAAAGGAGAAAGCTATGTTTTGGTAAATGATGAAAACCTAGTACTTGCCACCGCAATGTTTACGCTAAGAAAAGAACCTACTTACAAAAAAGTAATTGATGGCAATTGGCTTGTTTCTGAAGAAGAAATATACGGAGTTATCCATAGAATGGCAATTAAAAAAGAATACAGAAAATTTGGTTTAGCAACTTTACTTTTTAACGAGTTTCATCAACAGTTAAAAGTAAATGACATACAGAGCCTTAAAATTGATACGCATGAAGACAACCTCGGGATGCAATCTTTACTAAAAAAATTAGGATATGTATATTGTGGAATTATTTATACAAATTACAACGCAAAACGCTTGGCTTTTGAGAAAATAGTTTCCTAGAAAACACAAAATAAAACTATATTTACAACCTCATAAATTCATTTTTATGAGGTTTCTTTTTCAGATAAATTCAACTTAAAAATGCAATTACTTTCATACATTATTCAGCAAACACAACTTCCTTCAAAAGCTGTAGAAAACACCATTTCTCTTTTAAATGAAGATGCCACCATCCCTTTTATCGCTAGATATAGAAAAGAAATGACAGGCAATCTAGATGAAGTTGCAATTGGTGAAATTGAAAAATTTAAAGGTCTTTTTGAAGCCTTAGAAAAACGTAAAAAAGCCATTTTAAAAGCACTAGAGGAACAACAAGTTTTAACAGAAGAAATCTCTAAAAAGATACACAATACAACAGATTTAATTTCTTTGGAAGATGTGTATTTACCTTTTAAGAAAAAGCGAAAAACAAAAGCAGAAACAGCACGTTTACAAGGTTTAGAGCCATTGGCAAAGATGATGATGAGTCAGCGTGTATCTAACTTACATCAAACTGCAACTAAGTTCATTTCTAAAGACATTAAAAATGCAGAAAACGCTCTAGAAGGTGCTCGTTATATTATTGCAGAATGGATAAATGAACGCACCGATATCAGAAATACCATTCGTAAAGAATTAGAAAGACATGCTACAATTACTTCAAAAGTTATAAAAAATAAAATTGATGATGAAAAAGCGCAAAAATTCAGTCAGTATTTTGATTGGAGTGAATCTTTAAGCAACATACCATCGCATCGATTGTTGGCTATTTTAAGAGCAGAAAACGAAGGTTTTGTTCGTGTTAAAATAGAAGTAGATTCAGATAGACTTTTACATCGAATAGAAAACAGAATAATTCGCATAGAAAATGAGTGTTCAGAACAAATTAGACTTGCAATTCAAGATGCTTATAAAAGGTTGCTATCGCCTTCTCTATGTAATGAAAGAATGTCACTCGCAAAAGAAAAAGCTGATGAAGAGGCCATTGTTGTATTTTCTAAAAATTTAAAACAATTACTTTTAGGAGCTCCTTTGGGTGAAAAAAGAGTATTGGCCATAGATCCTGGTTTTAGATCTGGATGCAAAGTGGTTTGTCTAAATGCACAAGGCGATATAGAACACAATGAAACTATCTATCCGCACGAACCTCAAAATCAGAAATTAGAGGCTATAAAAAAAATTAGTTTTTTAGTAGATGAGCATAAAATTGAAGCCATTGCCATTGGTAACGGAACTGCTTCTAGAGAAACAGCGCAATTTGTCAAAAAAATTCAATTTAAAAATAACATTGCTGTATTTGTTGTTAGTGAAGCTGGCGCATCTATATATTCTGCTTCTAAAATTGCCAGAGAAGAGTTTCCTAATTATGATGTGACTGTAAGAGGCGCAATTTCAATAGGCAGGCGTTTGCAAGATCCGTTGGCAGAATTGGTTAAAATTGATGCAAAATCGATTGGTGTTGGGCAATATCAACATGATGTTGATCAAACGAAGCTAAAAAAATCGCTAGACAATACAGTAGAAAGTTGTGTAAATACTGTGGGAGTTAATATAAATACTGCAAGCGAATCTTTATTGAGCTACGTCTCTGGAATAGGGCCAAAAATTGCAGCAAATATTGTAAATCATAGAAATACAAATGGGGCATTTTCTAATAGAAACAATATTAAAAAAATTCCTCGTATAGGTAGCAAAGCTTTTGAACAAGCTGCTGGTTTTTTAAGAATTAAAAATGGTAAAAATCCGTTAGATGATTCTGCCGTGCACCCAGAAAGTTACGCTTTGGTTGATAAAATGGCTAAAGATTATAAGATAAAAATTAAAGAATTAATTGGCAACACAAGCTTGCTTCAAAAAATTAATCTTGTAAATTATAGTACTGAAAACACTGGTTTGCCAACTTTACAAGACATTGTTAAAGAATTAGAAAAACCAGGTTTAGACCCAAGAGCAACAGCAAAAGTATTTTCTTTTGATGTAAATATTAAAACGATTAATGATTTAAGAACCGGGCAATTATTACCCGGAATTGTAAATAACATCACCAATTTTGGATGTTTTGTAGACATTGGGATTAAAGAAAGCGGCTTAATTCATGTTTCTAATTTATCGGATACGTTTGTAAAAGATGTAAATACTATTGTTCACTTACAGCAACAAATTATTGTAAAAGTAGTAGAAGTTGATGTTGCTAGAAAGAGAATTCAATTGGCATTGGTGAAATAAATCAATAATTTTAGTATCTTTATAAAAAAGGAAAATGGACATTGAATCTGAAAAATTAAATTTAGTTAAAGAAATATTACAAATCGATTCTCAAGAATTAATTCTTAAAATAAAAAACATACTTTTAGAAGAAAACGAACTTTCTAATATGGCTAATGAACCAGAAAGTGGATATCAATCAACGTCTAAAACTAACAGAAAACTTAATTTTATTAAAGATTTTATTAATTTAGAAAATGAAGAGACTATAATTAAATTAGAAAATTTACTCTGGAAAAATAATGATTTTTGGAATGATCTAAGTTTTGCAGAAAAAGAAGAAATTGAACAAGGAATTAAAGAGTTAGACGAGGGTAAAAAAATCTCTTGGGAAGATTTTTTAGTAAAAACCTCTTAATGAAAGTTTCTCTTTCCAATTTAGCTACATCTAAGCTAATAAAATTATACAATTATCTTACAGAAAATTTTAGCCTACAGACTAAGAATGATTTTCACAAAAAGTTGACACTTAAAATTAAACAAATATCACATTATCCTTTTAGCTGTATTGTATCTTTTGAAAACAAAGGACTTTATAAATGTGTACTTACAAAACAAACCACACTGTATTATAGAGTTTTACAAAATCAACAAGAAATAGAAATCATTACCATTTTCGATACTAGACAAAACCCTAATAAGTTACAGAAAGATTTATAAAACTTCTCAATTATTTTCTTACTTTCGAAAATTGTAAAATTACCCCATGAAAGTCTGTATTGCCGAAAAACCATCTGTAGCCAGAGAAATTGCCAACATTCTAGGTGCCAACACAAAACGTGATGGTTTTTATGAAGGCAATGGCTATGCTGTTACCTATACTTTTGGCCATTTGTGCACACTTTTAGAACCCAAAGACTACAAACCGCATTGGAAAAGTTGGGATTTAAACAATTTACCAATGTTGCCAGAGCGTTTTGACACTAAAGTTACAGGCGATGCAGGTATTAAAAAACAATTTGAAATTGTAAAATCTTTGTTTGAAAAAGCTACCGTTGTAATAAACTGTGGTGATGCTGGTACAGAAGGAGAACTTATACAACGTTGGGTAATTAACCAATGCAACTACAAAGGAAAAGTAGAACGTTTATGGATTTCTTCTTTAACCGAAGAGGCTATTAAAGAAGGTTTTAACAATTTAAAACCTGCAGAACAATACGACAATTTGTATTACGCAGGCTACTCTAGAGCTATCGGAGATTGGCTTTTAGGCTTAAATGCAACAAGATTGTATACGGTTAAGTTTGGCGGCTACAAACAAGTGTTGTCTGTTGGTAGAGTTCAAACTCCTACCCTAGCCATGTTGGTAAATCGGTTTGAAGAGATTAAAAATTTTAGTCCACAACCTTATTGGGAGTTGCAAACAACTTATAGAAACACTCTTTTTAATTATGAAGATGGGCGTTTTTTAAAACAAGAAGACGGACAAGTGTTGGCAGATAAAGTGGCACAATCTGATTTTGAAATTGTTTCGGTAACCAAAAAGAAAGGAAAAGAATACGCCCCAAAATTATTCGATCTAACTGGCTTACAAGTATATTGTAACAATAAGTTTGGTTTTTCTGCGGATGAAACTCTAAAAATGGTACAAAAATTATACGAAATGAAAGTGGTTACCTACCCAAGAGTAGATACTACTTTTTTACCAAATGACGTGTATCCTAAAGTAGCAGGAATTTTATCGAAACTTACCAATTATAGTGAACTTACACAACCACTTTTAGGAAAGAAAATAAAGAAATCGAAACGTGTTT
The DNA here is from genome assembly GCF_947497125.1 of uncultured Polaribacter sp. Classification (GTDB taxonomy): domain Bacteria; phylum Bacteroidota; class Bacteroidia; order Flavobacteriales; family Flavobacteriaceae; genus Polaribacter. The sequence goes on along the minus strand of NZ_CANMFI010000001.1, from coordinate 191,858 downwards.
TTGACGATAAAAAAGTAACCGATCACCATGCAATAATTCCTACCGGAATTCAAGGAAACTTACAATACAATCAGCAACAAGTATATGATATTATAACAAAAAGGTTTATTGGTGTATTTTATCCAGATTCTGATGTTTCAAATACTTCTGTTATTGCAAAAGCAGCAGAAGTACCTTTTAAAACTACCGGAAAAGAAATTTTAACCAAAGGTTGGCGTATTGTTTTTGAAACCGAAGAAAGTAAAATTAAAAAAGAACTAAATGCACAAACAACTTTGCCTTCTTTTGTAAAAGGAGAAAAAGGAACGCACGAACCTTCTTTTTTAGAAAAAGAGACCAAACCACCAAGAAACTTTACAGAAGCAAGTTTATTACGCGCCATGGAAACTGCGGGTAAACAAGTAGATGATGATGAAATGCGTGAGCTGATGAAAGAAAACGGTATTGGTAGACCGTCTACAAGAGCAAGTATTATAGAAACTTTATTTAGAAGAAAATACATAGAACGCAAGAAAAAATTGGTATTACCTACAGAAACTGGCATTGATTTAATACATATTATTGATAACGAACTTTTAAAATCTGCCGAATTAACTGGTAGATGGGAAAAACGTTTGAAAGAAATTGAACGTGGCGAATTTAACGCTGGAACTTTCATAAATAATATGAAAAAAATGGTTGATGAATTGGTGTACGAAGTTCGCTCTAACAAAGTTAAAAAGAGAATTTCTTCTAACTCAACTGGTAATTCTAGCGCAGCAGAGAACTCTAAAAAAAGTATTTCTACACAAAGTAAAAGTGACAAAAAGGTAAAAAAACAAGTTGTTGGTAAGACGTGCCCGAAATGTAAAAAAGGGCAATTATTAAAAGGGGCTGCTGCCTTTGGATGCTCTGAATACAAGAACAATTGTACTTTTAAATTGCCATTTGTTTTTTCAGATAAAAAGATTTCAGAAAATCAGCTTATTCGTTTGCTAGACAAAGGCTCTACTACTAATTTAAAAGGCTTTAAAACAGATGCTGGCTCTATAGAAGCGTTAATTCGTTTTAATGATAATTTTGACTTACAATTAGAGCCTAAAAAGAAAACTGTAACTACTAGCGCAGTTGAGAAGTCTCTGCAAGGTAAAAATGAGAATGAAAAAATTGCCTGCCCAAAATGTAAAAATGGTACTATCTTAAAAGGAAAAACTGCCTATGGTTGTTCTGCCTACAAAACTGGTTGCAATTTTGTTTTTACGTTTGATAAAATCAAGCAAATAGCCAATGGAAAGCCTTTAACAAAAGAGTTGGTATTGCAAATAATTAAGACCTAAACAACAAAGTTAGCTAAAAACCATTAGCCCTGATTGTAGCATTTGTTTGAGCTCTTACGCTTTTTGCGTGAAGCGAGTGCGAAAAGCAGGAAATAGCTTCAAAAAATTAATCAATCATATTTTTTAAATAAAACTGCTCTACTTTTTCTCTTGCCCAAGGGGTTGTTCTTAAAAATTTTAAACTAGATTTATAAGTCGGGTTGTTTTTAAACGCATTTATGTTTAAGGCATCTCCTAACTCTTCCCATCCATATTCTAAAAATAGCTGTTCTAACATAGTCGCTAATTTTATGCCGTGTAATGGATTATTTGGTTGTTCTTTACTCATTATTTATCTAAATCGGGTAACACAAAATCATCTAAAACAGATTTTTTTGCCATCATTTTTTCTATCTCTTTTATAGTTCTTGGGGCTTCTGCAGAAAGATTAATTGGTTCTGTTTTGGTAACTAAGATATCATCTTCGATTCGAATACCAATTCCCCAATATTTTTTATCACAATTACTACCTTCCGGAATGTAAATTCCTGGCTCCATAGTAACCACCATATTTTCTTCAAAATTACCATAATTCCCTGGATCGTGAACATCTAAACCAATATGATGCGAAGTACCATGAGGAAAATACGGATGCTTTTCATCAATACTTTTTATAATGCCTAATTGATACAACCCTTTATTAATAATTTCTCTGGCAATTTTATTAGGCGCACTCATAGAATTCCCTATTTTATAGAGTGCAATACCTGCTTCTTGAGCATCATAAACTAGTTGATAAATTTCTTTTTGGGCTTTTGTAAATTTACCATTTGCAGGTATTGTTCTAGTTACATCTGCAGTATATCCTCTGTATTCTGCACCCAGATCCATTAAAACCAACTCGTTACCAACCTGTGTTTTATTGTTTTCTATGTAATGTAAAATACACCCATTATTACCGGCACCAACAATTGAAGGATAGCCTTCATATTCTGCTCCGTATTTTTTGTAAACAAACTCATGAATTCCTTGTAACTCTGTTTCAGACATATGTGGTTTCATTGCCTTCATTACCTCAATTTGACCTACTGCAGAAATACGAACCGCTTTAGTAAGCAACTTTAATTCAGCCTCCGTTTTAATCTCTCTTAAAGTTGCAAGCGAATTTGACAAAAATTGAATATCTATGTTTGTTTTAGCGTCTAATTTTAAGGATATTTTATCTTTTAAATCTTTCTTTAATGCCATATCGGTTTCCGCTTTATAGGCCATTAAATCTGCATCATTTTTTAAAGAAGGATCATATACTAAAGCCCTACCAATAACTTGTGCAACATTTGCTGTATTTATAATTGGTGTTACCTTAATAAGCTCGTACACTTGCTTTTTTACTGGGGATAAGAAAGTGGCTGACTGGTAATTTACCTTATTTTTAAATGCAGTTACCAAATCGTATATTTCTGCAGTATTGCTAGAATTTCTGTAATCGTCTTTAAATTGTTCTATAAAAATTCTATCAAATTGTTTAAAATTAATGTCTGTAGTTATAAAATCGTTGGCATTAAAGACCATTTTAAATCCCAACTCTTTTTTAGCGCCGTCTATCCCCAAACGTTTGCCATTCCATTGCTCTGCTCTTTGATCTCTTTTTTGAACATATAAAATTTCGTTATATACAGCTCCGTTTGCATCAACTTGATCATCAGAAAACAACACTAATACCCCATTTGGTTCTCTGTAACCTGTTAAATAGTAGAAGTTAGGATCTTGATGATATACATAATCTACATCATTAGCTCTATTTCTTACAGGGTTTGCAAACAATACAGCTACAGTATTTTTTGGCATTTTAGCTCTAAAAGCAGCACGTTTTTCTTGATGAAATTCTTTGGATAAAAAATCTGTTGGTATTTGAGAAAAAACATTGCTTACTAAAAGAAATAAGCTAAAAAAGATTGGATAAAAATTTTTCATGAGATAAAACTATTCAAATTTAGAACATCAAATGTAACATTTATTATTAGCTAGTTAAAATATTAACAAATAATTAGTGATTGTTTATTGCTGAATTTTCAATAATTTAGCCAAAATATCAAGAAATTTACAAATGAAAAATATAGCTTTATCTAGCATTCATGAGTCACTAGGTGCAAAAATGGTTCCTTTTGCTGGTTTTAATATGCCTGTTCAATACGAAGGAGTAACCGCAGAACATTTAACCGTTAGAAATGCCGTTGGTGTTTTTGATGTAAGCCATATGGGAGAATTTTTAGTTACAGGTAAAAATGCGCTTGCACTAATACAAAAAGTAACTTCTAACGATGCCTCTAAATTAAATGTTGGTGATGCTCAATATAGTTGTTTTCCGAATGAAAATAACGGAATTGTAGATGACTTAATTTGTTACAGACTTAAAGAAGACACTTACTTATTAGTTGTTAATGCATCTAACATTGAAAAAGATTGGAACTGGATTGTAAGCCATAATACTTCTTTTAATGCCGACTTAAGAAATCTATCTGATGAGTATTCTTTATTAGCCATTCAAGGACCAAAAGCTGTAAAAGCAATGCAAAATTTAACTTCTTTAGATTTAGCCGAAATCCCTTTTTATACTTTTAAAATTGGTGATTTTGCAGGAATAGATAATGTTATCATTTCTGCAACAGGATATACAGGTGCTGGTGGTTTTGAAATTTACTGTAAAAATACTGAAGTTTCTCAGATATGGAAAGCGGTATTTGAAGCTGGAGAAAAGTATGGAATTAAACCAATTGGATTGGCTGCAAGAGATACTTTACGATTAGAAATGGGTTATTGTTTATATGGCAATGATATTGATGACAATACCTCGCCTATTGAAGCTGGTTTAAGTTGGATTACAAAATTTAACAAAGAATTTATTAATTGTGATGCCTTGTTAAAAGAAAAAGAACAAAAACCAACACGTAAATTAGTTGGTTTTATGTTAGATACAAAAGGTGTACCAAGACAAGGCTATGATATTGTAGATGATAATGGTGTAATTATAGGTAAGGTAACATCTGGCACAATGAGTCCGTCTATTAGTAAAGGAATTGGAATGGGTTATGTACCAACTAGCTTCGCTAAAGCAGATACAAAAATTTACATTCAGGTTCGTAAAAAAGCGCTACCTGCAACAATTGTAAAACTACCGTTTTACAAAAAATAAGACAAAAAAAAGCTGACTAATTAAAGTCAGCTTTTTTTTTATTATAAATTTTAAGACTTCTTAGACGTTAAATCTAAAGTGCATTACATCGCCATCTTTAACAATGTAGTCTTTACCTTCTACTCTCATTTTACCAGCTTCTTTAACTTTCGCTTCAGAACCAAAGGCAACATAATCTTCATAACCAATTGTTTCGGCTCTAATAAAACCTTTTTCAAAATCGGTATGAATTACACCAGCTGCTTGTGGTGCAGTAGATCCAATCGGTATTGTCCAAGCTCTTACTTCTTTAACACCCGCTGTAAAATAGGTCTGTAAGTTTAATAATTTATATGCAGATCTTACCAATCTAGAAACACCAGCTTCTTCTAAACCAATATCAGCTAAAAACATCTGACGCTCTTCATAATCATCTAATTCAGTAATATCTGCTTCTGTACCAACAGCTAAAACAATAACTTCTGCACCTTCATCTTTTACTGCTTCTTTAACTTTATCTACATACGCATTTCCAGACACTGCAGATCCTTCATCTACATTACAAACATACAATACTGGTTTAGCTGTTATAAACTGTAACGATTGTACAAACTCTAACTCTTTTTCGTTAAAATCTAAGGCTCTAACAGAAACACCTTGCAATAAAGTTTCTTCAATTTTTAACAAAACAACTAATTCTGCTTGCGCTTCTTTATTACCTGTTTTTGCAGTTCTTTTAACACGTTCTAATCTTTTCTGAACCGTTTCTAAATCTTTTAACTGCAACTCTATATCTATCGTTTCTTTGTCTCTTACCGGATCTATCGAATTGTCTACATGAATAATATTGTCGTTATCAAAACAACGAACTACATGCAAGATAGCATCTGTTTCTCTAATATTTGCTAAAAACTGATTTCCTAAACCTTCACCTTTACTAGCTCCTTTTACCAGTCCAGCAATATCTACTATCTCTACAGTAGCAGGTAAAACGCGCTCTGGATTAACCAATTCTTCTAATTTTTCAATTCTTTTATCTGGTACATTTACCACACCTAAGTTTGGTTCTATAGTACAAAAAGGAAAATTTGCACTTTGTGCTTTTGCATTTGATAAACAATTAAATAAGGTCGATTTTCCTACGTTTGGTAATCCTACAATTCCGGCTTTCATTCTTTTAAGATATTTAAATAACAGACAAAAGAACCAACGGTTGATAATTTACTGTTATATGTGTTTTAAAAACAAAAAAATCCGAATTTACTTCGGGAATTTTTGTGTTATTTTGTAAGGTATTTATTGATTTTTAAATCAATATCACTTAATCATTGTGCATAAATTTTTGTTTTGCCAACAATTCTTCTTCAGTTTCAACATTGTCATCATCTGGCACACAACAATCTACAGGACAAACCGCAGCACATTGTGGCTCTTCATGAAAACCTTTACACTCTGTACATTTATCTGCAACAATGTAATAAATTTCATCTGATATTGGCTCTTGGTCTTCGTCTGCATTTACTTGCTTACCATTTGGTAACACAGCATTGCCCTTTAAATCTGTACCATCTGCATACTTCCAATCGTCTGCACCTTCATATATTGCAGTATTAGGACATTCTGGTTCACATGCCCCACAATTTATACATTCATCTGTTATTATAATTGCCATAATTTTTGTTCTGTTTTTGTACCTTTGTGTTTGCAAAAATAAAGCCAAAATTATAGACAACCAAAATAAATGATTAGTATTCAAAATAGAATTGCTGCTTTCGCTAAATTAGGTGCCTTTTTAGGTCAATTTTCAGTTAATGGAATAAAAAAAAGTAAAAACATTGAACATAATGAATTATTTTTTGATGGTTTTTTGCATCAATTAAAAATAGCACAAGAAAAAAACTCTTGGTTTACCAAAGAGAATATCTTGTTTGCTCTAGAATCTTGGAGCAAAGCGTTAACTCAAAAAAACATTACAGATTTTATAGAAAGTGTAAAAACACCTCAAAAAGACACAAAAAAAGTTGCTATAATTATGGCAGGAAACATTCCTTTGGTGGGCTTTCATGATTTTTTATCGGTACTACTTTCTGGGCATCATGTTTTGGTAAAACAGTCTTCTAACGATAAGTATTTATTACCTTTTTTGGCAAAGTATTTAGAGTATGTAGAAGAAAGTTTTAAAGGAACAATAACTTTTACAACAGAAAAATTAGAAAACTTTGATGCGGTTATTGCCACAGGAAGCAACAATACTGCTCGTTATTTTGAGTATTATTTTAAAAATAAACCCAGTATTATAAGAAAAAGCAGAAATTCCGTTGCAGTTTTAACCGGTAATGAAACGGAAGAAGATTTTATAAATTTATCTGATGATATCTTTCAGTACTTTGGCTTGGGTTGTAGATCCGTTTCTAAATTATATGTCCCTAAAAATTATAATTTTGATGCTTTTTTTAATGGAATGTATTCTAAAAAAGAGATGATTAACAACGCAAAATATGCCAATAACTACGATTATAACAAAGCGGTATATTTAATGAGCCTATTCGATTTATTAGAAAATGGTTTTTTAATGATCAAAGAAGATAAGAGCTACGCCTCTCCTATTGCAACCGTTTTTTATGAATATTACGACCATTTAGACGATTTAAAGTTAAAAATAGAACAGGATAAAGAAAAAATACAATGTGTAGTTGCTAAAGGATTTGTAGAAAATGAAATTGCTTTTGGGCAAACACAACATCCTAAATTAAATGATTATGCAGATGGCATAAACACATTAGAATTTTTATCAGAAATATAAAAAAGTTATAGCCGTTTAAAATAGAACGTTATAACTCTCAGAATAAATAAACAGATACTAATAAATTCATGAATTATTAAATTGATGAATATTTAAAAAAATCCATAATGAAAAAACATAATTTTAGTGCTGGTCCTTGTATTTTACCACAAGAAGTGTTACAAAAAGCATCTGAAGCGATTTTAAATTTTAATGATGACAATTTATCTTTGATCGAAATTTCTCACAGAAGCAAACCTTTTGTTGCAGTTATGGAGAAAGCTAGATCTTTGGCTTTAGAATTATTAGGATTAGAAAACAAAGGCTATACCGCTCTATTTTTACAAGGTGGCGCAAGCTTAGAATTTTTAATGGTAGCCTACAATTTATTAAATAAAAAGGCAGCTTATTTAAACACGGGTACGTGGTCTGATAAAGCGATTAAAGAGGCCAAAGCATTCGGAGAAGTGGTAGAAGTTGGTTCTTCTAAAGACAATCATTTTAACTACATCCCTAAAAATTACACCATACCAGAAGATGCAGATTATTTTCATTGCACAAGTAACAATACCGTTGCTGGTACTCAGATGAAATCTTTTCCTGATACTAAAATCCCTTTGGTTTGTGATATGAGTTCAGATATATTTTCGCGTCAGCTAGATTTTGAAAAATTCGATTTAATTTATGCGGGTGCACAAAAAAATATGGGCCCTGCAGGAACCACTCTGGTTATTGTAAAAGATGAAATTTTAGGAGAAGTAGAAAGACAAATTCCTGCAATGCTAGATTATCAAACTCATATAGACAAAGACAGCATGTTTAACACACCTTCTGTTTTTGCCGTATATGTGTCTATGTTAACTTTACAATGGTTAAAAGACTTAGGCGGCATTCAATTTATTGAAGATGTAAACAATAAAAAAGCTGCTCTTTTATATGCTGAAATAGATAGAAACCCTTTATTTAAAGGAATTGTAGCTAAAGAAGATAGAAGTGTTATGAATGCTACATTTGTTTTAACAGATGAAGAAATGACTGCAAAATTCGATACAATGTGTGCGGAAGCCGGAATTAATGGACTTAAAGGACACCGAAGTGTTGGCGGATATAGAGCAAGTATGTACAATGCTTTACCACTTTATAGTGTTCAGGTTTTAGTGGATGTAATGCAAGCCTTAGAAAAAAACAAATAAGAATTAAGTGTAAGGGTAAATGCAATAAGCAAAGTACCCATCTTTAAAAATAGAGAATGAAAATATTAGCAAATGACGGAATTTCTAAGAGCGGAATTGAAGCTTTAGAAAATGGAGGTTTTGAAGTAATAACTACTAAAGTAGCACAAAATCAATTAGAAAACTATATTAATGAACATACTATTGATGCAATTTTAGTAAGAAGTGCAACACAAGTAAGACAAGAATTAATTGAAGCTTGCCCAAGTTTAAAATTGATTGGTCGTGGTGGTGTTGGCATGGACAATATTGATGTAGAATTTGCAGAAGATAACGGTTTGCATGTAATAAATACTCCGGCTGCTTCTTCTAGCTCTGTTGCAGAGTTGGTTTTTGCACATTTATTTGGCATGGTTCGTTTTTTACATTCCTCTAACAGAGAAATGCCTTTAGAAGGAGACACAAGGTTTAAAGAATTAAAAAAAGCATATGCCAACGGAACAGAGTTAAGAGGTAAAACAATCGGAATTATTGGCTTTGGAAAAATAGGTCAGCAAGTTGCTAAAATTGCATTAGGTTTAGGAATGACCGTTTTGGCTACAGACCAATTAATAACTTCTGCTCCTATTACCTTAGATTTCTTTAACGGACAAAAAATTACGTTTACCATAGATACCATAGACAAAGAAGAAGTATTAAAAGAAGCTGATTTTATTTCGCTTCATGTACCTGCTCAAGAAAATTACATCATCACAAAAACAGAATTTGCTAAAATGAAACAAGGTGTGGGTATTGTTAATGCTGCAAGAGGAGGAATTTTAAATGAGGTAGATTTAGTAAATGCTATTGAAGAAGGTAAGGTTCAATTTGCTGGTTTAGATGTTTTTGAAACAGAACCAACACCTGCTGTTCAACTATTAATGAACCCAGAAATTTCTCTTACTCCTCACATTGGTGCTGCAACCATAGAAGCGCAAGATAGAATTGGGTTGGAATTGGCAAATCAGATAATTGCTTTAATGAAAAACTAGTATTTAATTTTAGTTTGAAATAGAAAAAACTATTAAAAATTAAAATTTTAAACTTTTACAATGATACAAGAAAACTTAAAAGAAATACAACAACAAATACCTGATCATGTAACATTGGTTGCTGTATCAAAAACAAAACCCATTGCAGATTTGCAAGAAGCTTATAATGCTGGACAACGAATTTTTGGTGAAAATAAAATTCAGGAAATGGCAGACAAGTATGAGGTTTTGCCTAAAGATATTAAATGGCATATGATCGGTCATTTACAAAGTAATAAGGTAAAATATATGGCTCCTTTTGTAGATTTAATTCATGGAATCGATAAATTTTCTACCTTAAAAGAAATAAATAAGCAGGCTAAAAAAAACAACAGAGTAATTAACTGTCTTTTACAGGCTAAAATTGCAGAAGAAGCAACTAAGTTTGGTTTGTCTTTTGATGAAATTGAAAATATCTTACAATCTCAAGAGTTAAAAAATTTAGAGAATATAAAAATTGTAGGGTTTATGGGCATGGCCTCATTTACAGATAACCAAGAGCAATTAAAAGGAGAGTTTTCTTCTTTACAGAAGTTTTATAAGAAGCAGCAAAAGGTAGAGTTACCAATAAATTGTCATTTAGAAACATTGTCTATGGGAATGAGCGGTGACTTTAATTTGGCAATCAAAGAAGGCAGTAATATGGTTCGTGTAGGAAGTTCTATCTTTGGAAATAGAAACTACAATTAAAATTAAATAATTTGTACGCAATTTTAGACATCGAAACTACGGGTGGTAAATTTAATGAAGAAGGCATTACAGAAATTGCCATCTATAAATTTGATGGTCATAACATTGTAGATCAATTTATTACCTTAGTTAATCCTGAAAGGGAAATACAAGCATTTGTTGTTAAACTAACCGGTATTAATAATAAAATGTTGCGCAATGCCCCAAAGTTTTACGAAGTTGCAAAAAGAATTATAGAAATAACTTCTGATTGTACATTGGTTGCACATAATACGGTTTTTGATTATCGCATTTTAAGTACAGAATTTGAACGTTTAGGATATGATTTTAATAGAAACACATTGTGTACGGTAGAACTGAGTCAGAAATTAATTTTAGACCAACCTTCGTATAGTTTGGGTAAATTAACAAAGTCTTTAGGAATCCCTATGACAGACAGACATAGAGCCTCTGGTGATGCTTTAGCTACAGTTCAATTATTTAAACTACTTTTAGATAAAGACAATAAAAAAACCATCATTCAAAGTGCCGTAAAATATTATGATAGAAGAAGAGAAAAACAAAAACTACGTACTTTAATTGACGAAATACCAAATGTACAAGCTGTATTTTACATTCATGATAGCTCTGGAAAAGTTGTTTATATTGGAAAAGGAAAAGACATAAAATCTGAAATAAATAAACTCTTTTTAAAAGAAACAAAAAGAGCAATTAAAATTCAAGAAAGAGCAGATTCAATTACATACAACGAAACCGGTAATGAATTATTTACACAGTTAAAATATGCTATTGAACTCGAAATTTTATCGCCAAAATTAAATATTAAAAAGAAACCAAAAACAAAAATATCTTATTTTAATAACGATGACTTTTTAATTATTGAAAAAGGAAGAAATACCGGCGAAAATGCTATTATTTTGGTTGAAAAGAGTGAAGTTTACGGATATGGATATACCTCGTTAAGCTATCAAGAAAATCAAATAGACATTTTAAAAGCTGTACTAACTAAAATTGACAATAAAATACAAGCTAAAAACATCATAAAAAATTATATCAATAGAAATAAAATTCAAAAAATAATAAGATTGTAAATGAAAGACCAAAAACAATCAAAAAATAATTCTTGGAAATACCGACTTTATGAAATAATATATGAAGCAGATACCAATGCTGGTAAAATTTTCGATGTTATTTTATTAATAGCCATACTTGCTAGTATATTACTTGTTATGCTAGAAAGTGTTGAAAGTTTTGATGTAAAATATCACACTTTTTTAGATATTTCTGAATGGATTATTACTATTCTTTTTTCAATAGAATATATTCTGAGAATCATATCGATAAAAAAACCATTAAAATACATCTTTAGCTTTTATGGCATCATAGACTTGCTATCTACCATTCCGAAATATTTATCATTATTATTTATTGGTTCTCATCATTTAGCAGCATTAAGAGCATTGCGATTACTAAGAGTGTTTAGAATTTTAAAATTAGCAAGATATGTTGGTGCTGCAAACAGACTATCTGTTGCTTTAAAAGCTAGTAAAGCAAAAATTGCGGTTTTTTTATTTTTTGTGATGATTTTGTGTATCATTTTAGGCACTATCATGTACATGGTAGAAGGAGAAGAAAATGGATTTACAAGCATACCAACAAGTGTTTATTGGGCAATTGTAACCCTTACTACTGTTGGTTATGGAGACATTGCGCCTCATACCCCTTTTGGGCAATTTATTGCAAGTATTATCATGATTTTAGGATATGGTATCATTGCAATACCTACAGGAATTGTAACATCAGAAATGACAAAAACAAACCTAAACGCTATCGATACAAACACACAATCTTGCTCTAATTGTGCAAAAGAAAAGCATAAAGATGATGCAGAATATTGCTATAACTGTGGTCATAAATTAAAATAAATGAGTTCTACTAATTTATTAATTACAATTGTTGGGCCAACAGCAATAGGAAAAACAGCACTAAGCATAGCACTTGCAAAACATTTTAATGCAGAAATTATTTCTTGCGATTCTAGGCAGTTTTATAAAGAAATGACTATTGGAACGGCTGTACCTGATGCAAATGAATTAGCAGCTGTAAAACACCATTTTATTCAAGACAGAAGTATTTTTGATGATTATAATGTGGGTTCTTTTGAAAGAGATACCTTGGCTAAATTAGAGCAACTTTTCAAAAAAAATAGAGTTCAAATAATGGTTGGTGGCTCTGGTTTGTATGTAGATGCTGTATTAAAAGGATTAGATTACTTTCCTAAAGTAGATTTAAAAATAAGAGAACAACTAACTTTTCAACTAGAAAACGAAGGTTTAGAAGTGCTACAAGAGCAGTTAAAAAAATTAGACCTAGAAACGTACAATAACATCGAGCTAAAAAACCCTAAAAGAGTATTGAGAGCTTTAGAAGTTTGCATCGGTTCTGGCATACCCTATTCAACTTTTAAAAATAAACCAAAAGCACCAAGAAATTTTACAGCACTAAAAATAGGCTTAACTGCAGAACGTAAAGTAATTTACGATAGAATTAATGAGCGTGTAGATATTATGGTAAAAAACGGATTGTTAGAAGAAGCGAAAAACCTGCACACACATAAAAAACTAAATGCACTGCAAACCGTTGGTTACAGAGAATTATTCTCATATTTTGAGGGTGAATTTACTAAAGAATTTGCCATTTCTGAAATTAAAAAAAATACTCGTAGGTTTGCAAAAAGGCAAATAACTTGGTTTAAAAAAGATATAAACACCCTTTGGTTTGATTTTAACACAGATATTAAAGAAATAACTGCTAAAATTTCTGATAAAATTAACTTTTAAAATAACTTAAAAACATTTGTAATTTCCTTTCTTTGGAAACTTTGACATCAACTATTAAAATTAAAAAAATGAAATTAAAAATTATAGGTATTTGTGCTGTTTTATTAAGTACAATTTCAGTGGCACAAAGTAAAGTTGGTACTGTAGATAGTGAGTATATTATGAATTTAATGCCAGAAACAACCATTGTTTTAGAAAGATCTCAATCTTATGGTGCAAAGTTAGATTCTTCTTTTTCAATAAAAGTAGAAGAATACAAAACAAAAGTAGAAACTTTTAAGAAAAATGAGGATACCTTAGGGCCTTTAACAAAGCAAGCAGAAATTAAAGAAATTACTGAAATGGAAAATGATATAAAAAAATATCAAGAAAACGGTAACAAATTAATGCAGCTAAAAAGAGAAGAATTAATGCGTCCTTTGTACAAAAAACTGAGTGATGCAATTGCATTGGTTGCTAAAAATGCAGGTTATACTCAAATTTTAACAATAACTGGTAACGAATTTGCATATATAGATAACGACTTTGATATTACAGAATTGGTCTTAAAAAATTTAGGAATCGAAATTCCAAAAGCTACAGAATAATTTTAACCGAGTTTAAAACATAAAAACACCTTACAATTGTAAGGTGTTTTTATGTTTATATATCTAGCTCTTCTTGGTCTAAATCTTCCTCAAAAGAAGTTTCGTCATCTGCATAATCTTCCATTGTTTGCTCTAAACGGTCGCTAATTTTTACCAAATAAACAGTATCAACGGTTTTTACTTCTACTGCCTTAACTGTTAAACCTTTTGCATTTTTGAAAGAAATGATATCATCATAATCATATCCCTCAGGATATTTTTCAATTAACAGATCTAATAAATCTCTAGTTAATTTAGAATATTCTACGATTACTCTTTTCATTTTTATAGTTTTAAAAATTCTTATTCAAACTTATTAATTGCCACAAAGACCTCTGTAAATATTAAGTTTACATTTCTAACAAGTAAGCAAATATTAAAGGTGCTACAATGGTTGCATCACTTTCTATAATAAACTTAGGTGTATTAATATCTAACTTACCCCATGTAATTTTTTCGTTCGGTACAGCGCCAGAATAAGATCCGTAACTAGTTGTAGAATCAGAAATTTGACAAAAGTAACTCCAAAAAGGTGTTTCTGTTCTTTCCATATCTTGGTACAACATTGGAACCACACAGATAGGAAAATCTCCTGCGATACCTCCTCCTATTTGAAAGAATCCTATACCATTGTTAGAGTTCTCTGTATACCAATCTGCCAAGAAAGTCATGTATTCGATCCCCGATTTCATGGTACTTGCTTTTAATTCTCCTTTCATTACATAAGAAGCAAAAATATTACCCATTGTAGAATCTTCCCATCCAGGACAAATAATAGGCAAGTTTTTTTCTGCTGCAGCATACATCCAAGAGTTTTTTATGTCAATTTCATAATACTGCTCTAAAACACCCGATAACAATAATTGGTACATGTATTCATGTGGTAAATAACGTTTCCCTTCAGCTTCTGCATCTTTCCAAATTTTTACAATATGTTCTTGTATTCTTCTAAACGCTTCTTCTTCTGGTATGCAAGTATCTGTTACTCTGTTTAAACCTTTTTCTAACAATGCCCATTCATCTTCAGGTGTTAAATCTCTATAATTGGGCACACGTTTGTAATGAGAATGCGCAACTAAATTCATAATATCTTCTTCTAAATTTGCCCCTGTACAAGAAATAATTTGCACTTTATCTTTACGAATCATTTCTGCAAAAATTTTACCTAATTCTGCAGTACTCATTGCGCCTGCCAAAGAAACTAACATCTTAGAACCTTGCTTTAATTGTGCTTCATATCCTTTTGCTGCATCTACTAAAGCAGCTGCATTAAAGTGTAAAAAATATTTTTCTATAAAATTTGTAATTGGTTTTTTCATTGTTTTTGTTGCTATTTTTGATAGCTTTTTAATATTTAAATAAAAATTTGTACTACTTCAAAAAGAATTAAAATAATAATAATCCACTCTAACATACTGCTATATCTATGCTGTAAAATATCTTTAAATAACTCTAAATTTTCTTTAATAACATCGATACTAAATTGAAGTCCTTGGTGTCTTTTAACAATATCTAACTCATCTTTTAATTGATAATCTAATTTTGATAAATGCTCTTTAGACCATGCCAAATCTGAAGAATCTAAAATGAATAAATTCTCTGAAATGCTATTTTTTAGGTTCATTGTTTTCCCTATAAAAATGCGCATATTCTTTTTAGACATTTTAATGTTACCTGTTTCTTCTAATTGTTTTACATATTTAAAGGTACGCTCGTGCAGGTCAGACGTTTTATTTACATAGTTGTTTAAAGCAACCGATTGTGCAAGGTTTAACATTAAAATATGAGCAATATCTACTGTAAGCTCTGGCATGGTAATTTTACCAAAATCTACTTCAATATTCTCTCCTTGAGCAATTATAAAAGTTTCTTTCGGATACTCGTTAACCTTTTTGTGTTTAGGATTAATAATGCCAAAAACATTGCTAACAATCTCTTTAGAACAGTTTAAGAAAACAACACTTCCGTAGTTTTTTACATAAACATAAGCATCATTATCAGATTTATACAATAAAAAGGAGTGCTCTCTTTTAATTAGATGAAAGTTAAACTGATTTCTAAACTCTTTTAAATCGATTAATTTTTCTAAATGATATGCAGTAACAGTAGTTTCCATTATAGTAAATGATTAGAAATTATCTTCAAGATCTTTAAATTTAGACAACTTACTAAAAGGATTAGAATCATTTTCATCTCCGTTTTCATACGTATCATCTTTATCTAAAAACTTATAGCTTAACATCTTATAAAATAACTTTGCCGCTAAAAAATCTGATGACTTTTCATTTTCATTAGGTCGTAATTCTACCATATCAAAACCAACTACATTCTTTTGATCAAAAACTTGTTTTAAGAAATCTAGTGTTTCATAATAGAACAATCCGCCAGGTTCTGGTGTTCCGGTAGATGGCATGATAGAAGGATCTAAGGCATCTAAATCGAAGGTAATAAATACATTGTCTGTTAATTGATCGATAACATCTACCATCCAATCTTCATTAACAGCCATATCATGTGCAAAGAAAACTTTATCTAAGTTCATATTTCTTTTCTCAGAAATATCCATACTTCTAATACCAACTTGTACTAAATTAGTAGTAGAATTAGCCTCATAAACGGCACAAGCATGATTGCAAGAAGAACCTTCGTATTCTTTTCTTAAATCGGCATGAGCATCAATATGTAAAACTGTTAAATTATTAAAGCATTCATTAAAAGCCCTAATAGTACCAATAGAAATTGAATGTTCGCCACCAAAAATAGTTACAAATTTATTTCTATTGATGTACTTTTTTGTTTCTTGATGTACGGCTTCTACAACAGCCTCTGGAGAAGAGTTTTCTGTAATTGCATCTGCTAAAAAAACACCTTCTTTGTATACTTCAGAATCGGTTTCTATGTCATACAACTCCATATTTTCTGAAGCATCTAAAAAAGCTTGTGGCCCTTTATCTGCACCTTTTTGCCAAGTACTTGTTCCATCATAAGGAACCGGTATTACTACTATTTTTGATGTTGACAGGTTGCCAAACTCTTCTGGTATGCCTGCGTATGTTTTGTTTGTTTTCATTTTGATTTTTTTAATATCCTAAAATTGATAATAGTTCGCTACTTTTTTGTTGTTCTTTAAATACCTTAATGGTTAATTTTCCGTCTACATCTCTGTCTAATATTAAATGCTTTGGATGCGGAATTAAACAGTGCTGTAAACCACCAAAGCCACCGATAGATTCTTGATATGCACCAGTGTTAAAAAAACCGATATACAAAGGACTATCTTTCTCATAAACAGGTAAATAAATACCATTTATATGTTGTTCAGAGTTATAATAATCGTCGCTATCGCAGGTTAAACCACCTAATAAAACACGCTCATATTGTCTGTTCCATTTATTAATTGGCAACATAATAAAACGCTTATTAATAGCCCAAGCATCTGGTAGTGTGGTTATAAACGAAGAGTTTATCATGTTCCATCGCTCTCTATCATTTTGCTTTTTCTGATATAAAATTTCATAAATTGTAGCACCAGACTCGCCAACAGTAAAACTTCCAAACTCTGTAAAAATATTAGGTACATCTACATCTGCCTCTTTACAAGCCTCGTTAATTTGATTGATAATTTCATCAATCATGTATTGATAATCATACTCAAAACCTAAAGAATTTTTTATAGGAAAACCACCACCAATATTTAAACTATCTAGTGTAGGGCAAACCTTTTTTAGATTTATATAGACATTTAAACACTTCATTAATTCGTTCCAATAATAGGCATTGTCTTTAATACCTGTATTGATGAAAAAATGCAACATTTTTAAATCTACTTGTTTATTATTCGAAATTTCACGTTCGTAAAACGAAACAATATTTTTATAACCAATTCCTAATCGAGAGGTATAAAATTCAAATTTAGGCTCTTCTTCAGAGGCTATTCTAATACCTACATTTAACTTTTTATCTGTTTCATCTAACAATAGATTAATTTCTTCATAATTATCTATTATTGGAATTACATTCTTATGTCCCGAGTTAATTAAAGCACCTATATTTTTAATGTATTGGTCTCTTTTAAAGCCATTGCAAATAACAAAAGTGTTATCCTTTATTTTACCTTCTTTCTTTAGGTTGTTTACTATATCAATGTCAAAAGCAGAAGATGTTTCTATATGAATTTCATTTTTTAAAGCCTCATGTAACACGTGTTTAAAATGAGAACTTTTAGTGCAATAACTATAAAAATACTTGCCTTTGTATTGATGTTTATCAATACTATTTTGAAACCAACCTTTGGCTCTATTTATATTTTCTGATATTTTTGGCAAATAGGTAAATTTAAGCGGAGCGCCATATTCTTCTATTAATTGCATTAAATTGATGCCATGCCAAAACAATTTATTATTTTCTGTTTTAAACTCTTCTTGAGGAAAGTCGAATGTTTGATCGACTAAATCTATATATTTTGTGTTCACTTTATTTTTTATATTAATTATATGATAAATCTGTCTAAGCTAAAATATTATCAACATTTTAGAATAGAAATAGTAACCCTATAAAAAGATTGTTATCACTGTAATATTTGTAAGTAAACGACGTGCAACTTTGAGAAAAGCTGCAAATTTTGAAGTGTAGAAAATGGAGATACCTTAATTTTTTCGTTGCATTTCCAAAATGCGATATAACAATCATTCTCCGACTGAGTGTTATTCCCGAAATAAGAAAAACTAAACATTTTACTTAAATAAGTTAAGCAAATGTATCTTTTTTTTAAATACAAAAAACAAAAATGAAAAAAAAATGAAAATATTTTAAAAAATTTCAAACTCCTTTAAAACAAAGGGTTACAAACTACAAAAAGAGTTTAAAATAAACTATAGGTTCTAAAATTGATGAAAAAAGTGTTTTTAAAAATCAAAAAAACACATTATAAAGTTAAATAATACATGCTAATTTAATAAAACTTATTTTACTCTTCAATAGGTGGATGACCATGAATTTCTTCAAAATCTTCATCAAAGTTTGCACGTAAATAGGCGTTTAATTTTTTTCTATAATCGTCTTTAAGCCAAGTAACAAAATTATGTGTGCTTTTAGAAATACATTTTGCATACCTGTTAATTCTGTCATCTATTTCTTCGCCTAATAATTTAGCTAAAATTAAAGCATCAAAAACATCTTCGCTATTTTCGATACACATTTTAGCATGATGTACAATCGATTTTTCTAAAACTCTTTTAGAAGATTCTCCTTGTCTTACAGTATCTATATATACTTTTTTCATATCGAAATAAGTATCGGTAGATTTAGCAAACTCTTTTTTAACATCCGCAGTTAATTCATACCTAAATGTACTTTCTATATCTTCATCAGATAAAATAGCATTTAAATAATAGTCTGGCGCTCTAAACATTTTTTGCCAGTCTAAATCTGCACCCCAAGGACCAAATCTGTGAAAATTATTTCCTAAGTCAATTACATCAAAAGTACTCTTATTGTTTAATACCCTAGAACCACGACCAATCATTTGGTAATAAAGTGTTAAAGATTTTGTAGCTCTGTTTAAAATAATTGCTTCTATTGTGGGCTCATCAAAACCTGTAGTTAAAATACTTACAGAAGTAATAATTGCATTGGGTGTTTTTTTAAACCACTTTAAAATAAGCTCTCGCTCACTTTTTGTATTGGTATTATCTAAATGTGCAATTGGATAACCTGCTTTCTTAAAAGCATGAAATACTTGAATAGAGGTATTAATACCATTGTTAAAAATCAATGTTTTTTTACCTTTTGCAGTTTCTTCATAAGCAGAAACTAACTTAGAAAGCATGTCTGAATTGGTATATAAGTCTTCTGATGATTTAACGGTATAATCTCCGTTGGCACCAACTTCTAAAGAGGTTAACCCTACGTTGTAAGAATATAAATTAGCACTTGCTAAGTATTCATTATCAATTAAATGCTGTATAGATTCACCAACAAATAACTCTTGATAATTTTCATACATTGGTAATTTAATGTTCGAGCTTAAAGGTGTTGCAGTAACTCCTAAAACAAATGCTTCATCAAAAAACTTAAAAATCTTGGTAAAAGAATTATAGTGAGCCTCATCTACAATAACCAAACCGATATCAGAAATATCTAATTTATCATCGTTTAACCTATTTTTTAAGGTTTCTACCATGGCAACAAAACAGCTAAAATCTTCCTGATCGTCTAATTTTGCGGTAGAATTAATAATTTTATTGGCAACCCCAAACTCTTTTAACATTTTAGAGGTTTGCTTACTCAATTCAATTCTATGGGTAAGTACTAATACTTTCTTTTTAAAGGTTTCTAAATAACGCCTAACAATTTCAGAAAAAATTACAGTTTTTCCACCACCTGTTGGTAATTGATATAATAAATGATAATCTTTAGGTGCATCTTTAAATCTTCTAAAAATTTCTTGAAGTGCATCTTTTTGATATCCGTATAATTCTTTACCTGATGTGTTTACTGAAGTGTTTATTTCTGCCAAAGGAATATAAATTTAAGCAGCAAAAATAAGACTTAAATAAGGTTTAATGCAACTTTATGCTATATAAATGTTGTTAAATTTACAGAGTTGATGTCTGAATGAGAAGCATTGTAGACAGAAACACCATTTTTTATAACCAATAATTGAGGCGATTGATGCATTACCTGAAACATTTCTGCAATCTCATCTGAAACGTTTCTGTAATTTAATAAATCTAAATAATAGACCTTTAATTGTTTGTGCTCTTCTTTAAAAAGTTTCTCGAACTGCTTAATAACCATATTGCTAATACCACAACGTGTAGAGTGTTTAAAAATTAAAACAGTTGTAGTTGCAGACAATTCTTTAATATTTTGTAACTCTTCTGATGAAGTTAGGGGTATAAAATTTAAAAAAGAGGTCTTCTCTTCTTTTGTTGCATCTGTTTCTTTATTGCCAAAAATATTATTAAGTAAGCCCATTATATGATTTTTATTTGCAAATATAAGAAACTTTACTCAGACAAAAAGTCAGTATTAACAAGGGTTTTTAAGACAATATGTCTTTTAATAATTACTAAATACTGATGGTATTATTATTGATAAATCTTTTAACAAACAGCAAAATTAACAACCTTGCTTAAAATAATAATAGCATGAATTTGAACAACTATACAACAAAATCACAAGAAACGCTTCAGTATGCAAATCAATTAGCACAAGAATTGGGGCATCAACAAATAGAAAACGAACATCTATTTAAAAGTTTATTAGAAATAGATACAAATGTTTTACCTTTTATTTTAAAAAAACTAAACATTAATATAGCGATTATTAAACAAGTTTTAGAAAAAGAACTAGATCGCTTTTCTAAAGTTTCTGGCGCCGAACTAATGTTTTCTAGAGAAACTGGTAAAACCTTAAACGAGGCTAGCATAATTGCTAAAAATATGCAAGATGACTATGTTTCGATCGAACATTTAATTCTAGCCATTTACAAATCTAAAAGTACTGTAGCACAACTTTTAAAAGACCAAGGTGTTACAGAAAAAGATTTAAAAACTACCATTAACGAGCTTAGAAAAGGAGAAAGAGTAACCTCTAAAAGTGCAGAAGAAACGTATAATTCATTAAATAAATTTGCTAAAAACTTAAATAAATTAGCACAAGAAAACAAACTAGACCCTGTAATTGGTAGAGATGAAGAAATTAGAAGACTACTTCAAATTTTATCTCGTAGAACTAAAAACAACCCTATTTTAGTAGGTGAACCAGGAACCGGAAAAACAGCAATAGCAGAAGGTTTAGCACATAGAATTGTGGCTAAAGATGTACCCGAAAACCTAAAAGATAAACTTATTTTTTCTTTAGATATGGGTGCTTTAATTGCCGGAGCAAAGTATAAAGGAGAATTTGAAGAGCGATTAAAAGCAGTGATTAAAGAAGTAACTACATCTAACGGAGATATTGTACTTTTTATTGATGAAATACATACCTTAATTGGCGCTGGTGGTGGCCAAGGTGCAATGGATGCTGCAAATATTTTAAAGCCTGCTTTGGCTAGAGGAGAGTTAAGAGCGATTGGAGCAACTACTTTAGACGAATATCAAAAATATTTTGAAAAAGACAAAGCTCTAGAAAGACGTTTTCAGAAGGTTTTAGTCGATGAACCAGACATAGAAAGCGCCATTTCTATTTTAAGAGGTATTAAAGAAAAATATGAAACACACCATAAAGTACGTATTAAAGACGAAGCTATTATTGGTGCGGTAGAATTATCGCAACGCTATATTACCAATCGTTTTTTACCAGACAAAGCCATCGATTTAATAGACGAGGCTATGGCAAAACTACGAATGGAAATAAACTCTAAACCAGAAGAGTTAGACATTTTAGATAGAAAGGTAATGCAGTTAGAAATTGAAATTGAAGCAATTAAAAGAGAAAAAGATGAAACTAAATTAAAAATTTTAAGAGCAGATTTAGCCAACCTTAAAGAAACACGCACAGATATTAATGCAAAATGGAAATCTGAGAAAAAAATTGTAGACAATATACAGAACGCAAAAGCTGCGATAGAAAATTTTAAAATTGAAGCAGAAAAAGCAGAAAGGGAAGGCAATTACGGTAAAGTAGCAGAAATTCGCTATGGAAAGATAAAAGAAGCTCAAGAAGAATTAGAAAAAAATCAGAAAATATTACAAGAAAATCAATCTGAGAGCTCTTTAATTAAAGAAGAAGTTACCTATGATGATGTTGCGGAAGTTGTTGCAAAATGGACTGGTGTACCAGTATCTAAAATGATTCAATCTGAAAAAGACAAACTATTAAAGCTAGAACTACAATTACACAAAAGTATTGTTGGTCAAGAAGAGGCTATTGTAGCTGTATCTGATGCAGTAAGAAGATCTAAAGCAGGACTTCAAAACCCAGATAAACCCATTGGAAGCTTTCTGTTTTTAGGAACTACTGGTGTTGGTAAAACTGCCTTGGCAAAAGCATTAGCCGCCTATCTTTTTGATGATGAAAATGCCATGACAAGAATTGACATGAGCGAATACCAAGAACGTCATTCGGTTAGTAGATTGGTTGGTGCGCCTCCTGGCTATGTTGGTTATGATGAAGGTGGTCAGTTAACAGAAGCAGTCAGAAGAAGACCTTACTCTGTTATTCTTTTAGATGAGATTGAAAAAGCGCATCCAGATACTTTTAATCTATTGCTACAAGTATTAGACGAAGGAAGGTTGACTGATAATAAAGGGAGAATTGCCGATTTTAAAAACACAATTATTATTATGACTTCTAACATGGGAAGCCATATTATTCAAGAAAAATTTGCAGATAAAAAAGCAGATTTAGAAAGCATTACTACAACAGCTAAAAATGAAGTACTTGCTTTGTTAAAAAACACGGTTAGACCAGAGTTTTTAAACAGAATTGATGATATAATTATGTTTGCTCCTTTAAATGAAAAAGATATTTTTAAAATTGTTAAAATTCAATTAGAGGGTATTAAAAAAATGATTGGCAAACAAGAGATTACTGTTGATGCAACTGACGAAGCAATTAAATACTTGGCTAAAAAAGGATATCAACCAGAGTTTGGCGCAAGACCTGTAAAAAGAGTATTACAAAAAGAAGTTTTAAACGAACTGTCTAAACAGATTTTGGCCGGAAAAATTAGTACAGATAGTATTATTTTAATTGATGCTTTTGATGAACAACTGGTTTTTAGAAACCAATCAGACTTAGTCACTAATTAGAAAGAACAAAATAGTTTTAAAAGCAATCTCACTTAATAAAGAGATTGCTTTTTTTTTATGCTTACACGAATTGTTCTTCTGCCTCATTTTTATCTATATTTGAGTCATAAATTTTTGATATGAAAAAAATATTCTTGCTTTTTATTTTTATGCTTTTTGTTTTTTACAGCTGTAAAAAAACAGAAACGAGTACGTATTACTTAATTCGTCATGCAGAAAAAATAAAAACTGACGCTAATAATAGAAATCCATATTTAAATGAAAAAGGGTTAAAAAGAGCTGACAATTGGGCAAAATATTTTAAAAACATTAAAATAGATGCGGTTTATTCGACAAATTACCACAGAACAACACAAACCGCACAACCAACTGCAGAAAGTAAAAATTTAGAGATTATAAAATATGATCCTAGAAAATTGTATGACGAAACTTTTAGAGCAGAATCCAAAGGTAAAAATGTATTAATTATTGGTCATAGTAATACAACACCTGCTTTTGCTAATAAAATTTTAGGAGAAAAAAAGTTTCAAAATATGACTGAAAACAACAACACAAGTTTGTATGTTGTTACTGTCTCTGGTGATAAAAAAACGAGCAAGGTTATTACTGTGAATTAGTGTTTTTTTAAACACTAAAATAGCCCCGATTGTAGCAATTGCTTAAGCTCTCACGCTTTTTAGCGTGAAGCGAGTGCGAAAAGCGGGAAATAGCTTCAAAAAAAATTATTGTAAAAGTGTTACTTCTATATTTTTTAAAATAATTTCTGACACTTTTTCTAGTTTATCGTTTTCGAAAGCTTTGTCTAAATTAGTCAATAAAATATCTTTTGATGAGGGTTTGTAATTATGATAATCTACAAAACGAATCCCCTCTTTTACACATTGTTCTTTTAAAACTCTAAAGCGTTTACCACCTCCGTTTGTATTATAAGAATAAGCCAAAAAATCTACTAAAAAATCATCTTTGCCAATCCAATAAACAAAAATGTCTTCATGATCTTCTCCGCCACCATCTTCAGAAAAAGAGATTTGAACTTTGTAATATTCTTTTCCGTTAATAAAGCTGTTGGGTAGTTTTAATTTATGAACAGCAGCATCATTTAACCCGAAAGGCAACACCGAAAAATAATGGACAGAATTTACAGCATTAGAATAAGATGAGATTTGCTTGTCTGATAAGATTTGTTCTTTAAAATTTACGAAACGGCTAAATCCAGTATTGGTTAAACCATCAATAATAGAATCGAACTCTCTAATTAACTTAAATTGCCCTTTTTGTCTGTAGGCAAAATAAGCTTTGTCTCTAAAAGTAAAGTTAATCTCTGAGTTTGCTACTTTTTCTGCACCTGAAAAAAGGATTGTTTTATCTATAATTTGCTGTGCTGTTAGCTCTTTTTTAGAATTTGTACAGGCAACTAAAAAGAGTAAAAAAGAGAGCGATAAATATTTCATTAAATTGTTTTTTGATTCTAATAGTTTTCAAAATTACATTTCTTTGACCGAAGATAAAATGTATCTTTGTTAAAATTATATAAAACTTATATCTGTCAATGGCGGTACAGAAAAACATTAACATAAAAAACAAAAAAGCACGTTTCGAGTTCGAAATACTAGACAATTTTGTTGCTGGTATTCAACTTACTGGAACAGAAATAAAATCGATTCGATTAAGTAAAGCTAGAATTACAGAAAGTTTTTGCGAGTTTAATGATCGAGGAGAATTGTTTATAGTAAATATGTACATTGAAGAGTATTTGTTTGGGCATCACTTTAATCACAAACCTAAAAGTGAACGTAGATTGTTAATGAACAAACGTGAATTAAGAAGCCTAAAAAGAGATGTAGAAGCAAAAGGAAACACGATTGTACCACTTCGTTTATTTATAAATGATAGAGGGTTTGCCAAACTAGAAATTGCGCTGGCAAAAGGAAAACAAACCCATGATAAGCGTGAGGTGATAAAAGATAGAGATAATAAGCGAGATTTGGCAAGAATTAAAAAGAGTTTTAATTCTTAATAAATTACTATGATTTCTTTTTTAAAACTAATTCGTTACAAAAACCTATTGATGGTTTTATTAACCATGGTTTTAACTAAATATGCTTTAATAAATTCTTTTATATCTGTAGCACATTTAACACATTTAGAATTCTTTATTTTAACCTTTAGCATCTTACTAATAACAGCATCGGGGTATATTATAAATGATATTTTTGATATTGAAACGGATAAAATAAACAAGCCAGACAAGGTTTTTATTACTGTATCAATTTCAAAAAAAAAGGCCTACTTCTTTTATTATCTTTTTAATTTTATAGGATTATTTTTAGCAATAATTCTCTCTTTTTACAAAGAAATGCCTTTTTATAGCTTCATTTTTATTGGTACTATTGTTGGTTTGTATTACTACTCAAAAATATTAAAAAAAATCCCTTTAGTTGGTAATTTGCTTATTTCTAGCTTTATAAGTCTTGTCATTTTTATAGTGTATTGGTATCATTTTTTATCTGCCCCTATGCTTATAAGTGGTCATTCAATGTTACACACAAATCTTTATAACGTAATATTTTACTATGCTTTGTTTGCATTTATAACAACATTAATTAGAGAAATAATTAAAGATATAGAAGATGTAAATGGCGATTTAAAAATAACCGCCAATACGTTGCCAATTTTTATAGGTAAAAAAAGAGCCGCAAAAGTAGCTTTCTTTTTTTCTTGTTTCCTTTTACTATTTTTGACACTTATTATTAAAGAAGTTAAAAAAAGCACTTTTTTTTTAACCTACAGTAGCATTTTTATAATAGTACCACTAGTCTACTTTATGTATTTGTTATTAATAGCTAAAACTAAAAAAGAGTATGCTACAGTAAGTAAGCTTTTAAAGACGATAATGTTCTTCGGAATTTTATCAATGTTATTGTTTAACATAAATTAAAATTAACTCCTCGAGTGCAGTCGAGAGGGTTTGTATAAATTATTTAATAGGTTAAGACTGCACGCTACCTAACAAAGAAATGTTAAAAGAAAAACTAAAAGACTACAACGTTATTCTAGCATCTAAATCGCCAAGAAGACAGCAATTTTTTAAAGACCTAAACATCGATTTTACAATTGCATTAAAAGAGGTAGAAGAAATTTATCCTACAAATTTAAAAGGTATAGAAATAACAGATTTCTTAGCAGATTTAAAATCGAAGCCGTTTGCCAATTTATCTAAAAATGATATTGTAATTACTTCTGATACTATTGTTTGGTTAGACAACCAAGCATTAGGAAAACCAAAAGACAGTGAAGATGCCTTTAAAATGTTACGTGCATTATCTGGTAAGCGTCATGAAGTTATTACCTCTGTAAGTATAAAAAGCAAAAATTTTCAGAAAATTATTAATGATATTACTGTTGTTTCTTTTAAAGAAATTTCTGATGATGAAATAAACTACTACATTACAAATTACAAACCTTTTGACAAAGCAGGAGCATACGGAATTCAAGAATGGATTGGCCATATTGCCATCGATCATTTAGAAGGTAGTTTTTACAATGTTGTTGGTTTGCCGGTTCATAAATTATACCAAGAATTAATGAATATATAAGTGCTAGAAATAATATTAACCCTATTTCATGTAAATTAAAAAATGTAGGGTTAATATAGTATACACATATTAAACACTTGTTTTTCAACACTTTAAAATGCTCTAAATTTGCAGTATTAAATAAAAATTATGAAAACAAGAAATCAAAAAACAACAAAAGAAAGTAAAGTTACCTTACTAATAAGAAACTTTAGTAATACAAATTCTATCATTTGGAATTTAAAAAGACGTTACAGATAAACAACTATTCTTTTCAATATAAAATAAGCTCTTTGTAAAAAAAGAGCTTATTTTTTTTACCAGATATTTAAAAATCAATAAAAAATATTGATAATATTCATAAAATGAAAAGCATGTTAAAAAGTCTTTTATCTTAAACTTCATTTATTTTCTGTAAAGTAAAATAAAAGTTTATTTTTACGCAAATTATACAACACAACAAACTATAATGAAAAAATACACGTACACAGAAAAAAAAGATACACGTTCTGGCTTTGGAGACGGATTGACAGAAT
Source organism: uncultured Polaribacter sp. (assembly GCF_947497125.1). Classification (GTDB taxonomy): domain Bacteria; phylum Bacteroidota; class Bacteroidia; order Flavobacteriales; family Flavobacteriaceae; genus Polaribacter. The sequence continues at coordinate 164,342 of NZ_CANMFI010000001.1, read as the reverse complement.
TAGGTAGAACAAACCCTAATGTAGTTGCTTTATGTGCAGATTTAATTGGTTCTCTAAAAATGGATCAATTTATTAAAGAAAATCCAGAAAGATTTTTCCAAATTGGTATAGCCGAAGCAAATATGATTGGTATTGCAGCGGGTTTAACTATTGGTGGAAAAATACCATTTACTGGTACATTTGCTAACTTTTCTACAGGTAGAGTGTATGACCAAATTCGCCAATCTGTGGCTTATTCTGGTAAAAATGTAAAAATATGTGCTTCTCATGCAGGTGTAACTTTAGGAGAAGATGGCGCAACTCATCAAATATTAGAAGACATCGGTTTGATGAAAATGTTACCTGGCATGACAGTTATCAACACTTGTGATTATAACCAAACAAAAGCAGCAACTATTGCTATTGCAGATTTTGATGGGCCAGTATACTTGCGTTTTGGTAGACCAAAAGTACCGGTTTTTATGCCTACTGAAGATGCTTTTGAAATCGGAAAAGGGATTCAATTAACTGAAGGGACAGATGTAACTATTGTAGCTACTGGTCATTTGGTTTGGGAATCTTTACAAGCCGCAGAAAAATTAGAAGCAGAAGGTATTTCTGTTGAAGTAATTAACATTCATACCATTAAGCCTTTAGATGAAGATATTATCTTAAAATCTGTAGCAAAAACAGGATGTATTGTTACTGCAGAAGAGCATAATAAACTTGGTGGTTTAGGAGAAAGTGTTGCAAGAGCGTTGGCTTTAAATAATCCAACACCTCAAGAATTTGTGGCAACAGACGATACTTTTGGAGAATCTGGTACACCAGAACAATTAATGGAAAAATATGGTTTAGATGCAAATGCAGTAGTAAAAGCTGTTAAAAAAGTACTAACTAGAAAATAAAAACGTTTTTATTAAAAGAACTTAAAAAAGAAAAATGATGAAAAAAATAATTTTAGTATTGTGTTTAACATTCGGATTTAGTCAACTATCAAATGCCCAATTAGATTTTGGTGTAAAAGGTGGTATCAACTACAACTCTAACTCTATCAAAGAAACAGGAGAAAAAGTATTTGAGGGTGAAAAAAGTAAAACTGGATATCATGCTGGTATTTGGTTACGTCTTAAAATACCTGTTGTTGGTTTATATGTTAGACCAGAATTGGTTTATACAAATCTAGAAAACGAAGTTTTATATAAAAAAACGGGAAGTACTACTTCTACTTCTTACAACTTTCAAAAAATAGACATTCCGGTTTTATTAGGTAAAAAGGTTTTTGGAATTGGTAACGTATTTGTAGGGCCTTCTTTTCAGTACCTATTAAGCTCAGATTTTAGCTTAAATGATATTGGAGATGTTAAAGGTGATGGATTTACCGTTGGACTTCAGTTTGGTGGTGGTATAGAAATAGGAAACCTTGGTTTAGACATTAGAGTAGAAAGAGGCTTTAACGGGATAGAATCTACCTTTTTAGACGATACAACTAATGTAAAATTTGATACGAGAGTAAATCAAGTTATAATTGGTTTATCTTATAAGCTATAAGTTTTAAAAATTTTACGTACAAAAAAAAGCTCTTGAAAAATTCAAGAGTTTTTTTTTATGTTTTAAAATGTGGCTAATTTACATTCGGATTCAAGTAATCTGCAAATGTAGGATTATCAGCATCACTAAAATCGTTTGTTAAATCTCCGTCATTATTAGCATCTTCTTCATCTGAAGGTGTTCCATCGTTATCATGGTCAGTATCTTTTACAAAATCTAGTAATTCTACATAAAAAAGTAAATTTTGATTTACTAAACTACTCGTATAGTTTCTTGTATCTATAGAAGTATAAGACAATCCAGACGGAATAAATAGTATTCCTTTAGCACCATCTAAATAAGTAATAGGCCCATTAAAAACACTACCATCTGCTTCTTTCTTTAAATATCCCCCTTTAAAATTAGTAAATCCAAAAGACCAACCTCTAACCGCTAAACTAGTATAGCTAAACCACGATCCTGTTGTATTACGATCAAAATTTACACCTAATTCGTTTGTAGAAAGTATTGCTTGGCCAGAATAATTTGCATAAATAGAATCTGAAACTGATGGATATCCTTTATCATCTGAAGGAGAACCGTAAACAGGATCTATCGGATTTCCATCTTTAATTTTATATACATACAATTTATAGTCAATATCGTTTCTTTTTACATTCATTGTAATAATATTATCAAACAATGGTGTTTTACCAGCAACTAATGTTTTAACAGAATCTACCCCAACAGTATCATCGTAATAATGATTCTTTAAAAAATTAACTAATGTGTCATTATCAGACAAAGCAAGTGCCTCGTGGTCGATGTCTAAAAATGGGTTGTTTATACCTCTAAAATTATCGTCTCCACAAGAGTAAATAACAATTGACAATACGAAAAGTACAATACTATATTTTATTTTATTCATTTAACAATAATTTTTAAGCGCGCAATTTACCAATTTTATACCTTTGTAAAAAGACAAACGTTACATTTTAACTATTTTTATGAGAATTGATAAATATTTGTGGTGCATTCGTATTTTTAAAACAAGAAGTATTGCAACAACAGCTTGTAAAAAAGGACAAGTAAAACTAGAAAATAAAAGCGTAAAACCTTCTAAAGAAATATTTGGTGATGAATTGATTATAGTAAGAAAAAATCAAATAAATTATCAAATAAAAGTTTTAGATTTACCAGAAAGTAGAGTTGGTGCCAAAATTGTAGATCTTTACAGAAAAGATGTTACACCCAAAGAAGCTTTTGAAAAAACTGAGCTTTTAAAATATGCAAAAGATTATTACAGAAAAAAAGGTACAGGCAGACCAACAAAAAAAGATAGACGTGATATTGATGACTATCAAGAAGATACAACACTAGATATATGAAAACAACTAAAAACGTTATATTAAACGAATTGCAAATCTCACAAAAAATTAGAAGAATTGCATATCAAATCTACGAAACAAATAATACTGAAAAAGAAGTTGTACTTGCAGGAATTGTTGGTAATGGTTTTATTTTTGCTGAAAAAATTGTAGATGTATTACAAGAAATATCTACTTTAAAAGTAACCCTTTGTAAGGTTGATATAGACAAAAAAAAGCCTTTAAAACCTATTAAAACCTCTCTAGAAGTTGAAGATTATAAGAATAAATCGTTGGTTTTAGTAGATGATGTTTTAAATTCTGGTACAACTTTAATATACGGAATTAAACATTTTTTAGAAGTTCCGTTAAAGAAATTTAAAACAGCTGTTTTAGTAAATAGAAATCATAAAAAATATCCGGTAAAAGCAGATTTTAAAGGCATTTCTTTATCAACCTCTATCAAAGAACACATTCAGGTAGAGTTTCATAAAAACAAGGCTGTTGCTTATTTAATATAATAACATTTCTATTTCTTCGGAAACCTTTTTGATTGTTTTATCATCAACATTTAAAGTATACTTTGCTTGTTCATAATAAAAGCGTCTTTCAAAAAGATGTTTTGCCACAAATTCTGGAATTTGATCATCACTTAAATTCGCTATTATTGGGCGAGTGCTTTTTTTAAGAATTAATCGATCTATTAAGGTTTGATTGGTGGCCTTTAAGTAAACAGATTTGGTTTTCCCTTTATTTATTGCCTCCATGTTATTGGCATAACAAGGAGTACCACCGCCAAGAGAAAGTATAAAATCTTCTTCTTTTGCCAATACTTCTTTTAAATAGGTGTTTTCAATTAATCGAAAATATATTTCTCCCTTTGAAGAAAAAATTTCTGTAATTGGCATTTTTTCTTTTTCAACAATATAATCATCTAGGTCTAAAAACTTCATAGACAAATTTTTAGAGAGTTGTTTACCAATACTCGATTTTCCAGAAGTCATGTAACCTAATAATACTATTTTCATCAATCTATGTTTTATGCAAATATCTATAAAATTTTTTCAAATTAATGCCAATAATTCCAATCATTGATAGTATATTTGCACTCAATTAAAAAAGACCTGGTAGCTCAGTTGGTAGAGCATCTCCCTTTTAAGGAGAGGGTCCTGGGTTCGAGCCCCAGCCCGGTCACAAAAAAACCTTACTAATTTTAGTAAGGTTTTTTTATGCAATACAATATCGCATTCTAAAAATAATGTTACATTAATTTATTGCTTGATAAATTTAGAAGTACCAATTGTGTTACCAACATTGTATTTAATTAAATAAACACCAGAAGTTAAACTAGAAATATTTATTGAAGCTCTTGTGTCATTTACATTTACACTCATTACTTTTTTACCTAAAATATTAAATATCTCTAGGTTGCTAATAGCTTCTTTAACAGAAATATTTAATTTATCAGATGCTGGGTTTGGAAACATAGACAAACCTAATAATTTATTGTTTTCTAGGCTTGCAGTTCCTGCAACATATAAATATACATTATCTAAATAATACAATCCTGTTTTACCTGCTTGCGTAATTAAAAATTCTTTAACTGAATTTCTATCACCGTTTAAAGCAAATTCTTTAGATTGCCATTTTTTAACCTCATTTTGACTGTTAATAGTGTTTGTAATATCAATTGCACTAGTTTCACCAGATTGTGCAGCATGGTTAGATAATTTAGGATTAAGAACCTGACCTTGAGTATGATCTACAGCTAACCAATAATCCATATGTAAATGAGTCATAGTTGTCGCATCTAAATAATCACCTAAAATTATTCCTAAAAAATTATTTCCAGAAACCTTTAAAACTTTATTACCTGCAATGGTAACTTCTTCCATAGAAGAATCATCCCAATCTGAATTTAGTATTGATGTTGAAGCTGTATACGCCTCGCTATATAAAGACATTACATTTTGTGCGTCAAAACTTGGTGGTGTTGGTGGTGTATTCGTTGGAGCTATTTCTACAGTTGAAGCAGAGAGCAAACCTTTAAGATTCCTTATATAAAAAACCCTACCATCTGAAGCTCCAAAATTATTGTTCGCAGTATCCCAATTTATGTGTAACGCAAAATCAGCATAAATTCCATTTGCAGGCACTTTACCATCTAAACTTTTATCGAAAGTTAATGTTAAATTTTCCCATCCCGATCCAGTATGATCAACAGAAGTAACTGAATCTGGTGCTCCTGATTCACCACCTTGTGCTTTTGGTGCAATTGTTATTGCTGTGGTTGAATATACATCTAACTGCATTGTAAGCTGTGTATCGGATGTCAATTTATAGTTACTAGCAAAATCGAAATTTACACCTTGCCAAATTGCACCATTAGAATTACTGGTTATTTGAAGTACTTGATCAGTACCAACAGGATCGGTTGCATATTGGGCAGCTGTATCACCAAAGGTGCCTTCTAATCCAGAGCCATTAAACGATTCTAATAAATCATACGTTTGCGAATTTACAACCGGTGCAGAGAGCAAACCTTTAAGATTCTTTATATAAAAAACCCTACCATCTGAAGCTCCAAAATTGTTGTTCGTTGTATCCCAATTTATGTGTAAAGCAAAATCAGCATAAATTCCATTTGCAGGCACTTTACCATCTAAACTTTTATCGAAAGTTAATGTTAAATTTTCCCATCCCGATCCAGTATGATCAACAGAGGTAACTGAATCTGGTGCTCCTGATACACCTCCTTGTGCTTTTGGTGCAATTGTTATTGCTGTGGTTGAGTATACATCTAACTGCATTGTAAGCTGAGTATCAGAAGTCAATTTATAGTTGCTCGCTAAATCAACGTCTACTCCTTGCCAAACATCACCATTAGTATTACTGGTTATTTGAACTACTTGATCAGTACCAACAGGATCGGTTGCATATTGGGCAGTGGTACTACCAAAGGTGCCTTCTAATCCAGAGCCATTAAACGATTCTAATAGATCGTAAGTTTGAGAATACCCAATTGAAAAAGTCAATAAGGTTAATAATAAAGTAATTTTTTTCATACCTATTTAATTTATAAATTAATAATATCGTAAATTTAAATAGTATTTTATGTGTTTTTAATAATAAACACCCATATAAAAAACATACATCGTAAAATAAAAAACTCTATTTTGAGTGAGAGTAACCGTTGTAGCAGTTTTAATTTACTCTTTTTCAATCATCAAAATCATAAAAAAACATAAATGTATGGGTAATGTTGTAGTTGCTGTGATGATTGTGAAGAGCTACAATACAGAATTGTATCTTTTTTATCAAAGATATATCTTGTATCTTTTTAAAAATCAGTAAAATACCATTTACCTTCTTTTTCTAGAAGTAATAAAATAAACCCCTGTTAAAAGAACAGCAGAGGCAATCATAGATTGATTGGATATTTTTTCATCTAAAAAATACCAACCCATAAAAAGTGCAATTACAGGATTTACATAAGCAGACGTAGCTACTTTTTCTGTAGAAACAACTTTTAACAAGTAATTAAAAGCTGTAAAAGCTACTACTCCACCTAAAATAATTAGCAAAAGCATCGATAACTGAACATTAGAAGACCAACTCAGTGGCGAAGTCCAACTTTCATTTGCTATCAAGCTGATAAAAGCAAGTACAACACCCGCAAATACCATTTGAATACCCGTACTTACAAAAAAGTTTTTAGGTAAATCTGCTTTTGATACAAAAACACCGCCATAACTCCACCCCATAACGCAGCCTAACATGACTAAAATGCCTAATAAGGTTTCTTTAGAGGTTACTAATTCTTGCTGGCTGATTAACAAATACATGCCAAAAATACCTAAGCAAACACCTATAATTGATTTTTTTTGAAATGGTTTTTTATCAAGGAATCGTAAAATTAATAAAACAAATAAAGGTTGAGTGGCTGCTATTAATGCGGCAAAACCACTGTCTACATATTGCAATGCCCAGACAAACACGCTGTTTCCTAATAGTAAAAAGAAAAAAGAAGCTATTGTAGTATTTTTAAACTGCTTTTTGGTGATGCTAAAATTGAATTTAAGAATTTTGGCTATTACTAACATTAAAATACCCGCTGTAGAAAAACGAATGGAAGCCAAAAAAAACGGAGGCAACTCTGTTACCGCAACTTTATTGAATAAGTAGGTAGAACCCCAAATAATGTATATTGATAAAAATGCAATAACTACTAATACTTGAGACCTATTACCTTTCATTTTTTAAAAATTAAGCTGCAATATTACCACTAATATTTTGCAAACTTTTACTTAAATTGATTTTAAAAATACTTATTTCTGCCTTTTTTTCAATTCTAATTCAATGTCTTTTAAGGTAAATCCTTTTGCTTGCAACAACATTAAATAGTGAAACAACAAATCTGCAGATTCGTATAAAAATAATTCGTCATTGGTATCCATGGCTTCGATTACAACTTCTACAGCTTCCTCTCCTACTTTTTGCGCTACTTTATTAATGCCTTTATCAAACAAACTTGCCACATAAGATTTTTGAGTGTCTTTGTTTGAAACACGTTCAGAAATCACATTTTCTAAAGTAGAAAAGAATCCATAATTCTGATTGTTTTCTTCATTCCAACAGGTATCAGAACCTTTGTGACAGGTTGGCCCATTCGGATTTACAAAAATCAACAACGTATCATTATCACAATCTAATTTAAGATCAACCAACTGTAATGTATTGCCACTTTCTTCGCCTTTGGTCCATAAACGATTTTTAGTTCTGCTAAAAAAAGTAACCAATTTCGTTTCGTTGGTTTTATTAAACGCTTCCTCATTCATATATCCCAACATCAATACATTTTTTGTAGTTGCATCTTGAATGATTGCTGGCACTAATCCGTCGTTATTTTTATTGAAATCTATATTCATAATTGTTGTTTGTTGATGGTTGGTTTATTGTTGTTAGTTCTAATAACCAGCAACTATAAACCAACAACTATTTTTAAAGTCTTACTGGAATTTTTTGTTCTTTTAACTCTTTTTTTAATGCTGAAATGGCTATTTCCCCGAAATGAAAAACACTTGCTGCCAAAGCTGCATCTGCTTTTCCGATGGTAAAAGTATCTGTAAAATGTTGTACGGTTCCTGCGCCACCAGAAGCAATAATTGGTATATTTAATTCTGTTGATAGTTTTGCCAAGGCTTCATTTGCAAAACCAGCTTTTGTGCCATCATTATTCATAGAAGTAAATAAAATTTCTCCTGCTCCTCTACTCTCTACTTCTTTTGCCCAGTCAAATAAATTAAGTGCTGTAGGTATTGTACCACCTGCCAAATGCACCATCCATTCGCCATTTATCTGTTTGGCATCAATAGCAACCACTACACACTGACTTCCGAATTTATTAGACAATTCATTTACCAAATCGGGTCTTTTTACTGCAGATGAATTGATCGAAATCTTATCTGCACCACACTTTAACAATGCATCAACATCTTCAACAGAAGAAATTCCGCCACCAACTGTAAACGGTATGTTTACTTGTTCTGCAACTTTTAATACCATTTCTAACATGGTTTTTCTTCCTTCTAATGTTGCAGAAATATCTAAAAACACCAATTCGTCTGCACCCAATTCAGCATACTGTTTTGCCAATATCACAGGATCTCCAGCATCAATTAAATTCACAAAATTCACCCCTTTTACGGTGCGTCCGTTTTTAATATCTAAACAAGGTATAATTCTTTTTGTTAACATTTTTTCTTTTTTAATGTGTCTCCTCGAGCGCAGTCGAGAGGTTAATGAGTTCTCGACTGCGCTCGAACGGACATTTAATTATTTAAAATGAAATTTGTCAATTGTTTTAAGCTAATTTTATTCTCATAAATTGCTTTACCAATAATAACGCCTTCACAGCCATTCTCGGCAAGTCTTGGCAGTTCTTCAAAAGAAGAAATTCCTCCTGAAGCTATTAATTTTAAAGCGTTCTCTACTCCGCTCGAAATGGCAGACTCTTTTAAAATTTGTTTATAAACCTCAAAACTTGGTCCTTGTAACATGCCGTCTTTAGAGATATCTGTACAAATTACATACTGAATTCCTTTTTGCTGATAATCTTTAATAAACGGAATCAATTCTAAACTACTTTCTTCTTGCCAACCATTGGTTGCAATTTTTCCTCCAGAAGTGTCAGGATAAAAATCGGCACCTAAAATAATTTTCTGTGCACCATAAGTTGATATCCAACCTTCAAAAACAGCACGATTCTTTACCGCAATACTTCCGCCTGTAATCTGGTTTGCACCCGAGTTAAAAGCGATTTCTAAATCTTTATCAGACTTTAAACCACCTCCAAAATCAATCTTTAAATTGGTTTTAGAAGCAATTTGCTCTAACACTTTGTAATTGATTATTTCACTTGCTTTTGCGCCATCTAAATCAACAACATGCAAATATTCAATGCCGGCAGCTTCAAATTCTTTGGCTACTTCTAACGGATTTTCATTGTATATTTTTTTAGTATTGTAATCGCCTTTTGTCAAACGAACACATTTGCCGTCTATGATGTCTATTGCTGGTATTATTCTCAAAATAGTTGTTGGTTTTTAGTTATTGGTTTTTAGTTCCAAAAAATTCTTTAAAATTTGTTCTCCTGCTTTTGATGATTTCTCTGGATGAAATTGCACGCCATAAAAATTATCTTTTTGCAATGCAGAAGCGTACTCAATTTCATAAGAAGTTGTTGCAATGGCCTCTTTGCAATTTTCTGCATAAAAACTATGCACCAAATACATGAATTCTTCCTCTTTTACTCCAGTAAATAAATCCGATTTTAAATCAGTAATTACATTCCAACCCATTTGTGGAACTTTTACAGCACTCGAAAACTTTTTTATGGCTACGTTAAAAATACCCAATCCTTTGGTGTTACCTTCTTCGGATGAATTACACATTAACTGCATGCCCAAACAAATACCTAACACCGGTTGTTTTAACTCAGGAATAACTGAATCTAAACCACTTTCTCGCAACATTTTCATAGCAGAACTTGCTTCTCCAACGCCAGGAAAAATTACTTTATCGGCAGCTTTTATTTCTTCAATATTATTTGATAAAACAGCATCTACACCTAGTCTTTTAAAGGCAAACTGAATGCTTTTTATGTTTCCTGCTCCGTAATCTATAATTATGAGTTTCATTTTTTTGGTTGTTGGTTATTGGTTTTTAGTTAATGGTTAATATTAGCAACCATCAACAGAAATCAAAAACGATTTACAATACTCCTTTTGTTGATGGCAAAAACATCTTATTTGGGTCTCTTTTTACCGCCATTTTCATTGCTTTTGCAAAAGCTTTAAAAATACCTTCAATTTTATGATGTTCGTTTACCCCTTCAGCTTTAATGTTTAAATTACACTTTGCACCGTCTGTAAACGATTTAAACAAGTGAAAAAACATTTCTGTAGGCAAATCTCCAATTTTTTCTCTTTTAAATTCGGCATCCCATTCCAGCCAATTTCTACCACCAAAATCTACCGCTACTTGTGCCAAACAATCGTCCATTGGCAAACAGAAACCGTATCTTTCAATGCCTAATTTATTGCCCAATGCTTTGTTAAATAACTCGCCCAAAGCAATCATGGTATCTTCTATTGTATGATGCTCATCAACCTCTAAATCGCCATTAACTTGCACTGTTAAATCCATATTACCATGTCTACCAATCTGATCTAACATGTGATCAAAAAACTTTAACCCAGTATTAATTTCATTTTTACCAGAACCGTCTAAATTTAATTTGATATAAATTTGAGTTTCATTGGTGTTTCTTGTTATTTCTGATACACGATCTTCTAACTTTAAAAACTCGTAAATGGTTTTCCAATCGGTAGAAGTTAATACAATACAGTCTAAAATCTCTTGTTTTGATGCGGCTATCTCATCAACACCTAACTCAGAATTTTCAGCTACAAAGATTCCTTTTGCACCTAAATTCTTTGCCAATTCCATGTCTGTAATTCGATCACCCAACACAAAAGAATTTTCTAAATCATAAGACTCAGATAAATACTTGGTTAACAAGCCTGTTCTAGGTTTGCGTGTTTCGGCATTTTCATGCGGAAACGTTTTATCGATTAAAATTTCAGAAAACACAACGCCTTCTTTTTCAAAAGCAGTAATAATTTTGTTTTGTGCAGGCCAAAAAGTTTCCTCCGGAAAAGAGTCTGTTCCCAATCCGTCTTGGTTGGTTACCATTACCAATTCGTAGTCCAATTCTGAGGCAATTTTTGCCATGTATTGAAACACTTTTGGATAAAATTCTAACTTCTCTAAACTATCCAATTGGTAATCTACTGGTGGTTCTAAAACCAACGTACCGTCTCTATCTATAAATAATACTTTTTTCATGATTAACTTGTTAATCACCCTAAACTTTTATGCTGAACTTCTTTCAGTATGTTTTAGGGTCTCTCTAATTAATTTCTACTGTATTTAAATTTGGATTTTTAGTTTTCACTAAATCCCATTTCCCCTTTTTATGCCAATTTTTAAGCTGTTTTTCTCTATTCTTTGCTTCTTTTTTACTTCCAAATATTTCAAAATAAATTAATTCGTTAGCGTTATACTTTTTTGTAAATAAAGCGCCAGTTCCTTTTCTATGTTAAGTTATTCTTCTTTTTAAATTATCTGTGTAACCAATATATAAAACCATTCTATTTTTATTTGTTAGTGTATAACAATAATATTGATCCATTATTTTTTACCTTTTAAATGTTCCTGAATCAAGTTCAGGATTTCGAAATTATTGAAAGTGCTTTCAATAATTTCTCATTCTCCTTTTCAGTTCCGATTGTAAAACGCAAACAGTTTTCGCACAATGGTTGCGTGGTTCTATTTCTAATAACAATTCCATTTTTGATTAATTGTTGGTAACGCATGGTTGCATCATCAACTTTTACCAAAACAAAATTACAATCTGTTGGATATATTTCTGTAATAAAAGAAACTTCTTTTAAAACAGCTATAACTTTTGTTCTTTGCGCTATAATTGCAGCAACTTCTTGCGCAACTTCAGCTCTTTTTAACAAACGTTCTATTGCTTTTTGTTGCGTTAATTCGTTTACATTATAAGGTGGTTTTATACGATTTAAAACCGCTATAATTTCTTCGGATGCATAACAAATACCTAAGCGAATACCTGCCAAACCATAGGCTTTAGACAAGGTTTGTGTAATGATTAAATTCGGATACTCGTTTAACTTTTCTAACCAACTTTTTTGCTCAGAAAAATCGATATACGCTTCATCAATAACCACCAAACCGTTAAATTGTTCTAACAGTTCTTGCACACTTGCTTCAGAAAAACTATTTCCAGAAGGATTGTTGGGCGAACATAAAAACAAAACTTTGGTGTTTTTAGTAACTGCTTCTAAAATATGAGATACTTTTGGTTGAAAGTCTTCAGTTAATAAAACCGCTGTATTGCTAATGGCATTTACATTTGCCAAAACATCGTACATGCCATATGTTGGCGGTAATGTAATAATGTTGTCTTTGTTAGGTTCGCAAAAAGCCCTAAAAATTAAATCCAACACTTCATCGCTTCCGTTGCCTAACAACATATTTTTGGTGGCAACACCTTTTATCGTTGACAACAATTCTTTAACCGAGTGTTGTTGCGGATCTGGATAACGATTCACTCCATTTTCAAACGGATTCTCATTGGCGTCTAAAAACACCATTTCATCTATAGAAACATCTTTATACTCATCTCTTGCAGAAGAATATGGTTTTAAAGATTTTATGTTTTCTCTGATGATATTGTTTATGTTGAAATTTTTCATTTTATATGTTTCTGTTGTCATTTCGAAATGAGCATTTTTAGGCGATTGAGAAATCTTATTACGAGATTCCTACTCATTCTTGGTTCGGAATGACACAATATTTATTCTAAATCTTTCAATCTTAAAGTAACCGCATTTTTATGAGCGTCTAACCCTTCTGCAGCCGCCATAATTTCTATTGCATTGCCAATGTTTTGCAATCCTTTTTTAGAGATTTCTTGAAACGTAATGCTCTTTGTAAATGCATCTAAATTTACACCTGAATACGATTTTGAAAATCCGTTTGTTGGCAATGTATGGTTGGTGCCTGAAGCATAGTCTCCTGCACTTTCTGGTGTATAGTTGCCAATAAAAACAGAACCCGCATTTTCGATATTGTCTATATAGTAATTGTTATCTTTTGTACAAACAATAAAATGTTCTGGACCGTATTCGTTAATTAAATTTAACGCGATAGCATCATTTTCTACATAAATCATTTTAGAATTTTCAATTGCTTTTACAGCAATTTCTTTTCTTGAAAGTGCTAAAACCTGCTTCTGCAACTCAATCAATACGCTATCAATCAATGTTTTAGAAGTAGACACTAAAATTACTTGAGAATCTACACCATGTTCTGCTTGACTTAATAAATCTGAAGCCACATAACTTGCCTTGGCAGCATCGTCTGCAACTACCAACAATTCACTTGGCCCAGCAGGCATATCAATAGCAACTCCAAATTTGGTAGCTATTTGTTTGGCAACGGTTACAAACTGATTTCCTGGTCCGAATATTTTATATACTTGCGGTATGGTTGCTGTACCAAATGTCATTCCGGCAATGGCCTGAATACCACCTACTTTTATAATTTTTGTAACACCACACAAATTTGCAGCATATAAAATTGCTGGGTGAATTTTACCTTCAGAATTTGGTGGAGAACACAATACAATTTCTTTACAACCTGCAATTTGTGCAGGAATTGCCAACATTAACACTGTTGAAAATAAAGGTGCCGTTCCGCCAGGAATGTACAAACCAACTTTAGTAATAGGTCTTTTTTCTTGCCAACAGTTTACACCTACAGCAGTTTCTACAAATACTTTTTCGGTTTTTTGCGCCGCATGAAATTTTGTAATGTTTTCTTTTGCAATTGCAATGGCATTTTTTAAATCACCAGAAACAAATGCAATCGCCTCTTGTATTTCTTGCTCAGAAACTAAGATGTTTTCTACAGCGACACCATCAAATTGTTGAGTGTATTTTTTAATAGCAACATCACCATTTCCTTTGATATCATCAAAAATAGCGTTCACAGTATTTTCTATATCACCAACTGTTTTTGTGGGTCTCTCTAAGATTTTGTTCCAATCTTTTTTTGATGGATTATTTATAATTTTCATGATTAACTTGTTAATCACCCTAAACTTTTATGCTGAACTTGTTTCAGTATGTTTCAGGGTCTTACTATTTATTTCAGTATCTTTTTATTTTCCTTGCCTGTTTTATAAGATGCTGAAACTTATTCAGCATACTTTAGATTTAAAAAAAATCTAAAGCACCATTTTTTCTATTTGGCAAACTAAAATTCCTTCTGCTCCTTGTTTCTTTAAATCTTCTATAATATCCCAGAAATCATTTTTAGTAATTACAGTGTGTACAGAGCTCCAACCGGCTTCTGCCAAAGGCAAAACTGTAGGACTACGCATACCTGGTAATAATTTTAAAATATTTTCTAATTTATCATTTGGTGCATTTAACAACACATATTTAGAGGCTCTTCCTTTTAAAACCGACTGAATTCTAAACTGAATTTTATTTAAAATCGCTTTTCTTTCGTCAGTAATTTCAGGAGAAACAGCCAACACAGCTTCAGATTTTAGCAGGACTTCAATCTCTTTTAAACCATTTTTAAACAAGGTAGAACCACTAGAAACAATATCACAAATTCCGTCTGCCAAACCAATATTTGGTGCAATTTCTACAGAACCGTTAATAATGTGCAGTTGCGCATCAATATTGTATTCTTTTAAATATTTTTTTACCGTTTCTGGATACGAAGTTGCTATGCGTTTGCCGTTTAAATCTTTTAACGAGTTTGCATTAGAATCTTTAGGCACCGCAATAGAAACCTTGCATTTAGAGAATCCTAAACGCTCTACAAATTCTAAATCGTTCCCTTTTTCTATCAATACATTTTCGCCAATAATGGCTGCATCTACTACGCCATCTCTTAAATATTGCGGAATGTCTCCGTTTCGTAAATAAAAAACTTCAACCGGAAAATCTGTTGCCGATGCTTTTAATTGATCTTTACCATTGTCGATAGAGATTCCGATGTCTTTTAAAAGACGCATAGAATCTTCATTTAATCTACCTGACTTTTGTACTGCAATTCTTAAATTACTCATATTCTTTTTTTTTAGATTCTAACCTTTGTTAGAATGTTTTTACTTGTTTGATCAAACGAGTAAAAATAAAAACCCGTTTGATTTAATCAAACGGGTTTATAAATATCTTGATTTTATTCAATACACATTTAAATCGCTTGATTGCAATTGAAAAAATGATGATGATGTGATTGAATAAATTTCATGTTCTTTTTATTATGATGCAAATATCTAAAATATATTTTAGGTATGCATAAAAAACCCACAAAATAATTTTAAAATATAAAAATTTATCATTTTATTAATTTTTGTTTAATTATTTCATAACATCTAAAAAACAACTGCTTAAATAAGTTTTATAAGTATTAAATGCTAAATATTTTTACTATACTTGTATAGTAAAAGCACATTAGTTCATCTATCGCTTTTAAAACTTCCCCCATATATTATTGAAAATCATCTATGCAATTGGTATAGAATAGAACTGTTGTCTTTGTTTTTGGACTTGATAACGTTATAAATTATATATATATATATATATATATATATATATATATATATATATAAACTAGTTATCATTCATTAAAAAAAAACAGAAATGGAAGAAGAATACAAGAGAGATAAAAATAATTCGCCAATAAGGAAAATGGTTGCGATTCTGAAAAAAAGACAATCTAGAATCGGTATAATTCTAGTTTATCTTGGAGCAATTCTATTTGTCTTTGATAATGTTTATAATTTAGAATTATATAACTCTGAACAAATTCTTAAAACTATTTTACGGTTTAGTCCAATAATTCTAATGGTTCTTGGAATAGGATATTTAATGTTTGGTTATTTAGAAGGTAATAAAGTTTCTAAACCTAATGAACCAAATATTATTAACAATCATGATAATACAAAACTCAATTTCGAACTTAAACGATTTCTTGAAGAAACAAGACACAATCAAGATAGAAGTCGCTATGAAACAAGAGAAATTTTAAAACGATTTGAAGAACAATTTGAAAAACAGAATGAATTACAACTAAATAAAAATCAAAAGGACGAATTATTTAATTCATTAAAAGAATCATTTACTATAAACGTGAATGATGATTTTTTTGAAAAGTTAAATGAAAACATATCAATTGAACTAACTAAAGAAAAAAGAAGCAGATTAGATTTACTTTTAAACGATTTTGAATCTATAAAGCGTAGATTAAGTGGAGAAATAGAAAAATTAAGTAGAAAAGCCAATGTCAATTTGGTTATTGGTTCACTTACAACAATTGTAGCTTTAATTACTTTGAGTTTTTTAGTGTTTCAAAGTGGAGTAACTCTAACAACTTATACTGAAATTCTATATCATTATATACCACGAATTTCTTTAATTATATTTATAGAAGTCTTCGCTTATTTCTTTTTAAAATTATACAAGTTGAATCTTAACGATATGAAATACTTCCAGAATGAATTAACAACGGTTGAACTAAAACTTGCATCAATTACTACAGCTATTAATTTTGGGAAAGACATTGATATTAGTGCAATTACGTTAGAGCTTTCAAAAACTGAAAGGAACTTTATTCTAAAAAAAGGAGAAACAACTGTTGAATTAGAAAAAGCAAGAATAAATAAAACAGACCTTAAAGATTTGGTCAACTCAATAACTAACTCTGTCAAAGTCGGAAAAAACTAATGCCAACACCGCATATAATTTATTGCTTGGTTCTAGCTTACTTGCGAAAATTCTCGCGGATTTTCTATTCGGTTTTTATTTGCTAAATCATGTGCTAAACCACGCAACAAACGATATACAAACACGTTCTATACCATTAGAATATACACAGAAAATGATTGAAAAAATAGAAGAATTAAAATCTCGGGCTGAAAGCCTAAATTATAAGGACGAAAAAGAACTCGATGACATAATCAGAAAAACAAAAATGTATGTTGAGAAGCTTTTTCCCATGAAACCAACATATGAGTCTGATATAGTAGCAATAAAATTTAAACCATCTTTTTATGTGACTGGAATGGGAGACCAACCTTACCGTGATTCTTGGACAAATGGAAAGCAAAAGCTTATAAATTTTCTTGACACAAGAATTGAAGAAAAGAATCTTGAATTAACTTCTAAACCAAAGACAAAATCTGAACCAAGAATTATAGAGAAAATTGTGACAGTTCAGGATAATTCTCGAATTGATGAATTAACGCAAGAGAACAGTGAACTTCGAAAGAGCAAAAGTCTTTGGAATAAAATAAATTGGGGAATATTTATTCCAAGTATTTTAACGGCATTAGGTGGTGCTTTTTTCCTTGGTAATATAATTGGAAACGCAAAGTTTGATACTGAGAAACTTGAGATATTTGAAAATAACAGGTTGCTTGAAAAGAAAAATGACAGTTTAACTAAAGAGCTTGATTCTGCGAATAATAAAATTCAAAACTTAACCAAACTAATTCCTGAGAACTTGACAAATCAAAGTTTATTTCCATTAAAAATTGACATTTCATTTTTATCACCAACATCGATTTTTGAGGGAGAAATTTTAATAACTGTAAAAGACGAAATAGGAGAAAAGGCTTTAATTGAATTTAAAGGAATTAAAGGTGTATCAAAAACTGCTAGCGGTACATTTGACAGTCAAATTATTGAGGTATTTAAAGGAGATAGGTTTTACTTTAAATCTGAAAAAGATAATCTTTACTCTGTAAATGTTTTATCAAGTAGTCTTCATGTTAAATTAGAAATAATAGAAAAAAAATAACTGTGCCCAACAACGTATAAAATTAATTACTTGTTATAACCTACTTACGAAAGTCCTCGGGGACTTTCTATTCGGTTTTATTCGCTGAATTTAGTATCTAATCATATACAATCACTTTGTAAAAAATTCACAAAAAAAAAATAAAATAAACTAAAAGATAAATGGCAAAATTTTTAAACACGAGAAAAGCAGTATCTGAAATAGAAGACTTAATACGAAATGCTGAAACCAGACTGATTTTAATTTCACCATATCTAAAATTATCAAAAGATTTTAAAGAATTACTTACATACAGAAACAGCAAGGATAAAATAACAACAGTAATTTTCGGAAAACAAGAACTGAATCCGAATGAAATGAAATTTCTTCAAGGATTGAGATTTGTAATTTTAAAATATAATCAAGATTTACACGCAAAATGTTATCTGAATGATGATAAAATGATTATTACTTCCCTAAATCTTTATGAATTCTCAATTAACAACAATAAAGAAATGGGTGTTTTAGTAGACTTGAATGTCGAATCTGACAAAGAATTATTTGAAGACGCATATAAAGAAATAGATTTTATTGACGAAACAAGCGAAAGGTTTGAATTCACGTCCATTTCTGAAGTAGTTAAAACGGAAAAGAAAGAAACACAACAAAAGATTATAAATTCTTCAAGTTCGAAACTTCTAACAACAAAAGAATTAGCTCAAACTACAGGATTAAGTAGTCGAAAAGTTAATAGTTGGTTGACGGATAATAAACTTATGTATAAGAAAGAAGATGATTGGCTTACCACAAAACGCGGAAAAGAAATTGGAGGAATTGAAAAAAGTGGTCAATATGGACAATTTATAATTTGGCCAGAAGAGATTGGAAAACAAATAGCGGAATAAAAAATACACACAAAAATATATTCAAAACCTAGCTATTAAAACTTTTAAGGTGTGTGTATATTTTTACAAAGTCTGCAAAATTTAAAAATTTGGCTTATCGGTAAAATAAATTAATAAAAACTATGAAAGAAACACAAACACAGGGTTACAAATCAGCATCAAAAGGAAAAAGATTACTTGTAAGTTTGATTGGATAAATTATTTTTTACTTTAAAAAATATCTAACAGAAACAATCTAAAAATATACTCGCTAATGGCTTTTTTAAACAAACCAACTATTAATAAAAATGTAAAGTACTTTTTAATAGAGGTTCTAATTGTTGTTTTAGGTATTCTATTTGCCTTACAATTAAACAATTGGAATGAGGGTGTGCACTTAAAAACCGAAGAAGAAAAAGCACTTAAACTATTGGTGAATGAGTTGAAAATGGATAGATACATAATGAGTTATTCAAAACAAAAATTGAAAAACTCAAGTAAGTATTTAACCAAAATATCTGAAGGTAAAATAGATGATATTTCACTAGATTCTATACTTATAAATTTAGAAAACGAATATGTTCATCAAAAAATGAATTCGGCCTATTTGAATTTAAAATATGAAGGCAAGCTAAACATTATAGATAATGATGAACTCAAAAATGAATTGATTTCATTTTATGAGGCCTATTATAGCGGTCATGAGGCACTAACCATATCGCATACTGCATTTTCTTATAACATTCTTAGACCTTACATTTTAAAAGAATTGCCTATACATCTTAATAAAATGATTGATGAAAGTATTGTTAGAGAAAAATTAAAAGATCCAATTTTAATGAATTTAATCAATTTTCAAATAACAAAATATAACCTTATTAGTGGTCATATAGATCTTGAAAGGGTAGATACTTTAATTAAAATTATTCAGGAAGAATTAAATAACTAACCTAGGTATAATTAGATATTCTAATGTACCACTATAAACAATAAAAACTATGAAAGAAACACAAACACACGGTTACAAATTAGCATCAAAAGGAAAAAGATTACTTGCAGCTTTAACTGAAGAAATTATTTTTGGAATTTTAATGTTGCTAATTTATCTAATATTAGGAAAAACAACTTCTGAATTTTGGGATGCATTAAATAGTGACTTACAATTAATAGATTTAGCCTACTCTTTAGCAACAGGCATACTTATTGGAAGCATATTTTACCCATTATTCACAGGTAATTTAGGCCATAAAATATTTAAATTGAAAGTGATTTCAGAAGAAAACGGAGACGATTATAAAAAACCAGAAAAAGGCGCTATTAGAGAAAGTTTAAAACATATATTAAGTTATTTAATAATTCCGATTATTTGGATATTATGGGATGATAAAAACCAGAACTTATATGATAAAATTACCAAGACTTTAGTTGTAGAAGAAAAACAGGAGTAATAAAAAATTATAATTATTTAACAAAAATCAAAAAAAAAAAAAAAAAAAAAATGAATACAATAAGAAAAACAGGAATTGCAATATTATGTATTAGCTTAAGCTTGACAGCTTGTAAAAATGAAACCAAAAAACAAACTAATAATGAACAAACTAAAGAAATACAGAGTGAACGTATTGTAGGTTTAGTAGAAAATGTTTTAACAAAAGAAGAACAAGATGCGTTAACACCAGATACGGTAATACAGTTATTTAAAGACGGTAATAAACGATTTATGAATAATGAACTAACTGCAAGAGACCACTCTGAGCAAGTACGTAAAAGTACAAATGCACAGTTTCCTAAAGCTATTGTACTTTCTTGTGTAGATAGTAGAGTGCCTGTAGAAGATGTTTTTGATAGAGGAATAGGCGATATTTTTGTAGCTAGAGTGGCAGGTAATTTTGTAAATGAAGATATATTGGGTAGTATGGAGTTTGCTTGTAAAGTTTCGGGCTCTAAACTTGTTTTAGTTATGGGACACGAACATTGTGGCGCTGTTAAAGCTGCTGTAGATAATGTAAAACTAGGAAACATAACACCAATGTTGTCAAAAATTCGTCCTGCAGTAGAAAACATAAAGTATGAGGGTGACAGAACATCAAAAAACCTAGAATTTGTACATATGGCTTGTGAGAGTAACGTGAAAAATACAATTCTAGAAATAAGAAAAAACATTAGTATTCTTAAAGAAATGGAAGATAATGGGGAGATTAAAATTATAGGTGCAGTTTACGATATGGATAACGGAAGTGTAGATTTCTTAAAATAAGCCATCTATAAAATTGTTAAAATGAAAAAACTAAGTTATATAGGGTTCTTAGGAATTATTGGGTTTCTACCCTACTTTATAGATTGCCCATATTATATAAAATATTTTAAATTATTTTTCTTCTTTTTTTGGATTGAAGGTATCTTCAACTTCTCTCGTAAAAAACAAATAGAGAAAAAGGAAACAACAAAATAGCATTTCGTTTTTAACTAAAAATAAAATTATAAACTATAACCAAAAATCAAAAAAAATGAAACAACACACAAGTTCAATCGTATTCGGAATCGCGATAGTAGTATCATCTATATTTCTAGGGAAAGCATTTACAGACAGAAATAAAACCGATGGAGAAATTAGAGTAACTGGTTTAGGTAAAGCAGATTTTTCTTCTGATTTAATAGTCTGGGAAGGAAAATTTAATGCTAAAAATGTTGATTTAAAAAAGGCATACCTCACTTTAGAAGTAAAGAAAAATACCATAAAAAAATACTTATCTAACAAAGGTATTAAAACCGAACAATTGGTTTTTAGCGCTGTTAAAACCAATAAACTAAGTAAATCTTTATATTCTGATAGTGGCAAATACATGGGCTCTGAATTTGTTGGCTATGAACTTAGCCAATCTATTCAGATAGAATCTAGAGATGTTGATAGGGTTGAAAAAGTATCAAGAGAAGTAACAGAATTATTAAATCAGGGTGTAGAATTTTATTCAGAATCACCTAGATATTACTACACAAAACTTGCCGATCTAAAAATTGAAATGATTTCTAAAGCCACAGAAGATGCAAAAGTAAGAGCAGAAAATATTTCTAAATTCTCTGGCGGAAAACTTGGACAATTAAAATCTGCTAAAATGGGAATTTTTCAAATTACGGGACAAAACTCTAAAGAAGATTATTCTTGGGGAGGCACTTTTAACACGAGCTCTAGAGAAAAAACAGCATCGATAACAATGAAATTAATTTATAAAGCAAATTAAAATAGTTGGTTCTAAGACACAAAAAAAGCTCAAGTTAAAAACTTGAGCTTTTTTATTTATTATAAATGTCTGTTCTGGCGCAGTCAAGAACTATTAAAGACCTTTAGACTGCACTGAAGGTGACAATTTGTTATGCTTTAAAAGTAATTTTACGCATACGTAAGCTTTCTGGAGTAACTTCTAAGTACTCATCAGCTTTAATATACTCCATATTTTCCTCTAAAGAGAAATCTACTTTCGGAGCAATTTTCATTGCATCATCTGTTCCAGATTTACGCATGTTTGTCAATTGCTTACCTTTAATTAAGTTTACAGCCATATCGTCTGATTTACTGTTTTCTCCGATAACCTGACCAACATAAATTTCTTGGTTAATGTCTATAAAGAAAACACCTCTATCTTGCAAACGGTTTAAAGCATATGCAGTAGCTTTACCAGCTGCAGAAGAAACGATTGCTCCTTTTACCTCTTCTGTAAAGTCTCCTTTATAAGGACCATATTCACTAAAACGGTGATTGATAATTGCAGTACCACCTGTTGCAGTTAATATCTTGTTTCTTAAACCAATTAAACCTCTAGAAGGAATTGAAAACTCTAAATGTTGTAAGTCTCCTTTTGGTTCCATAACCAACATATCTCCTTTTCTAAGAGATACTAAGTTAATTGCTTTAGAAGCCATATCTTCTGGCACATCGATAGACAATGTTTCCATTGGCTCGTGTTTTTTACCGTCTATTTCTTTAATAATTACTTGTGGTCTTCCCACTTGTAACTCATACCCTTCTCTACGCATTGTTTCTATCAATACAGATAAGTGTAAAACTCCACGACCGAAAACATTAAATTTATCTTCGCTATCTGTAGTTTCTACTTTTAAGGCTAAGTTTTTTTCTAATTCTTTAAATAAACGATCTCTTAAGTGACGAGAGGTTACAAATTTACCTTCTTTACCAAAGAAAGGAGAGTTGTTAATTGTAAACAACATACTCATTGTTGGCTGATCTATCTCTGTTCTTGGCAATGCTTCTGGGTTTTCTAAATCTGCAATTGTATCGCCAATTTCAAAACCATCTACACCAGTAATAGCACAAATATCTCCACAAGGTACTTTATCTACTTGCACCTTACCCATTCCTTCAAAAACGTGTAATTCTTTAATTCTTACTTTATTGGTAGTACCGTCTGCTTTGCACAACATGTAATCTTTACCAACTTCTAAATCTCCTCTAAAAACACGTCCGATTGCTATTCTTCCTGTAAATTTAGAAAAATCTAAAGAAGTAATTTGCATTTGTGGTGTTCCTTCGTTGTATTTTGTTGCAGGAATCGATTCTAGTACCGCATCTAATAATGGTACAATGTCTTCTGTTTGGTTTTTCCAATCTGTAGACATCCAATTGTTCTTTGCAGAACCATAGATGGTTGTAAAATCTAACTGCTCTTCTGTTGCCTCTAAAGCAAACATTAAATCGAATACTTTTTCGTGAACGATGTCTGGTGTACAGTTTTCTTTGTCTACTTTGTTAACAACAACAATAGGTGTTAATCCCAATTCTAGTGCCTTACCTAATACAAAACGAGTTTGTGGCATTGGCCCTTCAAATGCATCTACTAATAATAAAACACCATCTGCCATTTTTAATACACGCTCTACTTCTCCTCCAAAATCGGCGTGACCAGGTGTATCAATTACATTAATTTTTGTGTTCTTATAATTTACAGAAACGTTTTTAGAAAGAATTGTAATTCCTCTTTCGCGTTCTAAATCGTTATTATCTAATAACAAATCTGTACGTTCTTTACGTTCGTCTAAGATTTTAGCTTGATCTATAATCTTATCTACTAATGTAGTCTTACCATGATCTACGTGGGCAATAATTGCAATGTTTCTTATTTCTTGCATTTGTAATTTCTTAAATTTCGTGCAAAAATAGTTGTTTCTTAGCAATTTAAACCTATTCTAACTATTTATTTTTTGTTAGCTTTTGTTTACTGACAACTTTTACATCTTTTACTATTTAAAATTGGCAATAAATTGTTGCATTAACGATTGAAACGGTATCCTTTTTTTTGTTTTAAAAAAAAGATTTAGTGTAAAGCGTGACTTAAACCCTAAATGCTTTTAGGGTAAGTAATGCCCAAAAAAAATAGTATTTTAAGTATCGTCTCTAAAAGCAGAAGGCAGTATATCTGGAATTAGTTTTATTAAAAGGGGCAGCAACAAAGCGCCGCCTGGCAATAAAAAAACGGCTAACGCTGGGATGGATTTGCAAATATCTATTAATTGAATTTTAATTTTTTCTTTTTCTTCGGAAGATAACTTCGTGCGAGTAGATTTTTTTATTAACTGCATGGCTTCTTTGCTTTGAGATAACTCTTGCAAAAGCCTTAATTTATTTTTCTGTAAAATTTCTTTAAACTCTTCTACTGTTTTCATTACAGTTTTCTTCGTTTACGTTCTATTTTTAACAAATTTAGTTCTCTACTTGTTTGTCCGGCTACCGAAGTATTTTCTTCTGCACGTCTTATTAAATAAGGCATTACATCTCTAACTGGGCCAAATGGCAAGTATTTGGCAACATTGTATCCTTTGTTTGCTAAATTGTAACTAATATGATCGCTCATGCCAAATAACTGACCAAACCACAAACGCTTATCATTGTTATTAATGGCGTGTTTTTCTGCTAAAGACATTAACAAATAAGAACTTTCTTCGTTGTGTGTGCCTGCAAATAAGGCCATTTTAGAATGCTCCATCATATAATTTATAGCGGCATCGTAATTAATATCTGTTGCTTGTTTGTCTTTACAGATCGGAGACGGATAACCTTTTTCTTCGGCTCTTTCTCTTTCTTTTTCCATATAAGCACCACGAACCACTTTCATACCGATATGAAAATTATGATCGATGGCTTTTTGATGCAAATTTTTTAAATATTCTAATCGATCATGACGATACATTTGCAAGGTGTTAAAAACAATGGCTTTGTCTTTATTATAAAGCTGCATCAGTTCTTCAATTAACGCATCGGCTGCTTTTTGCATCCAGCTTTCTTCGGCATCAATTAAAACCGGCACGTCTTTTTCTTGTGCTAATTTACAAACAGTATGAAACCTTGCTACTACTCTTTGCCACTCTTCTTCTTCTACAGGAGTTAAGGTTTTACCTTCTGATAATTTTTGATATAGGGCAAAACGCCCAAAACCAGTAGGTTTGAAAACTGCAAAGGGAATCGATTTTTTTTCTTCGCAAAAATTAATAATTCTTATAATTTTAGACAACGCATCATCGAAACTTATTTCTTGATCTTTACCCTCTACCGAATAATCTAACACACTATGCACATTACCATTTTGATGCATATTATCTATAATAGGCATACAATCTTCTTCTGTTACACCACCACAAAAATGATCGAAAACAGTAGATCTAATCAAACCCTCTATAGGCAAGTGCACTTTTAATGCAAAATTAGTTACCGCACTACCAATACGAACCATTGGTTGGTTTTGTATCATTTTAAATAAAAAGTAAGCGCGCTCTAATTGTGAATCTGATTTTAAAGCGAAAGCTACTTCTGTGTTTTCAAAAAGTTTCATGTATTAAATTTTATATAACAAATATAGACATAGAATAGTAATATTTAATTAATTTATTTTTAATTTGCATACTTAATAAATTACAAATGAAAACTATTAAAGCAGCTACTTATCCTATCCATTTTAATGAAGAAGCGTATACAAATTTATCTAAATTAATTGACGATAATAAGTACTCTACCCTTTTTATTTTAGTTGATGAAAATACTTTTGAGCATTGCTACCCAAAGTTTATAAGCAACTTATCTACAACTAAAAGAATTGAAGTTATTGAGATAAGCTCTGGTGAAATTCATAAAAACTTAGAAACATGTATGGGCGTTTGGAACGCTATTACTGAGTTAGGTGGCGATAGAAAAAGTTTACTAATTACTTTAGGTGGTGGCGTAATTACAGATTTAGGTGGCTTTGTTGCTTCTTGCTTTAAAAGAGGGATTGATTTTGTAAACATACCAACTACACTACTCTCTATGGTTGATGCATCTGTAGGCGGAAAAACAGGAGTAGATTTAGGCGTATTAAAAAATCAGATTGGGTTATTTGCAAATCCAGAAATGGTACTTGTAGATACCAATTATCTAGCAACGGTTACACAAAGAGAAATAAACTCTGGTACTGCAGAAATTATTAAATATGGTATTACCTATGATACCAATCTTTTTAACCAGATTAAGAAAGACAAAGGTCTTGGTATAACAGATTTAATTTACCGATCTATAGAAATTAAAAACGAAGTAGTTTTACAAGATCCTAAGGAACAAAACTTACGTAAAATTTTAAATTTCGGACATACTTTAGGGCATGCAATAGAATCTTTTTATCTAGAGTCTAATGACAAAGAAAACCTTACTCATGGCGAGGCTATTGCCATTGGTATGGTTTGCGAAAGCTATATTTCTTCTAAATTATTAGGTTTTAACATGCTAAATGTAAACGAAATAAAAGAGGTGATTTTATCTATTTATGACAAAACAAGGCTTTTAAAAGAAGATTTTTCTGACATTATAGAACTGCTTAAGCATGACAAGAAAAACATAAACGGACAAGTGAACTTTGTTTTGTTAGAAGCTTTTGAGAAATGCAAACTAGATTGTAAAGTAACTGAAGAACTACTTATAGAAAGTATGGATTTTTACAATGCGTAAACAGTATTTCAATGGTTAAAAAAAGTTGTTTTTTTCTCTTATTGTTCTTTTGTTTGAATCATAGCAATGCCCAAAAATTAAATACTGATGAAGAAAAAGTAGTTTTAAACTTTATACAACTCATTAACAATCATAACATAGATTCCCTAAAAAATCAAGTACAATATCCGTTACATAGAAAGAAACCTTTCAACTCTATTTTAGATACCGTAGATTTTGTAAATGAGTATGAAGTACTTTTTGATGAAGGTTTTAGAAATCTAATTACAAACTCTTACAATCTTGGCAAATGGTCTGTTGTTGGTCTCAAAGGAATTATGCTAGAGAACGGATTGCTTTGGTTGGATTTTAATGGCAAATTAATTGCTGTTAATTACAATTCTAAAGAAAGTATTGCAAAGAAAAAACGACTCTTAGCTTTAGACAAAGAGAACATCCATGAAAGTTTAAGAGAAAACCAAGCATTTGAAGCTTTTATACATACCAATCGGTTTTTTATAAGAATAGATTTGTTTGAGAATAACTCTTATCGATTAGCATACTGGCCTGTAAATACAGTTAGCACTTCAAAGCCAAAAAAAATAATTTTAAAGGGTATTAAAACTACAAATTATTTAGAGGGTTCAGTTAGCTATACTTTTACAGCAGGTAACTTCTCTTATGTTTGTCGCTTTTTAAATGATTCTTTAGAAAATGAGCTAGTGCAATTTAATATGTATAAAAATGGCATGTTATTTCTTAAAGACAATGGTTTTAGAGCTAAAAAAAGCTACTTCTCTCTTTAAAAATAAGCCAATTTAAAATTCTCTTTTTCCGAATTCACTTTTTATGAATTTTGATTTATTTTTACTTTTATTAAACGTGTAAGACAAATTCAAAGAAATCATATCTACCTCATACCTATAATTAGTTGTTGTATAAAACTGATTTGCTCTGGCTGTAGTAATACGTTGTTCGTTTGTTTTTAACAAACCGGCATCCATATTTTGCCATTGTAATGTAGCTAGTAGTTTGTTATCGAAAAAGCTTTTTACAAAAGTTAAGTTTGGAGAATAAAAACGAGAGTCTTGCCCCATAGCTGTAGTTCTATCTGACAGGTAATTGAAGGTAAATTGTAAAGAGGCATTTTCCCAGAAACGATACGTTGTATTTAAATTAATACTATACATTGTAGCATTTGTTTGGATGGCATAAGCTCTTTCTATGCCGTCTCTGTGCTTAAAGTTTAAAACGCCTTCTATATTTGTGTTGTAAATATTAGCGCCTATAAAGTTTGTCCAGTTTTTAGAAGGTTTTAAAGTTGCCCCAAGCTCTATACCTACCGTATTGCTTTTGCCAACATTAGAGTATACTCTGTTTAAAACGCTATCTATTACCATTCCGTTTTCTTCGTATGCTAAAGTATTTACACGATTTATTACATTGTCTACATGTCTATAATAAAGAGTTGCATACGCTGTATTTCCTTTTTTAAAGTTTTTAGTGATCCCTAGTTCTACCAAATCTATAAATTCAGGAAGCAAAGTGTTATCTCCTTGTTCAAAAACTTCAGAGTGTTCTCTTTCAGCAAAACTATTCATCTTAAAAGTAGTTGTTCTTTCTACTCTTTTACTGTAGGCTGTTTTTAAACTTGTTTGCGCATCAATTTTATATTGAAGTGATGCCGTTGGAAACAATTTTAAAAAATTATACGAATACGTATTGTTTGTTGCAGCACTCTTTAATGCTTCTACATAAACTCTATCCATTGCTTCTAAACGAACACCTGCATTGTAAGACAACTTATTTTTAGCACCAGAAACTTGAGTGTATCCCGAATGAATTTTACGTGTTAAATTAATTTCACTTGAAAACTCTGGAACCAACACACCATCTCTTTCATAAATAAATGTACCAGAATGTTCTAAATTTCTGTATTGATATCCCATTTCTACGAGACCAATTTTTAAAGGTTTTAACTGGTAATCTAGATTGAATCGACTCCCGTATAAAGGGTTGTTATTGGTATTAAATTCTCTTTGATAAACAATAGTATTGTCTGGATAACCTAAATTATCATTTTCTGTAGGACCGCCTAAAAATGTGTATTCATATAAGAATGAGGCACTAATTTTAGAATTGTCAACAAATTTGTGAGCATAATCTATACTTCCTAGAGCAAAATCTCCTTTTCTCGTTCTTAAATTATGATTGAAATAGGTGAAATTATACAGTCTGTTATTGCTATTTATAGGTGATACCGCGTAATTAGAATACACAATATCTGCCAGTCTATCTTTAGTTTGTTTTCCTGCAAAGAAGCCCACTGAAAAAACATCAGACTCATTGGGTGTATAATCTACATTAAAACGTCCATTATAGCTAATTTCATCAAAACTACGTTCGCCATCAGAGGGTAAAAACGTTGTTTTATTTTCAGGAGTATTTACTATAAATAATTCTCCTTCTCTTCTACCCGTTCTGTCATTTCTTTGGTAACTTGTACCAAAAGAAAAATTAAAATCTTTGGTTCTTTTATTTACAGTTGCATCTATTCCGTACCTTTTTGCAGCTACTTGTGTATTGTAGTTTTCAATAGATGGAAAACCTCCTCGTATATTTACTTGAGCAAATGTGCCATTTGTAGCACCTTTTTTAGTTATAATATTTAAAATACCACCTTTTCCTTCAGGGTCATATTTTGCTGAAGGTGCTGTAATTAACTCTACCGTTTCTAATGCATTGGCAGGCAATTGATTTAAAATAGTTGTTGGATCTCCTTGCGTAGGTTTGCCATTTATCAATACTGTAAAACCAGTACTACCTCTCACCGTAATTTCTCCTAATCCATTTGTGGTTACTGAGGGTAAGTTTTTTATAACGTCTATAGCATTTCCGCCAACGGTATTCAAGAATTTTTTTGTACTAAAAACTTGTCTGTCTATTTTATGAGACAACACTTGTTTTTCTGATGTTACTATAACTTCATTCAATTCATTTCTAGAACCTAAAACAAGTTTTATAACTCCTAAAGAAATTGATTCTCCAGTCTTTAAAACGGTTATATTCTCTTGTATATTTAGCTGGTATCCTAAAAAAGAAATTTCTGCATAATACGCACCTGGTTTTATATTCTCTATAGCAAAAACACCTTTTTTATTAGTTACAACTCCGCTTACTATTATTTTTGAACTAGCATTAAACAAGGCAATAGAAGCATATTCTAAAGGATAGTTGTCTTCTGCATCTACGACCTTACCTGTGATCTGTGCACAAACAATTTGTGAGATAAAAAGCATACTAAATATAACATATAATTTATGTATCAGTGTTTTCATTACAACAGTAAAAATTAATTTAATTAATAGTGAATTTTAAACTAAAAAAAGCCTTTTTATTTCTAAAAAGACTTTATATATTTTGATAATATAAAAATTAAACTTTCTTAACTTTTACTGCATTCATACCACGCATACCTCTTTCTAACTCAAAAGAAACTTTGTCATTTTCTGCAATTTCATCAATTAAACCACTTACGTGTGTAAAATATTTTTCGCTATTTACAGCATCTATAATAAAACCAAATCCTTTAGATGAGTCAAAGAAAGATACTTTACCTTTTCTTACTGGATCTTCTTCTGGTAAATCTTCTTTTTTAGTAACTGAAATTTGAATATCCTCTAACTCATACTCTACCTTTAATTCTGGATCTGGTGGAGTATCTGTTAAATTACCATTATGATCTACATAAGCAAACTGAATACCTGCTGTACCGTTTTCTTCTTTTTCAGCCTTTCTGGCTTCCATTTTCTTTTGCTTATCTAAACGTTTTTTTAGACGTTTTTTTTCTTTTTCACTTTTACTAAAAGTTTGTTGCGATTTTGCCATTAAAAATATTAGAGTTTTAAATTATTGTATCTGATAAGATAAAATACTTAACAGAAAACTAAAGATTAAACTATAGCTAACTAGTGTAATTAATGATTTGTATTTTTTCTTACGATGCAAATATACTATTAATTGCGTAACTATTCTTTACCTCTTAATACAAGATGTTAAAAAAATATTAAAAAAACAGATAAAACACAATATTATAATAGTAATACTATTATATTTGCGCAGCAATCAAATATTATGAAAAATTTATTATCTGTATTAAAAATATCTGTACCTGATAAAATATTTATCAAAGATCCTGAAACTTCAGAATTAGGAAAAAGAATTATAGAACATGCTATTTCTCTAATAGAAGAAATAGGTTTTGAAAGTTTTACTTTTAAGAAATTAGGAGCAAAAATTAATTCTAATGAAAGTTCTATTTACAGGTACTTTGAAAGTAAACACAAATTACTTCTTTATTTAACCTCTTGGTATTGGGCATGGCTAGAATACCAACTAGTAATAGAAACATTTAGTATTTCTGACGCTAATGAAAAACTAGACAAAGCAATAGATATAGTAACCAGAACGGTTATAGAAGACAGTAATTATTCTCATATTAACGAAACAGTTTTATATAAAATAATTGTTAAAGAAAGTTCTAAATCATTTTTAACAAAAGCTGTAGATACCGAAAATAAAGAAGGGTATTTTGAAATTTATAAAAGAATTATTACACGTATTAGTGAAATGATTTTAGGAGTAAAAAAAGAGTATCCTTTTGCATTAAGTTTAGCAAGTAGCATTATTGAAGGTGGCCTACACCAACACTACCTTACAGAACATTTTCCTTCAATTACTAATTGTGACAAAGAAAAAACACCTACTAGTTTTTTTATTCATTTAGTTAAAAATACTATCAAATAAATATGAAAAATAAACAATTAACTCCTTGGCAACGTTTTGTTGGTTTAGTAAAACTTGAAAAAAAAGATATTTTTCAGATATTTTATTATGCCATTTTTGGTGGTGTAGTTGCACTTTCATTACCGTTAGGTATACAAGCAATTATTAACCTAATACAAGGTGCACAAATTTCTACTTCATGGGTAGTTTTAGTGATTGTAGTAACAATGGGTGTAATTTTTTCTGGCTTGTTACAATTAATGCAATTAAGAATTATAGAAACCATACAACAAAGAATATTTACAAGGTCTTCTTTTGAGTTAAGCTATCGATTTCCTAAAATAAAAATGAATCAGCTTAGAAATGTGTATCCACCAGAATTAGCCAATCGTTTTTTTGATACTTTAACCATACAGAAAGGATTGTCTAAAATTTTAATTGATGTACCAACAGCACTATTGCAAATTATTTTTGCGCTAATACTCTTGTCTTTTTACCACCCATTTTTTATTATTTTTGGAATTTTACTTTTACTATTAATATATATAGTTTTTAAATTCACCGCCCAAAAAGGACTAGAAACAAGTTTAGCTGAGTCTAAAATTAAATATAAAGTAGCGCATTGGATTCAAGAAATAGCAAGAACTGTTGTTAGTTTTAAACTTTCTGGAAACACCAACTTGGCATTAACTAAAAACGATTATTTAGTAGATAAATACTTAAAAGCTAGAGAAAATCACTTTAAAATACTTATACTACAATTTAGCCAAATGATTGGTTTTAAAGTAATTGTAACTGCTAGCTTACTTCTTATTGGGGGTGCATTGGTTTTAAATCAAGAAATGAATATTGGTCAGTTTGTTGCTGCAGAAATCATTATTCTTTTAGTTATTCAGTCTGTAGAAAAATTAATTATTGGCTTAGAATCTTTTTACGATGTACTAACATCAATTGAAAAAATTGGTCAGGTTGTTGACAAAGAGCTAGAACCTCAAGAAGGAGAAATGCCAGTATTTAAAGAGGGATTAACTATCGAATTAGATGAAGCATCTTACCGAGTAGAAAATAGAAAAAAACACATTTTAGAAAACATATCACTTAAATTAGAACCTAAAAGTAGAATTTTAGTAATTGGAGAAAGTGGTTCAGGAAAATCTAGTTTATTACGTTTAATATCTGGTATTGTAGAACCTACAAGTGGTAATATTTACGTAAATAATTTATCATTAAATAGCTTGCAATTAAACCACTACAGATCTCAACTAGGACTATCTTTAGCAGATGAAACTCCTTTTGAAGGTACTATAAAAGAAAATTTAGTTTTTGGCAATCATAAAATTGCAGATACAATTATGTATGAAGCACTTGATATTGTTGGTTTAACACAATTTTTAAAAGAACAACCAAATGGTCTTGAAACTGTTTTATATCCAGAGGGAAAACAAATGTCTTTTACAATTGCTAAAAAAATCCTTCTTGCAAGAGCAATTATAAAACAGCCAAAAGTAATGATTTTAGAAGATCCATTAGATCAATTTAATGTTGAAGAATCTGAAAGAATTATCAACTATTTGACAGATTTTAATAGACCGTGGTCTTTAATTGTTGTTAGTAGTAAAAAAAGTTGGAGCACCCAATGCGGTCAAATAATTACCTTAGAAAAAGGTGAAGTTAAATCTATAAAATAATTTGTTATGTTAAATATCTCTAAAAACCAACTACACAAATCATTTGATATACAGCAATACAAATCAGGTAAAACTATTTTTAACAAAGACTATTACAAAGCTTTAAATAAGTTTCTTTTAGTTTTTGCCATTGTAGGTTTTATTGCTCTCTTTTTACCTTGGACACAAAACATCTCTGGTAACGGATTGGTTACAACTTTAACACCAGGACAGAGACCACAAACAATACAATCACAAATTCCGGGCAGAATAGAACAATGGTTTGTTAGGGAAGGTAATTTTGTAAAAAAAGGTGATACTATCCTTAGAATATCCGAAGTAAAAAGCGAATATTTTGACAGTAGACTTATTGAAAGAACCAATCAACAAATTAATGCAAAAATTTCTTCTGTAGGTGCCTATAAAGAAAAAGTAAGTGCACTGCAAAGACAAATTTCTTCGCTTAAAAATGAACAAGGTTTTAAGTTAGAAATGGCAGAAAATAAATTGATACAATCTAAATTAAAAGTACAAAGCGATAGTATTGAATTTGAAGCTGCAAAAACAAATATTAAAATTGCAAAAAGGCAATTTACCAGAGCAGAAACTTTAGAAAAAGAAGGCATTGCTGCAAAGAAAGACGTAGAAGAAAAGAATTTAAAACTACAAAAAACGCAAGCCGAATTAATCAATAAAGAAAATAAACTATTAGAAAGTAAGAATAACATCTTAAATGCAAAAATAGAAATTACAAGAATTAAAGCAGAGTATACAAATAAAATCTCTAAAGCACAGAGTGATATGTCTACTGCAATGTCTAGTGGTTTTGATGCAGAAGTACAGGTATCTAAACTAGAAAATAGCAACAGCAACTACAAAATTAGAAACAGTTTATTATACATAACGGCACCACATGATGGTTACATAAATAAAGCTGTTAAAGGCGGTATTGGAGGTACTTTTAAAGAAGGTGATGATTTGGTTGGTATAATGCCCGCAAGTTATGATTTGGCTGTAGAAACTTTTGTAAGACCTATAGATTTACCACTACTTCATATCGGAGAAAAAGTACGTGTGCAATTTGATGGTTGGCCTGCTATTGTATTTTCTGGTTGGCCAAATGTTTCTTACGGTACCTATGGTGCAGAAGTAGTTGCCATTGAACGTTTTATTAGTGAAAACGGAAAATATAGAGTGTTACTTGCCCCAGATGAAAAAGATCATACCTGGCCAGAAGCCATTAGAGTTGGGTCTGGCGCTAAAACAATTGCATTACTAGAAGATGTACCTATTTGGTTTGAACTTTGGAGACAATTAAATAGTTTCCCTCCTAATTACTATCAACCAGAAACAGACAAAAAAGACAAAAAAAAGAAATCATAAATTCAATTGCTTACTTTTAAA
The DNA here is from genome assembly GCF_947497125.1 of uncultured Polaribacter sp. GTDB lineage: Bacteria > Bacteroidota > Bacteroidia > Flavobacteriales > Flavobacteriaceae > Polaribacter. Next base: position 129,811 of record NZ_CANMFI010000001.1, on the reverse strand, counting down.
AATAGCACATGAAAGCATCTATAACAGTATTTTTATTCTTTTTTACAACGTGTATTCTATCTCAAAATGTTACTTCTGTAATGACATTGTCTGAGTACTTAGGGTATGTAAAAAATTACCATCCAATTGTAAAACAGGCAAACCTTATTATTAATGAAAGTGAAGCAAAACTTTTAAAATCTAGAGGTGCTTTTGATCCAAAAATAGAAGTTGATTTTGATAAAAAACAATTTAAAGACAAAAACTATTACACAGAATTAAATTCTACTTTTAAAATACCAACGTATTACGGATTAGAGTTGAAAGCTAATTTTGAAAATAATAGTGGTCAATTTTTAAGTAACGATCTAAATACCCCAAATGATGGTTTGTATAGTGCAGGTATTTCTGCTTCTTTATTAAATGGTCTTTTAATTAATAAAAGAATGGCTTCTTTAAAACAAGCCAAGCTATTCTTAAATCAGGCAAAAGAAGACCAACAAATATTGGTAAATGAAATTTTATACAATGCTGCTACAACCTACTTTAACTGGCTTAAAACTTACAACGAGAAAAAAGTATATGAAAGTTTTTTAATAAATGCAGATACACGATTTAAAGCAACAAAGAGAGCTTTTTTTGAAGGTCAAAAACCGGCAATAGATACTACAGAAGCTAAAATTACATTAAATACAAGAAAGTTAAACTTCGAAAAAGCAAGAATAAAACTGATAAAATCTTCTTTAGAATTGTCTAATTTTTTATGGCTAAACAATAATACACCTGTAGAGCTACAAGAAAATATTATTCCCGATACAAACACTATAAATAATGTAGATGTAACATTTAATATCGCATTGTTTAACGATGAAAATTTTGACATTAATAATCACCCAAAAATAAGATCTTTAAACTTTAAAATTAATGGTTTAAACATTGATAGAAAATTAAAGCTAAATAATTTATTACCTAAATTAGATGTAGAATATAATTTTTTAACTGAAAATAGAAACCAAATAAACTCTTTTAATAATCAAGATTATAAAGCTAGAATTAACTTTAAAGTACCTATATTTTTAAGAAAAGAAAGAGGAGATTTAAAGTTAGCAAACATAAAACTACAAGACCAAAAATTAGAAAATGAGATTGCAAAAATTACAATAAAAAACAAAGTAAACGCAATACAACAAGAACTCAATTCTTTTCGATACCAAAACAACCTAACTAGCAGTATTGTAAAAGATTACCACACCTTACTTAATGCAGAAGATCGTAAGTTTTTTTTAGGAGAAAGCTCTCTATTTCTTGTAAACTATCGAGAAGTAAAATTAATTGAAGCGAAACTAAAAGCGATCGATTTAGAAAACTCATTCTTTAAAACTAAAGCTAATTTATTTAAGGTTGCTGTCATCAATTTAACAGACTAAGAAAGGCTACTTTATCAATCTATTTTATTCAAAAAAGGCTGCAATAAACTCTGCAGCACAAGCAGGTTTCTCTTGCCCTTTTATCGCTACTATACAAGAAAAAGTAACCCTAATACCGTTGTTATTAATCTCTGTAACATCAATTACACTAGCAATCATTCTTAACTGACTGTTAACGGGTACCGGATTAGGAAAACGAACTTTGTTTAAACCATAATTTAAGCCAATTTTTAAGCTTTTAATAGTAAAAATTTCTCCTAATAATTTAGAAATCATAGCAACAGACATAAAACCATGTGCTATTGTACTTTTAAACGGACTCTCTTTTAAAGCTCTTTTTTCATCAACATGAATCCACTGTTTATCTAAAGTAGCATTTGCAAAATTGTTGATCATTTCTTGTGTTATAAGAAACCATTCCCCTAAAGGTAACTGTTGCCCTTTACACTGTTTAAAATCTTCAAAATTATTAAATATTACACTACTCATTTATTTCGTTTTAGTAAATAAATCGTCTTTAATTTTTGGTAACTGTAGTTGAAATTTTACAGCAATAACTCTTATAACAACAATAATAGTTGCAGAAACAATAAAAATTAAATTTTCTGACAGTTTAAAATAACTTAAAATTAAATAAGTAAAACCACCGGCTAAACAAGCAGAGGCATAAATTTCTTTTTCGAAAATTAAAGGTACTTTATTTGTTAGCACATCTCTTAAAACGCCGCCAAAAACAGCAGAAATCATTCCCATTATCAAAGCAATGATAGGATGCAAATTAAAAGACAATCCTTTTTGCAAACCCAGTAACGTAAAAACACCTAAACCAATGGTATCAAACAAAAAAAGTGTTTTACTTAAAGGTGCTATTTTACTTTTAAACAAAAAAGTTAGAATCACTGCTAAAAAGATAGTCCATAAATAATTAAGATCTCCAATCCAATTGATTGGATGTGCATCAATTAAGATATCTCGAAGCATACCACCACCAACGGCGGTAACAAAAGCAATTATTGCTACACCAAATAAATCGAACTTTTTATCAGAAGCCACCAAGGCACCACTAATAGCAAAGGCAAAGGTTCCTGATATGTCTAAAAAATAGATAAGATTCATTTATACAGTAACTTCAGAGAATTTAATATTTAATTCTTTCTGAATTTGATGAATTCTCTCTAATTCTGATGGCAGTATAAAAGCTATTGAAACTCCGGTTTTACCTGCTCTTGCTGTTCTACCACTTCTATGTGTATAGTATTCTAATTGTTCTGGTAATTGATGATGTATTACAAACTCTAATCCACTAACATCAATACCACGAGCAGAAACATCTGTCGAAACTAAGTACTGAATATTTTCTTTTTTAAAGGCTCTCATTACTTTATCGCGTTCTTTTTGCTGCATATCTCCTTCTAATGCGGCCGCAGAAAAGCCTTCTTCTATTAGTAAAGCTGCTAAATTTTGAGCTCCTGCTTTTGTTCTACAGAAAATAATACCTCTTTGATCTTGTCTTTTTTCTAGAAAAGAAATAATATCTAAAGGTTTTTCTTTTAGAGTTGTTTTAACAAAATGATGACGAATATTTGCATTTACCAAAGCACTTCTATTAATTTCTACTCTTGGTGCATTCGCATCCATATACGTTTTAACAATTCGCTTAATTTCTTCTGGCATTGTGGCAGAAAACAACCATGTTTTTCTATCTAATTTGGTTGTAAATTTTAAAATTCTATTTAAATCTTGCTTAAAACCCATGCTTAGCATTTCATCAGCTTCATCTAAAACAACTGTTTTAACGTGACTAATATCAATGCTACCTCTTTCTATTAAATCGATTAATCTACCTGGTGTTGCCACAACTACGTGAGTCGTTCTTTTTAGATTATTCATTTGTCGATCTATCTTTTCGCCACCAAAAACAGCTTCAACAAAAATTTTATCATTACTAAATTTAGTAAACTTAAATAATTGCTTTTTTATTTGCTGAACCAACTCTCTTGTAGGAGATAAAATTAAGGTTTGAATGTTGTTAGAACTAGCATCTATATGATGTAAAACAGGCAATCCAAAAGCGGCTGTTTTACCAGTACCAGTTTGCGCCAAACCAATAAAATCTGTTTTCGAATTTATTAAAATAGGAATTGCTTTTTCTTGAATTTCAGAGGGTTTTGTAATCCCTAATTCTTGAAGTGCTTTTATATAATCTGTTTGAATACCTAATGAAGAAAAAGTTGACATTTTGTAGTTTAATTTTTATGCAAAGATACTTTTATTTAAGAGGCTGTAGTACTTTTAAAACATTTTCTCTAATTCTTGTAGGCTTAAAAGTTTTGGCATCTAACATTGCCCATGTAGTTTTTGCGGCTACTAACAAAATATCGTTCTTATAAAACTCCATAAACCTTATAGAAGTAATGCCTTTAGTTTCTCCAACCCATGTTTTTACAAGAATTTCATCTCCTAAAGTTGCCTGGTTTTTATAGTCTATTTCATGCCTAGTTACTACCCAAACGTATTGTGGCAATGGATTATTTTTAGTTAAATAAGACCAATGGGTTGTAGCAATATCATCCATCCACTTCACATAAACTAAATTATTTACATGTTGTAGCGTATCTATATCTTCGGATGAAACTTTGATGGTTAAAGAAAACACAGTATTCATTATAAGATAGATTCTCCGTTTAAATTAGTTGTTAAAACATCGCTAAATAAATTAAAAAAAGGTCGTAAAGCCTTATAACTATCTGCTATTTCTTTTAAAAAATTGGGTGCTAAAACTTCTGCATCTGTAAAACTTCTTATAGCAATAAAACCTTTCTTTCTTAATAAATCGATGTCTTTATGGTCTTTATCGAAACCTCTTGGTGCAGATTTTAATTCGTCTCCTTTAAAAACACCTCCAAAATACTTCTTAAAGTTTTTATCGTTTAATATTTCACGAAATTCACTTGCATCTTGTGCAATTTCTTTTCTAATTCTTAATAAATCGTCTTTTTCTGGCTGCCAAAAACCTCCAGCCAACATTGTTTCTCCTGGTTTTATTTGTAAAAAATAACCGCCTCTTAAAGCTTTGCCTAATCTTGTATAAGATGCTGCTAACCTTGGATTATAAGGTGTTTTATCATTAGAAAAACGAACATCTCTATAGATTCTATAAATTTTCATTTTTTCTATTTCATCATGTTTTTCTAGATCTGATTGTATTTCTAAAAAAACCTCTTTTACTTCTTTTTGAATTTTTACAAAAGATGGTTTATTGGCAGTAAACCAATCTCTATTGTTATTTTTTTGTAAGGTTTTTAAAAATTGTAAACTTGTTTCTTGGAAGGGCATTTTATTGAATTTTGAAAGTTTAAATTTACAAAATAGAATTGTAACTTCGTTTTTATATGCATCAAAAAGAAAAAATAATTCAAAAAAGATATGAAGGTTTTCTACAAACAAATACTTTGTGGAAAAAGAATGCTGTTTGTGAGCTTCATCAATTTGAAATTGAAAAAAAAGCATCAAAAATATCAATTGATATCGATGAAAAATTAAGATTGGGTAAATACATCGAACGTTTTGTTTCTTTTGAATTGAAGCAGAACAAAAGCATCCAAATAATTAGCGAGAACATTCAAATTCAAAAAGAAAAAATTACTTTAGGTGAGTTAGATTGCATTCTTTTAAAAGAAAAACAACCCATTCATTTAGAAATTGTCTATAAATTTTATTTGTACGATGCTAGTGTTGGCAATTCTGAAATAGCTCATTTTATTGGCCCTAACAGAAAAGATTCTTTGTTAGAAAAAATTAAGAAACTAAAAGAAAAACAACTGCCACTTCTCTACTCTAAAGAAAGTGATTCATATTTAAAAAACATCAACCTAAATGCTAAAAACATACAACAACAAGTTTATTTTATGGGGCAATTATTTATGCCCTTTGCAAGTAAAGATATTACTTTAAATCATTTAGACGAGAATTGCATTGCTGGTTTTTATATAAATAGAAAAGAACTAAAACAGTTCGAAAATTGTAAGTTTTTTATTCCTGTAAAAAAAGATTGGATTACCATTCCTCATAAAACCGTAAACTGGCTAAATTATAACGATTTTGTTACCAAAACTGATGGATATTTAACAAAACAAACTACACCGCTTTGTTGGTTAAAAAAGAAAAATGGAGAGATTGAAAAATTCTTTCTAATCTGGTGGCCTTAAATAAAGAAGCTGTTACATATTAATTTCGATTAAATGCACTACCAGAACCTACCGATTTTGTATCTATTTTATTTGGTTTTCCTTTATAATAAACATTCCCAGAACCCACTAATTTAGATTTTAATTTTGTGATAGCAGTGGTTTTAACGCTACCAGAACCCGCTATATTTATACTTACTTTGTCTGCTTTTAAATCATAGGCATTTACTGACCCAGAACCTGCAATTGAGCAATTTAAATTTTCTGTACTACCCTGTAAATCTATCGTACCAGAACCACTAATTGAGGTAGTTACATTTACAACCTTTAAAGAAAGATTTAAACCGCCAGAGCCTGCAATTGATATATTAAAGTTATTTGTATCTATTATATGATTGCTAGAAACACTACCAGAACCGCCAATTGCAACACCTTCTAAACCTTTGTAGGGAACCAAAAGTTGCATTTTTTTAGTAGCATTGATGTTTGTGTGTTTTTTAAAATTTATTTTTAAAACTCTGTCTGTAACTTCTGTTGTTATGTAAGCCATCAAATTTTCTTCTGCCTCAATGTCAATTTTTCCTTGTTTACCAGAAACCAAAACAACTTCGAAAAATCCGCCAATCGAAATCTCTTTATAGTTAGGCACCTCTCTAACTTCTTTTAATAGGACTCCATTTCCTTTTATTTTTTTATTGCCAGAAAACCAATTTTGAGCACTTAAAGATGTGGTTATTATAAAAATAAAATTTAATAAGAGGACCTTTTTTATAATTGTGTTCATATTAATAGAGTTAATTTAATAGAGTTACCCTAAATTTATTTACAATAGAAATAACTGTCTTTTGATTATAAAAGTACACACTTTATTTTTAATCGTTATGATTTAAAGATGTTTTATAAAAAAACAAGATATTAAATCCTTTGGCACAACAATTGTTTTTATGATTAAACAATATCATTTAATTATAATAAAAATATTGATTATCAGATAATTAAAAATTTAAAATTGACATTGCTTTTATACTTTAGCAAAATCAATGTCAGTATGACAGATATACAATACTATGAGCAAACCAAAAATAATGCATTTAGACAATATGTCGCTTAACAGCATGTTAAACGAAGATTCTGAGTTAATACCTTTAATGACTCCTGAAGATGAGGAAATTATTAACAAAGAAAGTGTACCCGAAATATTGCCTATTTTACCTTTAAGAAATACGGTACTTTTTCCTGGCGTTGTAATACCTATTACAGCAGGTAGAGATACATCTATACAATTGATTAAAGATGCCAATAAAGGAGACAAAGTAATAGGTGTTGTTGCTCAAAAAAATGAAGAAGAAGAAAAACCTAGCTTAAAAGACATTCATACAACTGGTGTGGTTGCTCAAATTTTACGTGTTTTAAAAATGCCAGACGGTAACACTACTGTTATTATTCAGGGTAAAAAACGTTTTAAAATTGATGCAATTATACAAGACAAACCTTATTTAAAAGCAACTGTAAAAGAGGCTATTGATGATAAGGAAGTAGAAAATGTTAAAGAATTTGAAGCAATTATAGAATCTATTAAAGAGCAATCTTTAGAAGTTATTAAAGAAAACCCGATGTTACCTTCGGAAGCTTCTTTTGCTATAAAAAATATAAAATCAGACGCTTTTTTGGTGAATTTTATTTCTTCTAATATGGATTTAACAGTTGCTCAAAAACAACTAATTTTAGAGAAAGATAATTTAAAAGAACGTGCGTTATTAGCTTTAACAAACTTAAATAAAGAGTTACAAAAATTAAAACTACGTAATGATATTCAATCTAAAACACGTGAAGATCTAGATCAGCAACAAAGAGAATATTATTTAAATCAACAATTAAAAACCATTCAAGAAGAATTAGGCGGCGTTTCTAACGATGAAGAGCTAGAGGAAATGCGCACTAAGGCAAAAAGTAAAAAATGGAATAAAGAAGTTGCCGAAACTTTTGAAAAAGAACTAAATAGATTAAAAAGAATGAACCCACAAGCAGCAGAATATGGGGTTCAAAGAAGTTATTTAGAACTACTTTTAGAGTTACCTTGGGGTGTTTACTCTAAAGACAAATTCGATTTAAAAGTTGCTACTAAAGTTTTAGATAGAGAACATTTTGGCTTAGAAAAAGTAAAAGAAAGAATTATAGAACATTTGGCTGTTTTAAAATTAAGAGGAGATATGAAGTCTCCAATTATCTGTTTATACGGACCTCCTGGAGTTGGAAAAACATCTTTAGGAAAATCGGTTGCAGAAGCTTTAGGGCGTAAATATGTTAGAATGTCTTTAGGAGGCTTAAGAGATGAAGCTGAAATAAGAGGCCACAGAAAAACATATATCGGTGCAATGCCAGGTCGTTTAATTCAGAACTTAAAAAAAGCCAAAACTTCTAATCCGGTTTTTGTGTTAGATGAAATTGACAAGCTAAGTCAAAGTCATCAAGGAGACCCTTCATCGGCAATGTTAGAAGTTTTAGACCCAGAGCAAAATGAAAGTTTTTACGATAACTATCTAGAAGTTGGGTATGATTTATCTAAAATACTATTTATAGCTACAGCTAATAATTTAGGACAAATACCTTGGGCTTTAAGAGACCGAATGGAAATTATTAATGTTACTGGCTATACTATAGAAGAAAAGGTAGAGATTGCTAAAAGGCATTTGTTACCAAAACAACTAAAAGAACATGGCTTAGATAGTAAACATTTAAAATTAGGCAAAAAACAACTAGAATTAATTGTTGAAGGATACACAAGAGAATCTGGTGTTAGAGGACTCGAAAAAAAGATTGCGAAAGTAGTTCGTTTTGCTGCTAAATCAATTGCTTTAGAAGAAGACTATGATATTGCTTTATCATCAGAAAAAATAGAAGAAATATTAGGTACGCCTAGAAATAGAGATAAATTTGAAAATAATGAGGTTGCCGGTGTTGTTACTGGTTTAGCATGGACGCAAGTTGGTGGAGATATCTTATTTATAGAATCTATCTTATCTAAAGGAAAAGGTACACTTTCTATTACTGGTAATTTAGGTACTGTAATGAAAGAATCTGCAACAATTGCAATGCAATACATAAAATCTAACGCAGAAGAATTTGGTATTAAGCCAGCAATTTTAGACAAATACAATGTACACATACATGTACCAGAAGGCGCTACACCAAAAGACGGGCCAAGTGCTGGTATTACGATGTTAACTTCTTTAGTTTCGTCATTTACACAGCGTAAAATTAAAAACAAATTAGCCATGACTGGCGAAATTACTTTAAGAGGCAAAGTTTTACCTGTAGGTGGTATTAAAGAAAAAATACTTGCTGCAAAAAGAGCAAATATTAAAGAAATTATTTTGTGTAAAGAAAACGAAAAAGATATTTTAGAAATAAAAGAAAGTTATTTGAAAGGGTTAACTTTTCATTACGTAACTGAAATGAAAGAGGTAATTGCAATTGCACTTACCAAACAAAAAGTAAAAAATGCTAAAAAATTAGCTTAAAACCACAAACCGCTATCTAATTAGATAGCGGTTTTTTTTTATGAATTAGGTTTATTTAAAACCTCCAAGCGACAACTCTTGTCACTTTATTTCCTTGATTCATAGAAATAACATTAAACTCTTTAACCCCTAATTTTTTTGAAGAAATTGTTAAACTCTCTACATTCTCTTTTTTAGAAACCAAGCTTGTAAACCACTTACTAGAATTTTTATAAAGCGTACTTTCATACAGATAGTTGTGTAAAAAAGCCTTTTCGCCACCAACATACCATAATTCATTATTATTTCCAGAAAAATTACGAACCGCACTATTGCCTAGATTCTTATTCTTTCTTTTATTAGCGCCTTGTGCTTCTTCTGCAGACTTATAAAACGGTGGATTGCACATCACTGCAGAAAAGGAGTCTGTTTTCTCTATAATATTTGCTAATATCTTAGATTCATCAAACTGCTGGCGCAAATTAATTTTTGATGTTAAATGATTGTCATCAATAATATCTTGTGCGGTATCTAAAGAATCTAAATCGATATCTGTTGCAACAAAATCCCAATTATATTCTGCAACACCTAATAAAGGATAAACACAGGTTGCTCCTGTACCAATGTCTAATATTTTCACATCTTTTTCATCTTTTAAAAGTGATGCTAAATGATGAATATAATCTAATCTACCAGGTATTGGCGGACATAAATTTTGGTCAGGAAAATTCCAATTAGAAATTACATCATACGAGAATAATAATGCTTTATTTAATTCTTTTACTGCCTTCGGATTCGAAAAGTCGATTGTTACGCTGTTATACTGATTGGTAATTACAAATTCTTTTAAGGCCGGATTTAAAAGAATTAACTTCTCAAACTCATAACCTTTATTAAACCTATTTTTAGGATGTAGTCCTTTATCTTTACTCATAATTCTATTACTGTAAATTCTAATTTTAAAGGCTGTAAAACCTCTTTTAAAACTTCTACAAAAGTACTTCCGTAAGAAAGATAATAATCAGAAAAGTTTCGCTGACGTTCCTCTAATGATTGGTTTGGTAAAATTTTATTTTGCAATTCACTTATTCTTACTACTAAATCTTTTTGACGCCTTTTTTCTGCTTTTAGCAATCTTTTTTGCAAGTTTTGTAGTCCTTTAACTTGTTTTCTTTCTTGGGCGTTTACAGCATTTATAAAAGTTACATCTGTTAGTTTAGCAACCTGCTTTAACTCTAAAAATTGTTGCTCTAAAAAAGCTATTTTTTCATCAAAATCTATTTCTAAGTTGGCGTTTTCAATTACTTTATTTGCAATTAATTGATGCTGACTCAAAAAGAGTTCTTGAATAGAAATATTTAATTTTTGTAACTTTTTCTGTTGATTGCTTTCTATAATTTGAACAGAATTTCTTAACAACAATACCGGAAAAGGAACATTAACTTTATTAAAATACGCTTTTAACTCTAGCCAATAAGCAATTTCGCCACCACCACCAATATAACAGATGTTTGGTAAAATTACCTCTTGATAAAGCGGACGCATAATTACATTTGGCGAAAAGTTTTCTGGGTTATTTACTAACTCTTTAATTATTTCGTCTTTTGTAAAAACTATATCTGTATTATTAACCTTATAAATTCCTTGCTCTAAAACAATGCGTTCTCGATAATGTTTTCCTAAATAAAATAAATTAATTTCTCTAGGGTTCACCTGAATTTTATATTCCTTTTCTAAATCTTTAATCGTTTTGCTAACTGCTGTAAATGACGTTTTATTTTCAAACTCATCTTTTACAAAAGGCACAAATAGTTCTTTTAAATTTTTATCGTCTGCATCTATAATAACCAAGCCATCGTCAGCAAACAATTCGTTAGCAATATACCGTGTTGCCGATGTTAAAGTTGTATGTTTTAAATAGGCATCAGAAAAAAGTTGTTTTAAAAAAAGTGCATTTTTAGAACTGCCCAAATGATCCGAAAAAACTGCAAAGACTGCTTCTAAACTTTCGGTAGAAAATCGACCAACTGCACCACCATCTTCATAATTCCAGCTTACTTTTTTACCATCAAAATTAAAATAATTAATTTCATCGAAATCATGATCTTCAGAAGCCATCCAATAAATTGGTACAAAATTTTTAGAAGGAAATTTTAGTTTTAATTCTTTGCATAAATTAATCGTAGAAATAATTTTATACAAAAAGTACAAAGGCCCAGTAAATAAATTTAACTGGTGACCTGTAGTTATTGTAAACGTATTTTTATCCTTTAAAGAAGCTATATTATCTGCTGTCTTTAAAGAAGTATTAAAGTTATTGTATTGTTCTTTTAAAGCAGATGATAATACCAATCGAGATTGTAACCGAAAAGATTTCTCTTTCTCTTCTATCTGATTATGAAAACCTGTTATATCTGGAAAATTATTATAAAATGGAGCTATAGATGCTGTTTTGTTAAGATAATCTAGCATGGTTTTAGAAAAAAAACCAGTTTGTTTATAAGGTATATGAGTTACTTTCATTTCTCTTAATTGTTCTTTGTTAAAAACTAAAAATACAACTGTTTTTTGTTTTTGTTATCTTAAAAAGCACCTATTAGACGATTTAAATACCATCTTAATTTTAGAAAACACCTTATAAAAATAATGATTACTTTTCTGTAACTTCTATTTTCTTTTTTGATGCAAAGGCATTGGCTTCTCTTGTCTTTTTACAGGAGTACCATACAAATCGTAATCTCCGGCATCATAAATTTTAACATCTATAAACTCGCCAATTTTTATATAGTGTTCTTTGGCATCTACCAAAACATCGTTGTCTACGTCTGGCGAATCAGATTCTGTTCTACCATAGAAAAACTCACCGTCTTTTCTGTCAAACAAACATTTAAATGTTTTTCCTATTTTCTGTTGATTCAATTCCCAAGAAATTTGAGATTGTACCTCCATAATTTCATTAACTCTTCTAAACTTTACTTCTGCGGGCACATTATCATCTAAAACATATGCGCCAGTATTTTCTTCGTGAGAATATTCAAAAGCACCTAAACGCTCGAAACGCATCTCTTCTACCCAATCTTTAAGCTCTTGAAACATTTCTTCTGTTTCTCCTGGATACCCAACTATTAAAGTAGTTCTTATAGCCATTTCTGGCACTATTTCCCTAAATTTATGTATTAAAGCAGTTGTTTTCTCATGTGTTGTACCACGTTTCATCGATTTTAACAACTCTGTATTAATGTGTTGCAAGGGTATGTCTAAATAATTACATACTTTAGGTTCGTTTTTCATCACCTCTAAAACATCCATCGGAAAACCTGTTGGAAAAGCATAATGCATTCTAATCCACTCTATACCCTCTACTTTTGTCAACGCAATTAATAAGTCTGCAAGTGCACGTTTTTTATAAATATCTAAACCGTAATAGGTTAAATCTTGTGCAATTAGCATAATTTCTTTAATCCCTTTTTCGGCAAGTTTGGTTGCTTCGGTAACCAAATTTTCAATTGGTGTAGATACGTGTTTTCCTCGCATAAGCGGAATTGCACAAAAAGAACAAGGTCTATCGCAACCTTCTGCTATTTTTAGATATGCATAATGTTTTGGAGTCGTTGTTAAACGCTCTCCAATCAATTCATGCTTATAATCTGCTTCTAAAGCTTGTAATAAGTTTGGCAAATCATGCGTACCAAAATACTGATCTACGTTGGTAATTTCTTTTTCTAAATCTGGCTTGTACCTTTCACTTAAACATCCAGAAACAAAAACTTTGTCTATTTCGCCAGCTTCTTTTCTTTGCGCATAATGCAAAATAGTATCTATAGATTCTTCTTTGGCTTTGCCAATAAAACCGCAGGTATTAATAACTACAATATTGCCATCGTCATTTTCATCTTCATGCACTACATCTTTGCCATTGGCTTTCAATTGTCCCATTAAAACTTCACTATCGTAAACGTTTTTAGAGCAGCCTAAAGTAACTACGTTAATTTTATTTTGTTTACTGGTTTTTGTACGCATATTGTTTTTTTTCTGACTGCAAATATAAAGCTAAATTAACTACTTTTAAAGAGGCTTTACAAAGTTGTATAATAAAAAAAAGCTCTATGTAAGAGCTTTAATGTTGATTGTTCTATGATAGAATACTATTTAAAAAAGGAATCTACAAATTCGAATTTATTAAAAACTTGTAAATCATCTATTCCTTCTCCTACGCCAATATATTTTACAGGAATTTGAAACTGATCAGAAATTCCGATTACTACGCCACCTTTTGCTGTACCGTCTAATTTTGTAACTGCCAACGAGGTAACTTCTGTTGCTTTGGTAAATTGTTTTGCTTGTTCAAAAGCATTTTGTCCGGTAGAACCATCTAAAACTAACAAAACATCGTGTGGTGCATCTGCAACTACTTTCTGCATAACACGCTTAATTTTTGTCAATTCATTCATTAAATTTACCTTGTTGTGTAAACGACCAGCTGTATCTACAATAACTACATCTGCATTTTGGGTCACTGCAGATTTTAGTGTATCAAAAGCTACAGATGCAGGGTCAGAACCCATTTCTTGACGTACAATAGGCACTTCTGTTCTATCTGCCCAAACTTGTAATTGATCTATAGCAGCAGCTCTAAAAGTATCTGCTGCGCCTAATACTACTTTTAAACCTTGTTTTTTAAATTGAGAAGCCAACTTACCAATAGTAGTTGTTTTACCTACACCATTTACACCAACTACCATTAAAACATAAGGCATCTTATGCCCGTTAGAATCAGCAGCAATCTTAGGAATTGTAAAATCGGTTTCATTACCTGTATTGGTTTCAGACAATAAATTTGCAATTTCTTCTTTAAGAATTTTATTTAACTCGTCTGTGCCTAAATACTTATCTCTAGCAACGCGTTCTTCTATTCTGTCAATAATTTTAAGCGTTGTATTTACACCTACATCAGAAGCTACAAGCACCTCTTCTAAATCATCTAAAACAGCTGCATCTACTTTAGATTTACCCGCAACAGCTTTAGACAATTTACCTAAAAAACTGTCTTTAGATTTTTCTAAACCTTTATCTAATGTTTCTTTTTTTTCTTTTGAAAAAATTTTCTTAAAAAAACTCATATTTATTTTTTTTACTACGGCAATACCTTCAAATAAAGTCAATTATACGATTGATTTACTTTATTATAAATGTATTTGCTTAAAATTACAGATCTGTAATTTATTGATGTTCAAAAATACGTAATTATAGAGCATAAAAAAAACTACTTTCTAATCTAGAAAATAGTTTTAAATATTGTTAAAAGTATAAATTACTTTTTAGCTAAAAATGCATCTACTTTAGAAGGATCTATAATAGTTTCTACAAATGTATAAGCTCCTGATTTTGGAGACTTTACCATTTTGATAGCTTTACTTAATCTTTTTGAAGAAGTCTGTAACGATGCTACTGTTTTCTTTGCCATTGTATGTGTTTTTTAAATCTATGTACTCTACAAAGAGTTCTAGATATTATATTTATTTAATTTCTTTATGAACAGTCATTTTCTTTAAAATAGGATTAAATTTCTTAATCTCCATTCTATCTGGTGTATTCTTCTTGTTCTTTGTTGTAATGTATCTAGAAGTACCTCTTTCTCCTGTAGCTTTATGCTCTGTACATTCTAAAATTACCTGAACTCTGTTTCCTTTTTTTGCCATCTGTATAAAATTTTAAATCGCGTAAGCTTACTTTGTTAAAAATCCGTTAGCTCTCGCTTCTTTTATAACTGCAGAAATTCCTTTCCTGTTAATATTTTTTAATGCAGAAGCAGATATTTTTAATTTAATCCATTTATCTTCTTCTGGGATATAAAAACGCTTTGTCATTAGATTAGCGTCAAACTTTCTCTTAGTTCTATTTAAAGCGTGAGAAACATTGTTCCCAACCATTGCTTTTTTACCTGTTAATTCACAAACTCTAGACATCTTTTCGACAGTATTTATAGTGTTATCTCTAAACGAGGTGCAAATCTACAAATAATTACAATATTGAGCAAAACAATTTCATTTATTTTTAAATAATTTCTTTCTGTAATAATTCTAAAGCTTTATTTACAGTTTTATGAATTACTTTCTCTCTAGGCTGTCCAAAGTTAAACGACTCTACAACTTGCTTATTATCAGACACAATTGCAATAAAAACGGCTCCTAAACTTTTATCTGTTGCATCTTTTGTAGGACCTGCATTGCCTGTTACAGCAATTGCATAATTTGTATTTAATTTTTCTTTTGCACCTTTTGCCATTTCTAAAGCTACCGCAGCACTCACTACTGTATGATTTTCAATTGTTTTATCTAAAACACCTAATACATTTATTTTTGTTGCAGCATCGTAGGTTATAAAACCTCCTTTAAAATACTCAGAGGCACCTGCTACAGAAACTAGAGTGGCAGCAATCTTACCTCCTGTTACACTCTCTGCTGTGCAAATTGTCTGTTTTTTTTCTTTCAACAGAACACCTACTCTATTTTCTAATGGTGCAGCATCGTCTATCCCAGAAATTATATCTGGTATCAATTGATATACTTGCGCTACTAATACAGCTAACTCTTCTTCTAATTGTGCTTTGTCATTCGATTTACCAGATAAACGAAGTCGAACACGACCAAAAGATGGCAAATATGCCAACTTTATATGTGCAGGTAAATTGTTTTCGAAATCTGCAATTTTTTCTGCAATCGTACTTTCTCCTTGTCCATAAGTCATAATGGTTTTATGAATAATAAAAGGAAGTTTAAATTGTTGTTGAATTCTTGGCAAAACTTCTTTAAGCATCAACCCTTTCATTTCGTATGGCACACCGGGTAATGACACAAAAACAGTAGCGTTCTCAAAAAACCACATTCCTGGTGCTGTACCAAGTTCGTTTTTTAACAAAGTCGCTTTTGATGGAATCTGTGCTTGTGTTTTTTGAATCTCTTTAAAAGGATGATTCATTTTCTTGAACATCTCTTTTATATGAGCAATTACCTCTGGATACTCTATAAAATGATCATTGTTAAAAAAGGTTGCCAACGTTTTTTTGGTAATATCATCTTTAGTTGGGCCTAAACCACCTGTTACAATAACAATATCTACTCTTTCTTGCGCTTCTTTAAAGGCGTTTAAAATGTGTTGTTCATCATCTTGAATTGAAGTAATCTGATAAACAGAAACCCCTATTTTATTTAATTCTTGACCAATCCATTGCGAGTTTGTATCAACTATTTGTCCGATAAGTATTTCATCACCAATCGTTATAATCTCTGCGTTCATTTGTTGTGCGTTACAAAACGACAAAGTTTAAAAAGAAACACAACTAAACGGTGCTACTTAAAACAGTGTCTTTCTTTTTATTTTACCCTAATTTGAAAAGCTTCTTTTCCGTTAATTGTTCCGGTTAGCAGATCATTTTCTACAACTTTACCAACTCCTGCGGGTGTTCCTGTAAAAATAATATCTCCTTTTTTTAAGGTGAAATATTGCGAAACATAAGAAATCAATTCGTCTATTTTCCACAACATTGCATTGGTATTACCATCTTGCACAATTGCTCCGTTTTTATCTAGTTGAAACTCTAGATTATCAGTATCAAATTCTGCTTTCGGATAAAATTCACCAATAACAGCACTACCGTCAAACGCTTTTGCTTTTTCCCAAGGCAATCCTTTTTCTTTGCATTGTTGCTGAACATCTCTAGCTGTAAAATCGATTCCTAAACCAATTTCATCATAATATTTATGAGCAAACTTGGCCGCAATATGTTTTCCTACTTTATTAATTTTCACCAAAACCTCTACTTCATAATGCACATCATCAGAAAAAGGAGGAATAAAAAAAGGATTCTTCTTTGGTAAAATAGCAGAATCTGGCTTTAGAAAAACAACAGGATGCTCTGGCCTTTCATTTGCTAGCTCTTCAATATGTTTTGCGTAATTGCGCCCAATACAGATTATCTTCAAAATAATTTTTTAAAATTAAAAATTACAAATTGTTAATTACAAATTCATCAATCATAATTCGTTATCAACCCTATTCTCCTGCTTCCGGAAAAACTATTGCTCTATTGCCTGATACAATTATTTGGTGTTGTAAATGGTTTTTAACAGCTCTTGCCAATACCAATTTCTCTATATCTGCTCCTATTCTTTTTAAGGTTGATGGTGTACTATCATGTGTTACAGGCTTTACATCTTGCTCTATAATTGGCCCTTCATCTAAATCTTCTGTAGCATAATGAGCTGTAGCACCTATTAATTTTACACCTCTTTCATAAGCTCTCTTATAAGGATTGGCTCCTTGAAATGCGGGTAAAAAAGAATGATGTATGTTGATGATTTTCTCTGGATAACGATTTATAAAATATGATGACAGAATTTGCATATATCTTGCCATTACAACTAAATCTATCTCATTGGTTTCTATTAAATCTATAATTTGAGCTTCTTGTAATTCTCTTGTTTCATTAGTTACTGGCAAGTGATAATAAGGCACCTGAAACATGTCTGCAATAGAACGCAACTTGTCATGATTACTAATAATCATTTTAATTTTACAATTCAAACGTCCTTCTTTAGAACGCTCTAATAAATCATATAAATTATGACTGGTATGCGATACCATAATGGCCACATTTTGCATTTGGTTGCTATACTTTACAGACCATTTAAATTGTAAAGGTACTGCCAACTCTAAGAAACTTTCTTCTAACTCGGTTTTTGATATTTCTGTACCTGCCGCATTTAAACGAACACGCATAAAGTAAGTTTCTTCTAAAGAATTTACATATTGCTGACAGCTTAAAATATTAAACCCTTTGTTGTAAAAAAAGTTGGTAATTTTTGCTACCAATCCTTTTTGATCTGGACACTTTATTAAAAAAGTAACTACTTGTGATTTCATTTTCTCTTCTTAATCTTCCCAAAGAGAAGAAACTGTTTTATTTGTATTTTATTTTAACAATCTTATTTTTTCAAAAGGACTATGGAATCCATTTCTTAGGGAAATTTGGCTTTCTTTTTTCAAGAAAAGCATCTCTACCCTCTTTTGCTTCATCGGTCATGTAAGCCAATCGTGTTGCCTCACCAGCAAAAACTTGCTGCCCAACCATTCCATCATCTGTTAAGTTCATTGCAAACTTTAGCATTTTAATCGAAGTCGGACTTTTCTCTAAAATTTCTTGCGCCCACTCATAAGCGGTATCTTCTAGTTCCGCATGCGGAATTACGGCATTTACCATTCCCATTTCATAAGCCTCTTGTGCAGAATAATTTCTTCCTAAAAAGAAAATTTCACGTGCTTTTTTCTGTCCTACCATTTTTGCTAGGTAAGCAGAACCGTAGCCACCATCAAAAGAAGTAACATCTGCGTCTGTTTGTTTAAAAATTGCGTGTTCTTTAGATGCCAACGTTAAATCGCAAACCACATGCAAACTATGTCCGCCACCAACTGCCCAACCAGGAACAACACAAATAACTGCTTTTGGCATAAAACGAATTAAACGTTGTACTTCTAAGATATTTAATCTGTGATAACCATCATCACCAACATAACCTTGATGCCCTCTTGCCTTCTGATCACCACCAGAACAAAATGAATACACACCATCTTTACTACTAGGTCCTTCGGCAGACAGAAGAACAACTCCGATATTTACATCTTCACCGGCATCATAAAAAGCTTCGTACAACTCTTTTGTTGTTTTAGGTCTAAAAGCATTTCTTACATCTGGTCTGTTAAAAGCAATTCTAGCTACTCCGTTACATTTTTTGTAAGTAATATCTTCAAATTCTTTAACAGTTTTCCATTCAGGTTGCATCATAATTTTTGTATTTTGCCGTTATTGTTATCAGAGAAAATAAATAGTTATACTAATAAAGAGTCAAATTTATGATAAAGAAATCATTTTCACTAATATTTACACTGTTTTGCCTAAGTGGATTTTCGCAAAAAATTATTGAAAAACAAATAACCTCAGATTTTTTAGAATCCAAAAGAGATCTTAAAATATATTTACCTAAAGGATATGAAAAAGATAGTTTAAAAAACTATCCTTTAACAATTGTTTTTGATGAAGGCTATCTTTTTGATATTTATACTGGTAATGCCAAATTATTTGCAGCAAAAGACAAAGCACCAAAACAAATTATTGTAGGTGTTGCTTTGGATAAAAAAAAGGACACCTATTTTAATGTAAATGATGGCAGACTAACTGCTAGTAATAATGCATTTTATCAATTTATTAAAGATGAAGTTATTTTTTTTATGGAAAGTAACTACAAAACATCGCCATTTATTTCTTTGGTTGGCGAGGGAACTGCTGCAAATTTAATTACACATTACTTAAAAGAAGCAAACCCTTTTATCAACACCTATATTTGTATCAACCCTATTTTTTCTGACTTTATTGGGCAGCAATTAGAATCATACAGACTCTTAAAGTTTCAAAAACAAGACAACTCTTTTTATTTATATATTAATAATGCTACTTCGTTTTCTACAACTAAACAAACTAAAATTGGCGAAATTCAAAAAGCATTGTCTCTTATGCAAATGAAAAATTTTAAGGTAATAAATGACACCATAAACACACCAAGCAGCATATCTGCCATAGCAGAAACAGTACCAAGAGTAATGACTAAAATTTTCGAAATCTATGCAGCCATTACCAAAGAAGAGTTTGAGACAAAAATTAAAGACTTATCTCCTGATGATGCCATAGCGTATTTAGAAAACAAATACCTAGAAATAGAATTTCTTTTTGGTACTAATTTGGGTATTAGACCACAAGACATTTACGCTATAGAAGACATTATTATCGAGAAAGAAAACGGAGACAAACTTAGAGATTTTGGTAAAATGATTTTAAAGCTTTTTCCGTCATCTCCGCTAGGAGATTATTATATTGGTAGGTATTACGAAACAGGCAATCAAACTAAAAAAGCACTTAAATACTATAAAATTGGGTATGGAAAAATGGATCCTGCAGACCCAAACTCTGATGCTTTTTATGAAAATATTTTAAGACTGGGTGGCGAGTAACTACTTTTTAGAAGGCAACCTCCAAGTAACACCTATGCTTGCAAACAGATCATTGTTATAACCTAAAAGTGCATCTAACTGTAGATTGTTGTTTAGCAAAAAATAAACACCTGTATCTAAATTCAACTCGAAACCACTATTTAAAAAAGTACCAAAAGCTTCTGCAAAAACGCCTACTTTGGTATTAATTGCATAAGACAAATTAAAAACATACAAGCCACTAAGGTCGCCAAAATCTTCATTTACATTGAACCCTAAATTTGCAGTGTAACTTAATTTATCATTAAAATTACTACTAAAAATATAGACTACCTGGGTATTTTTTTCATCACCTCCAATATCATAAGAAGCCTGAATGCTAGAACTTGTTGAACTATTATTTTTAGTTAGTGAATATCTAGCACCTATTGTTAAAGAACGAACATCATCAGAATCAGAAAATAAGATTCCAGAATTCAATTCTAATCGCTCAGAAAGTCCATATCTAAAATAAGAACTCGGTGTAAAACTGATATTACTTAAAGGAAAATCGAAACCTGCTTGAATTTGAAAAACATTTTTACCCACCGTATTTACAGACAAGGCTTGCCCTGGTCTATCTGACGATAAGGTTTCTGTAAATTGTGCATTTGCTACAGAAGCAACGAATATAAATACTAAAAATACTAACTTTTTCATTTCTTTTTTTTACAATGTTAATGCTTTTTTTTTTAAGAAACCAATACAATACGATCTTCTTCGATGGTAATTAACTTTTGCTTATACAAATTGCCCACCGCTTTTTTAAAGGCTTTCTTACTCATTTTTAGATGAAAACGTATAGAATCTGGGCTACTTTTATCTGTTAACAACAAAAAACCTTCTCTACTGTCTTTCAATTTAGAAAGCACTTTATCTACATCTGAATCAATAACATTTCTAAAACCTTGTGGTCTTAGAGAAACATCTATTTTACCATCTTCACGAATTTGTTTGATATAGCCAGTAACTTCCATATTTTCTTCTAGCTCCTGAAAAACTTCGCTTCTAAACAACAAGCCATCAAACTCTTCGTTGATTAAAACGGTGTACCCTAAACCTGTTTCTGTTTCAATAACTAGGTTTACTTTATCGCCTTCTTTAAAATCATAGTCATGTTCATGAAAATTATTTTCTTCTTCAGAACGCGCTGCGTCTTCATGTAAATCTTCTTGTAAACTCATTATTTTATATATTTAAAATATTCTTTTAAAACTACATCATTTTCCGCACTTGGCGTAAAAATCTCTAGTATTTTTGGTTTTTCTGAAGACTCAAAAAAACCTTCTAATTCTTTTGTAACTACTTCTGTGGTAAACGCGCTTGCATACTCGAACTCATGCATTTTTGCCAAATGTGCTGCAGTTAAACAATGCGGAGTTTCAAAATAATTGGCAGCATTTGTAGTAGCTGGACCTGGTATTATTTTAAAAATTCCGCCACCTGAATTGTTAATTAAAATAATTCTAAAATTAACAGGTATATAACTATTCCACAATGCGTTAGAATCATAGAAAAAACTTAGGTCGCCTGTAATACACACCGTTTGTTTATTACTTGCAAAAGCTGCACCAATAGCAGTACTTGTACTACCATCTATACCACTTGTACCGCGATTGCAAAACACACGAAAAGTAGTATTCATTTTAAAAAGTTGTGCATATCTAATAATAGAACTATTGCTAATTTGCAAATCTGAATCTGAAGGGATAGCATTTAAAATCTGCTCAAAAACCTTAAAATCTGAATGTTGCAACTCTTTAAAATAAGCCGCATGTTTTTGTCTTCTGTGATCTCTAATTTTTAACCAGTTTGGTTGATAATTACTATCAACAGAGCTAATTAATGGGTTGAAATTAGAAAAGAAATCTACAGGTGTTGTTTGTAAAAACTCCGACAAACAAAAATACGTATCTGTTGCTTTTTTAGTATCAATGTGCCAATGATGCTTCGGTTGGTAATCTCTTAAAAAACGTTTGATTCTTTTTGAGACAATCATGCCCCCGAAAGTGACTAACAGAGCTGGTTGCAACTCTTTAAAATCTGCATCTTCTAAAGAGAAAATTAGCTGATCTATAGCATCTATTGCTTTGCTATGATGCAGATTAGAAGTAGTTTCTGTAAATAACAATACCGAATCATCTGAGCCATAAATATCTATCAAATTGTCTAGCGCTTTGTCTGGATAATTTACACCAACTAAAATCATTTTCTTCTCAGAAGAATTCCAGATTTTAGCCAATTTAATATAATCTACCGGCTTTTTTTCAATTTGAGTAGTCTTTGTAGGAAAATTAAATATTGGCAGCTCAGGCACTGTTTCGTACAAAGGCTCATCAAAAGGCACGTTTATGTGCACAGGACCTTGTTGAGAAGTAGCAATTTGAAAGGCTTCTGAAATAAGATTTAGATTTTCTTGATTTACAGCGTTTGCTAGATCATCTTTAGAAACTGCCGTTAAATTAGCTGAAAATAAAATATGATTTTCAAAGACATTTTCTTGACGAATTGTTTGCCCATCGCCAATATCTATTAGATGTTTGGGTCTGTCTGCAGAAATAACAACCAAAGGCACATTGCTATAAAATGCCTCTGCAATTGCCGGATAATAGTTTAACAACGCAGAACCAGAAGTACAAACTATGGCTACAGGTTTTTGTGTTTGCTGTGCAATACCCAATGCAAAAAAAGCTGCACAACGCTCATCTACAATGCTTAACGCATTTATTTTAGGATGATTAGAAAAACCAATTGTTAAGGGCGCATTTCGCGAACCTGGAGAAATTACAACCGTCTCAATTTGATATTGAGTACAAGCTGAAATTAGCAATTGAGCGAGTTCTTTTTTTGGATACATCGTTTTAAATCTTTTGTAAGATTTAAAAGTTATTAGTTTTTAGTTGATAGTTATTAGTAAGCACCAAAAACCATAAAAACTGAACACTAAAACTGTTATTAATTTTGCTATCTGCTTGCAAACAAGCTTAGCCCTGATTGAAGTGGCATCCTTTTTTTGTTTTTCTCAAAAAAAGATAAAACGTAAAGCAGGAAATAGCTTCTTATTATTTTTAATTTTTAAATTATTAGTGCTCAATTAAATATAACAACTAAGCACTAATAACTAAAAAACTTTTATTTAATTTCCTTTTTTGTAGTCTTCTAAAAACTTAGCCAAACCACTATCTGTTAAAGGGTGTCTTAACAAGCCATCTATTGCGCTTAAAGGCCCTGTCATAACATCAGACCCAAGTTTTGCACAATCTATAATATGCATGGTATGACGCACAGATGCTGCTAAAATTTGAGTTCCGAAACCATAATTGTCATAAATCTGACGGATTTCTGCTATTAAATTTAAACCATCGGTAGAAATATCATCTAAACGGCCAATAAACGGAGATACATACGTTGCTCCTGCTTTTGCTGCTAACAAAGCTTGTCCGGCAGAAAAAACTAAGGTTACGTTGGTTTTTATTCCTTTAGAAGAAAAATATTTACACGCTTTTACACCATCTTTTATCATTGGTAATTTTACCACAATCTGCGGATTTAAAGCTGCCAAAGCCTCACCTTCTTTTACCATTCCGTCAAAATCGGTAGCAATAACTTCTGCAGAAACATCACCATCTACCAAGTCGCAAATTGCTTTGTAATGGTTAATAATATTGTCTGCACCAGTTATGCCTTCTTTGGCCATTAAAGACGGATTGGTTGTTACACCGTCTAAAATACCCATTGCTTGTGCATCTTTAATTTGTGCTAAATTAGCTGTGTCTATAAAAAATTTCATTTGTATATATTTAATAGTGTGTTTCTATATTTTTTTTGGGCGTTCCCTAAAAAGGGTCGGGCTTTTCGCACTCGCTTTACACCCAAAAGTGTAAGAGCTCACACAATTGCTGCAATCCCTAACGCAAAGATAGTTAGTTAATCACAATTTCAGAAAGTTAAGTACAGATATTTTTTTCTAAAAAACGGTAAACTCTACCAAAACACTAATTTTATAGTTTGTAATGGTTCATTAAAATGCGCTCGTACATTTTGTCTGGCAAAATTCGTTTTAAAACAATAGAAAACTTCTCTAAAAAAGCACCTACTTTGTAGTGTATTTTAGGGTTTTTAGTAGCTATAATTTTGTGAATTTTTATTGCCATTGCCAAAGGATCCATTCCGCCTGAAACATGTGCATCCATTAAATTTAAATTTGCCTGATACTTTTCTTTATACGCAGAATCTTTAAAAACTGGTGTATGATATCTACCAGCAGCAATATTGGTTGCAAAATCTCCGGGAGCAACATTTACAACATTAATTCCGAATTCTTTAACCTCCATTCTTGTGGCCTCTGTTACAATTTCTAAAGCACCTTTGGTTGCCGAATACATACCTCTAAAAGGCAAACCCATATAACCTGCAATAGAAGTAACATTTACAATTGTTCCCGATTTTTGCAAGCGCATCTGTGGCAATACCGCTTTCATTACATCAATAGCCCCAAAAAGATTGGTATTAAAAACGGCACGCATTTCATCTGTTGGCGTATCTTCTACAGGACCCGTAATTCCCATTCCTGCATTGTTAACCAAAACATCTAGCTTGCCTTCTTTTTCTATAATAAAACTAACTGCAGCTGTTATAGTTTCTACCTTTAAAACATCTAGAGTAATCAATTTAAAAGGATAATTTTGGGTGTTTTTTGGAGTTCTACTTGTACCATATACAATGTATCCTTTCTCAGATAAATAGCTTGCAACTGCTTTGCCAATACCAGAAGAAGCACCTGTAATTAAAACAACTTTAGACATATGTTAATTGTAATTTAATGAGGTTGTAAAGTTAAAAAGTAAAAATGAAAGATGCAGGCTTTAAAAAGGAAACTTTAGCGCATAAAAAATGGCAAGCTACCTACATCACACTGCTACAACCTAATACCTTTGCTGCGTTCCCGCCCTGGAGGATTCAAAGGGAGCTAGTTGTGTAGAACTTGCCGATGCAAATTTACAATAGATTTTTATTTAAACAATTAATTTTAATTACTTTTTTTGTAAGATTTTTAACTGTTTGGTTTCTAACTAAATGATTTAGGTAATTAAAATTTTTATTTTTTTATTGTCATCTAAACGAAATGAATATATTTGTAAAATTAACTTAACCAAATAAACACAATGGAAAATCAGGGAAACAGTAAAAATATTATTTTAAATTATGGAGTTATACTAGCAGTAGCTGGTATCTTAGTTAGTCTTGTAACTTATGCAATGGGTTCTCACCTACAGCCACACTGGTCTATTTCTGTAATATCAATAGCGATATCTATTGGTTTAGTAATAGCAGGTATCAAAAAATTTAAAGAAGAAAATAACGGTTTTATGTCTTGGGGACAAGGTGTAAAAGTTGGTGTTGGTATCTGTATATTATCTGCTCTTATCACTGCTGTTTACCAATATGTTTTTATGAATTTTATTGAGCCAGATTTTTTAGTTCAAGCAATGGAACTTCAAAATGAAGCATATTTAGATGCAGGCATGACCGAAGAACAAATAGAAGCTACTAATGAAATGAGTAAAAAGTTTCAGTCTCCAGGTATTTTAGCTGCAATGTCTATTATTGGCGCAGCAGTTCTAGGTTTTATTATTTCTGCAATTGCATCTGCAATTATGAAAAAAAATGAAGAAGAGGCTTACTAAAAATAGTTTAAAAGTTTTTAAAGTGTAAAGTTTTTAAAGTTATTTTAAAACGCTACAACTCTTAAATTTACAACTACACAAATATGGATATTTCGGTAGTAATACCACTTCTTAACGAAGAAGAATCTTTACAAGAATTACACGATTGGATTGCAACTGTTATGCAATCCAATCGTTATTTTTATGAAATTATTTTTATTGATGATGGTAGCACAGACAACTCTTGGAAAGAGATACAGCAAATATCAGAAAAAAACAAAGCTGTAAAAGGCATTCGTTTTCAGCGTAATTTCGGTAAAAGCCAAGCCCTTGACGCTGGTTTTGAAATGGCAACAGGTGCCGTAGTAATTACTATGGATGCCGACTTACAAGACAATCCAGATGAAATACCAGAATTGTACAATCTTATCATTAAAGAAGACTACGACTTAATTTCTGGCTGGAAAAAGAAACGGTATGACAATGTGATTACCAAAAACATCCCATCAAAATTATTTAACGCTGCTGCCAGAAAAACCTCTGGTTTAAAACTACACGATTTTAATTGTGGCCTAAAAGCTTACAAAAATGAAGTCATTAAAACTGTAAAAGTAAGCGGAGAAATGCACCGATACATTCCTGTATTGGCAAAAAATGAAGGTTTTACTAAAATTGGCGAAAAAGTAGTACAACACCAAGCAAGAAAATACGGTGTTACAAAATTTGGTTTAGACCGTTTTATAAATGGTTTTTTAGATTTAATTACCATCTCTTTTTTATCAAAATTTGGCAAAAGACCCATGCACATCTTTGGTTTGCTAGGTACTTTTATGTTTTTATTTGGTATTACGTCTGCATTTTATATTGGCATTGTTAAGCTCTACAAAGTTTACAATGGCATTAAAACTATTTTAATTACAGACAATCCTTGGTTCTACATAGCGTTAACTTCTATGATATTAGGTACTCTGTTATTTTTAGCTGGTTTTATTGGCGAGCTAGTTATTAAAACTAAAACCAACGAAAAACACTATTCTATTAAAGAAAAAGTCAATTTCTAAAATGTATCTTTACATTTTAAAAGAAAATTACACGTAAAATATATTACAAAAAATGAGCAATATTCTAGAAAAAGCAACACAATGGTTACTACCAAGTTTTGATGTTGAAACTCGAAAAGAAATTGAAGAATTAATTGCTTCTAATGCAACGGATTTAGAAGACAGGTTTTACAAAGATTTAGAATTTGGTACCGGTGGTATGCGTGGCGTTATGGGCGCAGGTACAAACAGAGTTAACAAATACACTTTAGGTAGAGCTACACAAGGCTTGTCTAATTACATAAATAAAAATGTCGATAAAGTAAATAAAAGCGTTGTAATTGCTTACGATTGCAGACACAATAGCAAAAAATTTGCTAAAATTGTAGCAGACGTTCTATCTGCAAATAATATCAAAGTTTTTCTGTTTGAAGAATTACGAGCAACACCAGAGCTTTCTTTTGCGGTTCGTTATTTAAACTGCGATGCAGGTATTGTTTTAACTGCATCTCACAATCCGCCAGAATACAATGGCTATAAAGTATATTGGGCAGATGGCGGACAAATTGTACCACCACATGACAACGGAATTATTAGCAAAGTAAATGCTTTAGATTTTTCTGAAATAAATTTTAAGGCCAATGAAGAACTGATAGAAGTTATTGGCAAAGAAGTAGACGATGCTTTTATTAAGGCTTCTGTACAAAACGGAACATTAAAAGAAAACATTGATCGAAAGAACTTAAAAATTGTATTTACGTCGTTACACGGAACCTCAATTATTTCGGTACCCGATGCGCTAAAAAAAGCGGGATATACAGATGTGCACCTTGTGGATGCTCAAAAAATACCCGATGGAGATTTTCCGACCGTAAAATCTCCGAATCCGGAAGAACCAGAAGCCCTAAAAATGGCTACAGATTTAGCCAATAAAATTGGTGCAGATATTGTAATTGGCACAGACCCTGATTGTGATCGTTTAGGAGTTGCTGTTAGAGATACACACGGCAACATGAAACTAATGAACGGAAACCAAACCATGGTGGTTATGACTGAGTTTCTCTTAAAAAAATGGCAAGAAGAAAATAAAATTAACGGCAAACAGTTTGTAGGATCTACCATTGTATCTTCTAAATTGGTAAACAAAGTCGCAGAAAATTACAATGTAGAAACCAAAGTTGGCTTAACCGGATTTAAATGGATTGCTAAAATGGTACGTGATTTTCCTGAATTAGATTTTATAGGTGGTGGCGAAGAAAGTTTTGGCTACATGGTAGGCGATTTTGTAAGAGATAAAGATGCCGTAACTGCAACACTTTTGGCTTGTGAAGTTGCTGCTTTGGCAAAACAAAACGGAAGTTCTTTTTACCAGGAATTGGTAGCCATTTATGAAAGAGAAAACTTTTACAAAGAGCATTTAATTTCGATAACAAAAAAAGGAATGAACGGCGCGGCAGAAATCAAACAAATGTTAAGTGATATGCGCAACAATCCGTTGACAGAAATTGATGGAGAAAAAGTAACAACGCTCTCTGATTACAATGTCTCTATTCAAAAAAACTTAATTACAGGTGCCGAAACTAAAATTGATTTACCAAAATCGAATGTTTTAATTTATCAAACTGAAAAAGGGACAAGAATTGCAGCAAGACCAAGTGGTACAGAACCTAAAATAAAATTTTACTTTAGTGTAAACACCCAATTAGGTTCAAAAGAACAGGTAGAAAAAGTAGAATCTGAGTTAGATACTAAAATACAGCGCATCATTAAAGAAATGAAATTAAATTAAATTAATGGGCTACTTTAAAGACATTTTAAAATACGAAAAAAAGTATCGAAAATTTACAGTCCTAAACATTGTATTTAACATTCTGTATGCCATTTTTAATGTGCTGTCTGTTTTGGCATTTATCCCTGTCTTAGGAATACTTTTCGAAACAGAAAAAAAAGTAGTTACAGCACCCGTTTACAAAAGTATAGGGAGTATTGGCACCTACTTAAAAGATAGTTTTTATTACTTTATTTCCGAAAAAATAGCTGTAGAAGGAACAATTAAAACGCTTGTTTTTATTTGTCTTTTGGCGATTTCCTTATTTTTCTTTAAAAATTTATTTAGATACCTGGCTTCTTATTGTATCACCTTTTTAAGAACGGGTGTTGTAAAAGATTTAAGAGATAACTTATATCATAAAATTGTTGAATTACCAATTGCCTACTTTTCAGAAAAAAGAAAAGGAGATATTATTGCCAGGATGACTTCGGATGTACAAGAAGTAGAAAACTCAATTTTAACCTCAATAGAAACCATTGTTAGAGAGCCATTAACGGTAATTATCTCTATTTCAATTATGCTTTTTATGAGCTTAAAACTTACGTTATTCGTTTTTGTTTTACTCCCGGTTTCTGGTTTTATCATTTCATCGATTAGTAAAAAATTAAAAGCCAAATCTGCAAAAGCTCAGAAAGAAACGGGTCATTTTTTATCTTTTATAGAAGAGACTTTAACAGGATTAAGAATTATAAAAGGTTTTAATGCAGAGAAAGTTATTGAAAGCAAATTTAATGCTTCTACCTCTGAATTTAAAAAACTAATGACTAGTGTTTTTCATAGGCAAACACTGGCTTCACCAATGAGCGAGTTTTTAGGATCTGCTACTATTATTGCCATTCTTTGGTACGGTGGTACGGAAGTTTTATCTAAAACTAGTGCCTTACAACCTGATGAGTTTTTTGGATATATTGTGCTATTTTATACAGTTTTAAATCCGATAAAATTAATAACCACTACCTTTTATAACATTCAAAAAGGAGAAGCTTCTGCGGAGAGAATTATGCAAGTTTTAAATACCGAAAACAGTATTAAAGACAAACCTAATGCAACTACAAAAGAGGGTTTTAACAGCATGGTAGCATTTAAAAACATCTCTTTTAAGTACAAAGACACTTATGTTTTAAAAGATTTTTCTTTAACCATTAATAAAGGAGAAACCGTTGCTTTGGTTGGGCAATCTGGAAGTGGAAAATCTACACTAGCAAACCTAATTACTCGTTTTTACGATGTAAATAAAGGAACTGTTTTGATAGATGATACTGATATTAAAGACATTACAAAAAACTCTTTAAGAGACTTAATGGGCATTGTATCTCAAGACTCTATTTTGTTTAATGATACGATTGCTAACAATATTAAATTAGGAACGCAACATGCAACTGATGAGGCTGTTTTAGAAGCTGCCAAAATTGCGAATGCAGACGAGTTTATTCAACTTTTACCAGAAAAATACAACACCAATATTGGCGATAGTGGAAACACACTTTCTGGCGGACAAAAACAACGATTGTCTATTGCAAGAGCAGTTTTAAAAAACCCACCAATTATGATTTTAGATGAAGCAACTTCTGCTTTAGACACAGAATCTGAACAATTGGTGCAAATTGCTTTAGAAAAAATGATGCAGAATAGAACCTCATTGGTAATAGCACATCGATTGTCTACCATTCAAAAAGCAGATAAAATTGTGGTGTTAAAACAAGGTGAAATTGTAGAGCAAGGAAAACACGACGAGTTATTGGCTAAAAAAGGAGAATATTTTAAATTGGTAACAATGCAATCTTTAAGCTAAGACCAACCCTAATTTCTTTCCTTTTTCAATCATAAAGTCAAAACAAGCTTTGTGCTCATTAGGGATTTCTCCTTCTAAAATTGCTTCTTTTATTGCTTCTTTTAGTTGACCGATTTCTCTACAGGGCTTTAGATTAAAAGCTTTCATAATTTCTTCTCCAGTAATAGGTGGTTGAAAATTACGCACTTTATCACGTGCTTCTACTTCTTTAATTTTAGAACGAACAACATCAAAATTTTGATGGTAACGTTTAAATTTCTTTGGATTTTTTGTGGTAATATCTGCTTCACACAAGGTCATTAATGCATTGATATCATCACCAGCATCAAAGACAAGGCGTCTTACAGCCGAATCTGTAACTTCTGAAGCTAGCACAATAGGTCTAGAACTTAACAATACCATTTTTTGCACAAATTTCATCTTATTGTTTAAAGGCATTTTTAAGCGTTTAAACAATTTATAGACCATTTTAGATCCTACAAATTCGTGCGCATGAAACGTCCAACCTACTTTTTTACTAAATTTTTTGGTCGGTGCTTTTCCGATATCATGCAACAATGCTGCCCAGCGCAACCAAACATCATCGGTATTTTGTGCAATATTATCTACTACTTCTAAAGTATGGTAAAAATTATCTTTGTGCTTTTGTCCTTCTACCTCCTCTACTCCTTTTAAGGCAATTAGCTCGGGTAAAATTTGTGGTAACAAGCCAGATTTTTCTAACAATAAAAATCCTATAGATGGTTTTGGTGCTGAAAGTATTTTATGCAATTCGTCTACAATACGTTCTCTAGTAATAATTTTTAATCGATGTGCATTTCTAGTAATAGCCTCTAAAGAATTGGCATCAATATTAAAATTTAATTGTGTTGTAAAACGGATGGCACGCATCATTCTTAAAGGATCATCAGAATAGGTAATATCAGGATTTAAAGGTGTTTTAATCACCTTATCTTCTAAATCTTGAATGCCATTAAAAGGATCTAACAATTCCCCAAAATTGACTTCATTTAAGCTCAGTGCCAACGCATTTATAGTTAAATCTCTTCTATTCTGATCGTCTTGTAAAGTACCTAAAGAAACTTCTGGATTTCTACTATCTTCTGCGTACGATTCTTTTCTTGCACCTACAAATTCTATTTCAGTGTCTTTGTAACGCAACATGGCTGTTCCGTAGGTTTTAAAAACTTGTACTTTTGGTTTGTTAGGTAGTAATTGAGATACTTTTTGTGCCAAGTCGATTCCGCTACCAATAGCAACAATATCTACATCTGAAGAGTTGTCTCTGTTTAAAAAAAAATCTCTTACATAACCTCCAATTACATAACTTTCTATTTCTAAAAGCTTAGATGCCTTAGAAATAACCGTAAATATTTCAGAAGAAATTGCTTCTTTAAAAGATTTATTTTGCATGAATTGACGATCTTAAAAACTGATTATTAATCACTTATATAAATAAGAAAGAAATAAGTTTATAATTATTATTGTATTGTGCAAACTTACTATATAAAACATATCAGACAAAGAAAGAATTATATATTTCTTTAAATCGTTTTCATAAAAAGTAGCATTAAATTAAGCGACTATATTATGGCTTTAAAATAGATGCATTATGCCAATCTGGCTATTTAAATAATTCTAAAAATATTACCTTTGTTCATCGAAACAAAAAACATGCTAAAAAAAATACCTAATTACATAAAATACTTATTTATAAACACTTTTTTTCTATTTGTTTTTACATTAGTATTCAGAACTATTTTTTATCTATTTTTCGCTCAATTAGATGGCATTTCTAATACAGAAATACAAAAAGCATTGCTTCTAGGAATCCGTTTCGACCTAAAACTAAGTATTATTGCCGCGTTTCCTTTAACAATATTAGTCTTAATATCAAATTATCGTTTTTTTAGTAAAAAAATATACAAAAAAATTGCCACTATCTATTTAGTTGTGTGCTATTTAGCATTGACTTTATTTTATCTATTTGACTTCGGATATTATGAATACCTAGCCATTAGATTAGATGCTTCATCTCTTAGATTTTTAAGTAACATTAAAATATCTACTCAAGTTTTAATTGAAAGTTACCCGATCTATAAAGGTCTTTTAGGGCTCTTAATTTTATGTGTAGTAATTTACAAATACTCGAAGTTTATTTATAATTCGTTTTCAAATACAACGAAAAAAGTTTCAAAAAAAATAAAAGCGGCCTACTTCATCAGCATCATTTTACTTTTTTCTTTTGGAATTTATAATAGTACTTCTCACTACCCTTTACGATGGAGTGAAGCTTTCTTTTCTAAAAACAACAATGTTAATCAGTTTGCTTTAAATCCTGTTTTATATTTCTTTGACAGTTTTGCTTTTAGAAGTGAAGGTGTAGATATAGAAAAATTTAAATCTTATTACCCGGTTATTGCCAAACATTTAAACTTACCTTTAGATACTATTAATTTTAAAAGAGAAACAACCTTTAAAAACCCTTACAAAGAAAAACCAAATCTTATTTTTGTAATGTTAGAATCTACCGGAACAGCTACTTTAAGTTATTACGGTAACCCTTTAAATAGTTCTCCAAAAATTGATGCTATTTTAAACGAAAGTTTAAGCTTCTCTAAATTTTATGTACACAAACCCGGAACAGCAGCAAGTGTTTTTGCTAGCATAACAGGTTTACCCGATATAGAAGATGTAAAAACAGCCTCTAGAAATCCTTTAATTATAGACCAACGAATTGTTTTTGACCAAATAAAAGGATACGAAAAGTCTTACTTTATTGGTGGATCTGCAAATTGGGCTAATATAAGAGGTGTCTTTCAATCTAATGTAAAAGATTTAAAAATATACGAAGAAGGAAGCTATGAACAAGAAGACAGAGCCGATGTTTGGGGTATTGATGATTATGACTTATTTAAAGAAGCTGACAAAGTTTTAAAACAACTACATTTAAAAAACAAACCATTTGTTACATACATACAAACAGCAACAAATCATATGCCGTTTACTGTACCTGACAAAAAAGAGAGCTATACTCCTATTTTAGAAAACGAAATTAACGAAGAAACGTTATTAAAAGGAGGTTTTAGATCTTTAGGTCAGTTAAATGCCATGCGCTATTTAGATTTTAATGTTGCTCGTTTTTTAGAAAGAGCCAAAGAGTCTGGTTACTATGACAATTCTATTTTTGTCTTTTTTGGAGACCATAGAGGTGGTATGAAAAAATTAAATTTCTTAAAAAACAATGAAGATGCTATTGGTATTCAAGTACACCATGTTCCTTTCTTTATTCATAGTCCGAAATATGTTAAGCCAAATATCAATGATAAGTATGCAAAACTAGTAGATGTTTTTCCTACTGCAACAAGTTTAGCCAAAATAGATTATGTTAATTATACGCTTGGCAGTAATTTATTAGACAGTACTTATACAAATACCGCGGCTTTTGTATATAACCAGAATAAAGGAGAAAAAGCAGTTGGCATTATAAAAGACGGGTTTTATTACGAAAAAACAAACATCTCTAAGAAAACTAGTTTGTTTGATTTAAAAACAGAAACAGTAAAAGATATTAAATTAACAAACCCATTACTTACACAAGAAATGGACAGTCTTTTATCTGCTTATTACCATTCAACTAAATATTTGTACTTTAATAACAAGAAATAATTAAAATAAGAAATATACTTTATAAATACGATTAATCGTATTTTTTGTGAAGCCAATTTTTTATATAAGCTAACTTTTTAGGCGGACATTGATCTAAACTTTGCATACATAAAAAGATTTTATTTTTATTATTTTCTGCCCTTTTCAGTTTATTTTTTAACCACCAAAAAGGTTTTTTATAGTTCTGAAAATATGCTAATTGAAAATCGTTTTTAACAATACCTGTTTTATTTTTTAGCTCTAAGTGATTTGCTAATGATTGGTTAGTATATTGTTCTGGATGTCTAAAACGATGTTTTATATTTAATTCTAATATTTCTGGGTTCTTTTTATAATAGTTATCGTAAGTAGATTTTTTTAGAGGAGCAAAAGTATGATGTAACCTAACATATCTATCAAAACCTAATATTTTAGCAATATTTTGTTGCCCTTTCTTAAAACCATAAGTATTCCTTTTTCCTTCTTTACCTATAATTTTATAAATACTATTTTGAAGTTTTTTATACCAAATATCCTCAGAGAAAGGTGTCCAAAAACCTCTGATAACAGGATTACCATCTATGAAAAAATCAGTAACATTTGTTTCTCTTAAAAGAAAAAAATCATCATTAAGATACAAAAAATGTTCTGCTAAATCAGGAATTTTATATAACAAAGATTCTATTGGTAAACAGTTAAAAGTTGGTAAGTATTGATGATAGCCTTTAAAAATAGTTTTATGATCTATTATAATTACATTAGGGTATTCTTCTTGGGCTTTTACTTTGTTTTTTAAAAAATTTGGAATTTGGTTATCGGTAACAATAAATATATTTCTAACAAAGGTAGCGTACTTTAAAATAGATTTAACCGCAAACTCAATTTCGTTAACTTGGTCTAGTTTTGTCCTAATATCTTTTGACTCTAACAAATCTTTAGAAATAAATTTTTTCATTTTTTCTTTATGATTTGGATCATTACCATTTACCCAAGTAAAAACTACATCTATTATCATGTGTTAAAATATATTATCCAATTTATTAAATTACAAAACAAAAATAGTATTTAAGTTTTATATTTGTCTAAAATAAGATTTAATAAAAATGATTTCATATAAAGTTTACTACATAAATTTAGATAAAAGTCTTGAAAGAAGGAATTTTATGGAAAATCAATTTAAAGAGTTTAAAATTTCCATTACTAGAATACCAGCTGTTTACGGAAAAAAATTACCTATAAACTTTTTAACTAGCTCAAAAAAACAGCATAAAATTCTAACCCACTTCCCAAATTTAAATGATGGTGAAATTGGTTTAACAAAAACTTATTTCGATTTATGGAAAACTGTAGCTAACCAAAAGGAAGATTTTTCTATTATTTTAGAAGATGATGCGTTGTTAACTATAGACTTTTTTAAAGACTTACAAAACATACTGAATTTAATTACCTCTAAAGATTTTATTGATATTGCTGGTAGAAAAGGATTCTATTCATTAGAAAAAAACACTTTACTATCAAAGTTCCTTGTACCTGCTCTACAAACAACAGGACAAATCGTTGGTAAAGATGCTGCTAGAATTTTAGTCAAAAATTTGACTACTTATTATGCGCCAATTGATGTTTTAAAACAAGATGTATTTAAACATAAAGTAAAGGTATATACTACTAATAAAGCTTATGTTAGTAGTAATGATAAGAATGTTGGAGGCACAACAATACAGCGTAAAAGTATGTCTAGAGGTAAAAAAATATTAAGAGAGATAGCAAGACCATTATGGCAATTAATATCATTAATAACTTATAAAAGTTATAGAGTTTTTAAAAATCATTCATTTTATATAAATAATTAATTTTCATTTATTTTTTTATTCAGCAACCATAACTTAATATATCTAGTAAAAACTGAATAAGCTAAAATTTTAGCTAAAACTAAGCCTGCAATACCATCTAAAAAACCAAAACGCAAAACATAGTGGATAAAAAACCTTACCGCTGGTTTAACTAACAAATGAAACGCGTTTACTTTTTTTTCATTATGATGTAATTGCCTAGCTTTTAATGTAGAATAATGATTTATTTTAAAAATAAAATGATCGTAATTTCTATACCCAAAATGATTTATCTTATTTTTAAAAAAACCTAAATCACCTTCCGCTTTTATCGTTTCATGAACAACCCCTTCATATTTGCAATACTCTTTTAAAAAAAGACGGACTACTTTATCTCTTTGATAACCACCATAATGAATCTGTTTACCAGCAAAGTAAAAACTTCTACAAACATAAAAACCAACTTTATTATTAGGAGATTTTACAGCTTCTAAAATTTCTTTTTTAACTTCGGAAGTAACACGTTCATCAGCATCTAATATATAAATCCAATCATGCTTAGCTTGTTCAATGGCAAAGTTTTTTTGAGAAGAAAAATCATCAAACTTTCGCTTGATGATTTTTACATTTAACTTTTCTGCTATTTCTAGCGTTTTATCTGTACTAAAAGAATCTATTACAATAATTTCATCTGCAAAATCTAAAGATTTTATCGCGTCAGCAATATGAATTTCTTCATTTAAAGTAGGTATAATTGCTGATATTTTTGTCATAGATTTCCTTATTCTTAAACCGCTACATCATATTCACGCAAAGCATCGTTTAAAGATGTTTTTTTATTGGTACTTTCTTTTCTTTTACCAATAATTAATGCACAAGGCACATTGAACTCTCCTGCTGCAAATTTCTTTGTATAACTACCAGGAATTACAACAGATCTAGCAGGAACTCTCCCTTTCATTTCTACCGGCTCATTGCCAGTAACATCTATAATATTAGTACTCATTGTTAATACAACATTTGCACCTAAAACTGCTTCCTTTTCTACATGCACACCTTCTACAACAATACATCTAGATCCTACAAAAACACCATCCTCTATAATTACAGGTGCGGCTTGTAAAGGCTCTAAAACACCACCAATACCAACACCACCAGATAAGTGAACATTTTTACCAATTTGTGCACAAGAACCTACTGTTGCCCAAGTATCTACCATAGTTCCTTCATCTACATAAGCACCAATATTTACATAACTTGGCATTAAAATAGTACCTGGTGAAAGGTAAGATCCTTTTCTAGCAGACGCCCCAGGAACTACACGAACACCTTGTGCTTCGTAATCGGTTTTTAAAGGCATTTTATCATGGTATTCGAAAATACCAGCTTCTAATGTTTCCATTTTCTGAATTGGAAAATACAAAACAACCGCTTTTTTTACCCATTCATTAACTTGCCATCCGTCTGCAGTAGGTTCTGCAACTCTTAATGTTCCTTTATCTAACAAGTCAACTACTTTTCTTATAGTGTCTATAGTGTTTTGCTCTTTTAACAACTCACGATTTTCCCAAGCCGATTCTATAATTTCTCTAATTTCTTTCATCTTATTTTATTAATGTATGCAAATATAAACCTATCTAGAAAAACGAAGACGAATATACATTAATTAAACAAATTTAAACAGACTGTTAAAAATAGTAAGTCTCTTGTTTGCATCAATAATTTACAAAACAAACGACACTAAACTGATAATATTTTATTTAAAACCCAATTATTAAGTTATTCCTTTTATTTTTGCAAAAAACATTTAATTTGAGTAGAATTTTAGCAATTGATTATGGACAAAAAAGAACAGGTATTGCTGTAACAGACGAACTACAAATTATTGCTTCTGGTTTAACTACTGTAAATACTGTTGATTTAATTTCTTTTTTGAAAGAGTATATTTCTAAAAATAAAGTATCGCTTTTTGTTATTGGTAAACCGAAACAAATGAACAATACTGCCAGTGAAAGTGAAGCCTTGATTATTCCCTTTTTAAAAAAATTAGAAAAACAAATACCACAAATACCCTTATTAAGAATTGATGAGCGTTTTACCTCTAAAATGGCTTTTCAAACGATGATAGACGGTGGTTTAAATAAAAAAAAGCGTCAGAATAAAGCTTTGGTTGATGAAATTAGTGCAACTATAATTCTTCAATCTTATTTATACAATAAGTAATTAAAGCTTAAATGTTTCTTTTTTAATACAACAAAGCTTAAAATTCATAATTCAAAAATTCGTAATTCGTAATTCTTAATTGTACTTTTGCAGCGTTTAAAAATAAAAAAATGATTTTACCAGTTGTTGCCTACGGAGATCCTGTTTTACGAAAAGTAGCAGTAGAAATTGACCAAGATTACCCCGACTTAGAAATGCTAATTTCTAACATGAAAGAAACCATGTACAATGCTTCTGGTGTTGGGTTAGCTGCGCCTCAGATTGGTAAAGCAATTCGAATCTTTTTAATTGATGCTTCTCCTTTTGCAGAAGATGAAGATTTGTCTGAAAAAGACAGAAAAGTATTGAAAGAATTTAACAAAGTTTTTATCAATGCTAAAATAATTAAAGAAGAAGGCGACGAATGGGCTTTTAATGAAGGTTGTTTAAGCATCCCAGATGTTAGAGAAGATGTTTACAGAAAACCAACTATTACTATAGAATACCTAGATGAAAACTTTAAAAAACATACCGAAGTTTTAGACGGTTTAGCTGCTAGGGTTTTTCAGCATGAATATGATCATATAGATGGCATATTATTTACAGATAAACTTTCTTCACTTAAAAAAAGGTTGATAAAAAAGAAATTAGAAAACATCTCTAAAGGTAAAGTTAGAGCAGATTATAGAATGCGTTTTCCGAATGCAAAAAAAGGAAAATAATCTTAAAAAGAAATTAAAAACAAGTCTGTATCTATAAAACAGAAACTTTATTTAAGTTATATAAGCTCTCTATTTTATTGAAACAGGTTATAAAATTATACAAATGGAATTTAATAAAATTATTGCCGTAACAGGTAAACCAGGATTGTTTCAAGTAATATCTCAATCTAAAAATGCAGTAATTGCAGAATCTTTAATAGAAAATAAACGTTTGGCAATTAACGCAACTCAAAACGTTAGTTTATTAGAAAATATTGCAATTTATACTTTTGAAGAAGACGTACCTTTATTAAATGTATTTAAAGCTATGTTTGAAAATACAGCAGGTAAAGAAGCCTTGTCTCATAAAGAAAGTAGCAAGCAACTAACTGCTTTTTTTGCTGAAATTTTACCAAACTATGATGATGAAAGAGTGTATGCATCAAACATTAAAAAGGTAATACAGTGGTATAATATTCTTATTAAAGCTGGAATGGATTTTTCTAAAATAGTAGAAAATACAGAAGAAGTAGAAAAGTAGTAAATGATGAATTGTGGATGGTGAATGGTGAAGAAAATCTTCTTTTTAGTTTTCAGTTCACTTTTGCTATAATACAAAGAAAATTGCATCACTAAATTTATAAAATGAATTCTAGAAAAGCACAATTAGAAGCATTTAATCGTTTGTTAGATATTATGGATGATCTTCGAGAGAAGTGTCCGTGGGATAAAAAACAAACTTTAGAAAGCTTGCGCCATCTTACCATAGAAGAAACTTACGAGTTGGCAGATGCAATTTTAGAAGACGATTTACAAGAAATTAAAAAAGAATTAGGCGATGTGTTATTACACATTGTTTTTTATGCAAAAATTGGAAGTGAAAAGAAAGCTTTTGACATTGCAGATGTTGCCAATAATATCTCTGATAAACTAATTCACAGACATCCTCATATTTATGGCGATGTAGTTGCTGATACCGAAGAACAGGTTAAACAAAACTGGGAACAATTAAAATTAAAAGAAGGTAATACATCTGTTTTAGAAGGAGTGCCTAAAAGCTTACCTGCTGTTGTAAAAGCTAGTAGAATTCAAGAAAAGGTTGCTGGTGTTGGTTTTGATTGGGAACATCCAGCGCAAGTTTGGGAAAAAGTACAAGAAGAACTTACTGAGCTAAACGAAGAAATTAAAGCAGGAAATAAAGAAAATACTGAAAAAGAATTTGGTGATGTTTTATTTTCGATGATAAATTATGCGCGTTTTATAAATGTAAATGCAGAAAATGCGCTTGAAAAAACGAATAAAAAATTTATCAATCGTTTTCAGTTTTTAGAACAAGAAGCTAAAAAAGAAGGAAAAGAATTGTCTGAAATGTCTTTGACAGAAATGGATGTGTATTGGGAAAAATCGAAAGCTTTTTTTAAATAAGCTACAACCCTAAACTTCCATATTTCCTAAGTTTAAATTCTAAGTAATTATTTACTTTCTTTTGGATAAAATTTCGATTCTAAAAAACCCAATCCATAACCCATAAATTGTGTAAGTATGGCAAAAACACTTAGTACCGCTACATATAAACTCTTGTTTTTAAATAAAGAATCTACCAGAATTAGAAAGAAATAGCCAGCATAAACGAACAGCATTTGATAAAAGCCAAAAAACGCTAAAATGATGCTTATATCTATTCCGATAATAAATAAAGACGGAAACCAATAAGTAATCTTTGCACTTTCTGGGTAATTTTTATTTAAAATTGGCCTAGCATTACCAAAACTAAAAGTTTGTTTAAAAAATTGTGAGATTGTACTTCTCCTTTTATGATAAACAAAGGCTTCTTTTATTAGTTGTGTTTTAAACCCGCTGTTCCATAACCTATACGTTAAGTCGATATCTTCACCTGTTTTCATAGCACTAAAACCGTTGGTTTTAATAAATGCTTTTTTTGAAATACCTAAATTAAAACTTCTTGGCTGAAATTTACCGAACACCTCTTTTTTACCACGAATACCACCGGTTGTTAAAAAAGATGTCATGGCATAATTAATGGCTTTTTGTAAGGATGTAAAATTTTTATGCGCTGCATCTGGACCACCAAATGCATCTGTATAGCTAGTAGAAAGTGCTTTGTTTACTTCGACAAGATAATTTTTAGGAACAAGTACATCTGAATCTAAAATAATAAAGTAATTACCAGAAGCTTTTTGCATTCCGAAATTTCTACTTGCTCCTGCTCCACTATTTTCTTTGTAAAAATATTTTAAATCTAAGCTATTTTCGTATGTACTAGCAATCACATCACTTTTTAAATCCGAGCCATCTTCTACTAAAATCACTTCAAAATCTTCTGAAAAATTTTGTTGAGTAAGGCTGGTTAATAATTCATCAATTTCTTGAGGGCGATTATAAACTGGTATTATGATTGAATAGTTAGGTTTCAAGATACTAAGTAAGTATTTTATTTTTAATGTTTGTAAATGTAAAAAATATAATGTTACTTTTCTACATTTCTAATTCTTAAAAAGCCCCTAGCCCTGATTGAAACGGCATCCTTTTTATAATTTAAACATCTCTTTTAAAGAAGCCCTATTTTTGATAAGTAGTATTTAAAGGTAAGCCTTAAAATTATAAAAAGATATAGTGAAAAGCAGGAAAATGCTTCAAAAAAAATTATTCAAATTTCTCCATTACTGCATCACTTACACCCATATTAGAAAATCCGCCATCGTGAAATAGGTTTTGCAAGGTTACCTTTTTTGTTAAGTCTGAAAACATAGAAATGGTATAATCTGCACAATCGGCAGCAGTAGCATTGCCTAAAGGACTCATTTTTTCTGAATAGGCAATAAAACCGTCAAAGCCCTTAACACCAGTACCTGCAGTTGTTGGTGTGGGCGATTGAGAAATGGTGTTTACACGCACCTTAAAATCTCTACCAAAAAAGTAGCCAAAACTACGTGCAACAGACTCTAAATACGCTTTATTATCTGCCATATCATTGTAATCTGGAAACACTCTTTGCGCAGCCATATAGGTTAAAGCTACAATTGAACCCCAGTTTTTCATGGCTTTTTTATGATACAAAACATTGAGTACTTTATGAAAAGAAACGGCTGAAACATCTAAGCCTTTAAAGGTAAAATCGTAATTAGGATCTGTATAAGGTTTGTTTTTTCTAACATTTACAGACATGCCAATAGAATGCAAAACAAAGTCTATTTTACCCCCTAAAATTTCCATCGATTTAACAACTAAATTTTCTAAATCTTCTACAGATGTTGCGTCTGCAGGTATTATTTGAGCGTTCGTTTTTTTAGCCAATTCCTCTAAATTACCCATTCTTATTGAAGCAGGTGCATTTGTTAATACAAATTCTGCTCCTTGTTGGTATGCTTTTTCGGCTGTTTTCCAGGCTATAGAATGTTCGTTTAGAGCTCCAAAAATAATTCCTTTTTTTCCTTGTAGTAAATTTTGCATCTTGGGTAATAGTTTGTGTTTACCGGTTTAGTAAACTCTAATCGTTAATTTAATAATTCTTTTGCATGGGTAATTGCACTCTCTGTAATATCTTTTCCGCTTAACATTTCTGCAATTTCTTTTACGCGTTCTTCATTAGAAAGTTGCTTTAAGTTAGTGGTAGTAATACCGTTAACTTCTTCTTTATAAACTTTGTAATGACTGTTTCCCTTTGCAGCTATTTGTGGTAAATGAGTAATAGCAATTACTTGCATGTTTACACTCATTTGTTGCATTATAGCGGCAATTTTGTTAGAAACTTCGCCTGAAACACCTGTATCTATTTCATCAAAAATAATTGTGGGTAATTGTGTATTAGTAGACAACACTTTTTTTACAGAAAGCATAATTCTAGATAATTCTCCGCCAGAGGCCACCTTTTTTAACTCGCCAAAGCTTCCTCCTTTGTTCGCAGAAAACAGAAACTCTAATTGATCTTTTCCGTTGGAATGATACTCTTTAGTTTCTTTTATGTTTATAGAAAAACGCGCATTTGCCATACCCAAGTCTGCTAGTAAATTTTCTAACTCTTTTTTTAGTTTTGGAATGGCTGTTTTTCTTGCTTTAGAGATTTTATCTGCAAGAACATCAAGCTTGTCTTTTACATTTTTAATGGCTGCATTTTTGTTTGACAAATCTTCTTCTGCAGAGGCTACTTTTTGCACCTTGTTTGATAATTCTTCAAAAACTTGTAAAAGTTCTTGATTCGAATTTACATAATGTTTTTTCTGTAAATTATAAAGCAACTGTAACCTATCATTAACTTCTTGTGCTTCGTTTGGATTAAAATCTACATTTTCATTAGCATCTTCTAATTCTGATACAATATCATCTACTTCTATTTTTACAGAAGTAATTCTATCTGAAATTTCTTGATACTCTTTTGAGTAACTAGCAATTTTAGATAATTTATGTTCTAATGTATTTAGTAAGTTTTGAAGCCCTATTTCTTCATTTATAGAAAGCTCTAAAGCTTCCGATAAATTTTCTTTAATATCTTCTATATTGGTTAATTTCTCTAACTTTAATTCTAATTCCTCTTGTTCATCAACAACAATTTTTGCTTCTTCTAATTCTGTAAACAAGTGTAAATTATAATCGTATTGTTGGTTTGCTTCTTTTTGCTGTAACTCTAAATTTTGTAATTCTTTTCTTAAAGTGCTTAATTGTAAGAAACCTCTTTGGTAAGATTCAATCTTACTTTTATTATTTGCTAAAGCATCTAAAATTTCAAACTGAAAAGAAACATCAGACAACTCTATGGTTTGATGCTGAGAATGCACATCTATTAGTTTGGTTCTTAACTCATTTAACACCGTTAAAGTAACCGGAGTATCGTTTATAAAAGCTCTAGATTTACCAGAAGGTAAAATTTCTCGTCTAATAATAGTCTCTGGCTCATAATCTAAATCTACATCTTCAAAAAAAGCTTGTAAGTTATAATTTGAAATCGCCATTTTAGCTTCTACAATACATTTACTAGTAGTATCTTTTAACGAAGATAAATCTGCTCTATTACCTAAAACTAAGCCCAAGGCACCTAAAAGAATGGATTTACCAGCACCTGTTTCTCCTGTAATTATAGACAGTCCCGAAGAAAAATCAATAGTTAATTTATTGATTAATGCGTAGTTATTTATAGAAAGTTGTGTTAACAAATTGACTAATTTTTAGAAGTTAAAATTAGTGAAAAATG
Organism: uncultured Polaribacter sp.; assembly: GCF_947497125.1. Lineage (GTDB taxonomy): Bacteria > Bacteroidota > Bacteroidia > Flavobacteriales > Flavobacteriaceae > Polaribacter. The sequence goes on along the minus strand of NZ_CANMFI010000001.1, from coordinate 85,724 downwards.
CATCAATTTTAAAGAGTTTTTAAAATTAAAGTTTTAATTAATGTTCTTCCACTTTGAGTTATTATTGGTCGAAATTTTTCTAACAACTTGTAGTAATTTATTTTTATTTCTTGTAGAAGAAACATCTTCAGAGTAAATATTTACAATTTCGTCTGCTTTAGCATCAAAAAACAATCTAATTAAATAATTACCAACTGTTTTATTGTAAAGACTTTCTAAAGATATAACTGCATTTTCTATGGATTGGGTTGCTAAATTTTTGTTGATGTAAAAATTGTCTAAACCTAATCTGTGATAGTCATAAAGAGTCGTTCTAAAACCTGTTAGCTTTGATGATAATAGATTATCAATTAATAAAAATCGATTTTGTTTACCCACAACATTTTGCCAAGAAGACAAACCACTTTGTTGGGCCTGTAACATAACATTTTGAGCTTCTTTTAAATAAGTATCTCCTCCGTTTTTACTAAAAGTATCTGCATCTGTTCCTAAAATAATATTAACATAAAAAACAATGGTAGAAATTAAATTACTATCAAAAGAGTTTTTGTTATAAATTAAAGGATCAAATTCATTGTATTTAAAACGGAATTCGTTGTCTTTTATATTAAGTATTGGCGTTGCATACGAAGCACCATAAACAGGTCTTGTAGATTGTATTTGCAAGGTTGCATTAAAATTATTATTATCTCTAGAGGTAACAATTATGGTAAAGGCACAATCTATTCTTTCTTCAGGCGCCACCTCATTATTAGTCCATTTTGTTTGATTAACAAATTCTGTTAATGCCGTTTGAAGTGTTTTAAAAACTTGCGTATTAGAACCTTGTACCTGATTATAATTTACCGTAACCAAGCTATTTAATTCTTGCGAATTAAGACTAATTATTGAAAAAAATAAGATTAAAAATGATACAATTTTACGCATATTCAAATTTATATTGTGTCTGGTCGAGCGCAGTCGAAACCTTATTAATAAACCTCTCGACTGCGCTCGAGGAAACAAAATTACTAAGAAATTCTTAAAACAATTTCGTCCATAATATCTTTAGCAACTGCTACTTTAGATTTTAATTCAAAATGCTTTTCATTATAATCACTATCAATAATAGTAATTTTATTGGTATCTGTTGCAAAACCAGCACCTTTATCTTGTAAAGAATTTAAAACAATTGCATCTAAGTTTTTTCGTTTTAATTTTCCTTTGGCATTTTCAATTTCATTATTGGTTTCTAAAGCAAAACCTACTAAAAATTGTTGTTTTTTAATTTCTCCCAAAGAAGCTAAAATATCTTTTGTTGGAGTCAATTTAATATCTAACGTTGCTTCTTTCTTTTTTATTTTCTGAGTTGCAATATTTTTTGGTTTGTAATCTGCAACTGCTGCTGCAAGAATAGCAATATCTACTTTACTAAAATGAGTATGCGCTGCTGTGTACATCTCTTCTGCAGAAACAACATCAATTCTATGTACTAAAGAGTTTGTTATTTTTTGATTGGTTGGCCCTGCAATTAAATAAATCTCTGCACCTAAATTTGCTGCTGCCTCTGCCAATGCAAATCCCATTTTACCTGAAGAATGATTGCCAATAAAGCGAACAGGATCTATAGCTTCATAAGTTGGGCCAGCTGTTAATAAAAGCTTTTTCCCTTTTAAAGGTAGCTTTTCTAAAATGTCATTTTCTATAAATGTGACAATATCTTGTGGCTCTGCCATTCTACCTTTACCAACCAAACCACTTGCTAGTTCACCAGAGGTTGCAGGAATTAAAATATTTCCGAAAGATTGTAACGTTTGAAAACTTTTGGTAGTTGATGGATGAATGTACATGTCTAAATCCATCGCCGGCGCAAAATACACAGGGCATTTAGCAGATAAATAAGTAGCTAATAATAAATTATTACAAGTACCATTTGCCATTTTAGACAAGGTATTGGCAGTTGCGGGCGCAATTAACATTAAATCTGCCCATAGACCTAAATCTACATGATTGTTCCACAATTCATTTTCTTCCTCTTTTTCATAAAAGGTAGAATTTACAGGGTTTTTAGAAAGTGTAGAAAGTGTAAGGGGTGTTATAAAATCTTTAGACGCAGGAGTCATTACTACTTTGACTTCTGCGCCTAATTTAATAAATAATCTAACAAGTGATGCAGACTTATATGCTGCAATACCTGCCGAAATTCCTAAAAGGATTTTTTTACCTCTTAAAACAGACATTATTCTGTTTCTGGTGTTCTAAAATATACTTTGTCATTTAACCATTCTTCAACAGCTATTGCAGTTGGCTTAGGTAAACGCTCGTAAAATTTAGAAACCTCTATTTGTTCTTTGTTTTCAAAAACTTCTTCTAAACTATCATTATAAGTTGCAAATTCTTCTAATTTATCAACTAACTCTTTTTTTAAATCTTCATTTACTTGAGTTGCTCTTTTTGCAATAATAGAAATAGCTTCATAAATGTTTTGAGTTGGAGACTCAACTTCATTCTTATTATAAGTAATAGTACTTAATGCTGCTTTTGTATCTTTATAATCCATAATTAGTTATTATTTCTTTTGTAAACTATTTAATTCTTTTTGTTTTGCTTTTGCTACTAAATCAGTCACAAAAACCTCTTCTTTATTAAGCGTTGCTAACATTTTGTCTGCTTCTTCTAAAAATTGAGATTCTGGGTAATTTCTTACAAGTTTCTCATACGCTTCTTCGGCATCTTTTATACGCTCTAGCTTTCTTCTAAAAGTACTTTTTAAAACAAAATCATGTGCTGCTTTTAAACGATAAAACAATGCTTCTTCTTTAAATTCTGACCCTAAGTAATCTGATAATAAGTTGTCGAAAGCTTGTATTGCCGCTTTATAATTACGTAAATCATAATCTGCAGTTCTGTAATATGTTTTTGCAATTTCAAAATATTTCTTTTGCAACTTATACCTTAGCTCTTTATAGTTTGCATTTGCATCTTCTATTTTATCAGAATCTGGATATTCATTTATAAAACTTTGAAAAGCTTCTAAAGCTTTGTTTGTATCTGTAGGATCTAAACTAAAACTTGGCGATGCTAACTTATAGCTATATGCAGATAAAAAAGCTGCCTCTTCTTTCTTAGAACTTTTTGGGTAATTTTTAGCAAATCGATCAAAATAATAACCAGAAATACTATAATTTTTTTCGTTAAAATTAGATTGAGCTACCATAAAAGAAATACGTTCCATTTGAGGTTTACCCCTGTAAGCTGGAGTAATTTTCTCGAATAAACGCAACGCCTTACTGTACTTATTGGCTTCATACATTTTTGTAGCCATTTTATACTGATCTTCTGTAGTACCTTTGTTTAAAATTTTTTGATATTCACCACATGAAACAAACAGTAGTGAAAACATCAATAAATACGCTAAATTTTTAATTTTTTGCATCGGGCAAAATTAGTGATTAATTATGGATAAATAAAAGAAATTATTTTTTCTTAAAACAAATTCTATTTTAGAAATAAAATACTTCTAAAATATAATCAAATAAAAGCTTTAAAATAAAACAACATCACAGCTATTGTGCTATCTTTTGCTGCAAATGAATACAAAATAAGAGAAATCTGATATTAAAAATATGTTAATATTAAAGTTGTTAAGAATAAATTAATAATTTTCTTTTTTACAAAAAATCTGTTGTAAGATAGAAAACTAATCTACTTAAATATCAATTCAACAAAAATACTTTACTCAATAACTAAAATGATTTGATGAATTTTTTAATTTTTTGAGTTAAGCCTTCACTTGCTGTAACTAAAGGTAAACGAACCTCATTGGTAGTAATTTGCAACTCTTTTAAAACTGCTTTTATACCTGCCGGATTATTTTCTTCAAAAATTAAATCAATGATATCCATCATTTTATAATGAATGTCATAACCGTCTTTATTATTCCCTTGTAAACCGTGGTTTATCATTGTCGAAAACTGCTTCGGAAAAGCTTGCCCTATAACAGAAATAACACCCGACCCACCAGCTAAAGTGGTTCCAAAAGCCAAATCATCATCCCCAGAAATAATTAAGAAGTCTTTTGGTTTGTCTTTAAGTAGCGTGTAATATTGTTGCATATTATTACCTGCTTCTTTTACGGCAATTACATTTAAAAAATCATTTGCCAATCTTAATGTTGTAAATGGCTCCATGTTTTTTGCGGTTCTGCCTGGCACATTATAAAGTATTATTGGCAATTCGGTTGCCTCTGCAATTGCCTTAAAGTGCTGATAAAACCCTTCTTGAGTTGGCTTACTATAATAAGGAGCTACAGATAAAATAGCATCAATACCTGTAAAGTTTCTCGATTTTAATTCTGAAACTACTAAACTAGTATTGTTTCCACCAACACCAAGTACCAACGGTAAACGTTTGTTATTTGCTTTTATAATTGTAGCAATAATTTCTTCTTTTTCTTCATTGGTAATAGTACCACTCTCGCCTGTTGTACCATTAATTACCAAGTAATCAATACCGTTTTCAATATTAAAATTGACAAGTTTTGTTAGTGCATCAAAATCTAAACTTAAATCTTCTTTAAAAGGGGTAACCAATGCAACTCCGGTACCAATAAATTTTTGCATTCTATTAAATTTTAGACTGTAAAATTACAATATATAGATGAATATTATTAGGTAAACTTTATATTCTTACAAAGAATAAACAAGATTATTGTAAAAGTTTAATTTTATAGTTTTTTAAGTATTTGAAGGTATTTTTTTATTTCTGTTAAGAAAGAATTTACGCTTGTAATTTGCTCTACTACTTCAATTTCAAATAGCTCTGAGTTTACACCAGAAAAACCTACTTTAAAATCTGCTTCAGATAAAACAGTTGCTAATTCTAGATATAAATGAGAACTGTTATAAACACAAATTAGCAGGTCGAATGGCTCTTGTATAAAGTTTTGAAAACTTGGATTGATAATATTACCAGACCAATCAAACTCTTTTTCGGTAAAATGCTTGTAAGAACTTTCTTGCAGTTTCTCAAAGTTTCTAAAACTAAACATTTTGCTATTTCTTACTCCGAATACAGTTTCTACTTCTGCTTGTAAATCTTGATTATTAGATATGCTATCTAATGTTAAAATACCTACTTTTTTTATTTCTTTTATAGGCTGCGAAATAACAGATTGCTTATTTAAAATCTCTTTTAAAAGTCTTTTTTTAAGCCTAGCCTCTTTTAATTTATGAAAGTTAAAAATATTGAATAGCATTTAAAATAAAATTAATTAGTTGCAACTTCTAGCAAAATAAATTGGGTAAGTTGCTTACCATATTTCTGAAAATTATCATCAGAAACTAATAACAACGTTTTAGAACCGTTCTTTAAGTTAGGGCCAAATGTAATACCTTCTATATTATCGACAATTGAATCTGTTAAATTATTTCTTAAAGTATCAAAATCTAATAACAATCGCTTCTTTAAGGGAGTAAAACCGTGTCCGTTAAGTGTTTCTAACTTTAAAACATCTGTTACTTGGTCATCTACATGAGCATCAAATATTCTTACAATATTACCATGCGATCCATAGCCACTTTGGTAAGTTCTTTCTACTATAAAAAACTTATTTTTAGCATATTCTAAAATAGCGGTAACTCCATTTAAATTAATATTGCCTTTAGCTGGTTTGGTAATGTTTTCTAGTTGATAAGCAAATTGCTTGGTTGCTAAACCAGAATTATTATCAAAATAGGTAATTCTTACTGGCGATACTGTTCTTTTAAACGTTGCCTCTACTCCATCTTTTTTTAAAACACCTTCCATAGCTACCCAAAAACCGTTTGCATCAAATGACTTTGCAGACCCTTCAAAAACAGCATTATGTTGTATGTTTTCTAATTTTTGAAACGATAATGGCAACTCGAAGCTTCTTAAAAACTGTCCTTGTAAATTTGTTTTAAAAACCAGTGGTTTTTTATAGTTTTTGATTGATCCTTCGCTAATAAAATTAATTTCTTGTGTAGTTTCATCAACAAAAATAGATTCTAAATCGAGGCTATTTTCTTTGTAAAAACTTGTTAAAGAATCGTTTAATAAAATGCTGTTTTCAAAATTAATACTCTTAATTTTTTGTTGTTCAATGCTAATATTTGCTTTTAAAAAACGTGGTTTTATAGCATCATCAACTACAAAATAATACATTCCGTTTGCATAATCTACCCCAGATAAGCCGCCTATCAGGTCATTTTTAAACAATAACGAATCTTTTATAACAAACTCATCTAAAAAATTTAGCTGAGTAACTGTTGCTGTTTTTTGTTTGTTACAACCAACAAAAAATAAACTAATAATACTGTATAAAAAAAGGTTTTTCATTCAACTAATATTAAATCAGAAATACAACAGGTAAATTTGTTCTATAAAAAATTACAATCTTCTTCTATTGTCTTCAGATTGTGTGTCAATTAATTTATTAAAAGGATCTACACCAACCTCAACAGGCTTCTCATCAACAATAATAATTACTTTATTGTTAATTTCTGTAATTTTATGTTTTTGTAAATAAAGCACTTTCTCTATTTTTTTACCATCAACTTCTACCTCTGTAAAAATACCAAGGTCTATATAATCTGCCAATGGCACCGATAAAATTGGTTTTTTCATTTTGTCTGTTTTATAAGACAAAGTGTCGCCAACTTGCTCTCCATAATAACGCTTTCCTTTTTCGTCGTTTCTATATTTAGATACTTCAAATGCTATTTCTACTTCATATTTACCGTTTTCTAATTCGGTATATTTTACCTCTAAAATTCTATTTCTATATAAAGTAATGGTTTCAAACATGTCTTTAATTACATACTGCAACGTGTCTGGTGTAACTGCTTTTATGTGGTTTACCATTTCTACAGATGTTGTATATGGTGCTTCTTGAAAGGCCACTTTTTCTACATATTTTTTTAAGGCGCCATTCAACTTCTCTTCACCAATATAATCACTTAGAGCATAAAACACCAAAGAGCCTTTTTGGTAGCGAATATACCCTTGCCCATCATTGTACATTAAAGCATTTTCTCTTTTTCTTTCTAGGGTTCTCTGTAATAAATAATCATCTAAGGCTTTCTTTAAAAAAGTTCGCATTTTTTCTTTTCCTTGTTGATGCTCTAATACTTTTAACGCAACATATTCAGACAAACTTTCAGACAACATGGTTGCACCTAAAACATCGGCTCCAATAACTTGATGCGCCCACCATTGATGTGCTACTTCATGCACGGTAACCGCAAAAGGATAATCTACACCATCATCATTTTTATCATCCACATCTGCAATAAATCCAAAGCCTTCAGAAAACGGAATTGTATTTGCAAAAGATTGTGCAAAAGTACCCTGCGTTCTCGGAAATTCTAAAATTCTTAATTGCTTATGTTGATACGGACTAAAATTATCTGCATTGTATTTTAAGGAAGCTTTCATTCCCTTCATCATTCTATCTAAATTATAAGTATGTGGTTTGTGATAGTAAATTTCTAAACTAATTCCGTTCCAAATTTCTTTTTTTACTTCATATCTGGCAGAGTTAAATGCATAGAAATTTAACATTTTACTATCCATTTTATAATGGAAATACTTACGCCCATTTGCAACCCATTCTTTTTGTAAATAACCTGGCGCAATGGCTATTTGATCTTCGGATGTAGAAACCGTTGCCTCGAAGTCTATCCAATCAGAATCTTTAGAAATATACGTATTATTTAAGGCCAAAGAATCTGAAGGATGAGGACGTAAATTATTTTTGGGTAAATTGTATTTCTCTCTTGTTTTATCGTCTCTTAATTCTCCTTGAGAAGAATACCCTAAAGAAGGAAACATTGAAAAATTACTAATAAATGTCCCGTTTTTTCTTACGGATGAGTTTCTTCTGTAAATAGTATTTTGCTTACTTTTTATGGTTAATGATAGTTGTAAACTATCTCCTGGTAAAATTTTATCTTTAAAGTGATACATATCGAAATGCTGAATAGTATCTTCTAAAACTAAAGTGTTTGGCTTGTTAAATTTAAAGGTACTCTCTAAAGAATTATGATTTAAAAATAGCGTATCTATTGCTTTATCTGTTTTATTTACCAAGGTAAAAGTAGCGGCAGCATCGAACATATTTTTATTAGGAAAAATATTTACATCAGTAGTAACCCCAACAATTCTTGGTTGAGCATAATTTTCATATTTTTTATAGTCTTTTTCCCAATTAACGCTTCTTAGTTCTGCTTCTTTAGAAGATGTTCTTTTAAGCTTAGTTCCGGTAGCTGCATAAATTGAAATTCCGAATGCTAAAAAGGCACTCATCAAAAACATAAAACTAATTAGTGCAACGCCTTTAAATCTTCTTCTAGCAATGGTAAACCTTTCTACAAAAGAATTCGGTATACCGCGCACCCAGAATAAAAAAGAAACGACTAATAAAATAAGACCGCCTAAAAGCCAATACAATTTATACGTTAAATAAGGCTGTAAAACACCATAACCATTCATATCAGAATAATTATAACCAGGACCTTGATTAAATTTAAAAATTGCTTGCTCTATCCCTGCCAAAGATAAAAATGGCATTCCGATAGATATTACCAACAAAACAAATAGTCCTAAATAAGGGTTGCCAATTAAGGTTTGAATAAATATAGATAATAATGCCCAAATTAAAAGGCTTGCAAAGTTTAAAAAATAAAGTTCAAAAAGATAGTGCCCAATTTCAAAATTATAGAATCCTTTATACATTTGAAATAAAACACCCGCAAACATAATAACCGCCAATAAAATTAGCTGCATTTTTATCAAAGCTATTAGTTTGGAGAATAAAAGAGTCCAATTCGGAATTGGTGTTGCATCTACCAAATGATTAATTTTTGCAATTTTTGCTCTATGCACTAACATACCTGCGTATAAAAACGTACAAATATTTATAGAGGCAAAGAAAACCGAACTTAAACTCAAGGTTTTCCAGGTTACTGGTAATGTAGAAGTACCAAAAATATTACCAACCTCAGAGAGTGTTACTACAATAAGCACAAGACCCACTAAAACAATCGATATAAAAGGCCAGCTTTTTATTATGTACCTAAAATCTATGTTTGATAATTGCCACGTTGTCTTTAAATTTTGAGAAGTAGAAAAATTATATGCTACTTTTGGTAATTTAATTCTAGTTATACCACTAAAATTAGTTTTTGTTACTCTTTCTGCCCTTTGTTTTTTAAAGGAAATAGAAATTGCATTCTGGCTAAATGTAAAAAACTTATACACCAAACCAAAAATTAAAGAGGCTATTGCCAACCATAATAAACGATTGTAAACAATCATTTCTTTTAGCGGTATTTGCAATTCGTTCTGCTCAGCGGGTGTCCAATATTTTGTGTAATAATTAGACGCAGCTGCACCAAAAGGATCTAAAATTGCAGCCAATGTTCTATGCTCTGGTTCAGAAAGTAAACTTTCTAAAACTCCCTGCCCAAACATTAAAATAATTACCGTTATAAAACCTGCAGCAATGTTTCTTGTAAAAGCAACTACTGCAAAAACAATAGCACCAAATAACAAAACATTTGGTAAAATAAATACAACATAAGTTTGCAAATAGGTAATTGCATTAAAAGCGCCAACAATATCTGAATTTGTACCCGGAAAACGGAACCCAATAATCATACCCAATGCAATAGAAAACACAATAATTGAAACAACGACTATTGAACTAAAAAACTTTGCAAATAAATAATTTGCCTTGGTAAAAGGGTACGAATATAATATGGTATGCATTTCACTTTTAAAATCTCTAAAAACAGAAACGCCAACAATAGACGGAAATAAAAAGAATATAAAAATGGTTAACGCATTAAACAAACTAGAAACACCTATGGGCGAATTTACAATTCTAGAAGAACCTGTAGTTGCTGTTATGCTATCAAAAAAACCAGCAGATGCTGCCGATAAAAAGAAGGCTAAAATGATAAAAATACTTATGTAAATATAAAATGCTGGTTTAGAAAACCAATATTTTAATTCTTGTTTAAAAATTGTTAAAAACATAAAATTTGTGTAAAAGTTGTACTGTTAAAATGTGTAATTGCTAGTTTTATTTGTGTTTAAAATTTCTCCAAAAAAAAGAAACATAAAAAACGTATTTCTTTTAAAAACTTACAACTAACTTAAACTTGCTAAAACAGGTTCATCTTGTTTTAACGCTATAAAATAAACATCATCTAATTGTGGTGTTGCTGCAACAAAATCTTCGGATGGTTTTTCTTCGGAATGCACTCTAATATTTAACGAATTGTCTTGATTGTAGTTTGATGATAAAATATTAAATTTCAGCTCATTATCTTCTAACTCTTCTCTTTTAATTACCTTGGTCCAGATGGTATTTTCAATTTCTTTTGTTGCTTCTTGCGGTGTGGTATGTTTTAATATTTTACCTCCATTTAAAATAGCCATTTCATTACACAACTCTTTTACATCTTCTACAATATGTGTCGAAAAAATGACCGTTGTATTGGTACCAACCTCTCGTAAAACATTTAAGAAACGATGTCTCTCTGCAGGATCTAAACCAGCAGTTGGTTCATCAACAATAATTAATTTCGGGTTGTTTAAAAGCAGTTGTGCAATACCAAAACGCTGCTTCATACCACCAGAATAACCTGCAACATGTTTATTTCTTACATCGTATAAATTGGTAATTTCTAAAACTTCTTTTACAATTGCTTTTCTGTCAGATACTTTAGAAATACCTTTTAAAGTAGCAAAATAATCTAACAAATCTTGTGCAGACATTTTTGGATATACCCCAAAAGATTGCGGCAAATACCCCAATACTTTTCTTAAAGACATGTTGTCTTCTAAAACATCAATATCGCCAAAGGTAATTTTACCAGAATCCGGACTTTGTAATGTTGCAATCGTTCTCATTAAAGAAGATTTTCCTGCACCATTAGGCCCAAGCAAACCAAACATACCTGTGCCAATTTCTATACTTAGATTGTCTATTGCTTTTACGCCATTCTTATAAGTCTTGGTTAAATTTTCTATTACTAGCTTCATATTTTTGTTTTTAAAAAAATTAGTATCTGGTTTGTGTAAAAGTAAGCACTTTTGTTACAGTTTTTTATGATTTTTTTAATGTAAATGATAAAAAATGGTTTTATTTTTACAGAAACAAAGAAAAACAAAACATTTATAAAATTATATAAAATGGCAACAAAATCAATTTTAAATAAAAAATCTTTAGACTTTTTAGAAAAATATTTAAACAATGCCGCTCCTACTGGCTATGAATGGGAAGGACAGAAAATCTGGATGGATTACCTAAAGCCTTATGTAGACGAATTTATTACCGATACCTATGGTTCTGCAGTTGGGGTTATCAATCCAGACGCAAAATACAAAGTTGTAATTGAAGGACATGCAGATGAAATTTCTTGGTATGTAAATTATATTTCTGATAACGGATTGATATATGTAATCAGAAACGGAGGCTCAGATCATCAAATAGCACCTAGTAAAATTGTAAATATCCATACTAAAAACGGTATTGTAAAAGGTGTTTTTGGTTGGCCAGCAATACACACAAGAGACAAAGCAAATGAGCAAGCACCAAAACCAGATAACATTACAATAGATACGGGTTGTGCTACTAAAGAAGAAGTAGAAGCTTTGGGAATACACGTGGGTTGTGTTATAACCTACCCAGATGAATTCCATATTTTAAACAAAAACAAATTTGTTTGTAGAGCTTTAGATAACAGAATGGGTGGCTTTATGATTGCCGAAGTTGGTCGACTTTTAAAAGAGAACAATATTAAACTTCCTTTTGGCTTGTACATTACCAACTCTGTACAAGAAGAAATTGGTTTGAGAGGTGCAGAAATGATTACACAAACCATAAAACCAAATGTTGCCATTGTTACCGATGTAACCCACGACACAACCACACCAATGATAGATAAAAAATCTGCGGGACATTTAGAAATAGGAAAAGGACCTGTTATTGCATATGCACCAGCTGTGCAACAAAAATTACGAGATTTAATTACAGAAACTGCCGAGGCTAAAAAAATTCCTTTTCAGCGTTCTGCATTGTCTAGAGCTACAGGTACAGACACAGATGCTTTTGCATACAGTAATGGTGGTGTTGCCTCTGCTTTAATTTCTTTACCTTTAAGATACATGCATACCACTGTAGAAATGGTGCATAGAGAAGATGTAGAAAATGTAATTAAAATGATTTACGAAACCTTATTAAATATTAAAGACGGAGAAACGTTTTCTTATTTTGAATAAAAAAATCTAATTATGAATTACGAATTCATAATTCGTAATTCATAATTTTATATATGGACGAACTCATAGACATCTTAACTGCAGAAGGAAAACCAACTGGCAAAACTGCTTTAAAGTCTGAAGCTCATAAAAATGGTTGGTTTCATGCAACAGTGCATATTTGGTTGTTTACTGCTGATGAAAAAATAGTACTGCAAAAAAGAGCTCTTACAAAAAAGGTGTTTCCGGGGTTGTGGGATATTTCTGTAGCAGGCCATATTGGTGCCGGAGAGACTATTATAAACGCAGCCAAAAGAGAGGTTTTTGAAGAAATTGGTTTACAATTAGAAACAAAAGACCTCATTAAAATTGGCACAAGAATTCATCAAATTAGTCATAAAAACGGAATTATAGACAACGAACACCATCATGTATTTATGGCTGAACTTAAAGTTTCTATTTCCGAATTATCAATTCAAAAAGAAGAAGTAGACGCCATTCAACTGTTTGAACTATCAACCTTAATAAATACTAAAAAGTTAGAAAACGTATTGCTTTCTGAGTTTCATGAGTATTATTGTAGTGTCTATAACAAAATTCATCAACAAATAAAATAAAGATGAAAAATACCATTGCAGAACGTGTTTTTGACTTCTTAAAAGATTTCCCTCCTTTTAATTTATTATCTAAGAGTAAAGTTCTAGAAATAGCTTCGGAAGTAAAAATTATATATTTAGAAAAAGGGAAAGTTCTTTTTAATCAGAATGATACAAATCATAACCATTTTTATGTAGTAAGAAATGATGGTATTAGCTTATACAAAAATTCAGAAAACGAGAAAACACTAATTGATACTTGTGATGGTGGAGATGTATTTGGCCTAAGACCTTTAATTAGTAAAGAAAACTATTTATTAGATGCCATTGCAAATGAAGAATCTATCGTTTATGGTATTCCTATTACTATTTTTGAAACCGAAATTGAAAACAATATAAAAGTTAATAAATATCTTATAACCTCATTTGCTTCAAAATCTTTTGACCCCTACACAAGTGAACAAAATAATAATGTATTTACAGATTATATTACAAAAGATAATTTAGCAACTACCAATTTACATTCTGTTAATTACACAAAAAAACCATTAAAATGCAGTGTAAAATCGACCATAAAAGAAGCTGCTATAAAAATGAGTACTCAAAAAATTGGTTGTATAGTTGTGGTTGATGAAGCATGTATGCCTATAGGAATTATCACAAATAGCGATATTAAAAACAAAATTGCAACAGGTCTTTTTCCAATTGATGCATCCGTAAAAAAGATTATGTCATCTCCAGTTATTACACAATCAAAAAACCTTACTGTTTTAGATGCTCAGTTACAAATGATTAAACATAATGTTGGCCATTTGTGTATTACAGAAGACGGCACAAGTAACTCTAAATTAATTGGTATTTTAACAAATCATGATGTTTTAGCCTCGTTAGGAAACAATCCTACGGTTATTTTAAAAGAAATTAAACGTGCTAAAAAAATAAAGGAAATTAGAAACACTAGAAACAAGGCAAACCAACTTCTAAAATCTTATTTAGAACAAAATATACCGTTATCTCATATTTCTAAAATTATTTCGGAAATAAACGACGGAGTAACAATTCGAGTTATTGAACTTTCTTTAAAAAAGATGGATACTCCTCCGCCTGTAGAATTTTCTTGGTTAGCCCTAGGTAGTCAAGGAAGAAAAGAGCAACTTTTATATACAGACCAGGATAATGCTTTAATTTTTGAAGATGTAGATAAAAATCAACTTGAAGAAACCAAAAATTATTTCTTAAAATTAGCAGGTCATATAACAAAATATCTTCATAAAATTGGATATGAATATTGTCCTGCAGAGATGATGGCTAGCAACCCTAAATGGTGTTTATCTTTAACTGAATGGAAAAACCAATTTAACAATTGGATTATTAATGTTGATGAAAAAGCTATTTTATTATCTTCAATTTTCTTTGATTACAACCATATTTACGGAAAAAGTTCTATGGCAAAAGAATTAACAAAGAGTATTTTTAAAACGCTAAATGAAAGAAACTTATTATTTATGTATCTGGGTAAAGAAGCCATTGCCAGTCCGTCTCCTCTAGGTTTTTTTAAACAATTTTTAGTAGAAAATAATGGTGATAAAAAAGATTCATTTAACATAAAGAAAAGAGCCTTAATGCCGTTAATTAATGCTGCTAGACTTCTAGTTTTATCAAAAAATATTTCTGAAATTAATAATACTGCACAACGTTTTGAAAGGTTAGCAGAATTGGAGCCACAAAACAAAGAGTTATATCAATCTTGTTCCTATGCATTTAAAGCTTTATTAAAATTTAAAACCAAACAAGGAATATTGCATAACGATTCTGGCAAATTTATTCAGTTAGAATCTTTAACAAAAGAAGAAAAATTAAAACTGAAAAGAACTTTTAAGCCTATTAGAGAAATTCAAGAGGTACTTTCTGTAAGATTTAATTTAAAAGCATAATGACTATGAAATTTAATCTATTTCGTAAAAAAGAAAAACACAATTTACCTACTTATTTTAAAGAGTATCAAGAAAGTATTTTAAAGACTCAAAAACTACCAATAGCAGAAACTAGATTTATTGTTTTTGATACTGAAACCACTGGTTTCTCTCATAAAACAGACCGAGTTCTGTCTATAGGTGCAGTCGCTGTAATAAATAATACTATTAATGTAAATGATAGTTTTGAAGTTTATGTAAAACAGCAAATATTTAAAGCAGAAACAGTACCAATTCACGGCATACTAAAAGAAGGTCGTATTGATAAAATTACAGAACTAGCTGCACTAAAACTTTTCTTAAAGTATATTAACAATGCTGTTTTAGTTGGTCATCATATAAATTTTGATGTACAAATGATTAATGAGATTCTAAAGAGAAATAAGCTACCAAAGCTACTAAACAAAACAATAGATACAGGTTATTTATTTAAAAAATCGAAACACATAGTTTATCAAATTGAAGAAAAAAATTATACTTTAGATAATTTGTCTGATGAATTAAATATTTCTAAAAGCGATAGACATACCGCCAGCGGAGATGCTTATATTACAGCAATCGCTTTCTTAAAAATTCTTTCTCGTTTAAACACAAATGACACTCTAAAGTTTAGAGATTTATTAAAAAACTAAATAATTTTTTAACTTAATTAACTGATTTTTAAAAACGAATCTGCTAATCTACCTTTACTTAGTATAGATAAAGTAAATTCTTCTGCAGATTATATATCCTTTATGTCTTCTTTATAAAACACTTAGCTATAAAATAAATAGCTGCTTTATAAAATACTCTTGCTTTTACAACATAGACTAGCAGTTACACAACATTAAGGGTTTACCTACCTAAGAAGCCTTTTACCTTTGTATTAAATTCCTCAATATTTAATACAATGATTTTTAAAAAAAATAGTATTCTACTTTTTATAACTTTCTTTTTTAGCATTTGCTACATAAATGCTCAAGATTTAATTACTCTTTCTGGGCATCAAGATTTTAAATTGCTAACCATTGGAGATGAAAGAGGTAATGCTCCGGGAACTCTAAATTTAATTACAACTTTAAAACACGAGGCTACACAACAAAAATTAGGCTTTTATGTATTTGGTATCGATTACGAAAAAGCAAATATTAAAGATGGTTATGAAAGATATAGCGGTTTTGTAGGCTATACCTTTAACTTTGTTTTTAATGATCCTAAATTAAAAATAACACCTGCAATTAATTACGGAAAAATAGTACGAAGAGGCAAAACTTCTTCAAGTATCTCAGGCACAATTCAAACTGCCTATAATGTTAGCAAAAAAGTAAGATTAAGCACCAAATTTCAATACAAACAAAGATCTGATTTAAAAATAGCCTACAACTTAAACGTTGTTCGTTCTAGTTTTTTTGTCGGTTTAGAAATTGCTTTGTTCGAAACTAAAAAAACAGGATGTAGCCTTTAAATTTTAGCTTGATAGGTATACAAATCGTAATACCTGCCTTCTTTGGCAATTAACTCATCGTGCGTACCTCTTTCTGCAATTTTACCTGCTTCAATTACCAAAATTTGATCTGCTTTTTTTATAGTACTCAATCGATGTGCAATTACAATCGTAGTTCTATTTTTAACCAATTCAGACAAACTTTTTTGAATTAAAGCTTCGCTTTCGGTATCTAAATTAGAAGTAGCCTCATCTAAAATAATAATTTTAGGATTTGCTAATATAGCTCTAGCGATAGCCAATCGCTGCCTTTGTCCGCCAGATAATTTTACCCCTCTTTCTCCTATTAAAGTATCTAAACCATCTTCAAATCGATCTGTAAATTCGTTTACATAAGCCGCTTTTACTGCATTTAGTAACTCTTCTTCGGATGCATTTGGTCTTGGGAATAATATGTTTTCTCTAATTGTACCTTCAAATAAAAACTCGTCTTGTAAAACCACTCCCAAATGTTTTCTAAAACTAGCTAGCTTAATAGTAGCCATGTCTTTATGATCTATCGTTATTTTTCCTGAATTAGGATTTAAAAATGTTGCAGACAAACCTGCAATCGTAGATTTACCAGATCCCGAACTACCAACCAAAGCAGTTACCGACCCAGCAGGAACTTTAAAATTAAGATTGTGCAATACTTCTTTTCCTTTTTCATAAGCAAAAGACACATCTTCAAAAATAATTTCTCCTTGAGTCTCTGTTAATTCAACTGTTCTATGTTCATCATCTTCTTCGGCAGTCATATTCATTAACTCTTCTGTTCTATCTAAACCTGCCAAAGCTTCTGTTAACTGACTACCAATATTACTCATTTGCACGATGGGCGCTACCATAAAAGCAAGTAAAAAAGTAAACTGAATAAAATCTCCAAAAGTTAAGGTGCCTTGCATCATAAAATAACCACCAATTCCCATAACTCCAGTAGTTGCCAAACCAATTAAAAAGGTAGATGAACTTGTCATGATAGCAGTAGCTGTCATCGATTTTTTTACATTGATAAAAATTTCTGCAACTCCTTTTTCGAAAATTTTTGTTTCTTGCTCTTCTGCATTAAACGCTTTTATAACTCTAATACCTCCTAAAGTTTCTGTTAAACGTCCTTTTACTTCTGCATTTATTTTTCCTCTTGCTCTAAAAATAGGACGAATGTATTTAAACGATTTTAAGGCAATAAGTCCAAATATCGATAAAGGCACAAAGGTAAAAACCGTCATCCAGACATTCATTTTTAATAAAATTACCAAGGTTAATATGGCTGTAAACGAGCCACCGATTAATTGTACTAAACCTGTACCAATTAAATTTCTAACACCTTCTACATCTGTCATAATTCTAGAAACCAATGCACCCGATTTTGTGTTATCGAAAAAACTAATCGGTAAAGACAATACTTTTTTCTGAACCTGTGCTCTTAATTCTGATATTAAATAC
Source organism: uncultured Polaribacter sp. (assembly GCF_947497125.1). Taxonomy (GTDB): domain Bacteria; phylum Bacteroidota; class Bacteroidia; order Flavobacteriales; family Flavobacteriaceae; genus Polaribacter. The sequence continues at coordinate 67,977 of NZ_CANMFI010000001.1, read as the reverse complement.
TGTGCTTGAATGCTTAATACTTTTGTTAATAAAAAAGAAGTAATTGCTTGTACTGATATGGCACCAATTACTATTAAAATTAAGGTATATAATTGGTTAAAATCTTTATTAGGAACTACTTCATCTAACAAAACCTTACTTTGTAAAGGCAAAACAAAACCAGATAAACTTCTAATAATTATTAAAATTAAACCGATAAAAACCAAGTTTCTTCTGGGCCAAATAATGGTTTTAAAAGCTTGTTTTAAAGTTACTTTTGGTTTTCTTTTATCTTTTTTTGATTCTTGTAAGTGTTTCATAAAAAATAATTGTCAATTTACATGCCATTGATACATTATCTGACATATTTGCAAAGTTACAACAAACCAAAATACCTCACAGGTTTTAAAACCTGTGAGGTATGTATATAAATATCTAAGAACCATTCAAACGTAAATACTTACATTTTTTTAAACCATATAGGAAAAATTATAGTTTATCATCAATGATACTTTGTACAACTTCCGGATTTAACAAAGTACTTGTATCTCCTAAATTATCCATTTCATTACAGGCAATTTTACGTAAAATACGTCTCATAATTTTACCTGAACGTGTTTTTGGCAAGCCTTCTGAAAACTGAATTTTATCTAATTTTGCAATCGGACCAATTCTGTCTGTAATTAATTGATTGATTTCTTTACGAAGATTGTCATGATTTCTGGTTTCGCCAGTTTCTTTTAAAGTGATGTAACCATACAATGCACTTCCTTTTATGTCATGCGGAAAACCAACAATGGCAGACTCTGCAACTGCCGGATGCTCGTTGATGGCATCTTCTATTGGAGCAGTCCCTAAATTATGACCAGAAACTATAATTACATCGTCTACTCTACCTGTAATTCGGTAATAACCAACCTCATCTCTCAAGGCGCCATCACCAGTAAAATACATGTTTTCGTATGCAGAAAAATAGGTTTCTTTGTAACGCTCATGGTTTCCCCAAATGGTTCTTGCCATACTTGGCCACGGAAACTTGATACACAAACGACCATCTACCTGATTTTCTTTTAACTCTTGTCCGTTTTCATCCATCAATGCAGGCTGAATTCCTATAAAAGGCAAGGTTGCATAGGTTGGTTTTGTAGGTGTTACGTAAGGTATTGGGGTAATCATCATTCCACCAGTTTCTGTTTGCCACCAAGTATCTATAATCGGACTTTTATTTTTACCAACATTGTCGTTATACCAATGCCAAGCTTCTTCATTAATCGGTTCTCCTACAGAACCCAAAACTTTTAAAGAGGTTAAATCGTACTGATCTACCAGTTCAGATCCATGTTTTGCCAAGGCTCTAATAGCGGTTGGCGCTGTATAAAATTGATTTACTTTGTGTTTTTCGATAATTTGCCAAAATCGACCAAAATCTGGATAACTAGGCACACCTTCGAACATTAATGTAGTGGCTCCGTTTGCTAATGGACCGTAAACAATGTAAGAATGCCCGGTAATCCAACCAATATCGGCTGTACACCAATACACCTCATTTTCTCTGTACTGAAAAGCATTTTTAAAGGTATAAGCGGTATAAACCATATACCCTGCTGTAGTATGTACCATACCTTTCGGTTTGCCTGTAGAACCTGAAGTGTACAGTATAAATAATGGATCTTCTGCATCCATAATTTCTGGATTACAATCTGTCGAAGCTTCGTCTAACAAAGGCTGTAGCCATTTATCTCTACCAGCTTTCATATGTACAGTTGTATTGGTTCTTTTAGCAACCAAAACGGTTGCTACGCCTGGGCAATCTTCTAAAGCTTCATCTACAATTCCTTTTAAATCGATGGTTTTTTTACCTCTAAAAGAGCCGTCTGTGGTAATGACCAACTTACAGTCTGAATCGTTGATTCTTGTTGCCAGTGCTGTTGATGAAAACCCTGCAAAAACTACTGAATGTATGGCACCAATTCTTGCACAAGCCAACGTTGCTATTGCCAATTCTGGTATCATTGGCACATAGATACAAACCCTATCTCCTTTGCCAATGTTATTGGCTTTTAACACATTTGCAAACTGATTAACTCTTTGATGCAATTGCTTATAGGTAATATGCTCTGCAGGTTCTTTTGGGTCGTTGGGCTCAAATAAAATAGCCGTTTTATCGCCTTTTGTTGTTAAATGCCTATCTATACAATTTTCTGTAATATTTAATTGAGCGCCTTGAAACCATTTTACTTCGGGCTTTTTAAAATCCCATTCTAAAACTTTGTCCCATTTTTTACGCCAAACAAAGTGCTCTTCGGCAATTTCTTCCCAAAAAACTTCAGGCTCTCTAATCGATTTTCTATAGACTTTATAATATTCTTCTAAATGTTTTATATGATAATTACTCATAATTTTATTGTTTAATTTTATTAAAAAAAATAACACACAATAGTATCTTTATGTAAAAATTTCTTTCCCGAAAATTTTACATGTACGTACCTTTATTTTTTTGTTAAAAGCTTGTTTTTGTTTGAGTTTAATAAACCAAACCAATTTGGATTTAAAAATTTAAGTTTGATAAGCGCCCATAAGATAGACACAAAAGAAAGCCCCAATACAATAGAAAGAACTGGGTCTATGTTTTTAGTACTTTCAAATTTAAATCGAAAGTATAAAGTAGTAATTGCATAGATACTTATAAAAATATCTGATGCAAGTGCATTAAGTTGAAATTTCATAATAAAAAACGTTAATTAAATTCAGTTTGTTTGCACACAAAACCAATACTTAATTTAGTAGTTCTAGAATTTCTGAAACTATTTTTTTTACAGAAAAAGGTTTTGTAATATATGAATCGGCTCCTAATTTCAAACCTTTTTCTATGTCTGAAGCCTTATTTTTTGCAGATAAAAATACAACTTTTGTTGCTGTTAAATTTACCGTTTCTTTAATTTTCTTTATGGTTTGATACCCATCTACATTGGGCATCATTACGTCTAAAATAATTGCATCGGGTATTTCACCATTTAAAATACTAAAAACCTCGCTACCATCTCTTGCAATAAAAACTTCAAAATTTTGTTTTTTAAACGCATATTCTAAAGACATTACTATGTTTGGCTCATCATCAACAATTAAAATCTTTCTTTTCATAGCAAGTTATAAAATTAACTAAAAGGAATGGTAAAAACAAATTTAGCACCCTTTTTCTGCTGTTTTTCTGCCCAAATTGTCCCCTGATGCAATGCAACAATTTGTTTTGTAATTGCCAATCCCAATCCACTTCCTTGTGGCTTAATTGTATTTTGATGTTTGGATTGGTAAAACTTATCGAAAATAAAATTAAAATCTTCTTCTAAGATACCCTTTCCGTTGTCTGTTATCGAAATTTCCGCCCTATTATTACCTAGTTTACAATCAATTACAATCTTACCCTCTGCTGCCGGACAAAATTTTATTGCATTTGAGATTAAATTGGTTAAAACTTGGTGAATTTTATCATCATCATACACCAATAAAAATTTATGCGGATTATTATTGACAATCTGTACCCCTTTTTTAACTGCTATTTGAGATACACTTGCCAGAACTTTTTGAATTGTTTTTTGCAAATCTTGAAGTTTTAAATCTAAAAACAACTTGCCTGTTGCTAATTTTTCAAAATCTAGAATATTGTTTATCAATCTACCCAATCGATCAGAATCTTGTAAAATATTGGTTAAAAATTGTTTTTTTAACTCGGTTGGCATTTCTTCTAAATCGTCTATCAATAGTTCTGTTGATGCCCTAATACCTGTAATTGGTGTTTTTAATTCATGGGCAACAGTGTCTAAAAATTCGTCTTTTTGCTTGTCTTTTACCACCAACTCTTCATTTACATTTTTTAATTCTGATGAAATTTTAGAGAGCTGCGTTGTCTTTTCTAACAATACCTTATTATTGATAATGTTTTCTTTAGATTCTTCTAATATTTTTAAAACTTCTCTTAAACTTATTTCTTCCTCTTTTACCACGCTTGCAATTAATATTTTTGCGGATGCACTACCAATATTTCCTGTTAGTAATTTTTCTGAAAAATTTATCAAACGTGCATCTGCCAACTGCGTGTTCTTATCTATATTGTATTTTCTAAAAAATAAATCTAGCGCTCTATTGGCTTTTTGATTTCCTAAAAAACGTATCAATACATTTTTAATATCTTTAACATAAGCCTCTCCTTTCCAAACAAACGCATTGTCTTGTAAATTACTAAAGCTACTACTTTGTACAAACATTTCTGCATAATTACGCTCTCTGTAATTACTTTTTAAAGCCAATGAAAATATTAAATAACAAATGGTGTTTAATGACAAACTCCAAAAGAAAGCATGTGCTGGCGGACTTAAAAAATTGATGTTCAATAATTGGTGTGGTTTTAAATACGCCACATCAAACAATCCATTGTCTATAAAGTTGTTATTTCCTGTGTAAGCAAACAAGGTAAAAGGAAGAATTAAGGTATAACTTACAATTAAAAAGCCAACTATAATACCAATTATAGATGCTTTAGAGGAACCGCGATTCCAGAACAAACCGATAAAAAAAGAAGGTGCTAATTGTGCAATTATAACAAAAGAAATAAGCCCTATTGAATACAAAGAAAGCTCTTTAGAAAAAGAAACATAGAAAAAATAAGCCGCTATTATGATGGTGAAAATAGAGATCCTTCTAATATTTTTAATGTACTTAGAGTTTCTATTCGTTTCATTTTTTTTGAACATATTTAAAAATCCATACGGAATTATTAAATTATTACTAACCATTGTAGAAAGTGCTAAGGTAGATACAATTACCATAGAAATAACTGCAGAAAATCCGCCTAAAAAAACCAAGGTTGCTAAAAATACATTGCCTTGTTTTAAGGGTAATAAAAGAGAGTAATATTCTGTAGTTGAAGCATCGCCAAAGGTTAATTTACCTGCCCAAGCTATAAAAATTACAAAAACATTAAATAGCAACAAATACAACGGAAACAACCAAATAGCCTTTTTTAAATGACGCTCTCTGTTGTTCTCTAATACTGAAACCTGAAACTGTCTTGGTAATAAAAAAATAGCAAAAAAAGATAACGAAATCATAAAAAGCCAGTTTAACCCATCTTCTACTCCGCTAAAATTGGTGAGTGTTTTAAAATTTTCTTTCACAGACATTTGCTGATGAATATCTACAGTGCCATCAAACAAATAAAAAGTAACATATACACCAATAATTAAAAAGAAAACAAGTTTTAAAACAGACTCGAACGCCACGGAGGCAATAATACCTTTATGACTTTCTGATGCATCTGTTTTTTGAGTACTAAAAAAAGTCGCAAAAATAGCCAGTAACAATGCCACATAAAATGTAGAATCGTCTAAAATATTTGTAGATGTGTAACTAGTATTGTCCGTCATAATTTCAAACGTTTCAGAAACTGCTTTTAACTGCAATGAAATATAGGGCAACGTAGCAAATAGACAAATTAAGGTTACCAAAGCACCTAAAAAACGATTGTTACCATAACGTAGAGAAATAAAATCTGCAATAGAAGATATTTTATTTTGTTTAGAGATTCTTATAATTTTTTTAAGTAAAAGAATCCATAATGGCGCAGAAATAACTGGACCTAAATAAATTGGCAAAAAATCTACACCACTATTTGCTGCAATACCAACACTACCATAATAAGTCCAAGCAGAGCAATACACAGCCAAAGAAAGTGTGTACACATAAGGGTTGTTTACCCACTTGGTATTTTTCTTTTTCTCCGCTAAAAAAGCGATGTAAAAAAGCAATCCTAAATAAATAATGATGATAAAAAAAAGTGTAAAATTATTCATAATAACGATTTAACACGATATAAGAAACAATAATTGAAACCAGCCAAATAGAAAAAATAGAGAAATATAATGTTGGAAAACCAAGTACGTTTCCATCAATATTAAAAATTAACACAAAGGGAATATTGAATAACAATAGAATAATTATTGAAAGGATGACTAATTTTTGTGCATGGTGTTTTTTCATCTTAAAATAGCTGTTGTAAAAAAATTTTGAACAATATAAGAAATCAGTATTACAAAATGTAATACTGATTTCTAAAAAATAAATTCTAACTTATTTTTATTACTTAATGATCTGAAGCTTCGCCTGCGCCAGAAGGTATTCTAATACTTTCTACCATTTGTTGCACTTCTACTGGTGGTGCAGCAGTAAGTCTAGAAACAACTACAGAAATTACAAAATTAACAAGCATTGCAATGGTACCAAAACCTTCAGGAGAAGTACCGAACCACCAATCTTCTTTTGTACCGCCGCCAAACATATCTAGTTTGTATTTCATCATGTAAAAAAGCATCAAACAAATACCAACTACCATACCTGCAATGGCTCCTTCTTTATTCATTCTCTTATCGAAAATACCTAAAATAATAGCCGGAAAAAATGAGGCTGCTGCCAAACCAAATGCTAGCGCTACCACCGCGGCCACAAAACCTGGTGGATTTAGACCAAAATACCCCGCAATAATAATTGCACCAAGTATGCTTAATCTTGCAGCTAGCAATTCTCCTTTTTCAGAAATGTCTGGTTTTAATTGTTTTTTGATTAAATCATGCGAAACAGAGGTAGAAATTACCAATAACAAACCTGCAGCTGTAGATAAAGCTGCCGCTAAACCACCCGCAGCTACTAACGCAATTACCCAATTTGGCAAGTTGGCAATTTCTGGATTTGCCAATACCATAATATCTCTGTCTACATACAATTCGTTTATTGTAGCCATGTTTGCATTCGAAATTAAACGCTCTCCGTGTGTACCTCTTGCTTCAATATATATTGGTTTTTTACCATCTAAAGCATTTCCTGCGATGTATTGTATTTTACCATCTCCGTTTTTATCTGTCCAAGAAATTAAACCTGTGTTTTCCCAATTCTTAAACCATTCAGGAATTTCAGAATAATTTTTCTCACTAACCGTTTCAATTAAATTTGTTCTAGAAAAAACTGAAATAGCTGGTGCTGTGGTATATAAAATTGCAATTAAAAACAATGCATACCCTGCAGATTTACGTGCATCTTTTACTTTAGGAACCGTAAAGAAACGAACTATTACGTGAGGCAACCCTGCAGTACCAGCCATTAAGGCTAACGTAATTGCAAAAACATCCCAAGTAGATTTTGTACCACTTGTGTATTCATTAAAACCAAGTTGTACGTGTAATTTATCTAGTTTATCGAGTAAAAACTCACCACCTTCTACCGTACCTCCCATACCAATTTGTGGAATAATATTACCAGTCATTTGCATAGAGATAAAAAATGCAGGCACCATAAATGCGAAAATCAATACACAATATTGTGCTACTTGAGTATATGTAATTCCTTTCATTCCGCCTAAAAAAGCAAAAACCAAAACTACGGTCATCCCAATTAAAACACCCCAAACGATTTCTACCTGTAAAAATTGAGAAAATACAATTCCTACACCTCTCATTTGACCAGCAACATAGGTAAATGAAACTATTAAAGCACAAAATACAGCAACTGTTCTTGCAGTATGAGAATAATACCTGTCTCCAATAAAATCAGGCACTGTAAACTTCCCGAATTTTCTTAAATAAGGTGCTAATAACAATGCCAGTAATACATAGCCACCAGTCCATCCCATTAAATAGACAGAACCATCATACCCTGCAAAGGAAATAATACCTGCCATACTTATAAAAGAGGCAGCAGACATCCAATCTGCGGCAGTTGCCATACCATTTGCTAAGGGAGAAACACCTCCGCCAGCAACATAAAATTCTTTTGTAGAACCTGCTCTTGCCCAAATTGCGATTCCAAAATAAAGGGCAAAAGTAATTCCTACTAATATCCAAGTCCAAGTTTGTACACTCATAATAAATATATTTTTAAAAGTTTAGTGGTTTATTCGTCAAAACCGTATTTCTTATCTAATTTGTTCATCAATCTTACATATACAAAAATCAGTATTACAAATACATAAATAGATCCTTGTTGTGCAAACCAAAAGCCTAATTTAAAGCCTCCTAGTCGTAGTTGATTTAATTCTTCTCTGAATAGTATTCCGCATCCAAAAGAAACGACAAACCAAATTGACAGTAAAATAATTAAGTACTTTAGGTTCTGTTTCCAATACGCAGTTGCGTGTTCTTGTTTATTGCTCATCTTTTTTGTTTTTATAAATAAATCATTGCTTGTAAAGTAATTGCACTTGTAGCGGTGCCAAAATCTTGATTTTTATACTCTAATGTTAGTTTAGAGTGATGACCGCTTAAATACGCGTTTACACCCAAGCCAAGTATATTTCTGTTATTAGAAGTAGCATCATAAGTATTGTTACCATAAGAAACATAAGGCTGATATCTGGTCTTTGAAGTATCGCCAGCAAAAACATATCCTACATGAGAATACACCATGCTACCTGTACCATAAGCACTGTATAAATAATTTTCTCCGTAATTGTTAGCTTGATAAGTTGCATAAGCCGTTAATGCGCTGCCATCGTCTCCTAAAGGGGTATCATAAAAAGCATCAATAGCAAATATAGATACGTCTTCGCCTACAGCATTGCCGCTTTCTAACTTTACAGCACCATTAGGATGTAAGAAAAAACCTGCCCCAACATTAAAAACTTTTTTTCCGCCTAAATAACTACCTACCTTAAAGGGTAAGAAATTAGATTCTTGACTTAAAAAATTGTATTCGAAATAACCTGCAAATGTTTTACCTGCATCTTTGGTACCTAATATATTTGTACCACCGTACACTGCTTGTCCGCTTACTGCAGGCCTATCATCTAAACCATTTGCAATAGCATCGTTAATAGCAACTCTATACTGTAATTTACCAAACTTCCCTTTCATAAAAACACCTACATGTCTTGCAAATTGGTCTGACAAGCCAATGGTAGCCCATGACTGTCTGTTATTATCTAAGGTCATCATATTTAATGTACTTTGGTTATTTAACCTAGAAATACCATTAAAATAATGCAATCCCGCACCTACAGCATGGTTTTCACCTATACTGTATTGTGCCCAAACGTCATGAAAAAACAATTGAGAACCTGTACCTTTTCCTGTTGGAGAAAGCGTGTTGGCGTTTAAGCTATTTAGACCAAAATGGGTAAGTATTAAAAATTTGTCTGTAATTTGAGAGAACATTAAAATACGTGCTCTTCTTAAATTGAAACTTGTATTGCTTGATGTTGCAGCGGCATCATTATTATAAGTAGCTTGTACTTGTGCCCAAGAAATTAAACGAAGGTATTTTTTTCCGTCTTCGTCAAATTTAATTTTAAGACCGCCATTGTAATCAGGCGATCCTTGAGCACTTACAAATTGAGAGGATGCGAGTAGCAATCCTATCAAGAATAGTTTTTGTAATCTCATTAATTTAAGTGTTTAGTTAGTAATTGATTGATTTTGTGTGCCTCGCTAAACTCTTAAAAATAATTAGTTAAAAAAATATTTATATAGTTATTTGTTAATTATATATACTAATCCCTAAATCGCTCCCATTTAATAAGCATAAACTTATCTCCTAACTCTGTTACCACTACTCCTGCCCCTTTTATATTTTTAGGATCTTGAAAATAAGAACTCAACTCTGCCGCATTAAAAATTTTATAACTAGGGTGATAATTAGAATTATACGGTCTTTTGATGTTGTATTTTTTAACCCAATTCATGATACTCACATGAGAAACTCCTAGAATTCTCTCAATTTCACGATACGTCAATCCCTCAAGGTATAACTGCAAGGATTTATTCACATAATAATCATCAATCTTTTTACCTATCTTATTTACAGTGAAAAAATAATTGCATTTTTTGCATTTGTAACGCTGTCTATTTTTTATTATTCCACTCTTAATGTAACTATTAGAGTTGCAATTTGGGCAAGATTCTATATTCATATATATAAATTTAGCATAAATATACTAAATTAGCATTAATAACAAAAATGTTTATTTAATTAATGGGTATACTAAACAGTTTTTGTTTCTTTGAAACTACAAATACGAAAAACCCAATGCTAGAAAATTTTTATCTACTACTTTTTCTATTTTTTACAATTGCAGTACTCTACTCTTCTGTTGGTTTTGGAGGTGGCTCTGGATATTTAGCCATTTTAGCACTTACAAGCATGGCTTTTACAGAAATTAGAACAACAGCGTTGTTGTGCAATATTTTAGTAGTATCTGGCAATAGCTATATGTTTCAAAAACAAAAAGCAATTGTTTGGAAAAAAATTATACCGCTTGTTCTTTTTAGCATTCCGTTTTCTTTTTTAGGCGGAAAGCTTAAAATTAGTCAAAGTTTCTTTTTTATACTACTTGGTTTCACCCTTTTGTTTGCGGCTGTTAGCATGTTTATTTCTAAAATTAATAACAAACCTCTTAAATTTAAAGAATATAAAATTATTAATGCTGGCTTCGGAAGCGTTATCGGTTTTATATCTGGAATGGTAGGTATTGGTGGTGGCGTTTTTTTAGCTCCAGTACTTCACCTTACAAATTGGAATACTCCTAAAAAAATTGCCGCTACAGCAAGTGTCTTTATTTTACTAAACTCGATAGCTGGTCTTATTGGGCAATCTACAAATTCTGACTTTACAATAAACTGGCAATTAACCTCTGTACTATTAGTAACTGTATTTATAGGAAGCCAAATTGGGAATAGACTTCGCAATAACTACTTTAGCCCTGTTTTGTTAAAAAAAGCAACTGCACTATTAATTGCTTTTGTAGGTATTAGAATTTTATGGAAATATTTATTTCTGTAAACATGACTTACAAATAAAGATTAAAAGATTCAGCAACAAATCAATAGACTTAAAAATCAAGATAATACAACAACCTTTTTCTACTTCTTTTTTAAGTTAAATTTAAGTTTTGTTTAAACAAATAAAACCTGTCTTTATGATGTAGCATTAATAATGCTATAAAGATACTTCTCGCTAAGCTAATTGTTTAGAATAGTTGGTTTTAGTGAAACAATAGGCGTTTTTGGTTGATTGATAAACCGTTGCCAGTAAACGGTTTTTTTATGAAATTTCTAAGATTGAATCTTGAATTCTCTGTATTATAATTTGAAGAATTCTTCTATGTATTTCTGAAGAATTTGGAGCATACAATTGATATTCTTCCTCTGAAAATGCTCCAACAATACATCCTAAAGTAAAATTCTTATAATTAATGTCTTTGGTAAAAACACCTTTTATTTTACTTCTTTTCTTTTGGTCGGTAAGACTTGTAAAATCTATTTTTCTTTTTTGTAAGTAGTTTTTAAAAGAATGTATCAACAAACTATGTTGCATTTTAATAACAGGACGTAAAGTGGTGTTCTGAAAAATCTCTAATTCAGACATATTCTCTTTCAATAGGTTTTCTAAAACCGGTCTCTCTTTATTCATTATCTAACAAATTATCTACTTCTAATTGAAAATCGTACTGTAAATCTTCATGCAACTTTTCAATGGCTTTTTTAGCCATTCTTAACTGCGTATCAAAAACATTTTGCAACTGAACACTTCTTTTTATAGAAGGCCTAAACGCTTTTAATTTGGCACAAAAATACAATAACAACTCCACCTCTGTTTCTTTCTTTTTTGAATACCGTATGTGCTTTTTAATGCCTGTTAATATTTTACGCATACTTTTTCTAATGTAATAAAAACTATGGGTGTTAATTTCATCAAACTGAACATCTACCTCTTCTTTTAGGGTTACTATATAGCCATCTTCGTCATGCGACTCAAACAATACATAGGTTAAAAGCTCTTTGTTTTCTTTTTTAAAACGCGCCAAATGCAAACACAACTCTTTTAAATCTTGAGCAGATTTATGAGCTAATTCGTCTTTAAGTTGTTTTATAGTTACGGCTTTCATTATAAAAAAACCTCAAAAGTTAAAAACCTTTGAGGTTTGTAGTTTTATTTATCAAAAATTACTTTAATTGTATTCTAGCTTATTAAAGCTACTTACTGAATACTTGGCACTTGCACTACTTCATTTACATCTGCGGCATAATCTACGGCAGCAACTTTAAATCCGAATAGATTATAAAAATCGTTGCTATACCCTTCTAAATCTCCTATTTCAGATAAGTTTTCTGTGGTTGCTTTTTCCCAAAGACTTGCAACTTCTGCTTGCACATCTTCTCTCATTTCCCAATCGTCTATTCTAATTCTTCCCTTAGCATCTAAAGCTAAATCGCGACCAAATAAACGCTGACTATACAAACGCTGAATTTGCTCGATACAACCTTCATGAATTCCTTTCGATTTCATAATTTTATATAACAAAGAAATGTACAACGGAATTACAGGAATAGCAGAACTAGCCTGAGTTACCAATGCCTTATTTACAGACACATATGCTTTACCATCAATTGATTTTAATGCATCTGCAATCGTAAAAGCAGTTGCCTCTAAATGATCTTTTGCAGCACCAATAGTACCATTTCTATAAACTGGCTTTGTAACTTCTGGGCCAATGTAAGAATATGCAACCGTTGTTGCTCCGTTTGCTAATAAATTTTCAGCTTGCAAAGCATCCATCCACATTTTCCAATCTTCACCACCCATTACAGTTACTGTATTTTCTACATCATCTCCTTCTGCAGGATTTATAGAAATTTCTGATACATTTCCGGTATGAAAATCTACTGTTTTATTAGAAAAAACATCGCCAATTGGTTTTAAAACCGATTTATACCTTTTTCCGGTTGTTGGATGCGTTCTTACAGGTGATGCTAAACTGTAAATTACCAAATCTATTTGACCTAAATCTTCTTTAATCAACTGAATTACCTCTTCTTTGATCTCATTAGAAAAAGCATCTCCGTTTACACTTTTTGCATACAAACCAGCTGCATTTGCATGTTTTTCGAAAGCAGCAGTATTGTAATAACCTGGCGACCCTGGTCTGCCTTCTGTACCTGGCTTGTCAAAGAAAACACCAATTGTAGCAGCATCTGAACCAAAAGCACTTGAAATTCTAGATGCCAATCCAAATCCTGTTGATGCCCCAATAACTAATACTTTTTTAGCGCCTTCAATTTTTCCTTTAGATTTTACATATTCAATTTGATTGATCACGTTTTGTTCGCATCCTGTTGGGTGCGATGTTAAACAAATAAATCCTCTTGTTCTTGGTTCTATAATCATTTTTGTGTGTTTATTTTTAACTAGTTACTTTAAAACAGTAACAAAGTTAACTATTTATTGATTTTTATTTTAAGTTGCTGCTTGCCCTAATTTTAGGTATTAAAGTAAGCTGTATTTATTTTGATAAAAAAGAATTTACATTCGTTTCAATTCTCTTTAAAACATTTTCTGTAGATGCTTTTACAAAAGTTTCTCCTGTAATTTGCTCATACAATTCTATGTATCTATTCGAAATTTCAAGCACTTTTTCATCTGTCATTTCTGGCACTTGCTGGCCTTCTTTTCCTTGAAATCCATTTTCTATCAACCATTGTCTTACAAATTCTTTAGACAATTGTTTTTGTGGTACTGCTTTATCTTGTCTTTCTTGATATCCGTCAGCATAAAAATATCGCGAAGAGTCTGGGGTATGAATTTCATCAATCAAAACAATTTTACCTTCTTTTGTTTTTCCGAATTCGTATTTTGTATCTACCAAAATCAACCCTCTTTTTGCAGCAATTTCTGAACCTTTGGTAAATAATTTACGCGTATATTCTTCTAAAACTAAATAATCTGCTTCAGAAACAATTCCTTTTGCTAAAATTTCTTCACGAGAAATATCTTCATCATGTTCGCCATTATCTGCTTTTGTAGATGGCGTAATTATTGGCGTTGGAAATTTATCGTTCTCTTTTAAACCTTCTGGCATTGCAACACCACAAAGAATTCTTTTACCCAGCTTGTATTCTCTGGCTGCGTGCCCAGACAAATAGCCTCTAATTACCATTTCTACTTTAAATGGTTCGCATAAATGACCAACGGCTACATTTTCATCTGGATTGGCAACTAACCAATTCGGAACAATGGCTGCTGTTTCATGCATCATTTTAGTTGCAATCTGATTCAGAATTTGCCCTTTAAACGGAATTTGACGTGGTAAAACAACATCAAAAGCAGACAATCTGTCTGTAGCAATCATTACCAAAAGATGGTTGTCTATATTATAAACCTCTCTTACTTTACCTATATAAAGCGACTTCTGCTTAGGAAATTGTAGATTGGTATTGTTTATTGTGTTCATTAATTTAAGATAATAGTTTGTGGTTGTTGGTTGCAAAAATAGGCTTTCAAATTTATTTTTTTTGAGATTTGAAGTAGTTTTTTATCTGCTGTCTTTGTAAAGAATAGATGTCTGTTGTTTTTTCTATTTCTTCAATTATAATTAATGATACTCTTTTTACTTCATTAGATGCTGTAAAGTCATCATTTGCAATATCTAACCCATAAAATAGAGACACTAAACTACTCAAAATCATCACATCTACTCCTTTTATTTTATTGATCAGTTCTGCATTGTTCAGTTTTAATAACTCATAAAAACCGAAATCTAATTTCTCCTTTAATTGTTTATCTATGGTATCTCTATAAGCTTCCGAGCTTCCGCCTGTAGCAATTTTATTAATTAATTCTCTAATAAATTGTGTTATTCTCTGAACCTCTCTTTCAATAAAATCGTTCTTATACTCCATAAACCAAAAACCAATTATTCTGTCTCGATGCTCTTATAGGCAGAAATTATTTGTTTTACCAATCGATGTCTTACCACATCTTTATCATCTAAATAGACTTGTGCAATGCCTTCAATGTCTTTTAGTGCAAGTAAAGACTCTTTTAACCCAGAAACTTGTTTTCTAGGTAAATCTATCTGACCAGGATCTCCAGTAATAATAAACTTGGCGCTTTTTCCCATTCTAGTCAAAAACATTTTCATTTGATTGTGAGTGGTATTTTGTGCTTCATCTAAAATTACAAATGCATTGTCTAAAGTTCTACCTCGCATAAACGCCAAAGGTGCAATTTGTATGACACCTTTTTCTAAGTGAGACTCTAACCTTTCATGCGGAATCATGTCTCGTAAGGCATCGTACAACGGCTGCATGTACGGGTCTAATTTTTCTTTTAAATCACCAGGTAAAAAACCTAAATTTTCACCAGATTCTACTGCTGGTCTCGTTAAAATAATACGTCTAACCTCTTTTTCTTTAAGTGCTTTTACAGCCAAAGCAACAGCGGTGTAAGTTTTACCAGTACCTGCAGGTCCAACAGCAAATAACATGTCATTTTTTGCCATTAAAGTAACCATTTTGCGTTGGTTTTCGGTTTGGGCTTTAATCAATCTACCAGAAACACCATGTACCAAAACTTCTTTAGAGTTTTTTGATGCTGCGAGTTTTTCGTCATTTCCTGTAGAAGTTAAAATACGCTCTATGCTATTTTCATCTAATTTATTGTAGCGATTGAAATACTTTATCAACCTCTCCATACGAATTTCAAATTCATCCAATACATCAGATGCACCATAAATTTTCATATGAGAACCTCTAGCAACAATCTTTATTTTTGGGAAATATCTTTTTAATTGCTCTATGGTACTATTGTTTGTACCAAAAAAATCTTTTGGATTTATTTCTTCTAACTCTATAATGCGTTCGTTCAAATGTTTATTTTTAATTGTTAAAAAGCATTTTTAATTTCATTTAAAAATAATGAATAAAATTTCTAAATTGATTAGATTTGCGTAAAATAATTCAGAACTTTTACACAACTTAATTAACAGCAGTAAATAAATGTCTATTATAACTCTTACTACAGATTTTGGCACCAAAGACCACTTTGTTGGCGCTGTTAAAGGAGCTATCTATACAGAGTTACCTGAAGCTAAAATTGTAGATATTACTCATGAAATATCTCCGTTTAACATTACAGAAACTGCTTATATTATTAAAAATTCTTACAAGAGTTTCCCTAAAGGAACGGTGCATATTGTTGGGGTAGATTCTGAGTTAAGTGAAGAAAACAAACACATTGCTTTAGAATTAGACGGTCATTTTTTTGTATGCCCAGACAATGGTTTAATTTCTATGATTGCAGCAGAAATTAAACCTGCTAAAATTGTAGAAATAAATATTCATGACCGCATAGAAAGTAGTTTTCCTGTGTTAGATGTTTTTGTGCAAGTTGCTTGTTTTATTGGCAGAGGCGGCAATTTAACAGTTATTGGAAAGGAAATTACAGACTATAAAAAAATTACTGAAATTCAGCCCAAAGTAAATCAAACAGAAAACCAAATTGTTGGTGGCGTTATTTACATTGACAATTACGGAAATGCAATTTCAAATATTAGTGAAAAAATGTTTGCTGATGTTGGCAAAGGAAGAGATTTTAAAATTATTTCTAAAAAACATGAATTTACTAAAATATTTTCGAAGTATAACGAAATTGCTAGCAATAGCGGTTATAGCAATCAGCAATTTGAGGGTCAAAAATTAGCCCTTTTTAACTCTGCTTCATATTTAGAAATTGCTATTTACAGAAGTAATTCTGATACTGTTGGTGGTGCAAATTCTTTATTAGGACTTGAATATAGAGATATTATTGTAATCAATTTTATAGACACTCCTAAAAGTGAATACACTACTTTAAATTAATATGCATTTTTAAAAAGAGTTAAACTTTAAAACTAATAAAAACAATAATTTGATACCCATTCTAAAAAAAGAATTCAACTCGTTTTTTGCAAGCACAATTGCCTATTTAGTAGTTGGTGTATTTTTATTGATTAATGGTTTATTTCTATGGATTTTTAAAAGCGATTTTAACATCTTAAACGCTGGTTTTGCAGACTTAAATGCTTTCTTTTACTTATCGCCTTGGTTATTTTTATTTTTAATACCTGCAATTACAATGAAAAGTTTTGCAGATGAATTTAATAACGGAACCATAGAGCTACTAAAAACAAAACCAATTTCTAGTTGGCAAATTGTTTTGGGTAAATTTACAGCAGCACTGCTTTTAGTTTTAACTGCTTTAATACCAACCTTAATATACGTATACACCATTTACCAATTAAGTAATACTACCGGAAATATTGATTTCGGGAGTACATTTGGCTCGTATTTAGGCCTTTTATTTTTAACTGCAACTTATATATCTATCGGATTATTTACCTCTACACTCTCTAAAAACCAAATAGTTGCATTTATTTTAGGAGTATTAATAACCTTTTTCTTATTTTTTGGTTTTGATGCTATTGCCAATTCTTTTGATACGGACTTATCAATCAAAAAAATAGGCATTTACGAACATTATAGAAGCATTTCTAGAGGTGTATTAGACAGTAGAGACATCATCTACTTTATAAGTATAACCGTTTTCTTTTTATTTGTTACTAAAACTAGAATCGAAAATGAATAAGAAAACAAAAAAAATAGCATCTATTTTTATAGGTTTAATACTCTTAAACATCCTAAATCAGTCTTTTTATAAACGATTCGATTTTACAGAAAACAAGAGATACACTCTTTCTGAAACAACTAAAAACATTCTTACCAAAGTTAAAGAACCTCTTTATATCTCTGTTTATTTAGAAGGCGATTTTCCTTCTGAATTTAAGAGACTTCAATTAGAAACCAAACAATATTTAGAGGAAGTAGCAGCCGTAAATAAACTAATAAAAATTAATTTTATAAACCCAGACAACTTAAGGGAAAGGCTAATTAAAAAAGGAATGATGCCTAGTCAATTAACAGTAGAAGAAGCTGGTAAACTATCTGAAGCAATTATTTTTCCATGGGCAGAAATTTCTTTTAAAAACAAAGCTAACAAAGTTTCTTTATTGCCCAATGCAATTGTAGCATCGGAAGATGAACAGTTAGAAAAAGCTATTGAAAATTTAGAGTATTGTTTTTCTAATGCAATACATGCCATTAGTAAAACTTCAGAAAAAAAAGTAGCAGTATTAACTGGCAATGGTGAATTAAACGACATTTATATTTATAGCTTTTTAAGCGAAGTAGCAAAAAAGCACAAACTAGCTAAATTTACGCTAGACTCTGTTGCAACTAATGCTGCACAAACCCTAACAGATATATCAACCTTAGACCTTGCTATAATTGCAAAACCTACAGAAAAATTTACCGAAAAAGAAAAATTTTTACTAGACCAGTTTATTACCAATGGTGGTAAAACTCTTTGGATGATAGACAACGTACAAGCAGAACAAGATAGCTTGCTTAAAGAAGGTAAATTACTTGCATACCCAAGAGATTTAGCGCTTACAGATTTACTGTTTTCTTATGGAGTTCGAATAAACACTCACTTAATTAAAGATTTGTATGCTGCTAAAATACCTTTAGCCACAGGTAATATTGGCAATCAAACTCAATTTAAAAACATAGAATGGTTTTATCATCCGTTAGTGAATGGGAATCCAAATCATGAAATTACAAAAAACATTGCTCCTGTAAGGTTACAATTTGTGAGCGCTATCGATACTTTAAAAAATAACCTTAAAAAAACGCCACTTTTAACAAGTTCACTTTTAACTAAAAAAGTAGGCACACCTACAATTGTAGAATTACAGAGCATTGCAGAAAAAGTAAACGAAAAAGAGTATACAGATGGCAGCCAACTATTTGCTGTTTTACTAGAAGGTAATTTTAAATCTGCCTATAAAAATAGAATAAAACCCTTTGAAACAAATCTTTACGAAGAAAAATTTATTAAAAATAAAATGATTGTTATTGCAGACGGTGACGTAGGTAAAAATCAACTTTTAAAAGAACAACCCTTCGATTTAAATAGAGATAAATGGACCAATGAAACATTTGGCAACAAAGATTTTCTTTTAAATTGTATTTCTTTTTTATTAGATGATGATGGCTTAATGAAACTACGAAACAAAACATTAAAAATAAAAACCTTAAACAAGCAAAAAGCATACAAAGAAAGAAGTTTTTGGCAGTCTTTAAATGTTGTTCTACCTATTTTGGTTTTATTTATTTTCGGATTTATTTTCAATTACTTAAGAAAACGAAAATATACATTGTAACTTTTTATAGATTACAAAATGTAACAATAATTTTTAGGTTAAATAGACAGCAAATCGTCATGAATAAATGTATAATCTAAAATATTTTGAAGTTTTTTAGAGCTTATAATTTTCCATTTCACTTCTTCATTGTCTTCAAATTCTGGAAGTTCTAAATTTTTACTAAGTTTTGCATTTATATAAAACTCACTTCTTGTAGGATGATGGTTAGAACAAGCATTAAAAGTTCTATTCCAAGAGTTTTGAGCAATAACTGTATGAATAATTTCAATACAATCTTCTCTGTGAATCATGTTTACAAACCCTTTTGGTTGCGGAATTTTACGTCCGTTTTTAAACCAGTTGGCAGGATGTCTGTCTCCACCAAACAACCCCGCAAAACGAATAATTGTAGTTTCGAAGAAATTGTTTTGTCTAAATAAGTTTTCTATTTCAGTTAATGGCGTCTTTAAAACAGGTTCTAGTTCTGTCATTATTTTGTTAGACATCGGGTAAACCGAGGTAGAACTAATAAAAATAACTTTTTGTATAGAAGAATTTTGAATTTGAGAAATCAAATTCTCAAAACCATCAACGTCTTTAGAAGTAATGGCAATTATTAAAATATCTGACTCTAAAAAATAATCAAACTCTTCAAATTCAGAAATATTTACCAAATGAGTTTCAATCCCCAAAGCTTCTAACTCCTCTATCCTCTCATCAGAAGTGGTAGATCCTTTTACAGAAAAACCATCTTCTAAAAAAGAAACAGCCAAAGGCTTACCCAGCCAACCACAACCTAAAATACTTATATTGTTCATAAAAATTAGTGTAAAGCACAAAGATACAATCCCTTTTTAAGTTTTTGTTAACGTTTCTCTTTTTTTGAAATTGTAATTTTATAAAATTAAAAACATTAATTTATGAAAAAAATAATTACAAGTTTATGCCTGCTTATTTTTGCCTTTTCTGTAAACGCACAAATAAAAACACCAGCACCAAGTACGTTTCAAAAAACAGAACAAATTGTTGGTTTAACAAATATTACATTAGAATACAGTAGACCAAATGTAAAAGGAAGAAAAATATTTGGTGGTTTAGAAGACTATGGTAAAGTTTGGCGAACGGGTGCAAATGAGAATACAAAACTTACCTTTTCTACAGATTTTATGGTTGATGGTAAAACAATAAAAGCAGGAACCTATGCTTTATACACCATACCAAGAGAAGAAAATTGGGACATTATTTTATACAGTGACGCTACAAATTGGGGCACACCTCGTGTTTGGGACGAAACTAAAATAGCGGCAAAAACAACTGTAACAGCGCAGCAAATACCAATGCTTATTGAAACATTTACCATTACTTTTGATGACATAACTAACAACTCTGCAGTCTTAGGTATTTTATGGGAAAACACCTATGTTGGCTTAAAGTTTGAAACACCAACAGACAAAATGGTTTCAAAAAATATAGAAAATGTAATGAACGGACCTTCTGCAAACGATATGTATGCAGCAGCAGTGTATTATTTACAAGCCAACAAAGACATTAAAAAAGCACAAACTTGGATAGACGAAGCTGTAAAAATGACTTCGGATGCCCCTAAATTTTGGTATTTAAGACAACAATCTTTAATACACGCAAAAGCAGGAAATACTAAAGGCGCAATTGCTGCTGCTAAAGCATCATTAAAATATGCAGAAAAAGCAAACAATACTGGCTATATCAAAATGAATAAAGCTTCTTTAAAAGAATGGGGAGCGTTGTAATTTTAATTAAACAATAGAAAACGAAATCTCAAGTGTAATGCTTGAGATTTTTTTTTATGAATAAGACAATCCTATAATAGATCTTACCTGATCTAAGGTTTTTATTAAAGTTTTAGAAAAATCAAAAGAAACAACATCACTCTCTTTTTTTCCTGCTCTTAAAAGAGCATTAAAATGAGCTATTTCAAAACTATAACCAATTGTATTGGTCTTAAAATTAACATGCTTTTCTTTACCGTCTTTAAGAATAGTAATAGTAGTTGGTGCATGAAACTGTGTGTTCATTTTTACAACGGCTTTTTCGAAAGTAAAAACAGCTTCTGTAGGTGTATCTTCTATTAAAGAGCTTTTTAAAATAGCGGTTGCCTTGTTGTAATTAAAAATCATATTACAAGTAGCATCTGCACCATTTTTAAAAAAAGTAGCACTTGCATCTATTTCATTAGGAATTCCTAAAGCACATAAAGCGGTAAAAATTGGATAAATACCAATGTCTAACAAACTACCACCACCAACTTCTTTTTTAAACAACCTATTGTCTGTATCAAACGCTTTATAAAAACCAAAATCTGCTTCTAACTTTGTTAAAATACCATAAGTATTAGATTCAATACAGTTTAAAACATAATTAAAATGAGGTAAAAAACAAGTCCATAAAGCCTCCATTAACAATACATTATTTGTTTTAGCAACAGCAATCATTTCTGTTACCTCTTCTAAATTCATTGCAAAAGGTTTTTCACATAAAACCGCTTTTTTATGCTGAAGGCAAAGAAGCGTATGCGCTTTATGAAAACTATGCGGTGTCGCTATGTAGACAGCATCAATCTCGTTGTCTTTAGAAAGTTCTTCATATGAGCTGTAAACTTTTTTTACAGCGTATTTATTGGCAAAAACCACTCCTTTTTCTTTATCTCTAGAAGCTACGGCTGCTAACTCAGAATTAGACACTGTTGCCAAATCTGCAGCAAATTTGTTGGCTATTTTTCCTAAGCCTATAATTCCCCAACGTATCGTTTTATCTTTCATGTAATGATTCTATAATATTAAATTTTTGATGTTTTAGTTTTATCAGAAAAAACAAATGTCTGTAAAAGAACTGCAAACATCATCACCAGAGCACATCCTAATAAATTTAACCATAAATAAGGCAACCAATCTAAAATAAATACACTAATAATAATTGCTTGTGTTATTAATGCAGCAAGAAAAACGGCATGCCCTTTAATAAATTTAATAAAGAAAGCCAATAAAAAAATACCTAAAACATTACCATAAAAAATAGAGCCAATAATATTTACCAGCTGTATTAAATTATCAAATAAATTAGCAATACAAGCAACTCCTATAGCAATAATACCCCAAAATAATGTAAACCATTTAGATGCTTTTACAAAATGAGCTTCACTTTTTTGTGATGATACATTTCGCTTATACAAATCTATAGCCGTTGTACTTGCCAATGCATTTAATTCTGATGCAGTAGATGACATTGCTGCAGATAAAATAACAGCCAGTAAAAGACCAATCAATCCTCTTGGCAAATTGTTTAAAATAAAATGAATAAATACATAATCTTTATCATTCGATTCTATTTTTTTAAGATCGTTTTCGGCATCTATTTTATTAATGATTTCTTTTGATTGTTGTTTGATCGCTGCATCTGCAGAATTTAACTCTTGTAAAAGTTGCACATCCTTTTTTTGAACTCCATCAATTAACAACTCTTTTTTAGTATTTTCTATCGTAATATGCTTTGTTTCTAATACACTATACTCATTGGCATATTTAGAGTTTTGCACAGCAGAATTTGCACCCGGATTAAAGTTTAAAGGCGATGGATTAAATTGATAAAAAACAAAAACCATTACACCAATTAGCAGAATAAAAAACTGCATTGGTATTTTTAACAACCCATTAAAAATTAAACCTAACTGACTCTCTCTAATAGATTTACCAGACAAATAGCGTTGTACTTGGCTTTGATCTGTACCAAAATAAGATAACATTAAAAATGTACCCCCTAAAATACCTGTCCAAACGGTATATCGATTGCTTAAATCAAAAGAGAAATCTAACACCTCCATTTTATTACTAGCACCAGCAATTTCTAATGCTTTTGTAAAAGTTATATTGGCTGGTAACTGACTCATAATCATAAAAAAAGCAATTAACATTCCTATAAAAATGATAATCATTTGTTGCTTTTGAGTTACGTTTACTGCTTTTGTACCACCAG
The DNA here is from genome assembly GCF_947497125.1 of uncultured Polaribacter sp. Lineage (GTDB taxonomy): Bacteria > Bacteroidota > Bacteroidia > Flavobacteriales > Flavobacteriaceae > Polaribacter. Next base: position 44,933 of record NZ_CANMFI010000001.1, on the reverse strand, counting down.
AAACGGTATAAATAATAACTAGTACACCAATAATAATGTTTAGCAACAGCAAATCCCATCCTAATACTGCACTTAAAATAATTGCAGGGGCAAAAATGGTAATTCCTGCAGCCAAACCTCGTTGTACTAAAAACAAAATTGCCGCTAAAGTTCTTGTTTTTAAATCGAACCTACCTTCTAAAAATTCGTAAGCTGTATAAACTTTTAACTTATGATAAATAGGTATAAAAACGACACAAATAATAATCATCGCAATGGGCAATCCGAAGTAAAATTGCACAAATCCCATACCGCTATCAAACGCTTGGCCTGGCGTAGATAAAAAAGTAATAGCACTTGCTTGTGTGGCCATTACAGACAAACCTATCGTCCACCATTTAGAGTCATTTCCTCCTTTAATATAATCGGTTACATTATTGTTTTTTCTAGTAACATAGGTGCCGTAGGCAACAATAGAAATTAAGGTAATCGATAAAACTACCCAATCGATAAGATGTAATTTACTTGCTATTTCCATCTTTAAAACGAATAATAATTAGTAATACAATAAAACACAATTATGTAAACTACATTCACTAATAAAACCAGTGAGTACTCTTTTTTCCAAGTATATTTTTTACTATTCATGTATTGCTATTTGAAGCTATTACCTGCTTTCGCTACTCGCTTCACGCAAAAAAGCGTGAGAGCTTAAACAAACCGCTCTATCAGGGCTAAGCGTATTCATCTTTTTTTATCAATCTATAAAAATAAGAAAACTAAAGTAGTTTTAGAACCTTATTTTTGTTAAGAATAATAACTTTTTAATTCTTTAATGGTATTCTTACTATTTACCTACAGACAACATATTCGCAAATAATTTATAGGCACCAGAAACACCTGCAGGCAACTCTCTAAAAAAGCTTAAACCTGTGTATATATAATTGCCTTTACCGTATTTTGCTACTAATAAACTCCCTTTTTTAGGAGATTCATCGGTATCATTCATAGAAAAAATTGGCGTGTATTCTTTGCTCCAAGAATTCGGAAAATACAACCCACGTTCTTGAACCCACCCTTTAAAATCTTCTGTAGTAATTTTATTCGGATAATTTAAAAGCGAATGATTTTTATCTAAAATAAAAACACTTGCATTTTCATCTGTTACTCGATCTCTAGACAATTCTAATTGATAAGGCGCCATAACATCTACGCCTCTATTGGTGTTATACTGCACAATCATATTGCCGCCATTATAAACATATTCTAATAAAAATTTTTGTTTAAATTTTAATTCTTTAACTACATTATAGGCTCTTATACCCAAAACAATAGCATCGAATTGTTGTAAGTAAGCTGTCGTAATATCCGAAGGCTTTATTGTAGTCACCGAATATCCTAACTGACGCAAACTTTCGGGAACGGCATCTCCAGAACCTTGAATATAACCAATTAAATTCCCCGCTTTTTTTACGTTTAATCGAACCACTTTGGCTTCAGAATTTAACAAAACAACCTGTTTCGGTATATGACTGTAATTAATTTCTACCAACTCTTTATCATACATCATATTTTCTAAAGTAGCTGTTACAGCTATCTTACCATCCGATTGCTCTTTAGATGGATACACTTGAAAGGCTACTTTTTGAATACCATTTATTTGCTGAATATTAAAATTCATCTCTTTGGGCAATACGTTCCAATTTTCTGGAACCGTTAAAGCAACTGTACCTTTCGCATTTTTTATACCAGCTCTAACTTCTACAAAAATTGTTTGAGGTGCATCATCAGAAAAAACAATTACTTTCTGACTTAGCTTTGTAGTTACTTTTGGCAAAATAGAAAATGGCTCATAGATTTCTCCTTGGTCTTTTTCTGCATATTTTCTAACTACATTTTTAGTAATTGTAATCGGAATTTCATCAATAAGCAACTTAAAATCTACTGTTAAGGCACTTTGACTTTCTGCCAAACCAATTAGTTTTTGATCTGCCACATTATACATGCCCAATGTAGCTTTGTTTTTTAACCAATACGGATCTGAATAAGTTGTCTGATTTATAAAAACACTTTCTTTAAAAACAATCTTTTGGTTAGTTGTTAAATTTGTGTTTTTTATAATTTTACGAGTCCCTTTTTCGGTTACTAACTCTGTTAAAAGTATTGTTGCTTTGCTTCTATTCAATACTTCAAAAGCAACTTCTACATTAGAATTCGGGGTTGTAAAAGATCTCATGGCATTTGCCTCTAAATACAATCCGGCACAAGCTTCAATAATTTCTTTAATCTGTTTTTCTTTGATAGATTGCCAATGTGGGTCACTTATATTTTTTATTAACACATAGGCTTGCATTAATGAAGATAAATGTTTCTCTGGATTTCTAAAATCAAAATTCTGCTCTATATCATATAAAATATCTCCAATTTTTTGACCATTTTCAATACGATTCCAAGTAGTATCAATTCCAGAAAAAATATCAGTTTGATTTGTTGGCTTGTCTCCTTTTAAAAACTCGATATATTCATTTTGGGCGCCTCTTGTTGTTAATCTACCAAAACCTTGGCATAAATGCTGGCTACTTGCCACAGAAGCCAACTCATTATTAGACATTCCTTTTAAAGGATAATAAACACCCACATCTAAAGAAGTTAATTTTCCTTTTGTTGCCTTTTCAAAAGCTTCTTGCGTTTTATAAAACCAAGAAGACGTATTAAAAAACAATCTTTTAGGTTGCCAAACACTTGTAAGTTTAAGTTGTTCTGTATACTGATCTTTATTGCTAGCAAGATCAAAAGCCTGTAAACTAAGAATCGCAGATGCTGTATGATGCCCGTGGGTTGTACCAGGAGTTCTATGATTAAACCTATTGATAATTACGTCTGGTTTATAGGTTCTAATTGCCCAAACAACATCGCTTAAAACCTCTTTTTTATTCCATATTTCTAACGCTTCATCTGGGTGTTTAGAATAGCCAAAATCATTGGCTCTTGTAAAAAACTGTTCGCCACCATCGATAGCTCTTGCTGCTAATAATTCTTGAGTTCTAATTACCCCAAGTAATTCTCTTATTTCAGATCCTATAAGATTTTGCCCACCGTCTCCTCTAGTTAAAGACAAATAGCCGGTTCTTGCTTTTATAGTGTTTGCCAAATAAGCAATTAATCTGGTATTTTCATCATCTGGATGTGCCGCAATGTATAAAGCTGTTCCTAAAAAATTTAGTTTCTCAATTTTTTCAAAAATTTGGTTTGAAGTTAATTTTTGAGGCTTTTGAGATACCAAATTAAACGATATTAATAAAAAAAAGAAAAAAAGTAATGCTTGCTTGTTCATAAGAAATTATAGATAAAAGTTCTTTTGATTATAAACGAAACCTAATAAAAGTTTAATAAACTGCTATAAAACAGTCTTTTTCAATTTATAAAAAAGTACTATGATAGCAAATATAGTTTTTATGCATCAAACTAAAAGTAAGAATGTATATTTTAAATATTGTGTACTAAAAGGTAAGTACCCTTGATTAAATGTCGATACCAAGTTCGTATTTATTTACTAGATCATTAAAAATAAGAAACGAAAATGAGGTCTTAAAAGCATCAACAAAATAGTGATAACCTGTTAATAAAATAATTTTCAGTGTCAGTTAATAAAGTTATATTTGTATCACAAATTAAGAAAAAACAGTATATGAAGTTTATTGTATCTAGTTCGCAATTATTAAAACAATTACAAGTTTTAGGAGGCGTTATAAATAGCAACAACACCTTACCAATTTTAGATAACTTTTTATTTGAAATTTCTGAAAATCAATTAAAAGTATCTGCTTCAGATTTAGAAACTACTATGAGTTCTGTAGTAGATATAGAGAGCGATAGCGCTGGTTCTATTGCAGTATCTGCAAGATTGTTATTAGATACTTTAAAAACGTTTCCAGACCAACCTTTAACGTTTAAAACAGAAGGAGAAAATACCATTGAAATTAGCTCTGATCAGGGTAAATATGACATGGCATATTTTAGCGGAGAAGAGTTTCCGAAAGCAGTTTCTTTACAATCGCCAAGCAAAACAGTATTGCCTGCTAGTATTTTAGGTACTGCAATCTCTAAAACTATTTTTGCTGCTGGTAATGATGATTTACGACCAGTAATGAGTGGCGTTTTCTTTCAGTTTAGTTCTCAGAGCTTAACTTTTGTTGCAACAGATGCACACAAATTAGTAAAATACTCTAGAACAGATGTAACTGCAGACCAAACGGCAGAATTTATTATGCCAAAAAAACCTTTAAATTTATTAAAAGGTATTTTAGGAGGGACAGATACCGATGTAACTATTGAATACAATGAAGCAAATGCAAAATTTACTTTTGATAATGTTGTACTTGTTTGTAGATTGATAGATGGTAAATACCCAAATTACGAAGCTGTAATTCCGAAAGAAAATCCAAATAAATTAACCGTAGATAGAGCTTCTTTTTTAAACTCTGTTAGACGTGTTTCTATATTTTCTAGTAAAACAACACATCAAATTCGTTTAAAAATGGCAGGTACAGAATTAAATATTTCTGCCGAAGATTTAGATTTCTCTAACAAAGCTGATGAACGTTTAAGCTGCGATTATCAAGGTGATGATATGCAAATTGGTTTTAACTCTCGTTTTTTAAGCGAAATGTTAAACAACTTAAATTCTAATGAAGTTGTTATAGAAATGTCTTTACCAAACAGAGCAGGTATATTAACGCCAATTGATGGTACCGATGAAGGTGAGCAAGTAACAATGCTAGTAATGCCAGTAATGCTTAACAGTTAAAAAACTAACCATAACATAGCTTTTTTACACAATAAAAAATAGATGTATATTTATAAAACCACAGCCAAAAGCTGTGGTTTTTTGTTTACATTTATAACATGAATTTCTTAGCTCACTTATATTTATCGAATAACAATAGCAATATTATGATTGGCAATTTTATTGCAGACCATATTAGAGGTAATAATTTTGAGAACTACTCAAAAGAAATTCAGCAAGGCATATTTTTACACAGAGAAATAGACACTTTTACAGACACACACCCAATAGTTAGAAAAAGTAAAAGACGTTTACACCAAAGATATAGGCATTATGATGGTGTGATTATCGATATTTTTTATGATTTCTTTTTAGCTAAAAACTGGTCAAATTACTCTGAAATACCACTAAATATTTACACAAAAGGGATTTACTCGTTTTTTGACAGCATAAAATTAGAGTTACCAAAAAAATCTCAAGATTTTATAAATTACATGATCGAGTACAACATTCTGTATAATTATCAATTTGAAGAAGGTATTGCAAAGGTTTTAAACGGAATGAACCAAAGAACTAAAGGAAAATCTAAAATGAATTTAGCCATTGAAGATTTAAAACAATTAAAAACGGAATTAGAAGAAGATTTTACATTATTTTTTGAAGATTTATGTAAATTCACAGACAAAAAATTGAAAGAACTAAATAGTAACACAAACAATTAGTAAAGAAAAAGCAACAATAGATTTCTTATCATTTACTATTATCACTATTAAAAACATAGCACATGAAAAAAATATTCTTATTATCTACACTTTCATTATTAATGTTTGGATGCAAAACATCCGCAGAAAAAGAAAAAATAACGGGGTTAATTACCCAAAAAGCAATGGTGGTTTCTGCAAGAGAAGAAGCTTCTAAAATAGGTGTTGCTATTTTAAAAAAAGGAGGCAATGCTTTTGATGCCATGGCTGCAACAGAACTAGCTTTGGCAGTTGCGTATCCGTATGCAGGTAATATTGGTGGTGGTGGCTTTATGGTTTACCGCAAAAATAATGGCGAAATCGGTGCTTTAGATTATAGAGAGAAAGCTCCTTTAGCCTCTACAAAAGAAATGTTTTTAGATGTACAAGGCAATGTTATTAAAAACAAAAGTACCTTGGGTGCAATGGCTGTTGGCATACCCGGAACTGTAGCAGGAGTTTTTGCTGCTCATAAAAAATTCGGGATTTTACCAATAAATGAAATATTAGAACCTGTAATTAATTTAGCAAAGCAAGGTGTTATAGTCACAAAAAAACAAGAGGCACGTATTAAAAAATACCAACCTTTATTTGAGAAAGCAAACAAAAAACCAATTCTTTTTGATCAAAAATGGAAAGAAAACGACACCATAAAATACAATGCACTTGCAGAAACCTTAGAAAGAATTCTTAAAAACGGTAGAGATGAATTTTATAAAGGCGAAACTGCAGAACGATTGGTGAATTTTATGCAAGAAAATGGCGGAATTATGACGCTTGAAGACTTGGCTAAGTATGAGGCTAAATGGAGAACACCAGTTACTTTTAAGTATGACGACTTAAATGTAATTTCGATGTCGCCACCTTCTAGTGGCGGAATCTGTTTGGCACAAATTATGAACGGAATTGAGCCTTTTGACTTAAATAATTATGGCCATAACTCTGTAAAGGCAATACAAGTAATTACAGAAGCAGAAAGAAGAGCTTACGCAGATAGAAGTTACTTTTTAGGAGACCCAGACTTTGTAAAAATTCCTGTGGAAACCTTAATATCAAAAGAATACACAAAAGACAGAATGAATGATTTTTCTTTTGATAAAGCAACAAAATCAACAGATATTGGGCATGGTAATATAGAAATAGTAGAGAGTGATGAAACAACTCACTATGCCATTGTAGACCAATTTGGCAATGCCGTTTCTGTAACTACAACTATTAATGGTGCGTATGGATCTAAATTATATTGCAATGATTTAGGCTTCTTTTTAAATAATGAAATGGATGATTTTTCTAGCAAACCAGGTGTACCAAATATGTTTGGTTTAATTGGTGCCAAAGCAAATGAAATAAAACCAGAAAAAAGAATGTTAAGCTCTATGACACCAACAATTGTAGAAAAACAAGGAAAACTATGGATGGTTGTTGGTACACCTGGCGGATCTACAATTATCACCTCTGTCTTACAAACAATTTTAAATGTGCATGAATTTGGTTTCGGAATGCAAGAAGCTGTCAATCAGCCAAGATTTCATCATCAATGGCTACCAGATGTAATTATGATGGAACCGAATAAATTTAGTACTAAAACAACCAATCAGTTAAAAGAAAAAGGGTATAATATTAATGAAAAAGACGCGCCTGTCATAGGAAAAGTAGAAGGAATCTTAGTTCTTAAAAATGGCACATTAGAAGGTGGTGCAGACCCTAGAGGCGATGATAAAGCCGCTGGTTATTAACAATATTACACCAATTTTATTAATAAAAACCAACTAAAAATGTTACAACCTTTTCACATTGCAATACCCGTTAAAAACTTAGAAAAATGCAGGTACTTTTATAAAAATATTTTAAAATGCGAAGAAGGCAGAAGTACAGAAGAATGGGTAGATTTTAATTTCTTTGGACATCAATTAGTCATTCATCAAAAGAAAGAACACCAACCGAAAAAACCAGTAACAAACCTTGTAGATGGTCACGATGTTCCTGTGCCCCACTTTGGCGTTGTTTTGTCTTGGGATAATTGGCATGAATTGGCCGAAAACTTAAAAAAAGTAAACACCGATTTTATAATAGCACCCTGTATTCGTTTTAAAGGAAAGGTAGGTGAACAAGCAACCTTGTTTTTTAATGACCCAGAAAACAACTCTTTAGAATTTAAGGCTTTTAGAGATATAAATCAATTATTTGCAAAATAGTGATTCTGATAGAAACACATAAAGTAAAAAATAATATTGCAAAGATTAGGTTTCAAGAATATGCCGTTGGAATTTTTAACACAATACCCACAAAATCGGGTATCAAAAAGGCCCTCAAAAAAAAACTTATTTTAATTGACAAAGAAATGGCAACCACCGCTAAATATATTACTGGTGGCGAACATATAGAATTATTTGAAGCTGAAGAATCGGTAAATTATAGCCGATTAAAATTAACGTTAGAAGTAATTTTTGAAGATGATTATTTAGCCATTATTAACAAACCAGCCGGAGTTTTAGTGAGTGGCAATAAATTTGTAACCATTGCAAATGCATTGTCTCAAAATCTAAACAAAAGCACTCAATTAGATGCTGTAAATCCAAAACCAGTTCATCGATTAGATTACCCTACAAGTGGTCTTTTAGTGATTGGAAAAACAAGTTCAGCTATTTTAAAATTAAATAAATTATTCGAAGAAAAAAAGATACAGAAAACTTATTTAGCCATAACAATCGGGCAAATGAATGCGAAAGGGTTTATTAATAGTTTGGTTGATAATAAAACTGCTTTTTCTGAATATACCGTTTTAAAAAGTGTAAAATCTGAACGATTTAATTATTTAAATTTAGTTAAACTAACTCCTAAAACCGGTAGAAAACATCAATTAAGAAAACATTTATTATCAATTAAAAATCCTATTTTAGGTGATAAAGATTATTTTATAGAAGATAAAGTATTAAAAGGAAAAGGCTTGTTTTTACATGCCTCTGCGTTAAACTTTACACATCCTTTTACCAAAAAAGACTTTTCTATTGCCATCGATTTACCAAAAAAGTTTTTAAAAATTTTTAATCCACAAGAAAAATAAAAAGTAATCATAGAAAACAAATCGTTTCTTCTTTTAAAAATTAATAATTTAGCAATCTAACTAAAGTACTAAAAATGAAAAAAGCAGTAAAGTTAATCGGAGTCTTAGTACTAATAATATTGGTGATTTTTGGTATTTATTATATGATCTATAACGAACCGTTACCTGAAGGAAAAACAGGTAAAAAAGCAGATGAATTAGCTAGTAAAATGCTTACCGCTTTAAATTATGAAGCTTACGAAAATACCGAAACATTAGAATGGAGTTTTAGAAATAAAAATCATTATAAATGGTTTAAAAATAAACATATAGTTGAAGTTTCTTGGAATGAAAACAAAGTACTTTTAAACACAAAAAACACCTCAAAAAGTAGTGTTTTTGTAGCTGATAAAAGGGTAGAAAATAATGATTTACTTAAAAAGGCAGTAGACTACTTTAACAATGATTCTTTTTGGCTAGTTGCTCCTTATAAAATTTTTGATAAAGGAACAGAAAGACGAATTGTAAACTATAAAAACCAAGAAGCTCTGCTTATAACCTACACCAGCGGAGGATCTACTCCTGGAGATTCATACTTATGGATTTTAGATAAAAACTACCTACCGACTTCCTTTAAAATGTGGACATCAATACTACCTATAGGAGGCATATCGGCAACTTGGTCTGATTTAAAAGAAACAAAAACAGGCATAAAACTACCTACAAAACATCAACTTTCTTTGTTTGACTTAGAAATAGATATGGGTAATGTATCATCGATTAATAGCAAAGCAGATAGTTTAGCTAATAAGGTTTTAAAGGCAATTAATCATCAAGCATATAAAAATACTAGGTATTTAGAATGGAGTTCTGCTGGTAAAAGACATTTTAAATGGGATAAAAAAGAGCATATTGTAGATGTTACTTGGGATACTATTCAGGTAAAACTTTATCCAGAGAATATTAAAAAAAGTACTGTTTCTTATAACAATGAATCGCAAAAAACTCAAGATTCTTTGGTTGTAAAAAAAGCATGGCATATTTTTAATAATGACTCTTTTTGGATGGTAGCACCTCATAAACTTTTTGATAAAGGTACAATTAGAAGCTATAAAAGAATTAATGATAAAAATACTCTTTTGGTTAAATATACCCAAGGCGGCTCTACTCCTGGAGATTCTTATCTTTGGATTTTAGATAAAAACAACATACCAGAAAGTTATAAAATGACAGTGCCAAGCATGAAAATGAAAGAGGTTTCTGCAACTTGGCAAGATTGGATTACCACAAAAAGTGGCACTTTATTATCTACAAATCATAAGTTTGATAATGGCAGATTTTTAAAAATGGAAAACGTAAAAGGATATAATTAAATGAATTCTAAAATAATAACATCAGGTATTTTAAGGGCTTTAGCAATAATAATTGGTATTTTACTCTTTGGCTTTTTCATCTTTAAAATTCAATCTGTAATTGTTTACATTATTATCGCTGCAGTTTTATCTTTAATTGCAAGACCAATTATTTTGTTTTTAAGAAATAAATTAAAGTTTCCGAACACAATTGCAGTAGTGTTTACCATGGTAGTTATGCTCAGTTTATTAATGGGGTTAATTATTATGTTTATTCCGTTAGTTACAGAACAAAGTAGAAGTTTGTCTTTATTACAAGTAGATAAATTGCAAGCAAATATTCAGGAAGTGTTTCATCAAATAAACCAATATTTTTCTTCAAAAGGAATTGATGTTTTAAGTGAAATTAAAAATGTCGACTTTATGGCTCAATTTAAAGAAATACCTGATTTTTTAAATGCTATTCTGTCAACTGTAGGTTCTTTAAGTATTGGTCTGTTTTCTGTTTTATTTATCTCTTTCTTTTTTATGAAAGACAGTCAACTACTTAAAAAGGGAGTAATGACAATGATACCAAACACCTCAGAAAAAAGGTTTTCTAAATCATTAGAAACCATTAACAATTTACTGTCAAGATACTTTATTGGTTTGATTATTCAGATTACAATTCTCTTTGTATTATACACAATTATCTTACTTATTTTTGGGATTGATAATGCTATTGTTATCGCATTTTTATGTGCTTTACTAAACCTAATACCTTATGTTGGCCCTTTAATTGGCGCCGTTATGATGTTTATTTTGTCGATGACTAGTAATATTGGTTTAGATTTTCAGAATGATATTTTGCCAACAACAACCTATGTAATGATTGGCTACTTAATTGCACAATTAATAGACAATTTTGCAAGTCAACCAATTATATTTTCGAAGACAACAAAATCTCATCCCTTAGAAATATTTTTAATAATTATTATTGGCGGCTTACTTTTTGGCGTTATAGGAATGATAACTGCAGTACCCTTGTATACTGCATTAAAAGTAATTTTAAAAGAGTTTTTATCTGATAATAAGATTGTAAAATCAATCACAAAAGACCTCTAAATAAACTTTGAATTTAGCAATTTTAGATACAGAAGTTCAGCTATTTATAAAGCAAAATTTAAATTCAGATATCACAAAACTGATTTTAAAAGGAAGTACTTTTAAGAATGTTAGTGTTCAAGAATTGGCAAATCAAATAATTGCAAATAAAAAATCTGAAAAAAAGTTACCTTCTTGGTTTTCCTCTAAAAACATTTATTATCCTTTAAAAATTAGTATAGAACAAACCTCATCAGAAATAACTGCAAATTATAAAGCTTCTTTAATTAATGGGAAATCTATGATAGATATTACTGGCGGTTTTGGAGTAGATTGTTATGCATTTTCTAAGCATTTTAAAGAAGTAACACATTGTGAAATTAATAGCGATTTATCAACAATTGTAAGTCATAATTATAAACAATTAAAAATAAAAAATATTGAAACTTTTTCTGGCAACGGTCTCGATTATTTAAAAAAATCTGATAAAAGTTTTGATTGTATTTACGTTGATCCATCTAGAAGAAATGAAACGAAAGGCAAGGTCTTTTTATTAAAAGACTGCCTACCTAATGTGCCAGAAAATATTGATTTTTTGTTCACAAAAACAACTCAAATATTAATTAAGAACTCTCCTATTCTAGATATTACCAGTACGATTAATGAACTTAAATATGTAAAAGAAATTCATATTGTTGCTATTAATAATGAAGTTAAAGAATTGATTTTTTTATTAGAAAAGAACACTAAAAAAGAGATTGATATTAACACCATAAACATTGTTAAAAACACCAAACAAACTTTTAATTTTAAATACAAACAAGAGGCAAATACAATTTACACAGATACCGATAAATACTTGTATGAACCAAATGCTGCCATTTTAAAAGCAGGTGGTTTTGTTGCTATTGCAAATCAATTAAATGTTTTTAAAATAGCACAACATTCTCATTTATATACCTCTAAAGAACTAATTGATTTTCCGGGAAGATGCTTTAAAGTTGAACATGTTTTAAATTATGATAAGAAAAAAATAAAACAATTTTTAACGAACAATAAGGCTAATATTACTACTCGAAACTTCCCAAAGACAGTTGCACAAATAAGAAAAGAAACAAAAATTAAAGAAGGTGGTAATCAATATCTTTTTTTTACCACCTATTCATCAAACAAACTAGTTGTTATTATTTGTACAAAAGCTATTAAAATTGAAATAAATAGTTAAAAAATAGTTTCTATATTTTCCTTTTTATCGGTGTGTATTTTCATTAATTTTGTAATAAAGCTATCCATTTTTTTATGCAAACGCTCGTCTATCAAGCCATCAAAATTAAAAACAATACTCAGACAATAGATTCTGACACATTGGTACTAGAGTCGCCATTGCAAATTAATATTAATGGCGAGCCATATACGGTTGTAATGCGAACGCCAGATAATGATGAAGCACTTATTAGAGGGTTACTATTTGCCGAAGACATTTATAAAAAAACTGAAAATTTAATTTTTGAAATCGTAGAAATAGAAGATTCAATTCCTACAATCATCAATATAAATATTAATAAAACCTTGTTAGGAAAGGGATACCTTAACAAAAGAACCTTATTATCTGTTTCTTCTTGTGGTATTTGCGGCAAAAAAGAATTAAAAGACATAAAGGTAAAAGGCAATAAATTAGAAGAAACAAGTTCTTTTTCTAGCGCAATTTTGCATACAATGTTACTAACAATGAGCCAATTACAAAATACCTTTAAAAGTTCTGGCGGAAGCCATGCAGCCGCTATCTTTGATGACAGACAAAAACTACTAACAATTAAAGAAGATATTGGTAGACATAATGCTGTAGACAAAGTTGTGGGCGATTTACTAAGCAAAAACAATCTTAAAAAAGCTAAGTATTTAATAGTTAGCGGACGCGTTTCTTATGAAATTGTTTCGAAAGCATTTATTGCTAAAATTCCGATAATAGTTGCCGTTTCTGCCTGCTCTTCTTTAGCTGTAGATTTTGCTAAAGAATTTGGTATATGTTTGATTGGTTTTACAAGAGAGAATCGGATGACAATTTATGCAAACCCAAACAGAATTGAAACGCATGACTAAAAAAGCAAAAGAACTAACTTCAGAAAAACTAACCGGAATTCATTTACACGAAAATCCCAAAAGTGCCGTTGGTGTAAAAGCTATTAGCAGTGCTTTAAGTCATGTTAAAAAAGAAGTTGGGGTTGGCAAAGGCATACAATTACTCTCTAAAATAAATCAACTAGATGGTTTTGATTGCCCGGGTTGCGCTTGGCCAGATCCAGATCAAAAAAGAGCTTTTTTAGCTGAATATTGCGAAAACGGTGCCAAAGCAATTGCAGAAGAAGCTACAAAAAACAAGGTTTCGCCAATGTTTTTTATGACGCATTCGGTTCAAGAGCTCTCTGAAATGTCTGATTACGAAATTGGTAAAAGTGGTAGAATAACGCATCCTATGTATTTAGCAGAAGGAGGCACACATTATCAAGAAATTTCTTGGGATGATGCTTTTAATAAAATTGGCAACGAACTAAATTTATTAAAATCGCCAAATGAAGCAATTTTTTATACCTCTGGCAGAACTAGTAATGAAGCTGCATTTCTGTATCAATTATTTGTAAGGCAATTTGGTACCAATAACTTACCAGACTGCTCTAATATGTGTCACGAATCGAGTGGAATTGCCTTAACAGAAACTCTTGGTATAGGTAAAGGCTCTGTTACTTTAGATGATTTTAACCATGCAGATGTAGTAATTGTCATTGGTCAAAACCCAGGCACCAATCATCCTAGAATGTTAACAGCCTTAAGTGATACCAAAAAAAATGGAGGTAAAATAATTACAATCAACCCTTTGCAAGAAGTTGGCTTGGTAAACTACAAAGACCCACAAAACCCATTAAAATGGATTGGCAAAGGACAAGATTTAACAGATATTTACCTTCAAGTAAAAATTAATGGTGATGTTGCCTTGTTAAAAACTATTTTAAAATTGATGCATGAAGAAGAAATTAAAAATCCTGGTACGGTTTTTAATCATCAATTTATAGAAGACAAAACAGCGGGCATCGATTCTCTATTAGAAGATTTAGAGCGTTATTCTATTGAAGAGTTATACCCTAAAACAGGTTTGGAGCTTGATGAAATAAAAAAAGCAGCTGAGTTAATTATTAAAAACGAAAAAATTATTATTTGCTGGGCAATGGGTTTAACTCAACATAAAAATGCCGTTGATAATATTAGAGAGCTTGTAAATGTTTTATTACTAAAAGGAAGTATCGGAAAAAAAGGCGCAGGTACTTGTCCGGTTCGCGGGCATTCTAATGTTCAAGGAGACAGAACAATGGGTATTTGGGAAAAACCTAATAATGACTTTTTAGATAATCTAGAAAAAGAATTTCATTTTAAAGCCCCGAGAAAACATGGTTTCGATGTGGTAAATGCCATACAGGCCATGCATGACAAAAAAGCATCAGTATTTATTGGCATGGGCGGTAATTTTATTTCTGCAACCCCAGATACTACTTTTACTGCCAAAGCATTAGAGAATTGCAATTTAACTGTTCAAATTTCTACAAAACTAAATAGAAGTCATTTGGTTACCGGTAAAACTGCAATTATATTGCCTTGTTTGGGTAGAACTGAGATAGATTATCAAGCAGATAAAGAACAATTTGTCTCAGTAGAAAACTCTATGGGTATTGTTCATCAATCTAAAGGAACTTTAAAACCGTGCTCTGATAAGTTATATAGCGAGCCGGCAATTGTTGTAGGAATTGCCAATGCAACTTTAAAAAAGACCACAACAAACTGGACCTCCTTAGCTTCTAACTACGATTTAATTAGAGATAAAATTGAGGCAACCATTCCTGGCTTTTCAAATTTTAATAAACGTATTAGAAATAAAGGTGGTTTTTATTTGCCGAATAATGCAAGAGAGAATAATTTTACACCCACAAAAACAGGTAAAGCAAATTTTAGTTTAAACAAAGCCTCTGAAATTAAACTACATAAGAATCAATTTTTAATGATGACTATTAGAACTCACGATCAATATAATACTACTATTTATGGTTTAAATGATAGATATAGAGGTATTTTAAACGAGAGAAGAGTTATTTTAATGAATAAAGAGGACATGAAAAGACTTGGCTTTAAAAAATTAGATTTGGTTGATATTACAAGTCATTTTAAATCAGAAGAAAGAAAAGCTAAAGGTTTTTTAGTGGTGCCATATAATATACCAGCACAATGTACGGCTACCTATTTTCCGGAAGCAAATGTTTTAATACCGCTAAAAAGTAGCGCCGATAAAAGTAATACACCAACTTCTAAAACAGTTGTTATTAGTATTGAAAAAAGATAAAATAATTATGAAAAAGGTTTTTACTCTATGTTTGATGCTTATTACGTATCAATGTATGATTTCTCAAAATGAGAATATACCAAAAAAAAGAACTCAAAATGGTTTTGCAAAAATAGATTTCCTTTCTATTAAAATGCCAATAACAACTATCCCTGATGAACAAAACATGGGTTTTACTGGTATTCATTACAACTTAACTTTTAATGATCTGTGGTATACAGGTGTTGGTCTTTATGGAGCTGTTAGCGGCAACAGAGGCGGCTTTTTTACCTTAGGTGTTAATGCTGGTATTAAAAAAGAAATCTACAAAAATATTTATTTAGATACTGGCTTTCATTTTGGTGGCGGTGGCGGTGCAGGCGCACCAGACGGTGGTGGTGCTTTTATACTACCACACGTAAACCTTGGATATAATTTTAAAAATTTTTCTATAAATACCGGCTATAGTTATGTTAATTTTTTTGACAATGGACTTATTAAAGGACATCAATTAAATTTTGGTTTAGAAGTACCGTTGAATTTTAATTATTCTTATTCTAACAATAAAGAAAAGGAATATGACATCAATGAATTAAAACAAACTACTTGGAATGCGACTCCAAAAAGAAACGCTATCATGTTTCACTTTAATAATTTAAACGTTTTAAGCGATGCAAAAGCTTCAAATGGAGAAATTTTAAAAGGAAAAACAATCAATTTAGCTGGTTTTGAATTTAGTTCTTATCTAAATAAAAACTGGTTTACTTTTGTGAAAGTTGATGGGGCTTATAACGGAATTAGAGCCGGATATATGGATGTTTTTGTAGGTGCTGGTTACCTAGCTAACTTTAATAAAAACAGAACTAAAATAGCTGCAAAATTTGGTATTGGAGCTGGAGGCGGTGGTGGTGTAGATACCAAAGGAGGATTTTTATTATACCCAGACATCTCTTTAGAACAAAAACTATTTAACGATATATATGTATCATTAAATAAAGGTTACTTGTTAACACCTAACAAAGATTTTTATACCAGTACATTTGGCCTAGGTATTAAATATTACGTAAATAGAAATGGCGTTAAATTAGAAGAAAATAATTTTAAGAAAGCCAAATTTAAAGGATTAGATGTTATTGTAAAACATGACGTATATTTTAATGCTGAAAGAGAAACAGATCCAACAGAAAATATGCATCAAATATCTCTTCAAGTAAATTTAGATCTTAATAAAAATGTTTTTCTAGCTGCTCAAACTTCATTTGCTAATTTTGGTAATGCAGGTGCATACGGAGAAGGTTTGCTAGGTTTGGGTGCAAAAACCAATATGTTATTTAATAATACAACCTCTTTTTTCACTCAATTTATTGGTGGCGCTGCAGGTGGTGGAAACATAAGCACAGGAGAAGGACTTATTTTTAAACCAAGTGCTGGTATAAACTACAAGGTATCTAATACATTAAACCTAAGAGCTGCAGGTGGTTTTGTAAGTGCTAAAGGTGGCACATTGAGTAGCCCGTTTATCAACTTCGGAATCTCTTACCATCTTTCATTCTTAAAACTAAAGTAGGTTTAAAAACACTGATTAAATAAGACCTCTAAGTAAGCGATGGAATTTGTTTTTTTAACGCGTCTATTGTATACTCTATGTCTAACTTTGTGGTGAATTTAGAAAATGAAAAGCGAACCGATGTTTTGTCTGTATCTGTTTCTTTAAGTATTTCTAATAAAACATGAGAACCTGTATTACTTCCGCTTTGGCATGCACTACCACCAGAAACTGCAATACCAGCCAAATCTAACTTAAATAATAAAAAAGCATTTGAAAACGGAAAACGTACATTTAAAATAGTATAGCTACTTGTTTGTAAATTAGATGAAGCTCCATTAAAAGCAATATCTTTAAAATTATTTTTTAATAATTCTATAAAATACGTTTTAATACTTTCTATATAAATTTTATCTCTCTGCAAATTAGTAATTGCAATGTCTAAGGCTTTTTCCATACCAAGAATTGCATGTACATTTTCGGTGCTAGACCTTGCTCCCATTTCTTGTGCGCCACCATAAAACATAGGTAAAACACCAAAACCTTTTTTAAAATAGGCAAAACCAACACCTTTAGGTCCATGAAATTTATGAGCACTTGCAACAATAAAATCAATAGGTGTTTTTTGTAAGTCTATAGGATAATGACCAATTGCTTGCACAGTGTCTGAATGAAATAAAGCTTGGTAAGCGCTACATAAATCTACAATCTTTTTTGTATTTAAAAGGGTTCCTATTTCATTATTTATCAGCATTAAACTTACCAATGTTTTGGTAGTATTGTTTGATAACAACGCCTCTAAATGCAATAGATCTGGCTGACCAAATTCATCTACATTTACATAACTTAATTCTATATTTTGGGTGTTTTTAAGATGCGTACAAGTATGTAAAACTGCATGATGCTCTATTTTAGAGGTAATAATTCTTTGTACCCCAAGGTTTAAAACGACATTATTTAAAATTAAATTATCTGCCTCTGTTCCGCCAGCAGTAAAAATAATTTCTGATGCAGATACGTTAAAATGATTGGCTATATTTTTTCTAGCAGTTTCTACAGCAGATTTTGCTTTACGACCAATTTGATGTGTAGAAGAAGGGTTTCCGAAGTTATTTTGCATAGAAGCATGCATCACTTCTAGTACTTTTTCATCTATTTGAGTGGTAGCAGCATTGTCTAAATAAACAGTTTTCATAAACACAAAAATACAATTAATTACTATTTTGATAGATATAAATTTCGGTGGCTCCTAAACCATATTTTTTATAAGAAGCATCGTAATATTTAACAGGATATTTATCCAAAAGTCTATGTAATTCAGACTTTAAAACACCTTCTCCTACCCCATGAATAAATACCACTTTGGGTATTCTTTTTGCAATCGCAAACTCAATTTTATTTTTTGCGGCATCTAATTGTACATTCAGCATATCATAATTATCCATTTTATAGGTTGATTTTACCAATTTTTGGATATGTAAATCTACCTCTAAAATCACCTCTTTTTTTTCCTTTTTAAAAAGACTTACTTTCGGAGTATTAGTCGCTATTTTTTCTTGAAGTAAACTGTTATTAATATCGCTATACTTAGATAATTCGTACTGTTCTACTTCAATCTTTACAAGTTCAGATGCTTTAAATTTAAAAACCATTTCATCTGCATTCACAGAAATTTCATTATCGTTAATACCAATAATTTCACCTTTTAAAACAGCATCTAAAACCGCTACTTTATCTCCTACTTTTAAATTCATTCTTAACGTTGTATTAACTTTTATCTCTTTCTTATGATATTATATTTGTTACAAAAATAGCAAGATGAAACCAACTTCTATGAGTTCTACAGATAATTTCTTCACAAATGCATTTAATACTATTCAATTAGATGAGAATAGAAAAGAGTTGCTAAAAAAAATAGCGCAAACTATTATTTTAGAATTCAAGAAAGAGGGCAACGCAAATCTAAATTTTATTTGCACGCATAATTCTAGAAGAAGTCAATTAGCCCAAGTTTGGGGCTTTTTTGCTGCTGACTATTTTAAGTTACCAATAAAGAGTTTTTCTGGAGGTACAGAAATTACAGCTTTTTATAAAAATACTATAAAAACATTAGAAAATACAGGTTTTAATTTTGATTTAGAAAATTTTTGCCATCAAAACCCTGTTTATAAAATATCATTTAACGGTTGTAAAAAAACCATTTTAGGGTATTCAAAAAAAATTGATGACATTGATAACACAAAACCCTTTATTGCCATTACAACTTGCAATAACGCAGATACAAACTGCCCTTTTATACCTGATGCTATTGAAAGATTTCACTTGCCTTTTGTAGACCCAAAATTTTCTGACGGAACTGTGAAAGAGGAAGAAACTTACTTAAAAATCAATAGAGAAATTGCCGCAGAAATTTATTTTATTTTTTCTGAAGTAAAGCAGCAAATTACTTAAATCTCTAAATCTTTGTCGTAAGGTATTCTGTCTAAAATATGATTGATTACATTAATACGAGCCTCTGTTTTTCTATTGGCTCTTATAATTTTCCAAGGAGAAATTTCAGTATTTGTTTTGGCAAACATTGCTTTTTTATACTCGGTATAATCGTCCCATAAAATTTGTGCTTTTTCGTCTAACTTTGTCATTTTCCATTGTTTTAATGGATCGCTTTTTATGTCTACAAATCGTTTTGCTTGCTCTTTTTTAGAAATAGACATATAAATTTTAACTAAGTGAATGCCAGATTCTAAAATCATTCTTTCAAAATCATTTACCTGATTCATAAAAATTGAATATTCTTCTGGTGTACAAAAATTATTTACCGGCTCTACTACCGCTCTATTGTACCAGCTTCTATCAAAAAAAACAATTTCTCCTGCCTTTGGAAACTGCTCTACATATCTTTGAAAATACCATTGAGATTTTTCATCTTCAGTTGGTTTTGGCAGGGCAACAATTCGCATATGCCTTGGGTTAATTCGCTCTGTAAGCCTTCTAATTGCGCCTCCTTTACCTGCGGCATCTCTACCCTGAAAAACAATTATTATCCTTTCGTTATTTTCAATTGCCCAAGTCTGTAAACGAATTACCTCTACTTGTAACTTTTTTAACTTCTTTTGATAATCGACATATCTAACGGCTCTTTCGATATTAAAAGGTTTTTTAGAAATTAATGCTAATAAGCCTTTTTTAGAGTTTAATTTCTTTAAAATTTTAGGTGTAATCTCTATCATACGATTAATCGATATTAGTGTTTGATCTGTAATAACGCATTACTACATTTGGGTCTGGTGTTAAAACGGTTTTTACATCTTCTTTGCCTTCATAATCAAACTTAGATAAAACATAACGTATCGCCTCTAATCTAGCTACTTGCTTGTCATTTGTTTTAATCATAATCCATGGACTATAAGAAGTGTGTGTTTTAGAAAACATTTCTTCTTTATAATGGGTGTATTTATCCCAAAGAATCTGTCCTTGTTTATCTACCGGGCTAAATTTCCATCGTTTTAATGGATTTTCTTTTCGCTCCTCAAAACGGTCTAGTTGTTCGTCTTTGGTTATTGAAAGCCAAAATTTTATAATAATTACACCATCTTCATACATCATGTGCTCAAATTCTGGCACCTGAACTAAAAATTCTTTGTATTGTTGTGTGGTACAAAACCCCATAACAGGCTCTACAACAGCTCTGTTGTACCAGCTTCTATCAAAAAAAACAATTTCTCCTGGGTTGGGTAATTCTTTTATATAACGCTGAAAATACCATTGTCCTTTTTCTACTTCTGTTGGTTTGTTTAAAGCCACCAACCTACTCGATCTCGGATTTAAATGCTCCATAAATCTTCTAATGTTACCTCCTTTACCAGCAGCATCTCTTCCTTCAAAAATAATAGCAATTCGCTTATTCGTTTTAGAAATCCATTGTTGCAGTTTTACCAACTCTATCTGAAGTAAACGCAGCTCTTCATTATATAAAATTGTTTTTTCTACTTTGTTACAATCTTTACTTTTATCTTGAATAAGAGCCCTTAATTCTTCAACAGTTTCTAATCTAGAAAAATCTTCGGAGCTTAATTTATTTTTTGTTTTCATTTATTGAATTTACAAAATCTAAAATAACTATTTTTTTATAGATATCATTAAAAAAAGAGCTTTTTAAATTAGAAATTTTATCTTTGATACTTATGAAATGCATCTTTTTTACACTTTTATTATTTAGTACCTCTTTAATATTTTCTCAAGAGAAATTTTCAAAAGAGATTCTTTTAACATCAGAAAACGATTTGTATGTATCTACTTCAAAAGACAGATACTATACAAATGGATTTTTTATTTCATACAGACACCTTTCAAACAAAAAAAAAGAGTCAATTATAAAAAAGATTTACAGTTGGGAGATTGGCCACAAAATGTATACTCCATTTAATGCTGTTGTTGGCAGTATTATTGAACATGACAGACCTTTTGCGGGTCATTTATATGCTGGTTTCGGAATAAGCAATAGCTATAAAAACAATCAAATTTTAAAGATTAATTTTCAATTAGGTGTTTTAGGTGAAAATGCTATGGCTAAAAATTTACAAGAATTTATTCATGAAATTTATGGCTTTAAAAAGGCCATCGGCTGGGAATATCAAATAGAAAATGCCTTGGCAATAAACTTTAAATTAAATTATTACAAACCGCTTTACACCTCAAAAAACAACATCTTTGATGTTACAAACACAAACTACTTAAACATAGGAACGGTTCATACAAATATTGCATCTGGATTGATTGCTAGAATTGGCTTTAAACCGCTACAAAAAAATATAAATTCTGTTAGTTTTAATACAAATTTAAATAACAAACAATCTGACTATTACAATAACTTAGAATCTTTTTTTTATGTAAAACCGATGTTACAGTTTACTTGTTATGATGCTACTATACAAGGTAGTTTTTTGAATAAAAACAGTAGTGTTACTAATGAAATAAATCCGTTTATTTTTAATCTAGAAATGGGTGTAAAACATACTATAAATAGGTTTATTCTAGGTTATTCATTTCTATACAATACCAATAAATCTAAAAATTTACGTATGAATAACGGTCATTCTTACGGACAAATCTCTTTTAACTATTTACTACGTTAGTCATTGAAAAACTCGTCTTTAAAGCCTATTAAGTACACTTTATCTTTGGCTCTTGTTAAAGCAGTATACAACCATCTAAAATACTCTTTAGATACACCTTCTGGTAAATACGGTTGCTCTATAAAAACAGTTTGCCATTGACCACCTTGAGACTTATGACAAGTTATTGCATAAGAAAACTTAACTTGCAAAGCATTAAAGTAAGCATTCTTTTTAATGGCCATAAATTGTTTGTATTTCGATTTTTCATGTGCATAATCTTCTCGAACAGCCTGATATAATTTATTAGACTCTTCATAAGACAAAGAAGGTGTTTCACTTGTTAAAGTATCTAAAATTAAAACAGTTTCAAAAGGTTGCATGTCAGGATAATCAATCATTCTAACATTTACCTCGGCAAACTTAAAGCCATACAATTCTTTAATTGAAAATATTTTTAGCACTTCGCAAATATCTCCATTGGCAATAAAACCAGCCGTAGAATTTTCTTGTAACCAGTAGTAATTATTTTTTACAACCATGATAAAATCACCAGCAGAAATTTCATTTTCTTGCCCCCTTATTTTCATTCTAATTTGTTCGTTGTACTGGTTGGCTCTTTTATTAGAACGAACAATAAAAGCAGTATCTTCTATGCCTTCAGAATCATAAGCAGTCACCAAAGCACCTTCTATGTCATAACCATCGGTTAACCTAATAATATCAGGAAAATCAACATCAAATTTAAAATTAGTAGTTTCATTCTGTATCATTAACCTTAGTAAGGTAGCATTGGCAAGAATGCCAGAATCTTCATGCTGACGCATAACTTCATCTAACTCTATCTCAGTAACATTTTTATGATAATCATACATTAAATTTTGCTGCTCTAATGCTGGGCTTATCGATAATTTAACAGGCGGCAACTGAGCGGTATCTCCAATAAAAATTAATTTACATTGATGCCCTGCATACACATACTTTATTAAATCATCTAGCAAAGAACCTGTTTCAAATAATTTTTGATTTTGCCTGCTGTCGGGTATCATAGAAGCCTCATCTACTATAAAAATAGTATTTTTATGCTTATTGGGTTGTAACACAAAATCTACACTTCCGTTAGATTGTTTCTTGGGGAAATATATTTTTTTATGAATCGTAAAAGCTGGTCTTTTTGCATACAAAGCAATTACTTTTGCAGCTCTACCAGTTGGTGCTAATAAAACTGCTTTTTTACCAGCGCTGCCCAAACTATTTACAAACGCACTAATGGTGGTTGTTTTTCCGGTACCAGCATATCCTTTTAACAAAAACAAAGCATCTTTATCTTCAGTAAAAATAAAATCACTTAATAAACGCAATAGCTTGTTTTGTTTTACTGTAGGTGAAAACCGAAATTTCTTAAGTAATTCTGAATAAAAATCTGATGTATTTTGTACCATAAATAAATTAATGTTACAAAGATACATTGAATTATAAATAAAAATTTTTAACATAAAAAAAAAAAATGTAGATTTGCCTTAATACTATAAAAACAAAACAAAAAATGGGATTACTTGGAATGATTTTAGCAGCGGTTCTAGTTGCAGTACTTTTAGCAATTGTTATCGTAAAATATTTACCATTAAAATTAAGATGGGTAGCATCTTTATTACTATTGGGTGCAACTGTATTTTTAGTATACAAAATATACTACGGTATTATGCAACCAATTATCTTTAATAAAAACAAAGTAATTAAATATGCAAAAGTAGTTGATAACTTAAAAATTATTAGAGACGCACAAGTAAAACATTTTGAAATTACTGGAAACTATACTAAAGATAAAGCAGGTTTAATTAGATTTATAGATACTGCAAAATTAGCTTTAACAGAAACTAAAACGATTGTAGAAAAAGAAAACAGAGGTGGTGGAATTATTGTTGATGTTGAAAAAAGAAAAACAGATACCATTGGCTATGAACCAGTATTAAAATATTTTAAAGGCACCAACTACAAAGAAATGTTTAAAGTACCTGGCGTACCTGGTAAAGAGTTTGATATAGAAGTAGGATCTGTAGAAAAAGTACAAGGTTTAGTAGTACCTACTTTTTTTGTAAAAACAGAGAAAGCTAGTATTTTAAAAGGAATGGATGCATCTTTAATTAAACAAGAATTAGAAGCAGGCGCAACTGACCAAATTAAAGGAGAATTTGTTTCTGTAGGTTCTTTAAATGAAGTTACAACTGGTGGTAACTGGCCACCGTTTTATGATAAAAAAGATAGTGGTAAAAAAGAATAACACAATTCGTTTTTTAGAAAACATAAAAGATTTAGATTTATCCATTCAATTTAGTTTGAATGGATTTTCTTTTTGTATTACTGATAATAGTACGAAAGAAAATGTCTATTTTTCTGAATTTAGTTTCGAAGAAAAACAAAGTTCTCCAGAAGAATTACTAAAAAAAGTTGAAGAAATATTTAACTCAGAAATTCACTTACAAAAAGACTTTTCTTCTATAAATGCCATCTACCAAAATCATTTATTTACAATTGTACCTAACAAGTATTTTAAAGAAGAAAATTGCAAGGATTATTTAAATTTTAATATAAAAACATTGGCAACAGATTTTATTGCTTATGATGATATTGAGGCAATAGAAGCTAAAAATATTTACGTGCCTTATGTAAATATAAACAACTATCTATATCAAAATTTTGGTGAGTTTGAGTACAAACATCATTTAACTGTATACATTCAAAAATTACTAAAAAACACAACATCAGAAGAAAAAACAGCTTACATAAATGTTGCTAAAGATCATTTTGATTTGGTTGTTATCGAGCATAAAAAATTAATTTTTTCAAATTCGTTTTCTTTTTTATCCAAAGAAGACTTTATGTATTATCTACTTTTTTCTTTCGAGCAACTAAAAATAGATACAGAAAAAATAAAAGTGTACTTTACAGGCGCTATCTTATTAGAATCTGACTTATATAAAATAGCATACAAATATATTAGAGATTGTAACTTCTTAGAAAGTAACAACCCTATTTTTAAAGAACTAAACACACCAAAACACACTAACTATATACTTTTAGGTACATGAGAATAATTTCTGGAAAACACAAAAGCAGACGTTTATCTGCACCTAAAAACCTACCTGTAAGGCCTACAACAGACATGGCAAAAGAGTCTTTGTTTAATATTTTAAACAACACCTACTTTTTTGATAATATTGCTGTAATAGACCTCTTTGCTGGTACTGGTAATATTAGTTATGAGTTTGCTTCTAGAGGCACTAAAGACATCAATGCTGTAGATGCGCACTTCGGATGTATAAAATTCATCAATCAAACTGCAGAACAGTTAGAATTACCAATAAAAACATTTAAAAGTGATGTTTATAAATTTTTAGAAAAAACGCCTTTAAAAGTAGATGTTATTTTTGCAGATCCGCCTTATGATTTTGAGGAAAGTGAGTTTTTAAAAATAGTAGATCTTGTGTTTGAAAGAGGCCTTTTAAATGAAGAAGGCGTATTAATTGTAGAGCATTCTAAACATACAGATCTTTCTAATCACAAAAACCATAGTTATGACAAACGCTATGGAGGAAACGTCTTTAGTTTTTTCGAAAATAATTAAAACTAAAAACCGTAACTCATAAAATGAGTTACGGTTTTTTAATATATGCTTATAGTTTAAAAGTAAAACGTTGATTTATAAAATAATTAACGTACTTCTTTTTTCCAGTTTTTATCAAAACTACAATTACCATGATCTTTACCTATCTTAATGTAAGTATCTTTAATTTTCTCTTTAGACCATTTTGTAATCGTTTCTTCTTTCTTTTTCTGTAGTGCTAATTGTTGAATTTTAACATAATCTTCAATAATATCTGCTGTATGAGTATCTGTTCTATCTCTCATCAAAATAAACTTATACATTTTATCTCCAGATCTTTCTTCATCGTAAAAAGGCTCGGTAATTTCTCCTTTTTTAAGGTCACTTACACGTGCATAAAAAGCAGGATCCATTCTTGTTAAATCAAATTTAGACTCACCAGTAGACGGGTTAATTATTAAACCACCACTATTTTTAGTTTCATCATCATTAGAATATTTTTTAACAGCTTCTTCAAAAGAAATTTTTCCTTCTCTAATTTCTAAAATAATACTTTCTGCTTTTTCTTTAATCTCTGCTAACTTTTGCTCAGACACATCTGGTTGCATTAATATATGCGATGCAACTCTAGTGTTTCCTTTAATACTATGCAATTGCATAATATGGTATCCGAACTCAGATTTAAAAGGCTTAGATACTTGACCAACATCTAAAGTAAATGCTGTTTCTTTAAATTCTTTTATAAAACTAGACTCTTTAGTTACGGTATATTCACCCCCGTTACTTGTTACACCAGGGTCGTCTGAGTTAATAATTGCTTTCATTCTAAAACTAGCGCCCTGCTCTATTTCACTTTTAAGCTCATTAAGCTTAGACAAAAGTTTTTCGGTTTCTTCTTTTGAGGGTACTGCTTTTATAACAATCTGTGCCAACTCTATCTCTGCAGGAAATTGTGGCAACTCTCCCTTTTCTTTTAAGCCAACATAATATAACCTAACTTCTTCTGGAGTAACATCTACTTTTTCTGTGATTTTTTCTTGTTCCTTTTCTATTAGTAGATTCTCTTTTTGTACGGTAGACAACTCCTTTTTAAAATCTGCCAAGTCATTAAAGCCATATACTTTAATCACTTTTTCTACAGAACCATATTGTTGTGTAAAATAATCGATACTTCTATCTACTCTTCCCGATATTTCTGCATCTGACACGGTAACACTATCAACTACAGCATGGTGTGCCATTAATTTTTGTTGCATTAATTCTTCTAACATCTCGCAATCTGTAATAGTAATTTTACCTTCACTTCTTACTACAATCTCTTGTTTAAATTTTTCGATATCAGAATCTAAAACAATGTTTTTACCAATAACAACTGCAACACCGTCTATCTTTGTTTGCTGTGCAAATGAAACACAACTAATAACGCTAAAAAGAAGGGTAATGATTGATACTTTAGTATGTTTTAAAATTGTTATTCTGTGTTGCATCTTTTACTATTATTTTTTCGATTTCTCGTATTAATTCAATTTTACGCTTATGTAAAATCATCTGTTTTATGGTTGATGTTATATAACTTATCGGCGCAATAGAATTACGTGGTAAAACATCTTTTATAGCCACCAAATATAAACCTATTGAATCTTGTTTTTGAAGGAATTTTGTTTTTTTTAACAGTTTTTGCTTCGAAATAGGCAGTTTTAACAAAACGTTATCTAATTGAGACCAAATAGAATCATTAAAATGATGAAATTTAAAACTCAACTCTTTTTTTTCTAATAGTTCTAAATCAGTAATTATAGTCGATTTAAAGAGTTTTATAATTTCGTCTTTCTCTAGTATCGTATTGTCTACATGCAGATATTTTATTTTAACTAACTCTTCGTTTAATTTAAAATTCTCTTTGTTTTGATGGTAAAAAGCTTCTAATTCTTCTTCACTTACAACTGTATCTAATTGTTGTTTAACAAGTTGCTCTTTATAAGTGTTAATTAAAAGACTCTCTTTATAATCATTAACCAATCTATCTATCTGAATTAAATTTTCTTGAGTACTATTATTTTTTGCTTTGTCTAATAAAAGTCTTTTAATTGCCCAACTATTAATAAAACTATTAACAAGTACAATGCTGTCTTGCTTTTCAAAGTTTTCTGGTAAAATAGTTTCTAAATCTTTTCTGTATAAATTTTCATTGTTTACAGACGCAACAATTTTATCGGTAGACGATTTTACTTGTTTGGGCTTAAAAAAATCACAAGAAATAAAAGATAATAAAAAACAATAAATAGCTAAATATCTCATAAAGCGTTACCGTAATGTTTAATTATTTTTTTTAACTCTCTTTTATTAATTTTAATGGTACTCTTCTTTCTAAGGTCTTCAATCCAATTTTTTTCTAAAAAATCTTGATAATCGTTAATTACTTGCCCTTTTACTTCTTTTAGACTGTTAGAATTATATTTCTTAATATTCTTGTCAAAAAAAGTTTGTAAACCAAGTGTATCTTTAGAAGATTTAGACCATATTTTATCTTGCATTAACTCAAACAATAACAATCCATCTTCATACTCTTTTAAAGTAGCAGCATAATCTGGTTCTGTATTAACAAGATTTTCTTTGTAATAGGTTAATATTTGTGCATCTTTAAAACTATTATAAAGTGTAAAAACGGCAATATGCCTTCTGTTTCTAATGTAGTTTACAAATGTTTCTTGTGTAATATTTTTATCATTAATACTAAACAGCACATTTTGTAAAGAATCTTTATGAATGGCTCTAATATTTTTATCATTCAAAATTAATTTAGCCTTCTCAAATTCAACAATGTTGTATTGGTTTTTAAGTTTATTAATAACTGCTTTATCAGAAAGTTGCATTCTAGGGCTTTTTTTAACTTTTGCCTTTAAACCTACCTTCATATCTTCAAAAGATTGTATTGGGTGTTTTTTAAGTAATTTTACAATATGCCAACCAAAGTTTGTTTTAAATGGCTTAGAAAATTCATTTATATTATTTAGGCCAAAAGCAGCATCTTCAAATGGTTTTACCATTCTACCTGTGCTAAATTTACCTAATTTTCCTCCGTTACTTTTAGATCCTGGATCTTCTGAAAAACTTGTAGCCAAGGTTTCAAAATCTTCACCTGCCTTTAATTTAGTATAAATGGAATCTATTTTAATTTTACCAACAGCAGAAGTATCTCTAATTAAAATATGAGCTGCTTCTATTTCTCCTTGCGATTCTTTTAAAGCATCTACTTTAACAATATGATAACCAAATTGGGTTTTAAAGGGCATAGAAATTTCATTAACCTTTGTCTTATATGCTGCATCTTCGAAAGGATAAACCATTCTAAAAGCAGAAAAATATCCTAAATTACCACCATTGCCTTTTCTACCAGTTCTTACATCATCTTTTGCAGAAATATCTTCTGAGAATTGAGCTGCAATTGTTTCAAACTTTTCGCCATTTAAGATTCGTTCTCGTAATTTTAAAATTTTATTGTAAATTACTATTGTATCTTTAGGCAATGCATCTCTTGGTATTCTTAACAAAATATGTTTTGCTTTTACTTCAAATTTTGTTCTGTAATATGCCTCTTTTACAAGCTTATCTATAAAAGTTGTATCTTGTAAATAAGGCGTAGATAATTGTTTTTTATAAGTATCTAATTCTCTTATATATGTTTTAACCGTATCTAATTTAAGATCGTAAGCCTGTCTTACTTTTAACTTATAATTGATAAATAAATCTAAATTATTAACAACACTTTTGGCTGCTTCATTGTCAATGGCATCTAAATTTTTCTCGTACACTCTTTTAAACTCAGAAACGGTTGTTTTTTCACCATCAATAGACACTAAAACTTTCTCTTTATTTTGAGAATACACAACTGATGAAACAGCTAATAAAATTACTAAAACTACGCTCTTCATATTTTTAATTATAATGAAATTATTCCTTTAATTTTTTCTGCTTTTTTATAATACCAAATTACTTTGTCTGCACTGGCTACTTTTAATACGATAGAAAGGCTAATATATTTTCCGGTCTTAGATTTTTTTGTGTTGATGACCGCGCCTGAATCATTAAAAATCTGTGCTACTTCTTCTACTTGATTACCATCAGAAGGCACAATAAATTTGTACATATAATCTGCAGGAAAGGTTGTGGTATCATCTAACTGAAGCTTTAACTTTGTATAAAAATCATTTTCAATACTCATATCTCTTTTTTTTTATAGAAAATCTTAAAAATAGTTACACAAAATTACATTAAAAATTAGTTTTATTAATGGAATCATTTATTTTTGTGTGATGCAACATAAAATAGTATTAATTGGCGGACCAGGAACAGGTAAAACTTCGGTTTTAGATGAGTTAATAAAAAGAGACTATTTGTGCATGCCAGAAATCTCAAGAAAAGTAACTTTAGAAGCAAAAGAACAAGGTATAGATCAACTTTTTTTAACAGAACCTCTACTTTTTAGTGAACTACTTTTAAAAGGTAGAGAAGCGCAATATTTAGAGGCAAAAAAAGCAAATTCTAACATTATTTTTTTTGACAGAGGAATTCCTGATGTTCATGCCTACATGGATTATTTTAAAACAAAATACCCCGAAACCTTTTTAACCAAAAGCAAGTTGTATTCTTATGACAAGGTATTTCATTTTGCTCCATGGAAAGAAATTCATACAACTGATAACGAACGGTACGAATCTTTTGAAGAAACAGAAATAATAGATACTTTTTTACAAAAAGCTTATAAGAGTTTAGGGTATAATTTAATCAATGTTCCGTTTGGTAATATTCAAGAAAGAACAAATTTTATTATTAATTCGCTCTCTTGCGAGCTATGATTTCATCAATAGAAATATTAAAAAAATACTGGCATTATAATAGTTTTAGACCACTACAAGAAGAGATTATTAATGCTGTATTAGAAGACAAAGATGTCATCACTTTACTACCAACAGGAGGCGGAAAATCTATTTGTTTTCAAATACCTGCTTTGGCAAAAAATGGTGTTTGCCTTGTAATATCTCCCTTAATTGCATTAATGCAAGATCAGGTAAAAAACCTAACCGACAAAGGCATTAAGGCCGTTACTATAAAGTCTGGCACATCACAAGAAGAATTAATATCCTTTTTTGATAATATTAAATTTGGGGGTGTTAAATTCTTATACATATCACCAGAAAGACTTCAATCTTATTTTATTCAACAAAAAATAAAAGAATTAAACATCAATTTAATAGCTATTGATGAAGCGCATTGTATTTCTGAATGGGGTCATGATTTTAGACCATCGTACAGAAATATTAATCTTCTTAAAGAGTTACATCCAACGGTAAATTTTATAGCATTAACTGCAACAGCAAATAAAAAAGTTTTAGATGACATTGCAACTTCATTAAGTTTAAAAAGTCCTGTTTTATTTAAAAAGTCTTTTTTTAGAGACAATCTAGCTTACCAAATATTTAACGTTGAAGATAAATTACAAAGACTGCTACAAATATTTAAGAAAACCCAAAAACCTGCCATTGTTTATGTAAATTCTAGAAACAAAACTACTCAGATAGCCTCTTTTTTAAATACCAACAACTACAATAGTTCTTTTTATCATGCAGGTCTTTCTACGGAAGAAAAAAATAGTTCTTTTAGCAATTGGCTAACAGAAAAAACACCCATTATGGTAGCAACCAATGCTTTTGGTATGGGTATCGATAAAGCCAATGTTGGTTTGGTTATACATTTAGACATCCCGAGCAGTATAGAAAACTACCTACAAGAAGCAGGAAGAGCTGGTAGAAACAATGAAAAATCATTTGCAGTATTGCTATATAACCAATCAGACATTCTGTTGTACAAAGATCGATTGCATCAAACAGAAATTAACGTAAAAGAAGTAAAAGAGATTTATAAGAAGATTTGTCAATCTTACAGAATTTCATTTGGCGAACAACCAACAGAATCTTACTTATTTAACCTTTTAGAGTTTTCTAAAAAAAATAAAATTCCTTCAATAAAAGTAGATACCGCTATTAAAATATTGGTAAATAATGGAATAGTTGAAATTGAAAACAATTATAATAAAAAAGCAACACTTCAATTTACTGTAAGCAGTAGAACCGTTTTAAATTATCTTGATAAAAATAATATTTTAAAGAAATTTACCAATACGCTATTAAGAACCTATGCTGGTATATTTGAAAATGAAGTTAATATTGACGAATTTTTTATCGCTAAAAAAACAGGACTAACAACAAAAATTGTAATAGCAAATTTACAACGTTTGCAAAAAGATGAAATTGTTATCTATAATTCTATAAATAATGAAGCACAAATTAGATTTCTTTTACCAAGAGAAGATGATTATACGATTAATAGGTTTGCAAAAGAAATAAAGCAGCTGGTAAAGCAAAAGAAACAAAAATCTGATGACATGATTCATTATTTACAAACTGCCACTATTTGTAGAAGTTTGCAGATTTTAAATTATTTTAATGAAAATAAAAAAGAAAATTGTGGCATTTGCGATGTTTGTATCTCAGAAAAAAATAAAAACACTAAAA
The DNA here is from genome assembly GCF_947497125.1 of uncultured Polaribacter sp. Classification (GTDB taxonomy): domain Bacteria; phylum Bacteroidota; class Bacteroidia; order Flavobacteriales; family Flavobacteriaceae; genus Polaribacter. The sequence continues at coordinate 12,751 of NZ_CANMFI010000001.1, read as the reverse complement.
ACATAGCTAATAAAATTCTTCTTCTTTTAAAAGAAAATCATTTGTCATCTTCAGAAATTTGCAACCAAATTACCGCAAACGAAAAAGACATTTTAATACATTTGCAAGAGTTGCTAATAGAAAATAAAATTGCAATCAATCATTTAAATAGATACCAATTAAATAATAAATTATGAAAGACTTACGAATCGTTTTTATGGGTACACCAGATTTTGCGGTTACTATTTTAAAAAACCTAATAGATCATAATTACAATGTTGTTGGGGTTATTACCGCACCAGACAAACCTGCTGGTAGAGGAAGAAAATTAAATGAATCTGCTGTAAAAAAATATGCATCAGCCAATGGTTTAAACATACTACAGCCTACTAACTTAAAAAACGTAGACTTTAATACTGAGTTAAAAAAATTAAATGCAGACTTACAAATAGTAGTTGCTTTTAGAATGTTACCCAAAACAGTTTGGCAGATGCCAAAAAAAGGCACCTTTAATTTACACGCCTCTCTATTACCAGAATATAGAGGAGCAGCACCCATACATTGGGCAATAATAAATGGAGAAACAGAAACAGGTGTAACCACCTTTTTTATTGATGATAAAATTGATACTGGAGAAATTATTTTACAGGAAAAAATAGCTATTCTAAAAGAGGAAACTGTTGGTACTTTACATGATAAACTAATGCATCTTGGTGCAGATCTTGTTTTAAAAACAGTAGACTTAATAACTAAAGATAAAATAACAACTACCAAACAACCAAATTTAGAAGAAAAAACTGCTTATAAACTAAATACAGATAACTGTAAAATAGATTTTACAGATAGTTTAGAAAACATTTACAATAAAATTAGAGGGCTTAACCCTTTTCCTGCAGCTTGGACAACAATTATGAATGGAGAACAAGAAATTACTGCAAAAGTATATGCCGTTAAAAAAGTATTTGAATCGCATACTTTAACAATCGGAAAAATTATTGCCACAAAAAAAGAATTAAAAATTGCAGTTAAAGAAGGTTTTATAATTATTGATGAAATTAAACTTTCTGGTAAGAAAAAAATGGATGCTCAAAGCCTTTTAAATGGCTATCAATTTACTGAAGATGCAAAAGTCTTGCAAAGCCTCTAATAGTAAGGTTTTTACAGATTTTTAGATTAATTACACTTTTTTTACTGTCGTTATTAACAATTTAACTCATTTTATCAACAAAAAGTGGTTTTTATGGGGTCCAAATTTGCACAAGGCCTTAATCCTACTATATTTGTTAAGCTATAAGGCAAAAAAATATTATTTAATTTAAAAAAAACAATTTATTATGAACAAGTCAGATTTAATCGATGCAATGGCTGCTGATGCAGGAATTTCTAAAGTAGCAGCTAAGGCAGCATTAGAATCTTTTACAGGTAATGTAACTTCTGCTTTAAAAGGTGGTAACAAAGTTGCTTTAGTTGGTTTTGGTACGTTTTCTGTTTCTAACAGAGCTGCTAGAGCAGGAAGAAACCCTCAAACTGGTAAAACTATTCAAATTGCTGCTAAAAATGTAGCAAAATTTAAAGCAGGTGCTGGTTTAAGCGAAGCTGTAAACTAAAACTTACTTTATTAAGTATACAAACTCTCTTTTTTAAAGAGAGTTTTTTTTTGTTAAAATTTTTAGTACATTTAGATACCTATATTAAAATCAAAATTTGAAACCAGCAAAAGGAAAATTATTAATTGCAGAGCCAACGATATTAAATGATACCTCTTTTAATAGAACAATCGTATTACTTACAGAATTTACAAAAAAAAATGCGGTTGGCTTTATTCTTAACAGACCCTTAAAATATACTATCAATGATTTAATACCAGAAATAAATTGTAATTTCTCAGTATATCAAGGTGGACCTGTAGAACAAGATAACTTATACTTTATACACAACCAACCCGAAATAATTTCTGAAAGTATTGAGGTTTCTGATGGAATTTACTGGGGAGGAAACTTTGAATCTCTTAAAGAATTATTAAACAATAACAGTCTAAAAGAATCTGACATCCGCTTTTTCTTGGGCTATTCTGGATGGGAAAAACAACAGTTAGAAAAAGAAATGAATGAAAATTCGTGGTTCTTAGAAAATAATAATTTTGAAAATATTTTATCTCTAGATGATAAAAATTTATGGAAAAATAAATTATTAGAAAAAGGAGGTGATTATAAACTTTGGGCAAATGCACCAAGTGATTTTAATCAAAACTAAGCACTTGTTATCTGTAGAACAGATAAATTACTTGCCATTTTTTTACCAACTATCGTTTTAAAAGTAGTTTTTTTATAACTAGTTACCGGTTGAATACCAATAATTGCATTGGTAATAAAAACTTCATCAGCTTTCTGAATTTCAAAAGGAGAAATGGTTGTTTCTTCTAATGTATATTGGTTGTTTTTTAAAATAATATCTATAACTTTATTTCTTACAATCCCTTTGATACATCCTTCTGTAAGTGCAGGTGTTTTTATGACGGACCCTTTCACCATAAAGATATTGCCATTAGTAGCTTCTACTACACCTTTCTTTTCATTTAAAAGGATACAGTTATCTACCTCATTTTCCTCTGCAAAAATACTTGCCAAAGTATTTAACATTCTATTATTGGTTTTTATAGTTGACAAAAGACCCGAATAATTGTAAAAATCTTTATAAACATCTAAAGAATAACTTTCTTTTGTCTTATGTACTAAAGGCGCTGCTTCCATAGAATAGTCAACTGTATTTGTTTCTGGCAAATACAACCCACCATCTTTTCTAAAAACATTTAACCGAACTCTATAAGCACTGGCTTGTTCTTGTGTTGCAACAGTTTGTAAAATTTGTTGTTCTAAAAACTCTAAAGTAAAACTTAGCGGTATTTTCATACGTAACATTCGCATAGAAGCCATTAACCTAAAATAATGATCTTCCCAAAAAACAACTTTGCTTGGCAATACCTTTATAGTTTCAAAAATAGCGTCTCCGTATTTGTAAGCTCTATTCTGAGTAGTTATTTGTATATTTTCTTGAGATAAAAGCTCGCCATTAAAGTTAATCATGCTTGATATTTTAGAACTGCAAAATTAATGTATTTTAAATTTATAGCACAAAAAACCCAACATTAATGTTGGGTTTTGTTATCATAAAAAGCAATAAAATTAAGCACCTATTGTGTGTCTTAATTCATCTATCTGATTTTCCCATAATTGTTTAGATTCTTCCACTTCATCTTCTTCAGCAAAATCTGTTACAATTAAAGAAACATCTTTTGTTAATGCATCTACTTGAATTTTAATTTCAAAATAACTATCATCGTCTTCGCTTTCTAACCATTTAAAACGAATTCTATCATCTGCTTTTTTGGTTATCAACTCGGCCTTCTCTTCTTCTCCTTCCCAAATAAAACTATATTCTTTTCCTCTAGAATTAACTTTATCTGCAAACCATTCTTGTAAATTAGAAGGTGATGAAATATACTGATACAACATGTGTGGTGATGCGTGAATAGGAATTTCTAATTCGAACTTTACTTTATTCATTATTTTTTTTCTTAAGGAGGCAATATAGGTATTAATTCTATTTAAAAAAAATTAAAAACAGCACTTGCTAGTTTGTAAAATTCAATTATATTTGCAGCCTCAAAACCAATGGCGAGGTAGCTCAGTTGGTTAGAGCGCAGGATTCATAACCCTGAGGTCACGGGTTCAAATCCCGTTCTCGCTACTAAAAATCTCAAACATTTGTTTGAGATTTTTTTATTTAAATGAATAGGATAATTGACTGATAATATTATTTTTACAAAGTGATTCAACTTTTTATTTGATCATTTTATAACGATATAAAACACCCTATTTTACTTGTAAAAATCAAACAAATGGAAACTCTAATTAAAATTATTGCACAAGAAGATATTCTTACCATACTACCACTACTTGGTAAGCTAAATACAAAAACACCTAAAAATATTTTAACAGAACGTGTCTTAGAAATGTCTACACTACAAAACTACGAATGTGTTGGTCTATATATTGATAATCAATTAGCCGGTATTGCTGGTCTTTGGTACTCTACAAGGCATTATATTGGTAAATCTGCAGAACCAGATCATGTAATTATTGATGAGAGTTTAAGAGGCAAAGGTATTGGTAAACAGTTTTTTAGTTGGATAGACCAACACGTACAAACCAAAGGTTGCGAGGCTATTGAATTAAATGCCTATGTTAGCAATCCACAATCTCATAAATTTTATTATAACGAAGGCTATAATATCTATGGATTTCACTTCTTAAAAGTATTAAGAGATGATAAAAATTTTTATTAATTTTTTGATTAAAAAATAATTGTCAAACTCAAAAAACATATTATATTTGCAGCTCTTTACCACGCGAAAGTAGCTCAGTTGGTAGAGCGTCAGCCTTCCAAGCTGAATGTCGCCAGTTCGAACCTGGTCTTTCGCTCAAAAGCCTTATTAGAAATAATAAGGCTTTTTTATTTTATAGCTTTTTTAATTGATTGCCAAAAAGTAAGAGCATCATAATAACAACTCCTAAAGATATTACCAATATTCTATTTGTTGTAAATAAAGACGGACTTATTAATAATGTAATTGCAAAACCACCCATCGCTCCTCCTAAATGTGCAGAGTGCCCAATGTTACCTAATTGTTTTTTCATGCCGTAAATAGAATACAGTAAATAACCGACTCCAAAAATATAACCTGGTATCGGAATGGGTATAAAAAATAAATATAACTCCATTGCTGGGTATAAGAGTATCGATGCATAAATAATACCCGATACAGCACCAGAAGCACCTACAGCACTGTAATAAGGTTCGTTTTTATGAAAATACAAAGAGTACAAACTGCCTGCTAGCAGGCTAACAAAATAAATAATAACAAAATTAACCATCCCTAAAAAACTAGCAACAATACCCCCAAAAAGATACAATGCATACATATTAAAGCCTAAATGCATCCAATCTACATGTAAAAAACCAGATGTAAGTGTGCGTATTTTTTCTCCAGATATTATTTTACCTACCTGAAATTTATATGTATCTAAAAAAAAGTAATCATTAAAACCTTTCATAGAAACTAAAACATTTGCTATTATAAGTAATAAAACTGCTTGGTTCATAGTATTCATTATATAACAAACATACTAAAAAACAGCAAACTATTACTATTGGTTTATAAAATTATATACGATATTTGTAGACCTAAAAAACTATTCATGAACATAATTATCTATATCATAGCCTACCCTATTATTTGGTTACTTTCTAGGTTACCTATGAGAATTCTTTACATTAAATCAGATTTTTTATATCTAATAATGTATTATGTCGTTGGATATAGAAAAAAAGTAGTCTTCGATAATTTAAAACTTGCTTTTCCAACAAAAACGGACAAAGAACTTAAAGAAATTTCAAAGAAATTTTTTAAACACTTTTTAGATTTAATTATGGAAAGTGTAAAAGCGTTTACCATTTCTAAAAAAGAAATTTCGAAAAGATATAAATACAAAAATGCAGATTTAGTAAATAAATATGCAAATGAAGGACGAAGTATTGCCTTGGTTGGTGCGCATCAAGCAAATTGGGAATGGTCTATAGGAATGTCTTTGGTGTTAGAGATGGATCTTTATGGTGCTTACACTAAACTACAAAATAAATATTTTGAAAAATGGGTAAGAAAATCTAGAGAAAAATTTGGCATTAATGGCTACAAAACCTCAGATACTGTAAGAGCCATTCAAAAAAATGTTTCAGAAAAAAAACAAGGAGCCTACATTTTGTTAAGTGACCAATCTCCACAAGTACATAAAACCTATTATTGGAGAGATTTCTTTGAAATAAAAGTACCTGTACATACTGGTGCAGAAATGCTATCTAAAAAGTTTGATTTTGTTGTAATTAACTATGTTGCTAAAAAAGTAAAAAGAGGTTATTATGAAGTTGAATTTCAATTATTAACCGATTCTCCAAAAGACTTTGAAGATTATAAGATTACAGATAAATTTACTTTATTAACGGAAGAAAACATTAAAAAGCAACCCGAATTATACTTATGGTCTCATAAGCGTTTTAAACACAGAGATAAAGTACCCAAAGAGTTTCAATAAACTAAAACTCTTTGGATATTTTATTATTTTTAAGCAATTAACGCTTTAATTTCATCTATAAATCGAATTGCTAAATCATCTGCAGCTTGTTGAGATTTAGCCTCTGTATAAATTCTAATAATTGGCTCTGTATTTGATTTTCGCAAATGAATCCACTCATCTGCAAAATCTATTTTTACACCATCAATAGTATTTACATCTTCGTTTGAGTAAGTTGTAGCCATTGTCTCTAAAATCTTGTCAACATCTATTTGTGGTGTTAACTGTATTTTATTTTTACTCATAAAATAGCTAGGATAAGAATCTCTTAACGCCTTACAAGACATTTTTTTAGTAGCTAAATGCGATAAAAACAACGCAACACCTACTAAAGAATCTCTACCATAATGAGATGCAGGATATATAATTCCGCCATTACCTTCGCCACCAATTACCGTATTTGTTTCTTTCATTTTGATGACCACATTTACTTCACCAACTGCAGATGCAGTATAAGTGCCACCATGTTTTTCGGTTACATCTCTTAATGCTCTTGAAGAAGATAAGTTAGAAACTGTATTTCCACCGCCTAACTTTCCTAAAACATAATCTGCACAAGCTACTAATGTATATTCTTCGCCAAACATAGAACCATCTTCAGAAATTAAAGCCAAACGATCTACATCTGGGTCAACTACAATTCCGAAATCTGCTTTTTCTTTAACAACCAGTTCAGAAATATCGGTTAAATGTTCTTTTAAAGGCTCTGGATTGTGAGGAAACTCACCATTTGGTGTACAATACAATTCTACACATGCTACGTTTAATTCTTTTAACAAAGCAGGAATAAAAATTCCGCCAGTAGAATTTACGCCATCTACCACAACTTTAAAATTTGCTTTTTTAATGGCCTCTACATCTACCAATTCTAAGTTTAAAACTTCTTGTATGTGTTTTTCTAGATAGGTATTGTCTTTTGAATACGTTCCCAAATCATCTACTGCTGCGAATTCGAAATCTTCACTTTCTGCCAAGGCTAGTATTTTTTCTCCTTCTGCTCCGTTTAAAAACTCACCTTTTTCATTTAATAATTTTAAAGCATTCCATTGTTTCGGATTGTGAGATGCGGTTAAAATAATTCCTCCATCTGCTTTTTCTAAAGGCACCGCCACTTCTACTGTTGGTGTTGTAGATAAACCTAAGTCAACCACATCTATTCCTAAACCAACTAAAGTATTTGCCACCAAACTAGAAATCATTTTACCAGAAATACGAGCATCTCTACCAATTACTACTCTTATATCTTGCTTATCTTTATTTCTTTCTTTTATAAATGCTCCATAGGCAGCTGCAAATTTTACTGCATCGATTGGTGTTAAATTATCGGCGGTTTTACCTCCGATAGTTCCTCTAATTCCTGATATTGATTTTATTAATGTCATCTTTTCTAATCTCTTTTTTTTTGTAGTAACAAATATAAATTTATTATATGAGTCTCTAAAGTAATTTAGCAAGTAGTAAATAGTTTAGATTAAGTTTTATAGTGTTAGCCGTTTTGCGTTAAGGATTGAAACGGCATCCTTTTTAAGTTTCATTTGAAATGATTTTTATTTTTAGCAAAAATTACATAGAGAAAACTTAAAAAGATATAGTAAAAAGCCTGACCCCGCTTTTTTTTGCGGGGAAACGCCCTTATTATTATTGTAAATGGTAATTTACTGTTTGATTAAAAATGAGAGACTGAAATAAATTTAGTGCATAAAAAAACCCGATACAAAATTGTATCGGGTTTTAAATATTATGGATTTTTGCCTAAGCAGAAATTATAATCAAATACTGAATCGAGTTCAGTACAAAAGATTACTTTTTCTTTTTAGCTCCAGCTTCCATTTTCTCTTTAAGAGCTGCTAAACCACCAATGTCTCCAAGTGTAGTTTTTTCTGCTTCAGCCGCTTTTTTAACAGCAACTTTTACATTTCTCTTTTCTTGTTCTTTAAATAAAGAAGTATGAGAAACAACAACTCTTCTGTATTCTTTAGAGAATTCTAAAACTACAAATTCGATTTTGTCTCCTTTTTCTAATTTAGAACCATCTTCTTTTTCTAAGAATCTTGTTGGTGCAAAACCTTCTACTCCATCAGCAAAAGTTACAACTGCTCCTTTATCATTCTTTTCTTTAACAGTACCTTCATGTTTAGAACCTATTGCATAAGTAGCTTCATGCTCGTCCCAAGGGTTTTCCTGTGTTTGTTTGTGTCCTAAGTTTAGTTTTCTGTTTTCTACATCTAACTCTAAAACTTGTACTTCTAATTTATCACCAACAGTAACAAAATCTGAAGGATGCTTAATTTTCTTAGTCCAAGAAAGATCAGAGATATAAACCAAACCATCAATACCTTCTTCTAATTCTACAAACACACCAAAGTTAGTGTAATTTCTTACAGTACCAGTATGTGTAGAACCTACAGGGTATTTAGTAGTAATATCTGTCCAAGGATCTGGGTGTAATTGTTTGATACCTAAAGACATTTTACGGTCTTCTCTATCTAACGTTAACACTTGCGCCTCAACTTTATCACCTACTTTTACGAAATCTTGTGCAGAACGTAAATGTGTAGACCAAGACATTTCAGAAACGTGAATTAACCCTTCTACTCCTTGTTCTACTTCTACAAATGCACCATAATCTGCTAAAACAACTACTTCTCCGTTAACTTTATCACCAACTTTTAAGTCTGTGTTTAAAGCTTCCCATGGATGAGCAGATAATTGTTTTAAACCTAATTGAATTCTAGATTTGTTATCATCAAAGTCTAAAATTACAACGTTTAATTTTTGATCTAACTCAACAACCTCATTCGGGTGGTTAATTCTAGACCAAGATAAATCTGTAATATGTACTAAACCATCAACACCACCTAAATCTACAAAGACACCGTAAGAAGTAATGTTTTTAACAACACCTTCTAATACTTGTCCTTTTTCTAACTGGCCAATAATTTCTTTTTTCTGTAATTCAATATCTGCTTCAATAAGAGCTTTATGAGATACAACAACGTTTTTAAATTCGTGGTTGATTTTAACAACTTTAAATTCCATTGTTTTCTCTACATACTGATCGTAATCTCTAATTGGCTTCACATCAATTTGAGATCCTGGTAAAAATGCTTCAATTCCAAAAACATCTACAATCATACCACCTCTTGTTCTGCACTTCACAAAACCGTTTACTACTTCACCAGTTTCATGAGCATTATTAACACGTTCCCATGCCTTAATAACTCTTGCTTTTTTGTGAGATAATACTAACTGACCAGAAGAATCTTCTCTTTTATCAACTAATACTTCTACTTTGTCTCCTTCAGCTAAAGCTTGGTTGTAACGAAATTCGTTTAAAGAAATAACTCCTTCAGACTTAGAATTGATGTCTATAATTGCATCTCTATCTGTAATTCTAATTACAGTTCCTTCAATAACATCACGCTCATTTACAAAACCTACAGTACCTTCTAAAGCTTTTTCAAAAGCTACTAGTTTTTCTTCATCAACAGCTTCAATACCTTGTTCGTATTTGTGCCAGTTAAAATCAGCTAAAAATTGTTTTGGATCTACAGCTGGTGTAGCTGTTTCTTGTACTTCAGTAGCAGCTACCTGCTCTTCAGTGTTTTTTGTTTCTTCAGACATTTCTGAATAATAATTTGTATCTTATTGTTTTTCAGATTTTTAACGATAAAAACGCAAAGAGTAGTTTTTATAATTTATTTTCTAATATTCCTTTTATAAATCTGTTCTCGTAAAAAGGAGTGCAAACTTACAAAAATGATTTGATTTATAGCACTTTAGTCCTAATTATTTTTACATAATATGTAAATTCAACAACATAAAAAAGCAGAAATATATTGGTTTCATTGTATAATTGTAGATCAAAAAACTACCTTTGCACTTTAATACCTTAGGGCGTATTTTAAATACAATGGATACAAAAACAAAAGACTTAGTAAACAAAGGAATCATGCTTCCGCTAATGGAAGAATTTTACACCATACAGGGCGAAGGCGCACATACAGGTACCGCTGCTTATTTTATAAGAGTTGGTGGTTGCGATGTTGGCTGCCATTGGTGCGATGTTAAAGAAAGTTGGAATGCCGATTTACACCCGCCAACCATGGCAAATACCATTGTTAATAATGTAAAAAAATACGCAAATACTGTAGTTATAACAGGCGGAGAACCGCTAATGTGGTCAATGGATTATATTACAAATCTGTTGCAAGAAAACCATATAAAAACACACATAGAAACTTCTGGCGCCTATTCTTTTTCTGGTAAATGGGATTGGTTTTGCCTATCTCCTAAAAAAACAAAATTACCTTTAGAAGAAGTTTACAGAGAAGCAGATGAATTAAAAATGATTATTCATAATAAATCTGATTTTGATTTTGCTGAAGAACAAGCCGCTAAAGTAGGCAAAAAATGCAAACTATTTTTACAACCAGAATGGTCTAAAAAAGAAAAAATGACCGAAGAAATTGTAAACTATGTGATGAAAAATCCGAAATGGAAAATTTCTTTACAAACACACAAGTACTTAAATATCCCATAAAACACCAAACTTATTTCAGTATTTTGTTTTATTTGAAGCTATTTCAAGCTTTTCACTATATCTTTTTTTTTAGACTCATCATTTTAAAAATAATACCTTAAAAAAGATTTATTTTCATTAATTTTCTGAATACTTCTCTTGTATCAAAAAAAGGATGCCGTTTCAATCTGGGCTAAAAAGAAGAATAACCTTATGATATTCTTCTATCTACCAAGGCACAAATTCTTTCGAATTGTTCTTGTATTCCCATGTCAGAATTATCAAAACCAATTGCATCATCTGCTTCTAATAAAGGAGAATCTTCTCTAGTAGAGTCTATTCGATCTCTTTCTTCTACATTAAATAAAATATCTTTAAAATCTACTTTATCTCCTCTATCAATTAATTCTTTATAACGTCTGGTTGCACGTTTATCTGCAGAAGCAGTCATAAATAATTTTAACTCAGCGTTAGGAAAAACAACAGTACCAATATCTCTACCATCCATAACAATACCACTACTTTTACCCATTAATTGCTGTTCTGCAACCAATTTTTTTCGAACTTCAGAAATTGCAGAAACTTTACTAACTAATTGAGAAACTTCTAAAGTTCTAATCTCCTTTTCTACATTTTTATCGTTTAAATACATTTCTGCAAACCCCAATTTAGAATTAAATTTAAAGGAAAGTGAAATGTCACTTAAGTGAGTAATAAGTTTATCTTTAGATAAAAAATCAATACCTACAAAATTATTATTCTTCGCAAAAAGTGTTACAGCTCTGTACATTGCACCGGTATCAACATAAATATAATTATACTTTTTTGCTAATAATTTTGCAATCGTACTTTTGCCTGTAGAAGAAAATCCATCTATAGCTATTATTATTTTTTTACTCATTATTCATTTTTATTTAAATCTATTAATAAACTAAAAGTACTCGAATTAGCAGCAGAATGAAATTTAGAATATGCATAATTAAATTTTATCCTATTCATTTTAAGTCCGAAGCCAAAAGAAATACCACTAAAAGTTCTAACATTCTGCAACTTTAACTCAGCCGCTCTTTTAAAATTATAACCAAAACGTAAATTAAAAGCACTTTCCGGAAACAACTCTCCACCAACAACAACGTGTCTAAAGGCATTGCTTGCAAAAGAAACTTCTTTCTCTGTTATATTACCATTTAAATCTATCGTCTGCTCAGAAGGATTTGGTACAGAAAGATTCCATTTTTGTAAATTATCTAATGTAAAATACCATCTTAATGGCACATGCTCTAATTGGTAAGAACCACCTAAAGATATTTTAAAAGGTAGTTGTTCACGAACAGCATCAAAAGTAGTAATTTGTGTACCAATATTTCTTGCTACCAAAGTAATAGAAAATGGTTTAAAGGGACTACTATACAATACAGCTAAATCTGTAGAAATTCCGAAAGAAGAAAAATTTGAAATTGATGAATTTATAACTCTCAAATTGCTCCCAATATAAAAATTTGTCCAAGGTATGTTGTAAGAATACCCTAAAGACAAAGCAATATCTGAGGCATTAAAACTACCTGTTTCATTCCCTTGAATATCAGCACCAATTAAAGAACCATAATCAATGTACTTAATGCCAGCGTGTAGAATACCAAATTTTCTGGAAACCATTTTTGCAAATGACAATGATCCAATATTAATACCAGCTAAATAGCTAGTATAATTAACAGAAATCAAACCATTTAGATCATTATTAATGGTTGCAGGATTCCAAATAGGTTGATTTACATCGTCTATAAGTGTTAAAACTTCACCTCCTAAAGCAACTTGTCTTGCCGAAGTAGAAATGTTTAAAAATTCATATATGTTTTCACCTCCAACTTGACCATTTGTTTGGTTAATGGATAATAATAGAATGAAAAAAGAAAATAATATGAGTTTCATTAAAAATTTAAATAATGTCTATAAAATTAGAACGAAAATAACATTTATTATTACACTAAACACATAAAAAAACCTCATATCGTTAAGATATGAGGTTTAGGTTACTGAATGATCAGTAATAAAGAAAGGCGGC